>NZ_FXLO01000009.1 GCF_900176615.1 Clostridium massiliodielmoense
GATTTCCCATAGCGTAAGCTAGTAAGACCCCTGAAAGACTATCAGGTTGATAGGTTGGAGGTGTAAGTACAGTAATGTATTCAGCTGACCAATACTAATAGGTCGAGGGCTTGATCAAATATTTATTATCACTGTGCAATTTTGAAAGAACAAAAAAGTTCTTTTTAATTGACAAATATTAAATATAAATTGTCAATTATTAATGTTCCGCGATAGCTCAATGGTGGAGCACTCGGCTGTTAACCGATAGGTTGGAGGTTCGAGTCCTCTTCGCGGAGCCATTTTTTATTTTTTGATAAATTTTTGGAAATTAAATTAAAAGCAGATAATTTATCTGCTTTTAATTTTTTATGTTTAAATATATTAAATTCTTTTATGTTTATTTTTGAAGTTTGTGTTAATAAGCAAAATAATACCTAAAATTATAAATATTAAGCTTATAACTTGAGCCATTCTTAAATAACCTAACATTAAGCTATCGGTTCTGAGTCCTTCGATAAAAAATCTTCCTAGAGAATAAAAAATCAAATATAAATAAAATATAGAGCCTTTTGCAAGATGCTTTTTAGTTATTAATAGTAAAAGAATAAATACTAGCATATTCCAAATAGATTCATATAAAAATGTTGGATGATAATAAAATCCATCTATAAACATTCCTTTTTGAATAAATTCTGGGAAGTGAGATATAAATTCTGAGGATACTATTCCACCATGAGCTTCACTATTAAAAAAGTTTCCCCAACGACCTATAGCTTGTGCCAATATAAAGCAAGGAGCTACAGTATCAATTAAATCTAAAAAATTCAATTTTCTATATCTACTCATTAAGTATCCACTAATTATTGCACCTATTAATCCTCCGTGAATTGCAAGACCACCTTCACGGATATATAATATATGAGATGGATTAGCGCTATAATAAGACCAGTTAAATATTACATAATATAGTCTTGCACAGAGTATAGAAAACGGAAGAGCAACTATGAATACATCTGTTAATTTATCAAAGTTAACATTATAAATTTTGCTTCTTTTATATGCAAGACCATATGCTAAAATCATTCCTATACATATTAAAATACCATACCAACGAATTTCGAGTCCGAAAATTTCAAATGCTATTGGATTCATGTTATCACTGCCTTTTCATGATTTTTGTTCCATTACTTTCAAGGATAATAGTTCCATCTATATCGGTTCTATATGTAGTAATGTTTTTATTTTTTAGTTTTTTTAACGTTTCTTTATGTGGATGTCCATAATCATTACCTTTACCACAACTAATTATTGCAACTTTAGGATTAACTTCTTCTAAAAAATTGTTATTGGTAGCAGTTTTACTACCATGATGACCTAATTTTAATACATCAGATGTAATATTATAGCCTGAACTTAATATTTCATCTTCGCTTAAATTTTCTGCATCTCCACAAAATAAGAAACTAGTATTGTTATACGTAATCTTTAATACTATAGAGTAATTGTTTAGATTTTTATAAGTAGAATTCTTCGGAGCCACTACAAAACAACTTAATTTATGGTCTAATGGAATATAAGTTCCAGCCTTAGTTGAACTAATTTTTAAATTATTTTTTTGTAGTTCAGTTATCATTTTCTTAAAAGAAGTTGTATTATTTGTAGCTTTAGGAGCTAAAAATTTGTCAATAGAAAAGCTTTCTATTATGTAGGGCATACCTCCAATGTGATCATCATGAGGATGTGTTGCTATTACATAATTTAATTTTTTTACACCACATTTTTTTAAGTAATTATGAACTTTTCTATTAGAACAGCCAGCATCTATTAATAAGTTTTTATTATTGAATTGTACCAAAATAGAATCACCTTGACCTACATCTATATAATGTATTGTTAGACAATCCTTATTATAAGGTATTGAGCTATTTGAGGTGAATCTTGTATTAAAAAATACATATAACATAAATATTAATAATACTATTATAACAGTTAATGATAAAGTTAAAAACTTTTTGTTTAGTTTCATATATATTACCTATACAATAAAATATATTGTAAATTCCTTTCATAAATAAATCAATATATCTATGATTATTCCATATTAGTCATTATATAAACAATATAAGCATTAAAAACTAAAGTATTTATTGAATTCATATAATTTGAATATTATAATAGAATATGTGTATACAATTTGAGAGAGGAATGAAGCGATTATATGAAGACATTGAGTGTGTATATGTATGTTATATTTAATATGATAGGTACACTTTTTTCAAAAAAGAAGTATAATTCTATGAGAGGAAAAGGGCAAATAGAGGAATCTAAAAAACTTTTAAATAAGGTAGTAAAAGAATGGGCTCAAGGGATATTAAATAAATCTGGAGTTACAGTAAATACAAAAGGATTGGAAAAAATTCCTGATGAGGCTTGTTGTTTTATAGCTAATCATCAAGGGGATTTCGATATAGTAACTATTTTAGCTACAATTGATAAACCAATGGGATTTATAGCAAAAAAAGAGATGGAGAAGTTGCCTATAATATCATGGTGGATGAAACAAATGCAATGTGTATTTATGGATAGACAAAATGTAAGGGAAGCATTAAAATCTATAAATCAAGGTTCTGAAAATATGAAAAATGGTCAATCTATGGTTATTTTCCCAGAAGGAACTAGAAGTAAAAGTAGTACAATTGGAGAATTTAAAAAAGGAAGTTTAAAGATGGCTACCAAAGCAAAGGTGCCAATAGTACCAATTACTTTAGATGGAACTTATAAGATATATGAAGATAACAATGGCAAAATAAAAGGTGGAGAAGTTAAATTAGTTGTTGGAGAACCAATTTATTTAGAAAATCTTTCAAGAGAAGACCAAAAAAATATATCTGAAATAGTAAAAAGTAAAATAGCTAGCAACTTATAACAAAAGTGTAAAGAGGAAACATCTTCTTTACGCTTTTATTATATTCATTTATAAGTTTAAGATATAGTAAATTTGAGTTAATTAACTAATATATATTATGAATGTGGAATCAATTTAAATTCATATAATGAATTTTAATATGTAAAAAATTGCAGTTCGTTTTGAAAAAATAGGGTCAATGTGGTATAATTGTGTTCAAATATGATGTTTATTTTATTTGATATGCATTTTATGATGAAATATAAAGTTTGAAATTCATATTAAAAATAAATTCAAAGAGTTTGAAATTAATTTGTATAAAAGGGGCTGAAATTATGGGGTTTAATATTGTAGAAAAAATATTAAAAAATCATTTGGTTGTTGGAAAAATGGAAAACGGAAATGAAATAGGAATAAGAATAGATCAAACGCTTACCCAAGATTCTACAGGTACTATGGCGTATTTACAATTTGAAGCTTTAGGAGTAGATAAGGTAAAAACAAAACGATCTGTCGCTTATATAGATCATAATATGCTTCAAACTGGACCTGAAAATGCTGATGATCATAGATATATACAAACAGTAACTAAAAAGCATGGAATTTATTTTTCAAAGCCTGGAAACGGTATTTGTCATCAAGTTCATTTAGAAAGATTTGGAGTTCCGGGACAAACTTTAGTAGGTTCAGATAGTCATACACCTACAGCAGGTGGCATTGGAATGATAGGTATTGGAGCAGGTGGACTTGATGTTGCAGTAGCTATGGGTGGAGGAGAATATTATATAAAAACTCCAAAAGTAGTTAAGGTTGAACTTATAGGAAAACTAAATTCGTGGGTTTCTGCAAAGGATATTATTTTAGAATTATTAAGAAGATTAACTGTAAAAGGTGGAGTTGATAAGATATTTGAGTATGCAGGAGAAGGAGTAAAAACTTTATCTGTTCCAGAAAGAGCTACTATAACTAATATGGGAGCGGAACTTGGAGCAACTACATCTATTTTCCCTAGTGATGAGATTACTTTAGAATTTTTAAAAGCTCAAGGAAGAGAAGGAGACTTTACTGAAATAAAAGCAGATGGTGATGCAGTATATGATGATGTTGTATCTATAAATTTAAGTGAATTAGAACCGATGGTTGCTTGTCCACATAGTCCTGATAACGTAGTTAAAGTTTCAGAACTTAAAGGTAAGAAAGTTAATCAGGTTACAATAGGAAGCTGTACAAATTCATCATATGTAGATATGATGAAGGTTTCAAAAATATTAGAGGGAAAGACAATTAATGAAGATGTATCTTTAGTAATTGGACCTGGTTCAAAACAAGTATTAAATATGATAGCTGAAAATGGAGCTTTAGCAAAAATGATTGCATCAGGAGCGAGAATTTTAGAGTCTGGATGTGGACCATGTATTGGAATGGGGCAAGCACCTGCTAATGGAGCAGTATCATTAAGAACTATAAATAGAAATTTTGAAGGAAGATGTGGAACTAAAACAGCGGGTGTATATTTAGTGAGTCCAGAAATTGCAGCTGTTTCAGCATTAAATGGATGTATATCAGATCCAAGAGAATTTGGAGAAGCTCCAAGTGTAGAAATGCCTAGTAAATTTTTAATTAATGATAATCTTATTGTAAAACCAGCAGATAATCCCAAAAATGTAGAAGTTGTACGTGGACCTAATATAAAACCTTTTCCAAGGGCAGAAGAATTAAAAGCTGTTGTTAATGGAAAAACATTAATTAAAGTTGGAGACAATATAACAACTGATCATATAATGCCATCAAATGCAAAGCTATTACCATTTAGATCTAATATACCTCATCTTGCAAATTTTTGTTTAACACCATGTAATGAAGAATTTCCGAGAAGGGCAAAAGAGAACAATGGTGGATTTATAGTAGCTGGAGAAAACTATGGTCAAGGTTCTAGTAGAGAACATGCGGCTCTAGCACCATTATATCTTGGAGTAAAGGCTGTATTTGCAAAATCATTTGCTAGAATCCATAAAGCTAATCTTATAAATAATGGTATAATGCCATTAGAATTTATAAATAGTAGTGATTATGATGACATAGATGAATTTGATGAAATTGTTATAGAAAATGCAAAGGAATCAGTACAAAATGGAAAAGTTATTTTAAAAAATGTAACTAAAAATGAAAAGTATGAAATGAGTCTTAAAGTTTCAGAAAGACAAAAGAATATGCTATTAAAAGGTGGTCTTATAAATAGCATAAAATATAAAAATAATTAATTATAAGTTTATATAAGGTTAAATATGTGATTTTACAATTTCATATACTTTGGCATTAATAAGAAAAAGTATATTGTATTAAGCTTTATAATGATTAATTAAAATAAGGGGGATTTTAAATGGGGTATAATGTAACATTGATTCCAGGAGATGGAATAGGTCCAGAAATAACTGAGGCTGCAAAAAAAGTTATTGAGGCTACTGGAGTTAAAATAAATTGGGAAGTTGCAGAGGCTGGAGCAAAAGTTATAGAAACAGAGGGTGTTCCTCTTCCAGAGTATGTAATTGATAGTATAAAGAAAAATAAAGTTGCACTTAAAGGACCTGTTACAACACCTGTGGGTAAGGGATTTAGAAGTGTAAATGTGGGACTTAGAAAATCACTAGATCTTTATGCAAATGTAAGACCTGTAAAGACATATAAAGGAGTTCCATGTAGATATGAAGATGTGGATCTTGTAATAGTTAGAGAAAATACAGAAGGATTGTATGCTGGAATTGAACATAATGTAGGAGAAGAAGCTGCTGAAACTATAAAAATAATTACTAAAAAGTCAAGTGATAGAATTGTAGATTTTGCTTTTGATCTTGCTAGAAAACAACAAAGAAAAAAGGTAACAGCAGTGCATAAAGCAAATATAATGAAGTTATCAGATGGACTATTTTTAAGATGTGCAAAGGAAGTTGCAAGTAAATACAAAGATATAGAATTTAATGATATGATAGTAGATGCTATGAGTATGAGACTTGTGCAAAATCCTGAAAACTATGATGTTTTGGTTATGCCTAATTTATATGGTGATATATTGTCAGATATGGCATCAGGTCTTGTTGGAGGTCTTGGAATTGTTCCAGGTGCTAACATAGGAAAAGATATTGCAGTTTTTGAAGCGGTACATGGTTCAGCACCGGACATTGCAGGGAAGGGTATAGCAAATCCAACTGCACTTATTTTAAGTGGTGTTATGATGCTTAGATATTTAGGAGAGAATGATTCAGCAAGTAAAATAGAAAATGCAGTTACTAAAGTTTTGGAAGAAGGAAAATGTGTAACATATGATCTTGGAGGAAGTGCTAAGACTATGGAGTTTGCGGATGAAGTAATAAAATATATATAATTATAAATAATGTTATGCATAATAATACAAATAAAACTGTATAAAAGATGTTTGTGAAGAGTCTTTGATAGAAATATCAAGGACTTTTGTTTTGCGTTAAAAAACTATTTGAATAATTATTCATAAAATACTTGCATAATTATAAAAATAAATGTATAATTATTTATAAAGATACGGGGGAATTTAATATTTATTTCCAAAAAGTATTATATATAGGGGCATATAAGTAAAAAGGGGTGTATAAATATGAAAAAAATTATAAGTATCCTTTTAATAGTTATGATGGGGGTTGTAGCGTTAACAGGATGTGGTTCAAAAGGAGCTTCTGCTAAAAGTAGTGGTTCAGATAGTTCACTTGAAAGTGTTAAAAAGTCTGGAAAGTTATTAGTTGGATTAGACGATGGTTATCCACCAATGGAATTTAGAGATGAAAAAAATAATTTAGTTGGATTCGATGTAGATTTAGCTAGAGAGATAGGTAAAAAAATAGGGGTTAAAGTTGAATTTATACCTACTGAATTTAGTGGTATATTACTAGGATTACAGTCTAAAAAATTTGATACTATAATTGCAGGATTTACAATGACTGATGAGAGAAAAAAATCTCTTAATTTTACAGAACCATATGTTTTAGGAGGACAAATAGTAGCGGTAAAAAAGGGAAATGCTTCAATAAAAAAACTTTCTGATCTTAAAGGAAAGATAATTGGATGTCAAATGGGGTCAGCAGGACAAATAACTGCTGAAAGAAAATTAAAAGATATTAGAGAATTAAGAAAGTATGGAAAGATAACAGAGACTTTTAGTGATATGTCAATAGGAAGAATAGATGCTGTAATTATGGATGCTCAAGTTGGAGGATATTACATTTCAAAAAAACCAGGTAAATTTGAGGTTTTAGACGAAATGGTTGCAAAAGAACCTATGGGCATAGCGTTTAGAAAGGGAGATAATGCATTGAAAAATGAAGTACAAAAAATAATTAATGACCTAAAAAAAGATGGAACTTTATCAAAACTTTCAGTTAAATGGTTTGGATTCGATGCATATAAAAATCAAAAATAAATTATATCAAAAATAAAAAGTATTATATAGGGCAAAGGATATAAATGTATTAAGGGGTGAGCGTAGTGGATATAGATATTTTAAGTAATATGCTTCCAATATTACTTAAAGGAAGTGTTATAACAATAGAATTGACTGTTATATCTGTAATTTTAGGAAGTATTATTGGGGTAATTGTAGCGGGGCTAAAGCTATCAAACAATAAAATTGTAGTATATATTGTATCCTTTTATACCTGGATATTTAGAGGAACACCAATGTTTTTGCAATTATTTTTCTTTTATTATGGTTTACCGTTTTTAGGAATTAGTTTGACACCAATGGTGGCTGCAATAATTGGACTTAGTTTAAATTCAGGAGCATATATGTCTGAAATTATAAGAGGGGGAATAGTTTCTATAGATAAAGGACAATTTGAAGCATGTAAATCATTAGGCTTTACTAATATACAGACAATGACAAAGGTTATATTGCCACAAGCATTTAGAGTAATACTTCCATCAGTTGGAAATGAATTTATAACAATGCTTAAAGATACATCATTAGTTTCTGCAATAACAATGGAGGAATTAATGAGAAATGCTCAACTTCAAATGTCTTCTACTGGAAGACCAGTAGAACCATTTTTAATATCAGGTTTATTATATTTACTTATGACTACGGTATTTAATGTTATTTTTTCTTTAACAGAAAAAAGATTATCTGTATATTAGGGGGTGTTTTCAATGTATATGATAGAAACTAAGAATTTAACTAAGAAATTTGGAAGATTAACAGTTTTTGAAAATTTAAATGTCAATGTAGAAAAAGGAGAAGTTCTTGTAATAATAGGCCCTTCAGGTTCTGGAAAAAGTACTTTCCTAAGATGTTTAAATACTCTGGAAATTCCAAATGAAGGTGAAATTTATGTAGAAGGGGAAAAAATAAACTTTAAGGATAAAAATGATACAAGAAATAAGATTGAAAAAATGGGGATGGTTTTTCAGAATTTTAATCTCTTTCCACATATGACAGTAGAGAAAAATATAATTGAAGCACCTGTTGTAGTTAAAAAAGAAAGCAAAGAAGATATGAAGAAAAAAGCACATGAATTGTTAAAAAAAGTTGGGCTTGAAGATAAAAAAGAGTACTATCCTTCAAAACTTTCAGGAGGACAAAAACAAAGAGTTGCAATAGCAAGGGCCCTTGCAATGGAGCCAGATTTAATGTTATTTGATGAGCCTACATCAGCGTTAGATCCTGAACTTGTAGGAGAAGTTTTAAATGTAATGAAAGAACTTGCAAAAGAAGGAATGACTATGGTGGTGGTAACACATGAAATGGGTTTTGCAAGAGAAGTTGCTGATAGAGTTATTTTTATGGATGGGGGAAAGATAGTTGAAGAAGGATGTCCAGAAGAACTATTTCATAACCCAAAAGAAGATAGAACAAAATTATTTTTAAATAAAGTATTTAAGTAGTAAGAAGAATAATTCAAATAATAAATTTTTATAGGGGGCAATAATTATGAAAGAAAAAGTTGTTTTAGCATATTCAGGAGGACTTGATACATCTATTACTATACATTGGCTTAAAGAAAATTATAATTTGGATGTTATAGCTTGTTGCGTAAATGTAGGACAAGATGAAGATTTTGAAGAAATAAAGAAAAAAGCAATAAAATCAGGGGCAACCAAAATATATGTAGAAGATGTAAAAGATGAATTTGTGTCTGAATATATATATAAAGGTGTAAAAGCTGATGCAATATATGAAGGAAAATATCTTTTAGGAACATCCTTTGCAAGACCATTAATTGCAAAAAAACTTGTAGAAGTTGCACATAAAGAAGGTGCAAAATACATTTGTCATGGTTGTACAGGAAAAGGAAATGACCAAGTACGTTTTGAAGTTGGAATAATGTCATTAGATCCATCCATAAAAGTCATTGCACCATGGAGAATATGGGATATAAAATCAAGAGAAGATGCTATAGATTATGCAAATGCCAATGGTATAGAAGTACCTGTTACAAAAGAAAAAATATATTCAAGAGATCAAAATCTTTGGCATATAAGTCATGAAGGTGGAGATCTTGAGGACATAAAAAATGAGCATAAAACAGAAATGTACTGTATGACAATTCCACCTGAAAAGGCTAAAGATGAAGTGAGTTATATTAAGATAACTTTTGAAAAGGGAGAAGCTAAAAAATTAGATGGAATTGATATGTCACCAGTTGAAATCTTAGAAAAGTTAAATAAAATTGGTGGAGAAAATGGTATTGGAGTTATAGACTTATTAGAAAATAGACTTGTTGGAATGAAGTCAAGAGGGGTTTATGAAACGCCAGGTGGAACTATTTTATATGCAGCGCACAAAGAACTTGAATATTTGACTATGCAAAAGGAAACATTTCATTTTAAACAAATGATATCTCAAAAATATGGGGAACTTGTTTATAATGGTTTATGGTTTAGTACACTAAAAGAAGGATTAGATGCATTTATTGATAAAACACAAAAAGTCGTAAATGGAATTGTAAGGTTAAAACTTTATAAAGGAAATATTATGGTAGCAGGAATGGAATCACCAAATGCATTATATGAAGAAAGTATATCATCTTTTGGTGCTAGTGATTTTTATGATCATAAAGATGCAGAAGGATTTATAAATTTATTTGGATTACCATACAAAATAAATGCAATGATTAAACTTAAAAATCAAGGTTAGAGGGACGTGATTTAGGTGAAACTTTGGGGTGGACGTTTTAAAGATGCAGAGAGTAAACTTATGGAAGACTTTAATAGCTCATTAAATTTTGATAAGAGATTATATAAAAAGGATATTAAAGGAAGTATTGCTCATGTAAAGATGCTTTCAAAATGTGATATATTAAAAGATGAAGAAAAAGAAAAGATTATAGATGGACTAGAGTCTATTTTAAAAGATATAGAAAATGGTGTATTAAAAATAGAAGGAGACTATGAGGATATTCATAGTTTTGTGGAAATTAATCTTATAAAGACAGTTGGAGAAGTTGGAAAAAAGTTGCACACTGGAAGAAGCAGAAATGATCAAGTAGCTGTAGATATGAGAATGTATGCTAAAAGTGTAGCGTATGAGATTATAGAATATATAAATGAATTATTAAAGATTATTACAAAATTAGCTAATGATAATGATGTTATAATGCCAGGATATACTCATCTTCAAAGGGCTCAAGCTGTTAAATTTAGGCTACATATTATGGCTTATTATAGTATGTTTAATAGAGACAAGAAAAGATTATCAAGTGACATTGAAATAATGGATGAAAGTCCACTAGGATGTGGAGCACTTGCAGGTACCACATATAATATTGATAGAGAATTTACAGCTAAAGAATTAGGATTTAAAAAACCTGTAGATAACTTTATGGATGGAGTTAGTGATAGAGATTATTTAATAAGTCTTTTATCATCATTTTCATTGATAATGATGCATTTAAGTAGGTTAAGTGAAGAACTTATTTTGTGGAGTAGTAAAGAATTTGATTTTATAAAAATAAGAGATGAATTTTCAACTGGAAGCAGTATAATGCCACAGAAAAAAAATCCAGATGCAGCTGAACTTATAAGAGGAAAAACAGGAAGAGTGTATGGTTCATTAATGGGATTTTTGACTACTATGAAAGGTATACCTCTAGCTTATAATAAAGATATGCAAGAAGATAAAGAAGGATTTTTTGATGCTGTAGATACGGTTATAAAATCACTAAAAGTTATGAGTGGTATGCTTAATACTTTAGAATTAAAAAAAGATAATATGTATAATGCAGTAAAAAAAGGATTTTTAAATGCTACAGAAGCTGCAGATTATCTAGTTAATAAGGGAATGGCATTTAGGGATGCTCATGGAGTTATTGGTGCGATAGTTCTATATTGTGAAGAAAATAAAAAAGCTATAGAAGATTTATCTTTAGAAAAATTAAAGACGTTTTGTGATTTATTTGATGAGGATGTTTATGATTTTATTGAATATAGCAATAGTTTAAAAAGAGGAATTAAAATAAATATGTAGCTATAATACGAAATTTTAAATAAAATGTAAAAATTATTATAAAAAAATTTAGTATTCTATTGACTATTTTTCAATAATAGTATAAAATTTTAGGAAAGCGTATATCGAAGTTTAGTGATAGAGGTGCGGTATTTAAGAGTACTTATGCGGAGGTAAGCACGATGAAACATAAGGAAAGGAAACATCGCCGAAGTGTATAACCCATGCTTTAAGGTTATATGGCTGGTTTTGCATAAAATATATGCAAGATTGTCGCAAATTTTATTTGTGGAGGGCTATCATTCAACTTATTAGGTACTTTGTTATTCTTAGTATTTAGTAAGCCTTGAGTGAATTTGCTCAAGGCTTTTTTAATTTTAACTTTCCACGAAATTTCGGTATATGTCAATATAAAGAAACTAGGGGGAAGGAATAACATGAAAAACAAAAAAATATTTATTAGCACATTTATGTTTATGTTGCTAGTGTTTGCTACTACAGCATTCGGTGCAGAACAAGATGCATCAAAAGCAAATGCCATTAAGTTTGGGCTTTGGACGTTATTACCACCATTAATATCTATAATATTGGCATTTATAACTAAAAATGTAGTATTATCACTATTTCTGGGCGTGTTCTCTGGAACGTTTTTATTGGCTTTAAATAACTATGGGGTAGGTGGAGCAGTATTCCATGGATTTTTAGATGTTGTAACTCAAATATTAAATTCATTAGCAAGTAAATGGAATGCAGGTATTATATTGCAATGTTTAGCAATTGGAGGACTTATAGCATTAATTACAAAAATGGGTGGAGCTAAAGCTGTTGCAGAATCCTTATCTAAAAAGGCTAAAACTCCAGTAAGCACACAAATAATTACTTGGCTTCTTGGAATTTTTGTATTCTTTGATGATTATGCAAATTCACTTATAGTTGGTCCTATAATGAGACCTGTTTCTGATAAAATGAAAATTTCAAGAGAAAAATTATCTTTTGTAATAGATGCAACAGCAGCACCAATAGCAGGTATAGCAGTTATTTCAACATGGGTTGGATATGAGCTTAGTTTAATAAAAGATGGATTTGAATCTATTGGACAACATGCAAGTGCATATAGTATCTTTTTAGAAACTATACCATATAGATTTTATAATATATTAATATTAATATTTATAGTATTTACAGCTGTATTTTTAAGGGAATTTGGTCCAATGCTTAAGGCAGAAAGACGTGCTAGAACTACAGGAAAATTAGTAAGCGACACTGCAAAACCTATGGTTTCATCAGAAAGCACTGAGCTTGAACCAAAAGAAGGAACAGTTTTAAAAATAAGAAATGCAGTAATTCCAATAATGGTATTAATAGTTGGAGCATTTTTAGGATTTTACTATAATGGATACACAGCAATAATGGGCGGAGAAGATAAGGTTTTAATTACACTATTACAATCTCATCCATCATCTTTTGAAGCAGTTAGAGAGTGTTTTAGTGCATCAGATGCAAGTATAGTTTTATTTCAAGCAGCATTACTTGCGAGTATAGTTGCTATGATAATGGGAATATCACAAAAGATATTTACCTTAAGTGAAGCTATAGATACTTGGGTAAATGGTATGAAATCACTTATAATAACAGGAGTTATTTTACTTTTAGCATGGTCATTAAGTGCAGTTATTAAAGATCTTGGAACATCACACTTTTTAGTAGCTAAATTATCTACTAGTTTACCAGCATTTATTTTACCAGCAGTTATATTTGTGCTTGCATCAATCATATCATTTGCTACAGGAACTTCATATGGAACAATGGGTATATTAATGCCACTTACAATTCCTTTAGCTTTTGCTATGAATCCAACACATTCATATATGATTACAGCAGTAAGTTCTGTACTTACTGGAGCTATATTTGGAGATCATTGTTCACCAATATCAGATACTACAATATTATCATCTATGGGTGCTGCGTGTGATCATATTGATCATGTAAAGACACAACTTTATTATGCTTTAGTAGTAGCATTGGTAACTATTTTTGCAGGATATATTCCAGTATCATTGGGATTATCCATATATATAGTTCTTCCAATGGATATAGTTATAATTGGATTAATAGTGAGATTTGTCGGAAAACCTGTTGAAGTAGAAGAAACTATAGAGATTAGTGAAAAAAATGTTCAACTAAACAATAGATAATAAGCAATTATCAATTAACAAGTAGTTAAGGAGAGAAATAAGCTTAAATTAGGCTTACTTCTCTCCTTTAATAATATTATGAATTTACTTTAGGAAAAGTATAAATTTATAATATAATAAATTAAAATATATTTGTATTTGAGTGTTTTAGGGATAACTTTATTCCGTTATAGATTATAGGTGCAATTATAGAATTTAATATTGTTGCAGGTAATACTACAGCTAAAAATAAAGATGATATAGATTGATTAATACCTACTAAAAATCCAGCTGAAAATATAAATACTGTACCACTTACAATAGTTCCTATAAAAGTTTCAACTATTACTTTAATTTGATTGTTGAACTTATTTCTAAAAGGTATTAAAGATAAGTATATAACATTGGAAGTTACTATTTTATCTATTATATTAGCGGGTTGTCCTCCTGGAAATGTTGTAGTAAGTGCGGTTAAAACACCATATAAAATTCCTGATATCAAAGCTGTTTTATAATCATCGTTTAAAAGTATTATTATAAACATCATAATTAGTGAAAGATCTGGTTTCATTCCAAATAATATTGGTGGGGCAATTTGGTGTAAAATAAAACCTATAGCGATTAATAAAGAATTTATAATTGATTTTTTAAAATTAGTTTTCATAATAAAAGATTCTCCTTTTTGTAATAAAATAAATTTTAAATTTAAGACATTAAAATAAACTATAGATTTCTTTCATACCATATTTATCACCACCTTAATTAAAAAAATATAAAAAAAACTTCACCCTAAAAAATAGGGCGAAGTGTATTCGCGTTGCCACCTAAATTATATTATTAAAAAGATAAAGTTATTTAATAATATATCTCTTTCAGATACTAACATATCCTATCGCTATAACGTGCGAAATACGGTAAATACTACTTTCAAAATGATTTCGGTTTACATCTAACAGGTCCATTCACTAAAGTCTACTGTATTGAGATCTCACCATCCTCAACTCTCTGAAACTAAGTACTATAGTTACTATTCCTGATCCAAGATTTTAACTTTGTATTTATTTAATTATAATAATGTTCCAAAAATAAGTCAAGAAAAAATTCCAAATATTTTTAAATATTTGGAATTAATGATATTTGTATACTATTATTTTGCATCATCAACTTCACGATCTCTACCAAAGAAAGATAGAGCATATAATCCGGCTAAACCAACTAAAGCATATATAACTCTAGTAAAACCAGACATATTTCCAAATAAAGAAGCTACTAAATCAAATTTGAAGAAACCAATTAATCCCCAATTTATTGCTCCTATAATAACTAAAACAAGTGCAGTTATATCTAATCCTCTCATATGATTACATCTCCTTTAAAATAAATTTATAACATTAGTATTTACATTTTTAAAAAAAATATTAGTAAAAAAATAAAAGGACTAGATAAAATTAGATAAAGGGAAAAAGGATATATAGAATAATCCATATATCTTTTTTTCATATGTAGAAATTATGTAATTTCTATATTAAAGTTGTATATTTCTATCTATTGGTTGAGAAAGTGATATGAAAGTATCTGTTCTTTGAATTTCAGGAATTACCTGAATCTCATTCATAAGTAAGTTTTGTAGATGAGAAATGCTTTGACATATTACTTTCATAAATATAGAATATTCTCCAGTTGTATAATGTAATTCTACAACTTCATTGATTTCATTAAGTTTTTTTAGTACATGAGAAAAAGATGATGCTTTATTTAGATATATTCCTATAAAACAACATACATCATATCCAAGCTTTGTATTGTCCAAAATTAATTTGGTACCTTTTATTATTCCAATATCCTCCATTTTTTTCATTCTAACATGTATTGTTCCACCACTAACATGACATTTCCTAGCTATTTCTAAATAAGGAGTTCTAGAATCTTTTATTAATATTTCTAAAATTTGTATATCTAAATCGTCAAGACCGTTTATTTTTAAATCCATATGAACCACCTCTAAAAGTAAAATATTCAATAACATTATAACAAAGTTTTTATTAAATTATTAAAATTAAAATAAAAAATAATGAAATAATTATAAACTACATATATTTTAACATAAAATAATTATTAATTCTAAAAAAATATATATTTTCAATGTTAATTTTAAAATTTATAATACATAATATAGTTTTTAATATATGTTTTATATCTTTGGAAAAATAAATTATTTTTGTATATTATATATATTGAACTTGATAAATATAGATATATATATGTATAATATTATAGTATAAATACTCAAGAGGAAGGGATGACGAATATGGGTTTTTTAAAGGTATTTTTACCTATGCTTTTAATGGTTATTGTTATTTTAATCATATATAATGTACTAAAAATCTATGTTTTAGATAATATTAAAGCTAATAAATGGGTAATACTTGTTGCTACAGTTCTAGTGTTTCTTATTCCCAATTTATTATGGGGAAAACAAATTCAAAACACTATTTGGCAGTATGTACATACTGGAATATTCTTAATGTTCTTTTTATGGTTTTTAGATTTAGCAGGATTAAATAATAGAAGAGCTAAGATGAATAAAGCACAAGAAAGTAAAGATGGAACTATAAGAGCTAAAGCAAAGCCTAATAGAGTAAATAATGCAGATATAGAAGTCATATCTGATAGTAAAAAGTCTAAGAAAAAAGTAAAGAAAAAATAAATTATAATTATCAGCAAAACTTTAGGGTTTTGCTGCTTTTTTTAGGGGGATAATAATGTTTGATACTCATATGCATACAAAATATTCAACGGATTCAAATATGAGAATTGAGGAAGTTATAAATAAAAGTAATGAATATAATATAGGGGCAATAATTACAGAACATATGGATTTGAATTATCCAGACAAAGATCAATTTAGATTAGAATGTGATAAATATTTTAATGACTATATAAGATATAGAAATCATAGGCTATTATTAGGAATAGAAATAGGAATGAGCAATGAATACTCAGAGCAATATAGAGAAATTATAAACAACTATCCATTTGATTATGTAATAGGGTCATTACATGAAATGAACAATGAGGATTTATATATGGCGCAGAAGTTATATAAGGATTACTCTAAAGATGAACTTTATATAAAGTATTTCATGGAAATAATAAAACGTGTAGAAAAACATGAATTTATAGATAGCTTAGGACATATAGATTATCTTTCAAGATGTTCTAAGTACGATGATAGAGAGATGTATTATGATTTATATAAAGAGTATATAGATGAGGTTTTGAAGAAGTTAATAGATAAGGGGATTTGCTTAGAATTAAATACTAGAAGATTAAACGATAAAAGGGCAATAGACAATCTCTTAAAAATATATAGTAGATTTCATGAACTTGGAGGAGAGTTTATAACTATAGGTTCTGATGCTCATAATAGGGAAAATATAGCAAAATACTTCGATGCTGCACTACAAATGACAGAGTATTGTAAACTTAGAACTGTTTATTTTAAAAATAGAAAACTTGAAATTTTATAAAAAATCCATAGGGCTAGAAAATAGCCCTATGTGAAAATTGCTGATGAAATACCCATCTTATCATCTTTATAGATGACTTTTGCTACATACCAACAGTTTTTTTTGTATGGAATGGAAAAATCCCATTTTAATTTCCCTTTCTTTTTAAGAGACTTTTCTTTAATAATTTTTTCACCATTAGATATAATTTGAACTTTTTTTATAGGATTTTTTTTATCTTCAGCATATATTTCAAAATTTAATTTTTTAGAAGGAGATAGAATACTACCCATCCATTTACCATTTACTTTGAATATTAATTTTAATGATCTTGTTTCAGAAGAATAGGTTCTTCTACAGTTTAAAGCCTCATAAAAATCTTTTTTATTCAATGATTTACAAATGACAACTGTTAAGTTATCAGTATCTCCCCAGTTCATTCTGTGATTGTCTTGTCCATTTATTGCACCAATATGCCAACCTTTATCCAAAAGATTGTAATAGTATTTTTCACCGTTTAAATATTTAAATGGAGGAGAACCATTACCTACTTCAATAAAGTTTATAAACTTATCTAGTTCTCTGTTGTATTTAAATGATTCTATATATTTATGAGGATGATTTATAGAAACAATGGGATTTGGTTGATTTTTAAGCCACATGGTAAATTTATTAAAATCTTTAATTTTTCCTTTATAAATATTATTTGAATTTAGTACATTGAAATCACCAAAATTTTTAGAAGTTAACTCAAAGCCACCCAGTGAAAGAAATTTATCATTTTTAGTATTAAATTTATTAGCATCATTTTTTAAGATTTCCCATTTAGAGTTTTTAGAAGAATTACTTTTCTTATCTCTATAAAGATGACCACCGTGATCTGTAACTATTAAAAAATCAATTCCTTTTTTCTTTGCATAATTAAATGCTTCTGTAGGTGTACCTTTTCCTGTTGAAAAACCGGTATGAGAATGAGGGATACCAAAATAAAAATTGTATTTTTCTATATTAGATGATGTTTCTATTAAAAAACACCATTTTAATTCCTTTTTTTCTTTGTTTTTATCATATAGTGTTATTTTAATTTTTTGAGTTCCTGAATGAAGTTTTTTACGTGGAATATAGATGATTTTATTGTCTATAATTTTAAAATTCACTTTTTTGTTATTTACATACATTTTTATATTTAATAAGTTTTTGTAGTATGTTGTATCTAAAGATATTAAAGAAATTTCAGGAAACCTATTTTGTATAATACTATTATTCTTTGGCTCATTTATAAAAAGGTTATTATACATCACTATATCTCCTTATGTTTATATAAACTATAAGATAAAATTATGGAACACTGTATAGTAATAGTTTATACAAATGAAATATTTATGTGTCCAATATGGAATATATGGTATAATTTACAATAGTGTAATTAAGACTTTAAGTATTTATATAATTGAAATTTTAAGTGAGGTATGGGAAATGAGGTTAGAATTTGTTGATAATTTAAAAGAAAAAGAAGTGTTAGCTAAAGATATATTAAGTAGTACAGGAGAAATTCTTCTTAAATCTGGTGTTGAAATAGAAAATTTTATGATATCAAAATTAAAAAGATATGGTGTATTTATGGTATATGTTAAAGATGATAGATTTTCTGATGTTATAGAGGATGACAATGTATTAACTGAATTGAAACAGACTACACTTGAAATAATCCCTAATTTATTTAATGACCTTTTAGAAGGAGATATAGAAGTTTTAGCTAGATCTATGAATAAAATGGATAATCTTATTGAGCAGATAATAAACCAAAATAGTATAAATGTAAGTTTATATGAAGTAAAAACTTATGATAATTATACATACATTCACTGTGTTGATACTGGCATTATGTCTGTTTATTTAGGAAATTGTTTAAATCTAGGAACATCTAAAGTAAAAGAACTTGGAATTTCTGCTATGTTGCATGATATAGGAAAGATTAAAGTTCCAAACGAAATAATAAACAAGCACGGACCTCTTACAGATGAGGAGTTTAAAATAATAAAAAAGCATCCTATTTATGGGGAAGAGATTTTAACAAATACAGGTTTGTTTTCAGAAGACATAATAAGAGGGGTAGCTGAACATCATGAAAGAATAGATGGAAAAGGATATCCTTATGGACTTAAGAAAAATGAAATTTCTACTTATGGAAAGATAATTTCTGTAAGTGATGTATTTACTGCGGTAAGTGCAAATAGAAGCTATAGAATGAAGTTCGACCCTAAAGAGGCATATGAATTTATTTTATCGGGAATGGGGAATAGATTTGATGATGAGGTTATAAAAAAATTTAAAGAGAATTTTGCTATATATCCTTTAGGATGTGGAGTTAAACTTTCAAATGGAGTACAAGGATATGTAATAAAACAAAACAAGAATTTTCCAGATAGGCCTATGATAAGAATAGTCTATGACACGTTTACAAATCAACCTGTACAGCCTTATGAAATAGATTTAATAGAAAATATGAAGCTTACTATAAAATCAGTTTGCTAATAAATAATATATTGATGAGAAACTACTCTTAATGTAAAATATATTAAAACAATATATTTTACAAGGAGTGAACTGATTGCCATTTACGTTTGCACATCCAGCCATAGTTATACCATGTAAAAAGAAAGCTCCAAAGTATTTAGACCTTTCTGCATTAGTTATTGGAAGTATGGCTCCAGACTTTGAATATTTCTTAAGATTTATGCCTAAAGGTACCATAGGACATACTTTACTAGGAAGTATATGGTTTGATATACCTTTAGTAATAATATTATATTTATTATGGGAGTATATAATAAAAAGACCGTTTATATTAAGTATGCCACAGCCTATTGATAAAACTCTTTATCATATTACTCATAGAAAAATTAAAAATTCAACAATAAAAAAACGTATAATTTTTATTTATTCTGCACTTATAGGAATTTATTCTCATATATTATGGGATAGTTTTACACATAAGACAGGATTTTTTGTAATGAAGTTAAGTTTGTTATCAAACAAGATTGGCATTTTAAATTATAAAGTTCCAATATATAAATTTTTACAACATGGAAGTACCATAATAGGTAGCATTTATATAATAGTATATTTATATTCTCTAATGAAATATACAGATTGTAATATGAGGTTCTTTAATAAAGAAGACAAAATAAACTATTGGATATTAGTCATTGTTATAACATTTAGTATATTTTTATATAGAATTACAATGACTTTAGATTTTGTATCATTAAAGTATTTTGGAATTTATATAGTTTCATTTATAAGTTCTATATTGTTAAGTATTTTGATAGTATCTTTTGTATTTAAAATTAAGTATAGAAATTAAGGAGTGTAATTTCATGAAGAAATATATATTTATTTTAATAATGATTATATCAATAGGTTTTAGCTTGTTTCTAGGATCTAAATTATATTTTTTAGGAAGTCAAACAGAAAGAGAGAAGATATTAAGTGCAACAGTTTGGAAATTATCTAAAGAGGGGTATAAGGAAAATGAAATAGAAAACATTAAGGTAATGTATGATCCAATAAAAGGTGGCAATATACCATATGATGTATTCGTTACTTTTAAGAAAGATACTTCTACAGAACAAATATATTCATGGAGTAATGAGGATAAAAAAGAAATTAAGAATATAATGGAACCATAAATATATATTAAATATAAAGTATATTTTAGACTTAAAGGATATTTGTTTAATGGTGGGATTTTATGCCATGTTAATATACATTATTAAAAATTATTTGTAATTTATTAAAGGGATACTAAAAAAGCTGTTTTAAAATAATTTTTTATTTTAAAACAGCTTTTTTTATTTATTAGAGGATTTGAATAGTTTTAGTATCTCGTTGAATACAAGTGGACATAGACTTAAAATAATAACCCAAGTCCAATCATAGATATTTAACTTATATACGTTAAATGCATTACGAAAAACAGGAATAAATAATAAAATTGTTTGAAGGACTATACCAAGGACTATAGATAATATTAGAGGTCTATTTGAGAACAAACCTATTTTAAATACAGATTTCTCGGTGCTTCTAACATTTAATGCGTGTATTAGTTCTGAAATACTCATTACCATAAATGCCATGGTCTGCGCATGCATTAATGAGTTTGAATATCTATGGAGTCCTATTTGAAATGCTATTAGTGTTAAAGCACCAATTAAGATTCCATTAAAAATTAAGTTCCCAAGTATTCCAGTAAATATACTTTCTTTTGGACTTCGTGGATTATGATTCATAACATCTTCATCTTTAGGGTCAACGCCTAATGCGAGTGCAGGAAGTGAATCTGTAATTAAGTTTATCCAAAGTATATGCACTGATCTTAGTGGAGATTTCCATCCTAATAGTATAGATAAAAATATAGCTACGATTTCACCACTATTACAGGATAATAAAAATAGTATGGATTTTTTTATATTATTATAGATATTTCTACCTTCTTCAATAGCTGATACTATGGTAGAGAAGTTATCGTCAGTAAGTATCATATCAGATGCACCTTTTGCAACATCTGTACCAGTAATACCCATAGCTACTCCTATATCTGCTATTTTTAGGGAAGGAGCATCATTTACACCGTCACCAGTCATTGATACTATATTTCCTTTAGCTTTAAGTGCGTTTACTATTTTTACTTTATGTTCAGGAGAAACTCTAGCAAAAACTCGTAAATTGTCTATTTTAGAACTTAGCTCTTCCTCGGAAAGTTTATCTAGTTCAGAACCAGACATTACCATTGAAGGATCATCTGTTATATTTAATGCTTTTGCAATTGCAAAGGCAGTGTCACTGTGGTCTCCAGTTATCATTACTGTTGAAATACCGGCTTTTTTATTTAATTCTATTGCATCTTTAACTTCAAGTCTAGGAGGGTCAATCATGCCCACAAGTCCTATAAATATTAAGTCGGTTTCTAGATTATCTATTTCTATGTGCGAATTACTTATTTTCTTGTAAGCTGCACCAAGTACTCTTAGTGCTTCACTAGACATAGATTTTGATGCTTCCATTATTTTAGATTTAATATCTTCTGTTAATTCAACTGCATTACCATTTATTAGAGCTTTATTGCATATTTTAAGCAAGCTATCTATTGCACCTTTAGTCATAACATAAAGTTCACTATCGTATTCATTTACAGTTGTCATAAGCTTTCTATCTGAGTCGAATGGAATTTCGTCTATTCTTTTATGTTTACTTTGAAGTTCGTCTTTAAATATATTGTAATTAACCCCCATATTTATAAGGGCAATTTCTGTTGGATCTCCTGTGGATGAGTTTTCGGAATAGGTTGCATCATTACATAAAACTAAGTTTTCAATAAGCAATTTATTTTCGCTTTCATCTATATTTAAGTTTTCTATATCCCTTAGAGTATCGTTAGTAAAAAACTTTGTTACTGTCATTTTATTTTGAGTAAGGGTACCTGTTTTATCTGAACATACTATATTTACAGAACCTAAAGTTTCAACAGCAGGAAGTTTTCTTATTATGGCATTTTTCTTTATCATTTTTTGAACGCCAATTGCAAGAACTATGGTTACAATAGCAGGAAGACCTTCTGGGATAGCTGCAACGGCAAGACTTATGGCTGTTAAGAATAATTCAAGAAGTTCTCTCTTTTGAAAATATCCTATTATAAATATAAGTACAGCTATTAACACAGCGGCAATTCCTAGGGTTTTACCAAGAGATTCTAGTTTCTTTTGAAGTGGCGTAAGTTCCTTCTCATTATTTTTAAGAAGTGAAGCAATTTTTCCTATTTCAGTATCCATTCCAGTAGCTACAGCTATACCTACACCTCTTCCATAGCTTGCTAGTGTAGACATAAACGCCATGTTTTTTTTATCTCCAAGTGGTGTATCTTCATTTTCTAAAGTAATATTTGCATCTTTGTTAACGGGAACAGATTCTCCAGTTAGTGCAGATTCTTCTATTTGAAGATTGGCAGTTTCAATAAGACGTATATCACATGGAATATATCTACCAGTATCTATGATTATAATATCTCCAGGTACTATTTCTTCAGAGGGAATTTCTTTAAGGTCTCCATCTCTTTTTACAATAGCTTTAGGAGTAGAAAGACTTTTTAATGCTTCAAGTGATTTTTCTGCTTTGGATTCTTGTACAACACCAATTACAGCGTTTAGTATTATTACTATAGCAATTATAATGGAATCGCTTATTTCACCTACAATAGCTGAAAGTATTGCAGCTCCAATAAGTATATAAATCATAGCATCATTTAGTTGAGATAAAATAAGCTTGAGCATAGTATCTTTTTTTTCAGTTGCAAGTGTATTTAGTCCATATTTTTGTTGACGGTTTTTTACTTCATCAGATGTAAGCCCTGTAGTTTCATTGGTGTTTAATTCTTTTAAAGTTTCTTCAATACCTTTATTAAAATACATGTATTTCTTCACCTCCATTATATTATTTTACATTGTTTATATTTATATTATTCTTTATAAGAGATAATATTATTTGTCTAAAATTCGAGTGTTTGTTTTGAGATAAATTTACTGTATAATATAAATATTGATAAATAATGCATACGGTGGTGAAATACATGGAAATATCCAGAATAAGTAGAAGCACACAAATTAATCCGGAAAGTAAAAAAGTAGCTAATAGAAAAGGATTTTCTCAAAGTTTTAGTTTTGCTCATCAAAGAAAATCACAAGAACAATTGAAGAAAATGTTAGAGGATATTAAGAAAAAAGGAAATAGACTGTCAATTACTAAGTGTTACGGTGATGTTGCAGCTTATAAAAGAATGATAAGAGAATATTTAGAGTCGGTATTAAGTTATATGTATGGAGTTAAGAAAGATATAAGTTTTTGGCAAACTCAATATTTTATTACTGTAGATACTATAGATGAAAAGTTAGAAGAACTTACTAATTTACTTTTAAGTGAAGAAAAGGATAATTTAAGTATAGCAAGTACAATAGATGATATTACAGGACTTGTTGTGGACATTTATAAATAAAGGATATAGAGAATAGGGAAAGATAAGGGAGTAGGAAAAGGGGATTAGAAAAGTAGGTACCAGATAAAGATTTTATCTGGTACCTAAAAACTAGTTCCTTATTTTATTTATTTTCAATCCAAATGTTGTAGCTAGCATCTGATGGCATTTTTAAATCTCCTCTTGGAGAAAGACTTATAGTACCAACCTTTGGACCGTCCGGAATTGCTGAACGCTTAAATTGTTGTGTGAAGAATCTTCTCATGAATTTATCAAGCCATTTTTTAATAGTTTCTTCATCATAATCATTTTTAAATGCTTCTTTTGCAAGATATAGTATTTTTTCAAAAGTAGCGTTTTGTCTCATGAAATAGTATAAGAAAAAGTCATGTAATTCATAAGGACCAACTATATCCTCAGTTTTCTGAGTTATTTTTCCATCCTTATCTTTAGGTAAAAGTTCAGGACTTACTGGTGTATCGAGTATATCCATTAATATATGTGAAATATTTTTTTCAGAGTTATGTTCAGCTGAGAACTTAACTAGATATCTAACTAAAGTTTTAGGAATAGAACAGTTTACAGAGTACATAGACATATGATCTCCGTTATAAGTTGCCCAACCTAAAGCAATTTCAGATAAGTCACCTGTACCTACTAAAAGAGCAGCTTCTTTATTGGCAAGGTCCATAAGAATTTGAGTTCTTTCTCTTGCTTGAACATTTTCGTATGTTACATCATGAATTTCTGCTGGATGACCTATATCTTTAAAGTGTTGAAGACAAGAATCAACTATGTTAATCTCTCTAAAGTCAGTTCCAAGCTTTTTGCATAAATCAACTGCATTGTTATAAGTTCTATCAGTAGTACCAAAGCCTGGCATAGTTATAGTAATTATATTTTTTCTTGGTAGTTTTAATAAGTCAAAAGTATTAACAGCTACAAGTAAAGCAAGGGTAGAGTCAAGTCCACCTGAAATACCAACTATAACTTTTTTAAGTCCAGTGTGATTTAAACGTTTAGCAAGACCAGCGGATTGTATATTAAATATTTCTTTTGAACGTGCTTCTCTTTCGTGTTCATTTGATGGTACAAAAGGATGTTTATTTATTTTTCTATCAAAGTTACATATGTTAGTATTTTTAAAGTCAAATAAAATTTCTAAAGGTTTAAAAGGACATGCTCTTTTGCTATCTCTAAAGCTTAGATTTTTCATACGCATGTTATTTATTTTATCAACATCTATTATTGAAGTTATAACTTCGTTTTCTCTTTGAAATCTGTTATTTGATTTTAGAATTTTTCCGTTTTCTGCAATCATTAAGTGACCACTAAATACTACATCAGTAGTAGATTCAAAGACTCCAGAAGATGCATAAACATAAGATGACATACATCTTGCACTTTGAGATGATACTACGAATTTCCTATAGTCAGCTTTAGAAACCAGCTCATTTGATGCAGAAAGATTTCCTATTATGTTAGCACCCATTAAAGCAAGATAAGAACTAGGAGGAATAACTGTCCAAAGGTCTTCACATATTTCAAATGCAAATTTAAAATTACCACTAGTAAATAAAAGATTTATTCCAAAGGGTACATCATTTTGAAATGGTAAATTAACTTTTTCGGAAATTATGTCGTGACCCTCTGTAAACCAACGTTTTTCATAGAATTCAGAGTAGTTAGGTAAATAACTTTTAGGTACAATTCCAAGAATTTTTCCATTATAAATAATGTATGCACAATTATATAGTGAGTAGTTGAATAGAAGCGGTGCTCCAACAGCTATTAAAATATCTTTATGTAAAGAAAAATCACAGATATCCTTAATGCCCTCCATAGATTTTTCAATTAATGTTTGATTTAAAAATAAATCTGCACAAGTATAAGATGTTATAGAAAGCTCAGGCAAAACAACTAATTTACAATGTTCATTTAAAGCTAAATCTATACACCTTTTTATATTTTCAATGTTAAATTTTATATCTCCAACATTCACTACAGGACATGCAGATGCAACTCTAATAAAGTTCATATAATTCACACTCCATATTTTAATTTATATATAGTAATAATTTCTTAATTTATTTATATTAAAGTTTCCTATTAAACTTTATACCCTTAAATACTTATCTGTCAATGGATTAATTAAGACTAAAAATTATGAAAAAGTTATAAAGAAAGTATAAAGAAAAGTTGCTGATTTATTTTTAATGTTAATATATAATAAGTAGTAATAATATTTTTAAGATTGGGGGCGGATTATGAGATTTCAAATAGTACTCTGGATAATAATATCTATAGTGGCTTTCTTAATAGATATTTCTACTAGTAGTTTTTTATTTATATGGTTTACTATAGGAGGAGTTATAGCAACTATTTTAAGTTTAATGGAATTTTCATTTACTGTTCAAATTATAACTTTTATCATAATTAGTATTGTACTTATGTTAATATGTTACCCTATAATAAGAAGAACCATAAAAAAGACAGTTCCAATAACAGGAACAATGGAACAGGAATATATTGGGGATGAGTTTGTTATAGAAAAGGATGTAGAAGATAAAGCCATTATAAAATACAATGGAATATACTGGACAGTAAAAAGTGTTGAAGAAAAAATAGAAAAAGGAAGTAAAGTCAAAATAGTAGCAATAGAAGGAAATAAGCTTTTAATAAAAAAAATTTAAAATATAGAAGTGTAAAGAAAGGGGAAAAAATATGTTTATAATACCTATAATTTTATTAGTTTTAGTTTTAGCTGCATTAGTTACCTCAATTAAAATTGTTAATACAGGTTATTTATATGTAGTTGAAAGATTTGGTCAATATCATAGAACACTTGAACCAGGGTGGCACTTTATAATTCCTTTTGTAGATTTTGTGAGAAAAAAGATTTCTACAAAGCAACAAATATTAGACATACAACCACAAAATGTTATTACAAAGGATAATGTTAAAATATCTATAGATAATGTTATCTTTTATAAGGTTCTAAATTCAAAGGATGCCGTTTATAATATAGAGGACTATAAATCAGGTATAGTTTATTCTACTATTACAAACATGAGAAATATTGTTGGTGAAATGTCTTTAGATGAAGTTTTGTCAGGTAGAGATAGAATAAATTCAAAATTACTTGAAATAATTGATGAAATAACAGATGCTTATGGAATAAAAATTTTATCAGTTGAAATTAAGAATATAATTCCTCCTGGAGAAATTCAAGCAGCAATGGAAAAACAAATGAAAGCGGAAAGAGATAAAAGAGCTGTAATATTACAAGCAGAAGGATTAAGACAAAGTGAAATTGAAAGAGCAGAAGGTGAAAAGAGATCAAAGATACTTCAAGCAGAAGCTGAAAAAGAAGCTAACATAAGACATGCAGAAGGATTAAGAGAATCTCAACTTTTAGAGGCAGAAGGTAAAGCTAAGGCAATTGAGATCGTTGCTAAGGCAGAAGCGGATGCTATAAATCAAGTAAATAAAGCTATAATAGAATCTGGCACAAATGAAACTGTAATAGCACTAAAACAAGTAGAAGCTCTAAAGGAAATGGCAAATAGTCCAGCTAACAAGCTTATATTACCTAATGAAACATTATCATCTTTAGGAAGTATAGCTGCTATAGGTGACTTATTAAGTAAAAATAAAAAAGCTGAAAAATAATAAAAGTAAAAGTTAAAGTTAAAATTGAGACCTCTCATAAATATGCATTTATGAGAGGTTTTTTACTATATTTTTTACATAATTTGGTTGAAAATAAATTTGTCTAAAGTATAATTAAGATATTGGATATATATTTAAAGGAGAGTACAAATATGAAAATATTAATGCTATCTTGGGAATATCCTCCAAAAAATGTAGGGGGACTATCAAATCATGTATATCATTTATCTAAAAATCTAGCAAGGATAGGACATGAGGTTCATGTAATTACCTGTCAAGAAGGAACAGCACCAATTAAAGAAAAGAACAATGGAGTTTTTATTCATAGAATTGAGCCATATAAGATTGAAACAAGTGATTTTGTAAAGTGGGTTATGCAACTTAATTTTGCAATGATAGAAGAAGCTATAAGACTTATAAGAGAAATTGGAAAAGTAGATATAATACATGCTCACGATTGGCTTTCTTTCTATAGTGCTAAAACACTAAAATGGGCATACAATATTCCAGTTGTATGCACAATACATGCTACAGAGTATGGAAGAAACAATGGAATAAGAACTGAAATGCAAAGATATATATCTTCTGTAGAGTGGAGTGTAGTTTATGAATCATGGAAGACTGTTGTCTGTAGTAATTATATGAGAGATGAAATAAGTAGATTATTTTCAGCACCATTAGAAAAAATATGGGTTATACCTAATGGAGTTGAAGTAAATGAATTTCAAGGAAAATTTAACAAGCGTAAATTCAAGCAGAAATATGCAAATCAAGATGAAAAAATCGTTTTATATGTTGGAAGACATGTGTTTGAAAAGGGAATTCAGCTTCTTGTAGATGCTATCCCAGATATAATCAAAGAATATAAAAATACAAAATTTATTATATGTGGTATGGGACCTATGACAGAAGAGTTAAAGGAAAGAGTGAAAAATAGTGGGTTTTCTAAGAAGGTAATTTTTACAGGATATATAAGCAACAAGGAGAAAAAAAAGTTATATAGTGTAGCAGATATAGCTGTGTTCCCATCTTTATATGAACCCTTTGGAATAGTTGCCCTAGAGGCTATGGCTGCAAAATGTCCTGTAATTGTATCCGATGTTGGTGGATTTTCAGAAATAATAAATCACAGAGTAAATGGCATGAAATTTATATGTGGTTCATTCTCTAGTTTAAAAGACAATATACTGGAGGTTTTACGTGATAATAGGCTTGCAGGTCAATTAAGAGAAAAAGCATTTAATAGTGTTGTTGAAAATTATTCGTGGATAAATATTGCATTAACTACAGTTGATATGTACAAATCTGTTTTAAATGAAGTTAAGGGAACAGAATGGGAAAATAAAAAAGTATTATAGGGAGTGAGCTGATGAAAGCAGTAATTATGGCTGGAGGATTAGGAAATAGATTAAGACCACTAACTTGTAACATACCAAAACCCATGATGCCAATTGTAAATAAACCTGCGATACAATATACAATAGAATTACTAAAGCGGAATGGAATAGAGAATATAGCTATAACTCTTCAATATTTGGCAGATGAAATAATGAATTATTTTGAAGACGGAAGCAAATTTGGAGTGCATATAAAATATTTTATAGAAGATATACCTCTTGGAACCGGTGGAAGTGTAAAAAATGCAGAAGAATTTTTAGATGATACGTTTATTGTAATTAGTGGAGATGCACTTATTAATTTGGATTTAACAGAAGTAGTAAAGTACCACAATAGTAAAAATGCACAAGTTACAATTGTCACTAAGAAGATTGATACACCTCTAGAATATGGAGTTGTTATTACTGATAATGAGGGAAAAATTATAAAATTTTTAGAAAAACCTGGGTGGAGTGAAGTATTTAGTGATAAGGTGAACACGGGTGTATATGTGCTAGAGCCAGATGTATTAAAATATTATGACAAAAATCAGAAATTTGATTTTAGTAAAGATTTATTTCCTCTTTTATTAAAGAAGGATAAAAGGATATTTGCTTATACAACAAATGAGTATTGGTGTGATATAGGAAGTTTCTATGAATATCATAAATGTAATTTAGAGTTATTAACAAGTATTATAGAATTAAAATTAGATGAAAACAAAAAAAAGGAAAATATATGGATTGGTAATAATTGCGAAATAAGTCCTAAAGCAAAAATAACTCCACCAGTATTTATAGGCGATAATACAAGTATACATTCTTATGCTGAAGTAGGTCCTTATACTATTTTAGGAAGTAATAATATAGTGTGTTCTAATTCTACTATAAGAAGGAGTATAACTTTTACTAATTGTTATATAGGAAATGGATGTCAAATAAGAGGAGGAATACTAGGTAAAAACGTAAAAGTAAAATGTAAAACATCTATATTCGAAAATGCAGTAGTAGGAGATAATACATTAATAGAAAGTAAGGTTATATTAAAGCCAAGAGTAAAGGTTTGGCCAAATAAATTAATAAATGCGGGTTCTATATTGAGCTCTAACTATAAATGGGGTAATAAATATTCAAAGACTATTTTTAATAAAGAAGGTGTAACTGGAATAGTTAATGTTGATATAACACCTGAACTAGTGTCTAAACTATCATCAATTGCTGGGGATGTTCTAAGTAAAAATAAAAAAATAGTTGTCAGCTGTAGTGATAATACTGCTGTTTCTAGTATGCTTAAATATTCTGCAATTACTGGACTTTTATCAATGGGTATAAGAGTATATGATTTAAATGTTATGCCAAACAATATTATAAGATATGCAATTATATATTTAAAGGCTGATGGAGCTATAAAAATAAATATAGATAAAGACAATCCAGAAAAGGCAAGCATAATTTTCTTAGACAAAAAAGGAGTAGAAATTAATAAGAATATAAAAAGAAAAATAGAAAATAGTTTTAATAGAGAAAATTTTAGAAGAGTAACTTCTTATAAAATAAAAAAAATAAAGTATTGTGAAGAATATATATATAGTAATTATATAAGCAATATACTAAAAAGATTAGATATAAATAACATAGTAAGAAACAACTACAGAATAATAGTTAGTTGTAGAAATAAAAATATTATAAATATAATAAAAAAAATATCCGAAAAAATTCATGTTAAAATTATTGTATACAATAGAAAGTATAATTTACAAGAAATTAAGAAATTGGTAGTGAAAAATGCACTGGATATGGGTGTTTATATAGATGATGATGGAGAAAATGCTATAATAATTGATGAAATAGGAAATGTTATAAAAGATGAAAGATACAAGGTTTTAAAATATTTTATTATGTTAAAAATGGGTAAATTCAAGACTTTAGTTGTACCCGTAAATTCTTCTAATGCCATGGCTGAACTTGCACAAATGTTTAGAGTTAAGTTTATAACAACAAAAATTGACAGAGAGGAAATTTTAAAAGAGTATATTGCGAGTGAAAAAGATATCCCGATATTGGATGTAATAAATGAATATTTATTTACATTAGATGCCGTAGTAACAGTGATTTTCATATTAAATTTAATGGCTACATATAATACAAAATTATCTAAAGTTATAAAAATATTGCCGAAATATTATAATCATGAAAAACAAATATATTGTCCTTGGAATAAAAAAGCAGAAGTAATGAGAAGACTAGTAGAAAAAACTAAAAGTAATGTTGCGGATATTGTAGAGGGAATAAAAATTAAATATAAAGATTATTGGATACTGATTCTTCCAGATAGTAGTGAACCTTTATTTAAAATTTATATTGAATCAATGAGTAAAATAGAACCAAAAAAAGTACACTATAGTTTAAAGGAAAAATTAGAGGAAATATTAAAAGAAGAAAAATAAATACCATAGAATCCCACTGTTATTGAATTATATGTAAAAAATATATATAATATATAAATCATGGTAAAATATATTTATATAACCATTATAACTATGAGATTAATTATATTTAATGGGATTAGGAGATGAAGGTATGTTTAATAATGTACATATAGTGGGGGTTGGAAGCTATCATCCCAAAAAGGTGTTAGAAAATGAATATTTTGTTGAACACTTTAAAAATTTTGAACTTGAAAACAAGGCAAAAGGGCTTATGGATAAGCTTGGAAGAGAAAAGTTAACTTTAGCTGAAGAAAATGAAAATGCTATAACAATGTCTATTAGAGCAGCAAAAGAGGCTTTAAAAAAAGCTAATTTATCAGCAGAAGATATAGATATGATAATATCAGCTAGTGATACTCCAGAATATTTAACACCTTGTTGTGCTCTTATAATTAGAAATAGATTAAATGCAAAAAAGGCTAAAGCGGTTTTTGATGTAAATTGTGATTGCATAGGTATGTTACATGCTATAGATATAGGAACTAAATTCTTAAAAACTGACAAAAATTACAAACGAGTTTTAGTATTAGGTTCTTTATTAATAAGTCCATTTGCACGCGAAGACGATATAGTTGTGTATTCTACAATTGGAGATGGAGCTTCAGCTATTATACTAGAATTACGAGAAGAAGAAAGAGAGTGCGGATTTTTAGGATCAAGGGCATTTACAGATGATAGTTACAATGAAAATATAAGATTTCCTGCATGTGGGTTATCTAATGTGCCAAAAGAAGGAATAAGTGAATATGAAAGAAAAATGTCATGGAAACCTTTCTCTGTAGATTTTCTTTCTGAAAACTGGACAATATTAATAAAAAAATTATTAAAAGATAATGATTTGAAACCTAAGGATGTTGAACATTACTTTATGTCTCAATTCTCGAGAGAAGAATTAGAGACTACAATGAGAAAGTTACACGTTAATCCAGATAAAGCTATTTTTATAGCAAATAAATATGGATATACTGGACCAACAAGTCCTATAATGGCTTTAGATGACAAGCTTAAAGAGGGACCATTTAAGGAAGGAGATATATGTATTTTCTGCTCTGTAGCAGGAGGATATAGTATGTCTGCATTACTTTATAAATGGTAATATAAAACAATTATAATGAAGTTAAAGATTCTGTGATGATTAAGTTGCGGAATCTTTAAACTTTTGAGAAAAATTAAAATTTTCTTCTTAATGAATTTAATAATTTAATAAATAAATGAAGAAAAGTTTAAATAAGAGTCAAAAAAAATATATTATTTTTAATAATTATATGATATTATATATTAAAATTAATAAATTTGTAGGAGGGTTATTTTATGGACGCTAACAAATATGTACAAAAAGTATTTGAAGAATTATTACAAAGAAACCCAGGTCAAGATGAATTTCACCAAGCAGTTAAAGAAGTATTAAACTCTTTAGTACCTGTAATGGAGAAACATCCTGAATACATTGAAAATGGAATTTTAGATAGAATTGTTGAACCAGAAAGACAAATTATGTTTAGAGTGCCTTGGGTTGATGACAATGGTAATGTAAAAGTAAACAGAGGATTTAGAGTTCAATTTAATAGTGCTATAGGACCCTATAAAGGTGGATTAAGATTTCACCCAAGTGTAAACTTGAGCATAATAAAATTCTTAGGATTTGAGCAAATATTTAAGAATTCACTTACAGGTCTTCCAATCGGTGGAGGAAAAGGTGGTTCTGATTTTGATCCAAAAGGAAAAAGTGATGCGGAAATAATGAGATTTTGCCAAAGCTTTATGACAGAGCTTTATAAATATATAGGACAAGATACTGATGTTCCAGCTGGAGATATTGGTGTAGGTGGAAGAGAAATTGGATACATGTATGGTCAATATAAGAGAATCAGAAGTATGTATGAAGCAGGAGTTTTAACTGGAAAAGGATTAACTTTCGGAGGAAGTCTTGCAAGAACAGAAGCAACAGGATATGGTCTTGTTTACTTTGTAGATGAAATGTTAAAAGGAAAAGGAATGAATTTTGAAGGCAAAAAAGTTGTAATATCAGGTTCTGGTAATGTTGCAACTTATGCAATTCAAAAAGTTCAACAATTAGGCGGAATAGTTGTTGCTTGTAGTGATTCTAACGGATATGTATATGATAAAGATGGTATCAAATTAGATACAGTAAAACAAATAAAAGAAGTTGAAAGAAAGAGAATTAAGGAATATATTAAATTCCATCCGGAAGCTGAATATCATGAAGGAAAAGGAGTTTGGAACATACCTTGTGATATAGCTCTTCCATGTGCAACTCAAAATGAGTTAAATGAAGAAGATGCTAAAGTATTAGTTAAAAATGGAGTAATAGCAGTAGGTGAGGGGGCAAACATGCCATCAACTTTAGAAGCTGTTGAAGTATTACTTCAAAATGGAGTATTATTTGCACCTGCAAAAGCAGCTAATGCTGGTGGGGTTGCTGTTTCAGCACTTGAAATGTCTCAAAATAGCATCAGATATTCTTGGACTTTTGAAGAAGTAGATGAAAAATTACACAATATAATGAAAAATATCTACAGTAATGCAGTTAAATGTGCAGAAGAATATGGTCACAAGGATAACTTAGTAGTTGGAGCTAATATAGCAGGATTTATAAAAGTTGCTGAAGCAATGATTGCTCAAGGAATAGTTTAATAAAATAAAAAAACCAGTATGATGGGTAGTCCATTAATACTGGTTTAATTTTTATATTTTTATGCTAAAACTATTAGAAAATCAAATAATATATGGTATAATTAATTATCATATAAGGCACATTTAGGAGTTGATAATTATGACAGAAGTAGGATACGTAACTTCTGTAAGTGGCAAATATGCTTCAGTGATTTTTAAAAGAAAATCTGGATGTGGAGATAATTGTGCTACTTGCAAGGCAGCATGTAAAGCATCCGCTATAACCACTGAAATAGAAAATGCTGCAGGAGGAAAAGTTGGAGATAAAGTAAAGGTAGAAATGGAACAAAAAATCTTTGATAAGATGGTATTTCTAGTTTATATTTTCCCACTTATTATGATGATATGTGGTATTGGAATAGGTACTATTATATTTACTTCAGCAGGATATAAGAATTATGAAATGTTAAGCTTTTTATTAGGTATAGTTGCACTTGTTATATCCTATGTTATACTACATTACTTCAATAAGAAGAATGCTAAGAAAGATAATTATTCTCTAAAAATTATAGAAGTAATTGATGAAAAACCTAATAAATAGCAAGTTGATAGAAATATTATAATAGTTTAGTTATATATTTCTTAGTAAAGTGATAAGACTGCTTTAAAAAAGCAGTTTTGTTTTTATGTTGATATACATACTATAAAATCTAGAAAAGGGGAAGAAAAAATGCTAGAACTTAAAAACTTATCATTAGAAGTTGAAGAAAATGATAAAAAAATTAGTATTTTAGATAATATAAATTTAACATTACAAGATAATAAAATTTATGTTATTACAGGACCTAATGGTGGGGGAAAGTCATCTTTGTGTAAAATGATGATGGGTATATATAAACCTACATCAGGTAGTATAATTTTAGATGGAGAAGACATTACAAGTTTAGATATAACAGGCAGAGCTAAAAGACAAGTAGGATATGCTTTTCAACAACCACCTCATTTTAAAGGTATGACAGTAAGAGGGCTTTTAAATCTTGCTGGAAAAGATTCTAAGGAAAAAGTTGATGTACATGAATTATTAAATAATGTAGGACTTTGTACTAAAGATTATATAGATAGAGAAATTAATTCTAGTCTTTCAGGTGGAGAATTAAAAAGAATAGAAATAGCATCAGTTCTTGCTAGAGATTTAAAATTAGCAATTTTTGATGAACCAGAAGCAGGAATTGATCTATGGAGTTTTCAAAGATTAGTTGAAACTTTTACTAATATGCATAGAGAAAGAAATACAACAATAGTAATTATTTCCCACCAAGAAAGAATAATTAATTTAGCAGATGAAGTAATTGTTTTATCTAACGGCAGAATACAAAAGACTACAAGCAAAGAAGAAATTATAAGTGAAATAAAGGCTCAGGCAGCTTGTGATTATTGTGGAACCTGTGAAACTAGGAGGTAGAAGATATGTCAGAATCAATACAAGAAAAGATATTAAGTAAGATAGATGATACTACTGATTTATATAAAGGGGCGCACAATATAAGAAGTAATGGTGAGTCCGTAAGCAGAAATACAACAATGAATATAAGCATAAAAACTAAAAAAGAAAAGTCTGGATTAGATGTAACTGTTGCACCAAACACTAAAAATCAAAGTGTACATGTACCAGTTATAGTTACCGATGTCAATGCCACTGATAAGGTATACAATACTTTTAATGTAGGAGACAATTGTGATATAAGTATAGTTGCTGGATGTGGTATACATAACTGTACAGCCCAAACTACAGAACATGAAGGGGTTCACGATGTACATGTAGGAAAGAGCTGTCATGTAAAGTATATAGAAAAGCACTATGCAGAGAGTGATGGAAAATCTCAAAAAGTATTTAATACAACTACTGTAATTGAAGTAGGAGAAGACTCAACATTTGAAATGGACTTAGTTCAAATAAAAGGCGTAGATAATAGTAAAAAAGAGTTAACTATAAATTTGCATAAAAATGCTCATTTAATTGTAACAGAGAGAATTTTTACTGATGAAGATCAAGTTGCAAATTCAAAGGTTAATATAAATCTTAAAGGAGAAGATTCATCAGCACAAATAGTATCTCGTTCTGTTGCTAAAGATAATTCAAGACAAACATTCTACTTTATGATGAATGGTGAGAATAAATCAAGAGGACATATAGAATGTGATTCAATCATAATGGGTAATGCTAGAGTTACATCAATACCAGCACTTGATGCTAGATGTGAAGATGCAGAATTAATTCACGAAGCTGCAATAGGTAAAATAGCTTCAGAACAATTAATGAAGCTCATGTCACTTGGACTTACAGAAAAGGAAGCAGAAGAAACTATATTAAAAGGATTCTTGAAATAATTAATAATAATTTATATATAATTATTATACAAGCCGTTGAATGATTAAATCATTCAACGGCCTTTATTCTTTCTTCTGTTTTAGTTATTATTTCATTAGGATATCCTAGAAATTTTAGTATTTTTACAGCGTTTCTAGTAGGGGATACACCTTCTTTTATTGTGTAGTCAAATGTAAGACCAGTATTCGTAACATCTTCTTTGAAGTAATAGCACTTATATCCCTTAGTCATTTTGGTAAGCTGTAAATCATGAGTTGCAACTAATGTTAAAGCATTATGAGATGATAGGTAATTTAATATTTCGCATGATGCACTTATTCTTTCAATAGGATTTGTTCCTCTATATATTTCATCAATCATGCAAAGACAAGGTATATTTTCATTACTTGCATTTATTATTCTAAGCAATGCCTCAGCTTCGGCAAGGTAATAACTTTTCCCACCTAGCAGGTCATCACCAGGTTTAATTGATGTAATTATATTGAAAATACTACTAGAATAAGAATCAGCAATACATGTATATATAGTTTGAGCTAAAAGCGCATTAACACCAACTGTCCTTAAAAATGTGGATTTACCTGACATATTTGAGCCTGTTATTATAATTCCAAAGTTATTTATATCTATAGAGTTAGGTATAGCATTTTTTATTAGTGGATGCTCTAAATTAGTTACATTTAGAAATTTACCATTATCAACGAAATTTGGTTTTGTATATTTAAGTAATCCATCTCTAAAAGAAGCTATAGATATAAGAGTATCTATTTCACCAATAATCAAATATAAATCTAACAAATCTTTTTTATGCTTAATTAATGTACTTATAGATTTAAAGTAATTGATTTCTTTAATAAGAAACATTATGTTTATATAGTCACCTAGGATATCTACAGATTCTACTCTATTTATAGTAAAGGTATTCTTACGTATAGAATCTAAAGGCTTTATAAGTGAATTTAACTTAGAGTTATATTCACTTAATGCTTCACAGTTAATGTTTGATATATTTACAGCAGCACTTATTGTATTTCCTAAATAAACCATAGATAAAACTTGTTCTTTTATGAGTTTATTAAGACTATAATGGATAAACATATTAATAAATGATATTAAAAGAAGAATCATGCCAAATTTAGAAAATCCCCAAAATAAACACATAAACAAGGATAACATAAAAGAAAATGAACAAACATAGCAAAGTATTTTATACTTTGGATAGTTTGTTGTTTTTTCAAAAAAAATGGAGTCTACATAGCTGTTGGTTTTACCAAGATTATTTAATACTAAGGATATTTTTTCCCTACTTGAGGTGTTATCTTGAAAAAAGCTTATTGTTTTATTACGTTTTTCTAATAAAGATTTGTCATATAGGGGAGTTCTTAAAACTTTATATAAATGTTGTTCACCTGGAGTTGAAAATGTTCTATCTATATTACAATATACATCATCCATGTTTAAATCTGACCAGGTAGTGTCATCTATTGAACTACATGAGTCATAAGCATGTTTAAAAAAGGTCTTTATTTTTGTTAAGTTACGTTTTCGTTTTATGTATTTTCCATACTGAGATCTTATATGGTTTAAATTTTTGCTTTGAAAATAAGAACTTATACGGCTACTAAGATTCATAATATATACCTCCAATGTGTTATGTCTCACTATAAATATACAAAATGTGAAATAAAAAGTAAATAAGGAAAATAAAAAACTATTGACTTATAGTGTCAGTCAATAGTTTTTTATAAGTTACATTTTCTATAATTTATTAGTCATCTTCTCTTAAAATATTTATATTTTTACCGTCCATAACTTTGTTCATATTTCTAACTGCACACATTTTTCCACACATAGTGCAAGTATGTTCATCTTCTGGCTTAGATTCTGCTCTGTAACGCTTAGCTTTTTCAGGATCAATTGCGAGATCAAACATAGTATCCCAATCTAAATCACGTCTAGCCCTGCTCATTTTGTTGTCCCAGTCTCTTGCTCTAGGAATGCCTTTAGCAATGTCTGCAGCATGAGCAGCTATTTTCGTAGCAATTATTCCTTCTTTCATATCTTCTAAGTTAGGTAATCTTAAATGTTCAGCAGGAGTTACATAGCATAAGAAGTCAGCACCACATGAAGCTGCAATAGCACCACCAATAGCACTTGTAATATGATCATATCCAGGAGCTATATCTGTTACTATAGGTCCTAAAACATAGAAAGGAGCATTATAGCATAATTTCTTTTCAAGAAGCATATTTGCTTTAATTTCACTTAAAGACATATGACCAGGTCCTTCTATTATAATTTGAACATTTCTTTCCCAAGCACGTTTAGTAAGTTCACCTAAAGTTAGCAATTCTTTTATTTGACTAGGATCAGTAGAGTCTTCTATACATCCAGGACGGCAAGCATCTCCAAGACTTATAGTAACGTCATATTTTTCGCAAATATCTAGCACTTTATCAAAGTGTTCATAGAAAGGATTTTCTTTATTATTTAATTGCATCCAAGCAAAAAGTAAGCTTCCACCTCTAGATACTAGGTTTGTAAGTCTAGGATTTCTTTTGAAAATTTCTGCTGTTTCACGATTCATTCCGCAATGAATTGTCATAAAGTCAACACCGTCTTTGGCGTGTTTTTCAACAACAGCAAGTAATTCTTCAGCAGTTATATCTTTAAGTTCTTTGTCATAAAAACCAATAGCGTCGTACATTGGAACTGTTCCGATCATAGCAGGGGACATATCTATAAGTTTTTTTCTAAATTCTTCAGTTTTTCCATAACAGCTAAGATCCATAATAGCTTCTGCTTTCATTTCTACAGCTTTTTTTACTTTTTTAAGTTCGGCATCTATATTATAGCAATCTTTTGAAATACCAAGATTTACATTGATTTTAGTTTTTAAGTCTTGTCCAACTCCTTCTGGACTTAAAGATTTATGATTTTTGTTAGCTGGAATTGCTACTTGACCTGTAGCTACTAAATTCATTAATTTAGAAATTTCCATATTTTCTTTTCTTGCTACAATCTCCATTTCCTTAGTTACTATGCCACGTTTAGCAGCATCCATTTGTGTTGTATAATTCATAGTTTATCCATCCCTTCAATATTTTAGTATAAAAAATAAGCCTTCTATGTAAGAAGGCTTATTACTAATAAATAATACAAAATAAATGTATTATGTTAATTCAATTAGTTTAGTTGCTTCCCTACGATAGTACTAACTACATCAGGTTCTAAGGGTCAGGTTTTATCCTTCTCAGCTCGAGGCTCCCCCGCAAACGATTAAATATTATGTTTTATAATTCTAAGTATAAAGTATTTATGCAAATTTGTAAACTATATTATATTATTTAAAAATCATACGAGTATTTTCTGAAGAGCCATCTTTTTCATCTATTTTTTGCAAGTTCATATATATAACGTTTTTTAATGGAAAATCTCTTTCAGCAACTTTTGTTAAAATACCATTTTTGTCAACATAGTATGCATTAGATTGTTTATCTATAGAGTTAGAGTGGTGGGCAGTAACAAATAAACTATATTTATCACTAGGTGTTTTAAAAACTTTGTGTATATTTTTAGACAGTATATCAAGTTTATCCATGAAGTCATCTGTTGAAATACTATTAGAAATTTTATTTTCTAAATTTTGACCAGTTCCATTAAACTCTAGTCTAATCTTATCATTTTCACATATAGCATCAACGTATTGAAATCTACCAAACTTATTTTTGTTTATAAACATACATTGAAGAGAAGGTTTGGATTTGTTACATTCTAACCAACAATCAAAAACTTTTGCATTTTTATTTATGGAAGAGTTATTTTTTATATTGGTCCATTGATCTTTGAAAGAATAGCAGTTTGTACACTTAATAACTTCTGTTTTATTACAACGATATGTTTTTAAAAAATATGCGGCAATTAAAACTATAGATACATAATAAATTAAAAGCACAAAAGGATTTCTAAAAGGTTTTCTAAATTTAATGTTCATTGGTAACCACATCCTAAATAAGTAATATATTTATATAGTATATTACTTATTATAAGCTAGCAACATATTATATAAAAATTAAATAGAATGGTATATTATTCCAGAATGTATATACACCTATGTATACTTTTAAAATAATAAGGATGGAGAAAGGTGTGTAATAAATGGGGGTTAATTTAAAAGATGAAATTATAAAATTAAAAAGAGAAAAAAACGCAGTTATTTTATCACATTTTTATCAGCCTAGAGATGTATAAGAAGTAGCGGATTATGTGGGGGATTCTTATTTTTTAAGCAAAATGGGAAAGGAATGTAATGAAAATACTATAGTATTTTGCGGAGTGAAATTTATGGCAGAAAGTACGAAAATCTTATTACCTAATAAGAAAGTCATCTTTCCAACGCCAAATGCGACTTGCCCTATGGCTAGTATGATTACTAAGGAAGATGTTTTAAGATTAAAGGAAAACCATCCAAATGCTAAAGTAGTTTGCTATATAAATTCTACAGCAGAGGTTAAGTCTGTGGTTGATGTATGTTGCACATCTTCTAATGCAATTGAGATAGTTAAAAATTTAGAAAGTGATGAGATAATATTTTTACCAGATAAAGAATTTTATATGCTGGATATGTGTTGTTCAAATATGAAGAAGAATTCAATTAAGGAAATATACAAATGTCTTAAAAACCATAGTAATGAAATAACTATAGATGAAAATATAAGAGAAAAGGCGGCAAAATCATTAGAAAAAATGCATAGGTTAGGGGTGTGAATTTAATATGGATGTGGATGTATTAATAATAGGTACAGGAATAGCAGGAATTTATACTGCTTTGAATTTAAGAAGAGATCTAAAAATAGTTATGATTACTAAAAGTAAGGTTGATGAATGTAATTCTTATCTTGCTCAAGGGGGAATATCTACAGCTATAAATGAAAAAGATAAGGAGTTTTTTATTGAGGATACATTAAAGGCAGGAAGTTATAAAAATGATTTAGAGGCGGTACAAGTTTTAGCTGAGGAGTCAATAGACAATATACATAAGCTTTTAGATATGGGAATAAGATTTGATATGAATGGAGAAAGTTTTGATTACACAAGAGAAGGGGCTCATAGGGTAAATAGAATAGTTCATTGTGCTGATGAGACAGGTAAAAGAGAATTTCAAGGATTATTAAAGAATGAAGCTGAGAAACTCATAACTAAAAATAATGAGATTATTAGAAGAGAATTTATTAAAGTGAGAGAGGATATAAAAGATGAATTGGTTTGTAGTTGATAAATTTTTAATGGAAGCACTAAAAGAGGATAATTTATATGGAGATATAACGACGGAAGCTATTGTAGATAAAAGTAGCATATGTTCTGTAGAATTAATAGTAAAAGAGGATGGCATAATAGCTGGGGTTAATATATTTGAGAGAGTTGCTCTTAATATGTTTGAAAAAATCAGTGGAATAGTAACTATTACAAATAGGTTTGTTAAAGAAATAAAGGAGACAAAAGCTAAGTTATTAGATACTAGAAAAACTACTCCAAATCTTAGAGTATTTGAAAAATATGCAGTAAAGGTAGGAGGTGGATATAATCATAGATTTAGTTTGTCTGATGGTGTACTTATAAAAGATAATCATATAGATGCTGCAGGTGGCATAAAGAAAGCCATAGAATTAGTAAGAAACAATACATCTTTTGTAAGAAAAATCGAAGTTGAGGTTGAGGATTATTCGCCCATAACTTGAAATACTATTTCACGGTTTCTATCTCGTGTATCACATTCTATTAGGGTTAAATTTTGCCATGGCCCTATAGCAAGTTTACCATCTATAAATGGAACAGTTATAAATGGGGATAGTAGAGCAGCTTTTATATGACTGGAACCGTTATCATCATGCCAAGTATCGTGATGTTTATAATGAATTACTTTTCCACTTTCATCTGTATAAGGTGAAAATATATCCATTGCTTTTTTCAGATCAGTATAAACTATACCAGGTTCAAATTCAAGTGTAGTAAGTCCAGCGACTCCACCGGTTGTAAAACCTGTTATTGTTCCATTCTTAATGTTTTTTTCTTTAAATGCTTCATCAAGTGCATTTTGAAAATCTTTTGTAACATCAATCATTCCCATATGTGCTTTTGTACAATATTTTTTTATTTTAGTATAAATACTCATATCTATTCCTCCTATGTTAGATTTTAGGCGTTTATTTTACAAGTATAACATGTTATTTGTTTTTGAAGGAAAAATACTCAATAAAATTTAATGTAATAGAAAATGAAAATTATAAATATATATTTATAGTAGTTAAATCTAATATTAAGGAGGGAAAATAATGGGAAACTATAATTCTCAATATGAGAATTATTATAAAACTTTTACAAATAGATCAAATCACAATACGAAAAAATATGGTAATCATAATAAAGTTTACGGTCACAAAAAAAAGAAAAATTTTATTGTAAGAAGGGTAATTCAAGATTTGACAGGGGTTCTTGTTATGTTTTTGTTTGTTATTATGTGCAAATTTATAGTAACTCCACAAACAAAAGCAGCATATAGTTATTGTAAAGACGTTGTTAATAAAAATTTTAATTATAAAAGAGTAATTAATAGTGTTAAGCATATAGATAGAAATAAAAGTGTACAAGACATTGTTTTAGAACTTATGGATAAAGCTAAGGTTAAATTTGTGGGTGGAGAAACAATAAAAGATAAGATAAAAGAGAAATTTAAATTACCTACTAGTGGAGATATAAAAGAAAGTAAAGAGGGAATTTATTATAAAGGTAAAATTGCAGCAACTTATGATGGAAAAGTTAAGGATTGTGGTAAGAATAGTAAGTATGGAAACTATATATTAATAGACCATGGCGAAGGAATTGAAAGTCAGTATTGTAGTTTAAATAAGGTATTGGTTAAAAAAGGTGATGAAGTAAAAAGAGGAGATATTATAGCAGAAAATCATAGTAATGGTAAGAAAAACTCCATTGGATTTAAGATATTATTTATGAGTCAAGATAAGGGATTAGAAAAAATTTTGGAAAATAAGGATTAATGAATATAAAAAAAGAGAAGCAGTTAATGATTAAGATAAGTAAATTATCTATACCATATATTATTATACTTTTAATCATAGGTTTTAAAGGAAAGATCATTGTATCATTCATACTGGTATTTTTCCATGAAATGGTACATTATATAACTGCTAAAAAATTAGGATTTAAAGGGTTTGGTATAGAGATTCTTCCCATAGGAGCTGTTTTAAAACTTAGAGATTTAGATGAAGCTGATCCTAAGGAAGATTTAATAATATCTTTAAGTGGACCTTTATTCAATTTAATTTTTGCTATGATAAGCTATTTTTTGAATATAAAGTTTTCAAATGAGTACCTGCAGTTACTATATATAAGTAATTTAGCTTTAGGTACTTTTAATTTGATACCGGCACTACCTTTAGATGGGGGGAGGATATTAAGAGATATTTTAGCTTTTAAGACATTTTACAAAAGGGCTAACAAGATAACTGTAAATATAAGTTTAGTGGTTGGAATGCTTATATATGTATATTTCTGCATTTCAACATTACTTGGAATGAAAAATATTAGCATAGGTATTATAGGGATCTTTATAATAATTATTTCATATAAAGAAAAGGAAAGGATAGTTTATTTAATTATGGGAGATATAGTGAAAAAGAAATATAAATTTATAAAAAAGGGATATATAGAGAATAGAAGTGTTTCAATATATTATAAAAAGAATCTTTTAGATGCTATGGGTATAATTGATAAGAACAAATATAACTTATTCACTATTTTAAATGATGATATGAAAGTAATAAATATAATATATGAAGAAGAGCTTGTTACAGCTCTTAAAAATTACGGAAATATAAGTATAGAAGAGTATATAAATACGGTGGATGAAATTGATAAATTAGCCAAAATGGCTATTGACGAATGGAAGGATTGGAAAGATGAGTGCAATAAACAAGGATAAACAATTGATTTTATTTTTTTATTTGTGATAAAATGTATTGATAAAATACATGTTCAACGTAGGAGGAAATTTAATGAACAAAATTTCAGACGATATATTGTGTAGGGTTGAAAAGCCTATTAGATATACAGGGGGAGAATTAAATTCCTTTTCAAAAGATAAAAATAAAGTTGATATAAGAGTTGCATTTTGCTTTCCAGATGTATATGAAGTTGGAATGTCACATTTAGGTACAAAGATACTTTATTACACTATGAATCAAAGGGAAGATACGTTTTGTGAAAGAGCTTTTGCACCATGGCCAGATATGGAAGAGCAAATGAGAAAAAATAACATTCCAATGCATACTCTAGAAACTAAAGATTCTTTAAAAGTATTTGATTTAGTGGCATTTACTCTCCAGTATGAGATGAGTTATACAAATATATTAAATATGTTAAGTATGGCAAACATTCCTATAAGGGCAAAGGATAGAACAGAGGATGATCCTATAGTTTTTTGTGGAGGACCATGTGCTTATAATCCTGAACCTTTATATGCTGTTGCAGACTTTTTTGCTTTAGGAGAAGGAGAAGTTCAACTAGATGAAGTTTTAGATCTATACAAAGAGTGTAAAGAAAAAGGATTAAGCAAAAAAGAGTTTTTAAGAAAGGCTGTAGCTATAAGAGGAATTTATGTGCCTAGTCTTTATGATGTAACTTATAATGAAGATGGAACTATAAAAGAATTTAAGCCAAAATATGATGATGTACCAGCTAAAGTTACTAAGGCTATAATAAATAACTTTAACGAAGTAGAATTCCCAAATAAGCTTATAGTTCCTTATGGAGAAATAGTTCATGATAGAGTTACAATAGAAACTTTTAGAGGATGTACAAGAGGATGTAGATTCTGTCAAGCAGGAATGATTTATAGACCGGTTAGAGAAAAAACTAAGGAAAAGATAATGGAACAAGTAGATGAGCTTTTAAAAGCTACTGGATATGAAGAAGTATCATTAGTTTCACTTAGTATTTGTGATTATTCTGATATACAAGGACTTATAAATGAGCTAATTGAAAAGTATAAAGATAAAAAAGTTGGAGTATCACTTCCATCTATAAGAATAGATGCTTTTTGTGTGGATTTAATAAAAGAAATTCAAAAGGTAAGAAAAACAGGACTTACTTTCGCACCAGAAGCTGGTAGCCAAAGAATGAGAGATATAATTAATAAAGGTGTTAATGAACAAGACTTAATGGATTCTGTATCTAATGCGTTTAAATCAGGATGGTCAACTATTAAACTATACTTCATGATAGGACTTTCTTACGAAAGAGATGAAGATGTAATTGGTATAGCAGAGCTTGGAGAAAAGGTTGTTGAAGAATACTATAAGATACCTAAAGAAGAGAGACAAAAGGGTCTTAAAGTTACTTTAAGTACATCTATTTTTGTACCAAAACCATTTACTCCTTTCCAATGGGCTCCACAGGATAGAATGGAAGTTGTTAAGGAAAAAATTAGACTTATAAGAAATTCAATTAAAAGTAAAAGAATTCAATACAACTGGCACGAATCTCCAGTAAGTTATATGGAAGCTATACTTGCAAGAGGAGATAGAAAAGTTTGTGATGTTATAATAAGAGCTTTTGAAAAAGGTGCTAAATTTGATGGTTGGGGAGAATACTTTAACTTTGAAACTTGGATGGAAGCATTAGATGAGTGCAATGTAGATGGAGAATTCTATGCATATCGTGAAAGAAGTTATGATGAAGTATTACCTTGGGATTTCATAGATGTTGGAGTATCAAAGGAGTTTTTAATTAGAGAAAACGAAAAAGCAAAAAAAGCAGAGATTACTCCTGATTGCAGACAAGGATGTAAAAACTGTGGTATAAACACAAATGAAAGTTTTAAGGAGGGAACATGTTTTGAAAACGCGATATTTAATAAAGTACACTAAAGGTGATGAAATAAAATATGTTGCTCACTTAGACTTAATGAGAACTATACAAAGAATTCTTAGAAGATCAGAGTTACCTGTTGAGTATTCAAAAGGATTTAACCCTCATATAATCTTATCCATAGCACAACCTTTATCAGTAGGGGTTGCATCTAAAGGGGAGTATATGGATGTTGAATTTAAAGAAGAAGTAGATGAAAAAGTAATAAAGGACACACTAAATGCAAATACTCCAATAGGTATTGAGATTTTAGATGTTAAGAAGGCTAAAGAAAAATTAGGAGAAAAAAAGACACCTCCATCTATGGCAGCAGTGAAAGCAGCAGATTATAAAATTGTGCTAAAGTGTGTAAATCAAGATATAGTTGAAGATGGATTGAAAAGTCTATTATCATTAGATGAGTGGAAGATAATGAAAAAGACTAAAAAGGGAGAAAAAGAAGTAAACATCAGAGCTTTAATTAAGAAAATTGATTTTGATGTAGAAGATAGCAATTTATATATTAATACCTTAGTATCATGTGGAAGTGTTGATAACTTATCAGCACAAACTATGTCAGATTATATAAAAGATCATGTAGATGGAATAGATAAAGACGCATTTATTTATATCGAAAGACAAGAACTTTATTCATATTATAATGAAAAATTAGTAATACTTTCGGAATATTTAGGAGAATAAAGTTTAAAATAAATATGAAAAATATTCTTGCAAAGTAAAACTTGGCAAGAATATTTTTATGTGTAGTTTTACTTTGAATGTAAATAGGGTATAATTAATACTATAAATATTACATCTTAGGAGAAGATAAATGAGCTTTTATTTAGTAGAAGATGAAGAGTTTATTTTTGTTCCATATAATTTGTTGGCTATAGATTTTGAATTTATAACTACAAAAATTGTTGAAAATAAGGCTAAAAAGCATTTTCAAGAAATAATAGAAGTTGGAGTTGTATTTAAAAGTGAGAGTTTAACTCAAAAGTATAGCAAAGTTATAAGACCTAAATATTTTTTAAATAGTAAAAATAAGAGCAAAAGTATTTATGGTGGAAGATTTTCTTACGATGATATAAAAAATGGAGAAGAAATTGATAAAGTTCTTTTGAAATTAAAACAATTATACACACCAAAAGAAACACTTTGGATTTCCTGGGGAAAGGCAGAATATGATATTTTAAAAACGGTATGTAATAAATATGGTATTAATCTTCCTTTTTTAAAGGAAGATTATTTAGATTTATCTATAGAATTCAAAGAATTTTATGATATAAATCAAAATATATCGTTAGATAAGGCTTTGAATTATTTAAATATGCCTATAATAAATAGACATTATGCTCTATGGGATGCAGAAGCTCTCGTGAGAATAATATATACAATGTTCAAAAATGGATATAGACTAAAAGATAAAGATTATGAAATTTTATAAGAAGTATTAAAAAGAGGTGGAATTTTGGAAACAATTTATATAGAACGAGAAGAGGATATTTTAAGAATTGTATTAAGAGAAGATGACATATTAAAAGAATGTTTCATAGAAGAAGAAAGATTAGAGCCATCTCCAGGTGAAATATATAAAGGAGTGGTTAAAAATATAGTACCAGCTATTAAATGTGCTTTTATAGATATTGGATATAATAAAAATGCATATATGTATCTTAATCATAAATTCAAAAATGATGATGTAAAAAATGGTGATGAAGTTTTAGTTGAAGTTATGAAAGAATCATTAGGAGAAAAAGGTCCTAAAGTAACAAGTTCTATAAGTGTTCCAGGAAGATATGTAGTTATAGTAACTCATAATAAAAAAATAGGTTTTTCTAAGAAAATAGAAGATAATGAAAATTTTAAAGCCTATATAAAGGATAATATAAATAAGCCAGACGATATCGGAATAATGATTAGAACTAATGCATTAGATGCAACTATTGAAGATATAAATAAGGAATTAGAAAAATTATATGATAATTACAAAAAAATAGTACAAGAAGGTACATATTCGTTGAAGCCAAAGCTTTTATACAATGGTGGAGGTACACTTGGAAGAATATTGAATGATATACTGACATTTAATACTAAAAAAGTAATTGTAAATAATGAAGATGACGGTGAGTATATTGAAGAATTTGTAAAAGATAAATCTGATTTAGAATTAGAAATAGAATTATACAAAGGAAAACAAAGTTTATTTAATTATTACAATATTGAAAAAGAAATATTATCACTTAGAAATAATAAAATAGTGTTACCAAGTGGTGGAAATATAGTAATAGATAGAACAGAAGCAATGTATGTTATAGATATTAATTCTGGAAAAAATACAAAGCAAACATCCATAGATAAAACTGCACTAGTAACTAATCTAGAAGCTGCTGAGGAAATTGCAAGACAGATAATGATGAGAAATTTAAGTGGAATTATAATTATAGATTTTATAGATATACATAATTATGAATATAAGAAAAAAATAATGCATATTTTAAAAGAAGAATTTAAAGAAGACAAGAAAAAAACAGTTATTTATCCGTTTACTCAACTTAATTTAGTTCAAATAGCTAGAAAAAGAAGAGGAAAAGCTATTTCAGAGTATATTGAAGAAGAATGTTCAATGTGTCATGGAAAAGCAAAGAGAATAAAGCTAGAATATATAAATAAATTAATAAAAGATGAGATTGCAAAGATAGATAAAGATTATGATATAAAAGATATATATATAGAAATAGATGAAATATATAAGAAAGATATTCTTGGAGATGTTATAAAGTTTGTAGAAGAAATAGAAGGTATGCATAAAAGTATATATGTAAATTTTATAAGTAATTTAGAATATTTTAAAGTTGAACCATTACTATTTGCAAGTCAAATAAAAAAACTTGAAAATATCAAAATATATGGATAAAAATTGTCTTTACAAATAATATGGTGTGTGATAAAATGGCATTTGTAAACCGCACGCATAAGGTTAGAAATCTCAAAATATTTGAGTACCGATGGTGGCGAGACTCTTATTTAAGGAGGTGTTATTAATGTACGCTGTAGTTCAAACAGGTGGAAAGCAATACAGAGTTCAAGAAGGAGACGTTTTATTCGTTGAAAAGCTAAACGCTGAAATAGATTCAAACGTTGAATTAACTGAAGTTCTTGCTGTAAATAAAGACGGTAAGCTAGTAGTTGGAGCTCCTGTAGTTGAAGGAGCAAAGGTTGTTGCTAAAGTACTTAAACAAGGAAAAGCTAAAAAAGTTGTTGTATTTAAGTATAAACCAAAGAAAGACTCTAGAAAGAAAAATGGTCACAGACAACCTTACACTAAGTTACAAATCGAAAGAATTGAAGCTTAATTATGATTGAGGCTGTTTTTAAGAAGAAAAATGAGAACATCGTTTCTTTTAAAATAGAAGGTCATGCAGGGTTTGATGAATATAATAAAGATATAGTATGTAGTGCTGTATCTGCAATATCACAAACCACTCTTATTGGCATTCTAGAAGTTTTAAATATCCATGCAGAATATCACATAGTAGACGGATTTTTAAGTTTAAGTATACAAGAGAAAACCATGGAAGATATAAAATTATGTCAGGTTTTACTACATACAATGATGCTTGGGCTTAAAAGCATGGAACAAGGATATAGAGATTATATAAATGTAAGGGAAGAGGAGGTGTAATTTATGTTATTAATGAACCTTCAATTATTTGCTCATAAAAAAGGAGTAGGTAGTTCTAAAAACGGAAGAGATTCTGAATCTAAAAGACTTGGAACTAAGTGTGGAGATGGACAATTTGTTCTTGCAGGAAATATCTTAGTAAGACAAAGAGGTACAAAAATCCATCCAGGTGTTAACGTTGGTAGAGGTGGAGACGATACACTTTATGCTAAAGTAGACGGAATAGTAAAATACGAAAGAGTTGGCAGAAGTAAAAAACAAGCTAGCGTTTATCCTGTAGAAATAGAAAATGTAGCTGAATAGTTTAAGGCACCCAATAGGGTGCTTTTTTAAAACTCTTTTCTTTAATGGGGGATTATTATGGCGGATATGGAAAAGTTTATAAGTACATTTAGAAAAGAAAGACATGACTTTATGAATTGCGTCCAAATTATATATGGATATCTACAATTAGATAATACAAAAGAAGCAATAAGATATATAAATAAGATTATTGGTGAAAATAAAGATATAAGTAGTTTGTATGCATTACAAGATCAGTATTTTGGGTTTTGCATGGAAAAAATTATAAAAGAATTGAACCAAAAGGAAATAGAAGTTGATTTAGATGTGGAAATCGACAAGTTCTATAAAGAAAATTTTAAAAATCATTATAATAAAAAAGAAGAATTAATAAATAATATAATTAATGATATTGAAAATAACAAATTAAAATTTGTTTATATATACATTTTTGAAGATGAGTTAGGACAGAGCATGATGATTGCAAATGGAGAGTCATTGGTCAATGAACTTGAGTGGATGGATGACTGGGAAGAAAAAGACTCAAATATAAGTGATATAAGTATACACAAGTATGTCTATGGTAATAATCTTGCCTATAGATTAACTTTTTTATGATATATTATATATTAAATAAACAAAGGTAAGGTGATTATATGTTTATAGATACAGCGAAAATTTTAGTTAAGTCAGGTAATGGCGGTAATGGATGTATTTCATTTAGAAGAGAAAAATATGTAGCTATGGGTGGTCCTAATGGCGGAGATGGTGGAAATGGTGGAAGTGTAATACTAGTTGCAGATAGAAACCTTACTACTTTATTAGATTTTACATATAGAAGAAAATATGTGGCTGATAACGGTGAAGATGGTGGAAATTCTAAATGCTTTGGTAAAAAAGGTGAAGATTTATATATAAAAGTTCCAATAGGAACAGTTGTTAAGGATGTTGAAACTGGAAAAACTATGGTTGACCTTGCAAAAGAAGGAGATTCTTATATAGTAGCTAGAGGTGGAAAAGGTGGAAAAGGAAATTATCACTTTGCAACACCTACAAGACAAGCGCCTAATTTTGCTGAACCAGGAATGCCAGGCGAAGATAGAATGATAAATCTAGAAATTAAACTTTTAGCAGACGTAGGTCTTATAGGTTTCCCTAATGTAGGTAAATCAACTTTATTATCAATGGTAAGTAAAGCGAAACCTAAGATAGCAAACTATCACTTTACAACATTAAAACCAAACCTTGGAGTTGTAAAAATAGAAGGTGCAAACGCTTTTGTAATGGCTGATATACCAGGTATAATAGAAGGAGCATCTGAAGGAGTAGGTCTTGGACTTGACTTTTTAAGACATATTGAAAGAACTAGACTTTTAGTTCATGTAGTGGATATCTCTGGAGTTGAAGGAAGAGATTCTGTAGAAGATTTTAAAAAGATAAATGAAGAACTAAAAAATTATAGTGTTAAACTATGGGATAGACCTCAAATAGTTGTTGCAAATAAGAGTGATATGTTATATGATGAAGAAGTTTTTGAAACATTTAAAAATGAAGTTAATAAAATGGGATTTGATAAAGTATTCAAGATTTCTGCTGCTACAAGAGAAGGCGTAGATGATTTACTAAAAGAAGTGACAAGACAATTAAGTGTAATACCAGTGACAGAAATGGAAATAGCAGAAGAAGAAAGATTTATACCAGAAGAAAAGAAATTTACTTACGAAATAAGAGTTGAAGATGGAGTATATGTTATAGAAGGTAGCTTTGTTGATAGACTTCTTAAAAGTGTAAATGTAAATGATCCAGATTCACTAAGATATTTCCATAAGGTATTAAAAAATAAGGGAATTCTAGATGAACTTAAGGAAATGGGAATTCAAGATGAGGATACTGTAAGACTTAATGATTTTGAATTTGACTTTTTATTATAATTTAGGAGGAAAAATATGATAAGCAGTAAGCAAAGAAGTTTTTTAAGAGCAATGGCAAATAAAATGCAACCTATTTTTCAAGTGGGTAAAAACGGAATAGATGATGCTTTTATAAAACAAGTAAAAGATGCATTAGAAGCAAGAGAACTTATAAAGATAAAAGTTCTAAACAATAGTTTTTTTACAGCTAGAGAGGCTTCTGATGAAATTTGTACAGAAGTAGAATGTGAGGGAGTTCAAGCTATAGGAAATAAGCTTGTTCTATATAAAAGGTCAAAAAATAAGCCTAAAATAGAACTACCAAGATAAAAGGAAGGTGATTTCACCTTCCTTTTATCTTTAATTTTTTCATTTTTGTGTTATACTTTTTGGTATAGCATTAAAATTTTACTAAAAAGGATTGGTGTTTTATGAAGAAAAAAGGTATTTTTGGAGGAACATTTGATCCCATTCATAATGGGCATCTACATATAGCTTATGAAGCTTTATATAAGTTAAACTTAGATAAAGTAATATTTATTCCATCTGGAAATCCACCACATAAAACAGATAAGATTATAACTGATGCAGAGATTAGATATAAACTAGTAAAAGATGCAATAGAACATGAACAAAAATTTGAAGTTAGTGATTATGAATTAAATAATAGAAGTTTAAGTTATACATATAAAACATTAAAACATTTTAATGAAGAACATAAAGAAACTGAATGGTATTTTATAACTGGCGCAGATTGTTTAATGCAATTAGATTTGTGGAAAAATATTAATGAAGTTTTAAGTTTGTGCAATTTTGTAGTGTTTAAAAGAAGCGGATATAGTATGGAAGAGATGCTAAAGCAAAAGAATAGAATAGAAAAGAAGTTTAATAAAAAAATTATATTTTTAGATATACCAGTTATAGATATATCATCGACTACTATAAGAAATAAAATAAAAAATGGGGAAAATATAAGTTACTTAGTTCCAGAAAGGGCTAGATATATAGTAAATAAAATGAATTTATATAAATAAGGAGGATTTTATATGTGGTCAGAAGATAGTATGGTAGAATATCTGAAAAATAATCTAAAGCCTAAAAGATTTAATCATAGCATAGGTGTAAGAGATACAGCTGTAAAATTGGCTGAAATTTATGGGGAAGATATAAATAAGGCAAGAATATCTGGACTTATACATGATTGTGCAAAGTATGTAAAAGGCAAAAAAATGATAGAAATCTATAAAGAGCATGGAAATAGTGTAGATGAAGTAGAAAAAAATATGCCTGCAATCTTGCATGGAAAAGTTGGCTGTTATGTAGCAAAAGAAGTTATGGGTGTTGAAGATAAGGATATATTAAATGCAATAGCTTATCATACTACAGGACGAGTTAATATGAGTCTTCTTGAAAAAATAATATATATAGCAGACTATATTGAACCCTTAAGAGATTTTCCTGGGGTTGATAATTTAAGAGATATTGCTTTTAATGAAGATTTAGATAAGGCACTTATATTGTCTTTTAATAATACTATAAAATATGTAATAGAGGGAAATCAGCTTTTACATAAAGACACCATAGAAGCTAGAAATTATATGTTATATAATAAATAGGGGAATTGATATGAAAAAAAAAATAGGTTTAAAAAAATTATTAATAACTGCGGTAACTATACTTCTAGGAATACTTATAATAAGTATTGTGTATTTTTATCAAGCAGTTGGTGAATTAAATGATAATTCAAAAATAGCAGCTAAAAATACTGATAACAAAGCTGCTATAAATATATTAGTTATGGGTGTTGATATTGGTACTCCAGGAAGTACAAATAAAAATGATCCTAAAAGAACTGACACTATGATACTAATTCATTATGATAAAAATACAAAAGAAGCAGATGCAATTTCTATACCTAGAGATACTCTTATAAAGTTAAGAGGAAGAAATGCAAAAATCAATGCTGCACACGCTGTAGGTGGAGTAAGAGGTGCAATAGATGCAGTTGAAAATCTTTTGGATGTAGGAATCGATTATTATGGAAAGATAAATTATGAGGGGTTTAGAGAAATTATAGATGCTATTGGTGGTGTAGATGTAGATATACAAAATAATATGGATTATGATGATGAAGGACAAAACTTACACATTCACTTTAAAAAAGGAGAAAAGGTACATTTAGATGGGAAAAAAGCTGAAGAGTTTTTTAGATGGAGAAAAAATAATGATGGTAGTGGGCTTCCAGCAGGTGATTTAGGAAGAATTGATAATCAACATGTATTTATATCTAAAGTAGTTGAAAAAGTAAAAAGTCCTTTTATAGTATTTAGAATACCAAGTATATTAACGAAATTGCCAAAATATATAGAAACTAATATGTCATCAAATGAAATTTTAAAATATGGATATGAACTAGCCACTGCAGAGAATATAAAAACTCAAACATTAAATGGAAGTACTAAATATATAGGCAAAGCTTCATTCTTTGTTTACAACAAAAATAAGAACAAAGATATAATAGACAAATTACAAAGTGTAAGCAGTAGCAAAGGACAATTTAATAATATCAGTCTTAGCAGTTTTAAAATTGAAATATTAAATGGTACAAAAAAGCAAGGGCTTGCATCTAATTATAAAAGATACATTGAAGATAAGGGATATAAAAATATAATTACTGGTAACACAAAAAGTGCTAAAAGAAGTAAAGTGATAGTTTCAAATGAAGTAACCAGTAAACAAATGAAACAGATAAAAGATGATTTTGATATAAAATTAGTTGAAAAGGGTTCAAATAGTAACAATAATGCGGATATAGTTGTTATATTAGGAGAAGATCAAGGATATAAAAATTAATAATAGGGAAAGTCTGTAAGAAACGAGGTAGTAATGGAAGAAAAAAATAATGTTTTAAAGTTAAAAGTACAAATTAATGATGAAGAAATTAGACTTAATCATTATTTAAAAAATTATGCTAAATGTTCAAGTAGATTCATAAGAAAGGCTACAAGAGAAGGAAGAATAAAAGTAAATAATGAAAATGTAAGATTATCATATATGTTAAAAAATAATGATTTAATAGAAATTCAAATAAATAGAAAAGAAGAGCAAGATATTGTGCCAGAAAAAATGAAATTAGATATAATTTATGAAGATGAAGATATCATAGTTATAAATAAGCCTAAAGGAATAGTAGTTCATCCTACTAAAAGGCATTTAAATGGTACTCTATCAAATGGAGTTCTATATTATTTTAAAGAAAAAAATGAAAATAGTATAGTGCGTTTAGTAAATAGATTAGACATGGACACTTCAGGACTTGTATTGATAGCTAAAAATGCTTATAGTCATATGGCACTATCTAGAGATATGCAAAAGGATGATTTTATAAAAAGATATTTAGCCATTGTTCATGGAAATTTAGAAGAAAAAAGTGGAGTTATAGATAAACCTATATATAGAGTAGGAGAAGGAACTTTAAAAAGAGTTATAGATGAAAGAGGACAAAAAAGTATAACTAGATTTAAAGTTATAGAAAGTTATGAGAATGCTGATTTAATTGAACTAACTCTTGAAACTGGAAGAACTCATCAAATTAGGGTGCATTTAAGTAGTATAGGTCATCCAATTTATGGCGATGCGTTATATGGAAAAGAGGAACATGAATATATAGATAGACAGGCGCTTCATGCATATAAGCTTCAAATTCCTCATCCTAAAGATGGAAGAATATTAAAACTTCAAAGTGATTTGCCAGATGATATGAAAAACTTAATAGATAAACTAAAAAAATAAAAGTCAGGCTTATCACCTGACTTTTTGTTAATATCATATTTTATTTTTCTTAGATTTTTTAATTAATATAAAGAGTGTTACAATTAACAGTATTCCTATAGGAATACCTATTTTTAAATATTTAATATATGTAGAATTACCATAAGCTAATTTATTTAAAGAAAACTTCTTTGATGAATGATCTTTTCCACTAGCTAAATTAAATTCGCCTAAATTTTGATTTTTGTATGTGATATTACCTGTTAAGATAATATCTCCTTTTCCAAAGGTTTTATTACTTAAAGAAATATCATTTACTTTAAGCTGTGGGATATCTTTATCTCCTTTTTTTCTTAAATAATAAAAGTCTTTTGTAGCTACAAGAGGAACAGTTGAACCTTTATCAATTTTATAATTATATAAACACTGATCCTTGCTATATAGCTTTTCTCTAGTATAATTATTAAATCCAAAATTAAATAAATTTATTACATCATCCCAATAAGTGTGTTTTGCATCGTGAAGAAGAATTGCTATAAGGCCTTTATTGTCACGTGTAGCTGTTGCCACAAATGAATGTTTAGATTGAATAGTATATCCTGTCTTACCTCCCTCACAACCTTCATAATAGCACTTTGATTTTTTTTGAACTAGTTTATCTTTATTCCAAATATAACGTTTATTAGGTTCTTTATTAGTTGGATTTATAGTGTAGATCTGAGTTGTAGCAATTTTTTTAAAATCTTCATGTTTGCTAAGCTCTCTTAAAATTAGTGCAAGATCTCTTGCTGATGTTCTATGTTTATCATCATATAAACCATGTGGATTCACAAAATTAGTGTTTTTACAGCCTAACTCTTTAGCCCTAGTATTCATAAGCTTCACAAATTCTTGGGTAGAACCAGATATGTGTTCAGATAAAGCTACTGCACAATCATTTGCTGATTGAAGAAGTAGAGAATATAATAAATCTCTTACGGTTAACTTTTCTCCTTCAAAAATATATATTTTACTTCCATCTACATTTGTAGCATTTTTACCAATGGTAACAACATCATCTAATTTACATTTTTCAATAGCTAGAAGAGCTGTCATTATTTTTGTGGTAGATGCCGGTGGATACTGAGTGTCTAAATTTTTTGAGTATAAAATTTGTCCTGTATTTTTATCCATTAATACTACGCCATCTGCCGACACGGTAGGAGGAGTATCTATAGCCTTAGTGTCATATACAATAACAGAGAATGTTATTATGAAAATCCATATAAAAGTTAATAATTTACGCATTGTGTACCTCCTAATATTTATACAAATAGTATATCAAAAAAAAATAAATATATCAAAATAAATGACCGAATAATTGGATAAAATTCAATTGTTATGAAAAAAATATTAGTGGGAATAATTTAAATGTATACTATTATCATTAAATAGGAGGAAAATGATGAATAAAAAGGAAAAGCTAATAGGATCAATAGTCATGATGATAGGATGTACAATATTTTTAGTAGTTGGATATATCTTATCTAAACCAAAAGCTTTTAATAGTAATGAAAATATGTTTGTTGAAGAAAGAAATAATAAAAAGGGTAGTTTAAAGAAAAATGACAATGTATTGGTTGATAAAGATAATGATATTAAAAATATAAATAAGGATGAACTTAAAAAAATAGTTGTTGAAATAAAGGGAGAAGTAAAAAAACCTGATGTTTATACAATGAATTATGGAAGTAGAGTAAATGATTTGATAGAAAAAGCTGGAGGGTTTACTGAAAAAGCTGATAAAATGAATATTAATTGTTCTATGAAATTAAAAGATGAAGATTGTATAGTCATATGTAATAGAGATGATTCTAGAGAAAATAATATAAAACAAAATAATATACATAATGTTACCGGGAGTACAAACAATAAAGATGGTAAAATTAATATAAATACTGCAACTAAAGAAGAGCTTATGAAGCTTCCGGGAGTTGGAGAAGTTACTGCTCAAAATATAATAGATTATAGAGAAAAAAGTGGTGGATTTAATTCAGTAGATGAAATAACTAAAGTAAATAGAATAGGAACTAAAACGTTAGATAAATTTAAAGATAAGATAGAAGCCAGGTAAATTTTAATTTTGAATTAAAAGAATAAAAATGATATAATACTATTTATGCTATAAATTAAGAGAGAAAATAAAGATAAAGGGGTAATAACTTATGGAAGAAATCACAAGAGAGCCTAATCCTATAAAAAAGGTAATATTTAAACAAAATACTTTTGAAGAACTAGGTGTTGAAGTTAACTTAACAAAGGGAAAAGCATATGACCTATTAAGTGTTAAAATACCAGCTCAATATGAGGTTAAGCCTTCAATGAATAATGTAGTATTATACCTGATTGAAGATGATAATGGTGAGAAAAAATATTTCTTTAAGAACTTCTTTGAAAGATAAATAGCAATTATAAAAATATTAGTGAACCTATAAGGTTCACTAATATTTTTATAATTAAAGATTTAACAAACTTATACGAAAACTATATATGTTATATTTTTAATTTAATAAATAAAAATAACGAGGTAGTAGTAAATGAGAGATTGGTATAATTACAGTTGGAGTGAGGTAATAAAGGAATTAAATAGTAGTGTAAAATATGGCTTATCTTTAGATAAAGTGGATAAAAATAGAGATGAATTTGGGGATAATAAAACTTTGAATTTAAAGTCTAAAAGTTTTATTATTTTATTTTTAAAAAATTTAATTCAGATATATTCATTGTCAGCTATTTTTACAGCTATACTGTTATTTTTTAATGCAAAAATAATAGTTGCTTGTTTTATATTATGTATATCGTTAACTTGTGTAACTATTTATTCTATAAAGGAATATAAAAATGAAAATAGATTAGATCATCTTACAAAAATAGCTCCAAGTAAAGCATTAGCTATTAGAGATGGGAAATCTATAGAGATTAATCCAGATGAATTGGTGGTAGGAGATATAATATATTTAGAAGAAGGAGATATTGTTCCCGCTGATGCAAGACTTATAGAATGTTACAATTTAAAGGTAAAGGAATCTGCAATTACAGGAGATAACAAATTAGTTGAAAAATATGAAACTAAAATAGAAGATAGAGAGATATTACCTAGTGAAATGAAAAATATGGTTTTTAAATCTTCTTTTGTTATAGAAGGTACGGCAAAAGCTATAGTAGTTGAAGTAGGAGATAATACTAAAATAGGAAGTATAACTAAAGAACTATTAAAGTCTCAAAATAAAACAGAATTGTTAGATAGAAAGGTTTATAAGCTTATAAATTTATTATCTATAGTGTTTATGGTGTTTTCTATTTGTGTAATTTTATATAATTTTTTAGAAAAGGCTAACATAGAGGGATCTACTAAAATAATATCATTGATTTGGTTAATTATAGTTCCAGTTCAAATAATGATGATTGTTATTGTAATTTCACTTATTATACATACAAAAAATAAAAAGCATGGAATAAAGCTAGGGGATTTATCCTCAATAGAAACATTGTCTAGTATAGATGTACTTATTGCAAATAAAGTAGGTTCTATAACTGAGGAAAGATTATTTGTAAGAAAAATCTATACAAATGGAAGTATAGTAGAAGCTAGAAGCGATGAAGATGAAGATAACAAACATAATATAGACAGAATAATAAACATAGGACTTCTGTGCAATGATGCTCATACTAATAGTGATGGAAAAATAGTAAAAGGTGATTTTGTAGATAGGGCTCTTGTGTTTTATGGAAAAGAAAATTCAATAAGCAAAAGAGATTTAGAACAAAGCCAAGAGAGAATTTTTAAAATACCTTTTGATTATGAAAGAAAAATAAAAACTACATTAAATAAAGTAGAAGACAAATATAGAGCAAATGTAATTGGTGCTGTAGATAAATTACTTGTAAATTGCACTCATATAATGAAAAATGGTATTGAAGTTGAAATAACTACGCAAGATATTATGGACATAAAAAGTCAAGATTTAAAATTATCTAAGGAATCTTTATATGTTACAGGCTTTGCGTACAGAAATTTTAATTATGAGCCAAGTATAAATGAAAATATAGAAAGTAATTTGGTGTTTGTTGGACTTGTAGGTTTTGAAAATCCATGCAAAGAAAATGTACAAGAATATATGGATTACTGTAGATCCCTTGCTATAAAACCTATAATAGTTACAGAAGATAATAAAATTACAGCTCAATCTTTGGGCAGTAATCTTGGAATATTAAATAAAAATGATATGGTTTTATCAGGTGTAGAAATAGATAATATGGATGATGATGAACTTGAAAAGTTTATAGAAAAAGTAAGTATGTATTCAAGAATATCTTCAAAAATAAAAAGCAGAATATGTGAACACTTTAAGAAATTAGGATATAAATTAGCTGTTACAGGAAGTAAATTTACAGACTTGCCTAGTTTTAAAGCCTCACACATAGGAATAGCAACAGGAAAAAATTGTACTAATATAGCTAAAGAGTTAGGAGATATTTTTATAGAAGACAATGACTTTAAAGTAACATTGGATTTAATAAAAAATAGTAGACAGCTATTAAAAAGTATAAAAAATATTATAGTTTTTAATTTAGTTATAGTTACAATAGAATTTTTAGCTGTTTTATGTTCCTCCATTTTAAATAAAAATATAGATGTAAAGTATTCACAAATAATATTTTTAAATTTTATAACTGTAACTTTAAGTTCTCTTATGATATATAGTCAATTTAAAAATATAGAAAAAAGTAATTATGAAAAAGTAGATATTGATAGAACAGTATTCAAAAGTTTTTCATCTGGAATAAAAGTATATATATTGTTTGTAGTTATAGCATCAATAGGTGCTGCTACATTTAATACAGCAATAGGAGATAATTTATGGAATATAAGTATGTTTACAGTTATTGATTTAAGTGCTATATTTTTTAGCTTTTATTTTGTAGATTATAAAAAAGTATTAAAAAATAAAGTATCTATTTTATTAGTACTACTAACCGTAATTTCTTATCTAATATTTGTACAAGCATTTACTGGAAGTATTGTTGATGTATTGAAGAATATATTTTGGAATTCTAAAGTTATAATTGGAATATTAATTGTTGAGATGCCATTAATAAGTTTTATAAAAGAATTAGATGATGATAAAAGATAAAATTGATTAAGCCCTTATATATTTGGATAGATTAATATATAAGGGTTTTTTATGTAAAAATATTTGAAAGGTTGTAATTTCATATGACAAGGCCTTTAATCTACTATGTATTATCTATATATTTATCTTCTTTTACCTTAATTATGTATGAGGAGAACACTTTATTATCTATTATTATAGTATTAATATTTTTTAGTATTTTATTTTTTACAATGGATATTAAATATTTCATAGTGATAGTTTGTTTCTTTTTATTGGGATGTTTTAGCTTCTATACATATTTTAATACAGGCTTAATGAGCGGTGAAGATAAGGTTAGAGTAATTCAATTTAAAAAAGGAAATGTAATAGGTAATTATAAAGGGCGAAGAATATTATTATTAGGAGAAATTAACGATATAAAAGAAGGAAATAGGATTATTGTAACTGGAAAATTTAATGATAAAAAAGATTATTACAAGGGAATAGTGGGAGAATTTAATGTATATAATCACAAAAAACTAAGCAGTGATTTTATAGAAAAGTTATATATATTTAGAGAAAACTTATATAAAAAATATACAAAAGCATTAGACAAAAATAAAGCAGCAATTATCATGGCATGTTGTTATGGAGATACAAAATATATAAGTTTTAATGTTAAAGATAAGATAAATAAACTTGGAATATCTCACATAATAAGTGTTTCGGGACTTCATATAGCTTTAGTTTATAAAATGCTTGAAAAGATTTTAGGGATAAAAGGAGGAATTGTTTTATCCTTTATTTATATGATATTTACAGGGGGAAAGGCAGCTACAATTAGAGCTTATATAATGATACTTATTATGAAGCTTTCAAAGTGTTTTTATAGAACTTATGATAGTTTATCTGCTATTAGTTTAGCGGCGATTATAATACTTTTTATGAAGCCTTACTATGTTGTTGATATAGGATTCAACTTATCTTTTTTAGCTACACTCGGAATTATATTATATAATAAAAAGATAAGGAGATTACTTTATAAATTACCCGATAAAATAAATGAAAGTTTAAGTATAACACTTAGTGCACAAATATTTTCTATGCCGTATGCTATGTGTACTCTAAAAAATATAAGTGTATTTTTTATCTTAGGTAATTTGTTTTTAGTTCCTCTATACTCAATAGTGATATTACTTGGTAATTTAGCAATAGCAGTATTAAAATTTAAAGTACTATTTAGGATTATATGTAGTTTTATATATTCTATTATGACATCTATTGAAGGAGGAACCTATTTACTTTTAAAAATAACTCCGAATATGGTACAATATAATTATTTTTATGGAGTAGCCATGCTTAGCATTTTTATGAGTTATATTTTGTTAAGACATGGATATAAGAAGGTAATATATTTTCCTTGCTTTGTTATGTGTTTTGTTTTAATGCATAGCATTACATAAAGTATATTTAAAAATGGGGGAAAAAACATTGTTGGATTCATTTGCTTTAGAGAATAAATTAAATAAAGGAAATTTAAGTAACGTATATGTGTTTTGTGGTAGTGACGAACAGAGTATAAAAAAAGCTATAGATAAAATAGTTAATAAAGTTGTAAATAAAGACTTTAAAGAGCTTAATTACGTTCAATTAGATGGTATGACTGTAGAGATTGATAGTATAATAAATGCCTGTGAGACATTGCCTCTTATGAGCGAAAAAAGGGTAGCTTTAATATATAGGGCAAACTTTTTAAAAGACAAAGTGGATAAGAGTATGGAAAAAGTTTTTAAAAGCTTAATTAAGTATATAGAAGATGTTCCAAAGGACTCTATATTAATTATGTATTATATTTTCGAAAATGATAGAGAGAAAGAAAGTTTAAAGTTAAAAAAATTAGATAAAAAGATAGAAGTAGTTAAGTTTTCTAAATTAAAAGGCGTGGCTCTTCAAAGAAAAGTAGGCGAAATATTTAAGAGAAAAAATAAGACTATATCAAAATCAGATTTAGCATTGTTTTGTAATATAGTAGAAAATAATATGGATATAATAGAAAATGAAGTAGAAAAGTTATGTTGCTACGTGGATGATAGAGATATATTTACAGAGGATATAACTAAACTTATAAGTGGTAAAAATGATAATGATATTTTTAACTTGGTTGATTTTGTATCTCAAAAAAAGCCACAAAAATCCTTAGATATTTTAAATGAACTTGTATTTAAAGGAGAATCTGTAACAGGTATTCTTAGAATGATTCAAAGACAATTTAAGCTTATATTTGATATTAAAGTTAACATGGATAAAGGAAAGAATAAGGATGATATAGCTCGTGAACTTAGATTGCATCCATTTATATGTGAAAAAATGATGAATCAAAGCAAGAAATTTTCAATTGGTCAATTAGAAAAGATATTTAAACTTTGTATAGAAACTGAGAAGACTTTAAAAAGTTCATCAGTAAATCAAAAAACGGAATTAGAACTCTTAATAATAAATACAGTAATAGTATAGAAAGACAAAAATTACATAAATAGATAAAACAAAAACCGGTGTATCACCGGTTTATTTATTAAGCGTTTAATCCACTTAATCTTGTAGCTAATCTTGATTTTTTTCTTGCAGCTTTGTTTTTATGTAGAATTCCTTTAGCTGCAGCCATATCTAAAGCCTTAACAACTGTAGTGTAAGCAGATTTAGCCTCATTTAAATCATTATTAGCAACAGCAACTTCAAAGTTCTTTATTTTAGTCTTTAAAGCTGATTTGATCATTTTATTTCTAAGTGTTTTAGTTTCGATAACTTTAATTCTTTTCTTAGCTGATTTAATATTTGCCATTCCAATTTCACCCCCTTGTAGTGATAGTAGGGTTAAGCAGCTTCGGGGAATCTTTATACGATTGCCTTACTCAACACATGATATTATAGCATTATTTAAAAGCCACTTCAAGTATAAATTTCTAATTATTTACGAATTATTAAAAGAGAATTAGGACAAAATACAGTGTATAGAATTCAAAATAGGAGGGACATAAGGTGAAAAATATAAGAACGGATCTAGCAGTAGAAGCTAAGGAGATTTATGAAGAAGAAAATAAAAAGACTATTAAAGGAGTAGAATTTACAGAAGATTTTGACTCAGGAGTTAAAGTAGTAGATGTTAAAATATTAGATGAAGATGGAGAAAGAAGCATGGGAAAACCCATTGGAAGATATGTGACATTAGAACTACCTGAGCTTGTAAACTATGATAAAGATATAATGGAGGATGTAAGTAAAGTATTTGCAAGAACATTGTCCGATATGATAGATATAAATAAAGATATGACTACACTTGTAGTTGGACTTGGAAATTGGAATATAACCCCAGACGCTTTAGGACCAAAGGTAATTTCAAAACTTATGATAACTAGACATTTAAGAGAACTTGTTCCAGATAAGATAGACGAAAACATAAGACCAGTTTGCGCATTATCACCTGGAGTTTTAGGTCTCACAGGAATTGAAACTGGGGAGATTATAAAAGCTGTTGTGCAAAAAATAAAGCCTAATTTAATAATATGTATTGACGCTCTAGCGTCTAGGAGCACGGAGAGAGTAAATAAAAATATTCAAATAGGTAATACTGGAATATCTCCTGGATCAGGTATAGGAAATAAAAGAATGGAAATAAGTGAGAGAACACTTGGAATACCAGTTATAGCAATAGGAGTTCCAACTGTTGTTCATGCTATAACTTTAGCTAATGACTCAATAGATTTAGCCATAGATGCATTTATCAATCAATCAACTAGTGGTAGCGACTTTTTTAAAATGCTTAATTCTATAGATAGAGAAGAGAAACAATCACTATTAAATGAAATTTTATACCCTTATATAGGAGATATGTTTGTAACTCCAAAGGAAATTGATATGAACATAGATGTACTATCTAAAATTATTTCAGGAGGAATAAATATTTCTTTGCAACCTGCATTAGACATAGATGAAATAAAAAAATATACAAATTAGGAATATTATAAACATACCTCTCATATATATTAATGATAAGCATAAACAAAAGGGGGAGGTTATGATGAACTTTAAATCAAATAACAATTATAATATAAAGACGGTTTGTATATTTGCTTTTATTGCGTTTTTTGTTTTTATAGGATTGTTGGGGATTATAAAAAAAACTTGTTTCACATATAAAACTCCAGTTAATAAGGTGTATTCTGGTATATTAAATAATACTATGCCTGTTATTAATAATGGAGGGAATGATGATATTCAAATTAAAAATTCATTTTCTAAGATTATGGGAATGAATAGTAAGAGTTATTTAAGTGTACTTGGAAAAGAAATTGCATATTTAAGTGCAAATGAAGAATATAGAAAGTTAGAAGATGAAAAAAATTTTAAAGAAAAAGATCCAGAGCACATTTTTAATGAGTTTACATTAAATGATGATCAAGTATATGTAGAGAATGTAGACAAGAGTAAATCTGGTGAAAATGGAGATATGACATCAGCACCTGTATTTAGCAAAGAACTTCAAAAAAAGATGCCGTCTAAACCGGAAGTGCTAATTTACCACACTCACACTTGCGAGAGCTATATGCCTTATGGAGTAAGTACTAATGGATGGAATACTACGGATCAAACTAGAAGTGTTGTTGCAGTAGGAGAGGAAATAAAAAAGGAATTAAATAAATATGGGGTATCAGTACTACATGATAATACAGTACATGATGTTAAAGATTATAATAATGCTTATAAGTATTCTAGAGTAACTTTAAAAAAATACCTAAAACAATATGGTGATTTTAAATTAATAATAGACTTACATAGGGATTCCATTGTAAATAAAGATGAGGTAACAACTAGAATAAATGGTGAAAACGTTGCTAGATTTGAATTTGTAATGGTAAGAAAAAATCCTCATTCAGCAAAGAATATACAGTTGGCAGAAACATTAAAAGGCATTTCAAATAAACTTTACCCTGGAAATAAAACAACTAAAAGTTATAATAGAGGTACGTGGTATTATAACTATGGAAAAAATTTGTATAGTCAAGACCTTAGCAATAATGCACTACTAATTGAAGTGGGTTCACATGTAAACACATTAGAAGAGGCTAAAGCTTCTTCCAAATATTTGGCTAGAATAATTGCACAATATATAAATGGAAAGAATTGAATAAAATAATATAAAAAAGTACATCCTTAATATTAAGGAGGTATTTTTTTATGAAAAAATATAAGATATCTTTTATTTTAACATTTTTAATTATATTAATTGGTTTATGTAAAGTAAATATTAATTTAAATAGACAAATATACAAAAGTATAATGAAAGATATGAATAATAAGAAAAATATAACCCAAAGATATGAAAATAATAATTTAGATAATATGGTAGATGTTTTAAGTTATCCAGAAAAATATGATATAAAAAGTGGAATTAGCATACCTAAAATTAGAGTTTTATTTGAGAAGAAGCCATTTGATTTTAGAGTTGATACAAATAAATACGAATTCTTTATAAATAGTAACTCTGTATTGAATTTTAAAAGAAAATTTAGCAATGGAGTTAGAGATATTAAAAAAGATATTTACGAAATTGGTAAAAAGACAAAAAATATAGTACCATAAGGTATAACTAAGATAGTTAATATTGACAGGTGTTAATATTTATGTGATATAATTTACTTTGATTTATGATGTGCAATGGGGGTAAAATACATGCAGAATGATAGAAAAAAACATACGAGAAACTTTTCAATAGTAGCACATATTGACCACGGTAAGTCTACTCTTGCTGATAGATTACTAGAAGCTACAGGGACTTTAACTCAAAGAGAGATGGAAAATCAAGTTCTTGACAAGATGGAACTTGAAAAAGAGAGAGGAATAACTATAAAATCTCAAGCAGCAAGATTAGTTTATAAAAGAGATAATGGTGAAGAGTATATATTAAACTTAATAGATACTCCGGGACACGTAGACTTTAACTATGAGGTTTCTAGAAGTCTCGCGGCTTGTGAAGGAGCAATACTTGTAGTTGATGCAACTCAAGGTATTCAAGCACAAACTCTTGCAAATTGTTATCTTGCATTAGATCATGATCTTGAGATAGTGCCAGTTATCAATAAAATTGATTTACCTAGTGCAAGACCGGATGAAGTAAAAGAAGAGATAGAAGATGTAATCGGAATAGAAGCACATGATGCACCACTTGTTTCAGCAAAAACAGGACTAAACATAAAAGATGTGTTAGAGGCTATAGTAGAAAAGGTACCAGCTCCAGATGGTGATGAAGAAGCTTCACTAAAAGCACTAATTTTTGACTCCTATTATGATAGCTATAAAGGTGTTGTATGTTATGTAAGAGTTAAAGATGGTGTAGTAAAGCCTGGAACAAAGATTAAATTTATGGCAACAAATAAAGAATATGAAGTAACAGAAACAGGCATATTCACCCCAAATTTCTTCCCAATGAAAGAGCTTAGAGCAGGTGATGTTGGATATATAACAGCGTCAATTAAAAATTTAAGAGATGCTGGTGTTGGTGATACAATAACAGAAGCCGGAAGACCAGCTACAGAGCCACTTGAAGGATATAGACCAGCAATTCCTATGGTTTATAGTGGTATTTATCCTGTTGATGGAGCTAAATATGAAGAATTAAAAGAGGCTTTAGAAAAATTAAAATTAAATGATGCAGCATTAGCTTATGAACCAGAAACATCTATAGCATTAGGATTTGGATTCAGATGTGGATTTTTAGGTTTACTTCATATGGAAATAATTCAAGAAAGAATAGAAAGAGAATTTAACCTAGATATTATAACAACAGCGCCATCAGTTATATATAACATATACAAAAGAGATGGAGAGATGATGAAGATAACCAATCCTACAAATATGCCAGATCCAACTGAAATAGAAATGATGGAAGAACCGGTAGTTAAGGCATCTATAATAACACCATCTGATTTTGTTGGTGCTGTTATGGAATTATGTCAAAACAAAAGAGGTACATTTATAGACATGGAATACATAGAAACTACAAGAGTTGTTGTAAATTACTATATTCCATTAAATGAAATAATTTATGACTTCTTTGACATGCTTAAGTCAAAAACAAAAGGTTATGCATCTTTAGACTATGAATTAAATGGATATAAGGCAGCTAAACTTGTAAAACTTGATATGTTATTAAATGGGGATATAGTTGACGCATTATCAATGATAGTTCCAGAAGAGAGAGCATACCATAAGGGTAGGGCTATTGCTGAAAAATTAAAAGAAGTTATACCAAGACAAATGTTTGAAATACCAATTCAAGCAGCTGTAGGAGCTAAAATAATAGCTAGAGAAACAGTAAAAGCTATGAGAAAAGACGTTCTTGCAAAATGTTATGGAGGAGATATTTCAAGAAAAAGAAAACTTCTTGAAAAACAAAAAGAAGGTAAAAAGAGAATGCGTCAAATTGGTAGCGTAGAAGTACCACAGGAAGCATTTATGTCAATTTTGAAAGTTGATTAATTTTTAAGTGAAATGGAGATAATAGAGTATGAATAATGAGGCATCATTATATATTCATATCCCTTTTTGTAAACAGAAGTGCTTATATTGCGATTTTACATCTTATTGCGGTAGAGAAGATAGAATGGTAGATTATTCAAAAGCACTTTCAAAAGAAATAGATCAAATAAAAAATAAAAAAATTAACACAATTTTTATAGGTGGGGGAACTCCCACCTATTTGTGTTTACAGGGATGGAATATATTAAAAAAAAGTATAGATAAATTAGAAAAAGGTAGTGATTTAGAGTTTACTGTAGAAAGTAACCCTAAAACTTTTAATGAGGAAAAATTAAAGTTTTTAAAAAGTATTGGAGTAAACAGAATAAGTATAGGATTACAGGCTTGGCAAGATAAACATTTAAGGTCCCTTGGAAGAATACACACAAAGGATGAATTTTTAAAAAGTTATCATATGGCAAGGGACATAGGATTTAAAAATATAAACGTAGATTTAATGTTTGGTATACCAAATCAGACATTAGCTGACTGGAAAGAAACTTTGCTTGAAGTTACAAAATTAAATCCAGAACATCTATCTTGTTATAGTTTAATTATTGAAGAGGGAACACCTTTTTATGATTTTTATGAAAAGAATAAAATAGAGCTTCCAAGTGAAGAATTAGAAAGAAAAATGTATGATTATACATTAGAATTTTTGGAATATAAAGGATATAAGCAATATGAAATATCAAATTTTTCTAAGCAGAAGTATGAATGTAGGCATAATTTAGTTTATTGGGATCTAAATGAATACATAGGCTGTGGTGCAGCATCACATTCTTATGTAGATGGATACAGATATAGAAATGAGGAGGATATAGAAAAATATATAGATTCCATAGAAAAAAATAAAAGTCCAATTGTAGAAAAAATAAAAACTTCTTTAAAAAGTGATATAGAAGAATTTATATTTATGGGTCTTAGAAAGATAAAAGGAATTTCAATAAAAGAATTTCATAAAAGATTTAATAAAGAAATTTATGATTTATATGGAACTGTAATAAAAACACATATATCTAATGGATTACTTGTAGAAAAAGATGACTATTTATATTTATCCCATAAAGGAATAGAAGTTTCAAATTATGTTTTAAGCGATTTTATTTTAGATTAATACAAAATATATAAAAAACACAGTAAAATAGAGTATTTTAGAGAAAATCAAAATTTATTTAAAGTATTTGTTCAAATGAATAAATTTTGGAAAAAACATAACGTTGACAAAAAAATAGTGTAGTGATAAGTTTAAAACGTAGTAATTAGCACTCAACCAAAACGAGTGCTAATAAAAGAGGTGATGAATTGAGAATGGATTTTGATATAGATGGTAGAAAGATTAAAATATTACAAGCTATTATTCAAGATTATATCATCACTGGTGAACCTGTAGGTTCTAGGACTATAGCTAAAAAATACGATTTAGGAGTAAGTTCAGCTACTATAAGAAATGAAATGTCTGATCTAGAAGAAATGGGTCTTATAGAACAATTGCATACTTCATCAGGTAGAAAGCCATCAGATATGGGATATAGATTATATGTAGATAAACTCATTAAGTTACCTACTTTAACTCAAGAAGAGGAGATTAAAATAAAAAGCCAACTTATTACACAGGCACTATATGAAGTTGATGAAATAGTTAAAAAGTCTATAGAACTGCTTTCTGAGCTTACTAATTTAACTTGTATAGTTAAAACTACTTCTCCAAGAAATAGCTATATAAGACTAATACAATTGTTAAATATAGATGATAATAATATTCTTGCTGTAATAATAACACAAAATGGTATGATAAATAATAATGTTATTAAAGTAAACAAAAATATAAGCAATGATGTATTACAGAAACTATCCAATTTTCTTAATAGAAAATTACGTAATTTAACAATACAAGATATAAATTTAGAAGTTATAAATGAACTTAAACAAGGTTTAACTGGATATGAGGATATTTTTGATGCAATTATAACTGCGTTATATGAAACACTAAATAAAAGCGACAATAGTGATATTTATTGCAAGGGCGCTACAAATATATTTAATTATCCAGAGTACAATGATGTAGAAAAAGCAAGGCAATTTTTAGCTTTATTAGATAATAAAAAAATATTAAATGAATTACTTAAACATGAAGAAAATTCTATGCAAGATGGTAATAATATATCCATAAGCATAGGAAGAGAAAATCTTATAAAGGATGCTCAAAACTGTAGTGTGCTTTCAGCAAATTATAGTTTTAAAAATCAAATATTAGGAACTATTGGAGTTATTGGTCCTACAAGGATGCAGTACTCAAAAACTATATCTTTGCTTACACAGTTTGTTAGAATACTAAATGACAATATTGGGCAAATATATTTTGACCATAAGTAAGAGGTGAAATTATGATAAAAGATGAAAAAGATAAGAAAAGTGAAGAAGTAGAAGAAAATTTAAACAATGAACAATGCAATGATGATTGCAATGAAAAATGTGATAAAGAGTGTGAAGAAACTAAAGAAGAATGTAATAAAGAAGAGAATATTATTGAAAGTTTAAAAAATGAAAACAATGAATTAATATCTGAAAACAAAAAATTACAAAATGAAGTAAACGCTCTACAAGATAGACTTTCTAGAATAGATGCTGAATATGAAAATTTTAGAAATAGAACTGAAAGAGAAAAGAAAGAAATATACAATAATTCTTGTTCAGATGTTTTAAAATATATCCTTCCTGTATTTGATAACTTAGAAAGAGCTATGATAGCTGAAGGTAATGCTGAAGACCTTAAAAAAGGTATTGAAATGACAATGAAACAATTTGAAACAGCTTTTGAGAAGCTTGGAATTGAAGAATTACCATCAGAAGGAGAATTTGATCCAAATTATCATAATGCAATAATGCATATAGAAGATAGTAATTATGGTAAGAATGAAGTAGTAGAAGTATTTCAAAAAGGATTTAAAAGAGAAGACAAAGTTTTAAGATTTAGTATGGTTAAAGTTGCTAATTAAAATTAAGAGATAGTTAATATATAAAGATATTTATATTTAGGAGGTAAATAAGAATGGGAAAAGTAATAGGAATTGACTTAGGAACTACAAATTCATGTGTATCAGTTATGGAAGGTGGAAGTCCAGTTGTTATACCAAATGCAGAAGGTTCAAGAACAACTCCTTCAGTAGTAGCATTTAAAGAAGACGGGGAAAGACTTGTAGGTCAAGTTGCAAAAAGACAAGCAATTACAAACCCAGATAAAACAATTATTTCAATAAAGAGACACATGGGAACAGAATATAGAGTTGATGTTGATGGTAAAAAATATTCACCAGAAGAAATATCAGCAATGATACTTCAAAAATTAAAAGCAGATGCTGAAGCATACTTAGGTGAAACTGTAACAGAAGCAGTTATTACAGTTCCAGCATATTTTAATGATAGCCAAAGACAAGCAACTAAAAATGCAGGTAAGATAGCAGGATTAGATGTAAAGAGAATAATAAATGAACCAACAGCAGCATCACTTGCATATGGTCTTGATAAAATGGATAAAAGCCATAAAATATTTGTATATGATTTAGGTGGCGGTACTTTCGATGTATCTATACTAGAACTTGGTGATGGTGTATTTGAAGTTAAAGCTACAAATGGTAACACAAAACTAGGTGGAGATGACTTCGACCAAAAAATCATGGATTATATAGCTGAAACATTTAAAGCTGAGAATGGAATTGATTTAAGAAATGACAAAATGGCTCTTCAAAGATTAAAAGAAGCTGCTGAAAAAGCAAAAATAGAATTATCTTCATCAACAAAAACAAATATTAACTTACCATTTATAACTGCTGATGCAACAGGACCAAAACATATAGATATGGATTTTACAAGAGCTAAATTTGAAGAATTAACTGCTGACTTAGTTCAAGACACAATTGAACCAATGAAAAAGGCATTAGCTGATGCTGAGCTTACAATAAATGATATAGATAAAATAGTACTTGTTGGTGGTTCTACAAGAATTCCAGCAGTTCAAGAAGCTGTTCAAAAGTTCACAGGAAAAGAACCATCTAAGGGAGTTAACCCAGATGAAGTTGTTGCTATGGGTGCAGCAGTTCAAGCAGGTGTATTAACAGGAGAAGTTAAAGACATATTACTTCTTGATGTAACTCCACTTACTTTAGGAATTGAAACAATGGGAGGAGTTGCAACTCCATTGATAGAAAGAAATACAACTATACCGACAAGAAAGAGCCAGATATTCTCAACTGCAGCAGATAACCAAACTTCAGTTGATATTCATATAGTTCAAGGTGAAAGAAAAATGGCTGGAGATAACAAAACACTTGGAAGATTCCAATTAAGTGGTATAGCACCAGCCCCAAGAGGAATTCCTCAAATAGAAGTATCTTTTGATATAGATGCTAATGGTATACTGAATGTTTCTGCTAAAGATAAGGGAACAGGAAAAGAAGCAAATATTACAATAACAGCTTCAACAAACTTGAACGATGATGAAATAGATAAGGCTGTAAAAGAAGCAGAAAAATTTGCAGAAGAAGATGAAAAGAGAAAAGAATCAGTAGAAATCAAAAACAATGCAGATTCAGCATTATATCAAACTGAAAAAGCATTAAAAGATCTTGGAGATAAAGTAGAAGAAGCCGATAAGAAAAATGTTGAAGAAAAATTAGAAGCTTTAAGAAAAGTTAAAGATGGAGAAGATTTAGAAGCTATTAAAAAGGCTACAACTGAATTAACTGAAGAATTCTACAAAGTATCATCTAAATTATATCAACAAGCAGGAGCTGAAGCACAACAAGGAGCTCAAGGTGCTGATATGGGTGGAAATGCTCAAGGAGCAGAAAAAGAAAAAGATGATAATGTAGTAGACGCAGATTTTAAGGTTGAAGACGATAAATAAATTGTGTATACTAAAACAAGTTTATAGTTAAGGGATGGTTTATTAGCCTTCCCTTAATTTATCTTAGGAAATACAGCATTAGGTGGTGGTAATAGGGATGGCTAGTAAAGACTATTATGAAGTTCTTGGATTATCAAAAGGCGCTAGTGATGATGAAATTAAAAAAGCTTATAGAAAGCTTGCAATGAAATATCATCCAGATAGAAATCAAGGTAATAAAGAAGCAGAAGAAAAATTTAAAGATATAAATGAAGCTTATCAGGTATTATCAGATCCACAAAAGAAAGCTAACTATGATCAGTTTGGAAGTGCTGACTTTAATGGTGGTGGATTTGGTGGAGGTGGCTTCGATTTCTCATCAGGTATGGGAGGATTTGAAGACATATTTGATTCATTCTTTGGAGGGGGATTCTCTTCTAGTAGAAGAAGAAATGGTCCTGAAAGAGGAGCAGATCTTGAATATACTGTAAATCTAACATTTGAAGAGGCTATTTTTGGTGTTGAAAAAGAAATATCAATAACTAAAAATGAAAAATGTGATACATGCGCAGGTAGTGGAGCAAAACCAGGTACAAATGCAAAAACTTGTGATAAATGTGGTGGAACAGGTCAAGTAAGGGTACAAAGAAATACTCCACTTGGAAGTTTTGTAAGTACAAGTACCTGTGACAAATGTAGTGGTACTGGAAAAGTTATTGATGAGCCATGTACAACTTGTCATGGAAAAGGAACAGTTAGAAAAAATAAAAAGATAAAAGTAAAAATACCAGCAGGTGTTGATACAGGAAATGTTCTTCCATTAAGAGGTCAAGGTGAACCAGGTAAAAATGGTGGACCTAGTGGAGACTTATATATAAATATTAGAGTTTCATCACATAAGAATTTTGAAAGAAGAGGTTTTGATATATATATAAAAGAACACATAAGCTTTGGAAAAGCAGTACTAGGAACAGAACTTACTGTACCAACTGTAGATGGTCAAGTTAAATATAAAGTTCCAGCAGGAACTCAATCAGGAACAAGATTTAGATTAAGAGGCAAGGGTGTTCCAAGAGTGAATGGACATGGAAGAGGAGATCAATACGTAACTATTATAGTTGATGTTCCAAAGACTTTAAATGAAAAGCAAAAAGAAGCGTTAATTGCTTTTATGGAAGCTAGTGGTGAGAAACTAGGATCTGATGCAGGTAAAGAAACATTTGTAGATAAGATAAAAAAGAGCTTTAAATAAAAAACTTGTTTCTCTCGTATTAAGAGGGAAACAAGTTTTTTAAGTTTACAATTTAAATATATATGATTATAATTAAATAATATACATAAGGGTAAAAAAGAAAAAAAGGAGAGATTCTTTAGATATGGATAAAGAATGGATTGAAGTTCAAATTATAACTAGTAGTGAAGCGGCGGAAGCAGTTACAGGAATTTTATATAATACAGGAGTTAAGGGAGTTTCAATTGAGGACTCAAAGGATATAGAAGAAAGAGAACAAAGTGAAGATAACTTATTTGATTGGGTTGAACTTGAAGAGTTAAATGTAAGAGAAGGTGCTACAATTAAGGCATATTACAAAGATGATGAAAAATTTGAACATTATTACCAATACATAAAAGATAGTGTATTAAATTTAGATAGATTTGGATTAGATAAGGGCGAATGTAAAGTTACGGCTAAAAAAGTTGATGAACAAGATTGGGCAAATAATTGGAAGAAGTATTATAAGCCTACAAAAATCGGCAATGAAATAGTTGTAAAACCTACATGGGAAGATTACAATAAAAAAGATGATGAAATTGTAATAGAATTAGATCCTGGTATGGCATTTGGAACAGGAACTCATGAAACTACTCGTCTTTGTGTTAAAGCACTAGAAGAGTATGTTAATGAAGATTCAGTTGTATTTGATATAGGAACAGGTTCAGGTATACTATCTATTGCAGCAGCAAAATTAAATGCAAAACACGTAGTAGGGGTAGACCTTGATCCAGTAGCTGTTGATGCTGCAAAAGAAAATGTAGAATTAAATAATTTAGACAATATAGAAATACTATACGGAAATCTAATGGAAGTAGTAGACGGAAAAGCTAATATTGTAGTTGCAAATATTTTAGCAGACATAATAAAAATTTTAGCTGAAGATGTAAAGAAATTTGTTGTAGAAGGTGGATATTTTATATCTTCAGGAATAATATTAGATAGAAAAGATGATGTAATTGAAAAACTTCAACAATGTGGATTTGAAATAGAAAAAATCAATGTTGATGGAGAATGGTGTTGTATAATTGCAAGAGCGTAAAAGGAGAGCGAAAAAGTGCATAAGTTTTTTGTAAGTGAGAATAATATACTTTCAGACATGGCTATAATTGAAGGAGAAGATGTAAAACACATATATAAAGTGTTACGTCTTAAAGAAGGAGATAGGGTAAATATAAACAACTGTAATGGTAAAGAGTTCTTTGGATCTATAGATTACATAGATAAATCTAAAGTAGAAGTTAAGCTATTAGAAGAATTAGAAATTAACAATGAACCACCAATAGAAGTTTATCTTTATCAAGGACTTCCAAAAGCTAGCAAAATGGATTTGATTGTTCAAAAATGTACGGAACTTGGGATAAGAGAAATAACACCAGTTGTAACAAGTAGAGTATCATCTTCTATAAATGACATAAAAAGAGAAAGTAAAAAACTAGATAGATGGAATAGAATAGCTTTTGAGGCTTGCAAACAAAATAAGAGAACTTTAATACCAAAAGTTAATGATATAATCAATATGGATGAATTAATAAAAGAACAATTAAAGGAAATGGATTTAATTGTTGTTCCATATGAAAATGCTGAGAATTACGGAATAAAACAAATGATAAAAAACGTAAAAAGTGAAGTTAAAAAGGTAGGAATAATAATTGGACCAGAAGGTGGATTTGAACAAGAAGAAATAGAGGAATTAAAAAATATAGAAGCACACATTGTAACATTAGGTCCAAGAATACTAAGAACTGAAACGGCTGGATTTACTTGCCTTGCTTTACTTATGTATGAACTAGGAGATTTAGGAGGAGTTAGTTAATGAAAGTTGCTTTTGCTACATTAGGATGCAGAGTAAATATGTACGAATCAGAGGCAATGGCCGAGAAGTTTATAAAAAATGGTTATGAAGTAGTAGATTTTGATGAAATGGCAGATGTATATGTAGTAAATACGTGTACTGTAACAAATATGAGTGATAAAAAATCTCGTCAAATGCTGTCTAGAGCTAAAAGAAAAAATCCGAATTCTGTAATCGCAGCTGTTGGATGCTATACTCAGATAGCTCCAGAAAAGGTTAAAGAAATTGGGGACGTTGATGTAATATTAGGTACTAGAAATAAAGGGGATATTGTTTATTGGGTAAACAGAGCCAAAGAAGAAGATAAGACTATAGTAGAAGTAAATGATGTTCTTAAAAATAAAAAATTTGAAGAATTAAATATAGAAGAATATCAAGATAAAACAAGAGCATTTTTAAAGATACAAGATGGATGTAATAATTTTTGTTCGTATTGTTTAATACCTTTTGCAAGAGGGGCTGTTTGTAGTAAAAATCCTAAAATTGTAATTGATGAAGTTAAAAAATTAGCTGCACACGGATTTAAGGAAGTTATATTATCTGGAATTGATATATCTTCTTATGGAGTAGATTTAGAAGGTGATTGGAATCTACTAAATATACTTAAAGAAATAGATAAAATAGACGGAATAACTAGGGTTAGAATAGGGTCAATTGGACCAGAGTTTTTTAATGAAGATAGAATAAGACAAATAGGAAATCTAAAGAAACTATGTCCTCATTTTCATTTATCTCTTCAAAGTGGATGCAATGAAACATTAAAGAGGATGAATAGAAAGTATACTATAGAAGAATTTGAAAATGTCATAAATCTACTTAGAAAATATATTAAAGACATTTCTATAACTACAGATATAATTGTTGGATTCCCTGGGGAAACTGATGACGAATTTAAAAAAACTTATGAATACTTAAAAAGAATAAAATTATCGAAAATGCACATATTTAAATATAGCCCAAGAACAGGAACAAGGGCGGAAAAAATGGAAAAACAAGTAAATGGAAATATAAAGGAAGAAAGAAGCAAAGCTCTTATAAAATTAAATGAAATAAATGAGAAAAAGTTTATAGACAAATTTATAGGAGAAAATATGGAAGTGTTATATGAACAACAGTGCAATAATAAAGAAGGATATTATGAGGGATATACTCCTAATTACATAAAAGTAATATCAGAATCTAAGGAAGACTTCAGTGGAAAAATAGTAAATACTAAGTTGATTGAAACAAAAGAAGAGTATGCTATTGGAAAAATAATATAATATTATAAAATTATATTAAATATAGGAGGAAACTCTATACTTTTGTTGAATATATAAATTTATGATGATAAGGAGGTGAGAAACATGGAAGAGTGCATATTTTGTAAAATAGCAAAAGGTGATATACCTTGCAAAAAAGTATATGAAGATGATCTAGTGTTAGGATTTGAAGATATAAATCCAGCGGCACCGGTACATGTTCTCGTAATACCTAAACAACATATAAAAAGTTTAAATCAGGTATCTGATGAAAATAAAGACATAATGGCACATGCATTAAATGTCATAAAAGATATTGCTAAGAAAATGAATATCTATGAAAATGGATATAGAGTAGTTATGAATTGTGGCGAAGATGGAGGACAAGAAGTTCAACATATTCATTTCCATATACTAGGTGGCAAAAAATTTGGTTGGCCTCCAGGCTGATAAAATGAAATTTGAGTTAAGCGTTGAAAATAGTTGACAGGTTGTAAAAAAATGTTGTATAATTACCAATGTGCTATTTTGCCCTCAGTAACTGCAAATTACTTAGGTGTGAATACTGCTAGGGAGGGAGGGATAACCGATGTCAGAAGTTAAAGTTAGAGATAATGAATCATTAGAAAGCGCATTAAAAAGATTTAAAAGATCTTGTGCTAAAGCAGGTGTTCTATCTGAGGTAAGAAAAAGAGAACACTATGAAAAGCCAAGTGTAAAAAGAAAGAAAAAATCAGAAGCTGCAAGAAGAAGAAAGTCAAAAGTAAGATAAGAATTATTGAAAGAAGGTAGCTCAAGTATGTCTCTTAAAGAAAAAATACAACAAGATTGGAAGGGCGCTATGAAAAGTAGAGATAAGTTCCGTTCCAGTACTTTAAGTATGGCAAAAGCCGCTATTTTGCAAGTTGAAAAAACTGATAACAGAGTTTTAGATGATGAAGAAATTATAGGAATTTTATCTAAGGAAGTGAAAAGCAGAAGAGATGCTCTTGTCGATTTTGAAAAAGGAAATAGACAGGATTTAGTTGAAGAAGCTAAATCTGAAATTGAGATTTTATTAGAGTACCTTCCTAAGCAGTTGACCGAAGATGAAATTGCTGAAATAGTTCGTCAAATTATTTGTGAGACAGGGGCAAGTAGTGCTAAAGACATGGGAAAAGTTATGTCAGCTGTTATGGCTAAATTAAAAGGTCGTGCAGATGGAAAACTTGTAAGCTCAATTGTAAAACAAAACTTAAATTAAAATAAACGCTTATAAAGCTAAAATCAGAGCTCAGTATTGCTGGGCTCTTTTATTTTGTCCAAAAACTTATACATATTATTGATATTTAGTAATTTATTAAAGCGAACATTCATAAATTAGTATGAAAGAAATTTTGGGGGAGATTATAAATTGAAGGAAAGTATATACAATGCTAAAGAGAATGTTGCAGAAAAATTAGGGTTGCCTAGAGATACAGTTCTAAATATACCCCAAATAGTTGTAACTGGGGATAGTGAAATTGTAATAGAAAATCATAAAGGAATAGTAGTATTTAGTGAAGAGGAAATAAAAATAGATTCAAATGTAGGAGTTATATCAGTGACTGGTAAAAAACTTGAAATTTTATTTATAGGGGGTAGTACTGTAATATTAGGAGGTAAATTTAAAGGTATCAATTATGAAGGGAAGATAATATGAGTAAATTTAATTTTGAGAAGTATAAAAAGGGAACAATAACTCTTGAAATTCAAACTTTTCATCCAGAAAAGTTTATAAATTTACTATGGAAAAATGGCATTTATGTTAAAAACATAAGAAAAAAAAGTATAACAACACTGACTTTTGAAGTTGGATTAAAGGATTATAATAAGATAAGGGATATAGCAAAAAGAACTGATACTAAAATAAAGATATTAGGTAGGAGTGGTGTTTCATTTTTACTTATAAAAAGTAAGAAAAGAAAAACATTAGTAGTAGGTATGGTCATTTTTGTGGGTATAATATATTATTTATCAGGATTTATATGGAATGTAAATATCATTACAGAAAATAATGTAACACCTTATGAAATAAGAAGTCAATTAAAAGATATAGGAATTAAACCGGGAATACGAAAAAATAAAATTAATGTTTATAATATAGAAGAACAAATAGTAAGAAAAAATGGGTCAATAATGTGGGCAAGAGTAAGGGTTGAAGGAGTAAAGTTGAAGGTTAAAATAGCAGAAAGGCAAGAGCCACCAGAAATAGAAAAGAAGGAATCTCCATGTAACATAATAGCTAGTAAAGATGGAGAAATAAGAAGAATATATAGTACAGCAGGAACAGCTATTGTAAAAGAAGGAGATATAGTAAAAAAAGGAGATATATTAGTAAAAGGAGAACAAGGAAGAGAAGATAGTACTTACTTGGTTCATGCAGATGCAAGTGTTATAGCTAGAACTTTTTATGAAGCAAAAAAAGAAGTTCCCATAAAGACTGTAAAGACTGTAAAAACTGGTAATGTAGATAAAGATGTTTACTTACAGCTATTTGGGAAAAAATTATATATAAAGAAGTATAAAAATAAATTTCAGAAATGTGATAAAATACATAAAGATAAATCTATATTAAAAGAAGATTTATATTATGAGGTCGTGGAAAAGGAAGAAAAAAATAATCAAAAAGAGGTCGTGGAAAAAACTGTTAGTGAACTTTCCTCAAATATAATTGTAAAATTAGATAAATCTGTTAAAATAGTAGATAAGATAGTGAATTCAGATATAAAAGGGGACAATTATCAGATTAGAGTTGTCTTAGTTGTAGAAGAAAATATAGCTAAAAATCAGAACATAGAAGGTAATATTGGAGATACTCCATATAAAGAAGAAAAAGAGGAAAATGGAGAAAATTAAATAGCTTGGACAACACATGATAAATATTTGATTCAAGGACGTGATATGAGTAAATGAATATAAACATAGAAAATAATAATTCTAAAAAAATATTAACATTTGTATTTACTGTACTTTTCATATCTATAGTTTTGATAACATCTCTAGTTACTAGGAAATATGATTTAAAAGAAGGAGATATATCAAAAATAGATATTAAAGCCCCTAAAGAAGTTACTGATACACTTAAAACTAAGGAAAAGCAACTTCAACAAGAGGAGACAGTGCCGCTTCAATATAATAAAAACTTGGAAATAAAGAAAGAAACTTTGCAAGAAATAAACAATTTATTTTTTCAAATAAACAAATATGTTGAAACTGTAAATAGTTCATCAGAAAAAGTAGGACAGATAAAAATTGATACTAAAATAAGTTTATCTGAAGAAGAATTAAAGGCTCTCACTAGTTTGAATAAAGATAAACTAAAGCTACTTCAAGAAAAATTAGTAGGGATAATGACTAAAGTATTAAATTTAGATATAAGAGAGGACAATGAAGAAGACATTAAAAAGGCACAAGATGCAGTTGCTGTCAAATTTAATAGCTCAAAATTGTCAAGAAACCTAAGAGATTTAGGTATTAGGATAGGGACTATTGTAATAAAGCCTAACTTTTTTTATGATGAAGCAAAAACAAATGAATTAAAAACAGAAGCAAGAAAGGCTGTGCAACCTGTAGTTATTAAAAAAGGGCAAACCATTGTTAAAGAAGGTGAACCTATAACACAAAGAGATATAATAATACTAAAGGACTTAGGACTGTTGGACAATAATACTAACGTTTATGTTTATTTAATAGTAGTTGCATTAGTGGCCTTTGTTATGTTTCTACAATGGTTTTATATATACAGATACTTTAAGGAACTTTACGATGATTATAAGAAATTAATTTTATTAAGTATATTAACATGTATATCCATAGTATTTGCTAGAACACTATCTATAATTTCACCATTTTTAATACCATTAGCCTGTGTACCTATGTTATTTGCACTTTTAATTAATTATAAAGTTGCTATTACTTACAATGTAATTAACTGTATTTTAATTAGTGCTGTAGTTCAATTTAATATAGAAATAACATTACTTGCTATATTAAATAGTATTTTAGGTGCTATTGCTCTTAAAAAATTACAACAAAGAAATGACATATTGTATGCATCTATATTTATTGGTGCAATGAGTGTGGTGTTAACATTGACTGTTGGATTTTTGCTAAGTAACAATGTACTAGAGGTTCTTAGAAAAGCAGGTTTTTCATTTATAGGAAGTATAACTTCTGCAATACTTACTGTTGGATTTTTACCGTTTTTTGAAAGCACTTTTGACATAGTTACTACAATAAAACTTTTAGAGATTTCAAATCCTAATCATCCTGTTCAAAAGAGACTATTATTAGAAGCACCTGGTACATATCATCATAGTGTACTTGTAGCAAATTTAGCTGAAGTCGCAGCAGAACAGGTTGGGGGAAATCCAGTCCTTGCCAGAGTTTCAGCGTATTATCATGATATAGGTAAAATAAAAAGACCTATGTTTTTTAAAGAAAATCAGCTAGGAGGAGACAATCCTCATGATAAGATAAATCCTAATTTAAGTACGCTTATAATAACTTCCCATGTAAAAGATGGTGTTGAAATGGCAAAAGAATATAAGTTACCACAGGTTATTAAAGATGCAATACAGCAGCATCATGGTACTTCACTTGTTAAATACTTTTATATAACTGCAAAGAATAATAGTGAAAAACCAGAAGAAATAAATGAAGAAGATTTTAGATATCAAGGACCTATTCCTGAAAGTAAAGAAATAGCTATTTTGATGTTAGCAGACAGTGTTGAAGCTGCTGTAAGGTCTATAAAGCAGCCTACAAAAGGAAAAATTGAAGAGATGGTAAATAATATAATAAAGGCTAGACTTAATGAAGGACAATTGGATAATTGTGATTTAACATTAAAAGACTTAGAAAAAATAAGAAAATCCTTTTTAAAGACTTTATCTGGAATTTATCATCAAAGAATCGAGTATCCAACAGAAAAATAATTGAAATTCAAAGGAGAATAAAAATGATCTATATTGATAATAGACAGGATAAAATAGAAATAGATGAAAAAATATTACACACTTTAGAAGAAATTATAAAGTATGCTTTGAAAGAGGAAGAGGTATATGTAAATACTGAAGTAAGTGTTGTATTAATTGACAATAACACAATAAAAGAAATAAATAAACAAACTAGAGATATTGATAAGGTTACAGATGTATTATCATTTCCAATGCTAGATTATCCTAAAGGAGAGACTTATAAAGAAGTTTATAAAGATTATGAATTTGATGCTTCATATTTAGATGAAGGTGAGCTTGTTTTAGGAGATATAGTATTGTCATTAGAAAGGGCAGAGGAACAAAGAAAAGAATTCGGTCATTCATTTTTGAGAGAAGTATGTTATCTTACAATACATTCTGTACTTCACCTTCTAGGATATGATCATATGGAAGATGACGAAAAAATTATAATGAGAAAAAGAGAAGAAGAAATTCTAAATAAGTTTAGTATAAAAAGATAAATAAAGCTATAAAATATTGACATGTAGCAATTAAAGGTTACATGTCAATATTTTATAGTGGCTTACTACATAATAATAAAAAATACTAGTGGAGAAGGTGTTTTACATAAAAAAAATAAAGAAAATCATAGATAGTTTTAACTATGCAATTGAGGGAATTATATATGCTGTTAGAACTCAAAGAAATATGCGAATACATCTTGCGGCTACACTGGTGGTTTTGAGCTTATGCTTTTTTTATGATTTAAGTAGATTAGAGCTTCTAATTCTTACCATAACTATAACAATGGTTTTAGTAGGAGAGATGATAAATACAGCTATTGAATTTGCAATAGATGCCACTACAAATTATTATCATCCATTAGCTAAACTTGCAAAAAATGTTGCAGCAGGAGCAGTACTTATAACAGCTATAAATGCAGTGCTTGTTGGATATATTATATTTTTAGATAGATTAAAACCAATTGCATTTACTGTTATAAAGAAAATAAAAAATTCAGATCCATATATGATTTTTTTAATATTAGTAATAGTATCTATAGCTACATTAATTGTTAAGGCCGTATTTGGAGAAGGTACTCCGCTAAAAGGTGGAATGCCTAGTGGACATAGTGCAATAGGTTTTTCAATAGCCACAATAATAGCGGTTATTACAGAAGAACCCACAGTTATAATATTAAGTTATTTGATGGCAACATTATTAGCACAAAGTAGAGTTGACTCAAAAGTGCATTCTGTAATTGAAGTTGTAGCAGGGGCTGTTTTTGGAACACTTTTAACTTTACTCATATTTAGGGTTCTTTATTAAAATAAAATTACTTTAAGTATTTAATTTTCAATAATACATGATATAATTTATATACTACTATGTTATATTAGGTACAATATTATACGGAGGTGTAGATATATGGATTACAAAGAATTAATAAAAACAGCATTAAAGTATAGAGAAAGTGCTTATTCTCCTTATTCTAATTTTAAAGTTGGAGCGGCTGTAATAATGGACGATGGAAAAATATATGGAGGATGTAATATAGAAAATGCTTCATATGGAGCTACAAACTGTGCTGAGAGAACTGCTATATTTTCAGCAGTAGCACAAGGAAATAAAAAATTAAAAGCTATAGCGCTAGTAGGGGACTTATCTACGTATACAACACCTTGCGGAATCTGTAGACAGGTAATAAGTGAATTTAGTGATGAGAATACAGAAATAATTCTTATAAAGAACGAAAATGATTATAAAGTAAAAAAATTAGAAGATTTATTTCCAGGAGCATTTACTAAAGGAGACTTATTAAAATAAGGAGGATACATGTTTAAATCAGGATTTATATCAATTATAGGAAGACCAAATGTTGGAAAATCAACACTTACAAACGACATATTAGGAGAAAAGTTATCTATAGTATCTTGTAGACCTCAAACTACAAGAAATAATATACGTGCTGTATTAACAAGAGATGACTATCAATTAGTATTTTTAGATACACCAGGAATACACAAACCAAGACATAAACTTGGAGAATATATGGTTAAGGCAGCTGAAACTTCAACAGATGAGGTGGATTTAATAGTATTTATAACAACACCAGAAGGTGAAATATCAAAAGGTGATGAATTAATACTGGAAAATATAAAGAATAGAAAAAAACCAGTATTTTTAGTTATAAATAAAATAGATGAAAATCCTCAAGAATTAGTTGCTGAAACATTGCAAAAATATTCTGAATATATGGATTTTGCAGAGATAATACCAATATCAGCAAGAAAGTCTAAAAATGTAGACACATTGTTAAATCTAATGATTAAATATATGCCGGAAGGACCTAAATATTATCCAGAAGATATGATAACAGATGTTCAAGAAAGATTTGTAGTTTCAGAGATAATTAGAGAAAAGGCTCTAAAATTATTATCAGAAGAAGTACCTCATGGCATAGCAGTTGAGATAATTTCTATGAAACAGACTAAAAGAGGAACTTATCATATAGATGCCAATCTTTTATGCGAAAAGGACTCTCATAAAGGTATAATAATAGGTAAAGGCGGACAAAAACTAAAGAAAATATCAACTTATGCAAGACAAGATATTGAAAAGTTTTTAAATAATAAAGTCAATCTTAAAGTATGGGTAAAGGTTAAGAAAGAGTGGAGAGATAGCAACTTCATGTTAAAAGAATTAGGATACAAAGAATAGATTATATTTTATAATATTATTTGGGAGATGGTTTTCTGTCAATTTTTAAAACAAAAGCCATAGTGTTAAAAACTCAAGATTATAAAGAAAATGATAAGCTTGTGTGGCTTTTTACAGAAAAAATCGGTAAGGTATGTGCTATTGCAAAGGGTGCAAAAAAAAATAAAAGTAAATTCATGTCTTCAACACAAACATTTTGTTTTGGAGAATATGTTCTTTTTAGAGGAAAGAGTCTATATAGTATAAATGAAGTTGAAATAATAGACTCTTTCCAAAATCTATTAAAGGATATGGATACAATAACCTATGGTTCATATTTATGTGAGCTTATTTTAATAGCATTGGAACAAGAAGAAAGTGATAGAGAACTTTTTAAAGACTTTATTAAAAGTTTTTACTTTTTAAAAAATCATGCTATGGATTTAGAAATTTTAGCTAGAACTTTTGAATTCAAACTCTTAAAAGCTACAGGATATGGATTTGATTTTGAAAAATGTTGTATATGTGGGAAAAGGATAAATAAATCTAATTATTTAAGCATACAATATTATGGAGGTGTTTGTGATAGCTGTGAAAAAACTGGAGGAGTTAATATCAGTTATGCAGCCTACGGTGTGCTTAAATTTTTATATAAGACATCTATAGAAAATGCGCATATAATTTCTGCAAGCAATGAAGTAAAAGGAGAGATATATAAGGTCTTAGATATGTTTATATCACAGAGTTATTCTAAAAAACCTAAAAGCTTAGAAATTTTTAATTATTTAAAAAGGAGTGAGTATAATGAGTGATATTACTTTGGAAAAAATTGACATATTAAGAGAAAGAACTGGAGTTAGTTATACTGAAGCAAAAGACGCTCTAGAAAAATGTGACGGAAATATTGTAGATTCACTAATATATCTTGAAAATACTATAGAAGAAAATAAATGTAGTATAAAAGATGATATATGTACTACCAAAGAAGAGTTTGTTAATTGGATAAAAGGGATTGCTAGAAAAGGTAATGTTAATAGAATAAGAGTTAAAAAAGATGATAAAGTTATTATGGATATACCAGTCAATGCAGGATTTGCAGCTGGAATTATTGCACTTGCTTATCCAGCTCTTATAGCTGTTGGAGTATTAAGTGCAGTTGTTACAAAAGTTACAGTTGAAATAGTAAAAGATGATGGATCAGTGGAAATTGTAAATAAGTTAATAAAAAATACTGCAAAAGATGTTAAGAGCAAAGTCAATGATATTACAGATGATATGAAAGAAAAAATGGAATCTATGACAGCAGATGTAAAAGAAAAATTTGATAATGATAAAGGAACATCATCTGAAGATAATAATATGTATAAATACACGGTTAAGTTTGATGACATTAATGATAAAAACAATACAGACAATAATGACGACAGGTAATACTGTCGTTTTTATTTATATAATATAAATAAAATTAAGTACATATTAAATAAAGGTAAAATTTACATAAAAGCTATACAAATAGGAAAAATAATATATTATTATACCTATTATATGATATAATATAATTGTAATATAACAAAGGAGGTCGAAAACAATTAATTTATCGACTAGACAAAAAGAAATTATTAAATTGGTTAAAGAAGGACAGCCTATAACAAGTGAAAATTTAGCTAGTAAAGTAGGGGTTACAAGAGCAGCTTTAAGACCTGATCTTGCAATATTGACTATGCTTGGAATATTAGAAGCTAGACCAAAAGTTGGATACATATACTCTAATAAATCTACTTCTAGTGTGGTACTAGATTATATAAGAAAGATAAAAGTAAAAGACGTAATGTCAAAGCCTACTATCTTGGATGAAGAAACCACCGTGTATGATTCTATAATAAATTTATTTTTAAATGATGTAGGAACTATTTTTGTAGAAAATCAAGGATTTTTAGTAGGAGCAGTTTCAAGAAAAGATTTTTTGAAAATAGCAATAGGAGGTACCGACATAAATAAGGTGCCATTGGGTATCATTATGACTAGAATGCCCAACATAGTGTGTGTAGAAAAAGATGATTGTGTGTATACAGCAGCTAAAAAGATTATAGAGCGAGAAGTAGATTGTCTTCCAGTAGTTGAAAAAGTATCAGAACAGGATGGCGATAAGGTTAAGGTTATAGGAAAGCTTTCAAAAACTAATATAACACGTTTATTCCTTAAACTAGGTGAAGAAAATTAAAATCAGTAAGTAAAAAAGGTTGCGAAAAAATTTCGTAACCCTTTTTTAATATTAATTCATTGAGAATATATTTAGTTGAATTTTTTATTTATATAAGCTGAAAATTTATTTGAAAACTCAATTTGTTTATCAAAATCTCTTGATGCTTTGGAAAGCATATTTACAAAAGCTTTTTTATTGCATTTTTTTATATTCTTATAATAATCTCTTGATAATTTCCAATATTTTTGAGGAAAAGATAGATAACCAAGCAAATAGTTATATTCATCTACGTTTAAAGGAAGAATTTTTTCATATGAGTCCAAACAAAGGAGAAGTATATCTAAATCCCAATTAGTTTCATAACGACGCAGAAGTCTTCTAAAAAAGTAAGCAAGATCATGAATGCAATAGTCAATTCTGCATTTATCTAAGTCTATAATCCAAAGGTTATCGTCTTTATCAAAAATTAAATTTTTATTTACATAATCCATATGACAAAGTGAAGTTTTTAGGTTAGAAAAATTTACTCTGGATAAAGCTTCAGTAGAATTTTTAGCAAGAATAATTCCTTCATTGAATTTATTTAAAAAGGATTTAGAAAAATAATCTCTATATTTAAAGGCATAATTAGAATTTAAAAGAAGATTATCAAAATGCTTAGATATAGATTTATATAGATTTCCACAGCCTTTTCTATAAGTACTACCTGCAATAGGAAAAAAGTCGAAAGACCTTTTATGAATTTTTGCAAGATTACTACATGATTTAGTTATATGTTCTTCGTAATTATACTCGCATTTAACTCCATCTATCCATGGAGTTAAAATAAATAACATATTATTATATTCAACAAATCTTCCACAACTACTATTAGGTAGAAGTCTAGGGATGTTTATATCATGTCTGTATAGCCATTCTATGGCTGAGTATACGAAGAGTAACTCTTTTTTTCCAAAGTAAACTTTCTTTAGGCAATACTCTTTTTTATCAGTAGTTATTCTATAAACAGCTCTTTGCTTTGCAGTATCTTTAAATTTTATTGCAGTAACTTCCGCATTATCTAAATTGTAATAAGGAAGTACAGATTTTTTCATATTTTCTTCTGAAAATATACTAGTATTATATAATTTAGCCGTATCAGCCATAGTAACACTCCTTAAAAAAAGTCTTACTATAAATGTATTAAAGGCAAGCAAAATTTATACATAATTAAGCTATAAAGAGGATTTTTAATAATTGTATAGAAATACTAAATATAATAAATTAAAATAAGTTGTACAATTTGTATGTTTTATTAAAGTATGCATAATTATTGAAAGTTATGGAAAAATAGATATATAAATAACAATTGGCGAAAAAAGAAAATAAAAAAAATGAAGGATATTTGTATTTTATAAAGAATATATATAAGTGACTGAAAAAATTAAAATTTAAAGAAGGATTATTATTTTTTTTGTCGAATACATATAAGGTTGGCTTAAAAATAAAAAAATGGGTGGTATGCTTTATTGATAAGTGAAGAAATAATTGAAAAGATTAAAGAACAAAATGATATTGTGGATGTTATTTCTGAAAGTGTTAAACTCAAAAGAACGGGAAGAAATTTTATAGGGCTTTGTCCATTTCATAATGAAAAAACTCCTTCCTTTAGCGTATCACAAGAAAAGCAAATTTATAAATGTTTTGGATGTGGTGAGGCAGGTAATGTTTTTACTTTCGTAATGAAAACAAAAAATCTTCCTTTTGTTGAGGCTGTAAAATATCTTGGTGATAAAGTTAACATACATATAGAAGAAAATGACTATAAAAACCAAGCTTATAAAAATAAAAATGATAAATTATATAAAATAAATGTTGAAGCAGCAAGATATTATTTTAAAAATTTACAGATAAATAAGAAGGCAACTAAGTATTTTACAAACAGAGGTATAGTTAATAAAACCATAAGAAGGTTTGGACTTGGATATGCACCTTCAGGATGGCATAATTTAATGAATTATTTAAAAAACAAGGGATATACAGAATTAGATTTAGTAAATGCGGGTTTAATTATAAGGGGAAAAAATAATTCTATATATGATAGATTTAGAGAACGAGTTATATTTCCTGTATTTGATTATAGAGGAAGAGTCATTGGATTTGGAGGAAGAGTTTTAGATGATTCTAAGCCTAAGTATCTAAATTCTCCAGAAACTGACATATTTAAAAAGGGCACAAATCTCTATGGACTTAATTTTGCTATAAAAAACAATAAAAGCAGAACAATAATAATAGTTGAGGGATATATGGACTGCATATCTTTATACCAATATGGGATCGATAATGTTGTAGCGTCACTTGGAACTGCTTTAACATATGATCAGGGAAAACTTTTGAAAAGATATGTAGACAAAATAATAATATCATATGATGCAGATTTTGCAGGACAAAGCGCTACTTTAAGAGGACTTAAAATATTAAAAAAGCAAGGTTTTGATCTTAAAGTTCTAGATATACCAGAGGGTAAAGATCCAGATGAGTTTATTAAAAATCATGGTAAAGAGGCTTTTATGAAACTTATAGATGAATCTTTACCTTTAGTTGATTATGAGCTAAAGATGGCTAGATTTGGTCTCGATATAAGTAATGAAGAAATGCTTATTAAATATGTAAACAATGCCTGTGAAATTATTAATAAATTAAATCCTATAGAGAAAGATATTTATATAAGAAAATTATCTCAAGAAACAGGACTCAAGGAACAAGCAATTTACGACCTATTAAATGTTAAAGACAGAAAAAATTACATTAAAGACGAAAAAAGGTATAGTAAAGGTAATTTTGGACAGAAATTATATGTAGAGCCTGCTTACATGAAAACGCAGAGAAAATTGATTAAAATTATGATCTTAAATATAGAAAGCTATGATTATGTGTTACAGTTTGTAAATGAAGAAGATTTTATAATAGATAGTCATAAGAAAATATTTAAATTAATAAAAGATCAAGTAAATCATAATGAAGATAATCTTAAAAATATAGAAAAATCTATAGAGATAAAATGTGATGATGTAGAAAGTTCAAGAGAATGGACTAAAATACAGCAAATAAAGTTTAGTGAAGATATAGATTACAAAGATCTTGTAAATGCCTATATAAAAGAGATTAAAAAATTCAAACTAGAGGAGTCGAAGGAAGAAGTTATGAAAAAAATTAAATACTATGAGGCTCAAGGATTATTTGAGGAATCTTTAAATCTTGTAAAAGAGCTTGAGAAGATTCAAAATAATATAATGGCAATGAACCACTGTGAAAGGAGGTAATTTTAATGACAGACACTAAAAAGAATAACAGTAAGAAAAATAATGTAAAAGATAATAAAGATAAGATGAAGATTATAAAAAGTCTTATTGATAAAGGAAAGAAAAAGGGTAGTTTAACATATAAAGAAATAATGGATGAATTAGATAATGTTGAATTAAGTCCAGAACAAATAGAAAAAGTTTATGGTGTTCTCGAATCAATGGATATAGAAGTTATTGGTGATATGAAAGATATGGAATCAGAAGAAGAGGAAGAAATAGATCTTTCAGTACCAGAAGGAATTTCAATAGATGATCCAGTTAGAATGTACCTAAAAGAAATAGGAAAAGTACCTCTTTTGACTCCAGATGAAGAAGTAGATCTTGCTCAAAGAATAGAGGCAGGAGAAATGTATGCAAAGAAGAAACTTGCAGAAGCAAACTTAAGACTTGTTGTAAGTATAGCTAAAAGATATGTAGGGCGTGGAATGCTGTTTCTAGATCTTATACAAGAAGGAAATTTAGGACTTATAAAAGCGGTAGAAAAGTTTGATTATAGAAAAGGATACAAATTTAGTACCTATGCTACATGGTGGATTAGACAGGCAATAACGAGAGCAATTGCCGATCAAGCGAGAACAATAAGAATTCCTGTGCATATGGTTGAAACAATAAATAAACTTATAAGAGTATCAAGACAACTTCTTCAAGAATTAGGACGTGAACCACAGCCAGAAGAAATAGCGAAAATAATGGAAATGCCTGTGGATAAGGTTAGAGAAATTATGAAAATAGCTCAAGAACCAGTATCACTTGAAACTCCAATTGGAGAAGAAGAAGATAGCCACTTAGGTGATTTTATACCTGATGATGAAGCACCAGCACCAGCAGAGGCGGCAGCATTTACTATGTTAAAAGAACAACTTATAAATGTTTTAGATACCTTAACTCCAAGAGAAGAAAAAGTTCTAAGATTAAGATTTGGACTTGATGATGGAAGAGCAAGAACACTAGAAGAAGTTGGAAAAGAGTTTAATGTAACAAGAGAAAGAATAAGACAAATTGAAGCAAAAGCTTTAAGAAAACTAAGACATCCAAGTAGAAGCAAAAAACTAAAAGACTATTTAGATTAATTTTGTTATAAAGAGTAAAGTTTAACTTTACTCTTTTTTTGTGGTATAATTGTTACAAATATAGAGAGGTGATAATATGAATGTATATAAATCCCAAAAAGGAATAAGCTTTATTATTATATTATCTGTCATATTATTCATAGATATATTGTGCTTTTTTTTAACTCGTCTAATTGACCAGTACATGGTTTTGTCATTTATAGAAGCATCTTTAGTCATATTAAATATTTATGGAATATATTATTTATTGTTATCATTATCATTGAAATATATAATAGATGAAGATTGTTTACATATTATAGGAATATTTGGTCTCAAAAAAATAAAGATACCATTTAAGGATATAGGCGGATATAAGATTTCTAAGGATAAAATAAAAGGCGTTAAATTAAGAGGAATTGGTGATGGAAATTTTGCTTTTGGAAGGTATTATATATACAAGATAGGTACAACACGTATGTTTATAACATCTAAAGAAGGTATAGTATATTTAAAGAATGATGATATAAACTATGGAATATCACCAGACGATATAGAGTCTTTTGTAAACAAGTTAGAGAAAAAAGGTGTTAAATTATCTGATTGGGAGTACGTTAAGAAAAAACCAATTGTATTGTATAAAGAAAAAACATTTATGTTGCCATTTATATTAGTAAGCATAATTATAGTTATTTTTACAGTAACTCCATTACTTTTATATGTAAATGGAACATTGCCAGATAAAATGCCACTTAGCTTTAATGCTGCTTTTAATCCAATAAGGATGGGAACAGGAAAACAATTTGCATTTAAACAAGCTATCTATGGAGTTTTAAATATGGGAATGTTAGTTTGTATGTATTATGCAGCTCATTTTCATGCAAAATATGATAAGAAGAGTGCAAAAACATATATATATGTTTCACTTTTTATAGCTATTGTATTTTTCTTAATGCAGTTTAAAACTTTGGCTAATTTTATGTTATAGGAGAGAATTTATGAATATAAGCTTAAGATTAAAAACTATTGTATTATTAGTTGATAAATGTGAAAAAATTTGTGATATAGGTACAGATCATGCATATCTTCCTATATATTTGATAAAAAATGGAGTTTGTAATAGTGCTATTGCATCAGATATAAATAAAGGACCGGTAGAAAAGGCTAAATCAAACATAAAAAGAGAAGGGCTAAGTGATAAAATAACTTGTAGACTTGGTGGAGGACTTGCAACTATAAAACCTAATGAAGTTAATGGTGCAATAATTGCTGGAATGGGTGGTAATTTAATAAGAGATATAATAGAAGAAAGTAAAGATGTATTTAAATCATTAGATTATTGTATACTTCAACCAGTGCAAAATCCAGACGTATTAAGAAAATATATATATGAAAGTGGATATGATGTTTTAGATGAAGAACTATGCTTTGATGAAGGAAAATACTATGAAATAATAAAGGTGAAATTTAATAATAATCCTAAAAAATTAGACAATATATACTATGAAATAGGGGAAAAACTAATATATATAAAACATCCTTTAGTTAAAGAATATATTAATTTTAAAATAGATAAATATCAAAATATTGTTAAGTACATTAAGGATGATACTGAACTTGCAAAAGAAAGAAAAATGGAATTAAAACAAAACATTAAAAAATTGGAGGAATTAATTAAATGTCTTTAAAAGTAGTGGATTTTAAAAATATAGTAGAAGAATTTGCTCCGGTTAAGTTAAAGCTAAGTTATGATAATGTTGGACTTATGGTAGGAGAGCTTAACAATGAAATAGGTAATATTCTTGTAGCTTTAGATTGTACATTAGATGTTATAGAAGAAGCTAAAGAAAAAAACTGTAATTTTATTTTTACTCATCACCCATTATTATATAGGAAGCCATCATCGGTTACTTCTGAAACATTAGTTGGAAAAAAGATATTAGAACTTATAAAAAATAATATAAGTTTATATTCAGCACATACAAATTTAGATTCAGTAAAGAGCGGAATTAATGATACTGTAATGAAAATACTAGAAATTAAGAACTGTAAAACTATAGAGTTTTCAGAAGGAAAAGATAAAGATGACAATGTAAGTGGGTTAGGTAGAGTAGGAACACTAGAAAATCCTATAACAGTAAAAGAAATGTGTAGTAGAGTGAAGGAAGTGTTAAAAACACCTTATGTTAGATACATAGGTGAAGATTCTAAAAAAATAAAAACAATTGCAGTTATAAATGGTAGTGGACAGGATTATTTTGATAGAGCGAGAAAAATGGGAGCAGATTGCATAATTACAGGAGATACAACCTATCACATTATAAGTGATTATAATGAAGATGGAATAGCTGTAATTGATGGTGGACATTTTCCAACCGAATGGCTAGCATTTAAGGATATATGTATGAGATTACAAGAAAAAATCAAGGAAGCAGGATTTGAAAATAAAATAGTATTTTCAGAAACTGCTAAAGATCCATATAAGTTAGGATAATTATTAAAAATTAATTTGATTTTTAGGTAATAGTATGTTAATATAAAACCTGCGAGTAAGCCAGATGATCGCTGCTACATTTTATGTAGGAGAGGAAAGTCCGAGCTCCATAGGGCAGGGTGCTGGGTAACTCCCAGTGGAGGCGACTCTAAGGAAAGTGCAACAGAGATATACCGCCATAAACTTTGTTTATGGTAAGGGTGGAAAGGTGAGGTAAGAGCTTACCAGCGCAATGGCGACTTTGCGGCTATGTAAACCCCATCTGGAGCAAGATTGAATAGAGGGACATTAAGGAGCGGCCCGTTCCGTCCCCGGGTAAAATCGCTTGAGTCTAATGGTAACATTAGGCCTAGATAGATGATCATCAAATACAGAACTCGGCTTATAGACTTATCTCGTATGTGAAAACCACCAGGTTAATGCCTGGTGGTTTTGTTTTTTTTGATACCAAGTTTGTAAATCAATAATAAAGTTATATTTAATAATCAATAAATAAAGGACATAATAATTAATAGTTCAAAATTAATAAGGTTTAATATGTCAAAAATATTTAAGTGGAATACAATGGGTAAATAAAAAAATATGGAGACCAAAAAATACTTCAAAAATATTTTCATAATACTATTGATTGAGTTACTACTAAATAATAATAAATAAGGCTATTGTTTTCCCAATCGATTCATAGAAGTAATATACCTGAATCTATTGATTTTACAAGGTTTGTTAAGGGTTTGTTGCAAAAAATTTAAATTATCAAAATTGGTTGGGAAAAAACTTATGAAATCCTTTATTTTCAATGGGTTTAGGGGTATAATAAAAATAAGAAATGGCTATTTTACTATGGTTGAACAATAACATAAGATGTATTTAAATTAGAGATAAATTTAGCCTTTGCAGATTGTCCCCAGTTGAACAATAACATAAGATGTATTTAAATAACATTCGTAGGTGCTCCCATTAAAAACTATCCTATGTTGAACAATAACATAAGATGTATTTAAATGGAGATATAAAAATTTTTGAAGTGTTTCCACAATGAGTTGAACAATAACATAAGATGTATTTAAATCTCATTATTTTCAACCTTTTCAACACACATAATTTCGGTTGAACAATAACATAAGATGTATTTAAATTAAATTCAGTAAATGACAGTGCTGCACAAAATGTGCGTTGAACAATAACATAAGATGTATTTAAATTAATAGCACTAAATAGAAATTTTCTTACATGATTCTGTTGAACAATAACATAAGATGTATTTAAATGAGAATTTCTTAGACGCTTTCCAACTTTAGGACTTTGTTGAACAATAACATAAGATGTATTTAAATTTTTGATTTAATCTCTAAAAAAGTGTATCGAAAAGGTTGAACAATAACATAAGATGTATTTAAATAAATAAAATTAAAACAAAAAAGAATAGTAATTTAATGTTGAACAATAACATAAGATGTATTTAAATGCGTGATGCAATAAAACTGTTTTAGGATTGTTTCGTTGAACAATAACATAAGATGTATTTAAATCATCTATAGTTTTAATTATTCTTGTGTCAGGTAACGTTGAACAATAACATAAGATGTATTTAAATTTTTCTAAATAAATCTAATATAGATTGTTTTTCAGTGTTGAACAATAACATAAGATGTATTTAAATGTTCTATAGACAGGTATATTTTTAGCTTTTAGTCCGGTTAAACAATAACATGTATTTAAATGATATAAAATGCATAGTAAATTGCACAAATCAAATTTTTTATTATATAATTATTTATAAAATCATTATCAATAGAAAGGAGATAAAATGAAAAAGATAATAGCTATTTTTTTATTTATAATAAGTATAGCCTCATTACTTATTTCTATTAAATTATTTTGGAATATGGGAATATTTGTAGATGAGTATAACTTAACTCCTAATATTGTGAATGGAGGTCAGTTTTGGTCATCTATGGATTGGCTTAGATTACTATTACTAGCTATAATGAGTGTATTGTCCATAGTAAATATATCTTTAAATAAAAATAAATAATAGTCTAACTAAAAAACAAAAGAGAAATAGCATTAATAAAATCCTAATGATGGGTAATTTGATGTTCATATAATTTAACAGAATGAGGAGAAATTAAGATGAAACTTTTAATAGAAAAAATTAATGATAAGGCTATAATACCATTTCAAGCACATGAAGGAGATGCTGGAATGGATTTGTTTTCTGTGGAAGAGGTAACTATAAAACCAATGGAAAGAAAGCTTGTACATACAGGAATTAAAATGCAACTACCTAAAAATACAGAAGCACAAATTAGACCAAGAAGTGGATTAGCATTAAAATATGGTATTACTGTTTTGAATACACCAGGAACTATAGATGAAGGATATAGAGGAGAAATAGGTATAATATTAATAAATCTTGGTAGTGATGAATTCAAAGTAGAAGAAGGAATGAAAATAGCACAAATGGTTATAAAACCAACATTAACCTTACAAATAAAGGAGGTTGTTGAGCTAACAGAAACAACTAGAGGTCAGGATGGGTTTGGTTCTACTGGGATTTAGTATTTAATAATGTAGATAAAATATATAATTCATTTAAAAATATAAAAGCCTAGATTCATATTTAAAAAATATTAGTTATGAATCTAGGCTTTAAAAGTTTGTTTTATATAATGTACTTATTAAGTATAAAATCAAGGTCCAAAAATAAGTGTTCCTAAATAGAAATATATATATGGTAGAAAGAGTGAGATTATATTACAGATACATCCTATTTTAGCGAGTTTGTTATGATTTATTAGAATGGATATGATTCCTAATACAATTCCAATTGACTTATAAATGGTGTGAGTAATAGAGGAAGTCCTTCTAATTTTTGAAGTGGAGTTATATTAAACATCTAATTTAAAATAAATAAAATTTGAATTATAAATATACCAATAGATAGAAGGGAAAGAATAAAAGCTATTTTATTTAAGTTATTTAAAGTTCTTTTAGGGTTGGTATTTGGCTTTATCATATAAGTACTCCTCCTAATAGTGTAATATAGATTATAAAAAATGATTCTATAATAGTATATCATTTCATAAAATTTATATAAATACTAAAATTAACTATAAAATCATTATTAATATCTTTAAGTTTAGTTTCTTTTTTATGTATTTAGTTTAGCCATAAGTCCTCCTTAAATGGTTGTTTATGGAGATAGTATACATGGTTTAGTATAGTAAGTAAAGTAGAATAAAAATGAGCAGTCATATGAGATATAGTTTATTATTGGTGTTTACATGATGGTTGTTAGATTTTAAAGACAAAATGGGAGTAACATTAAAACAAATTATAAATAAAATAGAACCCTAGTGATATATAACGTATCATTAGGGCTCTATTTTATTAAATTAAGAAGTAAGTGGGAAAAATAATGTAGAAACCATTTACACTTATAGCTTTGGTTAAAATTTATAAGTTTTTTTCGATAATAAATAGAATAAAAAATTAAAATTAATAGGGGGCAGAGTAAGTGAAGCAAAAGAAAAGAAGCTTATATAAACAAATACTGATGATGTTGTTTGTAGCAATTTTAGTGCCAGTAGTATTAATAACGGGGATTAATTATTGTATTATGCAGAAGGAACAAAAAGAAGATTTTGAACAGATGGCCAATAGTGGTATAAAAACTATAGCTCAATATATGCAATATCTAAGTAATTCAAGTAAAGAATCGGTAAATATGTTATCCTTAGAACCAAATGCAAAGTTAATATTAGAGAATTCAGAATACGAACAGTGGCTTAACAATAGTTTAAAATCATTTTTAGAATCACATAATGGGGTAACGGCTGTATATATGGGAACTAAAACTGGAAAAGTAATTGCACAGCCTGAACAAAATTTAAGTGGGGATTTTGATGTAACAAAAACTCAATGGTATCAAAAAGCAGTACAGAATCCTAATGAAGTCATATTAACAGATCCTTATATTTCAAGTGGAAAAGATAAAAAATATGAAGTTACATATGCAAAAGCAGTTAAGGATGCTTCGGGAAATATAGTTGGAGTAATAGGATTAGATATAAAGTTAGAATATATAGATAAAATTACCAAGAGTGTAAGAATGGGCAGAAATGGTTTTATCATGATTATAGATAAAAATGGAATTATATTATCCAATAAAGACGGTAGTAGAATAGGGGAAAATGATAAAAAAATATTGGATATTATAAATTCAAAAGGACAGGTATTTGAACAAGATATAAGTGGAACTAAAATGGTATTGTTTAAAAATGTAGACAAAAACAATGGGTATATTATAGTTGGATTAATACCAAAAAAAGAATTAGTAGAAACTATAGTTGATTCAGTTATAATGAGTGTTATAATAGCTGTTCTATTTATTAGTGCAGCAATGTGGTTTGCACATAGATTTACCAAAAAGAAGATAATTAGTCCTATAAAATATGTTGTTAATGTGTTAAATGATTTTAGTGATGGAAATTTCACAAAACAAATAGAAATGCAATCAGGATTAAATATAGAAATGGAACACATAGTTAATGCAATTAACATTACAAAAGATAATATGATTAATATTATACAAAGTATAAAAGATGCTTCTTATAATTTAAAGGAGAATTCTAGTATTCTTTTATCAATAACTGAGCAATCAAGCGTAGCAAGTGACGGGATTGCAAAGGCAATTCAACAAATAGCTGATGGATCTGTTAATCAATCAGAAAAATTAAATGAAAGTGTTAAGTTAACAGAAACATTAAATGATATTGTTGGAAAGTCACTTATGAATTCTGAAGAAATGATGAAAGCTTCTGAAGATGTTAGAGAAATAAGTGATGAAGGAAGAAGCTTGTTAAGAAATCTAGATAGTGCCTTTAATGAAAGTCAAGAGGCTAATTTGGAAGTTATAAGAAAAGTTAAAATTTTAGGAGATAAATCAAAAGAAATAGAAGAGATAACAGATGTTATAAAGGGAATAACAGAGCAAACAAAATTGCTTGCGTTAAATGCGTCCATTGAAGCTGCAAGAGCAGGAGAAGCTGGAAAAGGTTTTTCTGTAGTTGCTGATGAAGTTACAAAACTTGCTGAACAATCTTCAAGTTCAGCGGTAAAGATAAAAGATGTTATAGATGAAGTTAAATCTAGTATCAAAGAAGTGTTTGACAAATTAGACAGTTCAACTAAGTTTAGTATCAAAACTGGTGAGAATATAAATGTTACAGAAGAAAATTTTAGTGATATAAGAAAATGTATTGAAATATTAAGAGAAAATATAGATAATGTAAATGTTGCTTTAAAAGACATAAAGAGTAACAAGGATAGTGTTTCAGATAATATCGGAGAAGTATCCGCTGTTGCACAAGAAACAGCAGCTACATCACAAGAGGTAAGTGCATCGTCAGAAGAACAAGCATCGGGATTACAAGAAATAGTATTATCTGCGGAGAAGTTAAATAATCTTTCTGAAAAGCTAGAAAATATAGTTCATAATTTTAAGATATAGATAATATACAAATATGAATTAAAATTAACAACATTACCTCAAAATTTTAATGAGGTAATGTTGTTGTGTTTATTGCTTATTATCGTCAACGTTATTTTTTAAAGTTGAAGTCCATTGATTATCTGTGGCAGTTTTAGGTTTTTTATTACAGCATGATTTTTTGCAAGGTTCTTCTGGTAATGATGTCCACTGATTATTGTTTTTTGTTTTGGCTATTTTTGACATATTAAAGTCCTCCCTATTATTTAGTTGTATTTTTAGTATTTCATTAAGATAAAAAATAATTCTAAGAAACATATTCATAAAATGTTACCAAAATGTAAATATAAATATGTATATTAGAATTAATATTATAATAGGAAAGAAAATAAGGACGTAATTATGAGTTGTAATAAAGTTATGGAGGTAAAAAATGAAAAAAATATTCAAAATATTGTCAGCTTGCGTTGTAGGTATTATAGGAACTTATATATTTTTGAGTAATCCAATAGGAAAAGTTGATAATGAATCTTTAGTTAATCAATATAAAATAAATGAAAAGAAAAAACTAGCGAGTATGGCGTATGCAGAAAGCCAAAGTGATAGTTATGGGCTAAATGTACGAAATGCACCTAGACCTTTATATACACCAACATATGATGGATCTAATCAGGCTGTGCATCCTAAAGTTTTATATTTTAAAAATGGATGGAATGGTTACAAATATTGGATGGGTATTACTCCATATCCTTTTTCCAATGATGATTATGAAAATCCTCAAATATTAGTAAGTAATGATGGTATAAAATTTAAGTCACCAAAGAGGGATAATAAGCCTTTATTTGTTCCACAGGATGTAAATAAGGGAGGACATTATTCAGACATACACATGTGTATGGTAAATGGCACTTTAGAGGTTTATTTTAGATATAATCCAGCAAAGACAGAAAAAAAACAACCTGATAATCACAAAAATTATATATATGTTACAAAAAGTAAAGATGGATTAAACTGGACTGATAAAAAGTTAGTTTTAGATAATGATACTTTTAAAGTAAAATGCGCGTATTTATCACCAATTATAAATTTTGAAGATGGAAAATATAAGGTATGGTTCACAAATTATGATGGAGAATTATATTATACGGAAACTACTGACTGGAAGAATTTTAAAGAACTTAAAAGATGCAATTTTGTAGGCAAAGGTAAAAAGTTAAAAATATGGCATCAAGATTTAATAAAAACTGATGTAGGATATGAATTTGTATGTTGTGCCTATGGCGAAGTTTTCTTAAATCAAAATTTATATTATGCTTCTTCACAAGATGGAATTAATTTCAAACCATTAAAAAAGATAATGGAACCAACAGATAAACCAGGAACGTTTGATGAAAAAACCTTATATAGACCTTGTTTATTAAAAAAAGATGGACAATATCTATTATATTATTCTGCTATGGATTCAAAGTTAAGATGGCGTATAGGAGTTGTTAAGGATCCTAAAGGAATAAATATAGTAGATAGAGAGTATGACAAATATATAAGTGGTCAAATTGATATAGACAAAAATGTAAAAAATAATAACAAAAAGATAAATAACCACAATATTAATAATAATAAAAACATAAGAAATAATAATCCTATAAAAAATGAACATTTGAAAAATAGGAACGTGAATAATAATAATCCAGTCAATGATATAAACAATAGGGTAGTAAAGCCAAATAATAAAAATACTAATGTTGTAAATACTAAACCAAATAAAAAAGTTGAGCCTAAACCAAATAATAATGTAAACAAGGAAGTAATAAATAAAGAAGAAAAAAATAAAAATCCAATAAATAAGGAAATTCCTAATAATAAAAATGGTGTGGAAAATAATGTAGAAGTAAGATAAATACAAAATAATCCCTAATATAGATTATCTATATTAGGGATTATTTTTATTATTGACGATTAATAGTTATTTTTTTAATAGTTTCATTTCCAGCTTTGTCTATGGCTTTGATTTCTATAATATTTGTACCATCCTTTAATTTAACATCAGCTTCATAATTACCATATTTATCATATAGATCCTTATTTGAATTAATTTCATTACCATTTACAAATAATTTAAATCCATAGTTATTGTCTTTAACGGAGCATTTAACTTTGTAAGAGTTTGTATTTTTATCAACTGTTAGAACATCGTCTTTTTCTTGTAGATTTATTTCTGGGGCATTTAAATCACAATATAGATTTAATGCATATTTATATTCTTTTCCATTTAAGTCTGTAGCTAATACTTCAACTTTATTTTGCCCATCTTTTAAATCTACTATTTGACTGAAAGTTAGGTCATTATTAACTTTTACATCTTTTCCTTGAATTTTAAAAGATTTAATTTTAGTAGATAAATCACCTTTTACTACAGCAGCAGGGTATTTATAGTAAGAGCCTTCTCTTTTTAATCCTGTAAAGTTTATATATAATTTATCGTTTTCTACAACAATTTTTATAAAATCTTTACTTAATTTATTATTGTTTTTATCATAAGCTTCAACAGTGATAGTATGTTTTCCTGCTGTTACATTTTTAAGAGCATATGAAAGAGATTTATTATTTTTCTCTATAATAGTATCATCTACTGATATTGCATAATGATCGGCATCTTTAAGAAGCTTTTCATCACCAGTATAATTTAAAGTGAAATTTCCAGATGATAGTGAATTATCTGTCTTTGGTGAAGTTATTTTTAGGGCATTTACATTTATAGTCATTGGTAATTCGCTAGTGTTTCCAGAGTTATCTGTTCCATATATAACTACATTATTTTTACCGTCTAAAAGATTTAAATCAAGAGAATATTCGCCATTTGAATTATTTTTTAATTTTAATTCAGTTTTAGAATTTTCATCTTTAAAATACTCATTATTTACTTTAACTTTAAAGTTTTTAATTCCTGATAAGTTTTCATTTGCTTTAAATTTTAATGTATATTTACGATTATCAGTGTTTGTAGCAGATTTATATATTAATTGAGGAGCAGTAGAGTCTACTTTTATTGGTAATTTAACAGTTTGATATTTAGCATTTTTGTAGTCTATAGCTGCTTTTATTTCAAAATAATATTGGCCATCAGGAACTTTTTCATAAATTCCTTTAGATGAATTATAGTAAGTTAGATCCCATTTCCAAGGAGATAATTCTTCAAAGTTGTCATCTTGAAGAGGATCATGAGGTGATGGAGACCACTTATCTTTATTTATATTTTTATCTATATTTAAGGTTCTAACTAAGTTTCCTTTACTATCTAAAACATTGACAAGTATAGTTTTAGCATTTCTAAGAAGTGCCATTTTAGGTGTTACATAAACATTGTTTTCTTTTGAACTTATAGCAATATAATCTTTATTTACTATTGGTTCTTCAGTTTTTTCATTTTTACCAACGACACCTAATAAAATTTCATCTTTATTTGAAATCTTATAAACTCCAGTGGTTTTTAAATATGAACCTTCTTCCCAAATAGGTTTATCAATGATAGATGATTCATCCCAGTTCCCGTAGAATCCCATATAAGGAATGCCAATTGATACACTATCTGTAGACTTTGGCATGAACTTTAAGAAACCTTCTACAAATATTCCTTTAGGAGAGTCTTTAGGAATAGTTAGTGTGACAGTTACTTTAGTTTCGCCATTTGCTGGAACTACTATTTCTTCTTTATCAAAAGAGACTTTAGCACCTTTTAAGTTCATTTCGCTTGTCTTATCTTTTTGTTCAGTTAATACACCATATAAATCTTTAGGCATATAAATTTCATCTTTGTTTCCGTAGTTTTTAAATGTTAAAGTGAATTTTTTTGTATTGTCATTAATTTGCTTTAATGCTACAGTAGATTCATTATTTTCATCTAAAATTACTACATTATTTTTAACTAAATTAAAAGCGTTTATAAGTCCTGCTCCTTGTTGTCTTGGAGAGAAAGGAAGCTTACTTTCTGTAGAATCTTCATCTACTTGTGGTATAGATGTATTCATAGCAAGATTTTTTGCAAGCTCTACTTTATCTTTTGGAGATAATTTTAAATTTAATGAATTAATACGTTGTAGTATAAGAGCCATTATACCTGAGGTATGTGGCGCTGCCATTGAAGTACCAGACATATATTTATATTCATTATCATTAACTGTAGATAATATATTTCCACCTGGTGCAGTAATTTGAGGCTTAAAATCTAGACTTGGAGCAGGTCCCCAAGATGAAAAATCAGACATATTATCTTTATTAGGATTATCTATACGAATCTTTTTATTATCAAATTTAATTTTACCATCTTTAGATATAGAATCCTTTAAGGCTTTACCATCTTCATTTGTTATAAACATGCAAGGTATAGTTACATTAGGATCTGTAGCCATGCTAATGTATCCTTTTTCACCGTCTTTATTATATATAATTACTCCAGCTGCACCTGCATCTTGAGCATTTAGTTTCTTTTCAATAAATGTATTTTCTCCTCTTTGAATAAGAGCAATTTTTCCTTTTATATCTTTATTTTTTAAATCTTCTTTAGTACCCAAATTACAATCCACTATGCCATATTCACTTTTTAATTTATTTATAGGACTTATTTCAGATGCTAAGTATGCAAAATCGGTACTTTTATTACCAACTGTACATGTTAATGCTAGTTGATTTAATTTACTATTTTCAAAAGATGCGACACTAAGGGCTTCTTTTGCTGTAGAAGGTGCTCCTACAATTGCAGTATCAACTACATCTGGTACTTTCTTAGGATTTGTTGAATAACTAGAGTTACCAGCAGAAATTACAACAACAACTCCATTATCTTCAGCCATTTTTACGGCCTTTTGAATAGGCTCAGTCATTTTCACAAATCCTGCATCAGAGCCTAAGCTCATATTTATAACATCAGCACCAAGTTTTACAGAATCAGTTATAGCAGCAACTACATCTTCATCGTTACAGCTTGGATAATCTGGATCATTAGAAAATACTTTCATAGCAAGTAATTGAGCTTCAGGCGCTATTCCCTGAATAGCTTCAAATTTAGAAACTTCATCGGCTTTACCATTGGCAGCTACTATACCAGATACATGCATTCCATGCATACTACCAGTATCTACTATATTTTGATTTTTATCAGCATAATTATATCCATAAGGAACTTTATCTGTGAAGTATTTACCTTTTCCTTCAGGATGTTTATTCTTTAGTTTAGCTTTTGAAGGATCTGTAAGTTTCATATCTTTATGTCTATAATCAATACCACTATCAATTATAGAAATTACCATACCTTCACCTTTATATTTAAAATTTTTCCATTCTTTAAGTACATCTGTTAAGTCTTTTGCAGATGACATATTTGAATTAACTTTACCTATATAAGGTAGTTCTATTGCATTTGCCCCTATAGCAAATAGATTAGAAGATACAATTGATGCTGCTATTATTAAACTTAAAATTTTCTTCTTTTTCATTAAAATGCCCCCTTGTAAATGTAATTTTTACCTATTTTATCATAAATATATTCAAAATACAAATTATTTATTAATATGAAAAAAAATCACCCCAATTTTAATTGAATAAACAAGAGGATAACTATATGATTTCCAATTTTATATTTTTAAATATCAAATAGAGTAGTTAAAGTAAAAAAATGCTGATAAAGAAATTTCCTTTATCAGCATTAAATTAATTACTTTCTAATTTTAGTAGTCTAGCTAAAAGCTTCGAAGTACTTGCTTGTAATGTTAATGTAATTATTATTGTTGAAAATGTAACTGAAGAAATTATATCTGAATGAGGGAATTTAATTGAAACAAGCATTCCAGCAAGAGCAGCAGGAATTACTCCAGTTTCACGAATCCACATAAGATATAGTATTTCTTTAAATGTCCATTTAGCTTTTCTATCAAGTAATACAGAAATAAAAACAGATATAGGTCTAGATATAAATATAAGAACAAAAACTACAAGTAGCGCACCTTTCCAATATTGAGCTAATATATCAAATTGTATATGAGTTCCTAAAAGTACAAAAATCATCATTCTAAGAATTATAGTTAAAACTTCTTTGAATCTACTATTAGTAATGTAGTATTCTTCAGGAACATGACAGTTTAACATTTTTTTATTTCCACATATCATTCCTAAAATGAATACTGCCATAAATCCGCTAAAGCCAAAATGTTCTGCTATAATATAAGCAGCCATAACAGCAGCTAGTGATGTTTCAGAAGAAAACTCTTGAAGATAACCGAATCTACCTTTAGAAATAAGTTTAGTAGTTATATAACCTATTATTCCACCAACTAAAATTCCGCCACCAGCAGATTTAACTAGTTCCAATAAACTTGCACCAATTGAAACAGCTTGACCACCTAAAGCACCTATAATAGAAAAAGTTATAATTGCACCAGCAGCATCATTAAATGCAGATTCAGAAATTATAGTTTGTTTTAGTTTACTGCTAATATTCATATTTTTAAATAGAGGAACTAAAACAGATGGATCTGTTGAAGCTATTATAGCACCTACTAAAAGGGCGTACATTATATCTATGTGAAATATCTTAGATGCAAAATATCCAGTTATTCCTGTTGATATTGCAACACCGACTGTAGCCAAAAGAAGCACTGATACTTTGACTTTATTTAATACTTTTAATTCAATTTCTCTACCACCATCATATAGGATATAAGCAGCACCAATAGTTAAAATCAATTGATTTCCCAAAGGATATTTATCTATATTAATTAAATTAAAAACATGAGGTCCTAATATTACACCAGATAATATGAACAATACTACATCAGGAAGTTTGATTTTTTGACTTATTTTAGCACTAATTACTCCTGATAAAATAACTAATACTAATAGCTCTAAAAATTTTTCTGTTAATATTACAGTAGTTGATTGCATAAAATCACTCCTTCATATTTTAAACACATTCCAATAGGAATAATCCTACTACTTTTTTGAGAGTATTTCAATAGAGTTTTAAATTAACATAAAATTAAGTTAATTTAAGGATATTAGATATATTTATTAGTAGTAAATGCAATATTATAATGTAGTAAAATGTACTTAATAATATATATAAAATAAATATGTATAAATTAGATGACAAAATATGAATTTTTACCACCAATTATACTATGATAAAAGTATATAAAAAGTGATGAAAGATGTGTTTTAAATAAAATATTTAAGATGGATTTGTTGACAATATAAAAGGGAAGGAATATAATTTTATTGTAAACTAATATAAAATATAAGTTTACAATAAAGGGGGAGTTTTATGAAACATACATTTTCGGCTAAAAACATAACTATTGTGGCTATGTTCACAGCTATAACAGCAGTACTTGCTCAAATATCAATACCATTGCCATTTACTACTGTACCAATTACAATGCAAGTATCTGCAATATATTTATCAGGAATAATATTAGGACGTAAGCTTGGGTTTATATCTCAAATAGTGTATTTGTTATTAGGATCAATAGGGGCGCCTGTTTTTGCACACTTTTCAGGGGGAATGCAATGTGTACTTGGACCTACAGGGGGATTTTTAATAGGATTTCCAATTGTAACTTATATAATAGGAATGATTCCAGATAAGAAACTTTCAGTTATAAAAAGTATATCTCTTTTAATAATATCTATAATTTTACTATATGCTATGGGAGTTATACAATTATCTATAGTAACTAAGATATCTTTAAGTAAAGCTATAATAATAGGAGCCTTACCTTTTATACCATTAGATATTGTGAAAATTATAGTAGCATATGTAGTTGGTATAAAAATAAGAGAAAGGCTTGAGAAGGGTAATTTAATTAAGACATGTTAAACTTAAGAGCACATCATTTATTGTGTATTCAAGGATATTTGGGAAATGGATATAGTAAAGAATTTACTAAAAATATGGATGTTATAGTAGAAAATCTGAAAGCTGATCCCAATATAATTTTGAAGGTCATAAATAAAGTAGATGATATATGTAGATGTTGTCCTAATAAATTAAAAAATAATTTATGTGAAAGTCAGGAAAAGGTAAATAATCTTGATTCTAAGGTATTAGAGTTTTTAAAAATAGAACCAAATAGGGAATATATATATGAAGAATTAGTTAAATATATAAAAGAAAATTTAACATATGATATGTTTTATTATATTTGTAAAAACTGTGGATGGTTTAGTATGGGATATTGTAAATCTCAACTGTTTAGGGAATAACCATATAAATATAAAGTAGTATTAATAATTTATTGGTACTGCTTTTATTTTAATATTGTTATATTAAGAATTTTATAATAAAATTAAGTGTAAATATATAGAAGTTATGAATATATTTTGAATAATACATGTTGTTAGTATATAATTATTATAAATAAGTTTAAAGAAGATATTAGGAAGGTTTGGGATAAATATGGTGGGAGAAAAACACAAAACTAATATGAATAAGAACTTAATAAAGTTAGTTGTTATATTTTTAATAGCAGCATGTATAATAAGTAGGTATAATACAGTATATCATATAAAAAATAATACTAATGACATTCAAAAGGCTATTGAAGATTTTATAAATAGAGGTCTGGCTAAAAAAGCTTTTAATTGTGAAGTAATAAATACTAAGGATATAGATAATAAAAAGATTGTTTTATATAAGGATAGTAAGTTTTTAGGATATGGTGAGCTAAAAAAAGGTATTAATAATAAATATAAAGTAGAAACAACAGGATCTAGCTCAAATGAGTTTATGGATGAAATAATTGAAACAAGTAATGGAAAATACATAGTAGTAGGTGGAAAGAATAATACTAACCTAAAAAGAATTCTTATAAATTATACTGACAAAAAGTATAATATAGATATTCCCAATGAAGAATTTTATATTGCATATACTAAGGCTAATAAAGATATAGATATGCAATGTAAACGTGATTATACAAAGTTTTTTAATGATAAAAATGAAGATATAACAGATGAAATCTTAAGAATAAGTAATAAAAAGAATAAGTTAAAGCACTAAATTAAAAGCCTTAGAATGTTAGTAGTTTATATACAACATTCTAAGGCTTAATTATTAAGAAGTTTATTTTTTATTTCAAGTATATTATTGATATAGAATTTCTAAGGTGAATTTAAAAATTGTTGAAGTATCTTTAATTTGTTTTTATCCATAGGTTCCACATTTTTTAGTTTATAGTCCATATTTAGACTTTTATATTTATTAACTCCTAGAGTGTGGTAAGGAAGTAACTCTATTTTATCTACATTGTTTATTTTTTTAATAATCTTTTTTAAAGAGTGGATATGTTCTATGGAATCTGTTATTTTAGGTACAACAACGTGACGAATCCAAACCCTGCAGCTTGAATTATTTAGGGTTTCTATAAAACTAAGGAGCTTTTCCATAGAAACACCTGTCAATGCTTTAAAGTTAAAGTCATCTACATGTTTAATATCTAAAAGAACTAAATCAGTAAATTTTAATATTTCATTTAAATGATCACTGTAATATCCAGAAGTATCTATGGCTGTATGAATATTATTTTCTTTACATAGTTTTAAGGTTTTAAGTAAAAATTCAGGTTGCATAAGAGGTTCTCCACCAGAAAAGGTTACTCCTCCATTATTTTTGAAGTAAGGTTTAAAGCGTATAATTTTTTTTAACAATTTTTCTGATGTAATTTTATCACCGATGTTAAAGTTCCAAGTATCAGGATTATGACAAAAGGAGCATCTAAGGGGACAACCTTGTAGAAAAACTACATTTCTAATACCAGGTCCATCTACAAGTCCCATACTTTCAAAAGAATGAATATATCCAGTAATCATATTACATTCTTTCATGGAAAGTTCTTTTAATTACTTCAAGTTGTTGCTCTCTAGATAATCTATTAAAGTGAACAGCATATCCAGATACTCGTATTGTTAGAGTAGGGTATTTTTCTGGATTTTCCATGGCATCAATCAATGTTTCACGGTTTAATACATTTACGTTTAAATGAAATCCACCTTGAGAAAAGTATCCATCTAATATATTTACTAGGTTAAGAATTCTAGTACTTTTATCATTACCAAGAGCATTTGGAACTATAGAGAAAGTATTTGAAACTCCATCTTGGCACCATTCTCTATAAGGAATTTTAGCTACTGAGTTTAAAGATGCAAGAGCTCCATTAGTATCTCGTCCATGCATAGGATTTGCACCAGGTGCTAAAGCTTCTCCTTGCTTTCTTCCATCAGGAGTAGATCCAGTTTTCTTACCATATACAACATTAGAAGTTATAGTAAGTGCTGATAGAGTGTGTTCTGCATTTCTATATAGCTCATGTTTTTTTAATTCTTTTGAGAATTTCTTTACAAGTGCAACTGCAATGTCATCAACTCTATCATCGTCATTTCCGTATTTAGGGAAATCACCGTCTATTTCAAAAGATACAGTTAGTCCATCTTCATTTCTAATAGGTTTAACTTTTGCGTATTTAATAGCACTTAATGAATCGGCAGCACAAGAAAGTCCAGCAATACCAAAGGCCATTATTCTGTGGACAAAGGTATCATGAAGGCACATTTGACTAGTTTCATAAGCATATTTATCATGCATGTAGTGAATAGTATTCATTGTATCTACATATAATTCAGCAACATATTCTAAAACTTTAAAGTAGTTTTCTTTTACAGTATTATAATCTAAAATCTCATCTTTAATTTTAGGTATGTTAGGAACTACTTCAATTAATTCACCATTTGATTCTTTTTTGATTTCATCTATTCCACCATTAATTGCATATAAAAGAGCTTTTGCAATGTTAGCACGGGCTCCGAAAAATTGCATTTGTTTACCTAATTGCATTGCAGATACACAACAAGCGATTCCATAATCATCTCCGTATACAGGACGCATAAGATCATCATTTTCATACTGAATAGAGTCAGTTTCAATAGACATTTTAGCACAATATTTTTTAAATTCTTCTGGAAGTTTTTCAGACCAAAGAACTGTCATGTTAGGTTCTGGAGCAGGTCCTAAATTAGTTAAAGTGTGTAAAAATCTAAAAGAAGTTTTAGTAACTAAAGGTTTTCCGTTTATGGAAACTCCACCTATACATTCAGTTATCCAGTTAGGATCACCAGCAAATAATTCATTATATTCAGGTGTTCTAAGGTGTCTTATCATTCTTAGTTTTATTACAAATTGATCTATTATTTCTTGAGCTTCATCTTCTTTAATTAAACCATTTTTTAAATCTCTTTCAATATATATATCCATAAAGGTTGAGATTCTACCAAGAGACATTGCAGCACCATTGTTTTCTTTTGCACCAGCTAGGTATCCAAAATAAATAAATTGCATAGCTTCTTTAGCATTTTTAGCTGGGATAGATATATCAATACCATAACTTTTTGCCATGTTTTTAATTTTTACCAGTGCTTTTATTTGTTCAGAAACTTCCTCACGAAGTCTAATAAGAGATTCTGTAGCATGTCCTTTTAAATTTTTTAAACCATTTTTCTTTTGTTCTATTAAATAATCTATACCATATAATGCTATTCTTCTGTAGTCTCCTATAATTCTTCCTCTTCCATAGGCATCTGGAAGTCCAGTTAAAAGACCAACGTGTCTAGCAGTTCTTGTTTCTTCAGTGTAGGCATCAAATACACCTTCATTATGAGTTTTCCTAAATTCATCAAAGGTTTCTTCAAGTCCATCATCCATTTTAAAACCATATTGTTCTAAAGATTGTTTTACCATTCTCATACCACCATAAGGATTCATCATCCTTTTTAGAGGAGCATCTGTTTGAAATCCAACGATAGTTTCATTATCTTTATCTAAATAACCAGGAGCAAAATTATCTATAGATGAGAATTTTTTAGTTTCCACATCAAGTATTCCTTTTTTTAGTTCCTCTAATATAAGAGAATAAGCTTTACTCCAAACTTTCTCAGTTTTTTTTGTAGTATTAGCTAAAAAGCTATCATTACCTTCATATAAAGTATAATTTTTTTGAATAAAATTTTGAATGTTTATTTCTTCAGTCCAATTACCTTTTTTAAAATCTTTCCAAGAGTCTATCATATACGTGCCTCCTATTTCCCCATTTTTCATTTTAAAAATTGCCCCCTTTTGATAAATCTATAATTTATGAACACTTTTTAGAATACATTAAAAATTGTTCGTGAATTATTTATGATGATTTTACCACTGGACAATTAACAAGTCAATAAAATTAAAAAATAGTATGAATTTTTAATTAACAACATACTTATATTCCATTTGATTTAAATAGTATATAGTTTGAAACGTTACGAATTATAAGCAATATTTTTTTGATTTAAGACAATAAAATTAAATTTTATATTTATAAAAAATTAATTTTTTATTTTTTATAAAATCTTTATTTATGTTATTATGAAATCACATTACTAAAAAAATATACTATAAAAAAGAGTATTATGGTAATGGTAATTTAAGGTGCCTGATCCCGCCCGAAATATGTAGTTAATTGGAGGTGAACTTTAGGTGGATAGAGTAATACTTCATGTAGATATGGATGCATTTTTTGCATCGGTAGAAGTTATGGATAAGCCTTCTCTAAAGGGCAAGCCTGTAGTGGTTGGAGGAATATCAGAAAGAGGTGTTGTATCAACTTGTTCATATGAAGCTAGAAAATATGGAATAAGATCAGCCATGCCAGTATATAAAGCAAAAGCATTATGTCCAAGTGCTGTATTTTTACCAACGAGACATTATAGATATAAGGAAATATCAAGAAAAGTCTTTGAAATTTTGTCAAAAGTAACGAATAAAATAGAACAAGTAAGTATAGATGAGGCATACCTAGATATAACTAATATTAATATGAATCCTAAAGATTTGGCAGTTAATATTAAGAATATGATAAAAGAAAACATGGGATTAACTATATCGGTGGGGATTTCATATAACAAGTTTTTAGCTAAACTTGCATCTGATTGGAACAAGCCAGATGGACTTAAAATTATAACAAAGGATATGATTCCAGATATATTAATGCCATTAAGTATAAATAAAGTACACGGTATTGGAAGGAAATCTGCTAAAAAGTTAAACAATATAGGGATATTTACAGTTAAGCAGCTTTATACTTTACCTAAAAAGTTATTTTATGAGTATTTTGGAAAATTTGGATTAGATATTTATAATAGAATTAGAGGAATAGATAATAGAGAAGTTATAACAGTTAGAGAACAAAAGTCAATAGGAAAAGAAACGACGCTAAAAAAGGATACAAAAGATAAAGATGAACTTAAAAAATTTCTTTGGATTTTTGCAATTAATATAGAAGAAAAGTTAACAGCATCAAATGTTAAAGGAAAGACAATAACCCTTAAGATAAAAACAGCATCTTTTGAAAATCATACAAGAAGCAAATCTTTAGATAAATACATATCATCAAGACAAGAAATTTATAAAGTATCATGTGCTATTCTTGATTCAATAGAATTTAGTGAAAAAATTAGACTTATTGGTACTTCAATATCTTCTTTAAAGGATGTTGAAGTAGAGCAACTTACATTATTTTAGATAATAATCTAATATTAAATTTAGTATTAAGTTTTTGTATTGGATTAATATTTTTTATTATTGTGTTATTAAGTGGAAGAAGTATATTAAAAATATCATATGGATTTACGGGAGATAACCTTAGTGAGAGTTCAAATTATTTATATGTTTTTAGTATTTCATTAGGGTTAAATATGCTTTTATTTACTTTTGCATCATATCTAAAAATAATAGATAAAACTAAATATATATTTTATGGAAATATGGTAGCGGCAATATCTAATGTAGTATTTGACTATATACTTGTTTTTGGACATGCTGGTATCCCAAGAATGGGTATGATAGGAAATGCAATAGGTTCTATTTTGGCTTTAGTACTAAATTTAATAATCTATATAGTTGTTATAATGAAGGTGAAAATTAAAACATTAAGAAAGTCTAATATATTTGCAAATTTTAAAGATACTATAAAAATATCAATACCTCTTATGGGACAAGAGTTTTTAGAATCTACCTTAATTGTTTGTGTAGTAAATTCTATATTATCTCATATAGGAACATTAGAAGTTGCAGTATACAATTTGTTATTTGTAATAATAAATATAGCGTTAATGCCTATGTATGGTTATTCTCAAGCGGCACTTACAATGATAAGTGAAAGTGTTAATAACAATAGAGAAGAAAGATTAAAAATTTCAACTAGATGTGTTATATTAGCAGAAGTTTTTTATATAGTAATTGCTTTTGTAATTTTAGTTTTCAGATATAAAATACCATGTGTTATTACTAATAATACAGAATTAATTACCTATTCAATAAAGCATATTTTAGTAGTAATAATATCAAATATTTTTTATATTCCAGGCACTGTATTTAAATTTAGTCTTCAGGCTATTGGAAAAGAAAAATGGGTATTTGGTATTTCCATAATAATTAATTTTATTGAAGTAGGGGTTATTTTACTTTTTATAGTTATTCTTAAATGGGGATTATATGGAGTATATGTGGGTATGATGTTAGGATATATAATTTTAACAATAGTTTTATTTTTAAAAGTGAAATATTAAGTACTTTTAATAAATAATTTAAACGTTTTACTAAAACATAATTAGTTTAAAGCAGATAACGATTATACTATAATTAATATATAGTAAATTAAATGTGAGGATTTGTTATGAAAGATAAAATTAAAAATATATTAAATGTTAATGGAATTGATGTATGTTTTATATTTGGAAGCTATGGAACTTCTAAGTTTACTGGGGATTCTGATATAGATATAGCTATTTTAGGGGATATAGATTTTTTAGATACACTACCTTTAATAGAAAAGTTAGAAAGTGAATTAAATAGGGAAGTTGATTTGGTAAAAGCAGACGAAGTATATCCAATTATTAAGTTAGCTATAGCACATAGGTGTGAAGTAGTTTTTTGTAAGGATGAGAAAAAACTGCAATCCTTTTTATTAGAAGCTGAAAGATGGTATGAAGAAGAGTATAGGTTCTGGAAAAAATGTTATGATACAGAGTACTAGGAGGAATATTATGGTTAAGCTAAATAATAGAAAACTAAAAGTTATATTAGAAACTACAGAGCAGGTTATAAATGATTTGGAATTTGATTTAAATCAATATGATCAACTAGAGGGTAGAAAAAAAGAAATGTGCTCAAGAGCTATAAGAAATGATATCGCAGATATATTTAAAAATCTAGAAGATTATTTAGCATTAGTATTAAAAAAAATAGGAGTTTGTGTAAGTGATAAAAGTTTTAGGGAGTGTATAAATCTTGCTTTAGAAAAAAAACTTTTATATGAAGGTTTTGGGAAATATATAGTTGATAAAATAAAAATAAGGAACTTTTTTTCACACCGATACAATTATCCTAAAACAGAAGAGTTAATAAAATTGTATAAAGGACATGAAGAAGTATTTAAATCGCATATAGACTTCATGAAAGAACTTTCAAATGAGATAAGTAGAAAAGAAGATATAGATATTTTTTAGAATTCAATATGGATTTTATTTCGGTATATCCTATAATTTTAGGATATATAATAATTACAAGTTTTATTAAAAAAGAGAATTAGTCAAGTGCTTACAAGAAACCTTCATATAAAATATGGAGGTTTTTTTATAAATAATTATAGTATTATGTTTGTTTTAGATGCAGATTATAGTATAATAAATGTAATTTTACATTAATTTAGAAAATGAATATAGGGGGCAATTTTATGTTAAATAACAAGGGGACAATAATTTTAGAAACAGAAAGACTTATATTAAGAAGATTTAGGAAAGATGATGCAATAGGTATGTATGAAAATTGGGCATCTGATGCAGAAGTTACTAAATATCTAACTTGGCAAACTCATAGAAATGTAGAAGATAGCAAGGAGATTATTAATTTATGGATAAAGGATTATAATAAGAAAGAAGTTTATCAATGGGCAATACAGTTAAAAGATAGTAATAAAATAATAGGAAGTATCAGTCTTTTTGATGTTGATGATAATAATGAAAATTGCGAACTTGGCTATTGTATAGGTAGATTATTCTGGAATAAAGGAATAGTAACAGAGGCTGCTTTAGCTGTAATTGAATTTGCTTTTAATGATGTAGGATTCAAGCGTATTACAGCACGTCATGATATAGATAATCCAGCATCAAGTCGTGTTATGGAAAAGTGTGGATTAAAATATGAGGGAACTTTGAGAAAGATACTTAAAAATAATAAAGGAAAGCTAGTTGATTGTAAGTATTATTCAATAATTATGGAAGATTATTTTGGTTAAGATGGAGTAAATATTTAGGAAATTATTAAATTGCAAAAGGAGAATATTATGAAAAAATCAAATAAAACAGTTGAAAAAATCTGGAGAGATTATTTAAAATCTACAGGGGCAGATATTAAAAATACTGAAAAGAAGTATTCTGCATGGAGCTTTGGACAAGATCCAGATGAATTATTAGAACTTGTATTAAAAGGAGAAAAGACAGCAACTACTTCGTTACATTATTGGTATGAGGTTGAAGAAGAAGAGTTGCCTAAAGTAGGAGAGTTAAGCATAGTAATGGATTCTAATTATATAGCAAAATGTATTATAGAAACTAGGAGAGTTGATATTATACCTTTTTGTAATGTAAGTAAAGAATTTGCATTTAAAGAAGGAGAAGGTGATAAATCACTTGAATATTGGAGGCGTGTTCATATTAATTTTTTTGATGACGAATTAAAAGAGGTAGGAAAAAAATTTATAGAAAATATATTGGTTGTATGTGAAGAATTTAAAGTAGTATATAAGTAGGTTGGAGGAGCTTTAGTGAAAAATTATAGGCGTAACAGAATAATATATGGTGCTATGACTGTAAGTGTAATGTGTTTAGGGTTATTTTCAAGAAAAATTAAGAATGTTATACCAGATTTTATAAATATGTATCTAGGGGATTCAATGTGGGCACTTATGATTTTCTTTGGTATGGCTTTTATATTTAAAAGTATGAAAACAAAGAAAGTGGGATTAATATCGCTGATATTTTGTTATTTAATTGAAATAAGTCAGTTATATCATGCTAGTTGGATAGATGATATTAGAAAAACAACGTTGGGTGGACTTATATTAGGATATGTATTTTCGTGGAAAGATTTAATAGCCTATGCTATTGGAATTATAGCTGGTGTATGTATTGAGTTTCTAGTATTGCCTACTTATGTAAAAAATAAAATATAAAAAAATAGGTTTGTTTTATTAAAATTTATTAAATAGAGAATCAACATAATATATAGTAGTTTTATTAAAAATAAATAGGGAATGGGGAAAAGTTATGGAGGTTTTTTCTAGTGAAAGATTAGTATATATACCTTTGAAAGAAGAACATGCAAAAGAGATATACAAGCTATGGAGTAATCCAAAAGTTATAAGATATATGGTTTGTACATTAAAAAGGGATGTAGATGGATGCAAAAAATGGATTAGAAGAATGATTGCAGATGTTAGGGAGCCAAATATTTTTTCAATCAAATATAATGAAAAAATAATAGGAATAGGTGGAGTACCATGTTGGAATAAAAAAAGTAAGAAGTATAGTCTACATTATCAAATATTGGAGGAATATTGGAATAAAGGATTTGGCATAGAAATAGCAAAGACTTTGAGTAGATATGCATTTACTAAGTGTGGGGCTAATAGAATTGGTACATATGTTGTTACGGAAAATAAATCCAGTATAAATGTATTAAAAAAGTTAGAAATGAATTTGTTAGATACACACAGAGGAAATTTTAAAAAGAATAATAAGATATATGATGAATATTATTATGAGATAACTAAAAAGCAATGGGAAGATAAAAATGAGGACAAAATTATAATTAGAAAAGCTATAAAAAAAGATGGAGGAGAGTAAAAATATTTAAATATACATTAACAAAAAATATATAAGGATATTGGGAGAGACAAATAATGCATGAATTTATGAAGTTAAACAAGGGTGATGCAATAGGAATATTTTCACCATCAACACCTATAACAAGTATATGTCCTAAAAGATTTCAAAGGGGAAAGCAATATTTAGAAAGTAAAGGATTTAAGATAATCGAAGGAAATCTAACAGGCAAAAGTGATTTTTATAGATCAGGAAGTATTAATGAAAGAGCGGCAGAGTTAAATGAGTTAATTAAAAATCCAGAGGTTAAATGCATAATGTCAACTATAGGTGGATACAATTCAAACTCTATTCTTCCATATATAGATTATGAAGCTTTTAAGAAAGATCCAAAGATAATTATAGGATATTCAGATGTTACAGCAATTTTACTTGGAATATATGCAAAAACAGGAATAAAGACTTATTATGGACCTGCACTTGTAGCATCTTTTGGTGAACTAGAGCCATTTGTTGATTGGACTTATAAGTATTTTGAAGAGATTTTTCTTAATGATAAAAATATACCTTATGAATTAAAGAAACCTAAATATTGGACAGATGAATGTATCGATTGGGAAACTCAGAATAGAAGTAAAGAACAAAGAGAAAACAAATGGACAACAGTTTATGATGGAATTGTTACAGGAAGAGTAATAGGTGGAAATTTAAATACAATGCAAGGAATTTGGGGAAGTGAGTATATGCCTACAATTAAAGAGGGGGATATATTATTTATAGAGGATTCTCTAAAGGATGCAGCAACAATTGAAAGAAGTTTTTCTTTGCTAAAATTAAATGGAGTTTTTGAAAAGATTTCAGGAATTATACTAGGAAAGCATGAATTATTTGATGATTTGAAAACAGGAAGAAAGCCTTATGAAATACTTTTAGAAGTATTAGGAGAGACTAAGATTCCATTTATTGCAGGTTTTGATTGTTGTCATACACATCCAATGATGACTTTACCTATAGGTGCTACAATTGAGCTTGATGCTACAAATCAGAAAGTTACTATTAAGAGGATATGATAATATACCAATATTGCATGAAGTTGAGTTAAAAAAAGGTTTAAGAGAATTTAAATAAAGGAGTTCTAAAATTCTGTAAATTTAAGTGAGAAATATAAGAATGAAGTTAAAGGTTTAGGTGGAGGAAGATAGCGAGTAAAATGATGTTAAAGGAGGTAGCTTTATAAAATGTTTGATAGAAAAGAAATATTAGAAGATAAAGTTTTAAGAAAAATTTTCAAGAAAAAAGAAAGAGAGCAGAAAATATACCAAAATATAAATTCAGATGGACAAAAAGAAAATACTAAAGAACGGTTTATAGATTTTTGTTACCCAGATAAAAGAGAAGAACAAGGATTAAGACATAATTTAGAGATACTATTTTTTTCAACATATGAAATGGAAAATAAATTACAAAAAGATGTATATGAGTTTGGACTAAATGAAATTGAATCTTTGTTATGCTGTTATCAGTCAACTAGTATTAATTCAACGAATGTAAAAATATCCTTATTAAAAAAATATGTTGATTTTTGTATTAGACATAGTTTTAGGTCAAATCCAATTAATTTCTTTGAGGGGTTAAATTCATTGGATTATGTATCTAAAAATATGTGGCAGTACAAATATCCTAGTAAAGAAGTGGTATTAAAAATTTGCGAAAATATACCGCCTGGACAAATGACACTATTATTAATAATACCATTTTTAGGTATAGTAGGCCAAAAAACTTGTGAAATACGAAATTTAAAAGAAACGGACATAGATTTAGAAAATAAATCTATTACAGTACGTGAATATGATGAAGTTGATGACAAAACAGGGGAAATTACGCATCATGATGAACGTATAGTGAAAATAGATGATGAATTTATTCCATATATTAAATGTGCTATAGATAGTGCAGTATTGTATGAAAAATCTAATAGAGATGATGATGTTATGACTAGAAGGTCAATAATATCACCTTTTAATCCTTATTTAATTAAAAGGTCAAGTAAATCAATGTCTAAAAAACATGAACCAATAGGAAATTCAGGATTTTGTTCAAGATTTGCACATCTTAAAGCAGTGTTCCAAGGAGAGCCTTGGCTAGTAAGTAAATTAACCACTATAACATTAGAACATAGTGGAATGATGGAAGAATTACGTCTTATCGAGGCAGAAAAAGGAGAATTAGATAAAGAAGATTACATGGCATTGATGAGAAGACATCAAAGAAAAGAAAATTCATATCCTACGATTAAAAAATTATATGAAGAAATAAGAAGAAATGAAGAACAAGAAAAAGAATTGCTAAAATTAGAAAGTATGATAGAGTACGAAATATAAGTAGTCATCTTCTTACAACAAAGAATTAAAAATAATATGGGGGTTTCAAAAGGATAAATATAGAAAAACAAAAAAATATTATTTCAATATAAAAAAGAGTGAAATAAGAGCTTTATTAAAAATAAAAAGAAGTATTAATTGGTTAAAAAGTATGATAGGGGAAGTAATTAAGAGATGAAGAAATATGAGAAATCAAGTAGTTAATCTTGCAATACAACAGTTACAAACAAAAGATATAGAAAATTTTTTAAAAAATAATTTATTTTTTAAAGAATACATAGAGGTATTTAACAGAAAAGAATCATTTAAAGATAATATAATATCAGTCGACAAAGGACAAATAAATTATATATCAGATAAATTGATAAAAGAATTTAATAAAATTAGTAACGTGTTTTGTAAAAAGGGTTTAGAAAACAATATTGGATTAATAATTTTTATTGGTGATGGAAGTATAGATGGACATGGTATAATAATTGACAATAATACATATGTTTTTATTGATTTGTCTGCAATTATTCCTAATATATCAAAATATAATTTATCTACTTTTATGGTACATGAAACAATTCATGCTTTGCATTATGATTTAAATAAGGAATTTTACCCCAAAAATTATCTTTCGGTAGAAGATAGATTTTTTAAAAAATTAATTTCAGAAGGTATTGCCACAGAGTTTAGTATGAGTGTATTTCATATTTCAATGTAGTCAGCATATTGGTTGGGGTTATTAGATCATAAAGATGTGCAAGAATAGATATTTAATTGTGAAAAGATGAAGTTAGATGTGGGTAAAAAATTAAGTGAAACAATAATAAATGACAAATTTAATTATGATATATATTGTAAGTTATTTACTATTTTGAAACTTAAAGAATTAACAAGTTATAGAATGGGATATTATTATGGTTCACAAATAATAAAAACAATACAACAAGAAAGAAGCAATATAGAAATGCTTACGCTTGATTTTGATCAAGTAAAAAAATATATATATGAATATTTTAGTTAAAAAAATCGAGGTGATAGCATGTATACAGTAAGAAAAGCTAACGTAAGGGATTATAAAAGTGTCAGTAATCTTGTTTTAGAAGTTCATAAGTTACATGTAAAAAATAGACCGGATGTTTATTTAGATGTTGATAAGGTATTAGATGAAGAAGAATTTAAAAAGTCATTAGATGATAATAATACAAATATATTTGTAGTTGAAAATAATAAAAATAAAGATATACAAGCTTATGCGTGGGTAAAAATAATGAGTTCTCCAAGTTTAAGCATAGTACGTAAAAGTAAATTTTTATATATTGAAGATATTTGTATTAAATCTACCTGTAGAAGAAGTGGACTAGGAAAATTATTATTTGAATATATTAAAGAATTTGCTAATAAGGAAAAGATAGAGTCTATTCAATTATCTGTATGGAATTTTAATAAAGATGCAATAGAATTTTATAAATCAATGGGAATGACAGTAAGAAACATAAAGATGGAACTAGAGGTTAGGTGATACTAGTGGACCTGGTATGTTTTTGCTAATGGAATGATTAATATTAACAAAATGAAATTATTGTCATAGTAAAATTTCAAAAGAAAAATAAGGAGGAGAATCATGAGTAAATATCCTGAACCAACTGTTGGGGCTATAATTTTTAATCCACATGGAGAAATACTACTTTGTAAATCCCACAAGTGGGGAAATAAGTATGTAACTCCTGGTGGACATATTGAATTAGGAGAAAAAATGGAGGATGCTCTAAAAAGAGAAATATTAGAAGAAACTGGTTTAAAGATATATGATATTAAATTAATTAGTTTAAAAGAAAGTATATATAGTGATACATTCCATGAAAAAAAGCATTTTATTTTTATTGATTATATTTGTAAAACAGATTCAAGTAATGTTATTTTAAATGATGAAGCAGAAGAGTATGAGTGGGTAAATTTAGATAAGATTGATAAATATGATTTAGGTGGTTTTATTAAAGAGCTATTATTGCAGCTAAGAAATAATAAAGAGTCAAAAAACTCTACAAAAATATTTTATAATTATTAAAAATTTATATAAATAGACTTATATTAAAAAAGCATATCATCAAAGAGTTATATGTTGAATAATATGTTTTTTTAATATAAAACAAAATTTATTTATTACTACAATTTAACACATAAGCAGGAGGTATATTTCTATATTCTCTGTTAATATTTATAGAAGAAAAATATTTGTTAATATAATTTTTCATGAATAATGTATATTGAAATGTTATAAATTTACCGTCTTTTTTTAATAAGCACATAGTTTTTCTTAATATAGTAGAAGATATGTTTTTAGGTAAACTAGCAAATGGAAGTCCGGACACTACATAATCTATGTATGGTATATTAAAGGCTTTTAAATACTCATCTATATTTTCTGCTGACCCGTTAATTAAATATAAATTTTCTATATCACTATACTTTTCTCTAAGAGCATTATAAAAGTTAGTATTATATTCTATAAGTAATATAACTGTATTTTCATTTTTGTGTTTTATAATTTCATCAGTGAACACGCCTGTACCAGGACCATATTCTACTATATATTTAGCTGTGTTAAAGTTAATTTTATTAATCATTTTTTTTGCAAGATATTTTGAACTTGGCATAATTGCTCCTGTAGTTCTAGGTTTTACTATGTATTGTAATAAAAATAATAAGCTTTTCATGTAATATTCCCCCTAAATTAGTCATTATAGTAATTATATAAAATAAAATTAAAGAAAAAGTTTACAAAAATCTTAAGATTTTCTTAAGATTTAATCTAAGTAAACTTATAGGTAAGTTTTTAGAGATAGTTTATAGATTTAAAAACAAATAGTATATGTAAATTGAGGAAAAAATTTTGCTCTATACAATAGTAAATTACTAAGATATAATGATAATTAATATTAAACAAAAGTGATAATTATTATCAATATATAATTTTAGGAGGGTAAAATGTTTAAATCATCATCAGTTAATAAAACAAATAGAAACTTACATAGGTGGCTAGGAATAATCCCAGCAATAATATTTTTAATGGTATCAATAACAGGAATACTACTTATTTTTTCAAAACAATTATCTTTGAGTCCAAAGATGCAAAAGGGACTTCAATCAGAGTTAAGTGCTGCAATTCCGGTAGAGCAGGTAATAAAAACATCTATGGATTTAAAAAATGAAAATTTAAAGACTTTAAAAGATATAAAAAGAGTAGAATTTCATCCACTGAATAGAATATACAAAGTTAGGACAAAAAGTGGATTTGAAGTTCAAATAGATATGAGTACAGGAAAAGTTCTAAAGGCAGAAAAAAGTATATCATCAACAATTTTATCATTACATACTGGGGCATTCTTTGGAACTTGGTTTAAAGAGTATATAGTAGGAGGATCATCTGTAGCTTTAATAATTGTAACTGTAACAGGAGTATATTTATTTGTTAATCCTATTGTGAGGAGAAAAAGAAGAAATAATTAAAAGTTTTATTTAATTAAAAATATATAAGATTAATAAGAGAAATCCACCTAAAGAATAAAATTTAGGTGGATTTAATTTTATAAAATAGTCTTTGTTTTAATTCTGTCATTATTTTACTATATATTTATATAATTTTTTATTTGTAGCGCAATTTTGTTTAACATTTTAATTCACTTTAATACGATTTATATTGTATAAATATCATATTTGTACATACATGTAAATAAGCGATTTATGAAAGGCAAAAATATGATCACGAAAAGAACAGAAAGTCGTTGGCATCTGTAAATCTTAAGAAAATTTTAAGAAAATATATAATAAAGTATTAAGAAATTAATGTTACTGTACTAATAGATACTATAATTTGGTATTAGGTTAGGGGGAGGAACATGAAAAAGTATATGAAAGCTGAATTCAAAAGAGCTACACTATCAAAAAATACAAGTATAGTTTTTATTATTACGTTACTGGCATTAATAATAGCATATGTAGAGGCTGATGGAATTAAAGGACAACATTTTTTTATTGGATATTTTCAGAAATTATTTTACTCCATTGCATGGATTCATTTGACTACTTAACTATATTTCTATAGATATTGGAGGAATATTTAATATAGATAAATTTATGCCATTGAATCAAGGAATGATAATAAAACATAATCTAGAAAAATTCAGTTTTTTATGGTCTTACATGCTATTAGTACCATTAATAATAGTTTGTATTATTTTTATAAACTATATTATTAATAAAAAAGATCTATTAGCTATAACAGATTAAATTATATATTGAGGGGGATATTATGGAAAATAATAATGTTATAGAAATAAAGAATTTATCAAAGATAATAAATGATATTACAATACTTAATGATATAAGTGTAAACTTTGAAAAGGGTAAAATATACGGAATAGTTGGCACAAATGGTTCAGGAAAAAGTATGATGTTTAAATCTATATGTGGACTTATTAATTCAACTAAAGGAGAGATTAAGGTTTTTGATGAAATTATAAAGGACGGAAGTTTTCCAAAAAGTACAGGAATCATAATTGAAAGCCCAGGATTTCTTCCTCAATACTCTGGATTTAAAAACTTAAAGATACTTGCAAGTATAAACAATGTAGTTTCTGATGAGGATATAAAGAATGTGATTTCATTGGTTGGTTTAGAGCCAAATGACAAAAGAGCCGTTAAAAAATATTCTCTAGGAATGAAGCAACGTCTAGGTATTGCACAAGCCCTAATAGAAAAGCCTAAACTATTAATTTTGGATGAGCCAATGAATGGACTAGATGAAGATGGGGTAAAACTTATACGAGATATATTACTTGGATTAAAAAAAGAATCTGTAACAATACTCCTTGCAAGTCATAATAAAGAAGATATAAGCGAACTGTGTGACGAAGTTTATAAGATGAAAAAAGGGGTTTTATTAGTGGATGAATAAATATGATAATTTAGATAAGTAGAAACAAGAAGTTATGTATAAAATGTAATTTCAATGAGCTATTTTTTAAGGGAGTGATTATATGAGCAAATATTTAAAAGTGGAATTTAAAAGAGCTATATTATCAAGAAATGCATTAATTTCGTTTATAATAACAATTTTAGCATTTTTAATAGCATTTTTAGAGTGTATACTTTATTGGCAGGAAGGATTACATGGATTAGATCACCTATTTGATGCCTCTTCAATTTTTATAAGAATAAGATATATGAATCCATCTAGTTATCTATTCGTAATAGCACCTATACTTGCAACAATGATTTTTTCTGACTCTTATCTTTTAGATAAAGAATCAGGATTTTTAAAATCTATATATGCAAGAATGAGTAAAAGAAAATACATATTTACTAAGATTATGGTAAATTCAATTGTCAGTGGATTAGTTATAGCTTTAGCATCAGCTATTGTATTAATAATTTTGATTAAAATGTATGGAATAAGAGATGTACATATGCAGTCGGGTCTAGGTGCTTTTAGTTTTATATTTTATAAGTCTAGGATTTTATACTGTGTTTTTTTAATATTAATATCATTTATTTTTAATGCTATTTTTGCAACCTTAGCCCTTGGAATATCACCATGGATAAAAAATAGATACTTAGCTATGCTTGCCCCATTTTTTTACTATATAATTGCAGTGCCCTTATTTCCGGCTTGGATGAGTCCAATTACATTATTTAGTCTAGAGGGGGTATTAAATGAATTTCAAATAATTATTTATCAATTGATCTTACTGTTTATTGGAGTAATTTCATTTTACTATGGGGTGAAATATGACTATGAAAAAAATCTTTAATTATTTTATATTAAAAATCAGTTCTTTTAAAATCGGTATTGTAATTTTAGTAGCATTAATATATCAGTTTACACAGTTTTTAAATTTAATACCTTATAAAATAAAATATAATTTTTATGATTTACATATGAAGTCATTAGGATATTTACCTTTATTTTATATGATAAGTTTGTTTTATTTAATAATAATATATCAAGTATGTAATAATGATAATTTTTCTAAATACTTATTTTTAAAGTTTAAAAGTAGAACTCAGGTATTTACTATAAATGTATTAATGATATTTGTTATATCTTTTATATTTGTTGGGATTATAAATTTAGCTTGTATTATAGAATCTATAGGAAATATAAGTTTTGAAAATACTTGGAGTCAGTATTTTTTTAAAGTAATGAGTGGTACAATTAATTCATTTCATTCAAGTGAAGGGATAAAAATTTTAACTACTAAATTAACCCCGTTAAGTTTTGTATTGTATAACAATTTATTTGCCATAGCATATTTATTTTTAATAGGATTAATCTTTATAGTCAGCAATATACTTTTAAAAAAAAGGATGTTATCCTTTGCATTTACAATGGCAATAAATGTTGGTAGCCTTGCTGTAGACTCAATACCTGGTATTGTAGCAAATTTAACTTTTACAAAAAATGTATTTGTAGCTAATGCAACCCTTGAGCAACTAAAAAATAATACTTTTATTACATCAAGATTGCTTTATTTTGGGGTATTAATAGTGTCTTTAATAGTTATTGGAAATATATTAACTAAAAAATTAGATTATAAATTTCAGGGGGAAAAATGATAAGAAATGCCCAACTCGAAATAAGTAGAAATATGCAAATAAAACACCGCATTATTAAATGGATAATGTGGTGTTTTTGTAATATAAGGATTACTTATTATACAACATTATATTTTGAAAAATAGTTTTAGAGTTGCTTACATTTGTATAGGAATGTTCGTTGTTTCCTTTAAAATTAATTGAATCACCTTTTCTAAGAATAAAGTTCTCATCATTTATAGTAAGTTCTAATTCACCATCAGTAACTATAATGTATTCTTCAACTCCATTGTCATGTGGTGTTGATATATGATTGCAATTAGGTTCTAATTCTATAGTAAAAATCTCAAAATTTTTCTTTGGATCAAAGGGAAAAATGGGGTATAGTTTCATTCTATTTTTATCTTCTATTATTGGATTAATATCGTTTTGGTGTATGATTTTTAATGTTTCCTTAGATTCATCAATAAAAGATGAAAATGAAATTTTTAATCCTGTTGCAATTTTCCAAAGTGTAGATACTGTTGGGTTAGATTCTCCACGTTCTATTTGACCTAGCATTGCTTTACTTACTCCAGTTAACTTAGACACATTATCTAGGCTCATATTTTTTTTGTTTCGTATAGTTTTTAAATTTTTTCCAATAATTGAAGTGAGTTCTTTCATGTTTAAATCTCCTTTATAATTATGAATCTTATACAAATATTATATAGTAAGTTGTATAGAGGAGTATATAGTTTATAAAAAATGAAATTTAATATTGTAAAATATAACGTATGAATATATAATATAACATACAAACTAGATTTATGTCATTGTTCGGTGGGAGGATACTATGAAAAAATCAATTTTTTTAGGAATGTTGTCGGCATTCTTTTTTTCTTTTACATTTATATTAAATAGTAAGATGAATATTTCAGGAGGAAGCTTTATATGGAGTGCTTCATTAAGATATATTTTTATGTTACCAATTTTATATATTATAATGATAGCAAGAAATGAATGTTCGTATGTTATACAGGATATTTTAAAGAGACCAAGTAAATGGATTTTATGGAGTACTGTGGGATTTGGTTTTTTTTATGCTCCGCTATGTTTTTCGTCTGTATATAGTCCATCTTGGGTTATTTCGGCTACTTGGCAAATAACAATAGTTGCTGGAGCTATCTTATCACCTTTATTTTATAAGGAAATTAAAACACATGGAGAAGTTAAAAGACAAAGAAATTCAATTCCTAAGAAATCTTTATTAATGTCTTTAATAATATTAATAGGAGTATTTTTAATACAGTTTCAACAATCCAAAACTGTGGATTTATCAAAAAGTTTTATTGGAATTATAGCAATAATTATTGCAGCGTTTGCGTATCCACTTGGAAATCGTAAGATGATGGAACTTTGTAATGGTAAGTTTAATACTTTTCAAAGGGTATTTGGTATGACCATGGCGAGCATGCCATTTTGGATAATTTTATCTATATTTGGAGTTGTTAAGAATGGATTTCCACAACAAAATCAAGTTGTACAAGCATTACTAGTAGCAATATTTTCGGGGGTTATAGCTACTGTTTTATTTTTTAAAGCTACGGATTTAGTAAGAAATGATTCATCTAAAATAGCTGTAGTTGAAACTACCCAAGCAGGAGAAGTTATATTTACAATAGTTGGAGAGATTTTGGTTTTAAATGGAGATATTCCATCTACTATTGCTGGAGTAGGAATAGCACTTGTTATAGTTGGAATGGTGTTAAATAGTTTAGTTTCTGATAATTAGTATTTTAAGGTGCTAACTTTTTTAGATATTTTATTGAATTTTGCAATTATTGAAGTATAATACAAAATATGAACTTATCTTTATACTTGTAAATAATAAAAGAGGTGCGTTTTATGGAAAAATTAATTGTAGCTATTATAGTTGGTTGTGGAGGATTTATTGGAGCAGCTTTAAGATATTTAATATCAGAAAATACTTCAAAAATGTTTAATGGTAATTTTCCTTATGGAACTTTAATAGTTAATATTGTTGGAGCTATTATAATTGGATTTATTATGGATATAAATGCTAATACTTCATTAATATCAGGTCATACGAAATTGTTTTTGACAACGGGAATGATGGGGGGACTTACTACATTTTCTACTTTTTCATATGAAACAATAAATATGATTACTGGTGGAAATATATTAATGGGATGTACAAATGCAGCATTAAATTTAGGATTAAGTCTAGGTGGAGTTATTATAGGACAGTTTCTTGGGAATATTGTATATTGATGATAATATGTAATAAGAGTATATCTTTAGGGTATAAAAAAGTTGTATATAGGAAAGGGTATACCCTAAAGTTTTTGTGTAGCAAATATTATATAATATTTGCTATAGGTTTCCTGTTTTTAAATGTAAATATGTATTTGTAATCTAGATTTTTAAGTAAATCTAAAGCTTCTTTGCAATTAGCACCTACATCAGAAGGTTTATGTGCATCTGAACCGATGGTTATTATTTCTCCACCTAAACTTTTATAAAGTTTAAGTATTTCTAATTTAGGGTGAATGTCATTTAAAGAATTTCTAAGTCCCGATGTATTTATTTCAATACCTATTCCACGAGAAATAAGTTTATTTAAAATAGATTTTAAAATATCGTAGTAATCTTTAAATTCATAGTTTCCAAGAGAGTTAAATGCATATCTATTCATTAGGTCTAGATGTGCTGCAATATCAAAATCACCAAAAGAAACTAATTTTAAAACTTCATTAAAATACATATCATATGCTTCCTTCTTAGTAAAGTTTTTGCATATAGCTCTGTGACCTACATTATTTATGTTATGTACTGATCCTAAGATCATATCAAAATTTAAATTTTTTAATGTATTCTTAAATTTATTAGTATTTTCATGAGGTTCACAAAGTTCAAGTCCAGTATATATATTTAAGTTATTTAAAAATAAGTTTTTGGCAATCTCTATATCTTTAAAATATCTCTCAAAGTTCATATAACCATAAGTTTTTTTATGATTATCCATAGAAAAATGTTCTGTAAATGAAATATCTGTAATGCTATTTTTTATAGCACTTTTACACATATCTATAATAGTTGCTTTAGAGTCAAAAGAGTTATTAGAATGTGTGTGCATATCATATGTCATAAAAACACCTTCGTTTCTTAGAATTTATTACAATAAATATATTACCATAAAATATTTTGCAAGTATTATAAAATGTAAATATGATAAAGGATTTTTAGGAATATATAACCACAATGAAAATGTTTAAATTGTATTACAATGTGAATTTAATTGTGATAAAATAAATAACTGTCTTTAAATTTTGAATAAAGAATAATTTTTGAAAACATATTAAACTAAGGATGATTTTAGGAGGAAATTAAATGAGTTCAATTTTTACAGGTGCATTGAGTGTTGGAATATTATCTTGGATTTGGGCATATTTAAGTTCAAAATTAGGACTTATAACATGGGTTGGATTTATTGGATGTACAAGTTATTATGCTTCAGGTGGAGAATTTAAGGGACTTAAAAAATCCTTAATATGTAATATATCTGGTGTAATTTGGGCAATGGCAATTATTAAAGGAAGTAGTATTTTTAGTTTTTCACAGTCTGGAGCTATACTTACAGGAATTTTTTCATTTGTAATGTGTTATCAATCAAGAAATAAATATCTTACATTTATACCAGGAGCATTTATGGGAGCATGTTCAACCTTTGGTGCTAATGCTGATTATAAATCAGTGATTGTATCATTATTTTTAGGTGCTTTAGTAGGATATTTTTCAGATTTAGGTGGAAGAACTTTATATAAGTATTTTGGAAAAAATAAATAAAGCATGAAAAGGATATCCATAAAACTATTGGATATTCTTTTTTTATATTAAAAATACTCCAAGCATTGACTCTAATAATCTTCAATATACCGGGAATACTTAGTTTAAACAGATATATAGAATAATTTCTGTTGAGGATATAAATTTATTGAAAAATATAAAAAAATATGATATTATGTAATGGAAATTGATAATCAGTATCAATTACATATAAGAATCAATGGGAGGTAAATATATGAGCGATGGCTATTTAAAGGCGTATATGAGAACTGTTGATAGTTTTAATGAAAAAGATTATTTACTCTCAACTATAATATATAGTATTGCACCGACGCTTGCAGGTGAAAAAGTATCATCATTAGTAAATTTTAATAAGACAAGAAAAAGAGATTTATATAGTTCATGGATAAAATATAAAGAAGAAATTATAGAAATTTTAAATATAGATTATTTTGAACTTAAAAAAACTCATGATATGTGTGTTGTTCTTTTTTACAATAGCAGTCAGTTGACAGAAATACTCGCTAATGAAAAAAATCAGAAATTTTTAAGTAGATTTGATTATTCTAATTTTGATTCAAATTTAGAATGCTTAGAAATATTAAGTTATAGATATGAAAATGTATGTCCTCATGAAATAGGTATATTTTTAGGATATCCTTTAGAAGACGTTAAGGATTTCGTAGAATGTCCTAATAAAGAATGCTTACTATTAGGATATTGGAAAGTTTATAATGATATAAAAGATGCACAAATAAAATTTAATAAATTTAACTCAATTAAAGATAGGGTGGTTTATCTTACGGTTGAAGGCACTGAACCCTCTAGGATTGTAAATTATATTTAGGAATCTGAAGAATTTTTCTTTGGATTCTTTTTTTATTGACAAAAAGATTAAGTGTGTATATACTGTATATAAAGAATATATACAGTATATACACAGAGGAGAATAAAAATGAAGATATTAATATCGAACTCTTCAAGCGAGCCTATATATGAGCAAATAGCTTCTCAAATAAAAGCACTTATTTTAAAAAATGAATTAAAGGAAGGAGAGATTCTTCCATCCATAAGAAATTTGGCAAAAGAACTTGGAATAAGTGTAATTACAACTAAGAGAGCTTACGAAGAACTTGAAAAGGAAGGATTTACTGAGAATGTTAGAGGAAAGGGAACATTTGTAGCAGCTCAAAATAAAGAATTTATGAAAGAAAATAAATTAAAAATAATCGAAGAAAAATTACTTGAAGCAGTAAATGAAAGTAAGATGCTTGGACTTCAGTTAGATGAGTTAATAAAAATGCTAAAAATATTATATGAAAATTAGGGGGAATTTTAATGGATAAAATATTGGAGGTATCTAATTTAAGAAAGGAATATGATAAGTTTATATTGGATGATATAAATTTTACTTTGGATAGAGGATATATTATGGGATTTATTGGTCCTAATGGAGCAGGTAAAAGTACAACAATTAAGCTTATTATGAATCTAATTAAGAAAACATCTGGAGAAATCAAGGTTTTTGGAAAAGACAATGTAAGAAATGAGAGAGAGATAAAAGAAAAAATAGGTTTTGTATATGATGAAAGTCATTTTTATGAAGATTTAAAAGTAGATACTATGAAAAATATAATAGCTTCATTTTATAAAAATTGGAATGAAGATGTTTTTAAAAAGTATATAAGAGATTTTGATTTAGATCCTAAGAAGAAAATAAAAGAACTTTCAAAAGGTATGAAAACTAAGTTTCAACTTGCTATAGCGCTTTCACATAATGCAGAACTTATAATAATGGATGAGCCAACAGCAGGACTAGATCCTATATTTAGAAGAGAAATTTTAGATATATTGATTGATACTATTCAAGATGAGAGAAAAAGTGTTTTCTTCTCTACACATATTACAACGGATTTAGATAGAATAGCTGATTATGTAACCTTTATAAATAATGGAAAAATGATTTTTTCTCAAAATAAAGATGAAATTTTAGAAAACTATGCTATTGTACGAGGAGGACTTGATCTATTAAATGATGAAAATAAAAAATACTTTATAGGAGTAAGCAAAAATTCCTTTGGATTTGAAGCTATAGTAAAAAATAAAAATGAAGTTAAAAGAATTTTTAAGGATAAATGTATTATAGAAAGACCTACATTGGAAGACATAATGATTCATACAGTAAGAGGTGAGAAAAATGTTCAATCTTATATTTAAAGATATAAAAAGCGTATACAATAAGAGAAACATAATAGCTCAACTAATATATATGCCTATGATGATTTATGTTATTGGTGATAATTATATGAGAATTATAGACGGAATATTTTTTATGGGGTCTATGTTTATTATATCCTATGGCATGATGTCATTTTATGAAGATGAAAAAAGTAAGTGGGATATAGTTGTTAATTCACTTCCAGTACAAAGAAGTAATATAGTGTTTTATAAATATTTTAATATGATTATACAGATGACACTATACTTAGTTTTCGTAAGCATAGTTATAACATTAGGAAATTATACAACATTAATTAATATAAATTTATTTAACAAAAGAGTGTTAATGAGCATTTTGAATATGAGTTCAATAGTTTTAATATTTACAGCTGTAGTTTTTCCAATATATTTTAAGTATGGAGTTACAAAGATGAGAATCATAAGTATTTTAATAATTATATGTATATTTGCTGTTATTGGTGGTTCTGGATTTTTATTTTCTATGGCAGATGTTAGGGCAATAAATAAGATAATAATAATTAATTTAGTGTGCCTAACTATGTTTATAGCATCTAGTATAGTTTCTGTAAAAATTTATACAAATAAGGATATTGTATAGGAGGGGATAATTATGCGAAATTTAATATCAAAGGATATTATAATAGCTAGAAGAAGTATTGTAATTGCAATGGTTCTTTGCACTATATTTTCTATATCATGGGCATATTCTAAGGAAATATCAGGAGTTTTAAATATACTTTCTCTAGCAACATTTGTGTCAATATGTACACAGGGATCAAATGGATATGATGATTTAAACAAGAGTTACGTGATGATTGCGAGTCTTCCAATTACAAGAGAAAAAATAGTTAATAGCAAATATGTACAAGTTTTGTTTTATTTAATTATTGGAGGAATATTAATTATACTAACTAATACAATTTTAAAGTTATTGAATATTGTAAGCTTAAAGATTATATATATAAATTTAATTGGATTATTGCTAGGTAGTATTTTTGTTTTCTTATATTATAGTTTATATTATCCATTATACTTTAAATTAGGAAACAAGTATATTTCGCATATCAATCAAATGATATTTGCTTTACTGATATTATCCCCTTCATTTATATTAAAAGTTTTAAAAAAGCATCCCCAAATGAATATCACTAAATTCATTATGGAATTTAATATTAAAAGTTTAATTTTTATATTATTATTTTCAATAATAGTATTTTTTACTTCGAGTAGAATTTCTCAAAATATATATAACAATAGAGAGTTGTCATAGCAGAATACTAGCGTTTTATTTAGGGGCAAAATATATCCTATGAAGTGGACAGGTTAGAAAAAGTCTATTTCATAGGATTTTTTAGTATAAAAAATATTTAACTGTTGTTGACATGCTAAATAAATAGTGGTAATATTTAAGAAGTAAATGAATTTCAATTTCAATTGTTCATAAAAATCAATATCATAAGAACGTTGATTAGGGGGGAGAAGGTATGAGTAATACTTTAAAAAATATGCCAATTGGGTCAAAAGCCAAAGTTGTTGGTATATTAAGAGAGAGTCAATTTAAAAGAAGACTTATGGATATGGGAATAATTCCGGGTGTAGAAGTTATGGTTACAGGAAAAGCTCCACTTGGAGATCCTATTGAAATTTTAGTAAGAGGATACAAGCTTACTTTAAGAGGTAAAGAAGCTGTAGACATTATGGTAGGTTAAAGGGGGAATATGGTATATGAATATTTTGCCTTTGAATTTTTTTGTTGAGGGAGAAAGTGGAATAGTAGAAGAATTAAAAGTAGATAATACTTTATTTCAAAGACTGTCTTCCATGGGACTTAACAAAGGTGCCATATTAAAAGTTGTAAAAAATGATTTAGGGCCTTTAATTGTTGCTTTAGGAGGAAACAGAATAGCAGTTGAGAGAAAGATTGCTCATAGAATAATGTTGGAACCATCAAATTTAAGCTATGAGTAATTATTTTTAACATTATAATGATAATGAGTGTCATTATTAAATAAAATGTAGGGGGTTTTTAAATGAGTACTATTGCTTTAATTGGTAATCCCAATTGTGGAAAAAGTACACTTTTCAATGCCATAACGGGATCCAAACAACACATAGGAAACTGGCCTGGTGTTACTGTAGAAAAAAAAGAGGGAAAAGTTAAGGTTGATAATGAAGTTTATACGATAATAGACTTACCAGGTACATATAGTCTGGGAGCTTATTCAGAAGATGAAAGAGTTGCTAGAGATTATATTTTAAAAGAAAAACCAGATGTTGTTGTGAATGTAGTTGATGCATCTAATATAGAAAGAAATTTATATCTTACAACACAACTTTTAGAAATGGGTGCAAATGTAGTTATAGCTTTAAATATGATGGATGAAGCAGAGAGTAAAAATATAAAAATTAATGTAAATACCTTATCAAAAGAGTTAAATGTACCTGTTATATCTACGGTTGCTGTAAAAAAAAGGGGAGTTCAAGAACTTTTAAAAGAAGCAGTGTCTAATGTTAAAAACAATTTTAATAATAAAAAGTTTCAATTTGGTAGTGAAATCGATGGAGAAATATCAAATATAGAAAATTTAGTACAAGAGTATTTTAAGGATATAGATTATCCAAGTGATTGGATTGCTATAAAATTATTAGAACAAGATGAATTTATAATTAATAGTTTAAATATAAAAAGTAATTGGAATGAATTTTCAAGTTCTTTAAAATCAAGTATGGAAAACATATTTAATAAGCTAGGTCAAGATTCTGAGATGGCAATAGTAGATAAAAGGTATGATTTCATAGGAGAAGTTGTTAGTAAGGGAGTTAAAAAAGGAAATATATTTAAAGAAACTACATCAGATAAAATAGACAAGGTAGTAACTCATAAAATTTTGGGGCTTCCCATATTTGCATTTATAATGTTTGCTATGTATCAATTAACTTTTGTAGTTGGAGCTGCTCTTCAAGATAAAACGGAAGAACTTATAGGAACACTTGGAGAGAAAGTTGGAGAGCTTATGACAAATGCAGGTGCATCAGAAATGCTTTCAAGTTTTGTACAAGATGGTATATTTGCAGGTGTTGGTAGTGTTGTATCTTTCCTTCCGCTAATAATGGTATTATATTTATTAATGGGTATATTAGAAGATAGTGGTTATATGTCAAGAGCAGCTTATGTTATGGATAGAATTATGAGAATGATTGGTTTACATGGTAAGACTTTTGTATCTATGATAATAGGTTCAGGGTGTAATGTACCAGGCATTATGGCAACAAGAACTCTTGAAAGTAAGAAAGATAGAATGATTGCAATACTTATAAATCCATTTGTATCTTGTGGTGCAAGGCTTCCAATATATATGTTATTCATAGCAGCCTTCTTCCCAGAACATGGTGGAGCAATGTTATTTTTATTATACGCAATAGGAATTATAGTAGCCTTAATTATGGGTAAAATATTTAGTAAAACTTTATTTAAAGGAGAAGCATCTTATTTCATAATGGAACTTCCACCATACAGAATGCCATCATTAAAAAATGTACTTATGAATATGTGGGATAAAGTTGGAGGATTCTTAAAGAGAGCAGGAACTATTATATTTGCAGTTGTAACATTACTTTGGGTACTTGGAGTATTACCATTTGGAGTAGAACCGAATAGTGAAGCGAGTTTACTTGGGAAAATAGGTTCAGTAATTGCTCCAATTTTCAAACCAGCAGGATTTGGAACTTGGCAAGCAGCAGTTGGATTATTTACAGGTATAACTGCTAAAGAAGCTGTTGTTGCAACTTTAGGAACAGTTTATGCTGGAGTTGAAGAGGGAGACAAGGTAATTACAGCAATTCAAACAGTTTTCACACCATTAACAGCATTTGCATTTATGGTTATGAACTTATTATATACTCCATGTGGAGCAGCTATTGCAACAATCAAAAGAGAAACCAACTCTACTAAATGGACAATATTTGCAGCAGTTTATACATTTGTAATTGGTTGGGTTGCAGCAGTTTTAATATTCCAAATAGGTACACTATTAGGATTTAGATAATTGATAATTTATTTAATTTAATATATAACTTATTACTTTACAGTAATAAACATGAATTACATTTTTCCTAAATTTAAAAAAGATAGTATCAGGATTTTCCTGATACTATTTTTATATTATAAGTTATATTACTCTTTATCAGCTATTAGTTCATCACAGTTCTTACGTTTACTGAATAATAATGTAGATATTATTCCTCCTATGATAGCAGGTATTATCCAAGAAAAACCTGATTTAGCAAGGGGAATTTGCATTATTATATTTCCTATAAAGTCTACATTTGCTCCGGCCATTTTAAATCCATCATATAAGCTAACTAAAAAAGTAGCAAAGATTGCTCCAGAGTAAGCATTTTTCGGCATGAATTTTCCCATAAGATTCATAAGAACAAGTACAATTGCAACAGGATACATAGTTACAAGTACAGGTAATGTACAAGCTATAAGCTTATCAAGTCCTACGTTAGAAACTATTGTACTGAAAATTACTGTTATTATAACTACGGTTCTGTAACTTACTTTATTATTGCTAAGTTCATTAAAATAATTACCAACAGTTGCTGTAAGACCAACAGAAGTAGTAAGACAAGCCAATGATACAACTAATCCTAAAGCAATTTTACCAAAGGAACCAAGAGACATATAAGTAATGGCAATTAATAAATCTCCTTTAGGTTTATCTATTGGGAATATTGAGTTTGTTGATGCTCCAAGATACATAAGTCCACCATATATAACAGCAAGACAGATAGATGACACAATTCCAGCTTTAATAGTCATTGATATTTGATCGCTTTTAGATGAATAACCTTTGCTTTTTATAGAGTTTATAATTACTCCTGCAAATAGTAGTGAAGCTAAAGCATCCATGGTTTGATATCCTTCAGTGAAACCCTTAGGAAAAGGACTAATTGACATTCTAGTTGTAGGAGTTCCAAGAGGAGATATTATTCCTTTTATAATCAATATAAACATTATTATTAAAAGTAATGGAGTCAAGATTTTTGCAATTCTATCTATTGTTTCAGATGGGTTAATTACAAAGAACAAGGTGATTGCAAAAAATATTATAGATACAATAATAGGACTCATTCCAGGTAATGAAGGTTTAATCCCGGTTTCAAAAGTTGTAGCTGCAGTTCTCGGTATTGCAAATAGTGGTCCAATAGCTAAGATAATAATAGTTGATACTATTTTACTAAATTTAGGACCTACTTTATTTCCAACATCGTCTATAGTTCCACCAGCTTTACAAACTGCAATTATAGTGATTAATGGCATACCTATGGCAGTTATAAAAAATCCTATGCCACATGTTACCCAGTCTTTTCCTGCCAACAACCCCAAAGATGGAGGAAATATTAAGTTACCAGCCCCAAAGAACATAGCAAATAATGCTGTTCCAACAATCCAAATATCCTTTTTTCGTTTATCCATTTTAATGCCCCCTTAATAAATATATAAATCAAATTTTTAAATTGTAATAGCATTTTTAATTATAAAAAAAGCTTTCGTTCCTATGAAATAATTCATAGGGACGAAAGCCAATATTCGTGGTACCACCCTAGTTTACATTAAAAAAATGCCTCTAAATTAAAGTCAAAGTATATAACTATTAAAAATAATAATTTATAAATACTTAAACTTTTAGTCATATATCGGTGACAACCGTCCAATCTTACTGAAATGATTTCAGATTGGCAACTCAGGAGTGAGTATTATATACTAGTTTAACATCCAACTCTCAGCAAATATTGGTTCTCTGTAATTAAAAGATAGTATTTTTCTCTCCGTCAAAGTCTTGAATATTTTAACAGGTTTTTGATTTGTATATTATTATAAGAACTACCATATCATTTGTCAACACATTTCTAAAATAAATTTTTATTTGTTTATAATATATTGTGTATTTAAATTTGGGTATATAATGTATAAAATATTTATTACGATAAAAAAGTTTTTAAAAATATAGCTGTGGTTAAAAAATTAACAAATATTTGCTTAATATTTATGAAAAACCTTTAAATTCCAATAAAAATATTGTATAATGTATGTGGTTGGTATTTTTATGAAACCAAACTTAAAAATATTATAGATTTTCAAGTTAAAAACTTAACAACTTATATCCATATTAATGGAATGAGAATGGGAGGATATTAAAATGTCAGAAAAAATTTTAACAAAGAGAAAATTTACAACAAGAGAAATAACTACAGTAGGGGCATTATTTGCTATAGTTATAGTTTTAGGAGTTACTGGACTTGGATTTATACCAGTTCCACCAGTAAATTTAACTATAATGCATATACCTGTAATAGTAGGTTCATTAATTGAGGGACCTATAGTTGGAGGAATACTTGGATTGCTTTTTGGAGTATTTAGCATGTTTCGTGCAATCAATACACCAACACCAGTATCATTTATATTTTTAAATCCTATAATATCAATTTTACCAAGAATTTTAATAGGGGTAACACCGTATTTAGTATATAAATATTTAAGAATAAAACATAATAAAGTAAGAATAGGAATTGCGGCAGCGGTAGGATCATTTACCAACACACTAGGGGTAATGGGACTAATGTATCTCCTATATTTAGAACAATATGCAGAGGCACTTCATATATCAACTGCAACAGCCAGTAAAACTATGCTTGCACTAGTTTTAAATGGATTTAATTCTGCTGGACTTTCAATATTAGTAGCGCTACCTATAGTATTAGCAGTAAGAAAAATTAGAGGAAGTAAAAAGTATTAAATATAATAAAATATAAGAATACTAGTATGGCATTATTTAAAATTATGAAATTTAAATAATGCCATTTTAAGTAAAAACATTAAAAAACTGAAGTATGTCATATAAAATGACAATAAAATTCGTATTATAACGAAATATAAGACTTGTAACAGCATATATTATAAAGTATAATATTTGTTAAAGAAATTGTAAAAATCAATAAAAGGCAGAGTAGGTATTTGTGCGTTAAGTGTCAGTGGAACGGGAAGTTGTCCATTGAACGAAAAATGAATTTTCATTTGCGGTGCATATATCGCATTCCGCTGCCATAAAAGAGATAGGGGTAATCCTCTCTTTTTGGCATATTGTGAAAAAGAGAGGAGGAGAAAAAATGAAAAAGGTAAATGTTATGATTTATATGGCATTTATGATTACACTTGAGATTGTGTTTACTAGATTTTTATCTATACAAACACCTATTATCAGAATTGGATTCGGATTTATTCCAGTTGCTATGTCAGGAATGATGTTTGGTCCACTTCTAGCTGGAATTGTGGGGGCAACCTCAGATATACTAGGTATGATGATATTTCCTAAAGGAGCTTATTTTCCAGGGTTCACTTTAAGTGCATTTGTAGGAGCAGCAATATATGGAATATTCTTTTATAATAAGAAAATTTCAGTTAAAAGAGTATTGTTAGCTGTGGGAATAATAACTATTCTTGTAAACTTGACTATGAATACAATATGGCTTGAAATTTTAACGGGTAAAGCAGTAAAGGTTTTAGTTGTTACAAGATTCATTAAAGAAGCCATTATGTTTCCTATTCATTCAATTGTAATTTATGGTGTATGGAAACTAGTCGATAGACTAGAAATTATGCCTAAAATAGCAAAATTAAACAAATAGCAGCTTATTTAGCCTTCACTTTTGTGGAGGCTTTTTTATATGTAAAGTTATGTACTATAATAAAATAAGTGTATTAAATAAGTGTTTATTTTAGGAGGTTAGTAATAAATAAGTATTAAAGTATTTAGAATAAAGAAAAATGAAAAATAATGTTGAAATATATACAAAATGTGAAATAAATGGTATTATTATATATGAATAAGCCATGAATTTATATTATAAGTATAGAATATTTAATATCATCTAAAATATCTAAAAATTCGAATATTTTATCATTGGCTGAAAACGTTTTAGTAGATTTATTATAATAACTTTAAAAGGAGGCGATAAAATATTTTTTGAATAATAAGACTTCATACGAAACTGCGTTAAAAAGGAGATGAACTATATGAAAATTAAACAAAAACTACCAATGATGATAGCTATATTATTAGTAATTTCTTTAGGAATAACTAGTATGTTAGCTTATAATTTAAGTGATAAAGCTCTTACAAATGAGAGTAATAATAGTTTAGTTATGATAGGTTCTCAAGCTAAAGATCTTATAAGTTCTTTAATAAATAGTGAGCAAAGACAAGTAGAACTTATGGCACAAAATAAGTATATTATAGAAGCTACTAAGTTGAGAAACACTATACCAGATGACAATTTTTTTAAACAAAATCATAATGAATATATACAAGCCAATAATTTTTTGGAACAACAATTTAAAAATATGGAATCACATGAACATTTGTTTGCAGTTGGAGTAGATGGTATTACTTTTCAAGATAGTCATGAAAAAAACTTAAATGTGTTAAATGTAAAGGATAGAAAATATTTTAAAGATGCTTTAAATGGACAACCATCTATTAGTGATACCATAATATCTAAGATTGATGGTAGAGCTATAATAGTATTAAGTGCGCCTATAAAGGATGAAAACGGAAAAGTAATAGGAGTGCTTGCTGATTCCGTATACGCTGAGTATTTCACTAAATCATTAAAAAATGTAAAAATTGGAAAAACGGGATATGCGTATCTTGTAGATAATAAGGGGTTAGTACTGGCTCATCCACAAAAGAATAAAATAGCAAAACAAATAGATAATGAGTCAACAAATAAAATTATACAGGACATTAGGTCAGGGAAAGTAGCTAAAGAAGGCATAGAAAATTATGAGTATGAAAACCTTAAAAAAGTACAAAGTTATAATGTTATTCCAAAAGTAAACTGGATAATAAGTACTACTGTGAATGTAGATGATATAAAGAGTGCATCTGTTGATATATTTAAAAAAATTATAATAATAACTATTATATCACTTCTGATTTCAATAGTTATTGGAATATTTGTATCTAGAAGTATCACCAATCCAATAAATAAGTTAATGGATATTATGAAACAAGCTTCTGAAGGAGATTTAACTGTAAAAGTTCCAGTGAAATCTAAGGATGAGATTGGAAATTTGGCTATTGGATTTAACAATATGATAGACAAAATAAGGGAGCTTATAAATAAGATTAATTCTTCTATTGAAATAATTTCAAATACATCAGGTAATTTAGTTAGTACGGCAGAGGCTAATTCTGTTGCTGTAAATGATGTAACTAAAAGTGTACAGCAAATAGCAGAAGGAGCAGCTTCTCAGTCACAAGATACAGATAGTGTTGTGAAGAAAATAGAAATGTTTGGTTCTGAAATAGAGAATCTCAATAATTATTCAGTAGATATGAGAAAAACAGCTGATAATATAGTGAAAATTAATGAAAATTCTAAGAAAATAGTAAATGTCTTATTTGAAAAGACAGCTGAAAGTGGAAAAGAGGTAGAGAAGGTATCTACTATAATAAATGAATTAAAAGATAGTTCTTTAAATATAGGAGCTATTACAGAAACTATAAGTAGTATAGCAGAACAAACTAATTTACTTGCATTAAATGCTGCAATTGAGTCAGCAAGAGCTGGGGAAGCAGGAAAAGGCTTTGCTGTTGTAGCAGAAGAAGTTAGAAAACTTGCAGAAGAATCATCAGAATCCGCAAAACAGATAGAAGAAATAATAAAAGATGTACAAAACAAAAGTATAGATGCGGTTGGCATTGTATCAAATGTAAAAAATACGGTGTCTGAGCAATCAGAATCCGTTAATAATACAGGTTCATCTTTTGAAAAAGTTTATAGTGAAATAAACTTAGTGGTAAATAAAATTGAAAAAATAAATGATTCATTAAATATAATGAATAAGGATAAAGATAATATAATTAGTAATATACAAAATGTTTCAGCTGTTTCAGAAGAAGTTGCAGCATCTTCGGAAGAAGTATCGGCTACAACAGAAGAACAGTCAGCATCTATACAAGAATTATCTTCACACGTAGAGAAGTTAAACTCTATGGTAGTAGAATTAACTGATGCTATAGGAAAATTTAAAGTATAGGAATGTAGATTATAAAATAAGTAAGTTAAAATTCCCAATATTTATTTCGGCTGTTGATAAGTATAAGTTATTAGCAGCCTTTTTTAGTGATCACTTCATAAATTTTGGAATAAGAATTTAATAAATAGGCTACATTTTTGTAATTATTTTAAAAATTACCCTTGTATTATTAAAAAAAATTTAATATAATGAAACAGTAAAATTAAGAAGTGTTCGGATGAAGATAGCGGGAGAGAGATGGAAAGCCATCCACCGAAGAGGTCAATCTTTCAGGTAACTATATTTATAGGGGATGACCGTTATTGGACGAGCCTCTGGAGAGAGCCATTAGTGGACACCGAAGGAGAAAGATAGCTAATTTTTAGCTATTGAAACTCTCAGGTAAAAGGACAGAGGATAGGATTATTTATAGTACAAAAAAATAATTCGTATTCTCCTCCGTAAAATAAACAAATCATAGGAGGATGATAACATGTCATTATTATCACAAATTTTTAGCAAAATTGATTCTTGGTTGTGGGGTCCGCCACTACTAATACTATTAGTGGGTACAGGTATTTATTTAACAGTAAGACTTGGACTTTTACAAATCTTTAAACTACCATTAGCACTAAAATACGTTTTTGGAAAAGACGATGAATTAGAAGAAGAAGGAGATGTATCTAGTTTTGCAGCTTTATGTACAGCGTTATCTGCAACCATAGGTACAGGTAACATAGTAGGAGTTGCAACAGCTATAAAGGCTGGAGGTCCAGGAGCAATATTCTGGATGTGGATAGCTGCTTTTTTTGGTATGGCTACTAAATATGCAGAAGGACTACTTGCAGTAAAATATAGGACTGTAGATGAAAATGGTCAAATGGCCGGAGGTCCTATGTATTACATAGAAAAAGGCTTAGGAATAAAATGGCTTGCAAAAATATTTGCTGTATTTGGTATTGGAGTTGCATTCTTTGGTATTGGAACATTTGCTCAAGTAAAAGCTATATCACAGGTTGTAAAGGTAACTTTTAATGTACCAATAATAATAACAGCTATAATAATAACAGCATTAGTTGCTCTTGTAACTATTGGAGGTATTAAAAACATTGCAGCAGTAGCTGAAAAAATAGTTCCTTTTATGGCTGTATTCTATATATTAGGATCATTACTTATTTTAATATTTAATGCAGGAGCATTACCAGCTACTATTAAATTAATAATAAAAAGTGCATTTACTCCAACAGCAGCATTAGGCGGATTTTTAGGAACAACTGTTATGAAAACTATTCAAAGTGGTATAGCAAGGGGAGTATTTTCTAATGAGTCTGGTTTAGGTAGTGCACCAATTGCAGCAGCAGCAGCTAAAACAAAATCTTGTGTACGTCAAGGATTAATATCTATGACAGGTACTTTCTTTGATACAATATTAATATGTACAATGACAGGTATAGTACTTATATTAACAGGTGCTTGGAGTTCTAATCTTGAAGGGGCGGCAATGACAACTTACGCTTTTAATTTAGGACTTCCTATTCCTTACTTAGGAAAAATAATAGTTGCTATAGGACTTATATTCTTTGCATTTACAACTATTTTAGGATGGAATTATTATGGAGAAAGATGTATAGTTTATTTAGCAGGAGTTAAAGCAATAAAACCATATAAAATAGTTTATATAATACTAGTTGGTATGGGTTCATTTATAGGATTAGATTTAATATGGATAATTGCAGATATAGTAAATGGATTAATGGCAATACCAAATCTTATTGCTTTAATTGGGTTAAGTGGAGTAATAGTTGCTGAAACAAAAAAATTCTTTGAGGAAAAACATAAAGAAGACATTTTTGAAGCACAAAAAATAGATGAAACGTTATAAAAAGATACGAAAATAATAAAACAAAGGTATAGTTCGTTACGATGCGAACTATACCTTTTTAAGTTAGCTTAATATTTCGCTAAAACCGAATGATTATATCAGAATATGTGTAAATGTATTGACTTATAAATCACAAAGTGGTAAAATCATGATAAAGAATATACGAACAATAATTAATAAAACTTAAAAATAGTTCATACAATTAGTGTATAAGTAAAAAAGGGGGGCTATTCTTGAAAGTAGCGATTATTTTTGGCAGTAAATCAGATATATCCAAAATGAAAGGCGCCGCACAAATATTAAAAGAGTTTGGTATAGGATATAATTCATACATTTTGTCAGCACATAGAATTCCAGAAGAATTATCAATAGTTATTAAAAAATTGGAAAAAGATGGCTATGAATGCATAATAGCAGGGGCAGGGCTTGCAGCACATCTTCCAGGAGTAATTGCATCTCAAACTATACTTCCAGTTATAGGAGTGCCAATAGAGGCGGCGGTATCTGGTCTTGATTCACTTTTATCTATGGTTCAAATGCCAAAACCTATACCCGTTGCTACAGTTGGTTTAAATAATAGTTTTAATGCAGGGATGCTTTCTATAGAAATTTTAGCTTTAAAATATCCAGAATTAAGAGAAAAATTAAAAAATTACAGAAGAATCATGAAAGAACAATTTATAAAAGAAAATTCAGAGGGGGTTGAACTTTAAAATGGAAAAGAAAATGTTATATGAAGGAAAGGCAAAAAAAGTTTATGAGGCTGAGGATAGAGATCATGTAATTATCTATTATAAAGATGATGCAACAGCATTTAATGGAGCTAAAAAATCTCAGATTGATCACAAAGGTATTTTAAATAACAATATAACATCTGCAATATTTGAAATGCTTCATAAAAAAGGAGTAGAAACTCATTTTGAAAAAAAATTAAGTGACAGAGAACAACTTTGTAAAAAAGTAGAGATAGTACCTCTTGAAGTAATTGTTAGAAATGTTGCAGCAGGAAGCATGGGAAAAAGACTTGGAATTCTAGAGGGAAAAGAATTAGATACAACAGTATTTGAAATTTGCTATAAAAATGACGAACTAGGAGATCCACTTATAAATGATTACCATGCAGTGGCATTAGGTCTTGCGAGCTTCGATGAATTAGAAAAAATATATAACATTACATCAGATGTAAATAACATTTTAAAGGAATTTTTCTTAAAACAAAATATAAAATTAATCGATTTCAAATTAGAATTTGGTAGATTTAATGGTAAAATTATTTTAGCAGATGAGATATCACCAGATACATGTAGATTCTGGGATGCCACTACTAATGAAAAATTAGATAAGGATAGATTTAGAAGAGATATGGGTAATGTAGAAGAAGCTTATATTGAAATATTAAATAGAATATCCAATGCTAAATAAAATTTACGGAGGGCCATATGAACAAAATTGAAATAGATAAATTTAAAGATGAATGTGGAGTATTCGGTATATATTCTAAATCAAAACTAAATGTAGCAAGTATAACTTATTATGGACTTTATGCACTTCAACATAGAGGAGAAGAAAGCTCAGGAATAGTAATATCAGATGGAAAAAAACTTACCTGTACAAAAGGTATGGGATTAGTTAGCGATGTGTTTAATGAAGAAATAATAAATAATATGAAGGGCAAAATGGCAATTGGACATGTTAGATATTCAACTTTTGGAGAGAGTACACTTTCAAATGCTCAACCTCTTTTAAGTAGTTTTAAACTAGGATCAATTGCAATAGCACATAATGGAACTTTAGTTAATGCAGAAAAAATAAAAAGCAAGTTAGAAGAAAGTGGTCTTTTATTTCAAACTTCTATAGATTCAGAAGTTATTTTAAATCTAATTGCAAGAAGTTTAAAAACTAATGTAGAAGAATCTATAAAAGATGCCATGAAAATTGTTAAAGGTTCCTATGGAATAGTAATTTTAACAGAAGATAAACTTATAGGAGTTAGAGATCCCAATGGTATAAGACCATTATGCATAGGAAAAATTGAAAATAACTATGTAATTTGTTCTGAAAGCTGTGCGCTTCATTGTATAGGTGCAGAATTTATAAGAGATGTAGAACCAGGAGAAATGGTAATAGTAGATGAAAATGGACTTAGATCTACTAAATTTGAAGAAAATGTAGGACACAAGACTTGTGCCTTTGAGTATATATATTTCGCAAGACCTGATAGCAAGATAGATGGTATTAATGTTTACAATTCAAGAGTTGCAGCTGGTGAACAATTATTTAAAGAAGCTCCAGCAGATGCAGATATTGTAATTGGTGTGCCAGATTCAGGAATACCAGCAGCTGTAGGATATGCTAAAGCATCAGGTATTCCATATGGAATTGGACTTGTTAAAAATAAATATGTAGGAAGAACATTTATAGCACCGTCTCAGGATTTAAGAGAAAGAGCAGTTTCAGTAAAATTAAGTCCTCTTAAAGTTAATGTAGAAGGAAAAAGAATTGTATTAATTGATGATTCTATAGTAAGAGGAACAACAAGTAGAAGACTTGTTGAAGTTTTAAAAAGAGCAGGAGCTAAAGAAATTCATTTTAGATTATCTTCTCCAGTAGTTACAGATCCTTGCTACTTTGGAATTGCAACTCCATATAAAAAGGATTTAATAGGAGCAAATATGTCTGTTGATGAGATATGCAAGGAAATAGGAGCAGATAGTCTTGGATATTTAAGTATAGATGGACTCTTAAAAGTGCTTAAAAATGGAAAAGATGAATTTTGTTTAGGATGCTTTAATGGACAATATCCAGTAGAAAGGTAGGTATTAAAATGGCTACTTATAAAGATGCCGGAGTAAATATAGAAGAAGGATACAAAGCTGTTTCACTTATGAAAGATTATGCAGCAAAAACATTTACTAAAGGAGTAATTAATAATTTAGGAAGTTTTGCGGGAATGTTTGAACTACCAAGTTATAAAAATCCAGTTTTAGTTTCTGGAACAGATGGAGTTGGAACTAAACTTAAAATAGCATTTGATATGAAAAAGTATGACACAGTAGGTATTGATTGTGTAGCTATGTGCGTTAATGATATATTATGCCATGGTGCAAAACCATTATTTTTTTTAGATTATATAGCTTGTGGAAAACTAGAGGCTGAAAATGCGGCAGATCTTGTACATGGTGTTAGTGATGGATGCTTGGATGCAGGCTGTTCCTTAATTGGAGGAGAAACTGCTGAAATGCCTGGTTTTTATAAAGAAGGAGAATATGATGTTGCGGGTTTCTGTGTTGGTATAGTTGAAAAAGATGAAATAATAGATGGAAGCAAAATAGAAAATGGGGATATTTTAGTTGGTATAGAGTCTACAGGAATCCATAGCAATGGATATTCTTTAGTTAGAAAGCTTATTAAAGATTTTAATGAAGATTTTAATGGAGAAAAAATAGGAAATGTATTATTAACTCCTACAAAAATATATGTAAAAACAGTTTTACAATTAATAAAAAAATATGATATACATGGAATGGCTCATATAACTGGGGGCGGTTTTTATGAGAATATTCCAAGAATGTTTAAAAGTGATTTTACAGCTGTTATAAATAAGGGAAGTTTTAAGGTGCCAGAAATATTTAATTATCTAATGTCACTTGGGGTAGAGGAAGAACACATGTATAACACATTTAATATGGGGATTGGATATGTTTTATGTGTTAAAGAGGAAGATGCAGGAAATATAATAAATGATATAGAAAAAATGGGTAGCAAAGCTTATAAGATCGGTCATGTAGAAGCTGGAGGAAATGGTGTATGCTTAAAATAGCCGTTTTAATATCTGGGGGCGGAAGTAATCTTCAATCAATAATAGACAATATTGAAAGCAAAAAATTAAATTGTAGTATAGAATGTGTTATTAGTGATAAAGAGGGGGCTTTTGGCATAGAAAGAGCTAAAGAACATAATATAAAGACTTTTGTATTTGATAGAAAAATATATAAGAATACTTTGTCACAAAAAATACTAGAAGTATTAGAAGAAAAAGTTGATTTAATAGTTCTTGCGGGATATCTTTCTATTATAAAAGGAGACATACTAAAAAAATTTAAAAATAAAATTATAAATATTCATCCTTCATTAATCCCATCCTTTTGTGGAAAAGGAATGTATGGAATAAAAGTACACGAAAAGGCTTTAGAATATGGGGTTAAAGTAACAGGATGTACTGTTCATTTTGTAGATGAAGGAACTGATACAGGAAGTATAATAATACAAAAAACTGTAAATGTAGAAAATGATGATACACCAGAAGTACTTCAAAAAAGAGTGCTAGTTGAAGAACACAAAGCACTTTCAGAGGCAATAGGGCTAATTGCGGATGGGAAAATAAAAGTTAAAAATGGAAAAGTTTATATAAGTAAGTATTAAGCAGGGGCAAATAGAAGTAAAGGTATAAGTTGTAAACACATAGGTATATAAGAATTATAAAAAGAAAAATGATTATAAAGTTAAAAAATTGTGGATTAAATTATATAATCTAGGGGGAATGTGAAATGCTAAAAAGAGCGTTAATAAGTGTTTTCAATAAAGAAGGTATAGTTGATTTTGCAAAGTTTTTGGTAAATAAAGGGGTAGAGATAATATCAACTGGGGGTACATATAAACATCTTAAGGGAAATAACATTCCAGTTACAGAAGTTAATGAAGTTACTGGATTTGATGAGATATTAGATGGCAGAGTTAAGACACTTCATCCAGCTATACATGGAGGTATACTTGCTATTAGAGATAATAAAGAACATATGAAAGTAATTGAAAATAAAGGTATTAAGCCTATAGATATGGTTGTAGTTAATCTTTATCCTTTCTTTGAAAAAGTAAAAGAAAACTTAGAGTTTCAAGAAAAAATAGAGTTTATCGATATTGGCGGACCTACTATGATTAGAGCAGCAGCTAAAAATTTTAATGATGTTGTGGTTCTTACAGATACAAAAGATTATAGTGATGTAATGAATCAAATAGAGGAAAATAACGAAGTTGACTATAAAACAAGAAAAAAACTTGCAGGAAAAGTATTTAATTTAATGGCATCTTATGATGCAGCTATTAGCAATTTCCTTTTAGAAGATACAGAATATCCAGAAAACCTAGCTTTATCATATACAAAGTCAATGGATTTAAGATACGGTGAAAACTCTCATCAAAGTGCTGCATGTTATACTGCAAATAACGGAAAAGGTATAATGAATAATATTGAGATTTTAAATGGAAAACAATTGTCTTATAATAATATTAAAGATATGGATATAGCTTGGAAGGTTGTTTGGGAATTTGATGATATAGCTTGTTGTGGACTTAAGCATAATACTCCTTGTGGGGTTGCACTTGGAGAAAATGTTAATGATGCATATTTAAAAGCTTATTCTTGTGATCCTGTTTCAATCTTTGGTGGAATAGTTGCTTTCAACAGAAAAGTTGATAAGAAAACTGCTGAGGAAATGGTGAAAATATTCCTAGAAATCGTCATTGCTCCTGATTTTGATTCTGATGCACTTGAAGTATTAAAAACTAAAAAGAATTTAAGAGTGATTAAATGTACTTCAAAACCAGAAGATAACTTTAATATATCTAAAGTTGATGGTGCTATTTTAGTTCAAAGTGAAGATAAATTATTTGCAGAGAAAATGGAAGTAGTAACAGATAAAAGGCCAACAGAAGAGGAATTAAAGGAATTAATTTTTGCCATGAAAGTTTGTAAGTATACAAAATCTAATGCAATTGTAGTATCAAAAGGTTATGTAGCAGTTGGAATTGGCGGAGGACAGGTTAACAGAATATGGGCAGCAGAAGAAGCACTAAAAAGAGGAGAAGGAGCAACAATTCTTGCATCAGATGCATTCTTCCCATTTGATGATGTTGTAAAAACTGCTGCAAAACATGGAATCAAAGCTATAATTCAACCAGGTGGCTCTATAAGAGATAAAGATTCTATAAAAGCTTGTAATGAAAATGACATATCTATGGTATTTACAGGAACTAGACATTTTAAACACTAAATTTTAAAAAAGAGCAGGGGGAGTTTGTGGTGAAAGTTTTAGTAATTGGTTCTGGTGGAAGAGAACATGCTATAGTTTGGAAAGTATCACAAAGTGCTTTAGTAGATAAAATATATTGTGCACCAGGAAATGGTGGAACGGCAAAGGAAAATAAATGTGAAAATATAAGTTTAGAGGGTATAGATTCCCTTTTGAACTTTGCAAAAAATGAAAATATAGATCTTACTATAGTAGGTCCTGAAGCTCCTTTAGTTGAAGGAATAGTAGATAAATTTAAAGAAAATAACTTGAAAATTTTTGGCCCGAGTAAAGATGCTGCAAAGCTTGAAGGAAGCAAAAGTTTTTCAAAAGAATTTATGAAAAAGTATGGAGTTAAAACAGCACAATATGAGGTTTTTGAGGATATTAAAAGTGCCACTGAATATTTAGAAACGTGTAATTACCCAATAGTTATAAAGGCTGATGGACTTGCAGCTGGAAAAGGTGTTGTTATATGTAAAACTAAAGATGAAGCAAAAAAAGCATTAGAAGATTTTATGCTTTATGATATTTTTAAAGGTGCTGGTCTAAAGGTAGTAATTGAGGAGTTTTTAGAAGGAGTAGAGGCATCTATTTTATCTGTTACAGATGGAAAAACTATAATTCCATTTATATCAAGTAAAGATCATAAGCAAATATTTGATGGAGATAAAGGTCCAAATACAGGTGGTATGGGGGTTATAGTTCCTAATTTTTATTGTACAGATGAGATTTTAGATGAATTTAATGAAGAAATTTTAAAACCAACTTTAGAGGGAATAAAAAAAGAGAATATGGACTACACAGGTACTATATTCTTTGGAATTATGATGACTAAAAATGGAGTTTATCTTTTAGAGTACAATGTACGAATGGGTGATCCAGAAACTCAAGGAGTTTTAACCCTAATGGAAAGTGACTATACAGAGCTAATGTTAAAGGCAATAGATAGGGAACTTAGTGATTATAAAGTTAAATGGAAAGATGGACATGTTTGTTGTGTTACAGCAGTTTCAAAAGGGTATCCTGGAAGCTATGAAAAGGGATTTGAAATAAATGGTTTAGAAAAGAGCGATTCTAAAGTATTTATAGCAGGTGCAAAAGAAGAAAATGGAAAACTTTTAACAAATGGTGGCAGAGTGCTAAATGTAGTTGCTTTTGGAAAAACATTAAATGATGCTAAGAAAAAAGCTTATAAAGATATAGAAAACATAAGTTTTGAAGGTATGTATTACAGACATGATATAGGAAACAAAAAAGTTAAAAGAATATTTGTTGAAAAGAAACCTACATTTAATGTTGAAGCAGAGGGACTACTTAAAGAAATAAAAGAAAATTTAAATATAAAAAACATAGATAACTTAAGAATTTTAAATAGATATGATGTAGCTGGAATATCAGATAAAGAATATGATGAAGCTAAAAAAAGTATATTTGCAGAACCTGTAGTTGATTTTGTATATGATGAAGATATAGAAATAAAAGATAATGATAAAATTTTTACAGTGGAATATCTTCCAGGACAATATGATCAAAGGGCAGATTCAGCAGCGCAATGTATACAAATATTAACTCAAAATGAGAAACCAATAGTAAAATGTGCAAAGGTTATTATAATTAATGGAAATATAAGTGAAGATGAAATAAATAGAATAAAAAAATATTACATAAACAGTGTAGATTCAAGAGAAACATCGCTTAAAAAATCTATTACTATTAATATGGAATGGGAAAAGCCAAAAGACGTAGAAGTACTAAATGGATTTATAGATAAAAGTGAAGAAGAACTTAAATGTTTTTGGGAAAAACAAGGTCTTGCAATGAGTTTTGAGGACTTAAAATTTTGCAGAAAATACTTTAAAAATACAGAAAAAAGAAATCCAACAATAACAGAAATAAAGGTGATAGATACTTATTGGTCAGATCACTGTAGACACACAACATTTGAAACAAAAATAGAAGATGTAAAATTTGAAGATGGAGAATATGTACTTCCAATTAAAAAGGCTTACAAAGAATATTTAAATTCTAGAGAGTATGTATATGAAAATAAAGAAAAAGACATTACACTAATGGATCTTGCAGTAATTGGTATGAAAGAACTTAGAAAAGAAGGATTACTTGATGACCTTGAAGTTTCGGATGAAATCAATGCTTGTAGTATAGAATGTGATGTAGATGTTGATGGAAAAGATGAAAAATATGTTATAATGTTTAAAAATGAGACACATAACCATCCAACAGAAATAGAGCCTTTTGGTGGTGCTGCAACTTGTCTTGGAGGAGCAATTCGTGATCCACTATCAGGAAGAAGTTATGTATATGGAGCTATGAGAATAACAGGAAGTGCAGATCCAAGAAAAAAAATAAGTGAAACTTTAAATGGAAAACTTCCACAAAGACAAATAACAATAAAAGCTGCCAATGGATATAGTTCTTATGGAAATCAAATTGGACTTGCAACAGGATATGTAAAAGAAGTATATGATGAAGATTTTGTAGCAAAAAGAATGGAAGTTGGAGCTGTGCTTGGAGCAACTCCTAAAGAAAATGTACGTAGAGAAAAACCAGTAGATGGTGATTCTATAATACTTGTTGGAGGAAGAACAGGAAGAGATGGTTGTGGCGGTGCAACAGGTTCATCAAAAGAACATGATGAAAATTCTATTTTAACTTGTGGTGCAGAAGTACAAAAAGGAAATCCTCCTACAGAAAGAAAATTGCAAAGATTATTTAGAAATCCAAGGGCAAGTAAACTTATAAAAAAATGTAATGACTTTGGAGCTGGTGGAGTATCAGTTGCCATAGGAGAATTAAGTGATGGACTTTTAATAAATTTAGATTTAGTTTCTAAAAAATATGAAGGCTTGGATGGAACAGAACTTGCAATATCAGAATCACAGGAAAGAATGGCAGTTTTAGTTGAAAATAAAGATTCAGAAAAGTTTATGCAATTAGCACAAGAAGAAAACTTAGAAGCTATTGAAGTTGCAAAGGTTACTTCAAATAATAGACTTACAATGTCATGGAAAGGAAAAAACATTGTAGATATAAGTAGAGATTTCTTAGATACAAATGGGGTTAAACAAAGAATAGACATAGTAGTTAAAAATCCTGATTCTGATGGATACTTTAAAGAGAAAAAATGCGAAGATATAAGGACAAAATGGATAGAAACTTTAAAAGATTTAAATGTTTGTAGCCAAAGGGGACTTGTGGAGAAGTTTGATAGTTCCATAGGTGCAGGTACAGTATTTATGCCTTATGGTGGAAAGTATTATAAATCTCCAATAGAATCAATGTGCTTTAAAGTTCCAGTTTTAAATGGAGAAACAAAAACAGGAACAATTATGGCATATGGATATAATCCTAAAATAGGAAAATGGAGTCCATTCCATGGAGCAATGTATGCTGTTATAGAATCTGTAACAAAGGTTGTATCAGCAGGGGGAGATTATAAAAATATTAGACTAACTTTCCAAGAATATTTTGAAAAACTAGGACAGGATTCAGCTAAGTGGGGAAAACCATTTGCATCATTACTTGGAGCATTTTTAGTTCAAAAGGAATTAAAAATACCTGCAATTGGCGGAAAAGACAGTATGTCAGGTACTTTTAAAGATATAAATGTACCTCCAACACTTGTTTCATTTGCAGTTGATACAGTAAATACAGACAAAGTTATATCACCTGAATTTAAGAAAAAAGGGTCTAGAGTTATATTAATAAAAACTCCAAAAGATGATTACAATATTCCTAACTTTGAAGAACTTAAAAAGAATTATGAAGTTGTTTATAAACTTATAAATGAAGGTATGGTGTATGCATCACATACAGTTACAAGTGGAGGAATTGTAGAAGCTGTATCTAAAATGACCTTTGGTAATAAAATCGGAATGAATTTTTCTCAAAATGTAAAATATGAAGAATTATTAAGTGAAGATTATGGTTCTATAATTTTAGAAATAGATAACAAAGTTAAGCTTAAAGAGGAATTTAAAGATGTAAACTACACTTTAATTGGATTTACTCAAGGAGCATCTTTAATAAAAATTGGAGATGAAGAAATAGAGATAGATGAACTTATAAAGGTATGGGAAAACCCACTTGAAAAGGTATTTCCTACAAAAGTGGAAGCTATAGATAAAAAAATACCATTAAAATTATACGATAATAAAAGCATACTATCTCCATCAATAAAAATTCCAAAACCAAATGTATATATTCCAGTGTTCCCTGGAACAAACTGTGAGTATGATCTTAAAAAAGCTTTTGAAAGAGCAGGAGCTATGACAAATCTTAATGTATTTAGAAATTTAACTCCTAAAGATGTTGAAGAGTCTGTAGATGCTATGGTTGAAAATATAAATAAATCACAAATAGTAATGCTTCCAGGAGGATTTAGTGCAGGAGATGAACCAGATGGTTCAGGTAAATTTATACAAGCTGTATTTAGAAATCCTAAAGTTAAAGAAGCTGTTATGGAACTTCTAAACAAAAGAGATGGATTAATCCTTGGAATATGCAACGGTTTCCAAGTGCTTATAAAACTAGGACTTCTTCCATATGGAGAAATTAGAGATTTAGATGAGAACTCACCAACATTAACATACAATAGTATAGGAAGACATATGTCGAAAATGGTAGAAACTAAAATAGTTTCAAATAAGTCACCGTGGTTTAACAATGTAAATCTAGGAGACATTCATAGCATTGCAGTATCACATGGAGAAGGAAGATTTGCTTGTAGTGATGAGGTTGCACAAAGATTGATGGAAAACGGTCAAATTGCTACGCAATATATAGACTTAAATGGAAATCCTACTTATGATATAGAGTTTAATCCCAATGGTTCTGTTTATGCAGTTGAAGGAATAACAAGTCCTGATGGAAGAATACTTGGTAAAATGGGACACTCAGAGAGAATAGGTAGCAATGTTTACAAAAATATTTTAGGAGAAAAAGATCAAAAGTTATTTGAAGCTGGAGTTAGATACTTCAAATAGATAATAATGTACCAAAATAAAAATATATTATGATTTTATAAAAATAAGCAATAACCCTTAAGAATTTGGTATTTTCTAAGGGTTATTGCTTATTTTATTTTTGAAATTTTTGTAAACTTAAGTTGACTTATGAAAAAAAAGGTGTTAATATAGTTTAAAATTAAATACGTTATTAAATAACTCATATAAATCCGATAATATGGTTCGGTTGTTTCTACAGGAATACCTTAAATATTCCCGCTATGAGTAAATCTATGTATAATTACTTTTAAAATTCTAGTGATGGGTTTACTTAGTCCATTACTAGAATTTTTTTATTAACTCTATTAATTGATTTCTTTATTTTTTTCTGAAAGTAATAAATTTTTGGAAATTTGTTACATTTGGTATATTTAGAGAAATTAATATTAACATAACGTAATTTTAAAAATTTAGAGGAGGAATTACATGGAGAACTCAAAAAAAGGAAAAGGTAATTTTAAAGAGGGTTTTTTAGACAGATATTTTAAATTATCTGAAAATGGTACAAATGTTAAAACAGAAATTTTGGCAGGATTTACGGCATTTATAACAATGGCATATGCTCTTTTAGTTATTCCTAATATGCTAAAATTTTCTGGAATGAATTCATTAGGAGTTAAAGGCGATGCAGCAGCATCTCTTACAGTTTTAAATGATCCAGTGATAAGCTCTGCTTTTGCAGGAATGTGTATAGCGTCATGTATTGGAACTTTTATTATGGCATTATATGCAAATCTTCCATTCGCATTAGCACCAGGAATGGGACTTACAGCATTTTTTACATATAGCGTTTGTTTAACACTAGGATATACTTGGCAGCAAGCATTAACTGCTGTATTTATATCAGGAATTTTATTCATAATAATAACTGTAACATCTATAAGAGAAAAGATAGTTGAAGCATTACCTCAAAATTTAAAGCTTGCAATAACAGGAGGTATAGGATTGTTCGTATCTCTTATAGGATTAAAAAGTGGACATATTGTAGTATCAGATCCAGGAACATTAGTTAAGTTTGGTGATTTAACTAGTAAAAGTACTGTACTCACTGTAATTGGAATAATAGTAATGGCAATTTTAATGGCACGTAATGTAAGAGGCGGAATTTTAATTTCAATTATTTTAACAACAATAATAGGAATACCAATGGGTATAACAAAGATTTCAGGACTTCAAGTTTTTTCAGTACCTAAATTTGGACAAACATTTTTTGCATTTGATTTTAAAGGATTATTGCATCATGGAGGATCAGGATTTATTGGAGCATTAACAAGTATAGTAATGGTAATTTTAACATTTAGTTTAGTTGATTTATTTGATACTATTGGAACATTAGTTGGAACAGCTCATAAAGCTGATATGATTCAGCCTGATGGAAAAGTTAAAAATATGAGAAAAGCATTATTATCAGATGCTGTAGCAACAACTATAAGTTCTATGATGGGAACTCCTACTATGGCAACAGTTGTAGAATCTACTGCTGGAATTGCTGAAGGGGGAAGAACAGGACTTACCAATGTAGTTGTAGGAGTACTATTTGCATTATCACTATTCTTTGGTGGAATTGTAGGAATTGTGCCATCAGAAGCAACTGCACCTGCACTTATAATAGTTGGAATACTTATGGTGGGAGCGGTTAAAGAAATTGATTTTGAAGATTTTACAGAAGCACTACCAGCGTTTTTTACAATGGCAATGATGCCTTTTACTTATAGTATTGCTAACGGAATAGCAGCAGGAATTATATTTTATACAGTAATTAAATTAGGAACAGGAAAGCAAAAACAAATACATCCTATAATGTACATATTATCTTTACTGTTTGTACTAAGATTTGTGCTTTTACCTCAATAATTTTTTACAAAATAAGTAGTTAAAAAATGAGAAAAAAAAGTTACTATAAAGAAATCAGTATTAAAAAAAGAAAATATAAATAAAATAATAAAAACTAAGATTTAGTAGATAACTATTTCTTAGTTTTTTATTGTATTTAAAAATTCATGTTATTACAAGTGAAGTTAGACATATAAGCATAATTTTGGTATCTATTTCCGTATTCTGTTTTTATCCTTTATGCTATAATATTGTGTGAAAACTAAGAATAATCAAAGGAGGATTTAAATGAAAATAGCGATTTTTTCAGATGTTCATGGTAATTTAGAAGCATTAAAAGCTGTACTTTCTGATATAAAATCAAAAAATGTAGATAGAATAGTATGTCTTGGGGATTTAGTTGGATATGGTCCCTTTCCAAATGAAGTTATAGATATAGTTAGAAATGAAAATATATTAAATATAGTGGGAAATTATGATACGGCAGTTGTACAAAATAATATAGAATACATACAAGACAATCCATTAAATAGGGATTTTGCTCTACCTTGGTCAGTAAAAGAAGTAACTAATGCAAATAAAAAATACTTAAATAGATTGCCTGAGGATATAATAATGGTTGAAAATGGAAAAGTAATAAAATTTGTTCATGGGAGTACAAGAGCTATAAATGAATATCTTCTAGAAGATTCAAAAGAAGCAAAAGAAGTTATGAATGAATTTAAAGAAGATATTTTAATATGTGGACATACACATTTACCATATATAAAGGAATATGAAAATAAAATACTAATAAATGATGGAAGTGTTGGAAAACCAAAGATAGGTAATCCCAATATAACATATATAATTTTAACTATAGAAGATGAAGTTAAATCAGAGATAGTTGAAATACCATATAACTATGAAGAAACAGTAAAGGCTATGGAAGATAGAGATTTTCCACAAAAATTAATAGACAATATAAAGTTTGGAAAATAAAATTATATACATAAGAAAATGAAAGGGAAATTAATTTAATGCAAAGAAGAAAAATATTTAAAAAATTTCTTAGTACTTTTATAACAATATTATTTATAGTTCAATTAATACCAATACAAATAGCTAAGGGATTAGACAAAGATGCAAAATTAGACACCACAATAACAGTGTTAACGGGAACAAAACCTTTTAATAAAAAGAAAAGTTATTTATACCCAGGAGAAGATTATAGTGATAAGGATAGTTATATAAGAACTTTAGATACTTTAAAATATAGCTTACAATATACGGTAAATTCATCAGATGAACCAATAGATAATTTAACTATAACTTCTACTATTCCGCTAGATGATAAAGGTAATAAAATAGGAACGTGGGATAGTAACTTAAAGAATATAACAGGGGTTGTTATAGAGGATAATGGAAGAAAACTAATTTATAAAAAGAAAAAAGCTATTTCCAATGAAGCTGTAAAGATAGATTTCCCTATGAAGGTTTCAGGGAATATAAGAAATGGAACAAAATTTAAAGTGGCTTTTAACGTACAAGGGGATAATATAGAACCTTATACAATAAATACAAAAGAAGTAACAGTTTCAGCACTTCCTAAATTTGATTTAATAAATACACATGATGTAAACAATGGAAGAATAGAAGCACTAGGACCTAATGGAGAAAAAGGAAGACTTTTTATATACGGTATAGGAATTCGTACTAATGCTTCAAAAGGAAGTGAAGCATTAAATGGAAAAGTGTCATTCTGTGATGATTTGAATGAATTTGGTATTAAAAATGCTACTTTATATACGTGGGGACACAAAAATGAAGATCATATAAAATCATGTGGTATAAATGGTGATGATGATAATACAGTTATAAGTACTTTGCCATATGGTTCTTTAGAACTTGGATTTGATGATAATAGATCTGTTTTAGAATCTGGGAAAATCATTGCAAAACAAGAATCTCCTGGGAAAGATATAAACATAACTATAAAAAACATGGACAGTAGTGTGAATCATTATCCGACAAAAGATATATTGGGAAATCCCATTGATAGAGAAAGTAAGTATGTTTTTAGTGGATATATAGTTTTATGGGTAAATGAAAATGACATATCTTTAGGAGAGAATCAAATTACAAATAGATTTAATCAATTTAATGTAAAAAGTATAAGTGGAGCTTTAAATAATAACGACGGTAATGAAAATTTAGATAATAACACTACAAGTTTTACATACATAAAAAGAGAAGAAGGAAAGCCAGGATGTGCTTTTGATGTATCATACATAAAATCTATAGATGAAGTTGAAAAGCTTCATAGCATGAACACTTGGTGGAGTGGAGATGGAGTTGTTATTCCTAATCAAGTTTTTGCAATCTATGGAAGATGTATGAATAATGGAACTAAAGATTTAAAGGATCTTACTTTTATACAAAAGATAGATCCTAAGGTATTAGAAATAACGGATACTCATAATAATAAGGGAAAAGCTCATTCTTTTATAGAATATTCTAATGTAGATAAAGATGACTTTGAAGTAGAATACGGAACAGGAAACTATAAAAACTGGGAAGATCAGCATAATGATACTGGAGAAAAAGGAAATTGGTTTAAAAATACAATAGAAGCTAAGGAATCTAGCACTGGGCCTATAGTAAAGGTAAGAGCTAAGTTAAAAAAAGGAAGAGTTTTTAAAAGAGATGGAAGCTTTGCATTAAATATTAATGTAAAAGCTAAAAATGGAGAGGTAGGTACAATATCACCTGTAACAGCTACAACACAATGCAGTGAAATAAATAATGGAGAATATGTACTTGGAAATTACAAACCAGAGACTCATGAAAATATAGGACAAGGTGATAGAGTAAAACTTTCTAAAGCTATTGTTAGAATAGAAAATACAGCAAACAAAGAAGTTATTAAGCCAAATGAAGATGTTAAGTTTAATTTAAAATGGTCATTCACAACTAATAGAAAAATAGGAGATTCAAAAGTTAAAGATGAGATAGTAGTAAAATCTATACTTCCAAAGGAGTTATCATATAAAAGGGGTACAAGCAGCATAGAAAATAAGTCAATAGAACCTACAACAAAAAAGAATGAGGATGGATCAACCATTCTTACATGGACAATAAAGAATAGTGAAATAAATATAGATAGAGGAGATATAACTTACGAAGCTAAATCAAATTTAACTTTTGATAGAGAAAATATAGAAAGCAAAGCTGTAATATACTCTCCAATGGATGTAAGTAGTGAAGAAAAAAGGACATCAACAATTGGGCTAACTACCTTAAACATGGCTATGTGGAAAATTGACCAGGAAACTTTAGAAAAAGAAATAGAAAAAAATAAAGATATAAATTATGTATTAAGTTATTTTCAAACATATAATAAGGAATATAATAATGTAGATATTATAGATGTGCTTCCTTTTAATGGAGATAATAGAGGTACTAAATATAGTGGAGAATGTTTCTTAAAGAGTATAAAATCAAATGTCGGAGAAGAAATATATATATCCTATGATGATCCAAAGACTATAAACAAAAATCCAAAAGAAAATAAGTCTAATTGGATACCTTATGAGGAAAATATTATAAAAGGTAGCAAAGTTACAGCTGTAAAGATACATTGCAAGGTTTTATCAACAGAAGAAACTGCAAGAAAAGTTTTAATAACCTTAGGAACAAAAGATAACACAAAAGACGATATATACGTAAATAGTATAGAAGGTACATTAGATGAAATAAACAAAGTAGTTAAATCATCTAATATTTTTACTAAGGTATATGAGAAAGAAAATATAAAAGAAAATGAAACTTCTATTTCACAAAAGGATAAACATAATTTACAAAAAGAGAAACCTAAAGAATTACATAATGAAAACAATAACGAAGTTTACAAGATAAGATTAGATAAATCAAAGAAAAGTAGTGCTAAAGAAGATGCAAATGAAAGAAAAAATTTAATAGACAATAACATAAGCAATGGTAAAATAAGTGAGAGTATAGATCAAAATAAATATGTAGATAAGTCTGTTATTAAAGAAACTATTAAAGTAATATCAAATAAGATATGTGATAATCAGGACAAAAATAATAAAAAATTACCTATAACTGCAACGAATTATTATAATCATTTATTAAGTGGAATAGTAATGCTTATAGGTGTTATTGGATTGATCATTTATAAAAGAAAAAGAAATAAAAAGTAATGAATAAAATTAAGAAAATATAAAAATAAAAGATTAAAAGTTATGACATAAAAAGAAGGTAGGTTAAATTATTTTAGGGGATATAGGTTGATTTGTGTAAAAACAAATTAACCTACATCCCCTTGTTTTTAATATTTTATTATTTTTTAAAATAATAAAGTTTTCCGTTTTCAATAGATAAATCTATAAGTCCAGTATTATATAAATGACTTACAAAAGCTGATGCAGATGATAAGTCTACAAAATAGTGTCTAAGTCCAACAGAAATATCATTCAATATAATTATATTTTCAAGAATATCTTCTATAGTAGAAGGCTGATCTAAAATTTCAAGAATACCTTCAATATGGTTATTAGTATTTTCAATATTAGCATCTACAAGGGGAAGAATTTCTTCCTTTGTAAGAACTTCTTTACCATGTCCTAAAACAAAGTAATCTGCATCTATTTCCTTTATTTTATTTAAAGTATCCAAGGTATCTTGTATATTATACAAAAAAGGGAAAGGATACTTCTTTAAAGTTTCATAACCAAATAAGGAATCTCCAAGAAAACAAACTTTTTCAGGAGTTATAATGCCTATATGTTCTTCGGCATGCCCTTTTAATGAAAGAATTTCAAACTTTTCATCATTTATCTTATTTGTACCATAATCTAAAACTTGATCCACTATAAATGGTCTTTTATTGTCAAACAATCTTTTTATTGGAGTTGCTGAAAATAATATAGTAGGAAAAAGTTTAGGATTTTCTAAATACAACTTTTCCTTTTCAGAAGTATAGGTTAAAGTTCCTGGATATGTATCTTTAAAATAGTTATTTCCACCACAGTGATCTATATGACTATGTGTATTTATTATGTACTTCGGATGCAAATTATTTTCTTTTAGTATAGCATCAATTTTACGAGCTGCAGAGTTATCAAGACCACTATCTACTAAAATACAAAATTTATTTTTAAAAACATATACTCCAATGGTAGTAGGCGCATCAATAAAATATGTATTTCCTTTAATCTTATGTAGTTCCAATCTTAGCACTTCCTTTATAAATAAAATACAAATAAAAATATATCACAATTAAAATTAAATAACAAATAACTTATTATGTATACGTAAAAATCAATAAAAATATTCCATTTATATTGAAAAAAATTTATTAAAATAATAAAAAAAATAAAAATAAAAAATTATTGATAAAAGATTGACATACTATTAGAAAAGTTGTATATTATGGGTAGTAAATATTTACATAGAAATTTATCTATGGCAGTTGACCTTGTGGCAATTGACATTAGAATTCGCAGCAGGCAGTTGACCTTGCGGCAATTGACCTGCTTTTAGTTAAAACTCGATTTGGTTATCCCGAGCCTTTGCTTGGGATTTTTTTGTTTATATAAATTAACATATTATTTATATTATAAAGAAGTAAATTACTTTACATGATGTGGATATTGGTGCATAATAATTTTTAAGCGTATAATTTTGTATGATAGGAGTGAAAGTAATGAGCGAAGAAAATAATATTAATACAAAAGAAGAAGTAACTGAAATAAATGATAAAGAAAGCTATATTTCTAAAGTAAGTTTTAAAGACACATTTCTAGCAAATATAGTAGATATACTAGTAACACTAGGAATGTCTATAGTAGTTTTATTTGTAATAGATGGAATACTTAGAGTTGCAGCAGGATATTATATAGTTGAAAAAATACAAATGACAGCAATTATTTATTTAATAGTATCATTATTATATACAAGTATTATGCAATCTAAAAGCTGTGATACAGTGGGTATGAAGATTGCAAAGTTAAAAATAAGTAAGTAAAGAGAATAAATATAGGAGTGAACGTATGAAAAAAAGAAAGGTATATGAGTTTGACATTGTAGACACAGAATTTCCAGGGTTTGGAGTTGCTTATAAAGATGATACAAAGGTTTTAATTAAAAATGCTCTTCCTGGACAAAAGGTAGAGGGATTTGTTAATAAAAAGACAAAAGAGTATGCAAAAGCTAAATTAAATAAGGTTATTGAAGATGTAGATTACAAAATAGATCCTAAGTGTCCTATCTTTGATGTATGTGGTGGATGCAGTCATCAATTTCTTTCATATGAAAAGCAATTAGAAATAAAGAAAGAGCAAGTTTTAAAGTTATTCGAAAATGCTAATATAAATGGATTTGAATTCTTAGGAATACAAGGAAGTCCAGAAGAGTTTTATTATAGAAATAAAATGGAATTTACTTTTGGAGATATGGAAAAGGGCGGAGAACTTACTCTTGGAATGCATGCTCAAGGTAAAAGTTTTGGAATTATAAGTGCTGATGTATGTAAAATAGTAGACAGTGATTTCAATTTAATTTTAAAAACTGTACTTGAATATTTTAGAGCACAAGGGCTTCCACATTATAGAATAATGAGCCATGAAGGATATCTTAGAAACTTAGTTATAAGAAAAGCTAAAAATACTAAGGAGATAATGGTGAATTTAGTTACTACATCTCAAAAGGATTTTGACTTAACTGAGTTTACTGAAATGTTAAAAGAACTTAATTATGAAGGAGAATTAAGTGGAATTCTTCATACAATAAATGATTCATTATCAGATGTAGTTCAAGCAGATAGCATGGAAGTTCTATTTGGAAGAGATTACATAATGGAAGAGGTTCTAGGATTAAAGTTTAAAATATCACCGTTTTCTTTCTTCCAAACAAACACTAAAGGAGCAGAGGCTCTATATAGCATAGTTAGAGAATTTATGGGAGATGCAAAATCAAAGGTTGTATTTGACCTTTACTGTGGTACGGGAACCATAGGACAAATTGCAGCTCATAATGCAGAAAAAGTTATAGGAATAGAACTTATAGAAGAAGCTGCAAAGGCGGCTAATGAAAATGCCAAACTAAATGGGCTTACAAACTGTGAATTCTTAGCAGGTGACGTAGCTAAGGTTATTAAAGATATTAAAGTAAAACCAGACATAATAATCTTAGATCCACCAAGACCAGGCGTTCACCCAGATGCACTAAAATATGTTACAAAATTCAACGCAAAAGATATAATCTACGTTTCATGTAATCCAAAGACTTTAGTTGAGGATTTAAAATACCTTATAAAAGAAGGTTACAAAGTAGAGAAGGTTAAGGTTAAGGACATGTTCCCACACACGCCACATGTGGAGACTGTAGTGAAGATAGTACGCAGATAGGCTGATATCAAAGGTTTTGAAGGATTTCAAGTGAATATTGAAGTGTGTTTTATGTTCCCTCAGACTACGGTTTGAGGGAATTTTTAGGTTAGGGGGTTGTATAAATACGCAGAATAGAGGATTTTGCGTTAAGATATAGAGTTTGTATTAAGATTTATTAAAGCTTATTGTTTTAAGTTAAAGTTAAACTAAATACACTGTAAAATTATGTACAAAGCGTAAATGATTGTGATATAATAATCTGGAATATATTGCAGAAAAGAGGGTGTAATATGGGCTTTTATGCTGAACAGGCCAAATTCTCAATGAATTCTGATGGAATTCCATTAAAAAATATTGAGAATGTTGAAAAAATCTCAGAGCAATTAGTTAAGTATGTTAAAGGAGAGTCTGAATTAACAAGTCTACTGTTACTTGGATATGTACAAAGTGGTAAAACTAATGGTATGATAATGACTCTTGCGAAATTAATAGAAACAGGTTATAGATATTATGTAATTTTAACTGGAAATGATAATGATCTTTATGATCAAACATATACAAGAATTGAATGTATTAATTTAGGGGTTCGTATGATTGATAAAAGTCAATTGGATAGTACAAGCATTCAAGATATAACACAAGATTTGGATAAAATAAATGTTTTTGTTGTTCAAAAGTATGGTACATATTTAAAGAGTTTAAATAAGCTATTTGAGGTACTTGATGAGCCTTTTATTATTATAGATGATGAGGCAGATCAAGCAAGTTTAAATACTAACATAAATAATCCTAATACAAATCCGAGCACAATTAACGGTTATATAGCGTCATTATTGAGAAATGCTTTTGCAAAAGCGTATATTCAGGTTACTGCTACACCATATGCTTTAATGTTACAAGAGCAAAATGATGCTTTTAGACCTAAAAAAACATTTATTTTAGAACCGGGTGATGGATATGTAGGTGGAGAAAAATTATTTCTTGAAAATGATAGTAGCAAATATCATAGAGTTTATAATATTAATGATATGATTTTTTTAAATGATGTTAGTTTGCCAAAAGCTTTAATTGATGCTACATGTAATTTTATTGTAGCCGCAACATTAAAAAGATTAAGTGGTTATAATAAATCTTTATCTTTTTTAATTCATATTGATCATACTCAAATTACTCATGAAAATGCTTCAGATGCAATAAGATATTTGTTGACAAGGATTCATAATGTTATAAAACAATATAGAAAAACAATGGAGGAAACTATATTAATAACAACATTAAGAAAAGAGTATGAAAATTTATTAGAAACATGTAAAAATAGACTTGAGTTTAAAAAAATTATAGATTACTTGGCATATGGATTAGAAAATGTTAATAATCAAGTTATAAACTCTAATTATAAAGAACAAATTTCATACAATCGTATGTATACCATAATAATAGGTGGAAATAAATTAAGTAGAGGTATAACAATAAAAAATTTGATTACAACATATTATTGTAGAAATACATCCTCTCCTAATATGGATACAGTAAATCAACATGCTAGAATGTATGGTTATAGATATGAACTTGAAGATGTAATGAGAATATTTACAACTAATCAAATTATTGATGATTTTACAAATATAACAAACACAGATATTAAACTACGACAATATTTAAAAGAAAATTCTGATACAACTCTTATTCCAATTAATCATAATGTTAGATTAAAAGCTACAAGAACAAGCGTTATACCTAATAGAGAGTTGTTGAAATTTACTAGTGGTATGACAGTATTCCCTCATTTTCCTATTTACAATGACACAGGTGTAGAGACTGATACAAAAGAGTTAGATATACTTTTAAAAGATTATAATATGGAAAAAGCAGGACAAATAGTGCCTATTGATGTGGCAATTCAAATTTTAATGAGAATTAGGTATAATAAAATAAGTAATGAAAAGTGGAACCATGAAGCTATTATTGCATTATTGAAGAACAAGGTTTCTGAAATTGATGGAAAAATTAGAGTTATTGTCAGAAAAAATTCAAAAATATCTCGTAATGATGTACGTGGTATGGGATCTGTTTTATCTGGGACAGATAATGAATTTACAGATGAGTTATTACCTATATTATTTATGTACAGGTTAAATGGAGATAGTGATCAAGGTTGGGATAATAAAGAATTTTGGGTTCCTATTTTTAGAATGCCTAATAAGGGAACAGAGTGTGTTACTATACAATGTTTTTAAGATTAAACACTTTAATTAATATGTAAAAATTATATCTAAAGTAAAAAGCTATTAATAACTTTGATAAAGTTGTTGATAGCTTTTTAAACCCTGTTACATAATTTAATATTTTTCTAGAATGAAATTATATTTGTATATTCATTTTAGTTTTATGTAAAATTTTCACTAGATTTTGTAGATGTCTTAAAAATAAAGTTTGTTGATAAGCTAAATAAAATAATTGACAATATAAAAATAAAAGTTTATACTAGCAGTGTATTTTCCTTACGGATGGGGTGAGAAAGATGACTATCTCGGAACAAATTAAAGTACTTTGTGTTAGGAGCAACATAAGTATGGCAGAATTAGCAAGGAGATTAGGAAAGTCTCCTCAAAATTTTAACTCAAAGATGAAGAGAGAAAGTTTTACGATATCAGAATTAGAACAGATTGCAGAAACTGTAGAAGCAAAATTCGAAAGAAATTTTATATTAACAAATGGAGAAAAAGTATAGATAAGAGAGGTATTTATAAATGATATTTGAATTAGGAGAATTGTTTTGTGGACCCGGAGGATTAGCTTATGGTGCTACAACAGCAGAAATTGAAAATAAAGAGTACAGGATAGTTCATAAATGGGCAAATGATTATGATCGTAATACATGTGATACATATATACATAATATATGTCCAGAAAGACCTGACTCTGTTGTTTGCCAGGATGTAAGGAAATTGAATATAAGCTCTCTTGAATCTATAGATGCATTAGCATTTGGGTTTCCATGCAATGACTTTTCAGTTATAGGTGAACAGAAGGGATTTGATGGGGAATATGGTCCTTTGTATACATATGGGGTAAAAGTATTAAAAAAATATAAACCAAAGTGGTTTTTAGCTGAAAATGTAGGTGGATTAAAGTCAGCTAATGATGGCGGAGCTTTTAAAAAGATACTTAATGATTTAGAAAAGGCGGGATATAAATTATACCCGCATTTATATAAGTTTGAACAATATGGTATACCACAGGCTCGTCATAGAATAATCATTGTAGGTATTAGAAAAGATTTACCTTACGAGTTTAGAGTGCCTTCTCCAGCTCCTTATGCGGGAATAGATAATACTTCTAGAAGTGCATTGGAAATACCACCAATTCCTGAAGGGGCACTAAATAATGAATTAACAAGGCAGTCAGCAATAGTAACAGAGAGATTATCATATATAAAACCGGGAGAAAATGCTTTTACAGCAAATTTGCCACAGGAGTTACAATTGAATGTTAAAGGTGCAAAGATAAGTCAAATATATAAAAGATTAGATCCCAATAAACCAGCTTATACAGTAACAGGTTCTGGTGGTGGTGGTACACATATGTATCATTATGCTGAACCAAGAGCATTAACTAATAGGGAAAGAGCAAGATTACAGACATTCCCAGATAACTATATGTTTAAAGGTTCAAAAGAAAGCGTAAGAAGACAGATAGGTATGGCAGTTCCAGCTAAGGGGGCAAAGATAATATTTGAGGCTGTATTAAGAACATTTGCAGGTATTGATTATGACTTTATTCCCTGTAATATAAATGACTAGGGGGGGATTTATTTGTTAAATTATTGGTGGGTCACGAGACCAAAGCGAAAATTAAATTCTATTCCAGATGTGTTGGCAACATTTGCTGATTTATCATTAGACCAAGAGTGGCAGGGACAAAGAGTATCACATTTATCATTTGAAGATGCATTAGAACAAGCTGGCTTAAAACGTATAGGTGAGCGCAGAGATCAGACTGGCGGTGGTGCGAGAACATATAAGGCTTGGGTTGCTAGCTTAGGATTAATATTTACTCAGGAGTCTACTAAAAAGATAAAATTAACATTAGCAGGCGAAGCTATAATGGCAGGCGATTCTCCAGTTGAAGTGTTGAAAAATCAAATTTTAAAATATCAATTTCCATCTTCTTTCTCTTTAAGTCTAGGGGTTAAAGTTGCTCCAAGATTTAAAATAAGGCCTTTTAGATTTCTTATTAAATTATTAAATGACCCAGACATTGAATATTTGACAGAAGAGGAAATTGCCAAAATTATAGTTACTAAGGCAGAAAATGAAACAGATAAATGTTATAAATATATTGTGGAAAATATTTTGGAATTTAGGCAAAGCGGTAATAAAATTCATGAAGAAGATTTTTTTGATAAATATAAATCTTCAAAAGGCGATGTCAATCCAGAACATCCTTACAGTCATTTAATGGACTTGGCTAATACTATTGTAAATTGGTTGGAGTATACACAACTTGTAAAAAGAGATAGTGGACAAGTACGTATTCTTAATGATAAAAAATTGGAAGTTAAGCAGATTCTATCGGTATGTCCTCCATTTATTGACCGTCCCGAAGAACATGAATATTTTCAAAGAAAATATGGTCTGGACCCTAAACATAAAAAGGATACTAGAAATCTTACAAAAACAAAGACTATTACAGCAAAAATAATTGCTGAACAGAAGATTAAACAAGTATATATTTCAGAATCTCTAAAACAACCTATAACTAAAATAACTATAGCTCTTATAGATAAAATAGTTGAGCAAACAGGTTTTGAAGACAAGCTGGTAGAAGAAACACTTTTAAAGTTGTATCCAAGAGGCTCTGTTGGTGCTTTTATGACAGAATACTTTGAAATGGCTTTTAAAGGTAGAGATGAAGCTACAGATTTTGAAAAAGCGACTGTCGAGTTATTTCAAAGTGTTTTTGGCTTTCAAGCTAAACATGTAGGACCTATAGGTCTTACACCCGATGTATTAATTTTGTCTGATGCAGAGGGTTATCAAGCTATACTAGATAATAAGGCATACAGTAAGTATACCATTAGTAATGACCATCACAATAGAATGGTTCATAATTATATAAAGAATCTTAAACGATATAGTAATGCTGACGTTTCCCTTGCTTTTTTTTCATACATTGCAGGCGGATTTGGAAATAACATTAATTCTCAAATTAATGATATTGTCAATGTTACTGGCGTAGCAGGTTCTGGAATAAGTGTGTCTAACATGATTAAGCTTGTTGAGTTATACGAACCTAAAAATTATACTCATAAAAATATCAGAGATATATTTTCTGTAAACAGGCAGATATTGCTGTCTGACTTATAATTAAATTACAAGAATATGAATATAAGCGGAAATCCACTTTGATAGATAATTATCAAAGTGGATTTTAAATTAAATTATTTCAAGAAGAATATCAGTTGGAGATGTCCAAGTAACTCTTACTGAATTATTAGTTGTTGCATTTTGACTTGCATACCATGCACCAATAATTTTCAGATTACCTTGTACAGAAAACTGTTTTGCATATATGTCTCCAGCTGATGAACAGCCTTGTGCAAGAAGTGGTACATCATTTAAGAAACCATCAATAGATGATGCATGAAATAAATTATATCCTAATCCAGTAGTAGAATAATTAGAATTAAATATATCAAATGCTCTAGCATATGGTTTAGGTATATGAATATACCCTTCTCCATATATAATATCTCTAGTATTTGTATATCGATGATTACCCCATCCAAGATGGGAAGGATGTAATTGTTCTGTATAAGTGTTTCCAGCTAAAGCCATTAATATCAACTCCCTACATAATTAAATATATATTACATTATATTACCAAAAATGCACAGGTACAAGTTGTTTATTATAATTAATTGACATTAGTATGTTAAATTACTACGTTAATACAAATTTGTACATTAAAACAAATACTAATGAGATGTAATATAATAATAGTAGTGGAGTTTTTAATCACAAATTGCAACCCCAAAAGACAAAGTTATTACTGATTTAATATCTTTATTATCAAATAAGAAAATAGAAAAGAATACATTAAAGTAATAAAGTAAGAAAAAAATATTTTAATATCAGATTAAAGCACCAGTTTTATGATATGATACTTCCAAAGTAGACAGTTTAATTAATTAAAATTAGACTATCTATTTTGGAGGTGTTTTTTTGTGTCACGAAAACCTAAATTTTCTAAAGAAATTAAAATTAAAGCTTGTGAAGAATACAAATCAGGAAAAGGTAGTTTGGTGAGTATTGCCAAAAGGATAGGAATAGATCATGCTACTGTAAGACAATGGTATTTAACTTATCAAATTCATGGGGATAAGGCTTTTGAAATTTATATTCATAACCGAACTTATACTAAAGAATTTAAACAATCAGTTATAAATGAACGTATTTTATCAGAAACCTCATTAGCAGATTTAAGTGCAAAACATAATATTTCAACTTCTGTTATTCGTAGATGGATTAAAAAGTATTATAATGGTATAGAGATCAAAGATTATAAACCTGGAGGAGACATCTATACCATGAAATCAAGAAAAACAACTCATAAAGAAAGAGTAGAGATTGTAAAATGGGTTATCAATAATAACATGAATTATAAGGAAGCTGCCAACCTAAACGGTATAAAGTATGCGTTAGTATATCAGTGGGTTCAAAAATATATTAGCAATGGTCCAGATGCTCTTCGACTTAAAAAGAGAGGACCACATAAAAAACATTCAATTGCCGAAGAGTCCTTAAGTGAACTAGAAAAGCTAAAACTAGAATTAGAACGTGAGCGTCAGCTCAGAAAACGTGCAGAACTTAGGCTTGAAATTCATAAAAAAAAGAGGAATTCCAAGAGAAGCTTCGCTTTCGAAAATAAAGTTGGAGTCAAGTTATTTAACCGTAGATTATTATAAAAATCGTGGATATTCAATTACTACTATTTGTTCAGAGTTAGGAATAGCAAGGAGTTCCTATTATAAATATAATAAGAGAATAAAACCTAATAAAGAAAAACAAGATGAATTGTTATGTTCTTTGATACGTGAGTATCATGCGACATATGATGGTATTTTAGGGTATCGTAGAATGACTATGTTTATAAATAGGTTAAATCAAACATCTTATTCAGAGGGATACATACATCGATTAATGTCTTTTTTAGGAATTAAATCTAGAATAAGAAGAAAGAAAGTAAATCGTAAAATATCAAAACCAGATTACGTAAAAGAAAATATTTTAGGCAGAGATTTTACTACAAGTAAACCAAATGAAAAATGGTTAACTGATGTAACAGAATTTTCTATACCATCAGATAAAAGAAAGCTATATCTTAGTCCAATAATGGATTTGTTTGACAATAGTATAATTGAGTTCAGATTCTCTTTCAGAAATAACAATAAACTTGTCTTTAAAATGTTTGATACTGCAATATTAAAAAATCCTGAAGCAAAACCAATCTTTCATAGCGACAGAGGGTTTCAATATACTAATAATATCTTTAAGCTGAAGCTTGAAAATGCAGGAATGTTACAAAGCATGTCTCGTGTTGGTAAGTGTATTGATAATGGTCCCATGGAAGGTTTCTTTGGGACATTAAAAACAGAGATGTTTTACGGGAAAACTTTTTCTTCAATGGAAGAACTGATTGAAAAAATCAAGAAATATATACGATTTTATAATGAAGAAAGATTTCAAAAGAATCTAAAATGCTTGGCACCTTTAGAATATAGGCACCAAGCACTAGTTGCAAATTTTTAATTTAATTCCCTGTCTACTTGACAAAGGTCAGTTCACTATGCCTGTGAGCTTTTCACTTACCCAAAAAGCAAGAATGATGTCAAAGGTTTAGCAGAATTTTAAGTTAATATTGAATTATGTTTTATGTTCCCTAAGACTATGGTTTGAGGAAATTTTGAAGTTAGGGGATTGAACAAATACATAGGTTTGAATAGAGGGATTGAATTAATATACACGTAAAATATATTAAGTTGAAATATGATTATAGTAATACAGGTATACAAACAAAAAAACGAAATTATACTGTGTAATAGGTTTTATTAAAATATTTAAACTTCCATGATATAATAACGATTATCAGAAAAATTTAAGGGGATTTATAAAACATGAAAAAGAAATGGATTGGAATTTTAAAAGCAATAATTATTTTGAGTATATGTGCTTTAGCAGAAATAATTACTCTTAATGCTATAGGTAAGTTGCAATTACTTGACAAAGTATTTTACCTTAACGGAGGTGTTCTAGCAGGTGTAATTTTAAGCACGATTTTTGTAAAGAAGGAAACTAAAGAAAAATAGTATTAGTAAGGAAAAGAAAATAAAAAAATTATTATATTAAAATTAATGAAAGAGAATCAGTTAAACGGAAATTTATGATGTGAGGTGTAATAATATAAAATGGGACAATCATGGAGTGGAATCAAAAAAAGATTAGAAAAGGATTTGCTGTGTAATTCTTTACAAGGAAGGGTTAAATATTTTATTACAAAATATAAAAATTCACATGATGAATCGGGAAGAGTTGCGATTATTGTTGATGGAAAAGATATTATACAAGGAAATATTTTTAGATATTTTAAAGGATATTGGGAAGTAGAACAAAAATATAAAAAGGAGTTAAATATTCATCGTAGGGTTTGGAATGGAAAAGAATATGAGAATGACTTTGAAAATAAACAAATTGAAGATTATGTTGAGGAGATAAGGTTAGAAGAGGGAATTTTTGATGTATGGCAATTTACAGATGCTGTTGAAAAATTTTTAAGTATGAGTATAGAAGAAAGCCTAGCCTCTTTAAATCCATTAATTCGATTATTAGCAATTATGGATAGAAGGGTAGGTAAAAGAACATTAAAAACAATGAAATCGACTATATTAAGTCAACCCAAATGGATGCAGTATTTTTATAACTTAAGATTTAAATCTGAAGGATTGATTTAATAGGTATGTTATACAATTATGGGATATGGAGTATTAAAATTTGAAGCTCGTGAAAAATCAAATGGAACATTTAAGTACATTATGAAAACAAAAAAGGTTTTCAAATTCAACGAATTGTATTTTCTTATCTTGATTATTTAATTTATCGAGATGTATATTCATATAATGGTAAAAAAATCATATCGCCATTTAAAGATGATTGGGAATTCCAGTTTAGAAATTCCATTGAGTACTTTTATCCTCAACATCCTATTGAAGGAAAGGTATGGGAAGAAAATGATTTGAATGGATTAGGAAATTTAGCACTAATAATTGTTTCAGGAAATTCAAAGTTTTTAAACTTATCTCCTGTTAGCAAGATGAGTTCATATAAAAATATAGTTGATCAAAGTCTAAAATTAAAGATAATGGAGCAAATGACTAGAATGAGTGACGGAGAATGGACAGAAGAAAAAGCCAATATACATAAAAAGGAAATGTTTAATGCTTTAAAGAATAAATGATAAAGTTTCTACAATTAATTTAAGTAAATAAAATATAAGTGTTCATTATTTGATAAAAAAGAGGAATTATCGCATAAATGTAGAAAAACAAAATAAATAAGACAGTAGATCTAAAAAATACATTTTTGTAGATAAAAGGACTTGAATTAAAAACATTAAAACAAGGACAATACATAAAAAGATAGAGTTTTAGTATAAAATATACTTTATTTTTATAGAAAAAATTATTTCACAAGTAATAAAAATTAAGAGGTGGATTATGTTTAGTGATTATGATGAAAGATGTATTTTAGATATAAGAGCTAAGACAGGTATAGGTGTAAAAAAAGTAAAAGAATACTATGAAGCTAATGGATGTGATATTAAAAAGACATTAGAAGATATTAAAAATAAAATTGATTTAGGGATTATTGAAGTTATAGGTGCTCGAACAAGTGGTATTGTTTATGGAAATGTTAGTAATGCAAGTACAAATTATGGTATGGACAAGTTTAGTACTCCTAGGGGCCATGGGTTTGCAGCTGAAAGAGTAAATCATATTTATGATAAGTTATCGGGAAAAGATGCAAAGATAGTTGGTGATGATAATGCAAAGTTTGGTGCAGATAGAGTAGTTGACGGTGTTAATATTCAATCAAAATACTGTAAATCTGGTTCTAAATGTATTCAAGAATGCTTTGAAAATGGAAGGTTAAAGTACATTAATCCAGATGGATCTCCAATGAAAATTGAAGTGCCGTCTGATAAATATGAAGCCGCAGTTAAATCTATGGAAAATCGAATTAAAAAAGGACAAGTACCTGGAGTTACTGACCCGAGCAAAGCAAGAGATATAATAAGAAAGGGTCATTTTACATATGAACAAGCGAAAAATATTGCTAAATTTGGTACAGTAGAATCAATAACTTTTGATGCTGTTAATGGTGCAGTTATTGCAACTACTGCTTTGGGATTAAGTACAGTGTTAACTTTTGCAACTAATATTTGGAATGGGGAAGATTTTAATAAAGCTTTAAAATCTGCAACTTATTCAGGATTAAAAATCGGAGGGACTACATTTATTACTGCTATTTTATCTAGTCAACTATCTAAAGCAGGATTAAATAGTGTTTTAATTGGAAGTTCAGAAACTATTGTTAATATTATGGGACCTAAAGCATCAGCTATGTTAGTAAATGCATTTAGAAGTGGAACTAATATTTATGGTGCTGCAGCTATGAAAAGTGCAGCGAAAATGTTAAGAGGTAATGCTATAACTGGTGCTGTTTCTATCGTTGTATTATCTTTAGCAGATGTAGTTAACATTTTTAGAGGAAGAATATCAGGAGCACAATTGTTTAAAAATATAGCTAATACAGCATCTGCAGTTGCCGGTTGGGTAGGAGGAGCTGCTGCAGGAGCGACAGTAGGTTCTTTTATTCCTATAATAGGTACAGCGGTTGGAGGATTTGTAGGAGGAATACTAGGATCTTTTGCTGGTGGAAGTGCTGCAAATAAGGTGTCAAATACAGTTCTTGATAAATTCATTGAAGATGATGCAGATGAAATGGTATGCATTATAGAAAGCGCATTTACTGAAATGGCTGAAGATTATTTGTTAAACCAAAAAGAAGCAGAAAATATTATAGATAATTTTAAAGATGAATTGACAGGTTCAACACTTGAAGATATGTTTGCTAGTTGTAATAAAATAAAATTTGCAAGAGATTTGTTGATAAATCATGTTGAAAATGAAGTTAGTAAACGTAAAAAGATAGTATTACCTTCTCAAGAAGAAATGCAAAAAGGATTAAAGAATGTTTTGGAAGAGATTTCAGATAATTTGATTTTAGAATAACTGCTTTTTAAAATTGTAAATTAGAATGTCTTTTTAATTTATTTAGAAATGGTTACGGGCTTTAATGAAGCATTATCATATAACTTTAACTTATGATTATTTATTATATCAGGAACAACTAATAAGTTATAGCAGATGAAGATGAAGCGCTGAAGGAGTTAATAGAGATATATCAGATTCTGAAAAATTTATTGTTGAAAGACGAATATTAGAAGCATTTTAAAAACATTATCAAAACCAATGTGACACACGACTATATAGAACCGAATAGCTACAGGTTATAAGAGTAAGGGCTTGGGGATTTTTGCAAAAGATAATGTGATTTTAAAAAATAATCATTGGGAAACATATGGATTAGAGTGGTTTATTTCTTGTAATGTTAATGATAAATTAAATTTATTAGGTATATGGGGAAGTGGAAATTACATAGAGGATATATATGTATATTTACAAATCTATAAAGAAAAATTAAGAAACCTAAATAATACATTAATTTGTGGTGATTTTAATAGTAATAGCTGTTGGGATAAAAAACATAAACGAAGAAATCATTCAGAAGTAGTAAAGCAGTTAGAAGATGTAAATTTATATAGTTGCTATCATTATAAAAAGAAAGAAATGCAAGGTCATGAAAGTGAGCCTACGTTTTACATGTATAGAAATAAAGATAAAACTTATCATATAGATTATTGTTTTTATGATAAAGAAAATATTAAAAATTTACAAGTGGGTAAATTTAAAGATTGGATACATTTAAGTGATCATATACCAATTGTTTTAGATATTAAGGAGTAACGCAAAGACAACAGAAAAATTATTATAAAAAGGATGGGACATAATGAATAAAAAATTTATAAAAGAGCAGTGCAGAAGACTTAAAGTTATACATAGAGAAGAAAGTCAAAAGGTAATAAGAGAAAATGACTTGGATGATAAATGGCTATTAGTTCATAATGAAGGGCATGAAGAGTTGATTAATAAATTAGAGGCGTATTTTGAGGCTATATTAAACAATAAGCGAGATACTAAAAGGTGGTTAAGAAAGAACATTAAAAAATCTAATAATATTATTAAAAATTTGGATAGAAAATACAATGATTTTGTTAATGATGAAGTCATGAATGAAGAGGATGAAAAAATTTATGAATTTAATGATGGTATTTGCTGTATGGGATACACATTAATTAATATTATTGATGGAAAAATGTATATAAGCAAATTGAAGGCTAAAAACTAAAAGTACGTATTTCTAGAAAACTAGTGATTAAATGTAATCGCTAGTTTGTAATTATATATAGCAATTTTTATTAATTTTAAAAATTTGGTATATATAATTAATGAGCTTACATCAATAAATATAAAAAAGAAAAATAAATTTTTGAAAAAAAGTTTAAATTTATGAATAATTAGAGTTACATTTTATTTGATATAGGGGGAATATAGGGATGGATTTACTAGAGAAGAATATTGAAGATATTATATATAATTCACCGTGGCTATTGGATGAGCGTTATATTATTCCGAAGATTAATGGTAGCAGAAATGAATTTGGAAGACAAATAAACATAGGACGTAATGGATTTAATAGATATATAGACTTACTATTTAAGGATATGAGAGATAATAGGCCTGTTATTATAGAATTAAAAAAAGAAAGTTTAACTAGAGAAAATATTGCTCAAATACTTGAATACAGGGCATTAGTAGTTTCTATGGATGATGAAAAGAAATCAGAATGGCAGATTGAGTTTGGACAAAATTATTATTGTCCCAAATTAATACTTATTGGGACATCAGTTTCAGAGGAAGTAAAAATAAGTGCCAATTTAGTAGGAATTGAGATAAGAACTTTAGTTGGAATGGAAGAGTTAGAAATAAACTTTAGTGATATTAGCGATATAAATGATAAATTGAATAGTTGGAATAGCTTTCTTAATACTGGTAATAGAACGCTTGAAGATAGAGATGAATGGATAGAGGAAGTATATCACTGGACAAAAGAAATAATAGATGGATATGAAAATAAAGAAGTGAGTACAATAAAAAAATTGTATAAAACATCTACAAAAGATGCATGGATAACAGAAAGAGCAAATCCATTTATAAATATGCCATTTTATTATAAAGATAGATATTTATGTGGATTGTATGAATACTATGATGAAGAATTAAGTTTTTCACAAGAGCATGTTTATTTTGATTTTTTAATTCAAAGTATTTATTATAAGGAATACAAAGATCATGAACAATTAGAAGAAATGAATAAAAAAGCAAATGAATTGATAAAAATTAAGGGGTATAAATTATTAAATTTTGAAGAAGGAATGATATCCATAAAACTACCAAGAAGTATTTTAAATGATTATAATAAGTTTAAATATAAGTTGATTTCATTAATTGATGATGCTGTATATATAAATGATAAGGTTGCTGAAATATTTAAAGATTTTAATAAAAACATATGAAAATTAATTATGAAGGCATAGAAATAGAATTTAAATTAATTTATAAAAGAAGAAAGACTTTAAAAATTTCAGTTAAACTTGATTGTACAGTAGAAGTAGTTGCCCCTTTAGGAGTAAGTGAGGAAGAGGTTAAGAAAATTATTTTAAAAAAATCTAAGTGGATATTAGATAGGAAAAAGTATTTTAAAGAAAATCCTCCAACACAAGAGATAATAAGTTATAAAAGTGGAGTAACCCATAGGTATTTAGGAAAGAACTATAAGCTTAATGTATTCTCTTCTAAAAAGAACCATGTAAAATTAGAAGAGAATAATATTTACATATATTCACGGTATAGTACCAATGAAGAATACAATAAAAAGTTGTTATATAATTGGTATAGAGAGGGTGCTAAAATAGAGTTTGAAAGAGTTTTTCAACAATGCTTTGAAAAATTTACAAAATATAATTTTGAAAAACCAACTTTGTCTATTAGAAAGATGAAGAGAAGATGGGGAAGCTATTCACCTTATAAAAATCATGTAACATTAAATTTAGAATTAATAAAGGAAGATAGGGAACTAATTGAATATGTTATAATCCATGAACTTTGTCATATAAAACATCAAAATCACAGAAAAGAGTTTTATGAGTTTTTGAGTGAAATATTGCCACTGTGGAAAGATAGAGAAAAGAGACTAAAAGAAAGATGAGGTATACATATGAATAAAATCATGAATCAAGCAAAATCAATAAAGAATGACTTAATAGATTACAGAAGAACTATACATAGTAATCCTGAAGTTGGCTGTGAGCTACCAAAAACAAAAGCTTATGTAATGGATAAGTTAAAAGAGTTCGGATATAATCCAAAGGAGATATGTGAAAGTGGCATAGTTGCTATGATTGAAGGAAATAAAAAGGGAAAAACATTTTTACTTAGAGCTGACATGGATGGACTACCAATGGAAGAAGCTACTGAATGTGATTTTAGAGCAACTAATGGTTGTATGCACTCATGTGGACATGATATGCATACAGCTATGCTACTAGGGGCAGCTAAACTACTTAAAGAAAATCAAGATGAAATAGAAGGAACAATTAAATTAGTATTTCAACCAGATGAGGAAGGATTTACTGGAGCCAAAAAAATGCTAGAAGCAGGTGTGCTTGAAAATCCTAAAGTTGATGCAGCTATGGCTATGCATGTGCATTCGGGAACACCTTCAAATACTGTGTTATGTGGACTTGGAACTACTATAGCAGGATGTATTAGATTTAGAATAGTTGTAAAAGGAACTGGATGTCATGGAGCTATGCCAGAACTTGGAGTGGATCCAATAAATATAGCAGCACACATATATATATCTTTACAAGAAATAATTTCTAGAGAAATAGCAGCTAACAAGCCTGCTGTTGTAACAATAGGCAAGTTTGTAGCAGGAGAAACACCAAACATAATACCTGAAGAAGTTATTATGGAAGGGACTATAAGAAGTTTAAATAAAGAATTAGGAGATTTTATATTTAATAGGATAAATGATATAGTAGTATCTACTGCTAAGATGTTTAGAGGAGAAGCGGAATTGGTAAATCTTTCATCAGTACCACCATTAATTAATGATGCTAATTTAGCTGAAGAAGTTACTTCTTATGTAAAAGACTTACTAGGTGAAAAATCAGTTATTACATTTGAAGGAGGAGGAATGGGATCAGAGGATTTTGCTTCTTACTCATATGAGGTGCCAAGTATTTATTTTATGCTAGGTGCTGGTTCAAAAGAAGAGAATTCTTTATATGGTGGACCAATGCACAATAAAAAGGTAGTATTTAATGAAGATATATTAGTTACAGGTGCAGCTATGCATACATATTGTGCTATTTCATGGCTTAAAAACAATAAGGAGAATGCATAATATTTAAAATAAAAAGTTTAGTGTATTAAAATTAGGCTAGTTTTTATAAATAATATTGTTATTTAATAAAGGAACTTACTATGTTACTTAGTAGGTTCCTTATAAGTTTATTCATCATTTGTTTCACACAATTCTGATGATTGTATTCCTTTACCTTTTGAAATCATAATTTCTTTTGCAAATTTTAAAAACAATTCAGTGGAAAGTGGTAGTTTTGCATCTTTACGTTTTATATAGTAAACATGACGCATTAATTTAATATCATTAACTAGTTGAATTTTGGTTAATAATCCCAGAGTGAGTTCTTGTTTTACTGCACTTTCAGATACTACAGATATTCCTAAATTATCATAGATGCTTTGTTTTATTGCCTCAACACTTCCAACCACACATATGTTTTTGGGAACAAATTTAAAGTTTCCTGTCTTTTCTAAGTAGTCAATTAATGAAGTGTTTGGATTAGATATTAAAAAAGTTTCATTTTTCATCTCATGAAAGAATATTCTTTTTTTCTTAGCCCAAGGGTGATTATTATTTACTACTATTACAAGAGGATCTTCTAAAATAGGTTCACATAATATGTCTTCATTGTCAGATAAGTAGGGCTGAGAAATTATTCCTAGAGAATAAGTTTTATTTAGTATGCTATCAATTACGTTTTGGGTATATTGAACATTATTAACTACGGTGATAAAAGGATATTTTTGTCTAAATAAAAATAATATATTTGGCAATATATATGTTCCAGGTGTACTAGATGATGTAATTGATATTTCGGATTCTTCCATTAATTTTGATTGTAGTAAATGTTTTTTTGCGTTAATAAATGTATTTGATATTTGCTGGGCATAGGGGAGAAAAAGAGTACCATCTTTAGTTAGCTCAGCTTTTTTTGATTTTCGATTAAATAAATTACAGTTAAGATATTTTTCAAGTCGTTTAATTCTCATAGAAACTGCAGCTTGTGTACAGAACATTTCTTTGGCTGTTTCCGTAAAACTATTATTCTTTGATATAAGTAAAAAAGTTTGAATAGTTTCTAAATCCATTATTTTACCTCCCTAATATATGATTAATGTAAAGAAGTTAATATTACTAATTGATTTATACATAAATATTATTTATTATAGTATAAGGTATTTTTAACGTAAAGTATATAAAAATAGTAGGGTGAACTATATATTTTACCCTATATATAAATATTATTTATGAATAGGGTTTAATTACTATAGTTATAAATAATATTTATGATTGTTATAATTAAATATAATTGGAATATATAAAGTTTTTTGATTATTATTAATTTATCAAACAGTTAACTTTTGATTGAATTTTATATTTTATAAAAGGAGAGATTAAGATTATGGAAACAAAAGTTAAGGTTAAAAAGGTAAAAAGTCCTTTTGAACTTAAAATGCAGTTTTTTGGTTTACCATTGGCATTATTAGTTTTTGCAGCAATATATACAATGCCGACTCCAGTGGGTTTATCTTACGCAGGAAAGATGGCATTAGGAGTTTTCCTTACAGCCCTAATACTTTGGATTACAGAAAGTTTACCTAATTATGCGGTGTCTTTACTAGTAATTGTTGCGTTACCATTAACGGGAGCTTGGACTGAAAAGCAAGCTATGGGGGTTCTTGGATATGAAGTAATCTGGCTTACTTTTGCTGCATTTATAATAGCTTCTGGTATGGAGAAAAGTGGGTTAGCCAAGAGAATGGCATTATACTTAATAACTAAATTTGGGAAAAGTGTTAATAGTGTATTAATACTTCTTATCGTAATAAATTTCTTGATATCATTTGTTGTACCATCTACTACAGCTAGAGCAGCTATGATGTTCCCAATAGTACTTTTAGTTGTGGAAGCCTTTGAAGTAAATATTAATGATCCAAATAATAATCTTGGAAAATTACTTGCTATACAAGGTATTCAAGCTAATAATTTTTCTACGGCTGCAATTGTTACAGCTACATCATCACAGATTCTTGCAATTAGTTTTATAAAGGATTTTACAGGTCATGATGTTTCTTGGATGGAATGGTTTATTGCATCTGCACCAATAACAATTTTAACTTTAGTTGCAATGTTTTTTATAGGTAAAATGATATTTAAAATACCAAAAACAGATTCAAAAACACTTGATCTTACTAAGCTTAAAGATGAATACAATAAACTTGGAAAAATGACTGTCACAGAGAAAAAGGCACTAGTAATTTTTGCTATAACTTTAGTTCTTTGGGCAATGGATAGTCTTCAGCTTAAACTTTTTGGATTCCAACTAAGTCTTGTAATGGTTGCTATATTATCAGCTGGACTTTTCTTCTTACCTTATATAGGAATTCTAAAATGGAAAGAAGCAAAAATATCATGGAATCTATTGATATTTGCATGTGGTGCTTATGCTGCTGGTGTAGCACTTGATGAAACAGGGTTAGCATCTTGGGGATTAAAAATTGTTTTCAAGAAGTTAGGAGTAGAAAATATGAGCTTTACTGTATTATTTGCAGTAATAATGTTCATAGCAAGTTTCAGTCACCTATTATTTACTTCAAAAACTGTAAGAACAATTATACTTATCCCAACTATAATTGGAATTGCAAATACTACAGGATATAATCCAGTTGCTTTAGCATTACCAGCTGCATTTTGTATAGCAGATACTGTTACTTTACCACCTCATAGTAAGGTTAACTTGGTTTACTATGGTACAGGGTATTTTACAGTGCTTGAACAAATGCTTTATGGTGTACTAGTATTATTGGCTAAGTGGGGAATATTAGTTTTAGCGTCACTTACATGGTTTAAAATCATAGGAATTGTATAGGAGGGACAAAGGTATGAAAAAAATAAAATTTGCCCTATTAACTGTTGTCTTTACGAGTATGTTTTCTATTAGTGCTTATGCAATGGACTTAGGAAAGCTTGAAAAGGTAGAAGACACTCTTGTACCTGATGGAAAGAATGCAGTTATATCACAAAAAATTACTGCTGTAACAAATGATAAAGGTGAAGTTGCTTTTCCACTTTACAGTAAGAGCAAGATATTAAAAGTAGAATCTATAAAAGGTAATATATCTGAAAAACAAAAGAAAGTAGAATATGGAGATGAAAAATATAACCTTATAGTATTTAAGGAAAAAAATTCTCAAGTTATTTTTGAAGTAGCTATGAATAAAGAAAATGTTTACAAAGGGAAAAAGGCTAAGATTGGAGATACTTTTCCTGGTGGAGCATTAGCTATAGAACATAAAGTTGTAAACACTTCTCCAAATACTATTAAATCTTATTCAACTAAGATAGCTGTTCCAAAGGGAAAGGAACTTTTAAATATTGTTGGTTATGATGCTAAGAAAGATTATAAAGTAACAGAAGAAAATGGATATATATTTGGTGGATTTGATTTTGGAAGCGTTAGTTCTGGAAAAGAAACTAAATTTGCTATAAATACTTTTAGTCCACTTAAAGTACACAGAATAATTGTGTGGGTAGGAGCTGTTGTATTATCAGTGGCATTTATGCTTAAAAATAAACATTTACTTAAAGGTAAAAAAGCTTAGAAAAATACTAAAGATTTGGAATTTATATATTAGGGTGGTGTAGGTTATGAGAAAAAGACAAGGAGTACTTATCATATTAGATGGTTTAGGAGATCGTCCAAATCCTGAATTAAAGGGAATGACTCCACTTGAAAGTGCAGAAACGCCAAGTTTAGACTATCTTGCATCAAGGGGAATGTGTGGAAATGTTTATCCAATAGCCCCAGGGATAAGAGTAGGTACTGATGTTGGACATCTTCATATATTTGGATATGATAGCAATAAGGTTTACTCTGGAAGGGGACCACTTGAAGCTTATAGTGCGGGAATAAAATTAATGCCAGGTGATGTTGCTTTTAGAGGTAATTTTGGAACTATTGATGAGGATTATACTGTTATTGATAGACGTGCTGGTAGAATTCGTAAGGGTACAAAAGAATTAGCAGAGGCACTTAATGGTTTAGTGTTATCTGATGGTACACAAGTTCTTGTAAAGGAACTAACAGAACATAGAGTTGCAGTTGTTTTAAGGGGAAATGAATTAAGTGACAAAATATCATGTACGGATCCAGGTACTGCAGAAGAAGGTGCTAAACTTATTGTTCCAAGTGCATTAGATGATACAACTAAGGCAGAAAAAACAGCAAAAAATTTATGGGAATTTACAAATCGTGCTTATGAGATTTTAAAGGAACATCCTATAAATAAAGAACGTGAAGAACAGGGACTAAAGGTTGCTAATGTTGTAATAACTAGAGGTGCAGGTCAGGAAAATCATATACCATCTATTAAGGAACTCTACAAGATTAAAGCTGCTTGTGTAGCTGGGGATATAACTGTTGGTGGTATTGCAGAACTTGTAGGAATGAAGTACTTTAGTGATGATAGTTTTACTGGAAGTTTTGATACTAATCTAATAGGAAAAGTTGATTTAACTCTTAAACTTCTTAATGAAGATAAATATGATTGGGTTGTAATGCATATTAAGGCTACTGACCTTGCAGGACATGATAATCTACCAATGGCAAAAAAAGATATGATTGAAAAAGTGGACAAGGCTATTGAAATAATTCTAAAAAATATTGATCTTAATAAATGTTATGTAACGGTTACAGCTGATCATTCTACACCTTGCGAAGCACGAGATCATACTGGTGATGGAGTGCCAACAATTATTTCAGGTGGAGATGTTAGAAAAGATAGTGTAAAATCTGCTGGAGAATCCCAATTTACATTAGGAAGTATTAATAATATTACTGCAAATGATGTTTTTATGTTACAAATGGATTTACTAGGATTTACTGAAAAAGTAGGTTCTTAATATAATATAGTTTTGAGTGATGAATTATTAGAAAATTCATTGATATGAGCTGTCGTATTGAAAATTTACATACAATAATTGTATGTTTATTAATAATGCGACAGTTATTTTTGATTTTAGGAGAAATCAGATTAGATAATATTCAAAGTATAATTTGAAAGTTATACTAGTTATTAATCATATAAATTAATTTAATAGAATAAGATACAATTTTTTTATTTTAAATTAAGTGAATATCATCTCATTATTAATGGCAAGATAAATTTAATTGTTAAGTAGCGAAGGAGGTATTTTTATGATGAGTGTTTTAAAAAAAGAACAAGGAAAACAGAGTAATCCCAATAAACTAATAAATGAAAAATCTCCATATTTACTTCAACATGCTCATAATCCAGTAAACTGGTATCCATGGTGTGAGGAAGCTTTTATAAAAGCAAAAGATCAAGATAAACCTATATTTTTGAGTATTGGATATTCTAGTTGTCATTGGTGTCATGTTATGGAAAAGGAGTCCTTTGAAGACGAAGAAGTGGCAAAGATTTTAAATGATAAATATGTATCTATAAAAGTAGACAGAGAGGAAAGACCAGATGTAGATAATATATATATGACGTTTTGTCAAGCTGTTACAGGTAGTGGTGGATGGCCGTTAACTATTATAATGGAACCTGATCAAAAACCATTTTTTGCAGGAACATATTTTCCTAAGAAAAGTATGTATGGTAGACCTGGACTTATACAAATATTAAATCAAATAGCAGATGAATGGGAAAGTAATAGAAGTAGGGTTATAAATGCATCAAATGAATTATTAAGCACAATGAAAGAACATACATCACAAGATAAATCAGGAGAAATAAACGAAAATGTGTTACAGGATACTATAAAAGAAATGAAATATTATTATGATGAGAGTTATGGAGGATTTGGTATTGCACCTAAATTTCCTACACCTCATAAGTTGATGCTACTTTTAACCTATTATAAAGAATATAACGATAAAATTGCACTACATATGGTAGAAAATACACTTAAATGTATGTATAAAGGTGGTATATTTGATCACATAGGTTTTGGATTTTCACGTTATTCCACAGATGAAAAATGGCTTGTTCCTCATTTTGAAAAAATGCTCTATGACAATGCATTACTGGCTTATGTGTATACCCAGACATATCAAATAACAGGAAAACTTTTTTATAAAGAAGTAGCAGAAAAAATATTTACGTATGTACTTAGAGATATGACTTCACCTAAAGGTGGATTTTATTCTGCAGAAGATGCAGATTCAGAAGGATTAGAAGGAAAGTTTTATCTATGGACATTACATGAGGTAGAAAATATTTTAAAAGAAGATGCTAAGGAATTTTGTAATACATATGATATAACTAAAGGTGGTAACTTTGAAGGAAGCAATATACCAAATTTAATAAGAAAAGATCTTGAGAATACAGATAAATTAGAGAATCTAAGAAAAAAACTATTTCAAGTAAGGGAAAAGAGAGTTCATCCATTTAAAGATGATAAAATATTAACTGCTTGGAATGCACTAATGATATCAACACTGGCCTATGCAGGAAGAGTCTTTGAAAACCAAGAATATATAGATAGAGCAAAAGAAGCTTATAATTTTATAGAAAATAATTTAATAAGAAAAGATGGAAGACTTTTAGCAAGATTTAGACATGGTGAAGCGGCATATATAGCATATCTTGAAGATTATTCATTTTTAGTGTGGGCACTTTTAGAACTTTATGAATCCACATTTGAGTCTAAGTTTTTAAAGGAAGCACTACAATTTACAGATGAGATGATAAAACTATTTTGGGATGAAGAATCTTATGGATTTTTCCACAGTGGTAAGGATGGAGAAAAACTCATATTAAACTTAAAAGATAGTTATGATACGGCAATACCTTCTGGAAATTCTGTAGCAGCTATGAATTTAATTAAACTTTCAAAAATTACAGGAGATAATAGTTTAGGGGAAAAGGCGTATAAAATGATTGAAGGGTTTGGGGGAAATATTAAAGAGAGCCTACAATCACATAGCATATTTTTAATGGTTTATATGAACTATATTAGACCTAGTAAACAAATAATAATAGCCTCTAAAAAGGAAGATAAAGTGTTTAAAGATATGATAAGGGAAGTAAATAAAAGATTTATGCCATTTACTACTGTATTATTAAATGATGGAAATTTAGAAAATATAATACCATCTATAAAAGATGAAAGAAAAGTAGATAATAAAACCACTGCTTATGTATGTGAGAACTTTTCATGCAATAGACCAGTAGACAATATAGAAGAGTTTATTAAATTACTAAGTAGAGATAAAGAAATAGTAGAGATTAAAAGATTAAAAGATTATTAGTGGTATATAAGTTTTTTATAATCCACTAAAAAGTCAAATAGCTAGTTACTGATAATAAAGTAACTAGCTGAAAAATTACAGTATAAAGATATCAAAGTAATCAACAAAAAAACACCTTAAGATTTTTCTTAAAGTATTCTAAATAGCACGGAAATTATAATAAAGTTTATAGTTAAGTATTACATTATTCCCAAACTTTTGTTTACTAATTTATTTGTTCTAGTTGAAGCTTCTAGTATTTTTTCATAAAGGGAATTATCACTATATCCCTGATTAATATATTTATTTTCGTAATATTCAAAGTCTAAATTACAATTATTAACATTTAAGTATTTTGCAAGTTTTCTATCTTTCATTAGTTTTCTAGCTTCTGTTCTATACTTATTTCTTAAAAAATGAGCCTGTATAGCTTGATCTTTTATCTTTAAAGATTTATCTATTTTATTGATGATATTTTCATCATGATAGTTATACCATATCCTTACTTCAACATTACTTAACTTTCCTATTAAATTTTTGTATCTTATAAAATCATTAGCTGTTAAAACCTTCTTTCATACTAAATTTATTCTTTATAAAGTATACTTTAGATATTGAAAATTGTCAAATATCAGCCATATTTTCCCTATATTGTTTAACATACGATTACTAATTAATACCTTTTATGTTTATAATGATTGTTTGGGAAGATAACTACATTTATTAAGATAAAATAGAATTAAGAAAGGTAAGATTACATTTTCAAAAAATTTTTATATTCTAAAGGAGATAGTCCTGTGTTACGCTTAAATAATTCAATATCTATAGTCCAAAAAGCTGATAAGATAATTGTTATATCAAATGGAAAAGTAGAAGAAGAAGGAACACACGAGAAGCTATTAAAGAATAAAGAAAAGTATTTTTATATGTGGAATGCAGAACAAAATTTAAACTAAAGTCAAAAATAAAAGAATAAAAATTAGATGTAATAGCTTAGTAAATAAACCATCACATCTGATTCTTTATTCTTTACTTATTTTATAAGTATTCCTACCTTAGGAAGATTTTCTAGTAAGCTTATAATTTCATGACAGGTTTGAAATTCAGATGTTAAATCTTTGCCAGCAGTTAAGGTATAGTGTTTTCCTCCACTCCATTTAGGATTATTAGTAACATCATAAACAATTCCATTAACTGCTACATAAGCAGATTTTCTAATGGTACCATCATACTGGGCAAGTTCACTTAAGGTAAATTTTCTGGTTTTATTAGAAGTTATTTTTGATGTTTCATAGTTAAGGCTATGATTCTTTTCAGCCGCTTCTGCAATTGCTTTGGTTTCATGAACTGTACCATATGGATGCTGAGGTGGTGCATATATGGAGTATAATTTAATAGGTTTATTACCAGTATTAATTAAATTGTGCCATTTACCAGCAGGGACGATAATTGCAAAATTATCGTAGACATTTCTTTCAAAATCTAAGTTAGATTTATTATCACCCATTTTAACAATTCCTTGACCTTCTTCAATGCGTATAAATTGATCAGTATTAGGATGAACCTCTAAACCTATGTCTTCTCCAACATTTATGCTCATTAGGGTAAGTTGCAAATGTTCTCCAGTCCATAATGCGGTACGAAAATTATTATTGAGTTTAGTGGCTTCTTCAATATTAATTACAAATGGTTTTCCACCATAATCTTTTAGCTGAAGAGAATTATAATTATTTGGAGATTGCCCCCAACCATGTCTTGGATAGCATTCCATTTCATCATCATAAGGAATATATTCTCTAGCAAAATTATTCATAAAGCTTGAGAGATACATTGGATTATTGTAGTAATAAGGATATGAATATGCATTATAAGGATCATACATATTATCTAAATAAGGGTATGGATATGTGTTGTAGGTATTATACAAATTGTTCATTCCTTTCATAGAAATTTATAATTTTATAATATGTTATATATTTAGATAGTGTGTTTTTAGCTAAAATATTTATATGATTATTGTTTGATGGAAGAATAAATATATGATATAATTTTTCAAAAGGGGGAGCGCCCTTTATTTATAATAAAAAAGACAACTAAATAGCGAGGGAACTTGTGTTTCAAGGTGAGAGGAAGCTTTTGAGCTTCGACCGACTATATGAACTATGTAAGAAAATTTATATGTCATATGGGAAATTGCTATTTGGTTTAAGTATAGTTATATCTCTTTTGTGATATTTATTTCCTGTGTGATATATAAGAAATAAATATTACTAAGGAGGTATTTTTTTATGGAAAAAAACTCAAAATTATTAAAAAAACTTATGTTAGCAATGCTAGTAGCAATGGGCGTTGTAATTTCACCAATTCTTCGTATTGAAGGCATGTGTCCTATGGCTCACTTTATTAATATAGTTTGTTCTGTATTACTTGGACCATGGTATTCATTGCTTTGTGCCACACTAATTGGAGTTATAAGAATGTCTTTTATGGGAATTCCACCACTTGCTTTAACTGGAGCAGTATTTGGTGCTGCGTTATCTGGAATTTTGTATAGATTATCTAAAGGAAAAATTATTTTTGCTGTTATAGGTGAAGTTATAGGAACTGGGGTTATAGGAGCAATAGCTTCATATCCAATTATGACATATATTTGGGGAAGATCAGGACTTACTTGGATGTTCTATGTTCCATCATTTATTATGGGCACATTAATTGGTGGAACAATAGCATTCATATTTTTATTAGCATTAAGAAAAACGGGAATGCTTTCAAAAATTCAGAGAAGTCTGGGGGCTAAGGTTTATGATAAAGCAAAAAATAACAGTTCAGGATCTGCTACAAATAAAGCAGGGTGTTAAATTTAAAAATCCACTTATACATTGTATAACTAATCCAATATCTATAAATGATTGTGCAAATATGGTTTTAGCTACAGGAGCAAAGCCTATTATGGCAGAACACCCTTTAGAGGTAGCGGAAATTACCTCTATGGCTAATGCATTAGCTATTAATCTTGGAAATATAACAGATGTTAGAATGGAATCCATGCTGATTTCAGGAAAAGTGGCTTTGAAAAATAAAATACCACAGGTAATAGATCTTGTAGGAACAGCTTGTAGCACACTTAGATTAAATTATGCAAAAAAATTTATATCACAGTGTAAGCCAAATGTAATTAAAGGCAATATGTCTGAAATAAAAGCAATATATGGTGTTGAAAATAATTCAAAGGGTATTGATGTTGGGGTAAAAGATATTATAAATAAAAATAATATAGATGAAAATGTAAAAATACTAAACTCTTTAGCTAAACAAACAAAAGCTATTGTTGTAGCAACAGGAGTAGTAGATATAATAACAGATGAAAAAGATACATATTTAATAAAAAATGGTTGTGAGATGTTATCGATGATAACTGGTACAGGCTGTATGTTAAATACACTTATAGGAAGTTTTATATCATCTAAAAATATACTGGAAGGGACTATCCTAGCAACAGCTCTCATGGGTATATGTGGAGAACTTTCTGAAAATGATAGGGGAACTGGAACATTTAAAACTAGACTGTTAGATAATATGTTTAGCATTTCAGATAATACTATAATAGAAAAAATAATATATGAATTAGTAAGCTTATAAACTAATATAATATTTATAAAAATCCTCAGGTGTAACTGGAAATTTTTGTAATATAGCAATGCTTTTAAACATAAATTAATTAGAGATTTAATATATTTGAATCCGATTTGTTACTTTTTGAAATATACAATATGATAATATTATTAATGCAAATGATTTGCGTTTGCATTATATTGAAATAAGTTTAAGGAGATAGGTTATATGAAAAAAACAAAAATAGATATTTTTTCAGGCTTTTTAGGAGCAGGTAAAACTATGCTTATAAAAAAGCTTATAACGGAAGAACTTAATAAAGAAAAAATTGTTATCATAGAAAATGAATTTGGGGAAGTTGGAATAGATGGGGCTATACTAAAAGAAACTAAGATTGAAGTTAAAGAAATAAATGCAGGATGTATTTGTTGTACTATAGTAAATGATTTTACAAAGGCTATAAAAGAGATTACCGAAAAATTTCATCCAGATAGAATAATAATAGAACCATCAGGTGTTGCAAAGCTTTCGGAAATATTGGAAACCTTAAAAAGGGAAGAGCTAAAGGAAATAGTATCAATTAATATAGTTATGACTGTAGTAGATATATTAAAGTTTGACATGTATCTTAAAAATTTTAGTGATTTTTATAAAAATCAAATTGCTAATGCTAAAACTATAATTTTGAGCAGAACTCAGCTTACATCTAATGATAATATATTAAAAGTTACAAATGAAATAAAGAAAATAAATGGAGACGCAACCATTATAACAACTCCATGGCATGATATAACTGCGATTAATATATTGGAAAGTACAAATAAAGAAAAAGAAAGTATAATTAAAAAATTTAATTTACTAAGTACACCCAAAAATGTTAAAATAAAGAAAGTAGCTACAAAGACAAATGAAACATTTCAATTTTGTAGTATAGAAACTCCTAAAGAATTTTCAAAAGAGAAATTAAGAAAAATATTTGATATGTTAGAAAAAGATTCTTCGCTGGGACACATTCTTCGTGGTAAAGGAATAGTCAAAAATGATTTAAAAAAATGGATGCAGTTCAACTATGTTCCTGGAGAATTAACATTTCAAAAGTCTTTACCAGAGTATACTAGTTTAATCTGTATTATAGGTAGTAATTTAAATAAGGTAGCTATAAAAGCATTATTTGCAAAATAAGGATTGATAAAAAATGAAAACAAAATGTGATATTGAAGTTGTTACAGGATTTATAGGATCAGGTAAAACTTTATTTATAAATGGATTAGTTCAATATACATTGGTAAAAAATGAAAAGGTAGTTATAATTTCCTGTGAAAAGGGAAATTCAAATATAAGTGAAGATATACTAAATAATAAAAATATAGTTTTTTATCAATGTAATAATGATGAAGTAAAAAGAGAGTATATAAAACAAATTATACAAAAGCATAATCCAAATAGAATTATTATAGAATATAATGGGACAAGACTTTTAGATAATATGTTAAGTATTATATATAGCAATGAATTAAAAAAACTATGTAAGATAACCACTATATTTTTTACTATTGATGCTAAAACCTTTGATATGTACATAAATAATATGGGAAATTTTCTTATACCATTCATAAAATTTAGTAATCTTATAGTTATAACTAATACCAAAGGTGTTACCCATTTAGAGTGTATAAATATAGAGGAAAAGTTAAGAAAAATAAATAATTATGCTCATATTATAACTATAAATAATATGAATAATATAATTAGAGATTTAGAGAAATACGATTTGTTAGATACAGGATTATTAAAACAGATTAGAATACATTTAAAAAATTTCATAAGTAGAATTTAAGGAGGTTTAGGTGAACACTGTTAATAGCAAAACAACTGCAAAAGAGTATAAAATATGTAAAAGTATTTTAATATTAGTATTATGTATTATGATTTTTCAAATTACTACTTTAATGATAGACAGTAAAGTAATATTTTTTCAAAATTTTTGTACTATATTTACTAGCATACTTTTAGAAGGTGTACCATTTATATTAATTGGATCGTTCATATCCTCTTTGATTCAAGTATTTGTATCGGAGGAAGTTATAACTAGAATAATTCCTAAAAATAGATTTTTAGGATTGATATTAGCGTCTTTAGTTGGATTAATTTTTCCAGTGTGTGAATGTGCTATAGTACCAATAACTAAAAAATTAGTAAAAAAGGGTGTACCATTAGGTATAGCTTTTACATTTATGCTATCAGTTCCTATTGTAAATCCTATTGTAATAATGTCTACATACTATGCTTTTTATAATAAAATTTCTATTTTTATAATAAGGTGTGTAGGAGGAGTTTTGGCATCAATATTAATTGGATACATAATTTCGTTGTCAGAGTGCAATAAAAATGGAGAGATATGTGTAGACAAACCATATGAAGATTCTAATTGTGGGTGCGGATGTAACTCTGAATATAATATGTATACTTATAATTCCAAAATAAAGTTAGTATTGAATCATACAATTAGTGAACTTTTTAGTATAACAAAGTATTTAGCAATAGGGGCATTTTTATCTACAATATTTCAGTTGACAGTATCTAAACAGTCTATTGCATTTATAGGAAAAAATCCATTAGTGTCAGTAATAGCTATGATGATTTTGGCATTTGTTTTGTCTGTTTGCTCTGAGGCTGATGCTTTTATAGCTAGAACATTTTTAAATGAATTTACCATGGGATCTATTTCAGCATTTTTAATTTTAGGACCTATGATTGATATTAAAAATGCCATAATGCTATTTGGAAATTTTAAGAAAACAGTAGTTATGAAACTTATTTTTTATATTTTTGGAGTTTGTTATCTAATAGGTATTTTAGTAAATATTTTTGAAAGGTTAGGAGTTATTTAAATGAAGCGTTTTAATACAGAAGAACTTTTGAAGTTTTTAGCACTCCTTGGATTTACAATATACTTTGATTATTTATTATTGACAGACAAGATTAGGATATTTATAAGCCCTAGGATGGTTAAATATACTGTGTTTGCATTAATTATATTTACTATACTTACAATATATCAATTTACTAAAATATTTACTATAAAAAGTCCATTTCCAATGGAAAAAAGTTATATAATAATGTTTCTAACTTTATTAATGGGAATTAATGGTATGAAGGTTGGGATGAATGCTAACCTTGGTAATAATAAGGCAGCTTCTGTAAACAAGCCTAAAGCAAATACTCAAAAGGCATCTAGTGATAATAATGTAAATAAGATAAAGGAAGTAGTATTTAGTGATGATAATTATGCTACATTAGTTTTTGATATTGAAAATAATATGAAAAAGTATAAAGGAATAAAAATTAGTATTAATGGATGTGTATATAAAGATTCAACTTTTAAGTCAAACGAATTTGCGGTAGGAAGGCTTATGATATCCTGTTGTGCAGCAGATGCTGAATTAGTTGGACTTACTTGTGTATATCCTAATGCTAATAATATAAAAATCAATAGCTGGATTAAAGTTGAAGGAATCTTAGATTACAAAAATGATGTACCTATTATCAAAGTAACAAATATAAAAGCTATTTCAAAGCCTGAAAATGTATATATATATCCTATGTAATATTATTATTTATGTATTATTATAAAATGATAGTAGTTTATGATAATATAATTATATAGAACTATTTTATACTACAGGGGGAAAACTGATGATAAAGCTTATAGCAACTGATATGGATGGTACTTTGGTTAATAATAAAGGGAATATAAATGAAAATATATTTGAGTTAATACATGATTTTCATGATAAAAATGTAAAATTTGTAGCAGCTAGTGGAAGATTCTACTCTCAGCTTAATAATAATTTTAAGAAAGTAAAGGGAGATATGATACTTATTGCACATAACGGTGCTGTTATAAAATACAATAATAATGGCAAGACACTTTATACAAATGCCATGAAAAAAGAAGACATGAAAACTGTAATTAATTATAAGTTTGATTTAAGTGGATTTGTATTTTTAGGAGGGGAAAGCACAGCATATGTAATAGATCCATCAAAAGAACTATTAGATAAGTTTGATAAAAGTGAAGTGCCAGTAGGTTTGGTGAATTCTTTAGATGATATAAGTGTTCCAATATACAAAATAACTTATTATATAGCTGAAGGTGCAAGTAGTGAGTTTGTGAATAATCTACGAAAAAGTATAAGTGATAATTTGGAAGTTGTAGTATCAGGTTATAACTGGGTGGACGTAATGAATAAAGGTGTGGCTAAAGGTAGTGCAGTAAAAATACTTCAAGAAAAATTTGAAATATCTTCTAAAAATACGATGGTTTTTGGGGATTATTATAATGATTTATCTATGTTTAAAGTAGCGCATCATAGTTATGCCATGAAAAATGCTCCAGAAGATGTAAAACAAAATGCTAATTTTATTGCAGATAGCAATGATAATGATGGAGTATACAAAGTACTTAGTGAATATATACAGAAGTTGTAGTAAAGTTTATTTTAAACTTTAAATAGTAAAGCAAATCCTATGGAACAGATAATAGAAAATTTATTCCATAGGATTTTTATAAATATTATTATAAATATAATTCTTTAAATTTTAAGTATCCTTTTTTCTAAGTTTACAGGAAGGATATTTTCCACAACTCCATTATAACAAGTTAAAGTTTCGTTTTTTATAATATCAAGTACACCGAAATCATAAGCCATTTTCCATCATATCCTCCAAGAAAGTGAATTCTATCAAAACTTTGTTCTGTTTTTAAAATACACATAATAAAAATCTCTTTTAAATATCTCGTGTATCACTTAACACAAGACTTTATTTTAGTTGTTTTATACATAGACTACATATAATTTCATCAATGGGGTTAAATATGTTTAAGTTTATATTATTTCTGCCATATCCTGTGGAGACAAAGTTATCTACATTAGTTATATTTAGTTTTTTTAGGTCTACTAAGATTCTTTGATTAGTACTATTTTTACTTCAAGACTTCCAAGGTCAATTTCAAATTTTCCTTAAAAGAATATAGATCACTTGTCATAGGGAGAACTTCCATCTTTTTCAGCTATATATAATTTAGGTAGTTATTAGATGTTATAAAAATGCTATTAAGGTCAACTGGAATATAGTTAGCTATAAGTAAAACTTAAATGGGTACTGTTGTGGTTAATCTATTTATAGATAAGTCAATAAATCCAATAGGATACTCAAAAGCTAAGTTTAATATAGATGTATATATAAAAAACTCAAAGTAATATTTGGAAATAGTTAAAAGGAGTGTTGAGGTAAAATTCAATTAAATCTTGGCTAAAGATATTATAAATAATGAATATGTAAACATAACTATAGATTTGCATGATGACAGGTTTTCAGCTATATTTTCAGGATGTGATTTAATATAGAATTATATTAAAATAAATGCCTTGTATAGATTCTAAATTTGTATTTTAGAAGAATGTAAAAATTCGATATATTAGGGATGAATGTAAAAATAAAGAAAATTGCCATAAATAGTAACTAGAAAAAATGAAAGTTATACTTTATAATTTTATTAGATATCCTATTAACTTACTAAAGTATAAAATATAGGGATAAATATAAAGTTTGGAGGTACATATGAAGAAAAAAGTTTTAGCTGCAATAATTATGGCTAGTATGATGACTATTCCAAGTGTTGTACAAGCTGCTGAAAGAATCAATGTAAAGGGACTTTATAGACAAGACATATGCAAAACTTATACTTGTAAAGGGGAGGAATTTTATAACTTCCTTTGCAAAAATTTAAATTCACAAAATAAAACATGTAGTTTAGGAGTAATAAATACAAATGCATGTGCATCAAATTGCATGGTATACTCTTGTGATGGTGTAGATATGAAGAATGATTTAAATAAAACTGTATCTTATAAAATGCCACAAAATAACAAAGAAAATACTGAAATAGAAGTTAAAAATCAGGATAAGCCTGAAGTTAATAACAAGGAAGCTAATAAAGAAATTAATCAAGAAACTACACCGAATAATACAGTAGTAAGTAATTCTAATTCAAATAAAAGTGAATCTGTAAAACCGGAAGTTAGCAAAGAAACTACACCAAATAAAAAAGAAGAAGGAAAATTGACGGTAGCTTATAAAAAAGCCGTTAATGAAAGAATGGTTCAATTAGTTAATGAGCTTAGAGCATCTACAGGAGTAACACCACTTAAAAGTATAGATGTATTAAATAATTTAGCTGAAAAACGTTCAGAATATATGGCTACAACAGGAGAATTTTCTCATAATGATAAAAACGGTAATTTTATATTTAAAGATGATTTAAATAGAGCTAATTATAGATGGAATTCTGTTGGAGAAAATATAGCACAAAATTATTATTCAGAAGATCCAAATAAATTAGCTGAAGCATTATTTGATCAATGGAAAAATTCCCCTGGACATTATGCGAATATGATAAAACAAGACTTTAATCAAATAGGATTTGGAATAGGCATATCAAATGATGGTAAAGTATATGCTACACAAGGTTTTGTAGGAGTAAGATAATTAAAAGCATCGGAGAAAATCCGATGCTTTTAATTTTTATAGAAGCTTTTCTATTTCAGGAATAATCTCAGCGGGTTCGGTAGTAGGCTCGAATCTCGCAACTACATTTCCTTCTTTATTTATTAAAAATTTTGTAAAGTTCCATTTAATAGAGTTTCCTTCTAAATATTCTGGAAGATTTTCTTTTAAGAAGTCATTTAAAGTATTTCCATTAGGATGATTTAAATTAAATCCTTTAAATGGAATAGATTCACTTAAATATTTAAATAATGGATCAGCGGAATCCCCACGAACATCTATTTTTGCAAATAGGGGAAAGGTAACTCCATAATTTAACTCACAAAATTTTTTGACTTCCGAGTTATTGTTAGGTTCTTGTTCTGCAAATTGATTACATGGAAATCCTAGTATTTCAAAACCTTTAGAATTAAATTTTTTATATAATTTTTCTAAAGCTTTATACTGAGGGGTAAATCCACATTTACTAGCGGTATTTACAATAAGCAATACTTTACCTTTATACTTATCTAAAGATATTTCCTCGCCATCTATAGTTTTTACTTTAAAATCATATATTGACATATTTTAATCTCCTTTCAAATTATAAGTGAAGAAGAGAATCTAGTTTTTCTTTTTCAAATCCTATGACGATATTTCCGTTAACATTTATAACAGGAACTGAACTTTGATTTGTAAGAGATATCATTTCTTCTCTTCCTTGAACATCTTCTTGTACATTTATATCTTCAAATTCTATATTTTTGGAAGTAATATACTTTTTAACTTTTATACACCATGGACAATCAGGAATTGAATAAACTTTTACCATTCTAAATCACTTCTCCTTTGAATTTATAAATTTTTCGGACATAAGAGCAGCTACAGTTCCATCAGCAGTGGCTGTAGTAAGTTGTCTAAAAGATTTAGAACGAACATCTCCAGCTGCAAATACACCTTCTACATTAGTTTTTGTCGTTTCGTCTGCTAATATGTTGCCAAATTTATCAAGAGTAATGAAATCTTTGAATAGTTCCGTTCGTGGGATAAGTCCTATATATACAAAAATACCGTCTATTGGAAGTTCTGTGGTTTCCTTTGTTTTTACATTTTCAATAGATATTTTTGATATATTATTATTACCTAGAGCGTGTTTTATTTCGCTATTCCAGATAACATTGACTTTAGGGTTTTGAAATACTTCATCTTGAATTTTTTGTTCAGCTTGAAAATAATCTAATTGATGAACTATTGTAATTTTTTCAGCATACTTAGAAAGAAACTTTACTGCAAGGAGGGCAGAATTTCCTCCACCTACTACTGCGATATGTTTACCATCATACATATGACCATCACAAAGTTCACAGTAATGTATTCCTTTGCCATGAAACTTTTTCTCTTCTGGTATAGGAAGCTCACGGCGTTTTGCACCAGATGCTATAATAACAACTTTAGCATTGTATATATGATTTTCAGTTTCTATTATTTTTTCAGAATTAGTAAGTTTTACAGAGATAATTTTATCAAATTCGTCTATAATAGCACCGGATGCAGAAGCTTGTTCTTCTATTTTTTTAGTAAGATTAACACCACTTATATTTGTAAAACCAGGATAGTTTTCAATAGTATAAGCATCTCTTATTTGCCCTCCTATAATTTCATCTTCTAATATAAGAGTACTTAATTTAAGTCGTGATGTATATATGGAAGCAGTTAAACCAGCAGGTCCTGCTCCAATGATTAAAATATCAATATTTTTATTTTCTTTGCCCATAGTATATCACCTCATTTTTTCATAAAAATAAGTTAAAATTACAAAAGTAATTATTCTTATGATACACGTATGTTTATTAAGATATACTCACATTATATAGGTAAAATATTTTGTGAATTAAAAGACTAGCACTTTTTTAGGAGAGCTAATCTTTAATTATCTTTATTATTTTACAAGGATTACCTGCGGCTACTACATTTTTAGGAATGTGTTTTGTAACTACACTACCTGAGCCAATTACACTGTTATCTCCTATAGTTACACCAGGATTTATTATGGATCTACCACCAATCCAAACATTGTTACCTATAGTCACAGCTTTTGTATAATCTGCATTTTTAGGTCGTAACTTAGGATCTATTAAATGAGTTGCAGTATATATATTTACATTAGGTGCTATTAAAACATTGTCACCTATTTTTACGAATCCATCATCTAATACTAAAAAATTAAAATTTGCATAAAAGTTTTCCCCGATTTCTATATTGGTACCATAGTCACAATAAAATGGAGGTTCTATTTCAAAATTGTTTCCTATTTTACCAAATAATTTTTTGAGAAGATTTTCTCTTTCTTTTGTATTTTCTGGGTCTGTATTATTATAAAGCTTTGTTATATGTCGTGCTTTGTTTCTTAAAGTAATTAGGCTTTTTTCATATGGATTATATAATTCTCCACTTAACATTTTCTCTTTTTCACTCATGTTTTGCACTCCTTAACAAAATACATATTTAGCCAAGTATAACATAGCGGTAAAAATAATATTGTTAAATAGTTCATAAAACTTGATATGTAAAGTAAAGGTTGCAAACTCCATACTATTAGGTATTTGTTTAATGTTTATAATGTATATTCTCAATAATGAAGTGATTTTATTATATTTTCCAGTTTATATAGGTATTAATGTGGCTAAACTACTTGTTTTTAGGCGAATTTTATCAATCCATTTTTGACATAAAATGCTATATGTACTATCCTTTTAACTAAATCATATTTTGAGATGTGATATATTCAATAAAAGTTTATTTAGGAGGATTATATTCGTGGAAGAAATTAAAGTACAAAACTTAGTAAAAGTTTTTGGAAAACCATCTCTAAAATGCAAGCAATTAATAAAAGAAGGATGTTCTAAAAGTGAAATTTCTAAGAAAACTGGTTTAACAGTTGGTATTAATGATGTAAGTTTAAAAATTAATCAAAATGAAATATTTGTGATTATGGGTTTATCCGGAAGTGGCAAATCTACGCTTTTAAGGTGCTTAAATGGTCTTATAAAGCCTACTGAGGGTGAGGTAATAGTTTGTGGACAAGATATAACCAAATTAGATAATAAAAATTTAAGAAAACTTAGGAAAGAAAAATTTGCAATGGTGTTTCAAAATTTTGCGTTGTTTCCTAACAGAACCATACTTGAAAATACAATGTTCGGTCTTGAAGTACATAAGGATATTTCAAAAGACGAAAAAGTACAGAAATCATTGGTTGCTTTAGAGAAAGTTGGTTTATCAAATTGGAAAGATAAGTACCCAAATGAGTTAAGTGGTGGAATGCAACAAAGAGTTGGAATCGCAAGAGCTTTAGCTGTGGAAGCTGATATTTTGTTGATGGATGAACCTTTTAGTGCATTAGATCCTCTTATTAGAAGAGAAATGCAGGATTTATTGTTAGATTTGTATGAAAATATGAATAAAACAATAATATTTATTACTCATGATTTAGATGAGGCTTTAAGAATAGGATATAGAATCGCAATTATGAAAGATGGGAAAATAGTGCAAGTGGGTACAGCAGAAGATATATTAAATAATTGTAAAAATGATTATGTAAAAGAATTTGTACAGAATGTTAATCGCTCACAAATACTAAAAGCAGAAGATATAATGATAAAGCCTATAGAACTTTTATATGACAGTGATGGCATTAAAACGGCAAAATATAAAATGAAAAAGAATAATCTAACAAGTATATTTGTTGTTGGTGAAAGAAAGAATTTTAAGGGAATAATTAAATTAGAAGATATTATAAATGCAGATGTAGATACAAGCATCTCAACACTTATAAAGACTACAACTACAACTGAACCAGGTAAAACAATTGATGAATTGTTAGGATGTATGGCATCTTTAGATGTACCTCTTCCTGTTATAGATGATAATAATAATTTACTTGGCGTTATTGTAAAAGGAACAGTGCTAAGTAATTTGGCAGGAGGAGATGTTTAAAATGGAAATACATATTGGAGATATGGTAGAGAAGTTTATTCAGTTTTTGTTAAATAATTTTCAAGGTTTTTTTGATAGTCAGGCAAGTGGATTAAATAGTTTTATGGACAATTTAAATTATATGCTACTAACTATAACACCTTTGTTTTTTATAATTGGGTTAAGTGTAATAGCATTAATTTTAGTAAATAAAAAAACTGCTCTTTTTACTATTTTAGGATTACTATTAATATTTCAGATGAATTTATGGCAAATGTTTATAGAAACTTTTGTATTAGTGATAATTTCAACTGTTATTTCTTTATTGATAGGTATACCTATAGGAATACTTATGAATAAGAAAAGGATTTTAGATAAAATTATTACTCCTGTCTTAGATTTTATGCAGACTATGCCATCTTTTGTATATTTAATACCGGCGGTAATGTTTTTTGGCATAGGTAATGTTCCTGGAATAATATCAACAGTCATATTTTCCATGCCTCCAGCAGTAAGACTTACAAAACTTGGATTAGAACAAGTGCCAAAAGAGTTAGAAGAAGTGGGAAAGTCATTTGGATTCAATTCTATTGAAATGCTTTATAAAATAAGAATTCCATTAGCACTTCCATCTATAATGGCTGGAATAAATCAATCTATAATGATGGCATTATCAATGGTTGTAGTGGCTTCAATGATAGGAACAAGAGGACTTGGAAGCCAAGTTTTAAGTGGCATTCAAAGAAATGACATAGGAGTTGGTTTTGAAGCTGGACTTGCTGTTGTTATTTTAGCGATTATTCTTGATAGAATAACTAGGAGTTTAGGTGTTAAAACTCAAAGTAAAAATGCGTAAAATGTGGAGGGATTCATTATCTTTAAAGAAAAATTGAATAAAGGATTAAGTTTATTTTTAATAGTATCAATAATAATATGTTTATCTGGTTGTGGACTTTTAGAGAGTCAAATTCCCAAAACTAATGATAGAAGTAAAGGAAAAGTTAAAATTGGATATGTTCAATGGGCTTCAGCAGAAGCATCTACATATATAGTAAAGGAAGTTTTAGAACAAATGGGATACTATGTAGAATTGTATATACTTCAAACAGGTATATTATATCAAGCAACATCACAAGGAAATATAGATGCTTTTGTATGTTCTTGGCTTCCTGATACTGATACAAATTACTGGAAAAAACATAAAGATAAGTTAGTTGAACTTAACGATAATTATACATCGGCTCAAATAGGTATAGTTGTACCTAATTATGTAACTATAGATAATATAGCTGACATGAAGAAGTACAAAGATAAATTTAAAAATAGAATAGTAGGTATAGATCCAGGAGCTGCCCAAATGAAGGTAACACAAGATGATGTCATGCCACATTATGGATTAAATAAGTGGATTCTTGAGGAGAGCAGTGGATCAGCTATGACAGCTGAATTAAAAAGAGCCATAGATAAAAAAGAATGGATTGCTGTAACCGGATGGAAACCTCATTGGATGTGGTCAAAATGGGATTTGAAGTTTTTAAAAGATCCTGATTTGGTTATGGGAAAGGGAGAATGTATAAAAACTATGGGAAGACCTAATATAAAAGAGGAAATGCCTGAAGTTGCAAGCTTTTTTCAGAAATATAGATTAAATACAGAAGATTTTTCTTCTGTTATGTTAGAAATACAAGATGGAGAATCACCGAGTTTGGTTGCAAAGAGATTTGTAAAAACTCATCCCGAATTAGTAAAAACATGGACGGAAAAGGTAAGTAAATAAAAAATATACCTATATATAAGACACTATTTTTAGGTGTTTTACATATAGGTATAATATTTTTATATTAAGATAATTCAGTAGTATCACATAAAAAACTATGATAAAATACTTTAGTAATCTGAAAAATAACAAATTATATTAAAATATACATAATAAAAAAGGAAGAAAAATATGTTTGACTTAAATGCTGTAAATCAAGTTATAATACTTACAATACTAATATTGGTAGGATTCTATGCAAAAAGAAAAGGATATATAAATGAACAAGTAAATAAAGGGTTTTCAGATATACTTATAAATATAACAAGTCCTTGTTTGATACTTATATCTTTTAGTTTTAAATTTTCACCACAAATGTTAATGAATATATGGAAGATTGTATTATATTCATCAATTATACATATAATATTGTTTATTTTAGGAAAAATAATGTATACAAAATATCAGGATGAAGATAAGAAAAATGTATTAAAGTTTTTGACCTTATTTTCTAATTGTGGATTTATAGGATATCCAGTGCTCCAGGGAGTATATGGAAATATGGCTATATTCTATGCATCTGTGTTTAGTATACCGTACAATTTATTGCTCTGGACATATGGGGTAGGGCTGTTTTGTAAAGGTAAGGGTTCTGCTAATTTAATAAAACAACTTTTAAGTCCATCTCTTATAGCTATTTTTGTAGGATTTATAATGTTCCTGTTTTCAATTAAATTACCTTATCCTATTTATAGAAGTGTAGAAATGTTAGGAAATATGACTGCTCCTATTGCTATGATGATAACTGGAGTAGCCTTGGCAAATATAAAAGTTAAAGATATATTTTTGGGTAAAAATGCTTATTATCCTGTAGTATCAAGACTTATAATACTTCCATTAATAATATATTGTATTTTAAATGCATTAAATGTGGACAAGTTTTTAATGGAAGTATGTGTTGTAATAGAGGCCATGCCACCAGCATCACTTACTGTAGTATTTGCAGAGGGATATAAAGGTGATGTAGATTTTGCAGCAAGATGTACATTTTTAAGTACAATAGTATCGGTAGTAACTATTCCTATTATTATTACTCTTGTAAGATAAGTTTTGGAAAACAAAACTTTGAAATTACATAAAAGTAATGATATACTAATAATGTAAAATTAAACCATATGTTTAATTTAAAATATATTATGGGGGAATGGATAAATGAGAAAAATTAAAGTTTTTGTTGCAACTATGCTTATAGCTTCAAATCTTGGTGGAGTTGCCTTTGCACAAGAGGTTATTTCTCCAAAGGCTGGATTGGTTGGAGCTAAAATTGAAATGAAACATGAAATCAATACTATTAAAAGAGAATTGAAGAAAGAAGTAAAAGGAGATAAATATCAAATAAAAAGATATTTAAAAGCAGAAAAACATCAATTAAAAAAAGATTTAAAGGGATTAAAATATGCAATAAAATACGGAATCTAAAAATAATAAAAATAATAAAAAAAAATAACAAACTTCTAGATATTGATATGAAATCTAGAAGTTTGTTATTTTTTTGACTTTTTAAGGGAGGAATAGTTAGAAAATTTACATAATTTATAAAAATTATTGGGAGGATATATTATAAAATTATTAATTAAAGTAAAAAATTCAATATTGAATGGGAATAATTCAAGTTGAATTTGTGAAATTCAATTGAATTATTTACTCCAAGAACAGTCAATATGATTTGATTTAAATTTTATTGAAACTGTATTAAAATTATTTTAAGAAACACAGTTAAATATTTCACACGGACATTGTGTGAAAAAAGTAATAAAAATAGTAGTTTGTTAAATCACAAACACAACATAACAAATGATAAAGCTGTGTATAAAGTTTAAAGTTAAGATCTGCGCAGATTTTTTTAAAAACATATTAAAAACAAAAAACGAAAACAACAGAACAAAGTCAAAATAGTTAAAGGGGGAAGAACATGAAAAAGGTTAAAGTACTTACAGCAGATGAGGCTGTTAAGATTGTTAAGGATGGGGATACATTAACTACAAGTGGATTTGTTAGTAGTTGTTGTCCAGAAGCACTTAACAAAGCAATTGAAAAAAGATTCTTAGAAACTGGTTCTCCTAAAAATTTAACACTTATGTATGGATCGTCTCAAGGTAATAGAGATGGAAGTGGCGCTGATCACTATGCACATAAAGGACTACTAAAGAGAATAATAGCAGGACATTTAAATACTGCACCTAAAATAGGGGCAATGTGTATGAATAATGAAATTGAAGGTTATAACTTACCACAAGGTGCGTTACTTCATTTATTTAGAGATATTGCTGCACATAGAGTTGGTACTATAACACATGTAGGATTAGATACATTTGTAGATCCTAGAAATGGTGGAGGAAAAATCAACGAAATAACTACAGAAGATTTAGTTGAAATCGTTAATATAGCAGGAAAAGAAAGACTTTTATATAAGGCATTTCCTATAAATGTTGGATTTATAAGAGCAACTTATGCAGATGAATATGGAAACATAACATTTGAAAAAGAAATTACTCCATTAGAAGGAACAGCTACAGCTCAAGCAGTTAAAAATAGTGGTGGTAAAGTTATTGTACAAGTTGAAAAAGTAGTTAAAGGTGGAACATTAGATCCTAGACTTGTAAAAATACCAGGAATCTATGTTGATGCTGTTGTAGTTGCAAGACCTGAAGATCATGAGCAAAGTTTTGGTCAAGAGTATGAACCAGGTGTTTCAGGAGAAGTAAGAGTTCCTGTAGATAGCTTAAAACCTATCCCATTAGATGCTAAGAAAATTATTGGTAGAAGAGCAGCTATGGAATTAGAAAAAGATACAGTTGTAAACTTAGGAATAGGTGCACCTGAATATGTAGCACAAGTTGCTGGAGAAGAAGGCATTGAAAACTACATGACTTTAACTGTTGAATCTGGTCCAATAGGTGGTATTCCGCAAGGAGGAACTAGATTTGGATCAAGTTTAAATCCAGATTGTCTTATTGATCAACCATACCAATTTGATTTTTATGATGGTGGCGGTCTTGATTTAGCATTCTTAGGATTAGCTCAATGTGATGAAATTGGTAATATAAATGTTAGTAGATTTGGTCCTAAAATTGCAGGTTGTGGTGGATTTATTAATATAACACAAAATTCTAAAAAAGTATTTTTCTGTGGAACATTTACAGCTGGTGGTTTAAAAACAAAAGTTGAAGATGGAAAATTAATAATAGCACAAGAAGGAAAAAGTCGTAAGTTCTTAAAAGAAGTAGAACAAGTAACTTTTAGTGGAAAATATGCTAATAGAACAGGTCAAATAGTAAGATACATTACAGAAAGAGCTGTATTTGAATTAAGAGAAGATGGAGTATATTTAATAGAAGTTGCTCCAGGAATAGATCTTCAAACTCAAGTTCTTGATTTAATGGATTTTGTACCTAAGATGGACGAAGTTAAGCTTATGGATTTAAGAATCTTCAGAGAAGAAAAAATGAATCTAAAATAAGATTAATAGAATTAAAGAACTAGATTTATAACATACTAATTATAAATGAAGAAATGTAAAAAAATATTATTAAATATTTATATATATTTAGGAGGAAAAAGTTATGAAACCTATGAGATTACACCATGTTGGAATTATACTTCCTACATTAGAAGCAGCACACAGATTCCTAGAAAAATTTGGGTTAGAAGTAGATTACCAAGGATTTGTTGAAGCGTATCATGCAGATTTAATATTTACAAAATACAATGAAAATGAAAGTCCACTTGAATTAATCATTCCTAAAGAAGGAGTTCTTGCTCAATTCAACGATGGAAAAGGTGGAATTGCACACATAGCTTTCGAAGTTGAAGATGTTGAAGCTGTTCGTAAAGAATATGAAAGCAAAGGCATGAAAATGTTAGAAGGTAAAGCAGTACCAGGAACAAGTGATATTATAGTTAACTTCTTAAGACCTAAATATGGAGAAGGAATACTAGTTGAATTTGTTGAAACTGTTGCCCCAATTCAAAGATAAATAAATTTTTAAAACAAAAAGGAGATTATGCTATGTTTACAATGGGAATTGATATTGGTTCCGCATCTTCAAAAGTAGTAATACTTAAAGATGGAAGCGATATTATTGCTGCAGAAGTCATTCAAGTAGGAACTGGGTCTTCAGGACCTAAACGTGCCCTTGAAGCAGCTCTTTCAAAATCAGGACTTAAAATGGAAGATATGGACAAAATAGTTGCTACTGGTTATGGAAGATTTTCTATAGAAGAAGCAGACAAACAAATCAGTGAAATTAGCTGCCATGCTAAGGGAATCTTTTTCTTAGTGCCTACAGCTAGAACTATAATTGATATTGGTGGTCAAGATGCTAAAGCAATAAAACTTGATAGCAAGGGCGGAGTTAAACAGTTCTTTATGAATGATAAATGTGCCGCTGGAACAGGGCGTTTCCTTGATGTAATGGCAAGAGTACTTGAAGTTAATCTTAATGAAATGGCAGAATATGATAGTCACGCAACAGAACCAGCAAGCATAAGCAGTACTTGTACAGTTTTTGCAGAATCTGAAGTAATATCTCAGCTTTCAAAGGGAGTTGCTAAAGAAAATATTATAGCTGGTGTACATCAATCAGTAGCTAGTAAGGCATGTGGTCTTGCATATAGATGTGGACTTGAAGAAGATGTTGTAATGTGTGGCGGAGTTGCTCAGAATGCAGGTGTTGTAAGAGCAATAGAAAGAGAACTTAAAAAACCAGTAATAGTAGCACCAACTCCTCAAGTAACAGGTGCAATTGGTGCAGCATTATTTGCTTATGAAGAAGCTATGAAAGCTAACAAATAAAAAAGAAAGAGGGATAAATATGACTGATATACAAAATATGAGTGCAAAAGAATTATTAGGGTACTATCAGCAAAAACTAGATGAAGAAGCAAGACAAGCAAAAAAAGAAGGGAAGCTTGTTTGTTGGTCAGCATCTGTTGCTCCACCAGAATTTTGTGTAGCTATGGATATAGCGATGGTATACCCAGAAACACACGCAGCTGGTATAGGTGCTAGAAAAGGTTCATTAGATATATTAGAAGTTGCAGATAGAAAAGGATATTCAACTGATATCTGTTCTTATGCAAGAGTAAACCTTGGATATATGGAACTTTTAAAAGAAAAAGCTTTAACAGGAAAAACTCCTGAAGTATTAGCTAATTCTCCAGCAGCTGATATTCCATTACCAGACCTTATAATTACATGTAACAATATTTGTAATACATTATTAAAATGGTATGAAAACCTAGCTGTTGAATTAAACATTCCATGTATTGTAATTGACGTTCCATTTAACCACACAATGCCAATTCCACAATATGCAAAAGACTATATAGCAGAACAATTTAAAGATGCTATAGCTACATTAGAAGAAGTATGTGGAAGAAAATTCGATTACGATAAATTCTTAGAAGTACAAAAACAAACTCAACGTTCAGTTGCGCAATGGAATAGACTTGCATCTTTATCATCACACAAGCCATCTCCATTAAACTGTTTCGATCTTTTCAACTTCATGGCTCTTATAGTATGTGCTAGAAGCAGAGACTATGCTGAAATCACATTCAAGAAGTTTGCAGATGAACTTGAAGAGAACTTAAAGAATGGAATTTATGCTTTCAAAGGTGCTGAAAAGAAACGTATTACTTGGGAAGGTATAGCTGTATGGCCTTATCTTGGACATACATTTAAATCATTAAAATCTCTAGGATCAATAATGACAGGTTCTGCATATCCAGGTCTTTGGAACCTTACTTATACACCAGGAGATATGAGTTCAATGGCAGAAGCTTATACTAGAATTTATATAAATACTTGTCTAGATAACAAGGTAAAAGTTCTTAGTGATATAATAGAAGGTGGAAAATGTGATGGTATCGCTTACCACTTAAACAGAAGCTGTAAGCTTATGAGTTTCTTAAATGTAGAAACTGCTGAAAAATTACAAGAACAAAACGGATTACCTTATGTAAGCTTCGATGGAGACCAAACTGATCCACGTAACTTTGCTCCTGCACAATTTGATACTCGTGTGCAAGCATTAGCTGAAATGATGGAACAACAAGGTGAGGAGGGAAATTCAAATGAGTAGAGTAGAAACTATTATAAATGAATTATCACTAATAGCTAGTAATCCAAGAAAAGCTATGGAAGATTATAAAAAAGAAACTGGAAAAGGTGCTGTAGGTATAATGCCTGTATATGCTCCAGAAGAGTTAGTACATGCTGCTGGATTCTTACCTATGGGAATTTGGGGAGGACAAAAGAGCATTTCTAAAGCTCGTACTTATTTACCTCCATTCGCATGTTCTATAATGCAATCTGTAATGGAAATGCAACTTGAAGGTGCTTATGATGATTTAGAAGCAGTACTATTCTCAGTTCCATGTGACACATTAAAATGTCTTAGCCAAAAATGGAAGGGAACATCACCTGTAATAGTGTTCACACACCCTCAAAACAGAAAGTTAGAAGCTGCTAACAAATTCTTAGTTGAAGAATTTAAATTAGTTCGTGAAAAATTAGAAAAAATTCTTAATGTTAAAATAACAGACGAAGCAATCAATAATAGTATAGAAGTTTATAACGAAAACCGTAGAGTTATGCGTGAATTCTCTGATCTTGCAGCTGAATATCCAAATGTTATAGATGCTGTAAAACGTCACGCTGTTATAAAATCAAGATTCTTTATGGAAAAATCTAAACATACTGCAATGGTTAAAGAATTAATCGCAGAAGTTAAAGCAACTCCTGCTGAAGAATTCAAAGGTAAGAGAATTATCTTAACTGGTATAACTGCTGAACCAAATGAAGTATTAGATATCTTTACTGAAAATGGATTTGCTGTAGTTGCAGATGATTTAGCACAAGAATCAAGACAATTTAGAATCGATGTTCCAGAAGGAACAGATCCATTATATAGACTTGCTAAATGGTGGCAAGAATTTGACGGATGTGCTTTAGCAACAGACCCTAAAAAACCAAGAGGTCAAATGCTTATAGACATGGTTAAAAAGTACAATGCTGATGCAGTAGTTGTATGTATGATGAAGTTCTGTGATCCAGAAGAATTCGATTATCCAATATACTATGCACAATTCGAAGAAGCTGGAATTAAGAACTTATACATTGAAATAGATCAAGAATCAACATCTTTCGAACAAATCAAAACAAGAGTTCAAAGTTTTGGTGAAATGCTATAAGAGTATATTAATTATATTTTATTAAATATAGAATTCCACAAAGCATATTAAAAGCTTTGTGGAATTTTGTTTTTTTGTGTAATGTTTGAATTAACAAAATATAATTGATATAATATAAAAATATGGCTGTTATTTTATGAAAAAGGCTTTATATAGATATCAATAGGAAAAAAGTAAAATAAAGGCGGAGGTGTTTTATGAAAATAGACGAAAAATATGGTTCCGTATTAAAAAAGTTACTATGTTTCACAGATACTAAGTTTATGGTCTTATCCAAAGCTTTAGGATATGATATATCTTACATAAGTAAGTGGTGTAATAACATCAAAATACCAACTGCTAAAAATATTGAAATTATTAATGAGAAAGCATCCATAATTTTTTCAGAGGAAATAGTTAAAAAAAATAAAGTTAATGAGTTTTATGAGATATTTGATGTTCCAGAGCCTATGGGTATTAACGATTTAAGTGTAAAGGATATTTTGGAAGATGCAATATACAGGTTACTAGATATTGCATATAAAAGTACGGAAAGTAACTCATTTGAAAAAACTGAGAAAAAAGAACGAGATACCAAAGTTATTGTTGGAAAAAATGAATCTACCAATTTTATTAAAGATATAATTCAAAGAACTATAGAAGAATCAACAACAGACATAGAATTGATATCAACAATTGATATTTGTAAATCTACGTCTAATATTAATCTTGATATAATGGAAGAATATAAATGCAATGATATAAGAGTTACTGCTAAAGTAGGATTTGATATGGAGGAGTTTGAAACAAATCCTAATTTTTATCTTTGGAGAATATATATTATTTTAAACAAAAGATGGAATGTAGAATTTAATTTTTTTGATAATAAGGAAATTAATAAATTAAACATAATATCAATAAGGGACAAATTTGCTATTATATGTTCGCTTGATGTAGATGGTCTTATAGAAGTTGCAACAGTAATTACTGATAGGGATGTTGTAAATGGAATATATGATAAAACAGCTGCTAAATTTAGAATGGGGGATATACTAATTAGATCAGCTGAAACTTCAGGTATGGAACAAGGCGGTTATAGGACAGACTTTTATTCAAACAATGAATTTCAGTTTTTATCTACTAATGGATTTGAATTTTTACTACCATCAGAAGTCATTTCGGATATTATTGATACAGCCTATAATCAAGGATTTGGTGATGACACATCTTTTTTAATCCGTAAGCTACAAATTACTTGGGAAGAAAGATTTGAAAAAAGTAAAATTAATTTTATGATATTAAAATCTACACTTATGAAGTATATTGAAGATGGAGAAATATTTTATACCTATATTAAGTATAGATTATCTACAGAACAAAGAAAAAATCATGCTCGTAATATAGTTGAATCTATGAAAAAAAATAATAATATTAGAATAATAATATTAGATGATGAGACGCTTAATTATGATTTAGGATTTTTCAAAATTTCAGCTTATGTAAACAGTAAAAAAGTATTTTTTAAGAAAAATTTAAAGTGCATACCTGATTGTACGCCTTTATTTTATACAATAGCTAATGAAAAACTTGTTAGATACATAAATCAGTATTTTGCCCATATTAGAAGTAAGGATTTTTGTGTAGAATATGATGTTAAAGCTGTGGAAGAATTCTTGGATAAGTATGGAAAGATGTTTTTTAGAATGATTGAAGCAAGAAATTATGAAAATAAAATATAGTTTAGAATAATGATTTTATTTTGTAAAAACCCTCTAAGAGTAATTCTTAGAGGGTTTTTAATATAATTATAAATTTTATGGTTAAATTAAAGTTGATAAAAGAAATATTGTCTTTTATAATATTAATAGATAACAATTATTATTTATTGATACAAATTATTAATATTAAAATAGAAAAGAGGACAAAATTTAAATATGGATATCAAAGTTAAAAAGAGAAATGGAGAATATGAAAAGTTACATGTAGAAAAAACTAAGAAGATGGTAAGTCTTGCTTGTGAAGGATTAGAGGGATGTGATCCGTTAGAACTTGAAATAGATTCTAGAATTCAGTTTAGAGATTGTATGAGTACAAAGGAAATTCAAAAGATACTAATACAAACTGCCATAGAAAAAGTTATATACATAGATAAGAATAATCATGACAATATTAGTTCTAAAAAAACTAATATCAATTGGCAATACGTTGCAGCAAGACTTTTAGCATTTGACTTGTATAAGGAAGCAAAAATAAATAGAGATTATAATTATTTTGGGTATGGGGATTTTTTATATCTTGTCAAAAGGCTAGTGAATATAGGATTGTATGGGAAGTATTTAATTGAAAATTATTCAGATGAAGAAATAAAAGAGCTTTCAGATTATATAGAACCTAAAAGAGATGAACTTTTTAACTATGAAGGATTAAAATTATTAAATGATAGATATTTAATAAAAGGATTTAATGGAGAAATATTAGAACTTCCTCAAGAAAGATTTATGGTTATAGCAATGCATCTTGCAATACCAGAAGGAAAAAATAAAATTTATTATGCAAAGAAATTTTATGATTTGATAAGTAAACTGAAGATGACTGTGGCAACACCTACTCTTGGAAATGCAGGAACACCTTTTTATCAATTAAGTAGTTGTTTTATATCTGTTGTTGGAGACAATCTTTGGTCTATATATGATGTTAATCAAAAATTTTCTCAGGTTTCAAAACATGGAGGAGCTCTTGGAATATATATTGGAAAGGTAAGAGCCTTAAATAGTGAAATAAGAGGACATAAAAATGCATCAGGTGGAGTTATACCATGGATAAAACTTTACAATGATACAGCTGTTGCAGTAGATCAACTTGGAAAGCGTAAAGGGGGAGCTGCTATAACACTAGATATATGGCATAAAGATATATATGATTTTTTAGATCTTAAAACTAATAACGGAGATGATAGAAGAAAGGCTCATGATATATTTACCTCTGTAAGTATACCCGATATATTTATGACAAGGCTTTTAAATAGAGAAAGCTGGTCATTATTCGATCCATATATGGTACATAAATTAATGGGATACAAATTAGAGGATTATTTTGATGATGAAGATAATAAAGAATTTACAAAGCGATATTTAGAATGTGAGGCAAATAAGAATTTACAAAGAGACACTGTTTCCTGTCTAGATATAATGAAAAAAATAATGAAAAGTGCAGTAGAAACAGGAACACCATTTATATTTTTTAGGGATACAGTAAATAGAGCTAACTCTAATAAACATAGAGGAATGATTTATTCATCTAATTTATGTCATGAGATAGCTCAAAATATGAGTGAAAGTGAACTTATTAGTGAAGAATCAACTTACAAAAATGGATTTAATGAAGTGGTAAGTAGAGTTAGATCAGGAGATATGGTAACTTGTAATCTTAATTCTATTAATCTTAGTAAGGTAAGTAGAGAAGAACTTAAAGAAGCTATTCCATTACAAATAAGAATGCTTGATAATGTTATTTCATTAAATAAGTTACCGGTTAAAGAATCATCCATAACTAGTGATAAGTATAGAGCTATAGGACTTGGTACTAGTGGATATCATCAATATCTTGCTAAGAACAGAATCAAATGGGAAAGTGAAGAGCATATAAAGGAAGTGGATGCACTATTTGAAGATATAGCATATGAATCTATAAAGGCGTCTATGGAGCTTGCTAAAGAAAAGGGGGCGTATCCTGAATTTGAAGGTTCTGAGTGGCAAAGTGGTAAATATTTTGAAAGAAGAGGATACAATTGTGAAAGATGGAGTAAATTAAGAGATGATGTAGCTAAATATGGTATTAGAAATGGGTATATAATGGCTGTTGCACCAACAGGAAGTACGTCTAATATCGCTAATACTACAGCTGGAATAGACCCTGTATTTAAAAAATTTTTTATAGAAGAAAAAAAGGGAAGCTTCACTCCTAAAACTGCTCCAGATTTAAATAATGATAATTTTTGGTATTACAAAGAAGCACATACAATTAATCAAGAGTGGTCCATTAAAGCCTGTGCAGTAAGACAAAAACATATTGATCAATCTCAATCATTTAATTTATATATTACTCCAGATATAAAGGCTAAAGATATATTAGATATGTACACAGAATCTTGGAGACAAGGAATTAAGACTATATATTATATAAGAAATAAATCTATAGAAATGAATGAATGTTCAAGTTGCTCAAGTTAAGAGAGGAGAAATACTATGTTAAAGAAGATGATATTTAATGAGAATGGAAATCGTGGAACCGAATCTATTATAAATGGTAGTACTACTAATTTAAGAGAATGGAATAGAATAAAGTATAATTGGGCTAATGAATTATATAGAAATATGTTAAATAATTTTTGGATACCAGAGGAGATATCTTTAAATGAGGATGTTAAACAGTTTTCTTATTTAACTGATGGAGAAAGAAATGCTTTCGATAAAATAATTTCATTTTTAAATTTTCTAGATTCAATTCAAAGTGAAAATTTACCTAATATATCTAGATATATAACAGCACCTGAAGTATCATCTATTTTAAATATTCAAGCATTTCAAGAGGAAATACATGCGCAGAGTTATTCGTATATATTAGACACCGTTACCAATCCTATAACAAGAGATAAAATTTATGATCAGTGGAGAGAAGATAAGAATCTTTTAGAAAGAAATAAATTTATAGCTGGAATATATCAAAGATTTAATGAAAATCCAACTACTGAAAATTTTTTAAGAACGATAATGGCCAATTACATATTGGAAGGAATATATTTTTATTCAGGATTTAGTTTTTTTTATACACTTGCTAGACAAGGGAAAATGACAGCTACTAGTACAATATTTAAATATATAAATAGAGATGAGATAACACATTTAATTTTATTTCAAAATATAATAAAAGAACTTAAAAATGAAAATTTAGATATATTTACAGAGAGCATTATAGAAGAATTCCGTATGATGATGAAAACGGGAGTGGAACATGAAATAAAGTGGGGACAATATGTTACTAACAATGAAATACTTGGAATTAATAATAATCTTATAGAAAAGTATATTAAGTATCTTTCAAACCTTAGATTAAATGCCATTGGACTTGAGGTGCTTTATCCAGAAATAACAGAACATCCAATGGAATGGATTGAGAATTTTTCAAAACTTAATAATACTAAAACTGATTTTTTTGAGGCTAAAGTTACAAATTATACTAAGGCAGCAGCATTTGATTTTGATGATTTAGTATAAAAATAAAATAGCATGAAATTTTATTCATACTATTTTATTTAAATAAGTGCTATGGTTCTAATACAAAAGCTTTTGCGAAGTAGCGACTTGAATAGTCAAATGAAGTTGGTTTAAATTCTGCTCTAGCAAAGTTTGCTATATAATTTTTAGTAGGATCATTGAAAAATTTTAGTTTATCTTTAAGAGGCTCAGCAGCGTTAATTTCGTATTGTTCAATAAATTGATAGGTTGCAATTCTTTGAGTACGAGCTTGAGGTTTAAATTCTACTGTATCTGTGGTGGTTATTTGTTGTGTAATTGATACACCTGTATTAAAAGAGGTTGAAAGCTGTGTTGAAAGTTCAGCAGAAATTTTAGCTATGCTTTCTATACCAACTTCTACACCAATTTTAGACCCTATAGAAAATCCTAAAGATCTACTTTCGTTTTTAGTAATTCCACTGGTAATTGAAATAGATTTAGTGGCACTTGAACCTGGATCTATGTTGCTAAATTCTGTGAGCAGATTCCAGTAACTATTGTTTAATAAACTACTGCCTCTAGCAGACGGATCATTTTTATCTAGAAGAAGAGTGAATAATAGATCTCCTCTTTTAAATGATCCATTCCAAACAATGGTATCTTTAAATTCATTATTTTTATCTATAAATCCTATACGACCTGGAATTGTGGGCAAAGTAAAGTTCTCATTACCATCTCTTGTAGCATAGAAAAAGATAGGTATATAGTCTACTAAATTTCCTTTAGCATTACCTACTGGAACTTTTGTAGGAAAGCCAGTATAAAACCAATTTGGATCTATTTTAGGAAATACAGGGGCTATAACAGTACCAGATTTAGAATTTGCACCTTGTTTAAGTGAGGTTGTATATATAAACCCATTGTTTGTATTTATTAAAATTTCAGTACCATCAGAAATGTCCCTATACATATTTTCAATATTAAGGTTGAAATGTGGATAATTAGGGAGTGTATTTTCGAGAACAGTTAAATTACGGATATCAGAAATTGAATCCATATTTAAGGAAATTGGGGTCCAAGAATTATTAAGCCAATGGTAACAATAGAGATGTTCTCTAGAAACTTCTATGGGTTTAATTAGAAAAGTTAATCCATTATATAATGTTATATAAAAAGTATTCATAATAGCTCCTTAAAAAAGTATTTTATATATATTATTCAATATTTATTGGTTTGTTAATATTGAGGTCTAAAAGTACATAAATAGGTTTCATGTATATATTAATTATATAATTAATATAATACGGAGGAGTTTATATTGGAATTTTTAAGACAGACAGCTTTTGATAGACCTACAGACATATATATACAAAATAATACAAATGAAGATTTCCAATTGCATAATGTCGATCTTCAAAGTGGAGTAATTACAAAGCAACCACCTAATATAATAAAAGCTGGTGGGAATGGATTATTTAATGGAGACCAAACTGGGCTTGTAGGATCTTCGGGGTTTGTAACTTATAAAGTCAAATTACGAGAATTAATGACATATATTACATTCTATTGGAGTCATCCAGAAGGTGCTACATCAAGCATTTACTATGGATATTCAAGTCCATTTGGAGTCTTTTATGTAATACCACAAAATAATTATGATGCAACTCAAAAACCTTCTACTCAAACTCAGAAAATTAAAAACTGGATTGATAATCATTATAGTAATGAAGATATACTTGTATTAAATCCAACAGGACATGTTCAATCAGTTACTTATACAGTTCAATATGGATTGGGGCATATATAAATTTATATAAAAAAGGAAGATAGCTTTTAAACTATCTTCCTTTTTAGTGTACTAAAATTTATTGTTCCATGAATATGTTGAGTTTATCATTTTTGAAAGTACAATTTATATAACTAGAATCATTGTTAAACCAACTATATACTTGAGTTTCTTTTTCTTCTGATCTAAGAATACCTTCTCCTAGTATATTTTTTACTTCATTATAAGACATACCCTTTTTTAAAGAGTTTATTTTTTTATTTGATAAAATAGAAAATTTATCATTTAATTTGTATTGTTCTTTAGTGATAACGATTCCATTTCTGAAAGTAATAAAAATATTTTTTTCTGTACCATTGATTTTCCAAATATAAGTTGTATTTTTTAATCCATTTATTATTGCCGAATCCATGTAACTTTCTTTACCTAAAATTTTAACTACATCATTATAGTTTGAACCGATTTCAACTTTTAGAAAGTTATCATATGTTATTTGCTTGGGAGAGCAGTTATTAAAAGTACAATAACTAGTAGATAAATCAGTAGCAAATGTCCTACAAGTAAAAAATACTATGAATAGTGTTGTAAATATTCCGAAAATTTTTAAAACTAGTTCTTTTTTCATAGTTAACCAACTCCCTTAGGTAATTTAATATGATATATTATAAATGTGTATTAATTAAAAATTTAACAATCCATTGGTTAGAAGACCTTTTCAGTCTTTATATGTATTATAACACAAAATTCTATAATTTGTACTGAAAAATGCAAAAATATTTTAGTTAATATTGAATTTTATTAAAAAGTAATAAAAAAGAAATGATTACATATACTACAAATAAAAAAATATAATATTGTTTAAAGATACTAATAAATTATTAAAAAATACAGAAGGGAATTTTAAATATGATAGATGTATTATTTTTAGGTACCGGAGGAGGAGCACCTAATTCTAGAAGAAATTTATCATCAGTAATTTTAAATTTTAAAGGGCGTAAAATTCTTGTAGATTGTGGCGAAGGAACTCAATTATCCATGAAAATTGCAAAAACAGGATTTAAAGATATAGATATAATTTGCATATCACACTGTCATGGAGATCATATAATAGGATTTCCAGGTATATTATCAACAATTGGTAATAGTGGTAGGACGGATCCATTAACTATAATAGGTCCTAGAGATATAATAAGAGTAGTTAAAGGATTAACGGTTATTACTCCATACCTTCCCTATGAATTAAATATAATAGAAAATCCAGTAGCACAATTAAGCTTTAATATTATAAAAGAAAATTTAAAACTAGAAAGTGATGGAGAAATTTTGATTAATACACTAGAAGTTAATCATTCTATTCCATGTATAGCGTATAATTTTATAATTAAAAGAAAGGCAAAATTTAATAGTGAAAAAGCTGTAAGAGACAACATTCCAAAAAAACTTTGGAGTATTTTGCAAAAGGGACAATATGTAAATTATGAAGGAAAGCTATATAGTCCTAATATGGTATTGGGAGAAGAAAGAGAAGGTATAAAAATTTCATTTGTAACAGATACAACACCAATAGACTCTTTAATACCTTTTATAGAAGGAAGTGATATGTTAATTTGTGAAGGAACTTATGGAAAAGATGATGACATAGACAAAGCAATAAAAAATAAACATATGACTTTTTCACAAGCGGCTACTCTTGCATATAGAGGACATGTAAAGGAACTTATTTTAACTCACTTTGGAGTTGCTATGGAAAATCCAGAAGAGTTTATTGGTTTTGCAAGAAATATTTTTGAAAACTCTTATGTTGGAAAAGATAGAATGATAAAAAGTTTGAAATTTAATTGAATATAGAAGATACTAATATTATAGTGTAAAATAAAAATGTACAAAATAACTACAATTATTGGGAGAGTGGAAAAGTGTTTTCGATAAAAGAGGAGTTAAAATCATTTAAGACTAAATCAATCAATACTTATAATGAACCATTAAATGATATAAATGATATATTAGATAATGTTCAAAAAAAGATGAACAATATTGATAAAGCAAGTAAAAAAAATGCTATGTCTATGGAAGTTTTAAATGAAGAAATAAAAGAAAAAAATAATCAAATTATTACTTTAAGAAGAGATTTAAATTATAAAAATAAACAACAAAAAGAATTTATAATAAGATTTATAAATATGTTAGATGAAATTGATAATATAATTAATTTTGCAAATCAAACTGAAAATAATGAGTTAATTAAAAATGTAAAAAGTGTAAAAAGTATTATAAAAAAGAATCTATATGAAATTGGAATTGAAGAAATACCTACAGTAGGAGAAAAATTTAATGAAAAATTACATGAATGTGTACAAACTATTAGTGATGATAGAAGAGAAAAATATGAGATATTAGAAGTAATTAAGCCGGGGTATAAGTTTAATAATGAAGTTATAAGAGTGGCATCTGTAGTAGCTGCAAAATAAAGGATAAATAATAATAATAAACCTATAAAATAAATACAAATATCCTATAAAACAATTGGTTATTGTAGTTTATTTTGATATAATAATACTAAGGGATAAATTAATTATGGTGATAAATTTGTGTTTAAAGGGGATGTTGTTATGGATTATGTAGCTAAAACTATGAACCAAGAGCTAGAGTACTTACGTTTATCTTCTACTGGAAATAAGAGTTTAGTTTATGACAAGTTAGAAGATAAGATATATAAAATATCTTGTAGTTTAAACTATCATGTGGCAAATTTAATGAATGTTTGCAAAATGTCTGGATTTGAACAGATGCATTTAACTAGGGTACAGAAAAGCTATTTAAATATTCAGGGAATAAAAACTCATTTAGTAGAATTTATATTAGCACATATAAATGCAATAGCAATATTAAATTATGAGCATCAGCATGATTTAATGAAAAAATTTGCAGTTTATAGAGAAAAATGTGACAAGTTGTTTTCAAACAAAGTACAAGTTGATTTAACTAAAAATGAGTTTGAGAAATTCCTAGATGATGAATACGTTATCATACGAAAGCTAGCTGAAGATTCAATTGATTTTCACACGAAAGTTCAATTATTAATTACAAGTTTTAACTCTACGTTGGAGTTTTCAAGCAAGATATTCATTAAAAGTAATTTATTTAATGCTATAAATATGATACAAACTTGTGCAATACAAGATTTAGAACAAGTAAAAAAATATAATCATTAAATTTGTAATATATTTCAAGGCAATTAGTTTTAAGAACTAATTGCCTTTTTGGGTATGTTTTGGTTTTATATAAAATATGATAAAATGGTTTAGAATATTTATTTTATAAAAATATATTGAAGGGAGTTTATAAGTAATATAAAACTATATTATTTATAATTTAATTATGAAAAATATAAAGTTTAAGAATATAGTAAAATATGTTTTAGTTATAGTTTGGATGATAATAATTTTTGATTTTTCTAAAGACCCAGCTACAATTTCTGATGAAAAAAGTGGTTTTGTTATTGAAGTCTTAACCAATTCAGGTGTAGATATAAATGGTATGTTTGGAAAAATGTCTAACTTTATCATTAGAAAAATGGGACATTTTACGGAGTACTTTGTTTTATGTATATTACTGATATTTGCGTTAGCTTGTAAATTTAAAATAAAAAAAACATACATAGCAGCGATTTCAATAACATTTTTATATGCATGTAGTGATGAATTTCATCAATTATTTGTTCCGGGGAGAAGTGGCAAGATAATGGATGTTTTAATAGATACTACAGGTGGATTAGTGGCAATAGTCATTTATAAAATCGTTTTAAGTATAAGCAATAAAAACAAATGATACTGGTAAATATAATATTATGTTAAATATTTGTTTATAAGGAAAAGTTAGTTTTGAAAAATAAGGGGGAATGATTATGAATGAAGATAAGAATGAACTTGAAAGTAGCGAAGTAGGTAAATTGTTATTTAAACTTGCACTACCAGCTATAATAGCTCAAATTGTTAATGTGTTGTATAACATAGTTGATAGAATTTTTATAGGTAGGATACATAATGGAGACATTGCTATGGCAGGAATAGGAGTAGCTTTTCCCATAATTTTAATAATCTCGGCTTTTAGTGGATTAATAGGACTTGGAGGAGCTCCGCTAGTTGCTATAAAAATGGGAGAAAAAGATAATAAAAGTGCTGAAAAGATATTAAGTAATAGTTTTTGTATGCTTATAATATTAGGAGTAATATTAACTTTAAGTTTTATGATATTTAAGGAACCTCTGTTATGGGCCTTTGGGGCTAGTAAAGAGACAATAGGATTTGCAAATGGATATTTAACTATATATCTTATAGGTACAATATTTGTAGAAATATCATTGGGAATGAATCCGTTTATAAATACTCAAGGATTTGCTAAAACAGGTATGATTACTGTAATGATTGGAGCTTTTGTAAATATAATTTTAGATCCTATCTTTATATTTGGATTTAATATGGGAGTTAAAGGAGCTGCCATTGCAAGTATAATTGGACAATTCGTATCAGCAATATGGATTTTATGTTTTTTATTTGGAAAAAAGAGTGTACTTAAGGTTAAAAGAGAGTATATAATTCCTGATATGAATATAGTAAAAAATATAGTTGGACTTGGAATTTCTCCTTTTATAATGCAGTCCACAGAAAGTTTAGTATTAATATCCCAAAACAATAAGCTACAAATGTATGGAGGAGATTTGGCAGTAGGTGCTATGACTATAATGAGCAGTATAATGCAAATAATATTACTTCCTTTAATGGGGATAGCACAAGGAGCACAACCAATTATTAGTTTCAATTACGGTGCTAAAAATTTAAAGAGAGTAAGAAAAACTTTTAAGCTATTCTTAATAAGCTGTTTAGGATATGCTACATTAATGTGGGGATTATTGTTGTGTGTGCCAAAAATTTTTGTATCTATATTTAATAATAAGCCAGAACTTATACAAATTACATCGTGGAGCATAAGAATATTTTTTGCAGGAATTTTTTTGTTCGGAGCACAAATAGCATGTCAACAAACATTTCTTGCTTTAGGACAAGCTAAAATATCTCTTATAATGGCATTGTTAAGAAAAATAATATTACTTGTACCATTGATTTTTATATTACCAATTTTTATGGAAAATAAATTAAAGGCAGTTTTAATGGCGGAACCTATAGCAGATATTATAGCTTCACTTGTTACTACAAGTTGCTTTTTTATTTTTTTAAAAAACAATTTAACAAGTAATAAGCATGAAACTTAAAAATAATTATAAAATAAAGATTTCTTAATCTTGAAGTCTTTATTTTATAATTATTAATGAGAATTGTAACATAAAGTAGAAAAATATTCATATACAATATATAATAGTTCTATAGTGAAAATTTTAAGGGGTGTTATAATGAATTTTTCAAAAGGATTATTTTTCAAAATAACTAGTAAGTTACTTTGCTTAGTAACTGCTATATGTATTAGTATGGTTGGAATATCGTATTATATATATTCTGATCGAATAATAAAAGATAAAAAAGCAGAGTTATTGCAATCTGTTAAACAAACAGCCGCTTTAATAGATGCTACATTAGGTCAAGATTTGAAAAGTATGGAAGCGATTTCACAGAGGAATGATATAAGGGAAATGGATTATGCAAAAGTAGTTGACGTGTTAAGATGTGAGGCTAAAAGACTAAAATATAAAAGTTTAGTTCTTGTAGATAAGGAAGGGATAATACATTTTAATGATGGTACAACATATGCTATAAATTTAAATGATAATGATATAACTGTAGGTTATATAAAAAAAGCATTTAAGGGACAATCTTCTGTGTCTAATCCTATAAGAAATGAGCAAGGAGAAGCTTTATTTTCAATAGCTACACCTATAATGGCTGATAATAAAGTTAAAGGATTATTATTGGCAAATTTAGATATAGATATAATAAATAATCTTGTGCAAAAGTCTAATATCTACAAAAATGGAAGCGCTTTCACCATAGACAAAGATGGAAATACTATTGCTAGTAACAATATAGATTCAGTTCTTAACAAAGAAAATTTTATAAGAAAGTGTAAAGAAGATAGTAGATACACTGAAATAGCAAAAGTAGAACAAAAAATGATAAATGGGGAAGAGGGAATTGAAACATTTAAGCTAAATAAAAAAGAAAATATAATAGCGTTTTCTCCAGTTAGTAGTGTAGATTGGTATATAGGTATAGAGCAGCCTTTATATAACGTACTTTCAAGTTCTAGAGTTCTTAGAAATATACTAATAGTTCTATCCTTAATAGGCATAATTATAGGCATATTAGTATCTGTTTTTATAGCAAAAAATATAATAAAAGCTTTAGATTACATAACTAAATATACAAATGAGCTTGCTAGCTACAATTTAGAATATAATATTACTACAAAGAGAGAGGATGAAATAGGTAGGGCCATAGAAAAGCTTAATTTTGCTAGAAAGTCAATTAAACAAGTAATAGACGGTGTAAAAGATAAGTGTAATATAAGTGTAGAAAATAATTTTAAAACTAAAACTCTAATAGAAGAAATAGCAAGTCAAGCGAAAACAATAAGTTGTGCCTCAGAAAAAATAAATGGAGATATGGAAGAAAATTTAGCTGCTATAGAAGAAGTACATGCAAGTTCTAATAATATAGAAGGACAGATAGAGAACATTAAAAGCAAAATGGACAATAGCGTGGAAATAATAAATAATATTAATAGAAAAGCTGATAATATTAGAAGAAATAGTGTATCTGCAAGAGAAAATATAGTAGTATTGTATACGGATAGTAAATCAAAGTTAGAAAATGCATTAAGAGAAAGTAATTCAGTTAAGGATATAGGAATTATGGCTAATACTATAGCAGATATAGCAGATAATACAAATTTATTAGCACTAAATGCTGCAATTGAGGCTGCTAGAGCAGGAGAAGCTGGAAAAGGATTTGCGGTTGTAGCAGAGGAGATTAGAAAGCTTGCAGAAAAATCATCTGCTTCGGTTAGTATTATACAAGAAACAGTAAATAGTGTATTTAGAGGAGTTCAATTACTTGGAGATGCTTCTATGAGTATAATTAAGATTATGGAAGAAAAAATTGTTAAGGATTATGAAGATTTAGTAAAGGTTAGTGACGAATATGAAAAGGACGGAAAAAATATAGAGAATATAGTATCAGAAATAAGAAATTTAACAAATGATATATCTATAAATATAAATGAAATAATAGATGCTATAAATTCAGTTTCTAGTTCTACAACGGATATAACTAACGAAACAAGCAATATAGTAAAAGGAATAAGTGATATAGATGATAATATTTTTAAAGTAGATGAGATGAGTAAAATTAGCAGTGAAGGGTTGATAACATTAAGAAATGATGCTTACAAATTCAAATAAGAGCAAAAAATAAAACCTGAAATTAAATTTCAGGTTTTTCATTTCTATATTAAATTATAGAACGCTGATGTTTTCAGCTTGAGGTCCTTTTGCGCCTTCAACAACGTCAAAAGATACGTTTTGACCTTCTTCTAAAGTTTTGAATCCGTCTTTATTGATTTGAGAAAAGTGAGCGAAAACGTCATTTCCTTCTTCTGTAGTTATGAATCCAAATCCTTTTTCTGCGTTAAACCATTTTACTGTACCTGTCATATGTTCGTACCTCCGAAATTTTTATTCCTTTAATTCTTTGTAAAAATAAATATTTAATAAAAATTTCGAAATCTATATATACTAAGATAGTTCTTAATTCTATATAATCTCAAAAATATTAATAATAATAAATAATTTACTTCTGAATCAAAGTTGATTACTTGTTTAAGTATACACTATATAAAAAATAGTGCAAGGGTTTTTGCAAAAATAAATTTATTTTAATACATTTATTTTTTTATTATAAAAAACAGAAAAGCAAAAATCCTTCGTAATACAGTAATAGTATGATATTATTAATTGATTATTATATAAATAAAAATTAAATATATTTCGAAAGTGAAGGTAATAGAAATGAAAGACTTTAAAAATTTAGGAATTAGTAAAAATATAATAGATGTACTTAGTAGAGAAGGAATTAAAAGCCCAACTCCAATTCAAGAAAACAGCATAGAGTTTATAAGAAAGGAAAAGGATGTTATAGCAGAAGCTCAAACAGGTACGGGTAAAACTCTTGCTTTTTTACTTCCAATCTTTGAAAACATATCTTTAGAATCAAATTTTGTTCAAGTACTTATAGTTACACCAACTAGAGAACTTGCAATTCAAATAACAGAGGAAGCTATGAAGTTAAAAAAGGCTAAAGACATTAATATATTAGCTGCATATGGAGGAAAGGACATACAATCTCAATTAAAAAAGCTAAAAGGAAATATACAATTAATAATAGCAACGCCAGGAAGACTTTTAGATCATCTTAATAGAAGTACAATAAAACTAGATAAACTAAAAACATTAGTATTAGATGAAGCTGATCAAATGCTTTATATGGGATTTAAAAATGAAGTGGAAAAGATAATAAATTACACTTCTAAAAAACATCAAACACTTTGTTTTTCTGCAACAATGAATTCAGAGGTTAAAAAGCTAGCGTATAGATATATGAAAGATCCTAAAGTTGTATCTGTAAAAACTGAAGAAATCACTTTGAAAAATATTAAGCAGTTTGTTGTGGAAACTACAGATAGAAGAAAACAAGATTCTTTATGCAAAGTTTTAGATGAAGATAATCCTTTTATGGCAATTATATTTTGTAGGACTAAAAGAAGAGTAGATAATTTAGAAGAAGCTCTACATAAGAGGGGATATAATTGTAGTAAATTACATGGAGATTTAGCTCAATCTAAAAGAGAAAGAGTTATGAAAAAATTTAAAAATATGGATACTCAGTATCTTATAGCAACAGATGTGGCTGCAAGAGGACTTGATATAACAGGAGTTACTCATGTTTATAGTTATGATATACCTGAAAACGCTGAAAGTTATATACATCGTATAGGTAGAACAGGAAGAGCCGGAGAAGAAGGAAAAACATGTTTGTTTATAGATCCTAAGGATAAAAGACTATTAGAAACTATAGAAAAAGAAATAAAATTCACTATACCTAGAAGAAATGTGGAAAGTAAATAAAAATAATAATTTTAAATAAAAATGTTGACTTGTGTAGAAAATTCATTGCATAATATAATAGTATTTAAAAAAAGTAAATAACTAAGATAGAGGTGCGAGATTTAAGAGTAGTATTATGGAGTTAAGTGCTAAGAAGTAATAAGAAAGGAAATTTCGCCGAAGCTTATAGATAATACTTTAATGCTATTTGCTGGGATTACATAAAATATATGTAAGACTGTCACAAATAAAGTTTGTGGAGAGCTATTATTTTAAGGAATAAATTTTATTAATTTAGTTAATACTATTTGTGCCATGAGTATGTGCTCATGGCACTTTTGATTTTTCTATATATAGTTTGTCTTAGGTCTTAGTTAGTTACTTATTGGATTTACATATAAGAAATGTTAATTGTGTTTTAAAAAGATTCCAATAAGGAGGCGTTAGAGTGAGTAATAATGTAGAAAGTGGAGAATTACAAAGAGGATTAAAATCCAGGCATTTAAATATGATTGCTATGGGGGGTGCCATAGGAACGGGAATATTTTTAGCCATGGGAGATACGATCCATCAAGCTGGTGTAGGTGGAGCTCTTACTGCTTATGGATTAATAGGAATAATGGTATATTTCCTTATAACAAGTCTTGGAGAAATGGCAACATATATGCCAATTTCCGGGTCGTTTAGTGCATATGCAAATAAATTTATAGATCCAGCGTTAGGATTTGCACTTGGATGGAATTATTGGTATAACTGGGCAATAACTATTGCTGCTGAAATGGTAGCAGGTGGACTTGTTATGAAATATTGGTTTCCAAATGTAAAACCTATATTTTGGAGTTTATTGTTTTTAACAATAATAGTTGGGTTAAATGTTTTATCTTCTAAAGCATTTGGAGAATCTGAATATTGGTTTGCAAGTATAAAAGTAGTGACAGTAATCGTATTTCTATTAATTGGAATGGGAAATATTTTTGGAATAATAGGCGGAGAAACTATTGGATTTAGAAATTTTACAGCTAATGGAGGACCATTTGTTGGTGGAGTTAAATCAATATTTACAATATTTTTGATTGCTGGTTTTGCTTTTCAAGGAACGGAACTTGTTGGTGTTGCAGCAGCTGAAAGTGAAGATCCAGAAAAAAGTATTCCAAAGGCTATAAGCACAATATTTTGGAGAATACTAATATTTTATTTAGGTACTATTGTAGTTATTGGAGCAATTGTACCTTTAAGCCAACTTGGGGTAAATAAAAGTGCTTTTACATTAGTGTTTGAAAAAGCAGGGATAGCTGTTGCAGCTTCTTTGATGAATGCGGTAATACTTACATCAATATTATCGGCTGGAAATTCAGGAATGTATGCTTCAAGTAGAATGTTATATTCTATGGCAAGAGAAGGAATGGCACCTAAAGCATTTGGAAAAACAAATTCTAAGGGAGTACCAGTAAATGCTGTTCTATTAACTACAGTTATAGCATCTATTTGTTTTTTAACAGGAATATTTGCTCAAAGTACAGTATATGTTTGGCTTGTTGCAGCATCTGGACTTGCAGGATTTATAGCATGGATTGGAATTGCTTTATGCCACTATAGATTTAGAAAAGCTTATGTTGCACAGGAACTTGATATGGATAAACTAAAATATAAAGCTAAAATGTATCCAATTGGACCTATAATAGCATTAATTATGTGCATATTAGTTATCCTTGGACAAGGATTTGCTTATATAAATCCAGAAGGAGTAGATTGGATGGGAGTAATTGCTGCATATATAGGAATTCCAATATTTATTGCCTTATATTTAGGATATAAAATTAAGAATAAGACACATATGATAAAATTAGAGGATATAGATTTAAGTAATTAGGATTAAGAATTTAATATTAAGATAATAGATTAGAACTGCTGATGAATAGAAACTATCAGTAGTTCTTTATTTTACAGAAAATGATATTTAATTCCATGTAAAATCATGTATAATTAGAATGTGATTTTATTAGAAAATATTATTTAACATATTGGAGGATAAAAATGAATAATGTAATTCATATGTGTTTTTCGGCATCGGCAAGTGGAAGTTTTAAATTTGCAATTAAAGAAAATATAATTAAAGGTAGTAAAGTTATATCTTTTTATGACAATCTTTCAGAAGGGAAGATTGGTGATCTTAAAAATTTATATAACAGAGTTGAATGGTATAAAAGTATTGGCTGTGTGGAAAAAAATTCTAAAGAAGATATATATGAATATAAAAGAGACTATGATAGATATCGTAGAAAAGTTGCAAAGCTAACAGATAAGGGCTTAGAAATGTTAAGTAATGATAAGGAGGCTATAGAATTTTGGAAAGAAAAGGAATGTGAAATAGATAAAGATAGGGAATACGTAAGATCTTTTAGAGAAGAATGTGCATTAAAGGAGAAATTAAATATAGCAAGAAATTTATTGGATATATTAGATGTGGAGATAATAGCAGAAAAAACAGGATTAACTATTGAACAGGTTAAAAATTTAGAAACAGTTATAAGTAAATAAGTTATATTTTAAATAAGATTTTTATATCAATATAACATAGTAATCCTACTGGAGTAAAATTTTTGAAATAATTTTATGAATATGCTAAAATCGGTCTATATTGAGTTTAGGAGGCATTAAAAATGAAAAAAGTAATATTATTAAGTGGTAGTCCAAATAAAGAAGGAAATAGTGTACAAATTCTTAGAGAATGTGCTAAAGTTATTGAAGAAAATGGAGTTGAAGCTGAGGTTGTATCTATTGCAGGGATGAATTTAAAGGATTGTATGAATGTACAAGATGGCTATAATGATGGATTTGAAAAAATTATAGAAAAGATAAAAGAAGCACAAGGATTAATTATTGCAACACCAGTTTATTGGGGAACTGCAAGAGCAGAAACTATGACAGCTCTTCAAAGAATTGCGATGGCATCTAAAAATCAAGGAAATTTTTTATCAAGAATGGTAGGTGGACCTATAGCAGTTGCAAGACGTGGTGGACTTACATCTACAATTGAAGAAATTTTAATGTATTATATGATAAATGATATGATTGTTCCAGGTTCTACATACTGGAATATAGTATTTGGACATAATAAAGGAGAAGCTTTAAAAGATGAAGAAGGAATGAGAACTGTAAAAAGATTTTCAGAAAATGTAGCTTATTTAATTAATAAAATGTATTAAAAATGTAACTTTATTTATACTTTTCATATTGGTAAATATGATATAATGTACTAATTAAATGACCTATATATATTTAACTATATGAAAGTAAAGGAGATTAAGATTATGAAATTTAAGAGAGTTATAAGTAAAGTGTTAGTGTTATTATTTACTGTATCTATAATTGCATCGACACAAGTCAAAAAAGCCCATGCAGATGCTTATAAAGTTGTAACTTTAGGAGCAGATTTAAATAGCAAGCAAAAAGAAGACATGCTTAAAGATTTTGGAGTTAATAAAGATGAAGCAAATATAATAGAGGTAACTAATAAAGAAGAAAATAGTTATCTAAAAGATGTTGCTTCTAAAAAACAAATAGGAACAAAAGCTATATCATGTTCTTATGTAGATCCTTCTGGCCAAAATGGATTAAATATTTCAACACACAATATGTATTGGGTTACTGAAAGTATGATAAGAAATGCTTTAATAACCGCTGGAATAGAAAATGCTGATGTTAAAGCAGCAGCCCCATTCAAAGTTTCAGGTACTGCAGCACTTACAGGAATATTAAAAGGTTTTGAAAGCAGTAAAGGTGGAAAAAAGATAGATGAGAAAAAGAAAAAAGCAGCTAATGAAGAAATAGTGGTTACTGGAGACTTAGGTGAAAAAATAGGAAAAGATGAAGCTGCAAGCTTAGTAAACCAAGTAAAAAAAGATGTCATTAAAGAAAAACCTAAAAATGAAAAAGAAATACAAAACATAGTTTTAAATGTTACTAATAGCTTCAATAAAAATTCTGATAAGAAATTAGATGATGCAGATATCCAGAAAGTAACAGAATTAATGAATAAAATAAATGGGTTGGATTTAAATTTTAAACAATTAAAAGATCAGTTAGATAATGTTACTGAAAAATTAAAAGGAACAATAACAAGTGATGAAGCAAGAGGATTTTTTGAAAAACTTTGGGATGCTATATCAAGCTTTTTCTCAAATCTATTTTCATCAGATGATAATAATGATAAAAATAAAGATCAAGATACACAAAAACAAGATGATCAAAAGAAGGATAGTGAAAATAACCAAGTCAACAATTCATCAGAAAATAATAAAGTTACAAATAATAAGTAATCGTTAAAGGATAAATATAAAATTTAATGAAGTGGTTTAAAAATGCTGTTGATAAACATAGTTTATCAACAGCATTTTTTATCTAAATAATAAACTTTATTTAATGATTATATAAAAAAATTAGTATAAAGTTTTGGTGTTTATGCTTAATGGTTAAATTAAATATTTTAAGAAATATGCATACTTATAATGGCAATCTTAGTTGAATAATAATTAATATAAAAAAATATGTAAAAAAGCATAAATATTGACATAAGGTGTATATAGATGTAAAATATAATCATTATCAACAAAAGGTAAAAATATCTATAAAAGGGAGGATTAGAATGAAAGCTAAAAAATTATTCAAAGATCTAACTTTAAAGCTAGAGTTAATAACATATGCTGTAGTTATGCCAGTTGCAACAATAGGCACTATATACATAGGAAACTTTAAAGGCAATAGGGCCTTTGAAGGAATTTTTTCTTTAGTATTAGCAATAATGATAAATATAATAATAGGATTAGTTATAAGAAAAAAGACTTTATATAATAATTTAAAAGTTCTATATTGTGAAGAAGACATTTCACAAGATGATTATAAAAGAATAAAAAAAAATTTGTTGAAATTTCCTTTAAAAGAAGGAGTAACAATGTTTTTTAGATGGTGCTTTGGAGTACCAAGTATTATGCTTATATCGAATATATTTATGAATATAAGTGGATCTCAGTATTTTGCATCTTTTATAATAGGATTGAGTTTATCTTTTATAGGATTCATGACGAATTATTTAACTTCAGAGAAATTGCTTATAGATATATTTATAGATAAGAAGCTAGGTATTTATGAAATTGATGAAAAAAGCTATATAAAATTTAGTATAGGTAATAAAATATATGGTGCTATTTTCAGTGTTTTAATCCTCGTTAGTTTTTCTTATTTTTATATATCATATAGTTTATATACCAATTATTTTACTAAGTTTAGCCCTGTAGTGTGCTATGTTTGTGGATTATTAGTAATGATATATGTTGTATCTATATTTTCATATATTTTTGCAGACAACATAAGAAAAAATATAAGTAATATAGAAAAGTCTATAGATAGAATATCTAATAAAGATTTATCCGTAGAATTTGTAAGGATAACTTCTGATGAAATAGGAAATATAAATAAGTATATGTATATAATGAAAAATACTATAAAAAGTTTTATTAAAGAGATATTAAAACAGATAGAGCAAACAGTAAGTTTTTCTAAAGAATTATCTAAAACTTCAGTGGAAAATACTAATTCTATGAATGAAATTTCAAATTCAGTAGAAAATTTAGCTAAAGGAGCTACTATTCAAGCTGAAGATTCGCAGAAAGCTGTTGAAAAACTATCAATTTTAGGAAATCAAATAAATGAAACAAATAGTAATTCGATTATAGTCAAAAATCATATAGAAGAAACAGGACAAGCATCCAAAGAAGGCATGCAATCTCTTGAAAATTTAGTATCTAAGCTAAAAGAAAATATAGAAATATCTTCAGAAATTTTTTCAAATGTAAAAGATTTATCTTTAAAATCATCATCTATAGGAGAAATAGTAGGTACTATAAGTAACATTGCAAATGAAACAAACTTATTAGCATTAAATGCAAGTATAGAAGCTGCTAGGGCAGGAGAAGCTGGACGGGGATTTTCGGTTGTAGCAGATCAAATAAAGACTTTGGCAGAACAAACAGAAATAGCTACTAAAAATGTAAATAATATTATAGAGGATATGCAAAATGGAATAGGAATAATAGAGGGAAATGGAATGAAATCAGAGGAAATAATGAAAAAAACATCTAGTGCATCTAGTGAAGCTATAAATTCTTTTAAAGTTATAGAGAAATCTGTAGAAAATTCTATTAATCAAACATATATATTTATTGAAAATATAAAAAACATAGATAAAGAAAAAGATAATGTTTATGCCTTTGTAGAAAATATATCTAGTGTATCTGAAGAAACTGCATCTTCTACAGAAGAAATAAGTGCTATAGTGGAACAAGAAAGTGCTACTATGAGTGAACTTTCTTCTATGTCAGGAAAATTAGAAAAGTTAGCTAATGACTTAGAAATAGAAGTAAATAAGTTTAATTTTTAAGAAATATTTTACATAAGGTATGTATTAAAAATTAAATTTTAAATATATAAAAAATAAGGAGGAACTTTAAATGGCTTATTTCTTAGCAGATGATAACATGAAAATTTTTTATGAAGTAAAGGGAAAGGGAAAACCTATAGTATTTATACATGGTTGGACATGCAATCATAAATTTTTCAAGAAACAAGTAAATGAATTAAGCAAAAAATATCAAGTTATAACTTATGATTTAAGAGGACATGGTGTATCAGAAAAACCTGAGAATGGTTTAACTATGGAGAGAATGGCAAAAGATTTAAGAAATCTTATAGAGTATTTAAATCTTTCTGATATAACAGTGGCAGGTTGGTCTATGGGAACAACTATAATACTTGAATATATAAGACAATTTAATTGTGATAAATTAGCTAATATATGTTTTATAGATATGACACCTAAGGTTGTAGCAGAAGGAGATTGGCATGGTGGACTCTTTGGAGAATTTAGTTATAAAGATAATTTAGGACATATAGCAAATGTAGCTGGAGATTGGCCAAAAGTTATAGAAAGTTTTGTTCCGTCTTTATTTGCTACTTCAGGTTGTAGAATAAAAGAAGACATGGAATGGTCATTTGGTGAAGTAAGAAAAAATATTCCTCATGTAGTAGTTGATTGTTGGGTATCTATGTCAACTAAAGATTATAGAGAGGAACTTTCAAAAATTACAGTACCTACTTTAATAACAAGAGGAGAAGACAGTGCATTTTGCACAAAAGATACTTGTAAATACATGAATGATAAAATTCAAAATTCAAAATGGATAGATTATCCTAAGTGCGGACATATATTATTTATGGAAGAAGCAACAAAGTTTAATAAAGACTTAATGGATTTTATAGGATAGGATAAAAAGGTTACTGATAAATTTATCAGTAACCTTTTTTTATAAAAAACATTGTAAATAAAATATAAATAAGGAAAATTTATCAATAAAATGATATAATATACTTAACAAAAGGGAGGTAATAATATGATACAAGAAATAACTACTATGATGTATAATTTATTCATATTTATATCATTATGTGTATTATTTATTTACATTGTAAGTAGACCTATTAAAGTAGTAGATTTTCTTACATCAGAAAAAAAAGATATTATGGCTTCTGTATTTTTAGTAATTATTTTAAGTATACTAATAATGTTTGCATCTAAATATGCATATACAATATACGGAACAAAGACAAATATAAGAGATTCTATAGGGGTTATAAGTGCTATAATAGGTGGACCTATTGTAGGAGTAACTGTAGGAATAATCGGAAGTTTGTATAGATATATATTAGGTGGGTGGACAGCTTTAGGATGTTCTATATCTACTTTATTAGCATCAATAATAGCTTCATTTATAGTATATAGAACTAATTTTAAAATTAAAAATTTGAATATTAAAGTTATAGGAAAATGGATGGCTTTTATAGGAATATGGGAGATTGTTCATCTTGAAGTTCTAGTTCCTTTGCTAGGTGAGAAAAACTTTTCAGAAGCTGCTAATATAATGTCTAAAACATTACTTATTCCTATGTTTTTTATGAATATGATAGCCATATTAATATTTTTAGTATTAATAAAAGATATGATTGTAAATGATAGTAGACTTGTAGTAGAAAAACAAAATAGAATGATAAAAGAAATAGAGGAATCGGAAAAGAAGATATCTTCTGTAAATAAAAAGATAAATTCTTTAATAGATGAATTATCAACGTTATCTAAAAGCCTACAGATTGATATGGATAATGCTGTTGAGTCAAGTAAAAATATAGCTATTACAATAAGAGACATTGCAACTAGGGTATATGATCAAGATGAAGAAATACAAAGTACAGCTAAGATAATAAATGAATTATCAAATAACATAAATGAGACAGTGGATATAAATGAAAATATAGTTAAATCTTCCAATGAAGGAAAACTACTTAATGAAAAAGGAATTAATGCTGTTGAATTTTTAAAAAATAAAACATTAGAAGGGGATAATACGATATCTGAGGTAGGACAAAAGATAACAACTTTAAATGATAAGATAGAGAAAATAGATGGAATAATTGAAGTAATCACTAACATATCGGAACAAACAAATTTACTTGCATTAAATGCGGCAATAGAAGCTGCTAGAGCAGGTGAAGCAGGAAAAGGTTTTGCTGTAGTAGCTGAAGAAGTTAAAAAACTTTCAGAAGAAACATCAAATGCAGCAGAAGAAGTTAAAAAGATGTTACTGGATATAGGTACAGAAGCTGATAGGGTTGTAAAATCAATGAATGATGTGAAAGAAATAGTTATAGAACAGGATAAAGCTGTTGAAGATACAGGATTTATCTTTAATGATATATATAAATCTATAAATAATATATTAAAATTAATTGAACTTGGAAAAGGTAATATAAGTTATATTGATGATAGTAGAGACAGTTTAATAACTATGATGAAGAATGTATCAGATGTATCTCAAAATACTTCTAGTGGAACACAAGAAGTGAGTGCAGCTGTACAAGAAAGTATAAATTCAATGAATATGATTTCTGATATAGTAGAAAGATTAAATAATATGATACATGATCTGAAAAATATACAAGAATGAAGATGAAATTACTAACAACTTGGTTATATAATATTTAAAATTATAAAAGGAGAGAAAACAAAGGAACATCTCTAGTTATCTTAAAGATGCTCCTTTGTGTGATTTAAATACCACCGTAAATTATTCCTAAAATAATAACAACTAAAGTAACAATAACAAATACGTATTTACCTAAAAAAATAAATTTATTATTTATTTTTTTATTTCTTCCAATATTTATTTCTTTTAAGGCTATTTGTTTTCCAAGTATATAATATAAAACAATAGAAACAATTAAAGTTCCAATTGGAGAGAATATTATAGTTATTATATCAGAAAACATAGTAAATGCATTCATATTTAAGCATAGAGGAACAGCAACTAAAAAGCTGATGATTGTAATAACTATAGCAACCTTTTTTCTTTTAAAATTTGTTTGAGAAAGTACAGCTTCAACAGGTCCTTCTAACATAATAAGTGCAGATGAAATTGCAGCAAAAATCATACTTAAAAAGAAAATGCCATTAAAAATTTGTCCATGAGGTAAAGATTTAAATATAGTTGGAACTGTAATAAACATAAGTGCAGGTCCAGATGTAACATCTAATTTAAAAGCAAAAGCAGCAGGTATTATCATAAGTGCAGCAAGTAAAGCAGCAATAGTATCAAATATAGCAGTTTGTATTGCAACAGATGTTAAATTTACTTCTTTACCAGTATAACTAGCAAATACTACTAAGGCACAACCAGTTAAAGATACAGTAAAGAAAGCTTGACCAAGAGCCATTATCCAAGTTTTAATGTTTAATAGACATTCCCATCTAGGAATAAATAAATATCTAATACCTTCTATAGCTCCAGGAAGTGTAACACTTCTAACAGTTAAAATTATAAATAAAACAAATAATAAAGGCATCATTATTTTATTTAATTTCTCTATACCTTTAGATACACCCATACATATAACAATAAGTGTCAAAATCATAGCAATTGATAACCAAATTAGTGATTGAGAGCTAGTTACAAAACTATTGAAGTAATTAGAAATATCTATATTTTTTAAGTTACTAGTAAAGTTTATTGAAAAATATTTTAGTATCCAGCCTACAACAACACTGTAAAAAACAAAAGTGCACCATAAACTTATAACAGGAATAGATCCAAGTAAGTTTCCTCCTTTTAATTTTTTTTCTTTGAATATGTCTTTAATTCCTTTTAGTGGACCGCTTCCCACATATCTTCCAAAAGCAAATTCAGAGATTACCCCAGTTACTCCTAGTAAAAAGACAAACAGGATATAAGGAATCAAAAATGCGCCTCCACCATTTTGACCTAATCTATATGGAAACATCCATATATTGCCTAATCCTATGGCTGCTCCCACACAGGAAAGTATAAATCCTAGTTTGTTTGAGAATGAATCTCTAGTTTTTTCATTGTTCATAATAGAACCCCCTTTAAAAAATAAATGAGGTCACATAGTGTTAATACTATGTAACCTCATAATTTCTTAATTATTAAAAGCCACATAGTTTTTATCTATGTGGCTACATTTTTTAACATCATAACAAACTTTAGCCTCATAGATGCAAATCCTTAATAGGTAGGTTTGCATCTATGAACGTCAATTCATCAAATACAAACCCTATCTAAAGAAGCTAAAGAAAAATATATTTAATTGGTTAAAGATATATTTATTATTCATAATAAAATCACTCCATTGATAGAATTTAACTTGTTTCCTATGTTACCATAAATAACTATTCGTTTCAACAACTTTTTTAAAATTTATTAATTAAGAGAATATATAATAAGTACCATATTTAATGTATAATTAAAGTATTTGTTATAAATTTATTTGTTATGGAAGTTTATTGAAAAATGTGTTAAATTATATAATATAAGGTTATGATGCGATTATTTAATGAGAAAAGAGGGGACGCAATGAAGTACTTATTTTTTATACTTTTACTTATTAGTTTTTTAATATATTTTCTTACAGGTATATATATACTTAAAAAAGACGGAAACTCTACTTCTAATAAAGTGTTTTTCTCTTTGTGTACGGTTACAAGTTTTTGGGCGCTTGGATATGCTGGTATGTTAATTGGTTATGATATATGTGGTGTAAATATTTTTAGAATTATAGCATCTATAGGATGGTGTTTTTTACATGGAATTTGGCTAGAATTTGCAATTGTAACTAGTAATGGAGGAAACTATAAATTAGGATATAAATATAAAATTTTAATTTACTTATTTCCTGCAATATTTTTTGTAAGAAATTCATTACATGAACCTAAATCAGTACTTGTAAGTACAGAAATAGGATGGATTGATATATGTCCAATAGATTGGATGTTCCCTTTTCTTGTTATTTACTTTATGTTTTGTATATTAGGAGGAATATTTATAATATATAGATGGGGAAAAAACTCTAAAAAAAATAGGGAAAAAAAGCAAGCCGTTATTATAAATAGTACAATTTTTATAGCATCTTTGCTAGGAGGTATAACTAATATATTATTTCCTGTATTACATGTTGATACCTTTGCATGGGGTGTTTTCTTTTTATACATACCTATTATGGGAATATGGTATTCCATTATAAAATATAAAATGCTATCAATAACACCTGAGTATGTATCTGATTATATATTTAAAGCTGTTAATGAGCCTATATTTTTTTTGGAAGAAGATTTTTTTATAAAAAGTTTTAACAGGGCAGCAGAAACAATAACTAAATATGACAATTTGAAAGAAATGAATTTTTGCCAATTAATAGAAGAAAAAGATTTAAATTTAAAAGAGCTTTTTAAAATAAATTCTTTTAATAATTTAGAAGTTAATTTAGTTAAGAAAGATAATGAGATTATAGAGTGTATTCTATCAGCTAGAGTAGTATATGATGATTTTAAAGATATCTTAGGAATAGTGGTAATATTGTATGATATATCCCAAAGAAAGAAAGCAGAAAGAATTCTTAAAGATTATAACAGTAGATTAGAAAATAAAGTTAGAGAGAGAACACTTAAATTGGAAAAATCTAATAAAATACTTCAAAAAGAAATTTTAGATAGAAAATTAGCAGAAAAAAAAATAAAGTATATGGTTTACAATGATATTTTAACAGGACTTCCTAATAAGTTTTATTTTGAAAAACATATAAAAAATATAATAGAAGAATATGAAAAAAATAATGGACACTTTGCAATAATGTTTTTAGATATTGATAACTTTAAATTAGTAAATGATACATTAGGACACCCAAAGGGGGATGAATTATTAAAAAAATTTGCAGATAGAATGAAAACAATTATTTATGAAAATAATCTTCTTGCAAGAGTTGGTGGAGATGAATTTTTATTATTAATAGACAATATAGAAAATCAAGAAGATACAAGTTATATAGATGAAATTTTATTAAAAATAAATAAAACACTTAAAGAACCATTTATTATTGACAATAAAGAACAGTTTGTAACTGTAAGTATAGGAACAGCATTTTATCCAAGTGATGGAGAAAATGTAGAAATAATAATAAAAAATGCTGATACAGCTATGTATGAAGCTAAAAATAGTGGCAAAAATAACTTGAAATTTTTCTCATCAGAGGCTAATGTTAAATTAACAGAAAGAATAGTAATGAAAAATAATTTATATAGAGCACTTGAAAAAAATGAACTTGAAGTTCATTATCAACCACAAGTTAACATAAGAAAAAATAAAATAGTTGGATTTGAAGCATTATTAAGGTGGACTTGTAATGGGGAAAGAATTTCTCCAGGTAAATTCATACCTGTGGCAGAAGATACAGGATTAATAGTTCCAATAGGATACAATGTTATAAAAGATGCTTGTAAGGCTATTAAAGGTTTCAATAGCATAGGAAAGGATAGATTTACTGTAGCTGTAAATTTATCTGTTAATCAACTTCATGAAAAAGATTTTGTAGAAAGAGTAGAAGAAATTTTAGATGAGATACAGTTGTGTCCAGAATATTTAGAATTTGAAATAACTGAAAGAATAGCAATAAAAGGAAATAAATATGTATTTAACACATTAAATAAGTTAAGAAAAATGGGAGTCAAGATATCTATAGATGATTTTGGCACAGAATATTCATCATTAATGAATATTAAAAAAATAGATATAGATAAAATAAAAATAGATATGCAGTTTATACGTGGAGTAACAGAGCAAGAAAAAGATGCTGCTATTGTAAGTTCAATAATAGATCTTTCTCATAATGTTGGATTAACTGTCATTGCAGAAGGAGTGGAGAAAAAGAAACAACTAGAGTATTTAAAATTTAAAAGGTGTGATGAAGTTCAAGGATTCTTTTACTATAAACCTATGCCAGAACGAGAAATATATAAAATTATAAAAAATTCTGTTAAATATAAGTAAAGGTGAGTAATTTATGGAAAAAGGATTTTTTAAAAAAATAAATAATAAAATTTTTAAATATTTTATTTGTTTTGTTATTTTTATTTCTGCTTTTATGTTTAAAATAAACAATGTTTATTCTTTAGAATATAAGAATGTGCTAATATTGAATTCTTATAATGAAGGATTTAGTTGGACAAGAGATATGGAAAAAGGTATATATGATGTTTTAAATAATCAATATGATATAAATTTATTTCATGAATATATGGATACAAGAAATATAAACAATAAGCAATATATAGATATGCTTACTAATTTATATATAAAAAAGTATGAAAATAAGAAAATATACTTAATTATATGTTGTGATAATGATGCTTTTAATTTTATATTAAATTCTAAAATCAAATTTTTTAACAATTGTCCAATGGTATTCTGTGGAATAAATGAATTTAGTGATAATTTAATTAATAATAGAAACAATTGTACAGGAGTAGTAGAAAAGATTGATGTGGATTCCACTGTAAGTAGTATATTCAAAATGCAGCCTAATACTAAAAATATTGTGGTTATTACAGATAGTTCTACTACGGGAAAAAGTAATGAGGAAAATGCTAAAAAGATTATAAGTAGATACAAAGGAAAGGTAAAGTCATATTTTTATAAAGACATTACAGAAAAAGAATTTTTAAATAAACTTAAAAAATTTCCTTTAGATACGGTAATATTGGATATAGGTCAACTTAGAGATGATGATGGAGAGGTTATTCCATTTTCTAAAAGTGGTAAAATGTTAGAAAAGTGCAAATATCCTATATATGTTTGTTGGGATTTTTTATTTGGAAAGAATGTTGTAGGTGGAAAAGTAATATCTGGATATAATCAGGGACTAGTGGCAGGAAAAAAGGCATTAAAAATATTACGAGGTATGAATATAAAAAATGTGCCTATTATGTTTACTTGCCCTAGTAAATATGTTTTTAACTATAATGAGCTAAGAAAGTATAATATAAGTATAGATAAGTTACCTAAAAATTGCACTATAATCAATAAACCATATTCATTTTTTTACCAGTATAAAAAGTATATAGTTGCTATTGGTATGTTAATATTAATATTAACTACATTTATAGTAATATTATCTATAAATATTAAAAAAAGAATAGAAAGTGAGAAAAAGTTAAAGGAAAATTATATAGCACTTGAGAAAAGTAAGGAAAAATTAGAAAAAGGTAAACAAAAATATAAACTTGTAATCGAAGGATCTAATGATGCTATTTGGGAATGGGATATAAAAGAAAACAAATTTTTTATGTCTAATAAATGGAGTAAAATTACAGGACATTCAACATATACTGATATTAACGAAAATAAAAAATACTTTAGTAAAGTTATAGAAGAAGAAGATTATAAAAATATTATAGATGAATTTGAAAAAGTACTATATGAAGGTCAAAATTGTATTGATGTTGAGTGTAGAATATTAAATAAATTTAACTATCAAAAGTGGATTAATATAAAAGGTAAGGCTCTTAGAGACAATAAAGAAAATGTAATAAAGATAGCTGGATCAATAACAGATATAACAGAAGGAAAAGAGGCAATAAAAAGAATAGAGTATTTAGCATATAATGACAGTTTAACGGGACTTCCAAATAGAGCAGCTTATTTGAGAGATATATATAATATAATACAGAAAGTTAAAGAAAATAAAAAAATAGGTGCTATAATATTTTTGGATATTGACAATTTCAAAAATGTAAATGATACTTTAGGACATGACTACGGCAATGAATTATTGAAAAGAGTAAATGAAAGAATAAGTTATGTATTAACGGAAAATGAAAAATTTTATAGGCTTGGGGGAGATGAATTCATAATAGTACAGTGTGGAAGTTATGATGAAAGGGATATAGAATTACTTGCAGATAAGATTCTAAAGGTATTTAATAAATCATTTATTGTAAAAAATGAGCGTGTTTATACTACTGTAAGTTTGGGAATAAGTTTCTTTCCAAATGATAGTTGTGACCACAATGTATTATTTAAAAATGCTGATATAGCTATGTATAGTGCTAAGAATTTAGGAAAAAATAAATATTTAGTATATAATAAAGATATGTCACATGATCTAATAAGAAGATCTCAAGTTGAAGAAGGGCTTAGACATGCTATTGAAAGAGGAGAATTAAAACTTGCTTTTCAACCTCAAGTAAATGCAAATACAGGAGAAATTAAAGGTGTTGAGGTATTACTAAGATGGAAAAGCAAAAAATTTGGATTTGTATCTCCAGCAGAATTTATTATTATAGCAGAAAAGTTAGGACTTATAAATTCTATTGGAGAATGGGTACTTAGGGAATCCTGTTTAAAGAAAAAACAGTGGGAACTTGAAAACTTAAAAGATATAACTATATCTCAGATTGTTCAAAAAGCCCCCAACAATGGGGGCTTTTATTTACGCCAAAATTCTCTTATGCGATAGCATTCGAAAAATATTTATTATGTATGTTGATTTGGAATAAATTTGAATTAACGTACACAAAAAATAGTGCGATAGCACCATGGCTATCTTTTTCATATTCTGAACTGCCGCTGTAAGTAGGCACTGCTCAGAAACATTTTTAATTCCTCGCATGCGACAATAACGTAGCCCATGCAATTCTTTTGAATCAGCAAAGCTACGCTCAATCTTTTCTTTACGTCGTTTGTAAATGCTTTTACCTTTTTCTGTTTTAGTAAATCTAAAAATTTGATCTTTATAGTCTTCCCAAACGTGACGACGTATAGTTCTATTAATGGATTTATCAGATGTTAAGCAATTATGTTTATATTTGCAAGAAGCACAATACTCCGCATTACTTACGTATTCTTTATAACCTTCCCTTGTAGTAGTTCTATATTTTAAAAAGCAGTTATTAATGCAAACATATCCATCTAATTCTTTAACATACTGAAATCTATATTTTGTATATTTTCCTTTAACATGGGGTCCTAAACGGAACCCAAAAACACCTTGATAATTTTTATCTGAAATTTGTTTACAAATAGGATTCGTAAAATATCCGGCATCTGCTACTAAATATTTTGTATTAAAATTAAACTTTTCTATTTGAGTTTCTATTCTTTTAACATAAGGATCTACATCGTTTATATTTCCAGGAGTAACATGAACATCTGTTATAATATTATACTTTCCATCAACAGTTCTATGATCTAAATAAAAAAAGCCTTTAGGTTTTCCATCTCTAACCATATATCCACTGTCTGGATCAGTTGTACTTACTTTTATTTCCTTAGTTTCAGCTATTTTAATCTTTTTTTTTAGAGGTTTTTTATTATGATTAATTCTATCATTATTAATGTCATCCTCTAATTTATTAAAGTATTCCTTTGTAGATCTAGTTATTTCTTTTTTAATAAATTTATGTTTATTAGCGTTAGCTTTTAAGTGAGTAGAATCAGTATATAGAATTTTGCCATCAACCAAGTTTCTATTAATAGCTTGAAATACAATATTATCAAATATTTCTTGATGTATATTTGTATTACTAAATCTTTTTGTTCTATTCTGGCTTATAGTGGAATGACTTGGTATTTTATCAGTAAGTCCATATCCCAAAAACCATCTGTAAGCTACATTTACCTGGATTTCTTTTACAAGCTGACGCTCTGAACGTATACCGAATAGGTATCCTATAAAAAGCATTTTAAATAATACAACTGGATCCACTGATGGTCTGCCATTATCAGCACAATATAAATCCTTAGTTAAATCTCTTATAAATGAAAAATCTATGTATTTATCTATTTTTCTAAGTATGTGATTTTCAGGTACTAAATTTTCTATATAAACTAGTTCTAATTGATTTTGTTTTCTTTCATTATTAGTAAGCATTTTTCCTCCGTAGGAGCCCTAACGGGCTAAAATATTTATTGGTCTAAAATATATATTCTACATAAATAATAAAAATCCTTTTTGTAATAAATGTAAAAAGGCTGTTGACAAATTATGTTTATCAACAGCCTGAGATATAACTATATCTGTAAATGTTTCAGTAATACAGTTGCAGCAAGACGATTTTATAGAAAAATTAAAAAGAATTTTAGAGAAAACAAAATTACCACCTGAATGTCTAGAATTAGAAATTACTGAAAGTGTAATGATGGAGTCTAAGGAAACTAATTTAGATATACTTAATAGTATAAGTGATATTGGAGTGAAAATTGCTTTAGATGACTTTGGAACAGGATATTCTTCTCTAAGCTATTTAAGAATGCTTCCAATTAATAAAATAAAATTAGATAAGTCCTTTATAGATACAATACACACAAATAAAAATGATAAGTTTATAGTGGAAGGTATAATAGATTTAGCACATAAAATAGGATTTAATGTAATTGCAGAAGGTGTTGAATTAAGTGAACAACTGGATGTATTATGTAAAGCTAATTGTGATGAAATACAAGGATATTATTTTAGTAAGCCTGTAGGAGAGGATAAATTTAAGGAACTGCTAAAAGAAGGCTATATAGATAAATAAAATATTTATTTTATGCTTGATATTGACAAGTATAAGTATTTTTCATATAATTTTATTCGTAAAAACGTATATTATGTTCATAATAATAAATTATTATTATGGAAGTGTTGAAATCCACTTTGATAAAAAAACTCAAGGTGGATTTTATTTTTTTGTTTAAAATGAAAGGAGTTTTATTGTGGAAACGAGTTTTTTTAATGAATTTGTAAAAGATAAAGCATTTTATAAAAGGCTTCTTCTTATAACTGTACCTATTGTTATACAAAATCTTATAGCATCATCTTTAAATATGCTAGATACACTTATGATTGGTAAAGTAGGGGAAGTTGAACTTGCAGCTGTTGGTATAGCAAATCAATATTATTTTTTATATAGTCTTATTGCTATGGGAATAGGAGCAGGTTGTGGAGTATTTATAGCTCAACTTTGGGGTAAAAAAGACAAAGCCAATATTAAGAGAGCACTAGGAATTGGACTTATAGTTGGAGGAATTATATCAATTGTATTTATGGCTGTAGGTATTATAATTCCAGAGAAGATAATGTCATTATTTAATAAAGATCCTAGAGTTATAAAGATAGGAAGTGAGTATCTAGTAATAGTTGCTATAAGCTATTTTTTTTCGTCTATTACTTTTAATTATGCTGCTGCATTAAGGAGCATAGAGAATACAGTACTTCCAATGGTGGCCAGTTTTATAGGTCTTATTACTAACGGTATATTAAATTATATATTTATTTTTGGAAAATTGGGTGTTGGGGCTATGGGAGTAAAAGGAGCGGCAATTGCTACTGTTATAGCTAGAATTACAGAATGTTTAATCATTTTAATTGCTGTATATGCTAATAATAAAGTATTAAATGCTAAAATAAATGAGCTAATAAGTCCATCTAAAAAGGTTATAGATGCAATTTATAAAGTTACATTTCCAATTGTTTTAAATGAAGCATGTTGGGGACTTGGCAATGTAACATATGCTGCTATTTACGGAAGAATAGGTACTGGTGCAGCAGCAGCAATACAAATTTGTACAACCGTTATGAATTTATTTATGATAATTACATTTGGACTTGCCAATGCATCAGTAGTAGTTATAGGAAATGAAATTGGTGCAAATAGAGAAGATAATGGAAAGATATATGCCAGAAGAATATCAAAGCTAACCTTTGTAATTTCTATAGCATTATCTGCAATATTAGCAATTATGGCTAAACCTATAATATCTGTATTTAATATATCAGAAGCCGTAAGAGTATCTTCACTATATATTTTATATATTTATTCATGTGTATTAATAGTTAAAGTTTGTAACAATGTATTGATAGTTGGAATACTAAGGGGAGGTGGAGATGCAACTTATGGTTCTCTACTTCAAGCATTTACATTATGGTTTATAGGAATACCATTGGCTGCTGTTGCTGCATTTATATTAAAATTTCCAGTTTATTTAGTGGTACTCATGACTGTTGTTGAGGAAATTATAAAAGTTGTAATACTTTTAAGAAGATTTCACTCTAATAAATGGATTCATAATATGGTTAAAGATATGTAAAGTCAATATTAAAAAAAGGTTCAATGAGCATGAAGATGTAAACGAGATTAAAAATATAATATTGAGTATAAAATAAAAGTATCTAATTTAGAATTAGGTACTTTTATTTTTAGATGTTGTGTAAAATTTATTATATAAAGAATTATAATTATAGTAGTATTGATATGAGACTTAGAGCTGCTATTATTTGAACCGATGCTATGCTTAATCCATAAATAGAAGCCTTAATACCTTGATCAATAAGTTCTTTAAATTTAACTCTCATACCTATACCAGCAAGAGCTATTATCTCAAAGTTATTACTTATATTTTTAAATACTTTGGATAATGAAGGAGATATAATACTTAAAGTGAATAAAGTACACATTATAAAGAAGCCTATAACATACCAAGGAATTTTTATTTTTGATTTTGAAGAAGAATTTCCTGAATGTTCTGAGGATCTTTTCTTTAGATTTCCAATAATTAATACTACAAAAACTAAGAAAATAATACGTACTATTTTAAATATAGTGGATAAATCTTTTACATGTTCATTTACCATACTACCACTAGCAACAACTTGACCTACTGATTGAAGAGTTCCACCAATTAAGGCAGAAGTTTCAATAATTTCTGAATGAAAAAATATTTTTGCGATTATTGGTAGTAAAATCATTAATACAGTACCAGTAAGGTTAACTATTGTTATACTAATTACTTTATCATCGTCACTTGCATCGATTACTGGAGCTGTTGATGCTATAGCAGAAGAACCACAAACAGCATTTCCACTTGCCATTAGATATCTAAAGTTATCAGAAAATCCAAGTCTTTTACCTATTAATAAAGCTGCTATAATAGTTATGGACATTTGAATTATAATAAATCCTACTCCAGATACTCCAAGTTCAAGGATTGTTTTAGCACTTAGAGTTCCCCCAAGTAATACTATTGAATATGATAATAGGTCACTTTCGGCGAATTTAGAACCTTTAGCATATATTTTTTTATTTCCTAGTGTGTTTCCAAATAACATACCTATAAATATTGCGAGAGTTGCACCGCCTATAGTAGGTATAAATGATCCTAAGTATTTACCAATATAAGCTATAATAATACATACAATAAGTCCAGGTAAAATATCTAAAACTTTAGTTAATTTTGATTTCATAATATCAGCCTTTCTTTTTAAACTTTAGTTAAAAATCACTTGCAGGTTTAAGTATAAATACTTTAAAATCATAAGTAAAATATATATTATTAATAATAACAATTAATATTTTTAATAGTTAAAGGAGAATCTATTATGCTAGAAGAGTTAAAGACATTTATTGCAGTAGTAGAATGCAAAAATTTTACTAGAGCTGCAAAAAATATTAATTTATCTCAACCAAGTGTTAGTTTACATGTTAAACGCTTGGAAGAATATTTTAATGCCACGTTAATTCAAAGATCAATAAAACAAAAAAATATAGTTATTACTAAATCAGGAGAATTGCTATACAAGAGGGCAAAACAAATATTATCATTATTAGAAGATACTAGATACGAGTTATTAGATTACTCAAAATCTATACAGGGAGAATTAAAAATAGGAGCTAGTTTTACTATTGGGGAGTACTTCTTGCCTGCTTTTTTGGGTGAATTTTCCAAAGAATATCCAGAACTCAAATTACAAGTTAAAATTAAAAATACAGCAGATATATGTAAAAAAGTTGAAAATTTAGAGGTGGATTTAGGACTCATAGAAGGAATTGTTCCTAGTGATAAATTTGATTATGAAAATTTTTATAGAGATAAGATGGTATTAGCAGTATCACATAGTAACCCTATAGAAAATAGAAAATTTTCAAAGAAAAACTATGAAAATCAAACATGGATTACTAGGGAAGAAGGATCAGGAACTAGAGAATATTTAAATATATTTTTAGAAAATAATGAGATTGTTCCAAAAGATATTATAGTTTTGGGAAGTAATTATGCTGTTAAAGAGGCCGTAAGAAATAATTTAGGTGTTACATTTATATCAGAACATATTGCAAAAATAGCTGAAAAAAATAAAGAATTGAAAATAGTAAATACTAACAAAGAGTATATAAGATCTTTTTCATATATATTACCTAAAAACATAATATTATCAAATGCTACAAAAGCTCTTATATACAAAATAAAGGATTATTTTAATAATATAGTTATTTAAAAAAATGTGAATATTACTAATATGTAATTTTTAGATTAAATTATAAGATATAATATAAATTATGGGTGGTGAAACGTATGACAAATAATGTAGATAATAAAGAGAATAAAATAACGGGACTTGCTAAAAGTGAAGTTGAAAAAAGAATTAAAGATGGAAAAGTAAATACTATTCCCAAAGCCCCTTCTCGTACTTTCAAACAAATACTAAGAGCAAATTTATTTACCAGCTATAATTTATTAAATGCAATTTTAGCTATAGCGGTTTTGGTGGCAGGTTCTCCTAAAAATGCAATTTTTGCAGGAGTAATAATTGTAAATACATTGATTGGTATTTTTCAAGAGGTACGTGCAAAGGCTATATTAGAAAAATTGTCTGTTATAAATAAGAAAAAAGTTAGGGTGTTAAGAGAGGGTATCATTGAAACAATAGACATAGAGGAAATAGTAATAGATGATACTATTTTACTTAAAGATGGAGAACAGATATTAGTAGATTGTACTATGTTAGATAAAGGTGAATTAGAGGTAGATGAATCGTTAATAACTGGAGAATCTGATTCTATATTGAAAAGAAATAATGACAAGTTACTATCAGGAAGTTTTGTAACCTCTGGAACAGCCTATGTTAAAGTTACAGGGGTAGGAAAGGATACATATGCGGCTAAACTTGCAGAAGAAGCTAAAAAGTTTAAACTTATAAATTCAAAGCTACAAATAGCTATAAATAAAATATTTAAAGTTATAATTGCTTTGGTAATTCCAATAGGAATATTACTTACATATACTCAGCTAATATATGTTAAAAAAAGTTGGCAAGATGCTCTAATTGGATCAGTATCAGGTATAGTTGGCATGGTTCCAGAAGGTTTGGTGCTTTTGACTAGTGCTACTTTTGTAGTTGCGGTAATAAGATTATCAAAGTGGGATACCTTAATTCAAGAATTACCAGCAACAGAAGTACTAGCAAGAGTAGATGTTTTATGTTTGGATAAAACAGGTACTATAACGAAGGGAGATCTAAAAGTAAGTAATGTAGTGCCATTTAAAGAAGAAAATAGAGAATTAATAGATACAGTAATTGCGTCTATAGTTCATGATAGTAAAAGCAAAAATCAGACTGAAAAGGCACTATTACAGAAGTATAAAGTTAATCCTAAAATAGAAGTTATAAATAGAATACCTTTTTCATCTAAAAGAAAGTGGTCAGCTATTGAATTAAAGCATCAAGGTATGTGGATTTTAGGAGCACCTGAGATGATACTTAATGAAGAATACAAAGAAATTGAAAAAAAAGTAGAGAATGCTGCAAAGGAAGGCAAGAGAGTGCTTCTTTTAGCAAAATTTAATGGTGATATATTAGACGAAAATTTAGTAGGAAAAGTAGAAAAAGTAGCTCTTATATTTATGGAAGATATTATAAGAGAAAATGCCAGTGAAACCATTGGATACTTTAATGAAGAAAATGTAAATTTAAAAATAATATCAGGGGATAATCCTGTAACGGTTTCTGCAATCGCTAAAAAAGTAGGCGTTAAAAATGCTGACAAATACATAGATGCAAGAGAGTTACCAGAGGATGAAGAAAAGTTGTCAAAGATTGTGGAGGATGTATCTGTTTTTGGTAGAGTTTCTCCCCATCAAAAGAAAAACATAGTAAAAGCACTAAGAAAAAATAAACATACTGTAGCTATGACTGGTGATGGTGTTAATGATGTATTAGCTTTAAAAGAGGCTGATTGTGGAATTGCTATGGCTAGTGGTTCTGAGGCAACTAAAGCTGTTGCCCAATTAGTACTTATGAAATCAGATTTCGCTGCACTCCCACATGTTGTAGTGGAAGGAAGAAGATTGATTAATAATTTAGAAAAAGTATCTGAATTATTTTTATCAAAAACAGTATATTTTATAATTTTGTCAATTATAGTTGCATTTTTATTAGTACCATTTCCTATAATACCAATACAATTAACACTTGTAGGATCATTATCAATAGGTATACCTGCATTCTTTTTAGCACTATCGCCTAATAAGGAAATTATAAAAGATAATTTCTTGAAAAGAGTGTTAGGATTTGCAATACCTAATGGAGTAGTAATAGGAATAAGTACACTTGTAATGTTTTCCTTTGGGTACAAAAGGGGATTACCTTTAGATGAATGTCGTACTCTGGCTTTAGTTATATTTAGTGTATTAAGCTTATTTGTATTAATTAAAGTTTCAAGACCTTTAAACTTATATAGAATAATTGTGGCTTTTTCCATGGTTTTATTATTTGTATTGGCATTTGTAATACCTTATGCAAGAAAAATATTTGTTATAAAACTATTAGATACTAATTATATATTTCCTATAGTTATAGTTTGTGTTTTAGCTATTATAGGAATAGTATTATTATCAATTTTAAATAAAAAAATAATAAAAAAATAATTTAATATAGTGTAATTGTTTGTACATTTTTTTCAATAATATTATAATAAAACAGATAATTTTAATTATGGTTTTACTAAAATTAAACTGATTTAAAGGAGAACAGTTACATGGAAACATTAAAAAAGGATGTTAGTATTAAAAGAAGAAAGAGAACTATAATTAAAAATACATTAATATTTTTAATTATAGTTTTTTTAGTTACAACAGGTATATCAATTTATGTAGGATTAAAGTTAACATGTCCCAAACGAGAAAAGATAAAAGATAATCCTAAACATTATGGACTAAATTATGAAGATGTTAGCTTTAAAAGTAAAAATGAAGATGTATTGTTAAAGGGATGGTGGATACCATCACAGTTAAAAAATAAGGAAATAAAATCTGAAAAAACTATTATATTTTCACACGGATATGGTAATAATAGAGGACTTTATAAAATATCAGTATTAAATCTTGCAAAGAAATTATGTGAGAGTGGATATAATGTATTGGTATTTGATTTCAGAGCTTCTGGAGAATCAGAAGGAAAGTTTGTAACAATTGGTGGATTGGAAAAGTATGATTTACTAGGCGCTATTGATTTTGTTAAAAATAAAAAGAAATCTAAAATTATTAACTTAATGGGATGGTCTATGGGAGCTACAACATCTATACTTGCAGGAACAGAATCCAAAGATGTTAAGTGTATAGTTGCAGATAGTCCATTTGGAAATTTAAAAGAGTATTTAGAGAGCAATTTATCGTATTGGTCCAAGCTTCCCAATACTTATTTTACAAAAACAATATTATATATATTACCTAAAATAAGAGGATTTAATATAGACAAAGTTAATGCTATTAAAGCTGTTTCTAGTATGAATAATAAGAAAATATTTTTAATACATAGTAAAGATGATGATGCAATTCCATATGAAAATACTGAGAAAATTTATAATAGTATAAATAATAAAAGTGATGTTAAAGTATGGATTACAAAGAATGCAAAGCATATAAAAAGTTATTCTTTATATAAAGATGAGTATGAAAAAAGAGTTGTTGAATTCTTTTTAAATATGTAGTTAAATTGTTACATATTACAAAACCACATAATTATTTGAAAGAAATTTGAAAAAACCTTATTTTTTGTAAAATAGTGATGTATAATTACCTTAAAGTAAGTTTATAGTTTAAATTTTAGGGGGTAAGTACAATGAAAAAAATAAGTTCAAAGATTGCAACTTTAGCTATTTTAATATCTACAGTAACAGCAATTTTGATAGGTAGTATATCGATTTATCAATTATTCTCTATAAAAAATAAGGTTAAAACTACTCAAAAAGAGGTCTTAATGAAAAACTATGATACTAGTATAAAGGAAGAAGTTGACTCTGCCATTTCTATCTTAGATATGATTTATAAAAGGTATGAAAAAGGAGAGTTAACTTTAGAACAAGCAAAAAATGAAGGTGCCAATTCAATTAGAAATATGAAATATGGAAAAGAAGGATATTTTTGGGTAGACACAATAAATGGTATCAATGTTGTTTTGCTAGGAAATGCTAATATAGAAGGCAAAAATAGATATGATGCTAAAGATTCAAAAGGCAATCCCTTTATAAAAAAAATAATAGAAGAGGGAAAGAAAGATAATGGAGGATTTACAGATTATTATTTTCCTAAAAATGGACAAACAAAGGATTTGCCTAAAAGAGCATACAGTAGATTATATAAACCATTTAATTGGGTTGTTGGAACAGGTAACTATGTAGATAGTATAGATTCAGTAGTAAACAAAAATCAAAATCAAATAGAAACTCAAATACATGATAAAATTGTTGTAGTTTTTATTATACTAGTTATAGGAATTATTTTATCTAGTGTTATTGGTATATTAGTTGGAGAAAAGATATCTAAACCTATATTATTTATAACAAATTTAGTAAATAAGATAACAAAGTTTAATTTAGTAAGTAATGAAAATTATAATGTTATATTAAACTATAAAGATGAAACTGGTGTAATAGGAAAGTCTGTATTAAATCTAGAAAACCATTTAAGAGGTATATTTAAAGAAATAAAAGATAATTCTGATAAAATTTTTTCAAGTTCTAAACTAATATCAGATTCTTCTGATAATACAGTAAAGTCAATAAATGCTGTTGGAAAAACATTAGAAGAATTAGCTAAAGGTTCAGTGGATCAGGCAAAAGACTCGCAAGAAATAGTAGAAAATATGAATATATTTGTAGATAAAATAAACCTAATGGTAGAATCATCTAACAAGGTCAATGAGTTTTTAAAAGAAACTGATGAAGTAAATATTCAAGGAAAAGAAACAATGAAATTATTAAATAAGAAATTTAATGATAATAGAGTTTCTTTAGACTTGGTATCAGGGGATATAAATGAGTTATCAGCGAAATCAAGTTCTATAGGAAATATAGTAAATGAAATAGAGAACATAGCGGAGCAGACAAACTTATTAGCACTTAATGCAGCTATAGAAGCAGCGAGAGCAGGAGAGCATGGCAAAGGATTTGCTGTTGTTGCAGAAGAAGTAAGAAAGCTATCAGAACAGGTTCAATTTGCAACTAAACAAATAGCAACAGAAATACAAGGAATACAAGAGCAAATAGCTAAGTCAAAAGATAATATGAATAATAGTGAAAATGTAATGGTAGAAGTTAATGACGCTGTTGAAAAAACTAAAAAAATATTCTTTGATATAAAAGGAAATAATAATAATACTATAGAAGAAATAAAAGGATTATATGAAAATATAATGGATGTATCTAGTGGAAAAGATAAAATATTAGAAGCTGTAGATTCAATATCTGCAATATCACAAGAATCGGCAGCGGGATTAGAAGAAGTTTCGGCTTCAATGAATGAAGAAACTAGCATGGCTGAAAATGCTATGCAGACAGTAGAAGATTTAGAAAAAGTAGTAGAAAGTTTAAATAATATACTAAATAAATTTCAGTTTTAAACTTTAAAATGTAATGGTGTAGAGTAGTATTTACTCTGCACTTTTTATTTAGAAAAGGGAGATAGATAAAAATGAAAATAGGTAATTTAAATAGTGTTTTAGAAATTGGAGTAGAAAGTTTAAAAAATATAATAAATGTAATAAAAACTAGTGAAGAATTAGATACAGCATTATTAAAAAAAGAGAATACTGCACTTGTAATTGTAGATATGGTAAATGGATTTGCAAAGAAGGGAAACTTAATGAGTTCTCGTATAAATGACATAATTCCAAGTGTACTTAAAACAACTAATATATGTCATGAAAGAGGATTTAAAATCTTAGCTTTTAATGATGAACACTCTTTAAATTCAATTGAATTTAAAGAGTATCCAATACATTGTTTAAAAGATACATGGGAAAGTGAATTAATTGACGAATTAAAAGAATTTAAAGATATAAAAATAATAGGAAAAAATTCTATTAATGGATTTATGGAAGAAGAATTTAAAAGCTGGATGAATTTAAATACCAATGTAAATAATTTTATTGTAGTGGGAGATTGTACAGATTTATGTATAATGCAGTTTGTGATAACTTTAAAAAGTTATTTTAATAAAAAAAATGAAGAGTCACATATATTTATTCCATTAGATTCAATAGAAACATTTGATTCTATAGAACATAACGGAGAACTAATGAACATATTTTCTATATATAACATGCGTATTAATGGAGTACAAATTGTGTCTAATATAAAATAAGTATGCTATACTTATTGAACCATTTTCCATAAAACAGTCATAAAAGTATATTTTTCTTGAAAAGTATATACAACAATAATATAATTAAACAGAAGTAGGTAGGTATATTGTTGTGGGGCTTAATAATTAGAAAAATCTAATTATTAAAATTTTATGGGGGGATTTTATGTTTAATAAGAGACAAAAGCAGAATAATAAACTAAAGCAGAGTTTTTTAAAATCATATATAAGGTTTTTTTATCTTATAGTTTTAGCAGTAGTAATAATTGCAACAGTATCATTTAAAATTGCTAAAAATTCCTTATATGATTTAGGGGAAAGAGAACTAAAAAATAGAATTGAGTTAGGTTTAATTATAATGGATAGCTTAGAGCAAGAGGTTAAACAAGGAGGACTATCAAGAGATGTAGCACAAGAGATATTTAGAAAAGAGATGTTAAACCCTAAAAAAGATGATGGAAAGACTAGAGGAATAAATAAAAAAATAGACTTAAAAGTAGATGCTTATATGTATGCAATAAATAGTGATGGACTTGAAATGATGCATCCTTTTAAAGAGGGCGAAAACATATCTAATATACAAGATAGTAATGGAAAAAATGTAGTTAAGCTAATAATTGATGAGGGTAAAAATCCTAAGAATGATGGGATAATACATTTTGGATGGAAAAATCCAAATGATACTAAAGAAAAGCCTAAAGTAAATGCTGTAGGGTATTTTCAGCCATGGGATTGGTACATAAATATAGGGTGTTATGAAGAAGATTTTTATAAGCCAGTATATAAAATGCTAAAGTACATAATGCTAACAGCTTTGCTTACAATAGTTTTATCAATAATGCTCATATGGTATTTAATGAATAAAAAAATAAATCCATTAGGGGATATAGTAAATTCTATGGAAATGGTTTCAGAGGGTAATATAGATACCCAAATTAACATAGAAAGTAAAGATGAAATAGGATATATTGCAAAAGTATTCAATAATATGGTACAAGAGATAAAATCAATGATACTAGAAATAAAGCATATATCATCTATTTTAGAAGAAAAAGCAGTAATTATAAATTCTTCTACTAATGTTACACTTGAAAATTCTAATAATATAAATGAGGCAATGGAGAATATTGCTTCATCTATAAGCAACTCTACTAAAGAAATGCAAAATAGCTTTGATAGTATGCAATTCTTAGGTGATGATATTGATGTAATTAGAGAAAATAGTATAAGTATAAGAAAAGAAGCAGCTAATGCTAATAAGCTAAATAAAAATATAATAAGTATACTAACTGGACTTGAAGAAAGAAGTGAAGAAAATATAGAGGTTTCTAGTGAAACTAAAAAAAATATACAAGCATTATTAGAAAAATCTAACAATATAGTTGGTATAGTTGGTACAATAGAGCAAATATCAAATCAAATAAATCTTTTAGCATTAAATGCATCCATCGAATCTGCAAGAGCAGGGGAGGCAGGACGTGGATTTGCAGTAGTAGCCGATCAGATAAAAAAATTATCGGGAGAAACTTCAGATGCTGTAAAAGAAATAAATAATTTAATAAAGGATCTTTTACAGGCTATTAATGTGTCAGCTATTAGTACAGAAAAATCTAGTGATGTAGCTCAAGGACAAATAAAAACTATAAATGAAACTAGAAAAATTCTAGGAAATGTTATTAGGTTTATTCAAAGTATGCCAAGTATGATAGGAAAGAATGTTGAAAAAATAGAAGAAGTTCATAAACAAAAAGATTCCGTAAGTGATTCAATGAATTCTGTACTTTCACTTGTAGAAGAAATGTCAAGTTCATCAGAAGAGGTATATGCATCTACATCTGAGGTAAAAGAAAAAATGAACTATACTAGTGGGTTGTCAGAAGAATTGAATAATTTATCAAAAAATTTAAAAGAAAGTATAAATAAATTTCAAATATAAATTAAAATGCACTCAATTAAATTTTTGAGTGCATTTTTGATTAAATACATATACTAAATAAAAATAATTACACCACATATTGATGTTAAAAATCATTATCAATATATGGTGTAATAATTTTACTTAAATATGAAAAACATATATTATGACGAATATATACGGAGGAGGAAATAAAAAACATGGCAAAAATGAGACAACCGAGATTTAAGTTATCAAGAAGATTAGGGGTAAATATTTATGGACATCCAAAAGCTATGAAGAGATCAGAAGGACTGAAAGGTAGAAGAAAAAAGATGTCTGACTATGGGAGTCAACTATTAGAAAAGCAAAAAGTAAGAGCTTATTATGGTGTAATGGAGAAACAATTTAGAAGATATGTCGAAAAAGCTATGAAATCTAAAGATGTTACAGGTGATATTTTACTTAAGTTATTAGAATGCAGATTAGATAATTTAGTGTATAGAATTGGATTTGCAAATTCAATTCGTCAAGCAAGGCAAATGGTAAACCACGGACACATATTAGTTAATGGAAGTAAAGTAGATATTCCATCCTATGAAGTTAAAGTTGGAGATAAAGTCGAACTTAAAGAAAAATATAGAAAAAATGAAATGTTTTTTAACAACTTTTTAGAATTAAGAACTTTTGAACTACCTTATATAGAAAAAGATTATGATAATTTTAGTGGAAAATTAATAAGAATGCCTAATAGAGAGGAAATTCCTGTAGAAGTAAATGAAGTTGCTGTAGTTGAATTATATTCTAAATAATTAAAGGTTAATTAGGACGTGAGTAAATGGGCTACAAATATAATAGTTGTTATTATTGCAAAAACATAATTTCACAAAAAAGAGATGTATGAAAATGTCATTTTATGAATAAAGATAATTTTACTAAAAATATATTTGTTAAATTCTTAAATAATAAAGTAGGGTGTATTGTTTAAAAAGGCTAAGAACATCTAATGAAAAGATGTTTTTAGCCTTTTATTTAGGTTGAAAAATAGTAAATAAATATGTATTATGTAATTATGGAATAAAATGTGATGATATACCAATAAAGAAGCTTAAATGAAAATTTTTGGATTATTATATAAATACTTATTTTTAAGGAGTGTGTTTCATGGATAATGGAATATTATTAGAGTCAGGTACAGGGGAATTAGAGATATTAGAGTTTGTTATAAACAAGAAACATTACGCTATAAACGTTATAAAGGTAAAAGAAGTAGTGGAAGTAGACAACTTAACTGAGCTTCCAGATTCACATCCTGCAATTGCTGGTCTTATTTTATGTAGAGATGAGATAATAACTTTGGTTGATTTAAGATATATATTAAATGGGCAAAAAAGTGAAAGAACTAAAAGTAAGGTTATAATATGTGAATTTAATAAAATAAAAGTTGCATTTAATATAGATGATATTGTAGCAGTACATCGTATTAAGTGGGATACTATAGTAAAACCAGATGATTTATCTTCCAATTCTTTGGTTACAGGAAATATTCTTTTAAATGATGGAATAATATTATTACTAGATTTTGAAAAAATAGTAACAGATATAAATCCGAGTGCGGGTATTAGTGAGGAAAAGGTTGTGAATATAGATTATAAAGATAGATCTAATATAAAAATTATATTAGCTGATGATTCTGCATTAATTAGAAAATTATTAAAAGATACTTTAACTAAAGCTGGATTTAAAAATTTAAAATTATTTAATGATGGAAAACAAGCACTAAGATATTTGTATAATTTAGCTGAAACTAAAAAAGAGAGTTTTGTAGAAGATGTTCAGCTTTTAATTACTGACATAGAAATGCCTCAAATGGATGGACATACTCTTACAAGAAAAATAAAAGAACATCCCATTTTACGTCAACTACCAGTTATAATATTCTCATCATTAATAACTGATGGATTAAGGCATAAAGGAGAAGAAGTTGGTGCAGATGAACAGTTAAGTAAACCTGAAATAGGAGAGCTAGTTCAGTGCATAGATAAATATATTGATAAGCTACAAAAATAATTTTAAATTGTATTTAAGCTTAAAAAATATGTGAATTTATATAAATTCACATATTTTTTTTATCTTTACTAATAACACTAAAAATAGTTAGAAAATTATGACTATTTTTACAGTATGTTGACAAGTTAGAAGAATAATAATATAATAAATATGAAAATGATAATCAATATCAATAAGGAGGATGAATATGAAAGAATTAGTTGTTATTTATTGGAGTGGTACAGGAAATACAGAATCAATGGCAAATGCAGTTGCAGAAGGAGCAAAGATTGATGATGTAAATGTTAAATTAATGAATGTAAGTGAAGCAAAAGTTGAAGATATAGAAAATGCAGATTTAGTTGCACTTGGTTGCCCTTCAATGGGAGCAGAGCAATTGGAAGAAGCAGAAATGGAGCCATTTGTAGATTCAATCTCATCAGCAATTAAAGGCAAAAAATTAGCTTTATTTGGTTCCTATGGTTGGGGAAATGGAGAATGGATGGAAGATTGGGAAGAAAGAATGACAGGATATGGAGCAAATGTAGTTGATGATTGTTTAATAATAAATAATACTCCTGATGATGAAGGTATTGAAAAATGCAAAGAACTTGGAGAAACATTAGCAAAAGCTTAGTTTATTATGTTAAAAACAACCTATAATATTTAAAATATTTTCCAAATATATACTTAATATATAATATAAAAAATAATTCTCTAGAACTAAGTTTTCCAGAGGATTATTTTTTATAAATTTCAAATGGAAAATTATTCATATGTTGAAAACTCATACGAAAGGAATATAATAAATATTATAGGAGGGAAATTTATGAAAAATAAAATTAAAACAATATTGATATTATTAGTAGCATTCATAAGTGCTTTGCTTATAGGGTGTTCGAAACATGTTACTGAATCGAATAATCCAAATGAAGAAGCAAAAGCAGAAATAAAAATAGCTACTTTAAAAGGTCCTACAGGTATGGGTATGGTTAAACTTATGGAAGAAGATAAGGAAAACTATGAAATTTCTTTGGCAGATTCTCCAGATCAAATAGTATCCAAAATAGTAAATGGAGAATTAGATGCTGCTTGTGTACCGTCAAATTTAGCTGCTGTACTATACAATAAAATGAAAGGCAACGTTGAACTTATTGGTGCAAATACATTAGGAGTTTTGTATATTGTACAAAATGGAAATGAAGTAAAAAAGATAGATGATTTAAAAGGAAAAACTATCTATGCTAGTGGAAAAGGTGCTACACCTGAATTTATATTAAAACATATACTAGAGAAAAATGGGTTAGTTGAAGGAAAAGACGTAAATATAGAATATAGTATGCAACACAGCGATTTATCTACAGCTGTAGCCTCTAATAAAGTCAAAATAGCAGTATTACCAGAGCCATTTGTTAGTATAACTAAAATGAAGAATAAAAATATTAATGTGCCTATTGATTTAACAAAAGAATGGGATAAAGTATCAAATAATCACAGTAAACTTATAATGGGTACAATAATATTTAGAAAAGATTTTGTAGATAAAAATAAAAAGGAAGTGAATAAATTTATAGGCAAGTATAAAAAGTCAGTTGATTTTGTAAATAAAGATAAAGAAAAAGCATCAAAATTGATTGAAAAATATGGGATAATACCTAAGGCAAAAGTTGCCCAAATGGCAATACCAAAGTGCAATATAGTATTCATAGATGCTAAAGATGCTAAAGGTGATTTAGAAGAATTTTATAAGATTTTATTAAAAAACAATCCAAAATCACTTGGAGGAAAAATACCAGATGATAAATTCTATTATGAAAATAAATAGAAGGGCATTTACAATTTTATTTTGGTTATTAATTTGGGGAGCAGTATCTCGTTATATTAATAATCAAGTTTTGTTTCCTTCTCCTAGAGAAACTTTTGATGCATTATTAAATCTTATAGTAAAAAAATATTTTTGGATAACAGTATTTAGTAGTGTAAGTAGAGTTTTGATAGGGTTACTATTTTCAATAGTTTTGGGAGTAATACTCGGATTATTTTCTGGTATGAATGTTTATTTAGAAGAAATATTAATGCCATTTATATCATCAATAAAGGCAACCCCTGTTATGTCTATTATAATACTTGCATTAGTTTGGTTTAAGGCAAGTAATGTTTCTATTTTTACAACTATTTTAATATGCTTTCCTATAATATATACAAATGCTGTAGAGGGTATAAAGTCAACAGATTTAAATTTACTACAAATGGCTGATGTATATAATGTTAAAAAGATATACATAGTAAAGGATATTTATATTCCAACTATAAAAAGCTATGTAGTATCCGGAATATTAATGTGTCTTGGATTAGCTTTTAAAGTATCTGTAGCATCAGAGGTATTAAGTACTCCTAAATATTCAATTGGAGTAAATATTTTAAATTCAAAAGCTATGTTAGAGACAGAAGAACTTTTTGCATGGACTATTGTAGTTATAATATTAAGCTTATTATTTGAACTAATATTTAAAATTTATATAAAAAATACACATAATTTAAGGAGATACCATGAATAAAAAAGCAGATGATATTGTGTTGAAGCTAATAAATGTGTATAAAAAATATGGAAGTCAAAAGGTATTTGAAAAATTTAATATGTCATTAAAAAAGAATAGTATTAATGCGGTATTAGGTCCTTCAGGTGTTGGAAAAACTACCCTGTTAAATATTATAAGTGGCATTGAAAATATAGATGGTGGAAAGGTAATTTTTAATGGAAATAATATTTCTTATATATTTCAAGAGGATAGACTCATATCATGGCTAAATGTTTATGAAAATATAGCTTTTGTACTAAAGTCAAACTACAGTAAAAAAATCATAAAAAATACAATAGATAAATACTTAACATTGGTTAAATTGCAAAACTATAAAGATAAATTTCCACGAGAATTAAGTGGAGGAATGAAAAGAAGAGTAGCTATTGCAAGAGCTTTTGCATATCAAAGTGATTTACTACTAATGGATGAACCTTTTAAAGGACTAGATATGGAGCTTAAAAAAGATATAATAGATGAATTTTTAAATATTTGGAGTTATGATAGAAGAACTGTTGTATTAGTTACCCATGATATAGAGGAAGCTAAATATATGGCAGATAAGATCTATTTTTTAGAAAAAAAGTAATTAATATAAATATAAGCTTCCAAGTTATGTATAGAAATATATTTAATGATAATAATATACATGAAAGTATAAATCAAGTAAATATTAAGGAGAAGCTAATATGGATAAGTTATTTTTAAATAAATTTTTAAAGGAATTATTTTCAGATACCTGTGAAGTACAGTATTGGGATGGCACTGTAGAAAAGTTTGGAGAAGGGAATAGCAAATTTAAAATATTTATAAATGAGCATATAAAGGAAAAAGATATTCTTCGTGATCCTTTTTTAACATTAGGAGAAGCTTATATGAATAGCATAATAGATTTTGATGGCAACATACAAACTATAATTGAATCAATTTATAAAAATAAAGACAGTTTTTTACATAAAGCATCTATATTTTCAAAACTATATAGGATCACTAATCATTCTATAAAACAAAATAAGAAGGATATACAGTTTCACTATGATTTAGGAAATGATTTTTATAGTATTTGGCTAGATGATACAATGAGTTATTCATGTGCTTATTTTAAGACTAAAGAAGATACTTTATATGATGCTCAATTAAATAAAGTAAAGTATATATTAAAAAAATTGAATTTAAAAAACGGGGATAGATTGTTAGATATAGGATGTGGCTGGGGAGAACTTATAATTGAAGCTGCAAAAGAATATGGTGTAAAAGCTACAGGAATAACATTAAGTAGTGAACAAGTTGAAAAGGTAAATGATAGAATTAAAAAAAATGGAATTGAAGATTTAGTAGAAGTAAAGTTAATGGATTATAGAGAACTTTTAAAAGAAAATAGAAAATTTGATAGAATCGTAAGTGTAGGTATGGCGGAACATGTAGGAAGAAAAAACATACCAGCATATATAGCTGACATTAGTAAATTACTAGAGGATAAAGGTGTATGCTTACTTCACTGTATTACAGCTCAAGTTGAAGGAGAAGCCAATGAGTGGATTAAAAGATATATTTTCCCAGGTGGTTATATACCGTCAATTAGAGAACTTGTTTATAATATGGCAGAAAACAACCTTCATTTAGTAGATGTTGAGAGTTTAAGACTTCATTACAGCAAAACACTAGAATGTTGGGCTAAAAACTTTGAGAATAATCTAGACAAAGTAAAAAATATGAAAGATGAAAAATTTATTAGAATGTGGAGATTATATTTAAATGCTTGTGCAGCATCTTTTCATTATGGAGTTATAGATATACATCAATTTTTATTTACTAAAGGACTTAACAATAATCTTCCTATGACTAGAGATTATTTATATAAATAGATTTTTATACAACATCAAAAAACATCCTTATAATTTAGTAAAGATATTAATTATTTGGGTGTTTTTTAATATCGTAGGAAATAAGTAATATAAATATCTAGAAAATAATTTATAATTAAAATCGTAATTAATTTATATAACATAAAAATAATGGGAAGTGAAATGAGCATAAGTGTACTAAAATTATATTAATTCCTTTAGAAATTAATATAATAAAAATAAAAGTAGTAAATTAAAGAAAGTATTTTACATCAATTCAGTAGAATATTTCCTATTGTAAAAAACGGGGTTTTAATTGAAGTAATATGAAAAAGTCATTAAACAATTTAAGGTATGAAGGAGTTAATGATATCATGTTACTTACTGGAGATTTAAAATAGCAGGCAGAAATTGTAGCAAACAAAGTAGGGGTTGATAGTTATGAGGCAGAATTATTACCATAAGATAAAGCAAAAACAGTATTAAAGCTGATATGTTGGTGATAAAATTAATGACGTACCAACACTTGCTTATGCTGATGTTGGAATAGCGCTAGGAGGAAGCACAACGGATGCAGCAATAGAAGCTTCAGATATTATAATTTAATCACATAAACCTATGCTGATTTCAAGTGTAAAAAATCTTTCTTAAAATACTATTAGGAGAAAGAAGGTTTTTACAGCCTTTTATAATAACATGGATTACTATATTTGGTATACATATAATAAAACCTAATTATGACAATATTGAATTAAATATAGATGAGGTAAAAAACTCTTCTAATGACGAAGAACTTTATACTGTTACAGTTAAGCTGTGTAAAAAGTTTGGAAGAAGTTAATCAAGTACAAGCTTATCGGTGCAATAAACTTAAAACATTATAAAATATTAATTAAAAATAGTTCTCAAAATTTATTTTTGAGAATTATTTTTTTTATTCTGGGAAAAATATAACTAATACTAAAAGTAAGAGTAAAAGGAAGTGTAAAGGTTACAAAAGCAAAAAAATACAATTTTATTTAAAATTCAACACAAAATTTATATATTGTAATAAAATTATAAAAAATGTATGATAAAATTATAACATAATAAAAGAATAAGGAGATAAAAACAATGATACTATCTTTACAAGAGAAAAAGCAGTTTGAAAACTATGTTGTAAATTCTTTAATAGAGAGATATAGTTATACTAAAGAAAAAGCTATGAAAATTGTAGAACAATCTTCAATGATAGATGAGCTTGAAAAAGATCCTCCAAAAATAATGTACTTTGACTCGGAATTTTGGGCAAGTAGATTATCAGCTAGAAGCAAATTAAAATGCTAATATATTAAATTTGTAAAATTTTTAACATTACACTATAATAATAGTTACTTTTGAAAACCTCCATTATATGGGGGTTTTTATCTTATAATAGTTTAATAAAGTATTCATGGTTTGTGAAATTGATAACATGATAAATTTTAAACAGTTTTTGTGTTGAAAAAAAGGGAAAAATAAAAAAATTTTAATATATATAGAAAATTGGAAATATATGATATATAATGGTTATTAACAATACTATTGAAAAGTGACAAAAGACAGGGGGAAAATGTAATGGATTTCATAAAAAATTTAAAAGTGTCTCAAAAGGTTGTTCTTATAGTTTTGGTAACTAATTTTTTTATGTTATTAGTAACAGTATTAGGTGTAAATAGCTATAATAAAGAATATAAAATGTTAAATAAAATGTATAATGATGTTCTGTTCTCTGTGCATTCTATGGGAGGTATAAAATATGATATACAAAATACAAGAATGGACATTGAAAAATATATAGTTTTTTCAGATTTAAAAACAACTGAACAAAACCAAAGAAATAAAGAAAAAATAGATAAAGAATTTAAGCAAATTAATGATAAGTTAAATAAGTATAGAAATTTAAATATAACTGAAAAGGAAAAAGACTTATCATCAAAAATTAAAGGTACATTAGGTGAATATGAAAAATTTTCTAAGGACATAATTGCCATTAGTGAGAACAGTGGAAAAGATGCAGCCATAAAGTATAGTGCTGAAAATGTACAAAAAATTACTAATAACCTAATAAGTGATGTAGAAACTTTAGATTCAACTATAGTTCAAGGAGCAAATAATTTTTATAGTACAAGTCAAGATGATTATAGTGCAACAATAAAAAGAACTTCAATAATAATATTAATTGCATTATTAGTTTCTATTGGTATAAGTGTAATTGTAGTAAAATTAATAAATAAAGCTTTATCAGATATAGTTGCATATATAGATGTATTAGCTACAGGAGATTTTAGTCAAAAAGCTCCTGAAAAATATTTAAATATTAAAGATGAGGTTGGTACTATTGCTAGGTCTATGGAAAAGATGAGAGTAACAATGAAAAATTCTATAAAAATAACTTTAGATGAGTCTAATAATTCTGTAGAAAATATAAAGCTTGTAGATAAGCTTATAGATGAATTAAAATTTAATATTGAACAAGTATCATCAACTACAGAAGAACTTTCAAGTGGTATGGAAGAGACAGCAGCATCTACAGAAGAAATGAATGCAACATCAGAAGAAATAGAGAAAAAGGTTGCACTAATTGCAAATAAGGCAGAAGAAGGAGCTAAAAATGCTACTGAAGTATTAAATAAGGCAGAAAATATAAAAAAACACGCTATTGTATCAAGAGATAATGCTCATGAAGTTAGAAAAAACATTGATGGAAAGTTAAGACAAGCTATAGAAGATTCAAAATCAATTGAAAAAATAGGTGTTTTATCTGATGCTATATTAGAGATAACATCACAGACAAATTTACTTGCTTTAAATGCAGCCATAGAAGCTGCACGAGCAGGAGAAGTTGGAAAAGGTTTTGCTGTTGTAGCTGAAGAAATTAGAAAACTTGCAGAACAGTCAAATGAAACCGTAACAGAAATTCAAGAAATAACGAAGCAAGTGGTGGGTTCAGTTGAGAATCTTTCCAATAATTCTAAAGAAGCGCTTAAATTTATTGAAGATGAAGTAGTAAGTGCATATAAACAAATGATAGATATATGTAATCAATACAGTGAGGATTCAACTTTTTATGATAATTTTTCAAATGAACTTGATGAAACTTCAGATGAATTATTATCATCTATGAAGAATATAGTAGAAGTAATAAATAATATAACAATAGCTGCCAATGAAGGAGCTACAGGAACAGTAGACATAGCTCAGAGAATTGGAGATGTTTCTGATAAAACAGTTGAAGTTCTAAATATGGCTGAAAATAATAAAGAAACATTTGAAAAATTAATAGAATCAGTTTCAAAATTTAAAATATAAAAAACTGTAGCTATCAAAATTGTTTAAAGTTATTTTGATAGCTACAACTTTTTATATTATACAAGTTAAGTTGTATTTTTCTATTAAAGATTTAAGATACAACATTTTTTCATTTGAAGGAGTTTTTACATCAGAAAGCTTGTATGGTAAATTAAGTTTATTGTATTTAAATTCTCCTAATTTATGATAAGGCAAAATATTAATGCTTTGTATATTATGTTCTTTACAGAACTTGGTTGTTTCAAGTATATTCTTTTCATCATCGTTAAATCCTGGAATTATTGGTACCCGTATAATAGTAGGTTTATATTTTGCAATTATAGATATATTATTAAGTATAATATTATTTTTAACACCTGTTAATTTTTCATGTTTAAAAGAATCCATATGTTTAATATCTGCTAAAAATAAGTCCGTAACAGGTATAAATTTTTTTATTGTTTCAGTATCACAACACATGGAACTTTCAATAGCCGTATGTATGTATTCTTTTTTACAAGTCTTTAATAATTCTAATGCAAATTCACTCTGAAATGTAGTTGGATCACCACCAGAAAGTGTTATACCACCATCATCTCTATAATAAGGTAAGTCTCTCATTATTATTTTCATAACATCATCTATGGTCATGTATTTCCCTGATAGTTCCATTGCGTTATTATAGCATGAATTAACACATTCATACGTTGTGCAATTGTTACAAAGAGATCTATTAATTTTAAGAATTATATTTTTCTTAGAGTCCTGGTTAAAGGTTATTGCTTGAGAAGGGCAAGCATTATAACAATTAAGACATCTAGAACAATTTTCAGGATTATAAAAAATTTCTGGATATAAATTTTGACCTTCTGGATTAGCGCACCAAAGACATTTTAAAGGACAACCTTTTAAAAATACAAGGGTTCTAATGCCTGGACCATCATGAAGTGAAAAACTTTGTATATCAAATATTATACCTTTTTTATTAAAATTCATATTATAGTACCTCCTGATTATTTTAGAAGAGGAATTTTCCTCTCCTAAAATTAAATTTTAAAATCCTGTAGAAGTATATTCTGTACGTGCTATTATTTCATCTTGAATAGGTTTTGAAAGTTCAACCCAGTATGCACTGAATCCTGCAACACGTACTATTAGATCACGATATTTTTCAGGATTATGTTGAGCATCACGTAAAATTTTAGAATCAACTACATTAAATTGAATGTGATATCCTCCTTGTTCAAAATAAGTTCTAATTAGGTTAACTAGTTTTTTCGAGCCATCTACATTTTTAATTGCATTTGGATGAAGCTTCATATTTAATTGAACACTACGCATTTTAACGGAATCTAGTTTAACTCCTGAGTTAAGTAATGCGATAGGACCATTTTTGTCTGTGCCAGGTGTTGCAGATAATATTCCATCTGTTAAACTTACGCCAGCAACTCTGCCGTCGGGAGTTGCACCACAAACACGTCCAAATGGACCATGGGCTGATATTGACAGTGCAGCTGGTATCCATTGTAAGCCTAAATAGGTAGTTTCAGATAAACAAGTGTTATTGTAATGTTCCCAAAGATCAACAAAAATTGTATCTACATAATCATCGTCATTTCCGAATTTTGGAGCATTCAATAAGTCGTTATGAAGTCTTTTATAAGTGCTATCCATGCATTTTTGTTCTAGCATAGAAAAATTGCCTGTTTTATCTGCGGATTCAAATCCAAAGTTGTTTTTTAATGCTATTTTTAAATCATTAATAGAGTATTGCTTGTCCTCATATACTAACTTTTTTATAGCGGCAAGAGAGTTTGCAACGTTAACCATACCTGAGTTTAATAATGTTATAGTTTTATTATAACGAGCACCATTAGAATCAAGAGGTTTACCTTCACTTAAACAATCTTTAACTAACACCGAACCCATAATAAGAGGATTTATTTCACGGTGTACAGCAAGTACATAATTCCAATAATGCATATAAACTTTTAAGTATTTTTCTTCAACTTTACACCATGCAGCCCACAAATCTTCAAAGGTATCAAATGTACCAAGAGGTTCAAAACAACGAATACCTGTCCTTGGATCTATACCATCATTTAGCACTATTTCAAGACACTTAAGTTCATTAAAAAACGCAGGATGACATATTCCATGACAATTTCCTTGCATTTGTACTTCAACACAACCACCTATAGCAACATCTCTAGCATCTTCAATTGTTATATTTTCTTCTTGGTGATTTTGGAGTAAATGTTCTATACACTTTTCATTATTAAACCAAGCAGGATAACCAGACCCAGTTTTTGTACATTCAGCAGCCTTCATTAATAATTTATTGCTAGTTTTGGAGTTGAACATAACTCCAAGAGTGGGCTGAATAGTTTGCATACTTGTGCCAGCTTCTAAAATAATTTCTTCAAGATCATTATCAGAGCAATTCCCTTTACTATCCACGCCTCCAACTATCATGTGTTGAAATAAGTTACCAGAGGCTAAAGCTTCCCAACTACGAGGAGATACATATTCTTCACTAGAGAATTTTACTCTTATAAGTTCCATTAATTCTACAGCTTCTTCTCTTTTTAGTAATCCTTTCTCTAGATCTTTTTTATAAAGGGGATAAAGTAACTGTCCCCAACGTCCGGGCGAAAGTCCTACAATAGGACCATCTAAAGACACAGCAATGTGTGCTGTCCAAGCAGCTTGTAATCCTTCATAAAATGTTCTAGCTGGTTTTGCAGGGACCCAGTTTAGAGTTTCAGCCATTTTTAAAAGTTCTTTTTTTCTTTCATCATTGGTTTCTTTAGATGCCATGGAAAGTGCTTCATTTGCATAATTTTTGGCCCAGTTTATAACACCTTCACATACAAGAATAACTGATTTCCAAAAAATAACTTTTTCTGCCACTTCACGAGTAGTTGGAAGAGTATTTTTTATGTTATCTTTACATTCATCAATAACAGCATCTAAGCCTTTTTCAACTACTATATCGTATGCTGGAACCCAGCGACCTTCCATAATTGATATAACACTTGGTGGATAAAGAACTGTTTTAAATGCATTTACTAGATCGCTATATTCAGGCATGGTTTCTTTTAAAAACTTTTCAGATACATCTTCTATGCATTTGCCTTCCCAGTATTTGCAACAATCTAGTAATTGGGGGACATCTTCTTCTTTTATTCCGAATATACCCATCTGTATTAAACCTTTATGGTTTTCATGCTTTCGTCCTCCACCCATTCCAACGTCATATACGTTATCGGAATGATCAGCATTAGAAATCATATGGGGATAAAATTTTTGACTATATTGTGTATAAACTGGTGCACCTCTCATATATCGAGTTTTTTGCATGGTTATAAGTTCATCTGGTAATATTACTGGTGTTATATGTTCTATGGCGTATTTATATGAACGAGCACGTCGAATTAAAAGAGGATGTCCTTCTGAATTTTTCCATTCCTGGGTATAAAGTATACTGAATTGAGGATCTAACATACAACGTGCTTCTAATAGACGTTTTTTTATTTTTTTTCCTCTCTCGGTAGTTGGACTCTTAAAGTTTATCATACAAAAACTCCTTTCAGATTATATAGTTTATAACTAATTATGTTATTATATGAATTATATTCATATAATAACATAATTAGTTATAATAATAAAAACTTTTTATGAATTAGAAATTAATGTAATATATAAGATGAATTTTACAAGAGTATGTTTGAAAATATTTGCATAAATTTTAAAAAATACATTTTAAATAGAAAAAAATGCAAAAAAATATAGAAATATGAACTAATGTGTTATATAATAAAAATTGACATAAAACTTAAATAAATTGACGCATATTCGGAGGAGAAAAGAAATGAATACTATAAGAAAAATGAAAATTTGGAAAAAGATATCTTTAATAGTAATTATTCTAAATTTTTTTATGTTTTTAGTTACAGGACAGGGTGTAAAGAGCTTTACTCAGCAACATAAAACCGTTAATGTTGTATATAAAAACGGAGTAAAGCCTATTTCATGTATAGGTGATATTAAGTTTAAAATTCAAGGCATAAGAATATCTATTAAGGACTATGTTATGCTTTCTAATGTATATGATGATCATAAGAAAAAATTAAAAAGGGAAGAAATGAATACACAATTAGAAGAAATGAAAGCTAAGTTACAAGAATATAAATATTGTAATATAACTGAAGAAGAAAAAATGTGCATAGATAAGATATATGATGGTATGTTGAAATATAAGGGCTTCTATGAAGGCGTTATACATGAAGTAGATACAAAGGGACAAGTACAAGGTGAGCAATATGGTGAAAAATATGGGCCAGGTATAATAGGAAGTCTTTTGAAAAATATAAAACAATTAGATTTAATGATATCAAACAGAACGGAAGATTTTTATAATAAAAGTCAAGAAAATTATACAGATACATTAAATAGAACAGGAATAATAACAGTAATATCTATATTAGTAGCAATAATATTAAGCATTATAGTTATAAGACTAATAAATACGGATTTGAAAAAATTAATTAAATTTGTAGATGTATTATCTACAGGGAATTTTAGTGTACAAATTTCAGAAGAATATTTAAGTGGCAAAGATGAAATTTCTATGGTGGCAAAATCATTAGATAAGATGAAAATGGCTATTGGAAAATCTATAAAAATAACAACTTTAGAGTCAGATAAATCAGTAGGTGATATTGAGGTGTTAAAGAATTCCTTAGATGAATTAGAATTTAATATAACGCAAGTATCATCAACTACAGAGGAAATCTCAAGTGGAATGGAAGAAACAGCTGCATCCTCAGAAGAAATGAGTGCTACAGCACAAGAAATTGAAAAAAATATAGATGACATTACAAGGAAAGTAGAACAAGGAGTAAAAAATTCTAATGTAGTTTTAAAGAAATCAGAACAAATAAAGAAAAATGCTATAGAATCACAAGAAAGTGCTACAGTCATTAAAAATAGTATAGATGTAAAGTTAAGAGATGCTATGAAAGAAGCGAAAGATATAGAAAAAATAAGTGTTTTATCAGATGCAATATTAGAGATAACATCTCAAACCAATTTACTTGCATTGAATGCTGCAATAGAAGCGGCTAGAGCGGGAGAAGTGGGAAAAGGATTTGCAGTAGTTGCGGATGAAATAAGAAAACTTGCAGAAGAATCTAATGAAACCGTAACAGAAATTCAAGGAATTACAAAGCATGTTATTGAATCAGTAGAAAATCTAACTAAAAGTTCACAAGTGGTATTAGAGTTTATTGATAATGAAGTAGTTCAAGCATATAAAGATATGATTAATGTGTGTGAAAAGTATAGTGGAGATGCTAGATATTATAATGAGTTCTCAAGAGATTTAGAAAATAAATCTAGAGAGGTTTTGGTCTCTGTAAATGAAATTGTGGAAGTTATAAATAATATAAGCATAGCAGCTGGTGAGGGAGCTAATGGTACTATAGATATAGCTTCAAGAATAGGAGAAGCGTTAAATAAGACTAAAGATGTTACAAATATAGCCAATAAAACGGAGCAAAGTTTTAAAAATTTATCAGAATCAGTTTCAAAATTTCAAGTTTAGTATAAATTTATAATGTTTTTTATTGCAATTTATAAATTATTTGATATAATAATCATAGATGAAGTTTGAAGATTAAGTTAATATTTCTGGAGTATTCGTGGAGCTCTTATTTTGAACCTACAGAGCTTAAAAGGGAGTTCAATATCTTGATGTGAATTTTTCTATAAGACCTTAGTTAAGGTATTAAGGCATGAGCATTGAAACATCTTTGAGGACACCCACCTATCGGAGAGATAGGTGTCAAAATCAGAGCAGCGGTATTTTGGAGTTTAAATTTAATAATAATTTTATTTATAGAAAAGAGAGGTTAATACCTCTCTTTTAAATTTTGTAAATAGATGATATAAATTTTGTGCAATCCTTGTAAATAAAGGCAGTAGATGTTAAAATATTTGTACATTATTATTGGGAGGTATGAATATGAGTACACATATAGGAGCAAAGCAAAATGAGATAGCAAGTACAGTTTTATTACCAGGAGATCCCTTAAGAGCAAAATTTATAGCAGAAAAATTTTTGAAAGATGTAATTTGTTATAATGATGTACGTGGTATGTATGGATATACTGGTACATACAAGGGGAAAAGGGTTTCAGTACAAGGAACTGGAATGGGAATCCCTTCAATATCAATATATGCAAATGAGCTTATAGAAAGTTATGGAGTAAAAAATTTAATTAGAGTAGGAACTTGTGGTTCTATAAATAAAGATGTTAATGTTAGGGATGTTATTTTAGCAATGGGTGCTTGTACTAATTCAGGAACAAATAGAATGCGTTTTAAAGGGATGGATTTTGCTCCTATTGCAAGTTTTGAGTTGCTAAAAAAAGCTTATGATATTGGTAAAGATAAAGGACTTGATATAAAAGTAGGAAATATATTAAGTAGTGATTTATTTTACAATGATGATAAGGACGCATTAAGTCTTTGGCAAAAGTATGGTGTATTAGGTATTGAAATGGAAGCTAGTGGATTATATACTTTAGGAGCTAAATATGGAGTTAATACACTTGCAATATTAACTGTTAGTGATAGTATAGTAACAGGAGAAGAAACAACTGCAAAAGAACGTGAGACAACATTCACTAAGATGATGGAAATTGCTCTTGAATTGGCTGAATAAAATTATATATATATAAATGAATGCACAATTATATAATTGTGCATTCATTAATTAAAGAGGTTTTTTATTATATGAAGAAAAAGGTTATTAATGATAGGTATAAAATAGACAATTACAAGGTTATTGGAAAAAGTTTTTATGAAAAAAGACTTATAGATGATGCACTAAAATTTTATGAAAAAGCATATAAATCTCCATTAGGAAAAAATGATACAGAATTAATTTTAGATATAGCTTTAATATATGATGAGAAAGAAGAGTATGTTAAAGCAGCAGAAAAATATAAAGAAATTTTAAAAATAGATAAAAAAGATGAGAGAGCATATTACGGATTGGCTATAATATATGATAATAAAGAAAAGTATAATGAGGCAATAAATTATTATAAAAAAGCTATAGAAATAAATCCGAAATATAACAGAGCTTTTTTCTTTTTAGCAGGAGCCTATGATGCTATAGGACAAAAACAAAAAGCCGTTAAATGTTATGATGAAGTATTAAAAATGGATAGTGATGATTTCTGGGCTAATCTAAATCTAGGCTCAATATATGAAGAACTAGGAGAAAATAACTTAGCTATTAGTATGTTTAGTAAAAGTTTAAATATAGATCCTTATCATTATTTAGCATTATTCAATATGGCTGTAGTAATGAATAAGGTAGGGAAAATAGAAGATGCTATAAAGTATTATAAATTATCTATAAAAGAAAATGAAAATTACCCATATAGTTATCTTAATTTAGCTGTTATATATGTAGAAAAAAGAGATTATAAGAAAGCCTTAAACATAGTAACTGATGGAATTTTAAATAATAAAGATGCAGATTTTTTATATTATAATAGAGCGTGTTATAATATACATTTAGGTAACTTCAAAGATGCTATAGATGATCTATTTAAAGCTGTAGAACTATATCCAGGTTTCATAAAATATATAAAAGAAGATGATGAATTAGATCCAATAAAATGTTTTGAAGAATATAAAAAAATAATTAGAGAGAGCCATTAACAACATGTCCCACTTTTATATAACATATCATAATATAGATATTATAGAGAGGTTTATATATGGGGGGAGAGATAATGGGGATCATTATTTTTCAATATATATTGTTAGTTTTACTCATTGTTGGAATAGCGTATTTTATGTATTTAATTAGAGAAAAAGAAGAAGAGATAAAAGATGATTACTATGGAATAACATATAATTTATTGACATTTCTAGAAGACGATGAATCTACAGCAGAGAATGCAAAAAAAATATTAAGAATAGTACAAGAGTGTGTAAATTTTGTAGAAGAAAATTTTAGAAATGAATCTAATTTTGAAAAAGAAGAAAAAGCAATATCACTATCTAAAGAAGCAATAGAAAATTTAAACTTTAATAGAGAAATTGATGAGGAATCTCTAACTTGTATTGTTAGACTTGCAACTGCTTTTATGAAACCTACTAATGATAATTTATAAATTTAAATAATCATTTAATAAAGGTATACATAGGAGTATACCTTTATTAATTAATTATATACTATAGATATTTTACAAAAATAAACTTGTTATAAGTTATAGAAATATGTAAAATATTAATATGACTTTATATAAGAACATATGTTTTGTGTTAAAATTATGTTTAATGTGAATTTTAAAATGGAGGATTATTATGAGTTTAATACAAGAGAAAAATAAGAATTCTTATGATGTTACTGATTTGACATCTTTAGAAAAATTAGAACCAGTAAGAGTTAGACCTGGTATGTATATAGGATCTACTGGAACAAAAGGGTTACATCATTGCATATGGGAAATATTAGATAACTCCATTGATGAAATTGCCAACGGATATGGAAATAAGGTTGTTTTAATTCTTAATAAAGATAAAAGTGTAACAATAATGGATAATGGTAGAGGTATTCCTACTGGGATACATCCTATAAAGAAAAAATCAGGTGTGGAAATGGTATTTACAGAATTACATACTGGTGGTAAATTTAATAATAAAAATTATAAAACATCTGGTGGATTACATGGTGTTGGTGCAGCAGTTGTAAATGCACTATCAGAATGGCTTGAAGTGGAAGTATATCAAAAAGGGCACGTATACAAGCAAAGATTTGAGTATGCTGAGGACAAGTCACTTAATAAAAAAATGCCAGGAACACCTATATTTCCTCTTAAAATAGCTGGAGATACAGATAAAACAGGTACTAAAATTACATTTAAGCCAGATAAAGAGGTTTTTAGTACAACTGAATTTAAATTTGAAGTTATAGATGAGAGATTACAAGAATTAGCTTTTCAGAATAAAGGAATAACATTAGTTGTAAAAGATGAAAGAAAAGAAGAAGTTATAGAAAAAGAATATCATTCGGAAAGAGGATTACTAGATTTTATAGATTACCTAAATGAAAGTAAAATACCTATACATAAAGATCCATTACTTTATGAAGGGGAAAAAGAAGTAAATTCAATAAAGGTATATGGCGAAGTGTGTATACAATTTACTGATTCAAGTACAGAAAACATAGCAAGTTATGTAAATAATATACCTACTACTGAATCAGGAACTCATGAAACTGGATTTAAGACTGGAATGACAAGAATATTTAAGGAATGGGCTAAAAAATTAAATATTTTAAAAGAAAAGGATAAAGGGTTTGAGGGAGACGATTTAAGAGAAGGAATGACAGCTATTTTAAGGGTAAAAATAAGCAATCCTATCTTTGAAGGACAAACCAAGACAAAACTTGGAAATAATGAAGCCTATACTGTAATGAATGAACTTGCTTACATAAAAATAGGAGAATGGATTGAAGATAATAAGGAAATAGCAACTCAAATAATTAATAATGCAGTATCAGCTGCTGCACGACGTGAAAAGATAAAAAAGATAAATGATGCGGAAAAAAAGAAAGTTGGAAAAGGAACAGCTCCTCTTGCTGGAAAAGTATCTATATGCACATTAAAAAGACCTGAATTTTGTGAATTTATTGTAGTTGAAGGGGATTCAGCTGGAGGAAGTGCAAAACAGGCAAGAGATAGACGTTTCCAAACTATAATGCCTTCAAAGGGTAAGATAATGAACACAGAAAAGCAAAGGCTTGAAAATGTTCTAGCAAGTGAAGAGCTTAAACTTTTCAATGCAGCAATTGGAACGGGAGTTTTAGAAAATTATAATGAAGATGATTTAAAATATGATAAAATAATAATTTTAAGTGATGCGGATGTAGATGGATATCATATAAGAACTTTATGGATAACTTATATATATAGATATATGAGATCATTAATTACTAATGGGCATTTATATATAGCATTGCCACCTTTATATAAAGTATATAAAAATTCAAAAAAAGGTGAAGTAAGCAAATATGCGTATAGTGATGAGGAATTAAATAGTGCTAAGAAAGAAATTGGTAAGGGAGCATTAATTCAAAGATATAAGGGACTTGGAGAAATGAATCCAGATCAGCTTTGGGATACTACGTTAAATCCAGAAACTAGAACTCTTCAACAAATAACTATTGAAGATGCTGCAAAAGCTGAAAAAATGATTTCTCTATTAATGGGTGATGTAGTTGAACCTAGAAGAAATTATATGTATAAATACGCAGAATTTTAATTATGTTAAACTGTTGTTGATTTTGAAAGGATTGAACTAAGATGGCTAAAAAAAATGTAAACATTCCAAAGGATAATAATATAATAAAAACTTCTATATCAGAGGTTATGCCAGATAATTATCTTCCTTATGCTGTAGAAGTTGCGAAAGAAAGAGCACTTCCTGATGTAAGAGATGGATTAAAACCAGTACATAGAAGAATTTTATACGGAGCGTATAAATTAAAGGCAACTCCGGATAAGCCTTATTATAAATCTGCAAGAATTGTAGGAGATATATTAGGAAAATATCATCCACATGGAGATACATCTGTATATGATGCTATGGTAATACTTGCACAAAATTTCACAACTAGGATTCCACTTATAGATGGACATGGAAACTGGGGAAGCATAGATGGAGATAGTGCTGCTGCCATGCGTTATACAGAAGCACGACTTACAAATGCAGCTACGGAAATGCTAAAGGATATAGATAAAGATGTTGTTGATATGGTAAATAACTATTCGGATACAGAACTTGAACCTAAAGTACTTCCAGCAAGATTTCCAAATCTACTTGTAAATGGTGCATTTGGTATAGCGGTAGGACTTGCCACTAATATTCCTCCACATAATCTTAAGGAAACCATAGACGGATGTATTGCTTATATAAATAATAATAATATTTCAACAAAGGAATTAATGAACTATATAAAGGGACCAGATCTTCCAACTGGGGGAATATTAATAGGAGAAAAAGCACTTTTATCTGCTTATGAAAAAGGAGAGGGAAGAGTTACCTTAAGAGCTAAAACCAATATTGAAAAATTAGAAAATGATAGATATGGAATTGTAATAAAAGAATTTCCCTACAGAAAAAATAAATCCAAGATGTTACAGTCAATATCTGAAATGACTGCTGATAAAAAACACAGCAAAGCATTAGATTCTATTTATGATATAAGAGATGAGTCGGATAGAAATGGAATAAGAGCTGTAATAGAATTAAAAAAGTCAGCGGACATGGAAGAAGCTGAAAGAGTATTAAAATATTTATTTAAGAAGACCGAACTTCAATGCAATCTTAGCTTTAATATGGTTGCAATAGCAGAAGGAAAACCAAAAACACTAGGACTTAAATCCATATTAAAATATTATGTAGAACATCAAAAGGATGTTATTACAAGAAGAACTAAAAAAGAACTTGAAATTGCAAAGAAGAGATTCCATATAGTAGAAGGTTTTATTAAAGCAATAGATATAATGGATGAAATATTAAAAACTATAAGAGCATCTAAATCAAAAAAAGATTCTGAAGAAAACTTAGTTGGTAAATTTGGATTTTCCAGAGAACAAGCCGAGGCCATAGTAGAATTAATGTTATATAAATTAACTGGGCTTGAAATAAAGGTTTTTGAAAAAGAATATAGAGAATTACAAAGACGTATAAATGCTTTAACAAAGATATTAAATAGCGAAAAAGAATTATTTAAAGTTATAAAAAAAGAACTAAATGAAGTTAAAGAAAATTACGGAGATGAAAGAAGAACAAATATAATTCATGATGATGAAAAAGCTAAAATTGATATAGAAGATATTATTGTAGATGAAAATGTTGTAATTACAGTATCAAATGACGGATATATAAAAAGAGTTTCAGAAAAATATTATAAAAGAATTAATCCTAAAATTGAAGATATAGAATATAGAGAAGGAGACTTTAATAAGTTCATCTTAGAGGGAAACACAAAAGATAATTTAATTATGTTTACAGATGCGGGAAATCTATACCAACTGAGAATAGTTAATATACCTGAAATGAAATGGAAAGAAAAGGGCAAAAGACTAGATGAACTAATTAAAACTTTAGATTTAGAAAAGGAAAAGTTCATAGAGTTTTATGTAATTGATGAACTAAATAGTAATAAAAACTTTCTTTTCTTTACAAATAGGGGTATGATTAAAAAAACTTCTCTAGATAAGTTTAAAACAAACTATTCTAAATTATTAGCTTTAAAGTTAAAAGAAAATGAAAAATTAATAGACGTAAAGTTGAATTATAATAATAGAAAAGAGCAGTATATAAAAATACAAAGTAAAAATGGGTTAGAATTTACCGTAAGTGAACCTAGAACTGAAAATAATGATAGAAATGTTATGGGAAATCAGATATTTAATCTATCTAGTCAAGATGAAGTTAAAAATATTTGCTATACTGATGAATTTAACATAAAAAATTTTGCTGTCAATATAAATAGTAAGGGGAAAATAAAGATATCTAAAAAAATCAATTATAAGAATTTTAAAGGATGTTATGCTAATTCTCTTAGTAATATAGTTATTTTTGGAAATAAAGGAAATGTATTTTTGTTTCCGGCATACTTAATAGAAAACATTGATAATGGTCTAATAAAATTATCAAATTTAATAGATGAATTTAATGAAAATGAAGAAGATATAATAAGTATTTTTTCTATTAGTGAGTTTGATGATAAAAGTAGTTTTTACTTTATAAGTGAAGAGGGATATGTTAAAAAAACTATGTTAAGCGAGTTTAATGGAATGTATTCCTACACTAAGGGATATAAGCTAAAAAATAAAGATGATAAATTAATAAATGTATTATTAAATGATAATACATTTAAGACAGATATATTGCTTATAACTAAAAAAGATATGAGAATAAGATTTGAAAGCAACAGCATAAATCCAATGGGTAAAATAGCCTCAGGGGTAACAGGAATAAGTTTAAACGAAGATGATAAAGTTATTTTTGGAGAATTTATATATCAAGAGGATAATATTGATAAAATAAAAATTTGTGGGGAAATTAAGAATAAATTAGAAGTAAGCTATGATGATAATTCAGAAGAAGTTGTTATACTAAAAGACATAAACAATCAAAACAGGGCTGGAAAAGGTAAAAAAATAAGATCTTCAGATTTAAACACCTATATAAAATATGTGAGATAAAAAAACACCTTGAGTATACAAAAATATACTTAGGGTGTTTTTTTATACTACATATGTTTATATAAACTATAATACAAAAAAGTGTGTACTTGATATTATTGCTACAATGGAATAAAATCAAAATTGTCAGATAAACGTGTTTTCAGTCGAAAACATTATCATTACACATAGACATTTTTTTAAGGGAGAAACTCCACTAGACATATTTAAAATGCCAATTGTGAAAAATATTATGTAGGAGGTAATATAAAATGGATTTTAATTTAACTAGAGAGCAACAATATGTAAAACAAATGGTAAAAGAATTTGTAGAAAACGAAATAAAACCTATAGCTGCTGAAACAGATGCAACAGGTGAGTTTCCAATGGAAGTTTACAAAAAACTAGGTAAATACGGTATAATTGGTCTACCTTATCCAAAAGAATACGGCGGAACAGGTGGAGATTACCTATCTTACATTTTAGCTGTAGAAGAAATTTCTAAAGCATGCGGTACTCTAGGAATTTCATACTCAGTTAATACTTCTTTATGTTGTGGAGCTATATACCAAAATGGTACAGAAGAACAAAAGAAAAAATATCTTCCAGACTTATGCTCAGGAAAGAAAATAGGTTCTTTCGGATTAACTGAACCAAATGCAGGTACTGATGCATCAGGTGCACAAACTGTAGCAGTTAAAGATGGAGATAACTATATATTAAATGGACAAAAATGCTTTATAACAAACAGCCCACTTGCTGAAACATTTGTTATATTTGCTATAACTGATAGATCAAAAGGAACAAAAGGAATATCAGCATTTATCGTTGAAAAAGATTTCCCAGGAATTTCAATTGGTAAAATTGAAGATAAAATGGGTATCAGAGGAGCACAAGTTGGTGAAATCATACTTGAAGACTGCGTAGTTCCAGCTGAAAACTTACTTGGAAAAGAAGGAAGAGGTTTTGGAATCGCAATGAAGACTCTTGATGGAGGAAGAATTGGTGTTGCAGCTCAAGGTCTTGGATTAGCTGAAGGTGCATTTGATGCAGCTAGAGAATACATGAAAGAAAGAAAACAATTTGGAAAACAATTATACAAATTCCAAGGTATTGCTTGGAGAATGGCAGATATGGATGTAAGAATAGAACAATCTAGATACTTATTATACCAAGCTGCTATGGATAAAAATAATGGTAACCCATATTCAGTTTCAGCTGCAAGAGCTAAACTTTCTTGTACAGATACTGCAATGTATGTTACAACTGAAGCAGTTCAATTATTCGGTGGATACGGATATATTAAAGATTACCCAGTAGAAAGAATGATGAGAGACGCTAAAATCACTCAAATCTACGAAGGAACTAATGAAGTTCAAAGAATGGTTATTTCAGGATCAATATTCAGATAATAAGTTTAATTTAAGGAGGAATAGACAATGAAAATAGTTGTTTGCTTAAAGCAAGTTCCAGATACAAATCAAGTTAAAATAGATCCAGTTACAGGAACACTTGTAAGAGAAGGAGTTCCATCAATAATAAACCCAGAAGATAAGAATGCATTAGAAGAAGCATTAAGATTAAAGGATGAAAACGGAGCAACTGTTACAGTAATAAGCATGGGACCTCCACAAGCAGAAGCTGCTTTAAGAGAAGCTATGGCTATGGGAGCTGATGATGCTATATTAATATCTGACAGAGCATTTGCTGGAGCAGATACACTTGCAACTTCATATGCACTTGCAGGAGCATTAAAGAAATTAGAATACGATATTATATTTGCAGGAAGACAAGCAATTGATGGAGATACTGCTCAAGTTGGACCAGAAATAGCTGAACATTTAGAGCTTCCTCAAGTTACTTATGTAGAAAAAGTAGATGTTAATGGAGATAAATTAACAGTAAGAAGAGCATTAGAAAATGGATATGAAATGTTAGAAGTTCAAACTCCATGTCTTTTAACTGCAATCAAAGAATTAAATGAACCAAGATACATGGATATGAGAAATGTATTTGGATTATTTGAAAGAGAAGTTAAAGTATGGTCAGCAGATGATATAGATGTTGACAAAGCTTTACTAGGATTAAAAGGATCTCCAACTAAGGTTAAAAGATCAATGACTAAAGAAGCTAAAGGTCAAGGTGAAGTAGTTAACATGCCAGTTAAAGAAGCAGCAGCTTACGCAGCTTCAAAATTAAAAGAAAAACACTACATTTAGTATAATATAAGTAGAGTGGAGGGTTAAGTAATGAATATAGCAGATTTCAAAGGCGTTTGGGTATTCGCAGAACAAAGAGATGGAGAATTACAAAAAGTAGCTTTAGAATTACTTGGAAAAGGTAGAGAAATTGCAGATAAACTAGGAGTAGAATTAACTGCAGTTTTACTTGGAAATAAAATTGAAAATGTTGCAAATGAATTATTAGCACACGGAGCTGATAAAGTTCTTTATGCTGATGATGAAAGATTAGCTAACTACACAACTGGTGCTTATACTAGAGTAATTTGTGATTTAGTAAATGAAAAGAAACCAGAAATATTATTCATAGGAGCTAGCTTTATAGGAAGAGATTTAGGCCCAAGAGTAGCTGCTAGATTACAAACTGGATTAACAGCAGATTGTACATCATTAGATACTGAAGAAGAAACAGGTCATTTATTAATGACAAGACCAGCATTCGGTGGAAACTTAATGGCAACAATCATGTGTACAGAAAACAGACCACAAATGTCAACTGTAAGACCAGGAGTTTTCGATAAATTAGCAGCAGATGAGTCTAGAGTAGATGCGGCTAAAATTGAAAAAGTTGCAGTTAAATTAGACGAAGCTGATTTAAAAGTAACTGTTAAAGAAGTTGTTAAAATAGCTAAAGAAATTGCTGATCTTGGAGAAGCTGAAGTAATCGTAGCAGGTGGTAGAGGAGTTGGAAGCAAAGAAAACTTCGCTAAACTACAAGAACTTGCTGATGCATTTGGTGGAGTAGTAGCAGGATCAAGAGCAGCTACAGATAATGGCTGGATAGATCACGCACTACAAGTTGGTCAAACTGGTAAAACTGTAAGACCTAAATTATACATTGCTTGTGGTATTTCAGGAGCAATCCAACATTTAGCTGGAATGCAAGATAGTGATTACATAATCGCTATAAACAAAGATGCAGATGCTGCAATCATGAAAGTTGCTGATCTTGGATTAGTTGGAGATTTAAACAAAATAATCCCTGAATTAATAGCACAAATCAAAAATTACAAATAATATTTTTGTTTAAAAGCTGTTGAATTATTTCAACAGCTTTTTTTTATACGTAAATATATAGTGTTTACAAATATATACTTAGTATATTTATAGATACTATATATAAAAACATATATTATAATACAAAAAAGTGCGTACTTGATGTAAACGATGTGATAGCATAGAATTAAGTAGAAGGTAAGTTTTGAGTAAGTTTTGAGTAAGTTTTAAGTAAGTTAAATTTAAGGGGGAATAGAACATGGAATTTAAGAACTTATTATTAAAAAAAGAAAATGGAATAGGATACGTTACTATTAATAGACCAAAAGCTTTAAATGCTTTAAACTCTGAAACTTTACAAGAAATAGGTTTAGCTTTTGACCAAATTGAAAATGATGACGAAATATTTGTAGTTATTTTAACAGGTGCTGGAGATAAATCATTCGTAGCTGGCGCAGATATTTCAGAAATGAAAGATAAAAATGGAATGGAAGGAAGAAAGTTTGGTTTACTAGGAAACAATACTTTCAGAAAAGTTGAATCATTATCAAAGCCAGTTATAGCTGCTGTTAATGGATTTGCTTTAGGCGGTGGATGCGAAATTTCAATGGCTTGTGATATGAGAATAGCTTCTACTAAAGCTAAATTTGCTCAACCAGAAGTTGGTCTTGGAATAACTCCAGGATTTGGTGGAACTCAAAGACTTCCAAGAATAGTTGGTATGGGAATGGCTAAAGAAATGATTTATACAGGAAATATAATAAATGCAGAAGAAGCATTTAGAATAGGTCTTGTAAATAAGGTTGTTGCACCAGAAGAATTAATGAATACAGCTGAAAAACTTGCTAAAGATATAATGAAGAGTGCACCAATTGCTGTTAAATTAGCTAAACAAGCTATAAATAGAGGAATGCAAGTTGATATAGATACAGCAATAAACTTTGAAGCTGAATTATTCGGAGCTTGTTTCTCAACAGAAGATCAAACTGAAGGAATGACTGCTTTCCTTGAAAAGAGACAAGAAAAGAATTTCCAAAATAAATAATCGTATTTGTATTAAATAAAGATAAGATTAGGTAAAAGATGAATTTTACTTAATCTTATCTTTTTTATTTTCCCAAAAGTATTTATAATTAAAGAGAACATGGAGGGAAATAAAATGAAAAAACATATTTTGAAAAATGGCATAAATTTATATTATGTTAAAAGAGAGGGGAATATTTCTTCGTTTTGCATTGGATTTAATGCGGGAGCATTAGTAGAAAGAAAAAAGATGGGTATAGCTCATGCTGTTGAACATATGGTTTTTAAAGGAACTAAGAATAATACAGAAAGTGAAATTAATTCTATATGTGATAGAATATTTGGATTTAACAATGCTATGACAAATTATCCTTATGTGATATATTATGGAACTACATTATCATCTGACTTTAATGAGGGATTTAGCGTATATTCAGATATAGTGTTGAATCCAATATTTCCACAGGAAGGATTTAAGGAAGAGATTAATGTCATATTAGAAGAATTAAAAGAATGGAAAGATGATCCTTATCAAGAATGTGAAGATGAACTTTTTTATAATGCTTTTAAACAAAGAAGAATTAAAGAATTAATTATAGGAAATAGGAAAAGTGTATCTTCTATAACGTTAGATGATATAAGAAAATTTTATGAAGAATATTATGTACCGAACAATTGTGTCATTAGTGTTGTATCTTCACTGGAATTTGATGAAGTTTTGCATACAGTAAATAAGTATTTTGATAAATGGAATAGAAGATCTAAACTAGAAGATATAAAACTATATGAGAATAATGTTCCAGGAATCTACACTAAGATAAGAAATGATTTAAATGGAGCAAAAATACAGTATTGTTTTCCTATACATTCTTTAAGTGACGAAGAAATAAAAATTCTTAAAATATTTAATTCTAAATTTGGAGATGGAACTAGTAGTATTCTATTTGATGAAGTTAGAACTAAAAATGGACTTGTATATGACATAAGGAGTAATATAAAAAATGAAAATGGTATTAAATTATTTACAATTACTCTTGGTACATCTAAAGACAATATAGAAAAATCCATAGAATTAATAAATAAAAATATAGAAGATGTAAAATATAAAAAAGGAATATTTACAGAAGAGTGTATAAATAACATAATAAAAAATATAAACTTAAAGAAAGAATTATCATTAGAAAGATCTATAGAATTGAGCAAAAAAATTGTAACTGAAAAAATAATGTTTAATTCTACAAAAGGAGTTTTTAATGAATTTGTTAAAAATAAGACGATAAGTGAGGATAAAGTACTAACCATAATATCAAAAATATTAAAGAATCCAAGTATTCAAGTGTTAATGCCTGAATAAAATATAAAAAATAAGCACTAACTATAAATAAGTGCTTATTTTTTATATAGTGATATTGATTTTAAAGTGATAATGATTTACAATTATAAAAGACACCCTAGGGGGGAGGGGTAAAATGAATAAAGAAAAACAAAAAGCTATTCAATATTTAAAAACTGCTAAAGGGCAAATAGAAGGTATATTGAAAATGATAGAAGATGGCAGGTATTGTATAGATATATCAAATCAAATTATAGCTGCTGAAGCTTTAGTTAAAAAAGCAAATTCTATGATTTTAAAACAACATTTGAATCATTGTGTTAAAGATGCCTTTCTCAATAATAAAGGGGAAGAAAAGGTTGATGAAATAATGTCTGTATTAAATAAGCTTATGAAGTAAATTTAAATATAGGAGGCAAATATGGATAAAACATTAAACATCCAAGGAATGACTTGTGCAGCTTGTGCAAAAGTAGTAGAAAGAGCTTCTAAAAAGACAAATGGTGTAATTGAGGCAAATGTTAATTTTGCATCAGAAAAATTATATATAAAATATGATGAAAATATTGTGTCAGATAAAGAAATAATAGATTCAATTGAAAAGGCTGGATATTTTGCAAAAGAAGAAAAAAACACTAAAACAGTTACTATAAAAATTGGTGGAATGACTTGTGCAGTTTGTGCAAAGGCAGTAGAAAAAACTACTAGAAAACTTGAAGGTGTAGAAAAAGCAGAAGTGAATTTTGCTACAGAAAAATTATATTTAGAATATGATCCTTCAAAAATAAGAATTTCTAAGATAAAAGGGGCTATAGATAAGGCTGGATATGTAGCAGATGATGATGAAGTATCAATTGATATAGATAAAGAAAGAAAAGAAAGTGAAATGAAAACTATGTGGAATAATTTCGTATATTCTGCGGTATTTGCAATTCCACTCTTGATAATTTCTATGGGACATATGATGGGGATGTATCTTCCAAGAGCAATAGATCCATCAGTAAGTCCACTTAATTTTGCACTAATTCAACTTATATTAGTTATTCCTTGTATTTATAATGGAAGAAAATTTTTTGAAGTAGGCTTTAAAACATTATTCAAGGGAAATCCTAATATGGATTCATTAATTGCTATAGGAAGTGGTGCTGCAATATTATATGGTGTATTTGGAATTTTTAAAATAGCTACAGGTTATACTGAATATACTATGGATTTATATTTTGAGTCTGCAGCTACTATAATAACACTTATTTCTTTAGGAAAATACTTAGAAGCTAAGTCTAAAGGTAAAACATCGGAAGCTATAAAAAAGTTAATGGGACTCTCTCCTAAAACAGCACTTATATTTCAAAATGGAAAAGAATTAAATATTCCAATAGAAGAGGTTGAAATTGGAGATGTAATTATAGTAAAACCTGGTGAAAAAATACCAGTGGATGGAATTCTTATAGAGGGAACTTCATCTATAGATGAATCAATGCTTACAGGAGAGAGCATACCAGTTGAAAAGAAAGTAAATGATAAAGTTTATGGTGCTACTATAAATAAAAATGGATATTTTAAATTTAAAGCAACAAAGGTAGGAAAAGATACAGCTCTATCACAGATAATAGAGTTAGTTGAGAAGGCTCAAGGATCAAAAGCACCTATTGCAAGACTTGCAGATACTATATCATCATATTTTGTACCTACAGTAATAATAATTGCTATAGTTTCTTCATTAAGTTGGTATTTTGCAGGTAAAGGTTTAATTTTTTCACTTACTATATTTATTTCGGTACTTGTAATTGCTTGTCCGTGTGCTTTAGGACTTGCAACTCCTACGGCTATTATGGTGAGTTCAGGAAAAGGTGCTGAAAATGGTGTGCTTATAAAGGGTGGAGAAGCATTGGAAACAGCACATAAGATAAATACAGTAATATTTGATAAAACAGGAACTATAACAGAAGGAAAACCAGAAGTTACAGATGTTATAACTAAAAAAGAATATGATAAAGATTATATACTAAAATTAGTGGCTTCAGCTGAGAAAGCTTCAGAGCATCCATTAGGAGAGGCTATAGTAAACTATGCTAAACATAAGAAAATAGATTTAATAGATGTTACTTCTTTTAAATCTTTAACAGGAAGAGGTATTGAAGTAAATATAGATAACAAACAATTACTTATAGGAAGCAAAAGGCTTATGAATGAAAATCACATAGAATTAAGTGAATTAGATAAGGAAGCTAAAAGTTTAGCTTTAGATGGAAAAACCCCAATGTATATAGCTATAGATAAAAATATAAGTGCAATAATTGCAGTTGCTGATGTTATAAAGAAAAATAGTAAAACAGCTATAAAAAGGTTACATGAAATGGGTATTAGAACTGTAATGATTACAGGAGATAATGAAAAGACTGCAATGGCTATAGCAAAGGAAGCAGGTATAGATGAAGTTTTGGCAGAAGTTATGCCACAAGATAAAGCAAACAATGTAAAGAAGATACAAAATAATGGAGAGGTAGTTGCAATGGTTGGTGATGGCATTAATGATGCACCAGCACTTGTACAGGCGAATGTGGGAATAGCTATTGGTTCAGGAACAGATATAGCTATGGAATCAGCAGATATAGTTTTAATAAAAAATGATATATTAGATGTTGTAACAGCTATTAAGTTAAGCAAGTCAACAATTAGAAATATAAAAGAAAATTTATTTTGGGCATTTGGATATAATACTTTAGGCATACCAATTGCAGCAGGAGTATTAACTTTATTTGGTGGTCCTAAATTAAATCCTATGATAGCAGCTGGTGCCATGAGTTTAAGTTCAGTATCAGTAATTACAAATGCGTTAAGACTTAAAAGGTTTAAAAAAGATATATAAATAATAAATATATTAAAAATATAAAGGAGGATGAAACAATGAAAAGAAAGTTAAATATTGAAGGAATGTCTTGTAATCATTGTGTTATGCATGTAAAAAATGCGCTTATGGAAATAGAGGGAGTAAAGACAGTGGATGTAAATCTTGAAGATAAGTTTGCCGTTGTAGAAGGAGAAAATTTAGATGATAGCAAAATGAAAGCTGAAGTTGAGGATTGGGGATACAATGTAACTTCAATAGGAGAAGCTTAATAAAAACGAACATAAATATAATTAAAAGCATCTTATTAAGTATTTACTATAAAAATAGTGTAATTACTTTTATAAGGTGCTTTTATTATATAAGTTTTATTTCTTTTTCTTTTTAAAATTTTGTTTCTTCTTCTTTTTCTTTTTTCTAATTGAAAAACCGAAGTTTCCTAAAGCTTTGCTTGAAACACCAAAGTATTCTCCATGAGAATAGCATATTAAGTTAGCCTTTTCATAGTGAATTTTGCCTTTCTCATCTATTAAATCTTCTTCTACATGTACAGATAAAATTTCAGCTAAAAATAAATCATGAGATCCTAAAGGAATTATATTTTTTACCTTACATTCTAATGCTATAGGACATTCATCTATATAAGGTACAGAAATATTATGGCTATCCTCTAGTGTAAAGTTCATTTCTTTTATTTTATCTACATTGGTGCCAGATTTTACACCACAAAAATCTACAGCTTTAACTAAATCACGAGAAGGAAGATTAACTACAAATTCTCCATTTTCTTTTATGTATTTATAAGAAAGTCTTTCTGGTCTTATAGCTACACTTAGCATAGGAGGGTGAGTGCATGCAACTCCAATCCAGCCAACAGTGAATACATTCACTTTTTCTTCTTTGTTTTTAGAAGTAATAAGAACTGAAGGCACTGGATTTAACATAGCACTTCCTTTAAAACTTTTTTTACCCATAAGTATCTCTCCTGTATGTCACAAATTTTATTTGTATTATAAAGTCTCATAATAATTTTTTAAAAGTAATGCATCATGTTCAAGTACGGGACTTTCACATACTATACAACCCTTAATGTCAAAATCTCTAAAGGCTTTAAGACAATCTTTATAGTTGAAGTCACTTTCCTCGAAAGGAAGATGGTTTCTTTCTCCTTTAGCAGTATAATTAATTCCTGATAGATGTATATGCATATCATTTAGTCCCTCATCACCAAGTTCGTTTCCTACATAATCTAGAATTCTTGCAAAATCATCATAAGATTTTAAAGAACCATTATATCTTGCGTGAATATGAGAAAAATCTATACACAATTTACATGTATCAACAGCTTTGCAAAGGGCAACATTTTCTTCTAGAGAACCAAATTGAGTGCCTTTACCTGTAGTTTCAAGTCTGTAATCTACACCTAAATCAGGTAGTCTTAAAAGATTTTCTTTTATTGTCTCAAAGGTTTCTTCTTTGGAATCTTTAAGATAAAATCCAGGATGAAAGATAAGGCTTTTTCCTTGAACCTTTTTAAGACCTTCAGCACCTTTAACTATTCTTTCTAAGGATTTTTCTATTTTTTCTTCTTCATCTGCATTTAAATTTATAAAATAAGAACCATGAGCAGATAAATAAAAGTCATTTTTAAGTTTTGTATCTAATACTTCATTTTTATTTTTGTCTGTAATATTTACGGATCTAACAAAAGGAAGTTCCATTGCATCAAGACCAATTTCTCTTAAATATTCTATTCCTGTTTTATAAGTAAATTTCTTATCGCTATTTCTATTAGGTAATCCTGATATTCCAAATAATAAACTATCCATATATAGCACCTCCACTAAGATTATACCACAAAATATATGATTATTATGCTATAATAATTTGGGAGAAGGTGATAAAAAAATGAATCAGTGGAGATTAAAAGTTACAAAATGCGATACAAAATTATTAGCAAAACAGTGTAATATAAGTGATATCGCTGCAAAAATATTAGCAAATAGAAAAATACAAAGTGAAGAGGAAGCTAAAAAATTTATAAATGCTTCACTTGATGATTTATATAGTCCATTTTTAATGAAGGATATGCAACAAGGGGTAGACATAGTTTTAGATGCTATTGATGAAGGAAAAAAGATAGTTGTATATGGTGATTATGATGCAGATGGAGTTACAAGCACATCTATTTTATATAAAGGACTTTTAGAAATAGATGCAAATGTTGAGTATTACATACCAGATAGAGAAGCAGAAGGATATGGTATGAGTAGCAATAGATTAAAGATATTGAAAGATCAAGGAGCAGAAATAATTTTAACTTGTGATAATGGAATAAGTGCTGTAGAAGAAGTTAAATTTGCAAAGGAACTTGGTATGCAAGTAGTTGTGACAGACCATCACGAACTACCATTTAAAGAGGAAGATGGAGAGAGAAAATATATTATTCCTGAAGCTGATGCTGTTATAAACCCTAAGAGAAATGATTGTACTTATCCATTTAAAATGTTATGTGGAGCAGGTATCGCTTTTAAGTTTATACAAGCTCTTTATGTAAGTTTAGGATTAGATGATAGTGATGCATATAAGTTTATTGAAATTGCTGGAATAGGAACTATATGTGATGTAGTTGATTTAGTTTCAGAAAATAGAATTATCGCTAAAAATGCATTAAAAATGATGAAGAGTACTAGTAATTTAGGACTTCAATGCCTTATGAATGCTCTTGGAATAAATAAAGAAGAAATAAAATCTTATAATATAGGGTTTATGATAGGACCATGTATTAATGCTACAGGAAGACTAGATACTGCGGCATTATCTGTAGAATTACTTATAACTGAAGATGAAGAAAGAGCTAAGGAACTTGCAAATATACTATATGATTTAAATAAGACAAGACAAGAAATGACAACAAGAAATGTAGAGGAAATAATAGACGTAGTAGAAAATTCAAGTTATAGACAAGATAAAGTTTTAGTTATATATAAGGAAGACATACATGAGAGTATAGCTGGAATTGTAGCAGGAAAAATAAGAGAAAGATTTAATGTTCCAACTATAATACTTACTAAAGGTAAAGAAATGCCAAAGGGATCAGGAAGATCTATAGAAGAATACAATTTATTTGAGGAGTTATTAAAATGCAAAGAAGTAATTGAAAAGTTTGGTGGACATCCAATGGCAGCAGGGCTTTCTATAAAAGAAGAGAATATAGAAAAATTAAGAACAATGTTAAATGAAAATTGTACTCTTACAGATGATGATATAATACCTAAAATCAAAATTGATAAGAGAATACCATTAAGTTCAGTTAGAGAAGAACTTATAGAAGAGCTTGAAAACTTAGAGCCATTTGGAAAAGGAAATCCAGCACCTTTATTTGCTGAAAAAAACATAAAAATTTTAAATATAAGAATTATGGGAAAAGATCAAAATACAATAAAGTTAACTTGTTTAACAAATGATAATGAAAAGATAGATGCCATAATATTTAATAGAGCAGATGAGTTTAAAGATATGGTAGAAAAGTCTCTTAGAGAAAAATTTGAAACAGTTATTGCGAGTCCCTATAAGTTAAACTTAGATTTAATATTCTATCCAATGATAAATGAATTTAATGGATATAGAAATAAACAGCTTAGAGTTAAAGATTTTAGAGTATCTAAAATTTAGGTGTATATATAGAATAATAATGGCTATAAAATAGAAAAGAGGAAAAAAAATATTTATGTAGAATATATTGTATATTAACCTTATATATGGGAGATTGGGAGATGGGGGAATATACAATGTGTGAAGTCTACGATAAATTACCATTTGGAGTAGTTATAATAAAAGAAAGTGATTTAAATATTCAATTTATAAATAGCACATTTATAGATATGTTTAATATTGATATAGATATTAAAGATAAACAATTAAGTACAATAAGTTTATTTGAAAATTTAGAAGAGATAATTAAAAACTGTATAAAATTTAAAATTGATAAAAAATTAAGACAAGTAGAAATAATGCATAAAAGATATTTTGATATAACAGTAAATATTTGTGAAAAACAAGTAAATGTATTTTTTTATGAAGTATCACAATATATAAATTTATATTATCAATTAAAAAATAGTAATGATAGTTTTTTATGGATGTGTTCCGAACTTAAAACTAAGTGTGATGTATTACAATCACTTAGAAATAAAGAGAAAAATGGAGTTAATCATCTCAAAAATGTATTAAATAATTTATCAGAAGGATTAATTGTTTATGATGGATTTGGAAAATTTTCCTTTTGCAATAAAGCTGCTGTAGATTTAATGGGAGAAGATATAAAACAAATTGATTTCAGAAATTTATTTAGATATTTAAATATAAACAGTGCTGAATTACATGAAATAAAATTACAGGAGATTTATTATAATCATAATTTCAAACATATTCCAATAAAAGACTTTGAAATAAAGCTAAAAGGTAATAAAGACCATGATGATATGTATATACAATTAAATTCAAATTACATATTAAAGGAAAACTGCATTACTAACACTGTTTTAACTTTAAAAGATATAACCAATATTAAAAATAAGGAAATTAAACTTCAGGAACAAAGGGAATTTATAAATGATGTTGTAAATACTATAGATGTTCCTATTGCAGTAATAGAATTTGATGACTTAAAGTACAAATTAATAAATAATAAATATAAAGAAATTTTAAAACTCAATAATAATTTTGAAGGAAACAAGGTAAAAGAAGCTGGTATATTAAATGTAATAAATAATGTTTTTAATAAGGATAGATGTGAAAATGAGTATGTAGTAGCTCCTTATGTAGTCAAAGATGATGATGGCAATAATAGGTACTACAAAATAAAATTTTCCGCAAAACTTAGTGAAAGTAATGATATAAATAAATTAAATAGACTATTTATTTATGCTGGAGATATAACAGAAGAAATAGTACACAATAATGAGCTTCAAAATATATCTAAAATGAAAGATGAGTTTTTTAACATGATTTCTCATGAATTAAGAACTCCTCTTACTATAATAAATTCATCAGTGCAACTTGCTAAAAATGTTTATAAAGATGAAGTAACGGATACAATAAATAAGATTCTTATGAGAATAGATCAAAATTGTAGAAGGCTTTTAAAATTAATTAATAATATTTTAGATATTTCTAAGGCAGAAGCAGGGTTTTTACAATTAGAATATTCATTTTTTAATATAGTATCTGTAACTGAAAGTATAGTTAATTCAGTTAATATATATGCTAAAAGTAAAGATATAAATTTAATATTTGATACAAATGAAGAAGAAAAGATGATAGCTTTAGATAAAGATAAGTACGAAAAAATTATACTAAATCTTTTATCTAATGCAATTAAATTTACATCTAATGGGAAATATATATATGTAAACATATATGCAGAAGAAAATTCAGTTCAAGTTAAAGTTAAAGATGAGGGCGTAGGAATACCAAAAGAGAGCTTAAATAATATTTTTGATAGATTTATACAAATAAATAATAGTGCTAAAAATACTACTCCAGGTACGGGACTTGGACTTTCTCTTGTAAAGAATTTTGTTGAGTTAATGGACGGAAATATAAAAGTAAATAGTGAAATAGATAAAGGAACAGAATTTATAATAACTTTTAAAAGTGACAGTAAAAATAAAAAAGTAAATTTTAGTAATTTTAATTTAGCTTCTAATATTAAAAATAAAATGATGTTGGAGTTTTCAGATATAAATTAAATTAAGTGCATAAGAATTATAATTCTTATGCACTTAACTTATAAACTAAAATCTAAACAAGAAGCTTCTATTAGAGCATATTTTTTTCATAATAATCAACCATTTTCTTAACCATTTCTCCACCTACAGAACCACATTGACGTGCAGTTAGATCTCCATTATAGCCATCTGTTAAAGGAACTCCTACTGCATTTGCAGCTTCCATTTTAAATTTATTTAATCCTTCTCTAGCTTCTGGAACAAGAACTTTATTTCTTGACATCTAAACAACCTCCTTATGTGTTATGTGTTTTCAATAATAGCTTATCCATTTTTAATATATATATAATATAAGATGAAAGGTAAAAGAAATATAAATAGACAGTAAACTTAGTAAATTGTTTTTATGGAAATATTAAAGTTTAAATAAGAAAATGTATGTTACAATATATATGTATGGTTTATAAAAAAGATGAGGTGTATATTATGGAAATTGACAGTACAGTCTTTTCTGACCAGAAAATAGGTAAGTTGTTAATTAAATTTGCCATACCAACGATGCTTTCATTATTGGTAATGGAACTTTATAATATGGTGGATACAATATTTGTTGGGTCTACTATTGGATCAATTGGAATAGGTGCTCTTACCATAGCACTACCTATTCAAAAATTAATAACTTCAACTGGTCTTATGATGGCTGTGGGAACATCGACGGCTGTATCCCGAAATTTAGGTAAGAAACAATATGAAAAAATAAGAAAAATAATTTTAAATTCTTTAATTTTAACAGGTTTTGTTTTAATTTCTTTATCTTTATCAATATTTTTATTTAGAGAGGGAATTATAAAAAATTTACTAGGTTCTAGTGAAACTCTTTTTCCTTATGCGTATCAATATATATCTATAATTTTATTTGGTGGTACATTTCAATGTTTAACCTTAGTAATTGGATATGTAATTATGTCACTTGGAGATACTAAAGTAACTTTAAAATCTATGAGTCTAGGAGCTATGGTCAATGTAATATTAGATGCAATACTTGTAGTTCATTTTTCAATGGGAGTAAAAGGAGCTGCACTTGCAACTACATTGTCTCAAATTTTAGCTTTTGTATATGCATTTACTAGATTTATGAAGGTTAAGGAAGAAATTAATTTAGAATTTAAATTTATTTTTGAAAAAACAATAGTTAAAGCTATAATTAGTGTTGGATTTTCTACATTTATAGTGGAGGCATCAGATGGATTGCTTTCCATAGTCTTTAATAACCTTTTATCTGTATCAGGAGGAGATGATGCAGTAGTTATTATAGGGACAATAACTAAGATATCAATGTTTTTATTCATAACTGTAATGGGCATAAGTTCTGCAATGCAACCTATAGCAGCATTTAATTATGGCTCTAAAAACTATGAAAAGTTAAAACTTGTGATAAAGGAAACAATAATATTTATTACTGCAACTACTTTAGTTGTTTGGGGAATAATGATGGTATTTCCAAATGAGTTAATAGGAATATTTCTAAAGGATGAGGACCTTCTTATAAGAGCAGTTAAAGCCTTTAGAATTGTTATAATTATATTCCCATGTGTAGGCATTTATTATGTATCTATATATTGTTGCCAAGCACTTGGAAAAGCAAGAGCATCTTTTGTATTGTCAATATACAGAGAAACTTTAGTATGTATACCAGCAGCTATTATTCTTGTATATAGTTTAGGAACATTAGGAGCTTGGATAGCTTATCCCGTATCAGATGGAATAGCATCAATTACTGGTCTTTTTTATATAAAAAAGATTATAAAAAGTTTAAAAACTATTAAAATTAACAAAGCCTCTTCTAAGTATTAATATTTAGAAGGGGCTTTGTCTCTTTAGTAGAAAATCTACTTTAGCGGTTTTAATTATTTTATTCTAGTAATAATTATAGATTGTTTTTTTCGTATTGTTCTACCATAGTTTTAACCATTTGTCCGCCTATTGATCCAGCCTGTCTAGAAGTTAAGTCTCCATTATATCCTTGTTTTAAGTTAACTCCTACTGCATTTGCAGCTTCCATCTTAAATTTATTTAATCCTTCTCTAGCTTCTGGTACTAATGCTTTATTACTTCTTGCCATTGTAATTACCTCCTAAATTTAATGTTTGATTTTTGTTACACTAGTATCTTAACCTTTTTTCAAATTTATATATTAGTGATTTAGAGGTACAAGTTGAAGTTTGTACTTGTTTTAGCAAAAGAAATAATAAATGTAATATTTTATTTTAAAAAATATAATTATTATTGATAGGATATATAGTATAATAAAAAATTAGTGAGTGTAATAAAAAATTAAATATATTTGATTTTTGAAATATAGTTAGGAGATGATGTTTTGAGTAAATACAAGATTATTATGACCGGAGGCGGATCAGCAGGTCATGTAACTCCCAATCTTGCACTTGTACCTAAATTAAAAGAATTAGGTTATGAAATACAATATATAGGTACAGAAAATGGTATAGAAAGAAAAATAATTGAATCGGAAAATATAAAATATCATATTATTTCTAGTGGGAAATTAAGAAGATATTTTGACATAAAGAATTTTTCTGATCCTTTTAAAGTATTAAAAGGGGTTTTTGAAGCAAAAAAAATAATAAAAAAGGAAAACCCTAGTATAGTATTTTCAAAGGGAGGATTTGTATCTGTTCCAGTAGTAATTGGAGCACGTTTAAATAGAGTGCCGGTTATTTCACATGAATCAGATATGACTCCTGGACTTGCAAATAAACTTGCAGCTCCATTTTGTAATAAAGTATGTGTAACATTTCCCGAAACATTACAATATATTAAAAATAATAAGGGCGTTTTAACAGGTACACCAATTAGAGAAGAGCTTTTTAAAGGAAGCAAAATAAAAGGATATGAAATATGCAAATTTAAAGATGAGAGTAAGCCTGTTTTAATGATAATAGGAGGAAGTTTAGGCTCTAAAGTAATAAACAAAAGTATACGTGATGCTTTATCGGATTTGCTTAAAAATTATAATATAATTCATATTTGTGGAAAAGGCAACTTAGATGAAAAACTTCAAAATATAGAAGGATATATACAATTTGATTATGTAAAAGATGAGTTACCACATTTAATGGCAGCAGCTGATTTATTTATATCAAGAGCAGGAGCAAATGTTATATTTGAGTTACTAGCTTTAAAAAAACCTAATTTGTTAGTACCACTATCTGCAAAAGCTAGTAGAGGAGATCAAATATTAAACGCAAAATCCTTTGAAAAAAGTGGATATAGTATGGTAGTAGAAGAAGAAAGCTTAACTTCTGATGTTATAATCCATAAAATTGATGAATTATTTAGAGAAAAACAAAAATATATTAAAAGTATGAATTCTAGTTCAGTAAATAATTGTGTAGAAAAAATAATAAATTTAATAGAAAAATATAAAAAGTAATTATTTCATAATAAATTATTAATAAGACATTTAAAAATATTTTTAGATGTCTTTTTTAATTAAGTTTTTCTTATAACAGCATATAAAAGCTATAAAAGTCGAAATTTTCAGATAAATTTGGTATAATATAGTTACAGAAAGGTTTTACTCAAGGAAAGGGGCGGTTTTATGAAATTAGAATTTTATGGTGCAGCTAAATGTGTAACTGGTTCTTGTCACATTATGAGATTTAATAAGAAGACAATACTTTTAGATTGTGGGTTATTTCAAGGTAAAGATGAGAAGATAAGAGGAAATGATGAATTTCCTTTTGATCCGAAAAAAATTGATTATGTAATATTATCTCATGCTCATATAGATCATAGTGGTAGAATACCGCTATTATATAAAAAAGGTTTTAAAGGGGAAGTGATTTGTACAAGGGCAACTAAAGAATTATGTAATATAATGTTACCTGATAGTGGATATATACAAGAAACAGAAACAGAATGGAAAAATAGAAAAAGAATAAGACAAGGATTAGATACTATAGAACCCCTATATACAGCCAAAATGGCAGAACTTTCAATGTATTTATTTAGAGATTATGATTATGATGAAATGATAGAAGTATTTGATGGATTTAAAATAAGATTTAGAGAAGCTGGACATCTTTTAGGGTCATCAATAGTAATAGTTGAAATGTATATTAAAGAAGACTATGAAGATGAAGTGAAAATAGTTTATACAGGGGATCTTGGCAATACTAATAAGCCTATAATAAGAGATCCAAACTATATAACTTATGCAGATTACATTATAATGGAGACAACATATGGAGATAGAGTACATGGAGATATGGATTGGTCTTTTAAGGAACTTGTTAATATAATTACAGATACTTTTGAAAGAGGAGGAAATGTAATAATACCTTCTTTCTCAGTTGGAAGGACTCAAGAAGTTTTATACGCTTTAAGTAAATATGTAAAAAATAATATTTTAAAGGATGTAACTATATTTGTAGATAGTCCTCTTGCAGCTAATACTTCAAAGATATATGAAAAATGTAGTGATTATTATGACAGTGAGATGAAAAACTTAGTGAGAAATGGATTAAATCCATTAAATTTTAAGGGAGTTAAATATACGAATACTCCACAGGAATCTATACAAATAAATAAATTTAAGGGAAATGCGATTATAATATCGGCCAGTGGAATGTGTGAAGCTGGAAGAATAAAACATCATTTAAAACACAATTTATGGAGAAAAGAGTGTTCAGTAGTATTTGTAGGTTATCAAGCTGAAGGAACACTTGGAAGAGCTATATTGGATGGAAATAAAAAAGTAAACCTATTTGGAGAAACAATAGCAGTTAATGCTAAAATATATAACCTAGAAGGTTTATCAGGACATGCAGATAAAAATGGATTAGTAGATTGGGTTGATAAGTTAATGGTAAGACCTAAAGAAATATTCTTAGTTCATGGAGATACAAAGTCCCAAAAAAATTTCAAAGAATTATTAGATTCTAAAGGATTTAAGTCTAGGATAATGGATGTCTTTGAAACTTATTATATAAATGAACATCTTAAATTAAATGATGAAAATATCAAATATAGATTAATGAAATTATTGAATTCTATAGACAATGTTGAAGATATGAGCAAGGAAATTTTGATGAAAGAGATAGAAAAAACTATAGATAATGATAATGCAAAGGCAGCTAAATAAGCTGCCTTTAAGGATATTGATAAGTATAATTTGTCAATATTCTTTTTAATTGCTAATAAATATAATTTATAAGTTCATTTTTAAAAATTTTTAAAGTCATTAAGTATATCTACATTATTTTGGAAAAAACTTAAAAGATTACTTATACACTTTAATGTTTCAGGATTTATAGTATGTTCAATTTTTTCAGTTTCCTCTAATATTCCATTGGAAACTCCGATTAATTTTAAAAAGTTTTCTATAATTTTATGTCTTTTCAAAAGAGCACTACCTATGCGTTTACCTTCGTCTTCTAAAATTATAACGCCATATTTTTCATAGTTTATGAGATTTAATTTAGACAATTTTTGTACCATCTTAGTTGCTGAAGGAGGTTGAATATTAAGTGATGACGCAAGATCATTTATTCGAGTAAATCCAGATGTTTTAGATAATCTATATATCATTTCCAAATAATCCTCCATAGATGGTGTCAAAAAATGCATATCTTTTTTTATATATTCGCTAAAGGTAAAGAAATTCTCATTCACCAAGATATCACCTACTTTAGTATAGTTGGTAAATTATATGCCAATTTTAAATTTTTATTAATAACATGTAACCTTAGTAGTATTTTTTCATATTATGTTATTAGTTAAAAAAGTTAGACTAAGCTAATTTTTTTAGTTTGTTGAAATAATTTTTCGGGTGGAGGAATATATATAATGGAGAAAATAAAGGATAACATGAAAAGATTAAGTGATATAAATGTTGGAAGTTTAGTAAAGGTTGAAGAATTATTTTCAAGGGGCTTCATAAGAGAGAGAATGCTTGCATTAGGACTTACAAAAGGAGCAACTGTAGAAGTTATCCAAAGAGGACCGACGGGTGATCCTACAATATATAACATAAGAGGAGCAATGATAGCATTAAGAAAAGATGAGGCATCATTAATAGATGTTTCAATGGCTTAAAGTATAGCAATAAATATAGGAGGAATTTATGGGACTTACTTATAAGTCAACTCAGATAGATTCTTTAAAAGATATCTATAAAGTAGAAAAAAAAGAAGGACAATATGTAATAGCTTTAGCTGGAAATCCTAACACAGGTAAAAGTACAGTTTTTAATTCGCTTACAGGACTTCATCAACATACGGGAAATTGGCCTGGAAAGACAGTTGTAAATGCAAGAGGAGAATTTAAATTTAAGGATAATGAGTATATATTAGTAGACTTACCAGGAACATATTCACTTTTTGCAACATCTTCAGAAGAGGAAGTTGCAAGAGATTTTATTTGTTTTGGTGAGCCCGATGTCACAGTTGTAGTTGCAGATGCTACTTGTCTTGAGAGAAATTTAAATTTAGTATATCAAGTTATGGAACTTACAGATAAGGTTGTATTATGTGTAAATTTAATAGATGAAGCTAAGAAAAAAAATATAGTAATAGATTCTAATAGATTACAAAGTGAACTTGGAATACCAGTTGTTATGACAGCAGCAAGAAGTGGAACTGGTATAGAAGAATTAAAAAAACAAGTATATGATGTTGCAGCTAATAAGATTTTGTTAAAACCTCAAAAAGTAGTGTACAGAGATAACGTAGAATGTATAATAAGTAACATAGAAAGTATAATAAAAAAAGAAATTCCATATATAAATTCAAGATGGGTAGCCTTAAGACTTATTGATGGGGATGACACTATAATAAACACCATTTTAAAAGATATTAGTAAAAAAAATAAAGAAGAAATATTAAAAGAAGTATTAGAATTAACTAAAAATATAAATAAGGAAAACATAAGGGACTATATAACACAGGAAACATATAAAAAAATTGAAGACGTAACAAAAACCTGTGTAAACATAGATAAGGATAAAATAAATAGAGATAGAAAAATTGACAAATATATAACATCTAAAATTTTTGGAATACCAATTATGCTTGGAATATTGGCATTACTTTTTTGGATAACTTTAACGGGAGCAAATTATCCATCGGAATTTTTATCAAAAACTTTTTTTAAGTTTGAAAAGGTATTAACTAATTGGTTTAATATGATAAATGCACCAAAATGGCTTTATGGAGTACTGGTACTAGGACTTTACAGAACACTTGGATGGGTAATATCAGTTATGTTACCTCCAATGGCTATATTTTTCCCATTATTTACACTACTTGAGGACTTAGGGTATCTTCCTAGAGTGGCATTTAATTTAGATCATTTATTTAAAAAAGCTTGTGCACATGGAAAACAGTGTCTCACTATGTGTATGGGAATTGGTTGTAATGCAGCAGGAGTTATAGGATGTAGAATAATTGAATCACCAAGAGAAAGGCTAATTGCAATATTAACTAATAATTTTATGCCTTGCAATGGTAGATTTCCAACATTACTTGCTATATCATCTGTATTTTTAGTTGTAGGAAATAATAGTAGATTATCAAGTGCAATTCCAGCGCTTACTATTACAATAATGGTAGTCCTTGGAGTTATTATTACATTATTAGTTTCATATGTTTTATCTAAAACTTTATTAAAAGGAATACCATCTAGTTTTACTCTAGAATTACCACCTTATAGAAAACCACAAGTTGGCAGAGTATTATATACATCTATAATAGATAGAACAATATTTGTTTTAGGAAGAGCGGTTGCAATAGCAGCTCCAGCGGGTGTTATAATATGGATTTTAAGTAATGTTACTGTAGGAAATTTAAGCATATTAGCTCATGCAGCAAATTTTTTAAATCCTCTAGCTAAATTAATGGGACTTGATGGATTTATTCTTTTAGCATTTATTTTAGGAATACCTGCAAATGAAATAGTAGTGCCTATACTACTAATGGCGTATTTATCTCAAGGTTCTATGATAGATTTTGAAAGTTTGGAGTCATTGAAGGGAATACTATTGAATAATGGATGGACTTACCTTACGGCTTTAAATGTTATGATATTTACACTTCTTCATTGGCCTTGTGCGACTACATTATGGACGATAAAAAAGGAAACAGGAAGTAATAAATGGACAGCACTTGCAGCATTGATTCCAACAGTAATAGCTATTGTTGTATGCATTTTTAATACATTTATTTTTAAAATATTAGGTTTATCATAAATAAAATAGGTAGAGCTGGTTTTGTGAGCTTTACCTATTTTTCGTTATTATTGGAAAACAAATTATCTATCATATTCTCGGCTAATCTCTTATAATTATTGGCTTCATTGATGATACATAAAACTTGAAGAAGTTTTTCAATAAGGTCTGTATTATTATTATCTAAATTTTTAGTTTTTTTTTCGATAAATTGAAATTTGTCATTTATATTATTTAAAAATTGTGTTGATGTTTCTTTTTTTATATTTAAAAAGACTTCATATATTTTCGGAAGATTTAAAGTAGCATTTTCACAATCAGATAAATCTTTTATCACATCTTTAAATAATAAATTTATATCATTAATAGATAAATTTTGTTTTAGATAATAGATTAAAATTAATAAAATAATATGATTTTTACTATATTTTTTTTTGATGGGAGGAATTAAAATTTTAGCTTTGGTGTAGTTGTTTATCATAGTTTTGGTTAAGATTTTATCCTCCTCATTTCTTTTCAAATTACCTAGTTTATCATCAAATAAAGTTATAACTTGATCCATATACAAATCTAGATCTGGTATGTCAGATAACTTAATGTCATCTTGTAAATGAAGATCTTTTATAAAAGAATTTAAGTATTCGTTATTTAATTCCATTTGTAACACCTCAATATATATGTATTAAAAAAATATTAACATAGTAATATTAATAATGCAATGTATAGTATATAAAACTACATAAGTAAGGATAATAAAATTAATACATATAATATACTTTATAGGTAAAATACATTGAAAATAGATTTAATGATAGATAATACAATAAATTGAAACTATAATTAGCTTAAATATATGAAAATGCATAAATAACATGATATTTAGTAAAATTTAGAGTTTAAATTAACAATAACTTTGTGATAATATATACGTATGATAGATAGTAGTTTTGAAAACTACATATATAAATATTTATATAATGAAAATTAGGAGATGGTTTAAAGTGAATAAGTTTAGAGAACCTGTAAGTGGATTTACACATTTGTTTGGGGTTATAATTTCTATAGTAGGGCTCATAGTTTTAATTAATTATGAAAGGAATATTCCATATGCTTCTTGTTTAGCGTATGCGGGTGTAATAATTTTTGGAATAAGTTTAATACTTTTATATACAGCTAGCAGTGTATATCATTTAATAAAAGCTCCTGATAAAATAATAAAATTTCTTAGAAAACTTGATCATTCTATGATATATGTATTAATAGCAGGTACTTATACTCCAGTATGCTTAATGATACTTCAAGGAAGATTAAGATGGATTATGTTTATTTTAATATGGAGTTGTGCCTTGATGGGAGTATTGTTTAAAATGTTTTGGTTTAATTCTCCTAGATGGTTATCTACATTATTTTATGTACTCATGGGATGGATTGCAGTATTCATAATTTCTCCCTTGTCTAAAATTATGGATATAAGAGGAATAGTATTGATGTTTATAGGGGGAGTTTTATATACATTAGGAGCAATTATTTATGCAACCAAATGGCCAAAGATAAAATCAAAGGTTTTTGGATTTCACGAAATATTTCATCTATTTGTACTAGCAGGAAGTTTCTGTCACTACTTTATGGTATTAAAATATATTGCGTAGTCAATGTTCATATAAAGGGAGATATAGATTATGAAAAGATTAACTTCTATTGAAGATATAAAAAATTTTATAAGTACAAATAAATTAGCACTAATATATGTGACATCAAAGATGGAAACTTGTAGTGTTTGCCATATGTTATTACCTAAAATTCAAGAACAGTTAAAAAAATATTCTAAATTAGAAATTGGAACAGTGGATTCAAGTGAGGTTTTAGAAGTTGCAGGAGAGTTTTCTATATTTAGTCTCCCGCTTATAATGTTTTATGCAGAAGGAAAAGAGGTACTAAGAGAAGGTAGATTTATAACAATGGATGATTTGAAAAGTACTGTAGATAGATACTATAATTTCATTTATAAATAAGATCTTATATTTAAAATCACTATGCTTTATGTGTAGTGATTTTTGTTTTATAATTATTTAATGAGTTATAATTAATAATATACAAATATTTCTAAGGAGTGAAAGGATTTGAAAAAAGCATCAGTAGAGATTTTAGAAAAATATTATGGATATAAAAGTTTTAGAAAAGGGCAAGAACAGGTGATAACTAGTGTTCTAAGTGGAAATGATGTTTTAGCAATAATGCCTACTGGTGGTGGAAAATCAATTTGCTATCAAATACCTGCTTTGATTATGGAAGGAATGACCATTGTAATTTCTCCATTAATTTCTCTTATGAAGGATCAAGTCGATAGTATAAAAAGTATGGGAATTAGCTCTGCATATATAAATAGTTCATTAAGTACATACGAATTTAATGAAGTTATAGAAAGCTTAAAAGATAATAAGTATAAAATATTATATGTAGCCCCTGAAAGACTAGAATCTTATGAATTCTTAAGTGCTATAGAAAATATTAAAATATCACAAGTTGCAATTGATGAAGCACATTGTGTCAGTCAGTGGGGACATGATTTTAGAGTAAGCTATAGAAATGTATCTAAATTTATAAAAAGATTTAGGGTAAGACCTATAGTTACTGCTTTTACAGCAACTGCATCTAACGAAGTTAGAGAAGATATTATAAAATTACTAAGACTGAACAAGCCCCAAGTGTTTATAACGGGATTTGATAGAGAAAATTTAAGTATTAGTGTAATTAAATCAGGAAGTAAAAAGACTTATTTATTAAACTATATTGAAAATAATAAAGAAGAATCAGGAATAATTTATGCTGCTACTAGAAAAGAAGTAGATAATATATATGAAAATTTAAATAAAAAAGGATATTCTGTTGGAAAATATCATGCAGGCTTATCAGATGATGAAAGGAATAAGAATCAAGAAGATTTTATACATGATAGAGTAAGAATTATGGTTGCAACTAATGCTTTTGGTATGGGAATTGATAAGCCTAATATAAGATACGTAATACATTATAGTATGCCTAAAAATATAGAGGCTTATTATCAAGAAATAGGTAGAGCAGGAAGAGATGGAGAAAAAAGTGAGTGTATATTATTATTTGCACCAGGAGATATTCATATTCAAAAGTATTTAATAGAAGTAAGTATTGAAAATCCTGAAAGAAAGAAAAAACAATATGAGAAGCTTCAAGAAATGGTAGATCTAGTTTATAGTAATGACTGTTATAGAAAATATATATTAAATTATTTTGGAGAAGAGTACAATGGAAGTTGTAATAATTGTAGCAATTGTTTAAATGAAGGAGAAATAGTTGATAAAACCATAGATGCTCAAAAGGTATTGTCTTGTATTTATAAAATGAAAAGAAGTTTTGGAACTACTATGGTGGTTGATGTACTTAGGGGTTCTAAAAATAAAAAGGTATTAAATTTAGGATTTAATAGTTTATCAACTTATGGAATAATGAAAGAATATACAGGAGAAGAATTAAAAAATTTTATTAATACATTAGTATCCCATGGATATATAGGGCTAAGTGGAGGTACATATCCAGTTTTAAGCTTAAATAATAGGTCCATAGATGTTTTGAAGGGACAAGAAATGGTTAACTTTAAGATATTTGAAGCTAAACATAAGGATAATCATATAAATAAATTATTTAATATACTTAAATCTTTAAGATATGAAATAGCAAAACGTGAACAAGTACCACCTTATGTTATTTTTGGAGATGGAACTTTAAAAGAGATGAGTTTAAAATATCCAAGAAGTAGAGAAGAAATGCTGGAGGTTTCAGGAGTCGGAGAAGTTAAGTATGAAAAATATGGAGAAGTATTTGAAAAGGCAATTATAGATTATATAGAAGAAAATAATATAAATTTAAAAAATACTTATTTAAATTTAAAAGAAGATGACGAGGATACTCCTTTTGAAGTTACAACAGATACAAAATTATTTGAACAGTTATTAAAGATAAGAGAAGACTTTTCAAATGCAGAAAATGTATTGCCACAAATGATACTATCTAAAAATACATTAAAAGAGATAAGTGGGAGATATCCTTTAGATGAAGAAAATTTAAAAGATATTTCAGGTATAGGACCTAAGAAAATAGAGAAATATGGCTCTAAAATATTAAGTTATATAAATAAATATGTAGATGAGAATAATATAAAAGTTAATTGGATAGATAAAAAAAGAAGAAAGACTATAATAGATGGAGAAGAACGTGAAAATAATGAAATAGCTTTGGATATGCTAAATGAAGGACATAATTTAGATAATATATCAAAAAAAATTGAAGTTGGCATTTCGACTATATTAGGATATGTTACAGATTATATAAAAGAATTTGGAAATATTAAATTTCAACTACCTTTAGATGATTTATATAGCAAAGAAGATGAAAAGCTCATTATTGATGCCTGTGAAAAAGTGGGATATGAGAAAGTTAGTAAAATAAAAAAAGAACTTCCTCCAGAAATTAAATATGAATCTATAAGAGCAGTTGTATTAAAAAAATATTATTTGGCTTCATAGAAGTAGAATTTTATAGAAATGTAGATTTATTTTATATAGATGAGTCTACATTTCTATTTTTGTATAAAAAATATTTAAATAAATGCAAAATAGACTTTGACTTTCTTTGACCTTTGTATTATTATATAAGCATAAACAAATAATAAAACATATTGAAGGATAAATTTTAAAGAGGTGAAACATATGAATGTAGATAAAATGACTGTAAGAGTACAACAAAGTTTAAATGAAGCATATAGTGAGGCAGTTAAATATAATCATCAACAGGTAGATATAATACATCTATTTTCTGCACTTGTAAATCAAGAAGACGGGTTAATTCCTAATATATTTGAAAAAATGGGTGTTAATATAAATGCTCTTAGAAATGATCTACATCTAGAATTGGATTCCATGCCAAAAGTTTTAGGTGAAGGAGCACAATCATCAGGTATAGTAGCTACAAGAAGAATAAATGAAGTTTTAGTTAAAGCAGATAAAATAGCTAAAGACTTTAATGATTCATATATAAGTGTAGAGCATGTTATGCTTGCAATAATTGATATAGATAAAAATGGATCAGTAGGAAAATTACTAAGTAAATTTTCTATTACCAAGGATACGTTTTTAAAAGTTTTATTAGATGTCAGAGGAAACCAAAGAGTTGATACTCAAGATCCTGAAGGAACTTATGATGCTCTTGCAAAGTATGGTACTAATCTTATAGAACTTGCTAAAAAGCATAAATTAGATCCTGTAATAGGAAGAGATGAAGAAATAAGAAGAACTATAAGAATTTTATCAAGAAGAACTAAAAATAATCCAGTATTAATTGGAGAACCTGGAGTTGGTAAAACGGCCATAGTTGAAGGACTTGCAGAAAGAATTGTAAGAGGAGATGTTCCGGAAGGATTAAAAGAAAAAATAATATTTTCATTAGATATGGGTGCATTAATTGCTGGTGCTAAATATAGAGGAGAATTTGAAGAAAGATTAAAAGCTGTACTAAAAGAAGTGCAAAGTTCTGACGGAAAAATAATTTTATTTATAGATGAAATACACACAATAGTTGGAGCAGGTAAGACAGATGGTGCAATGGATGCTGGAAACTTAATTAAACCATTACTTGCAAGAGGGGAACTTCACTGCATAGGTGCTACAACTTTTGATGAGTATAGACAGTACATTGAAAAAGATAAAGCCTTGGAGAGAAGATTCCAAACAGTTATAGTAAGTGAGCCAACAGTAGATGACACTATTTCAATATTAAGAGGACTTAAAGAAAGATTTGAAATTCATCATGGTATAAGAATTCATGATTCTGCAATAGTTGCGGCTGCTAAATTATCTCATAGATATATACAAGATAGATATCTTCCAGATAAAGCAATAGACTTAATTGATGAAGCAGGTGCTATGATAAGAAGTGAAATTGATTCACTTCCAACAGAACTTGATATAATAAGAAGAAAACAATTAATGCTTGAAACCGAAAAAGAGGCATTAATAAAAGAAAATGACGAAGCTTCTAAGAAAAGACTTAAAACTTTAGAAAAAGAACTTGCAGACCTTAAAGAAAAAAATAGTGAAATGACTGCAAAGTATGAGAAAGAGAAATCTCATATATTAGAAGTAAGAGATTTAAAGAGTAAGCTTGATGATGCAAGAGGAGAAGTAGAAAAAGCAGAAAGAGATTATGATTTGAATAAAGTAGCACAATTAAAATATGGAACTATTCCAGAACTTGAAGCAAAGGTTAAAGAAAAAGAAGAAGAAATACAAAATAATTATGAAGGTGCATTACTAAAAGAAGAAGTTACAGAAGATGAAATATCTGAAATTGTCTCTAAATGGACTGGAATACCTGTAACTAGACTAGTAGAGGGAGAAAAAGAAAAACTTTTAAGGCTTGAAGATGAGTTAAGGAAAAGAGTGATAGGTCAAGATGAAGCAACAGTTGCAGTTTCAAATGCTGTAATTAGAGCAAGAGCTGGTTTAAAAGATGAAAGAAGACCTATAGGTTCATTTATATTCTTAGGACCAACAGGTGTTGGTAAAACAGAACTTGCAAAAACACTTGCGAGAAACTTGTTTGATAGTGAAGATAATATTATAAGAATAGATATGTCTGAGTATATGGAGAAACATGCTGTATCTAGGCTTGTTGGACCGCCTCCGGGATATGTAGGATATGAAGAGGGAGGTCAGCTTACTGAAGCTGTTAGAAGAAACCCTTATTCAGTAATACTATTTGATGAAATAGAAAAAGCTAACGATGATGTGTTTAATATATTCCTTCAAATATTAGATGATGGAAGACTCACAGATAACAAGGGTAAAACAGTAGATTTTAAAAATACAATAATAATAATGACATCAAATCTTGGAAGTAGTTATTTACTTGAAAATAAAGGAAAAGATGAAGTTGATGAAAAAGTAAGAGAAGAAGTTATGGAAACTTTAAAGATGAGATTTAAACCAGAATTTCTTAACAGAATAGATGACATTATAATGTTTAAACCATTAACAGAAGAAGGTATTAAAAAGATTATAGACATATTTATGGAACATGTAAAAGAAAGATTAAAAGAAAGAAATATATCTATGGAGGTTACAGATGCTGCAAAAGAAGTACTTGCAAAAGAAGGATATGATCCAATTTATGGAGCAAGACCACTAAAAAGATATATAGGAAATATATTAGAAACTAAAATTGCAAAGAAAATTATAGCAGGTGACATATATGATGGTTGCAAAGTAATAGTAGATGCTAAATATGAAAAATTGGAAGTACTAGTAAAATAAATATGAATAAAAAGAGACTTTGTAAGTTCATAATTGGAATTACAAAGTCTCTTATGTTATTATGAATATTAATTCATATAGTGAAATTTTATAAAATTCTAAAGAAAAATGGAGTGATACTGTGAAAAAAATTATAAAAGAATTTAAAGATTTTGCCATGAAGGGAAATGTGTTAGATCTTGCAGTTGGTGTGGTAATAGGAAGTGCCTTTGGGAAAATAGTCTCTTCATTAGTAAAAGATGTAATAATGCCAGTAATAGGAGTTATTACGGGTGGAATAAATTTTACATATTTAAAAGTAACATTAAAACATGGTATAGGAAATAAGCCACCTATAACATTGAATATAGGAAATTTTATTCAAAATATAGTAGATTTTATTATAATAGCATTTTCCATATTTATATTTATTAAATTAATATCAAAATTTCAAATAAAAAAAATAGAAGAGGAAAAATCAAAAGAAGAAACTCCTTCAGAAGAAGTAGAATTGCTGAAAGAGATAAGAGATTTACTAAAAAAAGATAATAAATAATATTTATTAATAAAAATGATGCTAACTATAACAAAGTTACCATCATTTTTATTTTAATGTTTTTTATTAAAGATTATATTTAATATTGATGAACCGATAATAATTACATATCCTATAATTGATAATACATCCGGTATTTCTTTAAATAACATAAATCCATATGTACCTGCAAATAGTAATCCACAGTAATCAAACATAGATATCTCAGATGCTGGAGCATTTTTATATGCTAATGTTAAAAATGCTTGTCCTACAGTAAAACAAAGCCCACCTAAAATTAAAAATATATAGTGATTTAATGTAATTGAGTTATGTATAAACATTGATGGAAACATAGTTAAAGTGGCAATTCCAGTAAATGATAGAATTATAGTATAAAAACTTTCACGATCTCCTAAAATTCTTATCATAGTATATGCAATTCCAGCTGTAGCTGCTGATATTACTCCCATTAGTGAAGGAATAATTGAGGAATTGAATTGAGGTTTTATTACAAATAAACTTCCCAGGAATGCTACAATTAAAAAACTAAGCTGTTTTTTCGTAATCATTTCTTTAAGAATTAAAAAAGAAAATATTATGGTAAAAAACGGACTAAGTTTTGTAAGAATAGTGGCGTCTGCTAGAAAAAGATGATCTAAAGAAAAGTATAAAGTTAAAATTGATATTGTACCCATTACACCTCTTAAAACAAGATACTTTCTATTTTCTTTTTTACCAATAAAAGATTCTTTTCTATAAAAAATAATAAAGCAAACAATTATGCTTGCTATAACATTTGAAATAAATGTTTTTTGATAAGGTGTAGCAGTAGTTGCAAGCTTGCCAAAAAGATTCATTGTAGCAAATGAAAGAGAAGCAAGAATCATAAATATAATGCCTTTGCTTTTGTTCAAAGTTAAGTCCTCCTTATGAATAAATACTAATAATAATTATATAAGTATAAAATATTAAGTCAAATAAATTAGATAGAGAAATTATGTAGAGGTTAGTTATGAAATTTAAACAAATCTCAATAATAATGTGAAGAACACTTAAGCATAGCTTTGGTAGAAGAATTAAGGTAAGTATGATAATATTAAAATTAAGTATGAAAATATAGATGAAAAGGAAATGATTTTATATGAATATTCAAATTTTTGGAGTAAAAAAATGTTTTGATACTAAAAAAGCAGAACGTTACTTTAAAGAGAGAAAAATAAAGTATCAATTTATAGATTTAAACATGAAAGGACTTAGCAAAGGAGAATTTCAAAGTGTTAAAAATGCTGTAGGACTTATAAATTTAATAAATAAATCTTCAAAAGAATATAAAAAATCCAACATGGAGCATATAAGAACTTCTAGTGTTAAGGAAGAAATTTTATTAAACAATCCTAAGTTATATGTAACTCCAATAGTTAGAAACGGAAAAGAAGCCACAGTTGGATATAAGCCTGATGTGTGGAAAATTTGGGAATAACATTAAAATTTATTTTATATTAATTTAAAAAATATCCTATGAAATAGAGTATTATTATAATCCTGTTTCATAGGAATTTTTTTGCTTTTGATGAATACATACAATAAATATTCATAGTGCCTATCAATAATTATTTATTGATAAACAATAAATAATTATTGAAATTCAAATATAAATATGTTAATATTGTGTAAAAATAAATAGACAAAGTAGGGGGAACTAAGTATGAAATATAAAAAAGAAATTTTTAATGTTTCAAAAAACGAAAGTATAAATATTTTAAAAATACTATTATTATCAGTTTTTATAGGTTTTTTATTCTATAAATTTGCATTTAATTATGGAGGAATATCTGTTTTTATATTTGTAGGTACTTTAACTTTAGGATTCTTATTGGTAAATGGAGTAAAGAGTAAAAATTATGTTGGAGTATTTTTTATAATAATAAGTATATTATTGTCCTTAAGTTATGCAATTTATAGCAATGACTTATTTAGATTTCTTAATAAAATTTCAATTCCAATTACGCTACTTTCAGGTTTTTTACTTATAACTTATAATAATATAGAATTTAAGTGTAAATCATTTAAAAGAATTTTAATAACAAGAATATTTATAGCTATACCAAGTATAAAAAATATTTATAAATTAAGTTATTTATTTATAAATAAAAGTGAAGATCAAAACAATAAAAAGAAGGTATATGAAATAATATTAGGTGTTTTTATAGCTATACCAATTTTGTTTATTTTAGTTAACCTATTATCTAGTGCAGATGAAGTTTTTAGTCACTATGTTTATAATATAATATTTAATATTCGCTATATTAATATTGGAGACACAGCTAAAAAGTTATTGTTATCTGTTATATTTGCATTATTTATATTTGGATTGTATTGTGGTTTCTTAGTGAAATTAAAACAAAATGATAATGAAATTAAAAATAAAGTTAATTTTAACTCTGTAGTAGTAATAACAATGTTAACTTTAATAACCTTACTTTATAGTATTTTTACTAAGATTCAAATAAGCTATTTATATGTTAAGAAGTCTATGCCAGAAGGTTTTTCATATTCTGAATATGCAAGAAGTGGATTTTTTCAATTGGTTTTTATAGTTGTTATAAATATAATTTTAGTTGTTTTAATTAAAAGTCATACAACAGATATTAATGAAAAGGAAAATAAAATTCTTTTAATATTATATTCATTAATAACTATACTTACATTTAGCATGGATATTTCCGCATTTTATAAAATAAGACTTTATATTAGAGCATTTGGATTTACAAGACTTAGAATTTTAGTTAGTATATTTATTGTTTTTTTAGCATTAATATTATTTTTATTATTAATGTTTATTTGGAAAAATATAAATTTGTTTAAACCTATAATTATTTGTGGTGCTATACTATATGTATCAGTTAACTTTGTTAATATAGATAATATAATAACTGTAAACAATATTAGAATAGCAAAAAATCTAGGAAATATAGATTATGACTATTTAACAGAGTTGTCCTTTGATAATTATGGTTCTATGACAAAAGCATATAAAAATAGATTAATTTCTAAGTATATATATGAACAATGGGTATCTAACAATAAGAAAATACAAAAGCATTGGTATCAATATAATTATTATTACAATAAAGGAAACTCAATAAAAAAATAATTTTTAATTAAGTTTTACAAGTTTAATTTTAAAATCTATTGGAGGAAAATTATGAAGTATTATGGTAAGAAATCTTTATCACAAGTTCTATTATGGATATTAAATAGTATACTAATAGTTGGAATAGGACTTACTATGCTTGTATATTACAGTACTTTTTTCAAAAATACAGGAAATATAAATGGGAAAAATAAAATTATACTAGGAATCCTATTAACTATTGGAGTTATATGTATATTTTTAATAGTATTTGAACTTAGAAAAATAGTTAAAACTTTAATTAAGTCAAATCCTTTTGTATGGTCAAATGTCAAATCTTTAAAAGAGATATCAATAAAATGTTTTATAATAGCAGCATGTTATTTTGGAAATTTTATTGTAAGTTTTGGAAAAGAAAAATATAAATTTATATATCTAGATGCCAAAGGAATACACACAGATACGGAGCCTATAATATTTATATTGGCTGGAATATTTATTGCCATATTAGCGGGTGTTTTCAAAAAAGCTATTGAGTATAAAGAAGAAAATGATTTTACGATTTAGGAGATGAAGTTTTATTATGGCAATAGTTATTAATTTGGATGTTATGATGGCTAAGAGAAAAATATCACTTCAGGATTTAGCTAAAAGGGTTGGAATAACCAATGCAAATTTGTCTATATTAAAAAATAATAAAGCAAAGGCTATAAGATTTTCAACTCTTGAGGCAATATGTAAAGAACTGAAGTGTCAACCAGGGGATATTTTAGAATATATTGAAGAATAAATTCTAAATCTATTATATAAGTCATATTGAAAATAATTTACGATGGGAATATAATTATGTTATACAAATATATACCAGAAGTAAGGGGTGATATTTTGAAAAATAATAATATGTTCAAAATATTAAAAACTTGTGTAACAGTGGTATTAGGATTTATTACTGCATCAATAGATCCAGTATCTAGTTGTGAAAATACATTGGATTTATGTAAAAAGATACAAGATAATAAGTAATTTAAAAGGCTAAAGTATATTTTTATGCTTTAGCTTTTTAATTAATAGGAGGTCATATACTTGAAAAATATAACGGAAGTTCTTATTTTAATAGGTATAACTATTTTTTCATTTTTAATTTTTGTATATCATGTAATTATAGCAAGTGACATTCCTGTCAATATTTCTTATAATGAATTTATTCTGTTTATAAAATTGGATATTGTTTATTTAATAATATACATAATTTATATTATTAAAAAGGCAAGCTATATAAAAGCAAATATATTTTTGCTCTTATTTCAGATGGGGTTTGCGTTTATAGGATTAGTAAACGATATACATTATAAATATCATAAATATTGTACTTTAATTAGCATTATATCATTTAGTATAAAAATTATTATTTTAATTTTACTTATATATAAATTAGTGAAAATAGTGAAAAACAATAAAAATATGGAAAAGACAAGGTTAGGGTGATAAAAATGATACAAGGAAAAGATTATATAGGTGTTGGAGTGGGAGCAGTGATTATTAATGAAAAAAACCAGATATTATTATTACTTAGAAATAAAGAACCTGAAAAGGGATGTTGGTCAATTCCAGGTGGCAAAGTTGAGATGTTTGAAACCTTAGAAGATGCTATAAAAAGAGAAATTAAGGAGGAAGTCAATTTAGACATAGAAATAGTTAAGCTTTTAACAGTTACTAATCATATCATTGTAAAAGAAAATACTCATTGGGTTGCTCCTACATTTTTAGTCAAAATAATAAATGGACAAGTAAAAAATGTAGAGCCACAAAAGCACCGCGATTTAAGGTGGTTTTCTATAAACAATTTACCCCAAAATATAACTATAACTACTGAAAATGCTATAAGTAATTTATAGGAATGTTATTATGGCATATACATATATTTTGGAATGTAGTGATGGAACTCTTTATACAGGGTGGACTATGGATATTAATAAAAGAGTTAAAACACATAATAGTGGAAAAGGTGCTAAATATACTAGATCAAGAATACCTGTAGTATTAAAATATTATGAAAAATTTGATACTAAAAAAGAGGCAATGAAAAGAGAATATGAGATAAAAAAGTTTACAAGACAAAAGAAATTAGAATTAATAAAAAAGAATAGTTTGTAATTATATTAGGATAATTTATAAAATAAGTTATCCTATATTTTTATAAAATATGATGAAAGTAAATGAAAATTATATAAAAATTGAATTTAAAATTTAAAAAGTGTAAAATTTTCTAAAAAATCAGTTAAAAAAATGTATTATTATACGAATAAGTAATAGTAGACTTTGTAAATAAAATGACATTGGAGGAAAATATGAACAGAAACGTGATTATTAAGTCAATTGGAAGTTATCATCCTAAAAAAGTTTTAGATAATAAATATTATTTAGAACATTTTAAAAAAATTAAACCTGAATTAGTAGAGGAGGCGAAAGAGTATTTTGAGGAATTGGGAAGAGAAAAAAGAATGGTAGCTGATGAAGATGAGAATACTTTAACTATGTCTATAGAAAGTGCCAAATTAGCTATGAAAAAAGCAGAGTTAACTGGTGATGATATAGACATAATAATATCAGCCACAAATGCTCCAGAGTATTTAACGCCATGTTGCGCTATTATGTTAAATAGGGCAATTAAAGGAAGCGCAAAGGTTTGTTTTGATGTAAGTTGTGATTGTATAAGTATGCTACATGGAGTAGATGTTGCAACAAAATTTTTAATAAGTGATAAGAAATATAAAAGAGCTTTAGTGGTTGGATCATATCTACTTAATAGATATTCTAGAAATGATGATGTAATTACATATGCAACAAATGGAGATAATGCTTGTGCTATTATATTAGAAGTAAAGGAAGAAAAAGAAGAAAGAGGATTTATGGGTTCTGTTACATTAACAGATTCTGATTATGCTAGATATTTTAGATTTCCTCGTTGTGGAATGTCAAAGGTACTGGATAGAAGTATACCTACATATGATAAGTTGCTTCAATGGGATCATTTCAATTGTAATTTTTTAGCTACTAATTGGGCAAAGATAATTAGAGAAGTATTAAATGAGAAAGATCTAGTACCTAAGGATGTATCTCATTTTTTCATGTCTCAATTTTCAAGAGAAGAATTAAAGGTTACTATGAATGAACTTGGAGTATCACAAAACAAATTTAATTTTGTAGCAGATAAATTTGGATACACTGGTCCAAGCAGTCCTTTTTTGGCTTTTCATGAAGAAATTAAAGAAACTAATTTTAAAAAAGATGATATAAATATATTCTGTTCTGTTGGAGGAGGATATAGCATGACAGCACTACTATATAAATGGTAAAATAGGAGGAGTTTCATGAAGAGAATGATAGATGAATATAAGGAGAAGACGTTTTTGTTTACAGTTTCTTCTTATATAGGAAGTGCAATTTTTGCAGCAGTTGTTATGTTTATAATAAAGATCGTAAATATTTTTCCAACTCTTAAGTGGGGTGGAATAATAATATTCGAAATTATATTATTATTTGAAATTATGATTTTTATATATATGCGTAATAAATATAAAGGAAAATTACAATTCATAATTAAAGATTATAGAATAATTATAGGAATATTTATAGCAATAACATATATAAATTATTTATTTTTGAATATAATATTGCCTACAAAAGAGTTTTGGATTACAATTTCTTATTATTTGGCTATAACATTACTATTTTTAGATAAAAAGACATCTATTATTTCTATAATACTCAGTATAGTTTCACAATTTATATTATATTTTATAAAACCTGAATTACTTCCAAGTACAAATATTAAGTCAGAAATAGTAATAAGAATACTAGTTGTATTATTGAATACAAGTGCTATATGGATGATTGCTAGTACGGCTATAAACTTATTATTTAGTGTTGATGAAAAGGAAAGTTTTTTATTTAAAAATGAAGAGAAGCTATTAAATATATTTAGTAGTATAAAAGAGAATATAATAGTCCTACTTTCTTCTAGTAAGTCTTTGAATGAAGCTTCTGAAAATTCTACAGCTTCACTTGAGGAAATTGCAAGTACTTGCTCAACTATAGACAATGAGGCTGATATAATAATAAAAGAATCATCTAAAAATAAAAATTTATTAAATGAAGTCTTCAATAATACAAATGAAATAACTGATAAGGTAAGAGAAACTAGGAAATCATCTAGTGAACTTGTAAAAATATCAAACAATAATGGTGAATCATTAAATACTATGATAAATATAATTGAAGATATTAAAGAAGGTATAGGACAAACATTAAAAGCAACTACAGTACTTCAGAAAAGATCTCATGAAATTAATGAACTTTTAGCTGTAATATCTAATATATCTCAGCAGACAAATCTCTTATCTTTAAATGCTAGTATTGAGGCTGCAAGAGCTGGAGAAGCAGGAAAAGGATTTGCGGTTGTAGCAGAAGAAGTAAGAAAACTTGCAGAAGATACGGATGATTCATTGCAGAGTGTATCAAAAATAGTATTGGAGTTTCAAAAGAATATTGTTGAAGTTGAAAGTCTTATGGATAATAATAATGAAAATATTATTAATGGAAGCAATATTTTAGTTGATATTGTTAATGATATAAAATCTAGTATAGATAAATTAAATGAAAATGGAAATGATATAGAACAAGTAGAATCATTTATAAATAACCTTCAAACAGAAATTAATAATATGGTAGATTTTAATGAAAAGGTATCAAATGGACTTGATTTTTTATTGAATAGTTTTAAACCTATAAGAGGTGCTGTAGATGAGAATACGGCTATGTCAGAAGAACTAAATGCAAATTCTTTAGAACTTAAAAATCTTGCTGAAAATATGGATAATTTGGTTAAAAAATAAAAATATATAAAGAATAGAAGCTCCCAGTTAATGAACTGACCTTTGTCAAGTAGACAGGAAATTAAATTAAAAATTGCAACTAGTGCTTGGCACCTATATTCTAAAGGTGCCAGGCATTTTAGATTTTTTTGAAATCTTTCTTCATGAGTTGTTTTTCTTGATTTCATGGTATAGATGTCTCCTCCAGGTTTATAATCTTTGATCTCTATACCATTATAATACTTTTTAATCCATCTACGAATAACAGAAGTTGAAATATTATGTTTTGCACTTAAATCTGCTAATGAGCTTTCTAATAAAATACGTTCATTTTGGCAATACTCACCAAACTACCTTTTCCTGATTTGTATTCTTTACAAGCTTTAATTTTAATTTCTTTAGAAAATTTAGGTTTTTGTGACACAAAAAAACACTTACAAAATAGATAGTCTAATTTTAATTAAACTGTCTACTTTGGAAGTATCATATCATTAAGGGGGAATTTTATTAGTGTTAAGTTAATTTATATATTAATTTTGTTTTGGAAAAATTTTTAACTATTTTAAGTGAACATAATATGATATTGTAAAAATCATATTAATAATAGGGAGGAATTTGTTTGAAAAAAATAATATATAGGTATGTAGTATTAACAATAATATTAGTAGGAACAGGATTAATACTTAGTTCTGTTTATGAAATTATTAATGCTAAACATAAAATGAAAAAATCAATATATGATATCGAATCAACTTTAAAAAAGGATAAAAAGGATAAAAGTAAGGATAATAATAAAAATATAGAAAATGATGAATTCATAGGATTATTAACTTTGGAGAAAAATAATATTAAGATTCCTATAATAGAGGGTACTAGTGAAGAAAGTTTAAAAAAAGGTGCAGGACATTTAAAGGGTTCAGGGATGCCACCCAATAAAGATGAATGTTTTTTATTTGGACACAGAGATACAGTGTTTTCTCATTTACAATACATAAAGAAAAATGATTTATTAACATTAAAAAATTGTACTGGTGAATATAGGTATAAAGTAATTTATACTAAAGTAACTGAAATAAATAAAAATGAAGTATTAAAAAAATATGGTAGTAATACTCTTATATTAGTAACGTGTTATCCATTTAGATACATAGGAAGTGCACCAAAACGATATATAGTTGTATGTTTATTAGAAAAATAGAACCTATATAATACAAAATAGGTATAAAACAGAATAAATATTGGAATATTTTTAAAATAGGTAAAAAATACTTGAAAAATCCTAAATATATGTAATTTAAATAGATGATTTAAAATCTCAAGGATTACAAGAAGATTATTCATGGTAGGTATAGCTATGAGTTTATTTTGTAAGAAAAGATTACATAATAAGTAATTAGATGAAATAAATTCTATAAAAGGAATAGTATGGATTTCATACTATTCCTTTTATAGAATTTAATATTTAACTTCTGTTAATGTAAGTCCATGAGCAGGAGCTGTTTCAGGTGCAATATTTCTATCTTTTTTGTCCATAATGTTTTGAATTTCATCTAAAGAAATTTTATTAAGTCCCGCTTGTATTAAAGTTCCTACTAAAATTCTAATCATTTTATATAAGAAACCATTTCCTGAAAAAACAATTTCTATATCATTCTCTTTTTTTCTAAAAGTTATTGAGTTAATTGCTTTTACAGTAGACTTTTTTTTCGATTTTAATGCAGTAAAACTCTTAAAATCGTGTTCGCCTATGAATAATTTAGATGCTTCTTTCATTTTCTTTAAATCAAGCTTTTCTTTAATGTGATATGAATATTTTCTAGTAAATACATCATGTACTTCACTATTATGTATTCTGTAAGTATAAACTTTTTCTTTAACATTGTATCTAGAATGAAAATTATCACTAGCATTATTAACACTTGTAACAACTATATCCTGAGGTAAGTATTTATATAGATATTTAAATATTTCATCATTAGATATTTCGGAATCAGTTTTAAAGTTAGCCACCTGCATATTTGCGTGTACCCCTGCATCAGTTCTTCCAGAAGCCATAAGAGATACTTCTTCTCCTAAAAGTTCATTTAAAACAGATTCTATTTTATGTTGAATAGTAGTATCATTATTACCTAGTTTTTGCCAACCTTTATATCTAGTTCCATCATACTGTATTGTAAGCTTTATGTTTCTCATGTATACTCTCCTTATGTGAATTTATTTATAACAATACATAACAGTGTAATCTATTTTATTTAAATTAGCAAACTAAAAATAGATAGAGAGGATAGAAAATGGAAAAATCTTTATTTATTACAGAAAAGCCTTCGGTGGCCATGGAATTTGTAAAATTATTAAATATAAAAGAAACAAAGAAAGATGGTTTTATTGAATCTGATAATGCTATTTTTACATGGTGTGTAGGTCATATGGTAACCATGAGTTATCCAGAAGCCTATGATGAGAGATTAAAAATATGGTCTTTAAAAACAATTCCTTTTTTACCTGAGGAGTTTAAATATGAAATTATTCCTAGTGTATTAAAACAATTTAATGTAGTAAAAAGTTTAATGCGTAGAGAAGATGTTAAAACAATTTATGTATGTACCGACTCTGGACGTGAAGGGGAATATATATATAGATTAGTTGATATGATGGTAGGAGTAGAAGGAAAAGATAAAAAGAGAGTGTGGATTGATTCTCAAACAGAAGAGGAAATAAAAAGAGGAATTAAAGAGGCAAAACCCCTATCAGAATATGATTCCTTGTCTGATTCAGCTTATTTAAGAGCAAAAGAAGATTATCTTTTAGGAATTAATTTTTCAAGATTATTAACGCTTATATATGGAAAAACTGTATCTAATATTATAGGAGAAGATAGAGTTGTAATTGCAGTAGGACGTGTTATGTCTTGTGTTCTTGGAATGATTGTAGACAGAGAACTCCAAATTAGAAATTTTGAAAAAACTCCTTTTTACAAAATAAATTGTAGCATTGAAATTGAAGAAAATTTAGGATATGAATGTGAATTTAAAGCTATAGAAAAATCTAAGTATTTTGAATCACCTAAACTATATAATGATGGTGGTTTCAAAGATAAAAAAGATGCTGAAAAATTAATAGAAGAAATAAGAGACGAAGCTAAAGACAATACAGCGAGTATTGAAAAAATAAGCAAGAAAAAAGAAACTAAAAATCCACCGTTACTATTTAACCTTGCAGAACTTCAAAATGAATGTTCTAAAAACTTTAAAATAAGTCCTGATGAGACTTTAAATATAATACAGGAACTATATGAAAAGAAAATGCTTACTTATCCGAGAACAGATGCTAGAGTATTATCTACGGCTATAGCAAAAGAAATAAATAAAACTCTAAGTAAGTTACTAAGATTTAAAGATAAGAGTACAGTATCTAATATATGTAGAGATATACTAGAGCAAAAATCTTATATAGGGCTTGAAAAAACTAAGTATGTAGATGATAAAAAGATTACTGATCACTATGCCATAATTCCTACAGGAGAGGGAATTGAAAGTTATAGAAGTTTAAAACCACTTCAAAAAAATATATATGATTTGATTTTAAGAAGATTTTTAGCTATATTTTATCCTCCAGCTATATATAGTAAAATTACTTTGGAAACGAAAGTTGGAGATGAATACTTTTTTACTACAGAAAAAGTATGTGTAACTAGAGGATATTTGGATGTTTTAGAAGATAATATAAAAGATGAAAAAGAAAAGAATTTAGATTTTATAAATAAATTTAAAAAAGGAACTATAGTGAAAATTGATGATCTTAATATAAAAGAGGGAAAAACATCTCCACCTAAAAGATATACATCAGGTTCTATAATTATAGCTATGGAAAATGCGGGTAAGTTAATAGAAGATGATGAATTAAGGGAGCAAATTAAGGGATCAGGTATTGGTACTAGTGCTACTCGTGCTGAAATTTTAAAAAAACTTCAAAGAATTGAATATATTAAAATAAATAATAAAACTCAAGTAATAACATCTACGACTAAAGGTGAAATCATTTATAGAGTTATACGGTCGTCTATGCCAAGTCTTCTTAATCCTAGACTAACAGCAAGCTGGGAGAAGGGGCTTAGTATGGTTGTAGACAAAGAAATAACTACTGAGGTATTCATGAATAAATTAGAAAATTATATAAATAAAAATATTAGTAATGTAGTTGATAACAATAGAGTTATAAATACAAACTATTTAATATCTGGCTTAGAGGAAAATAATAAGAAAAAAATAGATGAAGAAAAAATAGATGATGTACTGGGAGTATGTCCAATCTGCAAAAAAGGAACTATAGTTAAAAATAATAAAGGCTATGGATGTAACAATTGGAAGGGAGGATGTAAGTTTTTTGTTGCTGAAATATGCGGTGTAAAAATACCAGTGGGAGAAATAAAAAATCTTATAAAGTATGGTAAAACCAATATTATAAATGGATTTAAATCTAAAAAAGGAAATGAATTTAGAGCAAGATTAATACTAAAAGATAATAAAGTACAATTAAGCTTTGATTAATATGATAAAATATAATTTAATATTAAAACAATAAAATAATTTACATAGAAAGGGAATTTTTATGAATTTATTATCTATAGAAAATTTAACTAAAAGTTATGGAGAAAAGATATTATTTAAAAACTTATCTTTAGGTATAAATGAAGGAGAAAAGATAGGGTTAATAGGAATAAACGGAACAGGAAAATCAAGCTTACTTAAAATAATAGCTGGCGATAATGACTATGATGAAGGAAAAATAACAAAAAATAATGATGTTAGAATAGAATATTTATCACAAGATACGATTTTTGAAAAAGATATAACTGTACTAGATGCTATTTTTAAAGGAAATTCTTCTACAATAAAAGTGGTTAGAGAATATGAAAATACTATAAATGCGCTAGAGGAAAATCCAACAGATGAAAAACTTCAAAAGAGACTAATTGACTTAAATAATAGAATGGATGCAGAAAATGCTTGGGAAATAGAAAATAAAGCAAAAATGATTTTAACAAAACTTGGAGTAGCACATTTTGAAGCAAAGGTTGGAACATTATCAGGAGGGCAAAAGAAGAGAATTGCTCTTGCATCAGCACTTATAAATCCATGTGAACTTTTAATATTAGATGAGCCTACTAACCATATAGACAACGAAACTGTTAGATGGCTTGAGGGATATCTTAATGAGAGAAAAGGTGCATTAGTTATGATAACTCATGATAGATATTTCTTAGACAGAGTAACAAACAGAATACTTGAACTACATAATGGAAATTTATATAGTTATGAGGGAAACTATAGCATGTTTGTAGAAGCTAAAGCTGAAAGACAACAACTGATGGAATCCTTAGAAGCTAAAAGACAAAATTTATTAAGACGTGAACTCGCATGGATAAAAAGAGGGGCTAAGGCTAGAAGCACAAAACAAAAAGCAAGAATTGACAGATTTAATGAATTAAATTCTAAGGTTATAGATGTTGATAAAGAAAAAATGGATATATCTGTTCAAGGAAGTAGACTTGGAAAGAAAGTAATAGAAATAGAAAATTTAAATAAATCATATGAAAACAAAAAGCTTATAGATGACTTTAGTTATATATTTTCTCCTGGAGATAGAGTTGGAATTATAGGAAAAAATGGAGTTGGAAAGTCTACATTACTTAATTTAATAATAGATAGAATAAAACCAGATAGTGGAGAAATTCATATAGGAGAGACAGTAAGAATAGGATATTTTTCTCAAGAATATGATGGTATGGATGATTCTATGAGGGTTATTGAGTATATAAAAGAAGCTGCAGAATTTATAAAAGATGCTGATGGAAATCCTATAAGTGCATCTAAAATGCTTGAAAGATTTTTATTTCCATCAAATCTTCAATATACTTATATATCAAAATTATCTGGTGGAGAAAAAAGAAGGTTGTACCTTTTAAGAATACTTATGCATGCTCCTAACGTACTTATACTAGACGAGCCTACAAATGATCTAGATATAGAAACCTTAAACATACTAGAAGAATACATAGAATCGTTTAATGGTACTGTTATAACTGTATCACATGATAGATATTTTTTAGATAAAGTTTGTCATAAAATTCTTGCATTTCAGGGAAATGGAAGAATTATAGAGAACGTAGGAAACTATTCTGATTATGAAGAAAAATTTAAGGAAAAACTAAAAGAGTCAGAATCTAAAGAGAAAAAAGAAAAAAAAGGAAAAGTGACAGAAAAGGAAGTTCAACAAAATAAAAAGTTAAAGTTTAGTTATAATGAAAAAAGAGAGTATGAACAAATAGAGGCTATAGTAGAAGCAAAAGAATTAGAACTGGCAGGAATTAATAAGGAAGTAAATAAAGCGGGTTGCGATTATTTAATATTACAAGAACTTTTAGAAAAAAAGAAATTATTAGAAGAAGAGCTTGACAATTTAATGGAAAGATGGGCTTATTTAAATGAACTTGCTGAGAAAATAAATAATCAATAAAATCTTTTGGAGGAATTGATGAAAATAAATAAAATTAGTTCAAGGGGATATGTATTTACATTTTCTGAACTTGAAAATACAGAATTTAATTGTACTACTAATGTGTATTTAATAGATGGGTATAAACATTTTTTTATATGTGATACTTTTTTAGGACCTAAATACATGAAAAAAATAATAAAGTTTATTGAGGAAAATTTAGAATCTAAGCCAATTATAGTCTTTAATTCTCATTCTGATTGGGATCATATATGGGGAAATTGTTATTTTAAAAATAATTTTATTATATCTCATGTTAGATGTAGAGAAAATATTAAAAAAAATGGTCAGATAGAATTAAAAAAATACAGTAAGTTTCATGATGAAGATGTAAAAATAGTTCTTCCAAATATAACTTTTAAAAAAGGACTAAATTTTAATGAAGATATGGTAGAATTTTTTTATTCTCCAGGGCATACAGAATGCTCAGCTTCTTGCTTCGATGAAAAGGATAATGTTTTATTTGTAGGAGATAATGTGGAAAGTCCAAAGCCATATCTAACTTGTAATAATAAAAAAGACTATGAAGAAACATTAAAAAAATATATTAAAATAAATGCTGAAATTATAATTCCTGGACATGGTTTTATAACAGATAATGATTTAATAGTTAAAAATTTAGAATATATAAAAAGTGTATAGATACATTTAAATAAAGTTTTAAATAATTATAGTATATTTGATATAATATAATTAATAACTTTAACTACAGTTTGTCATATTTATGAAAAGGGTGTGTTACTGTATGCAAAAAAATATAAATATAAAAAACATAATTGAAAATAAAAACTTAGAAATTATATTTGAACCTGTAGTATCTATAATCAAACAAGCTATAATAGGGTTTAAAGTTTCAAATGTTGGATGCTATGAAAATGATGAGTTTATTTCTATAGATAAATTAATGAAAATGGCTGAAGAATCTAATTTAGCTATAGAAATTGATAGATTATATAGAGAAAAGGCTGTAGAAAAGTTTTCCAATATATATGTAAATAATAAGGAGTTATTGCTTTTTATAAATATAAGTGTTTCACTTATAAGTAAATTTGTTGGTTCAGGAATAATAATGGAACTTATAGATGTATATAATATAAATCCAGAAAACATTGTTTTGGAAATTGTTGAAGATAAAGTTGAAGATATAGAAGGACTTAGAAATTTTATTAATTTCTATAGAAGTAAGGGATTTTTAGTTTCTGTAAGTGATATAGGCTCTGGACTTGCGAATTTGGATAAAATATCATATGTGGAACCTGATATTATAAAGATAAGTGGAGTTATAACAGAGGACATATCAGTTGATTATTATAAACAAGAAATATTTAAAGCATTAGTTAATCTATCTAAAAACATAGGAGCCTTAGTTATAGGAGATGGAATAGAAAATAGTATAGAAACTTTGACTGCCATGGAACTTGGAGCAGATATGCTTGGAGGAAAGCATTTTGGAAATTGTGAGATTATAGATGATGAGTTTATAATTAATACTGAAAAAAATGTAGGCTTACTTGCAAAAGAATATGAAAATTACATGATAGAAAAAGCTAAAATGGAAAAGAATAAATATAAAAATTACGAAAAAACTATAGAAAAAGTTATTCATGAGTTAACAATTACTAAAGAAGAGAATTTCGATGATAAATTAAAAGACGTTATAGACTCATATGATGATTTTGAGTGTATATATGTTTTAAATGAAAAAGGTGTTCAAATTACAGATACTTTTACTTATTATAAAAATATGATGCCACAAAAAGCTCTTATATTTTCTCCTGCCAAAAAAGGAACGAATCATTCTCTAAAAAAATATTATTATTTCCTAAAAAATATGGCGTTGAAAAAGTATGTAACAGAGCCATATATATCTTTAGCTACAGGAAATTTATGCATAACAATATCCTCTGTTTTTAAGGGCGCAAATGAAAAAAAATATATAGTATGTATAGATTTTAATCCAAGTGACATAAATTTATAGTAGTAAAGCCATCTTATTAAGTAAAAGTAAGATGGCTTTTGTTGTTGCAATATAAGGATAAATGTTGTTTTAAAACTTATTATATAGTATATTTTATACATAGATTTTACTTTGATAACGTTAAGATAGGTGGTAATAATATGGATTTATTTGATCTTGCTTTAAAAAAAAGCAATGTAAATAAACCTTTAGCAGAGAAAATGAGACCTAGAAATTTAAATGAATTTTTTGGACAAAAGCATATAATTGGAAAAGGAAAGTTGCTTAGAAGACTTATAGAAACGGATAATTTAACTTCTATAATTTTATATGGTCCTCCAGGAGTAGGAAAAACCACTTTAGCTTATATTATATCTTTAGAAACTAAAAGTGAATTTTTAAAATTAAATGCTACTTCTGTTGGAGTTAAAGAAATAAGAGAATACATAAAAAATGCTGAAGAAACTTTGAAATTTTATGGTAAAAGGACAATATTTTTTATTGATGAAATACATTCCCTAAAAAAGGGAACTCAGCAGGATGCTCTTTTAGATGCAATAGAAAAAGGTACCGTTATATTAATTGGAGCTACAACAGAAAATCCTTATTTTGAAATAAATAGAGCACTTCTTAGTAGATCGAAAATATTCCAACTAGAAAGCCTTAAAGAACAGGAAATATTTGAGTTAATTGAAAATACATTAAAAGATGAAACTAGAGGATATGGAAAATTAAAGGTAAACATTAGTAAAGAAGCAATAAATATTATAGCAAATTTTTCAGGTGGAGATGGAAGGGCAAGTTTAAATACTTTAGAATTAGCTATACTATCAACACCTAGAAATGATGATGGAATTATATATATAACAAAAGATATAATAAAACAATGTATACAAAAACCTATGGTCAATTACGATGCAACAGGAGATAATCATTATGATATCACATCGGCTTTTATAAAAAGTATAAGAGGATCTAATCCTGATGCAGCTCTTTATTGGTTTGGAAGAATGATATTAGGTGGAGAAGATCTAAGATTTATTGTAAGAAGGCTTATTGTTCATGCATCAGAGGATATAGGAATGAAAGATCCTAATGCAATGAACATAGCACATGCTGCGTGGAATGCCCTTGAAACTGTTGGAATGCCCGAGGCTAGAATTCCAATTGCAGAAGCAATTATATATCTTGCTACAGCTCCAAAATCTAATGCTGTTTTAGTAGCAGTTGATAAAGCTATAGATGATGCTAGAGTAAATCAATATAGAGTTCCAAATCATTTAAGAGATACACACTATAAAGGATCAAAAGAACTTGGAAGTATTGGATATAAATATCCATATGACTATGAAGAAAATTATGTAAAACAAGATTATTTTCCAAAAGAAATGGAGGAAAAAAGATATTATAAAGAAAAATAGTTAATGTTGACAAAAACGATCGGATTTGATATTATGATTACAGAATTCATAGTATAACACTCGGAATTAAAGGAGAGATTAAATGAAATTATCTACAAAAGGAAGATATGGGGTACGTGCTATGGTTGATCTTGCAATAAATTATGGTGAAACTCCAATGTCTATAAAAAGTATCGCTAAAAGACAAAATATATCAGAGCTATATTTAGAACAACTTTTCTCTCCACTTAGAAAGGCTAAATTAATAAAAAGTATAAGGGGAGCACAAGGAGGATATGTTTTAAATAAAGATCCGAAAGATATTAGTGTTTCAGATATAATAAATGTCCTAGAAGGACCTATTGAGATTTCATCCTGTGTTGATACAGGAGAGTGTGATAATATGGACATTTGTCCAACAAGATTATTGTGGAAAAAAATAAAAAAGAGTATAGATGAAGTAACAGAATCTGTAACTCTACAAGATATGGCTAATGACTATAAAAAGCTAAAGAATAGGAGTGGAAATAATGGATAAGAAAATTTATATGGATTATTCAGCAACAACTTATACAAAACCAGAAGTACTAGAAGCAATGCTTCCTTATTTTACACAAAACTACGGAAATCCATCTTCTTTGTATACTCTTTCGGATTTAAATAGAAAAGCAATTAATGAGGCAAGAAATAGAGTTGCAGATGCAATTAATGCAGAAGTTGATGAGATATGTTTTACAAGTGGAGGATGTGAAGCTGATAATTGGGCTCTTAAAGGAGTTGCGTTTTCACGAAAAAATAAAGGTAATCACATAATTACTACATCTATTGAGCATCATGCTATATTAAATAGCTGTAAGTTTTTGGAGAAAAATGGATTTGAAGTAACTTACCTTCCAGTAGATGAACAAGGATTTGTAAATATTGAAGATCTTAAAAATGCTATTACAGATAAAACAATTTTAGTTTCTGTAATGTTTGCAAATAATGAAATTGGCTCACTTCAACCTATAAAAGAAATAGGAACTATATGTAGAGAAAATAAAATACTATTCCATACAGATGCAGTTCAAGCAATTGGACACGTTCCAGTAGATGTAAAAGAAATGAATATAGATTTACTTTCTATGGCTGCTCATAAATTCTATGGACCTAAAGGCGTAGGGGCATTATATATAAGACGTGGAGTTAGAATTGAAAATCTAATTCACGGTGGCGGACAAGAAAGAAATAGAAGAGCAAGTACTGAAAACATAGCTGGAATAGTAGGAATGGGAAAAGCAATAGAAATGGCAGTAAATGAAATGCCTAAAGAATCAAAAAGATTAGAAATACTTAGAGATAGATTAATTAAAGAATTAAGTGAAAAAGTACCTTATGCAAAATTAAATGGCCCTAGAGGATATAAGAGGCTACCAGGTAATGTTAATATAAGCTTTATAGGTATAGAAGGAGAGACGCTATTGTTAGATCTAGATGATATTGGAGTTTATGCATCAACAGGAAGTGCGTGTGCATCTAGTGACCTTTCAGCATCACATGTATTACTTGCAATAGGACTTGATCATGGGGTGGCTCATGGCTCATTGAGATTAAGTCTTGGAGAAACTAATGATGATAGCGATGTTGACTACGTAATAGAAAAGCTTCCAGAAATAATAAAAAGAAGAAGAGAAATGTCACCTTATTGGGAAGAATTTTTAAATATGAAAGGGGAAATATAATTATGTATAGTGAAAAAGTAATGGACCATTTTAGAAATCCTAGAAACGTTGGAGAAATAGAAAATCCAAGTGGAGTCGGAGAAGTTGGTAATCCACAATGTGGAGACATAATGAAAATATATTTAGATGTTGAAGATAATATAATAAAAGATGTAAAATTTAAAACTTTTGGATGTGGTTCTGCCATAGCTTCATCAAGTATGGCAACAGAACTTGTAAAAGGGAAAACTTTAGAAGAAGCGTGGAAGCTAACTAATAAAGCTGTTGCAGAGGCTTTAGAAGGTCTTCCACCAGTTAAAATGCACTGCTCAGTTTTAGCCGAAGAAGCAATTCACACAGCTATAAATGACTATAGAGTTAAACAAGGATTACAACCATGGGATATGAAGGTTCATTCAGATCATATACACGAAGAAGTACATGGTAAATAATATTGGAATGGAATGATAAATATGAGTAAGAAAGTAGCCGTAGGTTTAAGCGGAGGAGTAGATAGTTCTGTAGCAGCATATCTTTTAAAAGAAAAGGGTTATGATTTAATAGGAATAACAATGAAGGTGTCATCTGATTTAGATGTTTCAGAAGATGCAAAAAAAGTTGCAGAAAAATTAGACATTCCGTATTATGTTATAGATTTAACAGAAGAATTTAAAAAACGTGTAATAAATAGTTTTGCTGAAGAGTATTTACAGGGAAGAACACCAAATCCTTGTGCTGTATGCAATAAATATATTAAGTTTGGAGCAATGCTTGAAAAGGCAAAAGAACTAGGAGCTGATTATATAGCTACAGGTCATTACGCAAGAATAGAAGAACATAATGGAAGAATTTTGGTATTAAACGCAAAAGATGATAAAAAAGATCAGACATATATGTTTTATAGTCTAACTCAAGATGTACTAAAACATGTATTAATGCCTTGTGGTGAGTATACTAAAGTACAAATAAGAGAAATTGCAAAAAACATAGGAATTGAAGTCCATAATAAAAAAGAGAGTATGGATATATGTTTTATACCAGATAATGACCACGGGAAATATATTCAACAATTGGAATGTAAAGATAGAATTAAACCGGGCAATTTTGTAGATGAAAATGGGAATGTTTTAGGAAAACACAAAGGACTTATATATTATACAATTGGTCAAAGAAAAGGACTTGGATTATCACTTGGAAAGCCAGGATTTGTTATAGATATCATTCCAGAGCGCAATGAGGTAGTTATTGGAGATGAGGAAGAAATATTTAATAATGGTCTTATTGCAAAGGACGTTAACTTTATTCCATTTGATTCTCTAGAAAATACTATGGAAGTTGAGGCTAAAATAAGATATTCAACAACTAAAAGTAAAGCTACTATAATACCTTATGATAATGGAAAAATTAAGGCTATGTTTAAAGATAAACAAAGAGCTATAACAAAAGGGCAAAGAGTTGTATTTTATATAGAAGATATGTTAGTTGGTGGAGGAACTATAGAAAGTATAGTTAAATAGTTATTTGGATATATTGTGCGAAATGATTTTTAAGAAGATCGTTTCGCATATTTTATAATTTTTAATTTAATAATCCATAAATTGCAGGAATGTTGACATAACTACAAAATTTTCATATAATCTAAATATCTTTTATTATAAAATATAAAAAATAGTAAATAATATTAGGCAATGATAAGAATGAGTAGGTATTTTAGTATTATTAAGAGAGGAAGTGGATGGTGCGAACTTCTTAATACAAGTATTGAAGCTATCTTGGAGTCATATTTAAATTAAGAGATATATGTACATAAATACATTTAGTATGTATTCATATATAACTAGGGTGGTACCGCGAAAACTTTCGTCCCTTGAGAGATGCAAGGAATGAAAGTTTTTTGTTTTAAAATTAATGCTTTGTGGAGGTAATTAATAAATGGAAAAAATGGGATTGAATCAAGTTAGAGAAGCATATTTGAAATTTTTTGAAAGTAAAGGTCATTTAAGACTTCCAAGTTTTTCGGTTGTGCCTAAAAATGACAAAAGTTTATTGCTTATAAATGCAGGTATGGCACCGCTTAAACCATACTTTACAGGACTTCAAACTCCACCAAGAAAGAGGGTTACAACTTGTCAAAAATGTATAAGAACTGGCGATATAGAAAACGTAGGTAAAACATCAAGACATGCTACATTTTTTGAAATGATGGGAAACTTTTCTTTTGGAGATTATTTTAAAAATGAAGTAATACCATGGGCTTGGGAGTTTACAACAGAAGTTTTAAGATTACCTAAAGATAAATTATATGTAACTATATATTTAGATGATGATGAAGCTTATGATATATGGACATCTAAAACAGATGTTGATCCAAAACACATATTTAGATTAGGAAAAGAAGATAATTTTTGGGAACATGGGGTTGGACCTTGTGGACCATGTTCAGAAATACATTTTTACAAAGATAATGGAGAAATAAAATCAGCAGAAGAATTTATAGAAAAATCAGATGCTGATAGAGCTGTTGAGTTCTGGAATCTTGTATTTACTCAATTTGATAAAGATGAAGATGGAAACTACAATAGACTAGAATTTCCTAATATTGATACAGGAATGGGTCTTGAAAGAATGGCAACAATTATGCAAGGGGTTGAAACTATATTTGAAGTTGATACAATCAAAAGCATATTAGATAAAGTTGCTACACTTGCTAATACGGAATATGGAAAAGATGAAATAAAAGATGTATCTTTAAGAATTATAACAGACCACGTAAGAAGTGTATCAGTTATGATAAGTGATGAAGTTTTACCATCTAACGAAGGAAGAGGATATGTTCTTAGAAGACTTTTAAGAAGAGCTGCACGTCATGGTAAACTTTTAGGAATTAAGGGAACATTCTTATATAAAATTGTAGATAGTGTTATTGAAAATTCAGGAGAGGCTTATCCAGAATTAAAAGAAAAGAAAGAGTATATAAAAAAGGTTATTTCAATAGAAGAAGAAAGATTTGCTGAAACAATAGATTCTGGTATGGAAATATTAAAAGAATACATAGAGAATTTAGAAGAAAATAATCAAAAAGTTTTATCTGGAGAAAAAGTATTTAAATTATATGATACTTATGGATTTCCTCTTGAGTTAACTGAAGAAATTCTTGAAGAAAAAGGAATCATTGTAGACATGGATGGTTTTAACAAAGAAATGAAAGAACAAAGGGAAAGAGCAAGAGCTGCAAGATCAGAAAGTACTTATATGGGAACGGATGTTAAAATATTAGATACTATACCTTCTGAAATAGAAACAGTATTTGATGGATATGAGAATTTAGAATTGCAATCAAAAGTAAAAATTATAATAAAAGATGATGATTTTGTAGACTGCATAAAAAAAGGAGAAAAGGGAATAATAGTTACAGAAAGAACTCCATTTTATGCAGAAATGGGAGGACAAATAGGAGATAGAGGAACTATTTCAGCAGATGGATTTATAGCAAAGGTTCAAGATTGTAAAAATAATATAGGTGGAAAAATAGTTCACTTTGTAGAAGTTATAGAAGGAAACATAAAATTAGAAGATGAAGTTTTACTAGAAGTAGATAGAAGAAGAAGAGAAAATGTAGGAAAGAATCATAGTGCAACTCACTTGCTTCATGCTGCATTACGTAAAGTTATAGGAGAACACGTGCATCAATCAGGCTCTTATGTTGACGAAGATAAATTAAGATTTGACTTTACACACTTTGAGTCATTAACTGATGAAGAATTAAAAAAAGTAGAAGACTTAGTTAATAATACTATAGAAAATGTGTACGATGTAGTAACTAAAGAAATGAGCATAGAAGAGGCTAGAAATAGTGGTGCTATGGCATTATTTGATGAAAAGTATGGAGATAAGGTAAGAGTTGTAAAAATGGGTGAATTTAGTACTGAACTTTGCGGAGGAACTCATATTTCTAATGTTGGGAAAATAGGATTATTTAAAATAGTATCTGAAAGTGGTATAGCTGCTGGTACTAGAAGAATTGAAGCAGTTACAGGACATAAAGCATTAGAATTTATAGAACATAAATCAGATTTATTAAGACAAATTTCTAATATGTTAAAATGTTCAGAAAAAGATATAATAAATAGATTAAATCAACAATCTGCAGAATTAAAAGATAAGGACAAAGAAATATCAGTTCTTAAATCAAAACTTGCAAGTGGTTCAGAAGATGATATATTAAAAAATGTAAAAGAAATAAAGGGTGTTAATCTTGCAGTTGCTGCACTTAAAGATGTTGATGGAGAAGCTTTAAGAAACTTAGGAGATAAAATAAAAAATAAAATAGAAAGTGGAGTAGTTGTACTTGGAAGTGAAGTAGAAGGTAAAGTACAATTCATAGCTATGGCAAGTAAAGATGCGGTTTCAAGAGGAGTACATTGTGGAAATATAGTTAGAGAAATAGCTAAAATTGCCGGCGGTGGCGGTGGTGGAAGACCAGATATGGCACAAGCAGGTGGAAGACTTCCAGAAAAACTAAATGATGCTATTAATGAAGTTGAAAATATCATGGAAAATTTAGTAAAATAGTATACTTTTCTTTGAATTTGGTTTATAATAAATTTAAATAAGATAACAGGTAGTTCTGCATGTCTTTAAAAAGGGGTGAGGCAGGTATGAGCATTAATGAAAATACAATGGAATTTGATATCCAAAAAAATAAAGATGATTTAACTAGAAGTATTTTAACTGAGGTTAATGATTCGTTAAAGGAAAAAGGATATAACCCAATAAATCAATTAGTTGGATATTTAATTTCCGGAGATCCAACGTATATAACTAATTATAATCGAGCAAGAGCATTAATTAGAAAATTAGAAAGAGATGAGATTCTCGAAGAGGTTTTAAAAGCCTACTTATCAATTAAATAAAGATGCCCAATTGGGCATTTTTATTTTAAAATTACGGATAATAATTAAGGAGAAACTTTATGAGAATATTAGGTTTAGACGTTGGAGATAGGACTATAGGGGTTGCGGTAAGTGATCCTCTAGGTTTTACAGCACAAGGAGTAACAACTATTCATAGGAAAAATGTAGAAGAAGATATAGACGAGTTGAAAAAGATATGCAAAGAATATGCTGTAGAACTTATAATTTCTGGACTGCCTAAAAACATGAATGGAACGGTAGGAGAACAAGGAGAAAAAGTAATAGAATTCTGTGATATATTAAAGACAAAATTAGAAATCCCAATAAAAATGTGGGATGAAAGACTTACTACAGTTGCAGCACATAAAGCTATGCTTGAAGCGAACTTATCTAGAGCGAAGAGAAAGAAGATAGTTGATAAAATGGCAGCAACTTATATATTACAAGGGTATTTAGATAGTATATAAATTACATAGAAGGAGAGAAACTAATGGAAAATGATTTTAACAAAATAGTTTTAAAAGATGAAGAAGGTAAAGAAGTAGAATTCGAAGTTATAATGAAATTTGATATAGAAGATAAAGAATATGTAATTGTAACTCTTGCAAATGAAGAAGCAGATGCTATTGCTTTTAGAATTGATAAAGATGAAAATGGAGAAGATATATTTGTTACCGTAGATGATGATAATGAATTCCAAATGGTATGTGAAGCATATGAAACATTAAGTTTAGAAAGTCAAAATTAATAGTGTGATTTAAATATAAAGCAGTAGATTTCAATAATGATTATCAATTGACAAAACGTTAAATTAATATTAAACTTATTGTGGGTTAATAAATCACTAAATTAAAATTGATTATTTCTATTAAAGAAGTGAGGTATTGAAAATGTCAAAAGCATCTCCAATGCAAATTGAGAAATTAAAAGAAGAATTAAAATTAAAAGGATATAAGTTAACTCCACAACGCAGGGCAATAGTAAATATAGTTATGCAAAATAAAGGAAGTCATCTTACTGCTGAAGAATTATATGATCTTGTAAAAGATGAATGCCCTGAAATTGGATTAGCAACAGTATATAGAACTATTCAGTTATTAGAGGATATCGGTGTAGTATGTAAATTTAACTTAGATGATGGTTGTAATAGATATGAATTAGTTGATGAGGATGAAATACATCAACATCATCATTTAATTTGCAGAGAATGTGGTAAAGTAATAGAAGTTGAAGAAGATTTACTAGATTCCATAGAAAAAAATGTAGAAAAACAATATAAATTTAAGATAGAAAATCATAGCCTTAAATTTATTGGAATTTGTCATGAATGTTTAGAAAAATAAATAAATTTAGACATTTATAAAAGAAGGAGGGTAGGGCATTGAAGAGAGAAAAAGATAAAATAAAAATCATACCACTAGGAGGACTAGAGGAAGTAGGAAAAAACTTAACAGTCATTGAGTATAAGAATGAAATAGCTGTTATTGACTGTGGGCTTAAGTTCCCAGATGATGAAATGCTAGGAATTGATGTAGTAATACCTGATGTTGGATATTTACTTAAAAATAAAGAAAAAGTTAAAGGAATATTTCTTACACACGGACATGAAGATCATATAGGAGCATTACCTTATGTTCTAAAGGAATTAAATGTACCTGTGTATGGAACAAAGCTGACTATTGGAATTGTAGAAAATAGACTTAAGGAAAGTGGATTATTAAGTTCTTGTACTTTAAATCGCGTACAACCTAGAGATATAATAAAACTTGATAATATGTCTATAGAGTTTATAAGAACTAGCCATAGTATAGCGGATTCAGCCGCCATAGCTATTCATACACCACTTGGGGTAATATTGCATACAGGAGATTTTAAAATAGATTATACGCCAATAGATGGTCAGGTAGCAGATTTATCAAGATTTGTAGAACTGGGCAAAAAAGGTGTCATTGCAATGCTTGCTGATAGTACTAATGTTGAAAGAAAAGGTTATACAATGTCAGAAAGGACAGTAGGAAAGACTTTTGAGAACATATTTTCAAAAGCTGATGGAAGAATAATTGTTGCAACATTTGCTTCTAATATTCATAGAATACAGCAGATAATTACTGCTTCTGAAAAAATTGGAAGAAAGGTTGCTGTTTCTGGAAGAAGCATGGAAAATATTGTTGGAGTTGCATCAGAACTTGGATACCTTAAATTTGAAGATGGAACATTAATAAGTATAGATGATATTAAAAAATATTCTAATGATAGAATAACTATAATCACAACTGGAAGCCAAGGAGAGCCTATGTCTGCACTTTCTAGAATGGCATCTTCAGATCATAAGAAAGTTAGCATAATTCCAGGAGATATGGTTATAATTTCAGCAACGCCTATACCAGGAAATGAAAAACTAGTATCTAAAGTGATTAATCAATTATTCAAGCAAGGGGCAAACGTAATATACGAGGCACTTGCTGATGTCCATGTTTCAGGTCATGCGTGTCAAGAAGAATTAAAACTTATTCATACTTTGGTAAAACCTAGATTTTTCATACCGGTTCATGGTGAATATAGAATGTTAAAACAACACGCTGAACTTGCAGTTAAACTTGGAATGCCAGAAAAAAATGCTATTATATCAGAAAATGGTGATGTTATAGAAGTAACAAGAGATAGTATTAAAAAGAGTGGTAGTGTGATGTCAGGTCAAGTATTTGTAGATGGACTTGGCGTAGGTGATGTAGGTAATATAGTATTACGTGACAGAAGGCACCTATCACAAGATGGTATATTAACTGTAGTAGTTACTATAGGAAAAGAGACAGGAAAAGTTATAGCTGGACCTGATATTATTTCAAGAGGCTTTGTATATGTTAGAGAGTCCGAGGATTTAATGGAAGAAGCTAGAGTTATTGTTAGAAATGCTTTGAGAGAATGTGAAGAAAAACATATTACTGAATGGGCAGTTATTAAGTCTAAGGTAAAAGAAGTTCTAAGAATGTTTTTATACGAAAAAACTAAGAGAAAGCCAATGATACTTCCTATTATAATGGAAGTATAGAAAGTGTTACATGGGGGTATTATTATGAATATATATGATAAAGTACATGAACTTGCAAATGAATTAAAAAAATGTGAGGAAGTAAAAAACTTTAAAAAATATAAAAAAATAATAGAAGAAAAAGAATCAAGCAAAAAAATGGTAGAAGATTTTAGAAAAGTACAACTTCAAGCATATTCTGAACAAATGGAAAAAGGAGAAGCATCTAAAGAAACAGTAGAGAAACTAGAAAACATAGGGAAAGTCATATCTATGGATATGGATGTTTCAAATTATATGCAAGCTGAAGTTAAGTTCGGAGTATTGTGGGAAGATATGATAAAAATATTAGGAAAAGCAGTAGATGATGATTTAGTAGAACAGAAATAAGTTCAAACATTCTACAAACATTGACTTTTTTAATTTATAATATTAGAATAGATATGTTAGTTTTAGAATTGGATACTAGATAGTATCCAATTTTTGTTTGTATTTATCTACATAATTGCTATAAATATTGGAGGAAATAAGATGAGTTTATTTACAAGAAATGACATAAGAAACGTGGCTATTATTGCCCATGTTGACCATGGTAAAACAACACTAGTTGATGCAATGTTAAAACAAAGCCATGTATTTAGAGATAATGAAAAAGTTCAAGAAAGAGTAATGGATTCTAATGATTTAGAAAAAGAAAGAGGAATCACTATACTATCTAAAAACACAGCTGTAATGTACAATGGAGTTAAGATAAACATAGTTGATACTCCAGGACATGCTGATTTTGGAGGAGAAGTTGAACGTGTATTAATGATGGTTGACAGTGTTATATTAGTAGTTGATGCATACGAAGGACCTATGCCTCAAACTAAATTCGTATTAAAGAAAGCTTTAGAATTACACTTAAGACCAATTGTTGTAATTAATAAAATAGATAAGCCAAATGCAAGACCAGAGGAAGTTATAGATGAAGTATTTGATTTATTTGTAGAATTAGGTGCTGATGATGAACAGTTAGATTTCCCTATAGTTTATGCTTCCGCAAGAGCAGGATATGCCCAATTAGATGTTAATGAAGAGTCACATGATATGGAGTGCTTATTTGATACAATAATAAAAAATGTAAAAGCTCCAACAGGATATGTTGATGAACCACTACAAATGTTAGTTACTACTATAGACTACAATGAATATGTAGGTAGAATAGGAATTGGTAAGATTGTTAGAGGAAAAGTTAACAAAAATCAACAAGTAACTATAATAGACAAAGAAGGAAATAAGAGAAATGTAAAAATTTCTAATTTATATGTTTATAATGGATTAAAGAGAGAAGAAGTAGAAGAAGCTAAACTTGGAGATATAGTTGCAGTTTCAGGTATAGCTGATATAAATATTGGTGAAACAATAGCGGATATAAGTAATCCAGAAGCAGTATCATTTATAGAAATTGATGAACCAACTTTGAGCATGTACTTCATGGTAAATGATTCACCATTTGCAGGAAAAGAAGGGGATTATGTTACATCTAGACATTTAAGAGATAGATTAATGAAGGAATTAGAAACTAATGTAAGCTTAAAAGTTGAAGAAACAGATTCAGCAGATTCATTTAAGGTAAGTGGAAGAGGAGAATTACATCTTTCTATATTAATTGAAACAATGAGAAGAGAAGGATACGAATTTCAAGTATCTAAGCCATCTGTTATTCTTCATGAAGAAAATGGTAAAAAACTTGAACCAATTGAGTACTTAACAATAGATGTTCCAGAAGAATTCATGGGAGTTGTTATGGAAAAATTAGGACCTAGAAAAGCTGAAATGATAAATATGAGTTCTGCTGTAAATGGATATTCAAGACTTGAATTTAAAATACCTGCTAGAGGACTTATAGGATTTAGAAATGAATTCATGACAGATACTAAGGGTAATGGAATAATGAATCATGTATTTGATGGATATGAACCATTCAAAGGAGAAATTCCAGGAAGAACTAGAGGATCTGTTATAGCCTTTGAAACAGGTGAAGCTGTAGCTTATGGATTATTTAATGCTCAAGAAAGAGGTAGATTATTTGTAACACCTGCAACAGATGTTTATGCTGGTATGGTAGTTGGAGAATGTTCAAGAGCAGAAGACATTGATGTTAATGTATGCAAAAAGAAACATTTAACTAATACAAGATCATCTGGAGCTGATGATGCTTTAAAGCTTGTTCCTGTGGTTCCAATGTCACTTGAACAATGCTTAGAATTTATTGCAGCGGATGAACTTGTAGAAGTAACTCCAATTAATATAAGAATGAGAAAGAAACTTTTAGATAGTGCTGCAAGAAAGAGAGCTTCTAGAAAGTAAATTAGTATAAATAAATTTTATAAAGGTGAATTAAATGAAACGGATAAAAAAAATTACCGTAGCTTTAATAATATTATGTATTCTTATCTTTATAGGGTTTAAAACTTTCAAGAATATTAAGTATCCTTTTGTTTCAACAACAGATGAAATATCGGTTGTTGTAGCAAAAGGTGATTCTTTATCTAATGTTATTAATAAGTTACATAATGAAGGGTATATAAAAAGACCAAGTGTAATTAAATTGTATATAAACATAAGAAAAATAGATACAAGGATTAAACAAGGAAATTATAATATAAATGCTAATATTTCTATTGATAAATTCATTAAAATACTAAATCAAGGTTTTAATGATGAAATAGTAAAAGTAACTATACCAGAAGGGTATAATATTGATGATATAGGTAAATTATTAGAAGAAAAAGGTATAATAACAAAAGAACAATTTATAAAAAGTTGTAAAGAATATAAATTACCACAGTATATAAAACAAAATCAAAATGCAAAATATTCTTTAGAAGGATATTTATTTCCTGATACATATAGATTTAAAAAGGGTATTAGTGGTAAAGAAATAATTAGAGACATGTTAAGTCAATTTAAATTAGTAATAAATGATATTGAAAATAAAAATAATAAAATCAATAATTTACATGAAATATTAACAAAAGCATCTATAATTGAAAAGGAAGCTAGATCAGAAGATGATAGGTTTAAAATATCGTCTGTAATTGATAATAGAATACAAAAACAAATGAAATTACAATTAGATGCTACAGTTTTGTATTCATTAGGAGAACATAAAAAAAGACTATACTATAAAGATTTAAATGTGAAATCTCCATATAATACTTATAAAGTTAAAGGGCTTCCATGTGGACCCATATGTAATCCAGGAAAACGGTCAATTATATCTGCTTTAAAACCACAAAAAACAGATTATTTATATTATGTCTTAGAAAATAATAAAGGACATTATTTTACTAAAGAGTATAAAGATTTCTTAAAAGCGAAAGAAAGATATAAAAAACAAATAAAAAATTAATAATTCTATCCTAGTTTGGAGGAAGTTTTTAATGAGTGGAATAACACATGATTATATAACTGAATATATTAGAAGCTTAATTAAGGAAGACAATGATGTTCTAAAAGAACTTCAAGAGTTTGCAATAAAAGAAAAAGTTCCAATAGTCCAAGAAGAAGTTGCAAATTTTCTAAAATTTATGATTATATCAAATAGACCTAAGAAAATATTAGAGCTTGGAACAGCTATAGGATATTCATCAATTCTCATGAATATAGCAGCTAATGGGCAATGCGAAATCACAACTATTGAAAGAGACGAAAAGATGATAGACATTGCTAAAAATAATATAAAAAAATATGGATTTGATAATAAAATAAATATATTACAGGGAGATTGCTTGGAGATACTTCCGAGTATAGAAGATGAATTTGATTTAATATTTATGGATGCGGGCAAAGGACATTATAATCATTTTTTACCTCATTGCATGAGAATGTTAAAAAAAGATGGTATGATAATTGCTGATAATGTGTTATTTAGAGGAATGGTAGCTACTAATGAGTTAGTAAAAAGAAGAAAGATAACCATTGTTAAAAGAATGAGAAGTTATTTAGAAATGGTTTCAAGTGATAAAAATCTTATAACTTCAGTAATACCTATGGGAGATGGTATTGCAATAACTACAAGGAGGAATATTAATGAATAAACCAGAAATATTGGCTCCTGCTGGAAATCTAGAAAAGTTAATAACTGCTATTGATTTTGGAGCAGATGCTGTTTATTTAGGAGGAAGTAAACTAAATTTAAGAGCTTTAGCAGATAATTTTGATACAGAAGATCTAAAAAAGGGTTTAAAATATGCTCACGATAGAAATAGAAAAGTGTATGTTACATTAAATGTATTCCCTCATAATGAAGATTTAGATGGACTTGAAGAATATTTAAAAGAATTATATGAACTTGGGGTAGATGCTATAATTGTTTCCGATCCCGGAATAATTATGACTGCAAGAGAAGTGGTTCCTAATTTAGAACTTCATTTAAGTACCCAAGCAAATAGTGTTAATTATAAAACGGCAAATTTTTGGCACAAAAATGGTGTTAAAAGAATAGTATTAGCAAGAGAACTATCTATAAATGAAGTACATACAATAAGAGAAAATTTAGATGATGATTGTGATATAGAAGCATTTGTTCATGGAGCTATGTGTGTTTCCTATTCTGGAAGATGCTTGATGTCTAACTATATGACAGGAAGAGATTCTAATAGAGGTGCGTGTGCTCAGCCTTGTAGATATAAATATAGTTTAATGGAAGAAAAAAGACCAGGAGAATATTTCCCAGTGTTAGAAGATGATAGAGGTACATATATTTTTAACTCTAAAGATATGTGTATGATAGAGCACATACCTGAACTTGTAAAATGCGGAATAAATTCATTTAAAATAGAAGGCAGAATGAAAAGTACATTCTATGTAGCATCAGTAGTAAAAGCTTATAGAGAAGCTGTAGATGCATATTTTGAAGATCCTGAAAACTATAAGATAAATCCAAAGTGGATAGAATGTGTAATGAAGCCTAGTCATAGACAATATTGCACAGGATTTTATTTAGGAGAACCTAATAAACAAATATATGACACTTCTTCTTATATTAGAGATTATGACATAATAGGAATAGTTAAGGAGTACGATAAGGAAACTAAACGTGCAAAGATACAACAAAAAAATAGAATTTTTAGTGGAGAAAGTGTTGAAGTTTTAAGACCACAAGGGGATGAATTTAAAGTTGTATTAACAAACATGATAGATGAAAAGAATGGAAAACCTATTGAAGCTGCACGTAGTGCTGAAATGATTTTTACAGCTGAAACTAATTTGGAGCTAAAAGAAAAAGATATACTTATAAAGGGTAAGGAGAAGTAAAAGATGATGAGACCTATATTAATTGGAATTACAGGAGGAACTGGTTCTGGTAAAAGTACAGTAGCTAATGAAATTTATGAAAGTTTTAAAGATGATTGTATTGCCATAATAGAGCAAGATTCTTATTATAAAGATCAAAGTCATTTAACCTTTGAAGACAGAATAAAAACTAACTATGACCATCCTAATGCTTTTGATACTGAACTTTTAGTAGAACACCTAAAAGAACTTTCAAGTGGCAAAAGTATAAATAAGCCTATATATGATTTTAAAGAACATAATCGAAAAAAAGAAATGATAAAGGTAGAAGCAAAGGATATTGTAATAGTAGAGGGAATAATGATTCTTCAAGATGTTGAACTTAGAAATTTATTAGATATAAAAATATATGTTGATACTGATGACGATGTTAGAATTATAAGAAGAATACTAAGAGATATCAAAGAAAGAGGAAGAACAATAGACTCTGTGGTAGATCAATATTTAAATGTGGTAAAACCTATGCACAGTCAATTTATAGAACCTACAAAAAAGTATGCTGATATAATAATACCAGAAGGTGGACAAAATAAAGTTGCAATAGATATTATGGTTTCTAAAATAAAACAAATCTTATCTGAAAATAAACAATAATTTTAAAGAATAAAACACTTCCATTTGGGCTAGAATTTAGCTAAAAGGAAGTGTTTTTGTGAATAATATTGAAAATAAAAAACGTTATTATATAATATGTGTAATTTTTGTTTACATATTTGTCATACTTGGGTTTAGAATAGTTGGATACAATTATTTTAGTAATAGAGATCTTGCTACGGTTGCAGAGAATCAATACCAATATAAAGAGAAAAAAAATGAATTAAATTATTTATTATTAGACGACAAGGGAAGAGACTTATTGAAGTATAAATATGAGTATTTAGTTGTTATAGATCCATATACATATCTTACAAATAATCATTATGCTAAAAAAGAGGATATAGAAGTTCTTGAAATTTTACTTAAAAATTATAATAAAAATTATGATATAAATACTAAAGTTAATGTAAATAAGGCATCTAAAATAACATGGAAGATAGACGAAAATACTTATAACAATTTAAAAAAAATAAAGGGAGTAAATGGAGTATATACATATAAGTATTCTTCTATAGATAGAGATAATTCATATTGGAGTATAGAAAATTTAATTACCAATACCATCAGAAATGTTAATGGTGAACCTGAGAAAAAGTCTCAAGATTCTATCGAAATGAAATTAGTAGACAAAACTAAAAATAATGAATATACTTATAATATTTTTGAAAAAGATATTAATGGAAGAATAAATAATGAATTTTGTACCGTTCCTAAAAATAATATAAATGTTAAACTTACTTTAGATAAAAATCTTCAAGAGAATATAAAAAATATATTAAATCAAAAGCAATATAGTAAATATGACCAAATAGGTGTAGTTTTAATGGAATGTGATACAGGAAATATAAAAGCTATGGTACAAAAGGATGACAGTAAGCCTAATGTAAATATAGGTGCAAGTACTCAAAATGGATTTTTCGCAGGTTCTATATTAAAATCTATAGTAGAGGAAGCTGGTATAAAAAATAACAATATATCTTTAAATCATATATATAAACATAGAAATTTTCAGGGATTATTTGAAGAACATGAAGATCATAAGGATAAGACAATAGAAGAAGCTTTTATAAAATCATCTAACAATATATTTGTTCAAATAGGAATGAATGTAGGAATAAAAGATTTTGATTTGCTTTGTATGAAACATGGACTTTATGATAAAGTTTTAGGTTTTGACCATGAGCAAAAGGGTAATTTAGAAATTAATCCCCAAATAACCCCGGATGATAGTGGTGATAGCCTTCAAGCTTATATAGGACAAAAAACTAGAATTACTCCTATTGAAGCTATTAGTATTCCTACAACTATAGTTAATAATGGAGTCTATGTTAAACCTAAATTGATAGATGCGTATGTTGATAAAGATAATAATGTTATAGAGAAATGTGATACAGATAAAAAGAAATTAATAAACGGTTTAAATTCTAGTATATTAAAAAATCAAATGATAAAAGTTGTAAGAGAAGGAACTGGAAAAAATGCATATATATCAAATATTGAAGTGGGAGGAAAAACAGGAACATCAAATAGAATAGAAAATATTAATTCACAAAAGAATACTACAGAAGTAAAAGAATATTGTGATGGATGGTTTACAGGATTCTTTAGAGTAAAAGATAAATATTATTCAATGGTTGTATTTGCTCAAAACATAGGAAAAGATGTGAATGCATCAGGATCAGCAGTACCTATCTTTAAGAAAATAGTTAGAGAAAATTATAATTATATAAATAAATTTTAGGTGTACATGCAAATTTTAATATCTAAATCATATTATAGTAATAAGCATTGCTAGGAGGATATTCCTGTGTTCTTAATAAATTATTTACTTAATATGATTGATGGTATGACGTTTTTAACAGCTTATGTTAGTAATGGAACATCATTTCCACAACCTTTAAATGAAAAAGAAGAAAAATATTACTTACAACAATTTAAAGAAGGAGACGCTTTAGCTAAAGGAATTTTGATAGAACGAAATCTTAGACTAGTTGCACATATTGTTAAAAAATATTCTTATCCCAATAAAGATATTGATGATTTGATTTCAATAGGAACTGTAGGACTTATAAAAGCTATAGATTCTTTTGATGTTGATAAGGGAACAAGACTTGCAACTTATGCGGCTAGGTGCATTGAAAATGAAATACTTATGCTTATTAGAAATAGCAAAAAAATCAAAAGTGAAGTATATCTTCAAGATCCTATAGGAGTAGATAAAGAAGGAAACGAAATTTCATTAATGGATGTTTTAAGTAGTGATGAAGATTCAGTTATTGAAGTAGTTGAAAATAGAATGGAAGTTAGAAAACTTTATGATAAAATTGAAAAATGTTTAACTGAAAGAGAAAAAATAATAATAAAAATGAGATACGGATTGGTTGATGGAAAATCAAAAACACAGAGAGAAATAGCAAGTTTTCTCAATATATCAAGATCATATGTGTCTAGAATAGAAAAAAGAGCGTTAAAAAAAATATACAAGGAATTTAACAGTAGTAATGATATAAAATAGGTAAATTTTATTATAAAAGTCTGATGTTAAATATCGGACTTTAATTTTTTATAATTATACAGTAAAATGAGTATTAAGATCAATAAGTTTAGGGGGTATAGTTATGATATTATTGAACGAACTATTAAATAAAACCGTAGATGAGAAAGCTTCTGATTTGCATTTAACTGTTGGAATTTCTCCAATTTTAAGGGTGAATGGAGAACTTGTAAAGGTTGGAGAAGAAAAGCTTACTGCTAGTGACACAAAAAAGTATGCTAAAGAAATATTAGGTGATAAGTTTGAAGAATATAACAATGTGGGAGAAATAGATACGTCAATATCAATTCCAAGTGTTGGAAGATTTAGAGTTAATGTATATAAACAAAGAGGAAGTCATGCTTTAGCTATAAGAGCTGTTGCATTAAAAATACCAACAATCAGTCAATTAAAGTTACCACCTATAATAAAAGAACTTAGTAATAAACATAGAGGACTAATTTTAGTTACTGGACCTACAGGAAGTGGAAAAAGTACTACTCTTGCATCAATTATAAATGAAATAAATACAACTAGATCAGCGCATGTTATTACACTAGAAGATCCTATAGAATTTTTACATAAACACAATAAGTCTATTATAAATCAAAGAGAAATAGGAAATGATACGCCGTCATATACACATGCACTTAGGGCAGCGCTTAGAGAAGATCCAGATGTTATTTTAGTTGGAGAAATGAGAGATCTTGAAACTATAGGTACAGCTATAACTGCTGCTGAAACAGGACATTTAGTATTATCTACACTACATACTATAGGTGCTGCAAAGACAATAGATAGAATAATAGATGTATTTCCTCCACATCAACAACAACAAATAAAAATACAACTTTCAAATGTACTTCAGGGAGTTATTTCTCAACAATTAATACCAAGATATGACGAAAAAGGACAAGTAGCTTCTTTTGAAATAATGGTATTAAATTCAGCAATACAAAATCTAATTAGGGAAGGAAAAACTCATCAAATACAGTCTTTAATTCAAACAGGAAGTAAATATGGCATGAAAACTATGGATATGAGTATAGTTGATTTATATAGAAATAAGATGATATCTTATGAAAATGCATTGACGTATTCTGTTGATAAAAGTATGGTAAAAAGAATGATAGATATGTAACTTTATGTTTAAAAATGGATTTTTAATGTTATACAAAAAACGTAGTATAAACATAAAAATTATGATAAAATATTATTTAGGATAATAATAAATTTGGAAACTAATTGAAGAATATCAAATTTATTAATGATTTTATAAAATGATTTTAGATATATACAAATATATTAAAAAATTAACTGAGAATAAAGGAAAAAACTTGTTTATGTTGAATATATAGATTAAAGAGGCTTCTATAAGGGAGGGAAATCCAGAGATGCACGAATATATAGTAGGACTCGACATAGGATCATCAAATGTATATGGTGCTGTTGGCAAAGTTGTTAGTAATGGAGAAATCCGTATAGTTGGAATTACTTCTGTAAAATGTAAAGGATTGAAAAAATCTGTAGTAGTAGACATAGATAGTACCTCTCAATCTATAAAAGAATGTATCGCTAATCTAGAGAGAATGGTAGATATAAAAATCTCAGAGGTCTATGTAACATTACCTGCAGGAGTAAATGAATTAATATGGAACAAAGGAATAGTAGCTGTTGCGTCGGATGATAAGGATATAACAGAAAATGATGTTATGAGAGTTATCGAAGCGGCAAAAATAGTATCTATTCCCTCAGATAAAGAAATTATTGGCGTTGTACCACAACAATACATAGTAGATGGATATGATAATATAATTGAACCTGTTGGAATGAGTGGTATAAGGTTAGAGGTTGATGCTCAGGTTGTTACAGCTCAAAGTACAGTTATAAATAATCTCAGAAAGAGTATAAACAAAACAGGAGTTGGAATTTTAGGAGAAGTTCTTCAACAACAAGCAATTTCACAAGCTGTTTGTAAAAAAGAAGAAATAGAAATGGGTATAGCATTTATTGATGTAGGTTCACAAACTACTGATATTTCTATTTATAAAAGGGGAAATCTTTGCTATACTAAAATGGTTCCTCTAGGAGGAGATAACATAACAAATGATATAGCTATATGCTTAAAGTTACCATTCCATGAAGCAGAAAAAATTAAAACTAAGTATGGAGATTTAAGTTACAATAATAATGATGATATTAAAATTAATGTCAATGCGGGATATGATAATTCTAAAGAAATAGATAAAGAATTTTTAAATAAAATAATAGAAGCTAGATCAGAAGAAATATTATATTATATTAAAGAAGAATTACAACAAAGTAAATACTATGATGAGATATCAAGCATAGTTATTGTCGGGGGTGGATTAGCACTATTTAAAAATATAAACAATTTTGCTACAAACATTTTACATAAGTCTACTAGAATTGGTTCTCCAATATATACAGGAGCCACAAGTCCGATATATGCTACAGTTGTTGGAGTTATCAAGGATGTAATAAGCACACTGAAAATAGACAAAAATATTGAAAAAGTTGAAAGTAACATTGGTAATAATTTAAAAAAAGATAATAATATAAAGAAAAAAAGTGGAGAAAATTTTGTATCAAAAATAAGAGAATTTTTTACTGAGTTTTTTTAGCAAGGAGGTAATATTGTGCTAGATTTTGATGTTGATGTTCAACAATTTGCTCAAATTAAGGTAATAGGATGCGGTGGCGGAGGTAACAACGCTGTTAATAGAATGATAATTGAAGGTCTTAAAAATGTGGAGTTTATAGGAATAAATACCGACAAGCAAGCTCTTGCTGTTTCTCAGGCTTCACAAAAGATCCAAATAGGAGATAAGCTTACTAAAGGTTTAGGTGCAGGTGCTAATCCTGAAATAGGAAGAAAAGCTGCAGAAGAAAGTAAGGATGAAATTTCTCAAGCCATAAAAGGAGCTGATATGGTATTTATCACTGCTGGAATGGGTGGAGGAACTGGAACAGGTGCTGCACCTGTTGTAGCTGAAATTGCTAAATCAATGGGAATATTAACTGTAGGAGTTGTGACTAAACCTTTTCCTTTTGAAGGAAGAAAGAGAATGCTTCATGCTGAAAAAGGTATTAAGGAATTAAAACAAACAGTTGATACTCTTGTTACAATCCCAAATGAAAGATTATTATCTATGGTTGATAAGAAAACTTCATTGGTAGAAGCTTTTAAATTTGCAGATGATGTTTTAAAACAAGGTGTACAAGGTATATCAGACTTAATAACAATTCCAGGACTTGTTAACTTAGACTTTGCTGATGTAAGAACAATTATGTTAGACAAGGGACTTGCTCATATGGGAGTTGGTAAAGGAACAGGAGATACAAGAGCACAAGAAGCTGCAAAACAAGCAATCTCAAGTCCATTATTAGAAACATCTATTATGGGCGCTACGGGAGTTCTATTAAATGTAACTGGTGGCGGAGATTTAGGATTACTTGAAATAAATGAAGCAGCAGAAATTGTTCAAGAAGCTGCTGACCCAGATGCAAATATTATATTTGGTGCTGTAATTGATGAAAATCTAAAAGATGAAATAAGAATTACTGTTATAGCTACAGGATTTGAAGAAAAGGCTTCATCAGAACAAGAAGATAAAACAATAATTTCAACACCAAAACAAGAAGAAACCTATTCTCATAACTATAATAATGGATATAGAGAAAGAGAAAGGGAACAAACTAAGCCTGTATATGAAGAAACGGCAGCTACTCGTGAAAAAGAGTTTGATCAAAATGATTTAGAAGTTCCAGCATTTTTGAGAAGATATAATAGATAGCTATATGTAAAGTACCTACTGAAATATTTCAGTAGGTACTTTTTTATGCAAAGAAACAATATGTAAAATAATGTAAAAACAAAATTAAAAATCTTTTTATGAAATGACAAAATTTTGAAATGAGTAGTTATATAATATGTCTTAGGGGGGGAAGGAAGTGATATTGTATTTAGATGTATTTATAATTGAAAACTTCATAGTGAATTTATTTTTGCTTTATATTACAACTCAAACACTTCGAATTAAGGAAAATATAATATATATGATTTTAGCAGCAGTTTTAGGTACAGCATATGCATTTATCATGGTATATACTAAATTTTTATATTTTTTTAGTATACCATTAAAAATTATTGTTGCTATAGCTATGATACTAATATTATTTAGAAAAAAAGACTTAGCTTTAATAATTAAATCAACTTTAGTTTTCATTTTTTATTCAATGCTACTAGCTGGTATATGTATTTTTTTAGAGATAAACATTAATCATAGTATTTATAATAAATTAGGAGCATTTTCTTATAAGTATTTAATTTTAGCAATTATGATTATTTATATAGTAATACATAGACTTATTAATTATATAAGAGATAGAAATGAGTGTAATAATTTTATATATGAAGTTGACATAGTTATGGATAATTACATTCAAGATGTAAAGGCTTTCTTAGATACTGGTAATGAGTTAAGAGAACCTGCTACAAATTTGCCGGTCATGATAGTGGAAAAGGAATGTTTAAAACACTTACAGATGAATGAAAATGAAAAATTTATTATACCATATAGGGTTGTAGATGGATTTACTGGTGAACTTGAGGGCTTTAAGCCAAAATATATTAATATTCATAAAAAAGATAATATTGAAAAAAGAGAGGTTATTATTGCACTTTGCAATAATGGATTAAGTGAATTAAATGATTATAACGCATTGCTATCTAGAGGAATTATTTAAGGAGGGGTAAATCTTTGCTAAATTTAGAAGTGCTTTTAAACAAGATATTATCAAACTTTAAGCTTTTTATTAAAAGAGTTTATTTTATTGGGGGAAATGATGCGCTTCCACCTCCATTATCTAAGGAAGAAGAGGAGAGCTTAGTTGCTAAAATTAGAGCTGGTGATGATAGTGTTAGAACAATTTTAATTGAAAGGAACCTTAGGCTTGTAGTTTATATAGCTAGAAAATTTGAAAATTCAGGTGTTCTTGTAGAGGATTTAATATCAGTTGGAACTATTGGACTTATTAAAGCTGTAAATACATTTGATCCAGAAAAAAAGATTAAGCTTGCAACTTATGCATCAAGATGCATCGAAAATGAAATACTTATGTATCTTAGGAGAAATAATAAAGTTAAAGCAGAAATATCATTTTATGAACCATTAAATACAGATTGGGATGGCAATAAATTATTGCTATCTGATATTTTAGGAACTGAAAATGATATGGTTTATAATTTGATTGAAGATGAAGTTGATAAACAACTTTTATTTATTGCTATGAGAAAATTAAGCGATAGAGAAAAAGAAATAATAAAATTAAGATTTGGACTTACTGGAAAAGGAGAAAAGACTCAAAAACAAGTGGCAGACTTACTTGGCATTTCTCAATCATATATTTCAAGACTAGAAAAAAGAATTATAAAAAGATTAAAAAAAGAAATTAGTAAAATGGTGTGATTGTCCTTAGTATAAAAAAATGTTCCTGAGGAAATACTTTTAATGCGACTACTTTGAAGGAGCTGATTACATTATGATAAATAAAGTGGAGATATGTGGGGTAAATACTTCAAAATTGCCTGTATTAAAAGAAAAGGAAATGAAGGAACTATTATTAAAAATGAAGGACGGTGACAATCTTTCAAGAGAAAAATTTGTAAGAGGAAATTTAAGACTAGTATTAAGTGTAATTCAAAGATTTAATAATAGAGGAGAAAATGTAGATGATTTATTTCAGGTAGGATGTATTGGTCTTATAAAAGCAATTGATAATTTTGATTTAAGTCAAAATGTAAAGTTTTCAACTTATGCTGTGCCTATGATAATAGGGGAGATAAGGAGATATTTAAGAGATAATAATTCTATTAGAGTAAGTAGATCATTAAGAGATATAGCTTATAAAGCATTGCAAGTTAGGGATAGAATTATAAAAAAAGAAAATAAAGATCCTAATGTTTCACAAATAGCAAAGGAATTAGATTTACCTAGAGAAGAAGTTGTTTTTGCTCTAGATGCAATTCAAGATCCGGTATCACTATTTGAACCTATATATCATGATGGTGGAGATGCACTTTATGTTATGGATCAAATAAGTGATAATAAAAATGCTGATGAGAGTTGGATTGAAAACATATCCATTAAGGAAGCTATGAAGAGATTAAATGAAAGAGAAAAATTAATACTTAACATGAGATTTTTTCAGGGACGTACCCAAATGGAAGTAGCAGATGAAATAGGAATTTCTCAAGCTCAAGTATCAAGACTTGAAAAAACAGCATTAAAACATATGAGAAAATATGTATAATATTAAAATAAGAGCTCCTAAATTTTAAAATGGATTTAGGAGCTCTTTAGTATTAGTTTATAGATTCTTTTTATTAGCAATTCCTGTAACCATTAATGCTATAGCACCATCACCAGTTACATTACAAGCTGTACCAAAGCTATCTTGAAGAGCAAATATTGTTAATATAAGAGCCGTTCCTGAATCGTTAAATCCAAGTATACTTATTATAAGTCCTAGTGATGCCATAACTGTGCCACCAGGTACACCAGGTGCTCCTATTGCAAATATTCCAAGTAGTAGTATAAAAAGTACCATTGTAGAGACGCTTGGAAGTGAACCATATAATATTTTGGATACTGTCATTACAAAGAACACTTCTGTTAAAACAGAACCACAAAGGTGTATATTTGCGCATAGTGGAATAACGAAATCTACTATATCACGTCTAAGAGAAGAAGATTTTCTAGCACATTTTAATGCTACAGGTAGTGTGGCAGCACTAGACATAGTACCTACAGCAGTTAAATAAGCAGAACCATAGTTTTTAATTACGTTTAAAGGATTTTTCTTAGAAATAGCGCCACCTATAGAATATAAAAGAGCTAACCATATATAGTGGGCAATAAGAACTATTACAATTACTTTTAAAAATACAGGAGCTTGTTTTGTAATAGAACCTTCATAACTTAGTGATGCAAATGTAGTAGCTATAAATAATGGTAGAATAGGAATTATAATTCTATTTACTATACTTAATATAATGTTTTGAAATTGTTCTAATAGCTTTTCAACTAAATCGGATTTTGTCCATGCTGTTGCGAGTCCTAAAAGTAAAGATAAAGCAAGAGCACTCATAACTGTCATAACAGGAGGAATATCTAATTTAAAAATTAACTTTGGAAGTTCCCTAAGACCTGCTGTCTCAGAAGCTATTGAAAGTTTTGGTATAAGCTTATATCCTAAAAAGGAAGAGAAAAAAGCAGCTCCTACAGAGGATAAATAAGCTATAGAAATAGTTATCCCTAAAAGTTTACTAGCATTATTTTTAAGCTTTGCGATAGATGGAGTAATGAATCCAAGTATAATTAATGGGACTGCGAAAAATATAACCTGTCCTAATACATATTTTATAGTTATAATAATGCCCATTATATTTTCGGGCGATTTTAGTCCTATAATGATACCTAAACATACTCCCAGTATGAGTTTAAATATAAGATTGTTAAAAAGTTTTTTCATAGTAATCTCTCCTAAATAAAATTCTCCTTACTATACTATTATATAAAAAATAAAAACTTCAGCCTCAATACAGGGCGAAGTTTTTTGATTTTCATACTAAAGGAGTATAAAGTACTTCATTATATATTATAATTTAATATATTTATTTGTGTCAATAATAGATTTTAAAGAATATATATTTTTCAATTATAAGAAAAGTGGAATATTTCATGTGCAAGGTGATTGCCAGGTTTCCCTATAAAGTTATAATACATTTTGATTATTGCAGTATTTTCATGAGATTTTCGTTTTGGAAGATTAAGATCTTTATTGTAAAGTACAGATGCACGTAATTTTTTATAATCTACAGTTTCGCGTTCACTAGAAGTTACATGAGGATGCCCACCTCCATTAATACATCCACCTTCACAAGACATTACTTCTATAAAATGATACTGCTTTTTATTTATCATATCTGAATTCATAAATTTAAATACATTAGAAGAACCATTTATTACGGCTATGTTATATTCTTTATCATTTATAGTTACTGTAGTTTCCTTAATACCTTTAAAACCACGAACCTCTTTATACTCTATATTGTTTAGCGATTTATTTTCTAAAAGTTCCTTTGCTGTTCTAAGGGCAGCTTCCATAACTCCGCCGGTAGCTCCAAATAAAGCACCAGCACCTGAATACTCACCCATAGCTGGATCTTGAACTCCATCTTCTAAATTCGGAAAATCTATTTTGTTATCTTTTATTATTTTAACTAATTCTCTTGCAGTTAATACAGCATCTATACTGCTTATTCCTTTTATATCCATACCATCTCTTTGTGACTCGAATTTTTTAGCAGTACAAGGCATTACAGTTACAGTAAATATATCTTTAGGATTTAAATTTATAAGCTTTGGATAATAAGTTTTACTAGCAGCACCAAAAATTTGTTGAGGAGATTTTGTTGATGATAAATTAGGAAGTAATTCTTTAAAATAGTTCTCGGCTTGTCTTACCCACGCAGGACAGCAAGATGTAAACATAGGATACGGGCCATTGTTTTTTATTCTTTCAACTAATTCGTTTGCCTCCTCAACTATTGTTAAGTCAGCTCCAAAATTCAAATCAAATATTTTATTAAAGCCTAATTGTCTTAAGGCGGTATATAATTTTCCTGTTACATCAGTTCCATACTCCATATTAAAAGCTTCCCCAATTGAGGCTCTAACAGAAGGGGCAATTGCAACTATAACATGTTTTTTCGGATTATCAATTGCTTCTAAAACTCTATTTATATGTGGCGTTTCAGAAAGTGCAGCAACTGGACATATATTTACGCATTGACCACATAATAGGCAGTTAGTATCATCCAAACATTTATCATCTATAGTTTTTACTTTAAATGAACCATCTATTATTTTAAAAAGTAGAGCTTGAGTATTTGTTTTATTTTTGCATGTAATAGCGCATCTCCCACATTTAATACATTTATGTCTGTTTATAATTATTGATTTGCTTCTAGTGTCAAGGTAATTTGCTTCAGTGTTATTTTCTATATTATAGCGGACTTTGGGTCCGACTTTGTATTTCATAACTACCTTTAGTAATTCGCAATCAGATTTTCTAGGACATTTGAAACATTTAAACTCATGTTCATTTAAAATTTCTGAAAGTCTGTTTCTTATAGCAGAATTGACTTTTTCGGAGCATGTACTAATTTTCATACCATTTTTGGGGCGAGTACAACAAGCTCTTTTGATTTCCGATTTGTTATTATATGTAATTTCTACTTGACATACATTACATTTTCCTAAATTTAATGGATCTTTAATATAACATAAAGTAGGAATAAATATATCATGTTGTTTTGCTATATCTAATATTGTTAAATTATCCTCTGCTTGTATTAAGTTATTATCTATAGATATTGTAATTTTACTCATTATGATCTCTCCTATTTAAGTATAAAATTATAAGAATTAAAAAAAGCTAGAAAACTTATTTTAAAAAACTATTAATTAATAATAATTACTATTTAAGTATAAATATTTAAAATAGTAAAGTCAAGAGTTTCGTTAGTAATTGTTAAAATTTAAGTTATTGAACATATAATGTATATAAATCTTAATGCAAACATATAATTAGATAAAAACATTTGGGGAGGAAAAGATAGATGGACTTTTATTCAATAAATAATTTAAAGATTATGGAAGTAATAGATATTAATACAGGATGTAAGATAGGATTTATAAAAGATTTAGTAGTTGATTGTGATGAGTGCAAAATATTATCTTTAATAATACCAAAGGATAGAGAATCTCTTTTTGGTAAAGAAGAAAATATAGAAATAAAGTGGGATGATATAATTAAAATAGGGATAGATGTTATATTAGTGAGCATATCTCAAGATGATATTTTAGAGAATAAGTAGTAGTAATATATATGAAAAAATAGTATAATATATATTGAAATATTATATAAAGGGCGTGATAGTTTGAAATGTCCATATTGTGGTTTTGAGGAAAGTAAGGTTGTAGATTCTAGATCAACAGAAGACCATAAAGCCATTAGGAGGAGAAGGGAATGCTTAAAATGTAATAGACGATATACCACCTATGAAAAAATTGAGGATATACCTGTTTTAGTTATAAAAAGAGATTCTAATAGGGAATATTTTGATAAAACAAAAATAATAAATGGATTGGTGAAAGCTTGTCAAAAGAGACCAATTTCACGAGTTCAGATAGATTCTATAGCAGATGAAATAGAGAAGAAAATGAATAATGATATGTTAACTGAAGTTAAGTCAGAATACATAGGTGAACTTATAATGGAAAAATTAAAGGAAATTGATGAGGTTTCATATGTGAGATTTGCATCTGTTTATAGACAATTTAAAGACATTAATACTTTTATAGAGGAAATTACAAATCTTATGTCAGACAAGAATATAGATAAAATTAAAAGATAATGATAATCTATGTTCCTTATATTAAGAAACTAAAACTGTGTACTTAATTAAATAATTTTTGTACACAGTTTTTTGATTTTAAAAATTAATACACTAATAAATATGAATGATTTAAGGAAGTGATATTATGAAAGAGGCTAATTCATTTAAAGCAAACAAATTTGAATTTTTAAGTTACGATAGTGATAAAGTAGGTATTTATTTTTCAACAGCTAAGGGAAATTTAGATTTCAATAAAAATACAGAAGATGGACTTTTAAATTTACAAAATTTAAAAGCGTGGTTTAATGTAAAAGAAGTTGGGTATTTAAATCAAACACATAGTGATGTAATTTTTAATTACGATGGTATGGAGCATGATGGAGATGCTTTAATTACAAATAAAAAAGAAGTTATTATAGGAGTTTTTACTGCGGATTGTGTTCCTGTAATTATATATGATAGAAATAATTTAGTAATTGCTGCTGCACATAGTGGATGGAAAGGTACTATAAATTATATTGTATCTAAAACTATAGATAGATTAATTAATGATTATAATAGTAAAGTAGAGAACCTTGAAATATACATAGGACCTCATAATATGATATGTTGTTATGAAGTGAGCAAGGAACTTATAGAAACTTTTAAAGGCAGTGATGTATATAAGGATACATATATAAATGATGGAAGAAAATTAAGTCTTCAAAAATGTATAATAAAGGAATTAAAGGATAAAGGCATTACAGATAATCAAATTAATACAATAAATATGTGCACATATTGTTCAAAAGAATATAGTTTTCATTCATATAGAAAAACAAAAGAAAAAAGTGGAAGAATGTTTTCCTTTATATTTATTAAGTAATTTTAGTTTCTAAGAGAATAGATGTTCTAGAAGTTTGAAAAAAGAGATACCTTTAAAATAGATGGTTAAAAGCTGTCTATTTTTTTATGCAAAAATTTATACATATAGATTAATTAATGGGACAAAATGATAATGAAATAGTAATGTTTAGTATATTTAACGTAGTGTTAAGAAAATTTAACATTGTCATAATATTAAATTAACTTTAAAAATGTACTATGTAAATGGTGATATATAAAATAAAAATAAGTGGAGGCTTTTTTGTGAATAAGAAATCATTAAAAAACATAATGCTTTTTTCAGTAATTTACACAATGATGATATTTTTAAGTAGTTGTAGTAAAGATAGTAATAAATTTATTACAATATCAGGTTCAACTGCGTTACAGCCAGTTGTAAATTTAGTAGCAGATGAATTTATGAATAAAAATTCTGAAATCCAGATAAGCGTACAAGGAGGTGGAAGTGGAACGGGACTTTCACAAGTAGTTTCTGGAGCTGTAGCAATTGGTAATTCGGATTTTGGTGCAGAAGAAAAAATTAAAGATAAAAACATATTAAAACAATTAGTAGACCATAAGGTGGCAATTAGTGGATTTGTAATGGTAGTTAATAAGGATATAAAAGTGGAGTCTCTAACAAAAGAACAAATTCAAGATATATTTACTGGAAAAATAACTAATTGGAAAGAAATTTGTGGAGATAATGAAGAGATACAAGTTATAAATAGAGGCAAATCTTCAGGAAGTAGAGCTACATTTATTAAAACTGTAATGGATGGAAAAGTTGAAAATCCAGAGATAGGAACAATTCAGGATTCTAGTGGATCAGTTCAAAAATCTGTTAAAGAGACAAAAGGAGCTATATCGTATTTGGCTTTATCATATTTTAAAAATGAAAATGTTAAAGAAGGAATAAATATAATAAAGATAAATAATGTAAATGCAGATGAAAAAAATATAAGCTCTGAAAAGTATCCATTTTGGTCTTATGAACACATGTATACAAAGGGAATTCCAGAAGGGGTAGTAAAAAGTTTTATTAATTATATGTATTCTTCGGAAGGAAAAAGAATTATAAAGGAAACTGGATATATACCAATAGATAATATTAAATAAAATAAATTTTGGAGGATACGGAGTAGATAAGATGACTAATGAAAATAGATTAAATAAATTTAAAAATGAGTATTTGGGAAGAAGTATTTCAACTATTTGTGGATATTTAATTGTAGTTATAACAATAATAATATTATCGTTTATAACATTAAAAGGAATAAAATTATTTACAAAAGATGGATATACTTTAGGAGAATTTTTATTAAAAAAAACATGGAATCCAGAATCAAATAGGGCTGAATTTGGAGCATTAATATTTATATCAGGATCAATTTTAGTAACTTTAGGTGCAATAATAATAAGTACACCTCTTAGTATAGCGTTATCTATATTTATAAATATTATATCACCTAAAATAGGAGAAAGATTTTTAAAGCCGGCAATGGAATTGTTTGTGGGAATACCTTCTGTAGTATATGGATGGCTTGGAATTACATTGTTAGTACCTGCCATAAAAAGCATTTTTAAAGGAATTGGTTTTGGACTTTTATCAAGTATTATAGTTTTAAGTATAATGATACTTCCTACTATAACAAGTATTTCATCAGATGCTATTAAGTCTATACCTAAAAGATATATAGAAGCATCTTATGGACTTGGTGCTACTAGATGGCAAACTATAGTTAAAGTAATAATACCCTCATCTAAAAATGGTATTTTGACAGCTATAATATTAGGAATGGCAAGAGCTTTTGGAGAAGCACTTGCAGTTCAAATGTTAATAGGAAATTCAATAAAATTTCCGAGAAATATTACGGATACCACATCTACATTAACAAGCATTATAACTATGGATATGGCTAATACAATATTTGGTACAACTTGGAATGATGCAATCTGGTCTTTAGCATTATTACTTTTAATTATATCATTTATGTTTATTCTTATAATAAAGATTATAGCAAAACGAGGTGATGTTAAATGAATGCTAAGGAAAAGGATAAAATAGCAACAGGATTTTTATATGTAATTTCTATATTTGTAATACTACTTCTTGTAGGGATGATTGGGTATATATTGTATAGAGGAATGCCAAATTTAAGTGTTAAATTTTTATTTGGAAAACCCTCATCAAAAGTAGGGGGAGGAATTGGACTTCATTTATTTAATTCTTTTTATATGCTCGTAGTATCTCTTATAATAACTGTACCTATTGGTATTGGAGCTGGAATATATTTAGCTGAGTATGCAAAACAAGGGAAAATTTTAAATACCATAAGATTATGTATAGAAACTATAGCATCTTTACCTTCTATAGTTGTTGGATTGTTTGGACTTTTGTTTTTTGTTGGAATATTGGGATGGGGATATTCTATAATTGCAGGAGCTTTGTCCATAACGATTCTTAATCTTCCATCAATGACTACTGTTACTGAGAGTGCATTAAGAGCTGTACCTGTCACAATAAAAGAAGGTAGTTTAGGACTTGGGGCAACTAAATGGCAAACAATAAAAAAAATTATTCTTCCATCAGCAATACCTCAGATATTGACAGGAATAATACTTTCAGCTGGAAGAATATTTGGAGAAGCTGCAGCATTACTTTACACGGCTGGAATGAGTGCTCCAAATGTAAGAATTAGTGATGGTTCAGCATTTAATTTGTTTAGACCAGCAGAAACATTGGCTGTATATATATGGAAGTTAAATTCGGAAGCTGTTGTGCCTGACGCAACCCAAATAGCCAATGCTTCAGCAGCGGTGTTAATTATAATAGTGATTTTGTTTAATACATTAGCTAGATTTATTGGTAAAAAAATATATAAAAGATATACGGGAAATTAGTAGGGGGAAAACTTGTGAATAGTATAATTAAAGTTGAAAACTTAAATTTGTTTTATGGAGAAAAACAAGCACTAAAAAATATAAATATAAATATAGTTAAAAATTCTGTAACTGCACTTATAGGTCCATCAGGCTGTGGGAAGTCTACTTTTTTAAGAACGTTAAATAGAATGAATGACATAATAGATTCTGTTAAAGTGAGAGGAAAAATAGTATATGAGAAAAATAATATATTAGATGAAAATTATGATGTAATAGAACTTAGAAAAAAGATAGGAATGGTGTTTCAAAATCCAAATCCTTTTCCCATGAGTATATATGATAATGTTTGTTATGGACCAAGAATTCATAATATAAAGGATAAAAAGGTATTAGATGACATTGTGGAAAAAAGTTTAAAAGGAGCTGCGCTTTGGGATGAAGTAAAAGATAGATTAAAAAAGAGTGCTATAGGACTTTCGGGAGGACAACAACAAAGGCTATGTATTGCGAGAACTCTTGCTGTAGAACCCGAAGTTATACTAATGGATGAGCCAACATCGGCATTAGATCCAATATCTACTTTAAAAATTGAGGAGCTTATGGGGGAACTTAAGGATAGATATACTGTGGTCATTGTAACTCATAATATGCAACAAGCAGCTAGAATTTCTGATTATACGGCATTTTTTTATAATGGAATTATCGTAGAGCATGGGAGGACAGAAGACATTTTTTATAAACCAAATGACAAAAGAACAGAAGACTATATAACAGGAAGATTTGGATGATTTAAATAAATAAACGAGGTGAGATTATGGGAACTAGAAAAATTTTTCAAATGGAATTAGAGGAATTAAATAATGATTTGCTAGAAATGGGAAGTGTTGTTGAACAACAAATTTATTTATCCATACAGTCATTGATAAGTAAAGATTCAGAACTTGCTAAAAAGGTTATTAAAAATGATGATTTAATAGATGAAACAATGAAAAAAATAGAAAGTAAGAGTATAAAAATTATAGCTATGCAACAACCAATAGCAACAGATTTAAGATTTATATTTACTTGTATTAATATAGTTACAGATTTAGAAAGAATGGCAGATCATGCTGTGGATATTGCAAAGGTTACAAAAGGACTTCAAAATGAAAACTATGATGCTGATATACTAGATATATCTAAAATGTCTGAAATTGTAATATGCATGATAAAAGATGTTTTAAATGCTTATGTTAATAGAGATTTACAAAAAGCATATGAAATAGCTAAAAGAGATGATATATTAGATGAATTATATATGAATGTATTTAAAGAAACTTTAAAGAAAATGACAAAAGATAATTCAATGATACAACAGGGAACTAGATTTTTATTTGTATTTAAGTATTTAGAGAGAATAGGAGACCATGTAACTAATATATGTGAATGGATAATTTATATAATAACTGGAGAACATATTGATTTAAATGACTAATAATAGTACTATTAAAACACAAAGAACTCAAGCTTGACGTAATAATTAAATTAATGATAATATGATTTAATGAACTGATAAAAGATAGAGTCTTTGGAGGGAAAAATGCAAAACGAAATTTCAAAAGTACTAGCTGATAGTATTGCTGAAGAAGTAGAAATAGAAGCTGGTGATAGATTACTAAGCATTAATGGTAATAAGGTTAAAGATATTATTGATTATAAGTATTTAATAGTGGATGATTACGTTGTTATAGAGATAGAAAAAAAATATGGGGAAATTTGGGAAATAGAAATAGAAAAAGATTTTGGGGAAGACATAGGATTAGAGTTTAGAGATCCAATGCTTGATAGACCTAAAAATTGTCATAATAAATGTATATTTTGTTTTATAGATCAACTTCCTAAAGGTATGAGAGATACATTGTATTTTAAAGATGATGATTCTAGACTATCATTTTTACAAGGAAATTTTATTACCATGACAAACATGAGTGAAGATGATATAGACAGAATAATAAGATATAGAATAAGTCCTATAAATATTTCAGTTCATACAACTAACCCTGAACTAAGATGTAAAATGATGAATAATAGATTTGCAGGAACTATATATGATAGATTAAAGAGAATTACTGATGCTAAAATAGATGTTAATTGTCAGATAGTTCTATGTCCTGGATATAATGATAAAGAAGAACTAGAAAGAACTATATTAGATTTATACAAATTATATCCTTATATAAATAATTTAGCAGTTGTTCCTATTGGAGTAACTAAATTTAGAAAACAAAATGGTTTAGTGAAATTAAAGTTATTTAATGAAAAAACTGCCTCCGACGAAATTGATAGAGTTGCAAAACTTCAAGAAAAATTTATAAATGAAGTTGGAGAACCATTTGTAAGATTATCTGATGAATTTTATGTAATAGCAAAAAGAGATGTTCCGAAAGATGAATTTTACAATGGATTTCAACAATTAGAAGATGGAGTTGGAATGATAAGAAATTTTAGAGATAATATAGAAAATTCATTACATAATGTAAATAAAAATATAAACTGTAGTTTTACAATGGTAACAGGAACTTCTGCGTATAATGAAATAAAGAGTGCTGCAGATAAAATTATGGAGCAGAATTCTAATATAAGAATAGATGTAAAAAAAATAATAAATAACTTCTTCGGAGAAACTATAACTGTAGCAGGATTATTAACAGGTCAAGATATTATAGAACAATTATCTCAAGGTGAAATTGGAAAATACATAATAATGTCAGATAATATGTTCAAAAAAGGATATGAATTAGGAGATTATACAGAACAAATTATGCTAGATGATATAAAAATCTGTGATATAGAAAAAATGCTAAAAAGAAAGGTTATAGTTTGCGACTACACAGGAGAGGATTTAATACAATTAATAAACCAATATGGGCAGGAGGAATAAAAATGGGTAAACCAATAGTTGCAATAGTAGGAAGACCTAATGTTGGAAAATCTACTTTATTTAATAAATTAGCAGGAAAGAGAATAGCTATAGTAGATGATATGCCAGGGGTTACAAGAGATAGAATATATGCTGAAGCAGAATGGTTAAATAATAATTTTACAATAATAGATACAGGTGGAATTGAACCAGAAAATGATGACATAATCGTAGCTCAAATGAGAAGACAGGCTCAATTAGCAATAGAAATGGCAGATGTTGTACTATTTATAGTTGATGGTAAACAAGGATTGACAGATGCGGATAGAGAAGTTGCTCATATGCTGAGAAAGGCAAATAAGTCAATTGTTTTAGCTGTAAATAAGATAGACAGAAGACAATTAGATGACAACATATATGAGTTCTATAATTTAGGATTAGGAGAACCTATGCCAATTTCTGCTTCTCAAGGATTAGGACTTGGTGATCTTTTAGATGAAGTTGTAGGAAAATTCCCTGATTTTAATGGGGAAGAAGAGGAAGATGAATATATAAGAATTGCCATGATAGGAAGACCTAATGTTGGAAAATCATCATTGATTAATAGAATATTAGGAGAAGAAAAGCACATAGTAAGTAATATACCAGGAACTACAAGAGATGCTGTAGATAGTTACATAGAAACAGAAGAAGGAAAGTTTGTTTTAATAGATACAGCAGGACTTAGAAGAAAGAGCAAAATTAAGGAACAAGTTGAAAGATATAGTGCAGTTAGAACTTTAGCATCTATAGAAAATGCAGATGTTTGTATACTTATGATAGATGCAACAGAAGATATTGCGGAGCAGGATGAAAGAATAATAGGATATGCACATGAAATTAATAAAGCCATAGTAGTTATTGTAAATAAGTGGGATTTAATAGAAAAAGATGATAAAACTATGAAAAACTTTAAAGATAAGTTAAGAACTAAATTATCATTCTTACCTTATGCATCATTCTTATTTATATCTGCAAAGACAGGTCAAAGAGTTCATAAAGTACTAGGAATGGCAAAGGAATGTTACAATAATTATTGTAAGCGTATAAAAACAGGAATATTAAATGATGTTATAAATAAAGCCGTTCTTATGAAAGAACCTCCAGTAATAGGAACAAGAAGATTAAAGATTTATTATGTAACTCAAATAGGAACTAAGCCACCTACATTTGTTTTCTTTGTAAATAATCCTGAACTTTTACATTTCTCTTATAGAAGATACTTAGAAAATAAACTAAGAGAAAGTTTTGATTTTAGTGGTACAGGAATTAAGTTAGAGTTTAGAGAAAGAAAAGAATAGTGAATTTTTAAAAATATATCAAATTCTTATACAATAACAAATCCAATATATTAAAAAACCAACCTAATTTATTTTAAGTTGGTTTTTTATTTTTTATGTAATATTTTAAATTAGTAAGTAATATATTTATTATTAAAATTAAGATAAATTTATGAAAAAGATTGTTTTATAAAAAATAAGAAAGATTATTAAAATATTTTATAATATTTCTACTTATTTTAAATATATATATTATATAAAAGGAAGTATTGGGAGGGGTAAAGTTGGAGGATTTTAACATATACAAAGATATTGCAGATAGAACACAAGGAGATATATATGTAGGGGTAGTTGGACCTGTTAGAACCGGAAAATCTACATTTATAAAAAGATTTATGGAACTTATGGTTATACCTAACATAGAAAATACTTATAAAAAACAAAGAGCACAAGATGAACTTCCACAGAGTGCATCTGGTAAGTCCATCCATACCACAGAACCTAAATTTGTACCTAATGAAGCTATAGAAATTGCGCTAAATGAGGAAACTAAATTTAAAGTGCGTATGGTGGATTGTGTTGGTTATATTGTAAAAGCTGCTCTTGGATATAATGAAGGAGAAGAACCTAAAATGGTAATGACTCCTTGGTATGACTATGAAATTCCTTTTGAAGAAGCAGCAGAAATAGGAACTAAAAAGGTAATTAATGAACATTCTACAATTGGACTTTTGGTAACTACGGACGGAAGCATAACAGATATTAATAGAGAAGATTATATTGAAGCTGAAGAAAGAGTAGTAAATGAATTAAAATCTATTAATAAGCCATTTATAATAATATTAAATTCAAAAAAATCAGATAGTAAAGAAACTAAAGAATTAGGAGAATCTCTTGAAGAAAAGTACAATGTTCCAGTACAAATTATGGATATAGCGAATATGCAACAAGAGGATATAACAAATATATTTCAAAGAATATTAAAGGAATTCCCTATAAAAGAAATAAATATAGATATGCCAGAATGGATTGAAAAATTAGATGTTAATCATTGGTTAAAAGAAGATTTTATATCTTTAATCAAGGATATATGTCAAAAAGTTTATAAAGTTAGAGACATAAAAGAGTTTGCAAATAAATTTAGTGATGTAGAATTTTTAGAAAACTCAAAACTTAAAGAGATAAATATGGGAGAGGGAAATGCAAGAATTAAGCTAAATCCAAGACATGAATTATTCTACAAGGTATTAAGTGAGGTTTGCAGTCAAAATATAAGTGGAGAAAATGAACTTTTAAATATAATGAAGGAACTAAGCAAAGCTAAAGTAGAATATGATAAGGTAGCTAGTGCATTAATTGATGTTAAAGAAAAGGGATATGGACTTGTATCACCAGAACTCAGTGAAATGACTTTAGAAGAACCTGAAATAGTTAAACAAGGTACAAGGTATGGAGTTAAACTAAAAGCTAGTGCACCGTCTCTACATTTAATTAGAGCCGATATTGAAACAGAAATTTCTCCTATAATAGGAACGGAAAGAGAAAGTGAAGAGCTTGTAACCTCTCTTCTAGAACAATTTGAAAGTGATAGATCAAAAATATGGGAAAGTAATATGTTTGGTAAATCATTGGAGGTTATGGTTAAAGATGGATTACAAAATAAATTATACAAAATGCCGGAGGATGTTCAAATAAAAATGAGAAAGACTTTAGAAAAAATAATAAATGAAGGTAATGGAGGACTAATCTGTATAATATTATAAGAAATCTAATTCGTAAAAAGGCTGGGATGAAAATCCTAGCTTTTTTTTATAATTCAAAAACACGAACTATATCATTAAAAATAAATTTAATTTTCATAACGGATTGACAAATAGGAGTTATTATAGTAAAATTATATTGAATTTAAAAAGAATATAACCACGTACTCATATAAGCCTAGAAATAAGGTCGGGCGTTTCTACCAAATACCGTAAATATTTGACTATGAGTGGTCTAGTGTAAATATAGAATTAACCACTTAGATTGCTTATAGCCTAAGTGGTTAATTCTATATTTACATAGGGGGATGAAAAATGGAAAAGTTTTTTAAACTTAAAGAAAATGGTACAGATTTAAAAACAGAAATAACAGCAGGAGTAACTACATTTTTAGCTATGGCTTACATAATAGCTGTAAACCCTAATATTTTGGGAAGTACGGGCATGCCAAGAGGAGCAATATTAACTGCCACATGTCTAACAGCAGGAATAACTACTATATTCATGGGACTATATGCAAATCTACCATTTGCATTAGCATCAGGAATGGGACTTAATGCTTTCTTTGCGTTTAGCGTAGTAAAAATTATGGGCGTAGATTGGAAAGTTGCATTAACAGCTGTTTTTGTAGAGGGTATTATATTTATTATTTTATCACTAACTAGTGTTAGAGAAGCTGTTGTAAATGCTATTCCAAATACATTAAAGTTAGCCGTTACAGGAGGAATAGGACTTTTTATAGCATTTATTGGATTTGCTAATGCAGGAATAGTAGTTAAAAGTCCAGAGACTTTTGTTAAAATTGGTAACTTCACTACTCCAACTGTAATAATAGCATCTATAGGTATAATAGTAATAGTAATATTATCTAAGAAAAATGTACGAGGAGCATTATTATGGGGAATAGTAGTAAGTACATTAATTGCATGGGGCTATGCTTTTATTAATACAAAAATTGCAGCAGAACAATATAGTATATTTTTGCCAAATGGTATTTTGAAATATGAATCACTCAAATCAATAGCATTTAAATTAGATTTTTCATACATAAAGGATAGTAGTAAAATTTTATCATTTCTAACAATAGTATTTACATTTCTATTTGTAGATTTCTTTGATACAGTAGGAACACTAGTTGGTGTTGCATCTAAAGTAGGGATGGTTGACGAAAAAGGAAGGGTTAAAAATGCTGGAAAAGCATTGCTTGTAGATTCTATTGGTACAACACTTGGAGCTGTTATAGGAACATCAACAGTTACTACGTATGTTGAAAGTTCAGCGGGAGTTGCTGAAGGGGGAAGAACAGGTCTTACATCTATAGTAACAGGAGTATTATTTTTAATATCTATGTTTTTATCACCATTATTCATAGCTATACCAGCATGTGCTACAGCACCAGCGCTTATAATCGTTGGATTTTTTATGATAGAAAATGTAGTTAAAATAGATTTTGCAGATTTTACAGAAGGAGTACCTGCATTTTTAACAATAGCATTAATGCCATTAACTTATAGTATAGGTGATGGATTAACAATAGGGATATTATCTTATGCAATATTAAATTTAGCAAATAATCTATTAACAAGTGATAAAAATAAAAAGAAGAAAATTTCATATGTAATATATATACTTGCGATATTGTTCATTATAAAATTAATTGCAGTAGGATTGCATAGTAGTTAGTAGGTACAATAAAAAAGTCTCCAGTTTGTTGGAGGCTTTTTTTACATTATACATGAAATAGTTTAAAGGATGGTACCTAAATTATGTTTTATTATAATAAAAAATATGATATTATAGTAAATATGCATTTTTAGTCAATTTAAACTTGAAATTTTAATGACTGTTTATGTATAATGAATATGAACTTATTATATGCTGCGGAAGGATGATAAAGATGTTAAGAAGCATGACGGGCTTTGGAAGGGGAACGACAAAAGAAGAAAGTAGTCGCAGTTTTACTATTGAAATTAAAAGTGTAAATCATAGATATTTTGATTTGAATCTAAAAATGCCTAGAAACTTGTTATCATTAGAAAGTAAAATAAGAGAGTGTTTAAAAGAAAAAATTAATAGAGGAAAAGTTGATGTTTTCATAACTCAAAATGTATATTCTAATGATGATGTAGAAGTAAAATTTAATGAACAATTAGCAGATAGTTATGTTAAATGTTTAGAGAAAATTAGAGATAGATATGAAACTACAGATGACATTTCAGTATCACTTATTTCTAAATTCCCTGATATCATATCTGTAGAAAAAAAGGAAGAAAATTCAGAAGAAATTTGGAATTACATGAAGGAACCTTTAAACGAAGCTATAGAATCACTAGTTAGCATGAGACAAAACGAGGGCAAAAAACTAAAAGATGATGTTATAGAAAAGTGTAATATTATACAAGAGTTGTTGAAGGGTATTGAAAAAAGGTCTCCTTTAGTAGTAAAAGATTATAAAGAAAAATTAAATGATAAAATTAATGAACTTTTGGAAAATAGTGATATAGATGAATCTAGAATAGCAATGGAAGTAGCTATATTTGCAGATAAGGCTGCTATAGATGAAGAAGTTGTAAGACTTAACAGTCATATAATTCAATTAAAAGATACATTAGAAAAAGACGAACCAGTGGGAAGAAAACTTGATTTCATAATTCAAGAAATGAATAGGGAAACCAATACCATTTCTTCAAAAGCTAATGATTTACAAATTGTAAATTTAACTATAAATATGAAGAATTACATAGAAAAGATTAGAGAACAAATACAAAATATAGAATAAAATTTGGGAGGACTAATATGAGTATTAAGTTAATTAACATTGGATTTGGAAACATAGTTTCTGCTAATAGACTTGTGGCTATTGTAAGCCCTGAATCAGCTCCTATAAAAAGAATTATACAGGAAGCAAGAGATAGAGGTATGCTTATAGATGCTACATATGGTAGAAGAACTAGAGCTGTTATAATAACAGATAGTGATCATGTAATATTATCGGCTGTTCAACCGGAAACAGTTGCACACAGACTATCTTCTAAAGATGAAGTTAATATTGATGAGGTAGATGAATAATGAATCAACCGGAACAAGATAATCAGGGGCTTTTACTAGTAATATCAGGACCATCAGGGGCAGGTAAAGGTACAATCTGTAAAGAACTAATGAAAAACGGGGATTTTTGGCTATCAGTTTCAGCAACAACTAGATTTCCTAGAAAAGGCGAAGTAGATGGTCAAAATTATTATTTTTTAAGCAAAGAAAACTTTATAAGTAGAATTGAAGAAAATGATTTTCTTGAATATGCAGAAGTATACGGAAATTATTATGGTACTCCAAAATCAAATGTATTAGAAAAGCTTAAAAATGGGAAAGATGTTATATTAGAGATAGATATTCAAGGTGCTTTAAAAGTAAAAGAAAACTATCCTAAAGGAATTTTTATCTTTATATTACCTCCTTCTATGGAAGAATTAAAAAATAGAATCATAAAAAGAGGTAGTGAAACAGAGGAATCATTAATGACTAGATTCAAATCTGCCTATAAAGAAATTAATTATGTTTCAAAATATAATTATGCTGTTATTAATAACGAAGTAGAAAAAGCAGTTAAAAAAATAAAAAGCATAATTATAGCTGAAAAATGTAGCGTAGATAGAATAGAACAAAATATTTTTTCTAAGGAGGGTTTAATTCATGAACAATTATATGATTAATCCATCAATTGTAGAATTATTAACTAAAGTTGATAACAGATATTCACTAGTTACTGTAACATCTAGAAGAGCAAGACAAATAATAGATGGAGATGAGGCTCTAGTAAATGTAGAGGATGCGTATAAACCACTTACAACAGCCATACATGAAGTAAATGCAGAAAAAGTTTCTTATGAGTCTTTAGTGGAAGGAATAAAATAGAATGAATCAAAAGAAAACTGTAGTAGTTGGGGTAACTGGCGGCATAGCTGTTTATAAGGCTTTAGATGTAATTAGTAGATTGAAAAAAGCTGATGTAAACGTGCATGTTATAATGACAGAGCATGCTACAAAATTCGTAAATCCACTATCATTTCAGGCCTTGAGTCAAAATATGGTTACTGTCGATATGTTTGCAGAGCCTAAAGCATGGGAAATACAACATATATCATTAGCAAAAAAAGCAGATTTAATGTTAATAGTACCTGCTACAGTAAATATAATAGGAAAAGTTGCAAATGGTATAGCAGATGATATGCTATCAACTACTATTATGGCAACAAAAGCTCCCGTAGTATTTGCTCCAGCAGCTAATACTAATATGTTTTTAAATCCCATAGTACAAGGAAACATAAGAAAACTAAAAGAATATGGATACAAATTTATAGAACCTGCATCAGGTAGACTTGCTTGTGGAGATGTAGGTGCAGGAAAACTTGAGGATACAGAAATAATAAGTGAAATAACATTAAGCATGCTTTATAATAAAAAGGATTTACAAGGCAAAAAAGTTTTAGTAACAGCAGGACCTACTATAGCACCTATAGATCCAGTTAGATATATAACAAATAGATCTAGTGGTAAAATGGGATATGCTATAGCTAAAGAAGCAAGAGATAGAGGTGCTGAGGTTACTTTGGTATCAGGACCTACAAGTATAAATAAGCCTTTTGGAATTAAGGTTATAGATGTAAAAACTAATGCTGAAATGTTAAAAGCTGTAGAGAATAACTTTGAAAATTCTGATATAGTTATTAAATCAGCAGCAGTAGCTGATTATAAACCTAAGACTTATTCTGAAAAGAAAATAAAAAAAGGTGATGAAGAACTATCACTTCAATTAGAAAAGGATACTGACATATTAAAAAAATTAGGATCTATAAAGAAAAATCAAGTATTGGTAGGTTTTGCAGCTGAAAGCAATGATTTAATTGAAAATGCTACATCAAAGTTACACAAGAAAAATTTAGATTATATAGTAGCAAATAATATAGTGTCTAATGATACTGGATTTGCATCAGAGGATAATAAAGTAACTATATTATGTTCAGATGGTAGAAAAATACCTCTACCTAAAATGAGCAAAAAAGAGGTTGCTAAGGAATTGTTTGATTTAATTAATAAAAAGCGCTAATGCGCTTTTTTCTTGTAATTATAGAATTTAATTGTAGGTAAGGGTGAATTAAGTGTATCAATATGCTGGAATAGTAGTAAACAATGAATCGGTTCAAGTTGATAAAGTTTTTACTTATAAAATACCAGAAAAATTACTAGAAAAATTAAAAGTTGGTCATAGAGTTAAAGTTCCCTTTGGAAAGGGAAATAGAAACATAGATGGATTTGTTATAGAATTATATGAAGAATTCCATAGTAAATATAAAGTAAAATCTATTATAAATATCTGCGATGAGTTTACCGTTCTTAGGGAAAAAGATATAGAGCTTATTAAGAAAATGAAAGAAAAGTACCTATGTACATATTTAGAATGTATAAAAGTAATAATTCCTACAGGAATAATAAAAGGAGTTAGAAATAAAATAAAAGAGGTAATATATATAGGTAATACCCTTGCAGAAAAGTTTAATAAAGAACCTTACACTAGTATATATAATGCAGTAAAGTCAAATGATGGAGTATATTCTAAAACAGAAATAAGTAAAAAATTTAAATTATCCTCATCATCTATTAATACTATGATTAAGCATGGATTTTTGACTAAAAATGAAACTATAGTAAACAGATTTAATAATAATGTATATAGCAAATATGAAGAAAAAATTTTAAATAAAGAGCAAAAAGTAGTTACTGATTATATATTAAACTCAAATAATAGATTATTTTTAATTCATGGAATAACAGGTAGTGGAAAAACTGAAATCTACATGAATATGGTAAAAAACATGATAAATAAAAATAAAGAATGTGTAATATTAGTTCCAGAAATATCATTAACACCTCAGATGGTAGAAAGATTTAAAGGAAGATTTGGAAAAGATATTGCTGTATTTCATAGTAAACTTTCAGATGGGGAAAGATATGATGAATGGCTTAGAATAAAAAATAAGCAAGTTAAGGTAGCAATAGGTGCAAGATCAGCTATATTTTTACCTTTTGATAATTTAGGAATGATAATTATAGATGAAGAACATGAAGGAAGTTATAAATCCGATAGTAATCCTAAATATAATGCCAGAGAAATTGGTGAATTAAAATGCAATATTGAAAATTGTAAACTTGTACTTGGGTCTGCTACCCCATCTATTGATACATATTATAGATGTATGACAGGAGAAATAGAATTACTTACTTTAGACAATAGGGCAGATGGAGCGAAACTTCCAGAGGTACACATCGTAGATATGAGGGAAGAACTTAGAAATGGAAATAAGTCTATTTTTAGTACGGCTTTGTATGATGGGATAGAAAAAGCACTAAACAATAAAGAACAAGTTATTTTGTTTTTAAATAGAAGAGGATTTTCTACTTTTGTGTCATGTAGAGAATGTGGATATGTATTTAAATGTAATCATTGCGACATATCTCTTACTTATCATAGTAAAGGAGACTATTTAAGTTGTCACTATTGTGGAGAAAAGTACAAAGTTCCCCAAATATGTCCTAAATGTGGAAGTAAGTATGTAAAATACTTTGGGGTTGGTACTGAAAAAATTGAAAAGGAAGTTAAAAAGTACTTTCCGTATGCTAGAACACTTAGAATGGATTTTGATACCACAAGAAAAAAGAATTCCTATGATTACATATATAATACTTTTAAAAATGGAGAAGCAGATATATTAATAGGTACCCAGATGGTGACGAAAGGATTAGATTTTAAAAATGTTACATTGGTTGGCGTAATAGCAGCAGATGTATCTTTAAATCTTCCTGATTTTAGATCTGGAGAGAGAACTTTTCAGCTTATAACGCAAGTAGGAGGAAGAGCTGGAAGAGGTTCAAAAGAAGGAAATGTTGTAGTACAGACATATAGTCCAGAAAATTATAGTATAAGGTATTCTGCTAATAATGATTATAAAAATTTTTATAAGGAAGAAATAGGTATACGATATGACATGGATTATCCTCCCTTTTCAAAAATATTATCTATAAATATTAGTAGTAAAAATGAAAATTTATTAATAAAAAATATACAAAAAATTGGTGTAATATTAAAAAATGCACTTGAAAAAAATAATAAAATAAATATGTTAGGACCATGTCCTTGTGCAATTTCAAAAGTAAAGGAATTTTACAGGTGGCAGATATTAATAAAAGGTCAACTTGATAACAAATTAGCATTAAATATGAAAAAAATTATTTATAAAAACTTGCAAGATGTTTATAATGATGTAAGGATAAGTATTGATATTAATCCAAGCACATTACTATAAACATAGAAAAATTAAATTAATAGGAGGAATTAAAATGGCATTAAGAAATATACGAGTAGACAAGGATGCTATATTAAGAAAGAATTGTAGAGAAGTAGGAGAAATAGATGAAAGAATATTAACACTTATAGAAGATATGAAAGAAACAATGTATGAAGCAGATGGAGTAGGACTTGCAGCACCACAGGTTGGAATATTAAAAAGATTAGTGGTTATAGATGTAGGAGAAGGCCCAATAACTTTAATTAATCCTGAAATTATAGAAAGCGAAGGAAGTCAAACAGACTATGAAGGATGCTTAAGTTTACCAGGAAAACAAGGAAAAGTTACAAGACCATACAAAGTTACAGCTAAAGCGTTAAATGAAAAAGGAGAACAAGTAAAGATAAAGGGAGAGGGATTGCTTGCAAGGGCTATTTGTCATGAGCTTGATCATTTAGATGGAACATTATTTATTGATAAAGTAATAGAAGAAAAAGGGGAATAATAGTATGAAGATAGTTTTTATGGGAACTCCTGAGTTCGCAGTACCTGCACTAAAATCTATGATAGAAAATTTTAATGTGGAAGGTGTATTTACTCAACCTGACAGACCAAAGGGTAGAGGAAAGAAGTTAGCTATGTCACCAGTTAAAGAAGTGGCACTTGAAAATAATATAGAAGTTTATCAACCAATTAATTTAAGAAAAGAACCTGACTTTATTGAAAAATTAAAAAGAATACAACCAGATTTTATTATTGTTGTAGCTTATGGACAAATATTACCTAAAGAAGTTTTAGAAATACCCAAATATGCTTGCATAAATTTACATGCCTCATTGTTACCTAAATATAGGGGAGCAGCTCCGCTTAATTGGGCAATTATAAATGGAGAAAAGAAAAGTGGAAATACAACTATGCTTATGGATGTGGGACTTGATACAGGTGATATGCTAATGACGCAAGAAGTTGATATAAACGATGATATGACAGCAGGAGAATTACATGATCTTCTAATGACACAAGGAGGAGATTTATTAGTAGATACTATAAATAAAATGGTATCTGGTGAAATTACTCCAATAAAACAAGATGATAGTAAAACTTGCTATGCATCTATGCTTGATAAAGAAATGGCTTGTATTGATTGGAATAAATCAGTAACAGAAATACACAATCTTATAAGAGGATTAAATCCGTGGCCAGTAGCATATACACATTATAATGATAAAGTTATGAAAATATATAAATCACGTGTTTTAAATGAAAATAGTAAAAAAACACCTGGTACAGTAATAGATGTTTCTAGTGAAGGTATAAAGGTTGCTTGTAATGGCGGTGTATTATTGGTAGAAGAAATTCAATTTCCGGGTAAAAAATCTCTTAAAGTTCAACAATATATAAGAGGTAATTCTATTGACCTTGAAAGTATTTTAAAGTAAATTTATTATATAATTTAGGAGGGATATGAATGTTTTGGTTTTATGATAAGACAATGTTAATTCTTATTCCGGCATTATTAATTTCAGCATGGGCTCAAATGAAAGTAAGTTCTGCTTTTAATAAATACTCAAAAGTTAGAAGCATAAATGGATACACAGGAGCCCAAGTTGCTAGAATGTTACTAGATGCAGAGGGACTTTATGATGTTCCCGTTGAAGAAATAGGAGGAAGACTTACAGACCATTATGATCCAAGAAATAGGGTAATGCGATTATCTACAGATGTTTATTATGGAAGTTCTGTAGCTTCTATAGGAGTTGCAGCTCATGAAACAGGTCATGCAATTCAACATAAAAAACATTATGCACCACTAGAAATACGAAATTCTATAGTTCCAGTGGTTAACTTTAGTTCTAGTGCATCATGGATAATATTTTTAATTGGACTTTTTATGGGAAGTCATGGTTTAACGCAATTAGGAGTACTATTATTTAGTGCTGTAGTTATATTTCAGTTGATTACATTACCTGTAGAATTTAATGCATCTAATAGAGCACTAATGATATTAGAGGATAAGGCTATATTATATGGTGATGAAGTTAAAGGTGCTAGAGCGGTTTTATCAGCTGCGGCCATGACTTATGTTGCTGCGGCATTAACAGCTATATTACAGCTAGTAAGACTTATAGCGTTAAGTAGAGATGAATAGAGTTTATTAATAAAGGATTGGAGCTAATTAATGGAAAAGGCTAGAAAAATATGCGTAGATGTACTTGAAATGGTTTTTAACAAAAATGCCTATTCAAATATAGTTTTAAGACAAACGTTAAATAAAAATAAAATTGATGATAAAGATAAGGGATTAATAACAGAAATAGTATATGGAACAATTAAATATAAATATACAATTGATACTATTTTAAACAATTATCTAAAAAAAGGAATAAAAAGTTTAGATTCCTATGTACTTAATATACTTAGAATTACAGTTTATCAAATAAAATTTTTAGATAAAATACCTAACTTTGCTGCTGTAAATGAAGCTGTAGAAATAGCAAAGAAACAAAGATCTGTTGGTGCATCAAAACTTGTAAATGGTGTGCTTAGAAATTATCTAAGAAATTTAGATAAAAAATACTATAATGAAAAAAGTTTAGTAGAGACATTATGTTTTAAGTATTCTTATGATAAGTGGCTAGTTAACATGCTTATTAAACAGTATGGAAATGAAATTGCAGAAGATATACTTAAGGGATTAAATGAAAGACCTGCAGTTACAGTTAGAGTTAATAATCTAAAGACAGATTATGATGAGGCATTTAAAAATCTTGAGGACTATGGATATGATGTAGAAGAAGGATATATATGTCCAGAAGCTATCGTAATAAATAAAGGAAAAAGTATAGAAAAAAATCCTTTATTTAAAGAAGGAAAAATAACCGTTCAAGATGAAAGTGCTATGCTTGTAGCACCTTCTATAGATGCTAAAGAAGGTGCTACAGTTCTTGATTTATGTAGTGCGCCAGGAGGAAAAACAACTCACATATCAGAAATTATGAATAATACTGGAATTGTGAAAGCCTTTGATATACATGATAATAAGCTAAGTTTAGTAAAAGAAAATGCTAAAAGGCTTGGAATAAACAATATATCTTGCGCTGAAATGGATGCATGCAAATTCAATAAAGAACTTGAAAATTCAGCAGATATGGTATTAATAGATGTTCCATGTTCTGGTCTTGGAATAATAAGAAAAAAACCAGAAATAAAATATACAAAAGATGTAAAGGCAACAAAAGATATAGTAGCTATACAGAAAAAAATAATGGAGAATGCTGCAAAATATGTGAGAAAAGAAGGAACACTAGTATATTCTACTTGTACAATAAATAAAGATGAAAATGAAAAAAATATTAATTGGTTTATAAAAAAATTTCCAGAATATAAGGTCGAACCACTATTTTATGGTAACATGAATAATATTATATATAATGAAAATGGGACAGTTACAATTTTACCTAATAAGTATATGGATGGATTTTTTATTGCTAAACTTAAGAAAACTAGGTAGGTGTATAAATGAAGAATATTTTAGATTTTACTTTAGATGAATTAAAAGACTGGATGGACACAAATGGTGAAAGTAAGTTTAGGGCTAAACAAATTTTCCAGTGGATATATAAAAAAGCTGTTTTTAACTTTGATGATATGACTAATATATCTAAAGAAACTAAGGAAAAGTTAAAAGAAAATTTCTGCATACAAATACCAAACGTTATAAAAAAATACAAATCCAATATAGATGGCACTGAAAAGTTTCTTTTTGAATATGAAGATGGAAATATAATAGAATCTGTTGTTATGAAATATAAGCATGGAAATTCAATATGTGTATCTACACAAATTGGATGTAGGATGGGGTGCAAATTTTGTGCATCTACTGTAGACGGAGTTGTGAGAAATTTAACTTCAGGAGAAATAATAGCACAGGTTCTAAAAGCTCAAAAAGAAATAGGTGATAGAATATCTAATGTAGTTCTTATGGGAAGTGGAGAACCATTAGATAATTACGATAATGTATTAAAATTTTTAAAACTTATAAATGATGATGATGCACTAAAAATGGGGCAAAGGCATATTACCTTATCAACTTGTGGAGTAGTTCCTAAGATAAAAGAACTTGCAGATGAAAAAATGCAAATAACTTTAGCAATTTCACTTCATGCACCAAATAATGAAATAAGAAAAAGCATGATGCCTATAGCGAATAAATATACTTTAGATGAATTACTAGAGGCTTGTAGATATTATTACAGAACTACAAATAGAAGAATAACCTTTGAATATGCTTTAGTAAAAGGAGTCAATGATAGCAGAAAAAATGCAGAAGAATTAATAAAAAGATTAAAAGGTATGTTGTGTCATATAAATTTAATTCCAGTTAATGAGATTAAGGAAAATAACTATGAGAGGTCAAAATCAAAAGATATAGAAGAATTTAAAGAAACTTTAATAAAATATGGAATTGAAACCACAATACGAAGAGAAATGGGATCAGATATAAATGGAGCTTGTGGGCAGTTAAGAAGAAATTATATTAGAAATAACTAAATTATTCGTGTGTGATGGAGGATATATTTATATGAATAGTAGGAGTTGTACCGAAAAGCTATGCGTAGGATTTTTATCGGATATAGGAAACGTTAGAGAAATAAATGAAGATTCTATAGGAAAATATGAAAATGATGAATTTGCTGTATATATAGTAGCTGATGGCATGGGAGGACATAATGCAGGAGATGTAGCAAGTAAGATTGCAGTAGAATCTTGTATAGAATATATAAAAAGAAATAGATATCTTGATGATATGGAAAGACTATTAAAGGAATCAATTAAATATGCCAATAATAATATATATATAAAAGCAGAAAATAGTGAAATGTTATATGGTATGGGGACAACTATTACAGCGTGTATTATACAGAATGAAAAAGTAGTTATTGCAAATGTAGGAGATAGCAGTTGCTATATTGTAAAAGAAGAAAATATAAAAAAAATTACAAAAGACCATTCATTAGTACAAGAATTAGTTGATGATGGGAGTATAACAGAAGAAGAGGCTGTAAATCATCCTAATAAAAACATAATAACTAGGGCGTTAGGAACTAAAAAAACTGTAAAAATAGATACATTTAATGTGGAGATAACTTCTAATACGAAAATTGTATTATGTACAGATGGTTTATCAAATGAAGTTTCTAAAGAAGAAATGTATAGTATAATATCAGAAAATACAAATCAACAAGCATGTAAGTTACTAGTTGAGTTATGTAAGAATAAAAGTGGAAGAGATAATATTTCAGTGATTATATTTGGAGGAATGCAAAAATGACTGGGACTATTCTAGGAAATAGATATGAATTATTGCAAAAAATCGGTGAAGGGGGTATGGCTGAAGTATATAAAGCTAAATGTCATTTACTAAATAGATATGTAGCTGTAAAAGTTTTAAAAAATCAGTATTCAGATGATATTGAGTTTGTTAACAAGTTTAAACAAGAAGCATCTTCCGCAGCTAGTTTATCACATAATAATATAGTTGGAATTTATGACATTGGATCAGAAAATAATATAAATTATATTGTAATGGAGTACATAGATGGTAAAACATTAAAGCAAATTATAAATGAAAATGGAAGCTTAGGATATGATAAATCAATTAACATTGCAATTCAAATTGCTAAAGCTTTAGAATGTGCTCATAATAATAATATTATTCATAGAGATGTTAAGCCTCATAATATTTTAGTAACAAAAGATGGGACTATAAAAGTAACTGACTTTGGAATAGCTAAAGCTACATCATCTGTTACCATAACAAACTCAGATAAGATTATAGGATCGGCACATTATATTTCTCCTGAACAGGCAAAAGGAAGATTTGTTGATTGTAAAACAGACATTTATTCTTTAGGAATAATTTTATATGAAATGGTTACAGGAAAAGTACCTTATGATGGAGAAAGTCCTGTATCAGTGGCTTTAAAACATGTTCAAGAGGAACTTGTACCACCTATAAAGGTAAATCCCAATATACCGGAAAGTTTAAATAAACTCATATTAAAGGCTGTGGAGAAGGAACCTTATAAGAGATACCAAAGTGCTCATGATATGCTAATAGATTTAAATAAGGTAAAACAAAATCCCAATGCCAATATAGCTGTTAATAGTGATGAAAATGAATATACTAAGATAATGAAACCCATAACAGATATTGATGAAAAAGAGCCTGATTTATATGATGATATTGAAGATGAAGACAATGAAGAAGTAAAAGAATTAAAAGGTAGAGAATTTGAAGATAAAAGAGAGAAAAAAGAGAAAAGGTCTAAAGGTTCTAGTAAAAATAAGAAAAAAATAGTAGGCGGAATTATAGGTCTTGCTGTTTTAATAATAGGCGTTGTAGGAATATTTATGGCTACTGGTGGAAACAGCAAATCTGGAAAAGTTAATGTGCCTAATATAATAGGATTAACATCAGATAAAGCTCAAAAACTTGTAGAAGATGCTGGACTTAAATTTGTACCAAAGGAAGAACCAAGTGATAAGCCAAAGGGAGTTGTGATAAAGTGTTATCCATCTCCAGGAACAACTATGAATTTAAGCGAAAGTGATGAAGTAAGGGCTATAATAAGTTCTGGAAATGAAAATTCAGGGATACCAAATTTGGTGGATATTGACTACGAAACAGCTAAAGAATATTTAAAAATGTACAATTTAAAATTAGGAGAAGTTACACATGAATATAGTAATAGTATAGAAAAAGGAAAAGTATGTGATCAATCTCCAAAGGCTGGATCAGAAATTAAACCAGATACAATAGTAGATTTAATAATAAGTAAGGGATCTCAATTAAAAATGACTACAGTACCTAACTTAATTAATAAAAAGTTAAGTGAATCTGAAGGATTAATATCAGGTGCGGGGTTAAGATTGGGTACAGTAAATAAAATACCTACTACAGATAAAGAAAAAGATGGATTAGTTACAGTGCAAAGTATAGAAGCTGGTGCAAGAGTTAAGCAAAATACAGTTGTTAATATAAGTTGTTATTCTTTTGGAGACAAAAACATAGTTAAGGTGCCAAACTTTGTAAATAAAACAGTAAAAGAAGCTAGAAGACTTGCAGCACAATATAAGTTATCTATAAGTTTTAGAGGAAAAGATGACTTTATAATAGTATCTCAAGATAAAGAACCTGGTTCACAAGTTTCAGAGGGGACATCTATTATTTTAAAAACTGAACCAAATCCATAAATTATTACTTAGGAGGAAATATGGAAGGCATAATTTTAAAAGGAATAGGCGGATTTTATTATGTTAAAACAAAAGATAGAGTATATGAATGTAAAGCTAGAGGAAAATTTAGAAATAAAAAGTTAACGCCTATGGTAGGTGATAGAGTAATTATTACTCCAAATGATGATAATTATGGGGCAATAGAGGAAATATCTAAAAGAGAAAATTATCTTATAAGGCCTCAAGTAGCTAATATTTCTCAAGCTTTTATAGTGTTTGCTCTAAAAAATCCAGATGTAAATTTAGATCTTTTAAATAAATTTTTAATTCAATGTGAACTTAAAAATATAAAGTCTATAGTCTGCTTTAATAAAATAGATTTATGCGTTGATTATAAAAATCATGAAGCAGTTAAAATGGTTTCTGATGCTGGATATGAATATATATTTTTAAAGGCTAAAGAAGAGGATGAATTAGAAGAACTTAAGGGGAAATTAAAAGGAAATATAAATGTTTTCTGTGGTCCATCAGGAGTTGGAAAATCTACAATACTAAATAAGCTAGTGGGAAAAGAAGTAATGGAAACAGGAATAATAAGCGAAAGATTAAAAAGAGGGAAACATACTACGAGACATAGTGAACTTGTGGAGGTCAACAACGGTTTTATTGTTGACACTCCAGGTTTTTCTACTCTTGATTTAAAATTTGAGTCAAAAGAAGAACTAAAAGACTATTTTCCTGAATTTCATGATTATGAAAATCAGTGCAAATTTAATGGGTGTTTACATTATAAAGAGCCAAAATGTAGTTTAAAGGACGCAGTTGATAACAAAGAAATAAATAAAGATAGATATGAATTTTATATAAAAACTTTAGAAGAAATAATTCAGGGAGGTAGAAACAAATGGTAAATTTAGCACCATCTATATTATCAGCAGATTTTTCAAACTTAGGAGAAGATATAAAAAAAATAGATAAGTATGGCGCAGATATTATACATATAGATGTAATGGATGGAATGTTTGTTCCTAATATATCTTTTGGAATACCTATAATAAAGAGTATAAGAAATATAACAAAACTTCCATTTGACGTACATCTAATGATAGAAGATCCTGCAAGATATATTGAAGATTTTGCAAAAAGTGGAGCAGATATCATAACTGTACATTATGAAGCTGATAAACATCTAGATAGAACAATTAATTATATAAAAAGTTTTGGAGTTAAGGCGGGTATAGCCCTTAATCCAGCTACTCCAGTAGAGAATATAAAGCATTTAATTGGTATAGTAGATATGGTTCTAATAATGTCTGTAAATCCAGGGTTTGGTGGTCAAAAGTATATAGAATATTGTTCAGATAAAATTAGAAAAGTTAAAGAACTTGCCAAAGAATTAAATAAAGATTTATTAATTGAAGTTGATGGTGGAGTAGGAGCAAATAATATTAAAAAAGTAGTTGAATGTGGAGCAAATGTAATAGTGGCAGGTTCAGCGGTATTTAAAAATGGAGATATAGAAAAAAATATAAAAGAAATAAAAGAAGGTTTCTAATATGAAAGTAGTCATCATATCAGGGGGAAACTCTCCTAGTTATACTTTAATAAAAAAGGAATTAAGAGGAAGTGAGTATTTAATAGCTGCAGATAGTGGAGCAAATGCTTTATTTAAATATGATATATTTCCCGATTGTATTATTGGAGACTTAGATTCAATTAAGAGTACAGCATTAAATTATTATAAAAATAGAAATATCAGTATAATAGAGTATCCTCCGGAAAAGGATTCTACGGATACTGAAATAGCTATAAATAGAGCTATAAAACTTGGAGCAACTGAAATAGTTTTGCTTGGATGCACAGGAAGTAGAGTAGATCATGTATTTGGAAATATAGGAATGCTTTTAAAATGTTTAAATTTAGGTGTTTTATGTTCTATAAAAGATGATAATAATACTATTATTTTAAAAGATAAATCAACTAAATTGAAAGGAAATATAGGAGATACATTTTCTCTTATACCTTATTCGGAAAAAGTAAATAATTTAAATATAATTGGAGCAAAATATCCACTAATTGATTATAATTTAAAATTTGGAAGTGCACTTGGAATTTCCAATGTATTTGAAGAAGAAGAAGTTAAAATAGAATTTGATAGTGGAAAATTACTTATAATTTGTTCTAAAGATTAAAAGGCATGTATTGCATGTCTTTTAAATTTATATTTTTGTAGCAAAAATTAATTATATTCATATAATAAACATGGGATAACATATTCAAAATTAATATGTTTATAAATACTTGAGGAGGTTATTATGAAAATAATAGCTATTAAGGTGCCTAAATTTATATCTAAAATTATTCGCTTATTTAAAAAAGATAAGTAAATAAAAAAATGCAATTGATAAATCAATTGCATTTTTTATGTATCAATTTCTATATAGCACGTTGAACTTTACCAGAACGAAGACATCTAGTACAAACGCTAACTTTCTTAGGTACTCCGTTAACTACAGCTCTAACACTTTTTATGTTTGGAGCCCATCTTCTTTTTGATTGACGATGGGAGTGACTGTATTGTACACCAGATACAACGCCTTTTCCACATACTTCACATCTTTTTGCCATCTAATAACACCTCCCAAAATTGAAGATAATAATTCCATACAATAGAACGATTTATATTGTAGCACAAAAAACATAATCATTGCAAGTAAAATATGAAGATATAAGTAAGAAATAGTATTAATATCATTTATTTTCTTGATTATATTATTTATATATTATAAAATAAATATTATGTATAGCTATTAAGGAGGAATAAATATGTTAGTGCTTGCCAATGAAAATGGTAATATAAATTACTCAGAAGAGGCTTTAGCAAACATAGTTGGAGTTTCAACTATGGAATGTTATGGTGTCGTAGGTATGGCTTCTAAAAGCGGTAAAGATGGTTTATGGGAACTTATAAAAGGTGAAAGTTTAAGTAAGGGTGTTAAAATTCAAAGTAAAGATAATAAACTAACTATTGAATTATATATAATAGTTCAATATGGAACTAAAATTTCTGTTATAGCTAATAACGTAGTACAAAAAATAAAATATAATGTGGAAAACTATACAGGCTTGAAGGTATCAAGTATAACTGTAAATGTTCAGGGTATAAGAATTTAAGGAGGTACGTGAGTTGGAACGTTTTAAAATAGATGGGCTTAATCTACGCAATATGGTAATTAATGCATCGAATAACCTTCAGGAAAAGAAAGAATTTGTAAACTCTTTAAATGTATTTCCTGTTCCAGATGGTGATACAGGGACTAATATGTCAATGACATTTAAAAGTGCTGTATCAGAAGTAGAAAATTTAAAAACTAACTCTATTTCTGAGGTGGCAAAACAAGTATCAAGAGGAGCACTTATGGGTGCAAGAGGTAACTCAGGAGTTATCTTATCTCAGATATTTAGAGGAATTGCAAAGGGACTAGAAGAAAAAGATGAAGTAGATGCGGTAGGTTTTGCAAAAAGTCTTGAAGAAGGAGCTAAAGCTGCATATAAAGCAGTAATGCGTCCTACAGAAGGAACAATTCTTACAATAATAAGAGCAGCAGGAGAAAGTGCTACTAGTGCAAATGAAAGTGACATAGTAAAACTTCTTGAAAAAGTATGTAATCATACTGAAAATGTACTTAATAAAACACCAGATATGTTACCAGCTTTAAAGGAAGCAAAAGTAGTTGATGCTGGTGGAATGGGATTATTTATAATCTTAAAAGGTATGTATAATGCTCTTAAAAATAATATTGAAGCAAATATAGAGGAAGATATAAATAGTAATGCTAAAAAAACTTCTCTTAAATCAGCTCAATCTACAATTAATCCAGAAGACATAAAATATGGATATTGTACAGAATTCTTTGTAAATACAAAAGATGCTTCTGTTAAAGCTGAAAATTTAAAGAAAATATTAACTCCGGTTGGAGATTCTATGATAGTTGTAGGAGTTGAAGATATTATAAAAGTTCATATCCATACAAATGATCCAGGCTGGGTTTTATCTAATGCTTTAAAATTAGGAGAATTATCCAAAATAAAAATAGATAATATGAGAGAAGAACATAGACAGATTTTAGAACTTGAATATGCAACTACAGAAGATGAAGAAGAAGCTTCAAAAGAATCTGTAGAAGACGTGAAAGAGTATGGATTTGTTTCTGTTACTATGGGAAATGGGCTAAAATGTATTTTTGAAGATCTTGGAGTGGATTCTGTAATAGAGGGCGGTCAAACTATGAATCCTAGTACACAAGATATAATAGAACGTATAAATAAAATAAATGCAAAGAATATATTTATATTACCTAATAATAAGAATATAATTATGGCAGCAGAACAAGCAGCAGAGTTATCTGATAAAAATGTTATAGTTATAAAAACAAAGACGATTCCTCAAGGAATAACAGCTGTTACTGTATTTGATAGTGCTGAAACTGTTGAGCATAATACTAAAGTTATGAATGAGGCAATAGCAAATGTAAGTACAGCTTCTGTAACTTATGCTGTTAGAGATACAGAAATTGATGGTAAACCTATAAAAGAAGGAAATATATTAGGTTTAGTTGAAAACAAAATAAATGAAGTTGGAGAAGATGTTTACGATGTTTGTGATACTTTAATATCAAAAATGGTAGACGAAGATAGTGAACTTATAACAGTATTTTATGGAAAAGATTGCGAAGAAGAAAAAGTACAAGAATTTGCAGAAAAAATAGAAGAAAAATATGATGATATAGATGTTCAATTCTATAGTGGAGAGCAACCATTATATTATTTCATTGTATCAGTTGAATAAAAAGTCATATGATTTTAAAAGCCATTTAGGCTAAAAAGCCATTAGGCTTAAAAAAAGCCATTTAGGCTTTTTTTTTACCCAGAAGTTTACAGGAGGGATTAAAGTGAATGTCTATGATGATGTAGTTTCTTTGAAGGGAATTGGACCTAAAACTAAGGAACTATTAAATCAGTGCAATATATATAACATATTGGATCTTTTATTGTATTTTCCAAGGGACTATGATAAGGCTTATTATTGTGAAGATATAAGTAAAATAACTAATGAAGATAAGGTGCTTATAAAGGCTAAAGTTAAAAATATAAAAAAAGATGCCTATGTAAGAAGAAATATGATAATATCAACTGTAGAATTTATTAAGAATAATATTGTTTTTAAAGGAAAGTGGTTTAACCAAAAGTATATTAAAAATAAGTTTATAGTTAATAAAGAATATTTTATTTTTGGAAGAGTGCAGTTAGAAAAAAACAATATTACTTTTACAAATCCTACTATAGTAGATAATCCTGAAAGTTTCTTAAATTTAATACCAAAATACTCTTTAAAGGGAAGTATAACTAATAAATTTTTTCAAAACACTATTAAGCATATATTAGAAAACATAGATATATTGGAAAATTTACCGTCAACTATATTAAATAAATATAGTTTGATATCTTTAGACGAAGCCATTAGAAACATACACAATCCTACGGGAGTTAAGAGTTTAGAAGAAGCTAAAAATAGATTGAAATTTCAAGAACTCTTCACATATTCTCTAAAACTTTTAATGCTAAAACAATATAAAAAATCAAAGGGAGTAGGTTTTAAAATTTCTGATGAATTAAAGATATTAAAGGATAGTATACCATTTAATCTTACTAATTCTCAAAACAAAGTTATAAGAGAAATATTGATTGATGAAAAAAGAGATATACCGATGAATAGATTGGTACAGGGGGATGTTGGAAGTGGAAAGACCATAGTAGCACTAATTTCTATTTTCAACGTAGTCAAGAATGGCTACCAGGGATGTTTAATGGCACCTACAGAAATTTTGGCAAATCAACATTACACTCAAGCTTTAGAGTTATTTAAAGACTTTAATATAGCTATAGAACTTTTAACAGGAAGTACAAAACATAAGGATGAAGTTAAAAATAGATTGAAAAGTGGAAGTATAGATTTAATTATAGGAACCCATGCATTATTAGAAGATGATGTAGAGTTTAGTAAATTAGGGATGGTAGTTACAGATGAACAGCATAGATTTGGAGTTAAGCAAAGAAGTAAACTTTATAATAAAAACAATAATATAGATGTACTTGTTATGACAGCAACTCCAATTCCAAGAACGCTTGCATTATCAATATATGGTGATTTGGACATATCTTCTATAGACGAACTTCCACCAGGTAGAAAAAAAGTAGATACGTACTCTGTAAATGATAGGGCTAGAAATAGAATTTATAATTTTGCATTAAAAGAAATTTATAATGGAGCACAAGTTTATATAGTATGTCCATTAGTTGAAGAAAACGAAGATTTAAATATAAAATCAGTAGAAAAACTTTATATAGAGTTAAAAGAAAAGTATTTTAAAGATATAGAAATTGCAATTTTGCATGGTAAAATGTCTTCTAAAGAAAAAGATGATATAATGAACAAATTTAAAAATGGGAAAACAAAAGTTTTAATTTCAACTACGGTTATAGAAGTTGGAGTAAATGTACCTAATGCAACTTTGATGATAATTGAAAATGCTGAAAGATTTGGACTTTCTCAATTACATCAATTAAGAGGAAGAGTCGGTAGAGGAGATAAAAAATCTTATTGTATACTAATAACTAATTTAAGCAGTGAAATAACTAAACAAAGAATGAATGTTATAACTAAAAGCAATGATGGATTCTTTATTGCGGAAGAGGATTTAAAATTGAGAGGAAGTGGAGAAATATTTGGATTTAATCAGCATGGAGAAGATGGATTTATAATATCAAATATTGTAGACGACTATAAAATACTTAAAATCGCAAATAAAGAAGCAAGAAATTTAATTAATAGTAATAACAAAAAAGATATTCAACTTAAAGAGGATATAATTAAGGAAATTGATAGAACTTCAAAATATATTTGTTTTAATTAATAAAGTAGGTATATTAAAAATGGTTTTGTATAATTACTATATGTATGTTAAAATATGAGATAAGATAATGCATTTTGGACAGTTAAAAAGGAGGAAGACTATGAGAATTATTGCAGGAAGAGCAAAAGGAAAAAAGATTTTGCCACCTGAAGATATGGTCACAAGACCTACTTTAGATAGAGTTAAGGAAAATATATTCAATATAATTCAAAATAGAGTTGTAGATGCGGTAGTTATAGATGTTTTCGCAGGAACAGGTAGTCTTGGATTGGAATCTGTAAGTAGAGGAGCTAAAGAATGTTATTTAGTTGATAGATATCCAGTTACTTTTAAAAGATTACAGGAAAATGTAAAGAGTTTAAAATTCGAGAATGAATGTATATGTTTAAACATGGATTCTTATAATGCTCTAAAAAGTTTTGCAAATAAGAAAAAAATTTTTGACTTAATTTTTATTGATCCACCTTATGCAAAGGAAATGATACCACCAGCTATAGATATAGTAGGAAAAGAAAGACTATTACATGAAGATGGATTAATTGTCACTAAAATTGATTCAAGCGAAGAAATATTTGAAGGAAATGATGACATAGCATTGGTTCAGTATAGGAAATATGGAAACACAACAGTTTGTTTCTACGCATATAAGGAGGACTAAAATGAGAGTAGCAATATATCCTGGGAGTTTTGATCCCATTACCGAAGGACATTTAGATATAATAAAAAGAGCTTCTAAAATATTTGATGAGGTAATTGTTTCGGTTTTGGTAAATCTTGACAAGAAAGGGCTTTTTTCTATAGAAGAAAGAGTTAAACTAATAGAGAAAGTTACAGAGGATATAGATAATGTAAGAGCTGAAAGTTTTGAGGGGCTTCTTGTTGACTATATGAAAAGTAAAAACGCTAAAGTTATAATAAAAGGATTGAGAGTTGTTTCAGACTTTGAATATGAATTGCAGATGGCACATATGAATAAAAAATTAGAACCATCTATTGAAACAGTATTTATGATGACAAATGCTAAATACTCATATTTAAGTTCTTCTTCAATAAAGCAAGTGGTTATGTTTGGTGGATGTATAGAAGGATTAGTTCCAAATAAAATTATAAAAGATATTGTAAATAAAATCGGTAAAGTAAGGTGATGATATGAATGGAGATTATGAAATTATTAGAGTATCTTCAAGAAATAGTAGAAACATCACATAATCTTCCAGTTGTTGGGAAAATTGTAGTTCAGAAAAAAGAAATACTAGATATAATTGAGCAAATAATAGAATATCTTCCTGATGAATTAAAAAAGGCTCAGTGGATATGTGAAGAAAAAGAAAGAATTCTAGGTAATGCCCATTTAGAAGCTGATAATATTAAAAGAGAAAGTTATGAAATACTAAAAAAAGAAATAGAGCGTCATAGCGTAACTAAAGAAGCACAAGTAAAGGCTGAAACTATAATAGCCTCAGCCAGGAGAGATGCCAAAACAATTAAAATGGGTGCAAGAGAGTATGCTGATGAAATCTTGTGTCAGCTAGAAAAAGAAATGAGTATAAAAAGTGAGCAACTTATTTATAGTATTAAACAACAAACAGAAGAATATTTAAAAAATGTTCAATCAAATACATCAAATACTACTAAAATTATAAGAGAAAATATTAAGGAATTAAGAGGTACAGGAAAATAATTTTTTTAATTTGTATATTATTATAGGAGTGATAAGTAGTATCATTTCAATTAGTAATAATAAAATAAATGAGTTTTTATTATTGGACACTATTTTCAGTGAAAATGTTTCTTTTGAAATATTAAAAATATTTATTTTATATAAAATTATAGTTATTATGCTACAAATAATTCCTTGAATAAATTTTCGCTTCATATATCTACTTAGTGATAGCTTAGAATTATGGATAATAGAATAAGTCTGAGAAATAATGGACAAACCGCTAAAAGCTAAAAGAAAGCTTATCATGGCTAATTTATACATAATATTCATGTTAATAGGTGCTATTAAACTGCAACCATTAGTCATTTCTAGTACTCCGAAGAAGAAGCCTTCTAAAGTAGATTTCTGTATATTAAAAATTAATGATAGATTTTTCAAAACAATATCTGATAGGATATTGTTTTTTATTATTGAAGTTAAAACTGAAAACAATATTATAAAACCACCTATAGAGAATGCAGTTTTAAAAGCATTATCAATACTAGATTTTAATATTTCACCTAAGGTTTTATTTCCTTTTACTGATTTGGGGTTATTTAATTCTTTAAAGTATACATCTTTTTTTCTTGGTAGAATTAATGCCATAATCACACAAGATAAATAAGTGGAGACAAGAAGAAGTACCCCGAATGAGTGATTTTTAAGCATTGAAGCACCTACTACTCCAAGAATAAAAATTGGACTAGGATTCGATGCTATATTAATAAGACGATGACAAGTATGTATATCTATAGCATTTTTTTTATATAAGTCATAAGCGTACTTAGCTCCTAGTGGATAACCACAAAGAATACTTACAATTAAGACAACAGAACAATTTTTAGGCAATCGTAAAGGGCGACATATAATATTGCCTAAAATTTTAGAATATATGTTTATGCCATCAAAACTTATCATTATATTAATTAAAATTAAAAATGGAAAAACTGATGGAAAAACTGATGTTATAAATAGTTTGCCACCATATAAAGCTGATTTCAAAGAGCTTTCAGGTGACAAAACAATATTTATTATAAATATTGTGCAAAGTAAAGTCATAAATAAGTTTATGTTTAATTTAATATTTTTAGATTTAAATAATATAAATATTAAAATTGAAATTATTATGAATGTTAATAGCAATGAAATAAATATAATCATATAAAATATCTCCTTAAATTAATTTGTTATTTATACAATTATATTTTTCAATATAGCAACAATATTACTGCTATTTTAAATAAATAGGTGAAATTGTAAAATCTGAATCGTAAGATACAGATTTGTTTATCATGCTATATGCACAAGTGCTTTGTATATCCAATTTTAATGTATCATTAAGTGTTTTAGGTAGTTTTGTATAAATAGGTATAGAACTTTTACTTTTCATTTCTTTTAGTATTTTTCTTCCATTATTATTGAAACCTAATATTCTTCCATAAGGAGCTGGAAGAGTTCTAAGAGATTCTATATTAAAATTCTCCATTCCAACAAAATATTGACATAATATTCTACTTATTCTAGTATAGGCATAACGCTTACTTTTTATATTGGATACAAGTTCATAAAAAGATTTTGAATTTTTTAATTCATTATAAATTTTATTGTGTAATCCTTCTTTAACATCTGGTAAGTTTTCTAATTTATTTTGGAAAGTTAAAGATTTATATTTTATAAATGAAAACATAGAATCTTCAAAAACTAAACTATTACTATTAAATTTATTATGAATAGTATCAAAAGTTTTACTAGGAAGTATGTTTTTTAGAGCAGCTATATCTTTGGAAGTTTTAACATATGATCTTATAGCTGTGGCACTTGAAAATTTGTTTTGTAATTCATTATCATTATAACTAGAACCTTTTCTTTGTATGGTATAAGGAGTAATAGTACTTTTTAATCTAAGCAGGCTTTTACAGTACTCTATTCCTAATATGTTATTAGAGTTTTTTAAGATTTCTTGTATATCAAAGTCATTGTTAAAATATTCTACTAAAGCTTTGCTTCGAGCAACGGGATAAGAAACACCTTTATCTAAATGATTTTTTAAATAATTTTTAAATTCATAAGGTTCATTATTTAAAATTTTTGAAATTGATTTTATATCATCAATTTTTCCACTTTCACTACCAAAACATATATTATTTGTAACGCCAATAGAATTTAATAAGCTAATGGCTCCATATGTGAAGAATTCTGCTGATGAAAGACTATATATTGTTGGGAGCTCTATTACTAAATCTACTCCAGAATTTAAGGCGAGTTTACATCGTGTCCATTTATCCATAATAGCTGGAATACCTCTTTGAACAAAGCTTCCACTCATGATACATATAATTCCATCACAATTAGTTAATTCTTTAGTTTTATTTATGTGATATATGTGACCTTTATGTAAAGGGTTATACTCTGTTATAATTCCGGTTATGTTCATATAATTTCTCCTTGTGGTATTATATTTATATAAAATATACATAAAAACAGTATACATATTCATGAAAGTATATATTATTTAATCAAATAAGTGGAATTTTTGGTTAAATAAACATATTTAATATATAAAAATTATCAAAATAATAATAAAAAATATATATTCTTATTGAAAATTACATGAAAATAAGTGTATATTATTATATAGGATATATTATATTATAGCATATTGAACTTATGTGTAGACTGAAAGGAGAAAGTTTATATGGGATTTATGGATCAAATGAAGGAACTAGCTAAGAAGGACTTAAAGACTATAGTATTGCCAGAAGGAGAAGAAGAAAGAAATCTCATTGCGGCAGGAAAAATAAATGACAATTCATTAGCAAATTTAGTGTTAATAGGTAATGAGGAAATAATTAAAGCTAAAGCTAAGGAACTAAATTCGAATATTGAAGGATTAAAGATAGTTGATCCTGAAACATATGAGAAAACAGCAGAGTATGCTAAAGAATTATATGAAATAAGAAAGAAAAAGGGTATGACTGAAGAAAAAGCATTAGTTATTATAAAAGACCCTTTGTATTTTGCAACAATAATGCTTAAATTAGGACACGTAGATGGAATGGTATCAGGAGCTATACATACAACAGGAGATTTATTAAGACCGGGTCTTCAAATAGTAAAAACAAAACCAGGAATAAAAGCTGTATCTGGAGTTGTTATGCTTGAAGTTCCAAATTGTGAATATGGAAAAGATGGGTTAGTATTAGTTGCAGATGCTGCAGTTAATCCAAATCCTACTGCAGAAGAATTAGCATCAATTGCTATTGCAACTGCTGAAACAGCTAGAGATTTATGTGGAATGGATCCAAAGGTTGCTATGCTTTCATTTTCTACAAAAGGAAGTGCTGAACATGAACTTGTAGATAAAGTAAGAATGGCAACTGAAATAGCACAAGAGCAAAGACCAGATCTTGATATAGATGGTGAATTACAGTTAGATGCAGCTTTAGTTGAAAGTGTTGCTAAGCTAAAAGCACCAGGAAGCAAGGTTGCTGGAAAAGCAAATGTATTAGTATTACCTGATTTACAAAGTGGAAATATAGCATATAAATTAATACAAAGATTTGCAAAAGCAGAAGCTACAGGACCTATATGTCAAGGTTTTGCGAAACCTATTAATGACTTATCAAGAGGATGTAGTGCAGATGATATTGTAAATGTTGTTACAATTACAGCAATACAAGCACAAAATTAATTTATTATTAACATTACCATAGGGTAAAATTAACATATTAGGAGGACTACGCATGAAAATTTTAGTAATAAACTGCGGAAGCTCATCTTTAAAATATCAACTTATAGATATGACTTCTGAACAACCTATAGCTCAAGGATTAGTAGATAGAATAGGAATTGAAGGATCAATTTTAACTCATAAAGTTAATGGAAAAAAATACAAAATTGAAGAAGAAATGAAGGACCATAAAAAAGCAATCGAACTAGTATTAAATGCACTAATTAATGAAGAATACGGAGTTATAAAAGATATGGCAGAAATATCTGCAGTTGGACATAGAGTTGTACATGGTGGAGAAAAATATGCAGAGTCTGTATTAATTGATTCTGAGGTTATGAAAGCTTTAGAAGAGTTTATTAAACTTGCGCCATTACATAACCCACCAAATATTATAGGAATAAATGCATGTAAGGAATTGATGCCAAATACCCCTATGGTAGCTGTTTTTGATACAGCTTTTCATCAAACATTGCCTGATTATGCATATATGTATTCACTTCCTTATGACTTATATGAAAAGCATGGAATTAGAAAATATGGATTCCATGGAACTTCTCATAAGTATGTTTCAGCAATGGCAGCTAAGGTTTTAGGCAAAAGTATAGAAGACTTAAAATTAATTACTTGTCATTTAGGAAATGGATCTAGTTTAGCAGCGGTTAAAAATGGTAAGTGTGTAGATACTAGTATGGGATTCACTCCTCTTGCAGGATTGACTATGGGAACAAGATGTGGAGATATTGATCCTGCTATAGTTACATTTTTAATAAAAGAGTTGAATTATTCAGTAGATGAAGTAAATAAAATAATGAATAAAGAATCGGGAGTTCTTGGTATTTCAGGAATAAGTAGTGATTTTAGAGATATACTAAAAGCAGCTGCTGAAGGAAATGAAAGAGCAGAACTTGCATTAAATATATTCAAAAATAAAGTTATACAACACATAGGTGCATACACTGCTGTTATGGGCGGAGTTGACGCTATAGTGTTTACAGCAGGTGTTGGAGAAAATAGTGAACCAATTAGAAAGAGAATTGTAAGTGAACTTGGATTCTTAGGAATTAATTTAGATAAAGAAAAAAATAAAGTCATGGGAGAAATAGAAACTATTAGTACAGAAGATTCAAAAGTAAGAGTTTTAGTTATCCCAACTGATGAAGAATTAATGATTGCAAGAGATACAAAAGAAATAGTTGAAAAAAACAACATAAAATAGTAGTGCTATAAGAAAATGCTTGACTTTTTATTGGCATATTTATATAATAGGTTTTGGCTAATAAGTTCTAGTTTTCTAGGACTTTATTAGCCCATTTATGATAATAGAGGTGTATTTATGCATATTGATATTTCAGATTTGCTAGGAAAGAGAGTAACTGAAAAAAAAGTTGATGTATCTTTTGAAGGCAAGGATATCATATTTGAAGGAGAGGAAATTTCCTTTATGGAACCTGTTAATATTAAAGGAACATTTAAGTTAACAGATCGCTTAGTAAATTTCCAAGGAACATTAAGCACTAATCTTAGTCTTACATGTTCAAGATGTCTTGAAAAGTTTAATTATCCTCTAGAAATCGAAGTTAATGAGGAATTTTCAAAACAAGGAAATGATAAAGATAATGATATTATCATTATAAATAGTGATAGGGTAGATTTCGAACCAATCATTGAAACTAATATCATTTTGTCACTACCAATGAAGAGACTTTGCAGTGAAGATTGCAAAGGATTATGCTTGGATTGTGGCACTAATTTAAATCATTCAAAATGTGATTGCAAGGAAAATGATATTGATCCTAGACTTGCACAGTTAAGAGATTTTTTCTCAAATAACTAAGGAGGTGAAAATAAATGGCACATCCAAAAAGAAAAATGTCAAAATCTAAAAGAGATTCAAGAAGAGCTCAAACTTTTAAATTAAGCTTACCAGGAATAGTTGAGTGTCCACAATGCCACGAAATGAAACTTGCTCATAGAGTGTGTAAAGATTGCGGATATTATGATGGTAAAGAAATAGTTTCAAAAGAAAATTAAGAAAAAGAAAGTCATATGACTTTCTTTTTTTGAATTTAAATACATATAATAAAATTAAAAGGGAGAGAAAATAATGAAAATAGTTGTAGATGGGATGGGCGGAGATTATTCACCACATATAGTTGTAAAAGGATGTATAGAAGCGATTAAAGAATACAATAATATAGATATAGCAATAACAGGTCCAGAAAAATTAATAAATGATGAACTTGCAAAATATGAATATAATAAAGAAAAAATAATAGTGCTTGATGCTAAAGATGTAATAACTAATAATGAACATCCTGTAATGGCAATAAGACGAAAGAAAGAATCTAGTATATATAAAGCACTAGAAATGGTGAAAAATAAAAAAGCAGATGCTGTAATATCAGCAGGTAGTACAGGAGCGTTCTTAGCTGGGGCTACCCTTGTAGTAGGAAGAATCAAAGGCGTAAATAGACCAGCACTTGCACCTATAATGCCAGGGAAAAATGGACCATTTATGATAATAGACTGTGGTGCTAATGCAGAATGTAAGCCAAACAATTTAGTTCAATTCGCGCAAATGGGAGAAATATATTTTGAAAACATATTAAATGTAAAAAGTCCTACTATAGGATTAATAAATATAGGTTCAGAAGAAGAAAAGGGTAATGAACTTACAAAAGAAGCTCATAAGCTTTTAAAGAAAATGGATTTTAATTTTGTAGGCAATGTAGAACCACGTGATATTCCAACTGGAAATACAAATGTATTAGTATGTGATGGTTTTGTTGGAAACACTGTTCTAAAAATGTATGAAGGAGTTGCATCTACCATATTTGGAACATTAAAAGATGAGATTATGTCTTCTTTTATAACTAAAATAGGTGGACTACTTTTGAAACCTGTATTTAAAAAGTTTAAAAAAGATTACGATTATAAAGAATATGGTGGAGCAGCTTTTCTTGGAGTAGATGGTATATGTATAAAAGCACATGGAAGTTCTGATGATAAGGCTTTTAAAAATGCCATAAAGCAAGCTATAAATTTCTATGAGAATGGAATAATAGATAAGATAAAAAGTCATATAGAACAAAAAATGATTTAATAACGAATATTTGTTATTGACGATGTATAAGTTATGTAATATTATCATATTGTAGAATTTTTATGGGAGGTGAAACAAATGGTTTTTGAAAAAGTTAAAAAGATAATAGCTGACCAACTTGGTCTTGATGAGAATATAATAGAGATGGATTCATTATTTGTTGACGATTTAGGAGCGGATTCACTAGATGTAGTTGAACTTATAATGGCTTTAGAAGAAGAATTTGATATTGAGATACCAGATGAAGATGCTGAAAAGGTAACTAAAGTTGGAGATGTAGTAGAATATATAAATTCTCACGTTGAAGAATAGGAACCGTTAGAAGTCCCGTATGTTACGGGACTTTAATTTTATATAAAATATATAGGAGAGGTTTTAATGAAAAAGAATAGGAAAATTATTCTAAATGAAGTTGAAAACAAACTTAAAGTTAAGTTTAATGATATAAATATTTTAGATACAGCGCTTACACATAGTTCTTTTATAAATGAAAATAAAAATATAAATTCTAATGAAAGATTGGAATTCTTAGGAGATTCAATACTTCAATTATGTATATCTGAATTATTATATAACAAATACAAAGATGAACCAGAGGGATTTTTAACTAAAAAAAGAGCACTTATTGTGTGCGGAAATTCATTACATGAAGTAGCTAAAAAATGGAATATAGGCAAATACATAAATATGAGCAAAGGGGAAGAAATGACAGGAGGAAGAACTAGAACATCTATTTTATCTGACTGTGTTGAAGCTATAATTGCATCTATTTACTTAGATCAAGGATATGAAGTTGCTAAAAATTTCATAATTGAAAACTTTAATGAAATAATACAAAAAGCTCATAGCAATGAAATAATATTAGATTATAAGACTAAATTACAAGAAATAATACAAAAATTTGGTGAATACAATATAGAATATACTCTTATGAGTTATGAAGGACCTCCTCATAGAAGAAAGTTTGTTACCGAAGTTTCAGTAGATTCTTTAGTTAAAGGTATTGGAGAAGGATATAGTAAAAAGGAATCAGAACAAAATGCAGCTAGAGAAGCTTTAAAGGGATTAGAAAATAAAGATGAAGAACAGTAGACATTATATTATTCCCATTTTTGTTCCACATGAAGGATGTCCACATGACTGCGTCTTTTGTAATCAAAATACTATAACAGGAACTTCAAATAAAGTTAATGGCAAGTTTGTAGAGGAAACCATAGAGGAGTATTTAAAAACTATAAAAAGAGAAAATTCAATTGTAGAAGTTTCTTTTTTTGGAGGAACATTTACTGCAATAGACATAGAAAAACAAAATGAATTATTAACAGTTGCAAAAAAATATAAAGATATGGGAAAAATTGATTATATTCATTTATCAACAAGGCCAGATTATATAAATGACTCTATACTAGAAAATTTAAAAAAGTACTCAGCGGATGTAATAGAATTAGGAGTTCAGTCCTTAGATGATGAAGTGCTTACAAAATCTGGAAGAGGGCATACTGTAGAGGATGTTATAAAAGCATCAAGACTTATTAAAAAATATAATTTCGTACTAGGGCTTCAAATCATGTTAGGACTTCCAGGTGATACCTTTAAAAAAGATATAGAAACTACTAAAAAAATAATACAGCTTAAACCAGATATAGCTAGAATTTATCCTACACTAGTTGTGAAAAACACTCCAATGGAAAAAATGTACATAAATGATACTTATAAACCCTACACTTTAGAAGAAGCTATTAAAATTGGAAAAGTAGTGTATTCCATGCTGGTAGCTAATGATATAAATGTAATTAGAGTTGGACTTCAACCAACAGAAGAAATAAATTATGGAAAGGAATTAGTTGTAGGACCTTTTCATCCAGCATTTAGAGAATTGCTAGAAAGTAGTATATATAATGATGTATTACATAAAGAAATAAATAACAGTCATAGTAATAAAGTCACAATTAAAATAAATAATAAAGATATTTCAAAATTATATGCATACAAAAAGAAATTTTTTAATGACATGATTTCTAAAAATAAGACAAAAAATATTAATGTAGTACAAGATTTATCTGTCGAAAAAGGAAATTTAATGATAGAAAGTGATGAAAAAAATATAAAAATAACAATCAAACAATTTCTACAAAAAAGGTATAAAGAAGGATATTCAGAAAATTTATAGAATATATTCTCTGTAAGGGATGCAATAATATTCAATAATAAAGTTTGTAGGGAGGATTTAAAATGGAAGTATTAAAGGTATCAGCTAAATCTCAACCAAAATCAGTAGCAGGTGCACTTGCGGCTGTACTTAGAGAGTCTGGAAGTGTAGAAGTTCAAGCAGTAGGAGCAGGAGCAGTCAATCAAGCAGTTAAGGCATTAGCTATTACGAGAGGATTTGTAGCACCTAATGGCATAGACTTGGTAGTAATTCCTGCATTTTCTCAAATATCGATAGATGGGGAAGAAAGAACAGCTATAAAATTCATTGTAGAGCCTAGATAAATAAGGAAAGCCGTGTGTTCATACGGTTTTCTTATATTAAAGATATTTATTATTCGGGATTCACTTTTAATTGATATTTATATGGATATGATTTAAAATTAAAAAGTAACATTAATAATTCATAAAGGTTGTATTATACAACCTTTATTTTTCTTGTCAAAATAATAATTATATTTGAAATAATAGGAGAGATAAGTATGTTTTTGAAGTCACTTGAGATAAGAGGCTTTAAATCCTTTGCAGATAAAACAGAACTAGTTTTTAAAAAAGGAATTACAGCTATAGTGGGTCCCAACGGAAGTGGTAAAAGTAATATTTTAGATGCAGTAAAATGGGTTTTAGGAGAACAAAGTGTTAAAAATTTAAGAGGAGGTAAGATGCAAGATGTAATCTTTTCAGGGACTGAGTATAGAAAACCTGTTGGTCTTGCACAAGTAACTTTAGTTTTAGATAATAGTGATGAAGAATTACCTATAGATTATAGTGAAGTTACTATAATGAGAAGATTGTTTAGGTCTGGAGAAAGTGAATATTACATAAATAGTACAAAGTGTAGACTTAAAGATATACAAGAATTGTTTATGGATACGGGGATAGGTAAAGAAGGCTATTCTATAATTGGACAAGGTAAGATAGAAGCATTATTAAGTGGAAAACCAGAAGAAAGAAGAAGTCTTCTTGAAGAAGCTGCCGGTATTGTAAAGTTTAAAACAAGAAAGCAAGAAGCTGAAAAAAGATTAGAAAATACAGAAAATAATCTTCAAAGAATAAATGATATATTTGGTACATATGAGGAGAGATTAGATCCTCTTAAAGCAGAAAGTGATAAAGCAAGGAATTTTTTAGAAATTTCTAAGAAGTTAAAGGAGAAAGAAGTAACCTTAATTTTAAATAATATTGATAGATGTAAAGAAAAGATAAATTTAGTAAAAGAAAAAATTGAGGAAACTAATTCTAAATTAAAAGATGCTTTTAATGATAAAAATATACATAAAAAAAACTTAGATAATCTTAATGAAAAGTTAGAAGAGTTTGAAATTCAAAATAATGAAAAAACAAAAAAATACTACGATAGTAAGACTAAAAAGCAAGATATAATAAATGAAAATAATCTTTTGGAAGAAAGAATATCTAATCTAAAAAAATCAATAGATAAATATAATGAAAACTTATATTCGCTTGAAAAAAGGCTTAAAAAATTAGTTAATAATAAGTTGGATGAAGAAAAAAGATTAAATAATTTCATAGAAAAACAACAATTATTAGAAAATAATATAATAGAATTTCAAAAAACAATTGGAGAAAAAAATGATAGTATAAAAAAACAAGTAAATTTTATAAATGAAACTAAAACTTATCAGGTTGAACTATTAAGTGATATTTCAAAACAAAAAAATGAAATAACAATACTTAAAAACAATATTAATAATTTAGAGATAAAAATGGAGGATGCCAAAAGTTCTATAGAAGCGTATTCTAATTCTATTAAGATAAACAATTCTACTAAGGAAGTACTAAAAAAAGAAGTTTCAAAAATAGACAATAAAATTCAATTATACGAAGATCAAATAAAACAACATATAAAAGAGATGTCATTAAGAAAAAGAGAACTTTTAGGTTTGGAAAATAAATTCAAGCAAAATTCAACTATATACAATAAAATGGAAGCTAATTGTAATGCATTAATAAATTTAGAAAAACAACATGAAGGATATAATAGATCAGTTAAAAATTTAATGAAACATGTTGATGAAGGGAAAATAGAAAATGCTAAAGGAAACTCTTGTATATTGGGAGAAATAATAAAAGTAGATAAAACCTATGAAGTTGCTATAGAAATAGCCTTAGGTGCAGCAATATCTAATTTAATAACTGAAAATGAGAATATAGCTAAAAATCTTATAGAATATTTAAAAAATAATAATATGGGTAGAGCTACGTTTTTGCCACTTAATATAGTTAAGGGTAAAACGATAAATATACCTAGTAAAGTTAAAAATATAGAAGGATATATAGGTATTGCAAGTGAACTGATAAGATATGATGAAAAGTATTTAAATGCAATGGAATACACTTTGGGAAGAACTATTGTTTCAAAAGATATGAATTCTGGATTAAATATAGCTAAAGCATCAGCATATTCATATAAGATAGTTACATTAAATGGAGATGTTGTGAATCCGGGTGGAGCTTTAACAGGAGGAAGTTTATATCATAAAAACTCTAATATTATAGGGCGAAAAAGAGAGATTCAGGAATTAAAAGAAAATATAAAAAAATATAGTCAAGAGATACATATAATAAATGAAAATATGAACGAATTAAAATCTAAAATAAAAATTTTAGATGAAAATTCTATTAATTTAAAAGATGAAATACATTATGAAAATCTTGAAAAGACTAAAATTATTGGAAAAATTAATGCAATTGATGGAGAAACAGAAAAGTTAAAGAAAGACTTAAAAATAGAAAGTAATGAGCTTATTTTAATTAAAGAAAATTTAGAAAATAGTTTTAGAATTTTAAAGTTAAAAAATAATAAAATACAAGAACTAAACAAATTACAAGAAGAAAATTCATTAAAAATTACAAATTTTGAAAATCAATTAAAAGCTCATGAAAAAGAAATATCTAATAAAAATCAAGGCATAGTAACTTTAAAGATAGATAAAGCAAAAGTTGATGAAAGTATTATAAACTTAAATAGAGAATTAAACAGGTTAGACGCAGATATTAAAGTGATAGATGAAGAAATTAAAAATTTAAAGAATGATACTAATGTATCAGATAAAGAAATATCAGATTCATTAAAGAAGATTAGTTATAATAAAAACGAAATTGTAAATATAGAAAAGACCATTTTAAACTTTGAAGAAAAATTTAGAGATATTGAAATAAGAAGAATAAAAATTAAAGAAGAAATAAAAATTACTAATAGTGAGTTAGAACGTATATCTATAATGTATAATAATATAGATAAAACTAAAAATTCTCTTGAAATAAATTTAGCAAGATATGAAACTGAAGAAAAGTCTATATATGCTAAATTAAATGATGAAATGGAATTAACGTATGCAGAAGCTTTAGAATTTAAGGTTGAAGATGAGGATATGAATAAATGTAAAGAAGATATACAAAAGTATAAAAATGAAATATCTAGATTAGGAGTAATTAATCTAGGGGCTATAGAAGAGTACAAAGAAGTTATGGAAAAGTATATATTTATGAAAGAACAAAAAGAGGATTTAATGAAAGCAAAGGATGAGCTACTTTCTGTAGTTTCAGAAATGACTAATAAGATGAAAACAGTGTTTCATGAAAATTTTAATAAGCTTAGAGTAAACTTTAATGAAACCTTTAAAGAATTATTTAAAGGTGGAAAAGCAGATTTAATATTAGAATCAGACGATGAGCTTACTTCTAATATAGAAATAAATGTTCAACCACCAGGTAAAAAACTTCAAAATATAAATCTTATGTCTGGAGGAGAAAAAGGACTTTCGGCTATTGCACTATTATTTGCTATTTTAAAAATGAAACCAACACCATTTTGTATATTAGATGAAATTGAAGCAGCTTTAGATGATTCTAATGTTTTGAGATATTCTGAGTTTTTAAAGAAGTTTTCTAATAACACTCAATTTATAATAATAACTCATAGAAAAGGAAGTATGGAAGCCTGTGATGTTCTTTATGGAGTTACAATGGAGGAAAAGGGAATATCAAAGGTGATTTCAGTTGATATAAGTGAATAAAATTATTTAACTATAAAAGGAGTAGATGATTATGCTAGGAAATTTATTCAATAAACTTAAAGATGGATTATCAAAAACAAAAAATAATTTTACGGAAAAAGTTTCAGAAGTTTTAAATTTAGCGGTAAAAATAGATGAAGATCTATTTGAAGAATTGGAAGAAATATTAATTACTGCCGATATTGGAGTGGATACATCTTTAGATGTTATAGATAGGGTTAAGATAAAAGTTAAAGAAAAAAGAATAACAGATCCAAAAGAAGTATATAGTTGCCTTAAAGAAGTATTAATAGAGATTCTAAATGAAGAGAATAAAGTGGAAGAAAATATTACTCCAAAAACAGTACTTGTAATAGGGGTAAATGGTGCAGGTAAAACTACATCAATAGGAAAGATGTCACATAGGTTAAAGGAAGATGGATATAAGGTTTTAATGGCAGCAGCAGACACATTTAGAGCAGCAGCTATTGATCAGTTAGAAGTTTGGAGTAATAGAGCAGGAGTGGATATTATAAGGCATCAAGAAGGATCAGATCCAGCTTCAGTTGTTTTTGATGCAATACAAGCAGCGAAAGCTAGAAAAACAGATGTATTAATATGTGATACTGCGGGAAGATTACATAACAAAAAGAATTTAATGAATGAGCTTGAGAAAATAAATAGAATAATAGATAGAGAATATGGAGAATCAAAAAAAGAAACTCTATTAGTACTTGATGGTACAACTGGTCAAAATGCTCTTCAACAAGCAAAGCAATTTGCAGAAGTATGTCCTATAGATGGAATAGTAATAACAAAACTTGATGGTACAGCAAAGGGCGGAGTTATAATAGCAATTAAACATCAATTAAATATTCCAGTTAAATTTATAGGAGTTGGAGAAGGAATAGATGACCTTCAAGAGTTTGATGCAGAAAGTTTTGTAGAAGCATTATTTTAATTTTTAAGGTGTTAAGTAAAAGTACTTGACAGGGGTTGATTTTTTTGATATTATCTCTTTTGTGAGTTGGTGATTAATTATGGAGGATAGAATAAAGATATCTATTTTGATGGATTATTATAGAGAACTTTTAACAGAAAAACAAAAATATGTTATGGAACTTTATTTTAATCAAGATTTATCGTTAGCAGAAATATCCGAACTTACTAGTACTAGCAGGCAAGCAATATATGACATAATTAAAAGATGTAATAAGTTATTAGTAGATTATGAAAAAAAATTAAATCTTGCTAGAAAAAATAAAGAACTAATTAAAACAAAGCAGATAATAATAGAAAAAATTAACGATTTAGAATATAGCGATAACAAAAATGATTTTAAAAATTCTTTAGAAGATATAAAAAATACTATAGTTCAGTATATTTAGGAGGAGTAATATGGCATTTGAAGGATTAGCAGAAAAACTTCAAGATACTCTAAAAAAGTTAAGAGGAAAAGGTAAGCTATCCGAAAAAGACATAAAACAGGCTATGAGAGAAGTAAAATTAGCCTTACTTGAAGCCGATGTTAATTACAAAATAGTAAGACAATTTGTAAAAACTACAGGTGAAAAGTGTCTTGGTGAAGAAGTTATGAAAAGCCTGACTCCAGGACAACAAGTTGTCAAGATAGTTAATGATGAATTAAAAGAACTAATGGGTAGTACAGAAAGTAAAATCGAATTTTCAAATAAAGGGCTAACCGTTATAATGTTAGTTGGACTTCAAGGTGCTGGTAAGACAACTATGGCTGGAAAGCTTGCTCTTCAGCTTAGAAAGAACAATAAAAAACCATTACTAGTTGCTTGTGATATATATAGACCTGCAGCCATAAAACAACTTCAAGTTGTAGGAAAACAGATAGATGTTCCTGTATTTTCTATGGGGGATAAAGTAAGTCCTGTGGACATTGCTAAAGCATCTATAGAACATGCTAAAAATAACAATAATAATGTTGTTATTATAGATACTGCAGGAAGACTTCATATAGATGAAGCTCTTATGGAAGAGTTAGAAAATATTAAAATATCTGTAGAACCAAATGAAATTTTACTTGTTGTTGACTCAATGGCAGGTCAAGATGCAGTAAATGTTTCTGAAACATTTAACAATAAATTAGATATAAGTGGAGTTATTCTTACAAAACTAGATGGTGATACAAGAGGAGGAGCTGCATTATCTATAAAAGCAGTTACCGGGAAACCTATAAAATACGTAGGTTTAGGAGAAAAAATGAATGACCTTGAAGTATTTCATCCAGATAGAATGGCTTCTAGAATACTTGGCATGGGAGATGTATTATCTTTAATTGAAAAAGCTCAAGAAGCTATAGATGAAGAAAAAGCTAAAGAGCTTGGAGATAAGATGTTAAATTTAGAATTTAATTTAGAAGATTTTAAAGATTCCATGGCTCAAATGAAAAAGATGGGACCTCTTACGAAAATTATTGAAATGATGCCAGGAGTTAATTCAAAGCAACTTCAGGGATTAGATTTAAGCAGAGGAGAAAAGGAAATTAAGAAAATAGAAGCAATGATTGATTCTATGACTTTAAAAGAAAGAAGAGATCCAAGTCTTGTTGCGAGTTCTCCATCAAGAAAAAGAAGAATTGCAAACGGCTCAGGTTCTAATGTGCAACAAGTTAATAAGTTATTAAAAGATTTTCAGATGATGAAAAAAATGATGAAGCAAATGAAAAATCAGCAGAAGTCTTTTAAAAAAGGTATGTTTGGAAAATTTCCATTCATGAAATAGATACAATATTAAAAGGAGGTGAAATACATGGCAGTTAAAATCAGATTAAGAAGAATGGGTGCTAAAAAAGCTCCGTTTTATAGAGTAGTTGTTGCTGATTCAAGATCTCCAAGAGACGGAAGATTCGTTGAAGAAATAGGATATTACAATCCAATATCTGAACCAAAAACAATTAAGATAGATGAAGAAAAAGCTATAAAATGGGTAAAAAATGGTGCACAACCAACAGATGTTGTTAAGAGACTTTTCAAAGAAGCAGGAATAGATGAAAAGCTTTCTAAGTAGTAACCAGGGGGTGTAGTAGATGAAAAATTTACTAGAAATAATAGCTAAAGCATTAGTTGATGACCCAGATATGGTTAGTGTTAATGAAATTATTGGTGAACAATCAATAATTCTTGAATTGAAGGTTGCCCAAGAAGACATGGGAAAGGTGATTGGAAAGCAGGGAAGAATAGCTAAAGCTATTAGAACTGTTATAAAGGCAGCAGCTGTTAAGGAAGATAAAAGAGTTGTTGTTGAAATTATCTAATTACATATAAATTTTGCAAAAAAGAGTTAGGGGGATATCCTAACTCTTTTTTAGAATACTAAAAAAGGGGTATAGATATATTATGGAACAGTTCTTAGCTGTAGGTAAAATAATAAATACTCATGGCATTAAAGGTGAAGTAAAAGTAATGCCATCAACTGATAATGTTGAAAGATTTAAAGAACTAAATGAAGCTTATATAGATGGAAATATGATGGAAATAGAGGGATGTAAGTTTCAACCAGGAAAAGTTATTTTAAAAATAAAAGATATAGATTCTATAGAAGATGCACAGAAACTAAAAAATAAATACATAAAAGTAAATAGAAAAAAGGCTGTAGCTTTAGATGAAGATTGCTATTATGAAGCTGACATTATAGGATGCACAGTATATGATGAAAATGAAAAACAATTAGGAACTATAGATGAAATAATACGTACAGGAAGTAATGATGTTTATTGGATCAAAGGAGAAAATGAAATTTTAATACCAGCAATAAAAAGTATTATAGTAGATATAGATGTAACCAATAAAAAAATTATAATAAAACCATTGGAAGTATGGCAATGAAGATAGACATTTTAACATTATTTCCTGAAATGTTTGAGATATTTAATCACAGCATTATAGGCAGAGCCATTGATAAACAAATTTTGAAAATAGAACCGCATAATATAAGAGACTATTCCAAAAACAAGCATAAAAAGGTAGATGATTATCCATATGGTGGAGGAGCAGGAATGGTTATGACTCCTCAACCTATAGTAGACTCAATAAAAGACTTGAAGAAAAATAATAAAGGAAAGGTTATATTTTTAGGACCAAGAGGGAAGACTTTTAATCAAGAGGTTGCAAAAACGCTTTCCAAAGAAAAAGAGTTAATCTTTGTATGTGGTCATTATGAGGGAATAGATGAAAGAGTTTATAAATATATAGATGAAGAAATTTCATTAGGTGATTTTGTGCTAACTGGAGGAGAGATGGCATGTATTCCTATAGTAGATAGTATTTGCAGACTTATACCAGGAGTACTTTCATCAAGTGAAAGTTATATGGAAGAGTCATTTTATAATGGACTTTTGGAATATCCTCACTATACTAGACCTGAATGTTTTGAAGGAGAAAATGTGCCTAAGGTTTTAATATCTGGACATCATGATAATATAAGAAAATGGCGTAGATATAAAGCACTTACTATTACTAAAATTAGAAGACCTGATTTGTTTAATCAAATAACTTTATCTAAAGAAGATAAGAAATTATTAGAAATTAATAGTAAAGAGTAGGAATCAATATATTATCTTATTATAAAATAATATATTGAACAAATTATATATCTATGGTAGAATAAAGTCTGTGCTAGTACGGGCGGTCCTCTGTCTATAGTACATATATACATAGAGTAAGAACGTCAAAGAAAAATATAAGGAGGGAAAGCACATGTTAGATATAATAAAGGCTATTGAAGCTGAACAAGTAAAAACAGATATAACTGAATTTAATGTAGGGGATACTGTTAGAATTAATGTAAGAATTAAAGAAGGAAGCAAAGAAAGACTTCAAGCTTTTGAAGGAACAGTAATAAAGAGACAAAATGGTGGAATTAGAGAAACTTTCACTGTTAGAAGAGTAGCATATGGTACTGGTGTTGAAAGAACATTCCCAGTAAACTCTCCAATGCTTGAAAGCATTAAAGTAGTAAGAAAAGGTAAAGTAAGAAGATCAAAACTTTACTACTTAAGAGATAGAGTTGGTAAGGCTGCAAAAGTTAAAGAAGCTCTTAACAGATAGTAGAATTGGGACTTTATAGTCCCTTTTTTTTATACATTATAAATTGTTTAATTCAATTTATTAGGAGGAATTTAATATATGGCAATAAATTGGTTCCCAGGACATATGGCAAAAACCAGAAGAGAAATAAAGGAAAATTTAAAATTTGTAGATGTAGTAATAGAAATTAGAGATGCTAGAATAGTAAAATCTAGTGCAAATCCAGACATAGATAGTATATGTAATAATAAACCTAGAATTATACTATTAAATAAGAGTGATCTTTCAGAAGAAAAAATAACTAGGAAGTGGATTGATAAGTTATCTAATGATTCTGTAAAAGTTCTTAGTGTTAACTGTGTTACAGGAAAAGGATTAAATAATATAAAGCCTACTATAAATGAATTACTTAAAGAAAAACATGACAGACTAAAAGCAAAAGGATTGGTTAATATAACAACGAGAGCTATGGTCGTAGGTATACCTAATGTAGGAAAGTCTTCATTTATAAATAAAATGGCAAAGAATAATACTGCTAAAGTAGGAGATAGACCAGGTGTTACTAAAAATAAGCAATGGATTAAAACAAAAATGGGTATTGAGCTTTTAGATACTCCAGGAGTTTTATGGCCTAAATTTGAGGATGAAAGTGTTGGGTTAGATTTAGCATTTACAGGTGCTATTAAAGATGAAATAATGGATATTGAAACTTTAGCATTTAAATTAATAGGTAAACTTCAAGAAGAATATCCCGAAAAATTAATGGAAAGATACAAATTAGATTCATTAAGTCAAGATACATTAGAAAATATGGATAATATAGGCCGAAAGAGGGGAGCGGTAATCTCTGGAGGTAATATAGACTATAATAGGGTATCTGTTATGATTTTAGATGAGTTTAGAGGTGGAAAATTAGGAGCTATATCATTAGAAAGGCCGTGATATATATGGATATAGGTAATATAGGTAATATAGGTAATATGAAGGCTACAGATGTAAAAGCTTATATTTCTAATATATTAAAATCTGAAGATGAAAGTATAGATTATGAAGCCTTAATAAAAACATTAGAGGATGACAGTAGGTTAACTGTAAAAAAATTAGGCAAAAATGTTATCAATTTTCTTAAAAATAGAAAAAAAGAAATAATTCGTGTAAGAAATATGTATGAGTTTGATAAAAAATACATTAATGGTGGTACATATCTAGCTGGAGCAGATGAAGTTGGAAGAGGACCACTTGCAGGACCTATAGTAGCAGCATCTGTAGTATTGGATTTAGATACTATAAATGATGATAATTTAATACTTAGAATCAATGATTCTAAAAAAATAAGTTTTGAAGTAAGAGAAGAACTTTCGAAGATTATAAGAAAAAGAGCAGTTAGTTACTCTATACAAGAGATAAGCAATGAAGAAATAGATAAAAAAGGAATTGCGTGGTGTAATAATGAAGTACTAAAAAGATCTGTGTGCGAACTTAAGATAAGTCCTGATTTAGTATTATCTGATGGATATAAAATAAAAAATTGTACTATTAGTAATGAGTTTGTTGTAAAAGGAGATGCAAAAAGTGCATCTATAGCATGTGCATCTATTATTGCTAAGGTATATAGAGATAACTTAATGATAGAATATTCTAAAATATATCCAGAGTATATGTTTAATAAAAATATGGGATATGGTACAAAAGAGCACATAGAAGCTATAAAGAAGTTTGGATGTACACCAATTCACAGAAAAAGTTTTTTAACAAATATTTTAAATAAATTTTAGTTGAAATTTATAATAGCTATTACCATAAAAATAAGGTGATAGCTATTATTTTTACCATTGATTTGAATTTCAAAATGTCAAAAAGCATTTTCTATAAAATTTATAGAATAATCGTTGGTATGACTATCTAATAGGATTTCTATTACATTAAACTTAAAGTTACTTTTAAATAAATTATTTATGTATATATAAAATTTTGCTGTGTTTCTTATTTTTCTTATTTTTGTAGGAGTAACAGATTCGCACGGAATACCAAAAGCATGGTTATAACGAGTTTTTACTTCAGTGAAGCATATATAATTATTGTTACTACTTATTATATCTATTTCTCCTCCTCTACATCTAAAATTTTTAGCTATAATTTTATGACCTTTAGATATTAAAAATTCTTCAGAAAGAGATTCACCATAAGTGCCTATGGGTTTGTTAAAATTATACATAAGAATCCTCCTTTGTATTATAAGTATTGACGTGTTTTAGAACAGTTAAACATAAGTAAAAATATATTGTATACTGTAAATTAGTTTACATAATAAAAATTATGTACAAAATATTAAAATGTAAACTATAAAAAATTCTAAAAACATTATATTAATAAATTATTTGTCAATAATGTAAAAAGAGGTGATTGTATGGTTACAAAAATAAAATCAGCTACTTTTACAGGAATAAATGGAACTATTATAAATGTAGAAATAGATATTTCAAATGGACTTCCAGCATTTAATATAGTAGGACTTCCTGATATTGCTGTTAAAGAATCAAAAGAGAGAGTAAGAGCCGCAATAATAAATTCTGGATTTGAATTTCCCATGAGAAGAATAACTATTAATTTAGCACCAGCGGATTTAAAAAAAGAAGGATCTCTCTTAGATTTGCCTATAGCTATAGCTATATTATTAGCAAGTGATCAAATAAAATGTAATGATATTGAAAGATTTTTATTTATAGGTGAATTATCCCTTCTAGGAGAACTTAAAAAAATAAGAGGATCTCTACCTATTATAATAGATGCAATTGAAAGTGGAATATCAAATTTTATAGTACCTATAGATAATGCAAATGAATGTGCCTTTGTAAATGATGCAAAGGTTTTTCCATTTGAAACATTAAATCAAGTTATTGAATTTCTTAAATATAGAGATTTAATGCCTTGTGTATTTAAAAATAATAAAAAGCATAAAAATAATACAGTAGATTTTTCAGATGTATTAGGACAAGAAAGTTGCAAAAGAGCTATAGAAGTGGCAGCGGCAGGAGGACACAATATAATGATGTTTGGTCCTCCTGGATGTGGAAAAACAATGATTGCCAAAAGAATTCCAACTATACTTCCAGAGTTAAGTTATGAAGAAGCATTAGAAGTTACTAAAATTTATAGTATATCTAATAAATTAAAGGACAGTAATGGATTGATTTATGAAAGACCTTTTAGAAGTCCACATCATACTGCATCTAAGATCTCATTAGTTGGAGGTGGAAATAAATTAATGCCCGGTGAAATCTCATTAGCTCATAATGGTGTATTATTTTTAGATGAAATACTAGAATTTAACAAAAAGACTTTAGAGGTTTTAAGGCAGCCCCTTGAAGATAGAGTTATCAAAATAAGTAGAGCAAATGGTACTGTAGAATATCCCAGCAATTTTATGTTAGTTTCAAGTATGAATCCTTGAACGTGTGGTTTTCTACTTTGATAAAAGAGTACTTAATATCTAAACTTGCACTCTTAGTATTATTTTTTTCAATAGTATTAACAGTAATTTTATCTACTAGTGTTTTTACTATTTCTCTTTTATCTTCAAAAGTTATATTAGGATTATTTATTTTAATTTTCATTTCCCTTAACATTTCTTCGACCTTAGTGTAGTCCTCAATATTAGTTAATGTCCCTAATTCAGTTATAAGTGAGTTCAAATTATTTTTAATGTTATTGTATTCTGCATTGATTTTATTTATCTGTAGCTCTAAATCATGTGGGTTTATAATACCTTTCCTAAACAAATCTAATATGGATTGCTTTTCATCTTCTTTATCATGCATATTATTTTCTAATAATTTCTTTTGATTAAGTAAATCTAGTTTACTATCATGCTTATTTTTTAAATTGTTTTTTAATATTTCTATTGTTTCACCTGGATTATTAACAAAGTTAGTTATGTCCTTCCAAACAACGCTTTCTATATATTCTCCATTTAGATTTTTTGAAATGCACTTACCAAATGGACCATTGTATTTAATTTTACCGCCACATACATAATAGTAATTACGGTGTTTATATTTAGCTCCTACATAATTGCAACCGCATTTACCACACTTAATTAGTCCTTTCAATAAATAATTTCTTTTGCGATTCCGAGTAGCTTCTATTATATTATCTTTTATTACTCCTTGTGCTTTGTTCCAGGTGTCTTCTGTGATTATGGCTGGTACTTCTCTAGTTATAATTTCTCTTTTCTTTTTAGATCTCTTACCATATTCATGTATACCCATGTAAGTTTTATTATGCAACATTCTAAGTATACTAGAAGGACTCCAAATACCAGATACATTTACTTTACGTTTACCTTTTAATATTTTTCTATTATCTTTTTTATAGCTTGGAGGTATATTTAAGGAATTTAAGTAGTCGGCAATTTTTATACAACTCATATTATTTTCAGTTGCAAGACTAAAAATTAATTTTACAACATTAGCTTCACTTAGATTTAATCCAGGTATTATATTATTATTTACCTCTAAATATTTATCTTCATTAACAAAATAACCATAAGGAACAATTCCGCCAAGCCATTTGCCTTCCTTTGCTGCTCTATTAGCACCGAGCCACATACGTTCTAAAATTGTGGACCTTTCTAAGTCAGCTACGCCTGCAAGCATAGTTATCATAAATCTGCCAGAGGGGGATGAGGTATCAAATGGTTCGGTCATAGATTTAATTTGCACATTTAATTCTTCTAACATATGTATAGAATTTAATGTTATCCTAGCAGACCTACCAAGCCTATCTAATTTGTATAAAAGTAATGTATCAAATTTATTATTTTTAGCATCTTTTATAAGTTGCTTTCCTTGTGGTCTATCTTCTAAGGGTATAGTACCAGAAACACCATCTTCTCTATATATTTTAAATATTTTAAGTTCATGCAAATCACAATATTTTTGTGCAAAGTCTATTTGATTTTCAATTGTTTTACGTTCCTGCTGGTCTTCTGTACTAACCCTACAGTATACAGCTATCATATTATTACTCCCTTTCTAAACATATGTTCGACAAAAAGATTAAAAAAATTTATAAATTATCAATTCTTTAGGTACACAGAAATAGGCAGCTAACTGTTCTACAGACAAAGTTTTTAAACAGATCTCATCTATATAAGTCTCATTTATAAGTAATTCAGCAGCAAATTTGTTTGCTTGTATTTCAAATTTGCCTCTATTACAAAATGTATGGTCATGTAAGAAAAATGTTGTATCATTTGAATGCAGAACAGCATGTCCTAATTCATGTGCTAAAACAAATTGTTTTTCAAATTCATTCTTAATTCTTGTTAGATTTAGAACAATAAACTTTTTCCCAAGCATTTTTTTAAATAATCCTTTAGGCATATCATTAGAAAGATTACATTCATATATATGTATACCTAATTCTTTAGCTAAACGATAAGGGCAGCGTGTATTATGTTTTCTTATAAGATTTCTTACTCTTATTTTATAATTAATCATATTATCACCTGCTTATTTCTTTTTTTTATTAAGAGCCTTAGCTTTCCAAAATAATTCACTCATTAAGTCAAGCATTTCTTTTTTGGCTTCTTCACTAAGATCATCATCTAAGAAAAATGCTTCATTAGCCTTTTTCATTTCTCTTGCATATTGTTCTTTATCTTTTTTAGTAACTATGTATTTATGTGTGTACTCTTCAGGAGCATTTGAATTACTTTTGTCATCAAATAAATCGTTAACTGAAATATTTAAGGCATCAGCTATTTTTTGTAATGTTGATGCTGTAGGACTAACTTTATCATTTTCTATATCACTTATAGTTGATTTTCCTACTCCGCTAATTTCCACTAAATCTCTTATACTCATTTTGTGCATTTTTCTAATTCTTTTTATATTATCTCCTAAACTCATAATTGCTTCCTCCCATGCTTGTACGGTATATCATACTTTTATTATATCACTTTGTACGATAAAGTAAACAGAAAAATAAAGAATTTCAAAGCAAGTACGAGAAAACGGAATTTATATTGAAATTTTGTCCGAAATATGGGATAATTAAAGTTTGAGCTTTGTCCGATAAAATAGTACTATATAGCTACAGGAGGGAACAATATATGAGAAATAATATAAAAGAGCTATTAAAAGAACACAATATAAAAGCTACAGAAATCATCCAAAAGACAGGTTTATCACGCTCATACTTTTATGATGTTATGAAAGGAAATAGTATTCCAAGTTTAGTAGTAGCTAGGAAGATAGCGTGTGCAATGAATGTCCGATTAGAAGAACTGTTTCCAAGTAAAGAAGGTGATTAGATAAATGGCATATAGAACTGATTGCTATAAGATTAATAAGCATTATGAATTAGATAAAGAAAAGGTTAAAAAAGCATTTCAAATAATTTTAAATGCAAAAGTTAAAGAAAAATTAGAAAAAGATAAAATCACATCTAAATAATATAGAGTTAAACTCATTTCAATTTAAGCATTTCAACAGTGCCGCAATGGTAATAAAAGAATGGAGGATGGGGTAATGAACAAATTAATACCACTTGAATTTAGAAATCAAAGAATAATGACAACTAAAGTTTTAGCAGATGAATATGGAACAGAAGATAAAAATATTCAGATGAACTTTTTAAATAATCAAAAGAGATTTGTAGAGGGCAAACATTATTACAAATTAGAAGGTGAAATATTAAAAGAATTCAAAAATAGCTTACCCAATGATATTAGAGAGCCTTTTAAATTTACATCACAACTTATTTTATGGACTGATAGAGGAGCAGCGAGACATGCAAAAATTTTAGATACAGATGAAGCATGGGAAGTATATGAACGATTAGAGGAAACTTATTTTAGAGCTAAAGAAAATAAACCAACCTGTATAGAAGATGTTCTTATTCAATCATTGCAAGAAATGAAAGAAGTTAAACAACAACTTAATCAAGTTAACAATAAAGTACTACAGACCAAAGAAGAAGTACAAGCTATAAGAGAAGTAGTTGAAATAGTTCCTTCAAATAGTTGGAGGGGGGAAACAAATAGGTTAATGACTAAGATTTGTTTCAAGCTTAAGAATTATCAAAAACCCAAAGAAGAAGTTTATACGGCTTTGAATGAGAGGGCAAAGGTTAATCTTAAAAGAAGGCTTGAAAATATGAGAGCTAGATTAGCATTAGGTGGAGCTTCTAAAAGCAAAATAGATAATCTTAATTATTTAGATGTAATAGCAGAAGACAAAAAACTTATAGAGATTTATACAGCTATAGTCAAAGAAATGGCTATTAAACATGGAATTAATGGAGGTGTAGCATGAAACATTTAAAAAGATTATCACTTAAACAAAAGAAAGCATTAAGTAGTTTAGGACTGGATCCAAAGAATTATTTAAGACTTACACAAGATTGGGAGAGTTTCACAGTGGTAGACATAAGAACAATGAAAGTTTTACCACCAGTTAGATATTAAAAAAGAGGGGTGATTACATGACACCTATAGGACAAGCAATATTTGGTTTTTACAGTTTCATATCTGTTGCAGTTTTAATGGTCCTAAACATGAAAAAGATAGCAAAGGAGGAGAGCAAAGGTTGGGAGCTAGTAGCGTTGATTCCGGTATTGATTTTCCTTGCGAATGTGATATAGAGATAAGATATGATCGTTGGGGAAGGATGTACTATAATCAACAATTTCACTTTAATAATGGTAAGGCGTGGAGTAGAGAAGATTTACAGTATTTAATTAATTGGTATGACATTATAGGTCCAGAAGAAATGAGCTTTGCACTAGGTCGAACTATAAAAACAGTTCAAGCAAAAGCTTCACAATTAAGAAAAGAAGAGATTATGAAAAAGTCAGCTAATGAGGTAAGGCACAAAAGAATAAAAAAGAGCTGCGCCAACAGCTCAAAATTAAATGATTTTTAAATATTAGATACTTAGATTCTAAAATAGATTGGGGGATTTGTAAAGTGGTGCAGCAAATAAATCTTTTTGGAGAAGAGATAAAAGTTGCAAGTAAAGCTAAGAAGTTTGAAGATGTTTTAAAAGAGCTACAAGAGATAATATTGAACAAAAATGATAAGATTGCTTATTTAGAAGAAAGTAATAAGCAACTGTTAGAAGAAAATAAACAATTACAAACTAAAGTTAAAGAACCTCAGTTTATAGAGCTAGGAGCTTTTGAAATATCAAAGACCAATCAAAGACCTCTTATACACATATTTGTAGATTGGATTGGTTATTCAATGTTTGTAAAAGACTTAAAATTTGAAAAGATGCCTAAAGAAACTCAAGATATATATCAGGAAGTTTGGGACAAGCACATAAAGCCTATGTATAAGGAGTTTTGTCAGAGTTTTAAATATGATAGAGCTTAGGGGGAATGTAAATCTATGAACAAGGCATTAACTGTATTAATTGATAGCATAAACGCACAACTTGCTGTACTAAATGCTAATGATTGCAAAATTTATGATGAAGAGAACTTTGAGTTTTATATAGAATCAGTTTATTACAGCCAGGAAGATGATAGATTATATTGCAGAATTAAGGAGGAAAAGTAAAGATGATGAATGCATTATTAAAAAATGAGATAAAAGAAATGAATGAGGTTATGGAGGAACAGGTTACTACTTTTAAAGTAGATAGTTTAGAAAGTGCCAACTGGTGCTTTAGAAAGATAAGAGCTCTTAAAGAGCAGATAGAAACCAATAAAGCATTAGCAGATGCTGAAAGATTTAGAATAGATTCATGGGAAAAGAAAGAAAATGAAGGTGCTTTAAATAGTATAAGTTATTTTGAAAGTTTAGTAACAGAATATTTTAAGGAAGAAAGGACTAAAGATAATAAGTTTAAACTTAGTACACCTTACGGAAAAGTAAGCAGTAGAAAAATTGAAAAATATAATTGGGATGATAAAGAAGCATTGCTTAATTATTTAAAAGAAAACAAACAAGATAAACTTATAAGAGTTACGGAAGAAATAAATAAAACAGAGTTTAAAAAAGTTTATAAACATGGAATAAATAAACAAACGGGTGAAATACTTCCAGGAGTAATTGTTGAAGAAAAGGAAAGCATTTCTGTAAAAGTTGAGTAGGAGGAAAAGGTATGGGAGTATATGAAAAATTACTTAGGGTACAAAGTGAGCTAAAAGCTCCTAAAAGTCAGTTTAATAAGTTTGGCAACTATGCTTATAGAAACTGTGAAGATATATTGGAATCAGTTAAACCTTTATTGCTAGAGAATAAGCTATCTTTAACAATAGCGGATGAAATATTACTAGTAGGTGACAGATACTATATAAAAGCTACAGCAACTGTTGTAGATATTGAAACAGGAGATAAAGAAAGTGTTAGTGCATTTGCAAGGGAAGAAGAAAATAAAAAGGGAATGGATGCAAGTCAGCTTACAGGTAGTACAAGCTCGTATGCTAGGAAATATGCACTTAATGGATTATTTTGTATAGATGATACTAAGGATTCTGATACAACTAATACAGGCTCGAAGACAAGTAATAAAACTAGTGGCAAAAAGTTAACTCAAGCACAACTAAAAAGGCTTTATGCAATAGCAAGTTCGGCTGGATATGATGCTAATGTAATAAAGAATCAAGCATTAAAGAAATATAATGTTCAACATTTAGAAGATATGACAAAAGCTCAATATGATGAATTATGCGAAGGATATGAAAAGTTGAAGAAATAGGAGGAATGAAATGTTATCAGAAAAGCTAAGTATAGCATTAAGTGATTTTATAGAAGCAGCAGCAAAGCAAGAAGATTTAATAAGAGAGAAAGACAAAGATATACAAGCTATAGTAAGTGAAATAGAAAGAGCATTAAGAGAACCTACTATATACAAAGATATACTTAGTAACATTGTAGAGGAATATAAACAAGCATTGTAGATAGGTTATCGGTTAAGAAAGTAGAGAAAACATAAGGTTTAATTTAATTAATTCTGATAAGAGTTCCGAAAACCGAGGTTTTCTCTACTAAAACTATAATAAAAGTGGAGAAAACTCAAAAAGGAGGTAAAAATGTGGCAAGACCTAAAAAAACAGGACTAGATTACTTTCCTTTAGATGTATATTTGGATGATAAATTTAAGTTTGTAGAAATAAAGTTTAAGCTTGAAGGTTTTGCTATAGTGATTAAACTTCTACAGAAAATATATGCTAATGGATACTATATAGAGTGGGGCGAAGATGAAGAATTACTGTTTACAGATGATATTAGAGCAGAGTTAAACACAGTTAGAGAGGTTGTAAAAGAATGTTTAAAAAGAGATATATTTTCTAAGACAATGTATGACAAATATAAGGTATTAACATCAAGAGGAATACAAAAAAGATATATGGAAGCCACTAAAAAAAGAACCTCTGTAACTATAGATAAACAATTAGATTTAGTTTCCGAAGAGAAAACTCCAGTTAATTCTACAGAAAGTACACAAAGTAAAGTAAAGGAAAGTAAAGTAAAGAAGAGTAAAGAAAATGAGAACAATAAAACTCACTCATACGCACTAGAACTTTGTAAGTATTTTTCAGAATTAATGCCAGGACAAAGTATAGCTCAACATATAGGAGCTTTAAAGATATGGATAGATATGTATGGATATGAGTGGACCAAAGAAGCCATTCAAAAATGTGTTAGCAGTAAAAACAAGTTTGTTAAACCGTGGATAAAAACAGTTTTAGAAAATTGGAAGTCAGAAGGAAAGGAGGACAATGGTGGAAGCACTAGACAGGATATTAAAAAAGGTGAAGGAAAATGGGATGGATTTAAACCACCAAAACCAAAAATCACAGAAGACATTGACACCACAGATCTCATATAAATGTTCAAAGTGCAGAGATACAGGATGGATAATTGGAAAAGACAATTTAACTATGACTAGGTGCAAATGTCAAGAAGGAGAGATAACCAAAAGACAATGGATAAGTAGAGGGATTAATCCAGAAAAGACAGATAAGACCTTTGGAAATTTTAAAGCATGGAATGATACTTCAATGACAGCTAAAAGCACAGCCACATCTTACTATAAAAAATTTGATGATATAAGAAACTCTAAGCAAAATTCAATATTATTTTGTGGACAAGTAGGAAGTGGTAAAACACATCTTAGTATAGCACTAGCATTAAACTTCATTAAGAAAGGTATTAATGTAATCTATATGCCTTACAGAGATGTTGTTACAGCTTTAAAGCAAAATATGATTGATTATGAATATTACAAAAGAGAAATAAGCAAATATCAACTAGCAGAGATATTACTAATTGATGATTTATTCAAAGGAAAAGTTACTGAATCAGATGTAAATATAACCTTTGAAATTATAAATTATAGGTATTTAAATAGGTTACCAATTATAGTTTCTACAGAATTTATTATTGAGAGAATGTTGAATTTTGATGAAGGTGTAGGAAGTAGGATATATGAAATGTGTAAAGAGTTTATAGTTCAAATTGAAGGTAAAGAAAACAATTATAGGTTAAAAGCTTAATACACAAAAATAGTAGATTGTGAAATAAGAAAGGGGTGATTAAGATGTTAGAAAGAAATGAAAAGGGTAAGTTATTTTTAAAAAGTTTAGATTTACAAATATTTTTAGGAGATTTATATGCTAAATGTAAAACCGAACATGAAGTTGAGTGGGTACAAGAACAATTAGAAGATGCAGTGGAATGTTTGGCACGAGAGAGAATGGAAGAATTAGACTAATTAGTACGCAAAAATAAAGGGATGGGAGTATGGATAAAGTTAAAGTTAAATGTGTAAAAGATACTAGACATGAATCAGTTGCTATTTTTAATGGAAAATTTGTTATAGGAATTATAGATATAAATGAATTGGTTGATTTTTTAAAAGATGAAAGTAAAGACACTTGTGAGTTAATAAGCTGTTAATTCGCAAAAATAAAGGAGCACGAAGTATGGACAATAACTTTTGGGTAGAGGAAGTAGTAAGACTTTATAAGGAAGGGTATGCAGTATTAGAAGCTATTGAGATAGTTAAAAAAATGATGTTTTAGGTAGGATTAAGGCTATCAAATGGTATTGCTATAAGTTTGTATTATCATTTGATAGTCAGTTAATAAGGTGATGTTATGGAGAAAAAGCTTACAAGGGATGAATTTATGAAGAAAGTTATAAATGATTATTACAAGAAAAGATATCTCAGGAACAAAAAGAAAAGTGAAGCTATTACAACAAATATAGAAGGCATAGAGAGAACGACAAGAAGGAAATGGAGGGTTGGACAACATTGAGTAAGTACAATTCAAAGAAGATAGTAATTGATGGCATTACATTTGATTCAAAAGATGAAGGGAAATATTATGAATATCTTAAAAAGTTAAAAGCACAAGGAAAGATATTAAATTTTGAGTTACAACCTAAGTATGAGCTGCAGCCAAGTTTTAAAAAGTATGGAAAGACACATAGGGCAATAACTTATGCACCAGACTTTTTAATATATCACGTTGACGGTACAGAAGAGTTAATAGATGTAAAAGGCATGAGTACCCAGCAAGGGGAAATGCGAAGGAAGTTATTTGATTATAAATATCCGGATCTAAAGCTTACATGGATAGCGAGAAGTTTAAAGTATGGAAAAGATGGTTGGATTGAGTACGGAGAGTTACAGAAAATCAGAAGGGAGAATAGAAAATGCAAGAGATAAGAGAAAGAAAGGATTTATCAAAACAAGTATTGGCAGTAGATATAACAAGTCCAATATTTCAAAGTATGGTAGATACACTAAATGAAAAGATCATAGATGTAATAAAAAATGTTTATAATGAAGAATTTGAGAGTGGAGATATATCTTTAAAGATAACTTTATCAGTTCCGGAAACAATAAAAGAAGTACCAACAGATAATGGACTTGGTGAGTTAGTTGTTAAGTCATATAAATATAAAGCATTACAGTTTAAACATAATATAACTTCAACACTGAAAAAAGTGGACAAAGACGAAGATTATTACTATGGCGAAAAAGAATTAAAAGAAGATGATGAAGGAAACTTCATTGAGCAACCCATAAGGAATCCGCAGATGTGCATAGATGATTTGGAGTGAGATCATGAATGAAATTAAAAATGTTCATGAAGGTCAGATAAGTATCTTTGATATACAAGTAACAAAAGCTGCTAAGAAAACAACAGAAAAGCCTAGAGAAATTATCAATAAAGTTACACCAGTTAAAATTGAGAAAAACGTTGATCCTTTAGAATTAACAGAACTACAACAAAAATTCTTAGATAAAAATAGTGTAATGAAAAATGAGAATTTAAGTAGGTTAATAAAATACTGTAGTGGAGGACTTGGAATAGAGCTTATTGCTCCAGGAGGATTCAAAACTATATATGTAAATAAACAAGGTATTGAAGAGTTTAAGTTTGATAAAAGAATCAATGTGTTACCTATGGACCAGGTGCTTTATTATAAACACGAATTAAAAATAAATGAGCTACAAGAAGATAGATTAAATACTGTTAAAGAGAAGTATGAGGACCTAAAAGAAATTAGACGTAAAGGTGATGAAAATATAATAGTAGAGTTGGAAGATAAGGTTATTAGCATAAATCCTCTAGGGTGGATATTAGAGTTTAACAATGTACGAGCTATATATTCACAAAATGAGGTTATACAAGAGCAGAATAAAGAATCAGAAGTAATTGATATAAAGCAGATGCAAAAGAGCGTTAAAGTTGGAGACAGAGTACAAGCATATAGAAGTAAATCAGAAATTATAACTGGAGTTATTACTAGAGAGTACGGAATTGGAAATGAGATATTAAATATTTCACTTAAGAGAGGAGACGTTGGAGTAGCTACTGCTATAGGTAGGAGACAAGTTATTAAAATACTAGAAGTGGGGGCTTAAAGTGAAGGATTCAGTAATTGTAGTGGCAGCAATACTTATTGTTGCTGCTGCTGTAACTATATTAAGAATTGAGAAGAGGTAGAGCTTATGAAAATTATAATCATGAATGCTAATAAAAGTGATTGGTATTCAACTAAATTAGGTAAGGTTTATGAGGTTAAGAAGATAAATAAATTTAGTTATACTACTAAAGCTGGTGAAGTAAGCAAACATGATGCCCAGGTAATTGAGAGGTGAAATCATGATTGATGTTAATTCAATAATAGAAAGAGCTTTTAAAAATGTACAAGCAAGATTAAAAAATCAAAGTAAGGTTATATCCAAATACCAAAGGAGAGTTGAGAATAGGCATAAGTTATATATGAAGTTAAGAAGTCTAGGAAGAAAATTGTAATAAATGTTGGTTGTTCTTTGAAAATTAAATAATGCGGTATTTATAAATTTACTTGATGAATTTATATAAAAACACAAAAACACTTGATAAATATATTTAATGTGATATAAAATATACTTATCAAGGAGATGATTTAGTGTATAAAACAGGTAAACAATTTATTGAAAATAATATAGATGTAAAAAGCAGAATAAAATTATTTCCCATAATAAAGGCTGGGATAGAAGCATATAAAGACATAATATCTTCAGATAGAAAGCTTTTCGATTCTAAATATAGCAAGGATATTAGAGGACATTTAAAAAATTTTGTTATATATAGGCAATTTGATGAAGATATGTTAAGTAAAAGCTTTCCCTTTAAATGCGAAGCACTTGAAGTGAATAATTTTGGTTATACTGTACCTAAATTAGAAAAAGATAAGGGAATAATTTTAATCTCTAGACAAAGTATAGAGGGAAGCTTACCATCAAAATCTAAGTATAAACTTAAGTATTCAGAAAATAATAATTTTGAACGTAAACAACTTAGATTTAATTTAGATAAATTACCTGAAATAGCACCAGATGAAAAATATTTGGCATTTTTGACATATGGTATGAAAGATGGTGATTTGGAATTTCTACATTTAATGGTTCCAGATAAAGATATGAATGAATGTATATATGATTTAGATATACAACATGAATATAATCTTTACTGTAACAATATAAATCGTAAAGATGTAGAATATGTTGAAAGCACAGTGGCTACAATAAAAACAGAATGGTTAGAAAAGAGGAAAAGTAAATAGAAATGAGTGATTTTTATGAAGTCTCTTATAAAAAATAAGCAAAAAATAATACCTTCTAGAATAAGAGAGGCGCGAATAGTTAGAGGATTATCATTAGCTGAATTAGCTGATAGGGTTGGAGTAACTAGTCAAGCAATATCTCAATATGAATTGGGGGTAATAAAGCCCACACCTTTAGTGATTAATGCTATTGTAAGAGAATTGGGATTTCCTATAAGGTTTTACGAAAAACCTTATATCTATAAAAGTGAAGATTATTCAAATACTATAACGTATTTTAGAAGTAACAAAAATTCATCAAAAAAAATAAAAAGAGCACTTTCTAAGAAAATAGAAATACTACATGAAATATTAGGGTTTTTAACACAATATGTAGATATACCTAAACCAGATATACCTGATTATTCAGAATTTATAGGGGATAAAGAGCTAGATGAGCATATAATTCAGGATATAGCAATTGATTTAAGAATAAAATGGGGTGTAAAAAAAGGCCCAATAAATAATATGATTACTTTATTTCAAGATAAAGGTATAATTATAAGTAGAATGGAATTTGAAAATAAAAAGATTGATGCTTTTTCTCAAATATTTCAGTTAATTCCGTATATATTTTTGGGATCTGATAAAGAATGCTCTGTAAGATCTAGATTTGATTTAGCCCACGAGCTAGGACATTTGATTCTTCATAGAAATGTATCAGAAGAAGATGTAAAGAATAAGGAGTTTTATAGTAAAATGGAAAAACAAGCTGATTTATTTGCTGGTGAGTTCTTATTACCATATGATGAATTCGACAATGATATTATATCAACATCTATAGAACAGTTTATTATGTTAAAAAACAAGTGGAAAGTATCTATTCAATGTATGATTAAAAGATGCGAACAGTTAGATATTTTAAGTGATAATCAATTAAGATATATTAAATCACAAATGACTAAAAAAAGGTATTGGAGAAGGGAACCGTTGGATGATGAAATAAAAATTGAACAACCATATCTATTTAAACAAATTTTTCAATTGCTTATAGAAAATGATATATTAAGACCTGAAGAAATAGTTGATGAAATAGGATTATATAAAGAGGAAATAGATAGTTTATGTTATTTACCTGAAGATTTATTAAAGAATTCATTAAACGTAGTACCTTTAAAATTAAAATTAATAAAATAAATAACTTGTAAGAATACCGTATTATTCAAAAGAATATGCGGTATTTTTTTATCCAAAATTAAGAGGTGATATAAATGAAAGATAATAATTACAGAAAGACAGAAGGAGTTTTATACAATTATACAGATATAAAAACAGAGATTAAAAACACTGAAATAGATATACAAGAACTAAAATCAGAATATGAAGGAGTTTCTGGAGTTTCCTATGAGGAAAGGTCAGCTCCTACCAATAAATTTAATTCTAGTGTAGAGAATGAATTATTAATAAAAGAACAATTAATTAAAAAACTCACTAGAGAAAAAAATAGTAAACAAAGGTTAATAGATAAGATAGATAATGCATTAGATCCACTAGATGAAACTGAAAAGAAAATAATAGAATACAGATGTATTAGAGGTTATAGTTGGGCAAAGGTAGGAGTATTACTTAACATAGACGGAGATTACTGTGGCAAGATAATGCGAAAGGCACTTAGCAAGATAACTTCACAGATATGGATTAAAGAAAAGTTTCAGTAAAAAATACGTAAAAAACACGTAAAAAGTACGTAAAACAGACGGAACATTTACTGGATATATGTGCTAATATAGTATCATAGAAAAAGATAACACAGCAGGGACACTGTAAATCTTAGTTCAAGACACCCAAACGGGTGTCTTTTTTGTGTGAATTTAATATAATAATATAGAGAATATTAAAAATAAAAGCTTGATGAAAAACATCAAGCTTTTATATTGAGATATAGGATCTTTACGTTGGAATAAAAGTTCCTAGTTTAATCTAGTGTTTATGCAAATAATAATAAGTGAACAATATCATTGCTGATAAGATTAAAAAATATACGTCGGTAGATTTAATAATTCTATCCGTTGAAAATACTAACTTAGTTATAAAAGTACTTATCAGGCTAGTTATTATAGGATTAATATACCCTTTTATATTAGTCCTAATTTTTTTACTTATTATTTTGCCTTTACGATTACTTTTACGGTAGCTTCTTTTGGTATTTTTTTTCATAGAACTAGCCTTTTTAAACATATTAGCATATTTATGAAAAATAAAAGAAACTAACACGTTAAGACCTCCTTTCAAAGAGAATTCCAACGCAATTTCATTATAACATTTTATGGAAATTATTTAAATGAAAATACTAACCAAATATTAAATCATTGAAGGTTTTTATTGTGGTGTAGAGACTTGTTTCACAATAGTTATTGATGGAGTGATAAAATAAAGAAAATAGAATCTATATTTACATAATATTATGTAAATTTAATTCTAATGTAAACTGTATAACAAACTTTTTATATTAAGCTTAAGAACATATCTGGATTGATTTGAGTTTTATAAAAATATGAGTAAAGGAAGGTGGCATTGTGAAGCTAACACCAAAACAGAAGGCATTTGCTGACTATTATGTACAGTTAGGCAATGCCACAGAAGCAGCAATAAAAGCTGGATATAGTAAAAGGACAGCGAGATTTATAGGAAATGAAAACCTAACAAAACCCTACATAAAAGATTATATAGAGGAAAGAAATAAAACTATTGAAAGCAAAAGAATAGCTGATATGAAAGAAGTTAAAGAGTTCTGGACTAATGTATTAAGAGATGAAGAAGTTGAAACTAAGGATAGATTAAAAGCATCTGAATATATAGCAAAAACTAGTGGTGCTTTTTTAGATAAAGTAGAGCATAGTGGAAATGTATCTAACGAAGTCAATATAACAATTGACGGTGAAGAATATGGCACTTAAACTCAATATTAATTCAAATGTATTTAATGAAATATATTTAGAACATCAACTAAATAATAATAACCGTTATCAGATTTACTTTGGAGGTTCATCTTCAGGTAAATCTTTTTCTTTAGCTCAAAGAACTGTTTTAGATGTGCTTAATGGTCATAGAAATTACTTAATAGTTAGAAATGTTCAAAACACAATTAAAAGAAGTTGCTTAAATGAAATAACAAAAGCAATAAGTAACTTTAAGGTTGCTGATTACTTTGAAGTAAATAAAACAGATATGATAATTACTTGTAAAATAAATAAAAAACAAATATTATTTTGTGGTTTAGATGATGTTGAAAAGATTAAATCAATTACTCCAGTAGATGGGGTAATAACTGATATATGGGTAGAGGAAGCAACCGAAACAGAATATAAAGCAGTAAAGCAATTAGACAAGAGACTTAGAGGAAGGTCAGATGTAACCAAAAGATTAACTTTAAGTTTTAATCCAATACTTAAGGACCATTGGTTATACAATGAATATTTTAATATTTGGGAAGATAATAAGCAGTATGTAGAAAAAAATAATGTATCTATTCTTAAAACCACATATAAAGATAATAAGTTTTTAACTGATGATGATATAGTAGCATTAGAAAATGAAACAGATCCATATTATTATGAAGTTTATACATTAGGCAATTGGGGAGTTCTTGGAGCTGTTATATTTAAAAATTGGAAAGTGCAAGACTTTAGTGATATTGAAAAGACATTTGATAATTATAGGCATGGAGTTGACTGGGGATTTGCTGATGATCCTTTTGCTTATATAAAATCACATTTAGATAAGACAAGAAAAAGGCTTTATATATGTGATGAAATAGAAGTAGTTGGAATGTTAAATGAAGAATCAGCACCATTAGTAAAAGAAAAGGCTGGTTCTAGTAGAGTAATATGTGATAGTGCTGAACCTAAATCAGTAGCTGAATTTAAAAAACTAAGGGTAAATGCTAAATCAGCAAAGAAGGGACCAGGAAGTATTGAATATGGAATTAAGTTTTTACAAGGGTTAGAAATTATAATACATCTGAGATGTCAAAACTTCAAAAATGAAATAAGCAAGTATAAATATAAAGAAGATAAGAATGGCAATATCCTTCCTATACCAGTAGATAAGGATAACCATTTAATAGATGCATTAAGATATAGTTTAGAAGATGATATGAAAGGCAATTCAATATCATTTGATTAAGGAGGTGGCAAGTATGTCCATGATGGATAAGATAAAATCAATATTAACTACTGGAGCTAATAATACTATGACTTTAGAAGAGATAATTCAAGAGGATATTAAAGATTGGAAAAGCTCACAAGCAAGAAGATTAATGCAAGAAGGACAAAAGTATTATAAAGGTGATACAGATATTCTTAATCGTAAAAGAATGGCTATAGGCGAAGGTGGAGAACTTCAAGAGATTAAGAATCTAGCTAATAATAAATTAGTACATAACTTTGTAAGAAAGTTAGTGGACCAAAAGGTAGGATATTTATTATCAAAACCTCTAGCAATTCAAACTAACAATATTCAATATAAAGAACTGCTAGATGATATTTTCAATAAGTCTTTTATGAAGTTGCTTAAAAACTTAGGTAAGGATTGTATTAATAAAGGTATTGCATGGGCACAAATTTATTATAACGAAGATGGTGAGCTTAGATTTAAAAGACTTCCATCAGAAGAAATAATTCCTCTATGGAAGGATTCAGAACATACTAAACTAAGTGCAGTTATAAGAGTATATGAGGTTGAAGTATATGAAGGACATACAAAGAAAACAATAACTAAAGTAGAATATTGGGACACAGAAAAGGTGTTAAGATATGTAGAATATGAGGGTAACTTAATACCTGATGTTGAAGCTCCAGAAGATACAGGGCATTTTAGTATAGTAGATGATAAAGGAAATACAAAATCATTTACCTGGTCTAAAGTGCCTTTTGTATATTTCAAATACAATGATGAAGAGCAGCCGCTTATTAAATTTGTTAAAAGCCTTGTTGATGATTATGACAGAAATAAAAGTGATAATAGTAATAACTTAGAGGACCTACCTAATAGCATTTATGTACTTAAGGATTATGATGGGACTAATTTAGGTGAGTTTAGAAGAAATATGTCATTATACCGAGCTGTTAAGGTTACTGGTGATGGTGGAGTTGAAACTAGAAACTTAGAGATTAATGTTGAAGCTTATAAAACTCATATAGAACAAACCAGAAAGGATATATATGAGTTTGGACGAGGTGTTGATACTCAATCAGATAAGTTTGGGAATAGTCCAAGCGGTATTGCATTGAAATTCTTATACAATGATTTAGATATGGATTGTAACATTATAGAAACAGAATTCCAGGCAAGTCTAGAATATCTAATATGGTTTATAAATCAACATCTAATTAATACAGGACAAGGAGATTATACAAATGAAAATGTAGATTTTATATTTAACAGAGATACTCTTATAAATGAATCAGATAGTATTAGTAATTGCCAAAACAGTGTTGGAATTATATCTGATGAAACAATAGTTGCTAATCACCCGTGGGCCACTAAAGATGAATTGGAGAAAATAAAGAAACAGAAAGAGCAGCAAGAAGATGTTTATCCTAAATTTCCTTTAGATGATGATTCTAATGGTGATACAGATGAAGAGTAAAGACTATTGGAAGAAACGTTCAGAGCAAATAGCAAATAAACAATTTAGCAAAACAGATGCTTATATATCAAAACTTTGTTTAGAATATCAAGAAGCATTGTATAGCATAAAGAAGGACATAGAAACATTTTATCAAAGGTTTGCATCTAATAATCAAGTTACTTTAGATGAAGCTAGAAGGTTATTAAATTCAAATGAATTAAGTGAGTTTAAAATGGACTTAAAAGAATTTAGGAATAAGGCTAAAAACAATATAGATGATATATGGGAACAGGAACTTAACAATGTATCTTATAAAGTTAGAATAAGCAGATTACAGGCTTTACAAACACAAATTAATAATGAAATAAGGCTATTGTATTCTAAGCAGCAAATTGATGTTACAGGTCTTTTAAATGATATATATGAAGATACTTATTATAGAAATATATATGAAGTTCATAAAAGTTTAGGTATTGGAGTTAACTTTGCTAAATTAGATACTAGAACAGTAGAAAAAGTTATGTCAGAACAATGGCAAGGAAATAATTATAGCAGCAGGATATGGAATGATAAAGAAAAGCTTATTAGGGAATTAAGAGCTAATTTAACTCAAAGCTTTATTCGAGGTAATACTATTGATAAAACATCAAAAATAATGTCTGAAAGAATGAATGTAGCTAGAAGTAGAGCCAGAACATTAGTTAATACTGAAAGTTCATATATAACATCTAAAGCAACACTTGATAGCTATAATAAAAGCGGAGTGGTAAAACAATATGAAATACTTGCAACATTAGATTTAAGAACATCTAAAATATGTAGATATATGGATGGAAAAGTATTTAAGGTAAGTGAAAAAGAAATAGGAGTTAATGCTCCACCATTTCATCCGAATTGTAGAACCACTACAGTAGCATATTTCCCTGATGAAGTAGATGAAGAAAGAATTGCTAGAGATAGTGATGGCGAAGTTTATTATGTGGATGGGGATATGAGCTATAAAGATTGGTACAGTGAACATGTTGCTTAAAGCGAGGTGAGATAAGCGGAAGATAGAAAGGAATATGCTTTAAAGGAACAAAAATTGGTTAATATTATACTAGAATATGTCATAAAAAATCAAATGTCATTTAAAGAGTTAATGGGGTGTATTGATATCGTGAAAAATGTATATTTTCAGATGGCTTAATAAATTCAAAATAGGTTGAAATAATATTCAACCTATTTTGGACTATTTAACCTTTGTTACATTCACGACAACACCAGAAACAACCATCAAAAGTTTTATCGGGATATTTAGATTGAGCTGTGTTAATAGCGTCGTGACAAGAATTTTCATAACCTATATATTCTCTATTCAACAAAGATGGAAGATATGAACAGCTTTCCTTGTGCACCTCATGTCTTCCTTTATCATCTGTATTTTTATTAAAGTAATAATGATCCATGATGAACACCTCCTTTCAACAAAATTTTACCATATTTAAAAGGGTTGTACCAAATGTTTTTATATAGAAATGAGGTGAGGATAATAGATATTAAGTTAGGGATTAATAATACATTTACTACAGAAAATGGTAAGAAATTAATTTGTTATGAGAAGAGTGAAAGATTTGCTTTTCTATGCCCTTACAAGTTAGAAAATGATAATGAAGTTACTTTGTACATAGTTGAAACTAAAATATATTCTCTTGAGGAAGGAGATACACCAGTTGAAGCTATAGAAACTATGTTGGCATCAAAATAATTAAGAAAGGAATGATATAAATGGATTTAAAAGAACTTTTAGGAGAAGAACTTTATAACAAAGTTATAGCAAAGGTAGGTGATAATAAGATTGATATAGTATCAAATGGTAATTGGATACCTAAAGATAAATTTAATACATTAAGTGAGCAACTTAAAACTGCAAATACAACTATTACAGATTTAAAGAAAAATAACAAGGATAATGAAGAATTACAAACTAAGGTTACAGATTATGAAACCAAAGTTAAGGAATATGAAAAGAAAATACAGGATATGCAGTTTAATTATGCATTAGAAGGAGCTTTAAAAGGTGCCAATGTAAGAAATGCAAAGGCTGTTAAAGCTCTTTTAAATTTAGAAAATGTTAAGTTAGATGGTGAAAATCTTCTAGGACTTAATGAACAAATAGAAGCACTTAAAAAGAGTGATAGCTATTTATTTGCAGATGAACAAAAACAACCACAATTTTCAGGCATAGAACCTAAAGATGGAGCTAAAACACCACAGAGTTATAATCCATGGGAGAAAGATTCTTTTAACTTAACAGACCAAGGTAAAATATTTAAAGAAAATCCAGAGCTAGCAAGACAATTAATGCAAGCCGCTGGAATAAAACCATATATTTAATTTTAAAAAGGAGAGTGTTAAATAATGACAACTAGAATATCAGATGTTATTCAACCAGAAGTATTTAATCCATATGTAATTCAAAGGAGCATGGAGCTTTCAGCTTTAATTAATTCAGGAATAGTGCAACACATGCCAGAGTTTGATAAGTTAGCAAGTGGACCTAATACCCTTGTAAATATGCCATTTTGGAATGACCTTACAGGTGATTCAGAAGTAATGACAGATAGCGGAGCTTTAACACCAGGAAAGATAGGTTCAAATAAAGACGTTGCAGTAAAGCATGGTAGAGGTAGAGCATGGGGAGCAAATGGTCTTTCAGCCTTACTTAGTGGTGATGATCCTATGGGTGCAATTGGTGATTTAATAGCTTCTTATTGGTCTAGAGAAATGCAGAAAGTATTATTAGCTACATTAGATGGAGTATTTTCATCTACATCAATGAAAAATAAGGTATTAGATATTTCTACAAATGAAGGCGAAGCATCTTTACTTACAGGAGAAACATTTGTAGATGCAAATCAACTTATGGGAGATGCGAAAGATTTACTTACAGGTGTTATGATGCATAGTGCAGTTGAAGCATATTTAGTAAAAAAACAATTGATTCAATATGAAGAAACAAAAGACAAGAGCCTTAGAATACCTTATTTCATGAACAGAAGAGTAATAGTTGATGATGGTATGCCTTATGATACTTCATCTAAGACAGGAACTATGTATTTGTTTGGAAATGGTGCTATAGCATTAGGAAATGGAAAACATCCTAACATAATTGAAACAGAAGTAGATAGAGATAGCTTAGCAAGTTCTGGTGAAGATTTCTTAATTAATAGAAGGATTTTCATAATGCATCCAAGAGGAGTTAAATGGACTGATAATAGCAAAGCAGATGTATTTCCAACAAATGCAGAAATTAAAACAGGAACTAACTGGGAAAGAGTTTATGATCCAAAGGCAGTTAGAGTAGTTAAATTTAAATTTAAAATATCTTAATTTAAGAGGTGGTATAATGAGTTTAACAAGTTTTCAAAGAAGGAGAAGAGAACTAGAAGAGAATATAAAACTAGAGGTTGAAAATGAATTAGATGAGTGTAATTCCTTAGGAGAAAATGAAGAAATAGAAGAAGATAAAGAAAATATAAATAAAGATTTAGAAGTAAATTATGAAGCATTAAAGGCTACAGAATTAAAGAAATTGGCAAAGGAAAAAGGAATTGAAGGCTTTGAAGATATGAAGAAGGCTGAATTAATTCAAGCGCTTACAAAGTAGGTGGTAACTATGACTCAAATGGAAAAATTAAAGAAGCTTTTAGGTATACCCTTAGAAGATAATTCTAAGGATTTTTTATTAGAATTTATACTAGAAGATACAGAACAAATAATAAAAGACTATTGCCACATTAAAGAGGTTCCAGAAGAATTAAATAATACTGTTTTAAGAATGGCTATACAAGCATATAGAGCACAGAACCTAGGGAAAGAAGAAAGTTCCTTAGGTTCTATTTCATCTATAACAGAAGGGGATACATCAATAATTTATAGGAGCTCAGCCAATGAATTTAAGGACTGTTTACTTAATGATTATAAAGCACAACTCAACAGATATAGAAGGCTGGTGTGGTAATGTTAAGTAAGGCATTTAAACAAGCGAGGAAAGCCATAGAAAAACTTTATGATTGTAAATGTAATATAACTGGTGGTAAAGAAAAAGTTAAAGATCCTATAACTAAAGAAACTAAATTAGTGACAAAAATAAAATATAAAGATATTAAATGTAAAATATCAAAACAAAGCTTAAGTAAAAATACTCAAACTGATACAGTAAATCAGATAGTATATGAACTTAAGCTTTTTATATGTCCGGAATTAGATATTAAGCAAGGTGATGTTGTAGAAGTCACTAATAAGTTTAGAGAAAAAGAAACATATAAAGCTGGAGAAGGATTTAAATACAATACACATCAAGAAGTTATTTTAATCAGAGAAGGTAAAGCTTAATGAGTAGACTAGGAAGTTTTGATTATTCTGGATTTAAGGACATGGCTAAAAGGTTTAACAAGGCACTTGATCAAAGAGTAATTGAAAGGTGGATAAGAGAGTTTCTCTTAGAAATGGCTTTTAGAGCTGAAAGAAAGATTAAAAAAAGAACTCCAGTAGACAGCGGACACTTAAGACGTAATTGGCAAGTAGGCAATGTAGAAAAAAGAGGTAATGCTTATTTAGTAGAAATATTTAATAATACTGAATATGCTTCATTTGTAGAGTATGGTCATAGAACTAGAAATCACAACGGATGGGTTGAAGGCAGATTTATGGCCACAATATCTATGCAAGAAATTGAAAGGAAATTACCAAAGTTTTTAGAAAGAAAACAGTTAGAATTATTAAATCAGATACTTAATGGTAGGTGATATTATAGCTAATATAAATGATTTAAGAATAGGAATTAACCAGGCATTAGATAAAGAGTTACCCAACATAACTATATATGGAGAAGAAATAAAGCAGGGTTTTGAGGAGCCTTGCTTTTTTATTAAGATTTTGAGTTCAGCTCAAGACAAGGAACTTAACATTAGATACAAGAAAAATACATCTTTTGATATTCACTACTTTAGTGATAAACAGGATATTAATTTAGATTGCAATAATATGGCTGATAAGCTATATGAGGTGCTTGAATATGTACAAGTAGGTAGTAGCTTATATAGAAGTACTGATATGACACATGAGGTTATAGATGGCGTTTTGCATTTCATGTTGCAGTTTAATTATCATGTGCTTAAAGAAATTGAAAAAGCCCCTAAAATGAATAAATTAAAGACTGAGGTGAAGTTAAATGGAAGATGAAGAAGTTAAATTTAGCAAAGAACAAATAGTATTTTCAAAACAGTTTACAGTTATAGAAAAAGACATATTGAAAGCTATCTTAGAAGATAGAGCGTATAGTTTAGATGAAGTTAAGGAAGTATTAGAAGAGTTTAATGGGAAAGAGGTGAATTAGTATGGCAGGAGGAACATGGGAAAAGCAGAATAAAATTAGACCAGGAGCTTATATAAATTTTAAGTCTAAAAAACAGGCACAAACGCCAATAGGTGAAAGAGGTATTGCTACAATGCCATTGGTATTACCTTGGGGTCCTGAAAAAGAAATTATAAGTATTAATGCAGATGATGATTTATCTAAAGTATTAGGTATTAATATAGCGGATGAAAGTGCATTGCTTATTAGAGAAGTATTTAAGAAAGCTAAGACATTGCTCCTATATAGGCTTAATGAGGGAGCTAAAGCTACCGCTACATTAGATACTTTAACAGTTAGTGCTAAATATACTGGAACCAAGGGAAATAATATCACTATAATAATTCAAAATAGCATAGATGTTCCAGGAAACTTTGAAATTATAACTATGTTTGAGGGAAATAAAGTAGATAAACAATTAGTAAAAAATATAGATGAACTTAAGTCTAATGTTTATGTTGATTTTAAAGGGACTGGAGAATTAAAAGCTAGTGCTGGAGTACCACTTAAAGGTGGTGAAGATGGAAATGTTACTAATCAAAATTATACTGATTATTTAGCTGCTATAGAACCATATGAATTTCATACTATAGGAATACCAATAAAAGATTCTAGTATAAAGGCAGTTGCAACAACATTTATTAAAAGACTAAAGGAAGATGGTAGACAAGTTCAGTTAGTATTAGAAAATTACTCAGAAGCTGATAGTGAGAATGTCATTAGTGTTAAAAACGGTGTTGTTTTATCTGATGGGACAGTAATAACATCTGACAAAGCAGTTGCATTTATAACTGGAGCGACAGCAGGAGCAAATGTAAATCAATCTAACACCTATTTAGAATATCCTGGGGCAATTGATGTAGATAAAAAATATACGAATAGAGAAATTGAAGAAGCTCTTTTAAATGGAGAAGTGATATTTACTATTAGTAATAGAAGAATAGTAATAGAACAGGATATTAATACGTTTAAGTCTTTTATAGCCGATAAAGGAAAAGACTATAGGAAGAATAGAGTAATACGAACCTTATTTGAAGTAAACAATGGCATTAGATTGCTATGGGAAACTAATTATATTGGCAAAGGCAATAATGATCCTGATGGAAGAGATTTGTTTAAGAAAGATATAATTAAATTCTTAGAAAAATTACAAGGCATAAGTGCTCTTAAAAATGTTACTCCAGAAGACATAAAGATTCAAGGTGGCAATGATAAAGATTCTGTAATATCAATAGTAGGAGTGCAACCCGTAGATGCAATGGAAAAACTTTATATGACTATAGAAGTAGGCTAGGAGGTGAAAGTACATGAGCTACTTAAAATATGGAGATACGATAAGTGGACAAGAAGCAAAAGGATTTTTAACTATAAATGGTAGAAATGAAGAACTGTTTTATGCTAAAAAGCTTGAATCTAAAATAGAAAAGGAAAAGTCAGAAGGAAAGACATTAGGAAAAAGAGGTACTCAAAGTAAAGCTAAAGGTTATAAAGGAACTGGTACCTTAACTATATATAAAGTTACATCTTTATTTATAGAGCTTATGCTTAAATATATGAAAGAGGGTATAGATACTTATTTTGATTTAACAGTTATGAATGAGGACCCTACAAGCAGTATTGGAAAACAGACAGTAGTACTTAAAAATTGTAACTTTGATGAAGTAAATTTAGCATCTTTTGATGTTGATTCAGATGCACTTGAAGAAGATATGGCATTTACATTTGATGATGCAGATTTATTAAATAAATTTAAAAAACCACAATTAGGATAATAGGAGGATATTATAATGAGTCAATTTGAAGATTTTTTAATAGATAGTTTTGATGAGGTAGAAGAGGTTGAGAAGGAATTAGAGATAGGTGGAAGAAAAAGAAAGATGAAGTTTAAAGCAATTGGTGCTAATAGAGCAGATGAAATTAGAAAGGATTGTAGAAATGTTAAATTTATAAAAGGTCAAAAGATAGTAGAAACAAACCAGGATAAATATCTAGAAAAAGTAATAGTAGAAACTACAGTGTACCCAGATTTAAAAAATGCTGAACTTCAATCCAATTGGGGTGTAATGGGTGATATAGAATTACTACAAGCTATGAAAGCAAAAATGACAGACGGTGAATATAGTTCGTGGTCAAATGTAGTTTCAGAAATAAATGGATATGATAAAGAATTACAAGAGTTAATTGAAGAAGCAAAAAACTAATAAAGGGAGGGGATGGTGAAGCGAATTATGCTTACTATGCCCTCCATAAACTTAAGATACTTCCAAGTACATTAGTTAAAATGTGTAGAAAAGAAAAAGCCTTCATATATGCATCAATTGATTTATATGTAGAAGAAGAGAAAAAGAACATGAAAAAGGTAAAAGGTAAAAGAAACTAATATTGAAAATATATTCTTAAATTGTTAGAATTAAACTAAGTTTAACAAGGGAGATGAATATATTGAAAAAGTTAATATGCATTATATTAAGTACAATATTTATAATTACATTAAGTGGTTGTAACGGGAAAACAGATGCACAAACATCTAATAATTCAGAAAAAAAGGTTCAAGAAATTAAAACAGAGGATAAGAACGAAGTTCAGCAAGAAGAACCTAAATTTAAAACTATTGTTAAAGGAACGGTTAATAAAATAGAAAACTATTGCCAGTTTACAATTAACGACGTAAAATTTGGTAAAAAAATCATTCCGCCAAAACCATCTGGAGTATATACTTATTATGAAGCTAAAGAACCAGGAACAACATATTTAGATACTGTCGTAAATATAAAAAGTCTTTTAAAAGAAGGAGAATTAGCAGATAGGTTTTTAAAAGTAGAGGTGATCTATGATAATAAATACACATATAGTACGTTTTCTACTATAGAAGAAAATGGGGGTGATAACTTTACCTATACTAATATAAAATCACTAGAACCACTAAAAAGTGGAAATGTTCATTTTATAGCAGAAGTTCCTGAGGAAGTTTCAACCAACACAAAATCAGTCGTTATTGTTATAAGTACTAATAATGAAGAATTAAGATACAACTTTAGATAAGTTAAAGTTTGTTTTGACAAAATAGCAAAATCAATATATGTACAAATTCATTCATAAATATACTAATTATTGAAAAAACATACAAATTAGTATATAATATTGATGAAATAATTTACATTTATGGAGGGATATTATGAAAACAAAACATTCTAAATGTCTATTAATTGCAGCAATATTAGGTTCTTTATACTCATTATATCTTATAACATATTTTGCTGGTGGATTAGTGAGCAAGAGCGGTACAGAACTCTTAGGAGCTAGTATAGCTACTGCATTGGTTACACCACATATGATTTTAGTTGTATTAGCAACAATATTTAATTGGGTAGGATATTTTTCAAATAAGAGGGGTTTTGCGCTTACAGGAGGTATTTTGTATTCTGTAGGAGGAGTTATATTTATTATGTATATTGTATTTGTTATTCCATCAATAGTTTTAAGCTTTGTTGGATATTCTAAGCTAAAAGGTATAATAAATGCAAATGATACATTAAATAGTTAACTAATTAATATTAAACGATAAATTATAAATATAATAAAAACACTTACTAAAAAATAGTAAGTGTTTTTATTATGCAAGAAAGGAGGAAAGACGTGGCCACAATATCAGCAAGTTTAAGAATGTTTGACCAAATGACGAGACCTCTTCAACAAGTGACAAATGCATTAAATTTAACTGTTTCAGCTATGGATCAAATGGCAAATGCATCTAATCAAAATATGGGAATAACAAATACTTTAGTTGATATTAATCAAGGTATTCAAAGAACTAACTTTCAGTTGGAACAGTTAGCAAATACACAAAATAGAACAACAAATAGCCAAGAGCGATTAAATAACTCATTTAATCGTGGAGCTAGAGCATCAGATGGACTAGGAAGTAAGATTAAAGGATTGGTTGGTGCTTACTTAGGGTTTCAAGCAGTTAAAAAGGGTATAGATTTAACTATAAATGGTGCAGCTAAACTAGAACAACAACTTATTGTAATAAGTGGTATGCTAGGCAATAAAGATGTTGGAAAGGCTTTCTTTGGTCAATTAAATAAATACGCTAATGAGAGTGTATATGGATTAAAAGAGTTTAATGCTATAACAAGGAGCTTTATTCAATTCACTAAAAATACAGATAAGCTTATGAGTTTAGATAAAACTGCTGAAAAATTAGCTTTTCTAGATCCAACGCAAGGGTTAGAGGGTGCAGGGTTTGCACTTAAAGAAGCCTTAGGTGGAGATTTTATGTCTCTTAAGCAAAGATTTGGTTTTGGCAAAGCTGATGCAGAAATATTAAAAGCATCTAAAGATATGGATGATTTCATAAATAAATTTAACAAATTATTAGCACAAAAGGGTGCAACGGATAAAGCATTACAGGAATTTAATCAATCAGCAGTTGCTCAAATGAATAACTTAAAATCTAATGTAGAAACTGCTTTTGCACAAGCTGGACAAAAAGGACTTGAAATATTAAAACCATTACTTAGTAGAATAAACGAAGGTTTTAAAAGTGGTAGTTTTAATAGTTTTTTTAATGGTGTAGGAGTAGGGTTAACCTTAATTGTAGATTTAACAATGAAGGTTATAGATGGATTCCGGTGGATTGGAGATGTAGTCAGCAATAATTGGGGAATGATTGAGCCTATTATCTGGGGAATTGTAGCTGCTTTAATAGTTTATAATGCGACAATGGGAATAGCATGGTTAACAACCTTAATGGATGTTGGGAGTAAGATTGCTCATACTATTGCATCATGGGCAGAAACTGCTGCTATAATAGCTTTGACAATAGCTCAAGAAGGACTAAATGCAGCATTGGCAATGTGCCCTTTAACTTGGATTATTATAGGCATAATTATATTAATAGCTGTATTTTATGCAGCAGTAGCAGCAGTAAATCACTTTGCAGGTACTAGTATTTCGGCGACAGGAATTGTTGCAGGAGTTTTTACGGCACTTGCAGCTCATGTTTATAATGTAATAGCATATATGTGGAATGTTGTTGCTTCATTTGTTGAGTTCTTTGCAAATGTATTTACTCATCCTGTATACTCCGTAAAAAAACTATTTGTCAACTTATCTAATAATGTTTTAGATATGTGTATTTCAATGACAGGAGGATTTGATGGTGTAGCAACCAATCTTGCTAATGCTTTTATAAAGGGTGCAAATTTAGCAATAAAGGCTGTCAATTGGATTGTTGAAGCATTAAATAAAATCCCTGGAGTTAACATAGGTAAAGCTAGTGAATTTGCACAAGTAGGTTCAATTACAAGTAGCCTAAAAGGTGTTAAAAGAAATTTAAATAATTGGTTAGGTGATGCACCTTCTGGCTATTGGACTGCTCCAAAAATGCAAATGAAATCTATTGGTGGTGCATTTAATACAGGTTATAATTGGGGCAAAAATCTTAGTGGAAAGTTTGACTTAGGAAGTATGCTTAATAATAAAGATAAAGTGTCCCAACCTAAAATACCAGATTTAAATGCATGGAATAAAGCACAAGGACCAGGAACATTATCTATGGCCGTACCAAAGGATAAGGGAAGTGGTAAAGGGAAAGGGTTAAAAGGCCTTGGCAAACATGCAAAGGGTGCTAAAGATCATCTTAAAAATATAGATGATAAAATAGATATTTCAAACGAACATTTAGAAATGCTTAGAGATTTAGCACAGCAGGAGAGTATACAAAACTTTACTACATTGTCTCCAACTGTACAAATAACCACAGGAGATATTAAAGAAGAAGCAGATATAAATAAGATAATATCTAAAATAGAATCCTATATGGAAAATGAATTAGTTAATAGTGCAGAGGGGGTATATAGCTAATGGCTTATAAAATGTACTTAGGTATAAATGATGGAGAAGAAGGTTTTATGCTCCCAGTACTTCCTGAAAAGATAGAATGTAATGAAGATGGAGATAATAAAATATTCAATATTATAAATCTTGGAGAAGTAAATACTATAAATAAACCTAAACTTATGGATATATCTTTTGAATCGTATTTTCCAAAACATAAAGGTCCCTATGTAAGCTCGGAACAATTATTTGAACCGAGCTTTTATATTTCTAAAATTAGAGAGTGGAGAGAAAAAGGACAAAAGATAAGATTTATATTTGTAGGAGGTCCACTTGAAATTAACGATTTATTCACCATAGAAAATTTTAAATATAGTGAAGAAGGCGGTGCTGTTGGAGATATAGATTATTCTATAGATTTAAAAAGATATAGATCATTTGCTGCTAAAAAAGTTACTATAGTTACCAAAACAAATACTACTAGTAATAATAATGCTAAGAATAATACAAATAAAAAAATAGCGAAAGTTAATTCGAGCCCACCAAGACCAAGTAATAAAAGAGATCCTAACAAATATGTTGTTGTAAGTGGAGACACTCTTTTTCATATTGCTAAAAGGTTTTTAGGTAAAGGATCTAAGTGGCGACAAATATACAATCTAAATAAAGATAAAATTAAAAATCCTAACATGATATATCCAGGTCAAGAATTAAGGCTAAGGTGATTCTATGAATATACAATTATTATTAGATAATAAAAATGGAAATATCTTTGATATATCTGAACTGGTAAGTGAAATAATATGGAAAACTAAAAGAAAAGGTAAGCCATCTAGTTTGGATATTACTTTAATAAAAGATAATAAATTAAGTATATGTAATGGTGATGTTATTAGCTTTAAAGCTGATAATAATAAAGTTTTTTATGGATATGTGTTTGACAATGGTGGTGGTAAAGATCCAGAAATAAAATTAACAGCTTATGACCAAATAAGATATTTATTATTTAATGATACCTATGTATTTAAAAATAAGAAAGCAAGTCAGATAATAACTCAGATTGCTAAAGATACTGGAATTAGAATGGGTACTATAGAAGATACAGGTTATATTATTCCACAAATTTTAGAAGATGATAAAAAGTTGTTAGATATAATTTATAGTTCTCTAGATAAAACTCTTATGAGTACAAAACAGACCTATGCTTTATATGATGATTTTGGATACTTAACTTTAAGAAATATAAATAATATGAAACAAGCTGCAGTTATAAGTGATGATAGTAATTTAGGTGATTATAGCTGGAGCAATAGTATAGATGATGAAACATATAATCGAGTTAAAATAGTTAGAGATAACAAAGAAACTAAGGGTAGAGATGTGTATATAGCACAAGACAGTAATAATATTGCTAAATGGGGAAGACTTCAATATTACAAGAAAGTGGATGAAAAGTTAAACAAGGCTCAAATACAAGAAATAGTAAATTCTACTTTAAAGCTTAAAAACAGAGAAAAGAAAACACTAAAATTAAAAGATGTTGTAAGTACTGATTTAGTACAAGATTTAAAACTTAGAGCAGGATCTGGAGTATTTGTTGATATAAAAGAAAAAAGAATTAAGCAATATTATCTTATAGAGGAAGCTACACATAAATTTGAAAAAGGAAACCTGGTTATGGATTTTGATTTAAAGGTGGTGTAGATATGGGAATGATAGATACAATAAAAAAAGCAAGTATGGGAGCGGTAGGTGCTAGTAATCCAGTTAATATTTTATTTGGAGAAGTATTAAATATTAGTACTACAACATTGGAAACATCAAAAGGAGAAGTTAAGTATTTTAATAATCATATAGATAAAATTGAAATTAAAGTAGAGCAGAAATTAATCTTAGACAAAGACTTTTTTATTATTCCGGAAAGCTTGACTAGGTATGAAATTTTATTAAAACATAAGCATGAGTATGAAGATACTTCTTATAATTCAACAATTACTAAAGAAACACAGCAAAAATTATTAGATAGAATAACAATTAGAGAAGGACTAAAACAAGGTGATAAAGTATTACTTTTAAGAGTTCAAGGTGGTCAACAATATGTTATTTTAGACAAGGTGGTGTAATATGAGTCAAGTTAGTATATTGCCACAAGGAGCAGTTTTAAATGAAAGTATAGAAATAGAAGAAAACTATATAGAGCCAACTAAAACATATAAAATAGATTTTGAAAGTAGTAGAATAGTTGGTTTTTGTGATGGCATTGAAGCTTTAAAACAAGCTATATATTTAATTTTGAACACTGAAAGATATGAGCATATTATATACAGTGATGATTATGGAAGTGAATTAAAATTTTTAATAGGCAAAGATAGAGATATATCTGAAAGTGAATATAAAAGAAGAATTAAGGAAGCTTTAATTCAAGATGATAGGATTAATAATGTAGACAATTTTATATTTAAATATGATGGAGACGGTGTTCTAATTAAGTTCATGGTCTTTTCTGTTTATGGAGAATTTTCTATAGATAAGGAGGTGTGATAATGTTTGAAGAACAGACGGAAGAAGTAATTTTAAATAGAATGATGGATAGAGTACCTAATGATCTAGATAAAAGAGAAGGTTCTATTATTTATAATGCTTTAGTACCCGCAGCACAAGAAGTTGCAAAAATGTATTCAGATATGGATTATTTTCTACAATGCACTTTTGCAAGCCCCGATATGCCAGAAGAATTTTTAGATTTAAGAGTTGCGGAAGAAGGGCTTAAAAGAGAACAGGCAACACATTCTATTAAAAAGGGCTACTTCTATAATGAAGAGAATAAGCCAATAGATGTTCCTATAGGAGCTAGATTTTCTATAGAAGATTTTACTTTTGTGGCTATGGAAAAAATATCTATAGGTATATATAAAATGCAATGCGAATCCACTGGAGTAAATAGTAACCCTATAACAGGTAACTTAATACCAATTGAATATATGGAAGGTTTATCTATTGCTACTTTAGGAGAATTATTAATACCAGGAGAAGAAACAGAAGATAATCAAAGTTTATATAGTAGATACATTGAACATTTAAATGAAAAGCCATTTGGTGGCAATATAGCAGATTATAAGATTAAAACTAAATCTATTGAAGGTGTTGGAACAGTTAAAGTATTTCCTATATGGAATGGTGGAGGTACTGTTAAAATAGTGTTTTTAGATAGTCAATATAATATACCTACTACAGAATTGGTTAATAAGGTGCAAACAGTTTTAGATCCAGTACAAAATCAAGGAAAAGGATTGGGGCTTGCCCCAGTAGGACATATAGTTACTGTTAAAAGTGCTGATAAGTTAGATATAAATATAAAAACTAAGCTTATTTTAAAAAGAGGTACAACTATAGGACAAGTAAAGCAAGATATAGAAAAAGCTATAAAAGATTATTTGATGAAGCTTAGAAAAGAATGGCATGAAGAAAATAATTTAATAGTTAGAATAAGTCAAATTGAAGCTAGAATATTAAACATTGATGGAGTAGCAGATGTATTTAATACTTCCATAAATGATAAAGAAGAAAACTTATCTTTAGGTCCAGAAGAAGTTCCAGTATTGAAAGAGGTGGGACTAAATGAAAAAGAAATTAATTGAGTTTTTACCATCTGAAATTGGTGATATAGAAGACTTTAAACAAATAATGTCTACTGAAACTATAGAGCTAGATTTAGTTGAAAAGAAACAAGAACAACTTTTAAAAGAAAATTTTATAGATACAGCAACAGAGAAGGGAATAAAACATCAAGAAGCACTTTTCAAAATTAGAGCTGATTTAGAAAATGAAACTTTAGAGTTTAGAAAGCTAAGAATTAAAAATAGAAAAATAGACAAAGCTCCATTTACTCATAAATTTTTAGAGTATAAGCTTGAATCCTTATTTGGAAAAGACAATTATAAATTAGATGTATTTAATAATGAGTATATTTTAAAAGTTGATATAAATACTTTTGATTGGAATATGTTTAATGAAATAGTAGATAATTTTAGGGCAATAATTCCATGTAATATGATTTTAAATTCGACTTTAACTAATAAAATAGAAGCTAATGTTTATGTTTTAGGTACAACAATATGTGGGGAAGAGATAACAGTATATCCGTGGAGTCCTAAAAATATAGTATCTAAAGCAAATGTAACTGTGGCTATAGGAAATAATACCGGCTTTGAAGATATAACTATATATCCTAGGAAGGAGGAGTAGGTGTGAAAGAACAATTTTATACTATATTAACGGCAATAGGCAAAGCTAAGATAGCTAATGCAAGTGCAATGGGAACAAAATTAAATATAACAAAATTACAAGTAGGGGATGGAGGTGGTTCGTATTATAATCCAACTGAAAATCAAGAACAACTTAAAAATAAAGTATGGGAAGGAAACATTGGTTCTATAACTATTGATAAAGATAATAATAATTGGATAGTTATAGAAACGCTATTACCTGGAAATATTGGCGGATTTATGATAAGAGAAGCTGGCATATTAGATAGCGATGGAAATTTAATAGCTGTAGGTAAATATCCTGAAACTTATAAACCAATTACATCTCAAGGAAGCCTTAAAGATTTAAAAATTAAGATGATACTTGAAATAACTAATACATCTAGTGTAACTCTTAAAGTAGATCCTACTGTAATTCTTGCAACACAAAAAGATGTTCAGTCTTTAGATAAACAAATTAAGGATTATGGGAAACAAATAGGAGATATAAAAGATTTAAAAACTACTAATAAAGATAATTTAGTAGAATCTATGAATGAGCTTTTTACAAATGTCGATGATGGAAAATCTAAACTTTACTCTGCCATTACCGACAAGAAAGTAACACCTAGGAGTAAAGATTTTTCTGATTTAGTAGAAGGTATAAAGGATATTAAATTGGGACAAGGAAATGCACAAGCTTCGGAAGTTTTAAGCGGAAAGACTTTTACAAATGATACAGGGATAGAACAAACAGGAACTATGCCTAATATGGGAAGTAAGGAAATAGAACCTAAAACTTATACTCAAGAACTGGGAAAAGGTTATTATGATAATGTAAAAGTTAATCCTATTGATACTAAAGTATTACAAAATAGTTTTCCTAATTTAAAACCAGAGAATATTGCACAAGGTGTAAGTATTGGTGGAATAGAAGGTATAGCCCCAAAAGCAATTAAAAAAAGTGAAACATTTACTTTAAAAGACATGAAAAAAGATTTCGAAGTAAAAATAAAATTACCAAATAATGTTGAAAAGGAAGGTGGTATTCCGACCTATGATGACACTTCAATATATAAATTATATGTTTACTTAGAAGCCAAATCATACAGTGGTCACAAGGAATTTTCAAACAATGTAACCTTTTATCATTGGGGGACAGGATCAAACAAAAGTTTAATTGTAGAGTCACCTTACAAAGACACAAGATTCACTAATTTTGGGAATGGAAGTTATTCACTTAATTTTCCAATAAAAAGTTTGGATGTTTATAATTTATCGGCTTTTATTTCATTTAAACTTCATAAAGGTTATTCTATTATTGAAATAAGTTTATACAATTTCCCCGAAAAAAATGAAAAGATAGTAGAAGCTAAATTAAACTATTCGATTGAATATATTTCAAATTTATAATTATAGGTGGTGATTAAATGAAACGCAGAATAATTTATAAAGAAAATAAAGTTACTAAGCAGACAGATATACTTTGTATGCAAGTAGGACAGGATTTAGAAGATATGGAGTTAAAAATGTTGGATATGGACTATGAAAAAGATAAAGATAAATTTGATAGAGCTAAGAATTTTCATATTGAAGATGGGGAAGTCGTTTTTGATGAACTTTATGATGTAAATGAAGAATTAATAAAAGAAAAAGAACAAACAGAAAAAGAACTGTTAAAAGCTCAAAATGAAATCGTAGATATGAAATATAAAGAATTATTAAATAATAAAAATGTAGAGGAAGGTAGATAATATGATGCTTTATGATTTATTAAAAAATTTAATTAATAATAACTATTATGAAAAAGAGGACATGACTAATAAGCTAAATGTATTTTATACATTTAATCAGCTTAGTGCAGAGCAGTATGCTGAGTTAATGGGTAAAGTTAATCCAGCAAAAACTACTAAAGAAGAAAAAGTTGAACATAAGGAAGAAGAGCATAGTGAAGTTGTAGAATAAAATTGAATATTAAAGCAATAATTTAAGACTTTAGATAGTCTTTTTTTATTGCTTTTTTAAAAAAATTTATAAAAATCCTTATTTTAAATTTTAAATGTAATAATAATCTTTTAAATTTAAGATAAGGAGATGAGAATTATGTTGGAAAACTTTAGAGATATGGTGATAATGTTTTTGCTATATCTTATAATAAAAAAATTATTTTAACTCAATTGTAGGAGGAAAACATGGATAAAAACATTTTTAACACAGTAATTGCAGCAACAGGGACAGTTTTAACGTGGTTATTTGGAACGTGGGACATGGCTTTAATAGTATTAATTACTGCTATGTCTTTAGACTACATTATGGGCATTATGTGTGGCTATAAGGATAAGAGTTTGAGCAGTTCTACAGGCTTTAAAGGATTAACTAAGAAGTTTACAATATTAATTATTTTAATATTAGCAGTATGCTTAGATAGACTTATAGGACAAGGTTGGGTATTTAGAACTTTAGTTATATATTTTTATGTAGCTATAGAGGGAATAAGCATCTTAGAAAATGCAGTTAAGCTTGGACTAGAAGTGCCTGATGCACTTAAAGATGCTTTAATACAACTAAAACAAGGAAATAAGAAAGAAATAAAAGAGCAGGACAAATAGTCTTGTTCTTTTATTTTATAAAAAAATTTAGGAGGGTTATATTATGAAAATATTTATAGATCCAGGACATGGTGGACATGACAGTGGAGCAGTAGGTTTTAATTCTAAAGAGAAAGTATTTGCATTAGATATTGCAACTAAAGCAGCTAATATGTTTAAGAATTTAGGGCATAAAGTGTATATTAGTAGAACAGACGATACATTTATAGCTTTAACACAAAGAGCAAGAATGGCCAATAGCTGGGGGGCTGATTTATTTATTAGTTTCCATTGCAATTCTGGTGGTGGTAGAGGTGTCGAAGTATGGCACAGTATACATGGTGGTAAAGGTAAAGATTATGCTAGGTTAGTAGATAATCAACTACGTTCTATAAACACTTCCAGAGGATTAAAATGTAAACAAGGTAAGCATGGAGATTTTATATATGTATTAAGAGCAACTAGTATGCCAGCAATACTTATAGAATTTGGTTTTATGGATAATAAAGCTGATACTGATTTACTTAAAGATGCTAATATAAGAACTAGATATGCTCAAGCAGTTGTAAATGCAATTACAGGGGAAAAAGCTACAACAACAACTAATAATACCTCTAGTGGTTCTTTAGATGGTCGCATGGCTATTTGTACTGGAAATGGTGTAAGGCTTAGAAGTACAACAGATATAAGTTCAACGTCTAATATTTTAGGACATTTAAACAAAGGAGATAAAATAAAAATATTTAAAAAAGTAGGCAATATGTATTCTGTTTACTATGGAGAGCATGGAGCTTATGTAAGTGCTAATTATATAAGCTTAATATAAAATTTTAAGGGATGCTATTTTATATAGTGTCCCTTGTTTTTTATATTTGCAAAAATTGATTGAATAAATTTCCAAAAGACTATTGACTTATTATACTACACGTAGTATAATATAATTGTAGAGAGGAGGGATATGAAAGTGGATGATTTAATTGAAAAACTAAAAAAGCTTGATAAACTGCTCGCAACAGTTATCAAGCTACTGATTAAAATTACTATAGTAGTAAAATTAATCAAACACATATTTCAAGGATAGGGGATAATCCCCTTCCTTAATTAAAATATTATAATAACATCCACTTTTAGTCAAATGGAAAAATATAAAAAATTAGCTTTTCTAATATTTAAAATCGCATTTGAAATATGCATTATTTTATGTTTACTATTTATAATTTATAAAACTTTTTTTTAAAAGGAGTTTATTATGGAAAAGAAAAAGCAAACTATTGCAAATCAAAAATGGGAAAGCAAAAATAAAGAATATGCTTCATATTTAAAAAGTAGATCTAGTGCTAGAAGCTTTATAAGAAATAAAGCAACATTCGATGATTTACAAGAATTGAAACAACTAATAAAAGAAAGAGAAGAAAAATTATAATTAGAATCCTCGGAAATGTTCCGAGGATTCTTTTCTTGTTTAAATAAAACCCTCGGATTGTCCGAGGGTCCCAATAAGCTTTAGCGGAGTGATAATGAAAATAAAAACCCTCCATTGTATAATTAAAATGCGGTCTGCCAACTGCAAATAAGAATACAAGGGAGGAAATGTCATGAATGACATACATAGTTTATCACACACTAAATGGTGTTGCAAATATCATGTGGTATTTGCACCGAAATACAGGAGAAAAGCATTTTATGGAACAAGAAGACTAGAGATAGGATCAATTCTAAGAAATTTATGTGAATGGAAAGGAGTAAATATCTTAGAAGGAGAAGTTTGCATAGATCATGTGCACATGTTAATAGAAATACCACCAAAAATGTCTGTATCAGGCTTTATGGGGTTTTTAAAAGGTAAAAGTAGTCAGATGATATATGAAAAATGGGGAAATGCAAGATTTAAGTATAGAAATAGAAGCTTTTGGTGCAGAGGATATTATGTGGATACAGTAGGAAAGAATACAAAAAAGATAAAGGAATATATAGCAAATCAGATAAAAGAAGATCGAGCTAGTGAACAATTAGCATTTGATATGGATAACCCTTTTAAGGGTAACTAATGGAATAGTGCACGTGGCAGATCGTTTTTTACATCTTGAGATGTTGCTTTGAGAGCAGGGCTATGCCCGAAAATGGAAAACCACTAGTTTAACTAGTGGATTTTTATTTATTTGAAAATATATGTAATATATTATAATATATACATATATTACATATATTTTAAGGGGGATGAATATGGAGAATCAAAAAACAAAAAACCTTTTTATAAAAAATGGTGGTTTTGGGTAATAGCAATTATAGTTATAGTATTTGTTTGGGCAGGCAGTGGTAGCTCCAACAATTCTACTAGCACAAATTCAACAACTAAGGAAGTAAAGCAAGAACCAGCAAAAACAATTAAAATTGGAGAAGAAGCTAAGGCTGGTAATATAGGTGTTAAAGTATTAGAAGCTAAGGAAAAAGAATCAATTTCTAACGAAGCTGGTAAATCACACGCAACTGGTAAATTTATAATTATAAAACTGGAATTAAAAAATAACGGAAACGAAGCTACTGAGTATACTCCTAGCGAATTTAAATTGTTAAATGGTACTAAAAAATATGATGTTGATGATAATAGTTTTGAAGCATTGGGATATTTGAATAGTCAAGAAACTATTTATAAAGAAAACAAAAAATTTATAGGATCATATGATAAATATAATTCTGGTCTTGTAAAGAATACTTATTTAGTTTTTGATGTACCTAAAAATTCAAAATTAGAAAATCTAAAGTTAACTGTAGAAGGTGCTAAGAATACAGAGATGAATTTGAAATAAATTAATTATAGAGAATTTTAATTTTACCCCTGGAGAAAATCCAGGGGTTTTTCTTATTTTTTGCAAAGCTTGTCTAATTATTGAAAATATTATAAAATAAAAAAGAACTTACTAAGTTTTGGATGCATGTAAGTTCTCTAAAACATATATTTCATTTAACATATTTATTATACCATATGCTTAGTGAGATATAAAGAACATGTGGAGGTATACTAATGGAAATTAGAAAAAATGTTATAGCTTTTTTAAATATGAAAGGTGGAGTTTGTAAGACTACATTATGCAGAGAAATAGCATATACTCTTACAGAAAAATGTGATAAAACAGTTTTAGTTATTGATATAGATCCTCAATCTAACTGTACTCAAGCATTTTATGAAAAATATAATATTATTGAGGGTGATAGTGTAAAAAAGTATATGCAAGCAAAAAAAGATTTACCATCAATAGAAAACATATTTTCAAAATCAGCTGATATGCTTACAAGACCCAGTATGGAAAACATTATATATAAATTCAATGAAAAGCTACATATAATTCCAAGTAGCTTAGATACTCTTTTTATGGATAGAGAGACGTCTAATGGAAATGACCAAATACTTTTGAATTTTATAAAAGATAAAAACTTACGTGGAGATTATGATTATATTTTTATAGATTGTCCCCCTACATATTCATTTTATACAATATCTGCATTATTAGCATCAGATTATTATTTAGTACCTTTAGTCCCAGACATATATTCTATATTGGGATTGGATTTATTGAATAGAGTTGTTGAAAAGCTTAATTATAAATATAAAGCTATTTTAGAATATAATCCTATAGAAAATATGGGAGTTATATTTACTAAGGTACCAACAGATACACGAATTACAAAAGGAATGAAAGACAATATTGATGAAATACAATTAGAGTTTAGGGACATTTATTTTTTTGAACAAAAATTTCAATTATCAAATAAGTCAGCTACAGATAAGATTGAAACCTTTATAATAGACAGAAATGATAGTAATTTAGTAAATAATATAACCTTAATTTGTCATGAATTTATAGAAAGGATGGATAATCTTAATGGAAAGTAAATTTTTAATACAAAAAATAAAAAAGCTTAATTTTCTTTCAAGTGAAGATAGTGTAAGATATGAGTTGTATTCTATATTAACCATATTGATTTTATCTAAAGAAGTTTTTAAAAGAAACAACGATGTTGACATATTTTTAAAAGAAATTGATATTAAAAATAGAAATTACATTATTAAAAGTAGAACAGCTATGTTAGGAAAATCACTGAGAACTATAGAGGAAGCAGATAGCAACAAATTAAAAATATTTAAAGAAAAATTATTATGGATATATGAGAAATATGTTTATGAAGAAGAAACTCAAGAAGAAAATTATGTGAAAAGTATGTTAAAAAAATATTCAAGGGATAATAGAAATGAGTAATTTTAATAAGTTTCTACAAAAATTCTTTGAATATCATCCTTATAAAAAAAGTAAAACACTTGAAAAAATATATAAAAAAATTTGTGAGAATAATGTATTAACAGATTTGTTTCTGAATAAAATTCAACAGGAAAATATTGTTGATGAAAAAATATTACTAGATCTTTATAGAAATAAGTTGACAAAGATATTGTTATATATAGGTTTAAATGATATTGATTCAATAAATTATTGTATAAGATCATCAGTAGAGTACTTGTTGAAATTTTTATTTTGTATTCAAAACAAATTAGACATTTATAGTGCTAATAATACTTCATACAGGTATTTAAGTGAATCATTAAAAGATGTAAGTAAAGAACTATATGTAAATATGAAAGAAGACATTATACCATTACTGGGTATATACGGAAATTTTTCTAATAAACTACACGGAAAAAATATTAATAAAAATAATGAAATACAATATTTGGAGGATATACTTACAACGAAAAGTATAGATTATGTAAAACTTCTTAATTCTATAATAATTATTATAGATACCTATGAAACTATATTAGTAAAAATGCTGAAGCTAAATATTAAAAATTTAAGTTCAAACGAAGTTTTTAAAATAACTGATTTTTGGGATAAAGATAAAATTAATAGATTGTTAAAAACCTCGTAACATCAATATTTTGGTAAGTATTTACAAAGTATCTACACTCAAACCAAAAGCCCTAGGTCAACCTAGAGCTTTTTATTATCTTCTAAAATATAAAACAGAATGGTGTCGAATCCATTCTGTTTTTGTTTTGTGAAATAGTTTCTACATTATTATATAGGTAAATATTTTAATGTGAATTTAAAATTCAAAAAGTTTCTTCATATTATATAGGCTTATTTTTTTATCAATATTTCTAAAAAAGTTTCAAGTTTTTTCAAATTTGAAACATTAGGCTTATTCTTATCTTTTTCCCAATCTATTAGTGTAGATTCTTGAACACTTAAAACATTCGCAAACTCTTTTTGTGTGTACCCATGCATAAGCCTACATTTAGTTATTTTTTCCCCAAGTGTTTTTTGTGGTAGTTTATCATATCCGCCTAACCACCAAAATGGTTTTTCTAAAGCATCTCCTAATTTCTTTAAAGTACTAGGACTAGGATCATGTTTACCTAATTCTATTGCACTAATATGTGCTCTAGTAATATTGTAACGTTTAGAAAATTCATTAATGGATATACTCTTTTCTAAACGAGTTTTCCTTATACGTTCTCCAGATATTGTTTTGCTTTTAGGTTGTTTAGATTGTAATGATTTATGATGGATAATTTCAAAGTTATTATGTTCATGGTTGTCCTTGCGGTTTTCATGGATATGAGACTGTGAATAATCAGTGTACTTGTACTTCATACGAAATAAAAAGATATTTAAATAAATTATCAAAACCAATATTAGATAGAATAGATATGTTTATTGGATTAAATCCTGTATCATATAGTAAATTAAATTACAACAATAATAATGAAAGTTCAGAAACTATAAGAAAAAGAGTAGAAAAAGCACGCATAGTACAAAGAAAACGATTTAAAAATGATGGGATATATTGTAATGCTCAAATGAATATAAAATTATTAAATAAGTATTGTAAATTAGATAAAGAGACTAACTGTATAATGGAAAAAATATATACAAAATTTAATTTAAGTACAAGAAGTTACAGTAGAATTATAAAAGTTTCAAGAAGTATTGCAGACTTAAAAGAAAATAAAAAAATATGTAAAGAAGATATAATTGAAGCTCTTCAATATAGAAGATTTATAGAGAAAAAAATTATATAAAATAAGGAGAAAACACAATGAATGATTATGAAATATGGTTTGCTTGTGCTAAATTATCTTATAATATAAAAAATAAATTAATAAACAAATTTAAAAATGTACAAAATATATGGTATTATAGTACACATGATGAAAAATGTACTTATATGAATGAAAAGATAAAAAATGCTTTGGTATGTGCATGGAATGAGAGAAATATAAAGTTCATAAAAAATAAGATAAATAAAGAGAACATAAATGTTGTTACAATAACAGATGAAGTATACCCCAAAGCTCTTAAAGAATATAATGATTCGCCTTATATGTTATTTTATAAAGGAGATATAAATACTCTAAATAAAAACAAGTGTGTTTCAATAGTAGGCTCTCGAGATTGTAGTGAATATGGGGTAAATATTACCAATATAATATGTAATGATCTTTCAAAAAATAATATAAATATAATAAGTGGAATGGCAAGGGGAATAGATTCAATATCTCATAAGAAATGTATAGAAAACAATTCCTATACATGTGCAATTTTAGGTTCTGGAATAGATGTAATATATCCTCGGGAAAATAAAAAGATATATGATGAGATAATAAAAAATGGATGTGTTATATCACAGTTTTTACCTGGTACAAAACCATATGCTTATAATTTTCCCATAAGAAATAAAATTATAAGTGGACTAAGTGAAGTTGTGGTAGTTATTGAAGGAAGTGAAAAAAGTGGTACACTTATAACAGCATCAGCAGCATTGGAACAAGGTAAAGATGTTATTGCAGTTCCAGGTAATGTATTTTCAAAACAAAGTAAGGGAACAAATAAGTTAATAAAGGATGGGGCCTATATTTTTACTGAGATGAAGGATATTTATGAAATTTTAAATATGAATTATATAAAAAATTCGTTGGAGTATAATAATAAAATGACCACTATGGAAAATAAAGTTTATAACAAGATTAATAACACTCCTATACATTTTGATGAAGTTTTAAGATTAACTAATATTGACATAAAACAATTATATGAGGTATTATTTGAATTGCAGCTGAAAGATGAAATAATGTGTTTAAGTGGAAATTATTACGTTAGAAATAATAAAACTGTGTAAAAACAACATAATAATTCAATAATAGTAATAAGTAATATAATAAATAACTTGAATTAATGGAGGGGATAGTATGGGTCAGAAACTAGTTATAGTAGAATCTCCAGCAAAAGCTAAAACTATAGGAAAATATTTAGGCAAAAATTATATTGTTACGGCCTCCATGGGTCATATAAGAGATTTACCTAAGAGCCAATTAGGAGTTGATATAGAAAATAACTATAATCCTAAATATATAACTATAAGAGGCAAAGGGGAATTATTAAGTTCTTTAAGAAAACAAGCTAAAAAAAGTGATAAAGTTTTTCTTGCGACCGACCCCGATAGAGAAGGGGAAGCTATATCTTGGCATCTTGCAGAAGCTTTGAAAATAGATGAAAATGAGGAATGCAGAATAGAATTTAATGAAATAACTAAAAATGCTATAAAGTCAGCTATAAAAAGTCCTAGAAAGTTAAATTTAAATTTAGTAGATGCCCAACAGGCAAGAAGAGTTTTAGATAGGTTAGTTGGATATAAAATAAGTCCTATACTTTGGAGAAAAGTTAAATGGGGATTAAGTGCAGGAAGAGTTCAATCTGTTGCATTAAAGATGATATGTGATAGAGAAAATGAAATAAAAGAATTTAATCCTAGAGAATATTGGACAATAGAATGTGAGTTAAAAAAACAAAAATCTCAAAGAACATTTATAGTAAAGTTAGTATCTAAAAATAATGAAAAAATAGAGATAAATAATGAAGAAGAAAGTAATCTAATTATAAAAGAATTAAAACAAAATGAATATACTGTTAAAAGTATAAAAAAATCAGAAAAACATAAGAAACCATTGCCACCATTTACAACAAGTACTTTTCAACAAGATTCATATAAAAAGCTAAATTTTTCAACAAAAAAATCTATGTCTGTTGCTCAGCAATTATATGAGGGAATAGATATAAAAGGAAAAGGAACAGTAGGTCTTATAACTTATATGAGAACAGATTCTGTACGTATATCTGATGAGGCACAAAAAAATGCTAGACAGTTTATTACAGAAAATTTTGGACAAAATTATGTGCCAGAAACTATTAGAAATTTCAAAGGAAAGAAAAATATTCAGGATGCTCATGAAGCCATTAGGCCTACATATATAGAACTTGTACCAGATGAAATAAAAGATAATTTAAAACCAGATCAGTTTAAAGTATATAATTTAATTTGGAAAAGATTCATGGCAAGTCAAATGGCGGACTGTATAATGAATACTATGTCAATAAATATAAATAATGGACAATATATATTAAGGGCTAGTGGTTCGAATATAAAATTTGATGGATTCAAAAAAGTATACAAATATGAAGAAGACGAAGAAAGTTTAAAATTTCCGCTATTAGATGAAAATGAAGTACTGGATGATAAAAAAGTAGAAGGTAAACAACATTTTACTCAACCACCTGCTAGATTTTCAGAAGCAACTTTAGTAAAAACATTAGAGGAAAACGGTATAGGAAGACCGAGTACTTATGCTCCAATAGTATCTACATTATTGGATAGAAAGTATATTGAAAGAGAAAAGAAAACTTTAACTCCAACAGAACTTGGATTCATAGTAAATAATATTGTAAGTGAGTATTTTAAACAAATAGTTGATGTTGAGTTTACAGCAGAAATGGAAGGTAAACTAGATAACATAGAAGAAGGAAAAGAAAAATGGAAAGATGTTGTTAATGAATTTTATTCTCCATTGATTGAATGTATAGATATAGCAGAAAAGGAAATAGCAAAGATAAAAATTGAGGATGAAGTTACAGATGTAAAATGTGATAAATGTGGAAGAAATATGGTTATAAAACATGGTAGGTTTGGAGATTTTCTAGCTTGCCCTGGATATCCTGAATGTAAAAATACAAAGCCAATAGTTAAAGAACTAGATGTACCGTGTCCTGTATGTGGAGGAAAAATACTGCTTAGAAAAAGTAGAAAAGGGCGAAAATTTTATGGATGTAGTAATTATCCTGAATGTAATTTTGTGAGTTGGTCAGAGCCAGTAAAAGACAAATGCCCTAATTGTGGAAGCTACATGGTTAAAAAACAAAGTAAATCGAAAGGAAATTATATAGAATGTTCAAATAAAGAATGTAAAACAAAAATACAACAGGAAAGTGAAAATGTTGAAAAATAATATATATAATTAAAAGTTTTATAATAAAATTAAAATTTATGTCGAAAAATAAGAATATGATATTGAAATGTAATTAACACTATGATATTATAATTTAAAGTAATGGAAACAATTCGGAATATTTTAAAAAATATAAAAATAACGCGCAAATGATTTGAAATGCTAAAAATGATTTGAAAAGGAGATGTACAAATGGCTTCAGAATTATTAACTAAAATACGAAGACTTAATAAAATAATACAAAAAACAGGAGCTGAACCAGTTGTATTCGATGATATATGCCATTCATTAAGTGAAGTATTAGAATGCAATGTATATATAATAAGTAGAAAAGGAAAAATACTTGGACATAGGTTCTTTAATGGGGTTGAATGTGAAAGTATAAAAGAAAAAGTTGTTTCAGAGAGAAAGTTTCCAGAAAAATTCAACTCAAAGTTACTAAGCATAAGCGAAACAATATCAAATATTGAGAACAATGGAAAGTCATCTTTTGATGAAAAGAAGCCAGCTGAAATGGAAGGAAAACTTTCAACTATAGTTCCTATAGTTGGAAATAGAGAAAGGCTTGGAACATTGTTTCTTACAAGATTTGAAGGGCTATTTTCAGATGAAGATTTAATATTAGCTGAGTACAGTGCAACTATAGTAGGACTTGAAATTTTAAGAGCTAAAAATGATGAACTTGAAGATGAGGCAAGAAAAAAAGCTGTTGTACAACTTGCAATAGGTACTTTATCATATTCTGAACTTGAAGCTGTAGAACATGTGTTTAATGAATTGGATGGTAATGAAGGATTACTTGTAGCATCAAAGATAGCAGATAAAGTAGGTATTACAAGATCAGTAATAGTAAATGCATTAAGAAAATTTGAAAGTGCTGGAGTAATAGAATCTAGATCACTAGGTATGAAAGGTACCCATATTAAAATTTTAAATGATAAATTATTAGATGAATTAAAAAAGATAAAATAAGGGCATAATTATAAGGAATAGATTTTGTAAGTCTATTCCTTGTTTATATAGAATATTCTATATAAAGTGAAGTTTTTTATTATTTATGTTGAATGCTTATAATTCATATGATATACTACATAAGGAAGAAAAACACACATTGCTTGATTCATGAATTGGTGCCTAAAGTAGGTTTTCATAACAAAGCAATGGAGGTAAAAACCAATGGGAGGTAATATTAATGTCAATTATTTCAATGAAACAATTATTAGAAGCTGGTGTACATTTTGGTCACCAAACAAGAAGATGGAATCCTAAAATGGCTCCATACATATTCACAGAAAGAAATGGTATCTATATAATAGATCTTCAAAAAACTGTGAAAAAGGTTGAAGAAGCATACGAATTCGTTAAAAGTGTAGTTGCTGATGGAAAAGAAGTTTTATTTGTAGGAACTAAAAAACAAGCACAAGAAGCTATTGAAGAAGAAAGCTTAAGATCAGGAATGCACTTTGTAAACAATAGATGGTTAGGTGGAATGCTTACAAACTTCAAAACTATCAAAACAAGAATCAACAAATTAGAACAATTAGAAAAAATGGAAGAAGACGGAACTTTTGAAGTTCTACCTAAAAAAGAAGTAATAAAGTTAAGAAATGAAAAAGAAAAATTAGAAAAGAATCTTGGAGGAATAAAGAACCTAGATGCATCTAAATTAGGAGCTATATTCATAGTAGACCCAAGAAAAGAAAAGAATGCTATAGATGAAGCAAAAAATCTTGGAATACCTGTAGTTGCAATAGTTGATACAAACTGTGATCCAGATGAAATAGACTATGTAATACCAGGAAATGATGATGCAATAAGAGCCGTAAGATTAATAACTTCTAAAATATCAGATGCTATAATAGAAGGAAATCAAGGTGAACAATTAGCTGAATAATTTAAAATTAACTTGTTAGGAGTGTGTGATATACATGGTTACTGCAAAAATGGTTAAGGAATTAAGAGAAAGAACTGGCGCAGGAATGATGGATTGTAAAAAAGCTTTAACTGAAACTGATGGTGATATGGAAAAAGCTGTAGAATTCTTAAGAGAAAAAGGATTAGCTGCTGCTGCTAAAAAAGCTGGAAGAGTTGCTGCTGAAGGATTAGTAACTACTTACTTAAGCGAAGATAATAAAACAGCTGTTGCTTTAGAAGTTAACTGTGAAACTGACTTTGTTTCTATTAATGAATCATTCATTGAATTTACAAATTCAATAGCAAAACAAATTGCTACTTCAGACGTTAAAGATGTTGAAGGATTATTAGAAGCAAAATATATAGCAGATGAAAGTGTTACTGTAAAAGAAGCTTTAACTGCATTAATAGCTAAAATCGGAGAAAACATGAACATAAGAAGATTTGAAAAGCTTACAATAGATAATGGAGCAATCAATGGATATGTTCACGGAGAAGGAAGAATTGGTGTACTAGTTGAATTAGGTTGCGAAAAAGAAAGTGATGTATTAGTTCCACTTGCTAAAGATATAGCTATGCAAGTTGCTGCTGCAAATCCACTGTTCTTAGACGAAACTAGTGTAGATGAAGAAGCACTTGACAAAGAAAGAGAAATATATAGAGCACAAGCTTTAAATGAAGGAAAACCAGAAAAAATCGTTGAAAAAATGGTTGAAGGTAGAGTTAAAAAATATCTTAAAGAAGTATGCTTAATTGATCAAGTATGGGTTAAAAACTCAGATTATACAATTAAAAAATTACTTGAAGAAAAATCAAAAGAAGTTGGTTCTCCTATAACTCTTTGCAAATTCGTTAGATTTGAAAGAGGAGAAGGCTTAGAAAAGAAAGAAGAAAACTTTGCTGAAGAAGTTCAAAGACAAATGAAACAAAAATAGTGAATAATTAAAAATAAATAAAGAGGACACTGAGTGTTCTCTTTTTTTAAAGCTATTTACATAAAATTCATATATGAATTTTATGTAATATTTCAAAGTGTGGAGGTATAATAGTACTATGAGTTCATCTAAATATAAAAGAGTAATGTTAAAAATATCTGGAGAAGCTTTAAGTGGTGAAAAAGGATTTGGATTTGACTTTGATGTTACTCAAAGAATTGCTAGAGAAATAAAAGAATTAGTAGACATGGGAATTGAAGTTGGTGCTGTAGTTGGCGGTGGAAACATATGGAGAGGCAGAAATGGAGAAGAAATGGACAGAACTACTGCTGATTATATGGGAATGCTTGCTACATGTATTAATGCTCTAGCATTACAAGATTCTTTAGAAAACATAGGGGTAAAGACTAGGGTTCAAACAGCTATAGAAATGAAAGAAGTAGCAGAACCATTTATTAGAAGAAGAGCAATGAGACATCTTGAAAAGAAAAGAGTTGTTATATTTGCGGCTGGTACTGGAAATCCATATTTTTCTACAGACACAACAGCTGCATTAAGGGCCGCTGAAATAGAGGCAGATGCAATATTATTAGCTAAAAAAGTAGATGGAGTATATGATAAGGATCCAAACAAGTATGATGATGCAAAAAAAATTGATAAACTTACATATATCGAAGTTTTAGAAAAGGGCTTACAAGTTATGGATTCTACAGCCACATCTTTATGTATGGACAACAATATTCCTATATTAGTTTTTGGACTTGATAAACCCAATAATATTAAAAGAGTAATAATGGGTGAAAAAATAGGAACAATAGTTTCTAAATAAAAAGGAGGAAGTGCTATGATAAAAGACATTTTAAATAATTCTCAAGAAAAAATGTTGAAAAGTATATCTGTATTAAAGAAAGATCTTGGATCAATGAAAGCAGGAAAAGCTAATCCAGCTATGCTAGATAGAGTTAATGTTGAATATTATGGAAGTGAAACTCCTATTAATCAATTAGCTAATGTATCTTCTCCAGAACCTAGAGTACTATTAATTCAACCTTGGGATAAAAATTCATTAAAAGATATTGAAAGAGCAATACTACAATCAGACTTAGGATTAAATCCGTCAAATGATGGATCAGTTATAAGACTTATTATTCCTGAATTAACAGAAGAAACAAGAAAAGATATAGTTAAAAAGGTTAAAAAAGTAGGGGAAGAAAGTAAAATAGCTATAAGATCTATAAGAAGAGAAGGAAACGATAAAATAAAAAATCTAAAGAAAAACAATGATATAACAGAAGATGAAGCAAAAGAAGGAGAAAATTCAGTTCAAAAAATTACCGATAAATATATAACTGAAATTGATAATATAATAGATGCAAAAGAAAAAGAAGTAATGTCTGTTTAAACAGCATAATAATTGCATAATTTAAATTTTTAAAATACCTGCCTTTTAAAGCAGGTATTTTAAAAATTTTATAAAATTTAAGGAGAAATTAATTATGAAGAATATATTAAATTTTTCTAGGGACAATAAAGAAATCATAAGTATTGATATGGATAAAATTCCAGAACATATTGCAATAATAATGGATGGCAATGGAAGATGGGCTAAAAAAAGAAAACTTCCTAGAACCGTAGGACATAAGGCAGGGGTAGAAACTATAAGAGAAATAGTTAAAGAATGTAGCAAGTTAAATGTAAAAATACTTACTTTATATGCTTTTTCAACAGAAAATTGGAAAAGACCAAAAGATGAAGTTAGTACATTAATGAGACTTTTAGTGGAATACTTAAAAAAAGAATTAAGAGAACTTTATAAAGAAAATGTAGTTATAAAATATATTGGAGATATATCTAAATTACCAAAGATATGCCAAGATGAACTTATAAATGCTTCAGATAGAACACAAAATAATACAGGATTAATATTAAATCTTGCTCTCAATTATGGAGGAAGAAATGAAATTGTAAATGCTGTTAGAACTATAGCGGAACAGATAAAAAATAATACACTACAAATAGATGAAATTAATGAACTTACAATAGAAAAATTTTTATATACCAAAGATTTAAAGGATCCAGATATTATAATAAGAACAGCTGGAGAACAGAGATTAAGTAATTTCTTATTATGGCAATGTGCATATTCGGAATTTTGGTATACAGATACGAAATGGCCTGATTTTAAGAAACAAGATTTGCTAAATGCAATTTATGATTATCAAAATAGAGATAGACGCTTTGGCGGTTTAAAGTAGAGGTGAAGATATGAATAAACGATATTTAGGAGCAGCTATTTTATCACCCCTAATTATAGTTTTATTTTTAGGTGGAATATACTTAAAAGTTCTTGTAGCATTAATTTCGTTAATGGGAATGTATGAATTTTATAATGCTTCAAGAAAAAAAGGTATTAATCCATTAAGTATTATATCTTATATTTTAGCTATTATTTATTATATACTAATTATGAATAATTCTTTTAGTTTTGAAAAATTATTTCTAATTATAATATTTACATTATTTATTATGCTTTGCATACCTGTAATATCTGATAAATATAATTTTATAGATGTAGCTGTGACATTGATGGGATTCTTGTATGTTACTATATTTTTTAGTTTTATTATATTAATAAATGATAAAGTAAATGGAAAGTATCTTATTTGGATCGTGTTTATATCAGCATGGCTATGTGATACATCTGCATACTATGTGGGAAAGTATTTTGGAAAAAATAAACTATGCCCTAGGGTTAGTCCTAAAAAAACAATTGAAGGTTCAATTGGTGGACTTATAGGAAGCGCTTTTTTTTGTGGAATTTATGGAGTAGCAGTTAATTCCTTTGGAATACAAGTGCCGTCACATCATTTTATATTTATGGGAATTATATGTGGAGTCTTTTGTCAATTTGGTGATTTAGTAGCATCATCTATAAAGAGATATGTTGATGTTAAAGATTACAGTAATTTAATACCAGGACATGGAGGAATACTAGATAGATTTGATAGTATACTGTTTACGTCAGTTATAGTATATTACTATGTTACAATAATAATGAAAATATAATAATATACTGGAAAAATTCATATAATATATAAATGTATTAGAGTTTTGATTTTAAAATATAAAAATAGTATTATTTACTTTATTTATATATAGTAATATAGTATATTGTAGATAAAAAATAATTCTTAGCTTATGATGGGAGTTTAGTAATGAAAAATATATGCATATTAGGAGCAACTGGTTCTATAGGAACTCAAACTCTAGATGTAATAGAAAAAGAAAGTGATAGCTTTAAATTACTAGCTTTTTCTGCCAATAAAAGTTATGAAAAAATTATAAAAATAATAGAAAAATTTAATCCATTATATTGTGCTGTTAATGATAAAGATACTTTTTTAAAGGTAAAAGACCATTGTAATATCAACAACATAAAAATAAACTTATTACATGGAATAGATGGACTAATTAAAATATCTATTTTAGAAGATGTTGACTTAGTAGTAACATCTATAGTTGGTATGATTGGTCTTGTACCAACACTAGAAGCCATTAATGCAGGAAAAAATATAGCTTTAGCTAATAAAGAAACTTTAGTTACAGGTGGAGAACTTGTAATGAAAGCTGCAAAGAAGAATAGTGTAAAAATTCTTCCAGTGGACTCTGAACACGGAGCTATTTTTCAATGTCTTCAAGGAAATTCTTATAATGATATAGAAACAATTTATGTGACTGCATCTGGAGGACCTTTTAGACAAAATAAATTAGAGGAACTAACAAATATTACACCTGAACAGGCATTGAAGCACCCTAAATGGAATATGGGTAAAAAAATATCAATTGATTCTTCTACTATGATAAATAAAGGATTAGAAGTAATTGAAGCTCATTGGCTATTTAATATGGATTATGATAAAATTAAAGTTCTTGTTCATCCACAAAGTATAGTTCATTCAATGGTAGAGTACATAGATGGAAGCGTAATTGCACAACTAGCTAGTACAGATATGAGACTTCCTATACAGTACGCTTTAAATTATCCTATTAGAAATAAAAAAGTAGTAAAAAAATTAGATTTTTACAATATGGGGAACTTAACTTTTGAAAAACCTGATTTTGAAAAATTTAGAGGACTAAAACTTGCATATGAAGCAGGAAAACTTGGAGGAATAATGCCTACGATTTTTAATGTTTCAAACGAGATTGCAGTAAATATGTTTTTAAATAATAATATTAAATATTTGCAAATAGTGGATATTGTTTGTGAATGTATGAATAAGTTTGAAAATAAAAATATAAAAGATGTAGAAGATATTTTAAATGCGGAAGTTAAAGTTAAATCATTTATAAAAAATAAATATAATTTTTAAGTGTAGTTTGTATAAGGAGGGAAAAATTTTTGAACATATTGTTGAATGTAATTTTTGTAATAGTATCTTTCAGTATATTAATTATAATTCATGAATTTGGTCATTTTGCATTAGCAAAACTTAATGGAGTTAAAGTAGAAGAATTTGCAATAGGAATGGGACCTAAGTTATTTGGAATAAGGGGAAAAGAGACTCTTTATGCTTTTAGAGTAATTCCTATTGGAGGATATGTAAAAATGTTAGGCGAAGGTGAGGATGAAGAAGTTCCTGTAGATGATGAAAGATCTTTTTCAAATAAATCACCATTAAGAAGATTAAGTATTGTAGCAGCGGGTCCAATAATGAATTTTGTGTTGGCTATTGTATTATTTGCTATTATAGGGCATATGAGAGGATTTTCAGTTCCAATTGTAAGTGAAGTAATTCCGAATAGTCCTGCCATAAAAGCTGGAATAAAACCAGGAGACACAATAACGAAAGTTAATAATAAGAAGATTAATACTTGGGAGGATGTTATAGGACAGATAAATATGTCAAAGGGTTCTCCAATTGATGTACAATTACTTACAAATAAAAATGAACAAAAATCTGTAAGTATATTGCCTATAAAAAATTCTAAAGATGGAACTTATATGCTTGGAATATGTTCTTCTATAGTGGCAAAACCTAGTTTCTCTCAATCTGTAAAATATGGACTTCAAGAAACAGGTTCAACAATAAAGCAAACATTTCAATCTTTAGGGATGATTTTTAAAGGGAAAGCATCAAAAAATGATTTTGGTGGACCTGTAACAATTTTAAGAGTTACTTGGGCAGTATCTAAGGCTGGGCTTATGAATTTGGTTTTATTTTCAGCATTTATAAGCATTCAATTAGGTATATTTAATCTACTTCCTTTTCCAGCACTGGATGGATTTTGGATATTCGTTTCTTTATATCAAATAATTACAAAAAGAGAAATAAATAAAGATAGAATAGGGGTTATAAATACCATTGGGTTTGCTTTATTATTGTTGCTTATGGTGGTAGTTACAATAAAAGATATACTTTACCCTATTAAACTTTAATATTTAGGGGATGGATGTATGAATAGAAAAGAAACTAAAAAGATAAAAGTTGGAAATATATATGTAGGTGGAGATTCACCTATTAGTATTCAATCTATGAATAACACTGATACTAGAGATGTTAAGGCAACTATAAATCAAATAAAAGCATTACAAATGGCTGGTTGTGATATAATAAGATGTGCAGTTTTAGATATGGATGCTGCTGATGCATTAAAAGAGATAACAAGTAGTGTAGAAATACCTGTAGTAGCTGATATACACTTTGATTATAAATTAGCTCTTAGGTCTATAGAAAATGGAGTATCTGCTTTAAGAATAAATCCAGGAAATATAGGAAGTCGTGAAAGAGTAAAATTAGTTGCAAAAGCAGCAAAGGAAAAAGAAATTCCTATAAGAATTGGTGTGAATTCAGGTTCATTAGAAAAAGAGTTATTAGAAAAATATAATGGAGTTTGTCCAGAAGCACTGGTTGAAAGTGCATTAAAACATGTTAATCTTTTAGAAAATATTAATTTTGATGATATAGTAATTTCAATTAAATCTTCAAATGTAAATCAGATGATACAAAGCTATAGAATGATTTCCTCTAAAGTAAATTATCCACTACATATAGGGGTTACTGAGTCTGGTACTATATGGAGAGGTACTATAAAATCAAGTGTAGGTATAGGAACTCTCATATCAGAAGGAATAGGGGACACCATTAGAGTTTCTTTAACTGGAGATCCAATTGAAGAAATAAAAGTCGGAAAAGAAATATTAAAGGCTACTGGACATATAAAAGAAGGGATAGAGTTTGTATCCTGTCCTACATGTGGTAGAACTAAAATAAATTTAATAAAATTAGCCAACGATGTAGAAAAGAGACTAGAAAATGTAAATAAAAATATAAAAGTTGCTATAATGGGTTGTGTTGTAAATGGCCCAGGAGAAGCTAAAGAGGCTGACGTTGGAATTGCAGGTGGCAATGGAGAAGGGCTAATATTTAAAAAAGGTAAGATAGTTAAAAAAGTAAAAGAAGAAAGTTTAATAGATGAACTTATAAAAGAAGTAGAGAACATTTAAGGCTATGATTTTTCATAGTCTTAAATAATTTAAATTATTTAAGAAACGTGATTAGGAATGGAGGAAGCATTGATGAATGCTAGTCTGGTTCAAATGCTAAAAAATGAATTAGATTCCAATAATGTATATGATGAAAATATAAGAATACTTAAGGTTAAATACTTAAGTAAAAGTAATAAGTTAAAAATAGTTTTAAAATCATCTAATGAATTAGAAGAAAGTACAAAACATTTAATAAAATCAGTTATATCTAAAAAGTTAATTGGATTTGAAAATATAGATTTATTGTGTTATAAAGATGTATCAAATGTGTCTTTAGAAGACATTACAAATAAGTATTGGATAGATATTGTTGAAAATGTAACTAAAATTATACCTATATGTAAACAAGTACTTATGTCATGTAATAAAATAGTTGAGGAAAATTTATTGGTTATTCATATAGGCGATAAATTTATGTGTAATTTACTACAGAATAAAAGCTTAAATAAAATTATTCAAAATGTAATAAATGATATATTTGGAGTTAAAACCATTGTTACAATAAAGTATAATTCACAGCTAAAAGAAACAAATTATATTGAAGCTAAAGAAAAAGAAGAAAAACAAATCATAGTAAATACATTAAAAGAAAGTAAATCAACTACATCAAGCAATGAAAATTCACATAATAAAAAAGAAAATAATAAAAGTTCAAATAGAAATGATTATTATAAAAAGAATCATGGCCCTAAGAATCAAAATGCTATATTTGGAAGAGATGTTCAAGGAGAAATAGAAGATATAGTTAATATAAATGAAACATCGGGAGTAGTTAATATATGTGGTGATATTTTCAAAGTAAACATAATTGAGACTAAATCTGGTAGAAAAATAGTGACATTTTTTATAACAGATTATACAAGTTCTATAACAGTAAAGTGTTTTCCAAAACCAAAAGAAACTGATGAACTATTAGAAGAAATAAAAGTTGGATTACATTGTAAAGTTAGAGGAGAAGCAGTACATGATTCATTTGCAAGAGAAGTAGTTATTATGGCACGAGATATAGTTAAAACATCTAAACTTGAAAAAATGGATACTTGTGAAGAAAAAAGAGTAGAGTTACATATGCATACTCAAATGAGCGCCATGGACGGTTTATCTTCTGCAACTTCTTTGATAGAAAGAGCAGCAAAGTGGGGACATCCAGCAGTTGCAATAACAGATCACGGAGTAGTTCAGGCATTTCCAGAAGCCATGGATGCCGCTAAAAAATTTAATATTAAAGTTATATATGGCGTAGAAGCGTATCTTGTCAATGATGGTATACCTATTGCAACAAATGTAGAAAATCAAAATATAGATGATACATTTGTAGTATTTGATTTAGAAACCACCGGGTTTTCAAGTCAATATGATAAAATTATTGAATTTGGAGCTGTAAAAATTAAAAATGGAAACATAATAGATTCTTTTAGTGCTTTTGTAAATCCCGAAATGAAAATACCATATAGGATTACAGAACTTACAAGTATAACCAATGAAGATGTAAAAGATGCGGAAACTATAGATAAAGTATTGCCTAAGTTTATGAAATTTGCAGAAGATACTGTTCTTGTTGCTCATAATTCTAACTTCGATATGTCTTTTATAAGAAAAAATTGTAATGATTTAAATATTGAATGTAACTATACAGTAATGGATACGATACCTCTAGCTAAGTTTTTATTTCCAGAATTAAAAAGATACAAATTAAATACTATTGCAAAGCATTTAGGAGTTTCACTTGAAAATCATCATAGAGCTGTAGATGATGCTAAAGCAACAGGAGATATTTTAGTACATTGCTTTAAACTATTAAAGGAAACGGAGATTACATCTTTAAATGATTTAAATAATAAGTTTTTAGGAAATATTGATGTAAAAAAGCTTCCAACATACCATTTAATTATTCTTGCTAAAAACCAAGTTGGACTAAAAAATTTATATAAGCTTATTTCATTTTCAAATTTAGATTATTTTTACAAAAAACCTAGAATGCCTAAAAGCTTAATTGAACAATATAAAGAAGGATTAATAATAGGTTCAGCATGTGAAGCTGGGGAAGTATATAAAGCTGTTTTAGAGGGAAAAACTGAAGATGAATTAAAGGAACTGATTAAGTTTTACAATTACTTGGAAATACAACCAATAATGAATAATGAGTTCATGCTTAGAAAAGGAATTGTAAAGAATGAAGATCAACTTAAAGAAATCAATAGAAAAATATATGAATTAGGTGTAAATAATGATTTACCTGTAGTGGCTACAGGAGACGTACATTTTTTAGATTTTAAAGATGTTAAATTTAGAGAAATACTAATGACTGGTCAAGGATTTTCAGATGCTGCAAATCAACCTCCGCTATACCTAAAAACTACAAGTGAAATGCTTAAAGAGTTTGAATATTTGGGAGAGGATATAGCAAAAGAGGTTGTAATATATAATCCTCAGAAAATTGCAAATGAAGTGGAATTTGTAAAACCTATTCCAGATGAAACATTTCCACCTAAAATAGATGGAGCAGAAGAAGATATAAGAAACATGACACTAGAAAAGGCGTATACTATATATGGAAATCCACTTCCTAAAGTTGTACATGATAGATTGGAAAAAGAACTAAATTCTATTATAAATAATGGATATGCAGTTTTATATTTAATAGCACATAAATTAGTTGCAAAATCTCTCGAAGATGGATACTTAGTTGGTTCAAGAGGATCTGTTGGATCTTCACTTGTTGCTACTATGTCGGACATTACAGAAGTTAATGGACTTCCACCTCATTATGTATGCCCTAATTGCAAAAATAGTGAGTTTTTTACAGATGGATCAGTCTCATCTGGAGCAGATTTGCCTCCTAAAAAATGTCCTAAATGTGGAACTGAGTATAATAGAAATGGTCATGATATACCCTTTGAAACTTTTCTTGGATTTAATGGTGATAAAGAACCTGATATTGATCTTAATTTTTCAGGAGATAACCAAGGAGATATTCATAAATATACTGAAGTACTTTTTGGAAAAGGTCATACTTTTAAGGCAGGAACTATAGGTACAATAGCAGATAAAACAGCATATGGATTTGTAAAAAAGTATTTAGATGAAAAGAATATGGTAGTATCACAGGCTGAAATTGAAAGATTAACTCAAGGGTGTACTGGAGTTAAGAGAACATCAGGTCAGCATCCAGGAGGAATTATGGTTGTACCTAGTGATAATGAAATATACAATTTTTGTCCTATACAACATCCAGCAGATGATTCTAATTCAGAGATTATAACTACCCACTTTGATTATCACTCAATAAGTGGAAGACTTTTAAAGCTAGACATATTAGGACACGATGATCCTACTGTACTTAGAATGTTAAAAGATATAACTGGACTTGATCCTATAAAAATACCTATAGGGGATGAAAAAGTATTAAGCCTTTTTACTTCTCCTGAAGCTTTAGGAGTTACAGAAGAAGAACTTGAATGTCCTGTAGGATGTTATGGCATACCAGAATTTGGTACTAAATTTGTAAGACAGATGTTAGTTGATACACAACCAAAGACATTTTCAGATTTAGTAAGAATATCAGGACTTTCCCATGGTACTGATGTATGGCTTAACAATGCTCAATATTTTATAAAGGAAGGATATACTACTCTTAAAGATTGTATAGCAACCAGAGATGATATAATGGTATATCTTCTTCATAAAGATTTAGAACCTAAAGATGCATTTACAATTATGGAAAAGGTAAGAAAAGGTAAAGGGCTTTCAGAAGAACATGAAGCTTTAATGAGAGAACATAAAGTACCTGATTGGTATATAGAGTCTTGTAAAAAAATAAAATATATGTTCCCTAAGGGGCATGCTGTAGCATATGTAATGATGGCAGTTAGAATAGCATATTATAAAGTTTATTATCCACAAGCTTATTACGCAACTTATTTTACAGTAAGAGGAATTGATGATTTTGATGCTGATTTAATAGTAAGAGGAGAAGATGTTATAAAAAGAAAAATGGATGAAATAAATTCTCTTGGAAATAGTGCTACACAAAAGGATAAGGGACTTTTAACTAATTTAGAATTAGCATTTGAAATGTATAAAAGAAATATAAAATTCTTAAAAGTAGATATATATAAATCTCATCCAACTAAATTTTTAATAGAAGGAGATTATATAAGACTCCCAATAGGATCTCTTTCAGGTGTAGGACTTAATGCTGCAAAAAGTATTGCCGAAGCTAGAAAAGAAGGAGAATTTATTTCTAAGGAAGATTTAAGAAAAAGATCCAAAGTTTCAAAAACAGTTATTGAAGCTTTAAGTGAACATGGATGCCTAGAAGGATTACCAGATACAAACCAACTCTCTCTTTTTTAATAAATGGTGTATAAGTTTGAATAAGTGGATAAATTATATATAATGTAATTTCATTTACTTTATCCCTTGAAATAGGGTTTTTAGTGTGTTAAAATGAAGTAGAAATACTTAGCAGATAAATTTTAGCATAGGAGTGGGTAAAAGCCCACTCTTTATATTTGTAAAAACGCAACTATTTTGTTGCGTTTTTCATTAATATTTGTTTATTTATCAGCAAATTGTTTAAACTAGAGTTAAGGAGGGTTGTCGATGAAGAACAATTTAATAAACATGGATGAAATTAATAAGTTAATAAAACCTATAGTAGAAGAATTAAATTATGAATTATATTACATAGAATATGTAGTAGAACAAAATGAAAATTACCTTAGGATATATATAGATAGTTCAAAAGGAATAAATTTAGATGATTGTGAAAAAGTTAGTAGAAGAGTAAGCGAGATTCTAGATGAAAAAGATCCTATTTCAGATAGTTATTATTTAGAAGTATCTTCACCAGGCATAGAGAGAGTACTTTACACTGATGAGCATCTACATAAATATACTAACAATCAAATAATTATAAAACTTGGAAAATTATTTGAAGGAAGTAGGGAACATCAAGGAAAATTATTAAGCTTTAATGATGATACAGTAGTAATAGAAAGAGAAAATGAAAGTATTAGTATTCCGAGAGATAGAATAAAGAAGATTATTTTAAAAGGGGAGTTTTAGGAGGTTCGAAAAATGAATGCTGAATTTATTGAGGCCCTAAGAGAAATTGTAAAGGAAAAGGGAATCGGAGAAGAATTATTATTTGATACTGTGGAAGATGCTTTAGTATCAGCATACAAAAAAAACTATGCTAAAGTAGGCGGAAATTCACAAAATGTAAAGGTAACTATAGATAGAGAAAATGGGGAAATACATGTATATGCCCAAAAAAAGATCGAAGAAGAACCTTCAGGTGTTAATGAAATATCTCTAGAAGATGCTCGTGAGATTGATAGCAGATATCAAATGGGAGATATAGTAGATTTAGAAGTTACTCCAAAAAGTTTTGGAAGAATTGCTGCACAAACAGCTAAACAAGTAGTAATTCAAAGAATAAAAGAAGCTGAGAGAAAAGTAATATATGATGAATTTATAGCTAAAGAATTTGATATAATTACAGGAACAGTTATAAGAAAAGATAAGGGAAATGTTTTTGTTGATTTAGAAAAAACAGAAGCAGTTCTTGGACCAAATGAACAAATGCCGGGAGAAGAGTATAATTTTAATCAAAAGCTAAAATTATATATAGTAGAAGTTAAAAATACTACTAAAGGACCTCAAGTTGTAGTTTCAAGAACACATCCAGGATTAGTTAAAAGACTTTTTGAATTAGAAGTTCCTGAAATATATGCTGGAATAGTTGAAATTAAGAGCATAGCAAGAGAAGCAGGATCAAGAACAAAAATAGCTGTATATTCTAATGACGAAAATGTAGATGCAACTGGTGCATGCGTTGGACCAAAGGGAATGAGGGTTCAAAACATAGTGACAGAACTTAAAAATGAAAAAATAGATATAATTAAATGGGATAAAGAACCTGAAAAATATATTGCTAATGCATTAAGTCCAGCTAGAGTATTAAGTGTAGACATTGATGATGAAAATAAATCTGCTAAAATAGTAGTAGAAGATAATCAGTTATCTCTAGCTATTGGAAAAGAAGGTCAAAATGTTAGACTTGCAGCAAAATTAACAGGATGGAAAATAGATATAAAAAGCGAATCTCAAGTAGAAGAATAATTTCTTGAGAAAGGTGGTAGATATTTATCATGAAAATGAAAAAAATCCCTACTAGAATGTGTACTGGATGTTCAGAAATGAAGCCTAAAAAAGAATTAATTAGAGTTGTAAAAAATAAAGAAAATGAAGTTTCTATAGATTTAACAGGTAAAAAGCCAGGTAGAGGTGCTTATATTTGTAAAAACATTGAATGTTTAGAAAAAGCGTTCAAGACTAAAAGATTAGAAAGAAACTTAGAAGTTAAAATAGATGATGAAATCTATGGAAAATTGAAAAACGAAATTATGGAATAATATAATTTTGATATACTAACTGGGGGTGAATGTTTTGGCTAAAACAAGAGTTTATGAATTAGCAAAGGAACTGGATATAACAAGTAGAGAATTAATAGATATACTTGAAAGTGAATTTAATATAACAGTTAAAAATCATATGAGTGTACTAGATGAGGAAGATGCGGAATTAATAAAGGAAATTTTTGACGATGCTGAAAATTCAGGTGAAAAAGCTAGCAGAGGTGTTGTTGCAGATGAAGAATTAGACGCTTCTAATAAAATAGTTAAAAACAAGAAGAAAGAAATTAAAAGAGGAAATAAAAATTCAGATAATGATTCTTCTGAAGAAGAAATAGTTATAGAAATGGAAGATACTATAACTGTTAAAGCATTAGCAGATAAACTAAAAAAACCTACAACTGAAGTAATAAAACAATTAATGTTTATGGGTGTTATGGCGGCTATAAATCAAGAATTAGATTTGAGTACTGCTGAAAAACTAGCAGAAAAGTTTAATGCTGTTATAATGCAAAAAGAAGATAACACAATAACAAAAGAAATAGAAGATGAAGATGAAGGTACTGAAAAAAGACCGCCAGTTGTAACAGTAATGGGACACGTTGACCATGGTAAAACATCTATACTAGATGCCATAAGAAAAGCAAAAGTTACATCAACAGAAGCAGGCGGAATAACTCAGCATATAGGTGCTTATACTGTAGAGGTTAATGGAGAAAAAATAACATTTTTAGATACTCCAGGACATGAAGCATTTACAACTATGAGAGCAAGAGGAGCCCAAATTACAGATATAGTTATACTTGTTGTTGCTGCTGATGATGGTATAATGCCACAAACTATAGAAGCAATAAATCACTGTAGAGCAGCAGAGGTTCCTATGATAGTTGCTATTAATAAAATCGATAAACCAGCAGCTAACTTAGATAGAGTTAAACAAGAATTAACTGAACATAACTTAATTCCAGAAGACTGGGGTGGAGATGTTATAACAGTACCAGTATCAGCTCATACAAAAGAAGGACTTGATTCATTACTTGAAATGATCATTTTAACTGCTGAAATGGAAGAATTAAGAGCAGATCCTGAAAGAAAAGCAAAAGGTACTGTAATTGAAGCTAAATTAGATAAAGGTAGAGGACCTGTAGCTTCATTATTAGTTCAAAATGGAACACTTAAGGTGGGAGATTCTATAATTGTTGGTAATACATACGGTAGAATCAGAGCAATGTTTGATGATAAAGGTAAGAACATTAAAGTTGCGGGACCATCAATTCCAGTGGAAATACTAGGACTTTCAGAAGTGCCTGATGCAGGAGACCGATTTAATGTAGTTAAAGATGAAAAAACTGCAAGAAATATGGCTGATAAGAGAAAAGAAAAATTAAGAGAAAAACGTATGCAATCAACTAATAGAGTTTCTCTTGAAGATTTATATAATCAAATTCAAGAAGGAAAAGTTAAAGAACTTGATGTAATAGTTAAAGCGGATGTTCAAGGTTCAGTTGAAGCCGTTATACAATCTCTTGAAAAATTATCAACAGATTCTGTTAAAGTAAGAGTTATACATGGTGCAGTTGGAGCTATAAGTGAAACAGATGTTACATTATCAGCTGCTTCTAATGCTATAATTATAGGATTCAATGTTAGACCTTCTAATAATGCAACTGTTCTTGCCGAAAAAGAAGGTGTTAATGTAAGAACTTATAGAGTAATATATGATGCTTTAGATGATATAAAGGCAGCTATGGTAGGTATGCTAGAACCTGAATATAAAGAAGTTGTTTTAGGTTCAGCAGAAGTAAGAGTTGTATATAAAATATCAAGTGTTGGAACTATTGCAGGTTGCTATGTTTTAAATGGAAAAATTACAAGAGATAGTAGCGTAAGAATTATAAGAGATGGAATAGTTATATTTGAATCAGAGATATCATCATTAAAGAGATTCAAAGATGATGCAAAAGAAGTTGCAAAAGGATACGAGTGTGGATTATCTGTTGAGAAATTTAATGATATAAAAGAAGGAGATATAATAGAGGCCTTTACTATGGAAGAAATAAAACCTAAAAACTTATAAAGGAGAATATTATATGGCTAGATATAGACTTGGTAGAATAAATGAAGAAGTAAAAAAAGAAATTAGCAATATAATTAGAGATGATATACATGATCCAAGACTTACTGGAATGGTTAGTGTAACAAGAGTTGAAGTTACAAATGATCTAAGATATGCTAAAGTATTTATAAGTATTTTTGGTAGTGATGAATCTAAAGCAGATACTCTTGAAGCGCTAAAAAGTTCAGCAGGATTTATTCGTCGTGAAGTAGGTCATAGGGTTAAACTAAGATATACTCCAGAGATAATATTAGAGTTAGATGAGAGTATAGAACATGGAATGCATATAAATGATCTTTTAAGCAATTTAAAGGAGAAGAAAAAAAATGATAATAGATAGTATTATCAGTAAAATAAAAGATAGTAAAAAAATAGGAATTACTTGTCATATATCACCTGACGGGGATTCAATAGGAAGTTCCCTTGCATTATTGCAAGGGCTTCTTAAATTAAATAAAGATTCTTATATAATTTCAAAGGAAGATCTACCTGATACATTTAAATTTTTGCCTTATTCAAGTATGATAAATGAAAGTAAAGGAGAGGTTCTTCCAAATACAGATACTGTAATAGTTTTAGACTGTGGAAATGTTGAAAGAATAAATTTTAACAGTGATATAACAAGTAGAGATTATACATTAATAAATATAGATCATCATTTAAGCAATGATAAATATGGAGATTTAAATTACGTAAATTCTAAAGCATCAGCAGTTGCTGAAATTGTTTATAAAATATTAAATTTATTAAATGTACAGTTAAATGAAGAAATAAGTAAATGCCTATATACTTCGATAATAACAGATACCGGTTCTTTTAGACATTCAAATACAACTAAACTTACTCATGAAATTGCTGGAGAATTGATAAATCAAGGAATAGATTTTTCTGAGATCCATAGAACTATATTTGAAAATATGAAATTTGCTAATTTAAAATTACATGGTAAAGTTATAGAAGATATGTATCTAAAATTAAATAATCAAGTATGTGTTATGAATTTAACTAAAAAGATGTTAGAACATTTTAATGTTGATAAAGGAGATACATCTGATATTATAAATATAGGTACTAGAATAGCTAGTGTAGAAGTAGCTATTTTATTTAAAGAAGCAGATGATGGAACTAAAGTGAGCTTACGCTCTAAGAATATCGTTGATGTTAGAAGAATAGCTGAGATATTTAATGGTGGAGGTCATATAAGAGCTGCGGGATTTTTTAGCGATAAACCTATAACTGAAATTGAAGGTATTTTACTTAAAGAAATAGAAAAAGAGTTGATTTAATGGACGGAATATTAAATATATATAAACCTATAGGAATAACCTCCTTTGATGTTGTACGCCAAATAAAAAAAATAACAGGTATAAAAAGAATAGGACACACAGGTACTTTGGATCCTCTAGCATGTGGGGTATTGCCAATATGTATTGGTAAAGGAACAAAAGTAGTTGATTACTTAATGAAGGGTTTTAAAGTTTATGATGCTACTTTAAAGTTAGGTATTGTTACAGACACATATGATAGAGAAGGAAAAGAGTTATCTAGTAATGAGGTCAATGTATCTTTAGATGAAATTAAAGATACAATTAATTCTTTTTTAGGAGAGAGTTTTCAAATACCTCCTATGTATTCGGCATTAAAGGTAAATGGTAAGAGATTATATGAACTTGCAAGAGAAGGAAAAGAGATAGCAAGAGAAGCAAGACCTATTACTATATATGATATTAACATTTTAAACATTAACATACCTTATGTTAAGTTTAGAGTAAGATGTTCTAAAGGAACATACATAAGAAGCTTGTGTTATGATATAGGAAATAATTTAAAATGTGGTGCTACTATGTGGGAACTTGAAAGAGTTCAAAGCGGGGCTTTTACTAAAGAAAATTCTATAGCATTAGATAAACTAACAACAGACAATATTAATAATCATATTATTTCAATAGATGAATCGTTAAATCAATATGATAAAGTTTTTGTAAGTAGTAAATGTGAAAAGTTATTAGTAAATGGGGTTAGAATAGGTGATAAAAGACTTATACCTAATATAGATATTGATAAAATGTATCGTATTTATACTGAGGATAATAAATTTTTAGGTCTTGGACTAAGAAATAGTAAAGGATTAAAAATTGAGAAACTATTGCTTTAGGGGTTGGGACAATGCTAATATATGAAGATAATTTCAAAACTACACTCAAGGAAAGAACTTATATAGCGCTAGGAAGTTTTGATGGATTACATGTAGGACATATGAGTCTTATAAATAAAACTATTGAACTTGCAAAGAAAAATAATGCTAAAAGTATGGTATTTACATTTAAAAATCATCCTTTAACTATTATAAAGAAAGATATGGCACCAAAACTTATAATAGATAATGAAGTTAAAAGTGAACTACTAGAAAAGGCTGGTATAGACATTGTTAATTATATAAACTTTGATGATGAATTTATGAAAATATCTCCGGAAGATTTTATAAAGAATATGTTGAATTGTTATAATGCACAAGGAATAGTTGTTGGATTTAATTATAGGTTTGGATACAAAAACTTAGGAGATATAGAATTATTAAAAAAATTAGGTGATAAATTTGGATTTGAATTAAACATAATAGAACCAGTAAAAATAAATGGCGACATTGTTAGTAGTTCAAAAATAAGACAATTAGTTTCAGAAGGTAATATAATAAAAGCAAATAAATTTTTAAATAGGCCATTTATGTTACAAGGAACAGTAATGCATGGAAAACAATTGGGAAGAAAAATGAATTTTCCTACTACAAATTTAAAATATAATAAAAAGTTTGTATTACCTAAGGGTGGTGTCTATTATACTTGTGTAAAGTATAATGGTGAAAAGTATAAAGGAATAACTAATATAGGATATAATCCAACAGTAAGTGATAAAAAATTAAGTATAGAAACTCATATATTAGGTTTTCAAAAGGAAATATACAATGAAAATGTAAAGGTATATTTTTGTGAAAGAATAAGAGATGAGAAAAAATTTAATTCTATTAAAGAACTTGCAAATCAATTAACTAAAGATAAAGAATTTGCATTAAGAAAAGACATATGTTTATGCTAGAAACTATATTATATGCTATATGTAAAAAATAATTTACAATTTAATAATTATCTGGTATAATACTTGTGAACCTTATGCTATGAAGACTGACTGGCCGGCGGTATTCATGGAATATGGGGATTATAATTTTGGAGGTGCACGAAATGGAAAAGGCTAGAAAAGAAGAATTAATTAGAGAATACGCAACACATGAAGGGGATACTGGTTCTCCAGAAGTTCAAGTTGCATTATTAACAGAAAGAATTAATCATTTAAATGAACACTTAAAAGAACATAAGAAAGATCACCACTCAAGAAGAGGACTTCTTATGATGGTTGGTAAAAGAAGAGGACTTTTAAACTACTTAAAAGAACATGATATTGAAAGATATCGTTCTTTAATTAAAAGATTAGGATTAAGAAAATAATTTAGAGCGGGCTAGTTCCGCTCTATTATTTTAGAAAAATATTTGTTAAATTATTTTTAAATGTCAATAATAACTAATGGAATATTTATAAATTTTGAAAGGAGGTTATTTTATGAACCATATTTTTGAAACTACTGTAGCAGGCAGAACATTAAAAGGTGAATTTGGTAAACTTGGAATGTTATCAGATTGTGCTTTAAATATAAGCTATGGAGATACAGTGGTACTTGTTAATGTAAATGCATCACCAGAACCTAAGGAGGGAATAGACTTTTTCCCTTTAAGTATAGAATATCAAGAAAGACTTTATGCCGTAGGTAAAATACCAGGAGGTTTTATAAAAAGAGAGGGAAGACCTTCTGATAAAGCTATTCTTAATGCTAGAGCTATAGATAGACCTCTAAGACCATTATTTCCAAAGGGATATAGAAATGATGTTCAAGTTGTATGTACTGTAGTATCTGTAGATCAAGATAATTTACCTAATATACTAGCTATGAATGGAGCATCACTTGCATTATGTTTATCAAGTATACCATTTACAACACCTGTGGGAACGGTATCAGTTGGTTTAGTTGATGGAGAATTTGTAATAAATCCTACATCAAAACAGAGAGAAGAAAGCATACTTGATTTAACAGTTTGTGCAACTAAAGATAGAGTAATGATGATAGAAGCAGGTGGAGAGGAAATACCTGAAGATGTAATGTATGATGCTATAATGTTTGGATTTGAAGAATGCAAAAAAATTGCTAATTTCCAACAAAAAGTCATGGAACAATACGGAAAACAAAAAGCTGAGCTTATTTTACATGAAATAGATGCTGACATTGAAAAAGAAGTTAAAGAATTTGCTTTTGACATGGTAAAAGGGGCTATGTATATAACTGATAAAGATTTAAGAAACAGGGCTATAGATGAAGTTAAAGAAAAAGTTGCTGAAGAATTTAATGAAAAATATCCAGATAATTTAGCTGATATAGGTGAAGCTATATACAAAATGCAAAAAGAAGTAGTTAGAAATATGATATTAAATGAAAAAAGAAGACCAGATGGTAGATCTTTTGATGAAATAAGACCACTTTCATCTGAAGTATCACTTCTTCCAAGAACTCATGGTAGTGGATTATTTACAAGAGGATTAACTCAAGTTATGAGTGTAGCTACTTTAGGATCTGTAAGTGAAGGGCAAGTTCTTGATGGAATTGAAGAGGAAACTTCAAAGAGATATATGCATCATTATAATTTCCCATCTTATAGTGTTGGAGAAGTTAGACCATTAAGAGGACCTAACAGAAGAGAAATAGGTCATGGTGCTTTAGCTGAAAAAGCAATAGAACCATTAATTCCAAGTGAACAAGAATTCCCATATGCAATAAGGGTTGTATCTGAAGTTTTAAGTTCTAATGGTTCAACATCTCAAGCAAGTGTTTGTGGAAGTACTCTTGCATTACTTGATGCTGGTGTACCGCTAAAAAGACCTGCAGCTGGAATAGCTATGGGATTAGTTACTAGCGAAGATTTAGAAAAAGAAGAAATTCTTACTGATATTCAAGGTCTTGAAGATTTCTTTGGAGATATGGACTTTAAGGTAGCAGGAACAGAAAAAGGTATTACAGCAATACAAGTAGATACTAAAATAAAGGGATTATCTAATGATTGTATTAAAAAAGCAATAACTAATGCTAGAAAAGCAAGATTAACTATTTTAGAAGTTATAAATAATTGTATAGATAAACCAAGAGAAGAAGTATCTAAATATGCACCAAAAGTATTTACAATGAGCATTAATCCTTCTAAGATTAAGGATGTAATAGGTGCAGGTGGTAAGACTATTAATAAAATAATAGATGAAACTGGAGTTAAGATAGATATAAAAGAAGATGGTTCTGTATTTGTAACTGCTGAAGATTATGAATCAGGAAAAAAAGCTTTAGCTATGATTGATGGTTATAGCAGAGAAGTAAAAGAAGGAGAAGTCTATCTAGGCAAAGTTACTAAAATAGCTAATTTTGGTGCCTTTGTAGAGATACTACCTGGTAAAGAAGGATTGGTACATATATCTAAACTAGATGTTAAAAGAGTTAATAAAGTTGAAGATGTTGTATCTGTTGGTGATGAGATATTAGTTAAAGTAACAGAAATAGATTCCATGGGAAGAGTAAACTTATCTAGAAAAGATGCTATAAAAGATTCAGAAAATAAAGAGGATAAAGAAGCAGAAAAGTAGAAGGGCAGAGATGCCTTTTTCTTTTATTAAAATAAATTATGTACATATACTCAGTTAAAGAAAATTTATGTATAAGAATAAATTCTTAGTTTATATCATATATATAACTTGATATAAAGTGAGGAGGTATCTTTTATGAATGAAAATATTAAACTGTATAGTGATGTAGAAAATTGTGAAATAATTAATATTAATAATGGTGAAAAATATAATTATGTATACAATAATGATGTAATTATTGATAAAGAGGGAAACTTTAAATTTTTAATAATAAATGATACTAAGCCAGGATTTAGAATTTTTAAATCCGAAAGTTTTTTGGAAGTGCCTTGGGAACATATAAATAAGATTGGTGCTAAAACAATAATTATGGATGTAGAAGAAAATGAACTTAAAAAACTATATAAATAATTAATAATTTATTGGAGGCTGTTATGAAGATTTTAGTACAAAAATTTGGTGGTACGTCAGTGTCAACTAGTGAAAAGAGAAAATTAGTAGTAAAAAAAGTTTCTAATGCTATAAAGGCAGGATTTAGTCCAATAGTTGTAGTATCGGCCATGGGAAGAAAAGGAGATCCATATGCAACAGATTCACTATTAGGATTGCTAACAGATGAATTTAAAGAAAATAATCTTTTAGCTACGGATCTTTTAATGAGCTGTGGAGAGGTTATAAGTTCTGTTGTAATGTCAAACGAGCTAAATAAAAATAATATAAATGCAATTCCATTAATGGGTGGTCAAGCAGGTATACATACAGATGATAATTTTTCAGATGCATCAGTAAAAAATGTAGATAAATCTAATATTGTAAAAATGTTAGAAGAAAATAAAATACCTGTAGTTTGTGGTTTCCAAGGAATTAGTGAAGGAGGATTTATAACTACACTTGGAAGAGGCGGCAGTGATGTTACAGCATCTTTACTTGGAGTAGCTTTAAATGCAGAACAAGTAGAAATATATACAGATGTTGATGGGATAATGACTGCAGATCCTAGGATAGTAAAAGGTGCGTCTTTAATAAAAGAAATAAGTTATAATGAAGTATTTCAGTTTGCGGATCAAGGTGCTAAGGTTATTCATCCTAGGGCTGTAGAAATAGCAATGAAAGGTAATGTTCCTTTAGTAATAAAAAACACAATGAGTGAATGTACTGGTACTACAATAGATAATATTGGTGATTTAAAGGCATCGAATATCATAACTGGAATAACTCATATGGCAAATAGAGTTCAAATAAGAATTAAATTAGAAGATAACAATGGAAATGAAAATTATTATGATTTATTACCTATACTTGCTGAAAATTCAATAAGTATAGACTTAATAAACGTATTTCCAAATGAAAAGATTTTTACAATAGATAAAAAAGATTTTTCAAAATTTGATAGTATAATGAATTCTATTAACATAAAATATTCTCATATAAATGATTGTAGTAAAATTGCCATAATTGGATCTAGAATGAGAGGAATTCCTGGTGTTATGGCGAAGATTTTAAAATCTCTTATAAAAGAAAAAATAGAAGTTTTACAAACAGCAGATTCACATACAACAATATGGTGTTTAGTAGAATCAAAATATACTGATACTGCAATCAATTTATTACATGAAGAATTTAATTTAGAAAGATTATAAAATGAATAGTAATCACTTCCTATGTAAAAACTATTAACAGAATAGGAGGTATTACTATGTGTAATAATGATCCCAATAAAGAACAAGAACAAAATAATATTGATTCAATAAAAGAATTAGGAGTTCAAGATCCAAGCAAAATAATAGGAAAGCAACGATTTCAAGTACTACCTATTATAGGACAAATTGAAGGACATTCTGTGTTGCCACCTCAGTCTAAGGCTACAAAATATGAGCATTTAATTCCTCAATTAGTAGATATAGAAACTAATGATGCAATAGAAGGAGTTCTTATTATTTTAAATACTGTAGGAGGAGATGTAGAAGCAGGTCTTGCTATAGCAGAAATGATAAATAGTTTAAGTAAGCCTAGTGTATCATTAGTTATAGGTGGAGGGCATTCCATTGGTGTGCCACTTGCAACTTCTGCAGAGTATTCTTTTATATCGCCATCTGCTACCATGATAATTCATCCAATTAGAATGAATGGACTTGTACTAGGTGTCCCACAAACTTTTGAGTACTTTAATAAAATGCAAGAGAGAATAATTGATTTTATAACACGTACGTCTAAAATGAAAAATGAAACATTTAGAAGTTTAATGCTTCAGACAGATGAGTTATTAAACGATATGGGAACAATATTAATTGGAAAACAAGCCGTTGATTATGGATTAATAGATGAAGTTGGTGGATTAAGTAGTGCCATAAATAAATTAGAAGATATAATTGATAATGGGGATAAAAAGAACTAGCTGAGAATTTCTCTAGCTAGTTTTAATTTATTATATATAATATAAGAGGAGAATTTAATTTTATGTAGAAAGAAGAAAAAGAGGTGATGCTAATGACAAAACGGAAAAAAAATAAGCATTCAAAGAAAACTCCAAGTGTAGGACAACCTTCTCAAATACCAAATGATATAAGAGGTGTAGCTTTTATTACATTAGGTATATTAATGATGCTTAGTGTTTTTGCTACAGATTCTTCAGGTATTTTAGGTAAAAGCATTAAAAAAATATTAATTGGACTGTTTGGAATCGGTTCATATATATTTCCTTTATTAATTGTGTTTATAGGTATAAGTTATATAAACAGAAATGGTAAAATTACTTTTAATAACAGATTCTATGGAATATTTATTTTAATATTAAATACTCTTTTGTTTATACAAATGTTACATATAAATGAATATTATTTAGAAAATGATTTTATGTATGGAATAAAAAAGATATTTAATGAAGAAAATATTTTCCATGGTGGAATTCTAAGTTATATGATAGATGTACCTTTATATAAGCTTTTAGGAAATATAGGTTCATATATAATATTTATTGCTACATATATAATTTCTTCTCTTTTTATAATGCAAATCTCATTAGGAGAACTTATAGATATTATTAAGGGAAATGCTATGGAAAAAAGAAGTATTAAAAGTAATTTAAATGATACAGATATAGTATGTGACAATAGTCAAGGTAATACTAATGGTGGAAAATCTTTTATAAGAGGATTAAATAATAAAATAAAGTTTATTAATTTCTTAAAATCTACAGAAAATATAGACAGTGATGATAATGAAGGTAATCTTGATAATGAAATAACAAGAAACATTAAAGTAGATGAACCTAAAGTAGTACACAATGAACCTTTACAAAATACACAAATGTTTAGTAAAAGTAAAAATAGTGAAAAGACTTATAAAGAAGATACATCAAGTGATTTTATAAATAACCAAATAAAAGAAAAATCTTATGAAGGTATAACAGAATATGTTTTTCCATCAACAGAATTATTAAATTACAATACAAGTAATGGATACGATAAAAATAGTAAAAAGGAATTAATTAATTATGCATCTAAATTAGAAGATACATTAAACAGTTTTGGTGTAAATGCTAAAGTTATACAAGTTACAAAAGGACCTTCTGTAACTAGATTTGAACTTCAACCTAGTGCTGGAGTAAAAGTTAGCAAAATTACACATTTATCAGATGATATAGCGTTAAATCTAGCAGCTTCTTCTGTAAGAATAGAGGCACCTATTCCAGGAAAAAGTGCCATAGGGATTGAAGTGCCAAACAAAACTGTTTCTCCTGTGTATTTAAGAGAAGTTATAGAGTCTAGTGAGTTTGTAAATTTTAATAAAAATATAGCTTTTGCAGTAGGTAAAGATATTAGTGGAAAATGTGTTGTTGCAGATTTATCTAAAATGCCTCACTTATTAATAGCTGGAGCAACAGGTTCTGGTAAAAGTGTGTGTATTAATACTCTTATAATTAGCTTGATTTATAAATATGCTCCAGATGATGTTAAATTACTTTTAGTGGATCCTAAAGTAGTAGAACTTAATATATACAATGATATACCTCATCTATTAATTCCTGTAGTTACCAATCCTAAAAAAGCAGCTGGAGCTTTAAATTGGGCAGTAACAGAAATGTCTAGAAGATATAATCTATTTGCAGAAAATAATGTTAGAAATATAGAAGGATATAATGAACTTGTAAATAAGGGAAGAGCTGAAAAAAAATTACCATGGATTGTAATCATAATAGATGAACTTGCTGATCTCATGATGGTATCTCCAGGAGAGGTAGAAGAGTATATAGCAAGACTTGCTCAAATGGCAAGGGCAGCTGGAATGCATCTTGTAATAGCAACTCAACGTCCTTCAGTAGATGTTATTACAGGAGTGATAAAAGCTAATATACCATCTAGAATATCTTTTGCTGTGTCAAGCCAAATAGATTCTAGAACAATCATAGATTCAGCTGGTGCAGAAAAGCTACTAGGAAAAGGTGATATGCTATTTTATCCTGTTGGAGAATCTAAACCTGTTAGAATACAAGGAGCATTTATTTCTGAAACAGAAGTAGAGAACATAGTAAATTTTATAAAGGATAAAAAAGGAACAGCAAATTATGAACAAAATATAATAAATGAAATAAATACTAAGGTAGAAAAGCAAGATTCTGATAGTGATGAATTGATAGATGAAGCTATAGAAATTGCTCTTGAAAATGGACAAATATCTACATCATTATTACAAAGAAGATTAAAAATTGGATATAATAGAGCTGCTAGGATTATAGATGATATGGAAGATAAGGGAATAATATCAGGAAAAAATGGAAGCAAACCAAGACAAATATTAGTAGGTAATGAAGATTTAAAAAATAATGAGTAAATATTTAATAATACTACTTGTTAAAATTATATATTACATTTAAAATAAATTTTATGACAAATACATAGTAGAAACATTAAGGAGGAAATTTAGTGAATAGGTACAAAATTGGTCTTATAAGTTTAGGGTGCGATAAAAATAGGATAGATTCGGAACTACTTTTAGGAAAGTTAAGTGAAAAAAATGATATAGTTAATGATCCAAACAAAGCAGATATAATAATTGTTAATACATGTGGATTTATAGAAAGCTCAAAGCAGGAATCTATAGATACTATCTTAGAAATGGCTAAGTATAAAGAAAAAAAATGTAAAATGATAATAGCTACAGGATGTCTTACTCAAAGATATTCAAAAGATCTACAAGAACTTATACCAGAAATAGATATAATGCTTGGAGTAAATGACTATGCTAATATACAAAATTATATAGATGACTTTTTTAGTGAGAATAATAGGATATGTGAATGTAAATACAGTGATATTTCTATAAATGAAGGTAAGCGAATTTTAACAACTGCAAAACATATGGCATATATAAGAATTTCAGAAGGATGTAATAATATGTGTACGTATTGTATTATACCTAAAATAAGAGGAAAGTATAGAAGTAGAAGTTTAGAGAGTATAATAAATGAAGCAAAAGAATTTGCAAATATGGGAGTCAAAGAATTGATTTTGGTAGGACAGGATACTGCTATATATGGAAGTGATTTATATGAAGAAAATAAGCTATCTAATTTATTGAAAGAACTATCTAATATAGAAGATATAGAATGGATTAGAGTACTTTATACTTATCCGGAAGAGATAACCGATGAACTTATAGAAGAAATAAAAAATAATGATAAAGTGTGCAAGTATTTAGATATACCTATACAACATATTAGTAACACAGTATTAAAGAGAATGAATAGAAAAAGTAGCAAAGAATTAATAACTAATAATATTAAAAAAATGAGAAAAGAAATTAAAGGATTGTGTCTTAGAACTTCTATTATAGTTGGTTTTCCAGGAGAAACAGAAGAAGAATTTAATGAATTAGAGGAATTTATAAAAGATATAGAATTTAATAACCTAGGTGTATTTAAATATTCTCAAGAAGAAGATACGGCTGCGGCTAGAATGAAAGATCAAATTAATGAGAAGATAAAAGATAAAAGATTAGAAACTATTATGTCTATACAACAAAAGGTTTCTAGTAAGATAAATAAAAATAAGTTAGGAAAAATGTATAAAGTATTGGTAGAAGGACAGAATGATAAATACTATGTAGGAAGAAATTATCAAATGGTACCTGAAATTGATGGTGCAATTTTCTTTAAATGTGATAAAATATTAAATATAGGTGAGTTTGTTTATGTAAAAATAACTGACACATTAGAATATGATTTAATAGGAGTTGTGTGTGATGAATCTGGCCAATAAGCTTACATTACTTAGAATTATTTTAGTACCAGTATTTCTTATATTTATTTCTATTAATAAACCAATTTTTATAGCTGTAGCTACAGGTGTATTTATAGTTGCTGCCATAACTGATAAGTTAGATGGCTATATTGCTAGAAGTAGAAATCAAATAACTAATTTTGGCAAATTCATGGATCCATTGGCGGATAAATTACTTGTAACATCAGCTTTAGTATCATTAGTTCAGTATGGTGTTGTTCCAGCTTGGATGGTTATGATAATTATAGGAAGAGAGTTTGCTGTAACAGGTTTAAGAGCTATTGCTGCATCAGAAGGTATTGTAATTGCAGCAAGTTGGTGGGGAAAGATTAAAACTGTTATTCAAATAATCGCTATAATATTAGGATTGATTAGTTTAGTATATATAGAAAATTACTTAAAGTACATTACTGTTATTGCTATATCTTTAGCTGTATTAATAACACTTATATCTGGAATTGATTATTTTGTAAAAAATCGCAAAGTAATCAGTACAAATAATTAATAAAATATATATAATCATAATAATAAGTTCCTACTAGTAGTATAGGAACTTATTATTATATACTTGACTAGCAAAAGTTAATAGGGTATAATTTATTCAGAACAAATGTTCGATGTGGAGAGGAGAGTGAACCCTTAGGGGATTAATATGAACAATGAAAAGATGAAAGCATTGCAAGCAGCTATAACTCAAATAGAAAAGCAATTTGGAAAAGGTTCAGTAATGAAGTTAGGAGAAGGGCATGTTCTTAATATCGAGGCAATATCTACTGGAAGTCTATCTTTAGATATAGCATTAGGAATTGGTGGTATTCCTAGAGGGAGAATTATTGAAATATTTGGACCTGAATCATCAGGTAAAACAACAGTAGCACTTCATATAATTGCTGAAGCACAAAAGGCAGGCGGAACTGCAGCATTTATAGATGCAGAACATGCATTAGATCCTGTATATGCAAAAGCATTAGGGGTAGATATAGATAATTTAATAGTTTCTCAACCAGATACTGGAGAGCAAGCTCTTGAAATATGTGAAGCACTAGTAAGATCAGGTGCTATAGATGTGATAGTAGTTGATTCTGTAGCTGCTTTAGTTCCAAAGGCTGAAATTGAAGGAGAAATGGGAGACTCACATGTGGGTCTTCAAGCAAGACTTATGTCTCAAGCTTTAAGAAAATTAACAGGATCAATTAATAAATCAAAATGTGCTACTATATTTATAAATCAATTAAGAGAAAAAGTTGGAATAATGTTCGGAAATCCTGAAACAACACCAGGAGGAAGAGCGTTAAAATTCTATTCATCTGTTAGATTAGATGTAAGGAAGATAGAAACAATAAAACAAGGTGATGAATTTTTAGGAAGTAGAACTAGAGTTAAAGTAGTTAAAAATAAAGTAGCACCTCCTTTTAAACAAGCGGAATTTGATATAATGTATGGTACTGGAATTTCTTTTGAAGGAAATGTGCTAGATGTTGGTGTTGATAATGAAATAATTCAAAAAAGTGGTTCATGGTTTTCGTATAATGATACAAGGTTAGGACAAGGAAGAGAAAATGTAAAACAATTTTTAAGAGAAAATCCTAATATATTAATAGAAGTAGAAAATAAAATAAGAGAAAAATATAATTTGAAAATAAGAAATACAGCCAATGAAAAAGTTGCGGATACTAAAAATGAAAAAGTAAAAGAAGAAAAATAACTATAGTTTAAAGTGGTGTTTATAAGTAGCTCAAATGCTATAAAGTAGATACCACTTTATAGCATAATAAATGAAAAAATTTTTTATATAAAACTCTTAGCATTTTTTGCATAAACTTGACATGAATTTAAAAATAATATAAAATGAATACAAATACTGGTTTAACATATCATAAATAATCAATTAATATATAAGAAAACATAACACCTTTTCTAAAACTTCGATGACGCTGAAATTTGTATTAGAGCTAAAGTAAGGAGGTGTTGTTTTGGGTATTCCGTTTTATATTTACCCGTTGATGATTATTACAATTTTAATTGCTATATTTGTAATAATATATGTTAGAAAAAATATTTCACAAGCTAAAATTGCTGAAGCTGAGGCTAAATCTAAACAAATCGTAATAGATAGTGAAAAGAATGCTGAAGCAATAAAAAAAGAAGCAATTTTAGAAGCAAAAGAGGAAGTTCATAGGATTAGAAATGATTTTGAAAAAGAATCAAGAGAAAGACGTAATGAAATTCAAAGATTAGAAAGAAGAATTATTCAAAGAGAAGAGTTGCTAGATAAAAAAAGTGAGGCTATTGAAAATAAAGAAGAAGTCTTAAATAAAAAGCAACAAGATATCAATGAAAAAGCTGCTAGTATAGATGAACTCTATGATAAGCAACGAGAAGAACTGGAAAAATTATCAAACTTATCTTCTGATGAAGCAAGAGAATTATTATTAGAAGAAACTAAAAAGGAAATAAGACATGATTTAGCGGTAATGATTAAAGACATGGAAAATAAGGCTAAAGAGGAAGCAGATAAAAAGGCTAAAGAGATAATTTCTACAGCTATACAAAGATGTGCTGCTGACCATGTTGCTGAAAGTACTGTTCATGTTGTTTCTTTACCTAATGATGAGATGAAAGGTAGAATTATAGGAAGAGAAGGTAGAAATATAAGAGCCTTAGAGACATTAACTGGTGTTGACTTAATTATAGATGATACTCCAGAAGCTGTAATTTTATCTGGCTTTGATCCTATTAGAAGACAAGTGGCAAGAATAGCTCTTGAAAAATTGATAATTGATGGTAGAATTCATCCTGCTAGAATTGAAGAAATGGTAGAAAAAGCAAAACAAGAAGTAGAAAACGATATTAAGGAAGAAGGAGAGCAAGCTACTTTTGAAACAGGAGTGCATGGTTTGCATCAAGAGTTAGTAAAACTTTTGGGAAGGTTGAAGTACCGTACGAGTTACGGACAGAATGTTTTAAAACATTCTATGGAAGTAGCTTATTTAGCTGGTCTTATGGCATCTGAATTAGGTATGGATCCAACTTTAGCTAAAAGAAGTGGATTATTACATGATATAGGTAAAGCTGTAGATCATGAAATAGAGGGTCCTCATGCGCTTATAGGCTCTGAAATGGCCAAAAAATATCATGAATCTTCTGTAGTTGTTAATGCAATAGCTGCACATCATGGAGATGTTGAGTATGAATCAATCGAAGCTATCTTGGTTCAAGCTGCAGATGCTATATCAGCAGCACGTCCTGGTGCAAGAAGAGAAACTCTGGAAGCTTATATCAAGAGATTAGAAAAACTTGAAGAAATAGCAAATTCGTACGAAGGTGTAGAAAAATCTTATGCTATACAAGCTGGAAGAGAAGTTAGAATCATGGTTAAACCAGAGGACATTGATGATTATGGATGTATTGAAATGTCAAAGAATATTGTTAAGAGGATAGAAAGTGAATTAGAATATCCTGGACAAATTAAAGTTAATATTATAAGAGAAGTTAGAGCAGTAGAATATGCAAAATAAATAGATAAAGGCCCTTTTATTGTATTAAATTTTACAAATAAAAAGGGTTTTTATTTTTTTTATAGAATAATTTTATAGAATAATAGAATAAGTAAAATACCAAAGTAACTTATTTAATCAATACAAATCAAATGGAGGAAAGTATGATGATGTTATCAAAAAAGGCTAAAGAAATTTCGCCTTCAGTAACTTTAGCTATAACAGCCAAAGCTAAAGAAATGATGAAAGAAGGAAAGAATGTTATAAGTTTTGGAGTTGGAGAGCCAGACTTTGACACTCCTATAAATATACAAAATGCTGCTATAAAAGCTATACAAAATGGATTAACAAGATATACAGCAGCTTCAGGAATACCTGAGTTAAAAAAGGCTATTGTAAATAAATTTAAAGAAGATAATAAATTAAATTATACTATGGATAATATAATAATATCTACTGGAGCAAAACAATGTTTAGATAATGCATTTAAGGCTATATTAAATCCAGGAGATGAAGTTTTGGTTCCAAAGCCTTATTGGGTAAGTTATCCAGAACTTATAAAAATGAGTGATGGAATTCCAGTTTTTGTAGAAAATAGAGATGAAGATAATTATAAATATACTGTTAAGTCTCTAGAAAAATTTGTAACTGCGAAAACTAAAGCGTTAATTTTAAATAGTCCTAATAATCCGACTGGTTCAATATATTCAAAATATGAACTAGAAAGTATATCAGAATTTGCTAAGAAACATAATTTGATTATTATATCTGATGAAGTATATGAAAAGCTTGTTTATGGAGATAATAAACATATAAGTATAGCTAGTTTAAATGAAGATTCTTTTAAAAGAACAATAGTTATAAATGGAGTTTCGAAAGCTTATGCTATGACGGGATGGAGAATAGGATATGCGGCAGGGGATAAAGAAATTATAAAATTGATGTCTAGTATACAAAGTCATACTACGTCTAATCCTAATTCTATAGCACAATATGCTGCTCTTGAAGCTTTAACTGGTCCACAAGATAGTATTAAGAAAATGGTAGCTGAATTTGAAAAAAGAAAAGAATATATGATTTCTAAAATAGATTCCATAAAAAATGTGTCTTGTATAAAAGCTGATGGTGCATTTTATATAATGCTTAAAATATCACATTTTTATGGAATGAAAAATAATAATAAAGAAATAAAGAATTCTTTAGATTTTTCAAGTGAATTATTAGAAAATAAAAATGTTGCTGTAGTTCCTGGAATTGGCTTTGGATTGGATGAATATGTTAGATTATCTTATGCTAATTCTATGGACAATATAAAACAGGGGCTAGATAGAATAGAAAACTTTATGAATAATTTAAAGTAACCTATAGCAAGATGTTGAGAAATATTGATATAATGATATAATAATATAATAAGATTGATATAACAAAATACAAAAATTATAGAGGTGATTTTACATGGTAAAAAAGGAAGCAACAATTAAAAACGCTACAGGATTACATGCAAGACCAGCTACATTATTAGTTAAAAAAGCATCTTCTTTTAAATCTGATATATATTTAGAATATGGAGATAAAAAAGCTAATGTAAAAAGCTTAATAGGAGTTTTATCTTTAGGTGTTACTAAAGATTCAATGGTAACAGTTACAGCATCAGGAGATGATGAAACATTAGCAGTTGAAGAAATGATAAAGTTAATTGAATCACTATAAAAAGGCGGTTAAAGCCTTTTTTTATTGCATAAATTTACTATAAATTAGCTAAAAACAAAATAAACGAATAAAAAGCTTACTTAATTATAAAACATATGTTATAATATGAATGAAATGATAATAAAAATTAAAAATATATGTGTATGGAGGTTCGAGGATGAAAAGAGATTCTTATAATACACCGTTAAATAGTAGATATGCATCTCCTGAAATGTCATATTTATTTTCAGAAGATATGAAATTTAAAACATGGAGAAAACTTTGGACTGCATTAGCTGAATGTGAAAAAGAATTAGGCTTAAATATTTCCGAAGAGCAAATAAATGAATTAAAAAGCAATATAGACAATATAAATTATGAAGATGCTGAGAAAAAAGAAAAAGAAATAAGACATGACGTAATGAGTCACGTATATGCATATGGATTACAATGCCCTACTGCTAAAGGAATTATTCACTTAGGAGCTACTAGTTGTTTTGTTGGAGATAATACAGATTTAATAATTATGAAAAATGCTCTTGAGGTTATTAAAACAAAGGTTTTAAATGTTATAAATAACTTAGCTAAGTTTGCAAATGAATATAAATCTATTCCTACTTTAGGATTTACTCACTTACAACCAGCGCAGTTAACAACTGTAGGGAAAAGGGCAACTTTATGGATGCAAGATTTACTATTAGATTTAGAAAATTTAGAATTTGTTATGAAGAATTTAAAATTAAGAGGAGTTAAAGGGACAACAGGTACTCAAGCAAGTTTTATGGAGTTATTTAATAATGACGAAGAATTAGTTAAAAAACTTGATAAATTAGTTGCTAAGAAAATGGGATTTGATAAAACTTATGCTGTAACTGGTCAAACATATTCAAGAAAAATAGATTCTATTGTACTTAATACATTATCTGAGGTAGCTCAAAGTGCATATAAGTTTAGTAACGATTTAAGAATACTTCAAAGCATGAAAGAAATGGAAGAACCTTTTGAAAAGAAACAAGTTGGTTCATCAGCTATGGCTTATAAGAGAAATCCTATGAGATCCGAAAGAATTAGTGCTTTAAGTAGATTTGTTATAACAACATCATTAAATCCTGCAATAACTGCTGGAACTCAATGGTTTGAAAGAACACTAGATGATTCTGCTAATAAAAGATTAGCTGTTGCAGAAAGTTTCTTAGCTTTAGATGGAGTTTTAAACTTGTATATGAATATATCAGAAAATATGGTTGTATATAAAAAGGTTATTGAATCACATGTACTAAGGGAACTTCCTTTTATGGCTACCGAAAACATACTTATGGAAGCTGTAAAAAGAGGAGGAGACAGACAAGAACTTCATGAAAAAATAAGAGAGCTTTCAATGAAAGCTGCCAAAAAAGTTAAAGAAGAAGGTCTTGATAACGATCTTATAGAAAGAATAATAAATGATGGCTCTTTCTATATGAATCGTGAAGAAATTTTATCTATTATAGATCCTATTAAATTTACTGGTAGAGCATCGGGGCAAGTTGATGATTTTATAAATGATGTAGTTAAGCCTATATTAGAAGCAAATAAGCAATTACTTGGAGTTGATGTAAATATAACTGTATAAAAAATATATTATATAAATTTAAAAAAGAAGTGTTCAAATTAGTTTGAACACTTCTTTTTTAAATTTATAGGAATGATTACAAATAAATGCTTAAGACATAAAGAAATTAAGCATATTTTTTTATGGTTAATATAGATATTATGTATAAAAAGCACATAATAGAAAATTTTACATATAAAAATGTAGAAAAATACTGGAATATATAGTATCATCTATTATGTGATTAAAAATAGTTTTTAAAATATTCTATAGGAGGTATATTATTACAATGATCAAACTCAAGGACAAATTAAGTTTTAGAATTACTATACTATTTATACTTATAACTTTATTTACTGTAGTTACATTATTTTTAATGATGTATACCAAAAGTAATAAGTTGTTACTTAATAATTTTGCTATGAGAGCAAATAAAATAGCTAAAGTTGTGATAGAAGATATTGACAAAGAAACTTTCAATAAACTTCAAGTAAAGGAAGATAAGGAATTGCAAGGCCATAAAAAAATGAGACAATATTTTAAGACTACTAAAAGGTTAGTAGGGGCAAGATATTTATATGGAATGAAAAAGAATAAAGATGGAAAATATGTATATGTTATAGATGGTATGCCTGATAATGATGAAAACAAATCCGAAATAGGAGATGTAGCAGAGGGTTTAGATGAAAGTTTGAATAAGTTATATGAAACTGGTGAGGTTCAAGCAGGAAAAATGGAAATATCTAAGTGGGGTGTTTTAGTAGCTAATTACTATCCTATAAAAGATAATAGTGGACAAGTTATAGGTGCGCTAGGTGTTGACTATAATATTAAAGATGAATATGATGCTTTTCAAAAAATGAAAGTAGAAATTATTATCGTATGCATTGTGCTTATGATAATTACTAGCGGTATTGGAATAATTATATCAAGGAATATAGCAAATCCTATAGTTGATATTTCCAATAAATCAAATAGCGTTGCCAATCATGATTTAACTGTAGAAAAAAGTAAAGTAAAAGTATTTGGAGAACTTAAATTATTATCAGATAGTTTTTATATACTAGTAGAAAATAATAAAAAACTAATAAACAAATTAGGTAATATTATAGATAAGGTTTCTGAGACATCTAAAGTAATAGCTAATTCTTCTAATGAAGTTACATCATCTAGTGAAGAGATATCTATGAAAATTCAGGAAATAGCAGAAGGTGCAAATAATGAAGCAGAGCATGTAACGGAAGGTGTAGAAAGGGCTAATGACTTTTCTAGAAGAATAGATGAAATTTCTAAAAAATTAGATAATGCTGTTGTGAATGCCAATAACATGAAAAATAAAAATGGAAAAGGAATGGAATCTATAAGAACTTTAGAAAATAGATTAAATGAAAATACAGAAATTACAAAAACTGTAGAAGAAGGAACGAGAGATTTAGTTGATAAATCTAATTCTATAAAAACAATTATAGAAACTATAAGAACAATTGCAGAGCAAACAAATCTATTAGCTTTAAATGCATCTATAGAAGCTGCTAGAGCTGGAGAACACGGAAAAGGATTTGCTGTTGTTGCTGATGAAGTTAAGAATCTTGCAGAGGAATCTTCAAATGCAACTAAGGAAATAGAAAAAATAATAAATCAAGTTATAGATGATATTAGTTTTACAAATGTAACTATGGAAAAAAATCAAGCTATAGTACAAAATGCTAATGTTTCTTTAAGAGAAACTAAAGAAGTATTTGATGAAATGGAAAGTTCGGTAAGTTATGTTGTGGCAGAAATTAAATCATTAAATGAAGATATAGACTTTATAGATGATACTAAAAACAATTTGTTGGAATGCATTGAAAATAGTTCTGCTATTGCAGAAGAAACGGCTGCGTCAACTGAAGAAATAAGTAGTGCTGTAGAAGAACAAACAGTAGCTATACAACAAGTAAGTGAACTTACGGAAGAATTAAATAATGTAGTAGATGAATTAAGTGAGGAAATTAAAGTATTTAAAATTTAATATTTATGTTTAAAATAATTCAGCTAATAAATAATAAAAAATTTTAGTTTATTAGCTGAATTATAGTATATATATTAATTTATTAGATTTTTAACTTATGTTATATGTTATAGGAGGAGAGTAATATGAAATTACAAAATGAACAGTTTAAAGAAAAAATGTCACAGTTTAATGCTACTAAGAAATACATTCTAAGTAATGATAGAAGATTTTCTAAAAGCAATGAAAACTTAATGTTTGAAGGAGTTAACTTAAATGAATTAGGTAAAAAATATATTACACCTTTTTATGTATATTCAGAAAAAGAAATATTAAGAAATATAGATGAAATAAAGAAGGCTTTTAAGAATCATTCTAATACTAAGATTTTTTATGCTTCCAAAGCTTGTTCGGTGATGAAAATATTGAAAATTGTAAAAGAAAGTGGGATATGTGTTGAAGCAAATTCTATATATGAAGTTAAGAAGTGTTTAGAAATAGGATTTAAAGGAGAACAAATAGTTTTCAATGGTGTTGTAAAGAAAAAATATGAATTGGAGTTTGCTATTAGAAATGATTTATATTTAATAAATGTAGATAGTTTTTTTGAACTCAATATTATTGAAGAAATAACTAATAGATTGAAAAAAAATGCTAATGTTTGTGTAAGAATAGAACCTAATGTATCTTCTCCAACTCATCCAGGTCTTATAACAGCTTTTCATGCAAAGTCAGGAATAGATCTAGAAGATGCAGAGAAGATGTGTGCCCGAATAATTAATATGAAATATGTAAAATTAAAAGGATTACATATGCATGTTGGAGATCAGGTTCCAACATCAGAACCTTTTAGAAAAGCTACAGAGGTTATGGTTAAAGAGGCAGCTAGATTAGAAAGAGTATTAAATTTTAAGTTTGATTTAATAAATGTAGGAGGAGGTATTCCTGTACCTTACAAGTATGAAAAAGGAAATGCACAAGAAGATTATTTGTATGGAGGTATAAATTCCTATGATTTTGCTAGTGCTATAATAAATGAAATTCATAAATGGAGAAAAGATATTGAAATTTGTATAGAGCCTGGTCGTAAAGTAGTTAGTAGTTCGGCTGTGTTGCTTACTTCAGTAAGCTGTGAAAAAACTAAAACTAATTATGATGAAAATAATAATATTCAAGATTTAGTTGATTGGAAATTTGTAGATGCAGGGTATAGTATTCTTTCAGATAGTTTACATTTTGATTGGTATTTCTATTTGTTGAATGCAAGTAAGACAAATTTAGAATATAATAATTGGTTTAAAGTTGCTGGTCCGTTATGCGATGGGGGAGATTATTTTCATCAAGGGGTAGCGGGAGAATTTTTTGCGCTTCCAAGCAATACTGAGGTTGGTGATATTCTGGCTTTTTTAGATGCAGGAGCGTATACAATAGAAAGTCAAACTGTTTATAATAATAGACCTAGAACAGCCGTAGTTTTAATAAATAAGGAAGGAAAAGATGAACTAATAAGAAGAGAAGATTCTTATGAGGATATGGTAAAGTATGATATATATTAAATTTTTAGATAAGTAAATAAACTATATGTTTATATATTGGAGGAAAAAATAATGGAACAAACGAAGAAATTAGGAGTGAAAGATATTTTGCTTCTTAATGTAGCGGCTATTCTTAGTATAAAGCAAATACCAAATGTAGCACCTTATGGAGCATCATCTATAATACTCTGGGTTCTAGCAGCTTTAGGGATGTTTGTACCACTAGCTATGGTTTGTGGAGAATTATCTACAGCTTGGCCAGAAGAAGGTGGATTTTTTATATGGATTAAAGAAGCTATGGGAGAAAGAATTGGTTGGTTAAATGTATTTTTATATTTATGTTCTTGTGTAGTATATTTTCCAGTTACGTTACAATTTATGACTACTACTATAGGTTATACTATTAGTGAATCTCTTGGGCAGAATAAAGTGTTTATTGGTTTAACATCTATAATAATTATGTGGTTACTTACGTTTATGAATGTAAAAGGTATGAATTGGACCAAAAAGATAAATAATTTAGGTGCTATTTTTGGAGTGTTTATCCCATCGGGCATACTTATATTATTGGCTCTTTATTGGGTTTTAACTGGTCATAGTATGGCAACAAATTATTCTGATATTAATAATTGGATACCTAAGCTCGGTGAGTGGAACAATGTAGTATTCTTATCTTCTATGATGTTTGCTTTTGCTGGAATGGAAGTTGCACCTATGATTGCTGGACATGCAAAAAATCCTCAAAAAGATTTTCCAAGAGCTATTTTTCTTTCGGCTATTATTATAGTTGGAATATATATAATTGGGACCATATCTTTAAATACTTTATTTTTGGATAAGGATTCAAATATTGTTGCAGGTATAATGCAGGCTATTAAAGCTGCTGCTATTAATTTTAATATGCCTTGGCTAGTACCGTTAATGGCTATATTTATAGCGGTAGGTGCTTTGGCTCAAATTAATTCATGGCTAATTGGACCTATATATATGTTAAATGTAGCTACAGCTAATAATAATTTGTTGGGTAAAGGTGTAGGCAAAGTAGATGAAAATGGAACACCAAGAACGGCTTTATATATAGAAGCTGCTCTGGTATCTGTATTTTGTTTATTTACTTTTATATCTCCTAGTGCTGAAGCAGCTTATTGGACTTTATCTGCATTAACAACATTGGTTTACTTTATACCGTATTTATGTATGTTTATATCTTATATGATATTGAAGAAGAAAAGAAAAGATGTAAAAAGAACTTTTGAAATACCAGGAAAAGTATTGCCCGTTGTATTGCCTATGTTGGGATTTTTATCTACTCTATTTGCGGTTATATTACTATTTATTCCTCCTGCCCAAGTAGATACTGGAAGCATATTTATTTATGAATTTAAAATAGCGGGCGGTGGAATTTTTGCATGTTTAGTGGCTGATTTTATTTATTTAAGAGCTAAAAGAAAAAATAAAGTTAAAAGATAAAATATATGGTATAAATAAGGAGTGGGAAAATATATGAGTTATCCACAATTACAGATAAATACAAAAAAGTTAAAACATAATGCTAAAGTTGAAGTAGAAGCTCTAAGAAGAATTGGTGTAGAAGTGATGGGAGTAAATAAAGTTTTTAATGGAAGCGTGGAAACGGCTAAGGCAATAGTAGATGGCGGTATGAATGTTGTTGCTGAATCTAGAATTGATAATTTAAAAAAAATTCAAGTTGTTAAATGCGAAAAAGCTTTATTAAGAAGTCCTGCTTTAAGCGAAATTGGCGATGTTGTAAAATATGCTGATATATCATTAAATTCGGAAATTGAAATTATTAAAGAACTTTCAAAAGAAGCTATTAAACAAAATAAAGTTCATAAGGTTTTGCTAATGATAGATTTTGGTGATATAAGAGAAGGAATATGGTTTGAAAATAAAGAAGAAATAGAAGAAGCGTTAAGTGAAATTAAGTTGTTGCCCAATATAGAAATATACGGCCTTGGAACTAACTTCAATTGTTATGGAACAGCTCTTCCTACTATTAAAAATGGAAAAATGTTTGTAGAGCTTGCAAGAGAGCTTGAGAATAAATTAAATATTAAGTTCAAGTATTTATCAGGAGGAAATTGTACAAGTTATCATTTAGTTGATAAAGGAATTTTCCCAGAAGGTATAAATCATCTTCGTATAGGTGGATTACATCAATTTGGAATAGAATATGTAGAAGGAAAATACTTGGATGAATATTATCATTCTCAAATGAGCATTGATAAGTATGTATCTGACTTATATATATTAAAAGGAGAAATTATAGAATTGAATACTAAGCCTACAGTTCCGGTGGGGGAGCTAGGGGTGGATGCATTTTTAAAAACTAAAGAGTTTGAAGATAGAGGAAATAGGAGAAGGGCTTTATTAGCTTTTGGAAGACAGGATATACCTGAAGAGAATATTCATCCTGTAGACGGTAATCTTAAAATATTAGGTCAGACCAGTGATCATACAATTATTGATGTAGAAGATAGTGAATATGATTATAAATTAGGTGATACAATTTCGTTTGAAGTAGATTATACTGGACTTTTGGCTGCTTGTAATTCGCCTGGAATAGAAAAGAAGTTTATAGAAGAATAATAAAACAAAGGATTTAATGATGAAAATAGTTATGTGCATTTAAAATTAAATATACATAACTATTTTTATCGTTAATATATTCTAATGTATTAATGACATTAAATTGCTACCTCTTTTTGTTTGGGAAATAAAATTGAGAAATTTAAAGAAAAAATGCAAAAACTTATTTCAGAATAGTGTTAAAATTTTAAAATGTAAAAATATTGTTTTAAATTAAATTTATGGTTATAATATACAATTTTAACCATAAATTTCAAAATGGTTTCTGTTAGAAAAATAAATTTCAAAATATATTAAAAGTACAATTATATCATGAAAGTGATTTTAAAAATATAAAAACTATTAAAATCCAGTTATAATCAATAAAACAATTCATAAAAAACAAGATATTGATTCGTGTTTAAAATACATAAATAAGAATTATTATTAATTGTAATTCTGTAAGTTTGTATATAGCTATAATTAATTTATATATAAGTATCAAGATAGTTTTTGAGTATTTTATTGTTTATTTATAGATACATTTATTTATGTATAAAGCTAAATGTTCCTAAAATATGATTCTTGTTATACATTATAATTATAAATTAAAATGATATTATAATGATATATTAATAAATTGACATTTCAAGACATAATATATCTTATGTCTTGAAATGTGAAGCGTATTGTGATATAGTAATATCAAGGGTTACAAGAACTTTGATATTAAATAATACATAATTATAGGTGGTGATACACTTTGAATAATAACATATATAAATTTACACTATTCCTTGCTGAAAATAGAAAAAGCGGTAAAACAATTGATAGTTATATAAGAGATATCAATCAGTTTGATGAGTACATAAAAGTTAAGAAAAAGAAACTAAATAAAATTAATAACTCTGACATTGATGAATACAAAAATCATTTAATGTATGATAGATGTTTAAAAATAAAAACAATAAATAGGAAGCTGGTATCAATTAATCAATTTTTGAAATTTAATAATATAGCGGTAGATATAAGGCAAGAAAAAGTACAAATGCAGAATTTTTTAGATGATATTTTAAGTAATGAAGATGTAAAAGCTCTAGTGAATGCTACATACAAAAAAGATGATTTGCGCGCTAGAACCATAATATATACTCTTTATTACACAGGCATGAGGGTCTCGGAGATGCTTCAACTTACTATATACGACACAAAGAAGCAATCTATAACCATTTTAGGTAAAGGATCTAAACATAGACAGGTATTTGTTCCAAACAAATTAAAAGATATATGGGAAACGTATATGAATGTTAGAATCAAAAAAGGAACAGCTTTGTTTACAGGAAAAAGAGGTCCTATAAACAGAAAAACTGTAGATAGTTTAATCAAGGAATATGCACTCTTGGCGGGAGTTAGCAAAAGTAAGGCACATGCTCATAATTTTAGACATTTGTATTGCAAGAATTTAGCGGATAAAGGCATTGATATTAGTACTATTGCAGATATTGCAGGGCATCAAAACATTAATACTACTAGAATATATACAAGAAAAACTAAAGAAGAATTACTTGATATAATAGATAATATGTAAACTAAGATAATATTTATTATAAATAAAAAGGCATTTTATTATATTAACCCCCCTGTTTTTTATAATAAAAATGCCCTTTTGTATAGGTGTTCGTTATTTGTTCGATTTACCTAAAACTATGAATCCAGGAAATACTTCATTAATTAAACTATTTGTATTAGTATCATCATTGATAAGTTCTTTTAAACCATCAATATCATCTATATACTCCATTTTCACATCTGATTCCGTAAGATCTTTATTGATTTCTGCCAATTCTTCGATGTTGGAAGTTTTACTGGTTAATTCTAATTCTTCTTCATCATAATCATTATCATCTTCTTCGAAAATTTGTTCTATATTAATAGCTTTTGTATCATACCCTTCTAATTCTAAGCATTTACCACAATTATTGCATTTTTTATTGGGATTAAGATCACATTTATTACACTCTCCACAATCATTACATTCTTTATTTAACTCTAGTATGCAAAGTTTAGCCATTAACGTCACCTCTTTCTATATCATTAGAGTATTATATCAAAACTTTTATGCATAATCAATAGTTCTAGAACATTAGTTTGATATTAGTGGAAATTTATGATATAATTCAAAATATATGAATAAGGAGTGTTTAAAATGAGCAGATCTAGTGAAGATAAACAGATAGAAATATATGAATTTATTAAAGAACAAATAATAGAAAAAGGATATCCACCTTCTGTAAGAGAAATATGCAAAGGTGTAGGGTTAAGTTCTACTTCATCTGTACATGGACATTTATCTAAATTAGAGAGAAAAGGTCTTATAAGAAGAGATTCAACAAAACCTAGAACAATTGAAATATTAAAAGAATCAATAGTTCCAAAGGAAATGGTGAATATACCCATATTAGGTAAAGTTACTGCTGGTGCACCTATTTTAGCAGTAGAAAATATAGAAGATACATTTCCTATTTCGTTAAACTATATACCTAGTAACAAGGAATTATTCATGCTTAAAGTATCTGGAGAAAGCATGATAGAAGCAGGAATACTAGATGGAGATTTAGCTATAATTGAAAAAACTAATATTGCTAAGAATGGAGAAATAGTTGTTGCATTAATGGATAATGAAGTTACATTAAAACGTTTTTTTAAAGAAGATAAACATATAAGGCTACAGCCAGAAAATAAAAGCATGGATCCTATAATACTAGAAGATGATAGTGTAAGCATAGTAGGAAAACTTGCAGGAATTTTTAGAAGATATTAAATTAATAATTTAATAAAAAATAGAGAAAAATGATTTTAACTATAAAACCACTTTTCTCTATTTTTATATAATATTTTATTTATTAGTTAGAAGTAGGTAAATTATTATTTTACTATCCTACTTAATGCTATTAAAATCCCTATCTTGGCATGATCAAATGTTAATCCACCTTGGAGATATGCAATATAAGGCTCACGAATTGGAGCATCAGCTGATAATTCTATTGAAGAGCCTTGAATAAATGCACCGGCAGCCATTATAACTTGATCGGTATATCCTGGCATATCCCATGGTTCACATGATACAAAAGAGTCTATTGGGGAACCAGTTTGAATCCCCTTACAAAATTCTATAAGTTTATCCTTATCATTGAATTTTATAGATTGAATTATATCGCTTCTTTTTTCATCATACTTAGGCGTAACTTCAAATCCTGCAAGTTCCATAATCCTAGAGCATAAAATAGCTCCTTTTAAAGCTTCCATTGATATATGAGGTGCTAAGAATAATCCTTGATACATAGAACGCATAACTCCAAAAGTAGAACCACACTCCCCTCCTATTCCAGGGACAGTTAATCTATAAGATGTCTTTTCTATGCAATCTTTAGTTCCGGCTAGATACCCACCAGTTGGAGCAATTCCACCACCGATATTTTTAATTAGTGATCCTGCAATAAGATCAACTCCTACGTCTGTAGGTTCTTTTATATCCATAAATTCACCGTAGCAATTATCTACAAAGCAAATGATGTTATTTCTAACATTCTTTACACAGTCTACTATAGATTTTATATCTTCTATTAATAATGCTCTTCTCCATCCATAACCAGTAGATCTTTGAATATGTACAAGGGTTATAGATTTATCTTCTTTAAGAACTTTTTCTATTGCTTCTAAGTTAGGTTTACCATTTTCCTTTAAATCTACTTGTTTATAGTTTATTCCAAATTCTTTTAATGAGCCCATATTTGAGTTCTCAGTAATACCTATTACATCATGTAATGTATCATAAGGTTCTCCACATACAGACAGCATAGTATTTCCTGGTCTTAAGTTACCAAATAAAGCAGCACCTAAAGCATGAGTTCCATTAACAAAGTGAGGTCTTACAAGTGCACTTTCTGTATTAAACACCCTTGCATAAACTGCATCTAATGAATCTCTTCCAATGTCTCCATAACCGTAACCAGATGAATTTGTAAAATGAGATTCACTTATTCTTTCTTCTTGAAAAGCATTTAAAACCTTTAGTTGATTAAATTCTCTAATATCATCTAAAATCTTAAATTGATCTTGTATATCATTCATAGAAACTTCATATAATTTTAAAACTTTATCATTTATATTATATTTTTTTAAAAATTGTTTTGTACTTTCTAGCATAGATAAATCCTCCAAGCTTTATAATAACTATATTTTCTAACTTTTTCGCTAAAAATATATTAGCATATATAAAAAAAATAGGCAAATATGCCTATTTAATTGAAAATCTTTTTAGCAATTTCTATAGAATCTTTAGCATCTTTTGCGTAAAAATCTGCTCCCATTTTTATTGCGTACTCTTTAGTTAGTACAGCTCCAGCAACCATGATTTTTCCTTCGAAATTAGCGTTTTTTAGAGCTATTATAGTATCTTCCATAGATTTAATAGTGGTTGTCATAAGAGCGCTTAAACCTACTAATTTAATGTTTTTATCTATTGCTTCCTTTACAATTTTTTTGCTTGATACATCTTTACCTAAATCTAAGATTTCATAACCATAGTTTTCAAGAATTACTTTAACGATATTTTTACCTATATCATGAATATCCCCTTTTACTGTGGCTAGAATTATTTTCCCTTTACTTACTGCTTTGTTCCTGCTTTTTAATAGATTTTCTTTAATTAATTCAAAGGCTACTTTAACAGTTTCCGCTGATTGAATAAGTTGTGGTAAGAATATTTCACCATTTTCATATTTTGTCCCTATATTATCCAAAGCTGGAATTAAAAATTTATTTACTATTTCTAGTTCTGTATTTGTTTTTAATAAATCGCAAGTTAAATTTTTAGTATTGTTTTTTAATCCTTGAAGTATAAATTCTTCTAAATTTGTGTGCTCTTCAAGTTTTGAGTTTTTATTATCTTTAATTTGAGTATTAGAAGTACTATTGTTTGTTAAAATGGTAGTTAATATTTGTTTATTTCTATAGGTTTCTATGTAGTTCTTAGCATTCTTATCATTATTATTTAAAACTTTATATGCATTTATTATATTTATCATTCCCTGTTTTGTAGGATTCATAATAGGAAGATCTAATCCTGAACCTAGCGCTAGTGAGAGAAAAGTTTCATTTATAATATCTCTATTTGGAAGTCCAAAAGAGATGTTAGATATTCCTAGGACTGTTTTTACTCCTAATCTTTCTTTAACCATTTTTAAGGCTTTTAGTGTTTCCATAACTTCGTTTTGTTGTGCTGAAACGGTTAAAGTTAAACAATCAATATATACATCTTCTTTTTTTATACCATAATCTAAAGCTGTATTTAATATTCTTTCAGCGATTTTAAATCTTTCACTAGCAGTTTTAGGAATGCCTTTATTGTCTAGAGTTAATCCAATTACAGAAGCACCATATTTTTTTACAAGTGGTAATATATTTTCTAAAGACTTGTCTTCACCGTTTATGGAATTTACTATGGGCTTACCATTGTATATTCTTAAAGCTCTTTCTATAGCTTCTACATTACTAGAATCTATTTGTAATGGAGTATCTACTATACATTGAATTTTTTTTAGGGTATATTCTAAAGTATCAGCTTCATTTATTTCAGGAAGACCAACATTTATATCCAATATGTCAGCACCTCTATCAACTTCATCTATAGCTTGTTTTAATATATAGTCTATATCATTATTTATTAGTGCTTCTTTAAGTCTCTTTTTACCGGTAGGATTTATTTTTTCTCCAATTATTCTAACTTCATTCAATTCTACTATTTTAGATGGAGTTGTAACAAAACTCTTTTTTATAGGGCTTCTTTTTAATATTTTTTTATGATTACATATATATTTAAGATGTTTTATAAACTCTGGTGTAGTTCCACAACATCCACCTATAATAGAAACACCTATATCTATTAAAGCCTCAACATAATTACAGAATTCCTTAGGACTAATAGTATATAGAGTTTTTCCTTTTACTATACTAGGAATACCTGCATTAGGTTGAACTATAACTGGTAGATTAGTATGTTCTATTATTTTTTTTACTATAGGTTTTAATTCTTTAGGTCCTAATGAACAATTGACACCTAAAGCATCTACACCTAATGCTTCTAATGTAATTGACATACTTTCAGGAAGGCACCCGGTAAAAGTCCTACCATTTTCTTCAAAGGACATCGTGGCGAATATAGGCAGATCTGATATTTCCTTTGCTGCAATAATAGCTGCTTTTAGTTCATATAAATCCGTCATAGTTTCAATAAGAATTAAATCTACTCCACATTCAACTCCAACTTTAATTTGTTTTTTGAATATATTAATAGCTTCTTCAAATTTAACTGTCCCCATAGGTTCTAATAACTTACCAATAGGTCCTATATCAAGAGCAATAAAACAATTAGAATTTTCGCTTGCTTTTTTAGCAATTGATACGGCTTTAGTTATAGTATTTTCTACAGAAAAGGGTACGTTTTTAAATTTAATTTCATTAGCTCCAAAAGTATTGGTAGTTATAATATTACATCCTGCATCTATATATTTTTTATGAATATCAATTATTAGTTCTTCGTGAGAAAAGTTTAATTTTTCAGGAGTTTCACCTAATTTTAATCCTGACTTTTGAAGCATTGTACCCATAGCCCCATCAAAAATTAGTATATTATTTTTAATATAATTCCGAATATCCATTTTCATCATCCTTATTTCATTGATTAAAACTTAATCTTTATATTTAAATAAAAAAGTCTTAGGATATCCTAAGACTTTTAATCTCTGTATTACATCCTCATCTGTCTGGAATTAGCACCACATAATAAATATAGGTTGCTGGGATTCAAAGGGCCAGTCCCTCCGCCACTCTAGATAAGCATTATTTTTTATTAATTATATAGTATATTAACTCTTTTGTAAATAATTTTTTAAAATTTAATGTTGATTGTCTTTGTTAGTAAATAGTATTGGTGATTTGGGAATTATAGTAGAAACTGCATGTTTATATATCATCATTTGTTTGCTATTGCTATCAAGAATTATTGTGAAATTATCAAACCCTTTTACTAAACCTTCTAATTTGTAACCATTAGTTAAAAATATGGTTACAGATATTTTGTTTATTCTGGCATTGTTTAAAAATAAATCTTGTAGATTATTGGTAGATTTATTCATGCTTATCCCCTCCAAGCTATTTTATAAATTATTTTTTTGAAGACTTAAAAATTTTTCTTCTATAGCGTTACATACTTCTATATCATTTTTATATTGATCCTTGTCTATCCAAATTACTCTCTCATCTTTTCTAAACCAAGTCAGTTGGCGCTTAGCATAATGTCTACTTCCTTTTTTTATAAGTTCTATGGCTTCATCTAAGGAAACTTCTCCATCTAAATAATATAAAATTTCCTTATATCCTATACCTTTCATAGATTGCATATCAGGAGTACATTCCATATTTTGAAGAGACTTTACTTCTTCTATTAATCCTTTTTCCATCATTATATCTACTCTTTTATTAATTCTTTCGTATAATTTACTTCGATCCATATTTAATACAAAATAGTATACATTATAAGGAATATCGAATATATCTTGTTCTTTATTAAATTCAGAGATGGTTTTTCCTGTAAGTTTAAAAACTTCTAAAGCCCTAATTACTCTTTTAAGATCATTTGGATATAGTTTTTTATAAGATTTTTCATCTATATTTTTTAAAAGTTCGTGAACATACTCTTTACCATGTTCATAAGCTAGTTCTTTTAGATATTTTCTATATTCTTCATCTTTATAAGTGTTTGCAAAATCATAATTAAATATTAGGGAATCTATATAAAATCCTGTTCCTCCTACTACCATAGGTAGTTTTCCTCTAGATGTAATATCATCTATTACACATTTAGATTTCTCTTTAAACTCTGCAACACTAAATTCATCAAATGGACTTACAAAGTCTATTAAATGATGAGGTACTCCTTGTTTTTCAGCTTCTGTAATTTTAGCAGAGCCTATATCCATATTCTTATAAATTTGCATGGAATCCGCTGAAATAATTTCTCCATTTAGTTTCTGTGCAAGCTTAATTGAAATATCCGTTTTTCCAACAGCAGTAGGTCCTGCTAAAATAAATAAATCTTGTTTCATTTAAAATCTCCTTTATTGAATACGCTTAAATTTCTTTTCAATTTCTTTTAAAGTTAATTTTATAATGGTAGGTCTACCATGAGGACAATTAAAAGGTTCTTCTATATAACGTAAATCTTCTACTAAAGAGTTCATCTCTTCATAGGATAATGTATGATTTGCTTTAATTGCTGCCTTACATGCTAAAGAAGCTATCATATTATGCTTAACTTTTGCTATGTTTCCATTACCCATGTTTTTTATATCGTCTAAAATTTCTAAAAAGAAATCTTTAGTGTTAACCTTACCCAGAAGCATAGGTGCCTCTCTTATGTTTATAATATTATCTCCAAAAATTTCTGTTACAAAACCACTTTCATGAAATATATTTATATTTTCGGAGTAGTATACAAAATCTTCTGCATTCATTTCAATTATGACAGGTGTTAATAAAATTTGAGATACAACTTCTCTATTTTCTATCTGATTTTTAAATTTTTCAAACAGAATTTTTTCATGTGCTGCATGTTGATCAATCATATAAAATGTGTCTGAGCTTTCAGCTAAAATATATGTTTTATTAAATTGTCCTAGTATATTTAGTCTAGGAAATTTTGATTCTAAAGCAGTACAAGTATCTGTAGCTTTAGTAGATTTACTTTGAGGTTTTTCACATATAATATTATCCGTTGTAGAAGCAGACATAAAATTTTCATAATTAATATCTGGAGTTTCAAGTTCTTCAGTATTGTTAAATTTAATATCTCTGTTCTTGAAACAATTTTCTTTGCATAAATCTTTAGGCTTTTCATAGGAAATATTAGTTTGAAACTTTGGCGCACTTTGTATAATAGAGTCATTTCTTTTATTTTGAAGATCTGTTGGAATCTCTACTTGTTCTTGTTTTAGTTTTTCATCTTGTATAAGTTTATCAGTAGTATTCTTATCATCAAATATAGAATCTTTATTTATATTGAAAGACTGTTTAATACTAGTTGATAGTGCAGTATGAACAGCGTCAAAAACAACTTTGTATATTATTCTCTCATCTTGAAATTTAACTTCTGATTTAGTTGGATGAACGTTAACATCTATAAACTCAGGATAAATATCTAGAAATAATACAAAAAAGGGAAACTTGTTTACGGTAGAAAAAGATTTAAAAGCATTTTCCACTGCTGCTGTAATAGTGCCACTTTTTATATAACGTTTGTTTACGAATATGCTTTGATTATTACGACTTCCCCTACTTATTTCAGAATTACCTATATATCCATATACAGAAACTATATCTGAATGTTCTTCAAAACTTATGATGTTTTCGTAAATGTTTTTACCATAAATTGATCTTATAGTATTTTTAACTTCATCCGATGCGTAAGTCATAAGTGCCCTTTTGTTGTTGGTGTAATATTTAAATGATATATTGTGATTTGCCAGTGCAAGTCTATTTATAATATTCGATATTAAACTCGATTCTCTTCTATCGGACTTTAGAAATTTTTCTCTAGCAGGAACGTTAAAAAATAAATCTTCTACAGAAATAACCGTACCTACATTGCAACCAGTATCATTTAAATAATTTATTTTACCACCTGAAACTGATATCTCTTTGCCAAAGTCAGAGTTGTTTGTTTTACTCTTTAATAATACTTTAGAAACAGCGGCGATACTGGGAAGGGCTTCTCCTCTAAAACCAAAAGTATTTATAGAATATAAATCTTCAATTAAAGAAATTTTACTAGTACCATGTGGCATAAAAGCTTTTTCAACATCATCTGGATGTATACCTATACCATCATCAGATATTTTAATACTCTTTTTTCCACTTTCTTTAACTTCTATAGTTATGTTCTTGGCATTTGCATCTATACTATTTTCTACAAGTTCTTTAACAACTGAAGCAGGTCTTTCAACAACCTCTCCAGCTGCTATTTTATTAGATGTTTCTTTACTTAATAAGTTTACTCTTTTCAAATAATCACCTTCTATAAAATTACAAGGATTTTGCTTTATTTATTATATCATACAATTTATCAAAACAATCTTTAACCGTCATATTAAGTATGTCTATAGAAGATATTTCTTTAATCAAAGTTTCCTTTTCTATATCTAAAAAACCTATTTGCTTAATATCGTGAGGTGCTTCTTTTTCTATTGCTAGTTCTATTGCCGCTTCTTCAATTTTATTAGTTTGTAAATTAGTATTTTTGTTACCATTGTTGTATTTTATATCACATTTTGGATCATTTATTATAGACGATTTTAATGTATCATCAGTGTTAGTGTTAGGTATTTGTTTTGAGATATTACTATTCTGAGGAGAATCTTCTTCAAGAGTATTTAGTATTTCTTTAGCTCTATCAGTAACAACAGATGGAACTCCCGCAAGCTTTGCAACTTCTATTCCATAAGATTCGTCTGCTCCTCCTTCTATAATTTTTCTTAGAAATATAATATCATCATTTACTTTTTTTACGGCTATAGAATAGTTTTTTACTCCTCTAATTTTTCCTTCAAGAGAAGTAAGTTCATGGTAGTGTGTTGCAAATAGAGTTTTACTTTTTAAATTATTATTCTTACATATATATTCAATTACAGCCCATGCAATGCTTAAGCCATCATAAGTACTAGTACCTCTACCTACTTCATCTAATAGTATTAAACTTTTATTAGTAGCATTATTTAGTATATTGGCAACTTCCCACATTTCAACCATAAAAGTACTTTTTCCACGAGCTAAATCATCTGATGCTCCTATTCTTGTAAAAATTTTATCACATATAACAATTTCAGCCTCTTTTGCAGGGACAAAACTACCTATTTGTGCAAGAAGAGTTATTAAAGCAACCTGTCTCATATACGTAGATTTACCTGCCATATTAGGTCCTGTAATTAGTAGTAATTGATGATTTTTATTATCAAGAATAGTATCGTTAGATACAAAGGAATCCCTAGGTATCATTTGTTCTACTACAGGATGTCTTCCTTCTTTTATGGAAAGTTCCCCCTCTAACTTTATCATGGGTTTTGAATAATTGTTTTCTAATGCTACAATTGCAAGAGATTGAAGAACATCTATAGTAGAAACTAGTTTTGCAGCATTTTTTATTCTATAGATTTCTTTTTCAATAAGTTCTCTTATTTCTATAAATAAATTATACTCAAGTTCCATAAGTTTTTCTTGAGCACCTAAAATCTTATCTTCTACTTCTTTTAATTCTGGAGTTATAAATCTTTCACAGTTGGCAAGAGTTTGTTTTCTTGTATATCTATTTTCAGGAATTTGATCTAAATTAGATTTTGTAACTTCAATATAATATCCAAATACCTTATTATACTTAACCTTTAATGATTTAATTCCTGTTATGTTTCTTTCTTGTTCTTCTAAAGAAGCTATCCATTCAGTGCCATGAGATTTTGCCATTCTTAGCTGATCTATTGTACTATTGTATCCATCCTTTATTATACCTCCTTCTTTTATAGAAAGAGCTGGAGAATCTAAGATAGAGCTATCCAGTAAAGAATAGATGTCTTCTAAACAATCTAAGTTCACATGTATGTTTTTTAGAAGGTTTGTATTGTAATATTCTATGATTTTTTTAATAAGTGGTAAATTTCCTATAGAATTTTTTAATGAAAGTAGTTCTTTTGCATTGACGTTTTTAGAAGAAATTTTTCCAGCTAATCTTTCTATATCATAAACATCTTTTAAGGCGTTTCTTAAATCATCTAAAAGAGGTACATTATTTAATATTTCTTCTACAGCATTTTGGCGATTTTCTATAATTTCCTTGTGAATTAAGGGCTGTTCTACCCATTTTCTAAGAAGTCTAGCACCCATTGCTGTAGATGTTTTATCTAGTACCCATAAAAGAGAACCTTTTTTTGATTTATCTATTAAAGTTTCTGTAAGTTCAAGATTACGTCTTGAATTTATATCTATACTTAAATAATCTACAGTTTCATAATAATCTAGTTTATTTATATGAATTAGTGTAGTTTTTTGAGTTTCTATTATATAGTTTAGAAGTCCATTACAACCAGTTATTACTATATCCTCATAGTTAACTTCATTAAAATCTGGAAATTGGTTTTTAAGATTTAGAGAAGCATCTAAGTAGAAAAATTCTTTGTTTTTAGTAGTAACGGATACTTGAAATCTTTCTTTTATGGAGTTTACTATAGATTTAGGAAAATCATCTAATATTACTATTTCTCTTGGCATAAATTTAGATATTTCATCTAATATACAAGATTCGTTATATTTTACATAAGTGCATTGAAAATCACCGGTAGAAACATCTGCGAAAGCCATACATACAAGTTCATTTTCTAAATAAAGACTCATCAAATAATTGTTTTTAGTTTCTTCTAAAAAAGAAGAATCAGAGTAAGTACCAGGTGTATATATTTTAATAACATCTCTTTTTACTATTCCTTTAGCTTTAGAAGGATCTTCTAACTGTTCGCATATTGCTACCTTATATCCTTTAGTAATAAGTCTGCTTATGTATGTATTTGCAGCATGATATGGAATTCCACACATAGGAGCTCTATTTTCAAGACCACAATCACGTCCTGTAAGTACGAGTTCTAATTCACGAGCTGCAGTTTCAGCATCTTCAAAGAACATTTCATAAAAGTCACCTAGTCTAAAAAATAAAATGCAATCTTTATTTCTTTCTTTTACTTCAAGATATTGCTTCATCATTGGCGTAAGTGCCATTAGTATTCCTCCTTAAATTTTTATAATATAAAAAGCTCTAAAAAGAGCCTTTTATATTATTTCACCAGTTAATGAAAAAGAATTTGCTTTAGTTATTTTTATATTTACAAGTTTTCCCACTTGATCTAAACATCCATTAAAGTTTACAAGTTTTCCTGATCTAGTTCTACCCATAAGTTTTGTATCATCATTTTTACTAGGGCCTTCAACTAGAACTTCAACTGTTTTTTCCTCAAAGTCTTTGTTTTTTCTTGCCATTATTTCATTAACAGCTTCAACAAGTTTATTAAAACGAGTATGTTTTACATCTTCAGGTACTTGATCCTCAAGTTTTGCAGCTGGAGTACCTTCTCTTTTAGAATATATAAATGTAAATGCTGAATCGAATTCTATTTCTTTTACAATACTTAATGTATCTTCAAAGTCTTTTTCTGTTTCACCAGGATATCCAATTATTATATCTGTACTTATTCCTACATTTGGCATAGCTTTTCTTAATTTTTTTACTAATGTTAAATAATCTTCTCTAGTATATTTTCTATTCATTTTTTCAAGTACTTCCGTGGAACCTGATTGAAGAGCAAAGTGACCTTGTTCACAAACTTTATCACATTCAGCCATAGCTTCAATTAATTCATCAGAAACATCTTTAGGATGAGATGTCATAAATCTGATTCTTTCAAGACCATCTATTTTGTTAACCATCCTTAGTAAATCCGCGAAACTAATTTCAGGTTCTAATCCTTTTCCGTATGAATTAACATTTTGACCAAGTAGAGTTATTTCTTTATAACCTTTTGATACTAAATCTTTAATTTCATCTATAATATTTTTAGGATCACGACTTCTCTCTCTTCCACGTACGTATGGAACGATACAATAGGAGCAGAAATTATTACAACCATACATAATAGTAACAAAAGCTTTAATATCACTTTTCCTATCTACAGGAAGTCCTTCAACTATTCCTTTTTCTTTATCCCATATTTCTATTATAGAATTTCCTTCTGTTTTTACTCTCTCTATGTATTCAGGTAGCTTATATGAATTATAGGTACCTGCTATAATATCTACATGTGGGAATTTTTCCATAACCTTTTCTGGCATACCTTTTTGTTGCATCATACATCCAGTAACAATTAATATAAGGTTAGGATTTTTTCTTTTTAATGCTTTAAGCTCACCAAGATGACCATATACTTTTTGTTCAGCATTTTCACGAACACAACAAGTATTAAAAATAACAACATCAGCTTCATCACGTATATCTGTTCTAGTATATCCGATACCTTTTAATAATCCTGATATTTTTTCAGAATCTTCTTCATTCATTTGACATCCCCATGTTGAAATAAAGAAACGTTTATTATCTATATTTTTTATATTATTATCCAAAATAAAATCCTCCATTTATATAAAATCTCTTTTGTATTATAACATAACTAATATACCATAAATCTATGAAAAAATAAAAAGGCTATTAAATTATTTGATCTTTTTATTAAACACATCTATTTATTTTAGAATATATAGTGAAAAAAGTAAGAAAAGATACTCTCATTAAGTATCTTTTCTTACTTTTTAAATTATACTAATATAGGATCTGTGATGTTTTGTGACTCTGAATTATTCTTATAGTCCGTATAAGCTTTATTAATGTTAGTTACTGTTTCATTTATTTCAGATTTTATATTAGAAGTAGAATCTTTTATAGTGTTAACTACAATAATACTTGTTTCTTTTACTTCACTTGTAACAGATTTCACTGTCGAAATTACATCATTACTTACTGTTACAAGTGAATTTTTAATAGTATTAATTTCATTCATAGAATTATTTACAGTATTTACGATAGTATTATACTCTTTTTTAATGTCTGTATAGGCGTTAGAAACTGTACTGATGATATTTTTAGCCGGATCTTTTATAGAATCTATACACCCTTTTATAATACCTGCACTTTTAATACCTTTACTTATTATTCCACTAGTTGGATCTCCTACAGTAGCTTTTAATGAAATTACAGAAAAACCAACACTAGAAACTATTTTTACAACATCTTCTCCAACTGAAACTACGGTTTTGACAACTGTACCTGCTATATTTGTAGCAGAGTCTTTTATTTTTAGTGCAGCTTCTTTAAGGTCGGCGGCTGTAGTTGTAACTTGTTTCATAGTGCTTGCTATACTAGATGCCGTATGAGTTATTTTAGAAGTTACTGATTTAGAAACATTTTTAATAGTTTTAGTTATTGAATTAGTAGCATCAATAACTTGTTTTGAAATATTTGTAACACAATTCTTTACACTTTCTCCTATGGTTACCACAGTTTTTATAAATTTATTTAGTTTACTAAATCCTTTTGATATAGAGCTAGGAATAGATGATGTTATAGAACTTTGGGATGTATTAGTATTTTTAGGTTTACTAGTAGAGGAATTACCCATAATTGTACCTTTATATTGGTTTTTAACTGATTTTATATTCTCTAAATTATCAGTTTTACAATTGGTAGATACCTTTTTCTTGTTTTCCTCAGAATTTTTAAAAGTTACATTGCTAGTTCCATTAATCATATTTGTTTTTCCTATCATGTTTATCACTCCTTAATTTATTAAAATTGTAAAATATGTAGTTAATATTTAATTTTACCTTGTGCTGAATAAGATGTACCTTTTAGTAACTCAAAATTGTCCTCTAAAATATATTCTCCATCTATAAATAACTTTACAGTCCAATTACCAAGAAGATTTTTGAATTTCATGTTATCTATATCTAACCAGAACCAAAGGGTCACAGGGTTAAGATCATTTTCTTTTTTAAATAGGTTATTAGCTGTAGTTTGAAATAAGTCTCCTTTAGGAGAATACCATGCTGTTGTAACTTCATGTAGTCCGGTGACGTTAGTAAATTTAAAGCGAGTAACTACCTTTTTATCTAGAATAATATTAAAGTTCTTTTTATTAGATATATTATCTTCATCAGTAACATTAGAATTAATGTTGTATTTATCTATATGAACTGTATATTGTGTATTGTTATAAAGTCTATTATCATTCTTATCTATAATAAGTAATGACCAAAGAATATCATCTTCTCTAGGCATATATATGTTAGCTGTAGGATCATTTAATTCTAAGCTATCATTTATAAGAAATTTGTAATGATGTTCTCCTGAAGGTAAGTTGCAGTTTAATGTCCAAACGTTATTTTCTTTTATCATGTGACCTTTTGATGGATTAAAATTATTAAAATCACCTATAACAGAAATTTTATCTATATTTAAGTGTTCTGTATTTTGGTATTGAAAAGTTATATTCATGTTATTCCTCCAATAAAAATAATATTTGTTTATAATTCATTTTCGTTTAAATCATATAAAAAATTTAGAATGTTTTAGAATTTACTTTCAAAATTTTTTATGAAAATAGAAGAATTTGAATAATTAACATTAGGTTCTTTCATTTTTAATTCTTATAATGTATAATTTATGTACTATCCTTGTCTATATGAATAAAATATAATTAAAAAATTCAATCAAAATAAAGGAGTACATAATAAAAATGAACATTAAATTAGATATATTTTCAACTATGGCTTTAGCAACTTTTGTATTTTACTTTGGTACATATTGCAAAAATAAAATACAACTGTTTTCCAGATATTGCATACCAGCACCGGTTATTGGTGGACTTATTTTTTCTGTAATAGTTTTGATATTAAGGGTAGCTAATATAGCAACTATAACTTTAGATACAACACTTCAAACAGTATTTATGACTGCCTTTTTTACGAGTGTTGGCTTTACTGCAAGTGTAAAGATACTAAAAAAAGGTGGAATTAAGGTAATAATATTTTTGGGACTTTCAACTTTACTAGTAGTTCTCCAAAATGCTTTAGGAGTTACCTTAAGCAAACTATTTAATCTAAGCCCCTTACTTGGACTTTGTACAAGCTCTATAGCTATGGTAGGAGGACATGGAACGGCAGGATCTTTTGGCCCACTTCTAGAAGAGATGAATGTACGTGGAGCTACCACTGTTTCTTTTGCATCGGCAACATTTGGACTTATTATGGGAAGTGTTATTGGAGGATTTGTTGCTAAAAATTTAATTGAAAGATATAATTTAAAAACACCCAAAATATCAAAAGATAGGTCTATTCCAGTAAGTGACTTTCATGAAGATAATGCTGCGATTTTATGCCATAGGAGACTTATGAATGGTATGTCATGGATATTTATTGCTATGGGAATAGGATGTTTGATTTCTAAAGCTATTCAAAGTATAGGACTAACATTTCCATCGTATATTGGGTCTATGATGGCTGCTGCAATTATAAGAAATATTTGTGATATTAAAAATAGAAAATTGGAGGAGAAAGAAATAGAAACTATAGGTGGTATTAGTTTATCATTTTTTCTTTCGATGGCTCTTATGGGATTGAAGTTATGGGAATTATTTGATCTTGCAATTCCTATCATAGTTATGCTTATGGCACAAGCTATGCTTATGTTTTTATTCTCTTATTTTATTGTTTTTAAAGTACTTGGAAAAAACTATGAAGCAGCTGTTTTTGCTTCAGCTAACTGTGGATTCGGAATGGGAGCAACACCTAATGCTGTAGCAAATATGGACGCTTTAACTGATAAATTTGGATTTGCTCCAACGCCATATTTAGTAGTACCAATTGTAGGATGCTTATTTATAGACTTTGTAAACTCAGCTATAATTACGGTATTTATAAATTTTATTAATTAGATATTATTAATTAGATAAAGAGGCATGTTATTTTAAATTATAAAATTAACATACCTCTTTATCTTATTTTAATTTTATAATTTCATTTGCTAATTTTTCTATGTACTTTAACATGGCTTTTTTACCGTCGTTATCTAACAGAGCGTCTACTTTTTTAATTGTATTTTCTACAAATTTAGGATCATTTATGTTTAGATCAAGGTTTATGTTATTAGATTTTGTTTGTGCACTTTCAGAGGGTACATTGATTAATTTAAATTTATCCTCTAGACTTCTTAATTCCATTTCAACAATATATATAGTTTTATTTTTATAATTTTCTTTAGCGCAAGTATTGTCTAACATAGCATAGTCATTTTCTATACAATCTAATATTTTTGAAGAGATTTCTTCTATTTTTGATTTTGATATCTCTCCAAACACGTATTCCACAACTGTACCATAAGTTATTCTAATATGGGCATTTTGATACCTTGTTGAAAGTTTTTTAATAAGATTCACACCAAAATCATTAAATATATTAAGAATAGTTTTATTAATGTCTTCATTTTGTAAATCAAAGTCGTATATTAAATTTAAATCAGTAAGAATATTAGAAGAAATTAACGTTAACTGTTTTTTCATTTCTTCTCTTAAGGCTTCTAAGTCATCTATGCTAAGTCTTCCATTATCATCTGAAAGCACATCATCTTCAAATGAAAGCATATTACTAACATTATCTAAAAAGCCCGTTGGTATTGCAGGAATGTGGTTTTCATTATTAATTGTCATATTTATTTCTCCTTTGAGTTTATTATGATAGTTTATATTTTACACAGTATGCAAGAATTCTTCAATAATAAAAAAATATAGGATCATAAGTTTAAAACTTATGATCCTATATTTTTTTATTGTATTTCTATTAATGTTCTAGGATATAGTGTTGTACCCCAAATATAAATTTTTCTGTTTTTTACTAAAGGTACATTCTTTTCATCTAGTATAGTTCTCCACCATTCCCAAGCAAGGCCTGTACACTCTTTAGCTCTTATACAAATATTTCGAGAATTACCTTTTAGATATATTTCAGTATTGAAGTGAGCTGTTCTATCCCTATTATTTCCTGACCATGCTTTATGTTCTACTATTTCATTGCCTTTTTTATCATAGCTAACTTCATCCCAAGTTATATTAAATTGTGCTACATATGCTCCACTATGATCAAGTACTAATTTACCGTTAGTATATTCTGTTGCTGTAGTTTCTATATAATCTGTCTTATTATTAACTGTTGCTATACCATTATTTTTTAAGAAAGTAGTAGTATATGAAATAGGATATGCTGGATTTTCAGCACTATATACCGCATTGTTTTTAATTATATCTCTTATTTCATCAAAATTTTTAGTGATTACTTTATTATGTTCTTTAGCTCCACCACCTAAAACAGTTGCTGTGAAAGAACTTTGATCTAATATATTTTTATATTCTGCATTACTACTTATATCTTGATTTTCAATTAATGCTTTGAATGCAGCTTTAACATTTGAACTTTTAGATGTTGTTTCAAGTTTTACGTAGATAGTTCTTCCGTATGATACATTAGATACATACACAGGAGGATTATTGTTATTTACTCCTTTATTAGACAGCTCATCAACTGTTACATTATCTCCAAATAAATCTGAAGGATGATTTGGAGCATCTACACTTACTGTATAAAATATTTGTTTATATGCAAGAAGCATTACCTTTTTTTCACCTTTATATATAGAATCAAAATCTATATTTAAAGATTTGTTTAAAGCTTTGAAATTACAACCAAACATAGCTGAAAGTTGTGATTGACTATATACCATAGAATCAGAGTAACTCATTCTAGTAGGAATTGTATATCTGGATGAATATTTTAAATTCCATTTATTTAATAATGAGTCAATACCGGCTTTTACTGAAGAATAAGTAGGTGATTGAATCGTTTTCTTACCGTCTTTGCCCATACCAGGTAGGTCTATGCTTATAGTAATTGGTTTTCTTTCACAAGATACTATATCAGGTTTATTTTCTATAAGATTCCTATTTGCAAGTTGGATAGTACCAGGATAAGTTCTATCATTTATGGAATCGATAACGGAAATATCTGCAGTAGAATCTGAAACACTTTTCTTTTCTCGTTTTACTACAACATATTTATTTGGAGTTTCAAAACCTTCATAAGGTATGAAACTATCAATCTTATCTCCATTAAACGACAAAATTTTATTAGGATCATATGTTAATCCATAAATTGTATCATTTAGTGAATTAGTGTTAGTAGATTGATTTAAAATAATAGTATTAGTGTTTGGTGAATTTGATAATAATTTTTTATTAGTATTGTTTGCTATTAAGTTATAATTACAAGTTATAGCAGTTATCGTAATAAAGGCCATACTTTTAATTAACTTTTTTGAAGATTTTTTCATTATAGACTCCCCCCTCTAATGATATATAAAATATAATTTTATAATATGTTATCTTATAAACATTATATTTTAATTATTCATAATATTCAAGAATAATTAAAAAAATTATTAAATTTTTAATTATTTCTACAAAAATACCCTTCACTAAATGTGAAGGGTATTTTTATAATAAACTTTTAATCCATGTTTTTGCTTGATTTCCCATTTCTTCTGTTTCATGTTTTAGGGGATCCTTAAATTGTATATCTCCTAAAATAGTATTTCCTTCTAAGTTTTCTTTGAATACGTTGAATGTTTTAGCAGCTCCACCGCCACCATGACAACAAAACAGGGCTATATTTTTACCTTGTATATTATTGTACTTTTCAAAGAAAGTATTGAATGCTGGTGCAAAAGTTCCGGCCCACACAGGTGTTCCAAAAACAATTAGATCATAGTTGTCAAAGTTGATATCTATGGGCTCAAGTTCTGGCTTCTTTTTTCTCATTGCATTAGTACCACCTACTAAATATTTTTTAAAGAAACCAGTTTTAGGTACATCATTTACAGGATTGAGTCTAACAATATCTCCTTTAAGTATTTCGTTTATACATTCTGATATAAATTTTGAGTTCCCTTCTAGGGAATAATAAATTATAAGGGATTTCATAAATAACCTCCAGTTCCGTTATATATAATTACTGACATTTATATGCTTATTACAGAAATATTATAACATATTTATAACATATTTATAACATATTTATAACATAAATGATATTAATTATCATTAAATAATAAGCAAATAAAAGCTACAACTTAAATTAAGCTATAGTCTTTTGCTTTATAATTTAATGACTATTTTTTGAATAGAGCTTTCCAAGTTTGTTTTCCAACTACACCATCTATTTGAAGATTATTATCTTTTTGAAATTCTTCGACAGCAGTTTTAGTTCCTTTTCCAAAGATACCGTCAGCTTTATATTTTCCAACATAATAACCTTTATCTATTAGTCGTTGTTGGATAATTCGTGTTATATTTCCTCTAGCACCTTCTCTAACTAGAACACAAGCGTTTAGGGTTAAGTCCCCAAAATAGCCATCTACTTTTAAATCTTTATTAAATTGTTTATTCAATTCTCTTTGGAATTTTTTTACTATACTTTCACTTATGCTTAATCTCCATAGTGGTTTATTGGTTTCATCAATACTAGTATTATTAAAAATATTAGTATGGCTATCTATAAATATATCTGGTGTAAATTTATCAGCATCACATGGATTTGGAACACCGGGAATCCTTGCCCTATCAGTATATTGAAATCCCACCCACTCATTCCAAATTCCGTTATTGTGAGGAGATGAAACTCCATAATGAGCGATCCATAAAGGATAATTTGAGAGCCTTTTATCTAGTTTTTCAATAGCAAATGAGGTGTTAGTATAAATTATACATTTAAATCCACTTAATCTTTCCATCTCACTTAAAAATTCTAGACACCTATCAGAAACTTCAGATTTGCTTCTTCTAGAAGTTTCTACATCAAGTACAGGAATCGTATCCATTTTTTTTGTTTTTATTGCATTCCAAAAATCTCTTGCTTGTTCACTAGGATTACTTTTATCACTAAAAAAATGATAAAATCCTAGTTTTAGTCCTGCCTCTTTACAACCATTATAGTGAGATATAAACCTTTTATCTATAAAGTCTACGCCTTCTGTAGCTTTTATGATAACAACTTCTGTATATTTTTTTAACCTATTATAGTCAATTCCTGATTGCCAATTAGAGATATCAATTCCATTTATAATTTTATTGCTAGCACATTCCATTCAGTATTCTCCCCTTTACTTTATAAAACAATAAATATTGTTCTGTTGTATTATATATACAAGACTCGAATTTTGACACAAAGTTTTTATTGTTTAATGAAACTATATGCAAAAATATGAGAAAAAGTAATTAAAAAAATAATATAAGTGCATACTATTAATAATAGATATTATAAAAGGAGGATTTTGTAATGTATGATGCTAAAGAAAAGGAAGAAGAATTAGGAGAAGTTACAGACTTAACTAAGGGATGTTGTATATCTGATAGAAGTTATTTTGGGGTCCTTGAAAATCAAAGACTTACAAATATAAAATCATCATATGTTCCAAAAGAAGTGTTACTTAATAATCTGCATTTAGAATAAAAACATACAAAGAGAGCTGATATATGCTCTTTTTTGTATGTTTAATTTAGTTATTTAGACAAGCACCATTTAGATTTTTCAAAATCTTCTTTAAAACCAAGTAATTTATACAATTCTAAAGCTCGAAGATTTTTAGGATCTACATTTATTTTAACAAAAAATTTTTTTTTCTTATAAAGCATGTTTAATAAATATTTAAGGAGCAATGTACCATAGCCTTGATTTTGATATTGAGGAAGTATTCCTAAATTAACTATAAATGGAACATCATTTTTTTGTATGATTTGTCCATATCCAATATAAGCATTTCCTTTTTTTAAAAATATAGAAGAATCTTCACAGTAATAGTCCTGCATTTCATCATAATAGATATCTTTAATTGTTAATGGTAATCTATTTTTAGATTCAAATACTGTATTTTGGAGAAAACATCTTATAGCCTCATCCTTACCTCGAATAAATTTTTTGAAACGTATATTAGTGGGGATATACATTTCTTTTAGTGTATTTAAGTTTTGACTCATTTCCATAATTCCATGATTTTTTGTAAATCCTATTTTACTTAAAATATCAAAATTATAATGATTTTTTTCACATGTATATATGATTGGATATGAAAGATCTAAGTTATTTATCAAGTAGGAGTAATCATTTACTATGTTATCATTTTCAACAATATACATGGAATTTATTCTATGTATATTGTTGACTTTGCCACCTATCCATATGTATCCAATATATTTAAAGTCTTTTTTTAAAAGCTTAATTTTTTTTCTAAGTAAGAGAAGTTGTACATTATTTAATGCACAATATGATTGCCAAAAATCTTTATTTAATTTATTAAAATTAATTCTAAATTCATTTAGTTTACTAAATGAATTTAAATTTTCTTTGTTAAGAACATCTAAAGTATACATATACCAATCCCCCAAGATGAGATACTATAATAATAAATATATACAAAAAAGTTTTATTAATTCCAATATTTTAATTTAAATAAAATACACAAGAAGTATTTAAGTTTCTTGTGTATTAATATTATAGTTATTCTGTTTCTTTTATGCTTAAACTTAATCTTTTTGTTTCTTTATTAACATTTATAATTTTAGCCTTAACCTCTTCATTTATTTCTAAAACATCGCTTGGCTTATTTATTCTTTTATAACTGATTTCTGAAACATGAACTAGCCCATCTATACCAGGTTCTAATTGAACAAAAGCACCAAAATCAGCAAATCGTACTACCTTTCCAAGTACTATAGATCCTACAGGATATTTTTCTTCAACATTAGTCCAAGGATCCTCAGTTAATTTTTTTATAGATAAGGATAATTTTTTATTTTCTTTATCTACATTTAATATATAAACTTTAACTTTCTCGCCTACACTTAAAACATCTTCAGGTTTTTCTACTCTTCCCCAAGAAATTTCAGAAACATGTAGTAAGCCATCTATTCCGTTTACATCAACAAAAGCTCCAAATTTAGTAAGTCTCTTAACTTCACCTTCTACTATACTATCTTTTTTTAGAATTTCCCATGAAGCTTCTTCTTTTTTAGTTTGTTCTTTTTGCAAAAATTCTCTTCTAGAAGCCACTATTTTAGTACCTTTTCTATTAACTTTAAATTCAATTATATTTACATTCATTTCTTGACCTATATATACACTTAAATCCTCTACATGGAAAAGTTCTACATGTGATGCAGGTACAAAAATTCTAACTCCTTTATATCGTCCTATAATACCACCTTTTACAGATTCTTTTATATAGATAGTTAAAAGGGTTTTATTATTAAATGCTTCTTCTACTTCTTTAAATGCTTCTTCGCGTTCTATTTCAATTTTAGATAAAACTACACAATCATCATTATTTTTAAGACTAATTACTTTAGCTGTTACTTCATCACCAATATTAAATAAGTCTTTCATTGTAATCTCTTCATCTCTAGTAGCTTCTTTTAAAGGTATAATACCATCTTTTTTGTAACCTATGTTTACAAAAGCCTCTTTTTCATTTAATGATATAACTTGTCCTTTTATTGTGTCACCAACAGCTATTTGAATATCATTTTGTTCCATATAAGCTAACTGTTCATTAAATTCTGAATTATTATTTTCACTCATTTTTAATATTGCCTCCTTTATAATCCAAGCAGGTGTTGAAGCTCCTGCTGTAACACCTATATTATTACTATTTTCGATTAAATCTTGTGGTATTTCACTTGCATTTTGAACATGAATTGTATTATTGCAATTTTTTTTACAAATTTCATATAATTTAGTCGTATTAGAACTATGATATCCACCTATGACTACCATAGAATCTACTTTTTGAGAAAGTTCTTTTGCAGATTCTTGCCTTGTTTTTGTTGCATTACATATAGTGTTAAAGTTAGCAAGTGACTTACATAAAGGTATTATTTTATCAATAACCTTATTAAAGTTTTCTTGTTTTTCAGTTGTTTGAGATACAATACAAACTTTATCAGATAATGATTTAATATTTAATCCATCCTTTGATATTATAGCGGTATTGTTACAATATCCATTTATACCAACAACTTCCGGATGATTTTTATCTCCAACTATTATTATTTGATAACCAAGTTGATAATATTTTTTTACTGTTTCATGTATATGTGCTACATAAGGACATGTAGCATCCGCAATTATAAGATTTTTATCTTTTAACAGTTTTATAACACTAGGAGTAATTCCATGGGACCTTATAATAACAACATCGCCTTCTTTTAAAGAATTAATTTCATCTAATTCTATTGAAGTGATGTTTTTTGATTTTAAAAATTCAACCACGTCATTATTATGTATAAGTGGTCCTAATGTATATATAGGTTTTTTATATTCATTACTACAGGTAATTGCAGTATCAACAGCTCTTTTAACACCAAAACAAAATCCAGCTTTATCAGCTAACAATATTTTTTTCATAAAATCACTACCTTATTTGTTAAGTTTTTTAGTTATAGTAGAGCAAATACTATCTACAACTTCATCTATAGACATATTGGTTGTATCAATTTCTATGGCGTCTTTGGCTTTAGTTAAAGGATTTATTTTTCTGTTTGAATCTATAAAATCTCTTTTTTTTATTTCTTCTAGTATATTATAATAATTTACATCTATATTTTTTTCACATAATTCTTTATAACGTCTTAAAGCCCTTTCTTCTGGAGAAGCAGTTATATAAAATTTAAAAGGTGCATCTTTTAAAACAACAGTACCAATATCTCTTCCATCCATTATAACATCATATTTTTTAGCTATTTCTTGTTGCAAATGTACAAGCTTTTCTCTTACTTCTAAAATAGCTGCATAATTTGAAACATTTTCGCTTATTTTAGGTAGAGTAAGTTCGTCATTCACATCTTGCCCGTTTAATATAAGTCTATCATTTTCAAAATGCATTTCAAGATTATTCATAAGTTCACATAATACTTTAATATCATCAGGTGATATAGTAGCCTCCAGTGCTTTTAGTGTAATAGCTCTATACATAGACCCTGTATTTATATACATGAGATTAAATTTACTTCCAACCAATTTTGCTATTGTGCTTTTTCCAGCTCCTGCTGGTCCATCTATTGCTACATTTAATTTCAATATAATACCGCCTTTCTTATTTTAGGCATAGATAATATATTCTATATATATTCTATGAAAAGGACTAAAATCCTTTATTTTTTACATAACTTAACTAATTATCTATACTATTCCCAGCTATAAATCCAGTGGACAATGCTATTTGTATATTAAATCCCCCAGTATATGCATCTACATCTATCATTTCACCTGCAAAAGATAGATTATTTATTATTTTAGATTTCATTGTAGAAGGATCTATGTCTTTTACATCAACTCCACCAGATGTTACTATTGCTTCTTTTATAGGTCTAAGTCCCTTGATAATTAATTCAAAGTTTTGAATTAATTGAACTAATCTTTTTCTTTCTTCTTTTGTAATAGAATTTACTTTCTTATCCTCAGATATATTGCTTAATTTTATTATAATTGATATTAGTCTTTGAGGTAATAAATCATTTAATGCATTTTTAAAATCCTTATTTAAGTATTTTGAAAAGTCTTTTTGAATACGCTTATCTAATTCTTCTTCAGTTAATGCTGGTTTTAAGTTTATAACTGCTTTTAAGTTAGAATTAGAATTTACAACATGACTTCCACTTAAAACAATAGGACCTGATATTCCAAAGTGAGTAAATAACATCTCACCAAAATTTTCATACAGTGTTTTGTTTTTATTTTTAATGGATAAAGTTACATTTTTAAGAGATAACCCTTGAAGTTCTTTTATCCACTCCTCCTTTAGTTCAATTGGAATTAGAGATGGTTTAGGGTCAACTATTTTATGTCCTAATTTCTCAGAGAAACTTAATCCTTCACCAGTGGAACCAGTTTGAGGATAAGAAAGACCTCCTGTTGCAAGTATAAAATGGTCTCCCTTTATTTCTTTTCCATCTTGTAAAATTACTTTTGAAATAATATTATTTTCTTTTACTATATCTTTAATAGTTGAATTTAACATTATATGTACATTTTTATTTGCAAGTTCTTTTTCAAAAGCTTTTATTATATCCGATGATTTATCTGATTTTGGAAATACTCTATCTCCTCTTTCTACTTTAAGAGGTACTCCAAGATTTTCAAAGAAACTCATTGTATCTAAGTTGGTATATGAATATAAGCTACTATATAGGAAAGTAGAATTAGTTGGTATATTATCAAAGAACTCATCAATATCTTTACTATTTGTAACATTACATCTTCCTTTACCAGTTATAAAAAGTTTTTTACCTAATTTATCATTTTTTTCTAAAAGGGTTACTTCATTATTATGATTTTTAGCAGATTCAATAGCTGCCATCATACCAGCAGGTCCCCCTCCTATAACTATAATTTTTTTCATCAGTTCACCTCTTCAATAAATATATAAATCATTTACTATTATAATTTAATACACAGAAATAGTTTATTCAAGATATATGAATATATAAATAAAAAAAGCAAGAAATTGAAATAACTTCTTACCTTCTATACTTAGTAATTAATCTTCGCCTTTGCAAGAATAAACTTGATATTCTTCCCAAATATTTTCTAATTCTTTAAACAGATTAGAAATATGATCTTTTTCTCTTAATCCTACTGCAACAATTAAAGCGTTAATAACACTAAGAGGAGCTACAAGTGAATCAACAAAAGATGCCATATTACTTTGAGCAATTAAAGTATAATGGGCTTTAGTTGCGAGTGGTGATAATAGGCTATCGGTTATGGCTACGACCTTTGTACCCTTGCTTTGGGCAAAGGATAATGCTTCAACAGTTCTAGCTGCATAACGAGGAAAACCTATTCCTATAAGTAAATCCTCTTTTGTTATATTTATCATTTGATCGAACACATCACTTATTCCATGTTTTACAACTTTGACATTAACATTATCTAAAATCATATTCAAATAAAAAGCTAAAAATTCAGCTAGAACTGTAGAACTTCTAAGACCAATTATATAAATTCTTTTAGCCTTAAAAATACTATCTACTACTTCTTCAAAATCTTTATAATTTATTTTTTCAAGAGTAGCACGTATATTTTCCATGTCACCTTTCAAAACTCCCTTTAGGGAATTTTCTTGATTTATTAAATTATTTGAAATTTCGATTCTTTGTACTGTTGTAAGTTTATTTTTTATTAAGTCATGTAATGCTTTTTGCAGTTTAGGATACCCACTAAATCCAAGTTCATTTGCAAATCGAACTACTGTAGATTCACTAACTCCTACACTATTACCAAGCTTTGCAGCAGTCATAAAAGCTGCTTTATCATAATGCTTTAATATGTATTCAGCAATTAATTTCTGACCTTTACTTAATCGAGTAAATTTCATCTGTATGGTTTTCATCAAATCCTGAGTATTGTCATCCATTGTACTATTCAATCCTTTCTTACATTCATTGCAACAATATGAAATTTTTATTTCATTTTATCATCAATTAAATATTTTATCAATATATAATGCATATTATTACATCTATAACTATAAAATAAAAGAAATTATAGAGTTTTTAAATATTTTATTTCACTTTCATTCAAATATCTCCATTCACTACGTTTTAAGTAATTTAAAGATATTTTACCTACAGAAATCCTTTTAAGTGCTATGACAGGATGACCAATTTTATCGCACATTCTTCTTACTTGTCTATTTTTACCTTCATGAATAGTAATTTTAACCTTAGATTTATTTTCAGATGTATCAATTACTTCAAAATTTGCTTTAGATGTTATATAGTCTCCAATATCTAAACCATTGCAAAACTTACGTATTGCTTCATTAGACGGAATACCTTTTATAATCGCTATATAAACTTTATCTATTTCTTTGCGAGGATGAATTATTTTATTATATACATCCCCATCATTTGTCATAAGTAATAATCCAGAAGTGTTATAGTCAAGTCTTCCTATTGGAAAAATTCTTTCTTCAACTTCCACTAAATCCATTATGGTTTTCCTATCTCTTTCATCTTTAACTGTAGAAACATAACCTTCTGGTTTATTAAGAGCTATATATACCTTTTTTTCTTCTAAAAATATAAGCTTTGAATCTACATAAACTTTATCTTTTGAAGGATCTACTTTAAATCCCAGTTCATTAACAACAGTTCCGTTTACTTGTACTCTATTACTAGTAATGATTTCTTCACATTTACGTCTTGATGCAACTCCACAAGAAGCCATGTATTTTTGCAATCTTTCTTTCATTTATAATCACCTACATTATTTTATTTACAGAGTTTATTATATAGGCATTTATAGTTATAATCAAATAATAAGTGTATTTGCTAAATTTGTTGTTTTATATATTATATAGTGCTATATTATAAATACTGTATTTTGATAATAATAATTAAAGTGAGGGATAAAGTTACATGGCAAATTATGAATTGGTTGCAACTTCTGCCTTTGGTATAGAAGGTCTTGTAAGTAAAGAACTTAAAAGACTTGGATATAAGAATTTAAAGGTGGAAAATGGAAAAGTTACATATACAGGTGATGAGGAATGTATATGTAAGTCTAATCTTTGGCTTAGATGTGCAGATAGAGTATACATAAAACTTGCAGAGTTTAAAGCTATAACTTTTGAAGATTTATTTCAGGGAACAAAGAGTATTCCTTGGGCAAATTTTTTACCTGAAGATGCAAATTTTATTGTAAATGCAAAATCAGTAAAATCAACATTATTCAGTCTTTCCGATATACAATCTATATGTAAAAAGGCAATTGTAGAAAATTTAAAAGAAGAATATGATATAGAATGGTTTAGTGAAAGTGGAAGCGTTTATCCTATATTAATTTCTATATTGAATGATGAAGTAACTGTATTATTAGATACTAGTGGAGAGGCATTACATAAAAGAGGATACAGAGAAAAAGGTAACTTAGCACCATTGAAAGAAACACTGGCGGCTGCACTTGTTACTTTAAGCAATTGGAGATACGATAGACTTTTTATAGATCCATTTTGTGGTTCAGGAACTATTCCTATTGAAGCTGCTATGATTGCTAGAAATATAGCGCCTGGTCTGAACAGAACATTTTCATGTGAAAATTGGGATTTTATAATATCTTCATTAACATGGAAAAAAGTAAGAAAAGAAGCATATGAAGCTATTATGTATGATAAAGAATATCATATATTTGGATATGATATAGATAGTAAAATAATACCTGTAGCAAGAGAAAATGCTGTAAAAGCAGGAGTGGATGATTGTATTCATTTTCAAACTCAACCTGTTCAAGAATTAAGCACTCATTATAACTATGGTACTATTGTTTGTAATCCTCCATATGGCGAAAGATTAAATGAACAATATGAGGTAGAATCTCTTTACAAAGATATGGGAAAAGTATTTTCAAAATTTGATACTTGGTCAAAATTTGTGATTACATCTTATGATGATTTTGAAAAATGTTTTGGAAAAAAGGCTGATAAAAATAGAAAATTATATAATGGAAGAATTCAATGTTATTATTATCAATATATAGGTCCAAAACCACCAAGAAGAAATAAAGACGTGGATTAATTCCATGTCTTTATTTCTTCTTTTTATCTAATCTAAGTCCATCTATTAATATAGATAAGAAGATAGGTATTGAAATTATAGTTAACAAATATGAAGTAGTCATTTCTAATAATATAATTCCAAGAAAGAATATTCCCCTTGGAACTATATCACCAAATCCAACAGTAAAAAATGTTACAGCACTAAAATAAATACATTCCGCAAAAGACTTTCTCTCTCCACTATCCATAAAGTTATCCTTAAGATCCAATGCAATACTTGGAGGCAAATTGTTTATTATGTAATATATAAATCCATATGAAAATATAACTAAAGATATAGAAAATATTATTACAAATAGAAAAAAAGAGAATCTATTGTTGTATATATAGTTTTTTATTGAACTGCTATTTTTATTATATGAATTTACATCCTTCCAAATAAAGTACATATTATACAGCATCAAAACTAATAATAATGATATAAATAATAAACTAAATATTATAGGTTTTTTAAGATAAATAGGTTTTCCATTGTATAAAGTTATTGATATTAATAAGGCATAAAGAGCTGTTATTATCCCTAGCATCAAAAGAACGCAATTTACTAAAAATCTTTCTAAAGTATTTTTTTGTTTATGTAATATAAGTATAGATATACCGCATATTAATGCATATATAAATATTGATAATATCATATTGACAAATTTTTAATCTCCTTTATAATTTGTACTTTCTTAAATACTATATGTTTTAATTTTGTTAATATGATAGTTTTAAATTTAAGATATATTTTTGGTTTACATTTTTAAATTAGATAACATAATAATTATTATGTTATCTAATTATTTTTTATATAGGTTTACTTTTAGAGACGCTATTATACATAATATTGTTTATGTAAACTTATTTATTTGCTTTTATTCTATTTTTGTACGTTTATTTAATAAAAAAAGGCCTCTTATTTAAGGCCCTTTTTTTAAAAAAATACACTATTTTAATTATTTTACATTATAATTTATTAATTACAGTCCCTGTGTTATTTACAAAAAAATCATCACATTCATTTCTAAACATCTCTACAGCTTTATCACCTGTACAGTGTGAAACACCTATAAGTTTTATATTCATTTCTTTTAGTTTCGTTATTGTCTTATCTATTCTCTCTTCACTGGCTTCTACTAAATGAGTTCCACCTAAAATTCCATATATATTTTTTCCTGTTCTTTTTTCAATATCACTTACTATATTTAAAACTCCTGGATGAGAACATCCTAGTAATATTAATATGCCCTTTTCTGTTTCTATGGTTAATACTACTTCATCTTCAAAAGGATCTATAACATATTCTTCTCCTTTTTTCATCATCATATTAGGATTTAATTTTTCAAAATCATATATCCTATTGAAGTTTGTAAAAATTTTTATTTTATCTGTAATTTCAATACAATCAGATACATAATTGATTTCTAATCCTTTACTTTTTATAAAACTTTCATCAAAATTTATACCTATATACTTATATTCTTCACTATCAGATGAAAAATCTAATTTTTGACTTCCATCTGAATAATGGTATTTATCACTATTTATAAAGAACTTATCCCCTACATACATTTTAGGTTTTATATTAAAAGATTCTAAAAGTTTTCTTACACCCCCACAGTGATCATAATGAGCATGACTAAGTACTAAATAATTAGTTTTAGTTAAATCGATGTTTAAATCCTTGGCATTTTCAATAAAATCTCCAGTTTTTCCTGTATCAAATAATATGTTTTTACTACCAGTTTCTATAAAAAAAGAAATGCCATGTTCATTATTTAGATTAGTTTTATCTCCTAATGAATTTTCTATTATAGTTGTTATTTTCATAATAATAATTCTCCCCCTATTTATATTTATTTTATTTATATTTAAAGCTCAGATGCCATTTTATTAAGTAAAACTGCTGATTCATTTAGATTATCTATAACAGAAGTTATTTCCTCAATAGAAGAAACTTGTTCTTCGAAAATACTGTTGGAATCATTAATTTTATTTGATATTTCTAAAACTGAACCCTGTATCTTTTTTAGAACTTCATTAATTTGTTTAATTGAGTTACTACTAGATACAGATAACTTTCTTATCTCATTTGCTACAACACTAAATCCTTTTCCAAATTCTCCTGCTCTTGATGATTCTATAGCAGCATTTAGTCCTAATAAGTTGGTCTGAGATGCAATATTTTCAATGAATTTTAAAACATCATCTGTATTTTTAGCATCTTTATATGCTTCTTTTACATTATTTTGTATAAAACCGTTATATTCAGAAACATTTTGAACTCCTCTATTTATTTCATTTAAAGAAAGTGTCAGTTGTTTTAAAGAATTAGATAAATTATTGGTAAGATTAGTTACCTCGTTTTTTCGTTTTAAACTTTTTGCAATCACTATAGTTCCCTCTATTTTACCATTTACTTTTACGGGAACTCCTATAGCTTTAATAGAAACCCCAAACACCTCTTCCGGCACCATTACAGATACTGGCTTACTTGCTTTTAAACATTCATATGCAGCGCATCCTACTGGAATAGGATCACCACTATTTACTCCTACTTTTATATTTTCGCTATCAACTCCTCTTAAAAAATATTCTGTATTAGAAATAGTAAATGCTATCTCGTCTTCAAAGTAATATTTGAAATATGGTATTAAAGCATTAAAAGATCTTATTAAATCGTTTTCTTCTAAAGTTTTTATCATACTGTGTTGCTCCTTTATCCATTATTTATTATAAAGTAATAAAAAAATTATATCATATATTCTTACATAATTATACAAAACCCAGCAAATATTATTTTATTTACTGGGTTTTGTATAATTAAAATAATGGTATTATATATGGCTTATGACTAGTTGGATGTAATAATATATCTACTTTTATTTTGTATACATTTTTTATATTTTCTTTAGTTAATACTTGCTCACTAGTGCCAATATCAACTATTTTTCCTTTATTCATTAAAATTATATAGTCACTGTATGTGGAAGCTAGATTTAAATCATGTAATATTGAAATAATAGTTATCTTTTTGTTATGATTTAAACATATTAATTTATTTAAAAGCTCTATCTGATACGTTATATCTAAGTGGGAAATTGGTTCGTCTAATAAAATTATATCCGTATTTTGACAAATAGCTCTAGCAATTAAAACTCTTTGTCTTTCTCCTCCACTTAATGACGTTATGTTTTTATCTTTTAATCTCCATACATCTAAAAATTCCATAGCTTCTCTAGCCATTTTTATATCTTCAAAGCTCTCCGTAGAAAACATTTTTATATATGGATTTCTGCCCATTAATACTATATCCATAACTGAAAAATCAAAATCAATATTAGTGTCTTGTGATACAACTGAAATAGATTTTGAAATGTTCTTAAAGTCCATTTTATTGATATCTTTTCCATTTATAAAAATATGACCACTATTTGCATCAAGTATTTTACATATATTTTTCATAAGTGTTGTTTTTCCTGATCCATTAGGACCTATTATACTATAAAATTTCCCTTTTTCTATTGTTATATTTATATCATCCAATACTTTTTCACTATTATATAAAAATTTAAGATTTTTAACTTCTATAGGATATGTGTTTTTCATAATTTAAATCACCTTCTTTTTAGATGAATATAAAATCTTAATAAAAAATGGTACTCCAAATAATGATGTAATTATGCCAACAGGAATCTCCATAGGTGGTACTAAAATTCTAGCTAAAGTATCACATAAAATTAAAAATATAGCACCTCCAAGTGCTGAAAAAGGTATTATTACTCTATTGTCTGCTCCAAATATCATTCTTATTGTATGTGGAATTATAAGTCCTATAAACCCTATTACACCACTTACAGATACAACAAATGCAACTATTATACTTGAAATAATCATGAGTATCTTTCTTATTTTATCAGTATTAATCCCTAAATTTTTAGCTGTATCATCTCCAAGAAGCATTATATTTAAGTGCCTTGAGAATATGTATAGTAATACTATCCCTATAAAAATAAACGGAATTAAAAATATTACTTGCTCCCAAGTTGCTGCTCCAAGACTTCCCATTGTCCACATTATTATATTTTCTATTTGTTCTCTTTTAAAAATCATAATTAATGATATAAAAGACGAAAGCATAAAGCTTATTGCAATTCCAGATAATAAAAGTATAGTTGTAGGAATTTTCTTACCTACTCTTGCTATAGAGTATACCACTGCAACTGTAATAATAGCTCCTATAAATGCTCCAACTGCTGTGGTCCCTACACCTAAAAAACTCCCACTTAATTCTAAGATTATAGTGAGAGTAGCACCAAAGGCAGCTCCTGATGATACACCTAAAATATATGGATCCGCCATTGGATTTTTAAATATACTTTGAAAAGAAGCCCCTACAACAGAAAGTCCTGCCCCTACTAAAGATGCAAGTATTACTCTAGGTAATCTTAAATTTAGTATTATCAATTTAGAAGTTTCTTTTATATTATTTAAAGCAATATATTTATTTAAAATAGGTAATTTACTTAAAATTATAGTGGACGTTTGTTTAAAAGATATATCGGCAACTCCAACATAAGTGGAAAATACAATTGAAATAATTAATAATATTATACCTAAAATAAATATATTTTTGTAATATTTCTTTTTTTCAATAAATGACATAATAAATCCTCTCTTACTTTAAATATACTATATTATTATTTGAATGCTTCTGGATGAATTATTTTTGATAATTCTTCTAATCCATCTACTACTCTAGGACCTTGTCTATCTAATAAATTATTATCTATTTCTACTAATTTTCCATCTTTAACTGCTTTTAAATCTTTATATCCTTGTGTTTGTTGTATGCCTTTTTTAGCATCAAAATATTTTGAACATATGATTATATCAGGATTTTTTTCAACTAACTTTTCAATGCTATATTTCCATCCCTTAACATCACTTGCTACATTATTTCCTCCAGCCATTTCGATCATATTGCCTATAAATGTATCCCCACCTGAAGTAAAATCACCCATTTTACCATAAGAAACTACATAGTAAACTTTAGGTTTATTTTTATTTTTAACTTTATCAGTTATAGAATCAACCTTCTTTTTCATATCTAATACTAATTTGTTAGCTTCAGATTTTGCATTCATGACCTCTCCAACTTTGTTTATAGTGTCATATACACCATCAAAAGTTTCAGGACCATATAAAACTACCACTTTTATATTCATTTTTTCTAATTTAGTAAGTACATCCTTTTTAAAATGTGTAGATGCTATTACAACATCTGGTTTTAATTCTACAATTTTTTCTATATTAGGTTGAGTTAAGCTACCTATAGATGTTATATTATTTACTTTTTTTGGGTAATCACAGTAATCAGTTCTACCTACAAGTTTATTTCCTCTTCCAAGAGCAAATATTGTTTCTGTAATGTTGGGTGCTATAGAAACTATTCTCTTAGGTTCTTTATTAATAACTACTTCTCTATTATAAGAATCCTTGATCTTAAACGGATATGTAACACCAACACTTACCTCTTTTTTCTCATTCACATTATTTTTTGTACATCCTGCAAATGAAAATACGCATGCAAAAATCATTGCTACTGCTAAAAATAAACTTAAAAACCTACTACTTTTTTTATTATTCTTAAGAAACATGTTTTTACAACAAGAAAAACTTAATCTTCTTGTTTCCTCCCTTCTTAATCCTTATATAATTTATTTAAATATTTTCTTTAATTTTCTTATTAAAAATTCATTACTTTCTCTATCCTTTATAGCAAGTCTAAAATATGAATCAGATAATTTATAAAATCCTTTAGGTACTCTAATTAATATCCCTTCTTTTATAAGTAATTCTTTTAAGTCATATGCATTTATGTCTTTTCTATTTATTTTTAATAGATGAAAGTTTGCATTTGATTTAAACACTGTTAAATCTCTAAATTCTTTTAGTTTATTAAATAAGAATTCTCTTTCTTCATTTATCCACTTTTGAGATTTAGCTATATATTCTTTATCTTTAAATATAGTATTTCCTGCTATAACAGCAGAAGTATTTATATTCCATGGTTCTAATGTCTTTTTTATATTTGCCATATATAACTCATTTTTTGTAATACCATATCCAAGTCTAATTCCTGGCATTCCAAAAAACTTTGTAGCTGCTCTTACTATAATTAAATTATCATATTCATCTATTAATGAAGTCATTGTGCTTTCTTCATAATTAGGAGTAAATTCTATAAAAGCTTCATCTATAAGAAGTGTACTTTTTTTATCTTTAAGCTTTTCGAGTAATTTACATATATCCTCTCTTCTTGTTAAAGTTCCTGTAGGATTGTTAGGATTGCAAAGTATAACTAGTGAGTTATTTTCAATTCTATGTAAAAGACTATCTATATTCAAAGATAAGTAATTCTCATCAAAAGCATCTATTTCTTCACATTCTATTCCATTTAATTCTACGGCTCTTTTATATTCTGAGAATGTAGGACTTACAACAAATGCTTTCTTACATCCTACAGCTCCTATTGCTTTATAAATTATTTCAACAGCACCATTACCCTGAACTATATAATCTACATTACTAATACCTATATAGTCTTTAATAGTTTCCCTAAGCTCAGTATAATTAATATCTGGGTATTTAATAAAATCATTTATATTTTCTATGAGAGCTCTTTTAAAGCTTTCAGGTACTCCAAATGGATTTATGTTTGAACTAAAGTCCAATACCTTTGTTTCTATACTGTATATATCACCGCCATGAAAATTCATACTATCTTCTCCTTAATTAATAATAAAATTAGTGAAAATATAAATATACTAATAACTGTTGTGCCATACATTAATACACATGATTTTTTTATATCTTCTTTCTTTAACTCTTTTAATTTATCTCCTATTGTAGGCTTATATGTAAGTTTTCCAAAATATGAATTAGTTCCTCCTAGCTGAACTCTTAACGCTCCAGCCATAGCAGACTCAGGATAACCTGCATTAGGACTTGTGTGATTTTTTCTATCTCTTTTTATAATTTTAATACAATTTTTATAATCTAATCCCAAAATAAAGGAACTTATAACCATGAAAATTCCCGTTAATCTAGCTGGTATGTAATTTACAACATCATCAAATTTTGCTGAGAACCAACCAAAATGAAAATATATATCTTCTTTATATCCAACCATTGAATCAAGAGTATTTGCAGCTTTATATGCAAGAGCAAGTGGTGCTCCTCCTATAAACATATACATAAGCGGTGCTATAATTCCATCAGAAGTATTTTCACCTATAGTTTCAACTACTGCCCTTGTAATTTCACCTTCATCTAAATTTTCAGTATCACGTCCTACTATATAGGATAATTGTTTCCTTGCTTTTTTAAAATTTTCTTTAACTAATTCTTTATATATTTTTGCCCCTTCACTTGAAAGACATTTAGGGGCTATAGCAGTCCACATCATTACTATATTTAAAACATAATATAATTCAACATTTACATCAAAAGCCACTTTTAACACTAAATAACTTATAGTATAAGTAATAGTTACCGTACTTATAGTTAAAACTATTCCAAATATTTTTAAAGCCTTATTATTAAGTTTTAATTTTCTAATTTGTTTTTCAAAAAAGCTTATATATTTTCCTATAAATCTAACTGGATGAGGAAACCAATAGGGATCTCCTAAAACACAATCCAATAAAAACGCTAAATAAATGCTAGTTATCTCTTTCATCGATTCCCTCGTTTACTATTTTACATAGTTTTTCCATATCTACATTATTTCTTATTATATCTGCAAGCTTATCATATTCTTCATTTTTAAATTCCCAATAATCCTTTGGAACTTCTTTTATATCATCCATACCTATATTTTTTCTTATAAGATTTAAAAGTTTTCTTGTAAACTCTGAATTATCAAATATGCCATGAATATATGTTCCAAAAACTTTTTTATCTTTACTTATAGCTCCATCTATATCATTGCATGTTTCTTCATTTCTACTACTAATAACTGAAAAGTTACTGTCATTATCATCTATAAGGGTTTTCCCCATGTGAATTTCATATCCCTTTATATTACAACTAAAAATTTTGTCTCTCGCTTCAGTTAATGTGGTTGTTTTAGCTGTTTTTATTTCAGTTACAGAGTTTATTAATTTTAATCCTTCTATTGAAGTTATATTACTTTCTATGTTGTTTGGATCTTTAATTTCATTTCCTAATATCTGAAATCCTCCACAAATTCCAAATACAAAGCTTCCATTTGAATGACAACTAAGTATGGCACTACTCATTCCTGAACTTTTAAGATATTCCATGTCTTTTATAGTATTTTTACTACCTGGTATTATAATTAAATTAGGATTTTTTAAGTCTTCTACTTTTTCTATTAACCTAATGCTTACATCATCATACATCTTTAACGGGTTTATATCTGTAAAATTAGACATGTGTGGAAGTTTAATTACAGCCACATCAATATCTCCTTTAGAATTAAAATTAAATTTACTCCAATCAGTAGCACTATCTTCATCTTCAAGGTTTAAATTAAAGTATGGTATAACACCAAGAACCGGTACTTTAATAATGTCTTCTAACATTTTCAGTCCTGGTTTTAAAATCTCATAGCTTCCTCTAAATTTATTTATAATAACTCCACGTACCATTTTTCTTTCATCTTCTTTAAGAAGCATCATAGTGCCAACAATAGATGCAAAAACTCCACCTTTGTCTATATCTCCCACTAATATTACTGGGGATTTAGCTATTTTAGCCATACCCATATTTACAAAATCTTCTTTATTTAAATTTATCTCAGCTGGGCTTCCAGCACCCTCAATAACTATTATGTCACTTTCATTACTTAAATTATCATAAACTTTTGAAACATCCTTTTTTAATTGAGGCTTAAATTTATAATAGTCCACAGCATCCATGTTTTTAAATACTTTACCATTTATTATAACCTGAGATCCTCTATCTGAATTTGGCTTTAATAATATTGGATTCATTTTCACTGATGGAACTTTATTTGATGCCTCTGCTTGCATATATTGAGCTCTACCAATTTCACCACCATCACAAGTTATTGCTGAATTAAGAGACATGTTTTGAGATTTAAATGGATTCACATTATATCCATCCTTATAAAATACCCTACAAAGTCCTGTACACAGTATGCTCTTTCCAACAGATGAGGCGGTTCCTTGAACCATAATACTTTTGCTTTTCATTATGTATACATCCTTTAACAATTAATTTTTTTAAGTATTGCAAAATCATCAACTATTTCAAACAAGCTATACATTCCATATTCAAATGAAAATCTCCAATAACCGTCTTCATCTAATCCAAGTAATATAGATGTTATAACCCTTAATGTACCTTGATGACATACTAATAATATCTTTTTATCTTTGTACTCTTTTAATATAAATTCTAAAGCATTTTTTACTCTTTTATAAAATGTTTTAAAATTTTCTCCTTCAGTTGGATATGCATTCTTCCAATCCTTTAACCACTGATCCCATTCTTTAGGATAAATTTTTGTAATTTCTTTATAGCTAAGTCCTTCCCATTTTCCAAAATCTAATTCTTTAAATTCTTCAAAAATTATTAAATCCTTATAACTACAATTAGCTATTATTTTACATGAATCTATAGCTCTTTTAAGAGAACTTGTAATTATTACATCAAAATCTAGTTCATTCAACTGACTTAATTTCTTGTTCAAATTATTACACTCAAGTATTCCTTTACTTGTTAATTCACAATTAGTTACACCAAAATATACTTTTTTAGTATTTAACTCTGATTCTCCATGACGTGCTAAATATAATGATGTCATAGTAAAGCACATCCTTTAAAGGATAATAGCGCTAACATAAATATAATTTCTGCTATTTCATTGGCAGCTCCCAGTGTGTCTCCAGTCATACCATCAATTTTAGAATATATAAGCTTTTTATATATTTCAATGAATAAAACTGTAACTAAAAGTAGATATATATACTTATATCCTATAAGCAGATATCCTATTAAAATTGATATTATAAATGCAACAATTACTCTAAAAGGTTTTACTTTTCCTACAAATACGCCTCCAAGTCCCCCTTCTTTTCTTGCGTAAACAGAAAAACACATAAGTAGTGTAACAACTGTTTTTGCAACTACAGGAGACAATATTAATGCTATTACTATATATTTTTTATTTAAACTATTAAGTACTGCAAATCTAAACATAAAGTCAAATACAATAGCTATAGCACCATTAGTTCCAACTCTACTATCTTTCATTATTTCCAACATTCTTTCTTTTTTTCTTGAAGAAAATATACCATCACAAGTATCGGCAAGACCATCTATATGAAATGCCCCTGTAATCATGGTATTTGCTAAAAGTGCTAATATAATAGGAAGTGTCCCTAAAATAAATTTAGATGCCACAAAATATACAATAGCATTAAATCCTCCAATTATTAATCCAACTAATGGAAGATATGAAATTCCCTTAGCAAAGGAATCCTCTTTTACATCTATTTCTATATTTATAGGGATTCTAGTAAAAAATTGAATCATTAATATTAAATTTTTCATAAATTATATCCTCACTTAACTTTCATTGGTATACCACATACAACTAAATATACTTCATTTGCCCTTGATGCTATATATTGATTTATTCTACCTACTATATCTCTATATACTCGCGCTAATTTATTTTCTGGAACTATTCCATATCCTAATTCATTAGTTACAAGTATCATGGTACTATTTCCTTTAATAGCTTCATTTAAAAGCTTATCAAAATTTGTAATTATCTTTTTTTCTACCTTATCTAAAGTAGTATTATCTACTTCTTCTATTTTATCTCCAATGTAATCAAACATAAAATTTGAAGTCATAATAGTTACACAATCAAGTAATATTCCATCATATAAACTATTCTTTTCTCTTACTAATTTATCTAAATCTATATAACCTTCATATGTATCCCAAAATTGTGGTCTACTTTCTTTGTGTTTTTGAACTCTATGCTTCATTTCTTCATCAAAGGGTATGGATGTTGCTATGTATAATATTTTTTCTCCTATATTTTTAGCTATATTTTCAGCATAACTACTTTTGCCACTTCTTGATCCACCGGTTACTAATATAATTTTTCCCATTTTTATCACCTTATATCAACTAAATAATCATCAACTATAGATGCTTCTTCAAAGGTTGCCATATTACACATAACATCAGAAGCTGCATCTATTAAATCAAATGTTAGTGGACATCCACTTCCTTCTCCTAATCTCATATTAAGATTAAACATAGGTTCTAGGTCAAGTTCCTTCATAATAAGATTAAGTCCTGGCTCCTTAGAAGCATGGGATGGTATCATGTATTCTCTAGTTAAAGGATTTAGTCTATAAGCAATTAATGCAGCAGCACTAGATATAAAACCATCTATAACTATAGGAACTCTATAATAAGCTGCTCCTAAAAAACAACCAACAAGTCCTGCAATATCAAACCCACCTACTTTAGCTAATACATCAATAGGATCTTCCTTATTGGGATTATTAATTTTTATGGCTTTTTCAATTACCTTTTTTTTATTAATATAAGCTTCCTCTGTAATACCTGATCCCTTTCCAACTGCAACGTCAGCACTGCACCCTGTAAGTGACATTAGTATTGCACTACTTGTGCTTGTGTTGCATATTCCCATTTCTCCAGTGCCTAAAACACTATATTCTTCTTTCATTAAATTTCTAACAGTTTCTATTCCAATATTTATTGCTTTTATAGCTTCACTTCTTGTCATGGAACTTCCTTTAAGCATATTATAAGTACCCATTCTAATTTTTCTATTTACTAAATTGGGATGACTTATTTCTGCATTAATGCCAATGTCTACAACTCTTATATCTGCATTAGCATGTTTAGATATGACTGCAACACCTGTTAATCCTTTAAGCATGTTAATTGTTTGTATAGCTGTAATGGATTGAGGACATGCACTAACACCCTCCTCCCATATACCATTATCAGCAGCCATGACTATAGTACACTTTTTATTGCACTTATTTTTAACATTTCCTGTTATTCCCGATATTTGCATTGCTATATCTTCAAGTCTTCCAAGACTTCCAAGCGGTTTTGCAAGCTTATCTAGTCTTTTTAACGCTTCATTCATAGCACCATAATCTAATGGCTTTATTCCTTCTAAAACATCATTTAATAAGTTCATGAATTTCCTCCTAAACTGAAAATAAAAAAACCACACCTTTTAGGATGCGGGAATATACAAAGTAAGCCAAAAAAGTTGTATTTATAATACAACTTTAACTCTCTTATCTTCCCACCGAAGACTTAAATAATCGTACATTAGGCAGGTTTCCTGGCTTATGAATCATATTACTTTCTAACCTTCTCCTTATGGATGGTAATTTAGATTTCATCCTCATTTACAGTAGCGGGGGCTGCAGTGGATTTTAACCACTTTCCCTTTTACCTCTTATAATAGAGCACCTAATGATTTATTTAATTTTATTAATTAGAAACTGTTGTGATTATATCATTTATTATATGTAAAATCAATTTACCATCCTATTTGAATATGATTGTCATTGTAATGACTAGTATCATTTTGAAGAACTAAATCGTATTTTCCATCAACTACATCTATTTGAGTAAGACTAGTTTGTCCCATTACTGGAAGTTTTACAATATCATCAAGTGTCATATTTTTATTAAAATAATGAAGTAGCACTTTTAATGTCATTCCATGGGTAACTATTAATATCTTTTTATCCTTATTTTTTTTAAGTATTTCATTCATTGTAATATCTATTCTCTCTATAAGCTTATTATATGTTTCTCCACCAAAAGGCTTATATTCATTGGGATTATTAAATAAATTATCTAGTTCTTGACTATACATAGGATTTCTTTCTATTTCATCTATAGTTAGCCCTTCCCAATCACCATAATTAAATTCTTTTAGTCCATCGTGTTTTATAATTTCAATATTTTTATTCCCTTTTACTATCTCTGCTGTCTTATATGCTCTTTCTATAGGACTTGAGTAAATAACATCTATTTCTATGTTTTTAAGTCTTTCACTTAATGCTTTAGCTTGAGAAATCCCAAGTTCTGTTAAAGGAGAGTTCTTCCATCCTTGTAATCTCTTATTTAAGTTCCACTCAGTTTGTCCGTGTCTTGTTAAATATATTGTAGTCATATTATTATCACCTCTTATATTTTTAGTATTTTTATTATATCATATATTTTAATAATTAAAAAAATCTCTACACCTTATAGTATAGAGATTTTCACTTTAAAAATTATTTTAAAATTAGTATTTTAATGCCACACCTTGATTTTTAGTAACATTTAAATTTATTATTTCTTCTTGGAATGCTTTAAGTAGAGCTTTTTCTAAAACTTTTTCTTCATCAAAGTTAGGAATATCTCTACAAATAGCAAATACCTTTTTAGTATCTCCTGTTACATTTCTGTATGTTAATGTAACATTTGGTTTATCGTATTTCACTTCTAATATTTTTATTCCTAATGTTAATTTTGAATAGTTTTCTTTATTTACTTTTAATTCTATTATTTCATCCAGTTTTTTTACATCTTCATGTTGATTTTCAATTATTATTAATTCTTCCCCTACTTTATACTTACTCACAATAATTCCTCCTTAAATCTTAAATGTTTAATCTTAAAACTGTATATAAAATATATAATTAGTATAACAATTTGTATTACTTAATTATTTATATTTTTATATATTATTTAATTATTTTAAAATTTAATACAACTTACTCAACATTTACTGTATATATTACTATTATAGCATACTCATCTACTAATTATATTACAACTTTTATAAAAAATCGTCAATAAATATATACAATTCAAATTTAAAATTATACTATTTTTGTTGTCCAATCTTCACAATTCCATATATCAGTTACTACATCTCTATAAAATTCTGGTTCGTGACAAACTAATAATATAGTTCCTTTATATTCTTTTAAGGCTCTTTTTAATTCATCTTTTGCATCAACATCTAGGTGATTAGTAGGCTCATCTAATATTAGTATATTAGTTTCTCTATTTATAAGCTTACACAATCTGACTTTAGCTTGTTCTCCTCCACTTAGTACATTTACTCTACTTTCTATATGCTTAGTTGTAAGTCCACATTTAGCTAATGCTGAACGTACCTCATATTGAGTAAGTGACGGAAATTCCTCCCAAATTTCTTCTATACAAGTATGATTATTATCACCCTTTATTTCTTGTTCAAAATATCCTATGATTTGATAATCTCCAAGTTCCACTTCCCCACTTATAGGTTTAATTTGTCCCATTAAACTTTTTAGAAGTGTACTCTTACCAAGTCCATTTGCACCTACTAATGCTATTTTTTGTCCTCTTTCCATAGTTAAGTTTAAAGGCTTTGAAAGAGGTTCATCATACCCTATTACTAAATCTCTAGTTTCAAATATCATTTTTCCAGATGTTCTGCCCTTCTTAAAATTAAACTCTGGCTTTGGTTTTTCACCTGTAAGCTCTATTCTTTCCATCTTGTCTAATTTCTTTTGTCTTGATTTTGCCATTCCTGTTGTTGCAACTCTAGCCTTATTTCTTGCTACGAAATCTTCAAGTTTTGCGATTTCTTGTTGTTGTCTTGCATATGCTGCTTCTAATTGCTTTTTATTTGCTTCATAAATTCTCTTGAAGTTATCATAATCTCCTACATATCTTGTTAATTTAAAATTATCTAGGTGATAAATTAAATTTATTACACTATTTAGAAATGGAATATCGTGCGATATTAATATAAAAGCATTCTCATAGTTTTGAAGAAACCTTTTAAGCCATTCTATATGTACTTCATCTAAATAGTTTGTAGGCTCATCAAGCAATAAAATATCTGGTTTTTGAAGTAATAACTTTGCAAGAAGTACTTTTGTTCTTTGCCCTCCACTTAAGTCATTTACATCCTTATCTAAACCTATATCACTAATTCCAAGACCAGCTGCAATTTCCTCTATCTTTGCATCTATTATATAAAAATCACTATTATCTAAAATGTCTTGTATATCTCCCATATCATTTAATAATTTTTCTAATTCCTCTGGAGATGCATCTGCCATTTTTTCTGTTATATCTAGCATTTCTTTTTCTAAAGTAAATAATTCATCAAATGCTTCTCTTAGAACTTCTCTAATTGTTTTACCTTTTTTAAGATTTACATGTTGATCCATATAACCAACTTTAACTCTATTGCTCCATTGAATTTTTCCTTCATCAGGCATAAGATTTCCTGTTATTATATTCATAAAGGTAGATTTACCTTCTCCATTGGCGCCTATTAATCCTATGTGCTCTCCTTTTAAAAGTCTAAAAGATACATCATCAAATATAGCTCTATCTCCAAATCCGTGACTCATATTTTTAACTGTTAATATACTCATATTATTTAAAAACTTCTCCCCTCTAATGTTAATAACACCATTATAAAACTTTCTCTATTATAATATATTAGTTTTTCATAACTTTAAAGAGGTTTTTTGATTTTTTATTAAATAAAATTTATCATTTTTAGTAAAAATATTGCATTTTTCCATAACTGTATATATAATTAAAATATCAAAACATATCTATATTTTATATAATAAGTAAATATAGGTCTAATATTGTAAAAAATAATCATTTTATAGGGGGTGAATGAAACTATAAAGTTTTTTTATTTTTATCTTTGAAAACGTTTTTATAAATCTTTAAACTAATTTTTAAAGGAGAGATTATTCATGAAACTTTCTAGAAAACGTAATTTTAAAAGTATCCTATCCTGTATAGTAACACTAGTTATGTTAGTTACTATATGCCCTGTAACTTTTGCAATATCAAACGATAAATCCTCTTTAAATAATTCAAAAAATTCTGGCATATTTTTAAATGGACCATATTTACTTGCTCCAAAGGAAAATAGTATGACAATAGTTTGGGAAACAGATACTCCAATGAACGCATGGTTATTCTATGGAAAAAATAATAGTTTTAATAATAAGATTAAAGTAAAATGTGAACCCGGAATAGCATTTAAAGGGAAAAAAATGTGTATGTATAGAGCTACTTTAAAAAATCTTACTCCAGATACATTATATAAATATAAAGTACAACTAGACTCTGGTATAACAGAAAATGGGTCTTTTAAAACCTTAAGTGTAAATCCAAATAAAACAAATTTTCTTGTTATAAGTGATACTCATAAATTTGAAACCGCTAAAGATTTTGAAGAAATTGTTTCAAAAACTAAGCCTGATTTTATACTCCATACTGGAGACTTAGTAGAAGGTACAGGACTTCAAAAAGATCAATTTAGTTTTTGGCTAAAAGGTGGTTCTAAATTTGTTAAAAATATTCCTGTTATACACGCTATGGGAAACCACGATAATGGCCCATATTATGATGAATACTTTTCAAAAGTTCAACAAAAAGAATATTCTTCTGATACTACAGGAAGAAACATATCTTTTAATTATGGGAACGTCCATTTTATAATGATGGATAGCTGTCCATGGGGACTTTATGAGATGAATGCTATTACTTCTGGTGGAAAAGTAGATGAAAAAACTAAAAAAACCATAAATGATTCTATTAATTGGTTAGTCAATGACCTAAACTCAGCAGAAGCAAAAAAAGCAAATTTCAGAATAATTGGCATGCATCACCCTTATTTAGATGACTTTACTCAAAAAAACTTAGTAGAAGTATTGGAAAAATATAATGTAAATCTAATGTTCGGAGGACATTTTCATGAATATTATAGAAACTTCTCTTCTAACCCTAGAAGAGGAGCAAAAACTGTTTATATAACTCAAGGAGATGGTAGAATTCCTGATGGTAAAATAGACTTTGGTAAAGATAATCAACGTTTAGATGAAAATTTCCCTGAAGTTGTTGCAAAAGGAAAATCAGATTTTATAAGTGTTTCAGTTAATGGAGATAAATTAATATATGATAACTATGGTTTTACTAAAAATAATAAAGAAGAGATTATTGAAAATTTAACTTTATCTAGCAAAGAACCAAATCTTGCATTAAGCAATGTATCAATAACTCCTAACAATATAAAGTCTAATGAAGTTGTAAAAGTAACTGCAACTGTAAAAAATGAAGGCGAAGGATTAGCAGCTGCTGTTTTAAATATACTAGATAATAATAAAGAAATCCCTCTTTACCTATTTGGTGAAAAAGGAAAAGAAAGAGTAATATCTTTAAATCCTGGCGAATCAAAAACATTAACAAGTGAAATTCCTTTAAGTAAAGTTGGAACGCATATAGTATCTCTTGGAGATTATAAAACAACTGTAGAAGTTAATTCTAGACCTGCAACATTTGAATATACCAATATGAAAACTAGAATAGGAACAGGAAAACAAAGTAATATACTTTATATAAAAAGTGATATTAGAAATACAGGTAATGAAAAAGGAATAGCTAATGCAAAATTATATATTGATGATACAGTAGTTTCTTCTAAAGAAATAAATTTAGAAGCATTACAAAAGAAAACTATTGACTTTTCTTATAAATTTGATAGACATGGATCATACAATGTAAGAATTGATAACCAAATTCCTGAAAAAATAGATATTGAAGGAATAATAAAAGGAACTCCTATAGTAAAAGATTTGTCAGGTAAGGAAAACCACGGGATTTTGAGGGGTGGTCCTAAACTTATAAAAAGTAATTCTGGAATAGGAGTAGCCCTTGATGGAATTGACGACTATATAGAAATTCCTGATAGTAAAGATTTTCGTGTTTATAACGGTCTTACTGGAATAGTATCTGCTAATATTGATAGATTAGCTACTGCAGATGAATGGGATCATAATCCATTATTAATAAAAGGTCCTTCTATAAGCTACGGTGTTAACTATTTGTATAGAATGGCACTTAGAAGAACTGGCAAATTTACTTATGGAGTTGGCTTTAATAATGATAATGGAGAATTTTTCTGGAATGATGGCGATAAAGGTGGGGCTCAATTAGGCAAATGGTGCCAGTATACCGGAACTTTTGATAAAAAAACTGGTGGAGTTTCATATTTAGATGACATAAAAACTGGAGAAATTGATCCACCACAATATGATTCACCAATCAAAAACTGGGAAGGTAGTCCTATCTTTTGTGGTTATTCATATCATAAACATTTATTAAAAAATCGTGGAAGAGGAAAATACTATACTCTTCTTAACGGAAAAATAGATCAGATTCGTTTTTATACTACCAAACTTACTACTGAAGAGAACAAATATATATTAGAACATCCAAATGAAAAAGGACCTCAATCTGATAAATTAGCTGTGTGGCTTAATTTTAAAGATATACAAACCAAGGGAACACACCAAACTGAATGGAGAAGACCTGGAGAATTTAATCCTACTTTTAAAAGAGATAAAGAATTATGGAATTTTAAAACTTTAACTGTAAATTGTAATGTTCCAGGAACATCTTCTTTAAATGCTACTATTGAAGTTTCAGATGATGGAGAAAATGTAAAGTCTTCTAAAAAAATAGCATTGGAAGATGGTAATCAACTCATAAATATATCTGATCTTCCTAAAGCTCAGTTTATAAGAATCAGAACAGAATTTAATTCTGTAATGTCTTTCGATAATACTTATATTCCTCAATTAAATGAATATAGTGTACATGCTTATACAGATAATTATTATACTAATACTATATGGAGTACTCGTGCTGATTGGGAAAAAGGTGTCTTTAAAGATGCAGCAGGATTTGAACCAAATGATAGATTTAAAAACTATGAAAAAGATTTAAATAATTATTAAATAAATAAAAAGGTAGCCATACAGCTACCTTTTTATTTATTTAACTTGATTTTGTGAACTTTCATATTGATTTACCTTACTTCTAAACCATTTACCTAAATATATATTCAGAACAGCCATAATAGGTGATGCAAGTAGCATTCCTATAACACCAAACAAACTCCCGAATATGGTTATACCTAGTATAACTAAAAATGGACTAACCCCTACACTATTACTTACTAATTTAGGTTCAAGTATCCATGCATCAAATTGTTGTAATAAAATTAAAAATATCAAAATTCCAAGTGCTTTTTTAGGATCATAAAAAATATTTATAACAAATGGAGGTATCATACCCATAAAAGGTCCAAAATACGGTATCATATTTGTAACCATAACTATAATAGATAATATAAGTACATATGGGGTTTTAAAAATCATAAGACCTATAAAACATATTACTCCTATAATAAAGGAATCTATGGCTTTTATTCCTATATAAGTTCCAACCATAGTGTGTACAGTTTTTATAAAACTTATAAATTTATTTCCTTTTTCCTTTTTTAATACTATATATATTAATTTTGTTGAAATTTCCTGAAACTTCTCTTTATCATATAACATATATATAGATATTATAAGTCCAAATATAAAATTAATAAGAGATGTTGTAGTTGAAACTATTGTTGATAATACTACCGATAAACCTTGTGAAGACATAACACTAAGCTTTTCTATCCATTTTCCCGAGTTATTTCTTAAAATACTTCCTGAACTCATAAATTTACTTGGAATGTGGTTACTAGTCCAAGAATACATTTTCTGTGCAAAATCAGGTATATTATTGATCATATCTATTCCACTATTAAAAACTTTGGGAATTATTGTTATTGAAAAAATAGTTATTAAGCTCATAACTAAAATATATGTACATGATATGCTTGCTCCCCTATTTAGTCTTAGCCTTTTTTCTATAAATTTCATTATTGGATTTAAAATATAAGCTATTATAAAAGCTAAAATAAACGGCATTAATATAGTTATTATATCTCCTAATATTTTCAAAATAAACTTATAATTAATTATAATCTGAATAGCTATAAAGGATACTATAACAGCTACTATTATATCAAAATATTTAATTTTTCTTATATTGAACAAAATATTTTCCTCCCTTGTCTTTAATATTAATTGTCGTATAATTATATCACAAATTTTATTATATACTTAAACTTTTCATAATTATATTTACCAAATAATAAAAAAATAAATAGCTCTAAGAAAATGTACAAATTCTTAGAGCTATTTTAAATCTATTATTTACTCATTCCAACTATCATACCTGACAAATAAGGTACTAACCAGATAAGCCAAACAATTATACTAAATTTATGAAATGTTTTCTTTGATTCCTCACTATTTCTTACTAATACAATAGTAGCCCATATAGCGTGGAATAGCATAAGTATTATAGCAAGTAATCCTGTTATTCCATGTACATTCATTTCAAACATAGAACCTGCTATTTTCCCCATAAAACTTGTTCCTAGTGTGTCACATACAAGTCCACACCAAAATATAATCACATGCCACTTCTTTAATGTACCTTGCTTCTTTTCTGAAAAAACTCCAATTGTATAAAATATAAGCGCTAAAGTTATAAAAATTATTGCTTTTGCTAGCATAACTTTTCCACGTCCCTTCTAAGTTCATTTTTTATTTATTATTTTACAAATGTTTCTCAATCACCTTTAGTAAGGAACTTAAATGATTGTCTATACTAATTAATTCGTCTTTTGAAACTTAGATTTCCACTCCAACTATTTTAAAAATATAATACATTTATATATTAAAGTCAATAAATTTATATAAAATATATTATAAACTATTTAATTTAGCAAATAAAAAAGGACAGCATTTGCTGTCCCAAAATTTAATTCACCGCATGCAGTATAAAATTCAGTAAAAATACTATAGAAATTATATACATGGTAAGTGATATTTCTTTTGACTTTTTAGCTGCTAACTTAACTATTGGATATGCAATAAATCCAAATGCCATACCATCTACTATACTAAAAGTTAATGGTATCATTGCAATAATTAAGAAAGCTGGAAATCCTTCTGAAAAATCATTAAAATCTATGTTTAATGCATTTTTCATCATCAATCCACCAATTATTATAAGTATTGGTGAAATTGCACTATTAGGTATGATTTTTATTACTGGAAGAAGAAATAATGCTATTAAAAATAATACTCCTGTAAATATTGAAGTAAGTCCAGTTTTTCCACCTGCTGCTATTCCAGCTGCACTTTCTATTGTAGCAACTGTAGGACTTGTTCCAAACATTCCACACGTAATTGCAGATATCGAACACACTTTAAAAGAACTTTTGAATTTCTTAGGTTGTTTTAACATGACATTTACATGTCCATGAAGCAAACCAAGATTTTCAAATATAAGAACTAAAGTTACAGAAAATACTGCAATCCAGAATGTAGATGTTCCAATTTTACTAAAATCCATAACCATGAAAACATCTTTAAATCCACCTAAAGAAAATTCTTTAAACGTAAGTTTTGATACATCTACAAGTCCAAATAATCCTGATATAATTGTACCACCTACCATACCTATTAAGAAATTTCCAGGCACATTACATATAAATAATATCAATGTAATAATTAAATTGATAAATGTTACATACACAGCTGGATTACTTAGATGTCCTAGAGTAACAAAAGTCTTATCACTTGAAACTACAATACCACACTTTTGAAGTCCTATAAACATAATTAAAAGTCCTATTCCAACAGTTATAGCTTCTTTTAAAGATGTTGGAATTGATTCTGTAAGTATCTTAGCAAGTTTTGTAAATGCTACAACTGCAAATACAATTCCTGAAATAAATACAGCTGCCAATCCTTGCTTCCATGTAAGACCCATACTAGATGAAATTGTATAAGAAAATAATGCATTAACTCCCATTCCTGGTACTAATATAACAGGTGCATTACTAATTAAACCAACTAATACACATCCAACAAAGGATGATAATACAGTGGCAATTATAGCTCCTTCTAATGGTACCTTTGCATCATGTAGAATAGATGAATTAACAGCTATAATGTATACAATAGCAAAAAATGAAGTTAAACCAGCTATTATCTCCTTTTTAACTGTGGTATCATGTTCCTTTAAATTAAATAAATTATTAAATTTTCTTTTCATACTTTTCTTCCTTTTCTTTTTCCCTCTCCCTCCCACACCATTGAAGATGCAATAAATATTATATGTAAAAGTTTTAATAAAATCAACCTTAAATTTCATATAGATTTTATTTTTTTATTATTTTTGACAAATAAAATTTATGTTTCTTCGAAAAAATTCCGTATATTTTACATTTTATTAAATAAATACTTTATATTCTAAAAATTATTATTTTTTATAAGATTTCATTATTTTAATTATTGTTTATTCAATCATTTAAATAAAATCACGACAAATATTTTATTTTTGCGACTTAATTTCCACATTTTTACTTGTAATTTTCTTCAATTCATATATAATTTATATATGAATCTGTAAAAGATTTTAAATTTTTATAGGAGGATTTATAACATGATAGATATATTCATTTGCGACGATAATATTGAAACACTAAAAATAATAAATAAGATAGTTAACGAATTTTATAAAAAAATTAATTTTAAATCCTTCCAAATATCAACTTTTAGCAATAGTAAAGATATTTTAGATGCCATCCACAACACTCAAAATAATAAACGAATTTATATATTGGATATAGATTTAAACGAAAAAATGAATGGCTTATTATTAGGAAGAGAAATTCGTAAGCTAGACAACTATTCTGGAGAAATGATCTACATAACTAATCATTCAGAACTAGGCTTTAAAGTATTTCAATATAAATTGCGCATACTTCAATTTATAGATAAAAGTTATAATTTATCTAAAGATTTAACAGATAGCTTAATAACGGCTACAAAAATTTTACACAAAAGCACTCAAATAAATACTGAAAAAACACTTAAGATCAAATCTGGATTTCAAATTTTTAATATTCCATTTAAGGACATAATTTGTATTGAAACCATAAAAAACAGTAAAAAAGTTCAACTTTCTACTAACAAAAATATAATACAATTTTACACTACCCTTAAAGAATTAAAAACTAAACTAGATGATAATTTTATTCAAGTACATAAAACAGCTCTAGTAAATAAAAACTTTATAGTAAGTATAAACAAATCTCAAGATAATTCTTTTGTAAAGCTAACAAATGATATTTTATGTCCACTATCCAGAAACGGCATAAAAGAGGTGAATAAACATTGGACATACTAAATATATTTCTATTATTTCTGAATTTTTATACTTATTTATATGTTGGTTGCAAATTAAATAATTTAAAATTTAAAATTACTCTACAAAACTTCACTTTGATTTTAATTATTTCTGTAGTACATAGATTTTTACCCAAGTTTAGCTTTTATCACTATTCAAAAATAATGTTAACATTTATTATGTTATTTTTTTTATTTAAGCAAACATTTAAACAAGACTTTTTTAAAATTATTGAACTTTGTTTTTTTACTCTTATTATTATGATAATAGCTGAGCAATTTATTTCAATAATATTTACTAAAATATTAAATATTGATTTATGTGTTATAAAATCAAATAAACTATTTCTTCTTATATCTAATATAGCAATACTCATATTATATGTATTAATGACAAATATTAAATACTTATTGGTAAAATTTTATCAGAATACATGTAATTTAGATAGCAGAAATAATATAATTAGAAATTCCTTAATAACTATACTAATAAGTATTATAATAATTATATATTCTAAATTATATATTTTTTTTAAAGATTATTTTAATAACAAATTATTTTTATTTATTATAGCATTAAGTATATTTTTAATATACATATTATTAACATTTCTATATGCAAATCATTTAGCTTTGCAAAATCTAAAAATATTGAAAATTAAAGACAAAAAATATAATCAACTTAAAATTTATGCTAAAAGTATAGAAAATTTAATTGATGATATATCTAAATTTAAACATGATTATAATAATATAATTTTTATGATGAATGGCTATTTAGAAAATGAAGACTATAATGGACTAAAGGAATGCTTCAAGAAAAATGTATTTACCCAAGAAAAATATTATGATATAAGTAAATTAAAACTTATATCAAATGCTGGAATTAAAGGACTTCTTTCTGCAAAGATATCTAGAATGATACATAATAACTTAAAAGTAAATATTGATATAATTAACAATATTACAAATATATACATTGATGAACTGGATTTATGTAGAATATTAGGTATAATATTAGACAACGCCTTTGAAGCATCAATAAACAGTGAAAAAAAATTAATAAATATATCTTTATCGCAAGATACTGATTACGGATTATCTATAATTATACTTAATAGTTATTCTGGAACTAATATAAATATAAACTCTATATATAAAAAAGGCTACTCCTCAAAGGGAAACACTAGAGGAATAGGACTTTACAATGTTAAGTGTATCTTGGATGAGAAATATCCAAATGTACTACTAAATACATATACTAAAAATGATATATTCATACAAGATATCTACATTAGAAGAGAAGACTAAATATTAATTATTTAGTCTTCTTTAATAAACATTTTGGCATCTTAGGTTCTTCTAAACCATCAAGTGAAACACATGCTTCTGTTGATGTATACGCTATATTTGTAGCCATTTTACTTATAGTACTTGCAAAACCTTTAGATAGTTTCTTCATAATTTTCATAATTATTATACCTCCTATTGAATATTTTATAGGTCAAAGGTAATATTAAAACTCCTTCAATCCATATAAAATGTATTAATATATTTGAAATAAATATATTCTCATTAAAAATTAATGATAATAAAAAATATAAAGTAAGAACTACTAAACTTTTTATTTTTAATTTTTTCCTTAATAGCTCATCTAGGTATGGCTTTTCTTCTGTATCTGCTGGAGAATATTTGAAATATACTATAAAGCATACACAAAATATAAATGCTTTTAATATAATACTTAATTTAAAATTTAAGGATAAATATATTGCTCCAAATATAACCAACATAGTAGATGCTAAACATGTATAACTTTTTTTTGCATGAATTCCAGCAGCAAATCTTCTAATAAATGCAAAAATAACCATAGCATATACAGTAAATTTAAATATGTTTAAAATATATCCTACTACAAGTATAATTGGAAGCTTTGTAAAATTCATAAATAATAGTTCAACACCATATTTTATTATTTCTAAATCCTCTTCTGTTTTATTTGGAAGAGTCTTTTTTATATAGTTTGTCACTTTTATACTAAATTTTTCTGATAGTTTCATACATATTACCTCTTAATTTGTCCTTTATCTAATTCTAGTAATTATTGTATTTAATGTCAATATATTAACCTTCAAACGACATTTTTATTCTTTTAAATACATTTGTTATAATTTAAAGTATACTTTTTTACAAATTAAGCATTATCTATTTACATTTATATGAATAATTGGTATTATTGTTCGTGTAGAAATCGTATACTTATACTTCTGTTTAATATATGATTAATGCATTAGTTATTTGCATTAATCATATATTTTGCTATAAGTTTGTCCAAAACTTGACTTAATTCAATAATTTCTTCATTAAAACACTCAGAATCAGAGTAACTCATCAAATCATTAAGGGGATCTCTCAGTTTTTCGATTATAACTTTTATTTCTTCTGAAGAATTTTTGTATTCTCCCATACTACCCTCCCCCATCCCTAAAATTTATTTCACGTTTTACCATAGAAATGTTAAATTTTACAATATTATATCATGTAAAATCGATAAAATCAATTATTGTACATTCTTAATTTTATTGTATATGTATATAATTTCTTCACCATAGTTCTTACCTGGAACCGCCCATTTTCCATTTAAATCTTGCCAATAATATACACTTCCACAAACACCAATCTGATGTAAGATATTGTATCTTGGATCTATGCATGGATTTATTAAAGCTTCTTTAGTTGCATATCCTTTTAGATGTTGTATTTGCGCTCTTACGCCATCTCTGGCATCTTTAAACCATGCACCTTTACCAATGGGTTCATTGTTTAGTGCACCTATTCCAGCATAATTATTTTGTTCTGGTAATACTTGTCCTCCATATTTAAAAAAACCTGTTTCTTTTATACTTTGACAAAAAGCTATATCTCCTCTTATGCCTTCTGCTTGTCCCTCTTCTAAAAACATTTTTGCTAATGTATATATGTCTACAGATGTTTTAGGATTTTTATTATATTTTAATACATAATCCCCCATACGCTTTATATCTAAATCTGAATATCCCATTATTGGCACTCTTTTTATTTTATCTAAGGATTCTGTATTATTGTCTAAATCATCTTCCATAATACTTTTTACCTTAAAAATAATACTTTTAGAATGAACTAATTTTTTGCCATCTAGATCCTTTATAGTAGTATTTACTACTAAAGAATATGTTTTATTTTCTTTATATATATTGTTATAGTTATCAACTATAACAGTCCTTCCGTTGTTTGTAATTCTAAAATTTATTCCGTTTAATTTAGTGTTATTCTCGTCTTTTATTTCTATTCCTTCATATACACTATATGGATCTATTTCCTTATTAAAATTTATAATCCATTGCTTATTTGAGCTTACTTCTAATATATCTTTGTTAATTGCATAACATTTATTAGATTTACCTATAAATAATGATGTAACTAATACAATTGCCCCTATTCCTTTTAATAAATGTGATTTATTTCTCATTTTTTCCTCCATTAATATAATTATTCCACTAAATAATTATATTAGCATTTTTTTTATTAATCAACATAAAATATTGCATTAATGAAATTAAAAAGACTTTAGATATGATTTAAATATATCCAAAGTCCTTTTGACCAAATTGCATTATTGTTAAATTAAAAAATTTATTAATAGAAATTTTATTACTTTTCTCATATACTTTAATTTTATAAGTATTATATTTTTATTTAGTAACCTTTACTAAGTACTCTATATTATCCTTAACATCATGTCTAAAAGCATGCATACTATAGTATTTTTCATTAATCATAACACTTGGTATTGGCATACAAGGTAATATTATTGAAATTAAAACCTTTTTTAATTTTTCTTTTTGAATTTCTTTTATTTTTAAATCCTCTATAGAAATGAATGCATCTTTCATAAAATCATGTATTTTCACATACTTTTTATCATTGGTAGATAACTGATCATGTACATAAGATATATAGGTAATATCATCTTTTGTTATTAAATTAGTATTGCTAAATTCATCTATATCACTTGATAAAACCTCGTTGATTGTTTTTATATAGTATTGAATACATTTATATAACTTATCTAAATTCACCCTTTCTTGTCTATCATAACCTAGATGACAATACAATCTAAATAATATCTTATTATCTTGGTCATATTGCAACTTATCACTTAGCTCTTTCTTATTTATATAAGTAAATTTTTTATTTTTAAGTTTATTTACTGAATCTAATAAATTCTCAAGCTTATTTTCTAACTTAATAATTTTTGTATTATATATTATAGGAGATATATCTTCTGAAATATCACTTATACTTGGAAAAGAACTAGGAACACTTAATTTGATTGTATTTAATACTGTTTTATACAAACTTAAGTTATCTAAACTTGGCTCTGTAGGCAATCCATATATTTTAAATAATTTCTCAATATAGAAAAATGATATGGGCTTTATGGTTACTTTATTGCTTTCTATATATTCTCTAACATTCATAATTGATTCCTCCTCACTTTATTTAAATAACTAATCACCTTTACTTTTTACATACATAATCTTAATTTAACTTTCTCTATACTAATTATACATCTAAAATACTAAATAAATCCATATAAATTTTAAAATATTAGAATAAATAGCAATTTAATGTATATCACATGATAAAAAGCTTTCACCTAGCGAAAGCTTTTTATACTTATTATTTATTAAATTATAGACTATCTTTCAATACTTGCCCACTTTAATTCATAAGTTGCTCCAAATGAAGGATATTGTAGACCTTCTACATTTTTTTGTCGTGACATACTTAAATCTTTATAGAAAATAGGTGATATACCAGCATCTTCAACTACAATTAATTCTTCTGCTTCTTTAAATAATTGTACTCTTTTAGCTGGATCCAATTCATTGTTTGCTTTATTCATAAGTTTTTCATATTTAGGATTATAGTATTTACTTTGATTGTTTCCTCCATCTTTAGCAAATACATTTATCATGCTAGATGGATCATTGTAATCTGCACCCCATCCAGATATTGCAATATCAAATTCTCCTGATTGACATTTTGTTAAATAATCAGCAAAACTAGCTGGTTGTTTCAATGTTATATTAACGCCTATTTTTGTTTTCCATTGATTTTGAAAATATTCTCCTGATTGTTTTTCGAAAGCATCACTTCCATGAGTCATATAACTAAAAGTATACTTTGATGGATTAGGATCCATTTTTAATTCTTTTAAACCTTCAATAAATAACGCTCTTGGATCTTGTTTTTTATCAATTATAGCCTTTAATGGTTCTGGAACTTCTTTTCTAAAATCTTTATCTATACATTTTATTGTTTCAGGAATTAATCCATATGCTACAAATCCTCTTTTATATATTTTATTTACATATGTGTCCCTATCGACTGCTAAAGATAACGCAAGTCTTATTTTAGAATTCATAAGCAATTTATTTTTCCCGTTCATATTGAACATATTATAGAATGCTATTGGCATTTTTTCTGAGTTAAATATGCATTTCCCACTATCAGCATCTTTTTTTAATTTTTCCCTATATTCTCCAGTAGCTGATATTACGTCTAGTTGTTTTGCAGAGAACATTTGATATTTTGTTGGTAACTCTTTTATATCCTGAAATGTAGCACCATCAAGTTTTACATCTTTAGCATCATAGTATTTATCATTTTTCTTTAATACAGTTTTACCACCTTTCTGCCAACTTTCTATTACGAATGGTCCGTTGAACACCATTTTAGTTGGATCTGAGCCATATTTATCTCCTTGAGTTTCAACTATATCACTTCTCAACGGTACTAAAGCTGAAAAAGCTGTTATTTCTTTAAAGTATGGAACTGGTTTTTCTAATGTTACAACTAAAATTTTATCATCTTTTGCTTTAACCCCTAATTCATCTGGATTACCTTTTCCTTCTGAAATTTCCTCTGCATTTTTTACTATTCCATTTAAAAATGTTGAATATGGAGCCTTTGTTTTTGGATTTACAAGTCTCTTCCAGGCATATTCAAAATCTTTTGCTGTTACTGGCTTCCCATCACTCCATTTTAAATCTTTTAATGTAAATGTATAAATTTTGTTGTCTGATGATACTTTACATTCCTTTGCTGCAGCAAGTTCTACCTTTTTATCATTTACTCTTGCTAACCCCTCAAAAGCTGCACCAATTGGCGTAAATGAGGCTGTATCTTGAGCTTGACTTGAATCTAATGTCTTAATTTCTGGTAAATCTGCGTTTAACACACCTCCACTTTGCGCTGTTTTCTTTTCTCCACTTTTTGCCCCTTGTGTACTGCTACTTCCACATCCAGTAAACATCATAGTAGTGGCTAATGCTACTGTCAGTATTGTAGCTATAAACTTTTTCTTCATTTTTTAATTCCCCCTTTTTATTTACAAGCTATTTCTGAATTTCATGTATAATGTTTATAAATATAAATTCAGTTATAATGCAATATATATACTTATAAAATTCATAAATTATATATATTTATAAATCACATAAAGATATATCTGCATTTTTTATTTTAATAATTTTACTGCTTATTTTTTAAAATGATATCACTTTTTTAACTTTTGGTCAATATTAATAACATTTTTTTAATATTGTAAAGTTTAAAATTCATCTTTTTTATTTAAATAGTAACTCTAATCTAATGCAAAATATACCAGTAATGTATACGCACCACTTTATTATTCGAAGGAATTTATTCATTTTATTCTTATATCGAAATTTTCTGATAAATTAAATCAATTCTAAATATAATTATATGCATAAATATAACTAATTATTTTTACTTAACTTTATATTTGCTTCTACCAATTTTATATAAATCATTTCCATAAATATCATTTGCAACTATAGCTGGAAATCCCTAAACCTGTAATTTTCTTATTGCTTCTGTATCAAGATCAGAATAAGCTATAATATTTGATTTTTTTATAGTTGAAGCTATTAAAGCTCCTACTCCACCAACTGCCAAGAAATATATTGCTTTATTTCTTTTTATAGCTTCTTTAACTTCATTATTTCTAGGCCCCTTTCCAATCATTCCTTTTAACCCATTATCTAATAAACTAGGGGCAAAGCTATCCATCCTATAACTTGTAGTTGGACCTGCAGAACCAATTACATCTCCAGGCTTAGCAGGTGCTGGTCCTACATAAAATATTACTTGACCATCTAGTTTAAATGGTAACTCCTTTTTATTGTTTATTAGATCAACAATTCTAGAATGCGCCACATCTCTTGCAGTATAAATAGTTCCATAAAGTTGCACCTTATCTCCAACTCTTAACTTTTTTATAATTTCATTATCTAAAGGTAAATTTATCTTCATTTTTAACCCTCCAATCCTACTTAATTATAAAATGACAGATTTATGTCTTGATGCATGACAATTTATATTTATAGCTACCGGGAGAGAAGCTATATGACATGGATAAGTATTTATTTTTACTGCTAATGAAGTAGTTGTACCTCCAACTCCCATGGGCCCAATTCCTAGCTTATTAATAGCCGCAAGCAACTCTTCCTCTAATCTAGCAATTTTAGGATTATTGTTTCTATCATTGATAGGTCTTAATAATGCTTCTTTAGCTAGTAAGGCTGCTTTTTCAAAAGTACCACCTATTCCAATTCCAATTATAGTAGGAAGACATGGATTCCCCCCTGCTTCACTTACAGTATCAATTACAAATTTTTTTATTCCTTCTTCTCCTTCTAATGGTTTTAGCATTTTTATTTTACTCATGTTTTCACTTCCACCACCTTTAGGTGCAACAGTCAACTTTATTCTATCTCCTGGTACAATTTTTATATGAATAACAGCCGGAGTGTTATCTTCAGTATTTTTTCTATATAATGGATTTTTAACTATTGACTTTCTCAAATATCCCTCTCTATAACCTTGACTTACTCCTTCATTTATTGCTTTATTAATATCTCCTTCAACCTGTACATCTTGTCCTAATTCCACAAATACAACAGCTACTCCAGTATCTTGACAAATAGGCATATGTCTTTCAGCGGCTATTTTATTATTTTTTATTATTTGAAATAATATTTCTTTTCCAATAGGAGATTTTTCACAAGCATATTTTTTTCTAAGGCTTTTAATATATCCTCATTAATAAAATAATTGGCTTCAATTGAGAGTTTTTTAACAGCATATGTAATGTCCTTAGAATTTATAATCCTCATATTCTACACTCCTTTGATATTCCCATACATTTAGCAACTTTTTCAACTTCATCAGAAACAGCCAAAACAACATTTTTGTTAAATGCATCTGGAATTATATATTCTTCATTCAATTCATTTTCTGCAACTATACTTGCTATAGCTTTTGCAACTGCAAGTTTCATTTCATCATTAATGTCTCTTGCTTTTGCCCTTAGAGCTCCTTTGAATATCCCTGGAAATACCAGTACATTATTAATTTGATTAGGAAAATCTGATCTTCCTGTAGCAATAATCCTAGCGCCACCTCTTTTAGCTTCATCTGGCATTATTTCTGGATTTGGATTAGCCATAGCGAATATAATAGAATCCTTATTCATAATAGATACCATTTTTGCATCTAATACATTAGGACCTGAAACCCCAATAAATACATCCTTACCTTTTATAATTTTTTCTACATTTCCTATTTGGAGATTTCTATTAGTCACTTTAGCTATTTTCTTTTGAGATTCATTCATCCACTGTTCGCCTTCTACCAAAGCACCTTTTAAATCACACATCACTATATCTTTAGCTCCTGCTAATAATAATAATTTGCATATAGAAATTCCAGCAGAACCAGCTCCGTTAATTACAATTTTAGCCTTAGATATATCTTTCTTAACAATCTTTAAAGCATTTAATAATCCTGCTAAAACTACTATAGCAGTTCCATGTTGATCATCATGAAACACTGGTATATCTAATTCTTCTTTTAATCTTTTTTCTATTTCAAAACATCTCGGAGCTGATATATCTTCTAAATTTATTCCTCCAAATGTAGGTGCTATAAACTTCACTGTTTTTATTATTTCTTCAGTATCCTTAGTATCTAAACAAATAGGAAAAGCATCAATATCTGTAAACTCCTTAAATAATATTGCTTTTCCCTCCATAACGGGCATAGCTGCTTCTGGTCCTATATCTCCAAGTCCTAATACTGCAGTACCATCTGTTACTACAGCTACCAAATTTCCTTTTGACGTATATTTATATACATCACTAATATTTTTATTTATCTTTCTACAAGGTTCTCAACACCAGGTGTATAAGCAACACTTAATTCCTCTTTATTTTTGACTATTACTTTTGGTAATATAGAAATTTTCCCCTTACTTTTCTCATGTACCCTCAAACTTTCTTCATTATAGTTCATAATATATCCCCTTGAATTTACTATATATTATATTTTTTCAAATAATTTATATATATATTTTACTATTCTACAATAATTTATATTTTCCTTTGAATTAATCTTTAAAATAACAAAAACACCAGACAAATAGTCTGATGTTTTTGTTATTTTTTTAATTTCATTACATTACTTTTCCAGGAATTATAGCATCTATAATTCCTATAACTACTGCCGCTAATATTGCTCCTATTATAGACACTCTCATATTAGGAACTAAAAATTGAGTTAAATATATTATAATAGCCGCTATAACAAATCCTTTTATTCCTTTTCCCATTGGAGATGCATCTACTCCCATAAAGGATTCTACAAAATAATCTATTGCAGTTATTATAATGGCCGCTAATATAAATGACCATAGTCCTTTTATAGTAAAACCAGGTGTAAAAAATGATGTTAATCCTAGCACTATGGCAAATAACACCAATCTAACTACCCATCCAAGAAAACTATTGTTTTCTGATTCGTTTCTTTTGTTATCTACATTATTTCCCAATTAAATTTCCTCCTTTATAATTTCTAATTACTCTTATAGTTTGCTCTTATAGTTAAGAAATATAATAGATTTTAAGTATTTTTTTATTAACACAAAATTACTTTCTCTTTTCCTGTATAATTTTTTATTATATAATAAATTTATTATACTTAAAGGAGAATTTACATGAAATTTAGAAGAGCAGTTAAATCAGATATCAATAATATATTAAAAATTATATGTGAAGCACAAAATTACTTTAAGAAAAATAATATTGATCAATGGCAAGATGGTTATCCAAATTTTCAAACTATAGAAAATGATATTAATAAAGGTTATGGGTATGTATTAACAAAAGATAATTTAATAATTGGAACAACAGCTTTATCTTTTGACAAAGAAGAAAGTTATTCTACTATATATGAAGGCAAATGGCTTTCACAGAATAAATCAGCTGTTATTCACAGAATAGCAATAAATAATAAACTTAAAGGAAACAATTTGGCTTCTCTAATTATTAAACATATTGAAAAAATTTGCTTAAGTAAAAATGTTCATAGCATTAAAATAGATACTCACGAAGATAACGTATCTATGCAAAAGTTATTACATAAAAATGATTTTAAATATTGTGGAGTTATTTATCTTGAAGATAATAGTAAAAGAATAGCTTTTGAAAAATTAATATAGCTTTTAATAATTTATATTTTAGCTTTGTTTTAAATTTAAATTAGGATGAGATAAATTCATCTCATCCTAATTGGCTTCTTAATTTTAATTTATATAATTTTCATTAGTAGAATATTTACTATTATTAAAATTAGTATCACTACTATTATTTAACTTAGGATATAGTTGAGTCAATTTTAATCCTAAACTCTTAACATACTTGGCTACACTTTCAGTTATATTAACTGGATTTATTTCTGTTAATTTAATATCTTTAGTATATTTTGATGAATCAAAAACTTGTTTATCTATTGAATAATTAATGTTAATATTTTGATCTACATTAAATACAAGATTATTTGGTTGCTTAAAAGTATATATACATAAAATGTTTCTTATTTTATCATCATCATCAAGTCTAAATGATATATCTATTTTAAAATCATCATTAGTTTGAGTCTTATCTATTTGATTTATAATTTGTGTAAAAGTTTTTTCCCACTCTTTGTCAAAATTCTTATTTTCTCTAAATTCTTTAATATCATTTTCAGTTAATCCAAACTTACTAAGATCATTATTCTTTATTGCTATAGCAAAAAACTCTTCAATCTTACTTTTTAAAAATAATTTTATATTAGGGTTATCTTTAGCGAATTTATTTAATTCTTTTAAAATATTTTTTATATCATCATTATTTAAACTTACTTTAAGTTCGTTATATTTTACTAGTTTTTCTTTTCCATTGAAATTAATTTTAATCAATATATCTTGATTTTTTTGAAATTTATTATCTAAAGTATTTTTTAAAGTATTAAAAAGATCTTTATTTATATTTTTAATATAAGGATTTTTACTTATATCAAATAGAGGTAAATATTTTTCTACATTAATATAGTTAGGATCATTTGATTTATTAAATAATCTACATATTTCTTTATAATCTAAATACACATTTCCATTAAAAATATCAGAACACTGTACTATTATTCCTTCTTTATTAGAAACCAAGTCTAAATTACCTAATTTTTCATTCTTATTTTTTAATTGAACTTTTGTTAAATTTCTATAATTATCACCATCATAATATGACTCTAACTTTAAACTCATATTATTAAACATTTCATTCAATAATTTTTCTTGTTCTCCAATATTACTCATACCTTTTATATTAAATTTTATTTCTTCTTGTACATTTAATTGTTTTGCTTCATACTGTTGTTTGATTCCATATGCAAGCCAATTAAAATTGTCTTTTCTTATAATATAACGTTTTACAGGTTTTATGCTAAAAATTCCTAATGCTATTAAAATAATTGCTATTATTCCAAGAGCCTTTTTCTTATTTTTCATATGTTATTTTTCTCCCTATTTCTTATTTGGATGACATTCTTTATATTACCTCCCTTTTAAAAATTCAACTTTATTTGTTATTGATGAATTAACTTAAATGTCACATAGTCCTTCAACATTATAACTTTTACTATTTTTAATTTCAATAATTAATTAATCTTTTTTTAAATAAGATAAAAACTTCTAATATAAATACAAATTTATATTAGAAGTTTTTAATTGCTATTATTTTATTATTCAGTTACAGGAAGATTTCTAAGCATCTGAGCCATATCTATAAAGAAATTAGTAGCTCCATTCCAATGTCTTCCTATTATATCTTCGTGATCCATATCCTTCACGCCCATGAAGTTCCATTTACCTATTTGAGGTGTTCCATTGTAATTTACAATTTTATCAGTTGATCCAGCTTTAGGTCCATTTTCAGAAATAGTATTTACATAGCCATCATTTGGCCACCATTTACTATTAATTACAGGTATTGCACGATACGGATTATGTCTACTATATGTTCCCATTAATTGAGCTTGTAATGCCCATTGAGGATTATAAAGCCCTTTATCACTCATTCTTATAGGACTTGCCATATGATGTCCTAGTATGCTAATTGGATTTCTCATAGTTCCACAACATGCCCATGAGAAGTAGTATACATTTGGTTGGGCCTTTACCCATTTATTTTGTGCTACAGCTCCATTAGTACTTAAATCTACTGAACAAATATCTTTTGAAGTCCACATTTTGCTTGCTGCACATCTATTAAAATAGCTTAAAAATGATTCAGAAGGTCTTCTCTTAAGTCCCCATTGATCAACCTTTAAATCAAATATTATATCTGAGTTAGATATATTTCCTAATATTGATCCCATTGCACCTATCCCAAGTGCTGCACCGACATCTGTACCTTTCATATCGGCTAGAGTTGTTCCATCATGTGGAGATGCTAGTGTTATTAAACCTGAAATCCAAGAATGTCCACCTTTAAATAATTCGCTAGTCTTTTCTCCTGTTGCTGATATTTCTTCTTGTTTACCTTGACCAAGAAGAGTAGTTAGCATACGTACAGTTTGTCCACCTTGGCTATGTCCTATAAGATGAACTTTGCGTATATTTCCGTTTTCATCCTTTGTTCCCCATTGTGGATAAAAACCTCTATAATACCTTCCATATCTAGAATGTCCATGTTTTTTAGCATGAGCTTCACCATAGTCAACTCTTCCACCTTTAATTTGAACATAAAGTTCACAAGCTCTGTCCCAGTTACTTGAAAGTGGTCCTACAGCAGCTGTATAAGTTGTAAATCCATTTTCAATAAGCTTCTGTTGTAAGTCAACATTTCCACCCCAGTAGTATCTTGCTCCAAAAGCAACTGTTCCAAAGTTTTCATTTCTACCCCATCCATTACATCCATGACAAAGTACGATAGGATAATTGTTTTTGTTTTGAGCTACTTTTTGATTTTCTTTTGCAAACGCATTAATAGGTTTAGCTACTGAAAACGTTATCAAAGAAACTAAAGTAAACACAAACACAGAAATTGCTGAAATAAATCTTTTTAGTTTTAGATTTAATTTCATATTTCTAATCCCCTTCCCTTATTTTTTGTTTTTAATTTTTAATAAAATATTCATTAACATTTTGCAATTTAAATGTTTACATTTTCTATGTAATTATATTTACCATAAATGTTAATTAATATCTTATCATTTATTATGATACACTTTTTTGAATTATCTGTCAATTAGTTTTTGTAACTTATTTAAATTTAAAAAACACTCTATCCCTAGAGTGTTACTTCTTGCCTGCTTTCCATCTATAACCACATCTCAAACAAGTTATTTCTATTTTATTTTTACCTATTCCACCGGCTATTACTCCAACTCCTAATGATATAGTACTTCTTAAAATAGCTTTTTCTAAACTAAAACCTCTCTTATTAGCTGTTATTTGGGTAGATTCTCATTTAGGACAACACACTATTTCTTTAGTTTTTGACTTTGTTTTAGTTTTTGACTTCTTTTCTTTTTTGATGTCGGTAAATTCCGTTAATTTCACCTTCTCAGAAAAGTGATTTAGAATTTCTTCAACCTTTTCATTATTACCATAGTAAAATGTGATGCTATTTTTATTTAATGTAGCATCATTTAAACTATGTACCTTTTGACCATCTTTTTCGGTACAAAATGTTTAAAACCTTGTATTCATACAGTTGCCATCTGATATCTAATTTCAGTTATTTCATCATTTGTAATTTTAAGTCTTTCTACTTTAACTTTATCATCTTTAACAATAATTTTCTTTAGTATGCTTTTTATTTCAATTTCCATTCATTCAGCTCCTAATGTATAATTTATTTCATTATATTATATATTATTTTGAGATCTATTATTTAACCATTAATTATAGTTTATAATATATAACTTTATTGGTTTAATTATGAATACAAAATACTGAAAGGTGCCTTTTACAATTGAAATTGTACGCATTTATAATAAATATCTTTATTTACATATCACTTAGTTAATATAAAACATCTAATTTCAATTATTCCAACTCACAATGTAAAACTATTTACATATCACTTAGTTAATATAAAACTAGCAAATTGAAACGCACCCATACGAACTATATCAGTATTTACATATCACATAGTTAATATAAAACGAAAGCTTTATATTATCTGATTTCTATATTGGAAAGGATTTACATATCACATAGTTAATATAAAACGAAGTTCCACAGATACCTCTACTACTAATAATGTAATATTTACATATCACATAGTTAATATAAAACTTCGCTGAAAATCTTAAAGATATATCTATTGCTAATAATTTACATATCACATAGTTAATATAAAACACATTTCACAGATGACTATGATTTGGTAGTATTCAGATTTACATATCACATAGTTAATATAAAACCCTAAAATTGAAAACACCTAAACACATTGGTATTACTGCGTTTAAGCTAAACGGCTTAAACTCTAATTTTATCAATTTTGCAGTAAACCTTCAGTAGTGTTTTTTGAATTATAAAAAAACTCCATTAAACCTTAGATATATCAATACTTTGAGACTGTAAGAACTTTTGTTTGATATACTGCAAATTATAAGAATAGTTCATCAAAACTTTTTTCTATTCCTATTACATCTTTCGTTATATTTTTACTCATCTTCACTCTATAAATGTATATTGAATCGGTTTTTTTGTCAATATTCTTATTTATCTCTGATAAGCACTTATGCAATTTCCCTTCTGTTATTTCTCCTTCAAATACTGAGTTTTGTGTCCAAGTTAAATACTTCTTTAATGTTTTTCTTACCCTATTTATTCTTTTTTCTTCAATATCATAAGTTAATATAACAAACATAATTACCACCACGCTTTTAAAGGTTTATATTTTTCATCTCCTATAAAATGTTTTATAAGCTTATAACATTCAAGTCTTATAAACATTCTATAGGACACTTTTCTTTTTAAATTTCTATGCCTTATAGTTGTATTAAGTTTTTTCTCATACTCAGATACAAACTTTTTTCTACCCTCGTCATTTAAAAAACATATTCCCTCTTCAATATTAAAATCCTTTAAAGTTAATCTTCTATTGTTTATTAATGAAAAAATTATAGGATCTACTATTAGTGGTTTAAATATTTCTGCTAAATCTAAACTTAAAGAAAATCTTTTGCTAGATGGTTCATGAAGAAAACTTATTGTAGGATCTAGTTGAGTCTTATAAATTTCTCCAAGTACAGTTGTATACATTAAACTGTTTCCAAAAGAAATAAGAGCATTTATAGGTGTAGATGGCGGACGTTTTTCTCTTTTTTTAAACTCAAAATCTCCCTTTAAAATCATGTTAAATGACTCATAATATACTTTTCTCATTCTTCCTTCTGCTCCCATAAGTTCCTGAATTGATTCGGCATTTAAAACATTATTTCTTTCTGTTTGAATTTTTTCAATATATTCATGTAAATCTAACTTATATCTTCTCATATTTCTTAATATATGATGAATTGCACTATCAATAAAACATTTAGCAATATAAAGTCTTTTATCATAAAAATTATAATGCATAGCTTGATTTACAACAGTAAATCCTGATACTTTCTTTTTCCTAGGATAATACGTTCCTGAATAATATCCATAATAGTTGTAAAAATTAAGCATTAATCCGTATTTAGCTAGGTAATTCAATAATTTAGTGTTTAAATCTACTTCTCCAAATATATGAAGCTTGTCTACTTGTTCTATTGGAAGAGGTCTTTTTTCTCCTAAATCATTTATAAAATATATAGTATTATCTTTCCTTTTTAACCTACCATTATTAAAAACATAATAATCTTTTCCCATTATTCTTCATCCTCTCCCGAAAAACAAAATTGATAATATGCACACTTTGTACAATATGGTAATTTTTTTAATTTAGGAGGTTTATCACAATTTATTATCCTGTCTATATCAATTAATGTGGTCTTTATTTGTTCTTCCATATCCAAAGTTAGTTCTATTTCTTCTACTGTTTTTTCTTTTACATAATTTATGGATCCTTTTTTGTTTATTCCTATTTGTTTTAAATAGAATAAGTAATACATGAGTTGCATCTTATCTGGAAGTGGCATTTTACTTGTAATTTTAACTTCTCTTACGTATTCTTTATCTAATATATCAAGTCTCAATATGTTATCTATTAAAACCTCTTTATTCTTTTTTCTATTGTATGAGTATTCATGAATTATTTTTCCACTCATAACTCTATCATTTTCATCTTCCATGGATATTCCTTTAGAAAACAACCACAGTTTTCTTTTACAAACATAATAGTAATTTACTTTAACACCTTGTGTTTTAAACTTTTCAAAATCAAAACCCATAATATCACCTTTTTTCTAAAGAAATTGATCTTCTACTTTAAACTCTGGTCTAGTAAGTCCTTTTTCAAAAGTATAGTCATATTTAACAATAGGAATTACTGTATACTTAGATAATTCTAATTTCATTATTACACGAGCATTCTTATTTGCAATTTCAAATTCATAGGTAGGTATTGATACTATAAGTTCTCTTATTTTATTCTTAGCTAACAATCTTTTATTAAAATCCTCACTATTTTTTATTATATACAAGTTTTGTTCTATTTCTTCTTTGCACTCTTCATAAACGCTAAAAGGTATAATGTCTGTACTCTCTATATTTCTTAAATCAATATTCTTTTTATCATACTCATATGCTAAAACATCTTCCATTTTATCAATTATATTTTTAATTTTTTTAAAATACTCTCCCCCTTTTAAGTTTTCTACTGAGTATACTTCTTCAACTAAATTCATCTTATCCTTTTCATCTATTGTTTTAGAATCACTATGTCCCATGTAGTTTATTAATACTTTTTTAGATAACTCAAATATATCTTTATCAATAATGGACCTTTCACTTTTACTTATACCTGAAGGATAAGAATCTTTTCCTGTATATACAAAAATATTTATATCTTCATTTACAAGATTTCTGTTTCTGTAGACTCTTCCCATTCTCTGTAACAAACCTGATATATCAGAAAGCTCCGTATATAATACATCAAAATCTATATCCAAGCTTGCTTCTACTACTTGAGTAGTTATCCATATTCCACAGTCTTTGTTTTTAAGATCTCCAAGTTCTAAAATTTGTTCCTCTTTAATAGTCCTATGTTTTTTTATAAACCTACTATGAAGTAGACTTATATTTGTTTCATCTTTAATCTCGTTATTCAAAACATCATATAATTTTTGAGCCTGTTTTACGGTATTTACAATAATAAGTACTTTTTTGTTTTTATAATTATTTTTTATATGTTCAATATTGATATCTTCTTGTAAAACTTTAATTCTATGTCTTAATTGAATCTTTCCCTCAACTTCTTTATAAAATGGATCTGGTTTATTGTATTTTATATCTTGATTATCTATAAAATATAAAAATATTGGTGGTAATGTAGCTGTAACTATACTAAATTTTCCACCCATTTTAGTTATATGTTTTAATGCTACTATTAAAAAACCTACAAGTTCTGGAGAATACATTTGAATTTCATCAATTACAAGTTTGGAATAAGAAAGAGTGGCTAATTTTAATTCATATCCTTCATATTTAAATATAAAGTCAACTAATTGATCTAATGTACATACTGTAATTGGAAGTGATAATTGCTTTGTCCTATCTACTTGTTCCATGTTTAATTCGTTATTATTTCTTTTTAGATATTCAGAAGATGTATCTGAATGAAGTAATCCTGTTTCTTCTTTTGGAAAGTTGATTTTTTCTATTATTCTATCAAATATAGCATTTATGGATACTTTAAGAGGTAATGTAAAAAATCCTTTGTTATTTCCTATCCAAAATAATGCAGCTTCTGTTTTTCCAATTCCTGTAGATGCACGAATTATATTATTATCATCTTGGTGATTAATCATATATTCTTGAAGTTTATTTGGTTTAAATCCACCTTTTTTTAAAAACTCACTGGTTTTTTCAAACAAATCTTCATTTTTTATTTCTACCTCAATATCGGCACTTGCTGAATAATCTATTTTATTTAAGAGTCCTTTTGTCATTATATATTTTTTAATTGTTTCTTCTGAATCTTCTTCTATATCTGGTATACGTACCTTTATGTACTTTGAAAATGATGGATATAACTTTTCTATTTTTTCTATTCTATCATAGTTAAAATCACTTATATATTTAGCTAAATCCTCTTTTACTATAAGTTTCAATTCATCATGATTATCTAGCTTTTCTCTATTATGATGAAAATATATACTTTGATATAAAATTCTCATTTCATCTTCTGAATATATCTTTTTTAATGTATTCTTTGGTAAAAATGCTGGACTTAAATAACCATGTGGGATTTCATCTGTTTCTACAAAATCATCTTTTAACTTAGGTATTAAATTAATATTTTCTCTGTTTTGTTTAAGTTCTGTTTCATTAAGCTTTCCTATAAGTTTATTTTGAAACTTAGTATTCATTTTTCCTAAATCATGATATAAACAAGCTAATTCCAATAATTTCCAATTTAAATTTAATATATTAGGATATATACTTTTTAATTTCAAAAAATTTTCGTAAAGTTTTTCTGTATGATCAATTATAGTTTCTCTATCTTTGGTCTTTGCTAAAAATGGATTTTTCAAAATAACACCTCCAAAATTTTTAATAAAAGATAGAAGAAAACTCCTATCTTTTATTAACTAAGATAATTACGCAAAGAAAATCACATTATCAAAGTTATCCTTATAAATAGTAGCCTCATCAAAAATCTCATCTTTAGTAGCTATTCCATGGATAACTTTAACCTTGTCCCATTTTCTTATTTCCGTATCCTTTTTTATTTTAATTTTTTCATACTTTTTATTTAAGGTATATATTGTCGCATTTGATGCAAATTCACTTGAGCTAAAATAATTTACAGGTATATATGCATCATATTTTAAAGAAATTTCTTCATCTAACTCAATTTCATCAATATCAACAACTTCTACCTGTTCAATACGTGCAATATCTTCTCGTCTGCCTATAGATAAGTATTCTTTCGGATACTTTAAGTTTTCATATATTATAGGAATTAAATCTTCATCTTTAGGTTTTATGTGAATTACAAGTTCTACATCTACAAGAAGTTCACAAGTTGAAACCCCTCTCATAGCACCATAATATTTATCTTTACCTTTTAATTTTATATTGTGTCTTTTATCTTCATATGAAGCTCCTGCAAACTCATATCTTGTATATAAATCATTAACCTTTGAATGGTAGTTTCCTTGAATACTAACTTCCATATCTTTATATTCATCAAATTCACAAGCTGCATGTACCATTCCTATAACAGTAGAATAAGGAGGTAGTGGATAGGTTTCTTTAAGCTGAAAACTTGTAGGCTTTTTATAATTCACTAAATTTTGAGTTACTTTAAGTAATATTGCTTTCATTTAATCACCTACTTAGATTCACTATAATATTCATCAGCTTTAGCCTTTAATTCTTTAAAAAACTGTCCTATGTCACTACATTTTAAAATACTACTAATTTCATCATCATTTGAAAAAATCCCTTTAATTAGACCAACATAGGTATTATCTTTAATTGTTTCATCAAGTGATAAAACATCCTGAATTGTCTCTACAACTAATTTATTTTCTGATACATTTAGCTTATTTTCAAAGAAAGGATTCTTAATATCATAAACTCCACCAATTGCAAAGATAGGTGATAGATTTTCACGTCTTCCTTTTATATCTCTATATAGGAATTTTAAAGTATCCAAAAGTCTTTGTACTCTTTCTGATTTTTTGTCACTTGGTATTTCTATATCATCATTTTTATCAATTCCTATTTTATCTAAATCTATAGCTATAGTATAAGCATAGTAAGATTTATGTATTTCGCTTTGTGCTATGTTTCCACCATCTTTTGCTTTATCATTTTGATTGTTATATCTATCTAAAAGACCTTTATTGGTTAAAAAATCTAAATCTGCATTAAAACTCTCAAGGGATATTGCATTTGATAATCTAACAACTGCTGAACGTGTTTTAGGAGGTTTTTTCGTTTTCATATAACCAAAGAAATCGATTTCTGGATAATCAGCTATAGTAGCTTCTGGTGCAAATTGTATTACACTTCCATCAACATCTAAAGGAGTATTGTCTTCTCCTAATTGTTCTATTATGTTATATCTCAATGCTTGTCTTGAAATATATGAATAACTTTCTCCACTTCCTCTTGATACTTTTTTAAGTGCAGTAACATTCCCTATTCCTTCTCCATAGTTTCCACTTTCTGCTTCAAAAATAAAACTTGCTGTTAATCCTTTTCTATTCATTTACAACATCCTCCTTATTTTCTTTATCGGCTTTTCCATCTTTTCCATCTCCACCCTGAAGTCCTAATAAAAATGCATATCCTATTGTTTGAAAATTTTCTTTATCTTTTAATGCTTCTATAAATGTTGATGGAATTGGATTACCCAAATACATATAAGCATTAAATAAAGTATCCATAAATCTAGATACATTTTTAGTTTTCAATGCATTTAATAATCTATAAGAAATTCCACCTAATTTATTTTTTCCGCCTTTTTCTACATATGCTTTTCTTAAATAATATCCATAACTTCTACAATTATTTATTAGTTTATCATCTATCTTATTTGTACTCATTTTGCCTCCTCCTATTAAATCATTATTTATTTTAAGTATCATGTCTAAATAACCTATTTTTTTAAAACTTTCATTTAAATTTAGATAAACAAGTTTATACATAAGATCAAATAAGTTATGTCCCTTATAAATTCTGTTTAAAACTTCATTATATAAATTTAAATACTCATCTTTTGAAATCTTTATATGAATCTTAATCATACTCTTCAATCGTTCTTTATTTTTGTCTATTATTTCTAGTTTCTTCTTTGAAATTATGTTAAAAGTATAAGGTCTGCTTTCATTTTGAGAATCTAATTTTACGATTTGTATATTGTCTATTTCTTTACTTGATTGCGATATTGATCCCTGCTCCATGTTATCAGCAATATTAAAATAGCTATATTGTTCTAATTCTTCTATAGAAGTTACATTATCAAGAGATTGATTGTTAATTTTGGTTAACGTTTTTACTCCAATATTCTTGTTTATAAATAATCCTTTTCCTTTAAACACAGTAAATCCTGCTGGTATACATGAATATATAAGATTACATATAGGACAAATGTATGAATCTCCTTTCATGTTCCAAAAATGAGATGACTTTCTTGACATATCTACCCCTGTTTTATTTATCCAAGCAAGTTCATAAGCAATTGGTTTTGATAACTTTGATAAAGTATTATTACATGTAAAACAATTATATTTATCTTTACTTTTATCTAATTCCACATAATTTAAAGTATTGTCTACAAAATAATCTTTGTACTCTTTGTACATATCAGAATTATTTTTCGATGTATGAAGAAAACTTACTCCTCCCCAAAAGTTAGCTATTACATCATATATTATATTTTTAGTTAATACGTATTTTTTTACAGTTTCTTTGCATAAATATTCTATGACTTTATTTATAGTATTTATTGTATTTTCTTTTACTTCTTCATCTTGTAATGTTTGTTTTTTAGTTATATTAATCTTTTTTAAACTTTTTTCTTCGTTTAATATATCTAGTGAATTATCATTGGCAAGTAAATATGCACTTTTATAACTATTAGATTTTAGTTTATTTTTTGTATATTCTATATAATCATTTACTTTTTTTATATCTTCTTTTGTAATATTTTCTGTATCTAAACTTTCAATATATCCTTGAAAACTAGTTATTTTATACCAAGATGTAAACTTAACATACTTATCTATAAAATATTTAAAATAATTGTTTTGAAAATCCACTAACTGCTCACTATCAATTTCTATGCATTGTTTATTTAATATTTTTACTTTTTTCTCACTATGTTTTAGAATGTTTATTAGTCCAACAACTCCTGCATTATAAAGCCAGTCACTTAATTCTATTTGTATTTTGCTCATTCTTTTTCACCTCCTATTCTATTATTTCTATCATTCCAAAACCTTGTCCACGTTTAAATCCTATTCCAAGCATATATAAATCATTTAAATCTTTTGTATTTCCTTTTAATTTGAATGTTCCAGCATAACTGTTAACATAGTAATATGGTTTGTTAGTATTTTCTCTAAAATTTCGTATGTCTTCTTTAACTATTTTTTTCTTCATAAATATTGGTGAAAACTTTAATGCTTCAACTAATCCATATCCCCTAAATCCTTCTAATGATTTAGATGCTATATAATTTAATTCTTTTTCATACTGATCATCATCTATAGATATCATATTACCTTGTTTATTTTTAATACAAATTGGTGACATTGTACTAAAAACAGCAGAAGATTTATTTATTACTTTTTCTTTTAATAAATTAATTCTCACTTTGTTAATGTTATAATCTTTATATCTAAATGTATTAAAATCTAGTAAACCATTATATACCTTTAACATAAATTCATAATCTGGGGAACTAATGTTAAATATTATCCTATCATTAATCTGAAATATGTCTTCTTTCTTAACAAAATCTTTTAAATATACGGAAAAGCAAAAATTCTTAGGCTTTTTATTAACTTTATCTCCTTTATAAAAATACAACTTTCTTAAATAATCCTCATCAGACTTTTTTAAGGATTCTTTTATAAGAGATAAAAATAGCATATTATAAGCAACTGGCAATTTTTCAGTTTTATATTCACATCTTATTCTCATATATCTCACCTCCCTAACCATTATTATACAATATATTGTGGCAATATATTGTCACATAGAAACTTATTTATATAATTTTGTAGTTTCCTGTAATTCATTTTTAATTTTATTTACAAATTCAGCTGGTTCTAAAACAACTGCACTACTTCCCATTCCTAATATCCATGTTTTTGTTTCTTCTGTATCCTTCATTTTTGCTTCAAATATTATAGAATTATTTGATTCATTTTCTACTATTACTTGATTTTGTCCCCATATTCTTTCCTTTATTGTTTGAGCTATTGGATACTTTATTTCAATTTTAAAATTTACTTCTTTTCCTTCGAATATACCTAAACAATCACTATCTATTTCTAAATTTAGTTCCTGATTTATTTTAAATTTTTCTTTTAAAATACTATATTTTTCTATTCTAGATAATTTAAAATAACGAATTTCTTCCCTATATTCACAGTAAGCTAGAAGATATATGGAACTTTTGTATTGGAATATCTTATATGGATGAACTACTCTTTCCTTAACTATCTTATTAGAAGAACGGTATTTTATTTTTACTTTATTTTTACAAATTATACTTGAATTCATATCAACCCATATTTTTTTCTCATTTTCAAGATTATAATTTAACTTATTATTGCTTACAAAATAATTGTACTGTGATAAGTCCATAGTTTCATTGCACCTTCTACTACAATTAACATTATCTAATGCTGTTATATATTCTTTTAATAATACAAAGTTATTACTTTTTAAAAAATCTTTTGCCATATTTAATGCTTTATATTCTTTTTCAGTTAATTTAAAATTGGAAATAAATACATCTGTATCCAACTCATATCCTCCATATTTTCCCGAAGTTGAATTAATATAGATTTGAGCTTGCTCTAATTCATTTTTATACATTCGTATACTTCTTTCATTCACCTCTAGAATTTCAGCAAGTTCTTTTATTTTCATCTTGCCTCTACTTTTTAATAGTATTAACATTTTAATGGTATTTGAAACTTTTCCCAATTACTCCACCTCATTTATATTTATCCTTATGTATATTGTTATATAAATTTCATATATTGTCAATATATGCCTTAAATTAATTTAAAATACACTTATTTAAATAAAAAACTACAAAACAAAAGCATTGTAGACTTATATTCTCGCAATGCTTTTTTGTTTAAATATTATTTTTTAACTTAATAAACCACATAGTTAATATAAAACTTTCTTTTATAACATATTATATAACAATATACATATTTTACATATCACATGGTTGATATAAATTTTATCATAACATAATTATAACATATATTTTAATTTCTCTCGTATTTATCTAGTTTGTATTATCATAAAAAAGAATTAATTAATTCCATTACAAATTATGAGTATTAATTATAATAACAAATAATTTTAATAAAAATTAAATAACCACACATCACTTAAATTTAGATGTGTGGTTATAAATATCAATATTTTAATAACCAAACTGTCTTGCTCTTTCTAAGTATCCCATTATAATACTATAATCTATACTATAGGTACTTCTTTTATTTACTATATCGAGTATTTGAGATGTTATATTCGGAAATTTGTTTTTTAATTTCATATCTACAAATTTTCCTATTTTTAAAAGCCATGTTAAATATTCATTTTCAAACTTTGAATCTATACCATGTTCTACTCCTAAATTATACTCTTTTGTAAATTTGTCTTTATATGATCTTCCTATTTTTATTAAATCATCGATCATAAAATCACCGCCCTTTAATAGTATATGTTATATATATAATACTATACTTTATATGTTTAAATCAATATTTTTTGTGAAAAAATTCATTTTTTTCTAAAAATATAATATATAGTATAACATAATTATATTAATAATGTATATTGTTCCTATTAAATATATCTATTTTTATCACACTGTTTATTTTATTTTTATAAATTTACTGTAACCAAATCTAAACTACTAAAATATTTTAATTATTAGAGTGGTTAGGAGGAGGCGTAAAAATGAAATATGAAATAATAGATTGTATAGATGCTGGAACGGAATATTGTCCTTGCCATTTAGCAGAAACTGGTGATTGCATTTTGTGTTCAGAGCTTTGCAGTAAAACATTTTGTGACTGTGTCAATTGGAAAGGTACTTGTATATATCAAGAATTCATTTGGAATGGTAAAAAAGCTAAAGAAGGAAGAAAGACATATAGTTGTAAAGTAATAAATAAAACACTAGTGGAAGAAAATTTAATAATACTTAAAATTAAAGTACCATATGAATTATCAGAAAGCTTAGTTCATCCGGGTAGTTTAGTCTTTTTAAGAAATCCAGAAAGCAAAGTTTTCTATAATTCTCCTATTTCTATCATGAACGTTAACACTGAAAAAAGTATAATATCCCTAGCAATAGAAATTAAAGGTACGAAAACTAAAAAAATTCAAGATATCAATATTGGAGAAGAAATTTTATTAAAAGGACCATTTTGGAATGGAGTATTAGGATTAAGACATATTTTAAAATGCAATAATGGTAGAGCAATAGTTATAGCTAGAGGAATAGGGATGGCACCTATGCTATCTGTAATAAAAAAACTTTGTGCTAATGACAATAAAGTTACAGTTATTATAGACAAGGGACGATATAGTGATATTTTCATAAAAGAGTATTTAGATGTATATGATGTTGAAATAATTGAATGTTCAACTTTAATGGATGGAGAACTTACAGAAGATTTAAAGAAATTACTATCTAAGTTCATAAGAAATAAAGATATTAATTTAATACATTGTTCGGGAGCCGATATACTTAACTACAGAGTAATGCAATATATAGGCGATAATATAAATTATTCTTGTTCTAATAATGCTAAAATGTGTTGTGGAGAAGGTATGTGTGGTGCATGTATTTTAAGTTATGAAGGAGATAAAATTAGAAGAATGTGCAAACTTCAAGTTGATCCTAAATATGTGTTTGAAAGGAGAAGACTAATATGAAAATCGTAATAATTGGGGGGGGCTGGTCTGGATGTGCAGCGGCTATTACTGCTAAAAAAGCAGGGGCAGATGTAGCATTATATGAAAAAACAGATATGTTACTTGGGCTTGGTAACGTTGGCGGAATAATGAGAAATAATGGAAGATACACAGCCAGCGAAGAATTAATTGCACTTGGTGCAGGTGATCTAATTAACATAACTGATAAAAATACAAGACATAAAAATATAGATTTTCCAGGGCACGAACATGCATGGCTTTACGATGTAAACCTCATCGAAGCAGAAGTTAGAAATTATCTTATGGATATGGGAATAGATATACATTTGATTTCAAGGGTAGTAAACGTAGAAAAGGAAGGCAACAAAATAAAAGGAGTATATTTAAGCAATGGAACTTATATAGAAGGAGATGCATTTATAGAAACAACAGGTACAACAGGACCTATGGGAAATTGTCTAAGGTACGGAAATGGTTGTTCTATGTGTATATTAAGATGTCCTGCATTTGGTCCTAGAATTAGTATAAGCAAACGAGCTGGAATAGAAGATTTAAAAGGCGAAAGAGCAGATGAAGTATATGGAGCATTTAGTGGATCATGTAAACTTTGTAAAGAAAGTATAGATTCTAAAATAGTAAAAGAATTAGAAGAAAAAGGCGTAGTTATTTTAAAAGTTCCTAAAGAAGATGTTAATTTTGATAAATTAAAAGTTAAAGTATGTCAACAATACGCATTAAAAGAATTTGCAGAAAACGTAATACTTTTAGATACGGGACACGTAAAACTTATGACTTGTTTTTATCCATTACAAAAATTAAGAAAAATTAAAGGGTTAGAGCATGTAAAGTATGTTGATCCATATGCAGGTGGTAAAGGAAATTCAGTCAGATATCTAGCTATTACTCCAAGAGATAATGCAATGAAAGTAATTGGATTAGATAATTTATTTTGTGGAGGAGAAAAATCTGGACTATTTGTAGGACATACGGAAGCAATATCTACAGGATCTCTGGCAGGAGCTAATGCTGTAAGACACGCAGCAGGTAAAAACATGATTGTGCTTCCAAATGAAACAGTAATCGGAGATATTATTGATTTTGCAAATAAGAAATTTTTAAAAGATAAAGACAAAAAAAGTAGATTTACATTTGCGGGATCAATATACTTTAATAGAATGAAAGAAATAGGACTATATAGTATAGATAGCAAACAAATAGAAGACAGAATAACAAAACTTGGTCTAAAAGGAATATTTAATGAAAAAATTATTTAAATAATATAGGCACCCTAAAATAAAGTGCTCCTTGACAAGTATACAGTGGAGCACTTCAAAAGGTGTCTTTTATTTTTTATAAAATTTCTTCTAAATAAATAACTATCAATTACTATGAATATATGAAGTATGTTATAATTAAATAGAGTTAGATTACATAAATTTGCAGTATACAAAACAAACGTTCTTATATATTAAAAGCATTGATTTTCCTAAGGTTTAATAACATATTTTTTAAATTCAAAAAACACAACCGAAGGTTTACTGCAAAATTGGTGAAATTAGACTTTGAGCCATTTAGCTTAAACATAGTAATACCAGTGTATTTAAGTATATTTGATTTTAGGGGTTTTATATTAACTATGTGATATGTAAATTACTATATTTTTTAGCTCTAAGACATGGAGCTACTATGTTTTATATTAACTATGTGATATGTAAATTACGATTTGGCACGTTTATTTAGTACCTAAGCATAAGTTTTATATTAACTATGTGATATGTAAATTTGCAACAAATGTTCAGATTAACAAAAGATGAAAAAGTTTTATATTAACTATGTGATATGTAAATGGTAGACCTGTAAAAGCTTCAATCATTTAAACACCTTCGTTTTATATTAACTATGTGATATGTAAATAAGCCATTTAGCTACTAAAAATACAACTCCAAGTCCAGTTTTATATTAACTATGTGATATGTAAATTTATTTTTAATATCTTCATTTTCTTCTTTTGCATTTTCTGTTTTATATTAACTATGTGATATGTAAATCTGTCTTGTTTTTCCCCACAACCATTTGGCTACTAAGTTTTATATTAACTATGTGATATGTAAATATATACAGTCGAACACAGTGATTTCCCTACATGTTTGTTTTATATTAACTATGTGATATGTAAATTACGACAAGTTGGTGAGATATTAGACGAACCATCAAGGTTTTATATTAACTATGTGATATGTAAATCAAGTAAACAGATCTCAACTGAATAACAATTCTAGGTTTTATATTAACTATGTGATATGTAAATTTTGAATTTATTCGTCAAATCAGACAACATAGGCACGTTTTATATTAACTATGTGATATGTAAATTGACATATTCCATGATGAGATTGGTTTATATTTCGCGTTTTATATTAACTATGTGATATGTAAATTATCTTATAATTGTTTTTCTCTTTTCTCTAATACAAGTTTTATATTAACTAAGCACTAGTATATTTCATTTAGTTTTTTTACTAATATCGTATAAAAGTTTTAATGGGTTGTCACATTAAAAAGTCTAGTGTGACAACCCATTTTAATAAATCTGTTTAACTTTATATTCTATCCAATAATGCTGCTCCAATGATTCCAGCATCATTTCCTAACTTAGCTTTTTCTATTTTGCAAAGTTCTAGACCCTTAAATAGCTTATGTTCTTTTATATATTTTATTAGTCTATCCATGAATAAGTCGGAACCTGCAACTACTCCACCACCTATTGAGATAACATCTAAGTCTAATACATTTATTATATTATTTATTCCAGTTCCTAGGTATTCTATAAATCTATCTAGTGTAAGATTTCCAACCTTGTCCCCTTCTCTTGCAGAGTCAAACACAATTTTTGCATCAACTTTGCTTAAGTCTCCTTTAACTTTATCAGTTATTATGCTTTTTTCTCCATCTTTTATTAATTCTTGAGCATATTTTATAATTGCAGTAGCAGATGCAAATGTTTCTAAACATCCATTATTTCCACAAGAACAATTATAAAAATTTTCTCCAACTATCATATGTCCAATCTCTAAAGCTGCTCCATCTTTTCCTCTATGCACCTTTCCATTTAGCACCATTCCACCACCAACACCTGTTCCAAGTGTTATTAAAATAGCACTATTGCAATCTTTCATGCTACCAGCTAAGTACTCGCCTAAAGCAGCGGCATTAGCATCGTTTTCAATTAAAATCTTAATATCATTTTCTATATTAAACTTTTCTTTCAATTTTATGTTAATATCTTTTGCAAGAGTAACTTCTTTCCAAAAAAGATTTACACATTCAACAACAACGCCTTCTTCATATCTAACAGTTCCCGGTACTCCAATTCCTATTGAAGTTATTTCATTTACTCTCAAATTATTCTTGCTTAAAACATTTTCTATTAATTTTACCATATCATCTATTATAAATTTTCCATTGCATTCTAAGTTTGTTTTTATACTCTCTTTGCAAATTAACGCCCCATCGTTATTCACTAAACCTGCTGCAATATTTGTTCCCCCCAGATCAATACCTATTCGCATTTTTATTCCTCCTTGGTCTAATTAAATATACTTTATTAAGAATATTTAACCCTATAATAATTTGGTTACTTAAATATATTATAACGTATTCATGAAAAATTCAATTTATTTATAAAAAAATATAAGCGTTATAAAAAATAACACTTATATCTTTAACATAAACATATTTATAAAATTAATTCTACAGATTTTAAATCTGATACTTTTATTCTTTGACCAGATAAGACAAAACTCATATCTCCTATCTTATTAGTTTTTTTAGGTCCCATTAAATATTTAGCCACTTTTAAAAAATTAATGCTATCTATTAGTCTTTTAGTATCCTCTTCGTCTACTACTTCCTTTTTCCCCGTTTTAAAATTAAATGCTATTTTCATTGTTTACCCCCGAAATTAATGATTATAATATACTATATTCTATTTCAAATATAAAGATACCTTATAAACATAAATTTATATGGGTTATTGATTTTTATAATATAAGCTGAATTTAGACAATGTTAATAATACTTAATTTCATTTTTTAAAAATATTTTTTATCTTTTTAAAAATACCTTTAATTTCTATATTACCCAAATCATTTCCACTTTTTAAAGCTTTACTTGATACTAATTTTCCATCTTTATATATATTTATTTTTCCAAGATTCATTCCTTTATAAACCCTTGATGGTAATTTAGTGGGTTTTATAATTTTATACTCACATTTTTCTTGCTTTCCAACTGGAATTACTAAATCATTATTACAAACAAGATTAATCTTATTTCCTCTATTGTCTTCTATGTTATCCAAGACTTGATTTTTTGATGCTAACTTTTTAAAATCATAGTTTTCTTTTACAAAATCATATATTTTTTTAGTTTCTTTCCATCTTGGAGTACAATTTAAAACTACTATTATTACATCATCATCATTTTCTTTTACTGATGTAACAAGACATTTGCCTGCTCCTCCTGTATATCCTGTTTTTACCCCATTAGCATTAGGAATTTGATATAAAATTTTATTAATATTATGATAACTTCTTGTAAAACCAAATTTTTTTTCATCTACATCTTTTACACCTACTATTTCATTAAAAAGCTTATTTTCTTTGGCTTTAGCTGTAATTCTAGCAAGGTCATAAGCCGTTGAATAATGATTTTGACTATCAAGTCCATGAGGAGATTCAAAATGAGAATTAAAAGCACCTATTTCTATAGCATATTCGTTCATTAGCTCACAAAATTTTTCAACGCTACCGCTCATTCCTTCTGCAATTGTAATAGCAGCATCATTTCCTGATCTTAACATAAGTCCATATAAAAGCTCTTTTAGTGAAATTTGTTCTCCTTTTTTGTATCCTACTTTAGAACCTCTTATGCTAGCAGCTTTAGGTGATACTTCAAATTTTCTATCTAAATTTCCGTACTTTAAGGCAACTAATGTAGTCATTATTTTAGTTGTACTTGCAATAGGTACTAACATTTCTGAATTTTTTTCGTATAATACACACTTACTTTTACTGTCCATTGCAATAGCACATCTAGCATCTACATATATAGATTTATTTTTAGGTTCAACTGCTTCTACAAAAGGTACAAATGCTATATTAAATAGTAGACATATATTTAAAATTATAGAAACTACTCTTAATTTTTTCATTTGGTTTCCCACCTACCTTTCATATATATTTTTTTCAAATTATTAATTAATACTCATGAAAATTTTGCCACGACCTTTGAATTTACTTTTTTGAAATAAGACATAACTAATTTTATGTAAACTAAATATTTTTTTTATATTTAATTCAGTTCTTCATTATAAATTATGGATATACTGTCAATAATACTTATAAGACTTAATTTGGAGGATTTTTAATGATTTGGCTTATTGCATTATTTTTAATTTTTTTAATTCCATTACCACTAATTTTAAAAGTAACTTATGAAAATAATAAATTATACATATACATTTATAATTTTAAAGTCTATCCTTCTAAAAAGACTATTGAATCAATGCCCGAACCTAAGCCTAAAGGTATCTTTCCAAAGCTGGTATATATTAATACTATAAAATCTATTTATAAGCGATTCAAAAATAAGGTTACTAATTTAAAACTTAATTTAGATATAAATATCTTATATGGCTCTGAAAATGCAGCTATAACTGGTATATTTTATGGACTTATACATAGCATTATTTCTTACGGTTATGGGTTATTATCATCAACTTTTAAAATAAAACATTTTAATTGTAATATAGTTCCTAAATTTAATAATTCTATATTTAAGATAGAATTTAAAAGTATAATTTTTATAAATTTAGGTAAGATTATCTATATAACTATATTAATTTTTTTATCGTTTAAGAAATCAGCTAAAGAATATTTAAAACCTAAGGAGGTAATTTAATTTGGAAACACATCCTATAGAAAGTTTAATGAAAAGCACCCTTGAAAATTTAAAAGATATGATAGATGTAAATACAGTAGTTGGAGATGCAATAAAAACCATTGATGGAACTATAATAGTACCTATCTCAAAGGTCACCTTTGGATTTGCATCTGGCGGAAGTGAATTTTATGATAAAAACTCTAAAGAAGAAGTTTCTAAATATCCTTTTGGTGGTGGTTCAGGTTCAGGAGTTTCAGTAAAACCAATTGCATTTTTAGTTATAAAGGATAAAATCGTAAGACTACTCCCTATAGAACAAAACAACATAACTATAATAGATAAACTTCTAGATCAAATACCTGAATTGATTGATATATTAAAAGGAAGTAACAAACAAAAAGAAGAAGAATAAACAGTTATTCTTCTTCTTGTATAAATTCATCTAAAATAGGCATTTCATTTAAATCTTCAAGTCCAAAATATTTTAAAAATTCTCCTGTAGTAACGTACATTATAGGTCTACCTGGTACTTTTTTTCTACCTGCTTCTTTTATAATACCTTTTTCTAATAATGTCTGAATTGCTTTATCACTTTTAACTCCTCTGATTTCATCAATTTCTATTCTAGTTATTGGTTGCTTGTACACTATAATTGCAAGTGCCTCTAATGAAGCTCTAGATAAGGATTGTCTGTTATTTGTTTTTAATAATTTTTGCAAAAAAATGCTATTTTCAGGCTTAGTAACTAAAGTGTATTCTTCTTTCATATTTATTAATAGCAATCCCCTACTATTTTCATTATATGTTTTTTTCATTTCTTCTAATAAACTATATGTATATTCCTCACCACATTCTATTATATGTGCAATTTCTTTTATATTAAGTGGATTTCCACTAGCAAATAAAACAGATTCTATAATAGAAAAATATCTATTTTTCGTAGATATTTCGTCTATCTCCATTTGATTTATATTATTGTCCGTCATAAGATTTTACTCCTTCTAAATATATTTCTTGAAAATTACTTTCTTGAATAGCTGATATAACTCTTAATTTAATTAATTCTAGCAGTGCAAGAAATGTAACTATAGCTTCTATTTTATCTTCACAACTACTAACTAATTTTGAAAAACCAATTGTAGAACCATTTTTTAACTTTTCGCTTATTTCTACCATTTTATCTTCTATTTTAAATTTATCAAGAGCTATTTCTTTTGGAATAGCACTTTCAGTGTTCATTTTATTTTTGTATGTATTAATTAAATCATTATATATGTTAAATAGCTTTAGTATAGTCACATCTTTTAGTATATCAACATTATCATCTTTATGTATATCTTCAATTATTTCAGGCTTTTTGGAATACATAAATCCTACAGTTGCCTCTCTATTCATTAAATAGTCTGCTACTTGTTTGAACTTTTTATATTCTAAAAGCTTGTTTATTAGTTCTTGTCTTGGATCTTCTGCCTCTTCTTCATTTTCTTCTACAACTTGTTTTGGAAGAAGCATCTTTGACTTTATTTCTAAAAGAGTTGCAGCAATTACTATAAACTCTGATGTCACTTCAAGATCAAGTTCTTTCATATTATTAATATAATTTAAATACTGCGTAGTTATTTCATATATTTTTATATCATATATGTCCATTTCATTTTTTTTTATTAAATGTAGCAATAAATCAAATGGTCCTTCAAAATTTTCAATTTTTATATTTAACGACATTAAGTATCTCTCCTAAATTTTCAAATAAATATTTCATATCATCTCTTATTCCAGTATTTAATTTTATCATATATAAATAATTTAGAATATCTTTATATTTCTTTTTATTATTTAAATTTAGCTCATTAAGACAATTACCATTTACATTTAATTTTATATCTTTTAAATTATATATGTAGTTTAATAATTTATATTTGTTTTTCTTAAAGTGTGCAAGTACTTTAATATCATAAATATTAAAATTTTTAAGTCTATTATATAAATTAAAGTTGTCTTTTTCATTTAATAAATAGTTTTTACTTATTATACCATCATCATAATTTTTAAAAGCTTTTTTAATATCTTTGCATAACACTGAATTTTTTATAAATATATGTCTATTACCTTTTGATGATAAAAATACTTTTAGAATTCTATCATTATAGTCTTTATAATTACAAAGAAAGTTATCTTCTAAAAACATACTCTTTTCTATATTTAAAATGTTAAACTCATTGCATGAAAATATGTTATTAATCCATTTTTCTTCCTTACATAAAGATACTATCTCTCTCATAATTCTATCATTACTTATATTGTCCATAGATTTTTTTAATAAAGCTTCCCTTATTTCGTTTTTATCATGTATTTTAAAATCGTATCTATTTGCATATTTTATAGTTCTAAATATTCTAGTTGGATCTTCCATGTAACTATCTGCGTGTACTTTTCTAACTATACCATTAGTTATATCCTCTAATCCATTAAATGGGTCTATCAGTATATCATTTGCTAAATCATATGCTATAGCATTACATGTAAAATCTCTTCTAAATAAATCATCCATTATATTTGAAGGTGTCACTTTAGGTAAATCTCCGTTAAACTCGTATTTCTCTTTTCTACATCTTATTAAATCAATTTCTACTTCATTTTCAAATATTATGGTGCTTGTTTGAAATTTTTCATAGTATTTGTATTCTTTTACAAAATTCAATTTACTTATTATATTTATTGGATTTGATTCAATACATATGTCTATATCTTTAGGTTTTACATTTAAAATAGAGTCTCTAATAGCTCCTCCTACTATATAGGCATTTACATTGGAGTTAACGCAAGTTTCCTTTATTAAATTTATAACCTTTAATTCCTTGTAATCAAAATTATCTAAAATATTCATATTCTACATCCTTAATTATATAATCGTTACTATATAATTATAGTATAAAACAAAAAGCTCCAGCAATATTATTTGCTAGAACTTTTATTTTGTTACTATTTAATATATTTTTGTACAAAAATCGGAATATTTCTCAAGTTTTCCTACTGTAAGCTTTAAGAACAATTCTTGCAATCTATTACATACATTAGATTCTACTCCATTTCCAACTTTTCTATCATCTACTTCACAAATAGGAGTAACTTCCATTGCAGTACCACTAAAGAATAACTCATCTGCTGCATAAATCTCTGTTCTTGTAATGCTTCTCTCAACAACTTTCATTCCAAGTTCTTCTTTTGCAAGTTGCATAACTGTATCTCTAGTAATTCCTTCTAATATATTGTCTGATGCAGGTGGTGTTACAAGTTTCCCTTTTCTAACCATAAATATATTTTCTCCTGGTCCTTCACAAACGTGACCATTTCTTGTTAAGAATATAGCCTCGTCATATCCTTTTCTAAGCACTTCAAGTGATGCAAGTCCTGAATTTAAATATGCTGCTGAAGGTTTTGTTCTTGCTGGTATCATGTTATCTTCAATTCTTGACCAAGAACTTACTGCTACTTTTAATGCTTTTTTACCTGTATAACTTCCCATAGGCATACAATATATAAGTAATCTATTATCATCATCCAGTAGTGTAGGTGCTATGTTATTTGATCCTTTATAAGCCATTGGTCTTATATAAGTAGTAGTTTTGAAATTATTTTTTCTTAATAATTCTACTGTAATATCTACAAGTTCATCTACTGTGTATGGTATATCAAGATATAGTGCTTTACATGATTGAAGTAATCTTTCATAATGTTCTTTTAATCTAAATCCATATAGCTGTTTTGTATCTTCATCATAGTAAGCTCTAATTCCCTCAAAACAAGCAAGACCATAGTTAAATGCCTTATTTCTTATACTTAGATTAACATCCTTTTCATCCATTATTTTCCCATCAAAGAATACATATGATTTTTCCATTAATTTTGCCCCCTAATTATTTAAATTTTTTCTATTAACATATTATCTATAGTTTCTCCCGGAGGAACTATAGGGAATACATTTTCATTTGTATCTATTAAACATTCTATAATAACAGGTTCATTTAGCTCTAATGCTTTTTTTAACATTTCTTCAAATTCTTCTTTTTCACTTACTTTAAAGCTTTTGATTTCATATGCCATACCAAGTTTTATAAAGTCAACCTCTTTATGAAAAATAGAATATGAAAATCTCTCATCATAAAACATTTCTTGCCATTGTCGTACCATCCCCAAACATCTATTGTTTAGTACTATTTGTATTATTGGTATATTATATCTTGCTATAGTATCAAGTTCCGCACAATTCATCTTAAAACTTCCATCACCAGCTATATTTATAACTCTTCTTTTAGGATTTCCAAAGTAAGCTCCAATAGCTGCTCCAAGTCCAAATCCCATTGTACCAAGTCCACCTGATGATACAAATGTTCTAGGTTTTAAATATTTATAGTGTTGTGCAGCCCAAATTTGATTTTGACCAACTTCTGTACATATTGTACAATCTCCTTTTGTTATTTCATTTAATTTTTCTATAATATATTCTCCACTTAATTTACATTTATTATTACAATTAAGTGGATATTTTATTTTCCAATCATCTATTTTATGATTCCATTGTCCTTCTTCTTTTAATTCAACATAACTTATTAATGCCTTTAATATCTCTTTTATATCACCCTTTATAGGAATATCTACCTCTACATTTTTCCCTATTTCTTTTTCATCAATATCAATGTGAATTATTTTTGCATTTGGTGCAAATCCTTCTATTTTACTTGTTACTCTATCACTAAACCTCATTCCTATAGCTATTAAAAGATCACTTTCTGTTATTGCATAATTTGAATATACATTTCCATGCATTCCTCCAAGTCCCATAAAATATTTATGATTTCCTGGAAAACTTCCAAGTCCCATTAAAGTACATATTACTGGAGATTTTATTTTTTCAGAAAGTTCCATTAATTCTTTATTTGCATTAGAACTTATTATTCCTCCACCAGCATATATTACAGGTCTTTTACATTTATTAATTAATGATAATGCTTTTTTTATATTCTTATATAAATTTTCATGTGTTAAGTTGTTTGTTTTAGTAACTACTTCATAAATATTCTTATAATAAAAGTCATCCTTTACTGTTGTATTTTGAATATCTTTCGGAATATCAACAACTACAGGACCTTTTCTTCCCTCTGTAGCAACTTTAAAAGCCTTATATATTATCCTTGGAAGATCATCAACATTGTTAACCAAAAAATTCTGTTTAGTTATAGATTTTGTAATACTTAATATATCAACTTCTTGAAACGCTGCTTTTCCCATTTGTTCTTTAGGTACTTGTCCTGTAAATACTACCATTGGTATTGAGTCCCTATACGCATTTGCAATTCCTGTAACAGTATTTGTAGCTCCTGGCCCAGATGTGACAAGTACAACTCCTACATTACCTGTTACTCTAGCATATCCATCTGCAGCATGAGCAGCCCCTTGCTCATGTGCAGTTAATATGTGCTTTATATCTTTTTCGTAATATAAAGCATCATATATAGGAAGTACAGCACCTCCTGGATAACCAAAAATAGTATCTACATTCAGTTCCTTTAAACACTTTATTAAAATTTTTGCCCCGTTTAATTTATATTTAAAGCCCCCCATCAAAAATCACCATCCCTAAATAATACCAAGTTACTACTTAATTTTCTTTTAGCCAGGGCATCATAGCTCTAAGTTCTGCTCCAACTTTTTCAACAGGATGTGCTCTTTCAATTCTTCTTTTAGCATTAAACTCAGGTCTATTAACCTGATTTTCAACTAGCCATGCATTTGCAAATGTTCCATCCTGTATTTCATGAAGAACCTTTTTCATTTCCTTTTTAGTTTCTTCTGTTATTATTCTATTTCCTACTGAATATTCTCCAAACTCAGCTGTATCACTTATAGAATTTCTCATGCTACTAAATCCACCTTCATAGATTAAATCAACTATTAGTTTCACTTCATGAACACATTCGAAATACGCATTTTCAGGTGCATATCCTGCCTCAACTAGTGTTTCAAATCCAGCTTTCATAAGTGCTGTAAGTCCTCCACATAAAACTGCTTGTTCCCCAAACAAATCAGTTTCTGTTTCGTCTTTGAATGTGGTTTCCAAAACTCCTCCTTTAGTTCCTCCAATTCCTTTAGTATAAGCAAGTGCATACTCTTTAGCTTTTTCTGTATAATCTTGAGCTACTGCAACAAGACAAGGAACCCCACCACCGCGTACATACTCTCTTCTTACCATATGACCAGGTCCTTTAGGAGCAATCATGTACACATCTACATATTCTGGCGGAACAATTTGATTGAAGTGAATGTTAAATCCATGTGCAAAAACTAGTGCATCTCCTTCTTTAAGATTCATGCAAACATCTTCCATGTAAACTTTTGCTTGCTTTTCATCAGGTATTAACATCATAACTACGTCTGCATTTTTTACAGCGTCTTTTGTATTTAGCACTTTTAATCCTTGGTTTTCTGCAATTTCTCTAGATTTACTTCCCTCATATAAACCTACAATTACATTAACCCCACTATCTTTTAGATTAAGTGCATGTGCATGACCTTGACTTCCATAACCAATTATGGCAACTGTTTTGCCCCTTAATAATTCTAAATTCGCATCTTGATCATAATAAACCTTTGCCATTTTTATAGCCCCCTTAATTTTAAATATAAAAAAGATTCCCTGCTCTCCATGAGGCGAAGGAATCTTATAATCGCGGTACCACTCAATTTTATAACTCTTACTTTAACGACAATGCCGGCTCAGCTTACTTTTATTTCAGCTTGCAACTCAGGGGTGATTTTCAATAAAATCTTCATCATGGGCTCTCACCTTTCCCCACTCTCTTTAGACTATCTTTTTATTTACTCTTCCCCGTCTTCGTTTTTATATATTTTTTTGTAAAACAAAAGGACCCCTATGCCATGAGGCGAAGGAATCCTATCATCGCGGTACCACTCAAATTTATAACTCTTACCTTAACGACAATGCCGGCTTAGCTTACTTTTATTTCAGCTTGCAACTCAGGGGTGATTTTCAATAAAATCTTCATCATGGGCTCTCACCTTTCCCCACTCTCTTTAGACTATCTTTTTATTTACTCTTCCCCGTCTTCGTTTTTCATATTGGATTTTTTTAACTTGTCCATGAGTATACTCTCATTAAATTTAAAAGTCAATGGTTAATTTTAAAAAATTTTTAGTTGACGATACATTTTATTTACTGTATATTAAAACTCAAACAATTTAACCTTTATTTTGAAATTTTAAAAGGGGGCTTTCAAAATGAACAGTAAAGAAATTACAGAAGGCGTTGCACGTGCTCCTCATAGGTCACTATTTTACGCCATGGGTTATACACCTGAAGATTTAAAAAAGCCTTTGATAGGCATAGTAAATTCACATAATGAAATTATTCCAGGTCATTTTCATCTAAATGAAATTGTCCAAGCTGTTAAGTTAGGGGTAGCTTCAGCTGGAGGAACACCAATCGAGATTCCGTCTATTGGAATATGTGACGGAATTTCGATGAATCATAGTGGAATGAAATATCCACTTGCAAGCAGAGAATTGATTGCAGATTCCATAGAAGCTATGACTATGGCTCATAAGTTTGACGCATTAATTCTTGTAGGGAACTGTGATAAAATAGTTCCTGGAATGTTAATGGGTGCTGCAAGACTTAATATTCCTGCAATATATATAAGTGGCGGACCTATGCTTCCAGGTAAATTTAATAACAAAAAAATTGATCTTGTTCATGGCGCTTTTGAAGCTGTTGGTTTATATGCTGAAGGAAATCTTTCAGATGATGATTTAAATAAAATAGAACAACATTCATGTCCTACTTGTGGAAGTTGTGCAGGATTATTTACTGCAAATTCTATGAATAGTTTAGCCGAAGCTTTAGGAGTAGCTCTTCCTGGTAATGGTACTATTCCTGCTCCTTATGGGAGACGTAAGCAACTTGCTAAATATGCAGGCATAAAGATTATGGATTTAGTAAAAAAGAATATTAGGATACGTGATATATTAACAAAAGAGGCTTTTAAAAATGCTATTGCTTTAGATATGGCAATAGGTGGTTCTAGTAACACAACTCTTCATCTTATGGCAATCGCACATGAAGCCAATGTTTCTCTTACATTAGAAGATTTTGATAAAATTAGTAGACGTGTTCCTCACATAACAAAGTTAAGTCCTGGTGGAACCCACCACATGGTAGATTTAGATGAAGCTGGTGGAGTCTCAGCAGTATTAAAAGAACTTATGGATGCTAATTTGATATTCAAAGATCAACTAACTGTAACCGGAAAAACCTTAGAAGAAAATATTAAAAATTCATTTGTATTAAATGACACAGTAATAAGACCTCTCGACAATCCTTATTCTAATGAAGGAGGAATTGCAATTCTTCGAGGTAATCTTGCACCTGATGGTGCAGTTGTAAAACAATCTGCAGTGGAACCCGAAATGTTAATAGCTAGAGTTTTTAATAGCGAAGAAATGGCATTTGATGCAATTATGAATAAAAAAATTCATGCCGGTGATGTAGTTGTTATACGTTATGAAGGACCTAAAGGATGTCCTGGTATGAGAGAAATGTTAAGTCCTACAGCAGCTATAATAGGACTTGGACTTGAAAAAAGTACTGCACTTATAACAGATGGAAGATTTTCTGGAGGTACTCGTGGTCCTTGCATTGGTCATATATCTCCTGAAGCTTCTGAAGGTGGTCCTATTGCCTTAATAGAAGAAGGCGATATGATTGAAATAGACATTCCAAATAGACAAATTTCTCTTTTAGTTTCTCCTGAAGAATTATCTAAAAGAAAAGAAAATTGGATTCAGCCACCTTGTAAAGCACCTAATGGAACATACCTTAAAAGATATAGTAAACTTGTAACATCAGCAAGTACAGGTGCTATACTTGACTAAATACTAATAAAGAGCTAAGATCTTTTCTAAAAATAAAAGTCTTAGCTTTAATTTTATTTTACAATTTTAATCTATATAATCAATATGTTTGCCATGTTTTCCTTTTTTCTTTAAATTCTTATCTAAAATTCTGATTTTCCCTTTTCTGAAAGTTTTTCACCACATGCAATTTTTCTTTGCAACTTTATCTGTTTTTATATAATAAAATATTATTACATAGTGTATTCAAAAACTTTTTCTAACAATTCTAAAAAGTTTTTGCACTTATCATATACAACTTCATTTTTCTTATTTCTTAATTGAAACAAACAATTATAATTGCTTTTTAACATATTATTTAAAATTTCTAATTCACTTTGCTTTTGTTTAATTTCATCATCTACATTTTGTTTATTTATACAATCCTCACTATTTATGCTTATATTATAATCATTTATATTGTTTATTAAAATACGGTACCACTCATTATAAGAATTTTCATTGTATCCAATACACAATCTCCAAACCTTATCTATATTGTCAATCGGAACCAATAGAATAACTTTAAATCTTTTATAAGTGGCTATTATCCTTTTATGTGTTATTCTACTATTATCTTTATCATTTCCAAGGTTTTCAACTATAGTAAAGTCTAATTTTGAAAAAAAACTTTTAAATTGATTTACCCCATCAAAAACATAGTTTATATCAACAGACTTACTTTTTACTTCATTTATACTTGATCTTAACTTTTCCTTTAAATCCTCTAATTTTTTAATTTCCTCTATATTAAGCATATACTAACTCTCCCTATAAATTTATACACTATATTATATAAGAAACTCATCTAGTAGGTTAGTATTTAAGTATTAATAAAAAACCACAGCATGATTCTAAATGCCGTGGCTATTTTTATTAATTATATTATATTGCATTATCAAATAGATTCATTATATTATATTTTATACTATCTAAAATTCCATAAGTCTTTATATCTCTATCACTATATACTGGAGCTTTTCCCAGAAGTTTATCATTTACGTAAACTTCGCAGTGTCCTATAATTTCTCCTCTTTTGTATTCTTTCTTATTTTTATCTAATACACACTTCTTAGTTATTTTATTTTTTACTCCTCTTTCTAAAACTAAGTTTAAATCATCTTTAGCTTTTGCAAAAAAGAATTTTTCTCCTTTTTTATCTAGAGTTATCTTTTCCACATCAGTGTCTTTTGTCACTACTTTTTTAGACTCAAATTTTGAGAATCCATAGTTCATAAGCATACTAGCATCACGATTTCTTATTTTATAAGTAGGTGCTCCAACTATTATTGCAAGCATTCTTATATTGTTTTTAACCGCTGTTGCTGAAATACAATACTTAGCTTCATTTGTAAACCCTGTCTTTAAACCATCACAACCTTTATAAAATCTTACAAGCTTATTATGATTTACAAGTTCTATTGGTTGTTTTCTACCCTCTGATATAGTTTCCATATATGTTCCACTATACTTTAATATTTTTTTATGCTTTAAAAGTTCACGAGACATTATAGAAATATCATATGCACTAGTTAAATGTCCATCTGCTGATAGTCCATGGCAATTTTTAAAAGTTGTATCCTTCATTCCTAATTCTTGTGCTCTTTTATTCATCATTTCAACGAAGCTTGATTCGCTTCCACCTATATATTCAGCAAGCGCTGTTGCTGCATCATTTCCTGAGGCAATAGCAACCCCCTTTAATAAATCTTCTACTGTTCTTACTTCTCCAGTATCAAGTAACATACTACTACTTCCGTTTCCGCCCATTTTTTTAGCGTTTTCACTTACTACAACTGTATCACTTAATTTTATTTTTCCTGAATCTACTGCCTCCATGGTTAAAAGCATAGTCATTATTTTTGTTACAGATGCTGGTGCAAATTTCTCATGAACATTTTTTTCAAATATTACCTTTCCAGTAGTAGGCTCTATTAAAAGCCCTGCCTTTGCTTCAACATCTAGTGCAGTCTTATCAGCCGCCATTACATTTACTATACAAAATTGACTCATAAGAGTTACTACTAAAAATAAACAAATTAAAACTTTATTTCTTATTTTCATTTTTATCCCCTTTCTACTAAGTATGTATTTTATAACTTTAGTTTTACCAATTTGGATTAGATTATCACAATATTTAAATATTGAATAATATAAAAAAAGACACAGCCAAGCTTTAAGCTCTTGGATGTGCCTTTTTATAAACATCAACTATTTTATTTTGTTTTGAGATACTAGAGTAAATTTGAGTAGTTGCTATAGTATTATGTCCCAAAAGTTCCTGCACAGATTTTATATCTGCACCATTTTGTAGCAAATGAACAGCAAATGAATGTCTTAAAGTATAGGAATCTATCTTTTTATTTATTCCCGCTTCTTTTGCATACTTTTTAACTATTTTCCAAAATCCTTGTCTTGTCATTTTTCTCCCTCTTAGATTGCAAAACAATATTTCAGAATTTGCTGCACTCATTTTATCTCTTACATTTAAATACTCATTTAGGCAGTTTACCGCATAGCTTCCTATTGGAATTATACGTTCCTTATCCTTTGCTCCCCTACATTTCACATAACATAACTTTAAATTAATATCAAAGATAGTTACTCTTAAAAGCTCGGACACTTTCATCCCTGTAGCATACATAAGTTCTAACATTGCCTTATCTCTTATACCTTTATATTCAGTACACTCTGGAGCATTTAAAAACTTTTCTACCTCATCTATCGTTAAAACTTCAGGAATATTTCTCTTGTTTTTTGGAACTTCATAGTTAATTAATGGATTATCTACATCTTTACCTATTCTAATTAGGTATTTATAAAAGTTTCTTATAGAAACTATGCTTCTTATTATGGAACTGTCTGCTTTTTTTTCTTTTTTAAGAGTTTGTACATATGCCATTATACTTACCATATCAGCATTTAATATATTTTCATCCCGTTCTTTTAAAAATTTACCAAACTTTATTATATCTCTATTGTATGCTTCTATTGTATTTTTGCTTAATTCTTTTTTTCTCATATCCTCTATATATTGTCTTAAATATTCTTCCATAATTATTTCCTCAACTATCATTATAAATTTCTTTAGTTAAAGTGAAAAATACATATTAACTATATATTTATAATACCATAATATACTTTCATTTTCATTTACTAAGTTAAATACAAAAGTACTGTTATTATATGTACTACAATTATTTCTAAAAGTTCTTAGTAAAAATCCTATGGCTTCAGGTAATAAAAATCCCAAAATAAATATTACAATATAACATTTCAAAAAAAGTATAATTGTATTAGAAAAATTCTTATTTTCAGTCATAGGAAAACACATCCTACATTAGATGCTATAATCTTAATCATACTTGGAGATAAGTATCCTTCAACAACAAATCCTATTAACATAAAACTTGTTATCAAAAGAAATACGGTAGAATACTTAGCTATCTGCATAAAATTATTATTCTTATCCATTAAGCTATGAGAAGTATTTTTTAGCATTTTCAAAGAAAATTCACATGCTATTACAGATAAAATTATAATTATAGGTATATATATTATATTTTGAGGAAAAATAATAAGTAAATTCAATAATACTCCTTTTGCCCCTAGTCCATTTATAACTAGACTAGATGTAAATCCTATAGTAAATCCTTTAATTAAATCCGTTAAAAATATTATAGGAGTTCCAAGCATTGTAAGCCCTAAGAACCATATGGTCAAAATGAATATCATATTATTCTTCACAGCTTGAAAAAATACATACTTATTATCTACATTTTTGGGATTGATTTTTTTAGTAACACTTACTAAAAAATCAACAAGGTTGTTTTTGTCTGCTTTGTCCATATATTTAACTGTATACATTCCAATGACTATGCCTATACACAAAAATAATAATGTAAACATATATAACATTAAATTTTTGTGTATATGCTCCTTTAAACTTCCAAACATTCTTTTCCTCTTCATCACTTATTCCTCCTCTTGTTAATATCTTAATAAATATTTATGATTTCAAGAGAAGTTATATGCATAAGTATTATTAATAACTTTAAAGGAAAGTAAGTGCGGCTATAGTTTTTCCATCTATAATATCTCCACTTTTTATCATTTCTCTTAATTTATCTAATTTTATTTCGTAATTGTTTATAAACTCATCTTCATCTCCACCAATATTACCTTTATATAATTCTTCTGCTTTATATATGTATATACATTCATCGCAAAATCCTGGACTTGTTACTATTTTTCCAAGGTAGGTAAACTTATGTGATTTGTATCCTGTTTCTTCTTCAAGTTCCCTTCTACCACATACTTCAATTTCTTCATTTGGTTCTAGTTTACCTGCTGGTATTTCTAGTATAGTTTTTCCTAGTGGGTTTCTAAATTGCTCAACTAAAAGCACTGTATCCTTATCCTTAAAAGCTAGTATAGCAACTCCACCAGGATGCTTTACAATTTCTCTTTTAGAAGTTTTCCCATTAGGTAATTCAACAGTTCTAACGTCTAACTTCAATATTTTTCCCGTAAATTCATTAACTTCATTTATAGTTTTTTCATTAAAAATCATTTTATTTCCTCAACTTTCTATAATTTCTATTAATTTTAAAATATATTTTATTAAGTAATTACCATAAATCTCTATTTAACTCTTTATTTTAAGTATACCACTTATTACTAGTATTAAAAAATAGCAAAAATAGACGTGTTTTATCACGTCTAAGTGTAAATTTTATATTTCTGTACTTGCTACTACAGCAAAGTTTTCATCAGTTCTAACATTAGCACAAGTAATTTCATGATTATTTCCATTAAGTTCAGTTACTAAAGATATTCCATACTTAATATCTCCATTAGTTAATATGTAATATCTTCTCCAGTCTCCATCATCACGAATATCATCCAATGTGATACTTACAACATTTCCAATATAAGTTGAAAGATTTCTATTGATAAGGTCTATATCTTCTATAGAAACCCTACTCGTTATATCTCCCTTTACCAATTCCGAATCACTTACATTATTAAAATTATTATATAGTAATCTATTTATTCCATCATTTATATTTTGCATAAGATCACTAAGCATTTTTACAACTCCTTTACCCATTATATTAATACTTTTTTCAAATTTTATATACTTAGTTTTTTCTATTTAAATAATCTTATACATAGCAATTTAGACGATTAAACCCTATTGTAAATTATTTTATATTTAAAACTTAATTTAATTTTCGGGTTGACTCTACCACTATGTCATACTTTATACTAAAAATGAGCTCAAAATCTTACATATGTGAGGTGTATAAATGTTAAAAATAGGTGATTTTTCAAAGCTATCAAGGATCAGTATTCGTATGCTTAGACATTATGACGAAATTGGATTATTAAAACCATCTATGATTGATCCATCAAACGGCTATAGATATTATAATGAGTCACAACTTACCTTAGCTAGCAAAATCTTTTCGTTAAAAAATATGGGATTTAGCTTATCTATTATTTTAGATATTTTAAGTTGCTACTCGGATTCAAAAAAATTAGAAGAGTATCTTTCAATTCAAAAATCAATTGTAGAAGAAGAATATAAAAAATCTTATAATAAACTCCTTCTTATTGAAAGTACAATTAGTAAACTCAGAAAGGATGATAATACTATGAAGTATTCCGTTACAATTAAAGACTTTCCTAAAATGAATGTTGCAAGTCTTAGAAAAATTATTCCTTCTTATGAAATGGAGGAAATAATTTGGCATGAGTTAATGGAAGAATTAAACTTACAAGAAGTTAAATTTGCAAATCCATGTTATTCATTAGCTATATTTCATGACATGGAACATAAAGAAAAAGATGTAGACGTTGAAATTCAAACATCTATTGTTGGAAATTACACCAATAATAATAACGTTATATTTAAACAAACTGATGAATTAAAAGTCATTTCCATAACTTTTAAAGGTCATTATAATCAAATACACTTAGTTAATAAAGTTGCTGCAGATTGGGTGTCAAATAATAGATATGAATTTAATGGAGCTATGTTTAATATCTATCATGTGAGTCCAGCCACTGAAAGTAATCCTGACAATTGGATTACAGAAGCTTGTTTTCCAATTAAAAAAATTTAGACAATCAATATGAGGGATAGTTCCTAAAATTTCATTAGGAACTATCCCTTTACTTATTATTTAAAATATCTATTATGTGATTTTGTCTATGTTCTCCAATAAAAAATATGGCTAATGCACCCGGTCCTCCATACGCACCTACTGCCGGTCCTATATCATTTATCATTATTTCTTTAACTTCAGTATTTTTAAGTATAATTTCTTTAAGTTTTTCTGCCTCTTCCTTAGAATCTCCGTGAGAAATACATACTGTTGATTCCTTAGCATTTTCTATTTTATTTATCATTATTTCAGTTAATTTTTTTAATAAAGCCTTTTTGCCTTTTATCTTTAATATAGGAATAACTTTTCCTTCATTATCTAGGGTTAATATAGGCTTAATATTAAGTAGCTTTCCAACAAAAGCTGCTGCATTAGATATTCTTCCTCCCTTTTTTAAATAATCAAGATCATCTACAGTCATGTAAGTATTTAAATTAAATTTCATTTCTTCTAAAGCTTTTGAAATTTTTTCTAAAGTAAAACCATTACATTTCATATTTACAGCTTTTATTACCATTAATCCTTGTCCTAATGAAGCCGTTAGCACATCTACAATTTGTATTTTTCTATTTCTATATTTTTCTTCATCCATTATCATGTCTTTTGCTATATTAGCACTATTGTACGTTCCACTTAATCCAGAAGATACACATATATATAATATATCGTTACCTTCATCTAATATCTGCTTAAACATTTCATAATACGCTTGAGGATTAACTTGAGATGTCTTTGGAATTTTCCCTTGTCTCATAAAATTATAAAAACTTTTATAATCTAGATCTTGTCCAAAATTATCATAAAATTCATTTTCCTCTAGTCTATACGTTAGATTTATATATTTAACATAATTACTTTCTAAATATTCTATAGGTAAATCACAACACGAGTCTGTTAGTATAGTATATTTCATAAAATTAACTTTCCTTTCATTTTTGAATGTTCATATTTATTAGTATTTCCACTATTTTTTATATAATTTAAATTTTCAAAATTTAAAGAGTTCTAGACTATCATTTTAATTTATAATTATACTTTTTTCAACAAATTTTTATTTTCTATAGAATATATTATGCACATATACCACCTTCCAATAAATTCAATAAAATTTTTAATGTTATTTTTAATTAAATTATGTATAATAATCTATGGGTTATTTTATTATTTATAGATTTTTACAGAATATATAATATTTATTCTGAATATAAAAATTATAGTTTTAGGAAATTACTATATATATTGATTATATATAGTTGATTGATTTGTTAACTAATATTATTTTAATTAAGAAAGGTGAAGTAAATATATGAAAAAATTTGATTCTTTAATTGAAGAAACTTTAGAAGCAGAGGATATAGAGGAATTAGAAGCAGCTGCTGATTTATTTATGTTTGGAATAGAAAAAAACTATTATAATAAAAAACAGGCAGATGAATTTAATACTGTATATTGGAAAGTAAAAAATAGATTTTTAGTTAATGAAATTGCAAAAGAAGTTAAGATTAATAGATTAGATATATCTTATATTGTTTCTAATGCCCCAGCTAATATAAAAGATGATATAAATGCTCTAACTAATTATGTCGTTGGTCGTGTAAAATCATTAAAAGGAAGAATAGGTGGTCTTAAATAAGCACTTGTTTTATATTAATAAATAACTTCAATTTTATATTAATTACATAAAATTGAAGTTATTTAATTTCAAATAAATTTTTAATTTTTAAGTTTCCACCCTGTACTTTTACTTCTAGCCTCAATCAATTTCTTATAAAGTCCGTCTTCTTTTAACATTTCCTCATGTGTTCCTTGTTGTACGATACCACCATTGTTTAATACAGTAATCTTATTTGCATTTCTAATAGTTTTAAGCCTATGCGCAATCATGATAATTGTCTTATCCTTCGTTAGTTCTTCTATAGCTATTTGTAATTTATCCTCATTTTCAGGATCTACATTTGCCGTTGCTTCATCAAATATTATAATAGGTGCATCTTTTAGCATAGCTCTTGCAATGGAAATTCGCTGTTTTTCTCCACCTGAAAGACTTGCTCCACCTTCTCCAATGACTGTGTCATATCCATTGGGCAATTTATCTATAAACTCATGACACATGGATTTTTTAGCTATCTCTGTTACCTCTTCTCTACTTGCAGAGGGTCTTCCGAATTTTATATTATTTTCAATTGTATCTTGAAATAAATAAACATTTTGAAATACCATTGAAATGTTTTCCAATAAATTTGTAAGTGTATATTTTCTAATATCCTTACCTCCTATGGTTATTTTCCCACTATCTACATCCCAGAATCTTGCAATCAAATTACAAAACGTCGTCTTGCCACTTCCTGATGGTCCTACAATGGCTGTAATTTCATTTTCTTTTATTTTACAATTGATGTTATTCAAAATTGTCTTATGATCATAGCTAAAAGATACATTTTCAAATTCAATATTGTGATTTTTTATAGTATTTCTATTCTCTCCTTCTCTCATATTTGGAACATCATTTATATATTCTAAGGAATCAATGGCATTTTCTGCTAATCTTAAAATAGCCATTGAACTTCCTGCTCCAATAAGTCCTTCAAAAATAACAAAACTAGCTATCATACTCATAATAGTTTTTGGCAAAATTAAACTTCCACTAAAATATTGTAAAATTGCAACGTAAATCATGATAGTAATAGTAATACCCATAACAATTCTTTGAACAACCGTGTAAGGAATCATGGCTTTTTCTAGTTTTAACATGGTATTACAACTTTTTTCAAGAGTATCGTTAAGCTTTTCGTTGTTCTCTCCTCCTAAATTATAGGACTTAATTACTTGCATCCCTTGTACTGTTGAAAGAACTTCTTTTGTGAGAGCCGTCTGAACAATTTGCAATTCATGAGCATTTTTTCGTGATTTTTTCTCCATTAGAGAAGTGACAATAAAAAATACTACTACACCTAAAACAGCAATAATTGCAATTTTATAACTAAAAAAGAATAAGGAAAGTACGAAAACAAAGCTATTTAATATTCCTCCAAGAACCAATACTAAAAGCATTGGCACCCACATTTCAATTTGACTTAAATTAGTCGTACTAAGGGTAGTTATTTTTCCTAAACTAAAATTTGAAAAAAACCCCATAGGAACTTTTTTAAGTTTTTCACCAATGTTCATTCTCTTATTGGCAGCCATAAAATATCCTGCATGTGTCTGTTTCATCTGCGATTTATTTTGAGTCAAAATTTTTCCAAAAGCACTTACAAGTAAAATTAAAAAAGTTATAAAGCTATCCTTATAGAAAATAGTGTTATTAAATATTTTCAATATCACATAATAAATAGCCCCAAATTGCACGGCATTAAATACGGCATTTAAAAATCCAAACATAATTGAACTTTTTATATTTTTATTTTCCGATTCTGAAAACTTCCAAATTTTTTTAAATACTGTGATCATTATAGTTCCCCCTTTCTTGCTGCATTCCACATCTCTTGATATAGATAAGATTTTTGAAGAAGTTCAACGTGAGTTCCTACACTTTCAACAGTTCCATTTTTCACTATAATAATTTTATCTGCATCTGTAATGGTACGAAGTCTATGTGCAATTATTATCAGAGTCTTATCCTTTACAAGCCTACTTATAGCCTTTTGAACAATGTTTTCATTTTCCGTATCCATATAGGAAGTTGCTTCATCTAAAATAACAATTGGAGCATTTTTTAACATTGCTCTAGCAATAGAAATTCTCTGACGCTCTCCTCCTGAAAGATGTCCCCCTCCTTCTCCAACAATAGTTTCATATCCATTAGGTAAATTTCTTATAAATTCATCGCATCCTGATTTTTTTGCCATAATTTCTACTTCTTTATCACTAGCATTTGGATTTCCAACTCTAATATTGTCCCTTATAGAAATATCAAAAAGGAAATTATCTTGTGACACATAAGATATTATTTCAGATAATGTTTGGAGAGGAATATTCTTAATGTTAACATCGCCTATAGTTAATTCTCCGTTACTTATATCCCAAAATCCTGCAATTAATTTTGCAATAGTGGATTTTCCTCCTCCAGAAGGACCTACTAATGCTGTTACTTCTTTTTCATTCATTGTAAGGTTAACATTATTAAGTACCTTTTTATCTTTTTCATATGAAAAATCTACATTTGTAAACTTAATATTATAATTTTTAATTTTATCACTGCTTTTTTTACGATTTAATTCCTTAGAGTTTAAAATAGCATTAATTTCTCTTGTTATTGTTCCTATTCTTGACAGATCATCAACATAATTCGTTGCCTTTAATATATTTTCAACTGTTCCGAAAGATAATACTACAATAGTAATAAACGTAATTATATCCAATGTACCTTTCATATAAAAATAAACTCCAAAGGGAAGAATAGTTAAAAGCCCCATAGGGGAAATAATTCGAAAAACGGAAACTTTCATCATGCTTTCTTTCATCCAGTTATAATAAAAGGATGCATTTTCATACACGGCATCACTATATTTTTTATAAGAATTCTTGCTTTGATTGAAAGTTTTTATTACTTCAATACCGTTAATGTATTCTACAATTGCATTATTCATGCTCTGACCAATTTTTACAGATTGAGCATACCTTTCTTGATACCTTGTATTCATGACTGATTTCATAGATACAATACCTATAACAATAGGTAACAAAGATAGAATGGCAAGTCTCCAATCTAATATAAACATATACACAAGTAGTAAAATAGGTCCTATAATATTTGCTGTCATCTCAGGAATAATATGAGCAAGAGTAGTTTCCATATGATCAACTTGATCTACTATGATGTCCTTTAGTCTTCCAGATTGCATATTCATAATATCTCCGAGAGGCATGGAAAAAAGTTTTTTTGAAATCTCTTTTCGTATTTCTTTCAATGCCTTAAAAGTCGTAGTATGAGAAATAGTCGTAGAAATGCCGGCGAAAATTTCTTTCAAACATAATAAAACAAGAATATATAGCACTTTATGACTATAAAAATTAATATCAGTATTCCTTTTTATTAGCTGAACAATTATTTCTGCTAAAATAATATAGGAAATAAGGCTCATAATTATTCCAAGTATAGCAAGCATTACAGAAGAAATATACGCTCCTTTATTTTTTCCTACATATTTTTTAATTAATTCCATAAAATCACCTTCCTTTAATCATCTTTATTGTAATTGAAAATCATTATCAATTTCTACTCCAAAAGAAACAAAAAATAATCCAAAAACTAAAAACCCGTTGATAACTCATGTTTATCAACGGGTTTCTATATACTTAATTATCCTATACTTTTATGATTTTCTTAGCTTCCTATATTTTAATGGAGTTATATTATTATAGTTTTTAAATAATGCTGCAAACTTACTTGGATTCTCATATCCTACTTCATTTGTAATCTCCATTATTGACATTTCTGTATCTCTTAACAACTTTTTCGCTTTCTCCATTTTAATTCTTTTTATATATTCATAAACAGTATCTCCTGTAATATGCTTAAATGCTTGTTGTAACTTGTATAAACTAGTTTCTAACTCAATTGCTATCTCCTTAACAAATGGTGTGTCTTGAAGATTCTCATCTATTACTTTCTTTGCTCCTATTACAATATCGTCTTCATAATTACTTATTCCCTTTGTTTCTTTATTTCTATCTGTAATTTCAAGAAATTCTGCTAAAAATCTTATACAATTAAGTTTTAATTTTATATAATCCATCATAGTATTTATAGAAATATTTTGCATTTCATCTGCTATCTTTTTTATTTCATAAGGAACCTTTTCAACTATCAAAACCTCTTTTTTAAATATTCTATCTAACTTCAATTCCCACTCATCTATCATTTTATCTTCCCATATTGGATTTATTGCATTTTTTATAGAATTAAAATTAATATGAACGGATATACAATTATATACTTGATATTTAAATTTAAAATAATCTACATTGTTCAAAGTCTTATATACAAAAATATCACCTGCATTTATATCATATTCCTTATTGCTAGGCAAAGAGTGTACTTTCATACTACCACTATAGCAATATCCAATCTCTAAAATATTATCTTCAAATCCCTTATTATAAAAGTCCATATTCATTTTGTTATTAATGTTAACTCTTGATATTTCAAGACCATCTTCTATTTTCATTCTTGAAAAATCACCTAATTTTGCTTTATCCCCTATTAGATACCTTTTACCAAGCAATTCATCACAAGTTTTATAACAATACTCCTCTTCAATATACTTATAATATATATCAACTATATTCTTGCATCCCATAATCATCCCTCACAATATTAAAAACATTTTATCAATAAAAAATCATTATCATTTATATAATTATATTTCTAATTATATAAAAAATCAACGGTTACTCATATAATTCACTAATTAAGTTGTATAATATTAATGAAACATTACTTAATCTTTTAAAGAGGTGCTTTTATTTGAATATTAAAAATATAGTATTAAATCAACGTAATTTTTTCAGTACAAATAAAACTAAAAATATAGACTTTAGAATTCAATCATTAAAAAAGTTAAAAACTGAAATACATAATAGAGAAAAAGACATTTATAATGCACTATATTTAGATCTTGGAAAAAGCAAATCAGAAAGTTATATGTCTGAAATATCAATAATTTATAAAGAAATCGATTTACATATAAAAAAGCTTAAATCTTGGTCCAAACCAAAAAAAGTTAAAACTTCTATGCTTAATTTTTTAGGTAAATCTTATGTTTTAAATATTCCTTATGGTGTTGTACTTATTATGTCTCCTTGGAATTACCCATTTCAGCTATCAATTATGCCTTTGATTGGAGCTATATCTGGTGGAAATTGTGCTCTTTTAAAACCATCTGAATATTCTATAGAAACTTCTAAAATTTTAAAAGAAATTATAAGAAACACTTTTTCAGAAGACTATATAAGCATAATATCAGGAGATATTGAAGTAAACCAACAAATACTTAAAGAAAAATTTGATTTTATTTTCTTCACTGGAAGTACTTCTGTTGGAAAAATAGTATATGAAAAAGCTGCATCTACCCTAACTCCTACTATTTTAGAATTAGGTGGTAAAAGTCCTACAATTGTATTTAATGATGCAAATATTGAAATATCTGCACGAAGGATAGCATGGGGTAAACTATTAAATAGTGGTCAAACTTGTGTTGCACCCGACTATCTTTTGTTACATGAGGATATATATGAATCATTTATAACTGCTTATATAAAAGAAATTAAAAATATGTATGGAACTAACGCTACTTTAAATAAGGAATACTGCAAAATAATATCAAAAAAACATTTTGAGAGATTAAAAAATCTAATAGATATTCAAAATGTAGAAGACGTTATAGGAGGTAGATCTGATAAAAACACCTTAAAAATTGAACCTACTATAATTAAAAATGTTTCTACAGATAATTCTATTATGCAAGAAGAAATATTTGGTCCAATTTTACCTATTATAAAATTTAACTCTTATGAGGAAGCATTTAAAATCATAAAAAAGAATCCAGATCCACTAGCATTTTATGTGTTTACAGAAAATAAAAATTTAAAATGGAAATGTGCTAAAGAACTATCTTTTGGTGGATTCGTAGCAAATGACACCATAATGCATTTGGCAAATGAAAATCTCCCATTTGGCGGTATAGGTACATCCGGTCTTGGAAATTATCATGGTAAATATAGTTTTGATATTTTTTCTAAAAAAACATCCTTTTTAAATAAGTCTACTAAATTTGATATTAACTTGCGTTATGCACCTTTTGATAAAAAGTGGAAATGGATTAAACGTTTTGTAAAATGAATTTCTATTAGTATAAAAATATTAAATTTATACATACTAAACTTGAACAATAAAATAAGCGAGGTAGATTATATGGCTAAAGCAGGAATGCGTCGTCCAAATCCCAAAGAACCACATGGTACAGAAAGTAACAGTAAAACCCATTTTCCTAAAAATGAAGTCCCTCCTGTACCAGAAATTCAAGGTAAGGCTAAAACAGGAAATAAAAAAGTTAAACCTACATTTTATGATTAAAATTTAGGAAGTGATAGTATGCCAAAAGATAGTCAACCAGATAATAAAAAAGCAAGACAAGAAAAATGTAATTATCAAATCCCTATTACAGCTGAAGCTCAGAATCATAATCGCAACTCCAAAAAACATTCTATAAAAAACAATGAATTTAAGTAAAAAACCTCACGCTTTTGCGTGAGATTTTTTATTTAGTATATATAATTTTTATTGCATATTATTTCATTTAACTTATACTTTTAAGTATTTATACTAAATTAATTTATATATTATGCTATAATTGTATTGACATAATAAATATAATTTACATTAGGAGGATACAATGAAAAAATTAGTAAAAGTTGTGGGGGCTATTATTGAAAATGACAATAAAGAAATTCTATGTGCTCTTCGCTCACCTAAAATGAGTATTCCAAATAGCTGGGAATTTCCTGGTGGCAAAATAGAAAAAGGTGAAACAATAAAAGATGCCATTGAAAGAGAAATAAGAGAAGAATTAGATTGCTCTGTTGAATTTATAGAACAGTTCAATGATAATACACATGAATATGATAATTTTATAGTAAATTTAATTACTGTTAAGTGTAAATTAATTGAAGGTATACCTACAGCTGATGAACATTCTAAATTAATTTGGTTACATAGAGAAAACTTATCTTCACTTAAATGGGCTCCAGCAGATATTCCTGCCATGGAACAATTGAGTATAGAAAAAGTATAGCATTTTGTTGCTATACTTTTTCTATAAACTCTGTATATATTCCATGTGGAACTTTATTTTCTAATTTTAATATTGTAGTTATTGGTTTTTCCCCATGAAATTTTTCTACATCCCCTTTTCCAATATAAATATAAGGTTGTACTATTCTGTCTATACTCTTATACTTTCTTATAAATAGATGTAGATTAACTCCTCTTTCTTTATTGTATATAATATTTTTTCCTCTTTCTGATTCTTGAGAAGTATTATTAGGACTTTGCCATTGAAATGTATATCTGTTTATGAACTTATCATTGTAATTTATACTTTCTTTTATATCTTCTCCTTTATGAAGATCTATAAATAAAAAGTAGTCCTTACCATTTGCTAAAAGCCCACTTCCCCTAAATGAACTGTGTATCTTAGTATAATTAGATAAAAGTGCAATATCCACCATTTGATACTGCTCATATAGCTTTAAAAATGGTACTCCATAGTATTTTTCTCCAAATTCTTTTTCATATCTTATAATACCATAATTTATAACATCTTCTATATAAACTCTATATTTTTTATCATTCATTATATTCTTAAACTCTTCTGTAATAGTTAAAATTCCATTAGCTAAACTAAAGCACCTTATATTATTTTTCAACTGTCCTGAATCATCATATTCTTGATTTAACACATTTAAAGCATGTACTATACTTTTATCATCTACACGATTTATGTGCTTTAATATCTCTCTTTTAGCTTCATTTAAATTTATACTCTCATTGCACATTAAATACTTTATAATACTGAATTCATATACCCTTTTTAAAGGCAACTTACTTGAAAATTGTCTTAGTATCTTATAAAAAGCCTTATTTTGCAATAGTTTTTGCAATTCTTTATCTTTCTCTATTCGTGATACAAATCCTATATATGTTTTATCTTTACTTACAAATCTTAAAGGTTCTGGAGCCCCATCATATTTAATATAATCTAATAATAAGTATGGTACTTTTCCCCCATTTAACTTTTTAAATTCTAAATATTCTTCTTTTAAATATTTCATAGAATTAAAGTTTTCATTGTTTAATTGTTCTAAAATTCTTTCCTGAGCTATCCTATCCATTTGAATGTTTGTACATCCCGGTATATTCTCAAATTGCTTAGCTACAGATACTTTCAAGCTATCTTTATCATAGTATCTACCACCATTTAAGGCTAATGCTATCAAAAAAGCTTTATTATGATTTCCTATAAAGTCTAGTACCGTTAAAAAAGTTTTATCACTATGTTTTCTAAGTCCTCTTCCTAGTTGCTGAATGAAAACAATAGGTGAATTTGTAGGTCTTAACATTAAAACTAAATTAATAGATGGTATGTCTACACCTTCATTAAAAATATCAACAGTAAATATGACTTCTAAATCATCTCCTTCTGATTCTAGAGCCTTTATATATGTTTCTCTTTCCTCTGGGGAATTTTCTCCTGTTAAATGTACACTTTTTATTCCTCTTTTATTGAACTCTTCCGCCATGTATCTAGCATGTTCAATACTTACACAGAAACCTATACACTTGCACTTTTCCCCTTCATAACCGTAGAAATTCATTTTATCTATTATAAAGTCTACTCTTTCATTAACCTTTAACCTTTTAGTTAACTCACTTACATCATTAATATCTATATCTTCAAGATTAATACATTCAATATCTGTAATACCAAAGTAATGAAATGGAACTATTAGCTCATTTTCAAGTGCTTCACTAAGTCGTATTTCTAAAGCTAAATTTTCATCAAAAATTTCAAATATACTTTCATTGTCACATCTTTCTGGTGTAGCAGTCATTCCTAAAAGAAATTTAGGCTTGAAATAATTCATAACATTTTTGTATGAAGGACTAGACGCATGATGAGCCTCATCTATAATAACATATTCAAATTCATCTGCTTTAAAACTATCTAAATTATTATTCATAGACTGAATGGTAGAAAACAGATAATCTGAGCTTATATCTTTTCTCGTTCCAGTTAGAAAACCTGTGGTCTTATTCTTATTTTTAACAAGTCTTCTGAAAGTAGCTTCTGCACCTTTTAAAATATCTTCTCTATGTACTAAAAATAACATCCTTTTAGGATTATAATTAATTACATCAAAGGCAGACATATATGTCTTTCCAGTACCTGTAGCTGCAACTACAAGTGCTTTATCTTCTCCTTGAAGTCTAAGTCTATTTAGATTACTAATTGCCCTATTTTGCATATAGTTAGGTTTTATTATTTCATAGTTTTTAAACTCTAAAGTTTTCTTTTCTATCTTTCTAATTTCTTGTATAAAGTTATTATAGCTATTTAAAAATTCATCATCTACAAAGGAAGTACTTTCCCATAACTCTAAATATTCTTTAATAACATTACAAGAGAACTTGTCTTCTTTTTTGGATATTACCTTAACATTCCACTCAACATTACTCTTTAATGCTCTTTGAGTTATATTAGACGATCCTATAATTATCTTATACTCATCTTGATTTTCAAATATATATGCCTTAGTATGAAATCCCTTTTCATTACTTGCTACAAAAATCTTTAAATCTATATTATTAAAATCCTTTATTCTTTTTAGCGCTTTAGGTTCAGTAAAATTAAGATAAGTGGAAGTTATTATTTTACCATTTACCCCTTTTTCCTCTAATTCCTTAAAACTATCTAATAATAATTGAAGTCCACTAAAGTTAATAAATGCAACACTAAAATAGAACTTTTCACATTCACTTAAACATTTCTTTAATTCATTTAAAAGATTTCCTTTTTCAGAATTAGTTATAAGACTCTTATCTACTAAATATTTTTCTTCTATCCCCTTAATTTCAATACTTGATTCTTCAATTTCTTTATAATCAACTGTAATTGCCTCATTACTATTTACTTTCATAACTTTATTCCCCTATGATTAGTAATTATATTCATGATTTCCTACACATATTTTTTTAGTTAACACTTCATTTTTCCAAGGTTTTCTTATTTCAATAAGATTTAAAACATCATACCCCATTTTGGATAAAAATGCTATTATTTTATCATTATTAGGATGTACCCAGTTAAAAACTGTATCGCTACCTAAGTCATTTGCAACTTTTTCTGCATCTTTATATAATTTTGATGCTATTCCATTTCTTCTTGCATTATGAGATACAAATAAAGATTCCACCCATACTAAGTTTCCATCAATTCTACAAACTAAGTATCCTAAAAAGTTTCCTGTACTGTCTTCAGCAATAAAAATAGGAAATTTACAATCCATATATTCTCTAAATTCTTCCTTAGCTTGCTCTATATTTAAGGTTGATTTAATGTTTTTAAGCTCTTTTAATTCTACTCTAAATTGTGCTATTGCTCCGATATTTTTTCTTCGTCCGAAATTTCAGCTGATCTTATAAGCATGATTTTACCTCCTAAGATAAATTGTAACTTATTTATAAACCACATTTCCTATAAATGTCTAAAATTACAGATTGCTTTCCTTCAATATACGAATCTATATCTTCTGGATACTTCAAAGCCATCTCTTTTTTTATTGAACCATATCTATCCCTGTCTTCTTTATGTTGTCTTAAATAATCTCTAAATGTTATATGTCTGTGCAATTCTTCATTGTCTTTATTGCATACATACAAATGGTGTACCATTAAATGTGGCTTATTTATATAACAAAATGCTTCCCTACCAACTATGCCTAAATCTCCTTCGTGTATATATCCAATGGATTTCAATCCTTCTTTCACTTCTTCAAAATTTTCATCAATTACAACATCTATATCAATAATTGGTTTTGCCATTAATCCCTCAACAGATGTGCTTCCTACATGCTCAATTGAATTTACTTTTCCAGCTAACACGGTTAACAATTCATTTTTTATACGTTGAAATTCATTTTTCCATTCTGAATTATATTCTTCTACTATTACATGTTCAGTTTTCATTTAAAACTCCCTCATAACTTCCAAAATTATAGTTGTACTTTTTTACGCTTCATTAATAAATGGATTTCTCCATTAAAAGCAAATCAAACTCACCATTATTTTTTTCTGTAAAAACTTTAAAGCCAACCTTCTTCCAAAAATCTAAAGCCTTAATATTTTCTTTTATTACACCTAATTGAAGTATTGTTTTGCTATTCTTTTTACAGACATCAAATAAAGTATTAACAATTATATTTCCTAGTCCTGCATTATGCTTATTTATATCTATTTCTAATAATCCAATCCAAATTGCATTTTTATTATTTTTATCTTGAAAACTATATCCGTCTATAATATCTAATACTGCTATTAACTCATTATAAATATTGTATATACTTATAAAATTCTTACGAGTAATATCTATAAAAGGAGGTCCATTTTCAACATCATTTTTTACATTTTCCATAGTAATAGGATAATTATTAGATAACTTTGCATACTCCTTATTCCCTTTATATAAATTGAATATATCTTCATAGTTATTATCTTTAACTTGTAGATGATTTAATTTTAATTTTTGTTTTATATCCTCTAAATAACATTAATCTATTCCTCCAGTGTCCTCAATGTCGCAATTTAATACAGAACCATTATAAAGATTAATAAAATACGAATTACTTTTCATTAATTCAGCAAATGTTCCTTGTCCAACTATTTTTCCTTGGTTAAAAACAATAATTCTATCAAATTCTTTAATGGAATTAAGCCTATGTGAAATAGCTAAAACAGTCTTATCTTTTAATAAATTAATAACTTCATCCGTTACCAATTCCTGGGTAATATTATCCATAGCTGAAGTAGCTTCATCTAATATTACAATGTTATTTTCATGAAACCATAGTCTAGTTAGTGCAAGTCGTTGCTTTTCACCACCAGATAGGATAGTCCCCCTCTCACCAATCATTGTTTCAATACCATCTTTCATATTATTTGTTATTTCAAATAATTGTACTTTTTTTAAAGCTTCGTTTAAATTACTATCACTAATTTTTTCATCAAAAACAATATTTTCTCGTATAGTTCCATCAAACACAGGTGAATCTTGTGATATATAAGATATATTTTCATATAAACTATTTAAACAAAGTTCGCTTACTTCCTGTCCATTTATTTTAATACTGCCATTATCATATTTTAATAATCCTAAAATAAGCTTTATTAATGTTGTTTTGCCAGAACCACTACTACCAACAAATGCAACCTTTTCACCATAAGTAATTGTTAAATCAAATTCTTTAAATATTGTTCTATTTTTATATGCAAAAGAAAGCTTCTTTATTTCAATATCACCACTACAATCCATCATTAGATTGCCTTCATTCAATTGGAAATCATCTTTCATTTCCAAAAACTCTTGAAATCTTTTAAATGTAGATTTATCTAATTTATATTGAACAAATAAAACATTGAATATTGCAATTGGTGTATATGCATTATCTATCAAAGAAATTAAAGCAACGGCTCCACCAACAGAAATTGTCTTGCTATTCCATGCATATAACAGAACTCCAACATCTAAAAATGCTACAAGCAATGCAAATATAGTAAAAAATGCCTCATGAATTATGTTCATTTTCACCTTTGAATTCACAATTTCTCTTTGAGCTTTGGATACTTTTTTTATTTCACTAGGAAATCTATTTTCCAACCGAAAAACTACCATTTCCATAAAACCTCTAACTAAAAAATGATTCATCTTTTCTTCATTACATAGAATTTTTTCTTTTAGCTTATATAAAATCTTTAATAGTACATTTGTAATAATAAAGATTACTATATAACCAATTAATATTGCATGTGTTATGTTCTTATTGATTTTCCATATAAATAAAACACTAAAAGAAATATTAGGAATCAGCTGCCTTAAAACACATAACCCAAAATCATAAATAATGCTTTTCCCTGCTTCTGAACCATTTTCAATTCTTTGTGTCAATTTTCCAGTGCCCAGTGATTGATATTCTAAGTAATCTATTTTACTTATCTTTTTTAAAGATAATAGTTTAAAATCTAGAAAAATTCCATTTTGCAATTTCTTTCCTGGATATTCATCAATATAGTTAACCATGTAATATGAAACCAGTATTACTCCATATATTATGATATTACCTAATTTTAAGTTATTATCTGTTAACCCATTAATAACCTTTTGTAAGTAGCCAATTTTGTAATTTGTTAAAAAAGCACTTACTATTCCTATAATAATATAAATTATCACTAATATTTTATTTTTTAATAATATTTCTTTCATATATTTCATCGCTGTACTCCTTCTATTTTATATTTTATACAAGGATCAGTACAGTCGAGACTGCTAACATTTTCTTTTACCTCAGCACAATCTGCTAACAGTTTATATCAACTGTACTGAGTTGTTACCTCGAATATTTCTCATATTAGTTCACTCCTCTCACCTAAAAACCTCCTGTTAAGTTACATGAATATTCATTACTCTTAACGAGTTATCTATGCCCTTTTAAATTAGCATTTCTATTAAACTATGAAAATATTGTTCTTGAAAATGAACTTGATTTTCTTTAACAGGATAATACATCTCCTTATATTTAGGATGGTATGAACCGAGTGGTCTATCAATTATAACTTTTACGGTTTTATTCATTATAGATCCTCCATAAATTTGTCATTAAAAATTTTATTTTTTTAAATATTAGTACATATTATTTTACCATAATATTCTTGTATGATTGTATCAAATATTACAATAAATTTAAAATTTCAATCATCAATTCAACAGCTTTTGCGATCTCCTCATTTAATTTTATCAAAACAAAAACACCTACCATTTATTGATAGATGTTCTTTGTTATAGATAAATTCCTTATTTTGATAAACTATTATTTTCCAGCATATCATAACTCAACGTACTAAATACCTGACAATATCTTCGAAATCCATCCTGCCCAATAATATAAATATTAGGCATATAACTCATTCTTGTTTTTGAATACATAATACGTTCCAAGCCATTATCAATAGCTGTATGATTACTTAAAGCAACATCTACTTTTTTACACATTGCTTGTGCAATAAAATAATCCAATGACTTGAGATATTGTTTCACTTCATTTTTTGTCCATGGTGGTGTTGTACCTCCCCATAATGCTGCCATATGTAGCTTTCCATCTTCTTTTACAGGAAATATGTAACTTAATCCTCCAGGAGTATGTCCAGGTGTTCCATAAACATATATTGTTTTATCACCTAATGTTATTGTATCACCATCATCAACATAAATATCAATTTTATAATCTTTCCACGTTTCCGGTCTATCAGGTTTTGTTGGATGATTTCTCCAAAAAATATCATCTAATTTAGAAAGATATGTATCAACATGATACTTTTCAACAAACCATCTCCCACATCCTGTATGATCAACATGTCCATGTGTCAAAACCAGTTTTTTTATTGTATCATGATTCCAACCTACATCTTTAATTGCATCTATTATTGCCTCAAAAGCTTTTTCTGATGGCCAAATAGCGTCTATTACTATCAATCCCTCACTTGTCTTTAAAACAAAACAATTGGTTTGTTTTTGTGCAACAATTAACAAATCATCAAAAATCTTAGCATAAATAAAAAATGACATATCCTCCATTGCTTTGATCGTTTCTTTCGTAATAACTGGTTTATTTAATCTATCCATTCAATATACACTCCTCTGTACAATATTAATTTTATGTTTATACAGAGGATAATACATTCTTTGGGTGCATACTTAAAAATCTTTTCATACTCTCACCTTCTTTATAAATATATATAAACTAATTTTATACTACTTAACAAATTTGTCATCAATCATTTTTACTTTTTCAGTTCTCCCCATTAGTTCATAATAATTACGCCATTCCTTTACTGATTGAAGTGGGATTTTTACACCATTAATCTCTGTATAGTCCATAATATCATCTTTATCAAGTGGAAAATAAAAATTTCTCCCATTATTCACTATGACAAAACCTGCCATTACGTCAATATCCACATCCTGAACTTTAAATTCAAGAAATTGTTTAGTTTTGTATTGAGCATTAGTATTTCTAGCCTGAAGTTCTCCTAAAGACAATAATATATTCTTTAATACTTCTACATCACTTTCTGCAACCATAATATCTATATCATTAAATTCACTTGAAATTCCCTTTATATATAATAAAAGAGATGCCCCTATTGCCCATGTAATATTATTATCATTTAATTCTTTTGCAATCTTTGAAAGAACTTTAAATTTATTTTCTACTCCTACCATCCTTCTCCTCCTCAAATTACTATTTTTCAAGCGCAACACATCCTACTAATTACGGATGATCAACTATTATTGCATTCTTTGCCTTACGAATCATCCATAAAATATATATGTCTCCACCTCCTGCTACAATATGGTGTAAGTGTCGACCAATCTACCCCAAAACCTATAGCCCTCCACTTCTTTTTACAAAAAACTGCCCACGTAATTCCATGAATTGATTCATGTACCACAATTCCTACAAATACAATGAACCAAAATACTATATCTAATTTCGTATACTTATAATTTCCCCCATAAATTGCAAAAAATAATAAATAACAAATCATAGCAACCGGTACTGTAGTTATCAACACCATAACATTTGCTTTAAAAGTACTCACACTTAAATGCTTTTCTTTATATCCTTGTTCCAGCAGCCCTTCACAAATTCTATTAAATTCTTCTAAACGTTTTATTTGAACATTTGTTAATTTTTTTATTCTTTGATGTTTTACTTTTATTTTCTATTTTTTTTATTATTCTCCTAAAATACATTTATATTTGAGTATATACCTATGTTCTTCACATAATTTTACAATTGCGAATTAACTTAACTATAAATTACTATTTATTTTACTGAAATTATTTTTAGAACATCATTCCTAGCTTGATTTAAATACCAATTAGAAATCTTATCCGTATCTATAATTTCTCTAATTATAGGTAAGTCACTTGAAACTATTTCAGAAATCACTTCACCATCTGAAGCAATTAGCATAGTTGGACAATGCTGATTTTCATGGGCAGTGCTTGAACTGATAAGGAATCTTTCATTTTTATCAGCTCTGCTTGTAAGATGACTTCTCCATACTGATAAACCTTTTCCTGTAATGGCATTAGTTAAGTATATAAAAATTTGAGTCCCATTCATAGCTAGATTTACTTTTTTAAACTAACCTAATAATTACACTCTACCTTGTTATAATTTTTTCCACTTTCGTATCTTTGTCCTAAAAGACTTGAAAGGTGCAACCGTATTTATGTGTATCCATTTCCATATTGGCCAATTAGAAGGAGTTGATGACGACCACTTTCTTCCTCCTTGCTGAAATAGCTCAATATCTGTATACTTATTAATCAATTCAATTATTTGCTCTTCTGCCTTTATAAACATAGTACATAACTCTTTAAGGGTATATTCCTCGTATTGTTTATAAAAACTATCATATAGTCCACCAAGATTATTCCATTTATAATCTAGAGTTGGTGTGATAACAATAGTTCCTTGTTGTTCTTGATTCTCCCAATCAAGAATAAGATTCATCCACCCCAACTGATAAGCAATCATTTGGGTAGGTGTTCTGTCAACTCCATCAATTAACCTGTCTTTATCTTTTTCATTAATATCATTAAATTCTTCTATAAATAATTTTGCACGCTTTGAAATTTCTAAAATCAATTCTTGCCTATTTTGATATTCTGCCAATTTAACACCCCATTTTTAAATTCCTATTTATATTATCCAACTTTAAATTTAAAATTTAGTATAAAACACTTACAACAATCCATAATTTTTGCAATCAGGAAATATCCTCTGTAATGCAAATTTTTATATAATTATATCATTTTTTACCTAAATTGCATATAAAAAATAAATGTATGCTTTTAACTAAAATCATACATTTATTTATAGCTTTCTTTTAGTACATTTTAAAATAACTCCTGATGATCTTAACCATTCTACAGGTGTTGCATACTTTGCCATATCTGCCACATACGAATCGTTTATACTTTTTTACGTTGCAAGAACAAAATCAAAATCTTTCTTATCAATATACTCTTTTACTGCAGCTGGCATTCCTCCAACTACTAGGTAAATTTTATATAAATCCATAGCCTTATTGTGAATTGATAACTCTATATCCTTCTCAAAAGATTCTTTTATAAGTTCTATTAACTTTTCTTCATTAATAGCCATTAAAAATTCTTCAAAATCAAGTGGGTACAAAGTCTTTAAATCAACTTTTCCAACTGGAAATGAATATTGCTCTCTATTTACAGCCACTTCAAGAAGACTCCCTACTACAATTATATGGTACTCATTTCCAATTGATTATATATTATTTGCCTCTCAACTTATTATCAAGCATTAATAATAATATATATACTTCTGTTAATTCAATAAGCTTCATTACTATACCCCACGTTTACAAATAAAACACTGAACAAATTACTATTTTTAATACTTCAGTTTAAAATTGCAATTCGTCATACTACAAAATTTTTTAAAATTACTTTTTTCTCCGATAAGCATTCGGGGTTGAATTCGTATTCTTCTTGAAGTGTCCAATAAAATGACTTGTATAATTAAATCCTACCATCTGAGCAATTTCAGTTATAGAATAGCATGAGCTATTCAATAGCTCTATTGCTTTGTTTACACGGTACTTGTTTAAATATTTTTGCGGGTTGGTAAGAAGTACCGTTTTGAAGCAACGACAACATTCCCCCACGCTTATATTCGCTGCATCTGCAATATCTTTAGTAGCTAAATTATCCGAATAATGTCGATGAATATAACTTAGCATATCATGTATACGTTGTTGCTTAATATTATATTGTTGCGGTTGCTTCATTGTTTCTTTAGATAAATGTTTTATAAATAAATACCATATTTCCACAATTTTTATAGAAATAAGGTACTCTGGAGCGAACATATTTTCATCACATATTATAAATTCAAGTTCACCCATCATGTTAAGTATTTTCTGTTCCCACTCTATTGTCGGTGAAAAAATCTTAACTTGAAACTCTGTATTATTTATGAAAGGGAGAACATAATTTTGTTCCATTCTGCTCCCAGCAAAAAATGATAGAAATTTTGTATGAAAATTAAAACTCACATATTCACCGTTATTTATTGTTGGAGTACAATGCAAGCATCCGCAATTTATGAAAAAACCTTCGCCTTTTTGTAATTCATATTCAACACCATTCACCTGAAATTTCACCTTATCTTTGAGGACAAAGGTAAATTGTGGTTCTTCATGCCAATGATAATCATAGTACTCCTGACGATTTACTTCAACAATCTCTTTCGTAACACGTGTCATCTGAAATGGAAAAGCTGTATCTTTATAATAATAGATGTCTTGAAATATGTTTTGCTCCATAATAACTCCTTTTCTTGTTAAGAATATGATATTTTTTGATATATTCATCGTACATTAATATATCAAAAAATGCTATTATAATTTCTGTAAGTTCGCATTAATGCATACGTTTTATAATCAAATTCGATGTTGATAGGATACATACTATAGCAAAATTTCCATTGAACTTCGGAAATAAAATTGATATTTACACAAGGAAAGGATACTCTAATGAAATTTAAAAAAGAAAGATTTTCTGAAATAGTTTTATTATTCATCACTGTAATATGGGGGTCAAGCTTTGTTATTGCCGATATTTCACTTAATGTAGGGCTATCTCCACTTTTTATTCTTATGAGCCGATTTTTCATTGGTACTTTTTTTATGGGGGCAATATACCATAAGCGTATAAAAGAAAATTTTCATTTAAAGAACATTGTACCAGGAATTATATTAGGAATCATTTTTTTAATGGCATTTTATCTGCAAATGTTGGGGCTTCAATATTCAACCCCGTCAAATAATGCTATTATTACATCGGCAAACGTTGTATTAGTTCCTTTTATATGCTGGTTGTTGATAAAGATTCCCCCAGCACCAATAAACTTTATTTCATGCTTTATTAGCCTTATTGGTATAGATACTATATCCATTGATTTTTCTTCCGGTTTTTCGCTTCACCTTGGTGATTCTTTTTCTTTACTGTCAGCAATTATGTTTGCTGGACAAATAGTTGTTGTCGGAGAAATGTCAAAACGAGTGGAGTATACCACTTTGGTATTTACCGAATTCTCTGTAGCTACCATAATTGCAATGATACTGTACTTCACAACAGAACATGATTTACAGGCTTTTACAAACAAAGCTGGTTGGTTACCGATTCTATATTTAGGCGTAGTATGCACTTGCATTTGTTTCTTTTTACAAGCATGGGCTTTGCGTAGAGTTGAATCGTCTCGGGGGGCTGTTATTATGTCATTAGAATCCTTATTCGGAGCTTCTCTTTCTATTATTGTAGGTATCGACTCTCTTAATTGGAGAATGATTTTCGGTGCACTTGCACTATTAGTTGCCGTTGTTTTACCAGAGATAAAGTGTTTTCATAAGGAACCTCTCACACATTCGAAAACATGATTATTATATCAAACAGTTGAAGCAGAAACATGTCTTCCGCCTCAACTGTTTTTTTTAATACTGCCTATTCAGATTCACTAAAATAACATTAAGAAACCCACTAAATTACTATTTATTTTACTGAAATTATTTTTATAATATCATTCCTAGCTTGATTTAAATACCAATTAGAAATCTTATCCGCATCTATACTTTCTCTAATTATACGTAAGTAACTTTAAATTATTTCAAAAATCACTTCACCATCTGGAATAATTAGCATTGTTTCAACTGATAAGGAATTTTTGATTTTTCTAAAATTAATTCTTGTCTATTTTCATATTCTGCCAATCTAACACCTCATTTTTAAACTTACTATTTGTCTAACCCCATATTTAATAAAATATATTCTAAATGCTCTAATATGCTTATAACATCCACCAAATAGTTTCTTCTTGTTTATATTTTTTGAATCCGCATCTCTCTAGAATCCTTTGAGACGCAAAACCATCTAAATCAGTCTCTGCAATAACATTTCTAACACCATTTTGCTTTAATGTAAACTCACACATTACTTGTACAGCTTCTGTCATATAGCCATTGTGCTGAAACTCTTTACCTAAACCATACCCAATCTCAACTTCACCATTTTTATTAGGAACATCTTTAAAATCCGCTGAACCTACTACAACTCTATCTTCCTTTCGAACTAAGAAAAAAAAGCTATGCCATAAATAATTATTAGGATCTTTTTGTGTTATTTCATACTGATTCTTTACTATTTCAAGGAAAAATCCTTTCATTGGTTCTGCCTTATAAGAACAGTCTAATTCTTTTTCAAGTTTAGAAATATCTTCAATCCATAGTCTTAATTGATTCGGCGTTAGCGGGATAAGCTCTAATCGTTCAGTTTGTATTATCATTTTGTTGCCTCCTTTAAATAAAATACGTTCTGTTAAGTTATATGAACATTGATTCCCCTCAACCTATTGAAATATAATAGATTCACCACAAAAACATTACCTCCCAGAAAGGAGAGAGGAATCAATGAACAAAGCTAATAAAAAAATTACCTGCCCTAGATGTTACAGCCATAAGCTATATAAGTTTGGAAAAGACAAAGAAGGAAATCAAAAATATCAATGCAAAGAGTGTAAAAGACAATTTGCACCATCGGCTACGCCGAAAGAGCGTCAGCTCAAGGATTATCCTTGTTGTCCTGTCTGTAACAAAGGAACCTTTATTCATCATAATTATTCAAATTATATTAACTATCGTTGTAACTATAAGAAATGTAATCATAGTTTTTTCGTGGCGAAGCCTACGGCTATAAGCCCATCAAGCAATACCTATCTACAAGGTAAACTTGATTTTAAAGGTATGCGCTTTCCACTCCATATTATTTTAATGGCTTTAAACCTTTATTTTCTTAATGAAAGTTCTACAAGACATATATCTCAATGTTTGCTTAGAATTTTTAATGTAAAAGTATCCCACGCAACTATATCAAATTGGACTAAAAAATTTGCTAGCTATTTCAAATTAAAGTCTGATAAGTTACTTTATAATATTGACTTATCAGATTCTGATGAATGGCACACAGATGAAACTATTGTATTTATAAATGGTAAAAAACATTATCTATGGCTTGTTATAGACTCGGAAAGTCGATTAATCATTTCTTATCATCTATCCCCATATAGAGATGCTAAACAAGCTTTTAGCCTTTTTAACGATGCTAAGAAATTAGGATCTCCTAGAGCCATAGTTACTGATAGATTACCATCTTACAATATTCCAATAAAATCAGTATTCCAAGATACATTACACATAAAAGTACAATCTTTTAAAGATGATATTTCAAACAATATTATTGAATCTTTTAATAAAACATTTAAGTCTTGGTATAAAGGTTTAAAAGGCTTTAACTCTTTTGATAGCGCCAATAAGTTAATATCGGTATTTATATTTCACTATAATTTTATTCGTAATCATTCCTCACTACGTGGTTTAACACCAGCTGAAGTATCAGGAATCAATTATTCAGTTAAAGCTAAAAATAATTGGTTATTAGCTGCCTAACGGCTAACGCTATCGCTTTTAATTAAGTCTATTTATTTTTAAAAATCTATAAATAGATAGGCTTTTTTGTTATACCACAAAATATTAATTATATAATTTTTATTATTTAAAGTAAATCGTATAGTAATTTTGTGATTTTTAAAGCTATATTTTCATAATTAATTAACAGAACCATAATAACTTTTGTTTCGCATTTATTTACAATTGTGTACTTATTTAATTATATAAAACACTAACATAAATTTAAAATTTTTATATTGAATGATATTAAAAATAGAACTTCTATGTAAAAAAATAAAAACATTCAAAATCTCTTAAAATGTTAAACCCTCGTTTTATGTAACTCTTAGTTAAAATATTCTACCAACTCATTAGTTAGCCTAATTAATATTAACTCTTACCGTTATATTTTCTTTACAATATAATCAACAAATCCTTGTCTGATTTTTTCTCCTTCATATATTCTTTCTAAAATTCTATTTTCTTTGTATAATATTTTCATATCCTCGAAATAAATATCTGGTTCATTTTCTTCAAAATATGAATGTATTACAGAAATATTATTATCCATTTGCTCATATTGATTTTTACCAACAGATACACCTGTTCCACAACGAAAATCTTTTGTAGTAAGGAAGTTTACGAAAAGTAGACCTTTGGGCTTTAAGACACGTTTCATTTCACTTATAGATTTTGAAATATCTGCTTTTGTCATATGAAATACTGAATTATACGAATAAACAAAACTGAATGATTCATTTTCAAACTTTAACTTTCTCATATCTCCTTGCTCAATATTCAAATACTGACTTTTCCTATCTGCATATTTGTTAGCTTTTTCTACTTGATTAGTATTAAATTCTACTCCATGTGTTAAGTATCCATATTCTGAAAATAAACTTAGCGGTGGACAATCTCCACCCGCACCACAATCTAATACTATCTTGTCCATAGTTGTATCATTACAATACATTATAAATCTATATAATGGTATTTGCTTAAATATTTCATTCATTTTTATCCTCCTCTTTCCATATTTCTTATAGTTTTTTTAATTATATTGTTGTTCTTCATTTTTTAAATATATGATATAACTAAAACTAAAAAATAATGTTTTCATCTGAATTTCTAATTACTATTTATCTAACCCCAGATTTAATAAAAGATATTCTAAATGCCCTAATATGCTTATAACATCCACCAAATAGTTTCTTCTTCTCTATATTTTCTAAATCCACAACGCTGTAAAATCCTTTAAGATGATTTTACCTCTTTCATCTAATTATAAATTACATTGTAATTTTTTACAATATAATCCTAAATAACCTTTTAAACACCTTTTTTCACACTTATAACTTCATTAAATAAAAAATGCCCTGCCTCATCATTATCAAGGCAGAGCATTATTTTGAGATAAGATCAAAGGTAAAAACAAAGAAAATTTACTTCCTTTCCCCTTTTGTGAAGTTACTTTAATATAGCCATCTTGGTTAGTTATAATTTTTCTTGCAAGGTATAATCCTATTCCAACCCCTTCTTCATTTAAAGAATTATTACCACGATAAAACCTTTTAAAGATCTTATTTATGTCACCTTCTAGTATCCCTGGACCATTATCTATAATATCAACTCTAGTATATATTTCATATTTTTCTATTGTAATTGTCACTTTTCCATAAGGCTGAGTATACTTCACTGCATTATCAAGTATATTAAAAATAGCCTCCGTGGTCCAATTAGAATCATGTTTAATAAATACATCCTCATTTTCCTTAAAGTATATCTCAATATTTTTGTTTAATGCTTTTTGATATACTTGTTTTATTGCAGATAAACAAGTTTTATTTAAGCTTTCCATTTGCGAATTCAATACAATAATCCCACTTTCAAGTCGTGATAACTTAATCATGTTGTCCATTAAGAAACTAAATTTATTAAGCTGACTTTTAATGTTATTTATAAACTCTTGTCGTTGACTATGAGACAGTTTATCATCTTGAAGAAGTTCAAAATATATTTTAAGATTTACAACTGGTGTCTTCAACTGATGAGAAATATCAGAAATCAAGGTTTTTATTTCATCACGCTCTTTTTTTAACCGTTTATTTTTCATATTTAATATTCCTGTTAATTTTATAACTTGTGATTGTAGTTTTGAGAGCATATCATCATTTAAAATTGAAAATACTTCATCATTTCTCATATCTATAAGTGCGGAAATCATATCATATAATTGAGATAAAAGTTGTTGTCCGTATTTTTTTATTGTATATAAATACAAAAGCTTTATTAATACTAATATGGCTGAAAACACTGCAATTTCTATAGCAAGAGTAATATTGTTATATTTGAATAACATATATAAGTTAAAGCCTAAGCATGTAATAATAAACATAGCAAATATAACTTTAAGTTTAGTTTTAATATTTAAACTCATGATGTTTTTCCCCAAGTATATCCTATACTAAACACTGTTATAATGTATTTTGGATTTTTAGAGTCATCTTCTATCTTTTTTCTTAGTCTTCTTATGTTAACATTTAAAGCATTCTCATCTACAAAATTTCCATCAGTATCCCAGAGTTTTTCAGGTATGGTTCTCCTCGTTAGTACTTGTCCACTATTCTTTACAAGTAATTCAAGAAGTCTATATTCCTTAGCTGTTAACTTTATTGTTATACCATTCTTTTTTACATCCATCTTATTAAAATCTATTGTTATATCTTCATAAACAAATAATTCATTATCTACTAAATTTGTACGTCTAAGTACAGCCTTTATTCGTTGCTTTAACACTTCAATAGAAAAAGGTTTTGAAATATAATCATCACATCATCCAAGCTTAAAGCCATCAATAATATTACTTTCTGTATCTTTAGCTGTAATAAAAATAATAGGAATTTCAGAATTTTTTCGTATTTTCATGCATAGCTTGCTTCCACTCTTATCTGGAAGATTAATATCAAGCAAAACTAAATCAACCTTATTTTTTGAAAACGCTTTATATCCCTCTTCATAATTATATGTATCTACGATAGTGTATCCTTCTATTTCTAAAGCAAATTTAACTCCTTTATTTAAAAGTTTATCATCTTCAACAATTAATATTTTTTCCACTGTATCACCACCATTTTAAATACATTATACTATAATTTACATTTCTACTCTAATTCTCGAAGCCTTTCAACTATAGTTTGATTATTGGAGTATCTATGGAATTACTAAAGAAATTAAAATTAATAATGGAGATGCTATTATTAGCGGCAATATAACAAATTTATAACTACAAAACCACAATGCTACCATAGCCTTTTTTACTACTACACATGAAAATATTGATCCCATAACTAATACTATAACAATTGTAAAAAATGCATAAAAAAAGCCTTCATACATTACAAGTTTATATAGTTGTTTATCAGTCATACCAACACTTTGAAGCATTGCAAATTCTCTTCTCCTTGATATGATACTAGTGAGTATTGAATTTATAAAATTTAAAATTCCAATAGTTCCAATGATAAAACTTAATGCTCCACCTATAGTTAAAACCATGTTTTGCATATCCTTAAAATGACTTACAAACAAGTTTTTTGATTCATAATTCATAAGAGGTTCAACTTTACTTGAATATTCCTTAATAAACCCTTCAATATTTTTTATATAATTCTTAAGATCAAGTTTTCCTTCTACAATGTTTAACTGTGAAAGAGGAAAATCTTCCATGCCATATAATTGCAATAAATTTTCTACATTACTTTGAATGGTAGAAATGTTTTCTAAGTTGTAATAGATTTTTCCTCCCTGCATAAAGCCATTTTGTAACTGAACTTTATCTATCATTTTAGTAGATACTTCATCAGTTCTTGATCTAAAATGATTTTTATTAAAATAATTAGCATGTCCTATAACAAAATCCGTAGATACAAATTTACTAATATATTTATCCATATCAAATCCTTTACTTAGTGTAAAAACTGAATTTAGAAGGATTAAACTTAAAGACATAGAAATAATTACTATACAAGTCTTCTTTTTATTTCTTGTAATGTTTGATAAAGCCATTCTATAGATTTTACCACCTCTGCTAGAATTCTTAATAGTTCTTTTATTGTTTGATATTTCCCCTGTATATCTTACAGCTTCTATTGGTGAAACGTTTCCAGCAATTTTAGCCGGCTTTATGCTGCTAATAAACACTGTTACATAAGAAAAAAGAGTAGCACCAATAAATATCATTGGAGTAAAAGATACATAAGCTTTTTCATTATTATTAGACTTAAATATTATAGGCAAAAATATTGCTCCCAGTATAAAACCTGTTATTAACCCAATAGGGATTCCAATGGTGGATAGTAGAAACGCTTGTTTTCTAATTATTTTTTTAATCTGCTTTGAGGTTGTTCCAATAGTTTTTAGTAGTCCATAAAAGCGAATATCTTTAAATATGGATATTTGAAATATATTATATATAATCAGATACCCTGTGAAAATTATAAGTACAATTATTGCTGCAATTGATAATATACTAACTAAATCTAATTTAAAATTTGTAGACATATAAGCCCAGTTAACTCCGTAAGCAATATAATTGTTATCATTTTTTTCTACACTATAGCCACTTTCAGTTATAACTTTTTGCATCTTTCTTTCTAAATTAAAACTATTTTTAAACATTATATCTGCAAATATAAACCCTGTTCCAATATTCTTATTTTTTATATCTGTATTAAAGTTTTTAAAAATATCATCTGTAAATTTCTTAGATACATAGATCATACTTGCAAAAGAAACTTTATCATGCTCCCAATATCCAACTAATACAAATTTTCTTGAGAATTTTTTATTATTAATACTATAATTTATTGTTATACTTTTGCCTATTTCCTTTGGTATACCTAGTAAATCTAAAACCATAGTATCTGTTGCTAATTCATCTATCTTTCTTGGCATGGTACCCTTTGTGGGATAACTAAAATTTATTTTTGCGTCTTCGTCTGTAGCAAATCGTATTTCTGTATGATGCTTTAATAATTCTCTGTTTTCTGCCGTTCCTACCATCTTTGAATACTCTATTTGTTTTATACTAGAATGACTTCTTAATTTATTGAACTCATCATCTTTTAAATATTTTAAAGTACCATGAGCTGATCCACCAGATTGCCTCATAGTCTGTTTCTGTATAGTATTTATAATTCCGGTGCTTATTGTAAATAAAGTAGTGAAAAGTGTAGTAGTAAGAACAATAGCAATAACTGCCATGATATTTCTAATTTTGTTATACTTTAAGGTTCGATTAGTCAGCTTTTTAATAATAGCTTTATTGTTGTTTTTAAAGAACACTTTCTTCACCTCCAACAATTTTACCATCTTCAATACGAATTATCCTATCAGCAAGCTGAGCTATCTCTTCATTATGGGTTATCATAACTATGGTTTGGTTAAACTTAGTACTTGTAGTTTTAATTAATCCCATAACTTCCATGCTAGTTTTGCTATCTAAATTTCCTGTAGGCTCATCTGCAAGTATTATAGCTGGCTTAGTAGCTAAAGCTCGTGCAATAGCCACTCTCTGTTGCTGTCCACCTGAAAGATTACTTGGTAAACTGTTAAGCTTGTCTTTTAATCCCAATATTTTAATAATACTATGTAAAAACTTTTTATCAATATTTCCCCCATCCAGTTCAATAGGTAAAACAATGTTCTCATATACATTTAAAACAGGTACCAAATTATAATTTTGAAAAACAAATCCTATATTTCTCCTACGGAATACAGTTAATTCTTCGTCACTCATCTTAAAAATCTCTTTTCCTCTTACATAAATTTCACCACTAGATGGCTTATCGAGTCCGCCTAACATATGTAAAAGTGTAGACTTTCCACTTCCAGATGTACCTACTGTAGATATAAACTCTCCTTCTTCTACTTTAATATTCACAGAAGAAAGTGCCTTTACTTCATTAGGTTTCTTTCCATAAATTTTACTTAAATTTATCGTTTTTAATATACTCATAAGATTCCCCCATAAAATTTAATTCTTAAATTGTGTTTACAAACTATATTATAGAGGGTACTTCTTACGATTTTGTGACATAAAATAATATCTTAGGTTTTTTGCACAAAGCAAAAGCCACAATCAACATTTTATTGTTAATCATGACTGTTATTGAATAATACAACCTTTTAAATTTTTCTTATTTTTTTCTCAAAATATCTAGTGTATGAGCACTTGATCCTAATAGCTCTGGTCTTTCACATGTTGTAAAATGATAATCCATAAAAAGCTTAAATGTATCTTCATCCATGGCATTCAAAACAGGACGCATATAATTCGCTGGTCCGTCTGCTGCAATTAGTTTTACTCTTTCTAAATCTGCTACCTCATTTAACTTATTAATATCCTCAATTCTCACATAATCATATAAATCTTTTGGTTCTGATATAACATGAAAATCATCACTAAGCTTTCCATTTTTAATGCTTTCTCGAATATTGTTTTCCTTAAAACCATATGTTAGTACACTATATTCATTCATACAATACGCTACTAGTATATATCCTCCAGCTTTTGTCACTCTTTTTGCTTCTTCAAGTGCTTGTACTTTATCTTCAAAAGTATATAAATGATACATTGGTCCAAACACTAACGTCATGTCAAAGGTATTTTCTGAAAACCTTGATAAATCTAATGCTGTTCCCTGATATGCTTTTACTGTACTTCCTTTTGACTTTAAAACACCTAGATTATGCTTCACAAGTTCAATTGCTGTAACATCATATCCTTCATTAGCTAGTTGTACAGAGTATCTCCCAGTCCCTGCACCAACATCTAAAATTTTTGCATTTTTATTATCTTCTAGATAGTTATGAATATACTTCATAGAAGTAATATATTCAACCTTTGCATATTTTCTAGTTAATCTTTTATCTTCACAAAATTTATTATAATATTTCTCTAATTCAGTTGTCATTTTTCTTATTCCTCATATATTTATATTAATTTTTCTTTTACTATACCCATATAATCCATTTACATTCTAACAAATATATTATACATCGTCTATTTAAAACTGTCTATTTCTCATGGTTTTTCCATAAAAAACTTTCTAACTTGCGCTATCATATTTTTCCTATTATCTTGAAACTGAACTTTTCTATTAACATTTGCACCTGAAGGATGAGGAAAGCCTATAAGTATCTGACTTTTATTTATTATGTTTTCTTCACCTAGTTTAAGTAAAACCCCTTCAACAGCTTTTCCTAGAGGAATTAAAAGAACTTCTTTAAAATTATTTAAACTTTTTAATTCATTTATAAAATTGTTATACACGTACTTCATCAAAAATTCGCTATTAATTAGTTTAGGAGTATGTCCAGAATAATTTTTTCCTTTTACGAATACCGGATATGGAATTAGAGAAACTGTATGAAGAAGATGATCTTTATTATAAAATAACTCCTTAGAGGTTTCTATATTTAAGACTTTATTAACTTCAATTTCATCTAACATGCTTATTATATTTTTTCTCAAAATCCCACTAAATCTTCCTGCTACCTTGCACTTATATTGAATAAGGTTAATATCCTCAATTACTTCTAATTCTTTTCTTGCAATGGCTATAGCAGTACTCATTTGTTGAAACCCTGGTGAAATTCCGATTATAAATATTTTAGCCTTTTGATTTATATATTCATTATGTGGCGCATAGTATATTTCAATATTATTTTGTTTTTCAATTAAAAATTCTTCTACTAATAATTCTTCTTTATTATATTTATCTTTCATTGGAAGTTTTTTTATTATTTCTTTATAATTATGTAGTGTCTTCATCATACCTAGTATACCTCTCACTTTAAAAAGATTTTGTTTTCTCCCTTATAATAAGTACTTACTACATATAGTTTTTCTTATATAAAAAAATAAATTCCATTGTTGAACTTAAACTATTTAAAAATAAGTAGTTCTAAAATCTAAATTAATATGACCGTTATTTATTCTTAAATGTTGAACCTTCTGGAATATTACAACGAGTTTTATATTTATATAAAATCTTAGAATCCTCATTTGAACCACTCTTTACTTCTGATGTATGTTTTTTTATAGATGGATTTGTTATAGCTTTACTTGAATTTACACTTGCTCTTTCAGTAACCTTTTCTGCACAAACATTCATACTGAATAATGAACTCGTCATTATTACTGCACATATTGCTCCTACTATAATGCCTCTTTTTTTGTTTTTTAAATCTAACATATTCCCTATTCTCCTTTTTAATATACTTTTATTATTAAAACTTGTAACTATATAACTTTTAAAAGTAGATTTTTTTCTAACTCTTATAGAATTAATAAGAGTCATTGCATATAGCTTTCTTTCTTCTATTCCTAAATCTTTTTACTAAGGATTCGTCACAAGCTAGTTCACAATCCAAGTTTATAATATTACACATTGCATAAACTAAAGGATTAAACCAATGTAGTATTTTAACAAATACAAGTAAACTTTTATACGGTAGATCATGCTTTTTAAAATGCATTAATTCATGAGTCAATATTATTTTTAGTTCAGTAGGGTTATAAGAAACCTTAGACAGTACTACACTTGGACTTAAGATTCCAACTCCAAATGGTGAAGTAATGTTATTATAATATTTCAAAGGAATTTTCTTATTTATTTTTAATTTACACTTTAAACCATTATATATATTAACCACTTCTTCATCTGTAACTTCATAAGAAAATAATTTAATATTTTTAATAAATTTTAAATAGGAATATATATAATAACTACCAGCTAATATTACACCCATAACCCATATATAAGTCACTATCATAATAATAGAGATATTCCCTTGAAGATTAATATTCATTTGTTGTAACAGTATATGTTCTTTTATTTTTTCTACTGAAGTAATATCAAAAACATTATATATTTGCGTTGAAAGATATATTGGTATTTTAAAGGGTATTATTAATTTTACTATAATTAATAACCACATATAATAAATAAAATTTTGGGTATAATATTTTGATAAGAATCTTCTTAAAACTATTAACATTATAATGCCTATAGTTCCTATAAATGAGGTATGTATAAAATTTAATATAAACTTTTCCAATAACTAATCACCTACTATCCCTAATCCACTTTTCTAATTCATCCAAGTCTTCATCAGTAATATCATTATTATCATGTAACGTTGTTATGAAACTCTTTAATGAATTTCCATGAAGTTTTTTAAAAAAATTACTTGTTTCTACTTCTAAATAACTTTTCTTATCAATAATAGCCGTATAATAGGTTACCGTTTTAACTTTTTCAGCACTAATAATCTTTTTATTAGTAAGCCTTTTTAATAAAGTTAAAGTTGTTGTTTGTTTCCATTCTTTCTTATCTTCCATTATTTTAATTATTTCTTTTGATGATACACTTTTATCATTGTTCCAAATAACTTTCATAATTTCCAATTCAGAATCAGGAATTTTTTTCAATATCACTTTTATCACCTCTCTAAAGCTATTCTACATATGTAGAATAGCTTTGTCAATACTTTCCTATGTACCTTGTTACTTCCACAGAATACATATCATAAGTATATTAATTATATATAAATACATTTTTATACAAATACAAAAACTAATAAGTTAAAACCTATTCGTTTTTGTATAACATTTCTTATTTTCAATTACCAAACTAATGCTAAATAAAATTTCTACTAACAACATCATACTTGCAAGTATGTAAGGTTGAAATTTAATACCAATGGCAAGAGATAAAATTGGTATTAATATAGACAAAACAGTATAAGACTTCGATTTATAAAGCCAACCATATGGTAGCAAATGTGCTCCAAATATTATTGCAATTACCATTAACATTTTTTCAGGTATAGTTGGATATATCCACATAGCTATTAATAAATATATCATTTGATTTAAAGAAAATAGAATTCCTAAATTAGTTAAAGGGTTTTCTTTGCTTTGAAAATCAGCCTTTATTATTTTAGATATAAAAAATGCTAAAGGCATTAATGGTGCCGTAGCACAGAAAGTGAGTAAATTTTTAGTTAGTATAGGTAACGATGTTAAATGAATAATCACTAAAATAGCCCAGATAACAATTGATGCTAATATAAAATGTAGTCCCTTTTTTTGCTTGATCGCGCAGCTTAAACGCAATTCTTCTAAATCCATATTTATCCTCCACAATACATTTTTTCTCTATAATTATAGCAATTTTAACATTTTATATTATATTTTACAATACAAACCTTAACCTCTACAAAATTTACAATTATCATTATTTATTTTATTCATGTCACTTATTTTCAACTTCACAAAACTCTGAATTTTTAATGTAATTTCCTTCATTATCTTGCAAATATGGTAAAACATCTATTATTGCATTCCTTTGAATCGTTCCATATATATGTGGATAATATCGTCCACGATTGCTCTCACAATCCTCCCATTTAATTTCTGATCTAACTTTAGTAGTATCAATACATAAAATTACGTATTCCGTATCCTTTTGATTAAAATGCTTAGTTACTACTCTCCAGAAGTATTCTATTGATGAACAATGAATAAACCCATTTTTCTCAATCTCCATATATCCATATTCATTTTCATTACAGAATTTATCCCAATTTTTCTTTTCAGTACAATGTAATATTATCAATCTTCTAACCCCCTCTTTTTAACCTTTTGTCATTAACTATACCTTCTCTACATATAACGTATTTTCCAACTATAACATTAATTTACTTTAACGTGTGTAAATTTACATTTCAAAATTACTAAAAAAGACAAGCAGTTTTTCACCACTTGTCCTTTTTAATTCTAATTTATTTAACTATATTTTTGTAACCAGCATATGTTATGCAGAAATATCCCCCATATATTATGAATAAAACAACCATTATTATTAAAGAACTTGTTCCTATATTATTAGTTCCATACAGTTCTAAAAACTTATTAACTACATTTATACCTACTAAAGAATGAACTATAGCTAGTATAAGAGGAATAGAAAAGTATATTAATACCTGAGTAAATATAGATTTATTAATCATTTTTTTAGATACACCTATTTTTATAAGAATATTATATCTTTCTATACTATCACTTGCCTCTGATAATTGTTGAAGCGCTAATACAGCTGCACTGGATATTAAAAATATAACTCCTAAATATATGGTAATATATATCATTAATGTAGTTGACTCTTTCACTTGTTTATAAGTTTCTTCTTTTGTAGAAAAAGACACATCTTTAAACTCTTTATCATTTCTAAACTTTGAAAAAATTTGTGCTAATTTCTTTTCTGATTGTTGTTTATCTTTTCCTATATAATTTATATTAATATAAGAACTAAAACTTTCTTTTGCTCCCATAAACTTGTCACTTACTACTATAGTTAATATATTATTTGGTATACTACTATTATAAGTATAGTCTGTTATTAACTCTTTATTTTTCACCTCATATGCTTTATTATTTATCTCCAATGTACTTTCATTTTTTAAGAACTTTTGAATTGCAGGAATCAAGACTTTAAAATTTGATGTGACTAAAACCTGATTAGGATTTAATTGTATAAGCTCTTGTCCTTTTAATTCTCTTATTTTATTGTATTCAGATATTTTTATAACATCTATATTTTTACATTCAATCATATTAAATTGTTTTCTAATCTTTGGCTCAGTATATTTATATAAAGCATTTTTATAATCAAACCCTACTACATATTGTGTATAATAAGCACATTTCTCATTTTCAGTATTTTTAAATCCTATTTTATCTAAAACAAACTTTGGATTTGTTTCCCCGTGTATAGTTATAGTAGCATCAAATGGGTTAGATTCTTTTAAACTCTGATTTAAAGCATTATTAAATCCTATACCTGTGGATAATATAGAAATTGTCAAAAATAGCATAAGACAAATAACTGTCATGGATATAAAGTTGGTATTTATTTTGCTACTTATCTGCCTTGTAACAAATATATTAAGGTTTTTAAGATATAGCTTTTTATTATTTTGAACTGAATTTATTATAAATCCTGATAATCCAAAGAAGAACAAAAATGTACCCAAAGCACCTAATACTATTGATATTAACGTCCTTATATCTTTTGGATTTAACAAACTTTCATTAATAAGATAATAAGCTACTCCCATTGATACTACTCCTAAAATGAATATTATAACTGAAAAAACTGACTTTTTCACTTTTAATTTTTCACTTTTCTTTGCCGCATTTAATAAATCTATTAATTTATACTTTGAAACAATTACTGTATTAAAAATCATAACCAGTAAAAATATTATTCCAAAATATAATATGCTTTTTTCAATGGCTTTTATAGATATTATAAATTTATAATCACTGATTCCAACTTCAAATAATTTAGCAGTAATCACACCTAAGCCTTGTGATAATACAATTCCCAAACTAAGTCCAGCAATTAAAGACATTATTCCTATTAAGAATGTTTCTAAAAATAATATTTTAGATATTTTATTTTTTCCCATACCTAAAATCATATATATACCTAACTCTTTTTTTCTTTTCTTAATCAAAAAATTATTAGCATATACAATTAATCCACCTAATATTACAGATACAAATACTGAAATATGCCCTATAGCATTTTCCATAACCTTTATATAATTAGATTCGCTTTTACTTAATTCTAACATTTCTTGTTGAGATCCTATGGTGTTAAAAGTATAAAATATGCATACTGCAAAAGTTAATGTTAAAAAATATATGGCATAATCCTTAAAGCTCTTTTTTACATTATTTACGGCAATTTTAAAATACATCGCTAGAATCACCTCCAAGAAGGGTTACAACTTCAATAATTTTATTGAAAAACTCTTTTCTTGAATCATTTCCCCTTACTAACTCATTGAATATCCTACCATCTTTTATAAATAAGATTCTATGAGCATAACTTGCAGTAAAAGCATCATGAGTTACCATTAATATAGTCGCTTCTAATTCATGATTTAATTTTTCAAAGGAATCCAAAAGTAGTCTTGATGACTTTGAATCTAAAGCTCCTGTTGGTTCATCTGCTAATATTAATGAAGGACTAGTCACTATAGCTCTAGCAGATGCTACTCTTTGTTTTTGTCCACCTGACATTTGATATGGGTACTTATCTAAAACTTTTTCAATGCCAAGATTTGATGCTATATTCTTTACTAAATTATCTATTTCACTTGCCTTTCTTCTTTGTATGGTTAAAGCTAATGCTATATTTTCATAAGCTGTAAGTGTATCTAAAAGATTAAAGTCTTGAAATACAAATCCTAATTCATCTCTTCTAAACTTCTCTAACTTCTTAGACTTTAATTTTGTAATGTCCTGATTATTTATTATTATATTTCCTGTAGTTACATTATCTATAGTTGAAATACAATTAAGTAAAGTAGTTTTACCACTTCCTGAAGGCCCCATTATACCAACAAATTCTCCTCTAGTAAGACTAAAGCTAATATTATCAATTGCCTTTGTTATATTATCCTTATTTCCATAATATTTTTCAATGTTTTTGACATTTAGTATTTTGTCCATATATCTTCCTCCTAAATTTATCTTCTGTGTACATTATACAAAGACTTTTAATCAATACATATTTAATTAGCTTTCATCCATCTTACATTTTTGTAAGATTTAAATATAACAAAAGCCACTGTTGTGGCCTATATAAAATATACTACTTAAAATTTAGTAAACTTACTTAAAGGAAATGTAATTGTAACTATTGTACCTTGTGATTCTTTAGATATAAGCTTTAATCCTAACCCCAATTTGTGACAAAGCTTTTTACAAAGATAAAGTCCTATTCCAGTTGATCTTCCAAACTTTCTACCGTTTTCTCCAGTAAAACCTTTTTCAAAAACTTTTTCAATATCCTGCATAGGTATTCCAACTCCATTATCTTCTATAATAAGATCTACACTATTTTTATTTTTAGTAGCATAAATACTAATTTTTGCATTCTTATTTTTAGAATATTTAAGAGAATTTCCTATAATCTGACCTAATATAAATTCCACCCATTTTTTATCACTAAACACCTTAATATCTAAATTATCTATACTTAAAGATATTCTTTTATTTATAAAATATCTAGAGTTTTTTCTTACAGTACTTTCTACCACTAACTTTAAATCAAATTCCTTAATTATATAATCCTTATTAACATCACTACTTTTTGCATAGTATAATGTTTGTTCTATGAATCCTTCTATTTTTTTTAGTTCATACTCTATATTTTTCGTAATCTCATTTTCATTATTCTCTATAATAAGTCTTGCAGAAGATATAGGTGTTTTTATCTCATGTACCCAGGTTTCTATATATTCTCTATACTCAGCTTGCATATATTTATACTTATTTACTCTCTCATGCATGTTCTTATTAGCTTCCTTTAGAACCTGATGTATAACCTTTTGTTCTATTCCTTTTGGCTCCTTTATAACTTCTGGTAATAAGTATTTTTTATCTAGTTTTTCTATAACTGATGTTAATTCATCACAATAAGCTTTACTTTTAATTAATTCTAAAATTATATAAATCATAAGTGGAATAAACCATATACAAAACATTAAAAAAATTGTGCCTGTGCCAAAATTTAATCCTCTCATCACTATTGCAATTATAAGAAATAAAAACAAGTTTATCCCTAAATAAAAGCTTCTTTCTTTTAAATATTCTACTGCTCTCATTGAATTATATACCCTAAACCCCTTCTAGTTTCTATTACACTTTTAAGTCCTATATCTTCAAGCTTTTTTCTAAGCCTTGTAACATTTACTGACAAAGTATTATCATCTATAAAAAGATTAGAACTCCATAAATAATCCATAAGAGATTCTCTAGATACTATTTTCCCTTGATTTTTCATCAAAAATGATAATATTTTAAGTTCATTTTTGGTTAACTCCAAAATTTTATCCTCATAACTTATACTTCCACTAGATAAATTAAGATTTAATCCTTTATAACTTAAAACATCCTGTGGAACATCTTTTCCATAAGTTCTTCTTAAAATAGATGCAATACGAGCTAAAAGTATTTCTGTATTATATGGCTTAGTTACAAAATCATCTGCTCCTAAATTCATACTCATAATTTCATCCATATCACTATCTCTACTTGTAACTACAATTATAGGCACATTTGAAAATTTTCTAACTTCTCTACATATGTAATATCCATCAAACAAAGGTAAATTTATATCCAATAATATAAGATCACATGAATTTTCTTTTATATACTGAACTATATTTTCAAAACTTTCAGGAGCCTTTATATTGTACCCATATCTACTTAAAAACACCTTAAGCTCTTCTCTTATATTCTTATCATCTTCAACTATAATAACACTGTACATTTTTCTTTCACTACCTTTTAGTCTTATTCTCAATTCAATTATACAACTCTCTCAATTATAACATTAATTCACAAAAATTCTCAGTCTCATATTGAAATTTACACTACTTATGGTAATATAAAAATAATTCTAATAATTGTCAAAAACAACTGGAGGGATTTTATGAATAAAGAGACTATACTTAATATCAAAGATTTAAAAATGAGTTTTGGATCAAAAGAAGTGTTAAAGGGAGTTAATTTAGAAGTTAATAAAGGAGAAATTATAGGCTATATAGGGCCTAATGGTGCTGGTAAAAGCACTACCGTAAAAATAATTTTAGGACTTTTAAAAGGATATGATGGAAGTATTGAAATTTTTGGAGAGAAAATATCTGAAGATGATACAGAGTATAAAAAACGAATAGGATATGTACCTGAAGTTGCTGATTTCTATGATGTTTTAACAGCTAAAGAATATTTAACTTTTGTAGGAGAATTATATGGTCTTGACTATGAAAAAACTTTATCTAGGGCAAACAGACTTATGAACATACTAGGCATTGGTAATATGATTAACGCCCGATTATCTAGTTATTCTAAAGGAATGAAACAAAAGATTTCTATAATATCAAGTTTGCTGCATAATCCAGATATACTATTCTTAGACGAGCCTTTAAGTGGACTTGATGCAAATAGTGTAATGATAATTAAAGAAGTTTTATCTAAACTAGCATCTCAAGGTAAAACAATATTTTATTCTTCTCACATTATGGATGTTGTTGAAAAAATAAGCAGTAGAATTGTTCTCTTAAATGATGGAACTATAGTTGCTGATGGAACTTTTGAAGAACTTAAAGAAAGTTCACGTGAAAAATCTCTTGAAAATATATTTAATGACTTAACAGGTTTTACAGATCATAAAAACATTGCTGAAAACTTTACTTCAATTATTAATGGGGTGAACTAAATGGAAAACAATAAGGAATTTAGAAGCTTAAAAGTAATAGACAAGTTTAAATGGATATATTCTAAGCTTGGAGTAGATTATAAAGTTATGAGAAGTATTCTTAAAGTAAAGCTTACAATGGATAAAAGAAACGTACCTACAGTTCTTAATAATCGTGAAGATAAAAAAGATAAAGATAACAATTTTAGAATGTTAATTATTACTTATTTAGTTATGGGTATTTTTTTAGCCTGCTTTGTTGGTATAAATTCTAATATAATGTGGCAGATGACTATTTATTTTACACTATTCATGTTTATTATTTTAAGCACATTTATATCAGATTTTTCAAATGTAATATTGGATATTAGAGATAAGATTTTAATAGGAACTAAAGGTGTAGGCTCTAAAACATTAAATGCAGCTAAGATAACTCACATACTTATATATATAGGTTCCATAACATTAGCACTAGGTGGATTCTCTTTAATAGTCGCTTTATTTAAGGGATTTTCCTTCTTTGCATTGCTTTTTGTAGATTTAGTTTTAATAGACTTATTTATGATTCTATTAACTGCTTTAGTATATCTAATAGTTTTAAAATTTTTTGATGGTGAAAAGCTTAAAGATATGATAAATATTGTTCAAATAATACTAGCATCTTTTATGGCAATAGGATATCAACTTTCAAATAAATTCTTTGAACTAATAAATATAGATTCAAACGTAAATATTAAAACATGGCACTACTTTTTACCTTCAACTTGGTTTGCTGCACCTTTTTATATTATAAAAACAAATGAAATTACAAAACCACTAGTAGTGTTATCATTATTTGCTATAGTTGCTCCACTTATGACTATTATTATTTATTATAAGTGTATACCTTCCTTTGAAAGATACTTAGAAAAATTAAATACTAATGATTGCAGCAATAAAAACAAAAAAGAATCATTATATTTTAAGCTTAGTAAAATTATATGTAAAGATAAACAGGAAAGAGCTATTTTTAATTTTACTTGTACATTAGTATCAAAAGAAAGAGAATTTAAACTTAAATACTATCCCTCTTTAGCTTTAGCAGTCATTTTTCCTTTTTTGTTTATATTTATTATTGATCATTCTCAAACCTTTGGTAGCTATTCACAGTGGAAACTTACAATGAGTACATCTAATAAGTATTTATCAATATATATTACTATATCACTTTTATCCTTAATGATAAACAGTCTACATTATTGCAGCGAATACAAGGGAGCTTGGATTTATGTAGTAACTCCTATAAAAAACATCTCAAGCATATTTAAAGGAGCTTTTAAAGGTATGTTTTTTAAAATTATAACTCCCATTTTCATATTTGAAAGTATACTTTTTATATGGATTTTTGGTTTTAGAGTTATTCCTCATTTAGTAATTGCATTTTTAACTACACTATTCTTTAGCATTATGAACTTTAGACTTACTGATAAAGAACTTCCTTTTTCTAAAGACTTTCCAAAAGGTAGCTCCAGCAATGATGTTCCTTCTACTATTTTAACAATATTTTTATGTGTTCTAGCTGCTGGACTTCATTTTGCAGCAAGCTTACATGCATATTGTCTATATATTTATGGATTTATATTATTATGCTTAGTAGTATATTTGTGGAAAAAGAGTTTCAATATTAAAAATCTTAAATATAATTAATTATAATAAAAAATAAGCTAGTTAAATGCAATAAACATTTATACTAGCTCATTTCTTATTAGCATACTTATATATAATTTATATTTTTAAGCATTATTTTTCTTTGCAAGATACGGCATAATTACTCCAAGTCCAATTAACACAAATGGTGTTATTATATTAAGTGTAAGTTGAAATTTATCAGCAGAATACATTCCTCCAATACACGCAAATGCAGTAAATGCAAAACACCAAGCACCCAAAACAATTCCTAAAGTTTTATTTTTTACAAAATAGTACTCTCTCTTAAACCTATGATCTAATCTCTTTAGAGCTATATATGCAGCAAACACCCATAAATAACGAAGTGGCATGCATACGGCGTTTAATTTTACTAACCATCTTACTAATTCATCCACATTTCCAATACCAATAGCAGGTACTATAATTAAAATAGATACTATAACCAAAATAAGCCTATTTCCATTTTTATATGCTCCATATTTATTCTTTTCAAACATTTTTTTAGGAATAAATCTCGCATCAGCACTATCAAGTAACATACGCAACGGTGCATCAATAGAAATAATAAGTACAGCAAATTGATTAATGATATTTGTTATTGCATATATTATAACAAATAAATTACCTAATTTATAATATTGACCTAATTTTTGAAATGCATAGTATGATCCATTAGTCATTAAATCCTTAGGTACATTATTTGAATCAAACATCATTCCAAGTGAAATAGTTCCTAAAATCGCACATACTGCAACCATAATTGATAATGCTATCATCCCTTTTGAAAATCCTTTTTCAGGATTTTTCATCTTATTAACATAAGGAGATATTTTCTCACACCCTCCAACTGCAAATACTAAAATAGCAAGTCCAGTAAAATATTTCAAATCAAAGGTTGGCATAAAAGTTTTAAATGACCAATCAATTTTATATAGATGTGCATTTGTAATTGATGGTGCTGCTACCATTAAAATTATAAATAATATGGACATTATAAACATTGATGTTCCTGCAAGTGTTGCTAATTTTTTTAATGGATTTAGTCCTTTTGATGCAATATATACTCCAACTAAGAAAATTATTAAACAAATTAATTGCATGAGTTTTGTGTTCATAGAACTAATACGCTTATCTTGAAAAATTGCCCAACTTGTTGCAATCATAAGTCCTGAAGGTTTTTGAGAAATGTATGGCATATGAACTACCCAATATGTCCATCCCGCATAATACGCAAGCTTGGGTCCTATTGTTTCTTGTATCCAAGAACTAACTCCACCTCCATAGTCTTTAAATGCAGAACCTAATTCGCCTACCATTAAAGCATAGGGTACAAAGTAAATAGCAAATATTATAATCCATGAAACTATTGCTTGGAGTCCATTATACTCTGAAAATCCATTAATAACGTTTCCAAATCCCCACACAGTAGAAAACGCCATAAAAGCAAGCATATACCATGAAATTCGTCTATCTTTATTATTCTTAAACATTTTATCCCCCTTAGATAAATATTTTTATTTTACAATTTCTACTACTATGATTATAATATTATACCTTTGAGATTTAGGTTATGGTTTTAAAATAATTATGAACAATTTAAATTGTTCATAATTTACACCTTAAATGCACATATTAATTTTATATAAATATATAAAAAAATTGAATTGGAGGATTTGGCTATGAATTTAGATTTTTCTGAAAATACTAAGTGTTGTGATTCTAGAACTGCTTTTATGTTAACACCATTACCTTATGGATATGATCATTTGGAACCAGCTATAGGTAGAGAAACTGTTACAATTCATCATGATAAGCATCAACAAGCTTATGTAGATAAATTAAATGCTGCTATTTCAAAACATCCTGAGTTTTTCAAAAAAGGAGTATTTGAAATCTTGTCAGATTTGAATGCTTTGCCAGAAGATATAAAAAAAGAGGTTATAAACAACGGTGGTGGGGTATTTAATCATGAATTTTATTGGAGTATACTAGGAAGCAAAGCTTTAAATGAAAATAGTAATTTAGCTAAAGCTATAACAAGAGATTTTGGCTCCTTTGAAGCTTTTAAAGATTTATTTACTCAAACAGGTATAACTACTTTTGGTTCAGGTTGGGCTTGGCTTGTAAGTGATGCTACTGGAAAACTTTCAGTAGTTTCTACTAGTAATCAAGATTGTCCAATATCTGAAGGTAAAATACCTATACTTACTATGGATGTTTGGGAACATGCTTACTACTTACAATATCAAAATAGAAGACCTGAATATATAACTAACTTCTTTAATATAATTGATTGGTCAAAATGTGAACAATATTACGATAATATATAACTTTTAAGTTAATTTTAATTATTGAATTAAACTAAAAAATAGCTATGTCAAATAAAAATTTACTTTTTATACAACATAGCTATTTTTTATTCCTCGTTTAGCATTCCTTTTATAATATTGGCTACAGAATTTTTAAATGTATCACTATTTTCAATTCTTTTTTTAGCTTCTAAGGCTTCATTATATTGTTTTTCTGCCTCATATATTTTATCTTTATTTCCTGTTTCTTTACACTTATCTAATCTTTTTTTTAAAACTGCAATATTATGCTTTGAATTTAAATATGCCTGAAATACATCTTGTCCCATTTATACTCTCCTCTAATGTAATATTAAAATTGCTCAAATTTATTTAATTTAACATAAAAAACATACAGCATAGTGCTATACGCTTCGAAATATACCTATATACTATATATCGTATTAGTAAAATATATATTAATAATAAATCTACTTTCATTTATCTAATATCATAACTAATTATATGATAATTATATCCTCCATTACCTTCTGTTTTGTATTTATTGTCAATATCTAAAACTATAGTATAATTATTTCTTAATTTGGCACCCAAACTATTTTTAATATCAACTGTACCTGTCACTTTAAATTCATTTTTATCAGTATTAGTTATATTTAGATTATGAAATCTTGAAGAATTTGGTAGCTTAAAGTTTCTCTTTACTGTTTTTTCTGCCATTGATCCAACATACCTTTCTTTTGTTGATTGATCTAATTTATTGAACGACTTACTATTATCACTACACCCTATTAGTATAAACATACATAATATAGATATTAAAAATAGTATATTTATTTTTATGACTTTTTTCATGATTAAAACCTCCTATATCACCAAAAAACAAATAACAACACACCAATTCAATTTAGGTATGTTGTTCAAAAATAATTAGTATTATTTCAAAATCTTATTTTAATTAAAATGGGTTATTAAAACTATTTCCTTGATTTATATCATAACCCCCATGTTCAAATGGAGTGACTGATTTGGTAGCTTCATCAAGACTCCATTGTGTAAAACTTTGAAATTCTTCATCCATAGATCATTGAACGCTTTTATTCATAAATTGTTGGAACTAATTAACATCAAATTCAAAAATCATATAATCGCCTTCTATATATAATATAGTTAAATTTGTGTATAATTATATATTATTTTTTCATATAAGTCAATTTATGTTATAATTTCAATTTAGTTTATGAAATTTCCTAATTTTGAGCATAAAAATAGACTCCCTTCACCTTTACCTATCAATGAAGAAAGTCTATTAATATTATTTTATAAATTCATACATAAATTGTCACACAATTCGTATGTATCATAAAAAGCGAATCGAACCCAAATCGTTGATATATTTAGAGCTTAACTTACTTTATTTTTAAGTCTTAATTTATCAGCTACCATTGCTATAAATTCAGAGTTTGTTGGTTTTCCTTTTCCATTATGAATAGTATATCCAAATATTCTATTTATAGTTTCTATTTGTCCTCTTGACCAAGCAACTTCAATTGCATGTCTTATAGCTCTTTCAACTCTACTAGCAGTAGTATTATACTTCTTAGCTATAGAAGGATATAATTCTTTTGTTACGGCAGATAGAAGTTCTACATCATTTACAACCATGCTAATAGCTTCTCTAAGATACATATATCCTTTTATATGTGCTGGAACACCTATTTCATGTATGATATTTGTTATTTCTGATTCTAAATCCATTGGTTCACTATGTGAAATTGACATGTCTTCTGATTCTATTATTGATGTTGCCTTTTTAACACCTTCATTAGATATAGTATTATTAAACATTTGTCTTATTCTCTTTGTAAATACATCCATATCAAAAGGTTTTACTACATAATAATCTGCTCCTAGCGTTATAGCTCGTTGAGTTATTTTATCTTGTCCTACAGCTGAAAGTACAATTACTCTTGGTAATTTTTCTATATTCATAGTATTTATCTTTTCTAAAACCCCAAGACCATCTAAATGAGGCATTATTATATCAAGTATTAGTAAATCAGGCTTTTTTTCCTGTATTAATTTTAAAGCCTCTATACCATCTTTTGCAACACCAGTTACTACAATATCTCTTTGATTCAAAAGATAATCATTTAAAATATTGCAAAATTCTTTATTATCATCTGCAATTACCACACTTATTTTGTTATTATCCATAAATTTTTATCCCCCTTATTCTTTTTATTCCATTTCTTAACAATTACTATTTCGACAAAACCATGATAAATCCTTCTATTTTCCAATAATTTACCAAAACCAGAATAATTTTTTAAAATAAAAGACAACTATATTAAATATATAGCTATCTTTTATTTTACTATTCTTTACTTATAATTACTAGTTATTTTGTAACATTTCAGCATCCTTTAGCATCCATTCTATATATATTCCATATCCAACATCTGGACGATTGATAAGAACATGAGTTACAGCACCTACAAGTTTATTATCTTGAATTATAGGACTTCCACTCATTCCTTGTACTATACCACCCGTTTTTTCTAAAAGTTCACTATCAGTTACCTTAATTACCATACTTTTAGGACCCGGTGATTCTTGAGGTAATAACTTTTCTATTTTTATATCATATAGTTTAGGTTCAGTTCCATCTATTGTTGTCAAAATTTTAGCTGGACCCTCATTTATTTCATTTCTTAATGCTATTTTAATAGGTTTATTATATTTTTCTGTAGATAAGTTTATATTTGATTTACCATATATTCCACAAAAAGTATTTTTGTATACATTTCCAAGTGTTTCATTTTCATTTATAAATATTCCTCTTAGTTCTCCAGGATTTCCTTTTTGTCCTTTTCTTACGGATATTATAGATGATTCTACAATTTCTCCTTTGTTTATTTTTAATACATTGCCCGTATCAACATCTGTTATAGGATGTCCTAATGCTGCAAACTTATTACTTTTCCTATCATAAAATGTTAAAGTTCCGACACCTGATGTGGAGTCTCTTACCCACAATCCTATCTTATAAGTGTTTTTTGTATTATCTTTTACAGGAGTAATTACTTTAGTTAATATTTTACCTTTTCTTTCTATCTTTGCTTTTAATTTATTGTTTTTATTTATACCTATTTGTTTTATAAGATCTTCTGAGTTATTAATAGGTGTATCATTTATATTTATGATCATATCACCTACTTGTATTCCACTTTCTGCTGCTGGACTTATAATTTTTCCACTGGAACATTTTACATCTGATAAAGAGACTACTAAAACACCTTTAGTTGTAAGACGTACTCCTATTGGAGTTCCTCCAGGATAAACATAAGTTTCAGGAACCTTTTTTACATCAACTGACTTTACAGGTAATACACCTAGTAAATTTAAATTCATTTTTTTTCCATTAACAAGCTTTATACTATTTAATTTACTATTATTCCTAGCCAGATTTATAATATAATTTGAATTTACTTTTTGATTATCTCTTATAAAAATAGTATTAGGAATATGTGAAATTTGAAAACATGCAAGAGCAATTAATAAAAATATAGGAACTAAACTCCAGCATATTATGCATTTCATTTTATTTTTCATTTATTTTACCCTCCTGCATAACATACTTTTTTGTTCAAGTTTAATTTTCCCCTTTGAAATTTAATTATGCTATTGTATAGATGCATATAAAGTAATACTTTATTAATAAAACAAATATATGAAACTATTAAAGAAAAAACGGAAAAAAAATTCATAATCATATACTGATTATGAATTTTAATATTAAATTAACTCTTTTTTTCTTCTTAACGCCATGTTAACCATTTCCATTGAATTCTTTAGTGTAAGTTCTGTAATCTCAGATCCACCGATCATTCTTGCAATTTCATGTTCCTTTTGCTTATTTGTTATACATTCTATATTAGTATATGTTTTTTCATCTTTTACATTCTTAGAAACTAAGAAGTGATTATCTGACATACTAGCAATTTGCGGGAGATGTGTTACACAAAATACTTGATGTCCCCGAGATATTAAATACATTTTTTCCGCTACTCTTTGGGCAACCCTTCCACTTATTCCAGTATCTATTTCATCAAATATAACTGAAGGTATTTTGTCTTTGTCTAAAAATACAGTTTTTAAACTCAACATTATTCTAGATAACTCTCCTCCAGATACTATTTTTTCTAGAGGTTTTAATGGTTCACCAGGATTAGTTGATATTAAAAATTGTACTTTATCACAACCGTTCGCATAAAATTCTTGTTGAAATTCTATATTTATTTTTAAAACACTTTTTTCAAGTCCTACATAGTCTAATTCTTCTTTTATCTTTTTTTCTAGTGTTTTACTTACATTAACTCTAATATCATGTATTATTTTAGCTTGTTTCTTTAAAGTACTCATTATATTCAATTTTTGTTTTTTTAATTCTTCTATTATTTTACTGCTATTTATCATTTCTTCATATTGATTTTGTATTTTTAATTTATACTCTAAAATATCTTCAATAGTAACTCCATATTTTCTTTTTAGGGAATCAATTTCAAATATTCTACTATTTATAAATTCAAGTTCATCTTTATTATATACAATTTCACTTTCTATATTCCTAATTTCAGATACATTTTGTTCTATATTAAAATAACATTCTTCTAATGAATCTGCTATATTTTTCACTTTTTTCATATGTCCTTCAACACTTCTAAGTTCTCGTATAACTGTATTTAATGAGTCATATATAGACCTATAATTATCATCAGTTGCATATAATATATTATATGATTTTGCTAATGATTTTGCTATTTTTTCTGCATTATTTAATATAGTATATTGTTCTTGAAGTTCCGTATCTTCATTAATCTCTAATTTAGCATTTTCTATTTCATCTATTTGATATTTAAGAAAATCAACTAATTTTTCTTTTTCACCATCATCTATTCCAAATTCTTTAATTTTTTCATCTATTTGCAATAATTTTTTATAATTTTCTTTATAATCTATAAAGGAGGATTTTAATAATTCCTCCCCAAATTCATCTAAGTAATCAATGTGTTTTGATGCATTTAATAATTCCTGATTTTGATGTTGACCATGTATATTTATAAGTGTACTTGATATTTTTTTTATATCCGAAATTAGTATTGATTTTCCATTAACTTTAACTATACTTTTACCTGATTTAAATGTCTCTCTACTTACAATTAATAGTTCATCAGAAGACATTTCCAAAGATTTTAGCATTTCTAATGTACTAGTATTCTCAATATCAAATATAGCCTCTACAAAGGTTCTATTTTCTCCTGTTCTTATGAGACTCTTATTAAATTTTTCACCTAAAACATAGTTTATAGCATCTATAAGTATAGATTTACCAGCTCCTGTTTCTCCTGTTAGAACATTAAATCCTTTTTCAAAATTAATAGTTAAACTTTCTATTAAAGCAAAATTTTTAATATTTAATTGAAGAAGCATACTAAGCCTCCTATTTATCTCCAAGCATTTTTTTTAATTTTTTTACTATTTCCTCAGCTTTACTTTCACTTATTGTTAAAATAAATATAGTGTTATCTCCTGCTATAGTTCCTGCAATTCCATCAAAATTCATAGAATCAATTGATTCTGCCGCAGCAGATCCTGATCCTGATAAAGTTTTTACTACAACAAAATTTTGTACATTTTCTACACTTATTACAGTGTTTGAAAATACATTTACTAACTTATTTGCTAATAAGCCATCACTTTTAGCTATAGTTGCATATTTATACTTTCCACTTTCGGATAAAACTTTGATTAATTTAAGTTCCTTAATGTCACGAGACACTGTAGCTTGAGTTACATCGACTCCTCTTTTTTTTAATTCTTCTGCCAATTCTTCTTGTGTCTCTACATCTTTTGTGTTTATTATTTCTAAAATTTTAGAATGTCGTTGAATCTTCATTTTACATCTCCTTAGCTTTCTAAAAAATTTTTTCCCTTAATACGTCAAAGTAATTATATCCATCTATTCTTATAAGCTTACATTTAAATTCAGATTTCTTTATTGTTATTTTTTTAAAGTGATCTATTTCTACGCCTTTTTGTCCATCTAACGTTAAAAAAACACTTTCATTTTTGTCATCCACATTAATACAAATTTCACTTTTGCTCTCTATCATTATGCTTCTATTTTGCATAGAATGAGGACATATAGGCGTTAGTGACATAACTTCTAAAGTAGGATACACTATAGGTCCTCCAGCAGATAATGCATATCCAGTAGATCCTGTTGGTGTTGATACAATTATGCCATCAGAATTAAATTCTGTATAAAGTTCATTATCTATATATATAGTACTATTTAATATTCTAGCCAAAGGTCTTCTTGAAATTACTACATCATTTAAAGAATTATATATTTTCGTTTCATTTCCATCATTAACTTCACATCTAAGCATCATTCTATCTTCTATTTTATATTTTTTGAAACTTAATTTTTCAATAGCTTCTTCAAATTCTGATACTTCTACAGCAGTTAAAAATCCTAAATGTCCCATATTAACTCCAAGTATGGGCACATCAAACTTTGCAACATTTCTTGCAGCTCTAAGTATAGTCCCATCTCCACCTAACACAACTATCATATCAAATTTTCTTGTATTTTCAGAATCAAGTCCTTTTGAATCCTTATACACTATAATGTTAGAATCTTTAAAATATTTCTGTATTCTATTTATAATACTTTCAATTACACCTTCATCTATAAACTTACTACTATTAATATTTAAACCTATATTTTTCATAATTACACCTACTATAAATTTTCATGTGAAGAATCAACTACTAAATCAATAGTTTTAAAATCGAACTCTTTTTTATAGTTTTTATCTTTTGTAAAATAAACTAGATATTCTATATTTCCTTCCGGGCCTTTTATTGGAGAGTGATCTAGCCCTTTAATTTTCAAATCATTTTCTACTAAAAAATTAAGTATATTTGTAATTACTTCTTTATGTGTGCTTGCTTCTCTTACAACACCTTTTTTACCAACCTTATCTCTTCCAGCTTCAAATTGTGGTTTTATAAGTGCTACAACTTCTCCATCATCTGATAATAGATTTGCTACTGCTGGAACTATTTTTCTTAATGAAATAAAAGATACATCTATACTAGAAAAATTTGCGCATTCTCCTAAATCTTCTAAAGTTAAATATCTTGCATTAGTTCTTTCCATGCAAACTACTCTTGGATCAATTCTAAGTTTCCACGCAAATTGCCCATATCCAACGTCTATTGAAAATACCTTTGTAGCACCATTTTGAAGCATGCAATCAGTAAATCCTCCTGTTGATGCACCTATATCCATACATACTTTTCCTTGAAGTTCTATATCAAAGCTTTTCATTGCCTTTTCAAGTTTAAATCCACCTCTACTTACATATGGCATTACTTCACCTTTAAATTCAATTTCCGAATCCACTTTTATCTTTTGACCACATTTATCTACTCTTTGACCATTTACAAAGACTTTACCTTCCATAATTGCAATTTTAGCTTTTTCTCTAGAATCAAAAATTTTTTTTTCAACTAAAAGTACATCTAACCTTTCGCTTTTAATATTGCTCATGACTTAACTCCTTTAAAAGATACTAAATTATAAAATTTTAACTATACTTTTTATTACTCCGTCTACATCTAAATTATTTACTTTATATAATATATCTACACTTCCATGAGGAATGAATTTATCATCAAATCCTAAATTTACAACTTTAGAAGAACTTTCTATACTGCTTGTTGTAATTAACGAATTTACATATTGAAGAACCTGTTCCCCAAATCCTCCTGATAAGACATTATCCTCTAAAGTTATTATTTTGTAATTCTTAGATACTAATTTTTTCACCATAGATTTATCAATTGGCTTCACAAAACATGCATTTATAATCGTTATGTTTATACCCATGAATCTCATTTTTTCTTGCACTTTCATAGCTATAGCCACCATTTTGCCAGTTGCTATTAAAGCTATATTGCCTCCATCTTTTAATACTTCCCATTTTCCACTAATATAATCTTCTTTTATTGGTAGCCTAGTACTATCTCCACCTCTTGGGTATCTTATCGCTACTGGAGATTTTTCATTAACTGCCCACTTTAACATATATTTTATTTCCTCTAAACTTTTAGGACACATAATAGTCATATTAGGCATGTGACTTAAAAATGATAAATCAAATACACCTTGATGAGTTTCTCCGTCACTTCCAACTATTCCAGCTCTATCTATTGCAAATACTACTGGAAGATTTTGTTGACATACATCATGAATAACTTGATCATATGCTCTTTGAAGAAATGTAGAATACACCGCAAACACAGGCCTCAATCCGGATTCTGCCATTCCAGCTGCAAGAGTTACTGCATGCTGTTCTGCTATTCCAACGTCAAAAAATCTTTTAGGATATTTTTCACTAAACTTCTTAAGTCCCGTTCCATCTCTCATAGCAGCAGTAATTGCAACAATTCTTTCATCTTCTTTTGCAAGGTCTACAATTGCATCTCCAAATGCTTTTGAATATGTATCTCCGCTAATTTTAGATACTTTTCCTGTATCTAAGTTAAAAGCTCCTATTCCATGAAATCTATCAGGATCTTTTTCTGCAAATTTATATCCTCTACCCTTTTGAGTAATTGTATGTATTAAAACAGGACCTTTTAGATTTTTAGCCATATTTATAACTTTAGTAAGTTCTTTAATATTATGTCCATCTATAGGACCTAAATATTTTATTCCCATTTCTTCAAAGAACATTCCTGGAACTAATATTTGTTTTATTCCTGATTTTAACTTACTTAATGAATCTGCAACTCCTGTTCCAATATTAGTTTTTCTTAAAACATCATTAAAATCCGATTTAAATTTATTGTACTTAGGATCTATTCTGATTCTACTTAAATATGTAGAAACTCCACCTACATTTTTTCCTATGGACATCTGATTATCATTTAATATAACAATTAAATTTGTTTTTTTATCCCCTACATCGTTTAATGCTTCAATTGCCATACCGCCTGTTAAAGCTCCATCTCCAATTACTGCTACAACATTGCATTTTTCATTTTTTAAATCTCTTGCCCTTGCCATACCCAATGCACCAGAAATAGATGTGCTACTATGTCCCGTTTCAAAAAAATCATATTTACTTTCACATCTTTTAGGAAATCCACTCATACCACCGTATTGTCTTAAATTATCGAATTTATCCGCTCTTCCAGTAAGTATTTTATGAATATAAGTTTGATGACCTACATCCCATACTATTTTATCTTTATCTAAATCAAAAACTTTGTATAAAGCTAGAGTAAGCTCTACTACACCTAAATTAGATGCTAAATGACCCCCAGTTTTAGAAATTTTATTTATTAAAAAATTTCTAATTTCCTGAGCAAATTTATCTAACTGTGAAAAAGACATGTTTCTCAGCTCATAAAGTCCTTTATAATTATCAAATATTTCACTCATATTATCATCTTTCCTTTTTAAATTCATCTTCATTACTTTTAATAGAGCGTTTTTTATACCATGTTTTATATTTCCATTCACCACTATTTTATATACGGATTATAGCATAGGATTAATAATATTTCAAAACTTCGTTAAAATTGTCTTTTCATTAAAAATTCAGTTATATTCTCTAATTCTCCTGTATTACTTTTAATTTGTTTTAATAATTTCAAACATTCTTCTGTCAAATTTACACACATTTCTTTGCAGCCTTCAAGTCCAAATTCAGATATAAACGTTGTCTTATTATTTTCCTTATCTTTGTGAACTTCTTTTCCTAAGATTTTTTCATCCCCGATTACATCCAATATATCATCTTTTATTTGAAATGCTAATCCTAATTTTTCTCCAAACTCATCTAAAATATTAACGTCCTCGTTAGGTGCATCCCCTAAAATTGCTCCTGCTATTATAGGGCTTTTTATAAGCTTGCCTGTTTTATTCTTGTGCATATATCTAAGATTATCTATACTTATTTTTTTGCCCTCACTAATAATATCAACTACTTGTCCACCGATCATCCCTTCAACTCCTGCAGCCTCACTAATTATCTTAGAAGCTTTTAGAGCCTTTATGTCATTATTTAATGAGTAATTAAACATAATATTCATAGCTTCATTTAAAAGACCATCTCCAGCAAGTATTGCCATGGCTTCTCCAAAGACTTTATGATTAGTTGGCTTACCTCTTCTTAAATCATCATTATCCATTGCAGGAAGGTCATCATGTATTAAAGAATAGGTATGTATCATCTCTATTGCACAAGCCATAGGCATTATTTCCTTATAATTATCCTTATATACACTGTAAGTGCATAACATTAATATTGGTCTTATTCTTTTTCCACCAACTTCAACACTATACTTCATGGCATCATACACCATCTTGTTATAACTGCCCTTATTTTCAAAATAATTATTTAACCATACATTTATTTCTTCTTTTAAATTATTCATATTCATTAATCATCATTCCCAGCAAATTCTTTTTCTTCATTACCATCTAATACTTTTATTTTTGCCTCTGCTTCATTTAGTATTTTATACATTTTATTGCAGAGCTTTATACCTTCTTCATAATTCTTCATAGATCCTTCTAAAGATACTTCTTCACTTTCCATCTCTTCAATGATATCTTGCAACTTAATCATTAAGCTTTCATAAGATTCCTTTTTTCTTGCCATTTCAATCCTCCATTTTAGTAATCACTTATATACATCACTTATTCTAACCTTAGTACCTCCATCTTTAAATGTAATGTTTATGCATTTATCTTTTTCTATTTTTTCTTTTGTTGTAATTACATTATTTTTTTCATCCTTAATAATAGAAAACCCTTTACTTAAAATATTCAATGGATTATGTGCATTAAGTAAAGAATTAGCTTTTGAAAGTTTTATTTTTTCATATTCTATTTTAGATTCTATTTTATGGCAAAGCTTATTTTTTAAATTGTCTATTTTAATATATTCATTAGCTACAGTGTTCATTGGACTATTTATTTTTATGGTACTCTCTAACGAATTTATCTCTTTGAATTTTAAATTTATTGTATTTCTAATTAAATTGTACAATCTATTTTTATAATTTTCAATATTTGCATTTACTTCATTTAAGTTAAAAACACCTATTTCAGCAGCAGCAGATGGTGTAGGTGCTCTTCTGTCACTTACAAAATCACAAATAGTGAAATCAGTTTCATGTCCGACTCCACTTATAACTGGCTTATTACAATTGTATATAGCATAAGCCAAATCTTCATTGTTAAAAGCCCAAAGTTCTTCTATAGATCCTCCACCTCTTGCTATTATTATGGTATCAATATCATCTCTGTTTGAAAAATAATTTATACCATTTATTAAATCTTTAGGTGCATTTTCTCCTTGAACAAGTGCTGGATAAATTAATAGTTCTACACCTTTATTTCTTCTTTTTGATACATTTATTATATCTTTAACTGCAGCTCCTGTAGGAGAAGTTATAACTCCTATTTTCTTTGCAAATCTAGGTATTTCTTTTTTATTATATTCATCAAACAATCCTTCATTGTACAATTTCTTTTTCAATGCCTCAAAGGCTATAAATAAATCTCCTACGCCTTCTTTTTCTATATCTTCACAATAAAATTGATATACACCATCTTTTTGGTATACTGATACCCTTCCTTTAAGTATTACATTGTCTCCATCTTCAGGTATGAATTTTAAATTTCTTGCATAGGATCTGAACATAATACAATTTATTTTGCTATTTTTATCTTTTAAAGAAAAGTATATATGACCACTTACATGTATTTTAAAATTAGATATTTCACCTTTTATTTTAGAATTTTTTAAAATAAAATCATTATCAATTACATTTTTTATATAATTGTTTAGCTCTGAAACACTTAATGTTTTCATCTGCATATTATTTCAATCCCTCACAAAGATTTTTTATAAGCATAGTAGTTGTCATTGCTCCAACTCCACCTGGTACTGGAGTTACATATGCAGCCTTTTCTATAACTTCATCAAAGCACACATCTCCAACCATTTTGCCATTTACAGAAGATGTACCAACATCAATAACAACTGCTCCTTCTTTAACATAATCTTTTGTAATAAAATGTGGTTTACCTATAGCTGATACTAATATATCTGCTCCTGAACAGATTTCTTTTAAATTTTTAGTTTTTGAGTGGCATATTGTAACTGTTGCATTTTCATTTAGTAAAAGCTGAGCTACAGGTTTTCCTACTATATTGCTTCTTCCTACTACAACAGCATTGCTTCCCTCTATATTAATGTCACAAGTCTTTATAAGTTCTATAATTCCTCTTGGTGTACATGGTACAAAACATTTTTCTCCCTTATAAAGCTTTCCAACACTTATGCTACTTAGCCCATCAATATCTTTTCTTATATCTATTGTTGATGTTATTTTACTTTCATTTAAGTGTTTTGGAAGAGGAAGTTGAAGTATTATACCTTTAACTTCTACATCATTGTTTAAATCATTAATAATATGTAATAATTCGTCTTCATTTATGTTTTCATCTAAGTTTATACTTTTTACTTTTATTCCCAGTGAATCACATAACTTATTTTGATTTTTAACATAAAATTTTGATCCACCATCATTGCCTACAAGTATATTCGCCATACATAGCTTAATATCTCCATTATTATTGATATTCTCTACTTGTTTTTTTAAATCTTCTCTAATATTTTGTGCTAACCCTTTTCCATCTATTTTTATCCCCATAAATTCACCTCATAGTTTGATTATTATGCTCTTATCATGTTTCCTAGAACTCCATTTACAAAGGCTGGAGAATTATCTGCTGAGTATTTTTTTGCAAGTTCTATAGCTTCATTAACTGCAACTTTATTGGGTATATCTTCCATAAACATTATTTCATATGTAGAGATTCTTAATATTGTAAGATCTATTTTGGAAAGTCTATTTAACTTCCATTTTGTTAAGTTTTCTTCTATTCTTTTATCTATGTCTTCTTTGTTTTGTTCTATTCCATTTACTATTTTATTTATGTATACGAAATCAACATTTTCCATATTTGTATCAGTATTTTCTTTAAAGTTTTTCAATATCTCGGAAAATTCCTCTTTGTTAATACTCATTTCAAATAATAATTTCATAGCCACTTCTCTTGATTTTCTTCTGTTCATAATTTCCTCCTAATATATGAATTAAAATATATTTTAATTATTGTCATTATAATTATTAATATACATATTTAAACATGGAAACACCCTCTGTTTTCAGAGGGTGCAATAATTAATCTTGTTTTTCTTTAGCCCTTACTTCCTCTTTTGGAAGTACAACATTTTGTACATAAACATTAATTGCTGTTAAATTTAACCCAGTCATTAGCTCTACAGATTTTCTAACACTCTCTTGTACTTTCTTTGCAACATCTACAATTTTAACACCATACTTAATTACAACATATAAATCTATAGTAGCACTATTTTCCTCTACATTTACTTTAATTCCTTTAGATAAGTTCTTTTTTCCGCTTAGTATCTGAGTTATTCCTCCAACTAATGTGGTACTCATTCCTTCTATTCCATCTACTTCTGAAGCAGCAAGTCCTGCTATTACTTCAACTACTTCATCTGATATTTTAACAATTCCCATTTCCATATCTGTTTCTTGTTCCACATTTAAGTTTTCGTCCATCTAGGTATACCCCCTTTGTCCGGATATTCAAAACATTTATTATGTGCTTATTATATCAAAGATAGTATGAATTTACAAACATATTATTCTTTTAATTGTATATCTACATCCTTTATTTTAGTAATATCCATAACTACATCTTGAATTTGTTTTGTTTGAGTTTCTGTTAGCTTTTTAGATGATTTTACTACAACTGTAACTTTATTATCTTGAATGTAACATAGTACATTCTCATATCCTTTACTTTTTAATACAGATTCTATTTGATGTTGTTTAGTATCTGCAAGTGCAAGATCACTATATTTTTTAGATATCTCTGCTCTTTGTTCTTTTGATGTATGTTCGTCATCCATAATACCTTTTAAATCTTGAAGAGCTTTTGCATTATGATTATCTCTCATCATTTGAGATTCTTCAAAATAATTTGAAGTGTTGTTTTTCTTATTTGAATCATTAAATGATATAGTTGTTTTTCCATTTTTTATATCGTTATCAGCTACATAATCTAAATTAGTATTTAACCTAAGTGCAAGTACTCCTGCACATACTATAAGTGCTAGCAAAACAACTATAATAACCCCTTGTTTCCTATTCATTAAAATACCTCCATTCCTTATTTTAACCTTTTTTAAATATATATGTCCCTTTTTTAACATATATGTTATTTTTTCATAGAATATACATTTACATCTTTTTCTTTTAAATCAAATAAATTTACAACTGCTTTATGAATTTGAAGCTTTATTAAATTATCACCTGCACCTTCTGCAACAACACAAACCCCACTTACTTCTGGTTTATTTTTTTTAACTACAAAAGGCTCTGTTCCCTTTTCTGTATTCATCATAACAATAGTTTTCCCATCATTTTTTTGAGTTACTTTTCTTGTCCCGCCATCTGTATCTTTTTCTTCTGTAAGACTAGTAGAATCATTAACATTTATTGCAGGTATCTGTTCTTCACCTCCCTTAAAGTAGACCATAACTTTAACTTTTCCAACTCCGTCAATGTTTTCAAGTGTGTCTTTTAGCTTTTCTTCAATTTCCTTTTCTTCATCTGACATTTCATTATTTTTAGTGCTATTTATATTTTTAACTTCTTTTTGCTCATTTTCAGAAATATTATCTTTATTCTTAGAATTTACTTTAACAGTGTTAGGTGTTTTGAATATATTACTTGCAATAATACAAAATACACCTACTATAGCTAAGAGAACCAACTTTTTAGTGTAATCTTTTCCATTTTTGTCTTTTAAACTTTTTTTCACTCTATCTGTATCAAATAGTTTTTTCATGGATATAAGTTCACCCCTTATTTACATACTTATTTATGCCTTATAAACTTTTATTTTTTCCTTTGGTATATCTATACTTTCACTTAAATAATTAATAATTTTAGAACTTTTCCCTTTTTCTATAACTTTTTTTGTAGCTACTTCCTTTGTTTTATCTATTGTAATTTTTCTTATTTTTTTTACTTCTTCTTCTTTTACTCCAATATTAATTTCTTGTATATCAAATTTTTCTTTTTCATCATTATATAAAACTTTAACTTTTACATTATAGTTATCCTTTGGATATTTATCTTTCAGTTTTTTATTGCACAATTTTTCTAAATTATTAGCAAAAACTTCTGATGTATTTCCTATGGATTCTGTTTTATACTTACCGTAATTATTTTTATATTGCTTTTGATCTATATATTGAGATGCAGAGTTTATATATCCTTCAAAATTAAAACTTCTATTAAACAGTTTTATTATTGGATTTAAAATAACTGTTATTAGAATTAACCCTAGAACAAATTTAGCATATTTCTTCATAGAATTATTAGGTAATATCATTTCCACTGCTGTTATAAAAAAGATGGCAGTACAAATATTTACAACCCATTGTTTTATACTTACTATCATTTTACCCTCCTCATATGCCTATAATACCTCTTCCAGCTCCAGCAATTATACATATAATTATGAAGAACATGACAGATACGCTAATAACGCAGGAAGTCATAAGAATAATAGAGTCACCTGCTGATTCTATGCATTTGACAAGTCTGCTATCACTTATAGGTTCTACCAGAGCTCCTGTTAGTTTGTATATGAATCCCATAGCAAGCATCTTAATTATTGGAAACAATATAATGGTTACCAAAATAATAAGTCCTACACTACTTAGGGCATTTTTTAAAAGAAGTGAATATCCAGCTACAGTAGTTATTGCATCTGATAAGCTTTTTCCAACTACGGGAACAAAATTATCAACAGCAAACTTCGCTGTTTTCTCTGCAACTGCATCTATAGTACTAGTAGTTAATCCACGAATTGTAATTACTCCTATAAATATGGTCATTATAATTCCTTGTATCCAAAGAACTGATTTGTTTAATAATCCAGATAATTTTTCAATTTTATGATCAGTGCTTATGTTATTACAAAACTGTATTACAAAGGAAATTGTTATTATGGGAATTATTAAATCTGTAAAAACTCTAGCACTTATATTAGTAACTCCTATTATTACAGGATCCATAGTTGCAGCTTCAGTAAATCCTCCAACAGACGCAAGGAGCATTAATAATACAGGAATCAGTGCCGCCATAAAATCTGTCATCTGTTTTAAAATATCCTTAACTTCTAATACCCCTATATAAAAGCTTTTAGTAATTATAATAATTAACAATGCATAGCACGCAAAATAAGCAACATTTGATAAATTTCCATTGCTAAATGCATTTTCAAGATTATTAATAAGAGCACATATTATTGCTATAACTATTATCATTGCCATAAGTTTTGCACAGGCTATAACTTCTCTAAATGAATACATAAGTATTGCCTTTGCAAATTTTCCTGCTGAAATATTGCCACTTCCATTTTTCATATAATCCTTTACATATGTTTTTATATCCATATCATTTAACATTTCATATTTAGTTTTTACATTAGTCATATAGTCATATAAACTTTCTACCTTAATACTTTGTTCTTGATTTAACTGAGGTTTTTGTTTTTCTACCAATGTTTGTGCTTGTACATTAAGAGGAATCATTAAAAACATAATAATTACCAGTAATATCTTTTTCATAATGTTCTCTCCTATACATCTTTTTAAATTATATTGACAATTCCCTGTAATACCGCCATCAATATTGGAACTGCCAATACCAGTATTAGTATTTTTCCAGCAAATTCAACTTTAGATGCTAAACTCCCTTGTCCTGCATCTTTACAAATTTCACTACAAAAAGAAGCTAAATACGCAATTCCAAGTATTTTAAAAACAGTATTTAAATATACAAAATCTATGTTAGCCTTAAGTGCTAACTCTTGAAGTAATTGCATTACAGCTGTAATTTTATCTATCATAAATAAAAATATTAGTATACCCGCAGCTATACTAATATGTACTACGTATTCATCATTTCTATTTTTAAAAACAAGAATTATAAATAATGTAATAAAGGCAAATGCAACTATTTTTACTATTTCCATATGTGCCTCCTAAAATTGGAACATTGTTTTTACAGTGCTAAATAATTTGTTTATTAAATTTATAACCATCATTAAAACAATTATTATTCCAGCTAAATTAGCTATAACTGCATAATCTTTCTTGCCTGTACTTTCTAGTATCTTATCAAGGATAATTATAAGTATGCTTACAGCTGCTATCTTAAAAATCAAACTTACATCTAACATTTTCCCCCTCCTATAACATCATTATTACTAGTATAGCTCCAAAGGAAAATCCTAAGTATCTATACATCTTTATGTTCTTTTCCATTACATTTTTTGCACTATCTAATTGACTTTTTATGTTTCTAATAGTTAATGTAAGTATATTTTGTTGTCCTTCTATGTCTGATTCTCCTAATGACTTTGATAGATTTAAGAGTATATCAATATCGTACTTTTTTAGGTTTAACTGTTTTTTATTTTCACTCAATGCTTTTTTAAATCCTTCATGCACACTTTCAACTTGGTGTTCATACAATAAATTGGAAACCCTTTTAAAAATATCACCTATAGGCTTAGTACCTTTACTTCCAACACTCATAAATATATCTGGCAATGAATTATGAGTATATACAATTTCATTTTTTAATTGATATAATGCTTGTTCCATTTCCTCTAACTGAAAAAAACGTTTTTTTAAATTTTCTCCATATATAAACCCCAGTAAAGATGATGATACAAGAACTAATATAGATCCTAATATTTTAAAATACATATTATCTCCTCCATAGTTCCTGATTTTTATTGAAATCATATATATATTCTACTGTTCCAATTCCATTTCTAGAACTTAAAATTATAGCTCTATTGAAAATTTTATTTTCAATGACTTCGTTAAATACAGGTCTCCTATATAAATCTTCTATGCCAAAGCCATGTATCGTTGTAATTAAATTTACTCCTGAATTCATAGCCATTATTATACTTTCTACATCTCTATGAGTTCCTATTTCATCACACACTATAACCTCAGGTGCCATGCTTCTTATTGCCATTATTATTCCTTGACTTTTTACACAGTTATCAAGTATATCCGTTCTTATTCCCACATCCATTTGAGGTACCCCTTCAAAGCAAGATGCAATTTCACTTCTTTCATCGATAATACAAATTTTCTTTTTTGCTATAGATAAATTTCTGCTTATATCTCTTATTAAAGTGGTCTTTCCACATTTAGGTGGAGATATGATGATTGTATTAAATACATTTTCTCTTTTTAAAATATATGGCATAATCTTATTTGAACACCCTATAACTTCTCTACAAATTCTTATATTTAAAGATGCTATATTTTTTATTGTTTTTATAGCTTCATCTTGTATAACACAAGAACCACATATACCTACTCTATGACCACCTCTTATTGTTATATATCCTTGTTTTATTTCCTCTTCAAAAGCATATATAGAATAGTTACTTATTCTTTGAAGTATGATCTTAATATCTTCTTTTTTTATAATATAATCTAATATGATTTCTTTATTTTCTAAATATATAATTATTGGCTTATTCACTTTTATTCGTATTTCCTGTAGTTTATCTATATTATTTATTGAATCTAGTTTCATTTTCATTTCCTTTGGTAAAACATAAAATACATCTTTAGTACTCATAATTATTCCTCCTTTTTTAGCTTTACTTATATAAATTATTAGTTTATATACTAATTACTTATTAAATTTTTATTTATATACTCAAATAATTATTCCAAAAAATAAAAAAAATAAGAAATACCTATTAAGATATTTCTTATTTAAAATTCAATTGTTTGAGTTTTACTCTGTTTTTATGTCACTTTAACTTTATAGAATTTTGGCAATTAGGACAATTAATTTTGTCTTCATTTTCAATGAATTCCTTCTCAACTGCTAAGATCTCGTTACATTTATCACATACTATATCAACGTAATCTTCACTGTGGAATTCTTCATCTTCTTCCTCAAATCCATAAACTTCCTCTTCTACATTTCCTAAATTTTCATCAAGAACCGTAACATATTCATCCATTTCAGTTAACTTCTCTTCAAGAACATGTATCTTTTGCGTCATTTCAAGCAAAATATCACCTATATCGTGTAATATTTTGTCTTTTGTGTCTTCCCTTAAATCAAGTTTTTCTATACCTTCTTTTAAAGAAAGAACTTTTGACATAAGAGGATTCATTTTACCACTCCCTTTAGGGTAGTTTATACTCTTTCCATATAGTCACCAGTTCTAGTGTCTACTCTTATTGTTTCTCCTTCATTAACGAATAAAGGTACGTTAACAATAGCACCTGTTTCTAATTTAGCAGGTTTCATAGCATTAGTTGCTGTGTTTCCTTTTATTCCTGGTTCACATTCAACAATTTGTAATTCTACAAAGTTAGGTGCTTCAACTGAGAATGCAGCTCCTTTGTAGAATTTGATAATTGCAAACATATTTTCCTTTAAGAATTTAATTGCATTTTCTACTTGTTCAAAGTTTAAAGGTATTTGTTCAAATGTTTCTTGATCCATGAAGTAATATAATTCTCCATCACTGTATAAGTATTGCATTTCTTTTCTTTCAATAACAGCTTCTTGAAGTTTAGCTGTTGGGTTAAATGTAGTTTCAGTAACTCCTCCACTGATTACATTTCTAAGTTTAGTTCTTACGAATGCTGCTCCTTTACCTGGTTTAACATGTAAGAAATCAATTACAGTAAAAACTTGTCCATCTAGTTCAAAAGTAGTACCTTTTCTTAAATCTCCAGCTGAAATCATTTATGTATCCCTCCACTAATCTATATAATTTTATTTTAACCCTAAAATTCATATTAATACCAATATTATTTATACTCATTTATTAATGAATACTATATTTTAGGACTCAATTCTAACCAATGATATTTTATCAAAAGATGCGAATATTTGCAAATACATTTATAATATGTATCGTATTTTTACTTTAATGAATTATTTAATTTATATATTAATATTTAAAATAATATATCCTTTATATAACCTATTATCATCAGTACTAAGTTTTATACTTTCCATTTCGTATAAATCATCACTTTTTTTGATGTTATCTATAAATTTATCTACTTCTTTTAATGACCCTGTAAACTCTAAACTCATAGAAAATATTCTATTATCATTATTATTTATTGCTTTTTTTATTTTTATACATGGATTTTCTTTTATTTTACTTATAATTTTTTCATATTTTATATCATAATTCTTGTTTTTTAAGTTTTTCATTTTTGATGAAGTCATTATACATAAATCTTCATTACTTTTTTTTAATATATTTTTTTGTTTATAACATATTAACAATGTTCCAATCAATACAAACATCATACTGCATATAATTAAGTTATTCCTAAATTTTTTACTCATTTTTACCTGCCTTAAGCTCCACTTTCAATAAAATTTTTTCGTTCTCTAATTCTTCTATTTTAATATCCTTTATTTCATATTTAAAATTACTTTTTATATTATCAAGTGTTCTCGCTGCTTCTTCCATACTATTAAACTTTTTTTGCATAAATATCTTATGTTTTGTTATATCAATATCACTAAAATTTTCACCAGTATTTATGACTTTTCTTAAATCATAATATGTACTTATACTAAATTGCTTATTTATTTTATTACTATCTCTTACCTTCTTATACTTTAGACTTTGTAAATTAATATTATTAATTTTATTATTAGTGGCTTCTATATCTTTTCTATATCGTACTATTCTAAGTATATTTATAACCAATAAAACTATTATTATGCTTAAAACTACAATAAATCTAATTTTTTCTTTTCTATCTATTTTATTTCTATACCACATAGGTAAAAAATTATATTCTTTCATAATTTTAATTCCTCTTTATTGAAAAATATTGTAATATCTTGGTTTTATCAACAGAGCCAAGATCTTTATACTTATATATGTGATTTTGCATATATAATTCTTTTTCTTCTTCTTTAAAATTAACATAATAAATGTTTTCTAATCCTTTAGTAAATTTTTCTATTCTATTAACACAATAATTAAAACCTTCCATTAAAAAATATTCATAATTTTTACTTTCTAAATTTACTATTCTATTAGCGACTAAATTTTCATAAGTTATTCCTAAAAAATATATTTTATTTTCATCTTTAAATATTAAAATATATGTTTTATCTTTTATATAACTTTTAAAATAATTTAACATATTAAATTGAATTATGTTAATCTTCTTTATCTTATTATCACTAATAATCTTTTCTAAAGCTTTTACATCTTTTAAATTCATACAAAACACTAAAACATCTATATCTTCTATAGTCTCATTTAATACAGTGTAAGTATAAAATATATTATTAGCTTTTCTACCATATAGAAAAATCAATTCATTTCTAATTAAACTATTTAAGTCCCATTTACTTACCTTTGGTAACTTTAAAAGTTTTATATGAACTTCTTCTCCCTCAACTATTATGTATACATTTTTATTTTTTATTTTTATTCCTTTGATATCTTTAAGTGGATTTATGCCTTTGTGTTTCAATCTTAAATTTTTATTTTTTATCTGAATACCTTCTTCAGACACTTTTAAAAATATATTTTTATTTAACACTTATATCACCTCACTTATACTTAGTATCTAAATATTTAAATCTCACTATATTATAATTTTTATCTAATTCATAATTATATATTTCTTCTATCTTAACTCCTTTTTCATTTTCTAAATTTACAATTATATTTTTATTTTCATTGTCAAATCTTACGAAAGCATTTTCATAAGTTATATCCTGATCATTAATATTATTTAAAGTTAGTTCAATATTATCTTCATTTATATATTTAAAATTCTCCATTATATATCTATTTAGTCTAGCTAATATATACTCTCTTTTTTTACTATAAATATCTTCATTCAATTCAATTGATTTATAACTATGATTGCGCATTTTTTTACTTATTTCTATATTAAATGAATATAAAAATATACTCATTATGATGCTTATTATAATTAAAGTAAATGTAACTATATATCCTTTATATTTTGTTTTAGACCTATACATTTATAAAATTTCTTTCCTTTCAAAAACTCAATATCTATAAAAACAACATTTTTTCTTTTCTGAATCTTTATATTCTTTAAATTTTCCACAATAATATTGCAATTAATTCTATCATTTTGTAATTTATCATAGAGTATCACAAGTTTATAATTACCTTCTTTACCTCTTGATCTTATAGTGTATACATCTCCATTTTGTTTTTTTAATACAATTTCTTTGTTAGTTATACTTACACTCCTATTTTCTATATCGTTTATTTCATTTTCCACAAAATTTAAAGCATTATTACAATAACATTCCTCTCTATCTAAGGAGATGCTTTTTTTATATCTTATTGACTCTTTTGTTATCATATTTATCTCTACAAGCATTACTATACTTATAATAAATAATGTAACTAAAACCTCTATTAATCCATATCCTTTTTTCATATCAAGTATAATAGTCTCCTTTATAAAAATATGAATCTATATTTTCCATCTTTCCATTGCATTTAATCTTTAAATTTAAATCAACTCTTATAACACCTTTTTCCATAGAACTTATAGTAATTTGTGCATATGGTATTTCGCTTAGTTTATTTGTACTAATTAAATTATTTATTTTATTTTCTTTTATAGCCTCAATATTTAAATTATCTTTGTTTATATACAATTTGTTTTGATGTTTATCTTTTACAAGAAATGCTTCTAATTCTTCATAGGAAAAATTATACTTTAAGGTATTTTTTAAATTTTCTAATAATTGTACATATCCATTTGTACAGTCATTGTAATTTTTTAAATGAAAAGTTTTTATTTGTATATTACTTAAATAAACAATAAATATACTTAATACAGCTAAAGCACATAAAGGTTCTAATATGCATAGTCCTTTCTTCTTATGTATTATAAATTCATTAATTTTCAATTATTATCGCCTCTATATTCTGTTTAGTATTATTTAACCTTTACATAGTGACTTCCAACTCTTATTGTTATATCATGGACATCTTTATTTGCATCTTCATAACTAATAGTACATGCTGTAATTATTGTACCAAGGTTATCTATATTAACAACAAAATAATTCATAAACTTCAATTCTTTTGGTATTTCATAAACTTTTACTAATTGGTGATTAATAAATAGGTTTATTTTATTTTTGTTACAAAATTCTAATACACAACTTACATTTTGTTGTCTACAATATAATGATGAATTTTGTAGTACATGAAGTATATAGTTATTACAAAAATCTACATTTGTGTTATTGTTCCATTTCTTATGAAACTTATATAAATTTAAAGCACACCCTCCTATAATCATAAATAAAATACTAATTACAACTAACAATTCTACTAGAGAATATCCTTTTCTTCGCCTTCTTATATACATAAAACTACATATTTCTACTCCCTTCTCTTCCTTTTCTGTTCCCCTTCCTCATTTTTTCCCTTATCTTTCTTACTCCCTTATTCTCTTTCCTGCTCCATTATTCTCTTTCCTACTCCCTTGTCTTCCTTTTTCTCTTATTTCCCTTACTTCTCTTATCTTCCTTCTCCTACTCCCTTGTTTTTTATTTTACTTTTGTTTAATTTACACAATCCTCAACCCCCTTGTTCTCCTTCTCCTCCTTGCTCTTCTCCTTATCTTCGACATTTTTATTTGTAGGCTTGTATTCCGGATATATTTCTCCCTTTTCATTATTTATGTAAAAATTACTGCTATTTTTACCAAATTTCAAAGAATAATTTTTATTGTCAACACCATAGTTTATAACAACATTATCTTCTGAAGCACTTTCAATACTTACATTTTCCATTCCTAATAGTTCTTTTGAAGTCTTTGCAAGCTTTTCTCCATTAAATGTTCCTCCATTTTCCATGTAACTTTCCATAGCTGATAAATAAATTTGTCTGCCAGTATCTATAGCTTTTACTCTTTCTGCTCTTCCCCTATATCCATTGAACTTTGGTATTAAAAAACTTGCCATTACAAGTATTATAGCCATAACTATTATCAATTCTATTAATGTAAATCCTTTATTTTTAGTGGCCTTTTTGCTTTTCAATAAAAATATTAGTTTTATATTTTCCATATTTATACTCCTCCTTATTTTGTTAAATAATAGAATCCATAGTGTTTATCATAGGAAGCAAAATATTCATCATTATGAATGTTACAATTAATCCCAACATTAAAATTGTTACAGGTTCTATACTTTTTATTAGTTTATTAGTTAAAGATTCTATATCCTCTTCTTTTATAGTCACTGCGTTATCTATTAACTCCTCTATATTTCCTATTTTTTCACCAACTGATATCATGCATATAAAAAACTCATTAAACATTTTTTCACGTTTTAGAGAATCGGCAAAACTCATGCCTTCTTTAATATTTGAAATTACATTTACAATCTTATTTTTAACAATTTTATTGTCAACACTATTTAAAATAATATCTAAGGCTGAAACTAGTGAAATTCCACTGCTTAAAAGGATACTCAAACTTTGGATTATACTGATTTCATATACTTCTTTATATATAGAACCGAAAAAACTTTGATGTAGAAATTTCCCTAGTATATTTTGAACATATCCTTTTTTATATAGTTTATAAAAAATAATTCCTATGCAAAATACAACCAAATATAGTTTGTATGACTTTATTAGATTATTGAATTGAAGTATCTTTTGTATAGAAGATGGCATAGGTTTGTTTAATTTAATAAAATTTTCTGCAAATTTAGGCACTATATTAACTGTAATAACTATTGTTATAATAACAATCATGATAAATACGAATATAGGATACATAAGCGCCCCTTTAATTTTTTTCTTTATTTTGTATTGCTTAAGATAGTACTTTGATATTTTTAATAATACTTCATCTAATTTGCCGCTTTTCTCTCCAACAGATATCATTTGCCTCATAAACTTAGGATAAATTTTAGGAAATTTGCTTATGCTACTAAATAAATTTTTTCCTTTTTCAATATCAGTCTTTATAGAAAATAAGCTTTTTCTAATAGGTAATTTTAATTTTTCATTGCTTAATATATCTAATGCTTTTTCTATGTTTATTCCACATTTTAGTAACTCTCCTAGCTGTTTTAAAAGCATACCTATATCTTTATAATTAATATAATTTAGCTTATCAAAAATATTTTTGTCTTCGGTTATTTTATAATCTAATGCATATAAATTTTCCTCATGCAAATTTTTAATGAATTCTGTATCTTTATTTGCAATCTTCTTTCCCTTTACTACATTTCCATTTATATCTACAGCTCTATACTTATATACATCCATAAGATACCCTCTTAACTTCTTCAACTGTAGTAACCCCATCTAGCACTAGCCTTTTACAATTCTCCCTTACACTTTTCATTCCATTTTGTATACTATAATTTTTTATTTTACTAGAAGATTGCTTTTTTCTTATATATTCTCTTTGATTTTCATCTAAATACATTATTTCAAATACAGCTCTTCTTCCTTTGTATCCACTGCCATTGCAAAATTTACATCCTTTTCCCTTATACACCTTTTCTTTACTATATATATCTAAAAACTTCATTTCTCTTTTATCTAGGATATACTCTTCTTTACAATATGGACATATCTTTCTAACTAATCTTTGTGCTATTACAGCTACTAGTGAATCAGCAATTAAATAATCTTCTACATTCATATCACATAGTCTCATTGGTGTGGTTGCTGCATCCTTTGTATGTAGTGTAGATAGTACCAGATGTCCAGTTATTGCTGCTTTTACTCCAATATCAGCTGTTTCTGAATCTCTTATTTCTCCAATCATAATAGTATCGGGGTCCTGACGAAGTATGCTCCTTAAAGCTGATGAAAATGTAAGTCCTGCCTTATTATTTACATTCATCTGATTTATTCCTTCAATTTCATATTCAACAGGATCTTCTATTGTTACTATATTTCTCTCTTTAGAATTTAGATAATTTAACATAGAACATAAAGTTGTTGTCTTTCCACTTCCTGTTGGTCCTGTTACTAAAATAATTCCACTTGGATGATTTAATATTTTCTTTATTAAAATTAAATCTTCTTTATCTTCTATTAAATTATTAATATCTATATTTTTCTTAGACTTATATAAAATCCTTATTACTATTTTTTCTCCATTGATTGTGGGAAGTGATGAAACTCTTAGGTTAAAGTCTTTTTCTCTAAATTCATATGCCATCTTGCCATCTTGAGGTATCATTTTTTTTGAAATGTCCATTCCTGATTTTATTTTTATTCTAGTATTTACAAGTACATAAACTTCTTTTGGTATTGTCATTCTTTCATTTAAAACCCCATCAATTCTAAATCTAACTACAACTTTATTTTTGAAAGGTTCTAAGTGAATATCACTGGCTTTTTGATTAATAGCTTGATTAATTATTGAATTTGTAAGTTTTACTACTGGAGCATTTTCTATAACTTTGTTATTGTCTTTTATAATCTTACTTGTATATCCTATATCCTTTATATCTTTAAGTACTTCATCTACTATTTCTTTTTCATAATAAACTTCTATAGCAGAAAATATATTGTATTTTGTATCTTTATATGGAATAACTTCTTTTCCAGTAATAAATCTTATCTCTTCTATAATAGATACATTATATGGATCTATCATAGCAATGTGTAGCTTATCATCTTCTAATTTAAATGGCAATATTCCATACTTTTTAACCACTTCTTTAGTTAAAAGTTTTAAAGCCCCTTCAGAAATATACATATCTTCTAATGATATATTTTTTATATGAGCTCCTTTATTTTCTAATTTAAAACATGATAATTTATTTTCCAATTTAATCACCAATTTAATCCTTTTTTCTGAAATCCTTGTTATTAGATACCTTTGCCAATTAAATTTTATTTAATCATAATAAAAGAAAAAACTTAGTAAATTTTTACTAAGTTTCATAAATTAATCCTAATTTTATATATTAATCTTTCCTTCAAATACTATTTCAGCAGGTCCGGTCATAAATACAATATCGCCTTTAATCTCAATAAATAGCTCACCACCAGGTACTATAACCTTGCATCTATTACCTATATACCCTAGCGTATTACTTGCAACTACAGCTGCACAACTTCCCGTTCCACAAGCAAGCGTAGGTCCAGCACCTCTCTCCCATGTTTTAACGCTTATAGTATTATTGTCTTTAACTTCACAAAAGTTAACATTTGTCCCTTCGCTAAATAGTTCATGTTTTTCTATATATTTTCCTTCTGTTACATCTATATCATCAATATTACACATTACAATTGTATGAGGTACTCCAAGTTTCATAGAAGTAATTTTGTATTCTTTGCTATTTATATTTATATCCCGATTTATAATTTTTTCATTAATGCTTAAAGGAATATCCTTAGGTTCAAACGAAAAATTTCCCATATTAATAGTTATACCCAAAACTTCATCATCATTATTTATAGTTAAATAAGCTATTTTAATTCCGTCACCAGTTTCTATTTCTATAATATACTTTTTAACTATATTTTTATCATAAACATATCTTGCAAAGCATCTTATTCCATTTCCACACATAGCCGCATAACTTCCATCTGCATTTATTATGTCCATTTTTATATCTGCAACACTACTTTTTCTAACAAGCAGTATTCCATCTGCCCCTATACCAAATTTTCTATGACAAAGATTTTTAGCTAAAGTCTCTTCCTTTCCTTTAAAATCATCATAAAGATCCTCAATTACTACAAAATCATTACCTGTACCTTGCATTTTAGTAAAATCCATAACTGTATCACCCTTTACTTATTGATTATTAATCTTGTAAATAATATACTATAAAGAGTAACTCCTTGTGAAGTCTTTATTTTGACAGTAAGAAAGGATGATAATATGGCATTAGATGGAATATTTTTATATAGTATAGTGGATGAATTAAAAAATACTATTATTAATTGCAAAATAGACAAAGTAAATCAACCTGAAAAAGATGAGATAATACTAAACATTAGAAAAGGAAGACTTTCTTATAAATTACTTATAAGTTCTTCATCAAATTATCCAAGAATACACTTAACAAGTTTAAGTAAAACAAATCCAATAAAGGCACCTATGTTTTGTATGGTTCTTAGAAAGTACATAAGTAATGCAAAAATAGTTGATATACATCAGATTAATAATGATAGAATAGTCGTTCTAGATTTTGAAAGTACTGATGAACTTGGATTTAATAGTATTTATTCTTTAATCGTTGAAATAATGGGTAGACATAGTAATATGACTCTTGTGAGAAAAAGAGACAATATTATTATGGATAGTGTAAAACATATTACTCCAGATATAAATACATATAGAAGTATTTATCCAGGTATAGAATACGTATACCCACCAAAATCTCCAAAACTTGATCCTTTTAATTTTTCATATGAACTAGTTAAAAACTTTATATTAGAAAGCTCCATTGAATTTAACGAAAATATGTTTTCTAAAATTTTTACAGGTGTTAGCAAAACACTATCCTATGAAATATGTTTTAGATTAAAAAATAAATCAACAGAGTTAACCCTATCAAATTTAGAACAAATAATAGAAATTTGCAAAGATATATTTAAAGAAATTGAATCAAGTAAATTTGAATTTAATTCTTACATTAAAAACAATAGTTTTGTTGACTTTTATTGTTTAAATTTAATGAGCAAAGAAGATTGCAAAAAAACTCAATACGACTCACCAAGTAAACTTCTTCAAAATTTTTATTATGCTAAAGATAAATCAGATAGATTAAAATCCAAAAGTTCAGCTCTTCAAAAAATTGTTATGAACAATATAAATAGATGTATTAAAAAAAATAAAATACTTACAAATACACTAAAAAAATGTGAAGATAAAGATAATTTTAAGCTTTACGGAGAACTTCTTACAGCAAATATATATGCATTAAAAAAAGGTCTTTCTCATATAGAACTTGCAAATTATTATAGCGAAAACTATAACACTGTAAGAATAACTTTAGATGAGAATAAAACACCTTCTCAAAACGTTCAAGCATATTATAAAAAATATAATAAATTAAAAAAATCTGAAGAAGCAGCAAAGGAGCAATTAATTCAAAATGAAGAAGAGTTAAATTATCTTTACTCTGTTTTAACAAATATAAATAATGCAGATAATTATGATGAAATAGAAGAAATAAAAAAAGAATTAATTGAAACAGGCTATATTAAATTTAAGAAAATATATAAATCTAAGAAATCTAAAACTTCAAAGCCTATGCACTTTATATCAAAAGATGGATTAGATATATATGTGGGAAAGAATAATATTCAAAATGATTATTTAACACTTAAATTTGCAAATAAACATGATATTTGGTTTCACACAAAAAATATACCAGGTTCACATGTTATTGTAAAAAGTAATATGGAAATACCTGAAAGTACATTATTTGAAGCTGCAAATCTTGCTGCATATTACAGTAAATCTCAAAATTCTTCTAATGTACCTGTTGATTATACGGAAGTTAAAAATGTAAAAAAACCTAATGGTGCAAAACCAGGTATGGTTATATATTCTACAAATCAAACTATTTATGTAACTCCAAGTAACCCTAATTTAAAAAATGATTAAAAAATGAACATCTTTCTGTTTTAGAAGAAAGATGTTCATTTTTTATTATTAATTACTTTATTTTTCAAATATCTTAACTGCATCTTCAGAATCAATTTCCGAAACCATTACAGATACAAGTTCTTTTTTAGAAGTAGGTACATTTTTTCCAACATAATCAGCTCTTATTGGAAGTTCTCTATGTCCTCTATCAACTAATACTGCTAGTTGAACATTATCAGGTCTTCCATGCTTAATTACAGCTTCCATAGCTGCTCTTGCTGTTCTACCAGTAAAAAGTACATCATCAACTAATATGATTTTCTTATTTTTAACATCAATATCTAAACTTTTTTCATTAAGTAATGGTTGTTCAGCAACCTCTGTTAAATCATCCCTATAAAGAGTAATATCCACTGAACCTACTTCAACCTTAACATCTTCAAATTGTTCAATTAAAGTAGCAATTCTTCTAGCTATTGGAACTCCCCTACGTTGTATACCTAGAAGAACAATATTTTCTACTCCCTTATTTTTTTCTATTATCTCATGTGCTATTCTTGTAAGCGTTCTTTTAATTGCTTTTTCGTCTAAAAGTATAGACTTAAATTCCATATCTATTCCTCCTTACTCAGTTTAAATAATATTTCTTTATAATAATTCGGTAACTCCGATTGAAATTCCATATATTTTTTTGATGAAGGATGTATAAATCCTAGTTTTCTTGCGTGTAGCATTTGACCATTTAATTTAAATCTTTGCTTTCTAAATCCATACATAGGATCTCCAACTAATGGATGATTGATATGTGCCATATGTACTCTTATTTGATGAGTTCGTCCTGTTTCTAAAATACATTTAACTAATGTATTTTTGTTAAATCTTCTTAGAACATTATAGTGGGTTACTGCATTTTTTCCATTTCTAACTACTGCTCTTTTGATTCTATCTTTAGGATTTCTTCCTAAAGGTGCATCTATTATTCCTTCATCATTTTTAATTATGCCTTCTACTAAAGCTATATATTCTCTTTTCATAGAATGCTCTTTTAGTTGCTCTGAAAGAATTATGTGAGCACTATCATTCTTAGCTACCACAAGTACTCCTGATGTATCTTTATCTATTCTATGTACAATTCCAGGCCTTACATCCCCATTTATAGAAGATAAACTATCACAATGATATAATAATCCATTAACCAATGTGCCACTATAATTTCCGGCACCAGGATGAACCACCATTCCTTGAGGTTTATCTATAACAATAACATCTTCATCTTCATAAATAATATTTAATTTTATATCTTCAGGTTTTATATTTATTTTTTCATCTTCTTTGATTTTTATTTCTACATAATCCCCTATTTTTAATTTATAATTACTTTTTTTGCTACTATTATTTACAAATACATTTTTCTCTTCTATAAGTTTTTGAGCATACGATCTAGACTTTTCTTCAAAGCATTTTGATATAAATACATCTAATCTAGAATTCACTTCACTTTCATTTATTAAAAAATCTTTTATTTTCATTCCTTACCTTCCCTTAATAGAAATATGGCCAGCATTATTGTGCCTACTACAACTAAAATATCCGCTATATTAAATGTAGGATAATAATAGACATTTTTATAATGAATAAGAATAAAATCAACTACATATTTATAAAATATTCTGTCATATAAATTCCCTAAAGCTCCAGATACTATAAGAGCTATACCTAGTCTTATAAATTTAGAAGTAGGTTTATATTTTATAAAATAATATATAACTCCTATCATAACTACTAATGTTACTGAAACTAATAAAGCTGTTTTTCCTTGAAATATTCCAAAAGCAGCTCCTCTATTTTCTAGATAATTAAAAGAAAAAAAGTTTTTAATTACCTCTATTTCACACCCATTAGATAGTTGTTTTAAAGCCCATAGTTTTGTAATCCTATCTAAAATTATACCGACTATAATAATTAAAATTTCCATATTATTCTCCCCATCCCCAAAACAAAATAACTACATTTTTAATCTGGTAATTGGTTTATATACTGTTGATTACTTATTTTTTCTACTTGTTCCACGAATCCAATATTTTCATTTTCTTCATTATAATCATTGAATTCGTAGATATTATCTATTTCATTACTCATCTCCACACTTAAATAACTATCTTCTATATTGAAATACATAGCTTTTGAATTATTATTGTTTCCTCCACCAAAAGTTTCCTCAATTACTTTTTCATCATTAGGCTTACCACGATTTTTCATTGAAATAAGTTTATCTTGATTGTTCTTACACTGGACGCAGTATTTAGCATAGGGTACAGCTTCAAGTCTATCATCTGGTATTTGTTTTTTACATATTCTGCATATTCCGTACATGCCATGTTCCATATCATACAATGATTCATTTATTTCATGTAACTTTTCAAGTTCTGCTTTCTCAAGAGCTATGCCTTTTGCCTTATCTGAAAATTCTTGTCCTATATCAGCTGGATGATTGCTATAAATAGATAACTCTGAATTTGCCTCACTACTAAATTTTATAGGTTCAAATTCTTTTATTTTATTTATTAATCCTTCAACTTGCTTTTTTTCTTTATATAACTTATCTCTAAAATGTTGTTTCCTTTTTTCTTTCACAAATAACAGCTCCTTTTATATTTAAGTAAATTTAATAGGGTCTGTTACTTAGTTTTTTCAAAGAAAATTTTTTTATTACACAAGCTATATATTTTATATATTTTCTAATATTCCCTTTAATATATTAGTTGAATTTTTAACTCCAATAGGTATAAATTTTTCATAATCTATATGTGCCCCATTATTAGCATTATCAGATATTGATCTTATTACTACAAAAGGAATAGCATTTAAATGACATACTTGAGCAATGCTTGCTCCTTCCATTTCACAAGCAATTGCCTTAAACTTTTGATTTAGCCATTTTATTTTTTCAATACTTGCGATAAATTGATCTCCTGATACAATTCTTCCTACAAAACTTTTATGTTCTGTAGATTTCTCGCAAGCTTTTTTTGCAAGTTCTATAAGGTATTTATCGCACTTAAAATCATAAACATCTAATCTAGGTATTTGTCCAAGTTCATCTCCAAATACTGTTGTATCCATATCATGTTGAACTAATGTATCTGCAATAACTACATCTCCTGGCATTATATCTTTTCCTATACCACCTGCAACTCCAACATTTATAACTTTATCTACCCTATAGTCGTCTACTAATATTTGAGCACAAACTGCTGCATTTACTTTTCCTATTCCACTTCTTACTACTACAGCATCTTTTCCCCAAAGTTTTCCATAACTGAATTCCATGTTAGCTTTTATTTTTCTATCTTTTAATTCTATATTTTCCAATAAAATTGATACTTCTTCATCCATTGCACCAATAATTCCAATTATCATACTTTATCTCCTTATCCTTTCAATTTAGCAATCTTATTATTTTTTAATGTATACTTATATAAGAATACATTAATCTTTTTTTGTTGTCAACGATACCTTTTTATGTAAAAATTAAAAGTCTCACAAATTAGTGAGACTACTTTACTTCCTCTTCTGCAAAGAAACTTTTTATAGCATCTAAATCTTCATCGTTTAAGCTTTCATTTTCAGAAATATTTTCTTTTTCCATAATTACATTTTGTTGAATGTTAGTATTTACATTGTCAAAATTATTTATTTCTGTATTTGTTTCTGTTTCTATTTCTTTGGAAGTTATATTACTTATATCATTTGTACTTTCTGTATTACCTATATTATAATTTTTTATAAATTCCTTTTCAAGTCCACTAAATGTATCTAGTTGAGCATTCATAAAGTGCTTAAATTTGGATCTAAACTTTAAAAATTCTTGTTTTATAGTATCATAATCATCATTTATTCTTATAACATCATTATGTGCTTTATTTATTATTCTTTGAGCTGATTCATTAGCTTGTCTAATTATCAATTCAGCTTCATTTTGAGCTGATGACTTGGCTTGTTCAGCTGCACTTTGTGCTAAAACTAAAGTTTTTTGAATATTCTCTTCAATTTTTGAATAATGTTTTAGTTTCTCATCTGCAACTTCAAGCCTTTCTTTTAAAAAGGAATTTTCTTTATAAAGCGCTTCATAATCTTCTGCTACCTTATCTAAAAATTCATCAACCTCATCACAATCATATCCTCTAAAAACCTTTTTAAACTCTTTATTGTTAATATCCATTGATGTAACTACCATACTGACCACCCCATACTCATATGTATTTTTTAATTATAATTTTCTCTCTACCCTTTAAGGTTTTTCCAATGTATTCATCTATTCTAAATTTGCCATATCCCCTTATAGTTATGATAGAATTAGGTTTTACAGCAGTATTCCTCTTTATTACCTTATCATAATTTATTAAAACTAAGCCTTTTTTTATAAGATTTTCTGAATTACTTCTAGATAAACCACTTAAAGCTGCAACTATAGAATCTAGTCTCATAGAAGAAATTACTACATTTTTTTCTTGAAACTGAAATGTAGGGACTTCATTTTCATCATAATGATTTAATATTTTTATACTACAAGGATTTTTTCCTATTTGGGTTACATTATCCATTATAAATTGAGATATATCACTGCATATTGGTACATAGCAACTATCCCCTTTTACTATAATGTCTCCAAATTTTTCTCTTCTTAATCCTTGTGCCATTAAAGCTCCTAAAAAATCGGAATGCTTTAATTTTTTAAATGTAGATTTGTTATCTATTCTTATAAGCTCTATGGGATAGTTATATATTTCCTCATGATCATAAGTTCCTAAAATAGAAATAACTCTTCTATCACTTTCCTTAAAAATTCCAAATACCCCTATATTACATCCTAGTTTATTACTTAAATTTAATAATTTGCTCCAAATTGAAGGGCTATAGAATTCATTAATATATAGGCTTACTTATTTTTTCATGCAACAGTATTTTATCATATATTTTAGACACTAAAATTTCATCATCATTTTTAAAATACTCTAAGAATTCTTTTTTATTCATAATTATAATTTCAACACCCTAAAGTTTATTTAGTCCAGTTTAAAATTCCTTTAGTAGAAAGTTCATTTTTCAATTCATTTGTTATTTCCACATTTGATGGAGAAACTATGTATACGCCTTTATCTATTTCATCAAGTGATCCACCTAATGCATAACTTGCTCCTGCAATAAAGTCAAGTAATCTTTGTGCTATTTTTGACTCAAGGCTTGTCATATTTACAACTATTATTTTTCTTGATTTTAAATTATCACAGATTTCTATTGCTGCATCATAATCCATAGGTTTTAGTATTAAAACTTTAGTGCTTGTTGTTGTATGTATAGATACAACTTTTCCTTTTTGATTTCTAACATTAGAGGAATCAAATATATTGTCTATTTCTTCGTTACCTTCTGGTACTCCTTCATTGTCTATTTCTTCTATTTCATCAATTTCCTCTTCTAATCCTAAAAAATCCATAACCTTATTAAGCATTTTTTTTGCCATTGTTAACCCTCCTTAATATTATATAATCTTTTTCCAAATATTCCTTCACCAATTCTTACAATATTAGAGCCTTCTTCTAAAGCTTCTTCGTAATCTCCAGTCATCCCCATCGAAAGAAATTCCATTTTTACATTATTATATAACTTATTTGATAAAAAATCATATGTTTTTTTCATCTCTATAAAGTATTCTCTATTGGTATCATGATTTCCTTTAGGAATTACTGTCATAAGACCTTTTACTTTAACATTTTTACATTTTTCACATTCATCTATTAGATCCTGTAGATTTTCTAAAAGTACACCTGACTTATTAGAATCTCTACCTATATTTATTTGTATAAGAACATTTGCAATTTCATTAGCACTTGAATATCTTTTTTCAATTTCTTTTAAAAGTTTAACATTATCTAAAGAGTGTATTAAATACACTTTTCCTACAATATATTTTACTTTATTGGTCTGAAGATGTCCAATTAGATGCCATCTAACATCTTTATGAAAATTATCAAACTTATATGTTAGTTCTTGAACCTTGTTTTCACCAAAATCCCTTATATTACACTTATATGCCTCTTCCAATTCTTCTAATGTTCTTGTTTTAGAAACAGCAAGCAATGTAACATTTTTAGGTAGTTCCTTTTGAAACTTTATAACATTTTCCTTTATGGACACTAAAATCGTCTCCTTACAAATTATTTTTTATCTTATACTATTTATTATCAGATTTACTGTCTTTCATATAATTGTAATGTAGTTTTTTATCATTTTCTATAATTTTCATATTATCTTCTTTAGTTACTGTAATATCTACGCCTCTAATTTTAAGTATAGATACAGAAGCTTCATTACCCTCTATATAACTATAAAGTTTTTCTTTATCTCCTATAGCTTTTATATGAAAAGGTCCAGGTATCTTAACTCCATCTATTAGTGCAAATACTCCTCCGCATAAAATATAAGATTTATTTGTAACTCTTTGCCCATTTATTGATATTGCTTCAGCACCTGCATATCTTAAATCGTTTATTACTCTTAAAATGTCTTTATCATGTATCATAAGAAACAATCTTTCATCCGGAGAAATTAATGGATCTTTTAACTTTTCAAGTGCATCGCCTAAAGTTACAATTATTCCTTCACCTTCTACATCTTCGTTTCCTAAAATCATCTCATTAGTTAAAATTTCATTTTTCATTTCATTTCTTAACTTTTCTTTATTTCCATTATATTCATCTTCTTTATATTTTTTCAATTTTTTACTGTACTCTTTATACTCATCTTTAAGATTTCTAATATCTCTATCTAATTTCATATTATAGTTGTATGCTTTTTGATATTCTGCAGGATTTAAAAGCACCTTATTATTAAATTTACCCAAGTTCATATTAGATGATATAAGCACACCTAAAATTATGGAAGCTATAAAAATAAATATAGTAGCTTCATTATGTTTCATCTAATCACCTCATTGATGTGATTTTGCTTTTTCAAGTAATAATCTTCTTAAAGCCGCAAAGTTATTAAATATTCTTTCTCCAAAAACTATAATTGCTGCAAGATATATTGGCATACCTAATTTATCTCCTAAATAAGTCAGTGCTGCTGCTAATACAGCATTTCCGAAAAATCCAGAAATAAATACATCCGCTCTAAACTTTTTTTCAACAGATGCTCTTATAGCTCCAAATACTGAATCAAGACAAGCAAATATAGCAACAGAAATATATGGCGAAAAATTTATAGGAATATTTATATTCCAAAAGACTCCTATTATCGCTCCAATTACAAGTCCTATTATTATTATCATAAAATCACCTCTATTTATCCCTATTTACTTTATCTGTATTTCCATCATCATTTATAGGTTTTGCATATTGAAATTTTAAGCTTTCATTATTTTTTGGTATTTTTATACTACTTGATTCTTCATATTTTACATCTGTTCCTATTTGATTAAATTGATCTAAAACTCCAGGAAACTCTAATACTTTTTTTAAGTTAACTCTATTTCCTATAGCTTTTATTGTAATTCTTTTAGTAGGTGATATTCTTTCATCATTTATGGTTATATAATTGCTAGCATTTCGAATACCTGTTCTTGATGTAATTCTTATATCATTTACAGATATAGCTTCTGCATCTCCTGCATTTAACTCATTTATAAGTTTAATAATGTCATAATCTTGTACTACTGGTACTTCATCATTTCCTGAAAAGAACTCTTTTCTTGGCGTAATATATATTATTACTCCTTCACCTTCTACATCCACACTTCCTGTTAAAATTCTAGTATCCTCTAACTTTTTAACTATTTCCTTAGTCATATCATTGTCACTAGATGCAGCATTTTCGTAGCTTTTTATTTGTGTCTGTAATTCATCTATATTAGCCTTCAATTGTTCTTTTTGCTTTTTTAGTTGATCTATCTCAAGTGTTATTTGAGCTACATTTTTCTTATCATCTAATTTTTTGTTTTGATTCATAACAGCTTTTAATTGATACGTAATCATAAAACTAAGAAGCACAGATACAATTCCAACAGAAATTTGAGATTGAATCTTTTTCATAATACGTCCTCCTAATTCATTATAGAAAATACTGGATCACCATTAAAACTTATATCTATATATCCCTTTTTTCCTATTAAATTATTGCTCATTAAAATATTAATAGCCTTATTATATTTATTTTCTAAATTTTCTTTCATTCCCATTTTTATAACCATATCTCCATAATATAAATTTATATTGGTGATATCTGATATATCTACAACAGATGGTTCAGGAACACCTTCCTTTAATCTATTAATTAGGTCTGTAATCTCTCCTATAAGCTTTAATTTTCTTTCATCTTTAGTTTCTATAGGTTCCCCTACTTTATACGGATTTTTATCAAAACCATCTAACTTAATAAGCTTCATTCCATCAATCGTAGCCTTTTCTTCTAATACAATACCTTCCTTGTCTATAATTAGATACTTATCACCTTGTTTTACATAGAAAACAGCACTTCTTTCTTTTATATAAATTTTTATATGATCAGGTAATTTTCTTTTTATGTCAACATTTAATATGTACGAATTCGTAAGAATGGATTCTTTTATTTTATTTAAATTTAAATAAAATATATTTTCTCCTAAATGCAATGTTGAAAGATCTTTTATTTCTTCCGCACTTATGTTTCTATTATTTATAACTTCAATATCCCTTATGGCAAAGTATGGCAATTTTAAGCAAAGCGTGGCCGTTATAGCCCCTAAAAGAATAATTGTTATTACTGATCTCTTTATTCTTTTTCTTCTTCTCCTTCTTAAAATTAATTCATTTGATTCTTTATTTTTTTCTATTTTTAAATTTGTAGCCATATGATAATTCCTCTCAACCTATCTATATTATATTTATATAATAACACATAACATATTAAGATTAAACTTGTTTAATCTTAATATGTATTAATATTTTTTAGTTTCTTTATAAAAAAAAGCATCGTATAAAATACAATGCCTTAATTGCTTTGCCTTGATATATTAAGAAGTATTCCCATAGCTATTAAGTTGAATACAAGAGATGAACCTCCATAGCTTATAAATGGTAAAGGTACACCTGTAACCGGCATTGATCCCGTAACAACAGCAATATTTATAATTGCTTGAATTGCAATTACCCCTGTTATTCCTGTTGCAAGTACAGTGCCAAAAACATCTTTTGCTCTAACTGCTGTTCTTATACCTCTAAATACAAATAATATAAATAAAGCTATAACAACAAGGCAGCCTATTAATCCTAATTCTTCTCCTATAATTGAAAATATAAAATCATTATGTGGTTCCGGTATGTAATAACACTTTTGTCTTGAACGTCCAAGTCCCATTCCCATAACTCCACCTGAACCTAATGCTAAAAGGGACTGTATCAATTGATATCCTTTCCCTTTTGGATCTGCCCATGGATTTAGAAAACTTGTAAATCTAGCCATTCTATATGGTTCTAATACTGTAAATGCAACTCCAAGTGCACCTACAAAAGCAACTACAAAAGCTATGTGTTTTTCTCTACACCCAGAGGCAAACAAAATAATAAGTGTAACAATCATTATAACAGATGCTATACTAAGATTTTTTTCAAGCAGTACCATTCCTGCAAAAAAGCCTGATACTAGTAAATATGGGAAAACCCCATATTTAAAAGTCTTCATTTTTTCTCCCTTTTGTTCTATACTATTTGCCATATACAAAACTACAATGTATTTAGCTATTTCTGATGGCTGAATAGAAGCTCCTCCTGGAAGATAGATCCATCTTCTAGCACCATGATTACCAGGGAATGCAAAAACAGCACACAACAAAATTATAGTTATAATAATAAATGGTTTTATATTCTTTTTTAATTTATGATAATCTCTTTTCTCAGCTATAATCATAAAAGTTATTCCAATTAAAGCCCATAATCCTTGTTTTTTCAAAAAAAACATACTATCATAATTATAGTTTTTATTATGTAGTGCAGCATAAGAACTAGCACTATAAACCATAATTACACCAATAGATACAAGTAGCATTATTGTAATAAACAATATGAAATCAACTTTACCCATTCTCTTTTTGGGGTTCTCCATAATAGCTCCTCCTATTTAAATTACTCGTTCTGTTAAGTTATATGAACATTGATTCCCCTCAACCTATTGAAATATAATAGATTCACCACAAAAACATTACCTCCCAGAAAGGAGAGAGGAATCAATGAACAAAGCTAATAAAAAAATTACCTGCCCTAGATGTTACAGCCATAAGCTATATAAGTTTGGAAAAGACAAAGAAGGAAATCAAAAATATCAATGCAAAGAGTGTAAAAGACAATTTGCACCATCGGCTACGCCGAAAGAGCGTCAGCTCAAGGATTATCCTCGTTGTCCTGTCTGTAACAAAGGAACCTTTATTCATCATAATTATTCAAATTATATTAACTATCGTTGTAACGATAAGAAATGTAATCATAGTTTTTTCGTGGCGAAGCCTACGGCTATAAGCCCATCAAGCAATACCTATCTACAAGGTAAACTTGATTTTAAAGGTATGCGCTTTCCACTCCATATTATTTTAATGGCTTTAAACCTTTATTTTCTTAATGAAAGTTCTACAAGACATATATCTCAATGTTTGCTTAGAATTTTTAATGTAAAAGTATCCCACGTAACTATATCAAATTGGACTAAAAAATTTGCTAGCTATTTCAAATTAAAGTCTGATAAGTTACTTTATAATATTGACTTATCAGATTCTGATGAATGGCACGCAGATGAAACTGTTGTATTTATAAATGGTAAAAAACATTATCTATGGCTTGTTACAGACTCGGAAAGTCGATTAATCATTTCTTATCATCTATCCCCATATAGAGATGCTAAACAAGCTTTTAGCCTTTTTAACGATGCTAAGAAATTAGGATCTCCTAGAGCCATAGTTACTGATAGATTACCATCTTACAATATTCCAATAAAATCAGTATTCCAAGATACATTACACATAAAAGTACAATCTTTTAAAGATGATATTTCAAACAATATTATTGAATCTTTTAATAAAACATTTAAGTCTTGGTATAAAGGTTTAAAAGGCTTTAACTCTTTTGATAGCGCCAATAAGTTAATATCGGTATTTATATTTCACTATAATTTTATTCGTAATCATTCCTCACTACGTGGTTTAACACCAGCTGAAGTATCAGGAATCAATTATTCAGTTAAAGCTAAAAATAATTGGTTATTAGCTGCCTAACGGCTAACGCTATCGCTTTTAATTAAGTCTATTTATTTTTAAAAATCTATAATAGGTAGGCTTTTTTGTCATACCACAAAATATTAATTATATAATTTTTATTATTTAAAGTAAGTCGTATAGTAATTTTGTGATTTTTAAAGCTATATTTTCATAATTAATTAACAGAACCAAATTACTTATAGGGAAAAACCTTTCATCTGCATTAACGACAAGAAACCTATTAAACAAAGTATTACTGTAATTATTGAAAAAATAGATACAACTTTAGTTTCATGCCACCCACTTAATTCAAAGTGATGATGTATTGGACTCATTTTAAATATTCTCTTACCTCTTAACTTAAAAGATCCTACTTGAAGTATTACAGATAATGCTTCTGCAACATAAATTCCTCCAATAATTATGACTATTAAAGGTAATTTAAGCATCATTGCAACAGCTCCAACAACACCACCTAAAGCTAGTGAACCAGTGTCTCCCATAAATACTTGTGCCGGATACGCATTGTATTTTAAAAATCCTAAAAGCGCCCCTGCAACAATTGAACAAAAAACTGCAAGATTATAATTTCCTGTAGCATAACTTACTACTGCAAAGAAAGTCATTACAAGTAAAGTTATACTTGTTGCAAGACCATCTAATCCATCAGTTAAATTTACAGCATTTGTTGTAGCTGCAAAATAAAATATTATAAATGGTATATAAAACACTCCTAAATCCCATGTTATATGTGCAAATGGCACTATTATCTGACTTCCTATTTTCGGATTATTGTAGGCATAAAAACCTATTATAGAAGATACAATTAATAATAATATCATCTTTTGATAAGCTTTTAGTCCCTCGTTTTCTTTATGTATTATTTTAAGTGAATCATCTATTAATCCTATAATACCAAATGCTACAAAAGCAAATATAGCAAGTTTTGTTTCAAAACTTGGATGTCTTGAAACTATAAATACTGTAATTACACTTGAAATAATAAATATTATTCCACCCATAGTAGGAGTTCCAGATTTTTTCTTATGACTTTCAGGTCCTTCACTTCTTATATTTTGACCAAATTTAAATTTGTGTAATAATGGTATTAGTATTGGTCCTTGAATCAAAGATACAACAAATGCTGCTAATACTGAATAAATCATTAAACTCATATTTATATCTCCTTTAAATATTTTTATCTTTAAGCTTGTTTACTATATACTCAAATTGCATACTTCTTGAAGCTTTTACTAATATAATATCTTTCTCTTTTAAATTGCTCGTTATAAAATCTGCTGCTTTTTCTATAGTGTTAAATTCCTTAAAGTTAAGATTATTATTATATCCTTCTTTATAAGCCTCATTAAATTCCCCAACAGTTATAAGAAAATCTATATTATTTTCCTTTGCATACTCTGCAACTTCTTTGTGGAATTTATATGAATCGTCTCCTAATTCCTTCATAGTTCCAAGTATAGCTATTTTTCTATTTCCTTTTATTGTAGTTATAACATCAATAGCTGCCTTCATAGAATCAGGACTAGCATTATATGAGTCATCAACTATAGTAAATCCATCTTTTTTTACTATATCAAGTCTCATAGATGTAACACTTAAATTCTTTATACCTTGTTTTAATTTATCATATTCTATATCTAAACTTCTTCCTGCCACTATTGCAAGCATAGAATTTAAGATATTGTGTTTTCCTGGAACAGGTATATTGAATCTTTCTTTTTCATCTTCATGACATACAGTAAATTCAATATGATTTTCATCAGTAAATATATCTTCTGCTGTATAATCCACATCTTTTTCAAATCCAATACTCATTAATTTATATTCATTTGATTTAACATTTTTTAATAGATCATTTTCTTTATTTACTATTAAAATACTGTCTTTATTAAAGAAATCTGTTATTTCCATTTTAGCTTTTAATATATTCTCTCTAGTTTTTAGATTTTCTATATGTGATATTCCTATATTAGTTATTAATGCAATATCTGGCTTCGCAACTTTTGCAAGTCTATGAATTTCTTCAAAATTACTCATTCCCATTTCCAATACTGCAACATCATAACTATTATCAAGACTAAATATCATAAGAGGTAATCCTACTTCATTATTAAAATTACCTTGTGTTTTAAAAACTTTATATTTAGAGCTTAATGCCGCTGCTGTTAAATCTTTAGTAGATGTCTTTCCAGTAGAACCTGTTATTCCTATTATTTTTATATTTAATTTACTTCTATATAATTCTGCTAAATCAAGTAATGCCTTTCTAGTATTTTCAACTAATATAATAGATGTGTTTTCATTTAAATCACTGTCATTAAAATTTATTTCATCTACTATACAAAGATTTGCACCTTTATCGCTTGCATCAACTATATAGTCATTAGCATTAAAATTATCTCCCTTTAGTGCTATAAATATACTATCTTTGGTAATTTTTCTTGTATCTGTACTAATATTAGTATATTTATGGTTACCTGAATTTATGTGTACTTTACCACCAACAGCGTTAACTATCTCTTCAAATTTTAGTAATTCCAATTAAAACAACTCCTTTATTATGTCAGCTATTACTTCTCTTTCATCAAAATGTATTGTCTTATCTTTTAATATTTGGTAATCTTCATGACCTTTTCCCGCAACTACTATTACATCACCTTTTTTTGCAATTTCAATAGCTTTCTTTATAGCTTCTTTTCTATTTTCAACAACAATGTAATTATCTTTTTTGATTCCCTCAACAACATCTTTTATAATTTCACTTGGTTCTTCTGTTCTTGGATTATCTGAAGTTACTATTGCAATATCTGACATATCAGATCCTATTTTACCCATAATAGGTCTCTTAGTTTTATCTCTATCTCCACCGCAACCAAATACACTTATAAGTCTTCCTTTTGTAAAATCTCTCGCAGTTTCAAGTATATTCTCTAAGCCATCTGGAGTATGTGCATAATCAATTATAACATCAAAGCCTAAATCATACTCTTTAGTAGCATTTTCACATCTTCCAGGCACTACTACACTTTCAAGTCCTTTTTTTACATCTTCCATAGATATTCCTTCTGAAAGACATGCTCCTGCACTACATAATGCATTATAAACATTATATATACCAGGTATACTTAAATTAATATGAGTTTCTTCACTTTTGTAACATAAAATAAATTCTGCACCTCTTGCATAGTTAACTATATCCTTTGCAAATAAATCTGCTTTTTTTTCAGTGGAATAAGTTATTTTATTACTACTATCTGGAACATCATTTAATACCCTTTCCCCATAAGTATCATCTATATTTATTATTGAATTTTTAGCATTATCAAACATTGATAGCTTTGCTCTATAGTAATTTTCAAAAGTTTTATGAAAATCAAGATGATCCTGAGTTAAATTAGTGAAAATTCCTTGTGAAAATTCAAGTCCATAAACTCTATCTAGACTTAAAGAGTGAGATGAAACTTCCATAACACAATATTCTATATTTTTATCTTTCATTTTTTTGAACATTTCATGAAGTTCTAATGACTCTGGTGTTGTTCTTTCTGACTTTATTTTTTCATTTCCAATAAAGTTTGATATTGTTCCTATAAGTCCTGTACTATGTCCTGCTAATTCTAAAATTGATTTTATCATATATGTAGATGTAGTTTTCCCATTAGTTCCCGTAATTCCTATTAATTTTATATCTTTTGATGGATTATTGTATAAGTTAGATGCCATTATAGCCAATGCTTTTCTTGTATTTTGAACCTTTATATATGTTATCTCTTCATGTATTTCTACTTCTTTGCTACATACTATAACTTTTGCACCTTCACTTATAGCTTTTTCAATAAACTTGTGTCCGTCTACCTTAAATCCTTCAATTGCAACAAAAACATCACTTTCTGATATCTTTCTTGAGTCATACTGAATAGCATTTATATCTAACTCCAATGTTCCATTTAAAATTTCATAATTTAAACCTTTTAATAATTCATTAACTTTCACACAACCACCTCTTATTAAACAAATTAATGCAACGCACTAGCCAGTGCGTTGCTAAATATTATTTTCTAATCTCCAACTTCCTTCAATGTAAGAACTACAATAGCTTTACCCCTATTTACTGCCTTTCCTGGGGCAATACTTTGGTCTAATACAACTCCATCACCTATAAATTTAACCTGAATTCCTAAATTTTTAAGAAGTTCCGCTGCTTTTTCCTTACTATATCCTTTAAGATTAGGAACAACTACTTCTTTATTATAATTTTTGGCACTACCTGTGTAAAGTACAACTTTTCCACCTTCATTTATAGCATATCCAGGTTTAGGTGTCATATCTACTATATAATCACCTTTATCATCTATATCATAATTTAATTTAGCATCTTTTAAAGCTTTAATTGCCGCATCTTTTTTAAGTCCCCTAACTTCAGGAACTATTGCATTTTTAACGAGTAGCTTTTCTCCATTTCCAATTTGAAGAGAAAGATAATTAAATATATCAGTATATAGTTGTTTTGCAACTGGTGCTGCTATTTGTCCACCATAATAATTAGATGAATCTGGCTCATCAATAGATACAAGTATGGTTACTTTAGGATCATTTGAAGGTGCCATTGATGCAAATGATCCTATATATTTTCCTGCACCATATCTACCATTTACAACCTTTTGAGCTGTACCAGTCTTTCCTGCAATTTTGTATCCATCTATAAATGCCTTTCTTCCTCCGCCTTCTGATACAACACGTTCCATATATCCTCTTAATCTTTCCATAACATCTGCATCTTCTATTCTTTTTTTCTCTTTTACTAAATAATCAAAATTTTTATCAACCACTTTGTTATTATTCTCATCATAATGAACTATTTCTTTTGCAATGTGTGGTTTTATTAAATATCCTCCATTTGCAATTGCATTTAGTGCTGTCATGTATTGAATACAAGTTACAGTATTTGCTTGACCAAAAGATATTGACGCAAGATCGCCTTCTCCAATATCTTTAGTTTTTTTAACTATACCACTTGCTTCACCTGGAAGATCAACTCCTGTTTTCTTTCCAAATCCAAATTTATAAATATGCTTATTTAACTTTTCTGGTCCAAGTTTTCTTCCAACATCTATAAATCCTACGTTGCATGAATTTTTAATTATATCTGGAAAAGTTTCAACTCCATGTCCAGACTTTTTAGCACAGTGTCTTATACGATCTGCAACTTTAACTGCTCCTGTACATGTAACCCTATAATTTTCTTCATCAATAACTTTTTCTTCCATAGCTGCACTAGCAGTTATTACTTTGAAAATGGATCCTGGCTCAAAAGTATCGCTTACAGCTCTATTTCTCCATTCCTTTTGTAGCTCTTGAAAACTTTTTCCTTCTTGCCATGGAGAATTAGGATTATAATCAGGCTTATTTGCCATTCCAAGAATTTCTCCTGTTTTAGGATCCATAACCATTATGGTAACCGCTTTAGCTTTATTATCTTTTATTGCTTGATCTGCTGCTTTTTCAGCAAAATGTTGTATCATTTCATCTATTGTAAGAACTACATCTTTTCCAGGTACAGGATTCGTATATTCTGATATTGTGTAAGGAAGATCCTGACTTTTACTATCCGTTTCAGCTATTTTAACTCCAGGAACTCCAGCTAAATCTTTATTATATTGAAGTTCTACTCCTGTTAAACCCTCACCATCTGCTCTTGTATGTCCTAATACCTGTGATAAGAAGTTATCATTGGGATAATATCTTTTTGTATCAGGAGATACTATTATTCCCCTTAATTTTTTTCCTCTTACTTTGACATCTCTTGCTCTATCAGCCTCTTCCTTTTCTATTCTTCTCTTTAAAGTTGCAGATCCCATAGGAAGACCACCAGGAAGTTTCTTTTGTAAAATTTTAAGTACATCGTTTTTATCCATATTAAGTGCTTTAGAAATTTCAGTTGCTACCTCATCATCACTTATTTTATCGCTACGATTTTTATTTTGCACTTCTCTTATTGCATTCATGTCTAAGTCCACTCTATATACATTAGCACTTACTGCAAGTTCATGTCCATTTCTATCAACAATTTTACCTCTTCTTGCCTCTATTTTTACTTCACTGGTCCATTGATCCGTAGCAATATTTTTGTAATCATGAGATTTTGCTAGCATTACATATGCAAGTCTACACATTAAAGAAAAAAACAAAAGCAAAAGTATGCTTAAAATTATAAGCATCCTCCGCTTTATTATACTCTTGTCCCTATATTTGTTTTTAGCCACACCATATTACCTCCGTTAAAACAAAATCTCCTTTATTTTTTTAAATATATTGTTTTTCGTTTTTTCTTCAGATACTGAAATGTCTTTAAAATTATTTTTATTTAAGTCTATGTACTGTACATTAGTTGAACTCTTAGGCACCATGCTAAGTTCTTTTTCACATTTTTCTTCTATAAGCTTTATATTATCATACTTTAGTAATCCAATTTTTAAATTTTCATTTTCTGCATTAACATTGGATATTTGTTTTTTTACATCTATAATATCTTTTTCCATGTTGTATATTAGGGAATACCTATAAACCAAAAAAAGTGCTACTGCAAATCCTACGGCAATTAATTTTAAAGCACCTGCTTTTCTTTTTACAGCTCTTTGTTTGCTTTTTTTAATATACTGTTTTTTAGATCTCTGTAGTTCTTCATATGTTCTTTCTTCTGTGACTCTTGAGGGCATTTTTTCAGGTGCTAAAGCATTATTACCACTTACCCCCATATTGTTTTTGTTTGTTACTATCACTGTATTCCCTCCATTTCCTATTTAGAACTAAATTTTTTGTGCCACTCTCAATTTTGAGCTTCTACTTCTTGAGTTATTTTCTCTTTCTACTTCAGATGGTTCTATTGGCTTTCTTGTTATAACCTTTACAATTGGTTTTTTCCCACAAACACATATTGGAAATTCTTTAGGACAAGTGCATGGATTTTCTAATTCTTTGAATTTAGTTTTTATTATTCTATCTTCTAAAGAATGAAATGTAATAACTGAAATTCTTCCATCTTTATTTAAATAGTTAACTCCATCCTCTACAGTTTTATTTAATATTTCAAGTTCATGGTTAACTTCTATTCTTATAGCTTGAAAAGTTTTCTTTGCTGGATGTCCTCCTTGTTGAAATTTCATTGGAATTACATTTCTTATAATTTTTACCAGTTGTAATGTAGTTTCAATAGGTTTTTCATTTCTTTCTTTAACTATTGCCCTTGCTATTTTTCTTGCAAATCTCTCTTCTCCATAGTTCTTTATTATTCTGAATAAATCATCTTCTGAATATCCATTTACTACATCATAAGCTGATATACCACTTTCTGTATTCATTCTCATATCTAGCATAGCATCATTCATATAACTAAATCCTCTCTCAGGTGTATCTAATTGATATGATGATACTCCAAGATCCATCAAAATTCCATCTACTTTTTCTACATTTAGTTCATCTAAAATGCCTGCCAAATTATAGAAATTATTATGTACATATGTAATATTTTCGTAACCTTTTAATCTATTTTTAGCTGCTTTTATGGCATTTATATCTTGATCTATTCCTATTAATCTTCCTTTTTTCGATAACTTTTTTAATATTTCGCTAGAGTGACCTGCTCCTCCAAGTGTACAATCAACATAGATTCCATCCTTTTTTATATTCAATGAATCTATGGTTTCCTCTAATAATACAGGTACATGATTAAAATTCATATTTTTCTCCTTCTCTCAACAATTATTTCATTATTTGGTATTGTCTTAATTTTACTAAACTATTCTAACTATTATTTCAAATTGCTATATAATTTAAACCACTATCTTTTATATTCTATAGCTAATATGAAATTCCTTCAATAACATAATTTATTTTTTAATTAAATTTTAACATTTTATTATACTCTTAATACTATTATGAATATAGCTTCCTTGAAATACACATTAATCTAGAGTATAATTTATTAGGAAATTATACAAAATGAAAGAAAGGACTGTACATAGATGAAATTAGGAATCGTAGGCTTGCCAAATGTTGGCAAAAGTACCCTATTTAATGCCATAACAAAAGCTGGAGCTGAATCAGCTAATTATCCGTTCTGTACCATAGAACCAAACGTTGGAGTTGTAGCTGTTCCAGATAAAAGACTAGATGTACTTGAAAAAATGTATGACACTAAGAAGAAGGTATATGCAACAGTAGAATTTTATGATATAGCCGGTCTTGTTAAAGGTGCTAGTAAAGGCGAAGGACTTGGAAATAAATTTTTATCTCATATAAGAGAAGTTGAAGCTATAGTACATGTTGTAAGATGTTTTAATGATGACAATATAGTACACGTTGAAGGTTCTATTGATCCTATTCGTGATATCGAAACAATTAACCTTGAACTTATACTTGCAGATCTTGAAGTTATAGAAAGAAGATATGAAAAGACAGCTAGATCAGCTCGTAGTGGAGTTAAAGAAGCTAAAGCGGAACTTCCAGTTCTTGAAAAAGTTAAGGAACATCTTGAATCTAATAAACCAGTTAGAAGTCTTGAACTTGATAAAGAAGAACAAGAAATAGTTAGAGGATTCTTCTTAATTACTTCAAAACCTATATTATATGTATCAAATATATGTGAAGATGATCTTGTATCTGGAAACACTGAAAATGAATTTGTTAAAAAGGTTAAAGAATATGCTAAAGATGAAGACTCAGAAGTTATAACTGTATGTGCTAAAATTGAAGAAGAACTATCTACTTTAGAAGATGAAGAAAGAGATGAATTATTATCTGAATATGTTCTTACAGAACCAGGACTTAATAAGTTAATTCGTTCTAGTTACTCCCTTTTGGGACTTATGAGTTTCCTAACAGCTGGTAAAATTGAAGTAAGAGCTTGGACAATAGTTAAAGGAACAAAAGCTCCTAAAGCTGCTAGTAAAATCCATACTGATATCGAAAGAGGGTTTATAAGAGCAGAAGTTATTTCTTACGATGATCTTATAGAATGTGGTTCTGAAGCTGCTGCTAAAGAAAAAGGTGTATTTAGACTTGAAGGTAAAGACTATGTAATGCAAGATGGAGATATTGTTAACTTTAGATTTAACGTTTAAAAAAAAGGTTATCTCAAAAACCGTGAGATAACCTTTTTCTATATTAAAATTAATTTTTAAAATCTATGCTTTTTTGCTATACTTTTTCAATTCTTTTCTTATATTTTCCATGACCTTATCATAATCACCTATTAATATTTCTATAGCCTCTTTTATATTTTGCATCGTATATATATGAAACTTTTTCATTCTAATAGCTTCTTCCACATCAGAATTTAATACTAAATTGTTTCTGTTGGAGAATGGTATTAACACTCCCTTATTATTTATATTATCAATACACTGACATACTTTAAAGAAACCTTCTATTTTTTCATTTACTCCACCAATAGGCTGTACTTCTCCAAATTGATTTAAAGATCCTGTAACTGCAATATTCTGTCTTATAGGCATATTGCTTAGGGCTGAAATCATAGTAATAAATTCTGCAACTGATGCACTATCACCATCAATTTTACTATAAATTTGCTCAAAACTTAGATGAAAATTAACCGGTAATACATTATATTTTCCTAATACATAACTTATACATCCCTTTAAAATATTCACAGACTTATTGTGTATGTTTCCGCTTAATTCACTTTGTTTTTCAACGTCTATTATTTCTCCTTCTCCTTTATAGCAAGAGCAGGTTATTCTTATGGGCTTTCCCAAAGTAACATATCCTAAATCTATTATTGAAAGTCCATTTATTTGTCCAATCTCTCTTCCGGTAACTTTCATTAATATTATATTTTCCTTATAATATTCCATAACTTCTTCTTTTATAATATCTTCATCATTATAAGCTTTTATAATATCTTCCCTTGATATTTTATTTTTCTCTTCTAATTCTATATTGTTGTTTGCAATAACTAATACTTTACTTAACTCTTCATTATTAATAAGCAGTTTATTTTTGTCCTCTGCTTTTCTTGCAGAAATCTTTGCTAGTTCCTTTATAGCATTTTTATCTAATGGTTTTAAGTTATTATCTTCACATATTTTTTTTATACTTGAAATAAAGGATTCTAAATGATCCTTATTTGAATCTATTATAGGATTGTATTGTGCCTTAATTTTAAACATTTTTCTAAAATCCATATCATAGTTGTATAAAATATCATAAGTTTCATAGTCCCCAATTAAAATTATTTTTTCTCTTACTTTAATTGGCTTTGGATTAAGTCCACTTATAGATATTAATTCTACATATCCTTTATTATAATTAAAATCTATCTCTCCACTTGAAATTACTTTTTTTAAATTATAATATGCTGTAGGACTAGAAAGTAGATCATTTGCTTTCATTATTATACATCCTTCATTTGCCTTTAAAATAGATCCTGCTCTTATAAAGGACACATCTGTTATATAAGTACCATTTTGATTTTTATAATCTATATTTCCCATTAATCTCATCACATTAGGATCATCTTCATATATAACACTTGGTATATCATTTATGGTGTTATCAACAAGTACATTAACATCATATCTCATAATAATTTCTGCTATTGTTTCTTCATCATTTTCATATATCATAGAATAAGTATCACATACATCTTTTTCTATTTCATTACAAAGCTCATTTAAAAAATTTATTGCCTCCATATCTTCTGAAAATTCTTCTTTATATTTACATTTAATATCATTTAATTCATCTATAAAATATTCCTTCATTATATCTTTTATTTTGTCTACTTCTCTTATTTCAATTTCTTTAAGTTCATCTAGTATTTTACTTGACTGTATTTTCAACTCTGAAACTTTACTAAGTATATCCCCTTTTTCCTCATCTCCAAGTTCATCATATTCTAGTTCTGTCATAATACTATTTGATTTTATAGGTACAAATGTAAATCCACCTTCAGTAGATTTTATTTTAAAACCTTTTTCTTTTGCACTTTCCATAAGTTCCGATACGAGTTTATGTCTTTTACTTTGTATACTGTCTATTATTTCGTCCTTCTCTTTTATACACGCACCATTATAAAAATTGTATATTGAATTTAAATACTTCTTTTGAAGATCATTTACTGTTCTTTTTAAAATATATCCCTTTCCTCCTGAAAGAAATATAGGATAAGGCTTTTCCGCATCTTCTTTTATTACATAACAAATATCTTGAGGTTTATCTTTTCCTATATAAAATTCCTCTATATATTTTTTTATATTTTTTAATTTCATTTTTGAAAAATCATCTACTAAATAGACATTATATCCTTCTTTATCTATTTCCAGAGCTGTCTTTATTTTTTTATATACTTCCCTTTTATATTCTGGTACATTAAATTTGTCTTCTTTAACTTCCAGATTATCTATTTTAAATTCGTATACGACATCATGGGATGAAAGCTCCACTTTAATATCCCTCCCTTTTTCTTGCACTTATTATATTAGTATTCTATACCTACTCATTTAGCCACAAGTTTTCTAAAAATAATAATTTTACAAGTTTATGTAAATAATAATTAATAGTTTTAAAAAAAACCATACTATGATATAATTAATTCTAGTTATAATGTCATTTTATTATTTATTATAGAAATTATATGTAAAGGAGTCATTCATAATGGGTTTTAAAGAAAAGTTAAATGAGCATTACACAAATTCCTATCTAGCTAAGTACGGTGATAGACTTACTCAAGCACAAGGAAAAGTAATTTCAATAAAAACAGAGAAAAAATCTTTTTTATTTTTTCATAAATTAATTGTTACTATATTAATAAAACCAGATAGAAGCAAAAACATAACTAAATGTATTTATAAGAAAAATAGATGGTTCAAAAAACCTACATTTATGCCAATATCTCAAGGTCATTCTTTATTAATACAAGGACTAAAAGGTAAAAAAGGAAAAACTGACCGTGAAATTCTTCAAATATTAAATATAATTAATATGACAAATAAAGCTCAGCTTGTACCAGTTGAAGGCGATGCTGTTAAAAAACTTCATCAATCACAAAAAGTTAAATACAGATAAAATATAAAAACGTTGACAAAATGTCAACGTTTTTATTATCTTCTTCTAAAAAATAAATACAAGCTATTTATAAATGAAATAAACCCTGAGAAAAATACTATTATAGCCCATTGACCTAAATACAATGGAACTGTATGAAATATTCCCTGTAAGAAAGGAACATAAATTATACATAAAAGCATGCAAATAGATACTATTACAGCTCCTACTAAGTACATATTTGTAAATAACTTGATTTCAAATATAGAATGAGTTTCTGATCTACATTCAAATACATGAATTAATTGAGACATTATAAGAGTGCATAAAGCAAGCGTCCTTGAAGTTTTTAAGTCCATCCCATAATACTTTCCCGATAAAAATGCAAAAATAGTACAAACTCCTATTAAACTTCCTCTTAAAAGTATTTTTTCTTTAAGTCCTCGTGCAAATACACTTTCGTCTTTTCCTCTAGGTTTTCTAAGCATTATATCTTTATCTGCTGGATCAACTCCTAGAGCTATAGCAGGAAGTCCATCCGTTGCTAAGTTTACAAATAATATTTGTATAGGTAATAGTGGTGTTTCCAAATAAAACAATGAAGACAAAAACATTGTAAGTACTTCTCCTAAATTACAAGACAATAAATATCTAATAAACTTTCTTATATTATCATAAATAGTTCTTCCCTCTTCAACAGCTGATACTATAGTTGTAAAATTATCATCTAAAAGTATCATAGATGATGCTTCTTTTGTAACATCCGTTCCTGATATACCCATAGATACACCTATATCAGATTCTTTAACAGCTGGAGCATCATTTACCCCATCTCCAGTCATAGCAACTATGTTACCCTTCTTTTTAAAAGCTTTAACTATGCTTAATTTATGTTTAGGACTTACCCTTGCAAATACTGAAACTTTATCTATTCTCTTTATTAAATCCTTCTCCGATAATTTGTCCAACTCTTCTCCTGTTAATACTTCATCTTCTTTTTTGCATATTTTAAGTTCCTTTGCTATAGCATATGCTGTATTTTTATGATCTCCAGTTATCATAACAGGTTTTATTCCTGCCATTTTACATTCTAATACTGCATCTTTAGCCTCAGGTCTTGGAGGATCTTTCATTCCTGCTATACCAACAAATATCAAATCATCTTCTAATGAATTTTTAGATACATTGATGTCTTTATAAGCTCCAGCAATACATCTTAAAGCGCTATAAGACATTTCTTCTACTCTTTTATTAACTCTATTTTTATAATCATCATTAAATTCTAAAATTTCATTATTGATAAGTATATATTTGCATTTTTCTATTACTCTCTCGGGAGCTCCTTTTACATAAGATTTTTTCTTTCCTCTTTCATCCATTATAACTGACATCATTTTTCTAGTAGAATCAAATGGAATATCAAACAATCTTTGTCCTTTTTTTAGAAAATCCTTTAATGCATTTGCATTTTTGAACATGGCTTTTATAAGAGCAGTTTCAGTAGGATCTCCTAAAAGAACTTTTTCATATTCCTTTTGGTTAAAATCATATCCACAATCATTACAATACACAAATGTCTTTTTCAAAATATCAAAATTAACATCATCATTTTCATTTAAATTATATATTTTGTCATTAAAGTATATTTGTTCTACAGTCATATTGTTTTGAGTAAGTGTCCCTGTTTTGTCACTGCATATTATAGATGTACAACCTAACGTCTCAACTGCTGGAAGCTTTCTAATAAGAGCATTTCGTTTAAGCATTCTCGATACACCTAGTGCTAAGGCAACAGTTACTATAGCAGGCATTCCCTCTGGAATTGCAGCAACGGCTAAACTTACTCCAAGAAGAAACATCTGATACTTATCTTGTCCCCTTATAATCCCCATAATAGTTACCATTATGCATATTACAATACAAACAGCTACCATAACTTTTCCAAGCGAGGCTAATTTTTTCTTCAATGGGGACTTTTCACTTTCTATGTTATCTAGCATATCTGCAATTTTTCCCATCTCAGTTTTCATACCTGTTTTTTCAATTAATGCTCTTCCTTTTCCCTTTAGAACTACTGTACCCATACATATATTGCTATTTTTACCACCTGTACTTTTTTCTACACCAATTGATTCACCAGTTAAAAGTGATTCATCTACAACTAAACTGTTTCCTTCTATAAAAATAGCATCTGCTGGAATTCTATCTCCACTTTCTAAAATTATAACATCTCCAGGTACTAACTTCTCTGCACTTATAACTTTTACCTCTCCATCTCTCAATACTTTAGATGTAGGGGCTGCTAAATTTTGAAGCGCCTCCAATGACTTTTCTGTCTTATATTCTTGAACAAATCCTAAAATAGCATTCATAACAACTATAATAATTATAGTTATAGCATCTGCTTTTTGTCCCATAGCAGCAGATAAAGCTGTAGCTATAAGTAAGACCCAAATAATAAAATCATTAAATTGTTCTAAGAATATTTTTATTGGAGATACTTTTTTCTTCTTCTCTAGTACATTTAATCCATACTTTTTTATCCTTTTCTCTGCTTCACTACTTGTAAGCCCTTTTCTCAAAAATTTTTCATTATTCATGTTCCTCCTCCTATCATTTTAAGCAACCATTTTAATTATCTAAGTTTTGTTTCCTTAAATTAATATATGATTTATATATACCATGATATGAGAAAAATATATTTTTTTTAAAAAATAATAAAATTATATGATTTTATGGTAAAATAGTAAAAGACAATTTTTTTAGGAGGTAGCATAAGATGAAAGATATGATCTACATTACGGGACATAGAAATCCAGATACGGATTCAATATGTTCAGCACTTGCTTATGCAGAATTCAAAAATAAATCTGCTAATGTAAAGGCAAAACCTATACGACTTGGGGAAGTTAGTCGTGAAACTCAATTTGCTCTTGACTACTTTAAAGTACAAAAGCCAGAACTTATAAAAACTTTAAGACCACTTGTAAAAGATCTTGAAATGGATAAGGTACCACCTTTAACACCAGAAACATCTTTAAAAACTGCATGGTTTGACATGAAAAGATACAAAGTAAAAACTATCCCTGTAGTTGATAATGGCAATAAATTTTTAGGAATAGTTAGTCTTTCAAATTTAACTTCCGCTTATATGGATATATGGGATAATTATATTTTAACTAAAAGTAAAACACCATTTAAAAATGTAATAGATGCATTATCCGCTAGAATTCTTTATAAAAATGATGATTTGAAATTCTGTGGTGGTAAAATTATAGTTGCTGCTATGAATCCAGCTAGTATGAAAAAGATAATGGAAACTGGAGATGTTGTAATTTGTGGAGATAGAGAAGACACTCAAATTTCAATTATCGAAAATAAAGCATCTTTAATGATAGTCGCTGGAAACCATGAAGTTTCTAAAAAAGTTTTAGATTATGCTGAATCTAATAATTGTACAGTTATAAGCACTCCATTTGATTCATTTACTGCTTCAAGAATGATAGTTCAAAGTATCCCTATAAGATACGTTATGAGTAAGGAAGAGCTTATTTGCTTTAGAGATACAGACCATGTTGAAGATGTTAGAGATGCAATGGCCAAAACTCGATTTAGAAGCTATCCAATACTAGATAATAACAATAAAGTATTAGGTATGATTTCTAGATTCCACTTAATATCAAGAGTTAATAAAAAAGTTATACTAGTTGACCATAACGAATCTGCTCAATCTATAGACGGACTTGAAACAGCTGAAGTTACAGAAATCATAGACCACCACAGAATTGCAGATATACAAACTAGTAATCCAATATACTTTAGAAATCAACCAGTTGGTTGTACTGGAACAATAATAGGTTCTATATTCTTTGAAAATGGACTTACTCCATCTAAAGAAACAGCAGGACTTCTTTGCAGTGCTATAATATCTGATACATTATTATTTAAGTCCCCAACATCTACTCCTATGGACAAAGAAATGGTAGAAAAATTATCTAAAATAGCTGAAATAGATGTTGAAGAGTACGCTAAAGAAATGTTTAAAGCTGGAACTTCACTTGCTGGTCGCTCCGTTGAAGAAATATTTAACACAGATTTCAAGACATTTTCATTATTAAATCACAAAATTGGTGTAGCTCAAGTTAGCACTATGGATTTAGATGGCTTCAAACCAATGAAAGAAGAAATGATTAATTATATGGAAAAGAACTGTGAAGAAAATAATTACGACTTACTTGTATTATTATTAACAGATATAATACAAGATGGTTCTGAAGTAATAGCTATTGGAAATAGAGCTGATTACATAGAAAGAGCATTTAATGTTACTTTAGATAATAATTCAGCATACGTTCCAGGATTACTTTCAAGAAAGAAACAAGTAATTCCACCTATTACAAAAGCAATTGAACTAAGTCAAGAATAAAACAGCAATTGCAAAGCAAGGATAAAACCGAAAACAAGGTAAATTCAAAACAAAGAATTAGGACATATCAAAAAGACAGTAAATAAAATATTTACTGTCTTTTTCCTACTCCCTATTTCTTCCCTAATCCTTTTTTGAAAAATCGTGAATTATCTTCCTCTAAGATTATTTGCCATTCCCCACATCTCATCTGCTGTTTTAAGTGCTGATGAATTTAGTTGGAAAGCTCTTTGAGTTATTATAAGATCTGCCATCTCTTTTCCTAAATCTACATTTGATTGTTCTGTAAATCCTTGAAGAAGAGAAACATCTTCATTTTGTACAACAATTGTATTTGCATTTTCTGGAACATACAAATTATCTCCTATACTCTTCATAGAATTGTCTCCTATTGAAGTATATATAGGAATTCTAGCATTTGTATTTGATCCACCAGATACATATCCTTCTTCATTTATTTTGAAAGAAGTAGTTCTAAATCCGGCACCAGGATTATTTATATTTTCGCCTCTTTCATTTAATATAACTAATTTGTTACCATCCTTATCTACAACAGTTCCTGAATTATCTATATTAAATGAACCACCTCTTGTATAAAATGTTCTTCCTTTTCCATCTTGTACTTTGAAAAATCCATGTCCATCTATAGCTATATCTGTATTTTTATTTGTCTGTAATAAATTCCCTTGAGCATTATCTCTTTCAAGTTCAGTTGTTCTCACACCAGTGCCAGTAAATTGAGGGTTTCCCTTGCTTACTGGATATCCATATCTATCTAAGTTCTCTTGCATTAAATCATTAAATTGAACATCTACCTTTTTATATCCTACAGTAGTAGCATTTGCCATATTATTAGAAATAGCATTTAACTTTTCCATTTCTGCAGACATTCCGCTTCTTGAGTTCCATATACTTCTAAGCATTTTAAATCTCCTTCCTAGAATTTAAACCTTTATACTCTTCCAACTTCGTTAACTGTTTTTCCTAAAGTTTCATCTAATGATTGAACTAATTTTTGATTACTTTCAAAATTTCTCATAGACATCATCATATCCGAAACTGCTTCCATAACATTTATATTAGATTTTTCAAGATATCCTTGCTTTACCATGGTATTCTCTATAACATTAGGATTTCCTCCAGTATACAGGTTGTCCCCTTCCTTGCTTAATTCTTCATAGTTATTGAAATCTACAACTTGCACTTTATATGCCAAATCATTTCCAACAAACATCTCTCCACTATCATTGCAAGAAATTTTAGACGGTTTTCCTCCCTGCATAACATTTATAGGTTCTGTAGCACCTGTTCTTAAATTTTTTCCAATCACTTTATCTCCTGTGCTATTAACTAAATATCCACCTCTATCTACATGAAAGTGTCCATCTCTAGTATAAAAATTTCTGCCTCCACGAGATACTGTAAAAAACCCTTTTCCTTGCAATGCAAAATCTGTTTTTTTATCTGTTGATTGTAATGCTCCTTGAGTAAAATTCGTATAAGTTTGATCTAACCTACATCCCATCGAAAGCATCCCAATATCATTTTTTACATGTTTGCCTCTTACAACTTTATCATAATTATGCATCATAACATCTTTAAAACTTTTACCAACCAAGTCATCTTTTTTATAACCTACAGTAGTTGCATTTGCTAGATTATTGCTTATAACATCTTGTTGTGCTTCTTGATTTATTAATCCTGATACAGCAGTATATATACTCCTAATCATTTTTTCACATCCTTATTGTTTGAATTATTAGAAGGTACCTTTTCTATAACTTTATGTTCATCTTTATACTCCATCCCATATTCTCTTGCCTTCATTTCTATTTTATATCTAGAAAGATTATATTGGATTTTAGTATTTATCATAAGTAAAGTTGAAATAACAATTCCTATTCCTATTCCTGCAAGTACCTTTCTATCACTTAAGAAATTAACTATTTTTTTTATTTTAGATATAATTCCTTTATTAATAATATTTCCCCCTTGCCTACTTTAAGAATATCAGCTATTTTCTCAATGCTTAACCCCTTTTTCATAAGCTCCTCTACTTCTTTAACTCTTAGGTCATTACCGTTTTTGTCTTCTAAATTTTTTTTATTAAAATCAATATCGATAATGTCTTTAATATCCTCTATTTTATCGTCATAAATAGTATTTTCTTTATAACTTTTAGGGTCATTTATATGTAATTTTTCTTTTATGTCCACTTGTTCTTTTATGTCTAATTTATCTTTTAATTTTATCATTTCACTTTGAATTTCCAGAAGCGTTTCAGCAAATTCTTTTCTAAGGATTCCAATTTCCACCTTAACTTCATCTATATTAATCTTTTGATCACTAAATACACTATGAAAAGAACCTTTTTCCTTTTTTAACCCTCTAACATTTAAAACTATTAAACATATACCAATAATTAAAAGTATAACAGCTATTCCCATAAATATACCCCTCTAAACTTCATATTTAAGCTTGGTCAACTCTTTTCTAAGATGAACTATAGCTCTACTATGCAATTGACATACTCTAGATTCTGAAACTCCAAGAACCTTTCCAATCTCCTTTAATGTCATCTCTTCATAATAATATAAAGATAATACTGTTCTGTCCTTATCATTGAGCATATCTAAACCCTTCGATAAATATTCTAGTTTTTCATCTCTTTCAAATTCTTCTTCTGGATTCGGACTATTTATATCTTCTATAGTTCCTATCAAAGAAATATCATCATCATCTGAAAATATTAAATCTTCTAAAGATACAATAGAAATATAATTTATAAAATTCTCTATTTCTCCAACTTGACTTACTGTCATATCAAGTTCTTGTGCTATATCCTTTATATTAGGTTCACTTAAATTTTTTCTTTGAAGATTTTCAATAGCAGCATTATATTTATTTAGCTTATCCATCGCTCCCTTTGATATAGGACTATTTTTTCTAATTTCATCTATCATGGAACCTCTTATTCTAATAGACGCATAAGTTGAAAACTTCATTCCTTTAGATTTATCAAACTTGTTAAAAGCATCCATTAAGCCTAACATACCATAACCTAGCAAATCTTCAAACTCAATATATTTAGTTTTACCAATTATAACCCTTGAGGCTATGTATTTTACAAGTGGTATATATTTTTTTACTATTTCTTCTTTATTATGATCATTGCTAGCTATGGACATTTTTATTCCTCCTTTAGTCCTTTTCTCATTTGCTGTCTCATTATAGCAAATACATTTTTTATTATTTCATCCTGTTTTTTTACAGAAATATCTATAAAACCAATACCATACTCATTGTGATCTAGACTTTTTTCGCCACTTCTTTTCACTTCAGCTTTAACTATCATATTTTTTTCATTAATAGGAAGAATCAAGGCTAGTATATTCCCTTTTTCTAATTCTTCGCTAGTTCTTATTTTAACTCCGCCACCACTTAAATCTAACATATTGCATTTTGAAAACTTAAGAGTTTTTATTGTTTCATTAGTTAGTTGCATGGTTCTATCTACTTTTGCAAATAACCCTTTAAGCAATACAGAAACCCTTACAAACTTCCTTCTTTGAATTTTTTTATATCTTTTAGGATTATGAATCCATATAAGTGGTATATTAGAATTTGTTCTAGTCTTTATAGAAGAAGAAAAACTATATATATTATTTCCATCATAATATAAAACATCAATTATATCATTTTTTCTCAATGGTAAATACGCCGAATCTTTTATTGGTATACTAATGGCAATAGAATCTTTACTCACATCTTGTATATCCGAATTATATACTTCTCCTTCATCATAAATTATTTCAACCTTATTATTTATTTTAAACTTTAAATCGGTCATTTATTTATCCCCCTACGAAAAGATGTTAAATATCCTTTTAAATAAGCCTTGCATTCCGTACAAACTATCTTTCTTACTACTTCCACATAGTTTCAGTGCTATTTCCTCTATATCAAGTGAAGCCTTACAATCAGGGAAATTAATGACAAATGGCTTTTGACTTCTCACTGATTGTATAACCCTTAAATCTTCTGATATATTTCCTAAATGTTCAAGTTCTATATTTAAAAATCTTTTTGAAGCATTATTAAATTTATCAAAAGTTCTTTTTCCTTCATCATAATTTAGTACTTTGTTTATTACAATTTTAGCATTATCCTTTATTTTAAAATGTACAGCTGCTTTCATAAGACTATATGCATCAGTTAAAGATGTTGGCTCTGGAGTAGTTAATATAATAAGTTCTTCTGAGCATTCTATAAAAGCTAATACATTTCTATTTATTCCAGCACCTGTATCCATTAATATAAAGTCTAAATCATTTAACTTATCTAACTTATTTAAAAATAACGTTCTTATGCTTTCATCCATTTCATCTAGTTTGTTTAATCCTGTACCTGCTGGAAGCAACTTCATCCCATATGGACCTTGTATCAATACTTCCTCTAATTCTTTATGCTGTAGTATTACATCATATATATTGTATTTAGGTAAAAAACCCATTAATATATCATCATTTCCCATACCAACATCTGCATCTAATATAAGTACGTTTTTGCCCATTTTTTGTAGTACTATGCCCAGATTAACAACAAAATTACTCTTACCAACTCCACCTTTTCCTGATGTAATTGTAATAATTTTCGTACCAGTATTTTCTATTTGTATATCATCCCCAGAGGATTGATTATTTCTAGCTAAAGCTCTTAATCTTTCAGCTTGATCTAACATATAGATTCTTCTCCTAATATAAGCTTCGCAACTTCCTCTTTTGTTATATTTTTAAAATCATCTGGTACATTTTGTCCTGTAGTAACAAAACTAAGTGGTTTATTTGCACTACTTAAAATATTTAAAATAGAACCATAAGTTGTGGTTTCATCTAATTTAGTAATTATTACATTTGTATAATTAAGTGTTTTATATCCTTCTATAATTGATTCTATATCTTTATTTTTTGTTGTTGCACTTATAACTAAAAATACATTCTCGGTATTCGCTTTTTGAACAAAAGCATTAAGTTCTGCAATTTGCATAATGTTTTTACTACTGCGTCCTGTTGTATCCACTAATATAATATCACAATCTTTCATAGATACTAATGCAGATTCCATTTCTTTCATAGAAAATATTGACTTAAATGGAATAGACATTATGCTTGCATATGTACTTAATTGTTCTATTGCACCTATTCTATAGGTATCTACTGTTATAAGTCCTACTTTTTTCTTTTCTATAAGAGCAAGTCTTCCCGCAAGTTTTGCTATAGTAGTTGTCTTTCCAACTCCAGTTGGTCCAACTAAAGCAACAACTCCTTTTATATCACTATTACTTATAGATACAATATCACAAATTGCTTCTTTAACCTTTTCTATATCCTCTATATCCTTTATATTCTCATGAACTATCTTTTCTATTTTTCTTATAATACTTTTATTTAAATCACTATTTTCTAATACCTTTTCTGTAAAAGTTTTTTTACTTTCAGAAGATGCTACTGCAACTTCTGAAAGATTACTTATCATTTTTTTCATATCTTGCATTTCTTTAATTAAATAGTTATTTTCTTTTACTGTATTATCTAATTGTGCAAAAATATCTTTTCCGTATAGTATTTTCTTTTCTTCCTTAACTTGATTTTCTACTTTAGTTTCTTTTATAATATTATTCTCTCTTTTAGGCTGTATCCTAGCTTGTTTTTTAGATTCCGCTATAGAATTCTTTTCCTTATTTTCTAATGCCTTTTTTATTGCATTTATACTATCTTTTACGGGTTTGTTTACTTTTTCCTTATTATCTATTGCTGCTGTAACTTCTAGTATTTTAGGTGAAAAAAGTCCCTTAAATCCTTTTTTTCTAACTTTTCTTTGGTTTATTATTACAGCATCACGTCCAAGATCATATCTTATTTTGTTCATGGCTTCATTCATACTGCTAACCAAATACTTTCTAACTATCATTGATAAGTTACAACTCCTTCAGTTCTAATTTCTACATTATTAGGCACTTCATTTAACGATAATATTGTTAAATGAGGGAATACCATTTCTGTAAGTTTTCTAAATGCAGGTCGTATCTTAGGTGAAACCAATAATACGGGCTGATTATCATAAAATTGTACATTATCTAGAACATCTTTAATTGATTCAAATATAGTTGTTGTAATCTCAGGGTCTACCGCAGGGAACGATCCTTGCATTGATTTTTGAATATTATTCGCTATTAAATCTTCAAGTTCTGGTGACAATACTGCAACTGTAAGTACATTATTAGGATCAATTAATTGATTGCATATATTTCTTGCAAGTGCAAATCTAACATACTCAGTTAATACTTCTACATCCTTAGTATTTCTAGAGTTGTCTGCAAGAGATTCTAATATAGTTACCATATCTTTTATTGAAACTTTTTCTTTTAATAAACTTTGAAGCACTTTTTGCACTTCTCCAATAGTCATTAAATCTGGTATAAGCTCGTCTACTACTGTCTCGTACTTTTCTCTTACAGTATCTATTATCATCTTTGTTTCTTGTCTTCCCAGTAATTCGAAACAATGAGCCTTTATTGTTTCTGTTAAATGAGTAACCATAACAGTAGTTGGATCTACAACTGTAAGTCCCTTAATTTCTGCTTCTTCCCTTTGATCATTGTTTATCCATACAGCTGGAAGTCCAAAGGTCGGCTCAACTGTTCTAATACCTTGCATATCCATTTCTTCACCAGTTGGATCCATACATAGAAGCATACTTGGCATAAGTTCTCCTTTTGTAATAATAGTTCCTCTTATTTTTATTACATACTCATTTGTTTGAAGTTGTAGATTATCTCTTATTCTTATAGGTTGTACAATTATACCCATTTCAATAGCGCATTGACGTCTAACAGATGCAATTCTTTGAAGAAGATCTCCCCCTGATGCTTCATCCGCAAGTGGTATAAGTCCATATCCTATTTCTATATCCATAGGTTCTACAGCTATCAAATTTGTAACATTTTCAGGTTCTCGCCTTTCTGTCTCACTAAGCTCTTCCTGTTCTGTTTGTATTTGTATAACAGTATTTTCTTTTTCTTCTTTGTACAATATGTAAGCACTTATTCCCGTAGCTACTGCAAATATAAAAAATGCACCCTTAGGAAGCCCTGGAATAAATCCTAAAAATAAAAGCACTGCTGATGCTACAGCTAAAACTTTAGGAAATCCTGTTAACTGTTTTACAAGTAAATTACCAAAGTTTTCAGTAGATGCTGAACGTGTTACAAGTATACCTGAAGCTGTTGATATTAAAAGAGCAGGTATTTGAGATACAAGTCCATCACCAATAGTAAGCTTTACGTAAACTGTAGCCGCTTCACTAGCAGGCATTCCTTTTTGAACAACTCCAATTATTATTCCAGCAAGAACATTTATGAGTGTTATAACTATACCTGCAATGGCATCACCTTTTACGAATTTAGATGCACCATCCATAGCTCCATAAAAACTTGCTTCCTCTTGTATCTTTTCACGTCTTTCTCTTGCATCTGTTTCTGATATAAGTCCTGCGTTTAAATCTGCGTCTATACTCATTTGTTTTCCTGGCATAGCATCCAACGTAAATCTTGCTGATACTTCAGATACTCTACCAGCACCATTTGTAATTACTACGAACTGGATAATAATTATAATTAAGAATATGATTACACCAACTACATAGTTATCTCCTGTAACAAAGTTTCCAAAAGTTTCAATTATCTTACCAGCATATCCATCTCTTAAAATAAGTCTTGTTGAAGATATATTAAGACCTAATCTAAACAATGTCGTAATAAGTAACATTGTAGGAAACACAGAAAATTGAAGTACTTCTGTAGTAAACATAGTTAATAAAATAATTACTGTACCAATAGTAATATTTAATGCTATAAATATATCTAAAATCCATGTTGGCATAGGAATAATTATCATCATAACTATTCCCATAACTCCAAATGCAACCATTATATCAAAATAATTTTTAGCATTAAAATTTAATTTTCTACCACTTTCCAAAGCACTCACCCTTTACTTTCTTCTTTTTAGTTTATATACAAGTGCTAAAATTTCAGCTACTGCTTGATACATTTCAGACGGTATTTCACTTTCAAGCTCTACTTCTTTGAATATAAGTCTAGCTAAAGGTTTATTTTCTATAATAGGCACTTCATGTTCTTTCGCTTTTTCTTTAATTTTTATGGCAATATAATCACTACCTTTTGCCACAAGAGTAGGAGCACTATCTTTGCCATCTTCATATTTTAAAGCTACTGCAATATGTGTTGGGTTTGTTATTACAACTGATGCATCTGGCACACTTTGCATCATTCTCCCCATCGCCATTTCCCTTTGCTTTTGCTTTATCTTACCTTTTATTTGAGGATCTCCTTCCATTTGTTTAAATTCTTCTTTAATTTCTTGCTTTGACATCCTCATATCTCTTTTAAATTGAAATTTTTGATACATAAAATCTATAAGAGCTATAGCAAGCATAACTAATGAAACCCTAAAAAATATACTAGTTGCAAGTTTTAAAAAAGATGTAATTATAACTGGAAATCTTAAACTTGTCATAGATAAAACCTTATTAAAATTACTCTTTAAAAATCCATAACCTACGTACCCTATTACAAGTATAACTGCAATATCCTTTAAAAGTTCCATAACAGTTCTCATAGAAAACATCTTTTTAAATCCATTTATAGGATTTATCTTTGAAAATTGGGGTTTTAATGTTTCCTTTGAATTTATATATCCTGTTTGAAGTAAATTAGCTCCTACTCCCATTATCATAAGAGGTACTACAACAGGTAAAAATACCACTGCAAATCTCCACATAATAGTAACTACAATGCTTTGAAGATTTCCAGAGTTTAAATTCATATTTAAATAACTTGTAAAGAATTCAATCATATCCTTTTTTAACGAATTTGCAACGTATTCCCCTAAAGTTAAAAGTATTATAGTCGATGTTAATAATATAATAGCAGAGTTTATCTCTTTACTTTTAGCAACTTGTCCTTTTTTTCGTGCTTCACTTAACTTATGAGGGGTAGCTTCTTCTGTTTTATCATCAGAAGCAAATATAAACATCATAGGAAGTACTTTATATAATTCTCGTATACTACTTGGAATATTATCAAAAGCTCTTCCAATAATATTAAATATTACAGGAAGGCAAAGCGAAATAACTCCAAGCCCTAAAACTATTTTAACAGGCATTCCAAGTATCATTACATTTAGTTGAGGAACAGTTTTAGCAACTAATCCCATAGTTAAATCTGTAAGTATTATAATAAGTACTATTGGTATAGCTATTCTAATTCCAAGTTGAAAGTACTTAATAAAAACATTTATAACATGCATTGCACTTTGTTGATTTAATATAAATTGCCCAATATGTATTACTTTAAAACTTTCTACTAATATCCTTATAAGCATATTAGGTCCATCTACAATAATAAACACTATTAAACTAAACCAATATAACATTCTTTCAATTAGTGTTGCATTACTATTTGAGTTTGGATCAAACATAGTCATCATTGCGAATCCAACTTGTAAATCCATAAAATTACCTGCATATCTTATACATGCAAAACATATATTTGTAATGAATCCTAATATAACTCCAGTAGATATTTCAATAATGGAATACATAATAATCATTGAATTACTATTTATGTTATTTACATATGAATAATCAATTCCTGTGATTATCATAAATCCTAATATAACTCCAAACATTATCTTTACTGTTTTAGGTGTTCCCTTTGGGAAAAATATTTGAACTACCTCTACAAAAGAAAGCATTCTTAAAGATACTAGAAAAACTCCAAGAAAATAAGTCACATTAATCAAAATTTATATCACCTAATGACTTATATTTGCAATAAGCGCAAATATCCTTTCTGTAAATCCAACTACAGTATGATTTATAAACTTTGCTGTAATAAGTCCAACTATGGCAACTCCTATTAATTTAGGAACAAATGTAAGTGTCTGCTCTTGTATTTGGGTAGTTGCTTGAAAAATACTTATTAAAAGCCCTATTACTATAGACACTATTAATATAGGAGCTGATGCCATTATTCCAGTATACATTGCATCCTTTAATATCCCTATTACCATTTCTTCACTCATTTATATCACCTCACGACGAGTATCCCATTACTAACGATTTGACCAGTAGATACCATCCATCAACCATAACAAATAACAATAACTTAAATGGAAGAGATATCATAACTGGTGGTAGCATAAACATTCCCATAGACATTAAGACACTTGCTACAACAATATCTATAATCAAGAACGGTATAAAAAGTAAAAATCCTATTTTAAATGCAGTTTTAAGTTCACTAATTATAAATGATGGAATAACCACATACATAGGAACATTTTCTTTTGTTATTTTTGTTTTATCTGTTTTAGAAATATCTAAAAACAACTCTAAATCCTTATCCCGTGTTTGTTTTAGCATAAATTCTCTCATAGGCTTAGAAGCATTATTGAGAGCCTCTGTTTGAGTTATCTTATTTTCCAAAAATGGTTTTATAGCTTCTTTATTTATAGTTTTATAAGTAGGAGCCATTATAAAAATTGTTAGAAACAAAGCAATACCTACTAATATTTGATTAGGTGGCGCCTGCTGAGTTCCAAGTGCACTTCTCATAAATCCTAAAACTACAATTATTCTAGTAAAACTTGTCATCATAACTAGAAAAGAAGGAAGCAAGGAAACCACTGTTAACATAACTAACAATTTTATATTATCTACATAATCTTTAGGACTATTAGCTTGATCAACAGAAACATTTATTTTTGGAATTGGTATTGTATTTGGTGCTGCATATGCTTTTGTAGTTCCTAAAACTACAAGAGCAAACATTACCAAAATAACTATACTAAATTTCTTTTTTTTCATTTCAAATCTTCCTTTTTAAACTTCAGTTTTTTCATAACTTCTTTCATACTTGTATATTCTTTAACCATAGTAGACTTTTGGACTTTTTTTATTTCTTCCTCATCAAGTTCTAATAATATTTTAATGCTCCCCTGAGCAGAAGATATAACATATCCTTTTTCTCCTATTTTAACTACTAGAAGACTATTATCTTTGCTCAAGGGCATCCTATCCAATATTTTCATGTACTTTCCATTTTGTATTTCTTGAAGCTTAGCTCCACCATATTTAAAAAATGCATATATCATAAATATTATAAACGGAAGAAAAATTACTACTTTAAAAAGCATTAACATTGTTTCTTTTAATCCCATTTTATTTATTCCTACTGAATTATTATTTCTGAAAAATATACATTGTATATTTGTCCCTTTTGTAAAAGAGGATTTACTTTATCTTTAATTTCTTTTTTTATTCTCTCTACTTGTTCATTAGTTGCAAAATCTTCTTTTTTCTTACTTCTAAGTACAGAATTAATTGTATCTCTTATAATTGCTTTTTTATTTTTTAGTTCATCTTCTAATTCTTTATTTTCTTTTACATCTGCATATCCAATTGAAATATTCGTTTTTAAATATTTACTTGAATTATCATCTGATTTTAAATTTAATAAAAACTCATCAAGTCCAAAAGTTTTTAAATTTAGCGTATCTTGTGGTATTGAACCTATAGATGCCATTCCTTTAGGATTTGTTTTGGACGCTACCACGTATCCACCAAAAACTCCTCCACCAAGAAGAATAACTGCTAAAAAAACAATTAAAATAACTTTAAAAATCCCTCCAACTTTACTTGATCTGTTTTCTGTTTCCGCCATATTACTTTTTCTCCTTTTCGTCCACTGTAATTAATATATTTACCCTTCTATTTTTAGCTCTATCTGCATAAGTATCATTTTTAGCTATCGGATGATACTCACCATATCCTGCTGCTTGCAACTTTTCTGGCTTTTCACCTTTATTAACTACAAAATATTTTAAAACATTAACAGCCCTTTGAGTAGATAATTCCCAGTTACTATCATATTTACTATTATGTATAGGAACATTATCAGTGTGGCCTTCAATCACCACTCCATTAGGAACTGACTTTATAAGTTCAGAAATCTTATCTAATATTTCCTTGCTAGATGATTTTATATCGGCTTGCCCACTATCAAATAATATGTTTTCTTTAAGTTCAAGTATAACCCCTCTAGCATCTTTTTTAACTTGTACAGTACCATCTAAATTATTTTTACCTGTAAAGTCCTTTACTTTACGATACATTTCTTCATTACCACTACCTGCTTTAGAACCCATTTCTTCTGGTGGTCCAACAATAGGTGCTTCTCCACTTGCATTAAAATCAAGTATAGAATTACTGTTACTTCCAGAGAATACATTCTGAAAAGATGAAGACATTTGCTTAAACTTAACCGCATCTATACTAGAAGATGCATATAATAGAACGAAGAAAGTTAAAAGAAGCGTAATTGTATCTGCATAGGTTTGTAACCACTCTTCGCCGCCACCTTCACCTTGCTGTATCTTCTTTCTTCTAGACATCTGAATCCACCTCACTAGCTACTTGTGTTTTATAGATTTTCTTATCTATTGGATTTAAATAAGACACAAGCTTTTCTTCAACAATTCTTGGATTTACTCCTGATTGAATAGCTAGTACACCTTCTAACATCATTTCTCTAATAGTGCATTCCTTACTACTTTTATACATAAGATTTGCTGCCATAGGATTTAAAATTAAACTTGCAATTAAAGATCCATAGAATGTAGTTATAAGTGCTTTACTCATTCCTGGTCCTAGATTAGATGGATCATCTAAGTTAGCAAGCATTTGTATAAGTCCAATAAGCGTACCTAACATACCAAACGCAGGTGCATATCCAGCCCAAGCTTTTAAAACATCAGAACCATCCTTATGTCTCTTTTCCATTTCTCCAATTTCAAGTTCAAGTATTTCTCTTATGGTTTCAGGTTCTATACCATCCACAACCATTTGAAGACCCTTTCTTAGATAATCATCTTTTACTTTTTCTATATCATCTTCAAGTGATAATAAGCCTTCTCTTCTTGCTTTCTTTGATAATTCACCAAATTGTGATACTATTTCAAGTGCTGACATACTAGTCTCTTTAAAAGATTGAGCAAGTACTTTAATTACTCTTTTAAATTCATCAGCTGGATAGTTAACTAATAATGCACAAAGTGAACCTCCAATTGTTATGGCAACAGATGGCATATCTATGAACATTCCTAATGTTCCACCACCACCTAGCATACCATAAACTAGTACTGCGAATCCAGCTAACATACCTACAAGAGTTAAAATATCTTGTTTTTTCATTATTAAATGCCTCCTACAAATCTACGGTAAAAATTTTTCTCTTGAATTCTATTATTTTATCTATTACTTCTTTAGTAGTTTCAAGGACAATGTACTTTTTTCCGTTACTAAGTGTTATTAAAGTCTCTGGAACTTTTTCTATTTTTTCAATATTATCTTCATTTAAATACAATTCTTTATGGTTTAATCCCGTTACTTTTATCATGGCAACACTCCTTGTTTATTAAATTGACAGTTGACAATTGAGAATTAACAATTATTCATTGTCAACTGTCAATTCTTAATTTTTCTTAACTTCTATCTCTTAAGATTTATTATATCTTGAAGAATTTCATCTCCAGTTGATATCATTTTACCACTAGCTTGGAAAGCTCTTGTTGTTACTATCATATCTGTGAATTGTTCTGCAAGGTCAACATTTGACATTTCAAGCATACCTTGTAGCATTTCACCATATCCATCTCCATTATCAAGGTTCTTTGGAGCTCCAAGTCCACTTCTAACTGTTGGAACCCCTGAATTAGCTGTGTTAGAGAAAAGATTCTTACCTTCTTTTTTAAGACCTTCTTGGTTTTTAAATGCTGCTGTGGCTATTTGACCAAGTGCTGTAACAGTACCATCATCAAGTACTCCTTTAACTAGTCCATCTTTTTCTATAGCAAAACTTCTAAGTTTTTTATCGCATTCTGATTGTAGAGTAAATGACCAAGAAAATTTTGTCTTATCTTCCGTGTCCTCTACAACAGGTGCTTCTATTTTTACTGTTGTGTTTCCAATCATCTTTCTAGCTTGTTCTTTAGCTTGTTGTTCCAATTTAGCTTTAACAGGATCTTTTTCTTTTTCCCATCCATTCTTACCTTTTATATGATTTTCTAATGTTTCTTGTTTTATATCTCCTGGAATATCCTTCACTGGAACTCCTTTATCATCTAATAATTGTTCACCATTAACTAATAATACTGGTTTATATGTACCAGCTGTTGGATCATCTACTATAAATTTTATTTTAAGATCCAAATTACTTTCTCCTTCAAATCTTGCTCCATCAGTGCTAACCTTAGGCTTAGTAGTTATCTTATCTGTAGCACCGGTTCCTGTGAAATCCATATCTACTTTTGAATCAGCGTCATCTGCTATTTTAGTAGCTTTTACATGTACACTATCAGGGATTCTCAATGGTACTATTGTATTAGATGCCTTTAATCCATATTTTCCATCAGCATTAACAAAATTTGTTGCTCCATTTTTACTATAATCTATACTTATTTCTCCCCTTGGTGCTCCTTTTTCATCCATTTCGTTTATTGCATATCCCATAACTCTATATCCATCAGAAGTTAAAAGGTTTCCTTGATGGTCTAGTGTAAATGATCCATCTCTTGTGTAGTTTACTTGGAAAGCTCCACCACTCATTGTATGATCACTTTCACTTACTGCAATTCCGCCTGCATTACTTTGTGGAAGTGCTCCTTTTGCTACTATGAAGTATCCTGTTCCATCCATTGCAACGTCTAGGTTTCTGCTTGTTGGTTGCATCATACCTTGACTCATTACAGTATCTATACCTGCAACTTGAACTCCAAGTCCTACTTGCTTACCATTAACACCACCTTGGTTTCTTCCAGGACCAACTGCTTCTCCCATGTTCTGGCTTAGCATATCTTTAAATCTAACTCTTGAACTTTTAAATCCTGTTGTACTAACGTTTGCTATATTATTACCTGTAACATCAAGTTTTGTTTGGTTTACTTTCATTCCACTGATTCCAGCGTACATTGATCTTAACATTATTCATAACCTCCATTTTTTACTCGGTTCTTTCATTCCCCGAAGTTTGGCTTCCTTTCGGTCCAGCCTATAATAAAACTACGCTATCTATGTTTGTAAAAATATTTTCTTTGGAAGATTCCTTGTCTACTGCAGTTATTATGGTTCTATTTTCTATACTTGTAACTAATGCCATATCTTTATACAATATCACTGAATCCTTAGATCCTTTTTCTCTGGCTAAGTCTATTCCTTTACTTATGTTCTCCATATCTTTCTTTGATAGCATTATATTTCTTTCATTAAGTCGTTTTGCAGCATGGTTGGATATTTTAAAATCAACCTGTACATCAGACTTTTTTTGTATTTCAGTTTTTAGTAATTCTCCAAAAGAATCACTTCGACTCTTTTTTATCTTTTGATTACTTGTAATTGCCTCTGGAAAATTTCCAATCGGATATAAATTTCCATTTATAATTCTATATCCCATATTTACCACACCTAATTTTTATTTTCTTATTTTCATAACTTGTGAATACAAGAATTCTTTTTCTTCTCCTGTACCATCTAATTTAACCTTTAATTTTATTCCTTCTTTACTTCTAAATGTTTCAAGAACACTTCCCTTTGATATAACTTCTTTTGCCTCTGTTCCTTCTCCAGTTTTAGTTGAAACTTCAACTTCTTTTCCAATTAGAGATGATGCACCCATAAAACTTAGATTATCATTCAAATAATTCATATGATCTATTAAATATGAAATCATATGATCTTTTTCATCTGGAACACTTAAAACATCTGAAACATCTTTGTAATTAAATTCTTTATCTTCTCTACCAATTAGTTCATTTCCTTTGTATTTAGCAACATTGACATTTAATATAATGTCGTCTCCATCTTTTCTTACATTTGTTACAGTACCACCGTATTGTCTACCATAATCATCATAAGAGCTCATAGCTACTGTCTTTCCAACCATGCTTCCTGCCGAATTAAAACTCATAGTTGAATTTAAATTAGCCATTTGTTCCAGGCTTGAAAATTGAGCTAATTGAGATATATATTGTGTTGAATCTTTTGCATTCATAGGATCTTGATTAGTAAGTTCAGCAGTTAAAATTTTCAAGAAGGCATTCTTGTCCATTTCATTACCTTTCTTTACTATTTTAGTTCCTCTTCTTGTAGCACTATTATAATGATTTACTTTTTCTATTTTTCCATCTAAAGCATTTTTCTCATTCTTTTTTTTATCTTTATTTAATGTTGATGAATTTGTATTACGATTTATTTGACTATTATAGCTTGTTAAAGCTGTATCTCCTATATCAGGCATTTACTCTCCTCCTAAACAAAAGCATTTACATTACTATCTTCCAATTCATTTTTCAGTTCATCATTGGAATTTACAACATCATCTACTGATAAAACTCCATTATTTTTTCCTTTATTATTGCTACTAGAACTATTTCTTTGTTCTTTACTATTTTCTCTACTAAAGAATGTAGTATCTCCATTATATATATCTATAGTAAAGTTCTGAATTTTTATTTCTCCATTACCCAAACTATTATTTAGATCTTGAAGTTTTGAATTTAAAAGATTGTAAGCTTCTTTATTGTTAGCAGTAATATTAGCTTTCATAATTCCATTTTCAACAGTAAGTCTTATTACTACTTCACCTAATTCCTGTGGCTTTACTTTAACTGTCATTTCTTTTACATTGTTTTGTTCCATATACTTTACTTGTTTTATGAAGTCATTTACTAGGTTATTTTTGTTTATAGCAATAGGTGCTTCTATTTCTGCATTGTTAACTAAAGCTTCATTATTAACTTTACTAAAGTCATTCATAAAGTTTGTAACTCTATCTACCTTGGACTCTAGCTTACTTTTGTTTGAAGTTAGTCCTTTTAAAAATTCTTCTTCTTTGCTATCCTTATTATATTCAGCGCTTGAATCACTATTTGAATTTTCTATTTGAGTTAATAATTTTATAGAATCACTACTATGTATTCCATCAATAATATTTAGATCATTATTAATTGAATTTGTTTGATTCAACTTATCTTTTATAGTATTTAGTATGCGTTCTTTCATAAAACTATCTTGTTCTAAAAGATCCTTAACATTGAATTTATTTTCATCTTTATTTATAATTTTTATTTTAGTTAAAAAATCATTTAATTTAGTATCTTCTTTTGATTCATTTAATAGTGCACTAATAATATCATCAACGGATTTTTGTAACTCATTATCTGAATTTAAATTATCCATATCTCCTTTACCTATTAACTTCATAACTTCATAAGTAGTGTCTTCTATGTTAGAATCGCCTTTATTTAATTCCTCCATAATCTTTTTCATATCTACTTTTTCATCTCCAAGATGTTGAAGCAATAACATTAAAAGTAAATCCAGTGAATCATTTTTAGCTTTTGCTGGTTTAGAAGAACTCTCCTTTAACTTTTCATCTACTTTTTCGTTTTTAATTTGTTCTTCCGTAGAAACTTTATTATTTTTCATATCAGCATTTTCATTAACCTTATGTAATACCTTTTTAAAATTATTATCTACATTTTTCTTATTACCTGTATCAATATTACTTTTAGGATTTTTTAAAGTTTCTTTAGCACTGCTACCATTAGATACTTTTAAATTTACTGCCATGTTTACTAAATCATTCATCTTTATCCTCCTTTCTTTATTTAAGCTTTACACTTTCTTATATAAGCATAAAGAGCAAATTCGTCATTAGCTTTTTGTTCTATTAGATTTTGCTCTTTTATATAAGCAACTTCTTGTTTGTCTCTTAAGATTTCTACTGTTTTTCTTTCCATTTGTCTTTTCTTTAACTGTTCTCTCTTGTTTTCCAAGATTTCATTTGTTTTAATAAGTTCAACATTTGTTTCATCTATATTAAACTCCAATACATTGCAATATTTTTGTCTTATCTTTCTTTCAGTAGCATTACAACTAAAATCTATTTTAGAATACTTATTGTAGTTTTCTTTAAGATTATTTAATTTGTTTTCAATTAAGTTTTTTGCACTTTGTGCTTCTTTAAAAGCAATTTTACTTTGTTCTTCTAAATTGCATCTAATATCTAAAAGTGATTGAAGTCTAAATTTAAATCCTTGCATAATCATACTCCTTAATAAATTCAATTATTGAACATATCCACAATTCTTGTAACACTTTCTTGAAACTCACTATGCTCTTTAATTCCTTGTCTTAAATATTCATTTAACTCATCATTATACTGAATTGCCATGTCTACTTTAGGATTGCTCCCCTTAACATATGCTCCTATATTTATAAGATCTTCAGAGTTTTTATATGTAGCAAGCAAATCTCTGGCCTTTGATGCAGCCTTTTTATGATCATCTGTTGCAATTTCACTCATAAGTCTACTTACACTATTTAAAATATCTATTGCTGGATAATGGTTTTTACCAGCCAATGCTCTTGATAATACAATATGTCCATCAAGTATACCACGAACAGCATCTGCAATTGGCTCGTTAAAATCATCACCGTCAACTAATACCGTATAAAAAGCTGTAATTGAACCTTTATCTGACATTCCCGATCTCTCCATAAGTCTTGGAAGCATTGCAAAAACTGAAGGAGTGTATCCTTTGGTTGCTGGTGGCTCTCCTATTGCAAGTCCAACTTCTCTTTGTGCCATTGCAAATCTTGTTACAGAATCCATCATAAGAATTACTTTCTTACCCTTGTCCCTAAAGTATTCTGCTATAGCTGTAGCTGTAAAAGCCCCTTTTAATCTTACAAGTGCAGGTTGATCTGACGTTGCACAAACAATAACCGATTTTTTAAGCCCTTCTTCTCCTAGGTCTTTTTCGATAAAATCTAAAACTTCTCTTCCTCTTTCACCAATTAGTGCAATTACATTTATATCTGCTTTAGCTTCCCTTGCTATCATTCCAAGTGTTGTACTTTTCCCAACACCACTACCTGCAAAAATTCCTATTCTTTGACCTTCACCACAAGTTAAAAATCCATCAATAGCTCTAACACCAGTTGCAATTTCATCTTTAATTCTTCTTCTTCTTAACGGATCTGGTGGTGCTGTGTCTAGTGGATAATCTATACCTAATGGTAACTTTTCTTCAACCTTTAGTGGCTTTCCAAGTCCATTTAGCACCTTTCCTAAAAGTTCTTCTGAACACTTAACACTTAGATATTTTTTAGAAGGAATAACTCTGCATCCTGGTCCTATACCGATAAGTTCTCCAAGAGGCATTAAAATTACATTATCTTCTTTAAAACCAACTACTTCACACATAATTGGTTCATTTTCTTTATTATATATAGTACATACTTCTCCAACAAAAGCCTTGATACCTTCGACTTCTATTGTAAGACCTATGACTTGCTTTACCAATCCTTCAGTATATGTAAAATCACTCTTGGCTATTTTATTTTTTATATTTTCAAAATTTATTGATATATCCAACGTAGCACCCCCTTTTTTAAATTGACAATTGAAAATTTACAGTTTGTTTCAATTGTTAATTTTCAATTGTCCATTGTTAATTTTCATTTACTATTTCCTGAATTTTATCTAATGTTCCCATGACATCTACAACAATCTTTCCATTTTCCTTTTCAATTACTGCTTTTCCATCTTCTAGATTATCATCTATTATTACAAACACTTTTCCATTAAAAACTGCTTGAGCTTTCCATAATTCTATTTTCTCTTTTATATCATCTATATAAGTACTTTTAGTCTTTATAATTATATTTTTTGAATCCTTTGCAGTTTCAAGTGCATCCATTATCATATTTGTTATAGCATCACTATTTTCTATTTCTTTTAACATAACTTTTTTTACAATATGAACTATTAGTTCTTGTATATTATGCTCATTTGCTTTTATATAATTTGTCAATTCATCTTTAGCATTAATGAGCATATCTTTAGCATTTTTATTCAATACTGCTATTTCTTCATTAGCTTTATCTTTAATATTTGCATAATATTCATCTGCTTCTAATTTTCCTTTTGAATATCCATCAGAATATCCATCTTCTTTTCCAATTTCAAAACCTTTTGTATACGCATCTTCTTCTATAGATTTAGCTTTAGCATATGCACCCGATACAATTTCTTCACTTTCATTTCTTGCCTTTTCTAGCATAGTTCTTGCTAAGACTTCATAACTTTTTATGAAGTCTTTAGCATTTTTTTCTCCTAATTCTTTTTGTTTTTGGTCCTGTGCTACATCTCTGTTTTTACTTTTGTGCACACGCACACTATATTCTGTATTTATTTCCTTAGATCCAGTTGAATTTACACTGGTATTTTTTATAACATTAAACAATGATGGCATCTTCTCCACCTCTTGAAATTATTATTTCTCCTGCATCTTCAAGTCTTCTTATTATGCTAACAATTTGCTGCTGAGATTTTTCAACATCCATAAGTCTTACAGGTCCTAAGAATTCTATATCTTCTTTTAATGAAGCTGCAGCTCTCTTCGATTGATTTCTAAATATACAATTTGCAACTTCTTCTGAACAACCCTTTAATGCGAGAGCAATATCTTTTGTTTCCACTTCTCTAAGCACTCTTTGTATTGAAACATCGTCCATTGTAATAATGTCTTCGAATACAAACATGGACTGTTTGATCTTTTCTGCAAGTTCTGGATCTTGTCTTTCAAGTCCTTCTGTAATATTCTTTTCTGTTGTTCTATCAACTTGATTTAATATATCAACAATAGTTTCAACTCCACCTAATGTTGTCATATCTGTTCTTACTACTGATGATAACTTACCATTTAACACTTTTTCTATCTCCTTTATAACCATAGGGGATGTGTTATCCATTGATGCTACTCTATATGCAACTTCCCACTGTATATCTTCTGGAAGTTCTCCAAGTATTTGTGCTGATTTTTCAGCTTGAAGATAGCAAAGAATAAGTGCTATCGTTTGTGGATGTTCATTTGAAATTACATTTAAAAGTTGATGAGCATCTGCTTTTCTTGCAATAGCAAAAGGTCTATATTGTTGAGTCGCTTCCGTAACTTTATCTAATATTTCCTTTGCTCTTTGACTTCCTAGAGCCTTTCCAAGAAGGTCTCTTGCATATTCAAATCCGCCTTCGATTATATAATCTTTTGCTTTATTCATTTCTATAAATTCATCTAAAATTTCACTTCTTTGTTCTTGTTTTACTGAACTTATATTTGCAATTTCATATGTTATTTTTTGTATATCTGGATCTGGTAACTTTTTTATAATCCCTGAAGCTGCATCTGGACCTAATGTTATGAACAGAATGGCCGCTTTTTGAACTCCAGTTAATTTATCTTCCTTTGCCATTCCTATCACCTCTCATCTTCTGCCATCCAAGCTTTAATAATTTCTACAACTTGATCTGGTTTTTCACTTGCATATTTTTTTATTTCTTTCTCAATATGAGTATTTTCATTTTCTTCATCAAAGTTAATTGGTTGAAGTTCTTCTTTTGGATCAATCTCATCATCAATTAACATATTAATGCCTTCTATTTCTTCGTTATTTGCTTTCTTTTTCTTTCTCTTTCTTATAAACGCTATAACTCCAGCTATTAACAATAATGTAACAATTGCTCCACCTATACATTTATAAATGAATGCTTTTTGTTTTGCCTTTTTCTCTTCTGCTTGTTTCTTAGCATCTTCTTCAGCCTTGGCATCATTTATTTCATTAAATTTCAATCCTTCTACGGTTATAATATCTCCCCTATTTTCATCATAAGATATAGCCCCTGCAACCAAGCTGTTTATTTTATCCTTATCAACAGGACTTAAATTTTCATCATTTATTGTAACTGATGTAGATACCTTTTTTATCTTACCAGGAGCACCTACTGTTTTTTGTTCTATTTTTCCTACTTCATAATTTTTAGTAGTTTTTTCATGTGTAGACGAACCATTTCCATCTTGATTGTTATATGTATTAGACATATTATTATCTACAGGCCCAGCACTTACTTTGCCACCTTTAGAAGTATCTGTGTCTTTTTCTGTCTCTTCACTTCTAACTACATTATTAGGATCCCATACAGTTGATGTTTTTTCAGATGCATCAAAATCCAAATCAACATTTACAGCTGCTTTTACCCCTTCACCATATTTAGGTGTTAATATGTTCATTATTTTCTTTACATATTCTTTTTCTAAATTCTTTTTGTATTTATTTTGCTTATCTGTAACTGTAGTTAAATCTTTTCCATCTTCGTCCCCAAACAGGTCTTCAGTTAAATCTTTAGTTTGTCCATTAACGACTCCTATAACTTTTACATTTTCTTTTTTTAGATTTTTAACACTTCCTGTTACTAAAGATATTATTGCTTTTATTTGTTCTTTTGATATACTCTTTCCTTCATTGAATTCTATTCTTACAGAAGCCTGAGCATTTTCTGCCTGTTTAAAAAAGTTACCTTCTTGTGGCATTACAAGTAAAACTTTTGAATCTTTAACTTCCGGAAGAGATTTAATATTTTTTGCAAGTTCACCTTCTAATGCTATTTTGTAATTTAACTCTCTTTCCTTGTCAGTCATACCAAAACTATCTGCATTTTCTAATATCTCATATCCTTTGCTTCCACTTTTAAGTTGTGGTGCAAGTTCTAGCCTAAGTTCTGAAACTTTGTCTTCTGGAACTTTTATAGAACTACTTTCAACTTTATATTCTACTTTCTTTTCATTTAATTTATTCATAACTGTTTGAGCATCATTTGGATCCATATCTTTGTATAGCACAGCATATTTTGTAGTATTTAAAAACACTATCAGATATATAAGTCCTGAAATTATACCTACCACAAGTACACTGAATGCTATTTTTTTACCCTTAGTTAACCCCTTAAATTTATCAATAAGGTTTTTAAATTTTTCTTTAATTTTGTCCATTTACTAGCACTCCTAACTATACCTGCATTCTGTTTATCTCTTGGTAAGCCTCCAATAATTTATTTCTTACTTGTACTGCAAGTTGCATGGAGAGTTTTGCCTCTTCATTTTTTATCATAACGTCATGTACTTCCACATCTTCACCTTTTATAAAATCATCAGTAATTTTTTCAGATTCTAATTGTTTTTCATTTACCTTATCTAGTTGACCTTTTAAAATATCTTCAAATCCTAATTTTTCATCAATAATGTTTTTAGGCTTTTGTTGATTCAACGAATTAACCTTAGAATATATCCCACTACTTGGTATAAAATCATTTATTTTCATATTACTTCTCCTATCTCTTATTTTTTATGTTTTTCTACTCCTTTGTTTTCTATGTTTTCTGTTTCCTATCTTCCTATTTCTAATGCTTTCATAAACATATTTTTAGATGAATTTATTGCAGTTACATTCGCTTCATATGCACGAGTTGCAGCAATCATATCTGCCATTTCATTTAAAATATTCACATTTGGCATAAGTACATATCCACTTTCATCTGCATCTGGGTGATTTGGATTATATACTCTTCTTAGTTGAGATTTATCTTCAACTATACCTACGGCTTTAACTCCATTTAGTCTACTCTCATATCCATTACCACTTTTATTTAGTTCCTTATTAAAATTTTCTTGAAATACTGCTATCTTCCTTCTATAAGGTTGTTTTTGTCCATCTTTTCCCCTAGTTGTTTTGAAATTTGTAATATTTGAGGATATTGTGTCCATTCTTAATCTTTCAGCTGAAAGACCACTTGCACTTATTCTCATCGAACTAAAAGCATTCATTTTTATCTTCCTCCATTTATAACACATCTTCTAGTAGCTAAAGCAGAATTTAAACTAGTTATAAGAGCATTATATTCTAATGTATTAGCTGCTAAATTAGTCATTTCATTATCTATATCTACATTATTTTCATCCATTTTCATGCTATCAGATTGATCTTTTTTCACACTTATTTCTCCAAACTTTTTATTAAAAGCAATATGTTTTTCATTTGTAGTTTTAAGCTCTAACTTATCCTTACTATTCTTTAGTGTATCTTCAAATGTTACATAACTTCTTTTATATCCCCTAGTATTAATGTTTGAAATATTATTATTTATAACATTTTTCCTCTTTGATGTAGCATTTAAAGCTTGTTTAATTAAATTATAGCTTTGTGAACTTTCGGATACATCTCCTATTTTCATGAATATTTCCTCCTAATTTAATATCCAATTAGATTTTTAATTTGAATATATGTTGAATATATGTTGAACATATAATCCTTAACATGCTACAATATATCTTATCACTTTTCCATATATTTCTGAACATATTTCATAATTTTAATATATTTTAGCATATTTATCCCAATAAACTTATTTTTTCTAATTATATTATATTATATTTTTTACAAATTTTAAACCTTTTTAATAAAATTTTTAATAAAAAGTTAAATTTTAATTAAAACCAAATTAATTTCTACTGTTTTTTGATAAAATTCATAAAAAAATCGGCATATTACTATGCCGATTTTTTTATTTAACTCCTTCTAATACTCTTAAAGCATCTTGTGGAAATTTGTTCGACTGAACAAGCATAGCTTGACCAGCTTCTATTAGAATATTATCTCTTGCTAAATTCATCATAGCTTCTGCTACATCAGTATCTCTTATTTTGCTTTCAGTTCCAACTATAGTATCATGAATTTCATGTACTTCATTATAAGTACCTTCAAATCTATTACACAATGCACCATATTTCCCCCTAATATCTGAAATCTTATCTACCGCATTGTCAACTACTTCTAAATACTTTTCTATATCATCTGTATTTAAATTATCCTTTTTTATTGAATCCAATTTCAATTCATTACCATCCAAATGATAAACAGGTATATCTATAACCTCTCCAACATTAGCACCAACAGCCATTTTTTCATATTTTTTTCCTGGTTCTTTACAATTCAAAATGCTTTTTCCATTGAAATCTGAATGCGTTAAAGTATCATTTATCCCATCCACCATTTGATTAATTTCACTTTGAAGTGCTTTTCTATCATTTTCACTCGTAGCTCCACCAGCCTCAATTGTAAGTTCTCTTACTCTAATAAGCATTGATTGAACTCCCTCAAGTGCTCCATCTGCTGCTTGAAGCATACTCATTCCATCTTGAGCATTTCTTTGAGCTATTTGAAGCCCTCTTATTTGGACTCTCATTTTTTCACTTAAAGCAAGGCCATTTGGATTTTCTTTAGCTGAATTTATCTTAAAACCAGATGAAATTCTATTCATATACATACTTTGACTGCCCCAAACCTTTTCCTGTTCACGACATATAGTAAGTGATGCCATGTTATGATTTAATCTCATACACTCACTTCCTTTCTATTTACATTAATTATCCTAAAAGTTTCATGCTATTATTAGTATCTTGATTTGCATGACAAACCATTGCGTTTGTATACTTAACTAACACATCACTCTTAAAAAGATTCATAGCAGCATTTGCCATATCGATATCTTCTATTCTAGATAATGATGCTGTTGTACTACTATTTGTGTTTTTACCATCATTTAAAGCTGATTCAAGTCTACTCATAGCACTTCCAATATCAACTCTTTGAGATACACACTTTGAAATAGCATCATCAAGTGATTGTATTGCTTTTGATGCTTCATCTCTTGTAAGAACGTTATCACTTTCTATTCCTAAACTATTTAGAGACATTTCATTTAAGTTTATTTCTTCATATATAAATGGTTCATATTTTATTTGTATGGAAAGTTTTTTATCTTTATCAAATAATTTAATCTTATTAAACTCTGCATTGTCTGATACATACTTTATATTTTCTTTTATTTGATTAAACTCTTTTTCTGCTTTTTCCCTATCTTCATCTGTGCGAGTATCAGTAGCATTTTCTATTGCCATTTCTCTCATTCTCTGTAGATCTTTTTGAATTCCTTCCATATGACCATCTACACATTGAAGAAGCGATAATCCTTCTTGTGTATTTCTTTCACCTTGCGAAAGTCCTCTAACTTGAGCTTTAAAACTCTCACATATAGTAAGACCTGCTGCATCATCAGCTGCCTTATTTATTCTCTTTCCAGATGAGGCTGTTGCATTACATCTTTCTGATTTTTTTATGTTTTTATTTAATTTACTAAAAGTTCCTAAAACTAGTGCGTTATTAATTAGCATATTTTCACCTCCTGATTTATAAATGTGTACTAATACTTTCCAGTAACTATTATCGTAACTTTTACATAGAGGTTTACATTATTATTGATTGATATTTGTTTTTTGTGATTTATAATATAAAATGATGAATAATTTACTTTTTTAAGATATTATAAATGGGTCCTTATTATAAATATCTTTTTAATTAATTGTGCTAAACTAAAAAATCGTTATACACATAACTACTATAAAAGAAAATATAGCGAAACACAAATAGAGTAATTTTGTTATTCTAAAATTATGTTTTTAGATATATTTTTAGAATATAGTAAAGATATAGTGTAGTGATTTTAGTGTATAACAAATCCCAGTAGCTAATATCTACTGGGATTTGTTATTTATCATAAAAATAGATCCTATAAGTATAATTATACTTCCTAATATAAAATTAACCTTGATATTTTCATTAAATAAAACTATCTGAAAAACCACTACCCATAAAACATAAGTAACATTTAGTGTAGTAGCCTTAGCTGGTCCTATTAAATCTATAGATTTATACCATAACAAATACGACGTTAAACTTATAAAAGATGTAAGTAGTATTAAAGGATATATTCTATAAACTACTTTAATAACATTAATACCACTATAACATATAGTTCCTATTATAAATACATGAACTATTACAGCTACAATTTCACGTATAGCTAGTGCCTCCATAGAGCTTAATTCCAAAACTTTAGATACTTGAAAAGAATACAGTATACTCTCTAATGCCCAACATAAGATCGTAATCACAACCAGCAACATACCAACTCCTGTAATAAGGTTATAATTACATTGAGTCTTACTATATCCAACAATAAAAACTCCTATAAAACTAAAAATAATTCCTAACTTACTTTTAAAACTAAGCTTTTCTTTAATAATTATAGAAGATAATATTGCAGTAACTATGGGATATATTGCAGATATGTTTGCTGCCCCTTCCGGTGATATAAACTTTATACTTACTATATAAAGAGTCATACCAATGGGTCCACCTAAAATGGATCCTGCAATTAAAATTTTAACCTTTCCACATAAAATCCACTTTAATATATAATTAAGTTTCTTGCTTCTTATCATCTCTATATTTAATAATATACATGAAAATAAATCCTTTAAAAAAGCTATTATAAATGGTAACGCTATTAATTCTTTAGCTTTAAATAAGCTTCCACAGTTGAGCAAAACACTACCAACTATTATGGTATCTATAGCCCATGTTATTCCTGACATACTACCAAAAATAAATCCTGATATAGTTTTTTTATTTTTCATTTATCTATCACTCTAAATTATTATGTATTCTTTTATATGATTAAATATAACATCTAAATATTTCTTAACTTTTTCTTCATATATATTTTTTTCATCTACACCAGTATGCTTATTTATTAGTTCTACCGTATACCCATCTATTTTAAATCTTCCATCTTTTTGACAATCTTCTTTAGTTTCAAAAAAGAATTTATGTTCTAAATCATTTATTGTAGCTCTATATGGGCTTTGGGGGAATATACTTTCAGAATATGTATATTCACGTTTTTTTTCTCCACCAAAATGCTTAGGAACATTTCCATCCTTTAAATCTACATTTTTTATTTCAGCACCCTTTAATATTATAGGAAATAAATCCAACCCTTGAATCATTTCATTACAAATTCCCTTTGGAATGTTTTTTCCTCTAAACATCATTGCAACTTTAGTTCGACCTTCATCTAAGAACTTATCTTTAATAAAGTATCCTTGTCCATGATCTGCAACTAAACTTATAATATATTCATCTTCTTTATAACTATCTTTTATATAATTAAATAGTACTCCTAAATATCTATCTATTCTTTTTAATTGAGTTCCATACTTAAATACCTTCTTCTCATCATAAGTTTTTCTAACGCTAGTTTCATTACTTTTATCAAAGACTCTAGTTTCTATAGGATTATTAACTTGGACACTGATTCTATTTTCAAATTCATCCGCTATGTCGTGTAAATCTGGTAAACATATCCACACAAAATTATTTTTTTGTTTGAACGCCTCTAAATGTTCAATGGTTTCATTTATAACTTCATCTGTATGCATCCCTCTAACACATGGTTGATATATATATCTATCTATTCCTTTTATATATCCATTTGAAGGAGTGCTTCTCCAATCACCATCTATTTTAGCGGTAAAATACCCATTTTTCTGAATTACTTCACTATATAGTTCTTTATTGTATAATGAAAATGTACTATAATCCGGATGATACATTTTATGATTAGAAGTATACATACCTGTAAAGAAACTAGGTAAACTAACGTAAGTCCATTCCCCACTAACATATGCATTTTCACATATCGTTCCTTCCTTAAAAAATCTATATGCATTTGGCATCACATTTTGTAAACCTTCTTCTTCTATAAATTTTTGGGAAAGTCCATCTATAAAAATATTCAATAATAATTTAGGCTTTTTATCATTGTTCCTAATTTCTATGGGTTTTCCTAATATAAATTTTTCTTTATTACAGTATATTAGTATAGATTCATTTTTATTAAATGCATAATAATAATACCTATTAGGAATCATATTATTTAAAATAAACTCTTCATTATTAACTTTCACTTTTACTCTTACGTTTTGTTTCTTAATCATAATTGGTATAATTGTCTTTGTCTCAGTATTTAAAGTAAACTCAGAATACATATCACCTTCAAACAACTCCAACTTATACATATCACTAATCTTTGGATCATATTCCGATAACATACCATCTCTTTCTGCAAAATAAAAATCATATATTCCTGTATAATAGCTTTTGTTGTTAATAATTAAACATTCTTCCGTATAGTTAGAATTACCTACAGACATTGGAAATTGTTTTTGATAACTTCCAAAAATCTTAAATTGTTGATTTTTTACTTGCTCTAATGACACACTTGATATTTTATTTTCTTTAATCATAAACTCAATTTCTCTCATTATTAGTTCTATATTAGAGTCATCAACATACATAGCCCTTATATAGTGCTTAGAAGCTTTTTCATATTCTCCCATATACATATAAACAATACCCAAATTATAGTTTACATCAAAATTAAACTCAAACTTATTATATAGTTTTAAAAGTTTTTTTTCAGCATCTTGTAAACTTCCTTTATAAAAATCTATGATAGCAGACATATTTTCTACTTCTAAATCAAAGTCAACTAAATTTTTATAATCACATATTAATTGGTTTGCAATGTCTAATTTTTGCTCCTCAATTGATATTTTTATGTTTTGCTTAAATTTTCGTAATTTGTTTATATCTTTCATACTATTTTCTCCTTATAATTTTAAAAGTTCTGTTAAGTTATATGAACATTGATTCTCCTCAACCTATTGAAATATAATAGATTCACCACAAAAACATTACCTCCCACAAAGGAGAGAGGAATCAATGAACAAAGCTAATAAAAAAATTACCCGTCCTAGATGTTACAGCCATAAGCTATATAAGTTTGGAAAAGACAAAGAAGGAAATCAAAAATATTAATGCAAACAGTGTAAAAGAGAATTTGCACCGTCGCCTACGCCGAAAAAGCATCAGCTCAAGAATTATCCTCGTTGTCCTGTCTGTAACAAAAGAACCTTTATTCATCATAATTATTCAAATTATATTAACCATCGTTGTAACGATAAGAAATGTAATCATAGTTTTTTCGTGGCGAAGCCTACGGCTATAAGCCCATCAAGCAATACCCATCTACAAGGTAAACTTGATTTTAAAGGTATGCGCTTCCCAATCCATATTATTTTAATGGCTTTAAACCTTTATTTTCTTAATGAAAGTTCTACAAGACATATATCTCAATGTTTGCTTAGAATTTTTAATGTAAAAGTATCCCACGTAACTATATCAAATTGGACTAAAAAATTTGCTAGCTATTTCAAATTAAAATCTGATAAGTTACTTTATAATATTGACTTATCAGATTCTGATAAATGGCACGCAGATGAAACTGTTGTATTTATAAATGGTAAAAAACATTATCTATGGCTTGTTATAGACTCGGAAAGTCGATTAATCATTTCTTATCATCTATCCCCATATAGAGATGCTAAACAAGCTTTTAGCCTTTTTAACGATGCTAAGAAATTAGGATCCCCTAGAGCCATAGTTACTGATAGATTACCATCTTACAATATTCCAATAAAATCAGTATTCCAAGATACATTACACATAAAAGTACAATCTTTTAAAGATGATATTTCAAACAATATTATTGAATCTTTTAATAAAACATTTAAGTCTTGGTATAAAGGTTTAAAAGGCTTTAACTCTTTTGATAGCGCCAATAAGTTAATATCGGTATTTATATTTCACTATAATTTTATTCGTAATCATTCCTCACTACGTGGTTTAACACCAGCTGAAGTATCAGGAATCAATTATTCAGTTAAAGCTAAAAATAATTGGTTATTAGCTGCCTAACGGCTAACGCTATCGCTTTTAATTAAGTCTATTTATTTTTAAAAATCTATAATAGGTAGGCTTTTTTGTCATACCACAAAATATTAATTATATAATTTTTATTATTTAAAGTAAGTCGTATAGTAATTTTGTGATTTTTAAAGCTATATTTTCATAATTAATTAACAGAACCATTTTAAACTTTTTAATCCTGTTTCAACTCTGTTATACCTCATTTCAAAATATTCCTTTAAATCTTCTCCTTGAATCATTTTAATCTTTGTCCAAATACTCCATAAAAAATCTTGCATAATCTTATATAAATTAATCCTAAATATTGCATTATTATCAACAACTTCATTACAAAAGTATAGATTTAAAAACTGTTTTTCTTCTTTTTCAGAGAATCCACATTCTAAAATATGTGCAGCCAAATCCCACATATAATCATTCATTCCACTATACTCCCAATCAATTAAATTAAGTTTCCCATTATTTACTATAAAATTTTCAGGGACTGTATCATTATGGCAAGGAACTAATTTAATATCTAACGTTTGCAAAACACTTTTATATCTGAAAATATCTTTTTTGAATTTCATATATTCTTCAAACATTTGTCCATTTTGTTCCATAAATATATCTTCATACTTTTGTATCATATCAAATGGGTTAAATATATTATTAAACCTAATATTTGAACTGTGCAACTTTTTTAATACTTCTATTACCATTTTCATGTTTTGCAAGTTTTTAGCACTTTTAGGATTAAGCATTTCTCCATTATCCAAAAATTTACTTATCTTTATACCACTTACATCATCTATAAATAAAAAACTTTCATCTACATTAGCTTCATATGCTAAATAGGAATTAATTTTTTCATCTACTCTATTTATCATGTTTTTTGTATTACTTTGAGATATTCTTACAACTAAACTTTTGTTTTCAAAATCCAATTTATAATTAATATTAGTCATACCACCTATTTTCGTAACTTTCTTAATTTCTCCATATTGCACCTTTAAAAAATATGCTATAAGTTGATTATTATACAAAAATTTCTTAGTCTCTAACATAATTCTCACCATTCTTTTCTTTATACTATATTTCTTTATCGAATATTGTATAGATATCTTTAAAAATAAAACTAGTCTTGGTTTTAACCTAAGACTAGTTTTTCAGTTTCCTTTAAATCTTTAATACTATCTATTTCAAAACAATCATCACTGTTAATTTTGTTTAAATATATATCCATCTTACTTAAATTGTCTTTTACAATATTATCCCAATATAGGTTTTTCCATATATCTTTCTTTAATGTTTCTTCTAATATATCATTTATTATGTTTCCCTCTTCTCGAGACCAATATGATATTCCCGATAATATTGTCTTATAATCATTAATAGAACTTTCCACTTTTATATTGGCTATTTTACTATTTTTATCATATATAACCCATTCATCTTCAAAACTATTTTTTTTAATTCCAAAGTAAGTTGACCTATTCAAATTAGAACTTATAAAGTTATTATTTATATATACATCTCCATCTAAAACATAAGTATCTTTTAAATATTCTTTAACTAAATACATAGTATATATATTATTAAACTTATCATAATTCTCATTATAAACTAATTTTATATTAATATAATCATATTTTTCTACTATATAATAAAATTTTTCAGCTAAATATCCTGTCACTATAATAATTTCTTTTATTCCCTTTTCTATTAAACATTCTATTTGTCTTTCTATTATAGGCTTTCCATTTACTTTTATAAGTGGCTTAGGTGTAAATTCAGTTAATGGTCTAAGCCTAGTTCCTTTTCCAGCCGCTAAAATAATTGCTCTCACATCACTTCCCCCTATTTACTTTACTATATCAAATTGCTAGCCTTTATCCATTCTTCTGTTTCCGTTATACCCTCCTGTAAAGTATACTCTGGTTTCCATCCCATTAACTTTTCTGCTTTACTATAATTACATAATAGCTTCATTATTTCACTTTGAGGATGAATATGTTTTACATGATTAATTTTAACTCTATTCTTTGAAATTATATCTGCAAGTTCATTTATAGTTACATCTCTTCCAGTACCTGCATTTATAACTTGACCATCTACATTAGAATTAAATCCTGCCATTATAACAAATCTTGCACAATCCTTTACATATAAAAGGTCTCTAGTTTGCTTTCCTGTTCCATATATATTAAGATCTTTTTTATCCAAAGCATTTTTTATAAATATAGCTATAACACCACCTTCTCCACCTGTCTTTTGGAAAGGTCCGTATGTATTAAAAGGTCTTATAACTACAGTTGGTAATTTATACGCATTATAGTATGATAACACTATATTCTCTGCAGCTATTTTTGCTCCACCATAAGGTGACACTGGTTTTACTGGATGAAGTTCATCAATTCCTTTTTCTTCAGCTTTATCATATACCATACATGTACTCATAAAAACAACCTTACATGGATGTGTTTTTTCTTTTTTATCAATTACCCAAGAATCACTATCCATCTTTGCATTTTTACCGAACATTTGTATCTTTGCTTTTTCAAGTATGTTAAATGTTCCTACAGTATCATTATAAAAAGTAGTAGTTGGATCATCTATTGAATCTTGTACATTTATAGATGCTCCTAAATGATATATAATATCAAATTGTTGTTTTTCAAATATTCCATCTAATAATTTTATATCTTTAATATCCCCTTGTATAAATTTAAAGTTCTTATTTTCCTTAAATTCTTCTATATTTTCAAGTCTTCCATTAGATAAATTATCTAATGCTAAAACATTATGCCCTTCTTTTAATAATGTTTTTACAACCCATCTTCCAATAAATCCCGAACCACCTGTTACTAATATGTTCATTTATGTATTCCTCCTAAAATAGCTTATGTCTTGTTATTTTATCAAATTCCAATTCATTGGTGTACCTTTTTTTATATCACAAAAAGCCTTTTTATCTAATATCTCTTTTATATATTTTGTTTCAAGACCAAATCCCGGTCTTATGCTCTTTACATTTTCTTCAGTAAACTCTTCCCCTTCTTTAATATCTTTAACAACAAATAAACTTCTAGAATGTTCTCTTGATTTTTTTTGTTTTTCTGTTAAATCATATGTAACAGTTCCAAGAGCTTTTTCTAAATCTCTTATTCTATCTACCATTTCTTTAAATTCCTCTGGCTCCATAGAAAACTTTCCATCGGCTCCACCATCAGCTCGTCTTAATGTTAAATGTTTTTCAACTATTTTAGCTCCTAGTGCTACTCCACCAAGTGCAACAGTATGTCCCATTGTATGATCCGAAAGTCCTGATACTACATTGAAAGTTTCCCTCATATTAGGAATAGTATTAAGGTTTATATCCTCAAGTGGTGAAGGATAGGCTGAAGTACACTTAAGTAGTGCTACATTTCTATTTTCCATTCTTTTGCATGCATCTAATGCATCTTGAATATCTCCCATTCTCGCTATACCTGTTGACATTATTATAGGCTTACCTTTTGATGCTATATATTCTATAAAAGGTATATCGTTTATTTCAAAAGATGCTACTTTATATGCTGGTACATCCATTTCTTCTAAAAAATCTACTGATGTGTAATCAAATGGCGAAGAAAAAAATACAAGTCCTAATTCTTCCGCAATCTTCTTAAGTTTCGGTTGCCACTCCCAAGGTGTATATGCTGTTTGATACAACTTATGTAGAGTTGTCCCATCCCAAATTGTGCCTTGCTTTATTTGAAAATATTCATTCTCACAATCCAATGTTATAGTATCAGGTGTATATGTTTGAAGTTTTATAGCGTCTGCTCCTGCCCACTTTGCCTTTTTTATTATTTCAACCGCTCTATCATAATTTTGCATATGATTTGCAGACATTTCTGCAATTATAAACATTCTTTCATTTTGTCCTATTTTTATATTATTTATATTAAATAATTTGTTCATAACTTTCATATCTCCTATTTTGTTTTATCCAACTATTTATCGTACATTTCTATTCCATTCTTTACTCTAAAAACTCCTTTGCCATCAATTATATTTTTTTGAATTTTGCTCATACTTTCCCTTTCGTTATAATTTAAATTTAAAATATCTTCTTTCACCCCTGAAATGTTACTCAATTTTATAGCACCAATTTTATTCATATACTTACCTAATTTTATTTGATTATCTGCAATAACCATCCCTATTGTTGGTATTCCTAAAAAACAAAGTTCATATATTGTAGAGCCACAAGTGGAAATAGCAACGTCACATTTTTTCATAATTTCACTCATATTAGGATTTTCATGTAATACTATGTTCGAGCTTTCATACTTTTTTAATCTGGTTTTAAATTTAAATGCATTTCCAATAACTATTTGCAATTTAATTTGTAAATTTCTTAACTGAACTATTATATCTTCTGTTATATTAAAATCATCACTTCCACCTACTGTTATAAGCACATTTTGTATATTTTTTTTCACTTTTATAGGATTGTTTTTTCTAAACTCTTCTCTCAGCATAGTGTATCTACTACCTAATAGTAATTTTGTATCTTTTAAACAATTATAATTAAGTTCACTTGCGTATATATTTTGATTTATAATACAATCTACTGGATAATAATTAAAGTCTGCATTATCATCAAAATATATAACTTTAAATTTAGATTTAAGATCTAATAAGTACTCAGATTGGATATCATATTTATCCACTACTACAAAATCTGATTCAATGTTCTTTATTTGTTCCATTTCATTTAACTTATCTATTTTTATAACATCTATATTTTCATTTTTTATCTTTTCAATTCCTTTTATATATTTAGGCGAATCTAAACATATATATTTCACTTCATGATTCTTGCTTAATTCCTTAGCCAAAACCAAAGTTCTCATTATATGTCCAAATCCAATTTCTTCTCCACCATCTACTCTAAATAAAATTTTCATAATATATCACCATTATATCTTAAATTTGAAAAAAGATTAGCTTATGCTAACCTTCTTTTGATTCATTTTCTAACAAACTTATAATATAAATTACTATCTCCAGACTCTTCTTTTAAATAATTCAATTTTGTAAATATCTTGTTGGATGATGTATTGTCTTTTTTTACATAAGCAACGATTTTATTAATTATTTTTAGATTACTAATCTGTTCCTCAACTAGTTGAATTATTTTTTCCCCAAATCCTTTTCCTCTAAACTCTTTATAAATACTATAACTAATTATACCAATATTTGCATCTATGTTAATTCTTATTTGTCCAATCGACTTATTATCAACTTCCATAATAAAAAATAAAACATTTCCATTTTCCAACACTTTTAAAAACCAATCCACATGTTCTTCATAAGTTATATAATTAGCATTAAATGAATTTTTTCTTACCTCTATATCGTTTGCCCATTCAAATAAAACATCGCAATCTTTTTCATTTACTTTTCTTAATTTAATCATATAATCACCATTTTAAATAACATTTTATATATGTTTTTGCATTATATCCTTGTTTATATTATATAATTCTTTGTAGCTTTCATATAACTTTAAAATATCTTTCATATAAAAATCATTTCCAAGTTTATAATATAAATGTTCATATATTTTATTTATTAATTGAAAGTCTTCTTCTGTATCTAAAGTCCATCTTAACTCTGAATAATCTATTTCATTAACATATTGACCTATTCTAAAATCATCAACATTTCCCCAAATATATGGAGTTACATGTTCTCTATCTCTATTACTCTTAGCTTCTAAGAAAGCTCTTTTTAATGCTTTAAACGAAAAAACTTCTACATCTAGTCCTCTTGGATACGTTCTTTTAATGGTATTACTTACATAATCATAACATTTACTATTCTTTAAATAATAGTTTAATATATTTTTACTTACCTCACTGTCAATCAATGGACAATCACTAGTAACCCTCATGACTATATCAGCTTTTGTCATTTTTGCTGCATAATAATATCTAGAAAGAACATCTTCCTCTGAACCCCTAAAATACTTTACACCTAATCTCAAAGCTTCATTTACTATTAAATCATCCTGTTTTTTATTCGTAGTAGCAATAACTATTTCATCTACATTTTTAATTCTTCTTAGTCTATCAATGTCATGTTCTAAAACTGTCTTTCCACATATTTTTTTTAACACTTTACCCGGTAATCTTGTAGAACCAGTTCTAGCTTGAATTATACATACTACTTTAAGTTTAACTTTTAACTTATTCAAGATCTTCACCTACAGTAAATTTAGGAACCCATTTGAATGTACTAGGATCTTTTAAAAATATATCCTTATTTACATATTTATCTATAACACTCCAAAATTCTTCTTCTGATATATCTATATATTCACAAAACTCTTTAATATACCTACTACTACATTTTCCATCATACTTATTTACTAACCACTTAGCTTCATCTCTTGTAAGTCTACCTTCCCTTATATCATAACAAGCCTCATCAGTAGCAAATCCAAAGCCAAACTTATAATATTTTATCATTTGATTCACTATTTGCATATCACTATCTAACGCAGTGTACCTTCTGTATCTACCTATATCTTCGAGTTTTTCTCTACTTCTACCCCATAAGCCTCTTGCAATAGAAAAATCTGCATTATATACCTGAGACCATTCCTTCACATAATATTGTAAGTATATAGCTTCTATATCTTTTTTAATTAGCACTTTTTTATTCGGAAAATTATACATAAATAATTTATCTAAACTTATAGAATCACTTTCCCAATCTGTAGCCTTGCATCCATTAATTGTGTTTCCATTATTTACATTTAAAGCATTTCCATCACTTCCTAAGCCATTAACCAATCCTAGAGTTAAAGCAGCGTTTTCTCCTTGTATTATAAGTGGAATATTAAATTTTTCTGCTATAATATAAGCTGATGACCATAATGAATATTCTGTTGGCTTAATCGGGTTGCCGTATTCATAAAATGATTTTTTTACAAGTTGTTTAGTTATCTGAGGATTGGGCCTCATTTGTATACAATCAAATCCTAGTGAAATTAAATTTTCCATATTATGTCGCCCAACCTCTGTTATATTATCAGGCTGACAATTTACCAATAATACATTTAATCCAAGCTTTTCTTTTGCATATATTGCTTGAAATGTACTATCCTTCCCACCACTAACTCCTATAACACAATCATATGTATTTAACTTTTTAGCTTTTCTTTTAGCTCTTTCTACTATTTCCTTTAACTCTAGTTGTCTAGATTTCCAATCTATACTTTTTTTTCTTTCTTCATATAAGCATGCATAACATACACCATTTTCATCAAACTTTATATCTGGTCTAGTATCTGGTTGTAAACATCTCTTACAATATTTCATTTATATCACCTTTACTTTTATAATATTATTTTTATATCAAATTATCATTTTCAATTATTTTTTTAATATCATCTTTAGAAATACACTTCATACCGTTAGAAGAATAATTTTGTATATTACATTTACGGAACTTATTATAACACTGATTATACTCTTTTAAATATAAGTTAGGAAATACACAATACATATCTCCTAAATCATAAGCACTTTTAGATTCTTCCTTAGTCATAAGTTCTTCATAAAATCTTTCTCCAGCTCTAACACCTATAACTTCAACTTGAATTTTTTCTTTTTCCACCTTATATTTTTTGCAAGTTTGTTCTATGACAACCTCTGCTAAGTCTTTAAGTTTCACAACAGGCATCTTAAGTACAAATACTTCTCCACCTTTTGATATTTCACAGGACTTAATCATAAGTTTAACTGCCTGAGATAAGCTCATCATAAATCTACTCATATCCGGATCTGTAATAGTAATATTTTTATTTTCTAATATTTGATTTTTAAACAGTGGAATAACAGAACCACGCGATCCCATTACATTTCCAAACCTAACTGCTATAAACTTAGTTTGAATTTTCCCTTTACTAAAATTAGCAGCTTGCACTAACTTTTCAGCTAACATCTTTGTAGCACCATATGTATTTGTAGGACTTATTGCTTTATCCGATGATGTAAATAGTACACATTTCACATTATTCTTCATTGCTGATTTTATTACATTATGCATACCATCTACATTAGTTTTTATAGCCTCATCAGGATTATATTCACAGGAAGGAACATGTTTCATAGCTGCTAAATTAAATACTATATCTATATCATCCATAGCTCTATCTAATCTTTCAAAATCTCTTACATCACCAATTAAAAATCTAAACTTATTTTCTTTATTATTCTCTTGTATTAGATTTGAATGCTCCATTATAAATTGCTTGTATTCGTCTCTACTAAATATCCTTATAACCTTAGGTTCATGATGCACAAGTTCTCTTATTAAGCCTTGCCCAATAGTTCCAGTACCTCCAATTATAAGTATACTCTTATCCTTAAAAAAACTCATATGTACCCCTCTTTTTTTAATTTTCTAATATATTTCTTATGTTTTCATGTATATCTTTTATTATAGGCAATACTTCATATTCAAATAAATCCCCAACCAATATGTAATCTTCACTTTCTATAGCCTCTACTATCTCTTCTAATTTTTCATCAATTTGTGATATATCTATATTTTCTTTTTGTATATCTTTAGTTAAATTAACTACATCTATAATCCAGTTAATCCCCTCAGCTACAAGAGGAATAAGTGAACATCCTTTTTTTTCATCTTCTTGTTGAAAAGCTTCTACTACTTTATGTATTCCCTCTTCTAAATTATTTAAGTACTCATTTGCTGTAATTATTACTTCCATTTTTTCATTACTCATTTGCATTTCCTCCGAACTTTTTTCATATATATATATCGAATATATATATATATATATTCGATATATATATATATATCTTTAAACAATATAATGTGTAAATAAAATTAAACTATTGAATTTTAAAATTCAATAGTTTAATTTATCATTTATATATTGTTCAAACTCCATATGTTTAGCACCTCTAATAAATGCCCCCTTACTACAATTTATAAATTGAACATTGGAATTAGTTTCTATAAGTTTCTCTATCTGTTCCTTAAAATAAATGTATCCTGATGTCGTATTAAGCTGAGAACTATCTATTCCTGTAACAAACTTATTATTTTTATTTATTATTGGATCATCTTTAAGTCCATATATGTCTTCATATGTATTTGTATGTGATTTTCCATCCAAATACGCTAAGTCTTGTCCAAGCATTACTATTTCTTTAGCTCCACAATGTATAGCTATACTCATTGCAGCTACAGCAACCGTTTTTCCTGTTTCAATAATTATATCATCTTTATCTTCACTATTGAAAAACATATATTTAGGACCACTATAATTTTTAACAGCCCACCTTGATGCTGTAGATAAAAAACAAAGAGGTATTTGTAAATTTTCAAATCCTTTAAGCTGATTTGCAACTCCTTTTTTGCCATCTATTATAACAATAATATCAGGACATATATTATTGTTCATTAATGCATTAAGGGCAGTACCTACAGTTACAATAATAAAACTATCTCTACTTTGTTTTAAAAATTCAAGTTCATAATCTAAAGATGGTCCTGCAGCTGTAATAATAAATTTTTTCTTTTTATTTTTAAACTTATTTACTAAATTAATTATATTGTTATAATCCACCTTTAAATTTTCACTATAGTTTTGTATTAACTGTTCTTTTAATTCATTTGTACTTTCATAAGCTATAACATAATTGTTAATTACATTATATAATTTATAATTTATATCTTTTATAGTATATAAAGAAGGTTTATGAACTATGAATTCTTCACATGTATCTAAGTAATTTTTAAACAAATTGTAGAATTTATCATTATATTTTATTATTTTTATATTCTTATTTTTAAACAAGTAAGGTTTGATCTTTTTACAAATTTCTATAATTTTATTATTAGCTTCAAAAATATATATTTTAGCAGTATTATTAACTTTAATTATAGTTTCAATATGATATCCTAATCCCAATCCATATACTACTATATTCTTTTTATTTTCTATATACTTATATCGTGATATGAACCTTTCACTTTCTATTATAGGATTAAACTTACTATGAATGTACTTATTATTATATTTAATTGTATATAAATTTTCTTTTATGCATTCAAGCTTTATCATATTCATCTCTCCACACTGTTAATTTCTTCCAACACACATTCAAGTTTTTTCATAGCATACTCCGAGACTTCCAATACACTCTTGTACAAAAATTCATTTTTTTGAATTATATCTTTATATCTACTAAGTTTTTTACCTGTTAAAATTGTATATACAACTGGATAAATTAAGGAACTTAGAACTTCTAAATCTTCATAACTCTTTTTTATATCCTCATCAATTTGATCCATTTTATTTAAATAGTAATTATTTTTTACTTTACCATATACTCTTATCTCACTTTTAATTAGTTCTATATATTTTAAAGCTTCCTTGGACTTTGAAATTATATTTTTATTAGACTTAATAATATTTTTCAAACTAACCACAGTGTTATCTATCATATGACTTATATCAATACTATGATTATTTTCTTTAATATAGTTACCTTTACTTTTTAAACTATACTCATTTATCACTTCTTTTAATGACATATTAATAGTTCCTTCTATTAAAGCCCCTCCTTCAGTAGCATTAATAAAAGTTACATCACTATTATTTTTTATTATATTTTCTAAGCTGCGTTTAAAATTAAACAGTTCTTCATTGGTATCTAATATTTCTCCATTAACCCCCTTAACTTTTATTGCTTTTCCTCCTACAAGTCCAAGAGTAATTTCCTTTTCTTTATCAAACTTAGTTAATGCAATATCACCATAACGCTTTTCTTTTAAATACGCTAAATCCTGCCCTATAAATATAATAGGATTACACCCTAATAATACAGCTGTTCCTGTTAGTGCATGAGCAATTGATCCTCCTAAACTCATATCTGAAATATTCATTTCAAATATTTCTCTTATAAATTTACTTTGAGTAAAAATATACTTATTCCCTGTATGATATTTTGTAACTTTTTCATTTGTTCCTTCATAGAATAGCAAAGTGCTTTTTTCATAACTTATATATTCCTTAACTAATTCATATGCAATTTCGCCTGGATCTATAATTCCAAGTAAATCAGGATTAACCCCTATATCTTTTAGAGGCTTAAGTGTTCTACCTCCCGATAGTACAATCATTCTATTATTAATATTTTTTAATTCATGTATATTTTTCTCTAATGATGGTCCTGCGGAAACTATAATAGCCGGTATATTTTTATATTTTCCTTTTAAAATGTCAATAGGACTAGAAGTTAAAATATCAGGCAAATTTCCCATCAAAGTATCAAACCATCTTTTTGCGAAAGTAATACTAGTATTTCTGTAAAGTACTGTATCAGATAAAAAGTTTTTTATATCGTTATTAAACTCTATAAATTTGTCCACATACATTTTTTCATAATTGCATAAAAATCCATATTTTATTTTAGTAATATCAAATACCGATATATTTTTTCTCAAATCTTCTAACGCACTATAATTATAATATTTTAGTTCTATATTAGAACTATTCAAAAATTCAAACTTACTTATATCTTCCTGTATATACTTTATTAAATTATAGTTGGGTTCAAATATTAGTATTTTATTATTTTTAAACCTTTTAGCTAACTCATATATACATTCTCCTGATCCAAATCCAAATATTAAGAATATACTTTTATCATCACATTCTTTAAATTGATTTATAAAATCAATTATTTTATTCTTCATATTATATTTACTTCCCATATATATACTCTTATCATTTTTATAAATTTTTAAAATATTATAATTATCTCTACTTTTTTCAATATCAAACTTATAATTATTCACCCTTAAATCACCTATTACATATATTATTTTTTATAACCAAAAAACTCTACTGCAATATATAATCACAGTAGAGTGAACTTAAAGATTAATTTTTGCCAAATTCAAAACAAAATTATCTTAATAATTGAAGTACACCTTGTGGTTGTTGATTAGCTTGAGCAAGCATAGCTTGAGCTGCTTGTTGAAGGATGTTTTTCTTAGAGAATTGCATCATTTCTTTTGCCATATCAACGTCTCTTACTCTTGATTCTGCTGCTTGTAAGTTTTCTGATGCATTATTATCAGAGTTTATTGTATGTTCTAATCTATTTTGTATAGCTCCTAGTGTAGCTCTTTCTCCTGATACTATATTTATTGCATCATTTATTTTTGTTATAGCTGTTTGTGAAGCTGCACCAGTACCTAAACTAACATCTTTCAAGCTTAATGCATCTGTTCCCATATTTGAAATACTTAAAGTGATTACTTGTGATTGATTAGCTCCCACTTGGAAAGTTACTCCAGATGCTGATCCATTTAATAATTTCTTAGTGTTAAATTCTGTGTCTGTTGAAATTCTTGTGATTTCTTCTTTTAATTGAGCAACTTCTTTTTGTACATTTGTTCTATCTGCAGTTGTGTTTGTATCATTAGATGTTTGAACTGCAAGTTCTCTCATTCTTTGAAGGATTGCATGAGTTTCATTTAAAGCTCCTTCAGCTGTTTGAATTAATGATATACCATCTTGAGCATTTCTTGAAGCTTGGTTTAATCCTCTGATTTGTCCTCTCATTTTTTCTGAGATTGCTAATCCTGCAGCATCATCTCCAGCTCTGTTTATTCTTAATCCTGAAGATAATTTTTCCATTGCTTTTCCAGCACCATTAATGTTTTGTCCCATCATTCTGTGAGCGTTCATTGCATTCATATTGTGATTAATAATCATTGTAAAATTCCTCCTTGAATTTTCTAAGTATATTTTTATTTTAAGGCTTCCTTGCCTTACCTTTTATATTATCGTCGAAACATTTATATCCTTTACACTTTTTTTTATTTTTTAATAAATATTATAAACTTATAAACCACAAAAAATTTTCTCATGCTTTATATTACCATCAAATAAAAACTTAGTTATATATAATATAAATAAAAAACTCCACTGCTTTTAAGTAGTGGAGTCAGGCTGTTGATAAACATAATTTGTCAACAGCTTTTTTACATTTATTACAAAAAGGATTTTTAGTGTTTATGTAGAATATATATTTTAAACCAATAAATCTTTTAGCCCATTAGGGCTCCTACGGAGGAAAAATGATTACTAATAATGAAAAAAACAAAATCAATTAGAATTAGTTTATATAGAAAACTTAGTGCCTGAAAATCATATACTTAGAAAAATAGATAAATACATAGACTTTTCATTCATAAGAGATTTAACTAAGGATTTATATTGTCCTGATAATGGAAGACCATCAGTAGATCCAGTTGTATTATTTAAAATGCTTTTTATCGGATACCTATTCGGTATACGTTCAGAGCGTCAGCTTGTAAAAGAAATCCAGGTAAATGTAGCTTACAGATGGTTTTTGGGATATGGACTTACTTATAAAATACCAAGTCATTCAACTTTAAGCCAGAATAGAACAAAAAGATTTAGTAATACAAACATACATCAAGAAATATTTGATAATATTGTATTTCAAGCTATTAATAGAAACTTGGTTGATGGTAAGATTCTATATACTGATTCCACCCATTTAAAAGCTAACGCTAATAAACATAAATTTATTAAAAAAGAAATAACTAAATCTACAAAGGAATACTTTGAGGAACTAGAAAATGATATCAATAAAGATAGAATTAATCATAATAAAAAACCTCTAAAAAAAAGTCTAAAACACCTGAAACTAAAGAAATAAAGGTAAGTACAACTGATCCAGACAGTGGTTATATGGTTAGAGATGGAAAACCTAAAGGCTTTTTTTATTTAGATCACAGAACAGTTGATGGAAAATATAATATTATAACAGACGTTTATGTTACTCCTGGGAATATAAATGATGTAGATCCTTATATTAAAAGAGTAGAAACTCAAGTAAAAAAGTTTAATTTTAATACAAAATATTTAGTGGCAGATGCCGGATATTCTACGAATCCTATTTGTAAGCAAATTTCAGCCAAAAATTATCAAGGGGTTTTTGGGTTCCGTTTAGGACCCCATGTTAAAGGAAAATATACAAAATATAGATTTCAGTATGTTAAAGAATTAGATGGATATGTGTGTATTAATAACTGCTTTTTAAAATATAGAACTACTACAAGGGAAGGTTATAAAAAATACGTAAGTAATGTGGAGCAATGTGCTTCTTGCAAATATAAAAATAATTGCTTAATATCTGATAAATCCATTAATAGAACTATACGTCGTCATGTTTGGGAAAACTATAAAGATCAGATTTTTGCATTTGCTAAAACTGAAAAAGGTAAAAGTATTTATGAAAGACGTAAAGAAAAAATTGAGCGTAGCTTTGCTTATTCAAAAAAATTACATGGGCTGCGCTATTGTCGCATGCGAGGAATCAATAATGTTTCTGAGCAATACCTACTTACAGCGGCAGTTCAGAATATGAAAAAGATAGCCATGGTGCTATCGCACTATTTTTTGTACACGTTAATGCAAATTTATACCAGATCAACACATAAAATGAGTATTTTTTCCAATGCTATCGCATAAAAGAATTTTGGCGTAAATAAAAGCCTCCCAAACTGGAGGCTTTTTGAACAATCTGACTCCAATGCTTTTAAGTAGTGGAGTTTTTACATTTTAAAGTATTAATTATCTTAATAATTGAAGCACACCTTGTGGTTGTTGATTAGCTTGAGCAAGCATAGCTTGAGCTGCTTGTTGAAGGATGTTTTTCTTAGAGAAATCCATCATTTCTTTTGCCATATCAACGTCTCTTACTCTTGATTCTGCTGCTTGTAAGTTTTCTGATGCATTATTATCAGAATTTATTGTATGTTCTAATCTATTTTGTATAGCTCCTAGTGTAGCTCTTTCTCCTGATACTGTATTTATTGCATCATTTATTTTTGTTATAGCTGTTTGTGAACTAGCTCCAGTTGATAAACTAACATCATTTACTTTTAATGCAGTTGCACCCATATCTGAAATATTTAAAGTAATTACTTGTTTTTCATTGGCTCCTACTTGGAAAGTTACTCCTTTAGCTGAACCATTTAATAACTTTTTAGTATTAAATTCTGTATCTGTACTAATTCTAGTTAATTCTGATTGTAATTGAGCAACTTCTTTTTGTACATTTGTTCTGTCTGCACTTGTGTTTGTATCATTAGATGTTTGAACTGAAAGTTCTCTCATTCTTTGAAGGATTGCATGAGTTTCATTTAAAGCTCCTTCAGCTGTTTGGATTAATGATATACCATCTTGAGCGTTTCTTGAAGCTTGATTTAATCCTCTGATTTGTCCTCTCATTTTTTCTGAGATTGCTAATCCTGCAGCATCATCTCCAGCTCTGTTTATTCTTAATCCTGAAGATAATTTTTCCATTGCTTTTCCAGCACCATTAATGTTTTGTCCCATCATTCTGTGAGCGTTCATTGCATTCATATTGTGATTAATAATCATTGTAAAATTCCTCCTTGAATTTTCTAAGTATATTTTTATTTTAAGGCTTCCTTGCCTTACCTTTTATATTATCGTCGAAACATTTATATCCTTTACACTTTTTTTTATTTTTTAATAAATATTATAAACTTATAAACCACAAAAAATTTTCTCATGCTTTATATTACCATCAAATAAAAACTTAGTTATATATAATATAAATAAAAAACTCCACTGCTTTTAAGTAGTGGAGTCAGGCTGTTGATAAACATAATTTGTCAACAGCTTTTTTACATTTATTACAAAAAGGATTTTTAGTGTTTATGTAGAATATATATTTTAAACCAATAAATCTTTTAGCCCATTAGGGCTCCTACGGAGGAAAAATGATTACTAATAATGAAAAAAACAAAATCAATTAGAATTAGTTTATATAGAAAACTTAGTGCCTGAAAATCATATACTTAGAAAAATAGATAAATACATAGACTTTTCATTCATAAGAGATTTAACTAAGGATTTATATTGTCCTGATAATGGAAGACCATCAGTAGATCCAGTTGTATTATTTAAAATGCTTTTTATCGGATACCTATTCGGTATACGTTCAGAGCGTCAGCTTGTAAAAGAAATCCAGGTAAATGTAGCTTACAGATGGTTTTTGGGATATGGACTTACTTATAAAATACCAAGTCATTCAACTTTAAGCCAGAATAGAACAAAAAGATTTAGTAATACAAACATACATCAAGAAATATTTGATAATATTGTATTTCAAGCTATTAATAGAAACTTGGTTGATGGTAAGATTCTATATACTGATTCCACCCATTTAAAAGCTAACGCTAATAAACATAAATTTATTAAAAAAGAAATAACTAAATCTACAAAGGAATACTTTGAGGAACTAGAAAATGATATCAATAAAGATAGAATTAATCATAATAAAAAACCTCTAAAAAAAAGTCTAAAACACCTGAAACTAAAGAAATAAAGGTAAGTACAACTGATCCAGACAGTGGTTATATGGTTAGAGATGGAAAACCTAAAGGCTTTTTTTATTTAGATCACAGAACAGTTGATGGAAAATATAATATTATAACAGACGTTTATGTTACTCCTGGGAATATAAATGATGTAGATCCTTATATTAAAAGAGTAGAAACTCAAGTAAAAAAGTTTAATTTTAATACAAAATATTTAGTGGCAGATGCCGGATATTCTACGAATCCTATTTGTAAGCAAATTTCAGCCAAAAATTATCAAGGGGTTTTTGGGTTCCGTTTAGGACCCCATGTTAAAGGAAAATATACAAAATATAGATTTCAGTATGTTAAAGAATTAGATGGATATGTGTGTATTAATAACTGCTTTTTAAAATATAGAACTACTACAAGGGAAGGTTATAAAAAATACGTAAGTAATGTGGAGCAATGTGCTTCTTGCAAATATAAAAATAATTGCTTAATATCTGATAAATCCATTAATAGAACTATACGTCGTCATGTTTGGGAAAACTATAAAGATCAGATTTTTGCATTTGCTAAAACTGAAAAAGGTAAAAGTATTTATGAAAGACGTAAAGAAAAAATTGAGCGTAGCTTTGCTTATTCAAAAAAATTACATGGGCTGCGCTATTGTCGCATGCGAGGAATCAATAATGTTTCTGAGCAATACCTACTTACAGCGGCAGTTCAGAATATGAAAAAGATAGCCATGGTGCTATCGCACTATTTTTTGTACACGTTAATGCAAATTTATACCAGATCAACACATAAAATGAGTATTTTTTCCAATGCTATCGCATAAAAGAATTTTGGCGTAAATAAAAGCCTCCCAAACTGGAGGCTTTTTGAACAATCTGACTCCAATGCTTTTAAGTAGTGGAGTTTTTACATTTTAAAGTATTAATTATCTTAATAATTGAAGCACACCTTGTGGTTGTTGATTAGCTTGAGCAAGCATAGCTTGAGCTGCTTGTTGAAGGATGTTTTTCTTAGAGAAATCCATCATTTCTTTTGCCATATCAACGTCTCTTACTCTTGATTCTGCTGCTTGTAAGTTTTCTGATGCATTATTATCAGAATTTATTGTATGTTCTAATCTATTTTGTATAGCTCCTAGTGTAGCTCTTTCTCCTGATACTGTATTTATTGCATCATTTATTTTTGTTATAGCTGTTTGTGAACTAGCTCCAGTTGATAAACTAACATCATTTACTTTTAATGCAGTTGCACCCATATCTGAAATATTTAAAGTAATTACTTGTTTTTCATTGGCTCCTACTTGGAAAGTTACTCCTTTAGCTGAACCATTTAATAACTTTTTAGTATTAAATTCTGTATCTGTACTAATTCTAGTTAATTCTGATTGTAATTGAGCAACTTCTTTTTGTACATTTGTTCTGTCTGCACTTGTGTTTGTATCATTAGATGTTTGAACTGAAAGTTCTCTCATTCTTTGAAGGATTGCATGAGTTTCATTTAAAGCTCCTTCAGCTGTTTGGATTAATGATATACCATCTTGAGCGTTTCTTGAAGCTTGATTTAATCCTCTGATTTGTCCTCTCATTTTTTCTGAGATTGCTAATCCTGCAGCATCATCTCCAGCTCTGTTTATTCTTAATCCTGAAGATAATTTTTCCATTGCTTTTCCAGCACCATTAATGTTTTGTCCCATCATTCTGTGAGCGTTCATTGCATTCATATTGTGATTAATAATCATTGTAAAATTCCTCCTTGAATTTTCTAAGTGTATTTTTATTTTAAGGCTTCCTTGCCTTACTTTTTATATTATCGTCATCATATTTTTATACTTTACACTTTTTTTTTAAGAAAATTATATAAATTTCTCTAAAGCTACATTTTTTCTAAGGTTTGAGTAACTTCTAGTGGCATTTTTATTTTTATTTATTTTATTTATTTGGGATTTATAATATTCTTTTTTTGAATTTGATAGATTTTTTATTTCTTCCTCTAGAACTTTTAAGTTTAATTCTTCTGATATTTCACTAAACTCCTCCAAAGTATATTTAATACAATTTATTTTTTTTATAATTTCATCTTTTTTTAATAAAATTTCATCTAAATCATCTATTTTTTCTTCATTTAATGCATTTATTATATTAACATTTATTTGTTGATACTTTTTTAAACCACTATATAAATCTTCGTTCATTTACTATCTTCCACCCATCTGAGCTTGAAACCAACTTGACTGAGAATTCATTTTGTTCATTGCAACTTCAAGTTTTGAGAACATTTTGTAGTATTGTTCTTGTTTTGAGAACATCATTCTCTCAAGTTGTTTTATTTGTTTTTCTTGTTCAATAATTTTTTTACTTAAATCATTGTTTAAAAGCCATCTTGAATCTTTGTATCCTGCTTTTTTAACTAAAATACCATCTTCTCCACCATGTCCACCTACATATTTATCAACTATTCCAGTAAGTCTATTTAGTATACCTTTTGATTCTTTATCGCTTCCTGACTTTGTAAATAGTTCATATACTTTATCACTTTTTTCCTCTAGTGCTTTAGTTAACTTCTTTTCATCTATTACTAGTTGTCCTCTTTTGCTTGTTTCCCTAGATGTAGTTATTCCTATTTCACTCAAACTTACTCCAAATGTTGCATGATCAGATTTTGAAGGATCCGTTGTATATCCACCATAAAACGCCTGTCTCATTTGTGATAACATTTGTTGTACGTTAGCATCGTTTTTTATAATACCTTGCTTCGCTTTCTTTTCCCATTCTTTTACTTCTTCAGGTTTCATAGACTTTTTTTGTTCTTCTGTTAATGGTTTATAGCTATATATTTTCTTTTCATCTACTTTTGTATTTAATTTTTCTATTAATTTATTATACTTTTCTACAAACTTCTTTATCTTATCTACACTAGATGATACATCTTTTTTAACATTAATAGCTATTGCACCAGTATCATCTTTAGTATCTATTGACCCATTTGTTGTTATTCCTGATATATCATATTCCATATTGTCTATTACAAATTTATTTTTAGAAGTAATTTTGGAATTAACTTTAGTATATTCACTTTGTCCAGGTTCTTTTATATATACTTCTGCTTCATTTCCATCAATTTCTTTATAATCCAAACTGTACTTTCCCTTTAAAGCATTTGATATATCTTTCATTGCAGTATCATCAGCAATCTTTTTACCTGTTTCCTTTGATACTATACTCATCTTACCTGTAAGTTCACTAAAGTTTACTTCTACTTGATTCAATAACTCAGGCTTAATATTTTTTATAGCTTCTTTAACCTTATCTACATCATCTTTGCTTCCTTTGAATTCAATAGTAGCAGCTCTTGCTATATCTTTAACTTTAATTTGATATTTTCCGGCTTTAGCTCCTGGAAGAGATTTTGCTTCTATAAGACTTTCATTATCACTTTTAGCCTTAGTTCCAGCATAAGTATCACTTTTTAAAAGATTTGTTTCTTTAGGCGAACTTATAAGTAAAAAATCATCTCTTAATTCTCTTGTATCTTTTATTATTTCAACGTATTCTTCTTGTCTCCATTGATTATACTGCTTATTTCCATTGGCTCTATCTATTCTTTGTTGTTCCCTCATTAACATTTTTTTTACCATTGCATCAGTATCCATACCTGTAGCAAGTCCAGTAATTCTATTAAAATTTCCTCCAACTCCACCTATATCTGACATATACTTTCCTCCCTTAGTTTAATTGTTTTTATAAATAAAGCACTAGTATTTCTAGTACTTTATTTAACCTTAATATATTCTATCTCTGTCCTCTTGATAATTTTTCAGCTTCATACCATGTATCTCTAACATCTTCTATTAATGGCACTACTTCATTCATAATCTTTTCATCTTTTTTCATGTTAGCATCTGCAAGTCTTTTTGTTATAAATTCATATATTCCCATAAGATTCTTGGCCCATTCAGCACCACTACTTATATCTAAAGATGCCATAAGTTCATAAAATATATCTTGAGTTCTTGTAAGACTATCATGTGCTTTCTTAATATTTTTATCTATTATGGCCTGTCTACCCATTTTAGAAAACTTAACTGCACCATCTAGTAACATAAGTAATAGTTGCTCTTTTGAAGCATAATTAACACTATTATTTTTATAAGCTTTATATGCATTGTTTGCGTACATCCTTTTTCCTCCCATGCATGCTTTAAACTATAATTTTGTATCTAAAAATCTCCCTTGACTTAAATTTTTAGAATCCTTTTCTCTAAAGGCATCAACTTTTACATTTTCAACCTTCATTGCATCAACTATAATTTTTTTCTTCTTTTGTTTTGATAATTCTTTTTTTAATTCTTCACTATATTGTTTTTTGTTTCTTTCTTTTTTATCTTTATTAACTTTATTAGTTTCCTTGTTTCCATGTACTTTTCCATCTTTTGTAGCATTATTTACAAGTTGTTGAAGCTCATAGTCGACTTTGTTTAATCTATATTCCAAATTAAACACCACCCTTTTTTATTTAAGCTTTTTCATCTACTATAACTCCTGCGAGTCTGCATATTTCAGCTACCATATCCAATATTTTTTTAGGTGGTATTTCTTTTATAGTTTTTTTTGTTATATTGTCTACTATTTTAATTATAAATTGATTTTTAAATCCCTCATATGTTTCATATTCTATATGGGTATCTTCCCCTTTAAGGTAATCATTAATTTTGTTTACAGCTTCACTTATCTCATGTTTAGATATAGAATTGTCTTCATACTGTATATCATTATCACTTGATGATGGATTTAATATATTGGATTTAATATATGAACTTATTTGTCTTCTTCCTCCAACTACTCCAACTTCCATAAAGCATCCCCCCACATTGTTGTAGACTGCTTACTTTCTTTTCCTTAATATCTTTAAAATAGAAATATCTATATTCATAGCATTTTTATTTTCTTCCTGTACTTCTTTATATAGTTCTTTTCTTAAAATGCTAACTTTCCTTGGAGCTTCTATAGATATTTTTACGGCACCATTCTCTATATCAACTATATTTATTTCTATGTTATCTCCAATTAAAATAGATTCACCTTTTTTTCTTTTTACAACTAGCATTAAATGCCCTCCTTAAATAATGGATATTTGATTGGGTACTTTCCATTATTTAATATTATTTGTTCCCCTAATTTTGTTTTTATATTTATTACTATAGGAGCACATAGATTTGCTGTTATATTTTCTAATTTTGAATCTAATGTTACAGTATTTAACACTAGTACATCTTTTTCTTTCTCTATATTTAATCTTTCAATAACACTATCGTCGATTTCAATTTCATAGTCCTTAACCACACTAAATGGAGATATTACTACAAAACCAATCTCACTATTTTCTATTGAATGAAGTACACTAAAGACCTCATTATCTTCTATAGGAAAATTGATAAACTTCCTAAGTTCATCAAATCCCGGAATCCCTTTTTTAAACTCTATTACATCTTCTTCGTTATATTCAACGATTCCATGATATTTAGTCTCTAGTTTCATTTTTACCGCACCTTTCTTTTAATGAACAATTTTATTCAATTGTTCATTGTCAACTTTCAATTTTTTATTAACGTAAATAGTCCATAAGACTAGGCTGTATTATCTTTGCACTTGTTTGAAGAGATGCCATGTATACAGTAAGCATTGTTGCGTAATCTGTCATGTTTTCTGTATAGTTAACATCTTCGTGTTTTGATAATATTTTAGTCATATTGAATGTACCATCTTTATTTCTATCATCAGCACCCTCTATTCTATTTTGCTTAGCACCAACTTCTGCACGAATTTTTAGAACATTACTTATTGAATCTGTTATATTTGTAAGATCTTCTCCTATTAATTTATTTATCTCATCTGGATCTTCAGAATCTAAATGGGTTACTATATTACTTAATATCTCTCTTAAATTCTTATCATCACCAGTTTCATTTTTAAACTCTAACACATCAGTAGCTGTAACATTGTAATCCATAGTAACGCCTTGGGATACTTCTATCTTTAATTTAGACGCTATTTGATTATACTCGTCTTTATCCACAGTCTTATCTAGTTCTCCACCCTCCTTTTTATTATATATAAGTTTAGTGTTACCAGTGGTTTTATCAACTTCCACCTCCATAGGTTTTGTAGTACTTCTAGATCCTGAAAATATATAATTACCACCAAAGTTTGTGTTTAATATTTGAGACATTTCCCCTATTTTTTCATTTATTTCATCTTTTATTGCTCTTCTTTCAGATTTTGTATAACCACCATTTCCTGATGATATTAAAAGTTCCCTTACTCTTTGAAGAACGTTTCCTGCTTGTCCTAATGCTGTATCTGTAGTATCAAGCCAGTTAGATACGTCAGTTATATTTTTACTATATTGTTTGTTTGTATTAATATCTGTATGTAATTGCATAGAACGTGCAACTGCAAATGGATCATCAGATGGTTTTCTAAATTTTTTACCTGATGTATTTTGTTGTTGAATTTTATTTATATTTTCTAAGTTTGTTCTCATGTCTGCTAAAAAATTATTTGAAAGCATTTTATTCGTAACACGCATTATTAAAATCCTCCACTCTATTTAAAATCATTATCTCTTAAGTCCATTTATAACAACATCTAAAAGCTGATCTGTTGTTGCAATAATCTTTGCATTTGCTTGATAAGCATGTTGATATTGAACTATATTTGCCATTTCTTCATTTAAAGACACTCCAGATATAGATTCCCTTCTTTGACTAAATTCTTTTAAAAGAGCACCTTGATTTTTAACTATTCTTTGAGCTTCTTGCTCTTGTACTCCAAGTTTGTCAACAGTATCTTTAAAATAGCTATCTATTTTCATACCATTAATATCGCCAGTTATTGTATCAAGTCCAAGAGTAATATCCTTGTTTAACTTACCATTTGCTCCATTTTCTTTTATAAATTCTTCTCTTGTTGTTTTTTTCGTTATGTTTTGTATCTTAAATAGCTTATCACGTAATTGTGCTATTGCAAGGGCTCTTGCTCCATCTTGTTCTCCATCTTTAGTATTTTTAGCTGCTAAAGCAAACTTGTCATCATTGATTCTAGTTTTTATTTGCATAACATCATCCATAATCTGTCTATTTACAGATATGTTCGCTGCTGTTATTTCAGTTTCACCTTCTAGTATCTTATCAAAATCTGCTACTGTTTTAATATCTTTAGTTGGAGTAGTATCATCTATATAATTCAAAACCTTCTTACCATTAATAATTTTATATTTTTCATCTGCTATATCTCCATTGACAAAGAATGGCATATAATCTGCATTTTCTACATTAACCCCATTATTCATTGGAGTTCCTACCGTTCCTATTGAACTTCTTCCACTATGCAAAGTATTTACAGAAAAAGCAATCCCCTTAGCAAGCTTGTTCATTTGTTCTATATAGTCATCAGCATCTTGCTGAACTGTCATAAATCCCTTAAGCTCTCCTCTATATTCATCACCCTTTAGATCAAATAAAGCTAAATCTTCAAACTCAACTGGATTTTTTCCTATAACTCCGCCATTTTTATCTACTGCAAGTCCATTTCTAGCATCATCATCTTTGTTACTAGTTGACCAAATTACTCTACTTTGATCTAATCTTTTTAACTTTTCTTCTATTTCTTCTCTAGCCTCTTTTTTAGTTGCCTTATCACTAGTTATCTTTAAATTAAATGTAGCCGGTCTATCTTTGTCTCCATTTTTGAGATAAGTTATTTTACAAGTTGTTTCATACTTACCCGCAGTTCCTGTTACATCTATTTTCGTCGTATCTTTTTCCATTTTCTTTTCTATGCTCTTTATATAAGAAAATCTCATAACTTCATCTTTAGGATTTTTTCTTACTAAAAATGAATTTCCTATATCACTATTACCATCTACGGTTTTAGTATACTTAGGTTTTAAATTTATTGAACCAAATTTGTCTTGTTCTACTACTACATTAAACTTTTCACTTAATTCATCTAAAAGAAGATCTCTTTTATCCATTAAGTCATTTGGCTCCATACCTGATACCTTTACAGCCATTATTTGTTGATTTAATTTATCCACTCTATCTAATGCATTGTTTATATCAAATGTAGCTTGCTTTATGGATTCTTGCGCATTTTCTTTTACCTTTACTAATTGGTTATAAGTATGATTTAATTCACTTGCAAGTGCTGATGCTTGATTTGCAAGCACTGTACGTGCATTTGATCCTTCTGGATGTTTTGCAACTTCCTGCCAAGCATCAAAAAACTTCCCTATTAAATTTGATACTCCTGTATCTGAAGGTTCATTAAATATTCCTTCAATTTCACTTAAATATTTATCTCTTGCTTCATATTGTCCAAGTGTACTTGTTTCTCTTCTAACTTGATAATCCATAAAAGTATCTCTAACTCTTTGAATCTTTGATATTTCAACTCCTGTACCAATTTGTCCAGGACCTACTTGATTATCCATTGAAGGCATACCAAATGGTCTTGTAGTTTCCATTAGAGCCCTTTGTCTTGTATAACCCTTAGTATTGCTATTAGCTATATTATGTGATGTTACATCTAAAGCACCTTGTTGTGCATATAATCCTCTTTTTCCTACGTTTAATGTTGAAAATAATCCTGACACTGTATCACTCCTTATCTTTTCATCTTCCCGTAACCGTTATACGTCTTTGCTTGTCTATCTGGATTTAAAAATGCTAATATTCTATTATTTAAACTAATACCTTGTTTTATTAATAGATCATTCGTATCCTTTTGTAATCTTATGGCCTCCAACGTATTACGTACCTTTTTAAAAGCATTTATAAGTTCTTCATTGTCTAATTCATATATAAGCTTTCCTAATGTTTTTTCTTCTAAAAGTCCATTTGTAAATTGTCTTCTTTTCAATTCTATATCAGCAACCTTTTGATTGCTTTTTTGTATATCTTCTACAATGGCTTCCATTCCAAACACATCATCTTTTATTATATATTCATGCTGTTTTTCAAGTACCACTAGCAACTCATTTAAAGCTATGCTTTGAGTTTTCATAACTTCTAGAAGACCTTTTATAAATTCTACCTTATTCATACAACATCTCCAATTTGTTTAATTTACAGTTGACAATTATCAATTGTCTTTATACTTTGAAAGCATCTTTTTAGCTATAAGCTTTGAGTCAACTTTATAAGTTCCTTTTGCAATTTGGTTCTTTATTTCTTGTATTCTTTCAGGTGTTGTTGATGATACTTCTCCATTTTCAAATGAACATAATTCTTTTCCCAGTCTAGATATTTCAAGTGTATCCTTTTTACATACTTTTTTACTTTGAACATTCTTACTTTTATTAGTTTCATATATGTTAATTACTTTATTTACTGATATTCCTGTAATCTTCATATTTACACTCCTCACAACCTTTGTTTTGTCTTATAATATTATCGAATATACCTATTTAAAGTTTACACTAGTTATATAAAAACATACGCTGTAAACATAGATTTTTCAATGTTTAATGGGAACTTTATTTTAATTAAAAAAAGCATATAATGTTTAATTAAAATTTGTCAATTAAACATTATATGCACATTTTTTAAGCTTCTATCCTTTTAAAGATTTTACTCTTTCCTCGCCACTTACTATGTTCATTATTCTTACACCAAAATTTTCATCAACTACAACTACTTCACCATAAGCAATTTTTTTTCCATTTACATATATTTCTACAGGCTCTTCTGCAAGTTTATCAAGTTCAATTAAAGAACCTGTTCCAAGTTCTAACACTTCCTTAATAGACTTTTTAGTTTTTCCAAGTACTACTGAAATTTCAAGTGGTACATCTAAGATTAAGTCTATATTTTGAGGTGCTCCATTTATTGGACTCTCACCTAAAGGAGCAAAAGTTGCTTTTTGAATATTTACTTGTGGTTGTGGTGATGAAACTTGTGGTTGACTATATGTTTCAACTGGCTTTGGAACTACATTTTTGTTTAGTTGTTCTTGTGAATTTTGCACTTGTTCTCTTTCTCCTTGTTGATGGATATTTGATTGAGGTACTTCTTGTTTCTCCTCTTCCCCCATCATTATAGAAACAATTTTCTTGGCAGTTTTTATTGGTAGTATCTGCATTATATTGCTATCTACTAAATCTCCAATAGTTAGTTTAAATGATACTTCTACTATTTCTTCTTCTTCTGATATTGTTTCACTTAAAGGCTTAGATGTATCTCTCCATATTTTCGACACTGGAGGAGAAATATTAACCTCTCTTCCAAACATAGTAGCCATTGAAGTTGCCGCTGAACCTATCATTTGATTCATAGCTTCCGATACTGCACTTTCTTCAATTTCTGTAAGCTCAGATTTTTCTTCTATTCTTCCATCTCCACCCATCATAAGGTTGGCTATAACTGCAGCATCAGGTATTTTCATTACAAGTAAATTTCCACCTACTATTCCACTGGTATACTTTACTTCTAATGCTATATTAGGTACTTCAAAAGTATTTCTCAACTCTTTTAGGGTAGTTGTACTAACTTGTGGTGTAGTTATATTTACAGCACTACCGATTATAGTTGATAATGCAGTAGACGCAGATCCCATAGAAATATTTCCTATTTCACCTAGCAAATCTTTTTCTGTATCTGTTACTGTTTCTTTAGATACACTATCTGCATTAACATTAACGTCATTATTCTCTTTGTCACTATCATCATTTAATAGTGAATCTATTTCATCTTGTGAAAGGAATCCGTTATCACTATTCATAGTTTTCCACATCCTTATCAATAATATCTAGTATTTGAACGCCTTTATTTTTACCTACAATTCCTGGTTTAGCTAATAAATAAGGTTCATCTTCAACCATTACTTTTACAGGACTTGAAGTTAAAGCATCCAACGTTATTACATCACCTATACAAAGAGATAAAAATTCTCTTACATCTAGCTTTGTACTCCCTAGAACAACACTCATAGGTAATTCAACAACCTTCATTCTCTTCTTTAATTTTTCTTTAGATCCCTCTAATGATTCAACATTATTTTCTCTAAACCAATACTGTACTACAAGCTTATCTAAAACTTTTTCTATACTAAGGTATGGAATACATATGTTTATGAATGTACTATTTCCTCCCATTTCTACCGAAAATGTAATAAGTGCGACCGGTTCATTAGGTGCTAATGTTTGGTTTAATGCCGGATTTGTTTCAAGTCCTTCTATTTCTGGTTCAACTTCCATTACATCTTCCCATGCAAGTTTAAGATTCGTAATTAATCCATTATTTATTTGTTTTATTATATTTTTGTCAATATCTGTAAGTTCTCTTGTTTTGTATTGACCCGTGCCGGATCCTCCAAGTAATACATCTATAATTTGATATGCAAATTGTGGATTTGTTTCAAATAATATAGATCCACTTAAAGGTGGCATTTTAAATACAGTTAATATTGTTGGATTAGGTACTGAATGTATAAATTCTTCATATGTTATTTGCTGAACAGTTTCTATATTCACTTTAACATTAGTTCTAACTTGTGCTGTTAAATAGTTAGAAATTATTCTAGCAAAATTGTCATGGATAAGCTCTAATGTTCTTATATGATCTTTTGAGAACTTTTGAGGACTTCTAAAATCATAAGGTTTTACTTTTTGCTTTTCTTCTTCTTTTTCTAATTCTTCAGGATTTAACTCTCCAGAATCCAAAGCAGATAAAAGGGCATCTATTTCACTTTGCGTTAGAACATCTGCCATGCTCGTCCCTCATTTCTATACTAATTTACAAATAATTTATCTATGTCTATTAATGTTACTACTCTAGTTTTAAAGTTGATTATTCCTTTTATATACGCCTTGCTAGAATCATCAACTTTTTCTAATGTTTCCTCTTCTATTTCTAACACTTCATCAACTTCATCTACTGTTATTCCTATTTGCTCATCTTCCATTTTTAGGATAATTATATTACTATGCTTATGGTCTTCACCCTTTGAAATGTTAAGTAATAAATTTATATCTAAGAGGGATATTACATTCCCTCTTAAATTTATTAATCCTTTTATATGACTAGGCGCATTAGGAACTTTTGTAATTTCCATCATATCATTTATGCCTTGAACTTTAGCAGTTTCTACTGCGATTTGTTCATCTCCAAGTTTAAATATGACAACTTGCATTTTCATTCCCCCTATTAGCCTTTTCTTTGATAATAAATTAAAATCTATTATCCTATAACCTTTTTAACGGCTTCAAGAACTCTATCCGCTTGGAATGGTTTTACAATAAAATCTTTTGCCCCAGATTTTATAGCATCCATTACCATTGTTTGTTGCCCCATAGCACTACACATGATTATTTTTGCAGCTGGATCAATTTTTTTTATTTCTTTAACAGCTTCAATACCATCCATATCTGGCATTGTTATATCCATTGTAACTACATCTGGTTTTTCTGATTTATAAAGTTCTACAGCCTTTATTCCATTACTTGCTTCTCCCACAACTTCAAAACCATTTTTCTCCAATATATCCTTTATCATCATTCTCATAAAAGCAGCATCATCAACAATTAATACTCTAGACATCGTCTATAACCTCCATTACTTTACTCCTAATGTATTTAATATTTTTTCCAATGAACCTGGCATGGGTATATAATAAAAATGTCCATTGGTATTTTCTTGTTTATCCTGTAAAAATTTAGTTTCTAAATCAAGCACTTGTTCATCAAATTGTCCTGATTCTATAAAAGTTGTGGACAAAATTGCTCCTAACATATCATTACATACTGCTGGAACTGAAGGCGTTATTGCTAAATTGGTGAACTTTGATATAGCATTCATAAAAGTTGACGCTATTATGTTTCCTATTTCACAAAGAACAGATTGTCCCATATTTGTTAATTGCTTCGAGTCCTCTCCTGTAAGGGATTTTACTATTTTAAATGCCGTAGCATTATCTAATATAAAAAGTATATTTCCTGGAGTATCTCCAAGTACTCTAACAATTATTCCTATAACAACCTTTTCTACCCCATTAGATGCAAATACCTCATCAAACGGCAATATATTGACTGATGGCACAGTCATATCAATTTTTCTTCCTAATAATTGTGATAAAGCGGTGGCCGCATTTCCAGCTCCAATATTACCAACTTCTTTTAATGCATCTAATTGTATAGGTGTCATATCAACATAACTCATAAAAGCACCCCCTTATATTAAAGCAGCAACGTCAAGTATTAAAGTCACAAGTCCATCTCCATATATAGTTGCACCTATATATTCTTTAAGGCCCTTTAATGTTTTTCCTAAAGGTTTTATAACCGTTTCTTGCTGACCTAACAATCCATCTACTAAAAGTCCTACTGTTTTTCCTCCAACCTTTACGATTACAATATACTCTTTTGATGACTCTGGTTTTTCAAGTCCTAATTTCTCACAAACTCTCACAAGTGGAATTACATTATCATTATATACTATTACTTCCTTATTGTCAGTTTTCATTACATTATTTTCTTTAAAATCTATAACTCTATCTATATATCCTAAAGATATGGCCATAGTTTCCGATCCTATCTTAACCAATAAAGCTTGTATTATCTGAAGTGTTAAAGGTAGTGTAATCGTGAATGTAGATCCTTTTCCTTCTTCTGATATAACATCAACTGTTCCACCAAGAGAACTTATCTTGGTTTTAACAACATCCATTCCAACTCCTCTACCTGATACATCTGTAACAATCTCATTTGTACTAAAACCTTGAGCAAAAATAAGATTTTTAATATCGTCTTCGCTCATGCCTTCAGTATTTATTCCATTTTTATTCGCTTTAGCACGTACCTTTTCAACGTTTATACCGCCACCATCATCTTGAACTTTTATTATAGCTTTTGTTCCCTCTTGATATGCTATAAGTTTAATAGTTCCAGTTATATTTTTCCCAGCATTTTTTCTTTCTTCTCTACTTTCAATACCATGGTCTGCAGCATTTCTTATTAAGTGAATTAATGGCTCACCTATTTCATCTATAACTGTTCTATCAAGTTCTGTATCTTGTCCCTGTATTATAAAATCTATATCTTTATCAAGTTCAACTGATAAATCTCTTACCATTCTTGGAAATCTATTGAACACTGTTTCAAGTGGTAACATTCTAATCTTCATAACAAGATCTTGAAGGTCTGAAGTTGTTCTTCCAACTTGTTCCAACGTTTCATTTAATTCTGCTGATCTATAATTTGAACTTATTTGTTCCAGTCTAGTTCTATGAATAACAAGTTCTGATACCATATTCATAAACTTATCTAATCTTTCTAAATCAACTCTTACAGATTGATGCACTTTTTTACGCTTTTTAGGTTCAGTGTTTTTAGCTTGCTTTTTTTTGGCTTCTGGTTTTTTTACTACTTCTGCTGGTTTTTCCTCTTTTTCCTTAGCCTTCACCTCATCTTTAATGTTGTTTTGTATTTCCTCACTTTTTAGATTTACATTTACATTATCGACTATAACCTCATCAACTTCAGATATATCCATTAAAATTTCATAAATTTCTTGCTTATTTTTAGTAGTTAAATACAGCATTTCCATTTCAAATTCAAAATTTTCATTTTCAAGATCATCTGCTGATGGCATGCATTTTATTATTTCACCGCATTCTTCAAGGCTTTTAAATATTAAAAATGCTCTTGCTGATTTTAAAAGTGTATTTTCATTTAATACAACTTTAATATAAAAAGAATTAAACCCTCTATCTAGTGCTTGTTTTATTACATTCAAATCATATTCATTTATACTTTTTTTAAATTCACTTTCTTCTTCTTTTCTATTATCTATCTCAATTGATTTTTCTTCTAATTTTTTATTGTTTTTATTATTAGAGTTATGTCCTGACGAAATATTTTCTAGTTTTTCAATTATATCGTCTACTTCTATTACTTCATCAACACCTTCTGAAATGTTATTAACCATTTGTTCTAGCGTATCTAAACATCTAAATAATACTGTTACAACTTCCTGGGTTACTTTTAAATTACCTTCTCTAAATTGAGATAATACATCTTCCATTTTATGAGTAAGTTCTGCCATTTCATTAAATCCCATAGTTGCTGCCATACCTTTTATTGTATGAGCCACTCTGAAAATTTCATTTAACTTATCTATATTATCTGGATCTTGCTCCAATTCTAATAATGATTCATTTAAAGTTTGAAGATTGTCAATACATTCTTCAAGGAACATTGATAAATATTGTGATGTATCCATTTTTTACCCTCCCTATAGCTTTTTATATATAAATGTAGAAGCTTTTTCAAATCCATAATCTCTGTAGTTATATATACTTTCCGTAGCGCCTACAAATAATAATCCTCCTTTTTTTAAAGAATCGCTAAACTTTTTATAAATAACATCTTTTATATCTTGCTTAAAATAAATTACTACATTTCTACATACTATTAAATCAAAATTCTTTTCATAACTATCTAAAATTAAATCATGTTTTTTAAAACTGACCATATTTTTTATTTTAGAGCTTATAATATACTTATCATCTTCTTCTGTAAAATATTTGTTTACATACTCACTCTTAACATTTTTTATTTCATTTTTTGTATATTCTGCTTTTTTAGCTCTTTCCAAAATACTGTTGTCTATATCAGTAGCTAAAATTTTATGATTTCCTCTTAAAATTAAATTATCTAGTATCATGGCTATAGAATATGGTTCTGCCCCTATGGAACATGCAGCACTCCATATTTTTAAATTTCTTTCTCTTTTTATTAAATCATTCTCTATTTTATCTTTTAAATCATTAAATATCTCTGGATTTCTAAAAAACTCAGTTACATTTATAGTTATAAAATCTAAAAATTTTTGTCTTTGTTCTTTATCTTTCTTTAAAAGCAATATATAGTCGTCTACAGTTCCAGCTCCAACTCTTGTCATTAAACTTGATATTCTTCTATGGAGTTGATTAGATTTATATGCCGAAAGATCTATATTGAACTCTTTGAATACCCACTTTTCAAAATCTTTTAAATCCATTTTTACCTCCCACTACCTACAGTATTTTTAACTATAGCTTCTGAAACTTCATAAATAGGAAGCACATAATCAACTTTTCCAGTTTCAAAAGCCGCTTTCGGCATACCGTATATGGTACAAGTGTCTTTATCTTCTGAAATTGTTACTCCTCCCACGTCTTTTATAACTCTTGTTCCTTGTGAACCATCTTTACCCATACCAGTTAAAACTATACTTAAAATATGAGCACCATATACTTTAGCTGCCGATATAAACAGCTTGTCTACAGCAGGTCTAACTCCCCATATTGGTGGTTCTGATGACAAATGTATTTTTTTATCTCTTGTTACCTCCATATGTAATCCGCCTTTTGCGATATATACTACATCTTTTTTAATTACATCACCTTCAGATGCCTCTATAACTTCTATCTTACTGTTAGCATTAAGCCTATCTGCAAAGGCTTTTGTAAAACCAACTGGCATATGTTGTACTACAAGCACTGGAACACCTAATTTTTCAGGGAGCCCTGTTATAACTTTATATAATGCTTTTGGTCCTCCTGTAGATGCTCCTATAACAACTGCTTCTATATTTGATGTACCAATTTTACTTGCGACTCTTCTGGTTTTATTTTTTAATAAAGTATTTTTATTTATATTTGTTTTAACTTCAAAGCTATTTTTGCCTTTAGTAAGCCTTATTTTGCTTACCAACTCATCACCAACCTTTTCAATATCTAATGATATAGCACCCGAAGGTTTCGCTATGAAATCAAATGCTCCACTATGAAGACACTCCATAGTAAGCTTAGTTCCCTCTTTTGATACACTACTCAACATGATTGTTGGTATATTATATTTTTTTAACTTCATTTGCTGTAATGTTTGCATTCCATTCATTTTAGGCATTTCTATATCTAAGGTTATTACATCTGGCTTTTGGGTTTCAAGCTTTTTGATTAAATCTTCTCCATTTCTAGCCGTACATATAACTTCCATATCATTTTGTAGATTTATTATATCTGAGATAATCTTTCTCATAAGTGCTGAATCATCTACAACTATCACTTTAATTTTTTCCAAAATACTTCACTCCATTTATATTGCTCTTATTCCTATTCCAACAGTTCTTATTTCTACCATTCCATCTTCTGTACTAAAAATCATAGTTCTTCCCTTATTTCCACCAGTGTCTTCACTTATAATTGGTATCCCATACTCATTTAAAACTTTTTTTACTGATTTACTATTTCTATTTCCTATATCCATTATCATACTTTTATCTGAAAAATTAAACATGGAAGCCCCTCCTGCAATTTTTGCCTTCAAGTGTCTTTTTAGAGCTCCCTGTTTCTCCATTTTTTCTAATAACATAGGTATTGCAAGATCTGCAAATTTCATAGGGTTACTTACACTTGAAAATTGAGTACTATCTGGAAGCATTATGTGTGCAAGTCCTCCTATCTTTTTCGCTGAATCATATAAGGCTATACCGATACAAGAACCTAGCCCTACAGTTATTAGTTTTTGTGGAGGCATTGCAATATTTAAGTCTGCAATGCCTATTCTTATTTCATCTTTATTCATCATATCCCCCTAATTAAGAATGGCCTCTTTTTCTTCATCAGTCAGTATCTTACCAATATTTAAAAAAATTATTATCTTACCATCTAATTTTATTAATCCTTCTATATATGTTTTAGATGCTTCTGATATTATATTCGGAGGCTCCTCTATATCTTCAAGACATATATTTCTTACTTCTGATACAATATCTACAATAACCCCAATTTTATTTTGTGGTTCTTTTATTACTACTATTTTTGCATTTTTTTTATTATTACTTTCAGGTATATTAAATTTTTTAGCTATACTCATTATAGGTAATATATTTCCCTCGTAATTTATTACTCCTTCAATAAATTCTGGAGAATCCGGAAGATTTGTTGGAACTTCATACCCTAAAATTCTTTCTACTTCCTTGATATATGTTGCATAATATTGATTATTTATATTAAATATTAATATTTTTGTTTCCTTATTCTCCACTAGTAATTCCCCCTATAATACAAATTTATCTACAGTTATTTCACCATTGTCTCCTAAGTAAGCGTGAATTTCTTTACTTGGTGTATCCAATATATACTCCTTTTCTCCTACTTTAAATTTCGTATTTTGATAAGCAACATCTACCCATATGTGACCTTTAGATCCTACTATTAATTTAGTAGATACTCCTCCTTCACTGCCTACTTCTTTACATCTTATCTCATTTGTTGCTTTTATTGTTCCTCCTCTTGCAATACTTCCTCCTGAAACAAATTCTACATTACCATGAGAAATTATTTTAGATATATATTCTCCTTTTCCTGTAATTATAACATCACCCGATGACTTTATTATGCAATCTTGACAATAGTTAATACTCATAGTTACAGGAATAGTTAATTGACTATCCATGTCTTGTATGATTTTTTCCATTCTTATAAGTATAAGATGAATTTCATTTATATTTTTAATGTTCAGTGGTCCACTTCCAATTAATTTTTGTTTAATAAAATCACTAAGCATTTTTTCTTCTTCTAAGTCACCTTCAGTTAACAACTCTGAAAATGTGTTTGATATTTCACATACACACTTAAACTTATTTTCTAAAAGTACTTTTACTATTTCACCATCTCTCACTTTTTTTCCCAATAAATTAAATTTCTTTATATGATCCACTGTTGACATTAGCTCTTTTAAACGAGTGTCAAGCTTTTGTAAAAGATTCAATTTATTAAGTTTTATAATATTGTCTCCACCTGCATAAAGTTCTGAATTTATAGCATTTCCTAGTACTTGCATATCTTGTTTTGAATATACTACTGCATGTTCTATATTTTTATTTATAGTAAGATTTTGTCCGCAATTTACTTTCATTCCTTCTTTTACACTTCCATATATAAGTACATCTCCTACAAAATCTACATTTCCTGTTGTTATGTCAACATCTTTTTCAATGTGATGAACTTTATTTACATGTATCACATTACCCTTTAATGATGGTTTTCCTTCTATTGTAGAAATTACAGTATCTTCATCTTTAAACTCGCAACCTTGACCAATTTTTATATTAATAATTTTCCCTGGCTTATGCTTTTTTATGGATCCCTTTACATCTATTCCATCTCTGCCTTGAGTTCCCTTTATTCTTATTGCTAATACTTCTCCTTCTTTAACTTCTTTAACCCATCCTATACTTTTATAATCTACATTTCCATTTTCATCTTCTTTGAATTTCTTTTCGTTATTGACTTGAAACTTAATATCAATTTTATCATCTATGCCATCAATAGGTTTTATACCCTTTGCTATTAATAAGTCTTTTTTACCATTTAATTCGCTTAACTCGTGGAAATTTTCAGTTATTATTCCTGCTTTAATTCCCTTTGAAATTAGTGCTTCTTCTATCTCATCTTTTGTAAATACTTGCGGATATTTTTTATGTTCTATACTAGGTTTTAATCTTAAACTTTCACTTTCTTCTTCATCCTCTAGTTTATACACATTTTGAGGTATATATTTGACATTAATATATGCTTCCATACAATCATGTGTTATAGATATATTTAATAATCTTTGAGCTACATTCTCCTCAAACACTACCTCTATATTGTTCTTTTCATAAACTCTCACACCATTTGTTATTTCTTTATCATCAACTAAAAGTTTAACATTACTACCAGGTATTATAATAGCTGGTTTTCCATCTTTTTTTGGATCCTTAACAATTATTTTACCATCTTTAACTTTTACACTACCATTTATATCTTTATGAATTTCTTCAATATTTTGAACATATTTTTCACTTATTTCTTTTTCATTATCTTGCACACATTTTTTTTCATCATTTAATTCTTCTTTTTTTTCAGCACCAATAGTGACTCTTTTTATAAAAATTCCTTGTTTTTCTTCAAGTACTTCATATTTTATTTCTTCCTTTTTTAAATTTAATTTTTGCGATGCTAAGTCTAAACACCCTTCTAAAGTTTTTGCTGTAAATGTATTTTGCATCAAAGAACCACTCCCTAAATTTATTATCCCAAGAAAAGTATACCATATATTTATTAACTATTTTACATATTTTATCGTATTTTTATATATATTCTTTATAATAAAGAACAAGTTTCCAAAAATGTTATACTTCAAAATTCAAAAAGAAGTGGATTTATTTCCACTTCTTTTTATTACTATATAAATTTAATTTTATTCCTAATTTGTTTTTAATGTTGCTACTTTATCACCTTTTTCTCGATTTCCATAATAAATATCTATGCTTTCTATGGAATCCATATTGGTTATAACAACAGGTGTTATTAATGATTTTGCTTTTGATTCCACTGTGTCTTTATCAAATTCAACTAATAAATCTCCCTGTTTTACTTTGTCTCCTTGAGATACGTGGGATGTAAATCCTTCGCCATTTAAATTTACTGTATCTATTCCAATATGAACAAGAATCTCTAACCCATTGTCACCTTTTATAGCTACTGCATGTTTTGTTGGAAATAATACTGCAATTTCTCCACCTATAGGTGATACAACTTGATTTCCTAATGGATTTATAGCAAAACCATCACCTAATGCCTTACTTGAGAACACCTCATCTGGTACCTTTGTTATTTCTATTATTTCTCCCTTTAATGGATTTATAATTTCCAAAGTCTTTTTTGATATTACTTTATTAGGTTCTTTTTCTCCTCCGTTATATTCATTCTCATCTATTTTTGAATCATCTACAACTATAGTATCTTCTCCGCTTTGTATTATTGCTTTCATGGAGTCTTTTATTTTTTCTGCTTCTGTTCCAAATATAGCTTGAACGTTATTTCCTGCCTCTAATACTCCCGCAGCACCTAATGCCTTTAATGCTCCTTTATTAACTTTAGAAGGATCTTTTAATGTTAATCTAAGTCTTGTTATACATGCATCTAATACTTCTATGTTTTCTTTTCCGCCTATAGCATTTATTACCCTTTTAGCTTTTTCTGAACCTTTCACTTCTTTTAGTTTTGGATCAAAATATTCACTTTCGTCTTCTCTTCCTGGAGTTTTAATGTCTAGTGTCTTAATTACAAAATAGAAAACTACAAAATATAGTGCAAAAAATGATATTCCAACTAACCATATAAGCCAAGGTCTACCTGCAAATTTAAATCCTAATACATAATCAATAAACGATGCCGAAAAAGTATATCCAAGTCTTATCTTTAATAAACTAGTTATTATTCCAGAGAAAAATGCTGCTATTACATGAAATATAAATAACATAGGTGCAACAAATATAAATGTAAATTCAATGGGTTCTGTAATTCCTGTTAAAAATGCTACAAAAGCAGCGGATACCATTATTCCTGCTACCTTTTTTCTATTCTCTTTTTTAGCTGCAGCTATTATTGCTATTGCAGCTCCTGGAAGTCCAAACATTACTATAGGATATTCTGATGCCATAAAAAATCCAGCTGTAGGATCTCCATGAAAATACCTAGCTGTATCTCCAAAATATTTAATTCCATTAAGAGTATATTCACCAAACTGATATAAAAATGGTGGATAATATATATGATGAAGTCCTAGCGGTATCAAAAGTCTTTTTCCTGCTGCATAAAATGCAGGACCAAATATTGAGGTACTTGCCCATTTTGCAAATATATTTATTATATTTTGTATAGGTTGCCAAATAGCTGCACCTATTACTGCAAATATTAATGATGCAAATGAAGTTATAATAGGTACAAATCTTTTTCCTCCAAAGAAACCTAAAACTTGAGGAAGTTTTATATCATGATATTTATTATATAAAATAGCTGCTATAAGCCCTATTATTATTCCTCCAAATACACCCATATTTATTGGTACACCAACTCTTTTTCCTGTTTCCAATAAAACTGCTTGTAATATTAGTTGACCAATAACTGCTGCTAGTGATGCAACTGCTTCTCCACCTGAGAATCCTATTGCAACTCCAACTGCAAATATAAGTGGTAAATTTGTAAAAATAGCATCTCCTGCGGTGGCTAAATTTTTAAATATAGCTCCATATCTTCCAAGAAGATCATCTTGGCCAATTCTTAGGAGAATTCCTGCTGCTGGTAGCACTGATACTGGTAACATCAAGGATTTACCTATTTTTTGAAGAACGGCAAATACCTTACCTTTTCTTTTATTATCGCTACTCATTCTCTTCCTCCTTTCTTCGCCTAATTAATTTTAATTAAGCAATCTTTGATGTTAGTTTTCCCAATAAATAAAAATAAAAACATGAGATTTACTCATGTTTTTATTAAAGGTTACTTTTTATATAGTTATTTATAATCTTATCATATTCATGTCTTATATTTTGAATCATTTCGTTTTTGGAATCAAACTCGACTTCGTTTACCATAGATATAGGCAATACCTTTGGAGACGTACTAGATATAAATAATCCATCTACACTATCTATATTTTTATAGTTAACTCTCCTCTCTATAACCTGATACCCTAAGTTAATACAAGCCTTTATTATATATTTTCTTGTAATTCCAGGAAGAACTTCTATTATAGGAGAAGTTATTACCTTTCCATCCTTTATCATAAATATGTTTGATCTACTTCCCTCTGTTATATATCCATCTTTATTTACTAATATTACTTCATAAACTCCAGTTTCTTCTATTATTTTATTTGTTTCATCCCTCAAATTTTGATTTACAATTTTTATATTAGGATTTTGTCTTTCCGCACAATAAAATGAAGTTTTAACACCGTTTTCATACATATCTTCTGTTGGATACGTTGATTCTATAAAATAACATATAAAAGTTCTTACTCCCTTATTATAGTTAAATATAATTTTTACATTAGCATTTTTATTATTATTTATCTCACAAAGTTTTTGTATATTATTTCTTATTTCTTCTTTTTCCATCCAAACTCCAAGTTCTGTCATTTTAGATGAATTGTAAAGTCTTAACAAATGATCTTCTAAGAATATTGGAACACCATCTATAATTCTCATAACCTCATATAAAGACTTTCCTTCTCTTAAATACTTATAATCAAAATCTTCTATGTCCCTTACCATATTATTGAGTATAAATTTATTACCGTAACATTCTTTCATTACCCTCTCACCTTACTTCCATTCTAATCTTTTAATATTATTATAACTCTTTTTAGAGTTAATAAGATAAGGATTTCCTACTAATTTAAATAAAGGAAGATCTGCAAGCGAATCAGAAAACATATATGAATTTTCAAAATCAACTTCCATATTTTCTTCTTTTAACACTTCTTTAAGTCTTCTTACTTTTTCCTCTCCTTTATTATTTGATCCTTCAATAGCACTTTTATATATCCCATTTTCCACTTTTAATTTTGTACCTATTATCTTGTCTACTTCTTTTATATTATAAAGCTCTTCTAAATATATTTCAGGCGATGCAGATATTAAATATATTTTATATCCTTTTTGTTTTAATTTTTTTATAGTATCTATAGCATCTTTATATAAAATTTTACTTAACCTTTCTTCATAAAATTCTTTAACTAAATGCTTCATATCAACTTCATTTATTCCATCTAAAAATTTAATAAAAGTTTCTTTTGATTTCTCTGCATTATAAATTCCAATTCCATAAAAAATGCCTGTAACTATGGTTCTTGGAATGTATTTTAATAATCTTGTATCTTTTTTTAACATAAATAAATAAAGTTGTATTAAGGTTTCCTTTTTTGTAAGGGTAAAATCTACATCAAATATTCCTAATTTTTCCACTCTATCACTCCTAGTTAATGAGGATTTTATCAAGAAAAAAGTCGATGCAAATGCAACGACTTTTCAGTATTATTCTTCGTTTTCTAGTAAAGTTTCATAGTAAGCTGTAACTTCATTGAATTCATCATCATCCGGTACAACTAATTCTCCATCTTCACCTTCACCTACAACTTTAAACAGATAAACTGAATTATCCTCTGGATTTTGTACAAGAGCATATTCATTTTCTTTATATTCAAAGCCATCTATTACTTCGCATGGAACTACATTGCCATTTTCATCTTCTAATTCTACCATAAGGCTTTCATGTTCATGGCATCCGCATCCACAACCGCATTCTTCGTGATCATGATCGTGTTCACCACAAGCGCAACCTTCTAATTTTTCCTTATCCATATTGTACCTCCTATATTTTTCATTTTGTGTTTATAACAATATGTTTATTGTAACCTTAATTAAAGAATATTAAAAGTGTTTTTTTGAATTTTATATAAATAAATTAATTTATGTAAAATTTATATGTTAAATAGAATTTTCTACATATTAGAGATAATAAAAATTATATAATCACACCATAATTAATCACTTAACAAAAATAGACTGTCGCAAAATGCGACAGTCTATTAATTATATTTAAAAAAATTATTTTTCTTCAGCTAATCTCTTATAAGTGTCAAGTCTTTCCATTGCATCTTTTTCAGTTTGAGCATATAAGTCATCAGCTTGTTCTGGACGAGCTTTCTTTAATGATGCATATCTAACTTCACCTAATAAGAAGTCTTTGAAGTTACCCTTAGGTTCTTTAGAATCTAATATGAATGGGTTCTTTCCTTCTTCTTTTAGTTGTGGGTTGTATCTATATAATCCCCAATATCCACAATCAACAGCTTTTTTCTCTTCTAATTGAGAGCAAGCCATTCCAACTTTTAATCCGTGGTTGATACATGGAGCATAAGCGATTATTAATGATGGACCTGGATAAGCTTCAGCTTCTTTAATTGCTTTTATAGTTTGGTTCTTGTCAGATCCCATAGCTATTTGAGCAACATAAACATATCCATAAGTCATAGCCATTAAGCCAAGATCTTTCTTCTTAGTTCTCTTACCTGCTGCTGCGAATTTAGCAACTGCACCTGTACGAGTTGATTTAGAAGATTGTCCACCTGTATTTGAGTAAACTTCTGTATCAAATACGAATATATTAATGTCTTCTCCTGATGCTAGAGCGTGGTCAACTCCACCGTATCCGATATCGTATGCCCAACCGTCTCCACCAAAGATCCATTGAGATCTCTTGATTAAGAAGTCTTTGTTTTCTAAAATTTCAGCTACTTTTGCATTTGATTTTTCAGCTTCTAATAATGGTAATAATTTAGCTGCTGCTTTTTTAGATCCTTCAGCATCTTCCTTATTATCTATCCATTCTTGTAATGCGCCTTTTAATTCAGCACTTACTTCTTCCATAGCATCTTTAGCTACGTTTTCCATGTTTGTTCTTATAGTAGATACACCTAAAGACATTCCAAGACCGTATTCAGCGTTATCTTCAAATAAAGAGTTAGCCCAAGCTGGTCCTTTTCCTTCATGGTTTTTAGTATATGGAGTTGTTGGAGCTGAACCTCCCCAAATTGATGTACATCCTGTAGCATTAGCTATCATCATTCTGTCACCAAATAATTGAGTTATAAGTTTAGCATATGCAGCTTCTCCACATCCACCACAAGCACCGTGGAATTCAAGAAGTGGTTTTTCAAATTGGCTACCTTTAACTGTGTATTTATCCATTGGATTTTCTTTAACAGCTAAAGTTTGAGCGTAGTCATAGTTAGCTTGTTCTGCTTCTTGAGTTGCTGCTGGTTTCATAACTAAAGCTTTAGTTGGAGCTGGACAAACTTCAGCACAGTTTCCGCAACCAGTACAGTCAAGAACACTAACATTCATTGAATAATATAATTTTTCACCTTTGATTCCTTTAGCTTCTACAGCTTTGAATCCTTCTGGTTTGTTTTTGTATTCTTCCTCAGTTAATAATGTTGGTCTTATTACAGCGTGAGGACAAACATATGAACATTGGTTACATTGGATACAATTTTCCATGCTCCATTCAGGAACGTTAATTGCGATTCCTCTTTTTTCATATGCAGCAGTTCCGTTAGGGAATGTACCATCTTCCATGCCTTCGAAAGCACTTACTGGAAGTTCATCACCTTTTTGTCTATTCATTGGTTCAAGAATTTTTGAAATGAATTCTGGAACGTCTTTCTTTTCAACTTCTTTATCTTCTGCATTTTTCCAAGATTCAGGAACATCTATCTTAACAATAGCACCTACACCTTGATCTATTGCAGCGTGGTTCATGTTAACAACTTTTTCACCTTTTTTACCATAAGAAGTTACAACTGCATCTTTTAAATATTTAACAGCATCTTCTATAGGAATTATGTTAGCTAGTTTGAAGAATGCAGCTTGCATTATCATGTTGATTCTTCCACCTAGTCCGATTTCTTGAGCTATCTTAACAGCGTCAATTGTGTAGAAATTGATATTGTGTTTTGCAATATATCTCTTCATATGAGCTGGTAGGTGTTCTTCAACTTCTTCTTTATTCCAAATACAGTTAAGTAAGAAGTTTCCGTTATCTCTTAATCCTTCTAATACATCATATTTGTTAACATATGATTGGTTATGACATGCTATAAAGTGTGGAGTTTGGATTAAGTAAGGTGATTTAATTGGTGATTTACCAAATCTTAAGTGAGACATTGTTATACCACCAGATTTTTTAGAGTCATATGCAAAATATCCTTGAGCATACATGTCTGTATGGTCTCCGATGATTTTGATAGCACTCTTGTTAGCACCAACAGTACCGTCTGATCCAAGTCCCCAGAATTTACATGCAGTAGTTCCTTCAGCAACTACATCTATTCCTTCAACTGTTTCAAGTGATGTATGAGTAACGTCATCATTAATTCCTAATGTGAAGTTATTCTTTGGATTGTCTTGTTTTAAGTTTTCATATACAGCAGCCATTTGTCCTGGAGTTGTATCTTTTGAACCTAAACCATATCTACCACCAACGATTACTGGTTTATCTTCTACATCATAGAAAGCAGATTTAACATCTAAGTATAGAGGTTCGCCAAGTGCACCTGGTTCTTTTGTTCTATCTAAAACAGCAACTTTCTTAGCTGTCTTTGGTACAGCATTTATTAAATGTTCTTTAGAGAATGGTCTGTATAAATGAACTTTTACTAAACCTACTTTTTCTCCTCTTGCATTTAAGTAATCTACAACTTCTCCTATAGTTTCACAACCTGAACCCATAGCTATGATTACTCTATCTGCATCTTCAGCACCATAGTAGTTGAATAGTTTGTAATCTCTACCAGTTATTTTGTTGATTTCTCCCATGTATTCTTCTACTATTGCAGGAATTGCATTATAGTATTTGTTAGAAGCTTCTCTAGCTTGGAAGAATATATCAGGGTTTTGAGCTGTTCCTCTAGTTACAGGATGTTCTGGGCTTAAAGCGTTAGCTCTGAATGCCTTAAGAGCATCTTGATCTATTAATCCTCTTAAATCTTCATAATCTAATAATTCTACTTTTTGAATTTCGTGAGAAGTTCTGAATCCATCGAAGAAATGTACAAATGGTACTCTTCCTTTTAATGCTGCAAGGTGAGATACAGCTGCTAAATCCATTGCTTCTTGTACACTGTTAGATGCAAGTAATGCAAATCCAGTTTGTCTTGCAGCCATTACGTCTTGGTGATCACCAAAGATTGATAATGCATGTGATGCTAAAGCTCTAGCACTTACATGGAATACTGATGGTAATAATTCACCAGCAATTTTGTACATGTTAGGAATCATTAATAGTAATCCTTGAGATGCAGTGTAAGTAGTAGTTAATGCTCCACTTTGAAGTGAACCATGAACTGCTGCAGATGCACCAGCTTCAGATTGTAATTCCATAACTTTTACAGTTTGACCAAATAAGTTTTTCTTTCCTTGTGCACTCCATTCATCAACGCTTTCTGCCATTGGAGATGAAGGTGTAATTGGATATATTGCTGTAACATCAGTAAATGCATATGATGCATATGCAGCAGCAGTATTACCATCCATTGTTTTCATTTTTGCCATTGGTATACCCTCTTTCTATATAATTTTACCTTACTATGTAGTATTTTTATATAGTAGGTTATTTTATTAACAATATATTTAATTTATAAAAATATATACTTATATATATTTAAATATATATTAATAATCTTTTTAGTAATATTTTTAATATACAATTTATTAAGGTTGTACACTTTTTAAATTTGTGTTAATCTTTTGCAAAAATATTATATCACATATTAAGATTTTTATCGCTATCATGAGTATTTTAACACAACAATAATTATTGTGTAAAATAGAAAGCATGTTAATATCTTTGAAAATTATAAATAAATCTAGACTTATTTATAATTTTCATTAATTCTATAAGTATTTGCAACTTAATTATATGCCTCTTAGACAATTATATTTAATTTTGATAAATAATTCAACTTTTATTTATCAAAATTTTAACAATCTTTTCTTTTTAATGTATTTTTTCATTAATATATCAATTGATTGCCTTTAATTCTATTATAATTATTTATATAGTATATGTCTACTACATATTTCTTTGACTTTGTTTTTTGCCTCTGATAAATCAGAATTTCTATTTTCAATAACATAATTTATTAGATATGCTATTTCTTTCATCTCTTTTTCTTTAAAACCCCTTGTTGTTACTGCTGGAGTACCTATTCTTATTCCACTAGTTATAAAAGGACTTTTTGTTTCAAATGGTATAGTATTTTTATTAACAGTAATTCCTATGCTATCTAAAAGCTTTTCCGCATCCTTACCAGTTATATTTTTATTAGTTAAATCAATTAAAAGTAGATGATTATCAGTTCCTCCTGATACTAATTTAAAATCATATTTTTTAAATTCTTCTTCTAATACTTTTGCATTCTTAACAACTTGACCCATATAACCTTTATACTCTTCCTTTAATGCTTCTCCAAAACATACAGCTTTTGCAGCAATTATATGCATTAATGGACCACCTTGAATTCCTGGAAATATAGCTTTATCTAATTGTTTTGCGTATTTTCCCTTGCAAATTATAGCTCCACCTCTAGGTCCTCTTAATGTTTTATGTGTAGTTGTTGTTACAAAATCAGCATATGGTACTGGTGATGGATGATATCCTGCCGCTATAAGTCCTGCAATATGTGCTATATCTACCATGAAATACGCTCCAACTTCATCGCATATTTCTTTTAATATTTTAAAATCTATTATTCTTGAATATGCACTAGCACCTGCAACTATCATTTTAGGCTTATGTTTTAGAGCAAGGCATCTTACTTCATCATAATCAATTAGTTCAGTTTCTTTATTTACTCCATAAGCTACAAAATTAAATAATCTTCCTGAAAAATTAACAGGACTTCCATGAGTTAAGTGTCCTCCGTGGCTTAAGTTCATCCCCATTATTGTATCTCCTGGTTCTAAAACTGATAAATAAACTGCCATGTTTGCTTGAGAACCTGAGTGTGGTTGAACATTTGCATGTTCTGCACCAAAAAGTTTTTTTAGTCTTTCTATGGCTAAAGATTCTATCTTATCAACTTCTTCACATCCACCATAATATCTCTTAGCTGGATATCCTTCAGCATACTTATTTGTAAGCTGTGATCCCATAGCCTCCATTACTGATTTACTTGCAAAATTTTCTGATGCTATAAGCTCTATAGTATTATTTTGACGATGATTTTCTAATTCTATTATGTCAAAAATTTTTTTATCCGTTAATTTTAAATTATCGAAATCCATTTTATCTCCCTCCAGACTTTTATTGACTTAAATTATAATGTTTTAATATAAAATTTTCAACCTATTCTACCATGATAATTTAACAATAGAAATTTAAGTTATTATTCCAAAATTATGATATAATTATTCTATATTTTTTGTTTGTAGAAAGGATTTTTTATGGATACTAGCAATAAAATACTATATTTAGCTGCAGAAGCTGGAAGAATCATTCTTCAAAGCGGTGGTGAAACATACAGAGTAGAAGAAACTATGACTAAAATATGTTATGGTCTTAAAGTAAAAAAGGCAGATAGTTTTGTTACACCTACAGGAATAATGTTATCTATAACAGACAAAAATAACGAAACTATTTCACTAATTAGAAAAATAAATTATAGGAGTATAAATTTAGAAAAGGTTGCTGAAATTAATGCCTTATCAAGGGAAATTGTAGCTAATTCTCCTTCTCTTGATTATGTTGAAAAGAGATTAAAAGAAATTGATAATTCTTGTGATTATAATAAGAAATTATTAATTTTAGCTAGTTCTCTTAGTGCAGGTTTTTTCACACTTCTATTTGGGGGAAATATTAGAGATTTTTTTGTATCTTTATTTATTGGTGTAATAATCAAAGTTATATGCATTATACTGAATAGTATAAAAATTAATGAATTTTTTATAAATTGTCTTGGAGGGGCTATAGCTTCTTTACTTGCAATTATCAGTATACATTTAGGAATTGGTGTAAATGAAGATAAAATTATAATTGGTTCTATAATGCTCTTAGTACCTGGGCTTATAATAACAAATGCTATACGTGATACTTTGGCAGGGGATTTGGTTTCTGGAATTTCTCGCGCAGTTGAAGCATTTTTTATAGCTGTTGCTATTGCTACGGGCTCTGGTGTTGTAATGAAATTATGGTTTTATTTTGGAGGTATATGATATGATTATAAACTCTCTTTACGCTCTTTTTTGCAGTTTAGGATTTGGCATTCTTTTTAATATTCATGGAAAAAAACTTTTCTTTGCAGCTTTCGGCGGGGGAATCGGTTGGTACTTTTACTTACTATCTGATAAATATACTCACTCTATAGTATTTTCACTTTTTATAGCATCATTAGTTATCAGTATATATTCAGAAATTATTGCAAGAATTTTTAAAGCTCCAGTAACTATATTCTTAGTAGCGGCATTACTCCCATTAGTTCCTGGTGCAGGAATGTATTATACTATGTATCAATCAATTATAGGTAACGCAACTAAATCTTTATCTTTAGGTATTGAAACTATATTTAGTGCTGGAGCTATTGCAATAGCTACTATGCTTGTATCTTCCATTACCAAAGTAATATTAGCTATAAAAAAGAAATTTACTTCATAAATATACTCAACGTTTTTACAAGTTCCTCTAATTCTAATTCATTAATTTCACTATTTTCACTATTTTTAAAACATTTTTTTGTATATTGTTGAATTATAAGAGCTCCTACTTTGTTTATAGCAGCTCTTACTGCTGCTACTTGCACTAAAACATCTTTACAACAACTTTCATTATCTATCATATTTTCAATTCCCTTTACTTGTCCTTGAATCTTTCTAAGTCTTATTTGTATATCTCTTTTTTTATCTTTATTGTTTTCCATATTTTAAAATCTCTCCTATCTATATTTATAAACAATAAAAAAAGCTCCCACCATACCGTATTTAAGTAATAGTTGAACCTGTACTACAACAGGTGGGAGACTCCTTTGTGCTTCTTGTTTTTTAATTAATATTAAAATATCATTTCACACAAAGAGCAGTACTCCCTTTTTTAAAAGTGTTGGGTCAATATATACTTAAATTACTAATATGGTCGGAACTTTTCTTTAAATAATATTATATCATATTATTTAAGTTTTTTCATACAAATTCATCGGAAATTATTTTTGTTTTTGTAAAGCTATTCCCAATTCACCTAATTGTTTTTCATCTACTACATTAGGTGCTTCAGTTAGTGGACAATATGCATTTTGATTTTTAGGGAATGCAATAACATCCTTTATATTTTCAGTTCCAGCAAGGAACATTATCATTCTATCAAATCCATATGCAAGTCCGCCATGTGGTGGTGGTCCAAACTTAAATGCTTCTAATAAGAATCCAAATCTTTCCCATGCACTTTCTGATGTAAATCCTAAAACATTGAACATTTTTTCTTGAAGTTTAGTATCATGTATTCTTATACTTCCTCCGCCAAGTTCTTCGCCATTTAAAACTATGTCATATGCTTTAGCTCTAACTCTTCCAGGATCTGATTCTAAATACTGTATGTCTTCATCCATTGGCATTGTAAATGGATGATGTTCTGCTTGATATCTATCTTCTTCTTCATTATAAGATAATAATGGAAATTCTGTAACCCAAGCAAATCTAAATTCTTTATTGTCTTTTAGTATTTCTAAACGTTTTGCCATCTCAAGTCTTAATGCTCCAAGAGACTGTAATACAACAGAATCTTTATCAGCAACTATTAAAACTAAGTCTCCGATTTTTGCATCTAAGCTTTCGATTACTTTATTTATGCCTTCTTCTCCTAGGAATTTAGCTATTGGTGATTTTATTTCATCTTCTTTATAAGCAATCCATGCAAGACCTTTTGCTTTATAAGTCTTTACAAATTCTGCTAATTTATCGATTTGCTTTCTTCCCATTGTTGCACAATTAGGAGCTTTTATAGCTCTTACACTACCACCATTTTCTATAGCATCTTTAAATACTTTGAAGTCTACATCTTTAACAGCATCAGTTATATCATTTATTTCCATACCAAATCTTAAATCTGGTTTATCGCTACCATATTTGTCCATAGCTTCTTTGTAAGTTATTCTTTGAATTGGTAACTGAACATCCACATTTGCTATTTCTTTAAATACTTTTTGTATCAATCTTTCATTTAAAGCAATTACATCTTCCATATCTACAAAAGATAATTCCATATCTACTTGAGTAAATTCTGGTTGTCTATTTGCTCTTAAATCTTCATCTCTAAAACATTTTGTTATTTGGAAATACTTATCATAACCAGATACCATTAATAATTGTTTAAATAATTGTGGTGATTGTGGAAGCGCATAAAACATTCCTGGATAGTTTCTACTTGGTACTAAGTAGTCACGCGCCCCTTCTGGTGTACTCTTTGTAAGCATTGGAGTTTCCATTTCAAGAAATCCATTTTCATCTAAGAAATCTCTTAGAACTTTTGCAGTTTTATGTCTGATTTTGAATATTCTTTGCATATCAGGTCTTCTAAGGTCTAAATATCTATATTTTAATCTTACAGCCTCATCAGTATCAAGATCTTCTTTTATGTATATTGGTGGGGTTTCTGATTCAGATAATATTTTTATATTTTGTCCTTTTAACTCTACCATACCTGTTGGCATTGATTCATTAGGAGATTGTCTTTTTACAAGTTCTCCCTCAACTGCTATACAGTATTCAGGTTTTACTAAATCAGCTTTTTCAAATGCCTCTTTATCTATTTCTTCACCAAATACTACTTGAAGTATTCCTTCTCTATCTCTAAGATCTACAAAAACTAATCCTCCAAGATTTCTTTTTCTTTGAACCCATCCCATGACAACATGTTTTTGCCCTATATGAGATTCTCTAAGTTCTCCACACATTACAGTTCTCTTAAGTCCATTTAAGGATTCTGCCATGTCTTATTCCTCCCTTTTACTTTAAAATCATTGATGCTATTTCATCTAAATTATTTAGTGAAACTTCAAATTGCTGTCCATCTTCCATTCTTTTAAGGTTTGCTTTTCCTTCTTCTATTTCTGTATCTCCTATGATCATACTATAAAGCGATTCTATTTTGTTTGCATATTTCATTTGAGCTTTAACAGATTTATTCATATGATCACATTCAGCTTTTAATCCTTTTGATCTTAATACATTTGCTAATTTAAAAGCTTCAATTTTACCTTTATCACCCATAGAACCAATAAATATATCCATTTCTTTTGGCTTTGGAATTTCTATATTGTTTTCCATAAGAGTTAGTATAAGTCTTTCTATACCCATACCAAAACCGACAGCAGGTGTAGGTTTTCCTCCTATTTGTTCTATAAGTCCATTATATCTTCCTCCACCACAAACAGTTATATCATTATTTATTATTTCAAATACTGTTTTAGTGTAATAATCAAGTCCTCTAACTATATATGGATTAACTTTGTATTCAATGTTAAGACTACCCAGATATGTTTTTAAATTTTCAAAATGATTTTTGCAATCATCACATACATAGTCTAATATTATAGGAGCATCTTTTCCTATTTCTTTACATCTTTTATTTTTACAATCTAAAAGTCTCATAGGATTTCTTTCAAATCTAGCCTTACAAGTATCACATAACTCATCATATGATGCTCTAAAATACTCTCTTAATGCATCATTGTATTTCTTTCTACATTCTGGACATCCTATGTTGTTTATGTTTAACTCTAGACTATCTATTCCAAATTCCTTAAAAGCTCTCATAGCAAGACCTATAAGTTCAGCATCAACAGATGCCTCGGGTGATCCAAATACTTCAACCCCAAATTGATGATGCTCACGAAGTCTTCCTTTTTGAACATTTTCATATCTAAAAACTGGAGTAAAATAAAACATTTTTATAGGAAGTGCTTCATTAAATAATCCATTTTCTATAAATGCTCTAGCTGCTGGTGCTGTTCCTTCTGGTTTCAATGTAATACTTCTATCACCTTTATCTTTAAAAGTATACATTTCTTTCTGTACTACATCAGTTGTTTCTCCAACTCCTCTTTCAAATAACTCGGTATGTTCAAATACAGGAGTTCTTATTTCTTTTAATGCATATTCTGCAGCTAATTTTTTTAATTTATGTTCAATATAGTGCCATTTATATGAATCCATAGGTAATAAATCTTTAGTACCTTTTGGTGCTTGAATTGCCATAATTCTACTCTCCTTCTATTGTATTAAGTAATTCCATTTTACCTTCCATTTTTTCATCAAATCTTAATATATATTCTTTAACATCTTTGAGATTTCCAAAGCGTTCTATTTTATTATTTTTTAAGTAAACAACTTTTGTTACAGCATCTGCTCCAAGTGCTATTATTGTTTGCTTATCCTCAATCATTTCTATATTATAAAGTCCTTCTTTTCCATCTAGGCAGTACCCTACATTTTCCATATGTCCTACCATGTTCTTTTGTCTATACATGTAATATGGCTTCATATTAAGTTCTTCTGCAAGTTTAGAAGTTCTTTCATACATTTCATTTAAGCTATTTTGTTCTAAAATTCTAACCTTATCTATGTATATTTCTTCATATAGCTTAGAACCTCTTTTAATTGACATACCATGAACAGTTAAACTATCTGGTTTAAGCTTTAAAATTTCTGTGCATGTATTTTCTATATGATTTAATGTTTCGTTTGGAAGTCCTACTATTATGTCCATGTTTATATTGTCAAATCCTATTTTTCTAGCCATATTGAACTTCTCTATAATATCTTCTACTGTATGGTGTCTTCCTATAAGTTTTAGAGTATCTTCATTCATAGTTTGTGGATTTATACTTATTCTAGAAACATTGTACTTTTTCATAGTTCTAAGTTTGCCTTGCGTTATACTGTCAGGTCTTCCACATTCCACATTGAATTCTTTAACCTTTCTACCACTTATAAAACTTTCATGTACTTTTTTTATTAAGTTCTCAAACTGATTCTCATTTATAGATGTAGGAGTTCCTCCACCAAAGTATACACACTCTATATTAAGTCCCTTTTTATCTATAAATTCTTTTATTATGTCTATTTCTTCATTTAATTTTTCTAAATATGGTTCTACCATTTTAGAAGTGTTTCTTCCCCCTATAGGATTTGATGCAAATGAGCAATAAAGACAAGTTGTTGGACAAAACGGCATACCTATATATATGCTTATATTTTTAGGGTCTTTATTAACTCTAGCTCTCTCTGCTTTAGCTATACTTATACAAAGTTTAGCTTTATCTAACCTTGCAAAGTATTCTTCTTGAAGAGTTTTTATTATTTCTTCTTCAGAAAATCCCTCGTCCATCATATCTAGAACAATCTTTGTAGGTCTGATTCCTATTAAAATACCCCAAGGTAATTCTTTTGATGTTTTTGCCTCTAGATATTTAAACATACTTTTTCTAAATTCATGTTTAAATGTCATGGAACTTTCTAAATTAAATATTTTTTCTTCTCCCTCTGAATTTGCTATAGAAAGTTGTTTTTCTGATACATTTAATATATAATCACAGTTTTCCTTGTTTTGAAATTCAAACTCCATTTGTGTAAAGCTATAAAATAGTTCAAAGATATGATAAACATCATATCTATATTTTTCATCATTTATATATATTTTCACTACTATACACCCCTATTCTTAAAGGAAGGGATTGTATTGTTTTTCAAACTTTATATTACTTTCACCTTCATGACCTGGAAGCACAACTGTGTCATCATCAAGAACTATAAGTTTTTCTTTTATGCTTTCTATTAATTTACTGTGATCTCCACAGGGAAAATCTGTTCTTCCTACAGAGCCACGGAACAATGTATCTCCAGTAAATACTACATTTTTAACTACAAAACTCATTCCTCCTGGTGTATGGCCAGGTGTTTCTAAACATTTAATTTCTAAATTTCCAAGTTTTAAAACATCCCCGTCTTTAATAGTTTTGTCTTCTTCTGTTTCATTCCACGCAGGACCAAATACTTGCGAATGTTTTCTCATTAATTCTAGGTCATTTTCATTTATATATACAGGAACATTGTACCTATCTTTTAATTCCTGAACTCCTCCAGTGTGATCCATATGTCCATGAGTTAATAATATAAACTTTACATCTATGTTAAGTGCATCTATATTTCTTATTAACATATCTGCATCTCCACCTGGATCTATTATACATCCTTCATTACCATCTATTAATATATAACAGTTAGCTCCATACATTCCTGCAGGAATTCTTTTTATTTTCATAATACTATCTCCCTTACATTAATAATTTAGAATTCTTTTTTACTATCTATCATTAGTGTAACAGGACCATCATTTTTTATGCTTACAAGCATATCTGCTCCAAATTCACCAGTCTGTACATTGTTAATTTCTTCTTTACACATGTCAATAAAATCTAAATAAAGCTTTTTTGCATCCTCTCCACCTAGAGCCTCAATAAAGCTAGGTCTATTTCCTTTTCTACAATCTCCATATAAAGTAAATTGAGATATAATTAAAAGCTCTCCACCTACATCCTTTAAAGATTTATTTAGTTTTCCATTTTCATCTTCAAAAACGCGTAAATTAATAACTTTCTTTTTTAAATACTTAACATCTTCTATTGTATCACCTTTAGATATTCCTACAAGTACAGTAAAACCTTTTTTTATTTCACCTATTATATTTCCATCTACAGATACATTAGATTCTTTAACTCTTTGCACAATAGCTCTCATAATTTAATACACCTTTTTTAAAAATTTTCTTATACCTAAAAATGAAGTATATAGAACTAGCTTTTAGTTCTATATACTGCAATTACACCTTGTAACTTTCTTATTTTTCTCATGACTTCTTTTAATTTATTAACATCAGATATTCTAAACTTTATAGTTATTATAACCATATCAGCCTTTGTAGGTTGGGCATTTATAGCATACAAATCTATTTTGGTTTGAATAATTGCTTCCATAAGTTCAGCAAGTAGTCCTGTTCTGTCCTCTGCTTTAACCTCTATTTCAGTAATATACTCACTTTTTCTAGTGTTTTCATCTTCCCAAGCAACATCTACAATTCTATTTCCGTCATTCACTATTAAAGCTTTTACATTTTTACAGTCTTGTCTATGGACAGATACTCCTCTACCCTTAGTTATATACCCCATTATAGGATCTCCTGGAACGGGATTGCAACACTTTGAAAATCTAATCATTACATTGTCAATTCCCTTTACTTGAATTCCTGGAGAATTTTTTCTTTTTTTATTAACTGTTGCACTTTTTAATTGCTCTTTAATATCATCTATAGTCTCATTTTCTTTATGCTCTTCTCTTTCTTGACTCTTTATGTGACCTATTAGTTTGTTGACTATAGCTGCTGCTGTAATTCCTCCTATGCTTACAGCTACATATAGATCATCTAAATTATGAAAATTGTATTTTTTGAAAAGTGATTCAAGATTATTTCCTTTAGCTACTTTACCAAAATTAATTCCTTGTCTTTTTGCTTCCTTTTCAACAAGTTCTTTTCCTTTTTCAATGTTCTCATGTCTTTTCTCTTTTTTAAACCATGACTTTATTTTAGACTTAGCTTGATTACTCTTTGTCATATTCAGCCAGCTTATGCTAGGTCCTTTTGGAGTTGGGGATGTTAATACTTCAACTATTTCCCCTGTCTTTAAATGATAATCAAGAGGAACTATTCTACCATTTACTTTTCCTCCTATACATCTATGACCTATATCCGTATGAATTCTATAAGCAAAGTCTATAGGTGTAGAATCTGACGGAAGGTTTATAACATCACCTTTTGGTGTAAATACAAAAACTTCATCTGAAAACATATCTATTTTGAAGTCTTCCATAAATTCTTCTGGATTTGAAGTTTCCCTTTGCCACTCAAGTACTTCTCTAAGCCAAGCAAGTTTAGCTTCAAAGTCCTTATCTGAATTTTTTTCTCCTTCTTTATACTTCCAGTGAGCTGCTATACCATATTCAGATGTATAGTGCATCTCATATGTTCTAATTTGTATTTCAAAAGGCTTTCCTTGAGGTCCTATAACTGTAGAATGTAGTGACTGATACATATTGGGCTTTGGCATAGCTATATAATCCTTAAATCTTCCTGGAATAGGTTTATACATAGTATGAACCATTCCTAAAACTGCATAACAATCCTTAACATCCTCAACCAAAATTCTAACAGCCGTTAAATCAAATATTTGATCTATAGTTTTATTTTTTATAACCATCTTTCTGTATATGCTATAAAAATGTTTCGGTCTTCCTTCTATTTCAGATTTTATGCCTGCCTCATCTAACTTTTCTTTTAATTCATGTATTATTCTTTCTATGTATTCTTCTCTTTCTTTTCTCTTTTCAGCCACTTTTCTTACTAAATCATAATATTCATTGGGATTTAAATATCTTAAAGCTAAATCCTCAAGTTCCCACTTTACTTTAGATATACCTAATCTATGAGCAAGTGGTGCATAGATATCTAAGGTTTCTTTAGCTTTTTCTTTTTGTTTTTCTACTGTCATGTATTTAAGAGTTCTCATATTATGAAGTCTATCCGCAAGTTTTATTAAGATGACTCTTATATCCTTAGTCATAGCAAGAAGCATTTTTCTCACATTTTCGGATTGTTGTTCTTCCTTTGTTTTAAACTTTATTTTTCCAAGTTTAGTTACACCCTCAACTAAATTTGCAACTTCACTATTAAAATCTCTTTCTACATCTTCATATGTATAATCCGTGTCCTCAATTACATCGTGAAGTAAACTTGCAGCAATGGTATTTTCATCAAGTCCCATTTCTGCTAAAATGCAAGCAACTTCTACAGGGTGAATAATATACGGTTCCCCTGAAATTCTCTTTTGTTTTTTATGAGCATTTTTAGCATAATTGTAAGCTTTAATGATTATATCTTTATCCACATTATTACAATTTTCATCTATTTTTTGTAATAAATCTTCAAGCATATAAATTCTCTCCTAAAATCAAAAGCTGGTTTATATAACCAGCTAACATTTTTTATAAACATTATATAATATGGTGTAGATTTTTGCAATAAAAACCTTATTATATATCATATTGAACCAATGACATTATATCATAGTTTCCTATTTTTTCTCTTCCCTTTAAATCTGTAAGTTCGATTAAGAAGTCAACACTTACAACTTCTCCACCTAATTTTTCAATCATTTCAATTACAGAGTTCATAGTTCCACCAGTGGCAAGTAAATCATCCACTATAGCAACCTTTTGACCTTTCTTTATGGCATCCTTGTGAATTTGTAGCACATCACTGCCATATTCTAAATCATACGCAGAACTAATTGTTTCACATGGAAGTTTTCCTTTTTTCCTTACAGGAACAAAAGCTGCATCTAGTGCATACGCCACAGGTGTTCCAAATAAAAATCCTCTAGCTTCAGGTCCCACCACTACATCTACATTTTTATCTTTTAAATGTTCCACTATAGTATCTACTGTATATTTAAGTGCTTCTTTGTCTTGCAATACGGTAGTTATATCCTTGAAACTTATTCCTTCCTTTGGAAATCCTTCAATAACTCTAATTTTTTCTTTTAAATCCACTTGTATTCCCCCTATGCATTATGAATATCTATGTATATTACTTAAATCATTACTTTTTTTAATTCAAACTCATTCTTTTTATTTATATATTTTGCTATCCTTCTCGCTCTTTCACTATCGGCAGTAGTAAAAAGTTCTACCACTATTCTTGCATCATCCATTCTGCCAACTGCATTTACTTTAGGCATCACTATTCTGCACATTTTCTTTAAGGTCAAAAAATCTATATCGTCTATATTATTTATTTCAGTTAAAGCCTTTATACCATGATTGTTACTTTCTGTTATATAACTCATCCCTTTTTTTAACATATCTAAATTTTCTCCTACTAAAGGAATATCGCTAGATGCTATACCTAAAGCTACTAAATCTAAATATTTTTCTATACATTTTACATGATAGTGTTCAGCTATAAATTCTGCTAATTTATAAGCAATTCCAACAGCATTAAAGTTTTTAAAAGAATATTTAGACAACCCATCATTAGGATCTACAACTATAGTATTGGGTATATTCCATTTAGGTCTGTGATAATCTGTAATTATCACATCTATGCCCAAACTTCTACATAGTTCTACTTCTCTTATAGAATTAATTCCACACCCTACTGTTATAATCAAACTCGCTCCTAATAATTTTATATGATTTTCTATAACATCACAATTAAATGTATCTCCTTTTTGTAGGGTATCAGGTATATAATATTCTACATCTGCATTTAGATATTTAAGTATTAGTATAAGTAGTGAAACACTTGTTATTCCATCTAAATCATAAGATCCACAAATAACTATCTTTTCTCTTTTGTTTACAGCTCTACTAATCCTCTTCGATGCTTCATTTACTTTTACTAATGGAAATGAATTATTTATATTTATTAAATTTAAAAAGTTATTACAAGAATAGTCGTTTTTCATATTACAATCCCCCAAAATTTATAGGAAGCAAGTAATATTATAAGTTAAATTCTTAATTATTACAAATATTTTTTTCTTAATAATTTAATATGTAATTAATTATGGTGTTATTTTATAATAATATATGAAAAAAGCTAACTCCACCTAGAGTTAGCTTTTAATTTATGATTTATATTATTCTTCTTTTTTACTTCCAAATTTTCTTAGTAATACCCAAATTGGACTTGCTATAAATATTGAAGAATATGCTCCACAGACTATTCCAATTATTAGTGGGAATGTGAAGTCTCTAACAGAAGGTACAAATATATAAACTGAAACTATTGTAAATAATGTTGTAAGGACTGTATTTACGGATCTTGACATAGTTTGAGTAATACTCATATCTACAATTTCAACTATATCTCTTCCTCTTAATTTTCTTCTGTTTTCTCTTATTCTATCAAAAATAACTATAGTATCATTGATAGAATATCCGACTATGGTAAGCATAGCTGCTATAAATGGAGAATTTACTGGTATTTGAGTGAATCCATAAACTCCTAAAGTTATTAATATGTCGTGGACTAATGCTAGTATTGCTGCTATACCAAATTTAATTTCAAATCTAAATCCTATATATATAAGCATTGCAATTGTTGCAATTACCAATGCCCCAGCTGCCTTCTTTTTAAGTTCATTACCTACTGAAGGTCCTACTTTATTTTGAGATACTAATGCATTATCTTTCAATTTATACTTAGTTTTTAACTCTCCAAACATTTTGTTTATAGAATTGCTTTCTAAATTATTACTTTTTATTTCTAACTGTGTTTCATTAGCTATGTAACTTGAAGCTGTAGGATCATATTTTTTAATTATCTTATCTGCTTCTTCTTTAGTCTTTTGATTAAAGTTTTTTCCCATTTCTATAGTAACTATAGTACCACCTTTAAAATCAATACCATAATTTAATCCCTTTACTCCTAAACAAACCATACCAAGTATTATTACTGTTAAGGATATAGCAAACCATATTTTAGTTTTCTCTATAATTTTAAGCATTTACCTTACCCCCTTTTAACGCCAAAATGGGAAGCTTTGCTTAATAATCCCATATTCATACCTAATTTTATTAACATTCTTGTTACTGTAAGAGCGGTAAATATACTCAATACTATACCTATCATAAGAGTAAGGGCAAATCCTTTAACAGCACCTGATCCTAAATAATAAAGTACAATACCTGCTATAATTGTTGTTATGTTAGAATCTAGGATAGATGATAGTGCTCTATTAAATCCAGCATCTACTGCTACTTTTAAACTTTTTCCAAGCTTTAATTCTTCTTTTATTCTTTCGAATATAAGAACATTGGCATCTACTGCCATACCAACAGTAAGTAGGAAACCTGCAATCCCTGATAAAGTTAATGTAGCTTTAACTGCAACAAATGTTCCAAGTACAATTAATACATAGAATATTAAAGCAATATCTGCCATAACTCCTGGTCCTTTATAGTATAAAAGCATAAAGATTAATATTAATCCTATACCAATTGCACCTGCTTTCATGCTTAAAGGTAATGCATTAGCACCTAGTGTTGCACCTACAGTTTTAAATTCAACTGCTTCTAAACTTACAGGAAGAGCTCCTGATTTTATTACACTTGCTTGATGCTTTGCTTCTTCTAAAGTAGCACTTCCAGTAATTGTGGCTTTCCCTCCAGTAATTACTGATTGAACATTAGGACTAGTTAGAACTTCACCATCCATATAGATTGTTATTTTTTTTCCTAAGAATTTTTGAGTTGCTTCTGCAAACTTCTTAGATCCATCGGGTTTAAGTTCAAGTCCTATTGTAGGTTTTTGCATGTCATCATAATATGCTGTAGCATCTTTAACATCTGCTCCTGTTAAAATGACCTTATTATCTGGCCCTTTGAATTCAAGTTTACCAGTTTTACCTATGCTTTCTAGTACTTTTTTAGAATCAAACTCTCCTGGAATTTCAATTCTAATTCTGTTTTTTCCTTCCCTTTGAACAGAAGTTTCCTTAACCCCTTCTGGGTTAACTCTCATAGAAAGTAATTCTATAGTTCTTTCTATGGTTTCATTACTAACATTGTTACCTTTGACTTCTTCTAATACAGATATACCACCTTGAAGATCTAGTCCCTTATTTATAGACTCGCTAAATGGTTTTACTCTGTAGCCAAAGATGTTTTTTATTCCAAAAAAACCGCCATATGCTAATATTCCTATGGCAATTACCACTAAAATAAAAAGTGCTATGCTTTTGTTTTTTTGGGATTTCGCGTTTCTTCCGTTTCTCATGTTTATCCCCCTTTGAAAGCATCTTTTTCACGCATAATACATTATTATATTACTTTTAAATATTATAGTCAATAACAGGTAATTTATCAACTATTTATCCATTTTAGTTGCTTTTAGTGCAATAGCACATTCTATCCTTTTCTTTTGCATTTTACATCCAATTTCGTATGGTTTATGTATATCTCCATTAAAATTGTAATTATTTGCTTGGCATCCACCACTACAATAAAATTTAGCCCAACAATCCCTACATTTTGGTTTATTATAAATATGAGCTTCTTTAAATTTTTTTGCAATATCAAAATTTAACTTTTCATCTTCATCATAAATTGTTCCTATTTTAAAATCTTTATTTCCAACAAATTGATGACATGGATATATATCTCCATCTGGAGTTACAGCTATATATTCGTGACCTGCACCACATCCAGAAATTCTTTTATATACACATGGACCTCCTTGAAGATCTATATTAAAGTGATAAAATTTAAACTCTCTACCTTCTTCATATCTTTTAAGCATATCTTTATATAATAAATCATAATTTTCAAATATTGTAGGTAGATCTTCTTCCCTTAGAGAAAGTTCATGTTCATCTGGAAGCACAACTGGTTCAACTGATACCTCTTTGAATCCTAAATCTGCTAAATGTTTTACATCATAGTAAAAGTCAGTATTATCTCTTGTAAATGTTCCTCTTACATAATATTGTTTAGACTTATCTCTTTTGTCTACCATTTCTTTTATCTTTGGAAGTATAGAGTCATATGTTCCACTTCCATTTACTCTAATTCTAGTATTATCATTAACTTCCTTTCTTCCATCTATGCTCAATACTATATTTCCCATTTCTTTATCCATATATTCCATTATTTCATCATTTAATAAAAGAGCATTAGTTGTCATTGTAAATCTTATAACTTTATTATGTATCTTTTCTTGTTCTCTAGCATAGGCTATTATTTCTTTTATTTCTTTTATAGCAATTAAAGGCTCTCCGCCAAATAGGTCAACCTCTATGTTTTTTCTTGGGCCACTATGAGCTACTACAAAGTCTATGGCTTTCTTTCCAACCTCAGGCGACATAACTTTTCTTGCACCATGATATTTTCCTTCATCAGCAAAGCAATATTTACATCTCAAGTTACAATCGTGTGTTACATTAAGGCATAGTGCTTTTATAAAGTCCTTAGATTTCATACTATTTTTTGCAATTTCCTCATAGCTATCTTCTGAATATAAGTATCCTTCTTTTTTAAGTTCTAATATTTCAGAATAGACTTCTTTTATTTCTCCTTCTGAATACTTATTTCCAAATTCTTTTATAAGCTCTTCTTGTGATTTTAAAGATTCATCATCTAATAAATCATAAACTAGCTCGTCCACTATATGTACAGCACCTGTATTTACATCTAAAACAAAATATTGTCCATCTTGAATAAATTTATGAATTAAAGCCAATTTTTTTTCCTCCTTATATAAACATAAAGCAGTAACCTTAGTTACTGCTTAGTTAATGCTAGTTTTTATTAGTTTTCACAAGCTAAATTAGCAACTGTACAAGATGTTTTACATGCTGATTGACATGAGTTAGCACATTCTTTGCATCCTGGTCTATTTAAACTTTCTTTTATGTTTTTTTTGTTTACTGTCTTAATATGTTTCATAGCACTTCCTCCATTCCCATTATAAAATTATCCTGTAAGATTATATCATAGTTTACTTATTAAATAAAGGCAATTTACATATTTACTCCGAGCATCCCTGATAAAGTTCCTACAAAAATAGCCAGAAACATTCTTAATATTCCAAGACTTGATATCGTGAATCCTCTACCATTTATAGCAGATACTAAAAATACTATGAGAATATAAAATATAGAAACTAATAGTCCAGTTATCCAACCCTTTTTCTTTATTTTTTTCACAGCATATAAAGTACCATACATAACACTTAACGCTGTTACAACTACAAAAAATACAGAATCTACTTTAGAATTAAATTTAGTAAAGTATGTTACAATGGAATAAATTATTAACATTGTTAGTGTTAAAAAAAATCCTCTTAAAACTCCTTGTCCAACACAAACCGCATTACCCCTATTTTCCACTTAAAACACCTCCTATTTAACTAATATTTATGTCTATAGGAGGTGTTTTATTACTTTGTATTATTTGTTTTCTTCTTCCTTATCTACAACTATTCCAACTCCATTTTTGGTCAACTTTAATCTAACCTTATCTGGACCTGTTGAAATTATAAAGAAATCTTCATGAATTCTTTCGATTTTTCCTATAATTCCACCTCTAGTTATAATATCATCATTTACTTTTAAATTGTCTAACATAGACTTGTATTTTGCTTTTCTCTTTTTTTCTGGAATCAAAACAACCCCATAAAATATAGCTATCATAAAAATAAAAGGTATTACAACAGACATAAGTGATTTTTGCATATTTTCACCTCCTCTTTTGTTACAAACTTAATATTATTAAATATAGAGGTTAGAGTTTAAGCTCTTCCTCCCCATTCTTCTAATTTTTGTTCTTTGAAATCATTAAAATATCCACCATCTATTGCATCTCTTATATCTTCCATAAGTTTATTATAGAAATATAAATTATGTAATACACAAAGACGCATAGCAAGCATCTCTTTAGCTTTGAACAAATGCCTTATATATGCTCTTGAATAATGCCTACAAGCTGGACAATCGCATCCTTCATCAATAGGCTTATCATCTAATTCAAATTTAGCATTTAGTAAGTTTATTTTACCATACTTAGTAAATACATGTCCATGTCTTCCATTTCTGGCTGGAAGTACACAATCAAAGAAATCTACTCCTCTTGAAACTGCTTCTAATATATTGCTTGGAATACCTACTCCCATTAAATATCTTGGTTTATTTTCTGGAAGATAAGGTTCTACAGATTCTATAACTCTATACATTTCATCGTGAGTCTCACCAACTGCAAGACCACCTATTGCATATCCATCTAAGTCCAATTTAGAAATTTCTTTTGCATGAGCTATCCTTATATCATCATAAACTCCGCCTTGATTTATTCCAAATAACATCTGTTTTTTATTTATTGTATCATCTAATGAATTTAATCTGTCCATCTCTTTTTTACATCTTTCAAGCCATCTTGTAGTTCTTTCTACAGATTTTTCTACATAATCTCTGGGAGATGGATTTTCTACACATTCATCAAATGCCATAGCAATAGTGGAAGCAAGGTTACTTTGAATTTGCATACTTTCTTCAGGTCCCATAAATATTTTTCTACCATCTATATGAGATCTAAAATATACTCCTTCTTCTTTAATTTTTCGCATTTTTGCTAATGAAAAAACTTGAAATCCGCCTGAATCTGTAAGTATTGGTCTATCCCAGTTCATAAATTTATGAAGTCCACCTAACTTTTTTATAACCTTATCACCCGGTCTTAAATGAAGATGGTATGTGTTAGACAATTCTACTTGACATCTTATATCTTTTAAATCCATAGTAGATACTGCTCCTTTAATTGCAGCGAGTGTGCCTACATTCATAAACACTGGAGTTTGTATTACTCCATGAGGTGTTATAAATTCTCCTCTTCTAGCATTTCCGTCCTTTTTATGTAATTTGAACACTTTGTTTTCTCCTCCCAATTTATCTATATCTTAATATTTCAGCATTTTATTTTAAAAACATAGCATCTCCGAAACTAAAAAATCTATATTTATTTTCTACTGCTTCTTTATATGCATTCATTATATTTTCTCTAGTTGAAAAGGCACTTACAAGCATAAGAAGTGTTGATTGTGGTAAATGAAAATTAGTAATTAATCTGTCAACTACTTTAAATTTATATCCAGGATACATGAAAATGTCAGTCCATCCTGAAGTTTCTCTAACTTTTCCGCATTCATCTCCTATAGTTTCAAGTGTTCTACAGGATGTAGTACCTACTGCAATTATCTTTCCACCATTTTCTTTTGTATTATTTATAATTTCTGCTGTTTCCTTTGACATTGTATAGTATTCAGAGTGCATATGGTGCTTTTCAATATCTTCTACTTTAACAGGTCTGAATGTACCAAGTCCTACATGTAACGTTACAAAAACAATTTTTATTCCTTTTTCTTTTATTTCTTCTAAAAGTTCTTCTGTAAAATGAAGTCCAGCAGTTGGAGCTGCTGCAGAACCTTTTTCTTTTGAATACACTGTTTGATATCTTTCCCTATCTTCTAGTCTTTCTGTTATATATGGAGGCAGTGGCATTTGTCCAAGTTTATCTAGTACCTCTTCAAATATTCCTTCATATTCAAATTCAATTATTCTACTTCCATCTTCACCCATAGCTCTAACTTCTGCTTTTAATTCTCCAGAACCAAATACAAATCTAGCACCTATTTTAGCTTTTTTACCTGGTTTAACTAAAGTTTCCCAAGTATCTCCTTCTATTCTTTTTAAAAGCAAAAATTCTATCTTACCACCAGTATTTTCTTTCTCTCCTATAAGTCTTGCTGGAAGAACCCTTGTATTATTTAATACTAAGCAATCTCCTTCATTTAAATATCCTAGTATATCTTTAAAAATTTTGTGTTCTATCTGTCCACTTTTTCTATCTACCACCATTAATCTAGATTCATCTCTTTTTTCCATAGGATGTTGTGCAATTAACTCCTGTGGTAAATAAAAATCAAAGTCTTTAACTTTCACAATTGTCACTCCTCTTACGTTAACTTAGTTTGCTCTTTAAACTCTCTTTTTAAATGCCTATATGCTTTTTCCGTCGCTTTTCTTCCTCTTGGCATTCTAACTATAAATCCTTTTTGAAGAAGATATGGTTCATATACATCTTGTATAGTATCTAATTCCTCTCCTATAAAATAAGCTAGTGTCTCAAGTCCTACTGGTCCACCTTTAAAATTATCTATTATAGCTTCTAAAATTTTATTATCTATTCTATCAAATCCCTCCTCATCTATTTCTAAAAGATTTAGAGCATTTTTTGAAATGTTAATATCAATAACACCGTCACCTTTAACATCACAATAGTCTCTCACTCTTTTTAAAAGTCTATTCGCTATTCTAGGTGTTCCTCTTGACCTTCTTGCAATTTCAAAAGCTGCATCTTCAGTGGTTACTACTCCCAAAATTTTTGAAGATCTCAAAATTATCTCTTTTAATTCATCCTCGTTATAAAATTCCATGGCACTTAAAACACCAAATCTATCTCTTAGAGGAGAAGTTAAAAGCCCCACCCTTGTTGTAGCACCTATTAAAGTAAATTTAGGCAAATCAAGTCTTATTGATTTTGCAGCAGCACCTTTTCCTATTACAATATCAAGAACGTTATCCTCCATAGCTGGATACATTATTTCCTCTACAGTTCTATTAAGTCTATGTATTTCATCTATAAAAAGCACATCGTAATCGTTTAATGATGTTAATATAGCAGCCATATCACCAGGTCTTTCAATAGCTGGCCCTGATGTAACCTTTAAAGTTCCTCCCATTTCACGTGCTATTATATTTGCTAGAGTTGTCTTTCCAAGTCCAGGAGGACCATATAAAAGTACATGGTCCAGTGCTTCTTTTCTCATTTTTGCTGCTTTTGTAAAAATGCTTAATTTTTCTTTAACTTTGTCTTGTCCTATGTATTCGCTAAGTTTTTCTGGTCTTAATGAATGTTCTACATCAAAATCTTCCTTCTTGTAAGAAGCAGAAATCATTCTCTCCTCCATATTTATTCCCCCTAGCTCATTAAATATCTTAAACTATCTTTTATTATTTGTTCAATTGTTTTATTAATATCAATATTTTTAAGTGCTTTCTCAGCTTCTTTTTGAGTAAATCCTAATGCAACTAAAGCTTCTGTTGCTTCATCATATTTTCTACCTGCATCTATTGATGTTTCACTTATATCTTTTACATTTTCTACATCTTCTTCATAAATTTTCTCTATTTTATCTTTAAGTTCTAAAGTTATTCTTTGAGCAATTTTTTTACCTATTCCAGGAGCTCTTGTAAGCATTTTATAATCTTCCTGCATAATAGATACTTTTAAATTTGATACATTACTAATTGAAAGTAATGATAGGGCAGCCTTAGCTCCAACTCCGCTTATAGTTAATAATAAATTAAACATAGCTCTTTCATCTTCTCTTAAAAATCCATAAATACCTATAAAATCTTCTCTTACTATTTGCTCTATATAAATTTTTACTTTTTCATTTATATTAGGCATATTTGCCATAGTATTTCCAGAGGTATATATCTTATATCCTATGTTATTGCTTTCTACTATTATATAATCTTTATTTAAACCCATATAAGTTCCTTTTATATATTCAAACAAAATACTACCCCCTAAAAATTACGTGTAAACACCATATAAATACAATATATAATACTTTAACATTTTACCTTTAAATTATCAAGAATTCTAGTATTAAAGCACAAAATAAAATATGAAATCCTTATTCAGGTATTTCATATTTTATATCAAAATTCATTATACCATCATTTAATTGTTCTATACTATCAAACTGCATACAATTATCACCTTTTACGATTTTAACTATATCTTGTTCTTTTAATGTATTGATATTAGCCCCTGTACCTTCTTTATCTATAATATTTCCATTATTATCAAACACACTTCCATCAGAATTAGTTTTACCTATTACTATCTCATTGTTTTCAGATAAAAGAACATATCTACCAGGTTTATATTTAGTACAAGTTCTAACTAGTTCTATTCTATCATCCTCAATATTTCTCAATTTATATCCTAATTTGTTGTATTTATCTTTTATATCAGCTACTGTTTTTCCTTGAATACGTTCATCTTTTGCACTTCTACTTCTTTCAACCATTATTTTATTATTTTTATTTACATATACTTCAAATAATATCTCTGAATTATCCTTGACTGTTTTCTTTAAGTTTTCTTCATTTTCCTTATTTCTTTCAGCAACATTTGTAACTATTTTTCTTCCTTTATTATTGTATAATCCTATTCTTTTATCTTGCGCATTCTTTCCTATATAATATCCTAATACTAAGGTAACAACTATCAAAACACTACTTATAGTTATAAAAATTTTTTTATTCGTCATATATCTCACCTTCCTTATTAGGACATTCTTGCCAAGTATACAAAATTTATTCACATTTTTCCATAAAACTCAAAGAAAAATCAGACCACATACAAAATGTAGTCTGATTTAAAATTAAACCTCTTTAGTTAATTGCGGCAATATATATTCTTCAACAAATTTATCTAAATCAACTTTTTCTCTTACTTTATCCATTACATTTCCAACAACTTCTCCAACATAACTTACTAGTAATTCTTGTTTCATATCCATTTTGAGTTTACTTTGTTTTTCTTTATTAATTCCAATATAGCTATTTCTTATTCCCAAAACAAGACCAGGTACTATTATATCTTCAACTACTCTTTCTTCCTTAATTTTTTGTTTTGCACGAATGACCATATTATTACTAGTCACTGCAACATTCTCTCCCAATTCATTTATTTTTTTCTTTAATTCTCTATTTCTTTCTTCTCTTTTCTTTTTAGATTTTTTTTCATCTTTGCATATAATATTTTTTTCCTTAGCCTTGCAACAATTTAAATAAAGAATGTAATTATACTTTACGGCATGTTTTATTTCATCTGTGATTATTTCAAATAACATATCTCTATACATAGTGTATGGAAGTGCTGCCATTATCTTTCTATACTTTTCCACAGCACTTAGCTCTCCAAATAAAGCTTTTTCTATTCCTTTTATATAAGATTTAGGCTCAACAAATTTTTCTTCCTTTTCAATTACAACATCTTTTCCTGTTATATCTTTATAAATATTTTTAAACATTTTATTATGCTTTCGTTCATCATTTCTTATAGTAATAATGATGTCCTTTTGTTTATCATTAGGAGCCAAGGTAATTAAGTAATCGTAGAACATTTCATCTTCTTTTTCTCCAGATACAGAACTTTTTATAAGAGACAGTGCTTCTTTTAACTTTTCTTGATTATTATTATATGGATCCATATAATTTCTTATATATGCCATTAAATTTTTCCCTCCTAAAATTTAATATACATAATATACTATGAATTTTAATTGAAACCTGTACCTTGTTACAAATTTTCTTTAATCAATTGATGTATCTTCTACATCTTCTTTTGGTAAATGTAAATCATATATATCAAATATAGCTTTAGCAGAAATCATTCCTCCAATTAATCCAATAACACTGCCTAAAAGCCTTCTATAATTTAGTTCTTTTGGAAGAGGATACTTACTCATATAATTTTGTATAAATTCTAGTATAGTCGATAACGTTAATAGGGATCCTCCTGTTAAAATTATAAGTACTGCTATCAACTTTATCTCTTCATTTTTTGTAAATGTAGAAATTCCTTTACCAAGCAAAAATATTTGTGATCCTAATTCATCTAGTCTCAGGGCTCTTCTTAATAATTCTTTAGATATATTCGAATACTTATTATTAGATGACATAATATATATCACCCTTTTCCATTTACTATATACTATTTCCTTGCATTACTTATGTTTCATGTATTTTTAATAAATTTTCTATGTATAATCTATTGTAAATCCTATTGTTTTGTATTATTATAAATATAAATGCATAAATATGAATCAAATTTTATAAGTTGATTTCTTATGTTTTCAACTTTTTTATTTTTATTTACTTCAAGGAGGATATTATGTCTGAATTTACTAAAGATAAATCAAGAAATAATAATTTATTAAAATCTTATATTAAATTTTTAATACCATCTATAATAGGAGTTTTATTGTTTATGACACCGTTAAAAATAAACGGAGATATGACTATACCTGTAGCATATTTTTCAAAATTATTACAAGGACTTCTTAAAAATTATTTACCCTTAATAAATACGGTGGTTATAATAATATCACTTATTATAACTTTTATAACAAAATTATTTAAACCTAATTTTATAATAAAAAATGAATATTTAAATAAACTTTTCAACATAAGTATAATTTGGTTCTTAATAAGAATACTTGGAGGAATTTTTGTAGTTTTTACTTACTTTAAATTTGGAAGTTCTATGATTTATTCTGATGACACTGGCGGCCTTTTATTAAATAGTCTGCTTTCTGTACTATTTGCAGTATTTTTATTTGCTGGATTGTTTCTACCATTAATATTAGACTTTGGGCTACTTGAATTTTTCGGTACACTCTTAACTAAAGTAATGAGACCATTATTTAACTTACCCGGTCGTTCATCAGTTGACTGTATAGCATCTTGGCTTGGAGATGGTACTATCGGTGTATTACTTACTAGTAAACAATATGAAGATGGATTTTATACAGCAAGAGAAGCTTCTATTATAGGTACTTCTTTCTCGGCTGTATCTATAACTTTCTCACTAGTTGTTTTATCTCAAGTTGGTCTTCAAAATATGTTTTTACCATTTTATTTAACAGTAACTTTTGCAGGTATTGTAGCTGCCTTACTTACTCCTAGAATACCACCGCTTTCAAAAAAACCTGATACTTATTTTAATGATAAAAAGTCTGCTATAAGTGAGATTATACCAAGTGGCTACTCATCCTTTACCTGGGGACTTAAACAAGCTACTGAAAAAGCTGATAAAAATAACGATATAAAAAAATTCTTTAGCGATGGATTTAAAAATGTATTTGATATGTGGCTTGGTGTTACTCCTGTTGTTATGGCACTTGGAACTTTAGCATTAGTAATCGCTACATATACTAATATTTTTCAATGGCTTGGAACTCCATTTATACCATTTTTAAAACTACTTCATATTCCTGAAGCAAAGGCAGCATCTTCTACGCTAGTTGTAGGATTTGCAGATATGTTCTTGCCCTCAGTTATAGCTGCTGGTGCTATAAAAAGTGATCTTACTCGTTTTGTAATAGCTGCAGTATCAGTAACTCAACTTATATATATGTCTGAAGTAGGAGGTCTTTTAATAGGATCAAAAATACCTGTTAATTTCAAAGAATTGTTTATAATATTTTTAGAGAGAACTATCATAACTCTTCCTATTATTACAATAATAGCTCACATGCTTTTTTAATAACATAAAAATAAAATAAACTAGAAACATTTTGTTTCTAGTTTATTTTATTTTTAACATATTTTAATTTAATAATTTAAATTAAAAATACCATACTAGTAATATAGACTTACTTTAGGAGATGTTTATATGTACTTATTTGGTATTATTTTATTGATTATATTATTAGTAATTATATTATTATCGCTAATTCCTATTAAAATATACTTAAATGCAAACTCTACAGACCTTCCAAATTTAAATTTGATATTTTCTTGGCTTTATCCTTTTTTCCAAGGAAAGATTTATTTCAATGAAAACTCTATTATAATTTTAAATATATATTTTTTTAAAAAATTGTTTAAATCTAATCCCTTAACAATAAAAAAATATTCTAATGGCAATGCCCTTAATTTTATAAAAAATTTCAAATTAAATCGTATAAATGTTGAAACTCATTATGGATTTTCTGATCCATCTATAACAGGCTTCATTTGTGGAATTATAAATACTATTCCAATTAATTCTTTTAAAAATAATATATCAAATTATCCTGATTTTACTACAGATACAACTTATTTTGATACTACAGGAATTATTGAAATAAATATGCTTTATTTATTAATCCAAATAGTGAAATCTAAGTTTCATCCTTCTTCAAAAAATATTTCCTATGCTAATAAATAATAAATGTAGAAGTTTATTATTTTATAATATATTCTTACTTTAATATATCAAGGAGGACTTTATATGCAATTAAATAATAATTTTTCAGATAATATGAACACTGTATTTAACAAGGTTGAAGATTATGTTAAAACCGAAAGTATGATGGGAGCTCCAATAACAGTACAGGATAAGACTCTAGTTCCTATCGTCTCTGTATCTTTGGGATATGGAAGTGGTAACAATTCTCCTAAAGATAAAGCAGCATCTTCAAATAGTTGTCCTGCTGAAGGTGTAGGACTAGGAGCTAAAATTGCTACTGATGCTGTTGTTGTTATAGAAAAAGACTGCGTATCTATGCTGCCTGTAGCTCAAAAAAGCAACATGAATGTTAAAGATATGATGGATAAAATTCCGAATGTTTTAACTAGCATAAAAGGTGTTGTAGGTTCTCAAAGTCAAGCTCAAACTCAACAACCACAAGCTGCAAGTGCACAACAAAACACATCTACACAATCAAATACTATGAAAACTAAATAATATAAAACAAAAAGGCTAAATACAATTTAAGCCTTTTTGTTTTCTTTATTTTATTTTTAAAATTGCTTTTTTGTCTAAACATCCACCACTAAACTGGCTATTATAAAGCTCTGTATAAAATCCATTTTTACTCATAAGCTCATGATGATTTCCTTGTTCTATAACAGTTCCATTATTCATAACTAAAATTAAATCTGCATTTTTAATAGTTGATAATCTATGAGCAATTACAAAGCTAGTTCTGCCTTTCATTATATAATCCATAGCCTTTTGTATATATGCTTCAGTTCTAGTATCAACACTACTTGTAGCTTCATCTAGTATCAATATAGATGGATTCACAAGAATTGCTCTCGCAATAGTCAATAATTGTTTTTGTCCTTGTGAAATATTAGAAGCCTCTTCATTTAAAACAGTATCATATCCATGCTCAAGAGTTCTTATAAAGTGATCAGCCTGAGCTGCCTTAGCTGCATTTATAATTTCTTCTTCAGTAGCACCTTCACAGCCATACGCTATATTCTCTCTTATAGTTCCATTAAATAACCATGTATCTTGAAGCACCATTCCAAATATACTTCTTAAATTTTCTCTTTTTAAATTTCTAATATCTTCTCCATCTATGGTTATACTTCCATTATTGATTTCATAAAATCTCATAAGAAGATTTATTAAAGTAGTCTTTCCTGCACCTGTAGGACCAACTATTGCGATTGTTTCTCCTTTTTTAACATCAATATTCATATTTGTAATAAGATTTATTCCTTCTTTATATCCAAAATCAACATTTTCAAATTTTACATATCCCTTAGGATTTTCTATTGTTTTTGCATTTTCGCTATCCTTTATTTCTTCTACTTCGTCTAGCAACTCAAAAACACGCTCTGCTGAGGCTATAGTTGATTGAAGTATATTTACTATGTTAGCAGTTTGATTTATTGGTTGAGTAAATTGTTTTGAATACTGTATAAATGCCTGAATATCACCTATATTTATCCTTCCTTTAGTTACAAACATTCCTCCAACCACACAAATTCCTACATATCCTATATTACTTACAAAACTCATAATTGGCATTATAATCCCTGATATAAATTGTGCTTTCCATCCCGCATCATAAAGCTTTTTATTTATTTTATCAAATTCTTCTATTGATTTTTCTTCACGTGAGAATACCTTTATTACTTTATGTCCTGTATACATTTCTTCAACATGTCCATTTAGTTCACCTAAATACTTTTGTTGATTTGAAAAGAATTTTTGAGAACGCTTTATAATAGGTTTTGTAGCTATAATTGATATAGGAAGTATTAAAAATGTCATAAGCGTCATAATAGGACTTATAGTAAGCATCATAACAATTATACCCACTATCGTAACTATCGCTGTAATAAGCTGAGTTATGCTTTGCTGAAGGGTTGTACTTATATTATCAATATCATTAGTAACTCTACTTAAAATTTCTCCATTTGTATGACTATCATAAAACTTTATAGGTAATAAGGCTAATTTTTCATCAACATCACTACGCATTTTTCTAACTGTACTTTGAGCAACTCCTGCCATTATATATTGCTGAATGTATGAAAATGTGGAACTTATTATATATAACCCTATTAGAAGAATTATAAATTTTAATATATATTCAAAATTTATTGAAGCATCCGGTACTCCTTTAAATTTAAGCATTAACCCTTCAAATATTTTATTCGTTATTTTTCCTATTATTTTAGGACTAACGATAGTAAATACAGTACTCAAAATTGCCATTAAAAATATAATCATTATTCTAAATTTATACGGATTTAGATATTCCATAACTCTTTTTAATGTCTTTTTAAAGTTTTTAGGCTTTTCTGCTACAGCTCCTGCTCCCATAGGGGATCCTCCACCATGTCTCATTCCTTGTTTACTCATGCTATCTCCTCCCCTGAAAACTGTGATAATACAATTTCCTTATAAACTGAGCAACTTTCTAATAATTCTCTATGTGTTCCTATTCCTTTAATTTCTCCTTCATCTAAAACTATAATTCTATCTGCATCCATAATCGTACTAACTCTTTGAGCTACAATTATTACAATAGAATCCTTAGTTTCATCTTTTAAAGAATTACGAAGTTTCGCATCAGTTTTAAAATCTAATGCTGAAAAGCTATCATCAAATATATATATTTCTGGTTTTCTAACTAATGCACGAGCAATAGAAATACGTTGTTTTTGCCCTCCTGATATATTGGTGCCGCCTTGTGATATTATTGAATTATATCCATCTTTCATATTTGATATAAATTCCGATGCTTCAGCTATTTTACATGCATACTTAACTTCTTCTTCTGATGCATCTTCTTTTCCGTATCTTATATTATCCATTATACTTCCTGTAAATAATACTGCCTTTTGAGGAACAAATCCTATCTTATCTCTAAGTACTTTGTTCTCAATAGAATTAACATTAATGCCATTTATTAAAATTTCTCCACTTGTAACTGTATGAAACTTTGGAATAAGCTCCATTAAAGTTGATTTACCTGAGCCTGTACTCCCTATAATAGCAGTTATCTCTCCTTTATTTGCCTTAAATGATATATCTTTAAGGATAGATTCTTCTGAACCTGGATAACTGAAGGACACATTTTTAAACTCAACTGAATCTGAACTATGGTTATTTTCATTGGATATATTTTTTATATAATCTTTAGTTTCTATTTCTAAAACTTCATTTATTCTTGTAGCAGATGCTGATGCACGTGGCAACATAACAAACATCATAGAAACCATTATTAATGAAAACATTATTTGCATTACATATTGAATAAATGCCATAAGATCTCCTACTTGCATGTGGCTAGCATCAATTCTTTTAGCTCCAAACCATAAAATTGCTACTGTAGTAAGATTAAAAATTAACATCATAGCTGGCATAAGTCCTGCCATTATTTTATTAACTTTTATAGCAGTATTGGTAAGATCAAAATTAGACTCATTAAATCTTTTCTTTTCTACATCCATTTTATTAAAAGCACGAATTACTCTAACTCCACTAAGATTTTCTCTTAAAACTAGATTTAACTTATCTACTTTTAATTGCATTACTTTAAATAATGGTATAGCTTTTCTAGTTATTAAAAATATACAAAAAGCTAGAATAGGAGTAACTGCAAGTAGTATTGATGTTAATTTTAAATCTTTTGACATAGCCATTATTATACCACCTATAAGCATAAGTGGAGCTGATATCATCATACGAAACATTATAATAAGGACTTGTTGTATCTGATTTATATCATTAGTAGTTCTTGTTATTAATGATGCTGTCCCTATTGTGTTGAACTGGTGTAATGAAAAGTTTTCAACCTTTGTAAAAACTTTATATCTAAGATCAGCCCCAAAAGCCGTTGCAACTTTAGATGAAATAAAACTTGCCCCTATAGTGCATAACATTCCTAAAGCTGCCACCAAAAGCATACACATCCCTATTTTTAAAATATAATTTGTATCTCCTCTAACTACTCCCTTATCTACAATATGTGACATTAAATTAGGTAAATATAAATCACTCATAGATTGACAAAACACTAGAAAGAATATAAAAATAATAGACCTTTTATATTTCTTTGAAAGATTAAGTAATTTCCTCATTTGCTTTCATCTCCTTTTATTTTTAAGAACTATGTTCATAATGGCATAAAAAATATAGTTATTTTTTATTTATCAAGTATTTTAAATACTATCACTTAGACTTTTCTTGGTCAATAATCAAAAAAGCTTTTTCATAATTTATTAATATATTTTTAATATTATATATAAAATAAAAAATAACCTTATTAAAAGGTCATTTTAAATTTAATGAATAATAAATCCATAAAAAATTGTTGCTACAAAATTCATTCCGAGTCCAATTAAAATTTCATACGGAATTAACTTCGCTCTTTGTTTAATGTTTAATGATACGCTTTCTGCACTAATATGAAATAAATTACCATGTGGCAAATCATCTATTACTGATACTCCTGTATGTACCATTTCTGCTGCAGCCACTGGATTTACACCCATATTTAATATAGATGTATTAAATACTGAACTTGTGACAACTGATCCTCCTGTTATAGACGCAGTTGCTCCCCCCATGAGTATACCAGATATAGATGCTAGTAATACTCCAGAAATCCCCAAATAATTAATTGCATGAATTACATCTTCACTTAAAGCTGACTTTGAAATTATACCTGCAATACTTCCTGTACCTAATAATAATATTGCTGCACTCTGCATTTTCATAAGTCCACTTGCCATATACTTTTTAAAATTTTTAAATTCTCCCATGGCAATAACAGCTACAAGTCCACCTAATGGTAGAATTATCATAGGATCTAAATTTAATTTAAGTAAAGAATTCAATATCAATATAGCTACTACAAATATAGGACCCATCATAGCATTCTTGAAACTAGGTAAATTTTTATGTTTTCTTATTATACATTCACCTACAATTTTATCTCCTTTGTGAGCCATTTTTTTAGCTATTATGTATGTAATTATTACCCCAAATATTGCTGGTATTATTCCAGCAAACATAGACATTGATAAGTCAATTTTGAATCCATCACATACAGCTATTGCATTGGGATTTGGTGACATTATATTGCCAGATTTTCCTCCTCCAAGCATTGCTATAAGGATAGATCCTTTAGATAAGTCTGCTTTTTTTGCTATTATTAATGCAATAGGTGCTACAGTAATTATAGTAACTGGTATTATTACCCCAACAGCACAAATGATACAAGATGAAAGAATAATTGCCATTAGTGCCTTATCTTCTCCTAATTTTTGTGTTATTGTTTCCGCAATTTTATCTGCTGCTCCAGTTTCTATTAATACTCCTGCAAATACGCCTACAGTTAATACCCTTAAAACTGCTGGTACAATACTTTGAGCCCCAGAAACTAAAATACTAACAGTTTGAGGAATTGTAGCTCCCCCAACAATTCCACCTATGAAAGCTCCACCTATCATTGCATAAACAGGATTAACTTTTTTAAATATTAAACATATTGCAATGCATAGTCCTATTAGTGCTCCTAATGTACTAATTTCCACCATAAGAATTCCCTTCTATGTTTAAATTTATTGGGTTTTAAACTCACTTAAAAAGTTTATCATATTTTTCGACATTTTCATAGATTATTATTATACTTTTTCCATTTGTTATATATATGACAAAGTTATTATATTATTTTTATGTATTTTTTAAATAAATTATAGTTTTTCTTAAATAAAAGTTAATAAGGAGTTGATTAATCAACTCCTTATCTAGTGAATACGTTTTCTTTTAATTCCATTTAAATTTTTCTAACAATATTTTTTCTAATACTTCCTCTAAAGAAACTTTTTCATTTTCTTCTTTAGGATTTAAAACAGGTACAAACATATTTAATTTTACTTCATCGTATGAAATACATTCTTCTTTTCCATTTATTCTTACTCTCCAGTACATTTTTCCTAAACGTTCTTCTTCTATAACTATAGCAGCTACTCCTATTTCGTTTCTTAATTCTTCAATCATATTATTTAATGCAGTTGATATCCTATGTTTTTTACGATTATATTCTTCAACTCTAGTCTTTATTACCATTTTCCAATCCATATATAGTCCCTCCCATATTAGATTTCTTATTGTAAAATTTCTTTATGAATGGTATTTACTTACTATATTCAACAGATATATATAAATTCCTTCAAATTTTTATAATATTCTAAAAATTTCATTTTAAATAATAACATTCACTATAATTTATATTAATTGAACTCATAAAATATTATTTTTTCTAATATATAGATTGAATTTATTTTATAATATTGCAAAATAAAAATAGCACCTCCTAAATATGTGTTTTCTATACACACATTTAGAAAATGCTATTCATAAACCAATAAATTTAATTATCCTTCAAATTCTTCTGGATACTCAGCATTATGATAAACATTTTGAACATCATCATCATCTTCAAGCATATCTAGAAGCTTTTGAGTTTTTGGAGCTGTTTCCATATCTACAGCTGCCATAACGTCTGGTATCATTGTAACATCTGCTTCTAAGAAACTATATCCATTCTTTTCAAGTTCTTCACGTACTGCTGAAAAATCTGCTTGATCAGTTATAACTTCAAAAACTTCTTCTTCTGAATTAAAATCTTCTGCCCCTGCTTCTAATGCTTGCATCATTAATTCATCTTCATCAATTTCGTCTGTTCTTTCAATTACTAATTGTCCTTTTCTTTGGAACATGTACCCTACGCAACCACTTGCTCCTAAGTTTCCACCATACTTATCAAACTTATATCTTACACTTGCTGCACTTCTATTTCTGTTATCAGTAAGGCATTTTACCATTACTGCAACTCCACCTGGTGCATAGCCTTCATAAACTATTTCTTCATAAGTTATTCCTTCAAGCTCTCCTGCACCCTTTTTAATTGCTCTATCAATAGTATCATTAGGCATGTTTGCAGCTTTTGCTTTAGCAATAACATCTCTTAATTTTGAGTTTGTGTCTGGATTAGAACCACCATCTCTTGCTGCTAATATGAGTTCTCTTCCTATTTTAGTAAAAACTTTTCCTTTTGCTGCATCATTTTTACCCTTCTTGGCTTGTATATTATGCCACTTTGAATGTCCTGACATGAAAATTCCTCCTAACCCTAATTATATATAATATATTTATATACATTTATGAACATTAATCCCACAATCGCATAATATTATATCATATATGACATTTTTATTTCAAATTTTATTATTTAATATTCTTCGTCCTTATCTTCATATAATCTATTTTCCATTTTAAAATAATAATGCTCTTTTCCTTCTATAAATTCAGCTTTACCAGAAGTCACCTCTGTGATTTTATTTTTTATATTCTCACAGTTTAAACTTTCAGCTAGTATAAGAATACTTACCTTATCTGTATATTCTGTGTCTTCCATATGCCATAAATTCTGACCACATACATACTGAACCTTTCCAAGAAGATCGTAATCTATATTTATCTTCAGTTTCAATCCTCTTACTTTTTCTACTATACCAGCTTTTTCAACTGCCATTGCTGCGGCTTTAGAATAGGCTCTAACAAGCCCTCCAGTTCCAAGAAGTATTCCTCCAAAATATCTAGTAACTACTATTGCTACATCTGTTACACCATTTTTCTTCATAACATCTAAAACTGGCACTCCAGCAGTTCCTTGAGGTTCTCCATCATCAGTATATCTTTGTATACCCATGTTTTCTCCTAATATGTATGCATACACATTGTGCCTCGCATCTTTAAACTCATCTTTAATTTTATCTACAAAAGCTCTGGCATCTTCTTCTGTATGAACTCTCTTAGCATGTCCTATAAAAATAGATTTTCTCTCTTCAAATTCTTCTCTAGATTCATCTTTTATAGTAAAGTAACTCATGTATTTAAAGTCTCTCCTTTCTGTAGATTATTGGCTACAACATCTATATTTTCTATGCTCTCAATATACATTAAAGCAGCTTTTTTTAAATATTCTTTAGAAGTATTATTCATTATTTTTTCTATTTTTCCTTTAGCTTTTACACTTTTTATCTTTTCTAAAGCTTTTATAGCATACATGACAACTTGAGCATTTTCATCTTCTAACGCTCTTATCAATGCAATTTCACATTTTGCATTTTCAAGTTTTCCCATGGCAGATACAGCCATTCTCCTTACATTTACAAATTTATGTACAGAAGCTTTCATAAGTATATCAAGTCCATCTATTTCTCTAAGTTCTCCAAGTATCCAAACTGCTGATTCCTTATCTTTAGAATACATATCTTTATAGTTTCTTTTTATAAACTCTATAAGTTTAATTTTGTTTTCATCATTTAAAGATTTTAATACTTCTATTTTATCATTTTTTCCAGCCTTTGAGATAGTCTTAAAAAACTCCTTTGAATTTCTACTTTTGGCTAGAAATCTATATTTTATCTTACCCTCGATTACATGATTTTGAACTGTAGTCCTATCCAAATTTCTAATTTTACATATTGCCTCTATACTTTTTCCTTCTACAAATAAAAAATATGTTATATCCTCATCAGTATATTTATCTATTTCTCCCCAATCAAGTTCTACAAGTCCCTTTCTCATAATTTTCACTCACCTTTTTGTGATAACACCTTATTTATTATATCTATACCTTTTTCAATTTCATCAATATCTGTTGATGAAAATCCTAATCTAAAATACTTTTCTCCACTGTTAATATTATTATAAAAAATTTCTCCAGGAGTTATTATGACTTTATCATATTTACACTTATTGAAAAGTTCTATAGCATTCATAGGTATATCTTCATTTATCTTTAAATAAAAGTTAAGACCTCCTCCTGGACTTTTAAATGTAACTTTATTGTCCAACTTGGTTTCAATACATTTTTTCATATAATAATATCGTTTCTTATAAGAATTATTTAAGAATTTCATATGGTTTTTCCAGTATCCCTCTTTAATATACAAATCTAATGCCCTTTGCATCAAGCTTGAAGTTGTTATATCTGTATTAACTTTACAACTTTGGACACTTTCACTAAAGGATTTAGGTGGAATCAAATATCCCATTCTAATACCAGGTAAAAATATTTTAGAAAAACTTTTTATATATATAACCCTATCATATATGTCTAAACTTTTAAAACTATTATACTTTATATTATCATCATATATTAATTCAGATAAATAGTCATCTTCTATAATATAAAAATCGTATTCTTCTGCTAAATTTAAAATTTCCATTTTATCTTCCTTAGAGTATGTATTTCCTGTTGGATTTTGAAAATAACTCATAAGATAAAAACATTTTATTTTATTTTTCTTTAATATCTTTTTTAAGGAATGAGTATCTATTCCATTTTCATTTATTTCAATCTCAAATATATTAGCTCTTCTACTTTTAAATACATTTAAAGCTCCACTATAAGTAGGTTTTTCCACTAAAATATTATCATTTATATTGATTATTGCCTTTGAAGCTATATCTATACCTTGCTGGGCACCTGATACAATAAGTATATTATCACTATCCATTTCATTGTTCCAAAATCTTTCATTTATACTATTTCTAAGTCCATCATATCCTAGTAAATCTTGATATGTAAAAACTTCTGAACCATCTCTATCCAAAACTTCATTTAAAACTTTTTTAAATGTCTCCACTGGAAAAAATTCTCCACAAGTTGTTTCTCCAGTAAAATCTATATACTTTTTTAAAGATCCACTATTAATTTTTTTATAAATATTTGAGTATTCCCTTAAAAGTTCTATATTATCTTCCCTTCCTTTTGCAAAGGTTCCACTTCCAATCTTTTGCACAGCAAATCCTTCTATTTCTAATCTTTTATATGCATTAACTATGGTTACATTATTTACTCCTAAGTATTTTGATAAAGTTCTAATTGCAGGAAGTTTTTCTCCATCTATTATAAGCTTACTTAAAATTAATCTTTTTAGATGATTCACTATTTGTATATATTTTGGGCTATCTTTTTTAAATTCTATATGGTATTTATCCATAGTATTTTCCCCTTTATTAAAAAATTTGGCATACACATTAAAATTATGTATGCCAAGTAATCATTAAATAAAATATACATTTTCTTTTATTAGAACATTATTATTTTCATCTGTGTATTCTCTACTTTTCCTTTTTACTATTCCATTTTTAAAAAGTTTGTTTAATATTTTTTCAAAACGTATATTGAAATTTTTGAATAATTCATCAGTTAATATATCCTGTGAGCTTAATAAACAGTCTTTTTCTTTCATGAATTCTAATAATAAATCACTATATTTTCTTATGTTATTATTTATGTTATCATTAAGAAAATTTAACACTTTTTCAATTATAGAATACATATTTTTTTTACTACAGAAAAACAATTTATCTGCAAGTTCTCTTAATTCATCATTTAAATTTGTAGCCATAGTCATTACATCTTTGCTTATCATATATCCTGAAGAATTAATATAGAGTTTAGAAAAATCTTCTAATGCTTTTATAGCTGAACTATAGGCCATATAAGTCCCATTATTAACCAAATACTTTTTACTTACCTCTATACTTTTTAATAAGTCACTTAAATAAACCATATTCCATTTTGCTCTATCAATATCAGGATAATATCTTCCCATATCATATTTTGCTGTAACTTCGTCATCTTTTGAAAAAACCAGTCTAGATGATAAAAATAGTCTATGGATAAATCCACCTGCCATCTCCTCTTGATACAGTGTTAAAAACTTTTCCTTACTAATTAGCTTTATATGTACTGGTATATTGTTTTCTTCTGTATAAATTTTGCCCCTATTTTCTATTTTATCTTTACATATAACAAATAGATCTATATTCGATCCTTCCCAAAGATCTCCTGTAAGCATACTTCCAAATACCATAGCTGCAAGAATAGAATCATTCTTTTTAAGATCATTAACTAATGTTGAAAATGCCTTTTGATAACTTTCTATATTATTCAGCATTAAATCCCCCCCTAATTTATACTGATTGTTATTTTGAAATATCTATAGTTTTTCACAAAATACTTTTGACTCATATAATATTTTTTCTTCATCTATATTTATAAATTCGCCTTTTTCCATGATTATTTTTCCATCTATGATTACATATTCAACTTCACTTCCATTTGCTGAAAATACTATGTTAGAATATATATCATGACAAGGTATCATAGTAGGTTTATTCATATTTATCATTATAATATCTGCTATATTTCCTATTTCTATTGAACCTAACTTATCTATTCCAAGTGCTTTAGCTCCATTTATAGTAGCCATTTTCACAATAGACTTTGAACTTAATCTCGTAGTATCATTATAAAAAAGATTCTGAAGTAGTGCTCCTGTTTCCATTTCTTCAAACATATTAAGATTATTATTACTACATGTTCCATCTGTACCTATGCAAACATTTATTTTTTTATCTACCATATCAATTATTCTTGGAATACCACTTGCAAGCTTCATATTACTCTGAGGATTGTATACCGTACTTACATTTTTATCTTTTATAATTTCTATATCTTCATCAGTTAAATGTACACAATGGGCTGCCATAACTTTATTTTCAAAAATTCCTGTATCAATCATATATTCTACAGGCGTCATGTTATACTTTTCTTTAATTATATTAACTTCATCCAAAGTTTCTGATAAATGAATGTGAATATTTTCTTTATATTCTTTTGCCACTCTTGCAGTTTCTACTAATGCTTCACGAGATAATGTATATGGTGAATGTGGAGCTATCATTGTACGCATAAGTCCACTTTTATAATTTTTATCCACCAATTTTTTGAGATCAATAGCTTCTTTTAGCTGTTTTTCCCATGAATCTCCAAGTAGTGATGTTCCAAGAACACATCTAATATTAAATTCATTAATTTTATCTAACATTTTGTCAAATTTAAAATACATATCATTAAATGTAGTTGTTCCACTTCTTAACATCTCTATATATGCAAGTTTATTCCCTATTTCTCTATGTTTATCTTCAAATGTGCTTTCCATAGGCCATACTTTTTCATTTAACCACTTCATAAGTGGAAGTCCCTCACCATAACCTCTTAATAGCGTCATAGCTGCATGTGTATGCCCATTTATAAGCCCGGGCATAGCACAATATCCATTTCCATCTATAACCTTTATTTTATTAGTTTCTCCACTAAAATCTTCTTCTGATATTTCTTTAATTTTATTATCTTCTATTAATATATATCCATTGCTTATAAATTCTTTATTATCATTCATTGTAACAATAGATACATTTTTTATAAGTATTTTTTCCATAAAACGCTCCTCTTTTGTAACTTATTATATAGTATCTATAACTGTGTACTCTTTACATTTATTATATATTTTCTCATCAACCATAGCAACAATTCTTGTACCATTGTCCTTATACTCTTCTTCTAAAACTTTTCCACTTCTATGAAGCATTGCAACAGTTGCACTATCACTATATGGTATTAAAAATTCTACCTTTTTTAAAGGATTTGGAAGAGCCCTACATACCTCATTTAAAAGTGTATCTAAATTTAAATTATCCCTTGCTGATATTTCAAGGACTTTTAAATTATTAAACTTTTCTTCTAATCCTTCTAATTGTTCCTTGTCTGCTTTATCTATTTTATTAAGAATGAGTATCATAGGTTTATCAATAGATTCTAATTCTTCTAAAACAAGATTTACAGCTTCTATTTGTTTATAGGCATCTTTTGAAGATGAATCTACAACATGTAGTAATAAATCTGAATTTACAACTTCTTCTAAAGTTGACTTGAATGCCTCTACTAAATCATGAGGTAGTTTTCTTATAAATCCAACAGTATCTGTAAGTGTTACTAATCTATTATCAGGTAATACTAATGCTCTTGTTGTAACATCCAATGTAGCAAATAACATATCAGCTTCAAATACTGTTTCTTTGTCTACTACATCTCTTGGTGATGCTATGTCACATAATTTATTCCTTAAAGTAGATTTTCCTGCATTAGTATATCCTACTAGTGATATTTTAGGTACATTATCTCTACTTCTTTTTTCTCTTTGTATTTGTCTGTTTTTCTTTATTTTACTAAGTTCTTTATTTAAATCATATACTCTTTCCCTTATATGTCTTTTATCTATTTCAAGCTTTTTCTCACCGGGACCTCTTGTTCCAATACCAGCACCAGTTCTAGATAATACAGCACCCATTCCTATTAATCTTGGAAGTCTATATTTTAGTTGAGCAAGTTCCACTTGAATTTTAGCTTCCTTACTTTTAGCTCTTCTTGCAAATATTTCAAGAATCAATGTTGTTCTATCTATAACTTTAGTTCCTGTCATACTTTCTAAATTTCTAATTTGAGATGCTGATAATTCATCATCAAAAATTATCAAGTTTGCATTAGACGCTTGCCTAACCATTGAAAGTTCTTCTACTTTACCTTCTCCTATGAAGTATGCAGTATCTATTTTTACTCTTTTTTGTAGCACTCTATCTACTGTAGATACATTACAAGCCTTTGCAAGTTCACAAAGTTCATCTAGACTTTCTTCATTTTCTATGCCAACTAAAACAGCTCTTTCCCCTTTATCCTCCTCAACTTCATTATAAGATAAGTTTATTTCTATATTTTTAACTACATTTAATATATTTATATTAAGTGCTTTACTAAGTGGAAGATTTGGTGCAATCTCTGCAATTAAATTATTATTATGTACACCACAAAATCCTATAGTTAAATCCTTGCATTTTCCTTCTTCAACAGCTACTGCTACCATACAATCTAACTTTAATGATATAAGAGCAGATACATCTAATGAGGAAAGTCTTGAATTTCCATTTGGGTGAGTATGTATTATTCTAACCCCTGATAACTTTTTAGATTTGATATCTATAATTGGCATTTCAACAGTGCTACTATCACCAACTGCTACACTTAAAACATTACCTTTTCTATCAATTGCCACACTTATTTCTTTGTTTATATCGGCCGTTACTTCACTTATAATTTCTATGATTTCTTCATTTGCTATGCTCTGTCTATCTACTCTAAAATCGTATATAGTTTCTATTTTTTTTAAAATTGTCTTTCTTATGCCTTCTAAATTTCCAAGTATCATTTTATTTCCTCTCTTTAATCTATAATAATTTATATTTATTTTACTCAATTTACCTATATTTTATAATATAATATATATTATTTCCATCTATAACTTTCATATAATTTTATACTATGAAAATACTATTGTAAATAGTGGTTTGTACTCAAATACCATTTTATAAACTTCCTATACTATATAAATACAATTTTTATAGCTTATCTTAAATACAAATATCAAAAATCCTTGAAAAATAGCAGAAATATTGTTAATATGTATAATATATTTTTAATTGCTATGGAATAAAACTTCCATTTTTAAAAAACATTATATAACTAACACTCTAAATATCTAATATGGGGGATTACAATGGAAAATAAAAAAAGAAATATTTTGATATCAGAAGAACAAATTCATGAAAGAATTGAAGAACTTGGAAAAGAAATTTCATCCCATTATGAAGGTAAAAAACTTTATGTGTTATCATTACTTAGAGGTAGCTTTATATACACAGCGGACTTAGTTAGGAAAATAACTGTTCCAACTAAAATTGGCTTTATGACAACATCAAGCTATGGTCATAACGAAACTTCTTCTGGTAATGTAAAAATAGTTCATGATATTCCAGATGATATTAAAGGATTTGATGTACTTGTAGTAGATGATATAGTTGATACTGGCATTACTATGAATTTTGTAGTAGATCATGCTAAATCTTTAGGTGCAAATACCGTTAAAAGTTGTGTGCTTTTAGATAAGCCTGAAAGAAGAAAAGCTGATATTAAACCAGATTTTTGTTGTTTTGAAATTCCTGATGTATTTGTAGTAGGTTACGGTCTTAACTATGGTGATTACTATAGAAACATACCTTATGTATTTAATTGGGAAGAAAATTAGTCTTTCAAAACAAGAATTACTATGCGAAAGCATAGTAATTTTTCTTTATATAAGAGATATAAGGTTTATATAATGTTTACTTTAAACATAGAATATATTAATTGTTTCTATTTTATGCTATAAACAAAAAAATAGTGTATAATTTTATTATATACTATCTTTTCATCGTTATTTTATTAGTATATTAAGGAGGAATATTTATATGACTGAAAACAGAGATAATAAAACTTCTCAGTCTAAAAAAACAACTCAAAAAAAGAAGAAAAAAAAGTTTAGAGCTTTTAAAATCATATTAATAACTTTTATGACCTTATTTTTAATATCTTTAGTAGCCGCAGCTGGTCTTACACTAGCCATTATGAAAACATCTCCTGATGTAAATATTAATGAAATTATAGCAGCCAGTGATGCTTCTAAAATATACGATGATAAGGGGGAACTTATAGACAACATAATTACATCTAAGAAAAAAATTCTTGTAAAATATGATGAAGTTCCTGAAAATCTTATAAATGCCTTTGTAAGTATAGAAGATGAACGATTTTTTAAACATAGTGGTATTGATATTAAAAGAATAGCAGGTGCTTTTTTAATTGATATTAAAAATATTGTTAGTGGTAAACCAGCACTTCAAGGTGCCTCAACAATAACCCAGCAACTAATAAAAAATACTGTTTTTGAAACTCACGGAAATTCACTTAATGATAAAGTAAGAAGAAAAGTTCAAGAATGGTATCTAGCTCCAAAATTAGAGAAAAAAGTTGGAAAAAAATCTATTATGGAAGCCTATCTAAATACTATATATTTAGGTGGTAGAGCAATTGGCGTTGGTGCTGCTGCAGATCAGTATTTTAATGTTTCAATAGATAAACTTGATCTTGTTCAATGTGCTTTTATTGCAGGACTTCCTCAAAGTCCTTCAGTATACTATCCGTATTCTCGTACCTCTAAAAAGGATCCTTCTAAATATATAAACAGAACTAAAACTGTTTTATTTAAAATGAAGGAAAATGGATATATATCTCAGAGTGAGTATCTATCTGCATTAGCTGAACTTGATACAAGTAAAAGCACTGTTACAAATGACGATTCTCTTCAAACTTTAGGACAGTATTCTATTCATAAACCAGCTAATGTTGACGAAAAATATAATTTTGAATGGTTCACTAGGCCTGCTATTGAAAGCGTAAAAAAAGATCTTAAAAATATTTATAATTATTCTGATGATGAAATTGATAAATTACTTGTAAATGGTAATCTTAAAATATATACTACTATGAATAAAGATCTTCAAGTTTCAACACAAAAAATTATTGACGATGATGAAAAATTAAATAGTCTTTCTAGAAGTAAAAATGATTTAATAGAACCACAGGCTTCAGCAGTTCTTACAGATTATCATACTGGAGAAGTTAAAGTAATTATAGGTGGTCGTGGAAATCAACCTGCCCTTGCCTACAATAGAGCAACAAATGCAAAGGTGCCCGCAGGTTCTAGTATTAAACCTCTAACTGTTTACTCTGCTGCTATTGATTCAAAACTTGCAACAGCCGCTACAGTGCTTGAAGATTCTCCGCTACCTGACGCCATGTCAAAAAAATATTCTGCACCAGGTACTACTTGGCAACCTAAAAACTCTAATGGGGTTTATTCAGGATATTTAGGATTAAGAGATGCCCTTAAAGATTCTGTCAACGTATATGCAGTAAAACTAGAAGATAAAATAGGTTTAAATACTGGTGTTAAATATGGTGAAAAGTTTGGATTAACATTTGATAATGTAGATAAACATAGCATGGCTGCAATAGCACTTGGTGAATTAAGTAGAGGTACAAATACATTTACTATGGCAAATGCTTATGGGGTTTTTGGAAATAATGGAGTGTATTCAGCTCCTAGACTTTATACTAAAGTTTTAGATAGAAATGGTAATGTACTACTTGAAACTAAATCTCAAGCTACACAAGTAATTTCTCCTGAAGCTGCATATATTATGTATGATTTATTAAAGGGACCAGTAAAAGCCGGTACAGCTACACGTATACAAAATACCTACCACAGTGAAATACCTATAGCAGGTAAAACTGGTTCATCAACTAAATTTAAAAATCTTTGGTTCTGTGGTTTAACTCCATATTATTCAGGAGCTGTATGGATAGAGAATAAATATGGTCAAAGTATTTACAGTAGTGATGCAGCTGCATTATTTGGCAAAATAATGAATAAAGCTGTTGAAAACTTACCTGATAAAGAAATTGAAATGCCAGATGGAATTGTTAAAGCAGAAGTTGATAGAGTATCGGGATTACTTCCTACTGATCTTTCATATAAGGATCCTCGTGGAAGTCAAGTATATACTGAATTATTTATAAAAGGTACAGTTCCAACTGAAGAAGATAACATTCATGTATCCGCAAAGATAAATAGATACAATGGACGTGTTTCAGGTTCTTATACACCTTCATTTTTAACAGAATCTAAGGTATTTATAAAAAGAGATTCAAACTCTGGAGTACCCTTAGGTGATGATATGTATGTAATGCCCGGCAAAGATAAGAATTCATCTTCTAATTACCGTAATCAATCCAATAAAAAGCCAAAACATAATAACGATGAGGACACTAATCGTCCTGAAAACGAAGATTCTAGTAATGATAATACTAATGAGGATTCAAATAATACTACAAATACAGATGATGATTCAAATAATAATTTAGATAATACAAATAATAACGAAAAGAAAAATAATGATACCGAAAAGAAAAAACATAACTTAAACCCTATAATAAAACTAGTAAAACCCAAAAAACATTTTTAAAATATCAGAAAAAGAGGATGACATTAAATCATCCTCTTTAATATTTCTATAAATAAAAATATGCTTTAACTACTATTTATAAGTACACTAAAAACTATTTTGTCTTTGAATTAAATAAAATTGCCATTATATAACCAAATATTATGGCAGCACCTATTCCACCAGCACCACCCTTTACTCCTCCAGTAAATATTCCTAGGAATCCTGCCTTATCTACTTCTTTCATTACAGACTTTGCAAGATTATATCCAAATCCAGGTAATGGAATAGTAGCTCCTGCTTTTCCGTATTTAACTAGTGGTTCATATATCCCTAATGCTCCAAGTATTACACCTGCCGTTACAAATGCCACTAATATTCTTCCAGGTGTAAGTTTTGTTTTGTCCATAAGAATTTGTGCAATTACACATATAATTCCTCCTACTACAAAAGCCATAACGTAATCTTTCATATTACATCCCTCCAAATTCTATTGATACTGCATGAGCAATTCCAGGTATACTTTCTCCTTGAAGGGATGTTGTAGAACTCATAAGTGCACCCGTTGATACTAATAAAACCTTTTTATATTTTCCTTTTAATATGTTTTTATATATATATCCACAACTAACAACTGCTGAACATCCGCATCCACTTCCTCCACAGTTTACCTTTTGCCTTTCTTTATCAAATATTTCATCACCACAGTCTATATAATTACCTGATATGTTATATCCATATTCCTTTAATAATTCTTCAGTTATCTTTTTTCCTAGATTCCCAAGGTCTCCGCTAGCAATTAAATCATAATCCTCTGGACTTCTTCCAGTATCCTCAAAGTGCTGTTTTAGCGTATCTACTGCAGCCGGTGCCATAGCTGATCCCATATCACTAGTATCCGTTTGACCATAATCTTTTATTTTACCAACTGTAAAATATGATGCATAAGGAAATTTTCCTTCTCTTATTCCATCCCTTGCAATCAACATAGATCCTGATCCAGTTACTGTCCATTGAGCTGTAGGAGTTCTTTGACTTCCCATTTCTAGTGGAAATCTAAATTGTCTTTCAGCAGAAGAAAAATGTGATGATGTTGCAGCTATTGCATAGTCCGCATATTCAGCATTTACAAGCATGGATGCAACTCCTAAAGATTCTGACATAGTTGAACATGCTCCATATAAGCCTAAAAAAGGTATATCAACATCTCTGGCTGCAAAGTTAGATGCTGCCGTTTGATTTAATAAATCTCCTGCAACTAAGTACTGTATATCCTTCTCTTCTAAATTAGATTTTTTAAGTGTTTCTTGCATAGCTCTATACATAATGCTACTTTCAGCTTTTTCAAAGCTATCTTTTCCATTCAAATCGTCATTTAATATTACATCAAAATAATCTTTTAATGGGCCTTCCCCTTCTTTAGGTCCAACTACACTTGTGGTGGCAATTATTCTAGGCTTATTCTCTAATTTTATTGTTTGTTTTCCAATCCTTTTGGTCATGTTATTTTACACCTGCCCTAACTAAGTTATTTCTTATAAATTTATTAAATAATGTATAAGTCCAACTATTATAGAGGACCCAATTCCATACACTAAAACAGGTCCTGCAATAATAAACATCTTTGATCCAACTCCAAACACAAAGCCTTCCTTTTTAAATTCCATAGCTGGCGATACAATTGAGTTTGCAAAACCTGTAATTGGTACTACTGAACCTGCTCCTGCAAAATCTCCAATCTTATCATAAATTCCAATACCAGTTAGAAGAGCTCCTATAAAAATCATAGTTATAGATACATAAGCTCCTGTATCCTCTACTGAAAATCCAAGACTTAAATAAAAATTCATAAAAAATTGTCCTATATCACAGATAATTCCTCCAACAAAAAAAGCTCTAATACAATCTTTAATAATATTAGACTTTGGAGATTCTTGTTCTGTTAGCTCTTTAAATTTTTGTTTTAATTCCTCTTCTTTTATTTTCATTTCCATACCCTCTTTATTTATTTTTCTATAATTCCTTTAAAGTTATTTTTAGCAATATTTTATTTTTTAAACACGAAAATTTTTATATAAAAAAAAGGATACAAAAATATGCATCCTTTTTTCTATCCACTTAATTTTTCCTTCATAGTTTTTAATACTTTCTTTTCTATTCTAGATACTTGTACTTGACTTATTCCAAGCATCTTTGCTACCTTAACTTGTGTTATATCCTTAAAATATCTAAGTATTATAATTTGCCTTGATCTTTGGTCTAATTTATTTAGTGCTTCCTTTAAAGCTATTTTATCTAATTCATCTACTTCACTTTCATCTTTTACAACTACTTTATCAATTAAATATATAGGTGAGCCATCGTCTTGATGAATTGTATCATATAAATATTTAGGTTCATTAATTGCTTCCGTTGCAAATATAATCTGTTCTTTTTCTATTCCAGAGAATTTTGAAAGTTCCTCTAATGTAGGTTCTCTATGCAATTTTTTTGTTAATTTTTCTTTATCAAAATGTAGCTTTCTTGCTGTATACTTTACACTTCTACTAACCTTTATAAGTCCATCATCTCTTATAAACCTTCTTATTTCCCCCATAATCATAGGCACTGCATAAGTAGAAAACTGTACATTATAACTAGAATCAAAATTGTTTATTGCCTTTATAAGTCCCATAGAACCTATTTGAAATATATCTTCGTATTCATACCCTCTATTTAAAAACTTTTTGCTTATAGCCGATACTAGCGGTAAATTCTTCTCAACAAGTTCATCTAATGCCTTTTTATCTCCAAGTTTGGCCTTTTTTATCAACTCTAAATTTATTTCATAATTATTAGAATTTCCTTTAGTATTACTTTCACTCATAGTATACACAAACCAAATTCAAGGTTTTTCCTCCTTTCTTATAATTTATTGTAAAGACTTAAGTTTCTTTTTCATTATAACTCTAGTGCCATTTTTTTCTGTAGATTCAACCTTCAACTCATCCATAAATGTTTCCATAACAGTAAATCCCATTCCTGATCTTTCAAGGTCAGGTCTTGAAGTATAAAGTGGTGTCATAGCTTGTTTAACATCATCTATACCTATACCATCATCCTCAACTATTATAGTTATATCTCTTTCAAATATTTCACACTCTATTTTAACAATTCTATCTTCTCTATCACCATATCCATGTATTATAGAATTAGTTACAGCTTCTGATACAGCTGTTTTCACATCAGTAATCTCCTCCATAGTAGGATCTAATTGAGATATAAAAGCTGCGACTGCTACTCTTGCGAAGCTTTCATTTTGTGATTTACTTAAAAATTCCATTTTCATTTTATTACCACTCATTATATTTACCTCCACTATATATTATCCAATGCATCCTGTAAATTATCGTATAAGGGAATTATTTTAAACATCCCAGATAACTCGAACACCCTTTTTACAGCACCTTTAGCACCTATCATATTAATTTTCCCTTTTTTTAACAAGAGCTTTTTATATCTACCTATGACTACTCCAATTCCTGAACTATCCATAAAATTTACATTTGTAAAGTCCATTATAATTCTAGAAAATCCAGTTCTATCTATTCTATCATCAATCCTACTTCTAACTTCTTCTGCAGTATGATGATCTAATTCACCTTCCATATGTACTATCAATATATCTTCTCTTTCTTCAAATGCTAGATTCATTTTTTACCTCCTATAGTAATAAATATAATATATCTATTTAATTAATTCTATAACAGTAGTCATTTTCCTTCTTTTGGAAAAATAATTCGTTTTAAATAAAAAAGCATCTAGCAATTTTATACTAAATACCTTTTCTATGATTTTCTTCAATTATATTTACTTCTTCATTTGTAAATCCAAAAATGTCATTTATATCTTCTTCTGTTAACTCATCTTTTTCACTCATAGTTGGAATACACAATTTCATAATATTATTTGGATAGTACTCGTATAAATCATACCCTAATTTTTTTGCAAAACTTTGAAAATAAAATTCATATGCTTTACTATTTAATAAAGAAGTTAGATATTTATATGTAAATGGTACTCCCTCTTTTAGTATTAGTGAATATACATCTGCACTAAAATAACATCCCTTTGTGTCTATACTAAACTTATTTTCTTTTGCTTTATATGGGAATACTATTTTTTTCTTTTCAAAAATTTCTTTTTTTCTTCCCCATTGAAGCTCATACCACTTTCTAACTCCTCTTTTGCATTCCCTTCTATTTAAAAGCTTATCTTTATGTAATTTAATGTGATTTATTATATTAGGATACTCTTCTGCATCTTCGATTAAATCAGAATATATAAGATATGTATCCTTAATTTCCACGTTATTTTCACTTATATAACTACTTTTAATCCAGGGCTTTATAATATTCTTTTCTAGCTTTTCTTTATTTATGGTCTCACTATCCACAACAAATGCCCTATCACATCCTGTTATTATTCCTTGATAGCTATTACATATATTGTAAAGATGTGTAAAACTTCTTTTTTCTATTTTAGATATTATATCCCTTTCTTTTTTATCTCTTAGTATCCATCCTTTATTATTTAAATAGTTTTTGTTTATATAAAAGCACTTATAACTATTTCCCTCTTTTAAGAATACAGATTTATAAAAATTTTCTCCTTCTTTTTTAGAAAACTCTTTTGGTTTTATTACTTTTATTTCTTCTTTTGCATCTTGTTTATTTATTAAAAATATTATGACAGGATCTACTCCTGTATTTTTAAAAGGCCTTATCCCATAAAAATCTACTATAGTATAAAGACTGCATACATCCTTTAATACTTTTCTAAGTTCTTCTCCACTTGGTGATTCCATAAAATATCTAGAAGTTATGAATGATAATTTTCCTTCTCTTATAAGATTATTTATAGCTTGCTGAAAAAAACAATAAGAAATATCTCCTTTGTCTTTATAAATTTCTTTAAATGATAACTTTAATTTTTTACTGTATTCCTTATCAACACATTTATGTCCTACATAAGGAGGATTTCCCAAGATAATATCAAACTTGCTATCACATTTATCTAGTAAAAAATCCATACATTTTAAATTTTTATTGCAAAAGTATCCACTTACTTGAAATAAATCTATAGCTAATATTTTAATAGCCACTTCATCTATATCAAATCCATAAAGATTATTTTCAATTATATGTTTAGGTATATCTTCTTCTTTTAATTTTGTATTATTAACTTCATTTATGTACTGTAAATTTTTTATATATATTTTTTTTAATTTCTCATAGCAAACTATAAGAATATCTCCACAACCACAAGATGGATCTAGTATTTTTATGTAGGGATTACTTATTATATGTTCCTTTGTCACAACATTTTCTAACATATATGCTGCTATTTCCTTGGGAGTGTATACAACTCCTTTTTCTTTTTTCTTGTCTTTTTCCTTTAGATTTATGTATATCTCTGAAAATTTTTCTTTACCTAAATTCAAAACTTTTTTATATTTCTCTATTGCCATTGTTTTAAAAATTTTATCAATAGGTGCATTAATTATATTGTATAACTCATTGACTTTATTCAAAAAAAGCTCATACATTTCCATCTCTCCAACTACTTTAACTTTGATTCAACTATTTCCATTATCTCTATTTTATAATTCAATGCACTTTCAAGTATTTTATTGCATTCTTTTACTATGTCTTCTTTCTTTAATTCGTCTTCAATTCCACTTAAATTTATCTTAACATTTAATATAGAACTTTCAATTGCACTATAAAGAAGAATTGAAGCTACCCCTCCATCAGATATTAAATTAGCATTACCATACTTTACAGTAGTAAGTATATTTTCATAATATGCTAAAGATTCTCTAGCCAAATTTAATGGAGTATTAAGTGCGGTCTCATATCCATTATCTATTGCTGTTTTTCTTGTATACTTTTCTTCTTCTGTATCTTTTGGTAATTTAAATGCATCCATCAATGTTAAAAATGATTTCTCATCTTCATCCATAAATGCTAAAAACTTTTCATTAAACTCTACTGTGTCATTTAACGTAGCATCTATTTCTTTTTTTAATTTGTCACTATATCCATCATATCTCTTTTTACCAACTGTTAAATTTAACATCATTGCTGTAAGCGAACTACTTAAAGCTGATACAAGAGCTGCTGCGCTTCCTCCACCTGGTGTTGGCTCTTTTGAGGATAGTTTATTTATGTACTCTTCTAGTACTAATTTTTTTTGCATTTCCTAACCCCCTCTTTTTTAAACAATATTATTATTCTAAGTTATATTGATACAATATGTCAATAATAAACCACCTTAATATACATAATACTTTAATTAATTTAAGATAAATAAAAATGGTATAAAACTTTTTTAGTTTTATACCATTTTTATTATATTTAAATTAATATAATTTAATGTTTTTCTAAAATCTTAACGTTTGAATCCATAAATGATGTTCCCCATTTATCTATATATAAATAATCATCCATATCTTTTTTAGGATTATGAGGTTCATCTTCTGTAGAATCTTTAGGTACTCCAATTGGAGTTAATGCAACTACTCTTAAATTATCTGGTATCTTTAATGATTCTTTTATCTTGTTTTCATTAAAAGCTGCAATCCAACAAGTTCCATATCCTTCATCTGTAGCACCTAAAACTATATGCTCCATTGCTATTGCAGTATCTATTAAATATATTTCTTTTCCGGAAACATCTCCTGAAGCTTCTGGATCTGCAACAGCAACTATAGTCATTGGAGAATTTAAAACAGCTTCTGATGCTGCACTAGTTTTATTTTCTATAGCATTTGCTATATCTAATTTTAATTTATCACTTTCCACAACTATAAATTTATATGGCGTTTTATTTTTCCATGATGGTGCTCTCATAGCCATATCTATTATTTTAAGTAATTTGTCTCTGTCAATTGCAATTTGTTCAAATTTTTTTATGCTTTTTCTTTTCTTTATAACTTCAGAAAATTCCATTAGACCACACTCCTTTTACTTTATTATTTGTATAAGGAGACTTTGTTATGCAATTTTATATCTACTTGAAAAACTTACTTATATTATCATTTAGCTTGTTTATTATAGTGTCCCAATCAAAATTCTCTTTAGCGATTTTATAAGTAATTTCTGAATAATTTTTCAAATTATCATTTAGCATATATTTTTTTAATTCTTTCTTTAATGCATCTACATCTTCTATATCTACTAACACCCCATTGCCTTCACAGGTAAGTTCCTTTGCAATTCCAACGTCTGTAGACACAATAACATCTCCAAATGCTGCTGCTTCTATAAAAGCTATTCCAAAACTTTCAAAATTAGATGTTAATGAAAATATTTTAGCCTTTTTATACTCATTAAAAAGCTCTTCTCTATTTTGAATTGCTCCTGTAAATTCAACTATATCTTTCATAGTAGGATTATTCTCAAAATAATTATCTATATACTCTTTAAATTCTTCTTCAATAGGTCCTACTATCTTTAACTTCCATCCTAAATTTTCTATATTTTCAATACTTGTAAATGCCTCTATTAACATTTCTGTATTTTTTTCTTCTGATCCAACTCTAGTAACACTTAAAATAATATTTTCCTTTTCATCAAAATCATATTGCATACCTTTTTCATATAGATATTTATAGTCCACTCCATTAGGAATATTTATCATCTTGTCTTGTTGCTTAGGTAAAATATCCTTCAACTTTTGAAAAAGTACCTTTTGTTCTACACTTATTAAGTCTACTTTATCTAAATATTTATTTACCAGTCTATATTGTATTTTATTTAAAGATAAAATTCTATCTACAAGCTTATGACTACAATCTAATTTGAGGTATATTTTTCCTTTTTTGTTTAATCTTTTGTATCTAAATGCATATAAAAGAGAATATAAAGTCACATGAAATATTTGAAGTACATCTATTTCTTTAGCATGTTTTTTTAAATATCTAAGTCCATCTAAACTATAGTTGTTATATTTTTTATCTAAAAAATCGATTTTCAGTCCTTTTACTTCTTCATTTAAATATGTATAGTCATCTAAATTGTAACAAACTATTTTAGCGTCATATCCAAATTTTTCATAAAGCTTATATGGTATCATTCCCATTTCCTTGACTAAATTCACATTTTTAGTATTAGGATACAATACACAATATTTCATAGATTATCACCTACTTAATCTTAACTATTTTTTTATCAATCCTCGTAACTCACTTACCTCAATGTACTTAGTACATATTACTAAAGCAAAATATACTATAATTGCAAAAATAATATTTACTATAACATTAATATTAAAGTATTTCAAAGTTAAAATACTAATGCTCATAAATAATATTGGAATTATAATTTTTGCGATATTTTTCAAATAGTTTGTAGAAACAACTTCTAATGCATACTTTCTCATAATAAAGAAATTTAATAATTCTGATACTAGTGTTGTAATAGATGCTGCTACAATTCCATACCTTGGAATGAAAATTAAATTCAAAATTAGGTTTACAATTGAAGATATAATTACACTTTTTAAATACTTGCCTTCTCTATTCCATGCATTTAGCCCATATCCGTAAGTTTCTCTCATAAATAAAACAAGTATATAAAGAAGTAATATTATAAAAGGCATACGTGATTCTATAAACTGCTCTCCAAATACTAAAAGTATTATTTCTTTTGATAAAAATATTCCTCCTACTACTATTGGTACTCCTATTAAAACTACTATCTTGCAAACATTGTTTACAACCTTTTTTAAATTCTTTATATCCTTATCATGATAATAACTTATAAATAGTGGAAAAAATGGAGTAAAGATAACAGCTATTAAATTTATTAAAAAGAATATTATCTTATATGCAGAAGAATATATTCCTAGATCATAATCTCCTTTTATAAATCCTATTAAAATAGAATCTATATTACAATTTATCATAGATAATAATCCTGATAATAAAAATGGAATACTTGCAATAACATATCTTATTATCTTCTTTTTATTAACTCTTAAAGATATTTTAAAATTAAACTTCTTTTTAAAAATAATTGTATGGTAAAAAGCTGCACATAAAAGTCCTACAAAAGTAAATAGTGGAATAAGTAAAATATCATTTTTAGTTTTAAATAAAATCCATATTAATACAAAAGGTATGCCACTTTTTAAAACATTATATACAGCATTATGATGCATTTGTTGAATACCTGAATAAAACCAATCCAAATTAAATGCTAATGGAAATAAAGTTAATCCATAAACTATAAGTATATTTCTAAAAACTATTCCTTTATTAACTCCAAAAGAAATTCCAATTATAACAAGAAAACATATTATAGCTACTAAAAATCTTGTTATAACTATACCAGACGCTAGTTCTTCTGTATTATTTTCATTTTTTGAAACCTCTCTCGTACCAGATGTTTGAAATCCGAATAAAGTTATCATAGTAAAATAAGTCATCATAGTTTGAGCTAAACTAATTCTTCCGAATAGTTCAGCTCCTAAAATTCTAGCATAGTAAGCAATCATTATAAATGCAAGAAATTGAGATATAAAACTAGATGAGGCTATAGATAGTAAATTTTTAGCTATCTTGTTCATTTTTACACCGCCTTATTCTAATTAACTAGAATATTTTTTATTACTGCTAAAAACTAGACCAATTAAGAATTTAGGTATGACAGCTAGTCTCTTAATTCTAAATGGTTGTTTTACAACTCTATAAAGCCATTCGAGTCCTAATTTAATCATCCACTTTGGTGCTCTATTTACCTTTCCAGAAAACACATCAAAACTTCCTCCAACTCCCATAAATATACTACATGGTAAGTCTTCAAAATTATTATGTATAAATTTTTCTTGTCTCGGACATCCCATAGCAACAAATAATGCATATGGTTTTTTATTTTTTATATCTTCAGTTATATGAGAGCAATCATCTAAATTAAAATACCCATTATGGCTTCCCTCTATTTTTAAATTAGGATATTTTATCAATAAATTTTTTACACACGCTTCTAATACTTCTTGCTTTGCTCCCACTAAGTAAATTCCCTTATTTTCTTTTTCGCATTTTTTAATTATTTCTTCCATAACTTCTATTCCTGCTAGCTTTTCCAAAACAGGATCATGTACTATTTTAGAAGCTATTACAGTACCAACTCCATCAGGTATTATAACTGACTCTTTAGCTACATAAATATCATTTAAAAACTTATCTTTAGTTCCCATATATAATATTTCTGGGTTTCCAGATATTATATTTACTTTCTCAAATTTTTGTATATATTCTATTAATTCATTCTTACCTTTTTTAAATACTTTATAATTTAAAATACTCGTAAATAACTCCATATCCAATTAAAAAGCTCCTTCTCTTTTGAATACACTTAAAACCGTTTTTATTAAAATCTCTATATCATAAGCTACAGAAAATTTCTTTATATATGTTAAATCAAAATAAACAGTTTTTCCAAGTTCTATTTCTCCTCTTCCGCTGATTTGTGCAAGTCCAGTAATTCCAGGAAGCACTAGTAATCTTTGAGCATATTCTGGTGGATAAAACTTAACCACATCAGGTATTTCAGGTCTTGGTCCTACAAGACTCATATTACCCATAAAGACATTAAATAATTGAGGTAGCTCATCTAAACTTGTCTTTCTTAAAAAAGCTCCTACTTTTGTTATTCTATTATCACTCTTACTTTGGAACACAAAATTCTCTATATCCACATTTTCAATTTCAAGAGATCTTTTTTTATCTGCATTTACAACCATTGTTCTAAATTTGTATATTTTAAAAGGGACATTGTCTTTTCCAACTCTAACTTGCTTAAATATAGCTGGTCCCTTAGAATCCAGTTTAATTGCTATAAATACTATTAAATACACCGGTATAAGTATTATTATCCCTATAAGAGATAAAATAATATCCATTAATCTTTTTACACCGAATTGAAACTTCTTTTTTTTAATATCATTTTCTACATCAATTTTGATAGATTTAGCATCCATACATTTTCCTCCATTAAAATTAAATTTCAACCTATATAGGACACTCAGCTTAAAAATTTCAACCTATATAGGACACCCTAGTTAAAAAAAATTAATCTCTTAATTTTTCTTTTCTGTATCTAGTCTATTATGAAAAATTGATTGAGCTATTGCAACTAATATCCAAAAATAAGAACATACTTTTGGTACAAATAAAAAATTATCTGCTACATTCATTATTAAAAATACTATAACTGATACAAAAAATCCAGTATAAAAATACTTGTAAAATTTATCTGTAACTCTTGCTGCGAATTGTTTTATCTTTATTACAATTGATAAAAGAAGTAATACAAATGAAGCTATTCCAACTATTCCAAGTTCACTTTGTACTTTTAAGTATGAATTATGTGAAGGGAAATTTACATGATTATTATACCATAACTCTGGATATTTTTTGCCATACTCTCCAAATAGCGTATAGTAATTTCCATTTCCCACACCTCGTATAGGATGATCCTTTATCATTTTCCCTGCTATTTTCCAAAGGCTTATTCTACCGTCACTACCCATAGTTTTAAAATCAAATAATCTTCTTCTTACAGAAGGTATTAATAATGCTCCTCCCCCTGTTGCTATTAATAAAAATATTAATCTATAATTATAGATAACAACTAAAAGAACTAATCCTAAAACAAGTCCTATCCATGCATTACGAGAAAAAGATAATACTATTGTGGTTATTGATGATAATGTGGTTATTATATAAAATAATTTTTTAAATTTAGACTTTTCATAAATGGAAATCATTATAAGTGGAAATACTGCTATTATTAAAAATGCTCCTAAACTATTTGAATTTCCAATAGTTGAAGTTATTCTAAGACTAACTGAATAATTTCCATTATATATAAATTTTTTATCCAATCCTATCTTAGTAAAATATTGAACTATTCCAAATACACTTACTAAAAGACAAGAAAATACGTAACTATTTATAATCTTAGTTAATGCTGTTTTGCTTTTCATTTCATATTTTATTATAAAATAAATAGAAATATATGTTGCAAATCTAAAGCTTTCCGCAAGTGCTATATGAGAATCTGTAGCATATTTTACTGAAAATATCATTGATAAAAATAATATGCCCATGAATACAAGTATAGAATCCTTATAAAAGTTTTTTATACCATTTACACATGTCATTAGCGTTTCTTTATATCTTAGTATTCTAATTGCATAGACCATAAAAAATATAACTAATATCTGATCTCCTTTTACCATTGTTCCTTTTATCATAAGTTCATTTGGAATTAACGGCATAAATATAACATACACGCATAAAGCAAAGGTTAAAAAATCAAAATTTCTAATAAAATTATCTAACTTTTTAATCATTTACTGTCACCTCTTTCAATATACAATTACAAAATTAGCACGCATATTGCGTGCTAATTAATTACAACATTTATATTATATATATTTATTGTTATTCTATCTAGACATTTTAGTATTTTTATTTATCAATTTATCTGATTTGAATACATAAAATCCGAAAAGTCCATTTATGAATCCTAATCCATAACTAATATGTAATATAGGAAATATAAGTAGTATATATTTTATAAGTCCAAAATTTCCACTTGAAACTTTAATTGCGCTTATTAAATCACATAGTAGATACATTATTATTTCTGCAAACCACAACCATCTTATAGGTTTAAAGAATAGTCCTAAAATAATACCAAATATATTGGTAAGTACAAAGGCCATAGGCACTAAATGACGTATAGATGCAGTTTTACCATGCTTTTGCATTACTCTTACTTTCCAAAATCCATATTGATAATATTGCTTCCAAAGCTTGCTTAAAGAACCTCTACTATAATATACAGACTTTATTTTAGGAGACAAAAGTATCTTATGTCCTGCCTTTACAACTCTATAATTTAATTCGTCATCTTGATTTCTTACAAGTTCTTCATCAAAATATCCTATAGAATCTAATACTTCTCTTCTATATGCTCCAAATGCTACTGTATCTACAAACATTTCTTTTTGTGCAAATCTAAATAATGCATTTCCAACTCCAAATGGTGAACTCATTGCAAGAGCAATGGCCTTTCCTACTTTATTTTCGCTTATAGTTTTAATTGGTCCGCCAACACATCCTACATCATTATTTTTAAGAGCTTCTACATTATTTTTTATGAAATCTTTATCAGCATATGCATGAGCACCAAAAATAATAATTATATCTTTTTTACTGTATCTTATACCTACATTCATTCCCTTAGGAGCAGAACGGCCTTCATTGTCAAGAAGTTTTATATTACTATGTTTCTCACTATACTCATTCACAATGGATCTTGTATTATCATCAGAAAATCCATCACAAACAAGAACCTCATATAGTTCTTCTGGATAACTTTGATTTATAAAAGAATCTAAACATTCTGCTATGTAATTTTCTTCATTTCTGCAAGGAATTACGATAGAAACTGTATTTAATTTTTCCATTTTTAATACCTACCTTTTTAAATATCCTCTACATGCTTTTAGTAAATAAATTATTGAATCCTACTATTTTTTGTTGTATTCTTTTTATATCTATTTTATCTGAATCTATATCAAAGAAATCCTTTTTAAACTTATTAAATAATATATTATTTTTTTCTTCTTTAATATAAGATATAAATTCATCAGCTGTATTAAAAAATCCTACATTATAATGTTCTAGTTTATTTACATGTTCCCATCCTGGAAATTTTATTACATATGTAGGAACATTGTAAACTAAAGCCTCATAATGACATGTGGAAAAGCAAGATAAATGCTTTTTGCTCATTTTTAAACAATCATATATATTATAATTTTCAGCAAAAGTAACCCTAGAGTTGCTAAGTACTTCTCCATAAAGCTGCTTATATACCATGATTTCATTAGGATGAACTTTTAATAATATTTTGCTATTCTTATCTATTTCTAATAATCTTTTTAAAAATATGTTCCAATACTTAGAAAATTCCTCTCCTTGAGTTGTAACTAAATAATCATATGTATTATCAGTTTTGTTATCATATCTATTGTATTCTTTTGAAACTTCTTCATACAAAAGTATATTTCCATATTTTATTATATTTAAATCTAAGTCTGGATTCATTTTTTGTATTATTTCCCCAAAATAAGAGCCATAAACACATATGTAGTCTGGAACCGGATCTACTTTATAAGTTTCTTTATTATACTTATATCCTATATGTTTATCACTAATTAATCCGTGTTGAAATTCTACTACGGGTATATTTAAATTTTTAGCAACATACACAAATAAAAGATGTGTTGGGCTATATGCACATTCTACATATAATACTTTAGGACTTACTCTTTTTACTATGTTAAAAGCAATGTTATAATTTTCTAATAAAATAGCCGTTTGTCCGCATACTATTTTACATAAATCCAAGTTTATATTATATTCTTGTTTTAAGTAATTTTCAACTTTTTTAAAAGTATCTTCAATATACTTTATTTCCTTAGGCTTTAGAACAAATTTATATGTTTTTTTTACAAAGTGATTGGCCAAAGTTAAATTAGACATATTGTAGCATTCGGGAGTATAGTGATTACCAATGAATCCATTTCCGCTTAAAGTATTTAAAATAGCGTAAGAATTATTTTTATCATACTTTCCTATAAAATCAAAAATGACATCAAAATATTTTTTTTCTACAATTTGTCTTCTTAAAGTAGTTCCTGAAACACATAAAATATCTGAATGAGAATATTTATTTTTTCCAAGTTTAAAGCTTTTTAAATATTTAAAATTTGAAAGAGACTTTTTTAAATTAAGTATTTTTGTATCTCCACTACTAACTTTATTTTTATTAGTTATAATATTTCTAATTAATTCATATATTTTATATCTGCTCATCCACCAAAATCTAAATTCTCTTAATTCCAAATCAAATAATTTAAATTTTCTTTCTATATCTAATAATATATCTGAAGCACCAATCATATTGATTTCTCCTTTTAAACTTCAAGGTCCTTTTTGATGTATAAACTTTATTTCAAATTAAATTCATCTATAACTTCATCATATATTGTATTTACATAATTAAAATTATCTATGACATCAAAATTTTCCGCAACAAATTTTACACCATTTCTCCCCATTTCTTTTCTTAAGTTCTCATCTTCTATTAGCTTCTTTAAAGCTTCATAGATTTCTTCTGGGCTTTGTTTGTCTACAACAATACTGCTATATCCGTCACTAGTAGCTTCAGGAAGTCCACCTACATTACTAACGATAACAGGGACTCCACATGCTTGTGCTTCTACAGCTGCAACTCCAAAACTTTCATTGATAGATGGAAATACTGCTATATCAAATCTATTAAATGCCTCTACAACTTCATTAGTATTAATTCGACCTAAGAATTTAACATTTTCTTTTATATTTAATTCGTCACATAAATTTTCCAGGTATTCTCTTTGATTTCCATTTCCGGCAATTTCCAGTTTAGCATTGTTATATTCTTTTTTTATCATAGCAAAAGCTCTAATTAAATACTCAATTCCATACTTAGGATCTAAAGTTTTTACAGTACCTATTAAAATATCTCCTGTATTATCATCTTTTTTATTATCTATTGGTTTAAAGACAGTTCTATCTACTCCAAAAGGAGTTATATATATTTTTTTATCTATATATTTTTTTGTCTCTTCAGCCATAGCCTTGCTTGTTGATAAAATTTTATCTGCTTTTGATAAGTTAAATTTAATTATTCTCTCAAATAGCTTACCTTTTAAAGGAAACTCATAAATGTCACTTCCCCAAACAGATACTAAATAAGGATGATAATTAAGTAAAGCACCAATAAGTCCGTAGCTTGAAGCATAGTGTGCATGAACAATATCTGGTTTAATCTTTTTTAAGATACTTCTTATTTGAAATATTTTAAATACATATCTTACTTTATAAAAACTGCTACCATTTTTAACTCTCTCAGTTTCTATATTTAAAGAATGTACTGTAACACCATCAATTTTCCCCGAATTTAATGATATTACATGAATATCGTAACCTTTTTTCTTAAAAAAATCACACCATTTTTTAGTATGGACACTACCTGCATCAGCTAAGTAACATATTCTCATATTATTTTCCTCCTTGCTCCATAGCTAACAAATCTTTAACAACCTTTTTAGCTCTTGAATTCCAAGTATTTTCTTCTAAAACTTTTTCCATGTTACTAGTCTTTTTTAATATTTCTTTTCCATTGTTCTTTAATTTTGTTAACATATTTATTAATTCTTCTCTACTATATTCTATGGACCATCCTATATTATTTTTCTCTACAAAATTTCCTGTTACAGTATTTTTTGCAGAAATTATAGGCTTTTTATATGATATATAAGTAAATAGTTTTACAGGCACTGCAAATTCCCAGTATTCCGTTGGTTTTATAAATAAATTGAGTATATCTGCTTCTTTTACATAAGGATACAATTCTTCTCCAGATTTGTGTATAATACTTATTCTTTCATTTAAATAAGTCAAGTAATAATCAGCTATATTATTCCAGTCACTTTCTCTACAACATACAGTTAATTTTACCCATGGAAGTTCATTTGCTACTTTAAATAACTCTCTAATATCGTAAAGCTCTGTACTTATTCCTCCAACATAAAATATATTTAAATAATCATCATTTTTATATTTAATTAAATCTACATTATCATTTTTTTCACTTCCTGGAGGAAGTTCTTCTATTTTTCCCTTAAAATCTATTTCTAAATACTTAAACATTTCTTTAGATGGTAGATATAAAATATCTACTAATTCTTTATATTTTTTAAGATCATAATTATAAAATATAGTAGAAATAATTCTTTTAGCTGTTCCTACATTATTTTTATATTGATCAAATTTCCAGTGTATATCCCTATAAAATAATCCTATCTTTATATTGTGACTTTTACAATATTTAAAAAAACTAAAATCTAAAAATGGATATTTAGGAATATGATTCTTTTCAGTTAATAATGTTGGCATTGTAGAACTTTCCGCATATAAAAAATCATATTTCTCTCCATTTTCAATATTTTTCTTTATATTTCTTATGGATTTTTCTCTTTCTTCACCATAACCCATTACAACATCTACGTCATACCCTATATTCTTAAAAGCATTTAACATTTTCAAAGGTCTTATATGAGACCCTGATACAATGTCAGAGCTCACTTTATATGGTATGTGAAATATACATCTTTTTCTATCCATTACTTAACCTCTCTTGTTTTACAAAATAATTTATATATCACTTATCTTATTATTATAATTTTTAAGCTCTATAAATATAAAAGTAATTAAAGCTATCATCCAAAATTCTTTGTAATAAATATATCCGTATCTTCCAGACATCATCATATTACTAACAATAGTACCCCAAGGTAATAACACTATCATTAATTTATCTATATCATCTTTTAATAATACTATTAATTGAACTAGTATCGCTAACCAAACAGCTATACTAACTACTAATTTTATTATACCACCATTTAACATATCTGATAGGAAGGCGTTGTGTGGATGCATATCTCCAAGTATACCTACTTTTCCACTATATAAACTATTCATTTCTTTTTTATAAACATATGTGTACATGTAGCAATCATAAGAAGAACCTTTTCCTATAAATTTTTGTTTAATATTAAATCCTTTTATGTCTTTGAAAGCTAGTCCCCAAATATATTCTCTTTTAACTAATGCTCTACCGTTACGAAGCGATTCATATTTAGTTGTCAAACCATTTTCATTTACAGCATCAATTACTTTACCTTCTCTTATATCTTGAGATTCTGTTTTAAGTAATGATTGTACACATACAACACTAGCACCTGTAAATGAAACCATAACAATAGCTATAGCTATGGTACTTAAAACTTTTTTCCTATTTTTCAAAGAAGCAAATATGTAATATAAAATAATAACTGCACCTTCTGCAAATATTAATATTAAGCTTCTTCTTGAACCACTTAAATAAATTACTGGTGAGCATATCATACTTACAAGTGCAAATAGTATAAATTTAATTTTTCCTTGAAAATTACTTTGAATTATAAGTGTAAGCGTCATTGTGACACCTATTAATATTAAAGTTGATGAAATATTATAATCCTTTATTAAAGATAATTGAGTATAATAAGAAACCTTTATGCTAGTAAATACAAAGTAAGCTAGTAGCGTATATATTGCAATAGTTACTGAACCTAATCCCATAGCTAATAATATATTTTTAATGTCTTGTTTACTTTCTACAGTAAAATAGAACATAAAAATTAAAACAGCCATAGGTATTACTACAGCGTATTTAGTAGCTGCAAAAACTTTTGCTGGAGAATATAATACTCCTAATAAATCTATAACTATGTATAAACTTAAAATTAAAAGAAAAATTACATTTACCTTTTTAAATCTTAATTTTCCTTTTATCATATGTTTTCCGTCAAGTATTAACTTAACTAAAAATAATACTACTGAAATAAGTAAAAATATTTTAAAAACCGAAATTTTAAATGGTATGGCGATTTCAAGCCACAAAAAATATAAAGTCAATAACAGAAATGTTTTTAGACCTAAAGATATCTTGTCTATTTGTCTCATTTTAATGCTCCTTTATAATATTTATTTAATTTTAATTTTTGATAATAAATAGTTTTTAATATCATTATACTCTTCAACTTTCAACATATTTATTGTTATAGCATAAACTATAATTCCTACACAAGCACATATCATTAATGACAACATGTTACCTTTATTACCAGATACATATTTTAATATATTATTATTAATTATATAAACTATTAGTCCCATTACTATAGATGAAACTAAGATTTTAAAACCTGATCTTAATACTGAAACCGCATCTATATTTCCTATTTTTTTTCTTAAATCTAAAGCTAATAATACTGTACTTACAAATATAGATATAGTTGTAGCAAGTGTTAATCCACCTACTCCCATAAACTTAACTAAAATTATATCTAATACTACATTAGTTACTACTCCAATAGCACTATTTTTCATAGGTGTTTTAGTATCTTGTATGGCATAAAAAGCTCTATTATAAATATCTCTTATTCCTAAAACCCCTGTTCCAATTGCTAAAAATAACAATGCAATAGCTGTAGCTTCAACAGATTTTTCATCGAAAACTCCTCTTTTAAAAGCTACACTTATTATATTGGTTCTTAAAACAATAATTCCAACTGTTGCTGGAAACATAATAAGATTTATATTATTTATAGCTTTACTTAAATATTTTTTAAAATCTTCTTTAATTTCACCAGCATTTATGTATTTTGCTAGAGTAGGATATATTACTGTAATTATAGATGTAGCAAAAATTCCATATACTAAAGAATTTAATCTATTAGCATATTGTATTACTGAAACAGCTGCTTCATTTAAATTTGAAGCTACATTATTATCTACAAGAGTGTTTATTTGATTTATGCCAATTCCAATTAATACAGGCAAAATTAAAGTCATCATTTCTTTAAGCCTTGGATCTTTAAAATTAATTTTCCATGAATACTTATATTTAGTTTTAATAAGCCATGGAATCTGCACTAATATTTGACTTCCATTACCAATTATTGTAGCTATAGTAAGTCCTTCTATAGTAGTATTTTTAGTAAATAATAAATATGCTATAATACACACATTCATGGCAACTCCAACTAATGAAGGTGCTGCAAAGTTATCCATTGTTTGAAGTATAGCTGTATATCCACTAGTAAGTCCTATAAACACTACATTTATTACACTTAATCTGGTTAACTGAACTGTTAAATCATATATTTCTCCACTATAACCACATGCCACTAGTTTAACTATTTGAGGTGCAAATTTCCATCCCAAAACTCCTATTATTATTGTCAATATGATTATAATATTAATAACAGTGTTTCCGAACTTATACATATCTTCTTTGCCATTTTCTTTTAAACTCCTGGTTAACATAGGTATAAATGTAGTTGTAATTGCTAAGCCCATTAACCCAAAAAGTATACTTGAAACATTTAATGACATCATGTAAGCACTAGTTTCATATGTAGTACCAAATTCCTTGGCTATCAATGCATCTCTCCAAAATCCCATTAACTTACTTAAAATTGTAATTATCATAACTTGACTTGCAAATCTAGCCACTTTAACTTTGCTCATATTTTCCTCCTATATTCTCTCTGAAGCACTTATAATTGTAATAAAATTTAATATAGTATAATAACTAAAGCTATTATACTATATATTCAATTATAGTTATATAGAATATTATGTTAATACATTTTATATGTTTTTAATTATTGAACATATAAATTCTATATTTTCTTCAGTAAGTGATACTGAGCTTGGTAAATTTATTCCCCTAGATGAAATATCTTCTGTTATACTCATGTCTCCATGTATACAATCTCTATATGGTGGCATGTTATGAACCGGCATAAAAAATGGTCTTGATTCTATTCCATTTTTATCTAGCTCCTTTATAAGTTCATCTCTAGTTAATTTATAGTCATCTTCAACTAAAATAGAGTATAGCCAATAACAATTTTCTGCCCATTCTTTTTGTATTGAAAGAGTTATACCTTTAACATCTTTTAGTAAATCATTATAGTAATTAGCATTTTTCTTTTTAACTTTTAGATAATCATCAGCATTTTCTAATTGTGCTACCCCAAAAGCTGCAAGTAAATTAGGCATTCTAAAATTATATCCTACTTCTGGATGATAAAAAGCTTTGTTTTCCAATACAACTTTAGTTTGAGTTGATAAAAATTTTGCTCTTTTACCGTATTCTTCATTATTGGTTACAAGCATTCCTCCCGCTCCAGTTGTAATAAGCTTATTTCCATTAAAACTAAATGCTCCTATATCTCCTATAGCACCTAAATTTCTTCCTTTATATTTAGAACCTAATGCTTCAGTTGCATCCTCTATTACATATAAATTATGTTTTTTTGCAATTTCTATAACCTTGTCCATATCTACAGGATGTCCATATATATGTACTGGTAATATTGCTTTTGTTTTAGGGGTTATAAGTTCTTCTATTTTTTCTGCATCCATAACAAAAGTATCTCTACATACATCACAAAATACAGGAGTTGCTCCTACATATCTTACAGTATTTACTGGTGATATAAACGTCATAGAAGGTACTATAACTTCATCTCCTCTTCCGATTCCGACTGTCAAAAGAGCAAGTTCTATTGCCGCTGTACCATTTACTGTTACAACTGCACTACTTGTACCTAGATATTCTCCAAATTTTTCTTCAAAAAGATTTACATAACTTCCAACTGATGAAACCCAATTAGTATCAATACATTCTTTAACATATTTCCATTCATTTCCTCTAATTTCCGGTATACATAAAGGTATCATTATAATCCTCCTCTTTATACATTATAAATGTCAGTTTTAAAATATTGCATATTATTTTTTATCCACTCTATTGTTTCTCTAAGTCCTTCATCAATACTGTATTTTGGTGTCCAATCAGTAAGATTTTTTATTTTAGTGTTGTCTGCCCAAAGTCTATTTACTTCACTTTTTTCTGGTCTTATTCTTTCTTCATCGCAAAGAACTTTAACATCATGTCCTATTAATTGTATTATCTTTTTAGCTGTTTCTCCTATAGTAATTTCATAATTAGAACCAGCATTTATTACTTCACCTATTGTTTTATCACTCTCGGCTATTTTAATAAAAGCTTCTGCTGTATCTTTTACATAATTGAAATCTCTTGTAGGTGTTAAACTTCCTAGCTTTATTTCTCTTTTTCCTGCAAGTACTTGGGATATTATTGTTGGTATTACAGCTCTTGCAGATTGTCTTGGACCATATGTATTAAAAGGTCTTATTGTTGCAATCGGAAGGTTAAATGATCTATAAAAACTTTCCGCCATTTTGTCCGCACCTATTTTTGATGCTGAGTAAGGAGATTGTCCTTGCATTGGATGTTTTTCATCTATTGGCACATAAAGTGCTGTTCCATAAGTTTCACTTGTTGAAGTATGCACTATTTTTTGAATATTTTTTTCTTCTCTACAAGCTTCTAATATATTTGTTGTTCCCTCTACGTTAGTTCTTACATAAGCCATTGGAGACAAATATGAATATGGTATTGCAATTAAGGCTGCAAGATGCATTATAACTTCTTGTCCACTTACCATTCTCTTTACATTGTCATATTCTCTTACATCTCCAGTTATTACTTTTATATTATCTTTTACATTTTTGTCAAATGTATCAATCCATCCCCAATTATTAAAAGAATTATATTGTACAAGTGCTGTAACATCAGCTCCAAGTTCCACTAATCTTTCTGTTAAATGACTTCCTATAAATCCTTCTGCACCTGTAACTAAAACTTTTTTTCCATTCCAGTTCATATTACACACCCTTTATAAATTAAATTATTTTAAAAAAATTTATTTACATCTTCATTTGCCTTTTTATAATCTTCTATGTGACCTATATCTGACCAATACTCAGTTATATTGTAAGCTCCACATCTTCCATTATTATTTATAACATCTTCTATTAAATCAGTCATATTATATTCTTTATTATCTGGTATGTATTTTACTACATCTTTGCTTAAAACATAGACTCCACTATTTATATAAAAATTATATGTAGGTTTTTCTTCTAAAGATTGTATAAGTTCATCCTTCATCACCATAACTCCATATGGAACCTTCATTTCATAATTTCTAGCTCCAGCTGTAATGTCATATTTATTTTCTTCATGATAATTTAATAATTCTTCAAAATCTATTCCTGTTAATATATCTCCATTAATAACTATGAAATCTTTATTAAGTTTGTTCTTAGCTAAGCTTATTGAACCTGCTGTGCCAAGCTTTTTTTCTTCTCTTACATACTCTATATTAACATCAAACTCACTACCATCTTTAAAATAATCTTCAATAACTTCTCCTTTATAATTTATAGAAATTATAAAATTTTTAAATCCATAACCCCTAAATTGCTTTATAATTCTTTCAAGCATTGGTTTATCGCCTATTTTAAGCATTGGTTTTGGTAATTTTTCTGTAAGTGGTCTTAGTCTAGTTCCAAGTCCTCCAGCCAATATAAAAACATAATTTTCCTTTTTTTCATAAGATATAATATTATCTAAAAAATATATATTTATAAGTCTTCCTTGTTCATCTAGTAAAGGAAGTTGTCTTATCTTATGTTTTAACATTTCTTCTTTAACTTTCTGTTTACTTACAAGTTTACTTACATATTTAAAATTTGTATTGCAAATATCTTTTACGTTTTCTTCTATTTTATATCCTTTAAGTATTGCTCTTCTTATATTACCATCAGTCACAACACCTATAACTTTTTTGTCATTATCTACAATAAAAACTGCCCCAATTAAATTTTTATTAATTGCTTCCATTGCATCTTTTATTGTAGAATTTGATGATATACAATACATATCCATTGAAATCCTCACAAAATCACCTACGCTTTATTATTCTTGAGGGGATTCCTACTGCCGTAACATAGCCTTCTATATTATTTACAACAACGGCACCTGCTCCCACTACTACATTACTTTCAATTTCAATTTCTTGAATTATGGTGCTACCCGTTCCAATATGACAATTACATCCTATTTTGCTTCCTCCAGCTATAGATGCTTTAGGAGATACATGTGTATTCCTTCCTATTAAACAATCATGTTCTATGATGCTTCCAGTATTTATTATACAATTTTCTTCAATTATTGCTCCAGCATTTACAATAGCACCTGCCATAACGCAAGTTCCATCACCTACTTTTGCATAAGGTGACACTATAGCATTTTTATGTATTAATTTAGGCATACTAAAACCTAATGACTTTAGTTTATTGAATATTTTATCTCTTATTTTTATATTATTTAAAGCACCTACACATACAAATGCGTTTTTTACCCCTTGATTATATAAGTCTTCAAGAACATCATCATTTCCTATAATAGGCACTCCTATTATTTGTTCTTCTGAAGTATTTGCATCTGTAATTCCAACGATTTTATACTTACTTATACTTTTTATTATGTCAATAATTACTTTGCAATGTCCCCCTCCACCTACTAATACAATTTTATCCATATAATCCCTCTTAACTTTTCATTAATTTTTATTAAATTAATATGTTATTCTTTTTTGTATTAAACCAGAGTTTATTTGTACCTTACTTAGAATTTCTGCTATTCTAGTTCCTGCCTGTCCATCTCCATATGGATTTTCACATTTCTCTAGATTTTTTCTAAATTCTTCATCATATAAAACTTTATTTATAGCTTCTAGTATTTCTTTTTTACTATAAGATACATCTACTATGTTACACGCTCTAAGTCTTCCCTGTTGTCTAGTTCCTATATTTACTACTGGAAGTTTAAAACTCGGAGCTTCTATTATACCTGATGAAGAATTTCCAATCATAACATCCGCAGTGTTTAAAAGGCTTAAATATTCAACTTGACTTAAATTTTTAAATACTTTTAAGAAATTATATTTTTCTCTATATTTTTCTATAACTTTTATTATTTCTCTTCCTCCATTGTCACTGTTAGGATAAGAAATAACAGTTTGAATTCCAATCTTTGCAACAGCACTAAGTGTTTCTTCTATTTGATTAGAAACCATATGCTTTTCTGTAGTAACAGGATGTTGAGTCATCATAAATATTTTATCATCTCTCAAATTAAATCTTTTTAGCACTTCTTCACGTGTAAGATATTTCGTATTTTTTATATAATCAATTCCTGGTGCTCCTACTACATATACATTTTTTGCTTCTTCACCCATTTTTATTATTCTTTCTTTGCTATCTTCATTTGCTGGAAAATGTATATGTGCAAGTTTAGTAATAGAATGTCTTATAGATTCATCAACTGTGCCAGTAACTTCTCCTCCATGTATATGTGCTACTGGAATATTCATATGAACTGCTGCAAGTGCTCCTGCAATCATTTCTCCTCTATCTCCAAGTATTAATAAAATATCTGGATTTATTCTCTCTAAGCTTTGAGTTAATCCCATAAGTGTTATACCTATTGATTTTGCCATGGCTGAACCACTATCAGATGACAATATAGTATCTATTTTATCGTCTATCTTAAATCCATCTTTTTGTATTTCTTCTATTGTCATTCCAAACTCAGGAGAAAGATGCATTCCACACACAATTAAACTTAATTCTAAGTCTTTATGGTTTTCTATTTCTTTTAAAACCGAATAATATATTCCATAATCAGCTCTCGTTCCCGTTATAACTGCAATTTTTCTTTTCACAACTAATTCACCCTTCTTCTATCTTTCTACTAAATCAAAAGTTATTTGCATATCAGTTTCTATATCTATGGAAGCTCTTTTTCCAATAATATCTTTATAATACTTAGGTGCCAGTCCTGTTCCAGGTCTTTTATAATCTAGGTGTTTTTCTGTTATTATTTCACCTTTTTTTATATTTTTGCTTGCTACTATACTTTTTCTAGCCACTTTTATCGTATCTATTTCACTATTTGTAAATGTTTTTATTCCGCTGCCTAATGCTATATTTACTTTTCTTATTTCACTTACCATGCACTTTAATTCTTCTGGATTTAAAGATGCTTTATGATCAGGTCCTTCCATGTTTTTATCTAATGTAAAATGTTTTTCTATTATGTCTGCCCCAAGTGCACTAGCTGCTATAGGTATGGTAATTCCTTCTGTATGATCAGAGTAGCCACCAATAACATTAAATGAATTTTTTATAGTATTCATAGCATTTAAATTTACAGACTCTATTTTTGCTGGATAATTAGATGTGCAATGAAGCACTGCTATATCTGAAATGCCATTATGTCTAAGTGCCATTACCGCTTCTTCAACCTCTCCTAGTGTTGCCATACCAGAAGATAATATAATGGGCTTTTTAAACTTAGCTACATATTGAAGCAAAGGTATATTAGTTAAGTCTGTTGAACCTATTTTAAAAATTTCAACACCTATGTCATTTAAAAATTTAGCACTTTCAAAATCAAAAGGTGTGGACATAAACAAAATTCCTTTTTCATCACAATAATTTTTAAGTTCTATAAACTCATCATAACTTAACTCTAACTTTTTTAACATATTAAACTGAGTATCTTCAGTTCCTATATTATCTTTCTGATATTTTGCCATAGATGCATATCTTGTAACTAATTTTTCAGTTTTAAATGTTTGAAATTTAACTGCATCAACTCCAGCATATATTGCTTTATCAACTAACTTCTTTGCAAGAATAATATCTCCATTATGATTAACCCCAGCTTCAGCTATTATAAAACATTTGTGGTCACCGTTTTTATTTCCACCAATAATTTTATCTTTTATTTTAATCATTTTTATTCTCCTTTAAAATCATTTCTGCAATTTTGGCATCTATCATATTATCTATATCAATAGATTTTTTACTATCCATAATAAAAGGAATTGTATTTTCATCTATAAATTCCTTTTTATTTTGTAGCATGTACACCTTATTAATATATATAGCACCATTAAAAACATAAAATGTAGGTAATTCCTGTCTTCTTAGATTATCTCCGTTAAATTCTAATATAGGCTTTAATTTTTCTTTTTCAATAGTTCTCATAAGTATAGGATTTTCACTGCATTCACATACACTTATAAGAGAATCTTTATCAGATTCTATAATGTTTTTTATTGCATCATCTATATCCTTACTTGTTCTAAGAGGAGAAGTGGGTTGGAGTAATACTACATACTCAAAATTGTCATTATGTTCTTTCAAATAATTTATTCCATGCAATACTACATCTATAGATTTAGCTCTATCTGTAGATATCTCATTAGGTCTTAAAAAAGGCACCTTTGCCCCATAATTTAAAGAAACTTCTTTTATATCAACATCATCTGTAGAAACTAATATATAATCTATATATTTAGATTTTTTTGCTGCTTCAATTGAATAACTTATTAATGGCTTATCACAAATTTTCATTATGTTTTTATGTGGTATACCTTTAGAACCACCTCTAGCTGGAATTATAGCTAGTATCTTCTTATTCATATACAACTTCTATCATCACCATTTCTGTAGAAACTAGTTATTTATAAAAATAAAAAAACCTTAGAAGCTTTAGGTACAAGCAAGAAAAACTTTTTAAGCTTTTCTAAAGCTTCTACTTTTAAGTTTTTCTAAGGTTTTTAACTTTTAATATTAAAAGTTACTTTGATTAAAGGATTAATTTTTTCAATTTATTGATTTTTAAGAAGTTGGTCTTCTGGAACTTCTTTGAACTTTTTAGCAGGGCTACCAACTACTATAGTGCTTTTCTCTACATCTTTAGTAACAACACTACCTGCTGCTGCAAATCCATCTTCATTTATTACTTTTCCTGGCAATACCACAGCCCCAGCTCCAATTCTTCCACCTTTTTTAATTGTAACTCCTTTAAAATGATTAAATCTTTCTTTTGAACGTGCTGCATAGTTATCATTTGATGTAACAACACATGGAGCCATAAACACATAGTCTTCCACTTCTGAATATGCTGTTAAGTACACATTAGTTTGTATCTTACAATTAGAACCAACTGTGCAGAAGTTTTCTATTGTAGCTCCTTTTCCTATAATTGTTTTATTTCCTACCTTTACATCTTCTCTTATTACAGATAAATCTGCTACAAGTGTTTTTTCACCGATTTCACATCCACAGTAAATTATAACTCCTGCTCCAATTAAGCATTCATCAGAGATTCTACATGGTTCATACTTTTTATCATCTTTAAATATACTATTAACTGATCTCATAGGAGTTTTTCCAATTACAGTATTATCATCAATTCTAACATTATTTCCAATTAAAGATCCTTCATGAATCACTACATTGTTTCCTATAATGCAGTTATCTCCAATAACAACATTATCTTCTACAACTGTGAAATGACCTAACTTTACATTACTGCCTAATTTAGCACTTTCAGAAATATAGTTCATGTTTGTATCCTCGCTTTTTATTATCTATTTTTCTTTGGAAAAGCTTTTTCCATATCTAAAGTTGAGAAGTTTTCAAATGGGAATTTTACAGGCATTCCAGTAAGTCTTGATTTATATGCTGCAAGAATTATTGCCATAGCTCTTTTCCCTTGCTCTCCATTTACTAAAGGTTCGACATCATTGTTTATTGCATCTATAACATTTTTAAATAGTGGAGTATGACCTTTTCCGTATACTGAATCTGGATCTCCTTCTTGAGCTTTTAAAACTTCTTCTTCTTCATTTTCTTCCCCATCTTCGAATCTCCAAGTCTCGATTTTGTTAACAGCAAGACCGCCTATTGCTACTGTTCCCTTTTCACCAAATACACTTAAAGTTTCTTCTAGGTTTTTAGGGAATACACAAGCAGTTCCTTCTATTATTCCAATTGCTCCATTTTTAAAACGAACTAATATTGCACCAAAGTCTTCTGCTTCAATATCACGTAAGAAATTATCACATTGTGCATATACTGTATCAATTTCTCCACCCATCATCCATTGAAGTAAGTCTATATTGTGAATACATTGGTTCATCAATGTACCACCATCAAGTCTCCAAGTTCCTCTCCAAGGTGCTTGTTTATAATATCCTTCATTTCTATTCCATAAGATTCTTGCAGTACCATTTACAAGTTTACCAAATCTTCCTTTATCCATTGCTTTTCTTAATTGTTGTATTGGTTTATTAAATCTGTTTTGATGACAAATTGTAAGTTTAACGTTATTTTCTTTTGCAACTTTTATCATTTCATTTGCATCATCTATTGATAAAGCCATTGGTTTTTCAACTACAGTATGCTTTCCTTTTTTCATTGCATATATTGCAATTTCAGGATGATATCCACTTTCTGTAGCTATTGTAACTACATCTATATCCTCTTTTTCAAGCATTTCTTTATAATCTTTATATGTATTAACCGTTAAATTTTCTTCCATTTTTTCTATGTATTCATCTCGTTTAGCATTAGCTTTTTCTATATCAACATCACAAGTAGCTACAAGTATAGCTTCTTCTCTATTATTTACTAATCCTTCAACATGTTTATATGAAATTCTTCCACAACCAATAATAGCAAATTTTAATTTTGACATTAATATCACTCCTTAATTTTAATAAAGGATAAACTCAAAAGAGTCTATCCTAAAATCTTTCTATAGTTTGTGTATCTTTTCTCTGTTGTTTTTAACAGCACTTGAAGCATTTCTTGTATCGTAGAATATTTTAGCTCTTTTAACTATTTCTTCATAATCATAATCGCTATGATCTGTTGTTATTATAACAATATCAGCTTCATCAATAGCCTTTTGCCAATCTACTGATGTATATTCTTTTCCGCAATGTTTAAAATTTGGAACATATGGATCATTGTACATTACATTTGCTCCATTCTTTTCAAGGTGTTCTATTACTTTTAATGCTGGTGATTCTCTCATATCATCAATATCTTTCTTATACGCAACACCCATTAAAAGAACTTTTGAACCATTCAATGATTTTTTGTCTCCATTTAAAAGCTTCATAGCATTCTCAACTACAAATTCTGGCATAAAATCATTTATTTCTCCAGCTGTTTCTATAAGTCTTGTATGATAATCAAATTCTCTTGCTTTATATGTTAAATAGAATGGATCTAGTGGTATACAGTGTCCACCAAGACCTGGACCTGGGTAGAATGCCATAAATCCATAAGGTTTTGTTTTTGCAGCTTCTATTACTTCCCATATATCTATGTTCATTTTTTTACATAAAATAGCCATTTCATTTACAAGTCCTATATTTATGTGTCTAAATGTATTTTCAAGTATTTTCTCCATTTCAGCAACTGCTGGTGAAGAAACTTTATGTATATCTCCTTCAAGAACATTGCTATATAATGCAGCAGCAACTTCTGTACAATCTGGAGTTATACCTCCTACAACTTTTGGAGTGTTTTTAGTTTTAAATTGCTTATTACCTGGGTCAACTCTTTCTGGTGAGAATGCTAAGAAGAAATCTTCTCCACATTTTAATCCTGATTCTTCTAATATAGGTTTTACTATTTCTTCTGTTGTTCCAGGATAAGTTGTACTTTCAAGTACTACAAGCATTCCCTTATGTAAAAATTTCGCTATGCTCTTTGTAGAGTTTTCAACATATGATACATCTGGTTGTTTAAATTTATCTAGTGGAGTTGGAACAGCAATTGCAACTGCATCTACCTCTGATACAAATGAAAAATCTGTAGTTGCTTTTAACTTTCCATCTGCAACTAGTTCCTTTAAATCTTCATCTACTATATCTCCTATATAGTTATGTCCTTCATTGACTGATTTTACTTTTGAATCCTGTACATCAAAACCTATTACTTTATATCCTGCTTTAGCTTTCTCTACTGCAAGTGGTAATCCCACGTATCCAAGTCCTACTACCCCTAATTTTGCAGTTTTATTCTGTAGTTTTAATAAAAGTTCTTCCTTTAATGTTGACATAGTACTTCCTCCTAAACATTATTTAAGGTTTATTTTCTTAATTTATTTTCATTAAATAATTTAAATTTAATTGTTATTATTAATCTATATTACGCATTTGTGATTTATTTCACTATCTAATTTTATCATATTGTTTGTCTAAATGCAGTAATTTAATCTTATATTTGTGATTATATAGCTATTTTTTAGGTTTATATGTTGGAACCTTTTCTTCAAGAACATTAATTATTCCTTCTCTTTCTCCTTCTACAACCTGTTTAAAATCTTCTAAAGATTTTTCTATATATTCTATGTTAAATTCCATAGGTTTTTCAACAAATATCTTTTCATTTTCTGTAGAAGTTAAAGCAACCTCATCCATTAATGGTTCTTCATATAACTTTTCTCCTGGTCTTAATCCTGTATATTCAATTTTTATGTCTTCATCTGGTTTTAATCCAGATAAAGTAATTAAATCTCTAGCCAAATCCACTATTTTAACAGGTTCTCCCATATCAAGTACAAATATTTCTCCACCTTTTGCCATAGCTCCAGCTTGGATTACAAGTTGAGCAGCTTCTGGTATTGTCATAAAAAATCTGTTTATTTCAGGATGAGTAACTGTTACAGGACCTCCCTCTTTTATTTGCTTCTTAAATAATGGTATTACAGACCCATTACTTCCAAGAACGTTTCCAAATCTTACAGCAACATATTCGGTTTTGCTTTCACTATCAAAGGCCTGAATTATCTTTTCACAAAATCTTTTAGTTGCACCCATAACATTAGTAGGATTAACTGCTTTATCAGTACTTATTTGAACAAATCTTTTTACTTTATACATATCACTACATCTTACAACATTATAAGTTCCAAATACATTATTTTTAATAGCTTCTGCAGGATTTGCCTCCATAAGTGGAACATGCTTATGTGCTGCAGCATGAAAAACTACGTATGGCCTATATTTTTCGAAAACTTCTTTTAATCTAGTTATATCCCTAATAGACGCAATTACAACTTCCATATCTAGATTAGGATATTTATATTGTAATTCCATTTGAAGATCATAAGCATTGTTCTCATAAATATCTAATATTATTAATTTTTTAGGATCAAATTTAACTATTTGTCTACAAAGTTCAGACCCTATTGAACCTCCGCCACCTGTAACTAATACAACTTTATTATTTATGTATTCATTTATGTTTTCATTGTTTAATTTAATAGGATCTCTCCCTAACAAATCATTAATGTCTACATCTCTAAGTTGACTTATATTTACATTTCCATTTATTATCTCATATATACCTGGAAGCGTTTTTAATTTGCATCCAGTTTGTTTACAAGAATTGTAAATCTCTTTTTTTTCTTTTAAAGGTGCAGATGGAAGAGCAATAAATATTTCTTCAACCTCATATTTGCTACATATTTTTACTATTTCATCTCTAGTACCTAGTATTTTTATACCATTGATTACTTGACCAATTTTTGATAAATCGTCATCTACAAGTCCAACTATATTGTAATTTAAAGAATGATGCTTTTTAATTTCTTTTATTAACATTGCTCCTGCATCTCCCGCTCCAACTATCAATATATTTGAAGGCTTATTATCAAAAGTTTCAGTATTATCATTTCTCCCAACTACTCTATATATAAATCTAGTTCCACCTAGAGCTAATATAGATAGTACCCAAAATATTATGTGTACCGTTGCAGGAAATCTATAGTGCACAAAACTTAATAATTTATAACTTATAAAATAGCTATAAAAAATAAATATTATGTTTGAAAGCGATACTGAGTATACTATTGATATTAATTCATCAATAGATGCATATTTCCATATACAATCATACAAATGAAATATCGCATTACAAATTACACTAATAACAATAACTGGAACTATAGATACTTTAAAAAATACTATATATTCCTGAGGTATATGAAAATCAAATCTTAATAGCAAAGCAAAATACAAGAAAAATGTTACAAGAACGATATCATATACTAAGAATTTCTTATTACTTTTCAAGTCATCACATCCTTAACGATTGTTATTTTATCTACCTTAAATCATTTTACATCATTTTTAAAATTATTCAATGTTTTTTATTAATAATTTAATGTATCAATATAAAAAGACATGTTTTGTAAGTACCTTACAATTCATGTCTATTATATCATAAACTAAAGCTTAATATATTTTATTTTTCGTCCATTTCTTTATATAATTGTGCAAATTTTGAATTGTACTTGATACTAGTTAAATATTTCATAAATTGATTTTTTAACTCTTCTCTTTTTAATGCAAATTCTACTGTTGCTTCTAAAAACCCCAATTTATCTCCTACATCATATCTTCTACCTTCAAATTTATAAGCATACATAGCTTCTTTTTGTATTAAGGTTCTAAGTGCATCTGTAAGTTGTATTTCACCTGATTTTCCAGGTTTTGTCTTGCTTAATATATCAAAAATAGGAGGAGTTATTATGTATCTTCCTAAAATCGCTACATTAGAAGGTGCTTCATCTATACTAGGTTTTTCCACTAGATCTTTTACTTTATACACTTTATCTTCTATGTGCATTCCTTCTACTATTCCATATTTATCCACACTATTCTTATCTACTTCTTGTACTCCAAGTATTGTAGTCTTATATTCATTAAAGCAATCAATTAGTTGTTTTAAGCAAGGTACTTTGCTATCTACAACATCATCTCCTAGCATAACAGCAAAAGGTTCATTACCAACAAAAGTTTTAGCACAATTTATTGCATGGCCAAGTCCCTTTGGTTCTTTTTGACGTATATAATATATATCTACCATATTAGATATATCTCTCACCATATTTAAAAGATTATCTTTTCCTTTTTCCTCTAACATGTTTTCTAGTTCTACTGATTTATCAAAATGATCTTCAATTGCTCTTTTATTTCTACCTGTTATTATTAATATTTCTTCAATACCTGACTGTACCGCTTCTTCAATAATATACTGTATAGTTGGCTTATCTACAATAGGAAGCATCTCCTTAGGTTGCGCTTTAGTAGCTGGAAGAAATCTTGTTCCAAGTCCAGCTGCAGGTATTATGGCCTTCTTTACCCTCATACCGAATAATCTCCCTTCAACAAATAAAATATAAATTTCTTCTTTATATTTTATGCATCTTTCAATATATTATTTAATTCTTTAACAATTTCATCTTCACTATCTATTTTATTTGCTATTTCAAGATGTATTTTCGCTTGTTTATAATCTCCTATATTTATATAACACATTATTAAGTTTGTGCACACTTCAATAGATCTCGTAGCTTCAAAAACTTTTCTTAAATATACTACGGCATTTTTAAAGTCTTGAAGACATGCATAATTTATTCCAAGTTCATTAAATACTTCGGGATACGAACTATCTATTTCTATGGATTTTTCTAAATAATATATAGCTTTATTATTATTTTCAAGAATCCTATACGCTACTGCTATATAATAATAAATTTCTGCATTATCAGAAAGTTCATCTAATAGCGGTAGCAATAACTCAAGAGCTTTTTCAGGCTCATCATACACTAATTTTTTTCCTTCATCATAACCATTTACAATCCTTAATGAATTTTTAAACTCTGAAATTTCAGGGGTTTCTTCTCCACCTTTAGCTATATAGTTATTTATTGCAAATAATGCTCCATAAAAATCTTCCTTATCTCTTTTAATCTGAGCTTCATACAAATACGGTATAGCATATTCTTTTATTTCTTTAGCTTTTTCTATAACTTCTAATTCTTCTTCAGTATAATCCTTATTTAAATTTCTTAATTTTTCTGCAAGCATTATAAGCTTAGAGTATATTTCTTCAGTAGATTCTAATTTAACAAGTCCCTTTAACATAATATAAGCGTCTTCATATTTTTTTTCTTTTACGTATGATGCTATTCTTCCCTTTATAAATTCTATACCCTTTGGAGCATTTAATACTAATTCTTCATATATATCATTATATTTGAAATCTTCATCAGCTCCTAAAACATATATCATCCCTTCAATGAAAAATGCTATTGGTATAGTATCTACATTTTCATTGTTCTTAACTTTTTTTACTATGTCCTCAGTTGCAACTGGCATGTATATTGCTTCATTAACATATAACCTTACATTAAAAATATTTTCCACTCTTTCTTTATTCATTTGTAAAAATAATAAATTTGAAAGTTTATCCTTAAAATGAGTTTTTACGTTCATAACTTTCCTCCAACATTAATAGTATATTATTTTTCATTAATTGTTCATTATTAATTATAATTTTATTTCACTCTCAATTGTATATTATAACAGTTATCACTTTTTTTCAAACATTATAAAAAACATTATATAGCCGTTAATAAAGTTTTTATCAACGGCTTAAAATTATTTTTTATCTATTATGCGTTTTTATTTGCTTTAATAACATAAGTTCCTTGACCTACTCCTATAAATAAATATACTCCATTTGGTCCACTTGTAGTAAATTGTATTGGTGTTAATGCTTTAGTTTGAGTATTTTCACTATAAAGTATAACATTTGCACCTACAACAGCTGCTCCTGTATTATCAGTTATTACACCTGATACTGTTCCTCCTGCCATACCACTTGATGCAGTTAACACTTCATTTAAAGTAGCTATTTGACCTGCTGTTACAGTAGCACTTCCTGATGCTGATATATATCCTGGTGCTGAAACATTTATATTATAAGTTCCTGGTGATACTTCTGTAAATGCATAATTTCCTTGTGAATTAGTATAAGTTACTGCTACTACTGTGTTTGGCGAACCTTGTTGTGTTAGTGTTAATACTGCATTAGCTACTGGTCCTGTAGAAGAACTTATATTTCCTGATATAACACCAAGAGATGCTGTATTATCTGCAATTAAATTAAAGTTTTCCGTAAGCTCAGTACCATTTGTAGCTTCAATTGGCCCTAGTTGACTCAACTGCTTTCCTGATGCTATTGAAAATAAATAATATGATCCCGCTGGTACATTTGTTAAGACATACTCTCCACTTGCATTAGTTATAGCATGCATTATAGGAACATAACTTAAACTCATTAATTTTACATATGCACCACTGACCGGAGCCCCATTACTTGTTACTGTACCTTCGATACTAGCACTTTGTAATGGTGGTACTGGTGGTGTCGGTGGTGTTGGATTGCTTGTACTAGGTTGTAGTGTTAAATCTATATTAGCCTCTCCACCAGGTGTGACTGTTCCAGGTGCTGATTGTCCTAAAATATATTGATTTTCTATCACTTGACTCATAAAACATTTCCTCCTCTAAATTTTGAATTTAATTAACTAACTATAGAAGTTTTTATAGCAGTAGCATCAATAACATACTCTCCTGGGGAAATACCTGTAAATAAATATACTCCATTTGCGTTAGTTGTAGTAAATCCTATAGGAGTTTTCTGTCCATTGCTACCAACTGAATATAATATAACGTTAGCTCCACTAATAGCCACATTATTATTACTAAGGTCTGTAATAACTCCTGATATAGTTCCTGTTCCACTTCCTGGAGCTGGACTTGGTGATGGGCTTGATGTTGAAGCTGTGAGGGCCTCATTTACTTGAACTATAGAATCCATATTAGTTACAGTAGTTGGTACAGTTAAAGTTTTATAGTTTGGTGCAGTTATTACTACATTATAATTTCCATTTGGAATATCAGAAAAAGCATATTGTCCATATTTATTAGAATAAGTGCTTGCAACTAACGTTCCATTGGTTGAATATAAGAAAACACTTGCATTACCAATTGGTACTTCAGTTGAACTATCTGTTAAATCTCCTACTACCAATGAATTTTTTTCATTAGGATCTGCTTGTAAAGTAAAGTTACTAGTATAACTTCCATAACTCTGAACAGTTATAGGTTGTCCCTCATTTATAGCCATTTCAGGTGCAATACAGAATATCGTATAAGATCCTGCTGGAACATTAGTGAAAGAATACTGTCCACTGGCATTGCTCATTGTATGCATTATAGGCTGATAATTTGTAGACATCAATTTTACATATGCATCCTCAATAGGTGTGCCACTAGCATTAATAACAGTTCCCGTTATATTTCCTCCTGTTGTATTATTACTATTTAGGCTTAATGATAAATTTATATCTCCTTCTTGTCCAGGATTTGTGATTTGCTTAGTTGCTGATTGTCCTAAAACATATTGATATTGCGTTAATGCCATTATACTTCCTCCTTTAAAATGTAACACTTTCTAGTATTTTTTCTCTCCCACTCCTTATAATATTCAATAATACGATAAATTGTTCATGTATAAATTATTTATCAATCATACTTATATAAAATGTCATAAATATTACTTAAATAAAAAATTATGTTAATATATAAGTTTTTTTAACGATAAAAATGGTCAGTTACAAAACTTACTGACCATTTTTCTTTATATTCTTATTATAAATTTTGTCTAATATTTTCCACTAATCTTAATAAACTTTCTTCAAATTTCCCCATGATTTTACTAGAATCTTGTAAACTTTTTCCCCTTACACCCATATATATTTTCATTTTAGGTTCTGTACCTGATGGTCTTATTACAAAATAACTTCCATCTTTCAATACAAACTTCAGTACATTAGACATAGGAAGATTTATCTCTTTTTCATTTCCCGTTATAATATCTTTTTCTACTCTAAACTTATAATCATATTTTTTTACTATATTAAATCCATCTATTTTTAAATCCTTGGCATTTCTTAATTTATCTATTATCATTTCTATTTGTTTTTGTCCTTCTTTACCCATTAGATTTATGGAAACTAGTTCTTCCTTGTAAAAACCATATTTTTCGTAAAGATTTATAAGGGCATCATAAAGACTTAATCCTTTTTTCTTATAATATAATGTCATTTCACAAATTAACATAGAAGCAATTACAGCATCCTTATCTCTTACAAATGTACCTCTTAAATATCCATAGCTTTCTTCAAATCCAAACACGTAATCCTTATTTTTATTTTTTTCAAATTCTCCTATTTTCTCTCCTATATATTTAAAGCCCGTTAACACATCCATAACTTCAACATTAAAATCTTTTGCTATAACCCTTACCATTTCTGTAGTAACTATTGTCTTAATTAAAATAGGATTTTGAGGCATTATATTCTTTTCTTTTAATGAAGATAAAATATATTCCGTTAATAAAATCCCCATCATGTTTCCTGTTAAAACTTTATATTCATTTTTATTATTTTTTACAATAGCTCCTATTCTATCACAATCAGGATCTGTACCAAATATTATATCTGGATTTATGTCTTTTGCCATTTTTAATGCTATATCAAAAACTTGTGGCATTTCTGGATTTGGATATTCTGCTGTTGGAAATGTTCCATCTGGTAATTCTTGTTCCTTTACAACAAATACATTTTCATATCCAAGTTCCTTTAAAACTCTTCTTACTGGTATATTTCCACTTCCATGAATTGGGGTATAAATAATTCTTAAATCTTTTGCGTTTTCTTTTATAAATTCTTTTCTTATAGTTAAATTTTTTACTTCATTTATATAATCTCTATCTACTTCTTCCCCTATTATATTAAGTAATTTTTTCTCTTTAGCTTCTTCTAATGTAAAGGACTTAACCTGTTTTAAGTTTTTTACACTGTTTACACAAGTTATAATATCCTTAGCCTTTTTATCAGTAACTTGTCCACCATCTTCTCCGTAAACTTTATATCCATTATATTCTTTAGGATTATGAGATGCTGTTATAACTATTCCTGCATTAGATTTTAAGTGTCTTACAGTATAAGAAAGCATAGGAGTAGGTCTTAAAGATTCAAATAAATTAACTCCTATCCCATTAGCACACAATGTGAGTGAGGCTTCTTTTGCAAATTCTTTAGACATTATTCTAGAATCATATGCAATACTTACAGATATATCTTTATTTTTATATGCATCTAAAAGATATTCTGAAAGTCCCTGTGTAACCTTTTTTACAGTATATATGTTCATTCTATTACTTCCAGCTCCTATAATGCCTCTAAGTCCACCAGTTCCAAACTCTAAATCTTTATAAAATCTATCTTCTATTTCAGCCTTATCTTTTATAATCCTTAGTTCCTCTTTAGTTTTCTCATCAATGAACTCTGAATTTAACCACATATTGTATTTTTCTAAATAATTCATCGCACTACCCCCTATATTAATCAGTAGTACAATTATTATGCAATTAACGCTTAATTTATGATAACTAATTATTGTAAAATTAAAAACAAAGATACTATTAACATTTTATATTAATAGTATCTTATAATTTCTAAACTATTCTGCATTTAAATTTTCTTCTTCATTCTCCCCATCTTCTTCAATTCCGTTATTTTTAGTACCCATAACAACAGCTAATATAGTATTCATATCATCCAAACATATTATTTCACTAGCCATTTCAACATCATTAACTCTAAATACATCTCCTGAGTACATTTTTGAAACATCTACATTTATTGATTTAGGTATATTATCGTATTTTCCTTGAACCTTTATGTTTGATTTTTCCTTTTGAACTATATCCCCTCTTTTAGCTATAAATTCTTCTCCTATAAAATTTATTGGAATTTCAGTTTGTATAACTTCATCTTTATCTATTTCTTGCAAATCTATATGAAGTATTTTCTTTGTTACAGGATCCTTTTGCACTTCTTTTACTATAGCTTTGTGGTGATTATTATCAATTTCTAAATCAATTCCTCCATATTCACCATGTTTTAGTACTTCTCTATTTAGTTCAATTTCTCCTATTTCAAATAATGTATTTTGAACTCCCGCACCATATAATACTCCAGGAACCATTCCTTTTTTTCTTTCACGTCTCGCAGAATGGTTAGAATCCTTTATTCTCTCCTTAGCTTTTAACACGTCCATTAATATCCCTCCTATGCTTTCTAGTATTAGCATAAAAAAGAATAATATACATATTACATTTAATATTTTAAATTTTATTTTTATACAATTCATTACATTTATTTGATTTTTTTTCAATTTAACGTATAATATAGTTGTAAATAAATACAAATATTTATATTTATTTTCCATAGCACTTATTCTTAAGAAAGGGGATAAAAAAAATGAAGAAAAAAAAATTAGGCACTATAGTTTTAGCAGCAACATTATTAATTGGAGGGCTCTCAACCAACATAGCTTACGCAAGACAAATTCAGATTAAAAAATTTAATGTAGATGTTCCACGACTTGGAGGTCACACATATAGTAATGATAATATAATTAAAGCTCATTCTAATGAGGAAGCAATTTGTAATTGCACACATGTAGGAGGTGGCAAAACATTATATGCACGAATTGAAACAAGTGATAGCAGAAAGCCAAGTAAATTTCAAACAATTTCTTCCGGATATAGAGTTGAAATTCCTAATGCAATAGGTGCTGGAGAAAAAACACGCCTACGTTTCGACACTCCTGGAACTACACTAGTATACGTTAACGCTTATGGAAGCTGGAGCCCAGATAACAAATTAAAATAGACCTAGACAAATTTAGATAAACTTCCAAATATATATTTAGGAGTTTATCTAAATGTTTTTCAAATTTCAAACTAATAAGGAAGTGATATTTATGTTCAAACTCTTAAAATTAGAATTAAAAAGATCCCTTATTAATACAAGCTTTTTGATTTGTATAATCCTAGGAATCATGTGCTGTTTTATTCAATCATCAGAATGGATGCAACATACTGATAGCTACTGTTATGTAGAATTATGGACACGAGGTCAAGAATACTTTTCAATATTTTTTCCACTATTAGTATCTATTCCTTATGCATATACTTTATCAGTAGAACGAAAAAACCATTTTTTAAAATATGTATATACACGAGCTGACAAAAATAAGTATTTAATTGCTAAAGGTATTGCCAATGGAATTACTGGTGGTTTAGTTATTTTTATGTCTTCATTAATATTATTTTTAGTATTAAAACACATTTTTTTAGCTCCTTCACAGATAATTAATCATGAGATTCTAATATCAAAAGATCCTTTTTCTTATCTTATAAAAAGTAATCCTAATATTTATATATTAATTTTCTGCCTTTGGGGATTTTTAAATGGATTTATCTGGGCTACATTTTCATATGCAATTTCATTAATTGCAAATAATATTTTTATTGTTTTAGCAATACCATTTTTATATCACATAATAAATAGTTTTTTATTTCAACTACTAGGTTTTTCTCTTATATCATCTACAGAAGCATTTGCACCATATGTACTTCATAGCTTTGCTTTTATTAGGATATTTATACCATGTATTATAGTTATTTCGATTTCCGCTATAATATTATATTACTATACTTTGATAAAGGAAAATTGTTATGACTAAAAAAACAAATATACTATTAAACTTAGTTCGATTAGATTTTTACAAAAATATATTTTCTTATAAATGGATTCCTATAATATCTAGTTTGTTTATTGTAAACATTTGGGGAATTCATGATGTTTTATATAAATCATTTAGTATTAAAAAATCTTTTAATAAAATCGATGTATTATTTAATATTCTTACTGAACAACATTTTGTAATATATTTTTATACTCCAATAATAATATACCTTATGATACTCGCAATAACTTCAAGTTTTAATAGTTCTTCTTTAATAAGAATCGGTTCAACTACAAAATGGATCATAAGTAAAATCATTACAATATACATAATATCAATTATATTTGTTATGCTTCAATTTATAGTCGCTTTTATAAGTTCACTTCAAATTCCATATAATGGCACCTGGAGTTCTTTTGCAAAGTCTTTGACCTTACTACCTAAAAACATTGTTGTAACATACGAAAGTCCTCTAATTGCTTTAATATGTAGTTTAATATTACTTATATTAGGATTTGGAACATTAGGAGTCATTATAATGATAAGTTTTGTATACTTTGGAAGAAGCAAACTAATGTTGATACCTGTAATATTAGTTTGGGCGCTAACTATCTTTGGTCTGCATCTTGTTATTGACATACCTGATTATTTAAATTATCTTTCATATGGAACAAATGTATCATTGCCTAATTCAATGTATTATTCTAGTAACGGTTTTATTATTTCTGTATTAGTTTTTATATTCTTTAATTTAATACTAATTTTAATATCGAATTTTCGATTAAAAAATTATGATTTGAATAGTGGTGATAAAAAATAATGATGCTTAAAAATTGTATAAAAAAGGATTTATGTTCATTAATAAATTTAAAAATAATTTTAATAACTATTTCTTGTTTTTCCATTATATCAATGTATTCATATTCTATATTGAATACAGGAAGTATCCCAAAGGCAAACCTTAATATGTTTGACCTTTTTTTAATAAATTTTTTAGGACCTTGTAATAATACTATTATGAATTTTTTAAAATGGTTTTTACCTATTATTTTATTTATATTTTTTATAGGAAACTTTTTTTATAAAGAATGGCAAGGAAGATACTTATATTCTTTAATTAGAACTAAATCATTATCTCAATGGTTACTTAGTAAAATAATATCTACCTCAATATTTTCATTTTTATATTGTATAACTTTTTATATAGTGACATTAATAGTAGGACTCTTAACTAAACTTAAAATAGAAAATTGCATAAGTAAATTTGCAAGTGAAAATATACTTTTAAATGGTACGAGCTCCTGGTCTGTGTATAAAATAACAATATCTATGTTTATATTATTGTTTTTAGGATTAATAGTATTATCATTAATACTTCTTAATTTTAGTCTATTTAATAATGAATCAATTTATGGTTATTTGTTCATATGCCTAATTGTGTCAGAACCACTTATTAACAATGTTATTCCTAATTCTATAATTCCTTGGCTACTTGGAGAACAGCTCATTTTCTTTAAGCATTCAATTATAAACTTAGCTTTGAATAATTTTACATTGCAGTGGTCTATTTGTTATTTATTAATTCTTGGACTATTAAGCATTTATTTATCTTTTATAAATTTAAAGAAAAAAGATTTTAGATAATGGGAGGGATATTATTTTGAAAGAAACAGTTATAGAAATCAATAATTTAACAAAAGACATCAAAGGTGATATTATACTAAATAATATTAATTTGAATATTAAAAGAAATAAAATCTATGGAATTATAGGCCATAATGGCTGTGGTAAAAGTATGCTATTTAAAGCTATTTGTGGACTAATAAAACCAACTAAAGGTAATATTTTTGTAAATGAAAAAGAAATAGGCAAAGATACTAGCTTTCCAGAGAATGTGGGTGTCTTAATAGAAGACCCTGGATTTATCCCTAATTATACTGCTGTTAAAAATTTAAAATTATTAGCAGATATCCAAGGTAAAATAGGCGAAAAAGAAATTAAGGATTCACTAATAAAAGTGGGTTTAGATCCTAATAATAAAAAAGGAGTAAAAAAATATTCCTTAGGTATGAAACAAAAACTTGGAATAGCTCAAGCCATAATGGAAGATCCATCTATACTTATATTAGATGAACCTATGAATGGACTGGATTTTGACAGTGTAAAAAATATTAGAAATTTAATTTTAGACTTAAAAAACAAAGGAAAAACCATATTACTTACTAGTCATAATAAAGAAGACATTGATATATTATGTGATGAACTTTTTAAAATGGATAAAGGCACTCTTCAAAGTGCATAGTATAAAAAATGTAGGTGAATTTACTTTATATAAATTCACCTACATTTTTCTATTAAATATAATATTTTATGTTATTGGTTAATTCCTATTTATATATGCTATTTCTTTTTTAATTGTTCATTCTTATAATTCTTCTTCTGTAACTATCTTTATACCATTCTTTAGAAAAAGTGCTGCTGTAACACCATTTCCATTAATTCTATTTCCACTAAAGTTTCCATCATAGATTTTTCCACATCCACAAGAAGGACTTTTAGCTTTAAAAATTGCTTTTGTAGCATTTACATCTTTTGCTACCTTTAAAGCCTCATATGCACCTTTTAAAAACTCCTTGGTGCAATCTACTCCATTTTTGCTTATGACTTTAGCTTCTCCATTTAATACATCTTCTCCATGTCCGCCTATTATCTCACAAGGTATCCTTGGAGTTGTAAGCCCACCCATTTGTTCTGGACAGACTAAAACTCCTTTACCTTCTTTTAAAAGTTTTGAAGCTTTCTCATTAAAATTATTTCCACCACTATATTTGCAATTAACCCCACAAAGACACGCACTTATAACTATCATATTAATCCCTCTTTATATATTCCTTATTTAAGTTCTACTACAGTAACTCCATTTCCGCCTTCTCCATAGTTACCAAGTCTATATGCTTTTACATGAGGATGTCTTTTTAACATATCATTTATGGCAGTTCTAAGTATACCTGTACCTTTACCATGTATTATAGTAACTTCAGAAAGTCCACCCATACATGCATCATCTAAATATTTATCAGCAGTATAAGTTGCCTCTTCAGAATCCATTCCTCTTAAATCAACAGATGTTGCTACTGATTTTAAGTTTAAACTCATTTGTTTTTTCTTTCTTTGTCTTTTTTCTATCTTAGTTTCTTTTGTTTTTCTTAAATCTTTAATATTTACTTTTATCTTCATAATTCCAGCCTGTACTTGAACATCACCCTTATTATCAGGATTTGTAAGTACCATAACTTTTGTATCAAACTTAGGAAGATATAATTCATCACCTTCTGATACATTAGTTACAGCTTCACCAACTTCTTTTGGCTTATTTAATTTTGCTTCTGTCTTTTCTAATTTATCTTTTAATTTCTTTCTATTTTCCTCTAAAAGCCTACGAACATCTGAAGAATATCCCATTCTTTCAAGTTCTCTTATATCCTTTAATATTTTATCTGCTTCCTCTTTAGCTTCTTTAATAATTTCTTTAGCTTCCTTTTGAGCATTTAAAATTCCTTTTTCTCTTATGTCTTGGAATTTATCCAATTTACTTTCATACTTCTCTTTAAGTTTTACAGCTTCCTCTCTTGCACCTTCTGCTTTTCTTGCATGTTCCTGTGCCTTAATGTTTTTATGTTGAAGAGATTGTATTAAATCTTCAAATTTAAGAGTTTCCTCTGAAATCCCTTCTCGTGCATCTTCTATAATATAATCTGGAAGTCCGAGTCTTTTAGATATTTCAAAGGCATTTGATTTTCCTGGGACTCCTATAAGTAATCTATATGTAGGTCTTAATGTTTCAACATCAAATTCTACAGATGCATTTTCTACATTATCAACTTTTAATGCATAGGCTTTAAGTTCACTATAGTGAGTTGTAGCTATTACCTTTGTTTTTCTTTTTCTCAAATTTTCAAGAATTGAAACTGCAAGTGCAGCTCCTTCCGTAGGATCTGTTCCAGCACCAAGTTCATCAAATAATACTAATGAATTTTCATCTGCACTATCTATTATGTTTACTATATTTGTCATATGAGATGAGAATGTTGACAAACTTTGCTCTATACTTTGTTCATCTCCAATGTCTGCAAAAACTTCTTTAAAGAAACTTATAGTTGATCCTTGAGATGCTGTTATCATAAGCCCACTCATTGCCATTATATGAAGCAATCCTACAGTCTTTAGTGTAACTGTTTTACCCCCTGTATTAGGTCCTGTGATTACAACAGATGTTATTCCATCTCTAAGATAGATATTATTTTCCACTACTTTTTTAGGATCTATAAGTGGATGTTTTGCATTTATTATATTAAAATGACCATCTTCACTTATTATAGGCATTATTGCACCTAACTTTTGAGCATACTTAGCCTTTGCAAATATAAAATCAAGTTCCCAAAGAATATCTGCATCTACCTTAATAACATCTACATTTTCATATACTTTTTCCGAAAGAAAAGCTAGTATTCTATCTATTTCAGCTTTCTCTTTAAGTCTTAATTCCTTTATTTCATTATTTAAATCAACTAAACTCATAGGTTCTATAAAAAGTGTTGCTCCAGATGAACTTTGGTCATGGACAAGTCCTGGTACTGCCCCTTTGTGTTCTACCTTTACAGGAAGTACATATCTCTCTCCTCTTACTGTATATATATTTTCTTGAAGATGAGAGGAATATGTTCTAATAAGAGAATTAACCCTAGCTTTTATTGAACTTGTTTTATCCTTTAGAGATCTTCTTATATTAAAAAGTGTACTACTTGCCCTATCTGAAATCTCTTCTTCTCCAATTATACATTTAGATATTTCTTCTTCTAATCCATTTAAAGGTACAAGTCCCTCTGTAATATTTTCAAGCACTTCATACTTTTCATTTAAATCATCACTTTTCACGTATCCTTTAAATCTTCTTGACGCTCTAAGTAAATTGGCAACTCTAAGAAGCTCTGATGGAAAAAGTGTAAATCTTCTTTGAGCTTTTGATATTGCTTCCCTTATATCGTATAATCCACTAAAAGGCGCATCACCTTTTTTTATGGATATTTTAAAAGCTTCTTCTGTTTCCATTAAATGTTCTCTAACCTCATAAGCACTTTCATAGGGCTGAAGTACCTCTATTAAATCCTTTGCCGCTGAAGTTTGAGTATATTTTTTAAGTTCATCTTTTATTTTGTTAAATTCCAAAACCCTTAAAGATTTTTCATTCATGTTATTCTACACCTCTTTTAAAATGTCCTCTAGTATAATTTTTGAAATCTCCATGGAATTTTTCATTTTTAAAACTTTCAAGTATATTTAGCGTTTCATCATAACTTTCGCTTAAAAACTCCAATCTAAAAATGTCTATATCAATTGCTCTTATTTCGTCTAAATTAGGTATTAAATTAACAGGAGATGCATTATAAATATGACTTCTACAATATTTATCTGTTCTTACTTCCATTTCTGCATTCATTCTGTCTTTTAGTATATACTCTCCTTTTAGACATTCTAAATCACAAGTTTTACTCTTATCTTTTCCTCCAAATACACATCCTATTGGGCAATATTCACTAATCATTAATTCAGGTTTGCCATATACAATGCATGCACATTTAAGACTACTTTTTTTAGTTATATTTTTTATTTCTTTTTTATTTAATTCCACACTAATAGTTGCTACATCTAAAATATCTTTATAAAACTCTAAACTGTAGCTATTAAATATATTTAATTTATAATCTCCAATAATCTCTGTTTTACCTTTAAATCTATTAATTATTCCTGAATTTGAAGTTACTATTCCTTTGATTGTATTAATATTTTCTTCGATTATTTTACATACACTTTCAAACTCTTCTTTTATTATTGTTGATGTTTTTATATATAGATTTTCACATTTTACACTTTTTAAATCTATATCACAATTTCTTAAGGATACTTCTACTGCGATATTTTTAATTCCACATTCCAGTGCTGCTTTTACCTGTTCCTCTGTTGTAACAGTGACTATAGTATTATCTAATATAGTATTTGCTTTTTCTTTATTAATTTTGTGATTATTAATATTTAAATCCAAATTATTAGAATAGCCTCTCTTATTACTTAATTTTATATCTTCATTAATATCATCTATCAGTTTTCTTCTAACTGCATTAATTGAAGATACTGGCATAAATCCTTCTTCAAATTCAATAAAGTTAATATCTTTAAATTCAAATGGAGTGTCTCCTGTTTTGTTTAAGTTCTTAACTAATTTTTCTTTGTCCATTGGTTTATTTTTAGCAACTTGAACTTCTTCTCCTAAAGCTTTATATGTTTTTCCATTATAATTAGTTGATATTTTAATTGGCTCTCCAACCTTAAATACTACATCTAAATTAAGTTGATTTTTTCTTCCATATACATTTTCATATGACTTACTAAGATTATTTAAAAGCTCATTATCTGAAGTTTTAAACAGCATATCTCCTGCTTTGTACTTGGTAGGCTTTAGTTTTACTCTATCACCTACAAAAGCTTCATCTACATTAGTTGACCCTTTTATTATTTTAAAAATTGTAAATCCATCTCCACCAAATCTTATTCCATCTTGAAGTCTTATATTTTCTTTTAGTTCTATAGTTAGATCTCTATTTACTTTTCCTATAAACACTCCTGTATTTTTAGGAAATCTATAGGACATCATATCTCTTCCTACGTTTCCATATAAATAAGCCTTTGAAAATCCTTCTCTATTAAACAATTGAAGTAATTTTTTTCTTTCTTTTTCAATATAACAATTTGCATCATCTATAGCTTTTCTATATGCTGAAACTACTCCCGCCACATATTCTGGTCTTTTCATTCTTCCTTCAATTTTTAATGAACTAGTTCCGCTATTTATAATATCTTTTATATTTTCTATAGTACATACATCTTTAGGACTTAATATGTATCCCTTTGCCTTTTTCTTTCTCTTTTTATCTATTATTTCATAGGGAAGCCTGCAAGGTTGTGCACAACGTCCACGATTTCCACTTCTTCCTCCTATTAAGCTGCTCATAAGACATTGTCCAGAATAAGAAACACAAAGTGCCCCATGTACAAAAATTTCCGTTTCTATATTTAAATCCTTTGATATATGAGTAATTTCTTTTAATGATAATTCCCTTGCAAGAACTATTCTTGAAAATCCTAAATCTTTAAGAAAAATTGCACCTTCTGCATTATGTATACTCATTTGCGTTGATGCATGAAGTTCAAACTTTGGGAAATTTCTTTTTATAAGCTGCGCAAGTCCTGCATCTTGAATTATTAGTGCATCAACTCCTATTTTATATAAAAACTCAACATATTCTAATACCTCTTTAATTTCCTCTTCTTTCATTGCCGTATTTACTGTTACATAAATCTTTACATTATATAAATGACAATACTCTACAGCCTCAATCATATTTTTTTCATCAAAATTAGAAGCATATGCTCTTGCTGAGAACTTAGCTCCTCCTAAATATACCGCATCTGCTCCATTTTGCACCGCTGCATAAAGACTTTCCATACTACCTGCTGGTGCTAATAACTCAATTTTATTCATAAGTTTATCTCTCCTCGATCTATTGTTACACCTAATAATACATTATATCAAAAGAAGCCTACCTTAAACAACCTAACCATATTATTAACATATGAAAAATTATTAACATATCATATTATATATTATTACTTATTTTTATGGAGGTATCTTTATGTATTTTAATTTTGAATATCCTTATCTTAACATGAACTGTGCTTATCCACCTAATCCCTATACTAATTTCTATAGAAAGTCATCTTTGGATAATAATTTACAAAAAACTAACACAAATATTGCTGTCTCTTATATAAGTGGTGGCCCAAGTTATCCTAACATAAAAGGAGTAGTTTATTTTTTATCTGTTCCAGGAGGCACTAATGTTTCTGTATATGTTGAAGGTCTGCCAAGCTATAAACCAGCAACAGCAACAACTCAGCCTATAGGTCCATTTGGATTTCATATTCACTCTGTAGGTTGTTGTGATATAGGTGATCCTAATAACCCCTTCACATGTGCAAGTGGTCATTGGAATCCTGATAATCAACCACATGGTAATCATGCAGGAGACTTTCCTGTACTATTTTCTAACCATGGAATGTGTAAGATGAGTTTCTTTACAGATAGATTCAAACCTAATGATATAGTTGGCTTATCAGTAATAATACACGAAAATCCTGATGACTATAGAAGTCAGCCTTCAGGAAACTCTGGTAAAAGAATTGCTTGTGGCTTAATTAAAAATCCTTTCTAAATCCAATATATAGTGTATAATTTTCTAATATATAAAATGTATCTCAGGATTTAGATAATAATTTAAATCTTTCGAGATACATTTTTGTTCTGAAAACCTACAATTAAGAAAGCTGTTGACAAATTACTCTTATCAACAGCTAAAAAATTATTAAAAACAGCTTCTTAATTAAATTTTATTATTATGACAAACTGCCACATGGAGATGGAGGTGTAGGAGCTGATGCTGGTGGAGCAGTGTATGTTATAATAAAATTACCTGTGAATTTAACCGTCTGAGAATTTGGATATACACTCATGCCCTTACAAGGCTCACAAGTTTGTACACACACATTTTGATTTGCTACTGATATCGTAAAGTTTCCTAAATTACTCGGACATGGTTGTGCACATTGTAATAGTTGACATCCTACGCACTCATCTACACAAACACAACCTTTACAACAGACATTACTAGCACTTGGTGTAGAACTACTACTAGACGATGTAATTGTATTATTACCTTGTACTGGTGTGCTAGCTATAAATTGAATACAACCGGATATTTTTGTAACACAAGCAGGTATACTTCCACATGGAGCTTGACTGCTACAAGCAGTTACAGAAATATTTTGTCTTTCTAATCTAAGATTTAAACACGAATTCCATGCTATAGATAAATTACTTGGTGATGATGGTGGAATTGATCCCCCCGGCTGTGGTTGTGGTGGATTTATTTGAGCTCCTGGCACTTTAAAGCTTCCAGGTATTGTTGCAACACAACAAAATGGTATTGATATTTTTTTAGTTCCACTACTAGATGGCGAACTTTGTAATTGATCATTATTCAACTTTTTTTCCTCCTCTTGAACAATATTGTTCATTTCACTTAAAATATCGTCTAAAGCAAGCTCTTTCCAATCGCGCATTATCAGCTTCCTTCCTATTAAATTACTTAAGATAATATCAAATCTCTATACCATATTATGTAAATCCCCTTAATTGGTTACTTTATTTTTCTAAACTGTAATACCTCAATGCTATTCTGTCATAACTATAATATATATAATTTAAAGGAGATGATTTCATGCCAATGCATGGCACAATAAATCCAACTTCAACCAACACTAACTATGCACAACAAAATTCTTCATGTGAAAATGAAATAAACAACTTAAAGAAGTCTATCGCTCAACCCAAAACCGAATGTGATAAATACCAAAAACAGATTTTAAATATAAATAATGATTATAAAAAATTTAAAAACCTAAAATCAGAACTACATAATGGAATAAACATCATGAAAGATACACTAATTCGTTATGAAAAAGAAATAGAGAATTTGAAGAAAATTAATGCTTCTAAGGAAAAAGAAATTATTAAATTAAAGGAAAATATTAAGTCTCAAGATAAACGTTTTTTAAATCTTATAGAAGAAATTAATACACTACAAACTAAAGTTTCTATTTTAAATCATAAATTAAATAAACCAAAATTGCTTTAAATTAAATATTTTTATAATAAAAACAAATAGATCATCACTATAAATAGTGATGATCTATTTGTAATTGAAATAAACTTATTTTATGTTCAATAATGGATTTTCTTTTTTCTTAATTTTCACAAGATCAATTTGATTTTCAATAAGTCTATTTTGTAAATCCATTATCTTATACTTCGAAGATTGATTTTGGAATCTAAGTTCCTTATTCTCCGATTTTAAAGAATTATTGTCTTTTAAATGTTTTTTTGCTGTTTCTTTTAAAATTTCTATTTCGTCCTTTAATGCCTTGTTTTCATTTTCTATTTCTTTTATGTATTCCCCACTCTTTGTTCCTTCTACCTTATTTTGAAGTTCATTATTATACTCTTCTAAATTTTTTATATGTTTTTTTAGATCTTCAATTTGAGTTTGGAATGCTTTTTCCGATTTTTTGACTTCCTCAACTTGCTTAATTAATTCAGCACAGTATTCATCAACTTTAAATTTTTCATCAACTATATTTACAGCTGCTAAAACAGAGGCATCTGATATACTAAGTCTTTTATTTTTAGACAATATTTCTATGATTTTTTTATCTACATGACCTGCTACTTTATGTAGATACTCTTCTCTTTCTTCACCTTTTAGATTGTATTCGGAACCATTTATTTTAACAGTTACTATATTCATTTGAACACCCTCTTAGATAAATTGAAAAACTATTTATTTACATTTTAACACATTTTCTCAATATATGAAATATGAATTTATCTAAGCTCCGCTCCTAGCTTATGTTCTAATGCTCTTACTATCTTATCATGAACTTTATTTACATCTTTATCTGTTAAAGTTCTATCTCCTCTATAAACTAAAGAATACGCAATACTCTTCTTATTATCTGGAATTTGTTTTCCTTCATATACATCAAATAATTTAGCACTTTCTAACAGTTTTCCACCTTGATTTTTAATTATATCTTCTATTTCTTGTACAAGTATATCTCTATCAATTATAACAGCTAAATCTCTTGTAACAGCTGGGAATTTTGGTAATGAAATATATTTTTTTTGTACTTTAGTATGTTTTAATAATATATCCATGTTAAGTTCTGCTACATAACATCTTTCATCTACTTCATACTTTTCTGCAACATCTGGATGAATTTCACCAACAACTCCTATGAATTCTTTTTTAATATAAAGAGCTGCTGTTTTTCCAGGATGGAAACTTGGATTTTCACTTTCTCTTTGGAACTTCACTTTTTCTACTCCAAGTTCATCTATTATATTTTCAACTACTCCTTTTAAATCTAAATAATCTACATTTCCATACATTCCTAATGAAATTATATTTCTTTCTTCAGGAAGTTCATTTTCATTTGGTATATATATCTTTCCTATTTCAAATAATCTTACTTCACTATTATTTCTTGAATAATTTCTACTTAATGATTCCATCATTGAAGGAATAGATGTTGTTCTCATTATGCTATAATCTTCTCCAAGAGGATTTCTTATAGTAACAACTTTTCTAAGTTCACTATCTTCTGGAACTAAAATTTTATCAAAAACTTTAGGACTTACAAAAGAATAAGCTATTGATTGATTAAGACCACTTGCTATTAATGTATCTACAATTTTGTCTTGTAATAATTGTTTTGTACTCTTTCCACCTCTTAGTGTTTCTACACTTGGAATTGTAGTTTTTACATTATTATATCCGTAGATTCTTGCTATTTCTTCAGCTACATCTTCTTTTATGTTTATATCACATCTAAATGTAGGAACAGTTATAACAAGATCTTCTCCGCTTATTTCAGTTAAAAGTTCTAATCTATCTAAGTATTCCTTCATTTGTTCCTTTGAAATGTCAGTACCCAAGAATCTATTTATCCAAGTTGAATTAACTGTTACAGTGTGAGTTTCTTTCTTATTACCATATACATCTATAGTGCCTTCCATGATTTCTCCAGCACCTAGTTCTTGTATTAAATGGCACGCTCTGTTCATAGCTTCTTCTACTGCATTTGGGTCTAAATCTTTTTCAAATTTTCCTGAAGCTTCAGTTCTTAAATTTAACTTTTTAGAAGAAACTCTTATATTAGTTCCATCAAAATTTCCACATTCAAAAACTACTTCAGTTGTGTCTTCTTTAACTTCTGAATTTAATCCACCCATTATCCCAGCAAGAGCTATTGTTCTGTCTCCATCTTTAATGTTTAAAATATCTTCATTTAATTCTCTTTCTTCTTCATCTAATGTTATAAACTTTTCTCGATTTTTAGCTCTTTCAACAACTATAGTATTAGAAGTTATTTCTCTTCTATCAAATGCATGCATTGGTTGACCAAGTTCTATCATAACAAAGTTTGTTATATCAACTATATTGTTTATTGGTCTTACTCCAGCTTCTAATAATCTTTCTTGCATCCAAGAAGGTGATGGAGCTATTTTTACATTTTTAACTCCTCTTGCCATATATCTTCTGCAAAGTTCATCTTTAACTTCTACTTTTAAAGTATTGTTTATGTTTTCGCTATTTTGTACTTTATATTCTGTACTAGGTTTTCTATAAGAAGTTCCAAGTGTTGCAGCCACTTCTCTTGCAATACCAATTACACTTAAACAATCTGGTCTATTAGATGTTATTTCAAAATCTATAGATGCTTTTTCAAGGTCTATTACTTCTTTCATTTCTCTTCCAAGTGGGGTGTTTTCTGGTAAAATCATAAGTCCTACAACAGGTTCGTCTCCCGCTATTCCAAGTTCTTCTTCTGAACAGAACATTCCATTAGAAGGTACCCCTCTTAGTTTACCTTTCTTTATTTTAGTTCCATCAGCTAAAGTCGAACCATGTAATGCTACAGGTACTATATCTTGTTCTTTCATATTTGTAGCTGCTGTTACTATTTGAATAGGTTCTTCTGAATTAACATCTACTTGGCATATAGATAATTTTTCTGCATCTGGATGTTTTTCTATTTTTATTATTTTTCCTGTAACCACTTTATTAATTACATCACCTGTTACTATAACTTCTTCAACCTTTGATCCTGAAAGAGTCAAAGCATCCCCTAATTCTTGAGGTGATATATTTATGTCAACATAATCTTTTAACCAATTAATTGGTACTAACATTTAAACTTCCTCCTTATGTATTATTTCTTCTAAAATTGATTTAAAAATCTCATATCACTTTCATATAATAATCTTATATCGTCTAATTCATATTTTTGCATTACCATTCTATCAAGTCCAAATCCAAAGGCAAATCCACTATATACTTCTGGATCAATTCCACAATTTCTTAAAACATCAGGGTGAACCATTCCACATCCTAGAAGTTCAATCCATCCACTATTTTTACATACATTGCATCCTTTGCCTCCGCAAACAAAACATGTTGCGTCCATTTCAGCAGATGGTTCTGTAAATGGGAAATGATGAGGTCTAAATTTAGTTTGCATTTTTTCACCAAACATCTTCTTTGTGAATAGTTCTAGTGTTCCTTTAAGATCTGCAAAAGTTATTCCCTTATCAATTACAAGTCCTTCTATTTGATAAAATATTGGTGAGTGAGTAGCATCTACAGAATCTGAACGATAAACTTTTCCTGGTGCTATCATTTTTATAGGTGGCTTTTGATTTTCCATTGTTCTTACTTGTATTGGAGAAGTTTGTGTTCTTAATACTACATCATCATTTATATAGAAAGTATCTTGTTCTCCTCTAGCTGGGTGATTTTTAGGTATATTAAGTGCTTCAAAATTGTAATAGTCTTTTTCCACTTCTGGTCCTTCTTCTATAGAAAATCCCATTGATATAAATATATCCATTATACTATCTAAAGTAAGTTGAAGAGGATTTTTGCTTCCTACAGTTTGTTTTCTTCCTGGCATTGAAATATCTATTACTTCATTTTTTAATTTAGCTTCTTTTTCTTTAAGCTTAATTTCGGTTACAGCTTTTTCTATAAACCCTTCTATACTTCCTCTAACCTCATTTGCAAGTTTTCCTATAACTGGTCTTTCTTCTGATGATAATTTACCCATTCCTCTTAATATTTGAGTAAGCTCACCTTTTTTGCCTAAATATCTAACTCTAATGCTTTCAAGTTCTGCCTTATTTGAAATTTTATTTAATTCTTCTAAAGCAGTATTTTTGATCTGTTGTAATTTTTCTTTCATTTTAATACTCCTTTCCATTTATTTAAATACATAAAAAAACTCCCTCCCTAAAACTAGGGACGAAGTTATTCCGCGTTACCACCCTTATTAATTGAAAATATTAATTTTCAATTCTCTCGAGACTTTATCGACATATGCCGCTAAATGCTACTATTATTCACAATTAGAACTCCAGAGTGAACTTCAATATACTCATTTTGAAAAAGCTTTCAGTCTATGACTTTTTCTCCCTTTAAAAACTCCTATATCTACTCTCTCCATCATAGTTTAAAATATAGTATTTTATACAATAAAACTTAAATATTATTATAACCATAATAACCTAAAATATCAAATAAATTTTTAATTTATTATTTATTATGATTTTGTCTAACTACCTCATACATCATTATGCTAGCTGCGACTCCAGCGTTTAATGATTCAGCATCACCAGGCATAGGTATTTTTACCTTTTCATCTCCTAGACTATAAACCTCATCACTTACTCCATTTCCTTCATTTCCTACACAGATTATAACTTTTCCAGTTAAATCAATATCAAAAAAATTATTTTCCGTATCAAGTGAACTAACTATTAACTTAAATCCCTTTGATTTAAGAACATTTATAATTTCAAATTCGTTATCTTCTATTATAGGAATTTTAAAAATAGATCCCATAGTAGATCTTAAAGTTTTATCATTATATATATCCACAGTACCTTTAGTTACTATAACTCCAAGAGCTCCACTTGCATTTGCACTTCTAATTATGGTACCCATATTACCTGGATCTTGAACTTTATCAGCTAAAACATAAAATCCACTTTTATCTTCTATATTTATGATTTTATTATCTACTATAGCTATAATTCCTTGAGGATTATTAGTTTCACATAATTCTTTCAAGATTTCATCTTTTACCAAAGAAATTTTAGTATTTTCACTTACTATATTAAATATATTAAATGAATTACATTTTTCCTTAGCACTTTCTCCTACCAATACATGAGAAATTTTAAAAGTAGATTTTAATGCTTCCTCTACAAATCTAAAACCTTCTACAAGAAATTTTTCTTCTTGTACTCTATATTTTTTCTTACGTAATTTTCTTACATATTTAATTAATGTATTATCTTTACTTTCAATTAAATTCATAAGAGTACCTCTATTTCTTTATTTTGTTCTCTAGCTTATTAAGTTCCTCTATTCCTCCTATAGCTACAATAATATCTCCAGTTCTTATTATATCATCAGCCGAAGGTGAAATATTGACTTCGTTATTTCTCTTTAATGCCATAACATTTATACCGTACTGTGATCTCATGTCTAATTCCTTAAGAGTTTTTCCATGCCACTCTTTAGGACTTGAAATTTCAGCTATACTATAATCTTGAGATAACTCTATATAGTCTAATATATTTGAAGAAACTAAGTTGTGAGCCACTCTAACTCCCATATCTCTTTCTGGAAAAATAACTCTATCAACACCTATTTTCTTTAAAACTTTTGCATGCAATTCATTATGGGCCTTAGCAATTATACATCTTACTCCTAATTCTTTTGCTAAAAGAGCTGTCATTATGCTTCCTTGGACATTTGATCCAATTGTAACAACTCCCACATCAAAATTACTTATTCCAAGTGTTCTAAGACTATTCTCATCAGTAGCATCAGCTTGAACAGCATGTGTTACACTATCTGCTATATTTTGTACTGTTTCCTCATTTAAATCAATTGCCAAAACATCATTTCCCAATGAATATAATGTCTTTGCAATAGAACTTCCGAATCTTCCTAAACCAATTACAACAAACTGTCTTTTTTTCAATATATTCACCCTCTATCCAACTAATATTTTACCATCTGGATATTTTATCAATTTTTTATCCTTTTTGCTAGATAATGCCATAATCAAAGTAAGCGGTCCTATTCTTCCTATGTACATAGTGGCACATATAACAAGCTTTCCAATAACACTAAGCTCAGGAGTAAGTCCTAAAGTTAATCCTACAGTTCCAAGTGCAGACGTTATTTCATATAAAATATACTCTAAAGATGCCCCTGTTTCTGTAAATGACAATATCATAGTATCCATTATTACAACTCCCATGGCTAGTGTAACAATGACAAAACTCTTATACACTAAATTTTTTCCTATAGTTCTTTCAAAAATCTGAGTATCTTCTCTGTTTTTAATTACACATACAACAGTCATTAATAAAATACCAATAGTAGTTGTTTTTACTCCCCCGGCTGTTCCTCCTGGAGAACCTCCAATAAACATAAGTATTATAGTAAGTACTTTTCCTGCTAATGTCATATCTGGTAAGGACACCGAATAAAACCCGGCTGTTCTTGGTGATACAGATGCAAAAAATGAAGATAGAAGTTTTCCTTTTAAAGACATATGTTGAATGGTTTGCGGATTTTTCATTTCAAATAAATACATCAGTGCCCATCCAACTATCACCAAAAATGCAGTCATAGAAATTGCCACTTTAGAATGAGTAGAAAAATTTCCTACCCCTTTATAATTATATATTTCAGCCCATACAGAAAAACCAAGTCCACTTATAATTATTAAAAACGATATAGTAAGTATTACTACTGTATTGCTATAATATGGAACCAAACTATCTCCTGTAAGATCAAATCCTGCATTGCAAAAAGCAGAAATAGAATGAAATATACTAAAATAGATACCTTTTAATAAACCGTATCTTGGAATAAATTTAGTAGACAAAAATAGTGCACCTATACCCTCAACAGAAAAAGTAAATATAAGTATATATTTAGCTAATTTCACAAGCCCTTGAAGTGAAAATGAGTTCATTGCCTCTTGCATTATAAGTCTCTCTTTTAATGTAATTCTTTTTCCAAGTATTAATGCGAATAATGTAGCAAAAGACATAAATCCAAGTCCACCAATTTGTATAAGTACTATTATAACTGTGGTACCAAAATAACTCCAATGTGCAGCTGTATTAAGCGTTGTAAGTCCTGTTATACAAACTGCGGAAGTTGAGGTGAAGAATGCATCAACAAAAGGAGTGCTAACCCCATTTTTAGATGCTATAGGTAACATCAATAACATAGATCCAATCATAATAACAATAAAAAATCCCAGTGCTAATGTTTGAACAGGAGTCAACCTTCTTTTATATCCTTTTTCCAAATTTGTCACCCCTAAAATATGCATTTATTAAAAATTATATCATTTAAAGTATTTTTGTCAAAATAAAAATAAAATGCAGCTCAAAGGCCGCATTTTACTAAGCGTTTAATTGCTTTTTAGCTACTTCTACTAAATCAGCAAATGCTTTTTCATCATTTATAGCAATTTCTGAAAGCATTTTTCTATTCATATTGATTCCAGCTAGTTTGATTCCATTCATGAATTTTGAATAAGATAAACCATTTATTCTTGTTGCTGCATTTATTCTAGCAATCCAAAGTCTTCTGAAATCTCTCTTCTTTAATTTTCTACCTACATAAGCAAAATTCATTGCTCTTAATACTGTTTCATTAGCATTTTTGAAAGTTCTACTTCTTCTTCCATAGTAACCTTTTGCAAGTTTTAATATCTTTTTATGTTTTTTACGAGCATGCATAGCTCTTTTTACTCTTGCCATTAAACAAACCTCCTTCTGTACGAACTATATTATAGATATGGTAATAATTTCTTCATTACTTTTTCTTGAGCTTCTGATACAAGACCGCTCTTTCTAAGATTTCTCTTAGTTTTAGATGATTTTTTTGTTAATATGTGGCTCTTGAAAGCTTTAGCTCTCTTAAGTTTTCCACTTCCAGTTTTCTTAAATCTTTTTGCTGCACCTCTATGAGTTTTCATTTTAGGCATATTAGTTCCTCCTTTCAATTAAGCTCTTTTTGGAGCCAATATCAAAATCATATTTCTACCTTCAAGTTTAGCTGGTTTTTCAATAACACAGACATCTTCTATTTCAGATACAAATTGATCTAATATTTTCTTTCCTTTATAGGAATAATCAGCTTCTCTTCCTCTAAATCTTACAGTAACTTTAACTTTATTTTCTGCTTCTAAGAATTTTCTTGTTCTATTAGCTTTGATTTCTACATCATGCTTTTCGATAGTTGGACTTAATCTAATTTCTTTTACATTTATAACTTTTTGTTTCTTTTTGGCTTCCTTAACTTTTTTTGTTTGTTCGTATAAGTACTTGCCATAGTCCATTATCTTACAAACTGGTGGAGTACTGTTAGATGCTATCATAACTAAGTCAAGTTCTTTTTCTTCTGCCATCTTTAAAGCTTCCCTAGTATTTAAAACACCAAGTTGTTCTCCAGTATCACTTATAAGTCTTACTTCTTTTTCTCTTATTTGTTCATTTATAAGGCTTTCTTTCTTAATACTCTTTCACCTCCGAAAAAAACTCAAAACTTCTATAATTACCTTTTTATATTTAACTATTAATTATAGACTGTATTTATATTACAAAATAAAAAGGACGGCTTTAAGCCGTCCTATACAATTCACACAAAACAAATCAAAATGAATGTATAACCTTACTAGCAATGCTGTAAGGTGAGAAACAGCTTAGTTTCTTCTTAACGAATAGTATTGTACTATATATATTTCATAATGTCAACTGCTTTTTTATAATGAATTTATTTTTTCATCTATTTCTTTTCTTACCATAGCAATAAAGTCATCTAACTTCATTGCTCCTAAATCCCCTTGTTTTCTTGCTCTTACTGCTATAGTGTTTTCATTCATTTCTTTATCACCAAGAACTAACATATACGGGATCTTTTGAAGTTGAGCTTCTCTTATCTTGTATCCTATTTTTTCATTTCTTAAATCAAGTTCTACTCTTATTCCACTTTCATTTAACGCTTTTTGTATTTCCTTACAGTATTCAACTTGATTATCTGTTATATTCATTATTTTAACTTGTACTGGTGCAAGCCATGTTGGGAATGCTCCTGCATAGTGTTCTGTTAAAATTCCTATAAATCTTTCTATACTTCCAAATATAACTCTATGAGCCATTACTGGTCTATGTTTTTCTCCATCTGGTCCAACATAGCTTAAATCAAATCTTTCTGGCATTTGGAAATCTAATTGGATTGTTCCACATTGCCAAGTTCTTCCTAAACAATCTCTTAAGTGGAAGTCTATCTTTGGACCATAGAATGCTCCATCACCTTCATTAATCTTATATTCAAGTCCTGCTTCATTTAATGCTTTAACAAGCCCATTTGTTGCTGCTTCCCATTCTTCATCACTTCCCATAGAATCTTCTGGTCTAGTTGAAAGTTCTACGAAATATTCAAATCCAAATAAGCTATAGAAATTGTCTATCATTTTAATTACTCCTAATATTTCAGAAGTAATTTGTTCTTTTGTCATAAATATATGAGCATCATCTTGAGTAAAGTTTCTAACTCTCATAAGTCCATGTAATGCACCTGAATATTCATGTCTATGAACAAGACCAAGTTCTCCAAGTCTTATAGGTAATTCTCTATATGAGTGAAGATCACTTTTATAAACTAATATAGATCCTGGACAGTTCATTGGTTTTATTGCATAGTCTTCTCCATCTATTTTAGTAAAGTACATATTTTCTTTATAATGATCCCAGTGACCTGATTGATGCCATAATTTTTCATTTAATATAATAGGTGTTCTTATTTCACCGTATCCTGCTTTTTCATGCATTTCTCTCCAGTAATTTTCAAGAGTGTTTCTTAAAATCATTCCCTTTGGATAGAAGAATGGGAATCCTGGACCTTCTTCTTTAAGATCAAATAATCCTAATTCTCTTCCAAGTTTTCTATGATCTCTCTTTTTAGCTTCTTCAAGCATATGAAGATATTCTTCAAGTTCAGCTTTTTTAATAAATGCTGTTCCATAGATTCTTTGTAACATTTTATTGTTTTCATTTCCTCTCCAATAAGCACCTGCAACGGAAAGTAATTTTATAGCTTTAACTTCTTTAGTTGATGGTACGTGAGGACCTGCACAAAGATCTACAAAATCTCCTTGTTCATAGAATGAAATTACTGCATCTTCTGGTAGATCTTCTATAAGTTCTACTTTGTAATCTTCATTTCTTTCTTTCATAAACTCAATTGCATCTTCTCTTGATTTAGTGAATTTTTTAAGTTGTAGATTTTCTTTAACTATTTTGTTCATTTCTTTTTCTATTTTTTCAAGAATTTCTGGAGTAAAAGAAAATTCTGCATCAAAATCATAATAGAATCCATTTTCTATTGAAGGTCCAATTGCAAGTTTAACTTCTGGATACAATCTTTTTACTGCTTGAGCAAGTATGTGTGACGCTGTATGTCTTAAAGTATCCTTTCCTTCTTGATCTTCAAAAGTAAATATTTCTAAAGTACTGTCCTCATTTATAACATCCATAAGTTCAGCCTTTTCTCCATTTATTTTAGCTCCTAAAGCTTTTTTTCTTAATGAAGTACTTATTCTAGCTGCTATTTCTGAAACAGTTAATCCTTTTTCAACTTCTAATACTTTTCCATCTTTTAAAGTTATTTTTACCATATGTCTTCCTCCTTACTAAATTTATGTATAAAAATGTTTAATCAAAAAATAGAAAACTCCCCCCAAAAATGGGGCGAGTTTTATCGCGATTCCACCCAAATTAACAATAAACTAAAAAACACTTCTATTGTTATCTTATAGCTTTTAACGCTAGCAGCGGAAAATATCTACTAATATTTCAATACTCAACTTAAAGGTGGTTTTCGATAACACTTGAACAAAAAATCTTACAGCCACTGGATTTTTTTCTCTTAGAACAGTATTTTATCTACTCTTCCTTATCATTGTCTTTAAATTATCTTTTTTATAAATTATAGTATTAATATTTTAAACTGTCAATAATTTTATTTTTTATATCTTTATTGGAATACGTTTTTTAATTTTCACAAAACTTAACTCTATTTTCGAAAACTTTTTCAATAGTATTTATCATTTCTTTGTTTTTAGAATTTTTCCTTCGGTGTATTATTATATTTTTAGGACAATAGGTTATAAGTCCACTTATGATAAGATCATCCACTTGAACATCTTCAATACTATTTATTCCTGATAATTCTCCAATTATATCATTCATAAGATCTTTTCCATTATCATCTTCTATTATATAACTTCCATCCTCTTTTATAGTTATATTAACTTCCTTTATTTTATTTTCTTGTACATCAACAAAGTACTTTAATAATTTTATAAATTCATCATATTCCTTTTCAGCTACATACTTTTCTACCACTTTATTTACTATACTTTCAAAGTCTCCTCTTAATTCTTTCATTCTAAAGGTAAGAAACCCATTTATATTAATTGCAGAATTTTCATCCACACATTCTTTTATTTTTTTTATTATATTATTTTTTTTATTCATACAATATATTGAATCTTCATCAGTTATCTTTTCTGAATTATTTAATATTTTTATAGTTCTATCCATAATTTCTTGCATCTCATCATATTTTAAGAAAAAATATGAATCTGTTAAATAAGAATAGATCTCTTCTCTATAAAATTCTTTCACAACAATATTATATATAATATTTGATATATAAAAACCAAATTTATTTTTTTGTTTAACATCTAATTCTTTGTCTTTACAAAATATTTTTATAAAATCTAGACCTAAACTTATATTTTCATAAATCCCAAGTATTATGCCTTTTTCTTCAAAATATATTTTCATCTTGTTTAACTGTTCTATAACATCTTCTTTATCGTCGCATATAATTGTCAATAGTAACACACAATACACTCCTTCCTGGAATTAGTATGTGTTTAAATTCAAAGGCTATTCAATACAAATAAAATTTTCTATTTTATAGACATAATTATTTTTAAAATGTTATATTTATTAGGGTGATATATATGAAAACATTAATTGTAGATTACAGAATATCAGAAGAAGAAAAAAACTCTTTATTAAATTTAGGGTATAAAATTATAGCTTGTCCTCCTTCTAATAACCTATATTATGCTATATGTGCACATCCTGATATACTAATGCATATAATTGATAAAAAAAATATTGTAGTACATAAAGATATACCTGATGAGTTTATTGAGTTACTTAAAAATCTAGACTTGAACGTAATTTTATCTAAAAATTCATTAGACTCAAAATATCCAGAAGATATACTACTAAATGCTGTTAACCTTTCAAATTATTTTGTTCATTATTTAAAGAACACAGATGAAGTTTTATTAAATGAAATAAAAAAGGAAAAGAAAAAATTAATTAATGTAAAGCAAGGATATACTAAATGCTCTACTGCTATAGTAACTGATAGGGCCATAATAACAAGTGATACCATTATATCTAAATCTCTTAAAGATGAGAATATTGATGTGTTACTTTTACCCCCTGGTGACATTGAACTTCCAGGACTTGATTATGGTTTCATTGGAGGCACTTGTGGGTTGATTGAAGATACCGCTCTAGCATTTTATGGAGATCTTCAAAATTACCTTTATGGAAAAGAGGTTTTAAATTTCTTAAAAAAGCATAAAGTAGAACCGGTATTTTTAAGAAAAGGAAAATTAATAGATAGAGGGAGTATCTTTAGGGTTTAAAATTCTTAAACTACAAAAATAATACTCATAAATTTAAAAACCTTATAAAAATACAATAATGTATCTTCATGAGGTTTTACTTATATATTTTATCATCATATTAGCACTTCAAAATGTTAATTATTCTATCAGTCTTATTTGCTAATTTTTCACTATGAGTAACCATCATTACAGTCTTTTTATACTGTTTGCTTAAATCCTTAATTAAATTAAATGCTATTTCAGCAGATGCAGAATCTAACGATCCAGTTGGTTCATCTGCAAGAATGATATCACCTGGCTTTAATATTGTGCTACTCTTTGCTGTTCACCACCTGAGAGTGTACTCACCTTTTCGTCTTTTAATTCTTCTAAATTAACCTTTTTTAATATTTCCTTTATTCTTATATCCTTTTCCTTATTAGTAATATTTAGAAACTTCATTGCTAGAAAGAAGTTCTCATATATTGTCATATCATTAATTAATGCAAATGATTGAAATAAGTAATTAATTGTATTGCGTCTTAACATTGTAGCTCTCTTACTTTCTATTTTAGGAATTTCTTTTCCCTTTAGATTAATTCTCCCTGCATCACCATATTCTAAAATACCTATCATATTTAGGAGAGTAGATTTTCCGCACCCACTTGGTCCAACAATGGCAATAAACTCCCCCTCTTCAACGAATAAATTTAGATTCTGAAATATATATCTTTTTCCAAACTTTTTTGTAACATTTAATACTTCTATTGCTTTTGCCATAATTCTACTCTCCTTTAAACGCCATACGTATATTTTCAATCTCACATTTAGTCATATACTTTGAAAAAACAATCATCTGAATAACTGGTAGAATAATGATTAACAAGAATCCAAACTTAGATCCTACAATAAACATAATAATTAGCTCAATGCCTATAACAGAAACAATCATAATAATTGGTATACCATATAAATTAATAAATCCATATCCTAAAAATTTCTTAACATTAATTTTTTCCTGATTTGCAATTCTAAAAACTGTTGCAAGAGCAATTAATATTCCTAAAAGGATAACCATTAATATTAAAAATACCACTCCAAACCACGCAATCGTAGTGATTAAATTTTTCTGCATACCATCAATATAATTTCTAAACTTTATATATCCATCGAAGGCATTGGTTTTAATACTCTCCGATTCAAAATATATCATATTTTCTGGTGTACATATATAAATAAAAGGATTAGAACATGTATTTTCATATATTGATTTGGTATTCCAGGTAAACAGACTATCTTTAGGAATATACTCTACAAACTTTACATTCCTTTTTTTATTAAATACAGTGTCAATATCCCCTTCCTGGATTCCTTTTGTTGATGATTCCTTTTCAACTTAGCTTTTTCATGGTCTGAATATGATTTTGGTATTAGATATGTCCTTGTTCCTAACTTTGCTTCATTTAATATCTTACTATTAACATTTAAATTCATATACTTTATATAATTGGGGGAATATGCAAAGTACCAAAATGGACTTTCTGGAATATCCTTATATACACGATTTTCTTTCCATACATTTAAAATTTTATTATCATAATATGTTATTTTTATTATATATACTCCATCCTCTTCACACATTCCTTTGTACCAATCATACAAACTTTGATCAAGCTGCTATCTAACTTTTTAAAAACTGTTTTTTCCCAAAATCTAAATGAAGGAATTTCACCCAAACTATAAACGCTACCTTTATCTATACCAAGAGTACTTTTATCTTCCTTTGATAAAATTAATTTTTTAAGCATATCTTTATTAATAATATTTCTACCATAAAAATCAAGTGAAACTTGATTTTTATGGTAGAAATCAAGTGAAACTTGATTTTTTTCAACATCACCATATACACCAAAAGTATATCCAGAAAATATAGCTTTATTATTTAACGCTACATCTTTTCTTGCTATAAAGAGATTTCTTTTAAGCGCATCATTATACAAAACCTCTTTACAGGTACATTTTGAATATATATATTAAGTGCATGATCTGTTTTTAAATATTTATTCCACTGATTATTATAACTACTATTTACCATAAAAATAGCAAATAATGAAATTAAAATGCCTTGCATTACTATTAATACAGCTCCCAAATATCGAACATTACCACTAAAAGATACCCTCTTATTTGATTTCCATTTCACCATTACCTTCCTCCCAATTAATTGTTATTTTAATTATAAATTTTAAATTTAAAGAAAAAAATAACGATTTTCTTAAGATTAGGTATCTGGCATCAAAAATTTACTAATAAATTTAAGTTCAAAAGAAATATTATAAACTCCATGTCCTGCATAACTAATTTTGCATAAAAAAAGTAGCCTACTATAAACACAATAAGCTATCCTTGTATTGAATATGAGAAATTTAAAAACCAACAACTACAAATCAAACAAATCAATTGATGAATCAAATATAATATCTTGATCACAAAAAGCTACAGATATTGCATGTATGGCTTTATTAGTATTTGGCACTATCCATGCTTTTTTAGCTTCATTCCATCTAGCACCTTCTATTTTTTTGATTGCCAAAACATTATCATAGCTATAATTAAAGCTCACCATTATATAGTTATCATTAACTTTTTCAATTGTAACAGCCATTATTTTTACTCCTCCTCTAAGATTTGTTTCAAAAAACGCTAAAAGCCCTTGAAATCAAGAGCTTTTCATTGTATAAATATTTAATTGATTATTTGGAGGCGCCACCCAGATTTGAACTGGGGGATCAGAGTTTTGCAGACTCGTGCCTTACCACTTGGCTATAGCGCCGCATTGTTTTATTTTATACTACATACTATTCATTTTTAGTAACTTTGTTACTTTATAAACATCATTTAAAAAGATGTTTTGGAGGCGCCACCCAGATTTGAACTGGGGGATCAGAGTTTTGCAGACTCGTGCCTTACCACTTGGCTATAGCGCCTTATTATGTTTTTGGAGCGGAAGACGAGATTCGAACTCGCGACGTTCACCTTGGCAAGGTGACGCTCTACCACTGAGCCACTCCCGCAATGGTGGCTAGACCAGGAATCGAACCAGGGACACGAGGATTTTCAGTCCTCTGCTCTACCGACTGAGCTATCCAGCCTTAATTTATTCTCTTAAAAACAATGGCGACCTAGAAGGGACTCGAACCCTCGACCTCCGGCGTGACAGGCCGGCACTCTAACCAACTGAGCCACTAGGCCACATTTTACTGATGAAATGGTGGGCACAACAGGGCTCGAACCTGTGACCCCCTGCTTGTAAGGCAGATGCTCTCCCAGCTGAGCTATGCGCCCATGTCATCAGCGACAATTCTTATTATATCTTAGAGTTTTTTTCTTGTCAAGAACTTTTTCAAGCTCTTTTTCCTTAAAAACTCTGTGTGCTTCAAGTTTCCTTTGCCTTGTTTCGTGAAAGCCGGTAACCCTTAGCGCATAAATATGATATAAAATATATGACTAAATGTCAACGCTTTAAAATCTCATCTTAAGATTTTAAATGTATTTTTCTCCAATTTATTCTCTTTTTCTCACTTTTTCTTGTATATTTAACCTTTAAAACACTATTATAATAAAAAGACCCTACAATACCATTAAAATGCTTATAAATACTAATGTTCAGCTATTAACAATATATAGAGTCTCATATTTGATACTTATATTATATAATTACTCTTATAATTATTTTCTTACACTTTTTAGTAATTCTCCAATTTCTTCATTTGTAAATTTATAATTTTCACCACAAAATTGACATACTATCTCTTCTGTCTTTCCATCATCATATATTTCCTTTAAATCTTTTTCTCCAATACTAATTAAAGCTCTTTCTATTTTTTCTCTAGTACAATCGCAGGAATACTCCGGCTTCATTTCTTCAAGTATTTTAAGATCCATATCGTCAAATAAGAAGTTAAGCATATCATCTATACTTTTTCCACTATCAAGGAAACTAGTTATTGAACCTAAATCTTGCAATCTATAAGTAATTAAGTCTGCTAACATATCATCTGCGCCTGGCATCATTTGAATTATTATACCACCTGCTTTTTTGATACTTAGATCTTTATCTACTAATACACCAAGTCCAACAGCTGTAGGTGTTTGTTCAGAAACTGTAAAATAATATGCAATATCATCCCCTATTTCGCCTGTATATATTGGCACATTTCCTATATAAGGTTCTTTAAGACCGAAATCTCTTATTACAAGTAAATTCCCATTTTTTCCTATAGCTCCACCTACATCTAACTTTCCTAATGAATTAGCTTTTAAGTCTACTGATGGATTTCCTATGTAGCCTTTAACATGAGCATTTGAATAACTTGTAACTGTAATTCCTTTAGCTTCACCACCACCATCAATTTTTAAAGTAATAACATCTTTCTCTGATTTTAGCATAGAACCCATTATAGTTCCTGCAGTTAACATTCTTCCTAGTGCAGCCGCTGCTGTGGGAACACATTTATGAATTTTAACACCCTTATTTACAAGCTCTTTAGTATCAGCTACTATAATTCTTACCTGTCCATCTTTTGCCACTGCTTTTATAAGTCTGTCACTCATACTTTTACCTCCTATTTATTTTTAAGAACATATACTATTCTTTCTGTATCATCCTTTAAAACATCACTTTCATAATTGTCTAGTTTTTTTTCTATTACAAAACCTGTTTTTTCCAAAATGCTATCAATAAATTCTGTTTTATATGCTCTTTCTCTATGTTCTTCATCAAATCTTTTATATACATCTCCTGATTTTATAAAAAAAGTTATATACATATCTACAATGTCGTCTTCTAATAAATTTTCCCATATATAAACTACTCCATCATCATCATAGTTGTATATATTATTTCCTAAGATATTAGTCAGTTTGTAATATGAATTTATATCAAAAATAAATAATCCATCTTCCTTTAAATGTTCCTTTACAGAAGAAAAATAATTTTTTAAACTCTCTACATCTAATATGTAATTAGTTGAATCTAATGCACAGGTTATAAGATCAAACTTTTTATTTAATTTAAGTTTGCTTATATCTTGGCAAACTAATTTAGCCTTTATTTTCTCTTTTCTCATTTTTTCTTCAGCTTCTGTAAGCATTTCTTGTGACATATCAACCGCCCATATATGTTTAAAATATTTAGCAAGTTCTTGAGTCATATTTCCTGTTCCACAAGCTAAGTCTAAATAATCTTCATTAGACATATTGTATTCCTTGCATATATCTACTATAATTTTTGCCCAATTATAATAATTTATATCTCCATTGATTAATTTATCATATATATGAGCAAACTCCTTATAACAACTCATATTATTACCTCCCCCCTTTTATGATATTTCTTTACTCTTATAAGTAAATATTTATCTATAAATACTTGATTAATATAATATATAATAACATCAAAAATCAAATAATTTTATAAATCCACCCTAATTTTTCTCATCTATATTTTGTATTTCTTCATTTTTAGGTACTTTTAATGTCCTCTTTCTCTTTGTCATTATTCCTCCAATTCTTCCTGTCTCTTCTGATGTAAGACCTCCCCAACCTTCTTTGTCTACTTTTTCTTTTAAACCCAATTCTTCTGCTATTTCATATTTTATTTTTTCCCTTAGCTTTTCTAATTCTGTAAGTTCACTATTAGATTTTAATTTTGCCTTTATCACTTTCTTTAAAGGTGTTCTCCCCATTTAAACTTCCTCCCATACTAATAAACTAATATTAGTATTTCCACTTAATACTAGATTTTATACCACCTAAAACTTAATTTATTTCTAACAAGTTTTATCATTTTTTTATTAAAATACATAGTATAAAGTATCTCATCATTTAAACATTAGCTACCATAATTTTAAAATTTCATTTAATCTATTGATAAATTTAAACTATAATACTTAACATTTAATATAAATTCGCAAAAATAATTGTTTTTTTTTATTTACATTGTATAATTATATTAATGTATATTAAGAATATAATTTAAAATTTGAATGGAATAATTAATACATTAACATAGGGGGATTTATTATGAATTACAACGTTGCCGTAGTAGGGGCTACCGGTATGGTAGGAAACAAATTTATTGAAGTTTTAGCTGAAAGAGATTTTCCAATTAACAATCTTTATTTTTTTGCTTCTAAAAAATCTGCTGGAAAAGTTCTTAAATTTAAGGATAAGGATATAGTAGTAGAAGAACTTAAAGAAGATAATATAAAAACTAAAAAAATAGATTTTGCTTTATTTTCAGCTGGTGGAAATATAAGCCTTGAGTATGCTCCAATTTTCGCTAAATACAATGCTATAGTTATTGACAATAGTAGTGCTTGGAGAATGAATCCAGAAGTACCTTTAGTTGTACCTGAAGTTAATCCAGAAGATATAAAATTAAACAAAGGTATTATCGCAAATCCAAATTGCTCTACAATACAAGCTGTAGTAGCTTTAAAACCTTTATATGATAAATACGGAATAAAAAGAATCATATACTCAACTTATCAAGCTGTATCAGGTGCAGGTGTTGGTGGTTTTAATGATTTAAAAAATGGTTACAATGGAGAAGCACCAACAAAATTTCCATATCCTATAGCTGGAAACATCCTACCTCATATAGATGATTTCTTAGATAATGGATATACAAAAGAGGAAATGAAAATGATTAATGAAACTCAAAAGATTTTCCATGATAATAATATCAAAATAACAGCTACAACAGCTAGAGTTCCTGTATTCTATGGACATAGTGAAAGTATAAATATTGAGCTTGAAAAACCTTTTGAAATAAAAGATATATTTAATTTATATAAAAATGCAGAAGGCATATTGCTAAAAGATGATGTTAAAAACTTAGTATACCCTCTTCCACTAGATGCTGAAGGACATGATGAAGTATACGTTGGAAGAATTCGTCGTGATTTTAGTTTAGATAATGGATTAAATATTTGGGTTGTTGCTGACAATATACGAAAAGGTGCTGCATCTAACGCTATTCAAATTGCTGAAAAAATAATTTCAATGAAATAATCGCTTCAAGGAGGATAAAATATGACTTTATTTAAAGGTTCTGGAGTTGCCCTAATCACTCCTTTTAAAGATGGAAAAGTAAACTTTAAAAAACTAGAAGAAATCTTAAACTGGCATGTTGAATGTGGTACAGATGCTATTGTAATTTGTGGTACCACTGGAGAGGCATCAACAATGACTGAAGATGAAAGAAAAGAAACTATAAAATTTACTGTAGATACTATAAACAACAGAATTCCTGTAATAGCTGGAACTGGTAGCAACAATACTAAAGCAGCTATAGCTATGAGTAAATGGGCTGAGAGTATAGGTGTTGATGGTGTACTTGTAATCACTCCTTACTATAATAAAACAACTCCAAAAGGAATATTTGAACATTTTAAAGCTATAAATGATACTATTAACATTCCAATTATTTTATATAACGTTCCTTCAAGAACAGGGCTTAATATAACTCCTAAAACTCTTTTAAAGTTATGTGATCTAAAAAATATTGTAGCTATAAAAGAAGCTAGTGGTGATTTTTCTCAACTAGTTGCAATGAAAGCTTTATGCAGAGATAAAATAGATTTATATTCTGGAAATGATGATCAAATTGTTCCTTTATTATCTCTTGGCGGAGTCGGTGTAATTTCCGTAGCTGCAAATATATATCCAAAAGAAATACACAATATGTGTAATTTATATATGCATGGTAAAACTAATGAGGCTTTAAAAATGCAACTAGATATGCTAGATGTAATAAATTCTATGTTTATAGAAACTAATCCTATTCCAATTAAAACAGCAATGAATTTAAAAGGAATGGATGTTGGTCCTTTAAGACTTCCTTTATGTGATATGGAAGAAAACAACTTAGCAATTTTAAAAAAATCCCTAGAAAACTATAATACCACTTCAAAGGAGGTGTAATTCCATGACTAAAATAATTTTAAGTGGCTGCTCAGGTAAAATGGGAAAAATGATTTCTCAAAGTGTAAGCAACTTTAAAGAACTATCTATAGTAGCTGGTATTGATAAATTCAAGGATGAAAGCTTAAAGTATCCTATATTTGAAAATATATCTGAATGTAATGTTACTAGTGATGTAGTGTTAGATTTTTCAAGACCTGACACACTAGATTCTCTATTATCTCACTGCAAAGCTAAAAACCTGCCTCTTGTATTATGCACTACAGGCTATAGCAAAGAACAGTTAGACATAATAAATGAATCTAGCAAAGTAATACCTATATTCCACTCAGCTAATATGTCAATTGGTATAAACGTAATCAATAATATATTAAAAGACATAAGTGCTATGCTTTATGAAAATTACGATATAGAAATTATAGAAAAACATCATAATCAAAAAGTAGATGCACCAAGTGGAACTGCTCTTCTTTTAGGAAATACAATTAAGGATTCAATAAAAGAAGAAACAGTATTTAATAAAGGTCGTAACGGAATCAAAAAAAGAGAAAAAAATGAAATAGGAATACACGCTATTCGTGGAGGTTCTATTGTTGGAGAACATGAAGTTATCTTTGCAGGTGCTGGAGAGATAATAGAATTAAAACACACAGCCTTATCTAGAGAAGTATTCGCAATTGGAGCTTTAAAAGCTTGTGAATACATGGCAGGAAAGAATCCTGGATTATATACAATGAATGATGTTATAAAATCTAAAAACTAATACGTTTAATTATAAAAGGAGAGTTTAAGTATTTACTTAGACTCTCCTTTTATAATTAAACTTCTTAAACTTACTCTTAATTAAAATTCTTATTTTAGATGCACCAAAAGAAACTCCCTATTACAAAATAGAGAGTTCTTATTTAAATTATTTTTAATCTTCTTTTGAAGGTTTAACTAAGTGACATGCAACATAATGTCCCTCTTCAACTTCTATAAGTTCAGGTCTTTCCTTAGAACATTTTTCTGTAGCATATTTACATCTTGCCACAAATCTACATCCTGGTTTAGGATTTATAGGACTCGGAACTTCTCCTTCTAACATTATTCTATTTCTAGACTTTTCAGTTTCTGGATCTGGAAGTGGTATTGCTGAAAGTAATGCTTGAGTATATGGATGAAGTGGTTTTGCATAAAGCTTACCACTATCAGCAAGTTCTACCATGTTTCCAAGATACATAACTCCTACTCTATCTGAAATATGTTTAACCATAGATAAATCATGAGCTATAAAAAGATAAGTTAAATCAAACTTTCTTTGAAGATCAATAAGCAAATTAACTACTTGTGCTTGTATTGAAACATCAAGCGCTGAAATAGGCTCGTCACATACTATAAATTTAGGTTCTACAGCAAGTGCTCTTGCAATACCTATTCTTTGTCTTTGTCCTCCTGAAAATTCATGAGGAAATCTTGAAGCATGTTCTTTATTAAGTCCTACAAGTTCAAGCAATTTGTATATTTTATCCGTTCTTTCTTGACCTGTATATAATCCATGAATATCTATTCCTTCAGCTATTATATCTCCTACTGTCATTCTAGGATCTAATGAAGCATATGGATCTTGGAATATTATTTGTGCATGCTTCGTAAATTCTCTTTTTTCTTTTCCTTTAAGACCATGAATGTTTACTCCATTAAATAAAACTTCTCCACCTGTAGCAGCATAAAGTCCAAGTACAGTTCTACCACAAGTTGTTTTTCCACATCCTGATTCTCCAACAAGACCTAGAGTTTCACCTTTTCTTATATTAAAACTTACATCATCTACTGCTTTTAATGTAGCATTTTTTCCTACTTTAAAATATTTTTTTAAGTTCTTTACTTGTACTAAATTTTCATTATTCATCAGTTCCACCTCCTAAGTTTATTGGAGGTTCAATATCTGGTGCCATTGGATGTTGCAACCAACATGAAACTTCTTGTGTTTCACTAATTTTAGTAACCTCCGGCATAGTCTCTTTACAAACCTTCATACAGTATTCACATCTAGATGCAAAAGGACATCCTTTAGGTGGCTGTACTAAGTCTGGAGGTGTTCCATTTAATGAATATAATTTATCTTTATTTTTAGTATCAAGTCTTGGAACTGATTGGAGTAATGCCCATGTATATGGATGCTTTGGATTATAGAATATTTCATCAGTTGTTCCTCTTTCTATAATTTGACCTGCATACATAACTTGTATTCTATGAGCAACACTTGCAACAACTCCAAGGTCATGTGTTATTAGTATAACTGCTGTTCCCAATTTTTCTTGAAGTTCTGCTATAAGTTCCATTATTTGAGACTGTATAGTTACATCTAATGCTGTTGTAGGCTCATCCGCAATTAGTATTTTAGGATCACACGCAAGAGCTATAGCAATCATAACCCTTTGTCTCATTCCTCCTGAAAATTCATGAGGATATTGATTAATTCTTTTTTCTGCATTAGGTATATTTACAAGCTTTAACATTCTTAATGCTTCTTGCATTGCTTCTTGCTTTTTCATTCCTTTATGAATTATTAAGCTTTCTGCTATTTGCTTTCCTACTTTCATAGTTGGGTTAAGAGATGTCATAGGATCTTGGAATATCATACTTATCTTTCCACCTCTTATATCTCTTAATTCCTTTTCTGACATTTTTACAATATCTTTACCTTCAAAAAGTATTTCTGAGCCTTCCTTGATTTCTCCAGGTGGAATTGGTATTAATCTCATTATACTTTTTGATGTTATTGTCTTTCCACATCCTGACTCACCAACAATTGCTAAAGTTTCTCCTTTATTTAAACTAAAGTTTACTCCCCTAACAGATTGAACTTCACCAGCGTAAGTATGGAAAGAAACTCTTAAGTTTTTTACTTCTAATAAATTATCCATATTTTATCCTCCCTACTGACGAAGTTTTGGATCTAGAGCATCTCTTAGTCCATCACCTAATAAATTAAATGCAAGCATTGTTAAACATATTGCTACTGCTGGGAATATTAATTGATATGGATAGAAGTCCATTACTGATTGACCAGCAGCACACATTGCACCCCAACTTGTAGCAGGAGGCTTTATTCCAAGACCGATAAAGCTCAAGAAAGCTTCCGAGAATATAAAACCTGGTATATCAAAAGTCATATATATGATTATTATTCCTATAGTATTAGGAATTAGATGTCTTAATATTATTCTTGCAGATGAACCGCCTAGAGCTTGAGCTGCTAATACATATTCTGACTGTTTAAGTTGAAGAACTTGCCCTCTAACCATACGTGCCATACCAGTCCATCCAGTTATACATAGTGCAATTAGTAGTGATGACATACCTGGTCCTAAGTATATTGAAAGTATAATAACTACTATCATATATGGAATACTGTTTAGTATCTCAACAATTCTCATCATTATATCATCAACTCTACCACCAAAGTACCCACTAATTCCACCGTAGATACATCCTATAAGAACTTCAATTAAAGTTCCTATAACACCTATTGCAATAGAAACTCTTCCGCCTATCCATAATCTTGAAAATAAGTCTCTTCCTAAGTTATCTGTTCCAAACCAATACTCACCATTAGGTTCTAAATTGATATTTTCCATAACTTGTTCACTGTAACCATGCTTTGTTATATAAGGTCCAATAATACACATTGTAATTATAACTACAAGTAACCCCATAGAAAACATAGCTACTTTATTTTGTTTTAATCTTCTCCATGCATCTTGCCAATATGTCATGTTAGGTCGTAAAATAGCTTCGGAATTTTCATTTTCGCAACCTATCACTTCAAATTGTTCTTTTTTCAATTCACCCATCTGAATATCCCCCTACCTTTTTTCTCCTGTTAGTCTTATTCTTGGATCCACTACTGAGTACATAATATCAACGATTAGTAAAGATACAATATATAAAGCAGAATAAAAGATAGTTAATCCCATTATGATATTATAATCATTAGTAAGTATAGCATCTATCATAGAGTTTCCTATACCTGGTATTGCAAAGATTCTTTCTATTACTATAGAACCTGTTATTATGGCCGCAAGTTGTGGTCCTAATATTGTTATAATAGGTAAAATTGCATTTCTTATTATATGCTTCCATGCAATTGCTCCTTGTGATAATCCTTTAGCTTTAGCTGTAATTATATAATCTTTTCCTATTACATCAAGAACGGAAGTTCTCATATATCTTGCATAAGTTGCTAGGCTACCAAAACATAAAGCTATTGTTGGAAGTACTGTAAACTTAAATCCGTCAATTCCATCACCTGGATTATACCAACCTGCTATTGGAAGTGAACCAGCACCACCTAATCCCTTTTGAAGTAATGCTGCCAAAACGAAACTTGGAATTGATACTCCCATAATTGCAAGGAATATTACTAAAAAGTCTACATTACTATTTCTTCTAAATGACGCTATTATACCGAGAGTAACGCCTATAACTAATCCTATAAATACTGCTTGAACTCCTAGTCTTGCAGAATTCGGGAATTTTTCACTAATAATTTGTTGTACATTATAGCCTGGTGTTATAAAAGAATCACCTAGTTGTCCTTTAGTTAAATTTTTCAAATAAATAACATATCTAGTTGTTAATGGCTTATCAAGGCCATATTGTTGTCTCATAAGTTGTTGCATTTCCGGAGGTAGTTTTTGAGCTTTTACCATAACTGGATCTCCGGGTATACTATTCATTAAGAAAAAAGTAGCTGTTATTATAACCCATAAAGTTATTAACATATACCCTATTCTCTTTAGTATATATTTAGCCATTGTTTTCCCCCTCTTAAAAATTAATAAGTATATATTAAAAACATTATCCACTTAAATACTTTGCTAATAATATATGTATAATAATAAATAATACATAAATACTACAACGAAAAACTCTCGTTGTAGTATTTAAAATATGCTTTCAAATAGTCTCAACTATTTTTCAATACTAGCCCACTTAAATTCCATATTTGCTCCAAATGCTGGATTTTGAACTCCCTTTACATAATTTTGTTCTGCTGAACTTAAATCTTTATAGAATACTGGAGCTATACCTGCATCTTCAACTACAATTGTTTGTTCTGCTTGTTTGAATAGATCAAGTCTTTTAGCAGGATCTAATTCCGAATTTGCTTTAGTTATAAGATCTTCATATTTTGCATTATAGTATTTACTATGATTGTTTCCATTGCTCTTAGCAAATACATCTGTCATACTAGATGGATCATTATAGTCTGCACCCCATCCTGACATAGCTATTTCAAAATCTCCTGATTGACATTTTGTTAGATAATCTGAGAAACTAGCAGGTTGCTTTATAGTTATATTTACACCTATTTTTGTTTTCCATTGGTTTTGGAAATATTCGCCTGATTGTTTATCAAAAGCTGCTGCACCTTGTGACATATAATTTAAAGTGTACTTAGATGGATCTGGATCCATTTTTAGTTCTTTTAATCCTTCTATAAATAAAGCTTTTGGATCTTTCTTTTCAGCTATTACAGCCTTTAATGGTTCTGGTACTTCTTTTCTAAAATCTTTATCTATACATTTTATAGTTTCAGGAATTAATCCGTATGAAACAAACCCTCTTTTATAGATCTTATTTACATAAGTTTCTCTATCCATTGCTAAAGATAATGCAAGTCTTATTTTAGGATTCATAAGTAATTTATTTTTTCCATTCATATTAAATATCATATAGAATGCTGAAGGAATCTTTTCTGATTTAAATACACATTTTCCAGCTTCTCCATCCTTCTTTAACTTTTCTCTATATTCTCCAGTAGCTCCAATTGAATCTAATTGTTTAGCTGAGAACATTTGATATTTTGTTGGTAATTCTTTTATATCTTGTAATGTGATACCATCAAGTTTTACATTTTTCACATCATAATATTTATCATTTTTCTTTAATACAGTTTTACCACCTTTTTGCCAACTTTCTATTACGAATGGTCCATTAAATACCATTTTGGTTGGATCTGAACCATATTTTTCTCCTTGAGCTTCAACTATGTCACGTCTTACAGGGAATAATGCTGTAAACGCTGTTAATTCTTCAAAATATGGAACTGGTTTTTCTAGTGTTACAACTAAAGTTTTATCATCTTTAGCTTTAACTCCTAACTCTTCTGGATTTCCCTTTCCAGATGAAATCTTATCTGCATTTTTAACTATTCCATTTATAAATGTTGAATATGGAGCCTTTGTTTTTGGATTTACAAGTCTCTTCCATGCATATTCAAAATCTTTTGCTGTTACTGGCTTTCCATCAGTCCAATTTAAATCTTTTAATGTAAATGTATATGTTTTTTTATCATCTGAAACTTTACACTCTTTAGCTGCAGCAAGTTCAAGTTTTCCATTATTAGATCTTGTTAATCCTTCAAATGCTGCCCCAATTGGAGTTGCTGATATATTGTCCTGTGATTGAGCTGAGTCTAAAGTTTTAATTTCTGGTAAATCAACATTTAAAGTACCTCCACTTTGAGCTGTTGCTTTTCCAGCTTCCTTAGCCCCTTTACTCGCACCTCCACATCCTGTAAACAACATTGTTGTCGCTAAGGCTGCAGTTAGCAATACTGCTAGTACTTTTTTTTTCACCTTATATTCCCCCTTAATTTATATATAAAATTTTTCATTTTATGCATAAATATAAATGCATCTTAGTTTTAAAATGCAAATTTATATTTTCTCTCCTTCATAAATAACATTTTCCATAAATTCTATAATTAATTAACATATATATTTTAGTTAATAATTTTATTATTTATTTTAAAAAATCATATCACATTTTAAAGAATTGGTCAATATTTTTAATATTTTTGAATTTTTATTGATAATTTTTTTTATTATTTTTAGTTTACATATTATGGTAATAAAATATTTTTTTCTACAATGAAACATTTTTGTTTAATCTTTCTCAAATTATAATTTTCTAATAATTTAATTTATAATTAATTATATTTATAAATATGTAACATAAATATAATTAATTACTTCTTAAAAATTAGTTTATAATAAATTTTTAATCCAATTTTCCAATCTATCCATAGCTTCTTTTAATACATCTAAAGAATAGCAGTAGGAAATTCTAATAAATCCTTCTCCCCCACTTCCAAAAGCAGAACCTGGTACTATTGCCAGTTTAGCTTCATTTAGTAATCTTTCACAAAATTCCTCACTACTCATATTAAATTTCTTAATGCTAGGAAAAATATAAAAGGCTCCTCTTGGAAACTCTACATCCAATCCCATAGATAATAATCTATCATATAAATATTTTCTTCTTTCCATAAACTTTTCTTTCATATATTCAACATCACTCATACAATACCTAAGTCCTTCTAAAGCTCCCCATTGAACAATAGATGGAGCACAAGACACATTATATTGATGCACCTTTACAATACTGTCTATATACTTTTTATCAGCACATACAAATCCAAGTCTAAGACCTGTCATAGAAAACATTTTAGAAAACCCATTGACAAGTATAAACTTTTCTTTTAAATCTTCATATTGACCTAATGAATGATATTCTTCTTCAAAAGAAATAGCACTATATATTTCATCACTAATAACTAAAATTTTTCTATCCTTAATTAAAGTATATAGTTTTTCTTTATCTTCCTTAAGCAAAGTAGCTCCTGTAGGATTACAAGGATATGATAAAATCATAATTTTAGGTTGTTCTCTATCTATAATATTTTTTAGTGATTCATAATCAATAGAAAAATCATCTTTTAAATTATAGTTTATAACTTCCCCACCTAAAAGCTTCACACAACTTTCATAAGCTGGATAAGCTGGAGTTGGTATTAAAACTTTATCACCTTTATTAATAAATGTCATAAAGGTAGATAAAATAGCCTCACTTCCTCCTATAGTTAAACATATTTCTTCCTTATTATAATTAATATTAAAACTATTTATTAAATAATTACTTATCTCTTCTCTTAATTCCTCTATACCTAAATTTGAAGTGTATGCTGTTTTGTTATTATTTATAGCTTTTATCATTGCATTCTTTATCTTTTGTGGTACATTAAAATCTGGTTGCCCTAAAGTAAGAGAAATAGCATCTTCAATTTTAACCACTTTATTATAAAACTTCCTTATCCCTGATATTTCAATGTTTTGCACATTTGATGAAATTGTATTTTTCACGCCAGCATACCTCATTTCAAAATTTAATGTAAAATTTATACTCTATTATTATAAATTTTACTCTTTTCTCACACATATGTCCATATAAAAATACATAATAATTTTATTATATACCCCCTTTTATTCATATTAGTGATTTTTATTTAATTCTAACATATATTTTACTTTAAATTGCAGACAATATTGATTATAATATAGATTATATTTTTAATATAATAAGGAGGCTACATAATGAATTACGACTTAACAAATCCATACGAAATTGCACGATACATAAAAGAATCAAAGAAATCCACTCCACTTAAAGTATATGTAGATGGAAACCTTACTAATTGTAATGTAAATGATATAGAATGTTATGGAGCAAACAATTTTTATGTATTATTTGGTGAAAGCCAAGAAATTTTAAACTTTTTAGATGAAAATAAAGCTTCAATAAAGAAATACAAAATAGAACAAGATAGAAGAAACTCTGCTATACCTATGTTAGATACTAAAAATATAGATGCTAGAATAGAACCTGGTGCAATTATAAGAGACATGGTTTCCATAAGTAAAAATGCTGTTATTATGATGGGAGCTGTTATAAATATAGGTTGTGAAATTGGCGAAGGTACTATGGTAGATATGAATGCTGTACTTGGAGCACGCGCAAAGCTTGGTAAAAACGTTCATTTAGGTGCTGGTGCTGTTGTAGCAGGAGTATTAGAACCACCTAGCAAATCACCTTGTGTAATTGAAGATAATGTATTAGTAGGTGCAAATGCTGTTATATTAGAAGGCGTACGTGTTGGAAAAAACTCCGTAGTTGCAGCTGGTTCAGTTGTTGTTGAAGACATTCCTGAAAATGTAGTTGTAGCTGGAAGTCCTGCTAAAATAATTAAAAATGTTGATAGTAAAACTAAAGATAAAACTAAGTTAATGGATGATTTAAGAAAATAAAAAATTAATAAAAAAATACTTGGCAAACGCCAAGTATTTTTTTATTCAGCTAAATTTTCTACTGATTTATCACTTTCCTCTTCAATATCATCAGCATGTTCCAGTTTTGAAATAGAAACTTCGTAAGCTGTCTTAGTTATAACTTCCTCTTCTCCCATTTTCTTTTGATACTTTCTACTTTGTAATCTTCCCCAAACTCTTATATTATCTCCAACATTCAATGTCTTGCAAAATCTGGAATTTCTACCCCAAGAAATTGTAGGTATATAATCAGATTTATTATATGGTCTATTAACTGCTAATAATATATCTGCAATTTCTCTTCCAAAAGGAGTTGTTCTATAAATAGGCTCTTTACATATATATCCGTCTAAGAAAATTTGATTTGGATTCTTACTCTTTTCAATACATGGTTGTACATCCCTTGCAAAGACTGTAAGTATAAGTCTATTGGATCCTTCAATAAATTTATTGTAAGATCTAAGTTGGCCTTCTATTATTAAATCTTCTCCTTCTTTTATTTCTATTTCAGTTAATAATCTTTCTGAAATAGTAACTGGCAAGACATCCCTTACATCACTGAGTCTATTTACAGAAATTTTAAATGTATAAAATCCTTCTCCATACATTTCATGACTAAATTCAAGATTTGATACACAAGTCCCCTCTAAATAAATTTTGTTGTTTAACATTAAATTGTCCATCTTAACCCCTCTCTCCCTTAGTTTTCTTTTTTATTTATCTTACTGAAATATAAATATTCAAATAAACTTAAAAATATAACAAAAACTAATAAACTTATTTGAAAATTTTTGTTAATTATCTGACAATTAATTATATTTCCATTATAATACAATTCTGAATTACTTTTCAATATATATTTTAATTTAATTTTTGAACACCAGCATTATCTATATAATAATTATCTTTATATATCAAATCTGATACAGTCACAAACTTGTATCCTTCCTTTTGTAATTCTCCAATTATTCTAATTAAATTGTCTGGTGTATATCTTGCATTATCATGAAATAATATAATAGATCCAGGCTTCACATTTTTCATGACCCTATTATATTCTATGTCTGCCCCTCTTTCTTTCCAATCTATACTATCAATATCCCATTGTATACAAAAATGATTCGTATTTTCAGCTGCCTTAACTGCTTTTTCATTATAAGATCCTGAAGGAAATCTAAAAATTTTACTATCCTTTCCTATAAGTTTTATTAACTTTGCATCTGTAGCTGCTATCTCTTCAATCATTCTACTCTCAGATATTAATGTAAAATCTGCATGACTATTAGAATGATTTCCTATTTCATGACCTCTTTTAAAAATTTCTTTAGTTTCTTCAGGGTGTTTATCTACCCATGTTCCCATTAGAAAAAATGTAGCTTTTGCACTATATTTATCTAAAATATCTAAAACCTTTTTTGTATTATTAGTTCCCCAATTAGTGTCAAAAGTAATAGCTACATTTTTTTCTTTAGTATCCACACGATATATAGGAAATTTTTTGCTTGCATTAGTAGATACTTCAACATGATTTAATTTAGCCGCCAAACAATATGCTGATAAAAATACAAAAATCCCTGCAATAAAAAAGAGCCTATATTTTTTCAAAAACTTCAAACAATTTTGTATACTCATATCTCCTCCTAGTTTATATAATATTGCTTTATTGAATTTATATATATAAACTAGTTTAAATATTCCTTTTTATTATTTTAACATAATAAATCTTTTCCATATTATAGCATAAAATACAAAATAAAAAAATTTAATTTTATTGAATTATTTATTTTATTACTTTTTATGTTATAATAATTTATAAAATATAACAAAAAGGAGTGAGAAGTAAGTGTTTAATAACACGTCAGATTTAGCCGAAGATAAACTTCTTTTGCTTTATTTACTAGAAAATATAAAACTTCCTATTTCTAATAATCAAATTACTCAAATAATTTTAGAAAATAATTTTATTAATTATTTCACACTTCAACAATATTTAAGTGAGCTTGAAAATGCTCTTTTTATAAATGTAATAGAACAAGAAGGTAAGCACAGAATGGTCATATCAAGTAAAGGTTTAAAAGTGCTTTCTTTATTTAGAAATAGAATATCCGAAGATAAAATGAAAGCAATAGATGCCTACCTTAATAAACATTTAGATAATATAAAAAAGGAAATAACCATTTCTTCTGAATATACAATTGAAGGAAACAACTATATTGTAAATTTAAAGGCTATTGAAAATAATTCTATTTTAATTGATTTAAAATTAAATGTTGCTTCAAATGAACAAGCTAAAGCCTTGTGTGCAAAGTGGAAGGAAAATTCTTCAGAAATATACTATAAACTTATAGAAGTTCTCATAAACAATTAATTAATCAATCATATATACGTCATACCAGTAGGTTCTCCTCCTATGGATATGACTTTTTTATTTTCTTTAATTAAATCAGCTTTTATTAATAAATTATTATAATTATCCCCTACATATATACTTTCACCTAATTTTATAATACCTTTTGGCATACCTCCAACATTTATCTTTTTTATTTCTTTATAATTATTAATATCAACTATGCTTATAGTTCCATCGCCAAAATTGGATACAAAGCCACAACTTGAATTTACATACATATCTACAGGATGCTTGCCTACTAAAATTTTATTAAAAAGCTTCAATCCCTTTAAAGAAATAATACTTAAACTGCCTTTCATGTCACCTCCCATATTACTTTCACATACTATAATATGTTCGCCATCCACTGTAAATGATGCTTTTGTTGGATATGATCCTACTCTTATATTTCTTATATTCTTACTATCTTCTAAATCAATTAAGGTAATACTATCACCTTTAAAATTTGATATAAGTATAATTTTCTTATGTTTATTAATTTCTATACTCTTTGGAAAATCTCCACAAGGAATTTCTTCATCTATTAAATTAGTTTTTAAATTAAAAACTACAACATTATTTGAATCTCCGCATATTACATAAGCCTTATCCTTATACTCTACTACTTCGTTACAATTCATTCCTATAAAATGATTATCTATTTCTTCTCCATTTTCTTTATCAAATATAGATAAAGTATTATTGTACCTATTAGCTACAAGCAGTTTATCTTTATAGTTACATATACTGTGGGGTCCTATTTTATCTAAGCTAGGAGTTTCAGAATATATTTTTCCCTCCTCCTTAAATACTCCTACGTCTACAACAGATATATTATCTGAATGTGTATTACACACATATAATTTTCCCATGTTCTCACCCCCTCACAGTATAATATGTAAAGTATTATAAATATGGTATTATACTTACTACTTTTTGTGAAAGTTTACTTGTGATTAATAAATTAATATTTTATAATAGAAATTAATATATTTATATTAGGAGATGATATCTTGTATACATACATACCAAAGGGCGTTTGTTCAAAACAAATAGATTTTGAAATTGAAGATAATAAATTAAAAAATGCATCTTTTATAGGAGGATGTAACGGAAATTTAAAAGGCATTTGTAGTCTTGTCGAAGGAATGGATATAGACTCTATAATAAAAAAACTTCGTGGAATAGATTGTAGAGGAAAAGGTACTTCATGTCCTGACCAACTAGCTAAAGCCCTTGAAGAAATAAAAAACAAAAAAAAATAGGACAAATTTTAAGAATAAAAACAGTTTAAAAAGCAACAATAAGAAAAAGGAACTCCGGTGTTTTTTTATTTTTCCTAGTTCCTTTTTATTGATTTTCCCCTTTTCCTAGCTTTTGTTATTAACATAGTACTACTTTTTAGAAACAAATTTATTATCTTTTATATAGAATCTTAATAAATAGTCTTTTGCCTCTTCTGCATAATCAATTCCAATCCTTTTAGAAGATACAATTTCAAAACTCTCTTCATTGTCGAGTATATATATTTTATCTTTGCATAAATCTAAACCATTAAATTGTTTTGTAATATTCATTGCCATGCACAACTTTCCTGGCCCGTTAGTTATATTTTTTGCCTGATACTTAGTTAACTCATCAAATTTTTTTCCATATCTATTCTGGCTGAATTTGTCTATATTTTCAATTGGTTCAATTGCTCTTATAAGAATAGCTTGTGGAATCTCTTTTTTAGATGAGACTATATTTAAGCAATTATACATACCATAAATCTGAAATACATATACATACCCTCCCTCTTCATACATAATTTTAGTTCTCTCTGTTTTTCTATTTCCATATGAATGAGCTGCTTTATCATTAACTCCAAGGTAAGCTTCTACCTCAACTATTTTTCCAACTAATTTAACATCATCTTCAATTACAATAAGCTTTCCTAATAGCTCTTTTGCAACCTTTATAGTATCTCTTGTATAAAATTCTCTATGTAATTTTTTCATATTATCTTCCTCCATTTTGAATATAAAATTTGCATTAATATTTTACAAAAAATAGAAACACTTTTTGGTTATATAACATAGTATATAGTGTTAGGACAAGCCGAGAGGTTCTAGCATCCATAAAATCTCCTAAAGAAGGGAGGGTTATTTATGGCAGATTGTCGCCCATATTATGATGATGGTCTTTGGATAATACTTCTACTAGTATTATTATTCTGTTGCGGTGGTTGGGGCTTAGGTGGAGCTGCATCATGTTGTTGTGCTCCAATGCTTAGCTGCTGCTGCTGTTGCTAGCAATATATTCCTAGGCGGTATATTTTTATAATATACCGCTTTATTATTGTATAAATTGATGATATAATCAATTGTAAGTTTAAGTAAAGGAGGCACTAAATTTTTGTGGAAAAATAAAATACCCTACATAAACGTTATACCTGTTTTTATAATTTTAGCTTTAATCTTTAAAGCAATTAACAATATAGAAGTTTTCGCTTCTGGGTTATCAATTGTAATTTCTATATTAACTCCATTCTTTTGGGCATTTGGTATAGCATATATTTTAAATCCTTTAATGCTATACTTTGAAAAAAAGTTTAATCTTAAAAGATGTTTTAGCATATTAATAGTATTTTTATTACTTATAGGATTTATAACACTTACAGTTACTATTATATCTCCAGCTATTATAAATAATGTTGGAAAATTGCTTAATGATATGCCTATATATGTTATAAAAACTCAAGCGTGGTTTTATACAACTATAAATAAATTTAATTTATCAAATAATACTACACTTATACAGTTTGCAAATAAAGGCTTAACCAATATAACAACTACGTTGACAGATTCTTTAAAATCATTTCTTAACGTAGCATTATCAAATGCAATAGATTTTACATCTTCATTCTTGAAAATGATATTTGGATTTATAATATCTGTTTACATATTAAAAGATAAAGAGTCATTCCAAAAAAATGCTAAAAACTTTTTATACTGTGTATTCAAAAAAGAATCAGTAGATTCATTCCTTACATTTGGTAATGAAGTAAACATAATATTTTCTCAATATATTATTGGTAAATCAATTGACTCTTTAATAATTGGTATCTTGTGTGCTATTGGTCTTGCAATATTACAAACACCTTATGTATTGTTAATCAGTTTACTTGTTGGAATAACTAATATGATACCTTATTTTGGACCATTTATTGGAATGATACCCGCAGTTTTAATTACAGTATTCTATAGTCCTATTAAAGCTCTATGGGTTCTTCTATTTATACTTGTACTTCAACAATTTGATGGATGGGTTCTAGGACCAAAAATACTTGGAGACAAAGTAGGCGTAAGTCCATTTTGGATTATACTTGCAATTTTAGTTGGTGGAGGAACTTTTGGTGTACTTGGAATGTTCCTTGGAGTACCTATAATAGCTATAATAAAAACTTTACTACAAAGATTTATAACAAGACGTTTAAAATCTAAAAATATTAAAAAAGCATAAAAAAATCCGGCCTTTAAAACCGGATTTTTTTATTTTCTAGTTATGATTTTTCTCATATCCCCTATCATATAAAGAGAACCTGAAATTAAAAGTAAATCCTCTCTATTACAATAATTAAGAGCAGTTTCATATGCTGTTTTATAGTCTTCAATTGCTATACAATTTGAATTATATGTTTTTACACTTCTCATTAATTCTTTAGCAATTTCAGCTCTTTCACTATGAGGAGTTACACATATAACCATTTTAGCACTAAGTGTAATAACTTTAACCATATCTTCAACTTGTTTATCATTTAATATTCCCAAAATAAGAACAATATCTTTATAGCTAACATAAGTATCTATACTCTCTTTAAGTTTAGTTATTCCATCAATATTGTGAGCACCATCTATTATTACTGTAGGATCGTTATTTAAAATTTCAAATCTTCCCATCCATTTTACCTTAATAAGTGCATTAATAATAGAGGTATTACTTATTACCACTCCCATTTTTTTTAGTTCATTAACTGCGTATAAAACAGTAGTACAATTTAATATCTGATGTTTTCCTAAAAGAGCAAGATTTATATTATACTCATTATTATCTACATTTATTATTATATTTTGAGTTCTTATAGACTTTCCATCTATAGTTAGATCATTACACCCTACATACTTACCACTTTCTTTTGATACTTTTTTAAGTGGAGATTTTCTTTCTATACATATACTATTTATTACATCTTCCGCTTCTTTTAATTGAGGATATAAAACAACTGGAACTTTACTTTTTATTATTCCTGCTTTTTCTATAGCTATTTTTTCTATAGAATATCCTAAAATTTTCATGTGATCATAGCTTATTGAAGAAATAATACTTAAAATTGGAGTTATTACATTTGTAGAATCAAGTCTTCCCCCAAGTCCAACCTCTATAACTGCATAATCTACATCTTTATTATAGAAATATAAAAATGCAGCACATGTTATTATTTCAAATTGAGTTGGATTACTATATCCTTCTTTTAATATTTGATTTGAGGCATTGTATACTTCTGTAATAGCTGTTGCTAAATCATCTTTTAAAATCTTAGTATTATTTATTTGTATTCTCTCTTCAAATTCCTCAATATAAGGTGAAGTATACATTCCAACTTTATATCCCTCTTCAATTAATATAGAATTAAGCATTGATGTTATTGAGCCTTTTCCATTAGTACCTGCTACATGTATACATTTTATCTTATTATGTGGATTTCCCAAGACTTCCAATATTCTTTTTGTTCTGTCTAGCCCAAGTTTTATACTAAACCTTGCAGCATCCTCTATATAATTCATTGCTTCTTTGTAATTCAATTTTTTCTCTCCATTCCCCACTTAAATTTTGTATAAATTCAAAATTTATTGTATCAAAAGTATATTTTTTAATCAATTAACTATTTAATTTTCATAGCAAGTTAAAAATTCTTTTTTTATTTTTTCCCTTATAACAATGTTATAACCCCCACTTAAAACATCTATTATAGGAAAGAAATCATTTTTAAGTTCATCTTTAGATGCTCTTCCTTCTAAATAATATTCAGCCATTGCATTTAAACGTTGATTTTCATATCCATACATAGGTAAATATGAGTTTTCATTTTCAAAATCTCTGTGTTCTTTGCATAAATTTAAAAACGCCCTATCAATAAATTTTATAACCTCTTCACATTCTGTATACTTTGCCTCATACTGCAAATTCATTAAACTTCTTTTAGTTTCAATAATCCTTTCTGTTAATCCCATATCATTTCCCCCATTTTTTTATATTTCTTACAATTTTATTATATATCCAAATTCTCTTATTTTAAATTCATATTACACCCGGTTATATTCCAATAATCCTGAAAAAAATAAAAGAACCACCTCCAAGTAAAAATTTGGACATAGTTCTTTAACTATTTTAATTATTTGTCAAATACTCCACCTTGTTTATAACTATTAATACCTTTTCTACTTCCACCTATACACTTAGCCGGTCTTCCTTTAGACATTTGCTGTGAACTTTTCTTCTTTTTCTCTTCTATAATTTTTTTCATTAGTTCTAAATTCTTTGACATTGTTTATCTCCTTTAATTTATAATAAGCTTAAAATACATGGACAAAACTGCCCATGTATTTTAAATATTTTATGTTTATTTTAAGCTTTCTATTCTTTGTACTACTGCATCATACATTTCTTTATATTTCTTTCCTTTTTCTTTTTCTTCATTAACAACGGCTTCTGGAGCTTTGCTTACAAACTTTTCATTAGAAAGTTTCTTTTCTACTCTTTCTATTTCTTTTTGTAGTTTTTCTTTTTCTTTATTTAATCTTTCTAATTCTTTTTCAATATCTACAAGATCTAGAAGAGGCATGAACATTTCAGCACCCTTAGTTACTGCTGATACTGTATTTTCTGGTATGCTGTCTTTAGAATCTACAAAATCAACTTCTGATGCTGATGCTAATCTTTCGAAATAAATTGTTCCTTGTTTAAATGCATCTTTTCCTTCTGTTGCAAATATAGTAACTTTAGCTTTTCTTGAAGGAGGAACGTTCATTTCTGATCTTACATTTCTTAAAGATTTTATAGCTTCTATAATGTAATTCATTTGTTCTTCTGTTTTTGCATCACTTAATTCTTCTTCAAATACAGGCCAAGCTGATGTTACTATTGTTTCTTCTGTATTTGGAAGATTAGTATAAATTTCTTCTGTTATAAATGGCATTACTGGGTGTAATAATTTTAGTCCTTTCTTTAGAACTTCATTTAATACATTTAATACTACACCTTTAGCTTTTTCATCATCACCATATAATGCTGGTTTTACAAGTTCTATGTACCAGTCACAGAATTCGTTCCACATAAAGTCATATATCTTTTGAGCTGCTATACCAAGCTCAAACTTATCTATATTTTCAGTAGCTTCTTTAACTACAGTGTTTATTCTTGATAATATCCACTTATCTGCAAGTGTATATTCTTTGCAATCTTTATACTTTTCCATTAAATCTTTGTCAAGGTTCATCATAACAAATCTTGATGCATTCCAAATCTTATTTGCAAAGTTTCTAGCTGCTTCTACTTTTTCTTCATAATATCTAATATCATTTCCTGGGGCATTACCTGTAATTAACATAAATCTTAGAGCATCTGCACCGTATTTTTCGATAACTTCAAGAGGATCAACACCATTACCTAAAGACTTAGACATCTTTCTTCCTTCGCTATCTCTTACTATACCATGAATTAATACTGTATCAAATGGTATCTTTTTCATGCTATGAAGTCCAGAGAATATCATTCTAGCTACCCAGAAGAATATTATATCGTATCCTGTAACTAATGTACTTGTTGGATAGAAGTATTCAAGGTCTTCAGTTTTTTCTGGATATCCAAGTGTTGAGAATGGCCATAGTGCTGAACTAAACCAAGTATCAAGTACATCTTTGTCTTGTTCTAAATGTTCACTTCCGCATTTTGGACACTTAGTTGGATCTTCTGTAGATACTATTACTTCTCCACAATCTTTACAGTACCAAACTGGGATTCTGTGTCCCCACCATAATTGTCTTGAAATACACCAATCTTGGATGTTTTCCATCCAGTTATAGTATGTCTTTGAGAATCTTTCAGGTACAAATTTAATCTCACCTTCACGTACAACCTTTATAGCAGGTTCTGCAAGTGGCTTCATTTTAACATACCATTGTTCTGATGTCATAGGTTCAAGTGTGCTACCACATCTATCATGAGTTCCTACATTATGAGCATGTTCCTTTATTTTTACTAAGAAACCCGATTCCTCTAAATCTTTAACTAATACTTTTCTTGCCTCGTATCTGTCAAGTCCTGAATATTTTCTATATCCTTCAACTATACTACCATCTTTATTTAATATAACTATTTGTGGAAGGTTGTGTCTCTTTCCAACTTCATAGTCATTAGGATCATGAGCAGGAGTTATTTTAACTGCTCCTGTTCCAAATTCTACATCAACATATTCATCTGCAACTATAGGTATTTCTCTATTTACTAATGGAAGCATTAATTTTTTACCTACTAAGTGAGAATATCTTTCATCATTTGGATTAACTGCAACCGCTGTATCTCCAAGCATAGTTTCTGGTCTTGTTGTCGCTATTTCTAAGAATTCATCGGTACCTACTACTGGATATTTAATGTGCCAGAAGTGACCATTTTGTTCTTTATATTCAATTTCTGCATCTGATATTGCAGTTTGACATTTAGGACACCAGTTTACTATTCTGTTTCCTTTGTATATTAATCCTTCGTTGTATAATTCAACGAAAACTTTTCTTACAGCTTTATTTAAGCCTTCATCCATTGTAAATCTTTCTCTTGTGTAGTCAGCAGAAATTCCTAGCTTTTGATATTGAGTTTTTATTCTGTCTCTATACTTGTAAGCCCAATCCCATACTTTTTCAAGGAATGCTTCTCTTCCCATTTCTTTTTTATGTAATCCTTGTTCTAAAATAGATTTTTCAACCTTAACTTCAGTTGCTATACTTGCGTGGTCTTCTCCTGGTAACCATAGTGTGCTATATCCTTGCATTCTCTTTGTTCTAATTAGAACATCTTGAAGTGTTCCATCTAAAGCGTGGCCCAAATGAAGTTGACCTGTTATATTTGGTGGTGGCATCATTATTGTATAAGGTTTTTTACTCTTATCCACTTCAGGTGTAAAATATCCTTTTTGTTCCCATTTTTCATACAACTTATCTTCAAATTCTTTTGGATTATAGGTTTTTGCAATATTAACTTCTTCCATTGTATTTCCTCCTTAAATTTATATTTTTTATATTAAATAATTTTTGTAAATAAAAAAAGCACCGTCAATCCATCAAAGGACGACAATGCGCGTTACCACCTTAATTCTCGAAATCAATCAAGCACTCATTAAAATTAACGATGTGACCACCGTCTTTATCTACTATTATTTCAATAAAGAAACTCCAAAGCTACCTTCAAGATAATTTATATAGAAAGTCTTTCAGCTAATAAACTTTCCTCTCTTAATACTCCTTATCCCTACTCCTCTTTTTCTTAGCATTTATATTATATAATTATTTCTTATTATACCTTTATTTTTTTGAGTGTCAAGTTTTTTGTTTTCGCAATATTGTAATAATAAGAGGTTTTATTTTATAAATATATATTAACTTATGTTATTTAAGTTAATAAATGAGGTAGTGATATGAAAAGTTTAATAATTGCAGGAGTTGATATATACAAATGTAAAATTCTCCATAGAAATAAAACTGAATTATTATATTTAACACCTAATAATAGAGTATTAAAGATATGTAAAAATGTTGATAATTGCAGACGAGAATATTTAATATTAAGATATGGTAGTGGAAATAAATACTTTCCAAAAGTATTTGAATATAGATTAGGATATATTCTACGAGAATACGTTCGAGGTATATGCATAATTGATTATATAAAAAAATATAGCTTAAATGAAAGTTTAGCACTATCTCTAGTTGATATAATAGAAAACTTTGAAAAACTAGGATTCATAAGATTAGATACTGGTCTATCCCATATATTCATAACCAAAAGTGGAGAATTAAAAGTAATCGGCTTAAAAAATAATTGCTCAAGAAAAGAAAAATACCCCAAACACATGCTTAATGGACTTAGAAAACTTAAGGTTTCTAAAAAATTCTTTAAAGTTTTAAAACAAAAACGTCCAGACTTATATTCTGAATGGAAGAAATAGTTATGAAATTACCCATAAATATAAATTGATAGCTAAAAGAGAAAATCACTCAACTCTTTTAGCTATTAATTTTTGCTTTAGTAATATTTCTACCTCATTTTTTGTAGCTAATTGGGAAGAAAATGCAGTAGCACTTCCAGTTATAACTGCCATATTAAAAGCTTCACTTAAATCTTTATTTTTTAAATACCCAGAAATAAATCCTGCCACCATAGAATCCCCTGCTCCCACCGAGTTTTTTAGTATTCCTCTTGGTGCTTCAGCTTTTATAACTTCTCCTTTAGAAGATATAAATATAGCTCCCATCTCCGCCATAGAAATAATTACATTTTCAGCTCCCATCTGTTTAAGTTTTTTTCCATAGTAAATTATTTCTTCTTCACTTTCTATTTTTTTATTAAATAATTCTCCAAGTTCATGGTGATTAGGTTTTATTAAAAACGGTCTATACTTTAGAACATTTTTTAAAAGTTCACCTGTAGCATCCACTATAAACTTTACATTTCTATTTTCAAGGTTTTGTATTATAATTTCATATATATTCTTTGGTAGTGCTTTTGGTATACTTCCTGAAAGAACTAAAAAATCCTCTTGTCTTAAATGCTGTAATTTATAAAATAACTTACTTAAATCCTCTTTTTGTATTTCTGGACCTGTTCCATTTATTTCTGACTCAACTGAAGATTTTAATTTAACATTTATTCTAGAATTTCCACCTTTAATTTTAATAAAATCAGCTATACACCCATATTCCCTAACTCTTCTCTCTATTTCACTTCCTGTAAAACCTGCAATGAATCCTAGTGCTATATTACTAACTTCCAGATTATTTAAAACTATTGAAACATTTATTCCCTTACCACCAGGATATATTTCTTCACTAATTGTTCTGTTAACTTTTCCTATCTTAAATTCATTTACGTTTACTATATAGTCTAAACAAGGGTTAAGAGTAACTGTATAAATCATATTTATAATTCTCCTTAAATGATTTTTTTATTATTATCTAATAATGCTCCATAGCATATATTATATTCCACATATTTTAGTTTATAAATATAAACTTAACTTTGGTTGAACTTTTTATATACACCATTTATTTCTGCATAAAATATTTACTTTTTTAAAATGATAATTTATTATTAATACATATATTAAACTTATTGAAAGTACGAGGTGTTTTTATGAAACTTGCAGAAGCATTAATACTAAGAGCTGACTTGCAAAAAAGAATACAACAATTAAGAATACGTCTTATAAATAATTGTAAGGTTCAAGAAGGCGATGAACCCTATGAAAAACCAGAAGATTTACTATTAGAATTAGATACTACTATGAATGAATTAACAAAGTTAATTCAAAGAATAAATAAAGCTAATAGTAATATAGAATTTGATGAAAACATTTCTTTAGCCGATGTACTGTCAATAAGAGATAGTATGCTAAATAAAAGAAATATATTAAATGAACTTATACAACAATCAGTTATAAAACAAGATAGATATAGTACATCAGAAGTAAAATTCTATAGTACAATTGATATAAAAAAATATCAAAAAGAACTAGATAACCTTTCTAAAGAATATAGAGAATTAGATACTAAAATCCAAAGTAAAAATTGGACAATTGACTTAATAGAATAAAACTTTTCAGTAGGTAGGTATTAATAAAGGTGAGTATAAACCTGTCAACAAGGTATGTTGAACTTATTATTTATATATTTGATTATTTAGGGATTAGGAGCAATCCCCTATTTTGTACAATTTAAGCTCAGAACTGTAACAAGTGTACATGTAATTGTAAATGTAACTACCATATACTAATTTATTAATAACCGAGGGTGGGCATGGGTAAATAGACTGTTTCATTTATTATGAAACAGTCTATTTTTATAAATACATAGGTATAAATTTTGCCCAAAGGTCAGTAACACTTCCACCAACTCTAGTATAGATTCCACAAAACTCATTTTGAGATACATAAGTACCTATTATAGGATATAATGATTTTTGGATTTTACCATGAAAATTTTCAGTTGTAACATCAATGGTTCCAATATCAATTCTTTCTTGATATATACAATCTCTAACACTAGATAAATCTATATTTTCATAGTTAAACCTAACTCCGGCTCCTTCTCTTTCTAAAAAAGGCTTTATGCAAAAATCATTATGTAGCATATCTCTATAGTCAAAAGATGTTTTAGGTATATACTTTTCTATAAATTTCTTCTCTTCTTTAGAATAGAACCCATTATGTAAAAGTTCAAATACCAATGCAAAAAATGCTTTACTTTGATAAACCAAGGTTTTAGGTTCATTTATACTCACTGTCTCTTCTTCCATTGCTTTCAAAATTTCTTTAGGATTTTCAAATTCACTTAAAAACCAATCTAGTGGAAAATATCTATATATAGCTTGAAGCTCTTTTCCATATAGATTTATATATCCATTTTTAACTTCTATATCATATACACTTCCTATAACAAATTCATAAGGTAAATCCCTCACAATGTCATATAAAATTCTAGTATTATACCAATCTTCATAGTATGTATTAGTTAAAAATCCTACTGTTTTGATTTCTTTATTATGAGCTATTTTCTCTAATGCTTTTTTGAAGCTTTCTTTTATAATTCTCTTTAAACTTTCATTAGGATTTGTAAGATTTAATTTGCTTTCCTCTTTTATTATTTTAGTTAAACCAATGGATTCCACAATTCCTGCTGGAGTTTCACTATTAAATTCTATTAACTTTAGATTTCCACCATTATCTATTGCCCAATCCAGTCTTCCTAAAATAGTATTAAAGCCTAACTTATCCTTATTTATTAAAGACACTAATCTCTCATCTATACCTAAAACATTACAGAACTCTTTTAAGTTTAACTTAATAAAATCATAAGTTCTATTAACTATTTTTATAAACTCATTTGTTTTTTGTTTAAGTTCATTATATAGGTTATGTTGAATTTTAATATAGTCTGTTAAAAAGTACTTACTATCTCTAGTGTATGCCCCAGTAAAATCATACTTAAATATAGCCTCTTCATTTACTTTCTCAAAAGAAATATCATTTTGAATAACCTTTAACTTGTTTTCTCCAATTCCTACAGGAGCCATCCATATATTATAATCTGAGCTTAAATAATCTTCACTTAGTCTAAGCCCTACTCCTGATACTTGGCCATTTGTTAAGTATATTCCAAAGTTTCCAAAGCCCTCTGTAGATACATATTTTTTGCCGTCTGATGCCAATACTGTTTCTCTATGAATTGGACAAAATTCTTGTATTATATGAGGATTTTTATGATTAGTCTTGGTTACATACTCTATAGTCTCTAACCATTCTTTGTTTGTTAATAGCTTTCCTATATAAACTTCCTCACTATACCTACCGTATATAGCTTTAATAACAAACTTATCTTTGTCATTAATTAATTCTTGTATACAACTTTCATTATATAATTTAGTTCTTGGAATAGTTGCTTTTATTATCTTCTTTTGCTCCTTATTTATCAAATTAGTATTAGTTAAATCCCACAAATATGCAAATAAGCTTTTTGCCTGTCCAATTATTATTCTTGGATCATTTATTATTGGAATCTTACCTTCTTCAAAAAGTTTCATTATTTTTTCTACATCATCTATTTCATGAAAATGTTCCGTTGGAAACTGTCTTAGGATTAAATCTATCTTCTCTCCAAATGCACATACCATGTCATGTTCTACATATAAATTATTAGGACCAACTATAGTAAATTTAAGATTTTTAAACTCCTCCAATAAATCCATATAAAAATGTGCTAAATGCAATTCTTCATAATGTGATGGAGAAATCAAAATCCCTATATTTTTAACTTTATTATCTTGCCCTAACTTCCATTTTACTATTTTTATAAATTCTTCTTTAAAGCTTTTCTCAAAGTTAGCATTAGGATTATTTCTTGGGTTAACTATAGATGACGCAGCTATTTCCTTTTGCATACAAGGTTTATCATAATTAAATTCACTAAAGAATATATCCTTTCCATTTTCTCTTATGAATCCATCGTATCTAACCCAAAATACAGGTAAAATTTCCCCTTTAATATTTAATATCCTATCTTTATTAAAAAAATCTCCCATGTAATTTTTAAAAGCTTTATGCTTTGTATTTATGTTAGCTATTATCTCTCCTACAATTTCATGTAAAATTCCTGCTGAATAATTCATCTTTAATAAAATGTCTTTGTTCATATAAAAAGTAAAAGGAGAAAATACTTCATCCTCCCTTTTAGAACTCAAAAAATAATAATCAAATAATAATTTTTCCGTTAAATCTCTTCCTATTAATTGAGTCAAGCTATTTCCTCCAATCAGAATGCACTAACCTCCGATACTGCCACCGTGTCCATGAGAATATGAACCTCCACTCTTTGGTGTTCCCCATGACTTTCCTTTACTACCACTTCCACTTTTAAAATTAGAATTATTATTTCTAAAATACCCACCTGGTGCAACGTGGGTACTTCCACTTGAATTATTTTGTTCTTCTTTTTCATCTGGATTTTGTTTACCACAGCCATACAATGGACTTGCAACTAACATAGTTGTAGTTATTAGTAATGCTAATTTCTTTTTTGCATCCATAAAATTCACCCTTTCAAAGTTATAACCTCTAGACTACTTTCTTTTAAATACTCTAAATAACTTTTTATGTCTTCTTTTAAATCTCTATAATATACAAAAACCTTTTTTATGTTTAATTCATTTAATATCTCCGCTGTAGGTAAGTCCTCATATGTTATTTCATATTGATTGTTGAATTTTTCTTTAGGTACATCACTTATACTAGAATACTTATCTAGGTATCTATTATTGTCTAAAATAAACACATACTTATTTTGAACATCTTGTTTTAGATTTAATCCTACATTAATTAAGGTTTGTATATCTTCCTTAGTCCCCACTAGTCCATATGGATGAAACATAAAATTTAAAGATAATACGAAACTTGCATCATAATCTTTATTTAACATATATCCTAAAGTTAAAGCTTCTCCAAGAGGTAAATCAACTATAATTAATGTGTCTTCTTTTACATTTGATATTACTTCATTCTTTACTATAACTTCTTTTAGATTATTGCTTATAATGAAATCTGGATAATGTTTTAGTGAAACAAATGGTGTACTTCTAAAAAAGCAATTTAATTTTTTCGATACTTTTCTATAATTTCTATATAAATTTCTTATATCTATTTGTCTTAAACTCTGCATTATATTCTCCTAAATTAATAAACTACAGCAAATACTCTTTGCATGTTTATAACTTGCTGAAAAACTCCTTCATCTGAGTTACTATAAAACTTTAACATATCTCCTTCTATAGATATATCATAACATCCCTCAATTTCAGCAGATGATTTAGATTTTTTCCATTCTTCTAAAGTGTTATATAGATATATTGTTTTCATGAAAATTCTCCTTTATTTATAGTTTATACATTATTTTTATAAGTATTATAGTATATTCCATATGTTATATTCTACATAAATTACTAAGATAAAGTCTTGAATTTATAACCTTTATCCTTAAAATACTTAATGACTTTGGGAAGAGCTTTAGCTGTTTCTTCTTTGCCTCTTGCATCATGCATTAATAAAACAACTATGTCTTTTCCTTTACTACTTCCTATTGCTAAATCTGCTAACTCTTCTGCTTTTTTAGGCTTTCCTTCCGCATCTTTGCTTAAAGCATTCCAATCTACAGATATCTTATTATTTTTATTAAGATAATCATTTAATGGACTCATACCCTTCCAAGTTCTATATCCACCTGGACATCTTAAAACTCTTGTTGAAAAATTTTCTCCTAAAATACTCTTTAATATACAATCATTCTTTTCAAAATCTTTTTTAAAAGCTTCTATATCTAGTTTACTATTTGGGTATAAAATATTATAATCGTGGCTATATGAGTGATTTGCTATAGCATGTCCACTATTAAATATCTCCTTAACTAATTTTTTAGACGCATCTCCACCCTGTTCTATAACTTCTCCTATAAGAAAAAACGTAGCTTTAACATCTTCTTCTTTTAATACTTTTAAAACCTCTGGAGTTACTGATGGAGAGCTTCCATCATCAAAGGTTAAAAATACTATTTTTTCTCCATAATTAGAATAATTTCTATTAGTAATTCTTTGTGAAATTTTTTTAGCATCATAAGTGTATTTTTTACCTTCATCATTTGTGCCTACAAACTTCTTTTGTGGTTTATTGTTATGTACTGCTACAGCTTCTTTCTGCACTTTAACATGTTTATTATCTTTAGGCTGTTTTGTTATGTACTGTTTTCCTTTATAAAAGCCAACTAAAACTACAAGTAAAGTAACTACTGATAAAATTCCTATCCATTTGCTAACTTTTTTACGTTTTGTCCTACTATTATTTTGTCTCGTTCTCTTGTTTACCATTTTTACATCCCCTTTTGTTGTATTACGTTCTGTTAATTTGTATAAACATACCATATTGTATAGTTATATTTACCTTGTCTATATTATAACTTAAATTTTCTTTATATGCATATAAATGTATCTGGAGGACTCTTACCAGTTTTATAATTACTTAAATCTGTTAGTAATTTATATTTATCACTTTTTAAATACTTATTCTTTACAAAAATATTACGTTCTTTTACATTGTGTAAATTTTTAAATGAAAATTAATTTTCTATACTTGAAACTTTTTCAGAATACAAAAATAGCTAGATTCATTTTGATCTAGCTATTTTGCTCCTTATTATTTAACTTTTATTTTAATACTTCTCTTATCAATTCAATTTCTTCAATATCTAAATCGGTTAATTCTTTTATAGTTTCATTATCTAATCCCTTTTTTATTGCTTTTTTTGCTACTTCTATAGCTTTTGACTTTTTTCCCTCATCAATCAAACTTTTTCCAAGCTCTGTCACCCTTAATTCCTCCTTTACCTTTTCTAAATCTTTTCCTTGCAAAAATTTATTAGAAAATGCATATAATATTGATTCTACGTCATACCTATACTTTTTATCTATTTTTCTAACAATCTTAATTGCATTTATTATTTTATCTAACCTATCCAAAGTACCACCCATTATAGGAGTAAATGTTAAAGATATTATATCTTGCTTTGTAATTTCAAGATCATTTTTTATCTTCTCTACAATATCATTATATATCTTATCTCCATCTTTACTTGCCATAGATATTGCTTTTACTTTATATTCATTTATGCCCGTTTTTAATACGTTCTCAGGATTTTTTATATTTCCTGAATAAATAACATATGTAATTACATCTTTTCCTGTTTGATGACTTAGTAATGCTTCATAAGTCCTAAATCTCCTTAAATCTGCTTTTCCTTTATTAGTTGTTTGAAACTCAAAATGTATGAATATATCATCTTCCATTAAAAATGTATAATCCATAAACATATTTTTAGTCTCTAATACAACTATTTCAGTAGGTCCAAGTTCTTTAACTTTTTTATTTATTCCAAAAAACTTTAGCCCTTCCTCTGCAAAAATGTCCATTGCTCTTTTCATTATTAAGTCTTCATAATGCGTAGGCTTCATTTGTTCACCATCCTAGATTGTTGTTATATCTTTATTTTAATCTATAAAATCCAATACTTCAAACTCTTTCTCACACAGAATATCCAACGTTTATTTAAAGAATAAAAATTCTATATTGAGTTTTCCACTGATCAAGGTGCTAATTCTCCTATGTTCAAAACATAAATTTAAATTTTAGAAGTTTGGGAGTGAGAGTTTTTAAAAAGATAATACAAGAAAAGCCTGATATCATTATAATAATGTGAAGTTATGATTTAAAATATATTTATAATCTAACTGTCAAAACTATTATCATATTATACATTATGCAAATTTAAATAAATCTTGCTTTAATTAAATTCTTTTTCTTAAAGTTTGCTTCTATGTACGGTATTTATCTATTTGAATTGGATCTAGCCATTTTAATTTTCATGTAAACATAGTTTTTTCGGAATAACATTTATATGAATTATGATTAACAATATTTAACTAAAATCCGAAACTATATCCAATTTATGTTATAATTAATATGTGTAAATCGTATATAATTGGATAATAATTCATTTCAAGTAATATCTGCTATAAGGAGGTATCAATGTGATAAAAAATAAACATATTTTTATATTAATTATTTCTTTTATAATAGTAGTATCTATAGGACTTTCATCTAAAAAAAGAAAAATGTTTTTATTTTACATATGTATGGGAGCAATTTCTATATAATAATTACTTTTTTAAGTTTAATAAAGCGTAAATTTTTTTAAACAAAATATAATTTAAACATTAATAAAGACACTATAGTATTAGTTTGACAAGAATAGCTAGATCCAATTGGAGCTAGCATATATAAAAATTAATTCAATTTCTTCAATATCTAAATCAGTTAATTCTTTTATAGTTTCATTATCTAATCCCTTTTTTATTGCTTTTTTTGCTACTTCTAAGGTTTTTTCTTTCTTGCCCTCATCAATTAAACTTTTGCCAAGTTCAGTCATTCTTAATTCCTCCTTTACTTTTTCTAAATCTTTTCGTCTTAAAAATTTATTTGCAATTGAAGTCTCAAACTCTTTCTCACCCCTAAAAACTTCCCAGCATATAATACAGTGACATAAACAATAATTGGGAGGTATTTTCTAATTTATGAAAAAGAAAATTTTAAGTACATGCTTAGCTGTTATGTTTCTTCTTACATCGGTGTTATGTACTGGTTGTGGCAAGAAAAAAGATACTCAGCTTCAAAAGGTTAAATTAAATGAAGTTGTTCGTTCTGTTTTTTATGCTCCTATGTACGTAGCTATTAATCAAGGTTTCTTTAAAGAACAAGGATTGGATATTGATCTTTCCACTGGTCAAGGTGCTGATAAAACCATGCAACAAGTTTTGTCTGGAAGTTCTGATATTGGATTTTGTGGACCCGAGCAAATAATATATATTTACAATCAAAAACGTGAAGATTTACCTATTTTATTTGCTCAATTAACTGCAACAGATGGCGCTTTTTTAGTTGGAAGAGAAAAAACTAAAGACTTCGATTGGAAAAGCTTAAAAGGAAAAACAGTTATAGGTGGAAGACCTGGTGGAGTTCCTGAAATGAGTCTTGAATATGTTATTAAAAAACATGGACTTACCCCTAAAAAAGATGTTAATTTAATAACTAATTTAGACTTTACTGCAACATCTAGTGCTTTTAAAGCTGGTACTGGAGATTATGTATCATTGTTTGAACCTAATGCAAGTGTTCTTGAAGATTCTAATGGAGGGTATATAGTAGATTCTATTGGAGCAAATATTGGTTCTCTTCCTTACACTTGTTACTTTGCTACTCAATCTTATATGAATAAAAATCCTGAAATAATACAAAAATTCACCAATGCCATATATAAAGGTCAAGTATGGGTATCTAATCACGGTAATGAAGACATTGCAAAAGCCATTGCATCATTTTTCCCTGGAAGCGACATAAATATCTTAAAGAACGTTGTTAAAAACTATAAAAAAATAAACGGATACTCTCAAAATCCATTAATAAAATCTGATGATTTAAATAGACTTATGGATGTAATTCAAGGATATAAATCTGACTTAATAAAAGAACGTCCTAAATTTCAAACAATAGTAAATACTAAATATGCTGAAAATGCTATGAAATAAAAGTATACCCTATGGTTCTTAATCATAGGGTATACTTTGTTTATTCACCAAGTTCTTATATTTTCACATAATTTAGGTGGTGCCAGGCACCTATTTGTCACTTGCTATTTCTTCTACAGTTTTAGAAATAATATCATTAGCATAATCATAGTTATTATTTTCTAAGTTTTTATGTGCTACTGCCAGCATCAATTTAATTCTATTTATCTGATTGACTTCACTAGCACCAGGGTCATAATCTATTGCAACAATATTTGTGTCTTTGTATCTTCTTTTTAGCTCTTTAATAACTCCCTTTCCAGTTACATGATTAGGTAAACATGCAAATGGTTGAAGACAAGCTATATTTTTAACTCCAGAGTTTATAAGTTCCACCATTTCAGCAGTTAAAAACCATCCTTCTCCTGTTTGATTTCCCATGGATAATATCGGTTCTGCTCCTTTTGCAAGTTCCTGTATCGTCTCAGGTGGTGTAAATCTTTTACTCTCTTTTAGTGCCTTTTTAATATCTTTTCTGAAAAGTTCTATATACCAAATTCCAATATCACTTAACAATTTAGCTTTTAGTTTTCCATTTAAATACTTGTGTTTAAATGTTTCATCATATGCACAGTAAAGGAAGAAATCTGTAAGATCTGGAACTACAGCTTCAGCTCCTTCACTTTCAAGTATTCCTACAATATCATTGTTAGCTGTAGGATGATATTTAACAAGTATTTCTCCAACTACACCAACTTTTGGTTTCTTTATATCAAGTAGTTCTAAATTATCAAAATCTCTAACTATTTCATATATATACTGTTTTATTAATTTAAAATCTTCTTTCTTTAAAGCTTCTTTGCATTTTTCATTCCATTTTTTATACAACAAATTAGCGGAACCTTTTATTTTTTCATAAGGTCTAACTCTGTATAAAACCTTCATGAATAAATCTCCTAGCACTAAGGATATTATACCTTTTTTTACCATAGAACGTGATATTTCAAATCCTGGATTGTCTTCTAATCCTACATAATTTAAGGATATAACAGGCACCTTTGAATATCCTGCGTCTTCTAAGGCTTTTCTTAAAAATCCTATATAATTACTTGCTCTACATCCTCCCCCTGTTTGGGAAATTATAAGAGAAGTATTATTTAAATCATATTTTCCCGATTGAAGTGCTTTTATAAGTTGCCCTATTACAATTATAGAAGGATAACAAGCATCATTGTTTACATACTTAAGTCCTGTTTCCACTGCAGCTTTGTCAACCGATGGAAGTATCTCTATATTATATCCAGAAGATAAAAATGCTTCTTGAACAAGTTCAAAATGTATTGGTGACATTTGTGGTGCTAATATAGTATGTTTTTTTCTCATTTCTTTTGTAAATGGTATTTTTTCAATAGGTTTGTAGCCATCTTTGTGCTTTATACCCATTTTATCACGTTCATTCATAGCAGCTTTAAGAGAACGCATTCTTATTCTTATAGCACCTAAATTGCTAACTTCATCAATTTTTATTAAAGTATAAATTTTATTATTCCCTCTTAATATTTCCTCAACTTGATCTGATGTTACAGCATCAAGACCACAGCCAAATGAATTTAATTGTACAAATTCTAAATCATCTCTTGTAGATACATAACTTGCAGCTGCATATAATCTAGAGTGATATACCCATTGGTCAAGTACCCTTAAAGGCCTTTTTACTTTTCCAAGATGCGCTATAGAATCTTCAGTAAGAACTACCATATCATATTCTGTAATTAAACTTGCTATACCATGTTGTATTTCTGGATCTACATGATATGGTCTACCAGCAAGTACAATTCCCTTTTTGCCTGTTAAATTCATGTATGATAAGGCTTCTTCTCCTTTATTTTGAATATCATTTTTAAAGTTTTCTCTTTCATTCCAAGCCTTTTCTGTAGCATTTAAAATTTCTTGCTTTGAAATTTCTTGCTCTTTTAAAACATCATAAAGTCTTTTACCTAGTTTCTTTTTATCATTCATTGCAATAAAAGGATTCATAAATTTAATATTTTTTTCTCGTATAATATCCATATTATTTTTAATAACTTCAGGATAAGAAGTTACAATAGGACAACTATAATTATTATCTGCATCCTTTTGCTCTTTTTTGTCAAATGGAATACATGGATAAAATATCATATCAACATTTTTATTTATTAAATCCATTATATGACCATGAACAAGTTTTCCAGGATAACATACTGATTCTGATGGTATAGTCTCCATTCCAAGTTGATATAATTCTTTTGATGACCTTTCCGAAATCTCTACTCTAAACCCAAGTTCATTAAAAAATGTGAACCAAAATGGATAATTCTCGTACATATTAAGCACTCTAGGAATTCCAACAGTTCCTCTTTTAGCTTCACTATCTTCTAGTGGAACATAGTTAAACAATCTTTGATACTTATACTCATAAAGATTTGGTATATGTTCTTTTGCTTTTCCGCCTCCTAGTGCTTTTTCACACCTATTTCCAGAGATAAATACTCTATTTCCAGAGAATTTATTAACAGTTAAAAGACAGTTATTTCCACAGCCTCCACACCGCTTTAGGGATGACTTTACTTGTAATTCATTCAATTCTTTTAGAGAAATCAGTGTAGTTTCATGATTTTCTTCATATCTTTCCTTAGCTATTAAAGCTACTCCAAAAGCTCCCATAAGTCCTGCTATATCTGGTCTTACAACCTCTCTTTTAGATATATTTTCAAAACTTCTTAAAATGGCATCATTGTAGAAGGTACCTCCTTGAACAATGATTTTTTCTCCCATTTCTTCTGGATTTCTAAGTTTTATAACTTTATATAATGCATTTTTTATTACGGAATAAGAAAGTCCTGCTGATATATCCCCTACAGTTGCTCCTTCTTTTTGAGCTTGTTTAACTTTAGAGTTCATAAATACGGTACACCTTGAACCTAAATCAACAGGTTCTTTAGCTAAAACCGCAGACTTTGCAAATTCCTCAACACTCATATCTAAAGACTTAGCAAAGGTTTCAATAAAAGAACCACACCCAGATGAACAAGCTTCATTTAGCATTATCCTATCAATAACACCATTTTTTATCATCATGCATTTCATATCTTGTCCACCAATATCAAGTATGAAGTCTACTCCTGGTAAAAAGAAATCAGCCGCTTTATAATGAGCTATAGTTTCAATTTCCCCTATATCCATTTTTAAAGCATTTTTTATTAGCCCTTCGCCATATCCTGTAACACCACAATTAGCTATTCTACAATTTTGTGGTAACTCCTCATATATGTCTTTTAAAATCTTAGAAGCAATTTCAAGTGGCTTTCCTTCATTGCTACCATAATAGGAGTATAATAAAGATCCGTCCTCTCCAATTAAAGTTACTTTTGTAGTAGTAGACCCTGCATCTATTCCCAAAAAACAGTTCCCTTCATATTTTGATAAATCTCTTCTTTGAATTTTATACTTTTCATGTCTTTTTTTGAATTTATTAAAATCTTCTTCACTAGAAAATAGTGGTTCTAACCTGTTAACTTCACTATCTACATTTTCTTTTAGCTTAGGCAATTTTTCATAAAGAGATTTAAATGTTATAGCTTCTTCTCTTCTAGATTCTAAAGCAGCCCCCATTGCAACAAATAATTGAGAATTCTCTGGAAAAATAACTTGATTTTCTTCAAGTTTTAAAGTTTCTGCAAATCTTTTTCTAAGCTCTGATAAAAAATATAATGGACCTCCAAGAAAAGCTACATTACCCTTTATAGGTTTTCCGCAAGCAAGTCCACTTATAGTTTGATTTACCACAGCTTGCAAAATAGAAACTGCTAAATCTTCCTTTGCCGCTCCTTCATTTAAAAGTGGTTGAATATCTGTTTTAGCAAAAACTCCACAACGAGATGCAATTGGATAAATAACTTTATAATTTTTAGCAAGTTCATTTAATCCTTTAGCATCTGTTTTTAAAAGCACTGCCATTTGGTCAATAAATGCTCCAGTGCCTCCAGCACATGTACCATTCATTCGTTGTTCTATCCCATCTTTAAAGTATGTTATTTTAGCATCTTCTCCGCCCAGTTCTATTGCAACATCAGTTTGTGGAATGAATTTTTCCACAGTTTTTGTTGATGCAATGACTTCTTGAATAAATGCTACATTTAACCACTTGGATACTGCAAGACCTCCTGAACCTGTTATCATAATACTTATATTATAATCTTTAAATTCCGTATATGCCTCTTCCATAAGATTAATAATAGTACTTTTTATATCGGAAAAATGTCTTTTATATTTTCCATAAATTAGATTATTGTTTATATCTAAAACTACTAATTTAACAGTTGTTGATCCTACATCTAATCCAAAATACAATCTTTTTTTCATATTTTCCATCCTACTCTTTCCAATATTTTGTCTGTAAAAATAACCATAATTATCAGATAGCAGCATTTTTGTTACATCAATAGATTTTCAATCTATTATAGAATTAATATTAATTTTTTTCAACACTTGCTTTTTATCCTTTATCACATTTTTGCCTATTTATTCACGTATAAATTCCTGCTATCTATTATAAGCTATCTATTATATTATCTATTGATATTTATCATTGTCCTTTTTTATTCATGTAACATATACTGAATTATAAAGTCTTAGGAGTTGATATTACATGAATGAATTAAAAATGTCCCATATTTATCTAAATTATCATACAGTAAAAGGTGAAACTGAAGCATTAAAAGATATTACTTTTTCTATCTATCACGGAGACTTTATAAGTATTGTTGGTCCATCAGGTTGTGGCAAATCCACTATACTTAACATAATAGCCGGACTTTTATCTCCATCCCAAGGTGAGGTTTTAATAGATAATAAAAAAGCTTGTGAAACGTCTTTGAAAATAGGGTACATGCTTCAAAAGGACCATCTATTTGATTGGCTTTCAGTACTTGATAATGTCTTTCTCGGATTAAAAATTCAAGATAAGTTAACTGATGAAAATAAAGATAAGGTAAAAAAACTTCTCTTAAATTATAATCTTTGGGACTTTAGAAATCACTTTCCAAGCCAGTTGTCTGGTGGAATGAGACAAAGAGTTGCTTTAATTAGAACTCTTGCAGTAAATCCAGATATACTACTACTAGACGAACCTTTTTCTGCTCTTGACTATCAAAGTAGATTAAAAGCAAGTGATGATATATTTAAAATAATAAAAAATGAAAATAAAACAGCAATAATGGTAACTCACGATATATCTGAAGCAATTTCAATGTCAACTAAAGTTGTTGTATTTTCAAAACGTCCCGCTATGATAAAACGTGAAATACCTATAGATTTATCTAGTAGATATAATTCTCCTATAAAATCCAGAGAAGCTCCTGAATTTAGAGTTTATTTTAATGATATTTGGAAGGAGATTGATTCAAATGACTAACTACAGCTTAGAACATGAAAAATATTTAAAAACAGTAAAAAAGGATAAGCAAAAGGTTATAACTACAAGACTTCTAATACTTGTTCTGTTTTTCGTATTCTGGGAAGTCGCTGGAGATACCGGACTTGTTGATCCATTCTTAACAAGCACTCCTTCTCGAATGTGGAAAAGCCTTATTAAAATTTACAGTGAAGGTACTCTATTTAAGCATATTTCTATAACTTGTTTTGAAACAATACTCGGCTTTCTTCTAAGTACAATACTAGGTACTGTTATTGCAATACTTTTATGGTGGTCAGACTTTGCATGTAAAGTTCTAGATCCATATCTTGTAGTTTTAAATGCTCTACCAAAAGTTGCACTAGCTCCAATTATTATATTTTGGGTTGGTAATGGAACATCTGCAATTGTTTTAATTACTGTTTTAATTTCTATAGTTGTAACTATACTTAATATTCTAAGTGGTTTTAAAGAAATTGATGAAGACAAAATTAAACTTCTTAAAACCTTTGGTGCAAGTAAATTTCAGATTCTAAGATACCTTGTAATTCCAGCTACAATTCCCACTATAATCGCATCTTTAAAAATTAATGTAGGTCTATCTTGGGTAGGAGTTATAATGGGCGAATTCCTTGTTGCTAAAAGTGGGCTTGGATTCTTAATAATCTTTGGAGGACAAATTTCTCAACTAGATATGGTTATGATGAGTATTTTAATACTTTCCATACTTGCATTTCTCATGTATGAACTAGTAGCTATATTTGAAAAACGTATAACCAAAAACCAATTTCATAAAAATTAAATATTTTAAAACATATGAATAATTTTTCCTTAAAGTGATAATAATTAAATATAAGTATAAATTACCACATTTAATTATTATTATCCAAACTTTAAGGAGGATATTATGAGTTACTTTGAAAATGCTAATGAACTTTACAATAAAAAAGAATATAAAAAAGCTATAGATATATATAAAAAAGCTATAGAGTATAAAGAAAATACTACTGCTTCCTTGTACAATACTGCTGTGTGTTTCATTAAGTTATGTGATTATAAAAGAGCAATCCCTCTTTTAAGATCTGCAATACTCGAAAAACAAGATAGTAAATACTATTTTAACCTAGGATATTGCTATTCTATGTTAAAAGATAGTAAAAAAGCTTTAATAAACTTTAATACTGCTTGGGCTTTAAATAACGATGATACAGATTGTGAAAAAGCCATTAATATAATTTTAAATAATTATAAAAACAAAAAGAGCTAATTACTTAATAAGTAATCAGCTCTTTTTTATCCAGCAACTTTACCATCTTTATGATCTAAATTAAACACAGAACTATCAAAGTAGTTTCCACCTTTATAAAATGTTGTATCAACATTTATCCATCTCTTTTCATTTTCTATATACACTTGATTCCAAGCATGACTTATCCAATTAGAACCATTAAATCCTTCTCCTGTTATTATTCTAACCTTTAATCCATTTGCCTTTGCCATTGCCGAATAAAGACATGAATAATCAAAACAAATTCCTTTTTTTGTATAATAAGTATTTATGGCTCCTGATTTTATGGTAAAGTTATTATCTAAAATTTTATCAGCCTTGTCATAATCATAATCTATATTTTTCCCAATCCAATTATATATACACTTAGCCTTAGCTTTGGGATCTGTAACCTTTTTAGTTAGATTCTTTGAAAATGCATCTATCTCACTATTTGACTTTATACCCTCTGTAAGCGTTATTCCATTGTAATATACTATAGTCTTTCCTCTATTATTATTTTCAGCTACTCCATCATTTGCATCATTCTTAACCACAATTTTAAAAGAATTATTAAGTATATTGGGAAGCTCACGAGCTAGATTCGAATTTGTAATAGGATTTATAAATTTCTTAGATACAAAAGCATATAATTCTGATTTTTCTAATTTTCCGTTATAATTTTGATTAACTCCAAGTATGCCAAAAATATTTAAGAAAAATGTACCTAAAAGGATAAAACATATTGCCTTTGGTACTTGAAATAATGCTCCAATAACTCTTTTTGTAAAGTTACTTTTTTCTCTAAGCAATCTTTCAACCCCATCTAAAAGTGGATAAAAAGTTATTTTATTTAAACATAACATTAAAATATCTATTATTTTATATATTATAAAAATAATAATAGGCATACATATTATATATATAATGATAGGTTTTCCTTCTATTAAATATATAATATTTTTAGGAATACAATTATATATAGTATTGTATATCCCATTCTTATGTTCAATAAAAATACTTTTTGCAACATAGGCACCCCAAATTGATCCTACTATAAAAGATATATAACTTGAAGTTTCTTCTATATCATTTTTTAAATTTTTAGACGAAAATTTAAACAAAAATCCTTTTAAAATAGGATATATAAATATCAGTAAAAGCATAATATCAATGGGATTTTCCCACAAAAAATTCATCATACTATTCATTTTCCACTATTTCCTTTAATGTATTTTTAATATCCTCCCATAAATACCCTCTTCGCATGAGATATGCTGAGAGTTTTTTATAAATTTTTATAGGATCACTTTCTGACTTCTTTATTATGTTATATCTTTTTTTTGCCAATTCTTTTAAATCACCCTTTGTTTTATCTTCTTGTTTTATGTCTTCCGGTTTTATTATATTGTTTAATATACTATTTAAAATGTTATAATCAAACCCTCTATTTAAAAGATAATCTCCTATCTTTTTATAAATTTTTTTGTAACTTGTTTCTGATGAAATCAATAGCCTATATTTTTTTTCAGCTAGTTTGTACGCTACCTTTTTTTCAAAATCTTCATCTATATCTCTTATTCTATATTCAATTATATCATCGCTTATTCCTTTTTGAGTTAATAAATATTTTATCTTATTTCTACCATAAGATGATACTTTCTCATTAATAAATATGGTGCAGTATTTATCATCATCTATAAACTTATACTCTTTTAAAAATTTTATTATTCTCTCTATAGCTTTAGGCTGATATTCTTTGGATACTAGTTTGTCAGTAATTTCTTTTTGTGTTTTATAACTTTTTTCTAATAATTTAAGAGCATAATTTTTTCCCTTTAGGTAGTTATCTTCTGAAACTATCTCTTCTAAAAACTCTTCGTTTATCTTTTTTCCTTTAGATAATTTATAATAATACACTAAATCTGCACTACATGCAAAGGCAAATTCCTCATTCAAAAATACATTAACTCTATCTTTATTTCTCTTTCCAACTTCTATTTTACTTATCGTCTTTTCCATTACTTATCACTCTTTTCACTAAGTAATATGTGTATTGTAGGATTGTTTAAAACTTTTCTTGCAGCGTTATATATGTCCTCCCCCTTTATAGTTTTCATACTTTTCATATCATCTACAAATTCATATATGTCTTCATTGTCCATTACTTGATGAAGAATGTAATTTCCAAGTTCAGTTGCATCTTCTAATGTCTGAACTACTGCTGTTTTTAAAACTTTTTTCATAAGCGCTATGCTTGTATCATCCAAAATTATCTTCTTATTAATTATATCATTTATTGTTTTATCTATAACATTTATGCTTTCATCTACGTCCTCTTCATTTACCGCAGTGTAAATATTTAAAATCTTAACATTTTTTGTAGCATCTAGTTCTGAATACACATCATAAGCAAGTCCTTTTTCTTCTCTTAGTTTTCTAAACAATAATGAATTTGCACTTTCTCCTAATTTATAATTTAATATTCTAAGTGCTAATTCCTCCTTTTTACTTAAATTATGAAATGTATATAAATATATTATTGTACTTTGCTCTATATCTTTTTTATATGAAACTTTTTTTAGTGGAATATTTTTCTCACAAATTATATTTTCTCTTAAAACTTCTTTTGAATCCCAATTTGAAAAATATTTTTGTACTAATTTCAATACTTCATCATGTTCCATTGATGATACCACAGTTATATACACATTATTAGGTACATAATAAGAATTATAAAAATTCACTAGAGTTTCTCTCTTAAATGATTTTACACTTTCATCCGTACCTATTGTATTTATTCTTATAGGACTTTCCTTAAATGCATATTCCATTGTTTTTCTATAACTATAATCCTCTATATCATCTCTGCTAGTTCTAATCTCTGCTAGTATAACACCTCTTTCCTTTTCTATTTCTTCTTCTGGAAAGTTAGAGTTTTTAACCATATCTGAAATTAGTTCTAAAGATTTTATAAATTCTTCTCTTAAAGCAGTTATACTATACACAGTAGATGTATAATCAGTGTAAGCATTATACTCCCCTGCCCTTGCTTCTAATTCTTCATTTAATTTTTCATTATTTCTATTATTAGTACCTTTAAATAGCATATGTTCAACAAAGTGAGCAATTCCTCTATTTTCTATGTTTTCATATATTGATCCTATCTTAACACCTAAGTTAATAGACGCAAGTTGAGTATCTTTTTTTATTGTTATTAATCTAATACCGTTTTCTAAAGTATATTTATTTAAGTCAAAAATGCTTTTATCCATATATTCTCCTTTTAAAATTTAATTTATAAAGACTATTATAAGTTAACTTTACTAAAATAAAAAGTTCTATTAAGAAAAAAGGCATTAAAATCAAAAAAACTTGATTCTAATGCTTTAATCTTAATGTTACGAGCTGTAAATTTGATAATTTATATTTGGAAATATGTTATCTAAACTTTCTATATTACTTAGCCATTTAATATCTATTGAATTTTTGCTTATATCCTCATATATTTTATTAAATCTACTTATATGAGAATTTACTCTTTTTACTGCATATTCAACAGTAGTATTGTTTTTTATAATAAATGGCCAATCTGATGATTCTGCAAGCATAAGTTCTCTTGCAGCTTGATTTAATGCTCGTTTTGTTATTTCATCTGCTTCTTTATAGGTATTTGCAAGTCGTATCATAGCTTGTTCACATCTATGAAGTTCTCTATATATCCAATGATTAGAAGGATTCAACCATACTGAATAATCGCTGTTTTCTCCCCAAGTCGAAGGACATGGATTTGAACATTGTACAATTGGATTTTCCTTTATATAATCATAAGGATTTATTAATTCGTACTTAGTCCAATCTTCTGCTGACATTCGTATAAATTCATTTATAAAATCTGGTCCTTCAAACCACCAATGTCCATATAACTCAGTATCATAAGGACAAATTATCAAAGGAGAAACATCCATATGCTCTTTTGCATAATCTAGTTGAGCATTTCTTCCATCAGCAAAATGTCCTGCATGATCTCTTACCTTTTTTATTGCCACTTCTCTATTGTAATATTTTTTATTATCTGTTTTTCCAGTTATTTTATAATATTTTATTCCTGTATCAATTCTAATTCCACCTCTATTAATATAAGGTGCTATATATTCCATAGGAGCTTCATATCCAATATCTCTATAAAATTCTCTATAGTTAAAATCTCCAGGATATCCCATGAAACTACTCCATACTTGTCTTGAAGACTCCATGTCTCTTCCAAATACACATATTCCATTATGAGTTGAGATAGGAGTATATGTTCCGTACTTTGGTTTAGGAGATGCATTTAATATAGCCTTGCTTTCAGATATAAAATATTTTATACCATATTTTTTAAGTATCTCATCTAAATCATAAGTATACGCACATTCTGGTAACCATATCCCTCTAGGCTTATGTCCTACACATTCTGTATACGACTGAACGGCAGTTGCTATTTGTGCCTCTATAGTTTCCGGATTTATTATAAGCAATGGTAAAAGTGCATGTGTTGCTGAACAAGTTAATATTTCCAAGACTCCCGCCTTATCAAACTTTCTAAATGCATTCATAAGTCTTCTATCATATTTATCATATATCTTTAATATTTTCTTAAATCTATCATTATAAAAATGTGCTAACTTATTAAGTTCCTTATTATCTTTAGTTCTTATAATTTCATTTTCTGAAAGTTCTATTGATTGCTCTAAATAGTTTAAATACCTCTTATTTAAATACTCATCTTCTAGCATAGACATAAGAGGGGGTGTTATTGACATTGTAATTTTAAAATTTATATTATCTTTAATTAAATTATCATATACATTTATCAATGGTATATAACACTCACTCATAGCTTCAAATAGCCATCTTTCTTCTAGTGAATCTTCCTGTTCTGGATGTCTTATAAATGGCATATGGCTATGTAGTATTAATGATACATATCCTTTTTTCAAATTATCATCTCCCTTTAACTTAAAAAATAATTTATTTTGATGATCCCATCATATATTCTTTTAAAACTTTTTGGAAATACTTATCTAAACCTGACTCGTAGGAATATTTTGTTGAATTGTATATTAATGGATTATATTTGTATTTTTTTTTGAACTATTAAATGGATATGGTTTTGGTTCATTACGTCTATTTTTATATTCGTATTCATCATTATAAAGTGGCATCACTTCACTAGTATTTTCGTCATAAGCTTTAGAAACATCTATATAACAAATATCTTTATTGTGAGACTCAGAGTCTCTTGGTGTTATAACCGTATTTGACATTGCAATAGACACAAACTTATCATTGGGAAGCACTCTTCCTAGCTTCACAAATACATGTATATTAGGTTTAGTTAGATTTGTATACCAATTGTCAGCAAATACATCTAAATAAATCATTTCAAGCTCCTTTGCTATTCCCTCCTCTACCTCGTAGACTTTTAAAACAGGTTTAGAATTTTTCCATGAATCTTCTCCATAAATATCTTGAAAATCTTTAATAGTCATAGGAGAGATTGTATAATAGCAAAATACTTTATGAGCACTTTGAACCATAAGTACTATAGAAGATTTTTCATAATGTAACAAGTTAATCACCTCGCTTAAATACTCACCCCAATTATACCTTATAATGGAATTTATGTCACTTATTTATTTATAAAACCTATATTTTCTAAACAAAATATACCTTTTCATATTATCAATTGTTAATTTTTTAATTTAGAAAACGAATTCATAAATTTACTTTTCTAATGTTTTCATTTTTTAGGAGGATTTTTTCAGTAAACATTGAATATTTTATAATATAATATTGTTATATTTATAACAATCATCTTAATTTAAAATATCGAAGGAGGAGCTTATTATGATAAATTCATATAATAATAAAGAAAATTCTTGTGATCAATTAAATCCTGATTTAGATGATATTTTTTATTTTCAAATAACAGAAAAATGTGTAGGATGTACAAAATGCGCTAGGGTATGTCCCGTTTCTTGTATATCAGGTAAAGTTAGAGAACGACATGTTATTGATACAACTAAATGTGTTAAGTGTGGTCAATGCATATCGGCATGTCCAATGGGTGCACTTCCTAAAATAAATTTCTTATCAGAAGCAAAAAAAGCTCTTAATCAAAAAGATAAATTAGTTATTACCCAAGTTGCCCCTGCTATTCGCGCAACTCTTGGAGAATATTTTGGATTGGAGCCCGGCACCTTAGTAACTGGAAAAATGGTAGCTGCTCTTCGTACTCTTGGTTTTGATAAAGTTTTTGACACAGATTTTGCTGCCGACCTAACTATAATGGAAGAAGCAACTGAATTTGTTCATAGACTTAAACATGGAGGTAAACTTCCTATACTTACAAGTTGTTGTCCTGGATGGATAAATTTTTTTGAGCACGATTTTAGTGATCTTGCTGATATACCTTCAACTTGTAAATCCCCTCAACAAATGTTTGGAACTATAGCCAAAACTTATTTCGCAAAAAAAATGAACATTTCTGCTGAAAATATAATAGTAGTTTCCATAATGCCTTGCCTTGCTAAAAAACATGAAGCTGCTAGACCAGAAATGAGAACCAATGGAATTAGAGACATAGACATTGTAATCAGTACTGAGGAACTTGCAAAACTTATAAAAGAAAGCAACATAGATTTTAATTCACTAAAAGATGATGACTTTGATAAACCTCTTGGAGAATCATCAGGTGCGGGAACAATCTTTGGAACTTCAGGTGGAGTTGCAGAAGCTGCTATTCGTACAGCATATGAACTTCTTACAAATAAAACTATTCCCACACTAGAGTTTAAAGGAGTTCGTGGTCTTAATGGATTAAAAGAGGCAGAAGTAGACATTAACGGTGAAACAATAAGAATAGCTATAGCAAATGGACTTGCAACAGCTCGGGAACTTCTAAAATCAATTAGAAATGGTGAAAAAAATTATCATCTGATTGAAATAATGACATGTCAGGGTGGATGTATTGGTTCTGGAATGCAACCATTTATAAAAAACCACTGCACTATAATACAAAAACGTTCGGAAGCACTTTATGTAGAGGACAGAAATAAAACTTTAAGAAAATCACATGAAAATCCTTATGTTCTAAAAATATATGAAGACTTTTTAGGAGAACCATATGGAGAAAAAGCACATGAATATCTTCATACTGAATATATAAAATAAAATCTCCCCTTTCCATTTGTAGCATTTTAATTGTATTAATTTTACCTTTTTAATATGCCATTCATATTTTAATAAATATTGACATTTATTCATATATATATGTTATACTTTAATAGTTATATACAAATGAAAAGGAGGATTTATATGCTAACACCAACAATTATATTTTTAGCGGTTTATTCATTAATTATTAGTGAAAAACTTAATAGAGTAGTGGCAGCTTTATGCGGAGCTTCTTTAATGTTACTTTTTGGATTTATAAGCCAAGCAGAAGCCTTTGCTAAAGTTGACTTTAATACTATAGGTCTGCTAGTATCTATGATGATAATTGTTAACATCACAAAACGTACTGGAGTTTTTGAATATGTAGCTATTAAAGCAGCCAAGCTCTCAAAAGGTAATCCAATTACTTTACTTGTAGTATTTTCACTGATTACATTTACTTTTTCAGCACTTTTAGACAATGTAACCACTGTTTTATTACTAGTTCCTGTAACTTTAGTTGTTACAAAAACTTTGGATACTAATCCTATACCCTTTTTAATGTCTGAAATTCTATCATCAAATATAGGAGGTACAGCAACATTAATTGGTGACCCTCCAAATATCATGATAGGTAGTGCAGCTAATCTTAGTTTTATGGATTTTATAGTAAATTTGGCTCCAATAGTTGTAATTATATTCATTGTAAATATATTTTTAATAAAATACATCTATAAAAAAGATGTTCATACAACTGAAGAGAAGAAGAAAATAGTTATGAACCTAGATGAAACTAAAACAATAACTGACAGGGTTTTACTAACTAAATGTTTAATAGTTTTAGGTTTTACTCTTTTAGGTTTTCTAATACATGGATATTTCGGATTTGAGTCTGCAACCATAGCCATAATAGGATCTTCTGTTCTTCTCCTAATCAGCAAAGCAGACCCTGAAGAAATACTTCAAGAAGTTGAATGGGGAACTTTATTTTTCTTTATAGGTCTATTTATAATGACTGGGGTTTTAGAAAAAGTAGGACTAATGAATATGCTTGCAGCTAAAACTTTAGCATTAACCAAAGGTAGCCTGCTATTTTCTGCTATTTTAGTATTATGGATATCTGCAATTGCATCATCATTTATAGATAATATTCCTTTTGTAGCTACTATGATTCCTTTGATAAAAGCTATGGCAACAGCAGGACATATGAATGTTCTACCGCTTTGGTTTGCTCTATCTTTAGGATCATGTCTTGGAGGAAACGGTACTATAGTTGGTGCTTCTGCAAACTTAATAGTAATAGGCATAGCAGAAAAAAGTGGACATAAAATAAGTTTTAAAGATTACTTTAAAATAGGGTTTCCATTAATGTTAATATCTATCTGTATTTCTACAGTATATTTATTAGTTTTTTATTTGTAGGAAATCAATACCTGGTTTTGTATTATATGTTATAATAAATTTAAGATAGGAGGTGTTATTATGGACAAATACATGTCAGTACAGGAATCTATGCTAAAGTGTCAACTTGAACTTTTAGGTGCAAAGGTATACAAAATGAAAGGCTCAATTCGGTATGTAGAATTTTGTATAGATTCTATAAAGTTTAAGTATATCTATCACGTTAATAGAAAAAATAAGTACTTTCTAGAAAGAATATGTCCTTACTCAATGCCTATTGCAACTTTTGAAAAAGAGGAAGAAATAATAAAAATCATAAAAGATGATATAGCTAAATTTAGAAATGCTCGTAACAGTAATAAATTCGAAAGATTCATTAATACTAATAAGAATTTAGTTAAAATAGCTAAATCCTTTGAAGATATTTATCTTCATTACAACGTTTCGAAATATGACTTAAATGATATAGATGTAGAAATGCAAAAAATAGAATCAAAACTTAATAAAATAATAAAAGAGAACGAAATAGTTTTTAAAATTTCTGAATAAAAAATAGGTAGAGATAACTTTTAAATCTCTACCTATTTCCTATTAATACATTAAATTCTATATTTAAATAAGTTTATCTTTTTACTGAAAGTGCTTTTATAAATACTTCAGCTGAACCTACATTTGTAGCTAGTGGTATGTAGTGAACATCACATATTCTAAGTAAAGCTGATATATCTGGTTCGTGAGGTTGTGCTGTTAGTGGATCTCTTAAAAATATAATCATATCCATTTCTCCAACTGCAACTTTTGCTCCTATTTGTTGATCTCCTCCAAGTGGACCAGATAAAAATCTTGTAACATTTAATCCCGTTTTTTCATTTATAAGTTTTCCTGTAGTTCCTGTGCCAAATAATTCGTGTTCTTCAAACACTTCTTTATACCTACTAACTAAATCAATCATATCGTCTTTTTTTCCATCGTGTGCTACTAATGCTATTCTCATCCTTACTCCCCCTAAGTTTACTAAAAATTAATTTTCTTTCTTCTCATTCCTATATTTAAAACTAATCCTATTGACATACAATTCGATAGGATGGAACTACCTCCATAACTCATCAGTGGCAATGTGATACCAGTAATAGGCATAAGCCCTATTGTCATACCAATATTTTGTAATATTGAAAATAAAAATGTTGAAATAACTCCAACTGTTATTATTGTTCCAAAAATATCTTTTGAATGTTTTGCTATTTTTATAAATCTATAAACTAAAAATCCATATAAGCATAAAAGGAATACAGCTCCTATGAGTCCCCACTCTTCTCCTACTACAGCAAATATAAAATCTGTATGTGCTTCTGGAATATTGTTTCCTGCAACTTGTAATCCTCTTTGAAATCCTTCTCCAAGTATATTTCCTGAACCTATTCCCATTATAGATTGCTTAAGTTGATATGTTAATCCCTGAACATGTGCTTCTGGATTTATAAAAGATGTTAATCTTCCTTTCCAATATGCAGGCATCCATGGTGAATTCCATACCCCTACAATAACTATAAAAATACTTACAAGTCCACCTAATATTACTTTTAAGTCAAGTCCACCTATAAAAAATATACCTAACGCTATAAAGAATGTAACCATAGTCATTCCCATATCAGGTTGTATTACTATAAGTGTCATTGGTAGAACAGCATAAAAAGCTACTTTAAAGAAATTTTTAGGTTCATTTATTTTTCCATCTATATCATCCCAAAGTTTTGCAAGCATTATTATCATTCCAAGCTTTGCAAATTCAGAAGGCTGAATAGCACGAGAACCTATTCCAATCCATCCCTTTGCACCTTTATGTGTACTTCCAAGTACAAAGTCATTTAAAAGCAATAACACTATTCCTGCCCAATATATAATACTTGCGTAATTTCCTATTATCACATAATCTTCAAGGAGTATAACATATATAACAATTGCTCCTACAATCATCCATAGAAACTGTAATTTAGCATAATAAATTCCTACATTTCTATATGTAGCACTATATATGTTTAAACAACTAAATAATACTATTATTACACATGTAATTATAATTCCAAAGTCTAATTGTCTTAATAACTTTTTACTTATTTTGAACTTATCTAGCACGTCTATCCCTCCATCATATATAAAAAATTATATCACATAACTGGCAAAAAGCTATGCAGAAATATAAAATTTATGCATAGCTTTTAATTTATCTTTGTTTCATTTTTTTTATAGGTATACTTGCTATAAGTGCTGGAGAACTTGCATCCACTTCTTCTGTTTTAGTTAGCCTTACTTCAACCTCATCATCATCTATTATTACATATTTTGAAATAACCTTTAAAATATCACTTTTCATAACTTCTAAAAGTTCTGGAGCAATACTTGATCTATCATGAATTAGTATAAGTTTAAGTCTGTCTTTTGCAACTTCTTTAGAGGAAGGCTTACCTGAAAATAACTTAAATAAATCCATTTGTTTTCCTCCTATTTTAAATTAAATATTTTCTTTAAAGATGCTAAAAATCCTGATTGATGATTATCAAACGTTTCAATAGGCACATTCTCTCCAGTTATTCTTCTCGCAATATTTGTAAATGCCTTACCTGAAATGGCTTTAGTATTTAAAACTACAGGTTCCCCTTTATTTGTAGCTACAGTTATTTCTTCATCAATAGGCACCACTCCCATAAGCTTAATTGCAAGACTATCTAAAATGTCATTTACATCTAACATATCACCTTTTTTTACCATATCATAACTTAATCTATTTACAACTAAATGATGATCATCTATTCCCTTTGCATCTAATTTTCCAATTACTCTATCAGCATCTCTTACTGAAGTAACTTCTGGATTAACCACAACTAATGCTTTATCAGCACCTATTATAGCATTCTCAAAACCTTGTTCAATTCCTGCTGGTGAGTCTATTATTACATAATCAAATTCCTCTTTTAGTATTTTTACCAAGCTAAGCATTTGTTCTGAACTTACGTCATTTTTGTCTCTTGTTTGAGCTGTAGGTAATAAACATAAATTAGGGAATCTTTTATCTTTAATAAGGGCTTGTTTAATTCTACATCTTTCTTCTATAACATCTAGTAGTGTAAATACTATTCTATTTTCAAGACCCATTAAAACATCTAAATTTCTAAGTCCTGTATCTCCATCAACAACAACTACCTTCTTGCCAAGAGAAGCAAGTGCAGTACCTATGTTAGCTGTAGTAGTGGTTTTACCTACACCACCCTTTCCTGATGTTATTACTATTGCTTCACTCATACTTTTTTTCCTCCATTATACAAATTTATTCGGTGAATAAGGTTCTACTATTATAATCCCATCTTTTATCTTTGCAACTTCTGGGTATGAAGGTTTAGGTCCTTCCTCTGGTGATCTAGTCATTATATTTGCGATTTGAAGTATGCTTGGTTGAAGTTTAAAAGCTGCTATTATGGCTTTAGTATTTCCTGATTCTCCAGCATGAACTTCCCCACACAAATTTCCTATAACTATTATATTTCCACCAGCATAAACTTCTGATCCTGGGTTTACATCTCCTATTATAACTATGTTACCCGGATATTTTATTACTTGTCCACTTCTTAAGGTTCTACGATAAAATTTTGTACGACCTTCATAAACTCCTGCAAAAACTTTGTTCCTTGTTTCTTTCATATCCTTAAATATACAATCTTTTATAAGGAAATCTCCAAATAAAACTTCTTCAAATTTTGATATTTGCTTTTCATTAAATTCTTTTAATTGGGTTGTTATTATTATCGTAGATCCTATATAAAATTTTTTTCCTATGGACAACTTATGTATAAAAACTTCAAGCATTTCATCAAAATTTTGAAATTTATTCATATCAATTATTACATTTAAACCTTCTCTATTTCCTTTTACTACTATACTGTCCCTAACCATATCAAACCTCCATAACAGCCTTACTTAATATATTTCAACACTTTTTTACTAATTCCTTCTTTTATATATAATAAACTTCAGATATATTACTAATATATATATTATATAATTTAACTACAAAAAACCAGATAATTTTATCTGGTTTTTTGTATATTACATATTATTCTCCACTACTTTTCGTTTCAGGCTGATTTTTAGTTTCTAGATTTTCTGTACTCTTATTTTCTGCTTGTTCTTTTTCTTTATTAGATTTAAGTTCATAGTTGTATCTTGGTTTATATCCTGGATATTCTTTTTGTAATCTTTCCTTAAAATACTGCTCATACACAGCTCTTGCAACTGAAGCCGCCTCTCCACCGTGACCACCATCAAAAATAATAGTACATATAGCTATCTCTGGATTATCAAACGGAGCAAATCCTACGAATACAGCATAAGAAGTTCTTCCGAATTGATCTTGAATACTGGATATAGTTGCTGATCCTGTCTTACCACCATTTGATATTGGAAAACTTCCAAGTGCACTTCTTGCCGTACCTTCATTTACAACATCCTTCATACCATCTTTCACTGTATCAATAGTACTTTGTTTAAGATCAATTTTTTCCACTATTTCCGGTTTGAATTCTTTAACTACTTTTCCATCTTGATCTAAAATACTATCTACTAAATGAACTTTAAATCTATTTCCTCCATTTACTAATGTAGCAACATAGTTTGCCATTTGAACAGGTGTAAATTGATTAGTTCCTTGACCTATTGACGCATCATATACGTTGTTTTGGTTGTTTATATTAAAGTTTCCATCATCTATTGAATATGATATTGCTGCTGTTGCTTGTTCTATTTGATCATTTATGAACTTTTCTTTACTAAACTTCTTTCTTTCTTCACCTGAATAATTTTTTAAATATTCTTCATATCCATTGTCATATTTCTCTTTTAACACAGTATCTTTTTTAGAAAGATCAAACAATATATTCTTTATATCATCTGTTCCACTCTTTTTATACTTCATTTCATCTAGTATTCTTTCTCTAAGTTTTGCCTTTATATTTTTAACTTCATCTGAATCACTAGATGTATCATTTATATTTATTCCTATATAATGAATTCTATAATTAGGTGTTCTAGTATCAGTTCCTCTTGACAGTAATCCTACTAAAGAATTCATATATAATGATGAAAATATTGTTCTTCCTGACTCTAAATTATAAACTTGCCCAAATTTTTCACTTATTTCTATTCCAGTTGAAGGATTAACTCCAGCTGGTGCACCAAGTCCAAACTTCCAAGCATAGTGAGCAATTGCATCAAATCCTCCATTATACTGCTTTCTTTGTTGATATAATCTATCTCCAACTTCAAAGAAAAAATAGTTAATAGATTTTTCAAGAGCCATTGTAACACTTACCCCTGAATAACTAGCACTCAAGAAATTTTTCCCCTTATATCCGTGCTTAGTAAACATAGATGGACAATCCATAGTACGTCCTGGTTCAATTACACCTTCTTCAAGTCCTGCTACAGCTGTCAATGGCTTAAATGTGGACCCTGGAGGTGCAAGAGTTTTTGTAGCATAATTATAAAGTGGCTTAGGATATATATCATGGTAATCTTGTCTTATAGTTTTATTATTAGCTATACCTTTATCTAGCGGAAATAATATATCCACTATTTCATCTATAGATTTTCCACTATAAGCTTGATTTGCTTCATAACTTCTTCTAAGTAGCTTTGAAACATATTGTTTTCCAAATTCACCTAAGTCAGTACTAAAAAATTGTTTTTGAAGTTCTGGTGTAAGTTTACCTGGTACTGCAAATAAATTAGGATTATATCCCGGTTTACTCGCCATAGCTAATACTTTTCCTGTTTTAACATCTATAACTACAGATGCACCTCTTGTAGCATTTGTAGTATCAACATCTCCATGTCTTCCTAATGATTGAAGATATTTCATTGTATCATCTAATGCTCTTTCCGTTGTATTTTGAAGCTCGGCATCTATTGTAAGTTTTACAGTTTTACCTGGATAAGGTTCTTTTCTTCCAAGCTCTCTCATTATTCTTCCGTATTTATTTATTTGAACTATCTTAGTTCCTTTAGAACCTCTAAGTGTACTTTCAAAAGCACTTTCTATACCATCTGAACCAATATAATCACTACTAGGATCATAACCCTTTTCTTCATATTTTTCTTGCTGAGAAGGATTTATTTTAGATAAATATCCAATAAAATTAGATCCTACTTCGTCATATGGATATACTCTTATTGGATCTACTGTAACTTCTATACCTGGTAATTCTTCATATTGTTGCATAAATACAAAAGCTGTATTTCTTTTTATGTTAGATGCAATAACTACAGGCTTAAACCCATAAGAACTTTGAAGCTTCATAGCATCCTTTATCAACATAAATTTTCTTTTTTCATCTAATGAAAATCTATTTGTACTTATATTATAGGACTTTAGCAATCCTTCATACGTCTTATCTTTATCTAAGTTTTTGTATAACTGCTCATACTGTTTTTTTTCATTTTTTTCTTTAATATCATAGGACTTTAAATATTCTGTAAAACGTTCTTCTCCATTAGATTCTTTTCTTATTTTATTAAATAACTCAGTATATGCTATTTTATTTTCTTCTGCATTGATTTTATATAAATCAAGAAGATAATTAAATGTTTCTTCTGGAGTCTTTTTTAACAGTTCTTCATCTATTTTCTTTTTATCCGCTTCTGTTAACTCATCTGTTTTTTTATCTGGAAATAGTTCCTTTTGTACTTTTTCATTCATTCCTCTATCTTTTTTAAATCTAAGTTCAATAATATTTCTAGCCTTTTCATTATCTGTACTAAATTCAAATCTAAATGGGTTTATTTTTAATTCAAATGCATCTTGTACAACTTCACCATTTGTATCTAATATTTTAAATACTTTTTTCATTGTTGAAAAGAAATTTTCTTTACTGTCATCTGTTTCAGTAAAAGCTAAAGTATATCCTTGACTACTATCTGCAAATACTTTTCCGTTACAATCTATTATATTTCCTCTTGGTGGTGTAATCGGTATATTTCTAATGGATTTTTTACTAGTCATCTCTCTGTATTCATCTGCTTTTACTATTTGTAGGTAGACAAGTTTTGATAAAATCAATGAAAAAATAAATATCATAACTACAGTTAAAGCTGTATATCTATCAAATTTATTATCTTTTCTTTTCTTGATTAAATTTTTATGCCTTTTAAATTTACCTATCATAATTAATCACCATTTCTAAAATCTCCATTTTTTAACCATAAAATCTTTTTGACACAATATATAAACTTTTTTATATATTAAAATAGAAATTATCATATTATATAAACTTACGTATAGAACAGTATTAAAATAAGAACGTTGCCCCACTAAATATAATATTATAAACATCAAAATACCCTTTAATATGCTAAGTCCAAAACAAGTTATTATAGGTATAACTGATTTATCTTTAAATATAGTTTTTCCAATTTGAGCTGCAAGTAAGCAAATAACCATATTTATAAACATATTAACGCCAATACCATTCATTAGATATACATCTTGTAACAATCCTGAAAATACTCCTACATAAATGGCACTTGCATTGCCATTTATTATTGAATAAAAAACTACAAATATAAACACTAAACTAGGGTAAATATGTCTTATTGCTAAAAAAGGCATTAACGAATTATCCAATATTGTAAATAATATTAATATTAATGCCACAGTAATTACTTTTTTCATTTTTTATCTCCAGAATATGTAACTTCATCACTCTTAGGAACCACTACAAACAACTCCTCAAGTTTATTAAAATCAACACTTGGTTCAATTACTGCATTTTTTATTAATTTACCCTTGTCTTCTTCTACATCAATAACAGTACCTATTTTTATATCTTTAGGATAAAAAGGTCCTAATCCAGATGTTAATATTACATCACCTTTTTTAACTTTAGAATCTAATGGCAAAAAGTAAAGTTTTGCAAGTAATTTATTACTGTAATCTCTGAATCCTTTTACAACACCATCATTTTCTCTCGTACTATTTACCATTCCGGCTACTTGTATATTTTCATTGATTATAGATTGTACTATAGACCAATTGCTACCTACTGACGTAACTTGTCCAACCAATCCATCTCCAGTCACCACAACCATTTTCTTTTTTATTCCGTCATTAGCACCTCTATTTATAACAAATCCATCCAACCAATTTTCTCCGCTTTTTCCTATGATCTCACAGCCTACATAATTATATTCAGATTTTTGCTCTTTGAAATCTATCATTTTTTTAAATCTTTCATTTTCTTTAGCTAAAGCATCATATTTTAAAGCCTTATCCTTTAACTTAGTGTTTTCTTCTCTTAATATTTTATTTTCTTCTTTCACATCTTTAAAATGAAATATAAAATTAGCATTTTTCTTTACTTTATTATTAATCTTATAAACAACACCCTGTACTGAATTTAAAACAACACCCATACCATTGCCCGCAGTAGACATCTTTTCTTTTCCAACAGTATATCCAATTAATATTAAAAAGCTAACTGACAGCACAATAACAGTAACTGTCAGTTTATTCTTGAATATTCCCATATATCGCCTTTTATTTTCTAGACATTTTGTCTATATTTTCTAAAGCCTTTCCTGCGCCTACTGCAACACAGTCTAAAGGTGATTCTGCTATATGTACAGGCATATGTGTTTCTTTATGAATAAGCTTGTCAAGTCCCTTCAGTAAAGCTCCACCTCCAGTTAACATTATTCCTTTGTCCATAATATCCGCTGCAAGTTCTGGTGGAGTTTTTTCAAGGTTTGTTTTTATTGATTCTACAATAGCAGCTACAGGTTCCTTTAATGCACCTCTAACTTCTACTTCACTTATTTCAATTACTTTTGGAAGACCTGAAATAAGATCACGTCCTCTTATTTCCATAATCTTTTCTCCATTAACAATAGATACTCTAGATTTTTTCTTTGCTTTTTCTTCATCTTTTTTATCTTCTTTATTTTCTTCTACAGCTATTTCTTCTTCTTTGCTTTCTTCTTTTTCTGTTTCTATTTCTTCTTCATTTGTTTGATAAGCAGAACCTATTTCCATTTTAATGCTTTCAGCAGTTCTTTCACCAATCATAAGACTATATTCTCTTTTAATATAAGCTATTATTGCTTGATCTAATTCGTCTCCAGCAATTCTTAAAGACTTACTTGTAACTATTCCTCCAAGTGATATTACTGCTACTTCTGTTGTACCTCCTCCGATATCAACAACCATACTCCCTGTTGGTTCTTGTACTGGAAGTCCCGCTCCAATTGCCGCCGCCATAGGTTCTTCCATTAAATATACATCACGAGCTCCAGCTCTTTTACTTGCTTCTTCAATGGCTCTTCTTTCTACAGCAGTTATTCCTGTTGGAAAACATACAACTACTCTTGGACTTGTAAAAGCTGATTTTGAACATATTTTTGTTATAAAACTTTTAAGCATTTCTTCTGTAACATCAAAATCTGCAATAACTCCATCTTTTAAAGGTCTTATAGCAACTATATTTCCAGGAGTTCTTCCTATCATTTGCTTAGCTTCTTCCCCTACAGCTAAAACCTTATTTGTAACCTTGTTAATTGCAACAACTGAAGGTTCTCTTAAAACTATTCCTTTTCCTTTAGAATAAACTAGGGTGTTTGCTGTTCCTAGATCTATTCCCATATCCTTAGTCATACCAAAAAATCCCACTTGAAATTCTCCTTTCAATATTAAAACTATAAAATATTCTTTTCTTTTAAACTAATATAATTACTATGGCCAATTATTAAATGGTCTAATAAATCAATACCTAATATAACACCACATTTTTTTAATCGCTTTGTAACATGTATATCTTCTGAACTTGGAGTTGGATCACCAGACGGATGATTATGACATATTACAATAGACGCACTATTTTTCTTAAGAGCTTCACTAAACACTTCTCTTGGATGAACAATTGCAGAATTCAAACTTCCTATTGATACATCCTTACATGAAATTACTACATTCTTGGTATTTAACATTATAACTCTTAAATGTTCTTCTTTAAAATATGTCATTTCTTCCATAACTAGTCCCGCTACATCACTAGGACTTTTTATTATGTATATATCACCAGATTTATACGCCTTAAATCGTTTCGCAAGTTCTCCTACAGCTATGATTTGTGTAGCCTTTGCCCTTCCAATTCCTTTTAAGGTCATAATTTCCTCAGGTGTCAATGTCAAAAGACCATTTAATCCTTCACATTGCTTTAATATCCTACTACTGAGACTTAATACATTTTCACTACGCCCACCAGTTCTGAGTATTATAGCAATAAGTTCACTATTTGACAGCACTTGTGATCCATACTTTATAAGTCTTTCCCTAGGTCTCTCATTTTGAGGTAAATCTAAAATCTTTAAAGTATTAAGCATTTATACATACTCCTCTTTTATAGATTTACCCCCATATCCCCAAATATTTTATACAATCTATTTAACGGAAGTCCTACAACGTTGTAATAATCTCCATTTATTTCTTCTACAAAAACTCCTCCGAAACCTTGAATACCATAAGCTCCGGCTTTATCCATAGGTTCTTTTGTAGATATATACTTCTTTATCTTTTCATTGGTAAGAGTTGAAAATCTAACATTAGTACACACACTCTCTGTTCTAATATCATTCTTTTTAGTATCTACTACAGCAATACCGGAATATACTTTGTGTATATTTCCGCTTAATGCCTTTAACATATCAAAAGCTTGCATTTCATCTTCAGGTTTGCCTAGCACTTTTCCATCAAAAGCTACTATTGTATCACATCCTATTACTATAGCATCTTCTTTTATATTATTTGATACTGAGTTTGCCTTTCCTTTTGCAAGTTTCTGTACATAGCTGCTAAAATCTCCATTAAATTCAACGGTACTCTCATCAAAATCACTTACTATGATTTCAAAATCATCAACTATCCTCTTTAAAAGTTCTTGTCTTCTTTCAGAAGCTGATGCTAATATCACCTTCATATTATCACTCCTAATATTTTCTATAAAGTAGTATAGCGATAATAACACCTATAATTGCCATTACATTTACATAAAAATTCACACCAAATGTAAGCTCAACCACCTTTAAATTTAATACAAATGGACTTGCTGTACCTATAGGATATGTAGCCTTTAAAAAGCCTAGGGGGGTTATACTATTTCCTAAAATTTCACCAATAAAACTTCCACATATTCCTCCTAGCAAAATAATAAATATGAAAAAACCACTCTTATTACTGCCTCTCACCCTATATTCCCCTTTTAACTTTTTATCCTATATAGTTTATCACTTAATAGTGCCTTAAACAAGTATATATAGATAGATTTTTATTAATTTTACTTAAATAACCTAATACAAATTTGTATAATAATGCTTTGTATAGCTTATGTAATATCTATTGTAATAATTTTATATTTTTGTATAATTTTTTATTTAATTCTTCTAATTTATCTCTAGTTATTTTATCAGGTAAATTTTGAACATTGTTCTTTAATTCATTTAATAATTTATAATTTTTTTCCTCTTCATTAACTTTATCTAATTTACTGCACCACTCTTTAATTTGTTTTGTTTGTACAAATTTTGCCTTATCATCACAAAAGCTATGTAATATTTGTAACTGTGCATTTATTATTTGAGCTATTTGTAAATTTGCTTTACTTTCTAGATCAGGTTTTATATTTATTTTAGAATATTCAACTTTTCCTTGTTCTAAAGACTTTGTTACTTTATCCAATTCCCCTGTAGAATACATTCCAAGTATTACTTTGTTCTTACCATTTTCCTCATATATAAATGGATTTCCAAAGGAATTCAGTTGTTGTTTTAATACATTTGCATTACTAACATTTGCGAAAACACCACACTGCAATATTATAAAATTATCAATTTCTGTAATACTCTTATCACCTTTACTAGACTTCTTATTATTTTCTATATTTTGCTTTGAATATCTTTGTTGTAATTTACCATTTCCTTTAGATTTTTTTATGAATAAATTGGATATCATAGTCCCAGAAACAAATGCTAGTATAAGTACTACACAAATTGATATTATAAATACAATACTATTATTTTTTTTGTTATTCTTCTTTAGATTATATCTAGTATATTTCATAATTATACCCCCATATTAAGTATTTAACCTATGTCTTCCACTTTAATTTTATTTATTACCAAATCCTTTTATACTAAAAATGCTTATATTTATTAAGTTTTAAGCATATGTTTTTTTAATATGGTTACTTCTGAATTATTCTTTTTTAAAGTTTCTGCTATATAAAACTTATTTTTTTCCAAAAAACTTAAACATTTATAATCCTCTTTTTGTACTGTGGTATAAAAATTATATATACCACAATCACACAAAAAATACTTTAATAACAACTCTAAAATCTTACTTCCAATTCTATTATTTCTCATACCTTTATCTAGCAAAAAATATTTTATCCAAACCTCATTTGGATTTTTAAACTCTGTCCTTCCTTTTAATACTCCTATTAATTTGTCATCTTTTTTAACTTTTAAAAAAAACTCACATTCGCTAAAATAATACTCTAAGAACCTATCATAAAATTCACTATAATCTATATTTTCCATATTCTCATTCTTTACACAAATTTTTTTTTGTAGCGTAATCCATTGATATATACCTTTAATATCTTCTTTTTCTACACTTGTAATTTTTATATTATTATAATCAAGTTTAATATCAAACATAATAACACACCTCTTTAATTTTATTTCTACATAAAGAAATTTTTTCCTTTAAAAAAATAACCTTTAAGCTTATAAAATAAACTTAAAGGTTATATATTATTCAATAATTTATGCTAATCATTTTCATACATAAGAGTTACTGTTATTATTTTTTTTATAATTTTTTTAGCTTCTTCATAAGACATACCATATCTTCTTAAAAATTGGAATATCCCCGGATTATATCTCTCTATTTTCATTAATATTTTATTTACATCCACAAAATCATCGTAATCTAAATCACGTGTTTTATCAATAGAATAGAGATCATCTTCTTCCATCATTCTCATTCCAAAATTATCTTTCAAATCAACATTTCTAAAATCATAGTTATCATCTGATTCACTGTTTGGTAAATTATGATCTACTTTATAATATGTCATGGGCTTAATAGTACTATCATTCATATAATTTTGCCTAAACTGTGGCATAAAATAATTATTAGGATATTGTCCTTGAATTCCTTGGAACATTCTATAATTATTTATTGCCCTAATATAAGTATTAATGGGTACCATATCATAATCTTCATCTAATGTTTTTAAACTGGTATCTTCTTTGTTAAAATCCATATACATACCTCCAAATAATATCAATATATTATTAAGGTATGCTTTAATTTTTATTTTGAATACTCTTTTCTTTTTTATTCCATAGCTATTAAGGATACTTTAACCACATTATCCATATCTTGCATCTCTTTAAGAAACTCATTTAGTTCAATTACCATATTTGATATATCAAAAGTTATAGTAACACTAGCTGCATTATTTACTGGTATATCCTGATTTATAGTTAATATATTACCATTAATTTGGGCTATTCTATCTAATATTCTTGAGAGAGTTCCCGCTTTATGTGATAACAAGAAACCAATTGTAGCTTTTTGAACGTGAGTTCCTTCTAAAACAGAAAATACAAAATCTTTGTATTTATAATAAGAACTTCTACTAATTCCTACAATTTTAGACGCTTCTGTTATATCTTTAGCTTTACCTGTTCTTAAAAGCTCCTTTGCTTGTAAAACTTTTTCAAAAACTTCAGGTAAAATTTTTGTGTTTATTATTAAGTACTTATCCATATTTCTGTTGCCAGCCTCCTAATATACCCAAAATCATTTTTTATATCATAAGTCCATTATTTCAATTTTTTATTTACTATACCATTTATCTCTTTTATACTATACGTATTATAGTATCATTAAAAATAAGTGTTATCAAATACTTTATAAAATTTATCCTCTACAAAATCGAAAAGTGGCTAAACATAAACGTTTAGCCACTTATTTGGTGCAGAAGGCGGGACTTGAACCCGCACACCAAATTGGTATACGCCCCTCAAACGTATGCGTCTGCCCATTCCGCCACTCCTGCATATATATTACAATTGTATAAATAATTTTATACTATCATAATATACATTGTCAATAGAACTATGAAAAATAACTTGAAATAACCTCTTTTATTCCCTTTATATATCCTTTATCATCTTTATATAAGAATTCATATACATTACAATTTACTTGAACTTTCTTTAGGTATTTATCTGTTTCCTTAAATGGAATATAGTGAAGATCTACACCATTCTTTGAATTTTCCTCATTGTTAAGCCATTTCTTAACATTTCCCCTACCACCATTATAAGCTGCTATAACAAGCTTCATATTACTTTGAAATTCTTGTTTTAAATTATCCAAATACCAACAACCCATTTTTATATTAAATTCTTCATCATAAAGCATATCCACTTTAAAACTTTTAACCTTCATTTGTTTTGCAGCCCATTTAGCTGTAGATGGTGTAAGTTGCATAAGTCCAATAGCCCCTTTATTTGACTTAGCATTTTTTTCAAAATTGCTTTCCGTTTTTATAACTGATGCAACTAAATATGGATCTAGATCATATTGCTCTGAATACTTCATTATATATTCTTTGTACTTCATAGGATAAAACTTTCTACCTATTGGTTTTATACTAATAACCATCAAAATTAGTAAGATTAATATTATCCAAATTGCAGTCAACTTTCTCTTTTTCATTTTTCCTCCCCAAGTTTAATAACCTTTCCTAAAATTTCTTCTAGTTCTTTTTTTGTATCAATTAGACTTCCGCTGTTGTCTATTATAAAATCAACACATTTTGACTTTTCTTCTAAAGACATTTGTGAATTTATTCTTTTTATAACTTCTACATCATCCATATTATCTCTTAATTTTACTCTTTCAATTTGAGTATTTTTATCTACCCAAACTAAAATATTAAAATCCATTTTTTCATTTATTTTGTGCTCAATCAATGTTGGTGCATCTATAACACAAATTTTTTCATCTAATTTATTACATTCTTCTACTCTATTAAATATTTCCCTTTTTATATATGGTATTATTATATTTTCTAGTTTTTTTCTAAGAATATCATTTTCAAAAATATAATTTCCAAGTTCCCTTCTCTTTAAATTTCCATTGTCGTCTATAAATTTTTCTCCAAAAGTTTCTTTTATATCATTAAGTATTTCTGGATATATATTTAAAACTTCTCTTGAAATAAGATCAGCATCTATAATAGGTATATCTTTTGATTTTATCATATTAGAAATAGTACTCTTCCCACTTCCAATACCACCAGTTAATCCAATAGCTATCATAATTTCCCCCCCATTTCCTATTTCCTATTTTTTGCTCCTGTTCTTTTTCCTACTCCCTCTTTCCTATATCCTTTTTACTATCCTTTGTTTCCTATATTTTCTACTTGGCCTCGTACCATGTTTCTCCAGCATTCACATCTGCTTCAAGAGGAACTAAAAGTTTCATTACATTTTCCATTTTATCTACTACCATATTTTTAACTTCTTCTAATTCGTCTTTGTAAACATTTAAAATAAGTTCGTCATGTACTTGTAGTATTAGTGTACTTTTTAAGTTTCTATTTTTTAATTCATTATAAACCTCAACCATAGCAAGTTTAATTATATCTGCCGCACTTCCTTGTATTGGAGTGTTCATAGCAAGCCTTTCTCCAAATCCTCTTACTATTTTATTTCTTGATTGTATTTCTGGTATGTATCTTTTTCTATTTAATATAGTTGTGACAAAACCGTCTACTTCTGCCTTACTTATAATTTCATCTATATATTTCTTTACATTAGGATATCTACTAAAATACGTATCTATGTATTCTTTAGCTTCTTTTCTAGATACATTTATATCCTTTGATAAACTAAAAGCACCAATTCCATAAACTATACCAAAGTTTACTGCTTTTGCATTACTTCTCATAAGTGGAGTTACCTCATCAATTGGAACTTTAAATACTTCTGATGCTGTTATAGTATGAATATCCTTATGATGTTTAAAAGCATCAATTAATTTTTCATCATCTGCAATATGTGATAAAATTCTTAATTCTATTTGAGAATAGTCCGCTGAGAATATAACTGATTCATTATTATTAGGCACAAAAACTTTTCTTATTTCTCTACCCATTTCATGTTTTATAGGTATATTTTGAAGATTAGGTTCTGTACTCGAAAGTCTTCCTGTAGTCGTAACTGTTTGATTGAAACTGGAGTGTATTTTTCCATCACCATCAATTACATTTTTAAGTCCTTCAACATAAGTAGAATCAAGTTTTGTTATTTGTCTGTATTCTATTATCTTTTCAATTATAGGATGTTTATCTTTAAGCTTTTCAAGTACTTCTGCATTTGTTGAATATCCTGTTTTTGTCTTTTTGATAACTGGAAGATCCAATTTTTCAAATAATATTTTTCCTAGTTGTTTTGGTGATTTTATATTAAATTCCTCATCTGCAAATTCATGAATTTCTTTTTCTAAAGTTTCTATTTCTTTTTTAAATTTATCTCCTATTTCAGTTAATCTATTTTCATCTACTCTAAATCCTTCACACTCCATAGATGCTAGAACTTCAACTAAAGGTAACTCTACAGTGTATAATAGTTCTTCCATATTTGATTCTTTTATGTCTTTTTCTAAATTTTCATAGATATCTTTTATATAATAAGTTTCATTTATTTTTATGTTATCATCATCTTTTAAACTTAATAAAAGCATTTCTTCTATTAAATCTTTTAACATATAATCTGACTTTGATGGTTGAAGTAAGTAAGCTGCTATTTTAGTATCAAAAGCTATATTTTTTGCAGTAATATTATGTTTATTTAAAACAACGTAAACTTTTTTACTATCGTGGCATACTTTTTTTATTTTTTCATTTTCAAAAAGATTTTTTAAAATTTCAAAATATTTTACTTCTTCTTTGTCTTTAATTTCCTTTAGACTTAATACAGAAACTTCTTCTTCGTGTCTTATATATAAATTATTAAATTCTATTTTTGAATAAATACTTTCGTCTACAAAATCAGCTTGAATATAAATACTATCATTTACACACTCTACAAATTTTGAAAAATCATCTATTGTATTTATATAAGTGGATTTTATATTTATATCAGATTCTTTTACCTTTGCTTCCTGTTCTTCTACTAAATTATCACTATCTTTTATATTGTCTATTAAAGATTTAAAACCTAAACTTTGAAATAACTGCCTAACTCCTTGTATATCATAATCTTCTTTTGATTTTATTTCAGCTAAATCAATTTCTATAGGTACATTTTTGCATATAGTTGCAAGTTTTTTACTGAAAATAGCTTGTTCTCTGTAGTCTATAAGATTTTGTTTCATCTTTTTACCACTTATATTTTCTACATTTTCTAGAACGTTTTCTATACTTCCATATTCTTTTATAAGTTTTAGTGCAGTTTTATTTCCTATTCCCGGTACCCCTGGTATATTATCAGATTTATCTCCCATAAGTCCCTTTACATCTATAAACTGAGTTGGAGTAACACCGTATTCTTCTATCATTTTATTTTTATCGTATATTTCTTTTTCGCTCATTCCTTTTTTGTTTATAACTACTTTTACATTATCAGTTGCAAGTTGAAGTGCATCACGATCTCCTGTTACAATATAGACTTCAATACCTTTTTCTTCAGCAAACTTAGATAATGTACCTATTAAATCATCTGCTTCAAATCCTTCGATTTCAAATATGTTTATAGCAAGTTTGTTTAATATGTCCTTAACTATTGGAAATTGCTCGTTAAGTTCATCAGGCATCTTGGCTCTTCCTGCTTTATAATCTTCAAATTCTTTATGTCTAAAAGTAGGAGCTTTTTTATCAAAGGTAGTTACTATGTAATCTGGCTTTATTTCTTCTTTCATTTTAAGGAGCATTTTTATAAATCCATAGATAGCATTGGTATGAACTCCCTCTTTATTAGTTAGTGGGGGTAATGCAAAAAACGCTCTGTACATAAGACTATGTCCATCAAGTATTAACAATCTTTCTTTATTCATTATAAACCTCCGATATTAACTGTAATAGCACAGTTATTTTAAAACGCATATACTTATTAGTTTACTAATTTTATATACTTATATCAATAAAATTAAATAATTCCTCTACTATTTATTATAACCAATTTTTATTAAAGATGAATCATGTGCTTTATTTAATGTAATTAAAGCACATATGGAACCTAATAAAGCTAAAAACATATCCCATTGAGTGTCCCAAATGTCTCCTTGAGTTCCTAAAAACGCCTCTGCTGCTGTACCTGTTGCCTCAGCCACGCCCCATTCAATAAGTTCATATGTAGCACTTATTGCAAGACAAATACAGATAATTAAAAAATTTAACATCTTTCCTCTCTTCAATGGTGACTTTCTGATTAAAATTTCCCTGCTAACTAATGCAGGTATAAATCCTTGAGCAAAATGTCCTAAACGATCATAGTTATTCCTTTGAAGATCAAATACCTCCTTTATCCAATTAAATAAAGGCATCTCTGCATATGTATAATGTCCACCAATAATTAAAATAATTGTTTCAATTAAAATTAATACATAAACCAATTTAGTAAACTTAAATTTTTTATAAGTAAAAATAAGTAAAATTACTCCTGCTATAGCAGGCATAACCTCCAAAAACCAAGTAAATCTATCAAACGGATTAATAGAAGACCATATAAAAACACCAATGAATATTAATAAGAGTATGCTATTAAAATATTTATCTTCTATATTAATAAAGGCTTTATGCATTTCTTCACCTCTTCTTAGTTTTAAGTTAATTTATTTTATAAATATACTCTAATATATTATACAGTATTTTATATTCTTTTAAAAACACATCGATAATACAATATATTCATAAATTTCTGTTATAAATTTCTATACTAAAATAATTTTCTTGACTTAATTTTAAAAACATGTTACGATATTATTCGTAAAACACGCCGAAGTGGTGGAATTGGCAGACGCAACGGACTCAAAATCCGTCGCTGGCAACAGCGTGCGGGTTCAAGTCCCGCCTTCGGCACCAATCGTATAAATAAACACCTTAACCTATTGAAAACACTACATTTCATGGTTAAGGTGTTTTATGTTATAACACAACCGTAACACAACCCACTTTTTTATTGTGTTATTAAAGTTGTTAACTTGTTTATTATTTTTCTCTTTCTTCTACCTACAGTACTTTCATCAATATTATTTTTAATAGCAAAATGTCTGTTTTTACCTTTATTAAAAAATATATAATCTATTAATTCTTTTTCCTTTGGCTCCAACACGTCTATCGCATCATTTATTATTTCTAATTTATTTTCTATTTTAGATTTTATACTGTTCAATTTTTCTTTATCTATTCCAATATCAATAGTTGAATTTAAAATCAAATTAATATCGTTTAATTTTATCTTCAAATATTTATAATTGTATAACATATTTTTAACTTCATTATAATTCATAATTTAGATACCTTCCTCAATAATTTTTATCAAATTATAAGCTTCTTTATCAGTGATTATTTTCTTCTGATTTTGAATAATCACCTCTGAAATAGCTTTCACTTGAACATTGTCATATTCCTCTATTTCTTTTTCATTTAATTTACTGTAATCTAATATATATTCAATAAAAGAATGCTTAAAAGGATGTATTGTCATTTCACGGTGAGTTGCTAAAATATAATTTGGATTAACTGTTATTTTATAAATTTTTTTAATATTATTTAAAGTATCATTTAAAGTATCAAAGCGTGTTGCAAAAACTATTGCTCCTTTTAAATCCGAAGCCCATGACATACCTTTTTTATATTTCGGTTCGCTCCCTCTGTAAAGTGTAATACTATGTTTTGGTTTCTCAATGCCACAATCAGTAAAATAACCAACATCTTTAAAAAAAGAAATCCATGAGTCACTAACAACCATTGGGAAGTCCGACGTTACCCATGTTTTCAGTAATAAATACGCCTTGTCTTCAATATTTATTTTGTTCCACCATTTTTTTAAAAAATAAAATTTATCTAAATAATAAGCGTTTTCTATAGCTTTTTCGGCACTTTTTGAATATGTTGCTCTTAAATAATTTATTTTTCTTTTTCTCAGTTCTATTGGGGAGCCTGAGCGTTGAATTTTCATTATAGGCATTTCTTTTCATCTCCTAATCTAATATTTTTCATTTAGGGAATTTTGTTTAAGCGAGAGTGCGACCACGGACTTTCTTCTATTCTGCTAAACTTTTTAGATACCCCCTATGTTTTTAAAAATCCTAGTCATATTTCTACAACTAGGATTTAAGGAATTATAATATGTTTATCCTTTCGGATATGGTAGAAGGCTTTAGGATTAGCCTTCTAGAACCTTTATATAATTACTTTAAACCTTTTATATGTGTTATATGTTCTGGTCTTACTGGTACCATATCAACTAAACTATATATTCTCAACCATACTGAACCATCTTCAAACCCTAACTCTCTTGAAGTTTCAAATACAAATTGAACTTGTTGTCCTATGATTAAAGCACTAGGATCGTACACTATACCATCAGAACCTTCACTATCATCATTCTTTAATTGGTTGCTTACTATCTTATTTAGTCCTTCTATAACCTTTGGAGCTTGTAATGGTTGTCCTGTTGTATCAGTTAATAAGTTTAATGCAGTGTCTACATCTGCATTAATGCCCATTACTGTTGGTTCTCCGGTTGCCTTTTTAATTTTACCAACTGCATTTACAAATGTTTTATAATCAAGTCCAGTTGCTTCAACTGTATTAATACTATCATAATTAAATAATCCTTTTATATCTGTTGTTCCTGTACCATACACCATAGACTTATCAATACTATCTGCTATACTGTCACTCATTGCCTGTAATAATACTTGACTTAAATTAGCTGCACTGTGTAAAGTTTCAAGTGATACCTTCATAAGTCCATAACACATTCTACCCTTTAAATTTACTCCTTCAAATGTTGCATCTTGTGGTGTTGCTTTTTCAAGTTCTTTTTTAAATTCATAAGCAGGATTGTTTTTTACTTTGGCTATTGTCAAATTACCATTAGGCATATCTACAACTGGTACACCACTTTGGTATATTAAAGACTTATTCATTACCGCCTTTAATACTTCTGCTGATAAGCTTTGAGGTATTAATACTGAACCAGTTCCAGTAGACAGTGCTTTAAATTGGTTCATTTCATCAATTGCATTATCCCATTGTCCTGTTAATGCTCCACGTATATATTTACCTAAATCAAGGTTATCTTTATTTTCGTAAACCTTAGTTATATTAGAACTATTTAATATTTTAAAATTACTATTCATATTTAGATTTTTACCTCCCATTTCAATCACTCCTCCATTACCAATTTTATTTTCCATGTAGTTTTTTTCTTCCAGCTCTTGTTGCTCTGCTACTTTAATATCATTTTTTAAACTTTCTATTTTTTCATTTAATGCTTTAACCTGGTCAATATCATCACTTTTATTACTTAATATTTTATTAGCTTCTTCTTTTACTGCTTCTAATTCTTGTTTTAATTCAACACTCTTTAACATTTTATTCTTCCTCCACATCTTTAACTTTATTTTCCCAATATCTTTCTTGAGCTTTTTTTACTTTATCCTTATTCTTTTTTCGCCATGCTCTCATGTAAGCGTTTCTCCGCTCTTTTGCTTTCTCATTCATGTTATGCCTCCTTTTTTAGCAAAATAAAAAAGCACGAGAATAACAAACTGAACATATATCAGTAAGCTAATTTCCCGTGCCATATATTTATAGGCTTCCACATCTCTGTGGGGTACTCAAATATTTATTTTTATCTTTATATTTATTATAACATAAAATTCCCTTTAAAGCTAGTAATACCAATACTTTAAACTAACTTTATATAACATCTTTTATGTGAATTATCTTTACCATATTCATTACTTATTTTTATTACATTAAATTTATTCTTTAACTCATTTATAAGCTTGTCCTTTTCTGATTTATTATCATATGATAGCTTTATTTTAATCATTAAATTACTCCTTCCAAATTATCTGTTGTGCAATACTTTCTAAAACTGCAATGACTTGCTTTAAGTTTTCTTCATTTTGCTCTTCGGTGATATCTGGTTCTATGATAGTTACTTTTGTCATTGTATATCACCTCGCTTTCAGACTATCATTTACATCTTGGATTAATTTATTGTACTGTGTAAAATTTTCAAACTTAACATCTATTCCAGGAGCTATTACTCTTAATAAATTATTAGCTTTAAATACTCCAAAACCTGTAGTTAATGAAATATCATTTATCATTAATTCCTCTTTTTCATTTTTAGCACTTATAACTCTCAATGCTGGTTCATCATTTTCATTTGCTATTAAATTTACATATATAATCATAATGTTAATCTCTCCTTTTTTGTTTATCCATTACAGTCCCACTTTCAGCACCTTTAAATAGGGACTACTCAACACCAGTAAAATCAATACTTTCAGTAATTCAGTCCCCTTTTTAAGGATTTTCTCCATATCTTATGTATATTTTATATATACTTATTATTTTTATTTATAATATTTTAATATGATAAATAATATATAAAAATGGGGCTATATAATCCATAACCCAGTAATATCAACGGTTTACCCCAGTCCCCTTTTAATTTTAAAAATGGGACTGTTAAAATCATAAAACAGTTATAACTGTTGATATAAGTTGTTTTGAGTTAGTCCCCATTTCTAATTTTAAAAAGGTACACAAATGGGGACTACTTTAAATTCATCATTCATAATTAATTAAATATGTTCTTCCTGTTTCATTTAACTTAATACCAAATAAAACACTTTTATATTTTATTCCGGCTCTTCGTATTTCCTTTTTAAATTCAAATCCTTTACCTTGCAATATTTTATTAAATTCTTGTTTCCCACATTCATTTTTAGCTTCTTTATAATCTAGTGATAGTTCATTTAAACAATAACCCAAATATGAATTGTAAAGGTCTTTTAATGTTGTAAAATCATCATTGGAACATACTTCAGTACAACTATATAACCAGCTTTCAAGTGGACTATTGCCAATTATAATATTTTCTTTAAAGGCTTGTACTTCTTTTGGTACATTCAATTTATAATCATTTCTTAGTAATTTAACTAATCCATCTAAAGAAAAATTTATAACTTCTAACATTTCATATTTTTTTATTTTTTCTATAAAATGAGGGTCCTCTTTTTCAGTTCCTCTTATTTTCCTTTTAAATTCTACAAATTGAAGTCTATCGAATATTGCATTTGATGGATCATTGAACTTTGGTATATCATTCAATCCAATAACTATTGCTAAATTTAAATTTAAACTTACATTAGATTTAAATTTTCTATCTGTAGGAACATTTTCTCCATATATTAGCTTTTTTAATCTATGGCACGTTTCAAGTGGTTTTCCTCCATCATCAGTTGATAATATACACTTCTTATTTATTAAATATGAAATTATATATTTATCTTCTTCTAATGTTTTTAAGTCATAAGTTTCAAATAAACCTTTCATCATTTCCTGTAATGGTTCGATAAATGTACTTTTTCCAGTACCTTTAGCCCCACTGATTATTAGTGCTGCTTTCATCAATCTAGCATTTGGCATTAAACATGCTCCAGCAAACTGTTGTAAAAATTCAACTATATCTGTATTATCATATAAAGCATATTTTAATCCCTTATAGTAATTAGAATTTTTATAATCAACTCTTTTAAAATCATAATCAAATCTATGAATAGTTATTATATCCGGTGTATGTTCTAATACCTTAATACCTTCTTTAGTAACTTTTAATAAACAGTTTTTAAAATTGAGGTATTGATTATTAGGCTCTATTTCTTCAATTACTGTTAATTCCATCAACTGACTTAACACTTCATTTTTGGTTCTATTATTATTTAAAATACTATCCCCTAAATAATTAGATATAACTTGTTTCATTAAAGTATTTTTATCATCATCTTTTAATTTATAATAACCATCTTCATAATGAAAAAATCCTTCTTTATTGGTGTAAATTATATCTTCACAATTAAGTATTAACTTAGCTAACTTTATTGAATTTATTTTCCCCTTATCGGTTAAATACGTGTATGTTGGTTTTATTTCATCTAATATATTGTTGAACTGCTCTTTATCCAAATACTTTAAATTAAATAAATCTGTTATATCCTGTCCTATTTCCTTAGCATAATCCTGTATTGGAAAAACCTTATAAGATTTTATATAAGGTTTTAATCCTTTTATTACATCATTTTTAATATTGTCCCCTGTTTTATCATTATCAGGTATAACTATTATATTTTTATTTTTGAAAAATCTACAATGAAATTTATCATATTTAAATGATTTCAAACTAACTGCTAAATATCCCATTTTAATAAGTGTATTAGCGTCTTTTTCACCTTCTGTTATATACACTGTGTTAGATCTGCTTTTAATTAATCCATATAAATTATAAGGTACTTCTATACCAATCCTTTTACACACAACTTTATCATTTATAATAGAGTAATACATACATTGTTTTTCATCATTGATTTTAAACTTGGCTTTACAATATTTAAAATTTCCTTTATAATCTTTAAAATTATATATCTCCATTAACTTAAAATCTTTCATATCACTTAAATGGTTTAATTGCCATTGAATATATGATATAATGTCAACATATGGTATATCTATTGAATTAATAGAATATCCTTCATTGTTTAAGTATTTAACCGCTTTAAAATAATCAAAATTTTTATACTTTCTTATAAAATCTATTATGTCACCATTTTCACCACAACCAAAACATTTAAATTTAGGTTTACCATCTTCATATATACTGAAAGATGGTGTTTTTTCTTTATGAAATGGACAACATATTTTATTATTTTTATCGAATTTTAGTCCTGTTTCAGTTTCTATTAATCGCTTTAGTTCCTCTAATTGCATATTACCCTCCTTTTCCTATTCTTCATCTATAAGTTCTTTTAATAATTCTATTGCATTATCTAAATCAGCTGACACATCTGGATTACTATAATATAACTCTTTATTTATACCTTCCAAAATTCCTAATACTTTCAATACATCAGTTTTACAATCATACATATCATCATTAACTTGAGATATATATTCTTCCATATCCTTTAACTTTTCCATTACATCATCTAAGCTCATTACCTAAATACCCCCTTAAATTACTAATCCTATATTATTTTCAATCCATTCATCAAGCTTAGATAATATAATTAATCTACTTCTACCAACTACTATCACTGGAAAACCTTTAGCATGTGTCAATTGTCTTGCTTTATTTTGACTTATTCCTAATACTTGTGCTAATTCCTTTACAGTAATAGTTTTTTTAGCTATATCCTTTCTATGATCCTCTATCATCTTTGTAATATTAACCAAAGTTAAAACCTCCCTTTTCTGATTAATAATCATATTCTTCTGCTTTTCTTATCCAATATGAAGGATACTTGCAATCTTCTTTTTCAATTACATAATCATCATTGGTTACTACTGTAGCTATTAATAAATTTCCCATATAAAGATTTATAAACAAACCTCCACTACCATCTTCAAATATGTGTTTTTCAAAATCTATTTTAGAAATTAACCCTTCTTTAAATATAACCTCATTAAGTGATACAGTAGCTTTTGCCCCTACACTATGACTTTCTAATGCCTCTACTTTCAAATCTTTATACTTCAATAAACGTGTATCTTTCATTAATTCTCACCTCCAAAATATTTTATCTACCATTGCGGCACTATAGATATGAATTAAAATTATTAAAGAAATGACACTTAAATTTCAAATGTTATTATTCATTGAAAAATAATTCTTGTACTGGTACCTCTAAAATTTCTGATATTTTTTTTGCTAAACCTATTTTTACATTGTCATAATTGCCTTTTTCTATTTTTAATAAAGTGCTTCTACCAATCCCCAATTGTTTGGCAAAATCTTGTTGCTTAATTCCTAATTCAATTCTTCTTAACTTAACATTCATGCTTTTTCACCTCGCTTTCAAGATACTTTTGTATCTCTTTAAATTTATTCTACGATACTTTTGTATCTAAGTCAATGCTTTTTTTATTTTTATATATACTTTTGTATCTATTTTGTGATAATATGTTAATGGAGGTGATTAAAATAACTACCGGAAAGAAAATAAAAAAAATAAGAACCACTAAAAATTTAACTCAAAATGAATTGTCTAAATTAGCGGGTATATCCGAAATATCTATAAGAAAATATGAAAATGGAGAAAGAACCCCCAAATATGAAACTATATTAAAAATAGCAAAGGCTCTTGATGTAACCATAAATGATTTAATGGACTTTGGAGAATTAAAAAAAGAAGTGAGTGGCGTTGAAGAAACTGAAAATTTACTAAATATTTTAGGATATGAATTAAAGACTGTTAATACTGCTGGTATATCTGGTATTAGTCAAGAAGAATCTGAACATCAAGCTATAGAACTATCTGAACATATTAAAAATTATAAAATTCCAATATATAAAATATATTGTGATGGAAATTTAATTGCTGAATTAACAAATAGTCAATATAACAATTTAAAAGAAACCATTAAATATATATTGGATTATGAATTTTATAAACTAAACAATCAATAATTTCCTTTAAATTAGCTTGTATTAGAGCGTTTTATACTTCATTAGTAGAATATGTCTATTTGATTATTAAGGCTTTTAAAATTGATTTTTGAAAGGTAAGTGATAAGGATTGAGTAAAAAAGCTAATGGAGAAGGTTCTATCCAAAGATATTACCAAAATGGTAAAGATAAAGGCTGGAGAGCTTCTATAACTGTTGGATATGATGATAAAGGTAAATTAAAAAGAAAACAATTTTATGGCAAAACTAAAAGTGAAGTATTAAAAAAAATGACAGAATACCAGCATAAGAAAAATGTTGGTATTCTACCATCTGATGATAAAATAACACTCCAACAATGGTTTAAAACATGGTTATATGAATTTAGAGTTAACAATTTAAAACCATCTTCTTTTGAAAGATATGACGGTATATATAGAAAATATATTTTAAATTCTCCTATAGGTGAGATAAAATTATCGGAATTAAGAGCAAAAGATATACAAACATATTATAATAATTTACATGATAATGGTATAAGTTCTAGTGTAATTAATACTATAAATGGATTTTTATATACTTGCTTAGAATCTGCTTTAAAGCAAAATTATATATATCAAAATTATTGTAAATTAGTTACTTTACCTAAAATAGTAAAAGATGATAAGTTTACAGTATTCACATTACAGGACCAAAATATATTTTTAAATAATATACAAGGTCACAAATATGAAATGGCTTTTATTTTAGCATTAGGTACTGGTTTAAGACTTGGAGAATTATTAGGACTTAAATGGTCTGATATAGACTTTGATAATAATACATTAAGTGTATCAAGAGCCATAAAAAGAACCACTATAATTAATAAACAAGGCGAACGTAAATCTCAAATAATAGAGCAGCTACCTAAAACCAAAACAAGTATTAGAACTGTGCCAATACCAACAAATATAATTGAAAAGTTAAAAGAATCTAAGCAAAAACATTCAGTTATAAAAAAAGAAAATGAAGATTTATATAATAATACTGATTATATATTTTGTGATAAACTTGGTAATCCACTAGATCCAAAACGAATACCTAGAAATTTTAAATCTGTTTTAAAAAAGGCTGGATTAAAAGATATTAAATTTCATTCACTAAGGCATACATATGCAACTAGATTATTTGAAGCTGGTGTTCCCATTAAAACAGTTCAAACTTTAATGGGACATAGTGATATTACAACCACTATGAATATTTACACTCACGTTATGCCTGAAGAGAAAAACAAGGCTGCTGAAAAAATAAATGTGTTATTCTCCTTAAATAACACAATAGAATAACACAACCCAATAAAATTTGCATGATTTTAATTGAATTATAAGCAAAGTTAAATATTGATAAAACCCATTATTATCAAGGTTTACAGTATATTTTGTTATTTATTGAGTTTTATATAAAACGAATCCCGCCTTCGGCACCAAGAGTATATATGGCAAAAGGACTTTGGATTAATTCCAAAGTCCTTTTTACTTAACATCTAAACTATCCACATACTCTTTTGCTTTTTTTAAATACATACCAGTAACATCCCTTAGTTTTTTTATCGTTTTAACTTTTTGACCTGCTTTAATAAGTTTTATTAACTGATCTTTAAGTTCACAACTTATTTTTTCTTTATATTTATCTGGTACATCTATTCCAAAATAATCAATAATACTATTTAATTTTAATTCTATTTCTTCTTGATTACGTTGCAACTTATTAATATTACTATTTAATATAATACATAAAATAAGTACTAAACTTATAATTCCAGATTCTCATCTCCCATAACTCTTTAATTTTTATAATTTAAAAATTTATTTAATTAGATTACTTATATAATCTTCATTAATTTATAATTTTCTTTTACTTTATTACTTTAACATCACTTTCTGATAAATACTCTAATAATAATTTCATAACCTTTTCATACTCCTTGTATCTAAAGCATAAATCACCATCATATCCATTTGCTACAAATTTTATATTTATATCATCTTTTAAATATACTCTCACATCTTTTAGTTTGTCCCAAGTTGCAAATCCCTTACCTCTACTTATGAAATTTATTCCTTTAGAACTTATTCCAGTCTTTATGGTCATAATGGGTATAATGATTCCTCCGATAATCCCAAGCATATAATCATAAATGGAATTTCCATAAATAACTGTAATTGCAATAATTATAACGTAACCTAAAATAGAAACTACTATTTCTGACATTGATTTTTTTGCAAAAACTACAGTATCTTTTAGTAATTTAACTTGATCTATAATCACTATAAAAAATACTATTCCAACAATAATACTAATAATATTAGCTTTATCCATACTATTCTCCTATATCCAATATTTTAAGTTTAATTGTATAATATTATACAATTAATTTCTATAGTTCATTTAATAATATGTATGAAATCAACTTTTCAAGATTGCATAAATAAAAGCTCATAACCTGAATGCTATAAAAAATAGAAACAAGCTATAAGCCTTTTAACTTTATATATTTATATTAAACTTCTTCTACACTTTCTTTTAAAATGCTATATGCATACTCGATGATTTCTCTACAAGTTACACCTTTTTTCTTTAATTCTATACATTCAAGTGTTCCATACTTTTCTTTTACTCTACTTACTAAATCTCTAGTATACATTCTTGAATTATTTGCATCGGTAGCTTCTTCCCTACCTTTTAATGAACCTAATGCTATAAGCGCACCTGTAATAGCTCCACAAGTACCCCCTACAGCCATTCCACCACCAAAAGGAGTGGCAACTGAAACTGGTATGTTTGTATTGTTTTCATCATTAAATGCCTTTACTATAGATTCTGCACAATTATATCCTTGACTATGATATTCTGATACTTTTGTCATTTTTATACCCCTCGTCCTAAATTCTAGTTTTATTTTAAATATAATTTTCTAAATTTATTATAATATTAAACTTATTCTATATACAAATATAAATTTTTTCTTTTAAAACAAATAGTTTATAGTTCTTTCTTTTAATAAATAAATTTTATAGCAAGATGTATTTATATTTTATACCATAACTTGATTTTTATCATATTTTATCTCGTTTAAATTTTCTCTAAATCTACTACATAGAATTTTATCATTTTCAGCCCAAATATACATTTCATATATATTAGCTATTACTTTTTTCTTATCTTTCAAAGCTTGTTCATAACTTTGAATATGACTATGAAGATTGTTAAATTTTTCCTCTACAAGAGATGATATTATAAATAAATTTTCTATAACGTGATTATTATTTTTCTCTGATATATATAATTTAGCCTCTTCTATTAGTTTGTCCGTTGTACAATTTCCCATATTAATTAAGTCTTTACTAGAATCTTTTAGTGTATAAGGTAATATAAACTTGTTTACAAGTAAGGCTAAAACTAACCCTAAAATTACAAATAACATTCTATACAAAAATACTGCTCCTACACTAGATGTTATGGATGCTGTTCCAAGGGCAGATATTGTAACGCAGATCATCTTTTTATCATATTTTGTGTTATAACTATCTATATATCCGGCGCCTATAACAATTACAGATCTTATAAGTGGATTTTTAATTATAGTGAATAATATAACAAATATTACTCCACCAATTAATGTCCCCTTCATTCTATTATAAGATTTAACTTGTGAATTTTCTGCATATGGTTGTACTATTGCAAAAACTGTATATGCCATCCATCTTGTTTCATATATTTTAAAATAATCCATTATAAATATAGATATAGTAGCACATAAAGCAACCCTTACTGCATAGGCAAATCTCAAAGAACTAGCTTTAAAATTTCTTTTTAATATATTTATTATATTAAAATCATGTGGTATAGGATAAGTTTTATTTATATGATCATGATTTTCTAAGGTATTTAATTGTATAAAATAACTACATAAAATCTCTAGATTCACTAGTATTCTTTGTAAACTAGAATTACTTTTTCCGTTCTCCTTATTTACACATTCCATTATTTCTTTTTTAATATTATTTAATGCCTTTGTATTTTCTCTACTTTTATATAATATTATAAGTTTATCTTGTACATCTTTTAAAATTTCTTCATAATGACTTTCATTATAATCCTTATATAAATCATTCATATATAAATTTATGCTTTGTAGTATAAATGCTATATTAAGATTTATTCGTCCACCTTCTGTTAGATAAAACCAGTCTTTTCGCTTACTATATATTAACTTTTTTATTTGATTTATTTCTTTTTCAATATTAATATCTATGTTCTTACAGTTCTTTTCATCTATTAATAACTGACTTTTATTAATCAACTCTGTAAATATATTTTCAACAATTTTATTTGCTGATTTTACTAACTTATGCTTATTACATATAAGTTGTACAAGCACAATAAAAACAGTTCCAACTGCTAGAGATATTAATCTAACTGCAATTTGGTTGTTATTAACTGGCATGCTTAACATAAATAAATACTGAAGTCCAAAGGGTACATAAAGATTAGTTTTTAAATCATAACAGAATAAAAATCCTATAGTAAACATTGCTATAAAGTTTACAGGAATCCCTATCCATAAGTTTTTACTTGCAATAAATGAAAATACTCCAAGTAATAAATTAATTATTATTAAATATGTGAAATACTTAAAAGGTTCTATAGTCAAATCTTCTTCTAATAACATTAGTGCTGCTGTTATTATTGTTACTCCAATAAGAGTATTTTTCACTCCAAATATTTTTTGAAATATAATTATAAAACACACTATAAATATAAATAAAATAGTTTTTGAAAATATAAGTTTTTTATTTATCTTCATGCTCTTCCTCACTCCTTTTTTAGACAGTAAAGAAGAGTATAACATAAATAATATTATCTACACAATAATTTTATACTAGGATATTTCATTAAACTATTTTCATTTTTTTCATTATATTGATTTTATAACCTGTATTATTTTGGTCATTTCAGTACTATAATTGAGTTGAAGTGATTTTAATTTTTTAATATTAATGGAGGATTTATAATTATGACTAATGATGAAAAGATATTATTAGAAAAAATTTTCAGAGAACTTCAAGACATTAAAGTAATTTTACAGGAAAATACTGAGTTTAATTACCTATCTGTTGAGCAATTGAAAGAAAAAAAAGCTTGTCAAAAATAATTTACTACATAGTATAATGTAAAATATACAAATTTAAAAGTATTATTAAAATATTAACTTTAAAAGGTAATTTTTTAATAATACTTTATTTTTGATTTTATCTGTTATAATAATTTTTTATTGGTTCCTTAAAAACTACGTTACCTGTAAAATCTTCCTTGCTTTTTATATTTTCAACTTGTTCTTTTAGTTTTTTTATATCTTTTTCCATATGATCTATTTTCTTTTTTGTGCTCTCATCCACTTTTATCACCTCATTATGTAGTATTGATTTTTTTAATATTTTTATGTAATTTTTTATTATAAAAAAGCCAAGTATTTAACTTGGCATAATAACTTTATTTTATTAACATTATATCTTTAATCACTTTTATCTATTTTATTTTTATTTTCTTCTAGATTTGATGTGTTTTTTGAATTTTGATATACATTGTTTATTGCTGACACTATATCGTGAGTAAAATTTGCTCCTCTTGAAATCACAATTCCAGTAAGAATAATCCCAACATAAGGTATTCTCGTTGGCACTCCAGCTAGAGATAATATATCTATTCCTGTGTCTAATGCAAGCACTATACTAATTACTAAAGCACCTAACCTATCAACACAAATTTTTCCTTTTTGCCAAAGCATCTTAAGATTTTCCCAAACAGCCTCTCCTACTATAGCAACTACAATCAAAGAAAAAATATTCATTGATTTTCCTCCTCAGCTTATAGTATGTTTTTTGTCGCAATTTGGTGATATATAGATAAAAAAATGCAACCCCTAGGCTGCATTTTTTTATAATTAATTATTCAATTATTTGAAGTTCTTTTGAATAACCATTTAATACCTTACATCCATCCTTTGTTACCAATACCAAATCTTCTATTCTAACTCCTACTTTTCCTTGTATATATATTCCCGGTTCTATTGAAAAAATCATTCCTTCTTTTATAATCATTTCATTATTAGCTCCTACACCTGGAAATTCATGAACATCTATTCCTGCATTATGTCCAGTTCTATGAGTAAAATGCTCACCATATCCAGCTTTAGTTATTACATCCCTTGCTGCTTTATCAACATCACAAAATCTAACACCTGGTTTTACTGCCTCAATAGCTTTTAAATTAGCTTCTAAAACAATATTATAAATTTTTATATATTCTTCTTTAGGTTTACCGAAAAACACCGTTCTAGTCATGTCTGAACAATAAAAATTAGTTTTTCCTCCTATATCAAGTATTATACTATCCCCAACTTTTAATTTACTATCATCTGAAGAATGATGAGGTTCTGCTGCATTTTTACCATAAGCTATAAGAGGATAGAAAGAAAATTCATGAGTTCCATATTCCTCATATATATCCCCCAGTAATTTACAAGCTTTATTTTCCGTAATATTCTTTGGTATAACATTTTTTATTAGTTGTTCCATAGCTTTATCATTTACTTTTGACGCTTGTACCATAAGTTCAATTTCTTCATCATCTTTTACTACTCTAGCTTCATCTACTACAGATGAACCATTTTTAAATTTCAACTTACTATTTTTGTTCATAAGATTAATTAAAAAATGTGAAGGCCATTCCTTATCTATACCTAAAACTTCGTTTTCATTTATAAAAGGAAGTAATCTTTCTATTGGATCTTCTGAATCACTGTATACTTCCATATCAATTCCTAAATCTTCTTCTATTGGGAAAAGTGCATTAACAAAAAACTTTATCTTTCCATTACTCTTTATGTATAAAGCAATCATCCTTTCCCCCGGTTCTATCCATTTTCCAGTTAAATAAAATATAGATGCTGTTGATGTTACAAGTATTTGTTTCAAATTATTATTATTCATATTTTGTATAATTTTATTTACTCTATTTTGCTTCATTAATAAATACCCCCCATTTTATAATACAATTATTATACTCCTAGTAATGTTATAAATAAACTAATGAAAAAGGTTGCTGATATTATATTTATCAACAACCTTAAAATAAACAAATTATATAATTATCTTTTACATACAGTCTAATCTAAGTCTTCTTCAACTGATACTATTTTTGTTGTAGTTAAAATTAGTTTTTCATTTAGCACTACTATTCCTTTTCCAATTCTAGTTATATTTCCAGTTAAAGTTCTAAATAATTCATCTCCTGAATGTGTATTTACTCTAACCATTTTTCCAGTTTCACTAGAAAGACATTCTCTTAGATCTCCTTCACAGCAATGACAGTCTATATCATTGTCTGATTCTTCAACTGACATTAAAGTAATATTCTTTATTGAATTTGTATAAATTCCTACAATTTGATATATAGGAACTAGTACATAATTCTCTGAGGTTTGGAATTTTACGACGGATTTTTCTATTGAAACTATCCTACAATTTAATATTGTTCCTTGCTTTTCTATTCCTACTTCCAAGTCTGCTACATCATTTTCCATTAATTGTTCTAATACATGTTTCATTGGTTCTACACATGTATCATTTATCCATTGAGATGCTAGTGGTTGCTGCTCCTGAGGACCTTGTACATATTGAATATCTTCTTCATAATCTTCTTCTATTTCTGTATCTTCCTCTATTTCTGTTCCATCTTCTAAATAACAACCATCTCCTATATTTTCTTCCACCTCACAATCATCAATCTCACAATTTGAATGTACTAAATTCCAATCATCATCGCATCCCCACTGAAATCCATCATTATATTCACAGCTGTCTCCCCATATGAAGTTATCATTCCAATTGTAATTTTCACAATTGCATATGCAATCCTTCCATCTTTCAGTCATATACCATTTTTGTTTCTCCTCTAACTTCATAAAATTCACATCCTTAATAAAATCTAGTTTATATATTCTTTCCCACTACTCATAATATGGTTGTACACTTATAATAGTTCATAATTATACACACATATATACATCATTTTTGTACCTATCTCTCATTCTTATTGAACACAAAAAAGCGGTAATATTTTTTATTACCGCTTTTAATTATCAGTATTAATTTTATCTTAAGTTATCTGAATTGATTTATATAACTTCCCTTACCATTTCTTCTTTTTTTATCTGCATCTGTCATCTGAAGATCTTTAGTTTCTTTCATATTAACTTTGTTGTACTCTCTTTCTATTTTTTCTGAAATAACTCTAGATTTTTCATTCTTACTATTTTTCAAAGTAGGTTCCTCCTTAAATATTTATTTCTTTACTAGAATTCCCTACTTTAATTTAATATATTAGCATTTCATTTATTCCCTTTTTTAAATTTAAACTTAAAATTTTAAATTTAAATTCATAATCATCTGAAGTAGCCTCAAAGCTAAGTTCCTTAGTATATTCCCCATTTGTGTATAAAATGGCTGTACTTGGTCTTCCCCGCGAATAATATTCTATAATAAAACTATACTGATTAGTATCAGGTATATTAATGTTAAATTTTAGACTTCCAAGCCCATAACCAGAATTTGCAACTGAATTTTGTATTATTACTGCTGTACCTTCTATTATAGTGTCTACCGCTAATACTGTATTTGAAAAATACTTTCTAGTAAACGAAAGAGGTCCTATCCACGGTGCTAAATTTCTATTTCTCGAGTAAAATCTAATATTATTTACTCCTTTTTGTAAATTAACATCAAAAGTTGCGACCTGTGCTTCCCACCACTCAGATGGTTTGGGAAAATTATACGTTATACCTGTCCATTTCCCGTTAATGTCCATATCCATGGTTCTTTCTTCCCCACCAGCAAGATATACAATGTTGCAACTATAAACTCCTGTTTGTGGTACATTTACGTTTTCTATTAGTTCTCCACCATCAAACCCAATTCCCCCTACAAATCCATCTGGTAATTTAAATGCAGGAGATTTAATTTCTCCTATATTTGCATCAAATTCAGTAGAAAATGGAGACTCCTCAATTAAAAATTCCATATTACCTATCCAAGGAGCAGATTGTCCCTGTTTTGCAGATAATTCAATTATATTTTTTCCGCTTACTAAATTAACTTCAGTTTTAACAACATTAGCACTAGATAAATTCCAATTATAAGTTCCATAACAAATACATTCTATTGAATTACTTGAATTATTAACATTTATTAAAATTTCTGCAACACCATCTCCAGCTAAATAATCTATATCTAAATTATATTTTCCAGCTATTTCCACATATATAGTTACTGTAACCTTTCCTAATCCTTTAACATACCTTGTATTTTCATATTCGGTTGCCCCATCACCTAATATACCGTCTAAAGGTGATACCTTAATAGGCGGCTGTATCCCTTCACTTGCCACAGTAAAAGAAACATATCTAGGTCCAAAAGGAAACCTATTATTACGTTTTAAAATCAAATCAATATTCCTTTGGTTATCAAAACTATTTATAATTTTGCTATTAGACTCACCAAGAATATATTTATCTAAAAGTATATCCATTTTCAGATCACCTTTGGCTTAATTATAAACTTTAAACTGTTACATTTACAAGCTCAACTTCATTTGCTTTAACAATATAACTTCCAGTAGGCAATCCTCCAAATAAATAAACTCCATTACTATTTGTCTGAGTATATGCAACTGGTGTTAACGTATTAGAGCCTCCTGAACCTGGAGTAACGCTATATAATATTACATCAGCATTGGCTACAGGTGCTTTTGTACTGTCTGTAATAACTCCTGATACAGTTCCTGAATCTGCTGATGCTGGCGACGTTGGTATTAACTGTTGTTTTAAAGGAACTATTTGACTTGCTTTTGATATTTGAACTGAAGTTGTTAGTGTTTGATATCCTGTATTACTTATAGTTACTGAATATTGGCCAATTGGCACTTCACGGAAAGTATACTGACCATATTGATTTGTATAAGTTACACCTATTTGAGATGATCCAGTTGAACCTGCCTGACTTAATGATACCATTGCATTTGCAATAGGATCACCTGTTGTTTCATTAGTAACTATACCTGCAATTACTCCTAGAAGAGCATTAGGATTTTGTGTTAACGTAAGTGGTTGTGTATAAACTCCAAAATTACTAACCACTATTTGTGTTCCTGCACCTAAGGACATATTAGGAGCAGCGGAAAATATATAATACGTCCCTGCTGGTACATTTGTGAGAGAATAATTTCCATTAGAATCTGTTATTGCATGCATAATTGGTACATACGATGTTGACATAAGTTTTACATAAGCCCCCGAAATAGGCGTATTACCATTGGTATTTGTTAGGGTTCCTGTTATAGTACCACCTGTAGCAGTGTTACTATTGGGTTGAAGTATCAAATCTAAATTCACTTCTTCACCAGCACTCTGTATTTGTGCTGAAGTTGATTGTCCTAAAATATACTTATCTTCAATTACTTGTGCCATTATTTAACTCTACCTCCATTATTGTACACATTGTAAAATTTCTACACTATCTATCCCCTTATTTATTACACTTAATCATTAATATTTTTAATGATTATTTTTTATATCTCAATTATTATATGCTTGTACTATTTAAAATTATTTTACAGTCACTGATTGAACAATATTAGATTTAACCTTATATTTTCCAGGAGCTACATTTCCAAACAAGTAAACACCATTTGCATTTGCATTAGTAAATGCTAATGGTGTTAAATTACCAGAACTATCTTCACTATATAATATTACATCCGCATTTGGTATTGGCTTATTAGTAGATGTATCTGTAATTATTCCAGATACAGTTCCATTAGAACTACTTGGCGTTGCAGTTAAAGATTGATTAATATTTTGAATTCCTCCATTAGATGCAACTGTAACGGATTTTGTTACTGGACTATATCCAAGTGCAGAAATTTGTATATTATAACTTCCTGGTTGAATTGTTCTAAATGCATATTGTCCATTAGCATTAGAATAAGTGACTGCAGTTAAAACCTTTCCTGGACTTGTAAAAAGTGACACAACAGCACCACTAATTGCTGCTCCTGTAGTTTGATTAGTTAAATCACCTGTAATTACTCCTAATGAAGTATTAGGATTTTTTGTTAAAGTAAGGTTTTGAGAATAATTTCCAAATTGTTCAACTGTTACTGGTGTTCCTTGTTCTAATTGCATATTTGGAGCAATAGCGAAAATTGTATAAGATCCCACAGGAACATTTGTTAACGAATATTGTCCTTGACTATCAGTAATGGCATGCATTACTGGTTTATAGTTTGAAGACATCAATTTAACATAAGCACCTGGAACGGGATTTCCTCCACTTGTTACTGTACCTGTTATATTTCCCCCTGAAACACTTGCAGTATTTGGATTAAGACCTAAATTTAATTGTATTTCCTCATTACTTGATGAAACTGTACCTGTTGTAGATTGTCCTAAAACATATTTATCTTCATTTATTTGACTCATAACTATATCGTATCCTCCTAATCAAAATTACCTATTTAATATATTTATTAGACTTATATACTCTATATAAATCCATAATTCTATATTATTAAAAATTCTATTAAATGGTTACATGTATAAAATATATATTAGTATTAAATATATATTTATGGTATTATCATAAATATATATTTTTTAAGGAGGACTTTTATGAACAAAAGAATAAAAGACTATCTAGTGATTGGTTTTGCACTTTTCGCTATGTTTTTTGGGGCAGGCAATTTAATATTTCCTCCTGCACTAGGACGACAAACTGGATCAGGATTTTTATTATCAATAATAGGATTTTTAATAACTGGTGTTGGACTTCCTCTTATAGGTATATTATCTTGTATAAAAAGTGGTGGAAATTTTGAATTGATGGCTAATAAGGTTGGAAAAAAGTTTTCAATAATAACTACTACAGCCCTAATTCTAGCTATAGGACCTATGGTTGCCATACCTAGAACTGCAGCTACAACTTTTGAGCTTAGTTTTCATCCATTATTTCCATCAGTGAAACCATTTATAATAATTTTGATTTATTTCATCGTTACACTTGCATTTGTATTGAATCCAAGTTCTATAGTGGATAATATAGGAAAATTCTTAACACCTATTTTAATGCTTATGTTATCTTTAATAATAGTTAAAGGTATAATTTCTCCAATAGGTCCAATTACAAACACTAATTTTAATAACTTGTTTTCTGGATCATTACTTCAAGGATATCAAACTATGGATGCTATGGCAGCAGTAATTTTTGCATCTATAATAATAACTTCTGTAAAAAATAAAGGATACACTTCCTCTAACAGCATATTAAAAACAACTGTATATTCTAGTATAGTTGCAGTTATTGGACTTAGTTTTATATATGGAGGACTTTTGTATCTTGGATCACAAACTACTACATTATTTGGACAAGATATAACTAAAACTCAGTTAATTACTGAAATAGCTAAAAATATTCTAGGTTCCTTTGGAACAATTACTCTTAGTATATCTGTTGGACTAGCTTGTTTGACAACATCCATAGGGCTTACTGCTACAGCATCAGAATTCTTTACAAGACTTTCAAATGGAAAACTACCATACAAATTTAATGCTATAGCAATTTCTATAATAAGTATGATACTAGCACTTAATGGTGTTGATAAAATAGTAGCTTTTGCATCACCAGTTTTAGATATTTTATATCCTGTTATAATTGTAATTATATTATTAAATCTTTTAGGTAATATAGTTAAAAATAACAATATTATATCTATAACTGTTTATGTAACTTTATTATTTTCCGTATTGAGTACTATAAATTCTATAAATCCTAATATTTATTTCATAAAAAATATTTTCAATTTAATTCCATTATCTAATTTGGGATTTATGTGGGTTATACCTACTTTAATAACATTTATAGTTTCATATCTTACTCTTAATAATAAAGCATATTCAGATGATAATTTTGGTGATAAACTATTTGAAGAGTCAGGAATTTAATCCTGGCTCTTTTTATTTTGTAATATTATATTAAAACTAATCATACTTTTATTTATATAACTAGAAAAGAGGTGAGCAGGTTTTGAAAAAAGGAAGTTTTATATTTATTGTATTAGTATTGATTTCCTGTATAGTAATGTGCGGGAAAACATATTTAACTAGAAAAAAACCTACTAATTTTTATTATACAAATTTACTTACTAAAAATTTAAATCTTAATCAAAAACATCAAGTTAAAATTTTAGATACAAACTACTATAAAACTCAAGATATTTCAGATGAAGACATAAAAATAATCTTTAGCTTCTTAAAAGAACTTAAAAAGCCTAACTTTGTAACTCCTTCATCATCTTTTAATGAAAAACCTATCTATAAAATATTCTTCTCATTTCCTGAAAACTCTAAAAAATATGTTATGAATGTTTATAGTCATGAATATCTATCTGTGCAGCCTTGGGATGGTGATTTTCCTATGGATTACATAAGTACAATAAATATACCTTATAGATTTAGTATATATAATGTTTGTAAAAGCGCTTTTTTCAAAAATCAAAATAACATAAAAAAATAAGAACTATAAAAACCACTCTATTATATAAATTAAATAGGGTGGTTTTTAACTTTGCTCTTATTATTTAAATACATCTACAAGTTCACTAAATAGTTCCTTGTTTTCTTTTATTTTTATAGAATTACCAAGTACACATATATAATTTTTATCCATGCAATCTTTAATCATACCTGCAAATTCTCTTATGTCTTCTTTTGTACAATTTAAGACCTCATCTCTTTCTTTTTGGATATCCTCTTTAGTTATATTGCACAAATAGTAAGATATTGTTCTTTCTGATTTTAATGAAGGCGTTAATGGAGTATCAAGTGAGCTTATTGTTCCTATAATATATTTTGTCATTTCTCTATTATCTCCATCAAAGTTTTTTAAATATTCATAAGCTTTATCATATACACTTAAAGTTTCTTTTATATTAGGATCTCTATATGATCCAAAGAACATATTTCCGCTTCTACCGAAACTTGCAAAAGCTCCATAAGCTCCCCCAATAACACGTACGTTATTCCATAAATAGTCTAGGCTTTCTATTACTTTTAACACTTGCATACTTCCTTTATAAGAATATCCTAAATCCTTATAGTTATATCCCTTCATTACATATTGAACATTACCTTGAGTTAATAATCCTTCATTCTTTTTATTAGATTCAAATTTATATTCATAAGAAGGAAGCTTTTCATTATTAAGCTTTAACACAAAATTCTTTAGATCTTTTTCTACTTTTTCGTAATTTTCTTCTTCCACTGCAACATTTAAAATTATATTATTTCTATTAAATACTGTTTTTTGAACTTCCTTTAGTCTTTCTATTATTTCTTTATATTTAGAATCAAAGTTTTCTTCTATATCCTCTACAAATTTATAAAACTCTAATCCTGAAATTTTTTCTTCGTATTGTGATATATTAGAAAAATATGAAAGCAATCTATTTGCTGCAACAATATGACCTGAATCAAACATAGCCATATCTAAACGTGATTTCATTTCCCTTATTATTTCTTTTAATCTATCTTTATCATCTAATTTAGTATTAAGTAAAATTTCCTCTACTATTTCAAATAACTTAGGAACTTTATCAATTATAGCCTTTGATTTTACAACAAACTTAGGCTTAAATTCATCTTTAGTATTATTTTGTACAAATGTAACTGGAGCATAACTTATTCCACCAGTATATATATTAACTTCATTAGATAAGTCTCCATAAGTATATTTCTCTGTATCTATTTTGCCAATTATTCCTGCTAAAAGTGATAAATAAGGAATAAGTTCCTCTTTTATAGTTTTAGTGTCAAATATAAGTTTTATATAAGCTATTTTATTAGTAAACATAGGTTGGAATAAAACTTTATTCTCTTCAATATTTTTTTCTTCTAGTGAAAATTCTTCAGCTTTTCTATCTATATCTTCTAATGAAAGTAGTGGTATCTTCTCTAAATCCTCTTTTTTCTCACCGCTCATTTGTCTTTCCTTTAAAGCCTTAGTTTCATTTACTAAATCCTCTAATTGTTTATCTGAAAGTGATGCTTTATATTCACTTAATTTCTTTCTTAGTTCCTCATCCTTTGATTCCGAAAGACCTGCTTTAGGATTTAACATTAATACTGATGCATGTTCTGTATTTATTAAATGTTCTTCTATTAGATTCTCAAAATATTTTGAAGTAAGTGCTTTCTTTACCTCTTTAAGTGCATCTTCATACTCCAAATAAATATATGGTTTCTTATCGTATAGCCAGCTATCCATTGCTTTAGTATAATAAATTAATCCCTTTGGATAACTTCTTGTATCCATTTCTCTTAATTTAAATTCTTTTATATTTATACAAGCTTCTATTAGATTCTTATCTATTCCATTTGAAACAAGGTCTTTTAGTGTATTAAATACTATATTTCTGAATTCTTCTTTTTTAGATTCATGAGCATTTTTAACTACTATACTAAATACAGGTTGAAGTATTCCTGAATCAAAATATCCATAAACATCTTTTCCTATTCCACTTTGTATAAGAGCTTTTTTAAGTGGTGCAGCTGGTGTTTCCAATAATAAATATTCTAAAATTTCAAAAGCTAATGAAGTTTCTGGAGTGCTGTCCTCTAAAACGAAGTTTAAACTAAAGAAACTTTTATCATTTCCTTCATCACCTTCTGCTACAGGATAATCATAAGTAAATTCTTTAATTCCACCAAATGAACTTTGAACTTCTATTTTAGAATCTACATCTATTTTTTCAAAATTATTCAAGTATTCATCATTTATAAATTTAAGTTCTTTATCTAAATCCCCATTACCATACAAGTATATATAACTGTTTGATGGATGATAGAACTTTTTATGGAAATCTAAAAATTGCTCCTGTGTAAGCTCTGGAATAACTTCTGGATCTCCACCTGATTCTACACCATAAGTAGTATCTGGAAATAACGTTTCTTGTATTTTTCTAAATAAAATATCTTCCGGAGATGAAAATGCTCCCTTCATCTCATTATAAACTACTCCCTTATAAGTAATTTCATCTTCTTTATTGTCAAGTTCATAATGCCATCCTTCTTGCATAAATATTTCTGGATACTTATATATATTAGGATAAAATACTGCATCTAAATATACATCCATTAAATTAAAAAAGTCCTTTTCATTTCTACTTGCAACTGGATATATTGTTTTATCAGGAAATGTCATCGCATTCAAAAATGTATTTAATGATCCTTTAGCAAGTTCTACAAATGGATCTTTTATAGGAAACTTTCTGGATCCACAAAGAACTGAATGTTCCATAATATGGGGAACACCTGTACTATCACTTGGGGGAGTTCTAAAACCTATTGCAAAAACTTTGTTGTCATCGTCATTTTCTAAATTTAAAAGTTTTGCACCACTTTTTTCATGATAAAATATTCTCACTTTCGAATTTATATCTTTTACTTCTTTTTCTTCTATAAACTTAAATCCATGATATTCATTGTTTAATTGAAACTCCATCTATATACCTCCTTGTTTAAATCTATATATTATATATTCTACCAAAATTCCCTCTAAAAAATATATAACTTTTGAAATTACCTTATTATTTCTTTATAATAATATATACTTAAGTATATACTTACTATTAAGTTGTTTATTTTTTAATTAGAGGTGAATTTTATGTATAAAAAAGGCGATTTTCATTTACACACAACAGCATCTGATGGAAAATTATCTCCCTCTGAACTTGTTAATTTAGCCAAGAAACAAGCTTTTGATATTATAGCAATTACAGATCATGATAATACATTTGGATTAAAAGAGGGCATATCTACTGGTAAAGAAATTGGTGTTAAAGTACTCCCTGGCATAGAACTTTCAACACGATATAATAATGAAAGTATTCATATACTTGGATATTTTAAAGATAATTCTTATCAAAATGAGTTTTTTCAAAATTATTTAAAAGACATACAAGACTACAGAATAAAAAGAGCTAGTAAAATTTTAGATAATTTATATAAATTTTTTAATATTAAATTAGACTTTGAGAAAATACTTAAAAGTAATAAGGGAGTAATTGCAAGACCTCATATAGCAAAAGCAATTGTTCAAGCTGGGTATCCTTATGATTTTGATTTTATATTCGATAATATGATTGGAAATGATAGTCCAGCTTATGTTCCTAACAAAGAAATTTCTATAGAAGAAGGCATTAAAATTTTAAAATCTGCTAATGCAATTACATCACTTGCCCACCCTACACTTATAAAAAAAACCCCCATAGATGAACTTCTAAAATATGATTTTGATTGCATTGAAGCCATATATCCTCTAAATAAACTAGGTGAAACAGAAAAATTTATTAAGTTAGCAAAAAGTTTTAATAAAAATATTTCTGGTGGTTCAGATTACCATGGTCTTGGAAAAACAGATACAAAACATGGTTATATCGGCGATGCATTTTTAACTAAAAATAACCTTGAAAATTTTTTAAATCTTTTAAATTTATAATTAGAATTACATATTTCTAATAATAACTCAAGTTAGTTTATATATAAAATAAAAGGCATATTATTTATGCCTTTTATTTTTAAATTTATTATGCTTCTTGTAAAAATGCACAATAAGCTCTCATAGTTTCATAAACATCTGCTTTAGATACAACTTCCCATGGAGCATGCATATTTTGAACAGCAACTCCGCAATCTATAACATTCATTCCATATTCAGCAAGAATGTATGCTATAGTACCACCGCCACCTTCATCAACTTTTCCAAGTTCAGCAGTTTGCCATGATACATTATGTTTTTCCATAATTTCTCTTATTTCTCCCATATATTCTGCACTTGCATCATTTGAGCCTGATTTTCCTCTGGCACCTGTATATTTATTAAATACAACTCCTTTACCAAAGTATGCACAATTTCTTTTCTCCATTACTGATGGATAATTTGGATCAAATGCAGCACTTACATCAGATGATAACATTTTTGAATTTGTAAGAGTTCTTCTTAATTTTAATTCATTATAATCTCCTAAAAGATTCATAACTTCCGCTACAACATTTTCAAAGAATTTTGAATGCATTCCTGTAGCTCCAACACTTCCTATTTCTTCTTTGTCAACTAATAATGCTACACAAGTTTTTGATGGATTTTCAACTTTTAATATAGCTTCAAAAGAAGTATAAGCACACACTCTATCATCATGACCATAAGCCATAACCATACTCTTGTCTAATCCATAATGTCTTGCACGTCCAGCTGGAACTACTTCTAATTCCGCTGATACAAAATCTTCTTCATCTATTCCATATTTATCATTTAGTAATCTTAATATGTTTTGTTTGACTCTATTTTTAGCTTCTTTATCTTTAATTGGCATACTTCCAATTAATATATTTAAATCTTCACCTTCTACTCCTTTAGCCAACTTTTTATCCATTTGATTGCCAGCTAAGTGAATTAAAAGATCTGAGATTCCAACTACAGGATCATTCTCATCTTCCCCTATTACTACCTTAACAACTTCTCCATTTTTCTTAGCAACAACTCCATGAATTGCTAATGGTAATGTAACCCATTGATATTTTTTTATTCCCCCATAATAATGAGTATCAAATAATGCCAAATCAGTATCTTCATATAATGGATTTTGTTTTAAATCAAGTCTAGGTGAATCTACATGAGCTCCTAATATACTTAATCCTTTTTCAAAAGGTTCATTTCCGATTACAAACATAGCTAAGGTTTTTCCCATATTATTCGCATAAACCTTATCCCCTGGATTTAATTTACCATTTTCTGCTATTACATCATTAATATTTTTATATCCATTATCTTCTGCTATCTTTATAAATTCATGAACACATTCTCTTTCAGTTTTACAAATTGACATGAAATTTATGTATCTTTCATTTAGTAAAAATACTTCTTTTAATTCTTCTTCTGAATATTTATCCCATGCATATTCATAGTTTTTTTCTAGTTTTGCTTTTTTTTCTGTCATCGTGAGTCCCCCTTATTATAAATTTTTATAGTTAAACATTCTTATTTACCATCATTTTTCATTATATCACAAAATATATATTTAAAAGTTTTTATAACCATTTTTTTATTTTAAAAATACTTATAAGAACACACGTTATTATCACCATTATAACTAATGTATAATAATATCCATACACTGAACTACTAAAAGGCATCTTAGTAAAATTCATTCCCTGAAGTCCACTTATAAGTTCTAGAGGCAAAAATATACTGGTTATTATTGTAAATACCTTCATGAAATCATTAGTTTTATTAGAAATTTCAGATTCAAACGCTTCTCTTACTAAAGCTAAATTTTGCACTAAGCTTTCTAAATTATTCATTAGTTTATTTATTTTTGCATTAATATCTTTAAAATATTTTATATCATCCTCATCAATAACTAAATTATCATTACTTATTAAAGTATCTCCTATATACCTCATTGGATTTAAAAACTTCCGCACTCTATATAATTGACGTCTCAAGTGTATAAGTTCATCTGCTTGCTTTCTAGATGGATTTTTTAGTATTTCCATTTCTATTTTATCTGCCTTTTCTTCTATAGTACCCATTATGTCATAGTTTTTAAGAATCATCCTATCTAAAATATAGTAAAGTATCATAGAAGGTTTGGGATTGTTTTTCAGAGTAAAGCAATTTTTTAAGCTCTTTATATCCTCAATAAGTTCTCTTATAACTGTTATATTATTATTATAAACAGTTATTATATAATCTCTACTTAAATATATATCTAGCTCTCTAACTTTGATCATTTCATTTCTGTATGCTAATATATTAAATCTTAAAAACATATACCCATCAAAAAAAATTATTTTAGATGAATTTTCTTTTAATACTTCATTAAATTCTATAGAATTATTCTCTAGGGCAATTTTACTTTGTATTTGTTTTAATTCTTCTTCATTAGCCAATATCCAGTAATTACTTTTTCCAACTTTCCAATTATCATTACAATTGCTAAAATCATTTATTATATCTATAACTTGCACCATACATCATCCTTGTATAAGGTTACATTTTTTATTAGTATTATCTTATAAATCTGTTATTATTCCATCTACTTTAATATCATGTTCTTCACAAGGAATATTCTCAAAAACTTGAAAATCATAAGCCAATGCTATCTTGGGAATTCTAGAATCTATTTTATTTAAAAATCTATCGTAAAATCCTCCACCATATCCAATTCGTCCACCATTCTCATCAAAGGCTACTCCAGGCATAAGTATAAGTTCTATATCATTTATATAAATTTTATTGCAAATATCTTTAGGTTCTAAAATATCGTATTTTCCATTTTTTAATTCATTAAACGAATTTATTTTAATAGCTTCCATACCTTCTTTTTTAGATATTACTTTTGGTACACATATAACTTTTCCAATATTTAAAGAATGCTTTATTAATTTATGAGTATCAACTTCTCCCTGAAAACTCACATATAAAAAAATCACATTTGACTTTTTATAATATTCACTATTAATTATTTTATTAAATATCTTATCATCTTTAATCTTCTTTGATTCCTCAGTTAAAGTATTCCTTCCTTCCTTAATTATCCTTCTTATTTTATCTTTTTGGTTCATTGCTTATCATGCTTTCCATTCTATTATTTATTGTTTCCACAGGAGATACGCTGCACATTAAACCATATCTATAATTTGCTGCAGCTGCCTCTATTATTACAGCTAAATTTCTTCCTGGTCTTATAGGTACGGTAAGTTTCTTTACTGGTACATTAAGAATTTCAAGGAAATCATCATCTATTCCAAGTCTGTCGTAATTTCTATCTGCTTTCCATTGTTCTAAATATATTACTAAGTGAATTGTTTTCTTTTGAAGTACAGAACTTAATCCATAAAGAGCAGGTATATCTATAATTCCCATTCCTCTTACTTCTAACATACCAGATGTTATGTATGGAGATGTTCCTCTAAGTACACCATCTATTTCTTTTATATCAACTGCATCATCTGCAACTAGTCTATGTCCTCTTTTGATAAGTTCTAATGCAGTTTCACTTTTTCCTATACCACTTTCTCCTGTTATTAGCATTCCTATTCCATAAACATCTACTAAAACGCCATGCATTCTTGTTTCAGGTGCTAATTTTACATCTAAATAATTCATTAACTTAGTTACTACTTTAGTAGTTAATAATTTGCTTCTTAGAACCCATCTATTATGTAACTTAGCATTTTTTATTAGTTGTGGATGTGGTTCTAAATCTCTTGCAATAATTATACAAGGAGTGTCAAATTCAAAGAATTTTTTCATTCTTTTTCTTATAAGTTCTACTGGCATATTTTTGAGGAAACTCCATTCTGCATTACCTATAACCTGAACTCTTGAATTTGCAAAGTAGCTATAAAATCCAGCAAATTGAAGTCCTGGTCTATTTATATCACTAGTTTTTATTTCTTTATCCTTTTCTCCTTGAACTAATATTTCAAGTTCTAAATCTTTTATTATATCTTCAACAGTAATTTTCATGTTTTCACCTTTTTTCGTATATAATTATAATTAATCAACTTTAATGATATTTATTATCTATCTTTTACATTATATCATTTTTTAATAAAAATAATTATAATTACTACTTGAAAACAAAAAGATCTACCTTATATTAATAAGATAAATCCTTTTGTGGCTTTATGTATACTTATTTAAATTTTATAAAAGGCAGCTTTTTTCTGCACAATGTACAGCTTCTACAAATCTTATGGTTCTTGTTTTTGATCTCATTACTACTGAATGAGTAGTGGCAACATCATTTTTTGAGAAAACTACTCCTTTTAATAAATCACTATCAGTAAGAGCTGTTGCAGCAAAATAAACATCATCACTTTTAACTAAATCATCCATAGTTAAAACTTTATTTATATCTTCTATACCCATATCTTTACATCTTCTTACTTCTTCTTCAGTATGTGGTTCTAATATAGCTTGTATTTCTCCGCCCATACACTTAATAGCAGCAGCAGCAATTACTCCTTCTGGTGCTCCACCAGTTCCTATCATTAAGTCTATTCCTGTATTTTCAAATCCACATGCAAGTATAGCAGCTACATCACCTTCACCAAATAGTTTTACCCTTGCCCCAACTTCTCTAGCTTGTTCTACTATATAGTCATGTCTTTCTCTTTCTTGTACTATTACCGTTAAGTCTTCTATTTCCTTATTTAATGCCTTAGCAACATTTATAATATTCTCCTTTGGAGATTTATTTATATCAATTGCCCCCTTTGCCCCTGGTCCTACAGCTATTTTTTTCATATACATATCTGGAGCATGTAGCAAACTTCCTTTTGGTCCCATTGCAACTACAGCGATAGAATTTGGTAATCCTTTAGCAATAAGCACTGTTCCATCTATAGGATCAACTGCTATATCCATTTCTGGCATATCTTCACGTCCAATACCTACTTTTTGTCCAATGTAAAGCATTGGAGCTTCATCCATTTCTCCTTCTCCAATAACAACATTACCTCTTATAGGCATCATATTAAAGGCTTTTTCCATTCCATTTACAGCTTCTTGATCTGCAGCATTTTTATCTCCTCTTCCCATAAGCTTGGACCCATTTAATGCAGCAGCCTCTGTAACCCTAATAAGTCCCATAGATACATCCAAATTATTCATTTGCCACCCCTCCAAAATTTATATAAAACTTTATTTGTACTATTTTTTCGTTTAAATTTAATATAATGTAGCTTTTTTTAAAAAATAACATAATTATTATAACACATTTATCATATAATACAAGATTAAGATAAAAACAATCTACTCTATTTGATTAAATAATTTCTTTTTTTCTTTGTTTGTCTTTTTATAAATTTTTGTGTAAATATTTTGACAACTATTTCCCTTGACATTGTTTTTTATTTTTGTAAAAATATAGATAAGAACATTGAAAGGAAGTGTAATATTATGGCTATTAAAATACATTTATTGGAAAACAAAATTCAAACCTGTCGAGAAAGTCTTCATAATCTATTGTATCAATACCCTTTAACTGATGATGTAGTTGTTAATTGTAGTCATAAATTGGACAAACTTCTTGTAGAATATGAAAAAAATATGACTTTATATAAAGTTAGCCCAACTAAGAATTGATTATACCATCATTGATTGTGCTTCATAAATAAAATTCCCCACAAATAAAGTAATATATTATTTGTAGGGACTATACATATATTTATATTATTTAAGTATCGAGATAAACTTATCTATAAACTCATCCGCTTCTTTATAATCATTTTTTCCTGGAACAAATTTAAATCTAAATCCATCATCAACTACTTTTAATTTCATAGACTTTAATCTTGCTGTAAGCATAGGTACTGCTTCTCCACTCCATCCATATGATCCAAAAGCAGCTGCAATTTTTCCTCTGGCAGGTATTACACAAATAGATGTTAAAACCTTCCATACAGGTTCAACTGCATCTTGATTTATAGTAGGGGAACCTATTAAAAATCCACTACAATCATTGATTAATTCCAATGATTTATCTATTCCTATTTCTGTTATTTCATGATATTCAGCTTTTACCCCTTTTTCATTTAATTTATCACATATATATTTACTCATAGCTTCTGTATTGTGGTAAGCAGAAACATATAAAATTTGTATATTCTGTTCAACAGATTTTTCAGTAGCCATGCTTCTGTAAATTTCAAGAGCCTTATTTACATTTTTTCCTTTATGAATTGGTCCATGACTTGGAGCTAATATATCAATATCTAAATGATTTATTTTATTTAAAGTAGCTAATACAAACTTTTTAAATGGTGCCATTATACAATTAAAGTAATATTTAAATTGATCTTTATACTCTTTATCATCTATGTTACTTTCAATACATCCATCTTCATTACAATAATGTGCTCCTGTAACATCACAAGTAAATAATATACCTTGTTCTGGTACATAAGTAACCATAGTATCTGGCCAATGAACATTTGGTGTAGATATAAATTTAAGTGTATTTTTACCTATATTCAATTCCTTTAATTCTGTTATAGATTTTCCTTTAAAATCTCTATTTAAAATTTCCTTTAAATAATTCAAAGCGGCTATACTTCCTATGACAGTTGCATCTGGATACTCATCTAAAAACTTACTTATAGAACCACTATGATCTAATTCTGTATGTTGAACTACTATGTAATCTACTTTTCTATTTCCTATTATGGATTTTATATTTTCAAAAGATTTTTCCCAAAATCCATCTTTAACACTATCTATTACAACAACTTTTTCATCATCTATAAGGTAAGAATTATAAGTAGTACCTTTTTTAGTTTTCATTATGATATCAAATACTTCAAGCTTAGGATCTAGTACACCAACCCAATATATATTTTCCTTCAACTCTACCTTTTTCATAAATTCCTCCTTAATAAAAGATATTTAACTTATAAATATACTAATTGAAAAACTCGCATACATGATCTTTATAGAATATATATTCAAAGTGTAATGCTCTTGTTAAAACAACATATAAAAGCTTTTTATGGAGTTCTGTATTACTGTAATTTTTACTGTTGCAATTGTATATTATTGAACAATCAAATTCTAACCCCTTTGTCATATATGATGGTATTATCTTATTACATCTATCTAAAGAATTCTCGTCATATATAATGTTCCACTTATTTTTACTAAACTTGTTTAATATATTAATAATATGATTGCATTCATTAATATCTTTCCCTATTATACATATATTATTTTTTCCTAAACTATTTAATTTATCCACTATAGAATCAACCTTGCTGCAAAAATCCTCATCTTTTAAAAATTTTATAAATTCTGGTGTCATTCCATGTCTTAAAACTGGTTTAGCTGATTTTAAATTATTATCTTGTTTTTCAAGAACTTTATTTGCAACTTCTATAATTTCTATAGTTGAACGATAACTTTGAGTTAATGGTACATAACTTACTTCATTTTTAAATATATCTGTAATAACTTTTTCCCAGTTTTTAATTCCCTTATAATAATAAATTCCTTGTCCTATATCGCCAACAATAGTCATTGAATTATTTAGAGTAAACTCTTTTATTACTTCCATTTGTAAAAAACTATAGTCCTGTGCTTCATCTATAACTGTATGTTTAAATTTTTTATTAGTTCCATACAATTTTATTTTCAAATACATAAGAGCTGCTAAATCATCACTATCTATAATATTATTTTTTTTATTTTTAGCTATTTCTTCTACCATGTAAGATTGTAAAACTTCAGGAATTATGTTGGACGTTACTAAGTTAAAGATATCCTTATCTTCAATGAACTTATAATAAAGCTCCAACAAATTATAATTTTGCCATTGATCAAAAAAAATTTTTATTGCAACTTTAATTTCTTTTTCAACTGTTTCTTTTTCTTCATCTCTAAGATCATATAATTCCACTATCCTATTTCTTTTCTCTTTTTCACTTAGATCACATCTTTTTATTTCATTTATTTTATTACTGTATTCTTCATCTATATTATCTTTTATATCTCTAGTTTTTTCTTTTACTCTTCCATTAAAATATCTGTTTATCTCTTCTTTTCTTTTATTTAATGAAAGATGTTTTAGATCTTTTATATATAATTTTCTTATAAATGTTTTTTTAAATAATACATATTTTCTAACTTTCAAGTCTTCTATAAAACAATCAGAGTTTTCTAAATATTTTACATATCTATCTATTATAATTTTAAAAACTAAGCTTCCCTTTAATTTACTAACATTCATTATGATATTTTTTTTATCATTACACTTTAATATATCTGATAGTTTTTCATCTTTAGTATATATTTTATTATTCAAATTCAAAAATTCTAGAGAAAATTCTTCAAATGTAGTTTGTTTTACTTCATCCACACCTAAGCTAGGAAGGATTTCTGATATATAATCTAAAAATAATTTATTAGGGGCTATTACTATAATATCTTCACCCTTAATTTTATTTTTATATCTATATAATAAATAGGCAAGTCTATGCATGGCTACCGTTGTTTTGCCTGAACCAGCTGACCCCTGTACTATTATAGGTTTTTCAAGATTAGCTCGTATAATATCATTTTGTTCTTTTTGTATAGTAGCCACTACATCTTTTAATTTATTTCCAACATTTTTTTCTAAATTTATTCTTAAAAATTCATCTATAAGACCATTTTCTTCATTGTGATTTTTTTCAAAATTTAAAATTATTTGATTTATTCCTTCATCAAAAGCATCTACTAAATTTTCATTTTTAAATAAAAACTTTCTTTTTAATAATAATTCTCCTTCTATTTCTCCTATGGGAGCTTCATAACTCACTTTTCCTTCAGTTCCACTATAATATAAATCTGCTATAGGAGATCTCCAATCAACTACTTTCTCTTCTTCTGTCTTACTATCATAAAGACTAAATTTACCAATGTATATACTTTCCTCTTCTTTGTTTTTTTCTCTAAAACTAATTTTCGAAAAATATGGGTGAATACTCGCCTCTTTATACTTATTAAAATTTTTAATGAGATTATTATATAATTTATTATTTATTTCAAATTCCGCCTTATTTCCTTTTCTCTCTTTTTGTAGTTGAAGTAGTTTTTCTTCTAATGTTTTCTTATCCTTTTCAATGCCACTAATTTGCGTTTCTATCCAATTTCTTGTTTCTTTTAACTTCTCTTGTTCATTATTTAATTCTTTAACACTTACACTCATGATATCTTCCTAATGTAAAATCTTAATATACTAAAGTATCATAAGGATACATTTGTATATATATCTCATATGCTTCTTTAGCTTCTTTTTGAGATATTTTACCATCTTTTAAATTTCTATAAAGCATATATAATTTAACATTAAGTTCCGGATTATTAGTCGCAGATTCTTTCATCTTCTTATAAATCATTTGCTCTAAAGTTTCTTTTGAATCTATGCTAGTCATTTCTCCTATCATCTGCATTAATTGATCAGCTTTAAATTTAACTACATCATCAGAAGCTAGGTTTTGAATTTCTTTTAATTCTGACAAAATCTTCTTTATGTTGTCCTCACTCATAGAAATCATATCCTTTTCCATTTACATCTCTCCTTTTACTATATATTAGTATATCGTCTAATATAAACTAAATTTTAATTTTAAATATATTATACCATATTCCTATATTTATATTATTGATAAAAAACCTTATGTACTAATGAAAAATGCATGAATATTTATTACTATTCATGCATCTCTTATTATATGGATGTATTTATTTTAAAACTTTTCACTCCTGTTTTTTCCATAGCCTTAACTATAATTAAAAATATCATCCCATCTGCTATATGATGTATCATAGATCCTATTCCCACAACTACTAAAATCTTATAAACCGTAAATCCAAAAGGTATAACTGCAATTGCTTCTAGTACACCATGTAATGGTGCTGTAATTAAAATAACCTTTTTTAAACTCATACCTCTTTTTATTAATATAGCTCCTAGTGAAGCTACAAACACGTGCATTAATGCTCTAGCAGCTACAACTAGCGGTGATGTTATTAAAAATCCAAAGGCGGATCCTAGTGCAACTACAATTGCTATATATGGTCCAAATAGCATAGAAAAAAATATTGGTACATGAGCTCCAATTGTTGCTGTAAAAGGTCCCATCTGCACTTTTAATACACCAAAGCATACTGGTATTATTATAGCAAGTGCCGTAAGTAACGCTCCATAAGTTAATCTTTTTACACTGTCTTTCATAAATATTCCCCCTTGATATATACTACTGTATATACAGTAGTATATATCATAAGTAATTGTGTGTAAATATCTATTTGAAAATAAAAAACAGATAACCTTTTTAGATTATCTGTTTTTATTTGTTAATTTTTTTGTGTTTTAATAAATTATTATTCTTCTGTAGGTATCCTATACATTTTTTTAGCTAGATCCATATACAAAATTCCATCTAAATGATCTGTTTCATGGCATATAGCTCTTGCCATAAGTCCTGTAGCTACATATTGTACCATTTCTCCTTTTTCATTCATTCCAGCTACAATTACTTTTCTAGGACGTACAACTATCCCCTCGTATCCTGGATAACTTAGACAGCCTTCTGCATCTTCATATTTACCTATCTTTTTTAATATCTTAGGATTTAATAATATTAATGGATTATTTCCATCCCTTAAGTCTATTATAAAAGCTCTTTTTAAAACCCCTATTTGAGGTGCTGCAAGTCCAACTCCATTTGCTGAATATAATGTATCTTTTAAGTCCTGTATAAGCTTTAGTACTTCATTATCTATTTTCTCTATTCTTCTGCTTTTTCTTCTTAATAACTGATTATCTGATGTAACTATCTCCTTTATTGCCATTTAAATCTCTCCTCAAAACTATATAATATATTATCCATTATAATACATTATATAATTTTATATTTATTTTTTCTACCAAAACTGATATAAGAAAACTTGAAATAAAATAAGGATAATCAATATGTAAGCTTTATATTGATTATCCTTAAATAATTCTTCATTTTGTATATTATACACTTTCTTGTTCTTTTTCAAGCATGCTTTTAACTTTCATAAGTCTTGTAAGTGCTCCTCTTTCATTTTCTTCAAGTTTCATTTGAATATACTTTATAGTCTCTTCTAGTTGAGGAATAGTCATATATTCAAGTGCATTAACTCTTCTTCTTGTTTTTTCAATTTCATCCGCCATAAGCTGAGTAGATTTTTCAACTTCTGCAAGTTCTAAAAGCTTTGGAAGTATTCCATAAAGCATTTCAATTGCATCATCTAGTTCTGCTGATGTATTAGAATAACCATAAGGGTATATACTGCCATTATCGCCTTCTAATAGCCTTTTAAACTTCATTTGAGGAACATTTACACTCATTATATTTTTGGTGTTTACATCCAATGATATTTTTTCTTTTGGATACATAATAGCTTCTTCTAATATTTCAGATGACATTAATGCTCTTGCCATTACAAAATCTTTAAGAGAATTTTTAAGTTTGTCTTCTACATCTTTTCTAAGTTCATTGTTATATTTGACAAGATCTATAAATCTTCTCATAAGTTCGTCTTGTTTATCCTTTAATAATTTATGTCCACGAGTTGCAGTAGTAAGCCTCTTTTTTAACCTTGTAAGTTCCATTCTAGTAGGATTTACATTGAGTTTAGCCATACTTACTCACCCTCTTTTGTATCTAAATATTTTTCTAAGTACGCATCTCTAATTCTCTTAAGTTCTGTTCTAGGAAGTATACTTAAAAGTTTCCACCCAAGATTTAATGTTTCTTCAATGCTTCTATTTGTATTAAATCCCTGAGATACATATTCTTTTTCAAATGCATCTGCAAATTTTGCATATGCCTTATCAGTATCAGATAAAGCTGACTCTCCAAGTATTACCGCAAGTTCTTTCGCTTGTTTGCCTTGTGCATATCCCGCAAATAATTGGTTCATTGTATCTGCATGATCTTCTCTTGTCTTATCCTTTCCAATACCTTTGTCTTTAAGTCTTGAAAGTGAAGGAAGTACGTCTATTGGTGGCATTATACCTTTTTTATAAAGTTCTCTTGATAATATTATTTGTCCTTCTGTTATATACCCTGTAAGGTCAGGAATTGGATGGGTTTTATCATCTTCTGGCATTGTAAGTATAGGTATTTGAGTAATTGAACCTGGTTTTCCTTTTACTCTTCCTGCTCTTTCATATAATGTAGAAAGGTCAGTATACAAGTACCCTGGATATCCACGTCTACCCGGAACTTCTTTTCTTGCAGCTGAAACTTCACGAAGTGCCTCTGCATAGTTTGTCATATCTGTCATTATAACAAGTACGTGCATTCCTTTTTCATAGGCTAAAAACTCTGCTGTAGTTAATGCTATTCTTGGAGTTGCTATTCTTTCAACTGCTGGATCATTTGCAAGATTCATAAATAAAACTGTTCTATCTATTGAACCTGTTTTAGTAAAGTCTTGTATAAAAAATTGAGCCTCTTCAAATGTAATTCCCATAGCTGCAAAAACAACTGCAAATTTTGAATCTGATCCTAAAACTTTTGCCTGTCTTGCTATTTGTGCTGCAAGTTCAGCATGTGGAAGTCCTGAACCTGAAAATACTGGTAGCTTTTGTCCTCTAACCAATGTGTTAAGCCCATCAATTGCTGATATTCCTGTTTGAATAAACTCTGATGGATAATCTCTTGAAAAAGGATTTAAAGGTTCACCATTAATATCACGTCTTTCTTCTGGAATTATTTTAGGTCCTCCATCTTTTGGTCTTCCCATTCCATCAAAGACTCTTCCAAGCATATCTTCAGATAATCCAACTTCTAAGGGTTTTCCTAAAAATCTAGTTTTTGTTCCTTTTAAGTTTATTCCTGTGGAACCTTCAAACAACTGTATCAAAGCTTTATCTTCTGATATTTCAAGTACTCTACCATGTCTCACTTCTCCAGTTTGAAGTTCTATTTCAACTAATTCATCATAAGTTACACCTCGAGTTCCCTCAACTAGCATTAAAGGTCCAACTACTTCTCGTACAGTCTTATATTCCTTAAGCATTCACTACACCTTCTTCCGCTATTAAGTTATCTATATCTATTTTTAATTCTTCTCTTATTTCGTCTATTTTTTCTATTTCTTCTTCTGGAATAAATTTTGCTCTTGCTATCTTATCCCTTAACTCTCCCATAGATGTTATCTTTTCTAAATATACCCCTGCTTTTAAAGCACGATTAGCCTCATCTTGGAACGCAAGAACAAGCTTTAACATTTTATACTGTTTTTCAAGTGAAGAATAAGTATCTATATCATGGAAGGCATTTTGCATTAAATAGTCTTCCCTTATGGATTTTGCAACTTCAAGTTTCAATCTATCAGTTTCAGAAAGTGCATCTATACCAACTAGTCTAACTATTTCTTCAAGATTTGCTTCTTCTTGAAGTATTGTCATAGCTCTTGTTCTTAAATCCACCCATTCTTCTGAAACATTTCTATCCATCCATCTTCCTATGCTATCTAAGTATAATGAATATGAATTTAGCCAGTTTATAGCCGGGAAATGTCTTCTGTATGCAAGCTGCGCATCAAGTCCCCAGAATACTTTTACTATTCTAAGTGTAGCCTGTGTTACCGGTTCTGATAAATCTCCTCCTGGAGGTGATACAGCACCTATTGCGGTAATAGCACCTTCTCTTTGATCTTCTCCTAAACACACAACTTTTCCAGCTCTTTCATAGAAATCAGCAAGTCTTGATCCTAAATATGCTGGATATCCTTCATCACCGGGCATTTCTTCAAGTCTTCCAGACATTTCTCTTAATGCTTCTGCCCAACGCGAAGTAGAATCTGCCATAAGTGCAACTGAATAACCCATATCTCTAAAATATTCTGCTATTGTTATACCTGTATATATACATGCTTCACGGGCTGCAACTGGCATATTAGAAGTATTTGCTATTAATACTGTTCTTTCCATTATTGATTTTCCAGTTTTAGGATCTTTAAGCTCCGGAAATTCATTAAGAACATCTGTCATTTCATTTCCACGTTCTCCACAACCTATATAAACAACAATTTCTGCATCTCCCCATTTAGCAAGTTGGTGTTGAACTACAGTCTTACCACTACCAAATGGTCCTGGTACAGCAGCTGCTCCTCCTTTTGCTACCGGAAAAAATGTATCTATTATTCTTTGTCCTGTAACAAGTGGTGCTTCTGGATTTAACTTTTCAGCATAAGGTCTCCCTTTTCTTACTGGCCACTTTTGCATAAGTTTAACTTTTTTAACACCATCTTTAGTATCTATTTCACAGACTACATCTTCTACTGTATAATCTCCTTCAAATATAGTTATGACTTCTCCCTCTATACCATAGGGAACCATTATTTTTTGACTAACAACTTCTGTTTCTTGAACGGTACCTAATATATCCCCTGACTTTACCTTATCTCCATGTTTAACCTTTGGTACAAAGTGCCATTTTTTATCTCTGTTTAATGAAAAAACTTCAATTCCTTTTGTTAGATAGCTTCCCGCTTTCTCGGCTATTGCCTGAAGAGGTCTTTGTATACCATCAAACATAGATTCTATAAGTCCCGGTCCTAATTCAACACTTAAAGGTTCTCCTGTGGTTTCAACAGGAGCTCCTGGTCCAAGTCCTGTAGTTTCCTCATAAACTTGAATGGAAGCTTTGTCTCCTCTCATTTCAATTATCTCACCTATAAGACGCTTATCTCCAACTTTTACAAGATCATATATATTAGCCTCTTCCATACCTTCTGCAATAACTAAAGGTCCTGAAACCTTTATAACTCTTCCCGTCTTCAAGTTATCTACCTTCCTTCCTTATAAAATATTAACTCCTATAGCCTTTTCAACATTATCTCTAATTCTTTGTATACCGATATTTAAAGAACCTTGATTGCTTGGAATCAATATAATTGCGGGAAGTGTTTCCCTATTATATCTTTCTATGGTTTCTTCTATCCCTTTTGCAACCTGCTCAGTAACAAATATAACTGCATATTTATTTAAAGCCATTCTATCTACAGTTTTTTTAGCCTCTTCTGCCTCTATAACAGGATATACATCTATTCCTATAGCTTTAAAGGCCAATACTGAATCTTTATCTCCTACTACTCCTATCTTATACATAAATATCACGCAGCCTTTCTCTTATTACATCGGCATCAATGTTATTAAGCTTTCCAACCATTATTATTCTAATTATTTTTATTTCATTTTCTTTAGCAAATATATATGCAATTAATGGTTCTGATCCAAAGCTCACATACTTTGCATCTTTTATAAAATTCATTATAAAATTATCTGAAAGTTTCTCAAGAATTTTTAAATTTTTACTTTGAGTATATTCTTCTATCCCAAGCTTTACTACATCCAAGTAATCTGTATACTGCAACTTATTAACTATATTTTCAACATTTAAGTTAAACATTTCAACAAACTCTTCTTTTTTGATTTCTCCATCATCTAATAGAACTTCTTCTAAAAACTTTCTAGATTTGTCTTGTTTTTTTACTCTTAATAAAGTTTTTACATTTATTAAATCAATATTTATTTTTAAAAATCTTAAAAGATATTCATCATTTATCTTCTTGGCTCTTGATACCATTTCCTTATACATATAGTTATCAAGTACAATATCTATTTTTTGAGGATCTTCTTCTTCTTCAAAAACTTTAATAGATTTTTCTATTGCCTCTTGCATTGTTTTTGAAAGCTCTTTAAAATCTTCATTTAATATCCATTTCGTTAAATTATTAACACTAATAGTTCCTACAGGAATTAAAATTTCTTTAAAATCTTTGCCTAATATTTTTGATTTTAATAATACTTTAATATTGTGATAATCATACCTTATACTCATAATATCTATAAGTTTTTTTTCTGGAGTTATTTCATACATAAAAGAATATAATCTCACTAATTCCTTACTTAGAACTACTTCATAATCTTCAGGTCTCTTCACCTCTGCCATTAATAACCCATAATCGGTTTCTTGCAATATCTTAAAAGCTTCATCAGCTGAGGTGCTATCTAGTAACCTTTGTATTTTAGCTCTATCTAGAAGTTTATTTTCAACTGCTCTTATACGCGGCACAGCCTGAACATATTCAATGTTACTCATAAGCTATCCTCCTTTAGCCAAATAAAACTTTCGCAACTTCTGTTTCCATATCATCTCTTAGAGATTTTACTCTTGATTCAAATGTATTGTTTATTTCTATACCATTTTTAGCGAGTATATATCCCCCTTTTATTTTACGTCTCTCTGTACTAAGTTTTATTTTTCCTAGTTTACCATTAGATTTTAATTCTTTATTGATTTCATTTATAAATTCAGGAGTTATTTTGTTCTCGTTTTCTCCTATTATAATTTTCTCATCACCATCAATATCTAATAATAAAATAGTATTTTTTATAAAATTAAATAACTCCCCTTCGCTCATTCTGGTAAGTTCTTCTATAGCAGCATTAAATACATTATTTAAAACTTCTATCTTTGCTGAAAGTTTCATATCTCTCACTTGCAAATTTGCATTTGAAATTATTCTTGAAGCTTTAACTTTCGACTCATTTTCTGCCCTATCTAATATTAATTTACTTTCATTTTCTGCTTTCGAAACTTGTTCATCTATTATAAGTTTTTCTTTTCTCTTTGCTTCATGTATTATTTCTTTGGCAGATACTTTTGCATCTTCAATAATCTTATTAGTTAAACTAGTTATATTAGACATTCATCTTCACATCCTATCACTCTTATATTCTCCTTCTTATAATTGAATAAATAATATCATTAATAGCGATGATACGAATCCTAATAATGCATATGTTTCAACCATTACTGCAAAAAGTACACCTTTCATAACATGTTCTGGCTTTTTAGCTAGTATTGTCATTCCAGCAGCTGCTGTTTTAGCTTGTGATATAGCTGATCTCCAGCCTGCAAAAGCTATTGGTAATGATGCTAGTAATAAAAGAAATCCTGTTCCAAGACTTATAGTTCTTAAGTTACCAGTTAATAAACCTATTTTTGAAAGAATTATAATTGTTGTAACAAATCCATATAATCCTTGAGTACCTGGTAATAATTCTAGAATTAAAGCTTTACCAAATTTTTCCGGATCTTCTGTTACAACCCCTGTTGCAGCTTCACCAACTAAACCTATTCCTCTAGCTGATCCTATGCCTGGTAAAAATGTTGCAAGTCCAGCACCTAACAATGTAAGTACTATTCCCCCATTTTGAATCATAAATTCCATAAAAGTTTTCATAATTTCTTCCTCCTAATTACTAAAATTTATTTTTACTTACTATTTTTCGTAATATTCTAAAAATTCCCAATATTGAAATACTACTTTACTTAATTGTCAATTTGTTTATTTGATACACTCATAAATTTACTTACTGATTTAAATGGAGTAAATTTTTTCCCTCCACCTTCATAGAACTTATTGAAGAACTCTAGATATTGTAATCTACTTGAGTGAACATATGCTCCTAATGCATTTACTCCTAAATTAAATAAATGTCCAACTATAAATATTATAGGACCTACAAAATATTTAACTGGTGCTGGTATAAGATTTATCATTAAATTAAATGCATTTGCTATGAATCCTGTTGCAAGTCCTAATGCCAAAAGTCTTGAATATGAAACTATGTCTCCAATATATCCTGTGATTCCATAAAGTCCATATATTCCTCCACCTAGTTTTCCACCAATTGTATCTGCATCTCTTCCTTGTGTTAATACTAGTCCTACAAAACCAACTATCACCATTATTTTTCCTGTAGAACCTCCCACTTTACCTAACATCAAGAATATACCTATAAGTGATATATACCATAACCCTACATCATATATAGTATCTAAAACTTTTCCTTGCTTTAATAAAATATAAGCTTTCATTCCAAGTCCAACAAATATGTGTATAATACCTAGTACTACAGCTAAACCAAGTACTACCATTATTTGATTAGAAGGACTTAAAAGATATGGAACTACTTTATGCATAAATTGTGAAGATGCATCACCAAACCATCCTCCATATATAGCTCCCCACATTATTGTTGAAATACCTAGATATAAAAATAATTTTATAAAGTTTTTCATTGCTTTATCTAGTTTAAAAAACTTTAAAGCAATCAAAGTAGTAACCACCATAACAACACCATATCCCGCATCAGAAAGCATCATTCCAAAGAATATAAAATAGAATATGGACATAATAGGTGTTGGATCTATCTCTTTATAATTTGGAAGTGAGTACATTTCAGTAATACTTTCAAATGGTTCTACAAATCCATTGTTTTTTAATTTAATAGGTACTTCTTCTTCATTTGCCTCTTCAAATGTTAAATAATAGGGATTCTTTGACATTTTTTTAACAATCTTTTCCAAAGTTTTGCTACTTTCTGCAGTGTTCCAACCCTGTATAATAACTATATTACTTGACTCTAAAAAATTTAGTTTAGCTTTTTCTCTACATAGTTCATTAGAATAATATTCATATACTAGCTGCAAATCTTCTTCATATTTATTTAATTGTATAAGTTCATTGACTATGATTTTTTTTTCAGTATATATATCTTTAATTTTATCTTTTAATAATTTTATTGTTTCAATTGGATTTCCACTGTAACTTAAAGATATCTTTGAAAATCCAAATGTTCTGAGAACCTCATTAAAATCTTTTTCATATTCTTTTAGTGTAACCACTAATACATACATTTCATCCTTAGTACTATTTATATTCTCAAAATAGTATTCTAATCTACTTTCTTCTAGATTTTCTATGAGATCATTTTTTAATTCTAATGGTATAGTTCCAATAAAATAACTTGTTAGCTTTAAATCATACAAATCTTGAAATTTACAATTAAAATTTTTCCAAGGTTCTAATGAAGCAATATCATTCTTTATCTTAGTTTCTTCATTATTTAATTCATTTACCTTCTCTTCTTTAAATTTTAGTTCATCATAAATTTTACTCCAGTTTACTTTTTTTGAAGCTTCTTCAAGTTTCTTAAAAGTTATGGTTTTTGCACCTTCCTTTAAAGCTTGCAATGTTCCTTTTTTATCTATATAAGGTTTTAAATAGTCTAAGCAAAATTTAATTTTAGAAATTTTTTCTTCTAATTCTAGTGTTTTTTCATTTGAAACTGAAGCCTTTAAAAAACTTAGTTCTTCATTTTCTAACTGAGGTTTAAGATCTACAAACTGAACTCCTTCAAATTCTTGTAATCTTTTTAATAATTCCTCCTTCTCTTTTTCAAAGGCAAACAAAGTAAATTTATTCATCTTAACTATTGCCATTGATATTCACTATCCTCTCAATTACTAAATTTACTGCCTCATCTCTTTTTTTAGCACAAACACCTTTTATGTCCTTAACTTCCTTTTTCCCTTGCTCTATTATAGGAATTGCCTCTTTTTTAGCTTTAGATATAGCTTCTTCTAAAATTCTATTTGCTTCTTCTTTAGATTCTTTTAAAATTCTTTTGTATTCTTCATTGGATTTATTATGAGCACTTTTAATAATTTCATTACTTTCTAATTGAGCTGATTTTATGATTTCCATAGCTTTTTCCTCTGAAGATTTTATCTCTTTAATAACTTCCAGTGCCAAATTTATCACCACCTTCATTTTTAATAATATTCTAAAACCACATAATATATGAATTTTAAATATTTTATATGGTATTTATAACATTTTAGTATATCTATTATAATCTTTTATATATTGTAATTACAAAATTAAAAAAATCTAAATTCAGTAAATCTTCAGTTTTTTTTAAATATTTTCGCTTTTTTTCTTTGTTATTCACTATAAAACAATATTTTTTATAAATATTGTTTTATAGTGTTATTCTTTAATTTAAATTATTTCAGTTACATCAATTATATTGTCTTCATCTTCACCATCATAAACTAGATAAACATTCTTATTTATGATCTTTTTATTATTTATAAATTCATTTATATCTATATCAAATTCTTGCAAGTATAATTTGTTTTTATTTGCACCAGGATTACTATTTATAATTTTTTCTTTAATTTCATTTGTAAGTTTCTTATTAATTTTTCTTTCTAGGAATTTAGGTACCCAATTCTTTTTATTGTATTTAACATAATCATATTTTATAACATCTTTTAATATGTCATTATCTTGTCTTAGTTTTTCACTGTTAAACTCTAAAAATACCTTATAATAATCAGTTCCTGAAATATTTCTATCAAAATACCCTTTTTCCTCAAAAAATTCACCTAGTTGATAATAAAATTCAAATGGGGTATCAAATTTCAATTCAAAATAACTTATAATATTGTTAAATTTACCTGAATTGTAATATTTATCAACCATCGCTTCTACTTTTTTAAGAAGTAAAATCTCATTATAACTTATATCATTGGTACTCAATATTTCATATGGTGGATATGGCGAATATTTCATTCCCCACTTATCTTTTTCTTCAAGCATAGGAGAACCTTTTAATAATTTTAAAAATCCTAACTGTATTTCTTCAGGTTTTATTGAGTACACATCATTAAATGAATTTATAAAAGATTTTAAATTTTCTCCTGGAAGACCAGCTATTAAATCCAAATGTTGACTTATATTATTTAATTTTTTTATTTCTTCAACTTTTTCTTCTATATCTTCAAAGTTTACATATCTGTTTATGTTCCTTAGGATTTCATTATTTGTTGTTTGTACTCCCACCTCAAATTGTAACCTTCCCTTAGGTGCCCTGGATAATACATTGAATTGATTTTCTGTAAGAATGTTAGCCGATATTTCGAAATGAAACTTTGTATTTGTATCTTGCCCAATTAAAAAATCCCAAATATCTATTGCAAATTTTTCATTAGCATTAAAAGTTCTATCTACAAACTTTACCATCCTCACTTCCTTATCTATAAAATATTTTAATTCTTTTTTTACGGTTTCTATATTTCTAAATCTAAGGTTTCTATCTACTGAAGATAAACAATACTTACATCCATAAGGACATCCTCTTGAAGCTTCATAATAAACTATCTTATTTTTCAAATTATCATTTTCATCATACGGAAATATCACTTGATTAATATCCATGTTTCTTCTTTTGCCATTATAAAACACTTTTTTATTAATCTTATAGAAGAGACCTTCTATCTCAGATAAAGATTTGTTAGTTTCATCAATTTTACCAAAACTATCCTCATTAGTAAAGTTATTTTTTAATTCAGCATCTGAAATGTTATTTTTAAAATTATAAATCTCCAGTTGGATAAGCTCTTTAAAAGTTTCTTCTCCTTCCCCCTCAATTAAGTATTCACCAGGGTTTGAGCTTAAAAATTCTTTTCCATCAAAACTTACTTCTGGTCCTCCATAAATTATTTTTATATTACTATTAACAATTCTTATTAAACTCGCTAGCTCTTTTACAAGTTCTATATTCCATATATAACAAGAAAAGCATATTATATCCGCATCCTCATTTATGATTTCTTTTAATATTCGTTTTCTTCTGTCATTAATAGAAAACTCTCTAATTTTACACTCATAATCTAACTGTTTAGTATACTCTTTTAAATATCTAATAGCTAAATTAGAATGTATGTATTTAGAATTTATCCCCACTAATAATGTTTTCAATTTTTTCATATTCATTTCTCCTTCTCTTTTGTGCTTTTATGTAATAAACACCATTTAAACACTTAAAATCTATTATATCAAAAAAGTCATTTAATATATTTTTAGTGCTTTCGTAAGAACTCTCTTTCAATATATTAAATTCTTTAAAAATAATTTCTTTTATCATATCATCACTTATTTTTACTTTTACACTTTGATTCAATATTCTTCCATACTTTTTATCTAAATCCCATATATAAAAAACCCCTCCTTCTCTTAAATACTCATAAATTTTTTTAACAAATCTTTTCTTGTTTGCCTTTAACATTATACTACTAAAAGATAGAAACATAGCACATACATCATAAGAATTATTTTTTATAAAATTAAGTCCATTTTTATCATCTATATACTCAACATTAAAATCTGTATTACTATTTTTATATATATTATATATCACACCATTATTGTCCATACCTATATCTAAAATATCCCCATTTAAAACTTCTTCTTCCATATTAATAATAATTTCATTATTCAAATTAAATACACCTTCCTTTTATACTAAAACCTATTTTACAATTAATGTAATTAATTATAGTATTTCTATGAAAAAAAGATATTTCCTCCATTTAACGGAAGAAATATCTTCTCTACACTCAGATATTATTTAAATAATGAAATTGTATTTTTTATTTTTTCATAATAGTCAAGCATAAAACCTGCAGTGGTTATTTGAGCTTCTTCTATTATTATAGGTGCAACTTTCATATACTTTTTTTCTTTATTTTTCATATAATTATACCTAAAATAAATTTGATTAGCCATAAATGCATTACTTTGTATGTATTCCTCTACATTTCTGTACCTTTTTATATCTTTATCTGTTTCAAAATCGTATCCAAGTAATATTTGTTTTATAATCCATAATTCAAAATCTCTATGTTTCTTTAAAAGTCTATTATTTACGTGATGAGGTACAGTAGTATCTTGTATTAAATGACATGCTGCTCCAAAGAAAAACATACTTTTATGAACGTCTCCAATTTCTAAATATCTTATAGCTAATTTATAAAATTTTTTACATTCTTCTAGCGCATTAGAAAATCCATATATGCCTTTTTTTTCATCAAAATGATAAAAATGATTTATACTTTTTAAATCCTGATCTGCCCAAGTTACTCCGTCATTTATATCATCTATATAACTTTTAAAATATCTATATTCATAAACATAGCCTTGTTTTTTCAATAATTCTATAGACTTATTGTTTATATATTTATGAGTAATACAATGAGTTTTAATCACTACCTTTTTTATAGGATTCACAGCGACCATAACACCTCTAGCCGTTTTGCCAAAAGCCCTTTCTAATATTGTTTTCATAGTATATCTGATTCCCCTTAAATTAAGTAATTTTTATTTTTTTTCTTTAGTTAATTTAAAAACAACTATCTTCAATACCCCTAATATCATAATAACAATTATTATTGATATTAAAATCATTATAGGTTTATTGGATATATTTTCTGTACTATCATTATTATATCTTACATTATATATATTTCCACTACTTGAATCTAGTAAATATATATTATTATATATGTTTTTTATACTTGTTATGTTACATTCATCATAAAACTTTATCTTTTCTTTTAATATTCCTTTTTTATTTAATGAATATAATTTTTTTTCTTTATTATCAAAAAAACATATAGAATCTTTCTCTTCTATTATACCACTTTTATCTATGAAAAGACTTCCTAGTGTTCCTAAAGATTTATGCATATATATAGGTGCACTTGGATTAGTAGTTGGATGATTATCTAATATAAATTCTACTCTTTTATTATGGTTATCTTTAAATTTAGGTGAATTTAAAGGGTCTCCTCCGCTATAGTCGGGCCATCCGTACCAATTGTTTTTATTTATTCTATATATATAATCCTTGTCTCCCTTTATTGGTCTTGCTCCTCTATTCTCTATACCTCCTATAGATACTATAATCTTACCTTTACTATCAAAATCCATTCCTTTTATATTTCTTATACCCCAAGCAAAATTTTTTAATTTTCCATTCTTTAAATTGTAATAAATTATAGAAGCATTTCCTGGAAAATGTCCCGGTACTATTTGTCCCTGTATACTTTTGGTGCCATAATTTAAAAATCCACCTGTATTACCACTATAATTATTCCCCTTTAAAGTAATTTTGTAAGGAGAAATATCATGACCAAAAGGATAATTCTTTATCCAATTATTATCTTCTCCAACAACCCCCGAATTTGTAGCTGCTCCTATTGTTACATATAGAAAATCTTTATTTATTTTTATTAAACTTTTATTATAATCACCGAAATTAGGAATATTCTTTATTATCTCTGTAAGCCTTTTGTTATGTAAATCATAGTTATATACAGATGAATCACTTGAAAAATACAGATTTCCATTATAAAATTCAATACTGTTTATATTAAGATTTTTATTTTTTAATATATCAAAACTTTTGCCTTGTCTATCTATTAATTGTATTTTATTTTTATATGCTATATAAAAGTTTTTCTTATTGTCCAATGTAAAATCTGTTGCATGTTTAATTCCTTTATACTGCATATTCACATTAATATTATCTTCTCTTATATCAATTTTATAATTCTTTATGTGATATTTTTTTAGTAAGATAACTGTAAATGTAAAAATTATTATTATAATTAAAACCTTGAAAAACTTTTTCATTTTTCCTCCTCATTTAAATTTCTCTTATATAAAATATACTTAATTTTATAGAGTATATGATTAAAATTTACTTTAATTGATATTCTTTGATAATTTTAAGGTTAATAAGTATGAATCATGAATATTTATTATTATTTTATTGATTTTATTATGAAATTACCTTAGTATATCTATATATACTTAAAATTTATTATATTATCTTATAAATAAACGAGGTGTCTTTAGTGCAAAAGAAGAAAAAAAGTATTTTTAATAATCTAGGTGTATGGATTATAATTTCAATGATATTAGGTATTGTAGTAGGCTCTTTAATTGGCAGTAAAGCCTCTGTATTTGCCCCACTTGGGGATGTGTTTATGCAACTTATAAAAATGGTAGTTATTCCTTTAGTTGCAACATCCATAATTACTGGTGCTGCATCTATTGGCAATTCTAAATCTGCTGGGAAAATGGGACTTGCAACCTTTGCTTATTATTTAGGAACAACAGCAATAGCAGTTGCATTAGGATTATTTTTAGGAGAATTTTTAAAACCTGGAACAGGTATTGATAAAAGTGCAGTAGAATCTATGTTTTCACTTCAATACGCTAGTAAAGGAAGTATGCCAGGATTTTGGCAAACTATAAAAGGAATAATACCTACTAATCCTTTTGAATCTTTAGTTCATGGAAACATCCTTGCTATTTTATTTTTTAGTTTATTCTTTGGATTCGGAATTTCATCTTTAAAAGATGAACGTAAGGATACTGTAATTTCATTTTTTAGTGGTGTTACAGATGCCCTTGTATATGTTATAACCAAAGTTATGTATACAGCTCCAATTGGGGTATTTGCTTTAATGGCTGATGCTACAGGAAGTTTTGGAAATAAAGTTCTTTTACTTATTTTAAAACTTTTAATTATTTTCATATTAGGACTTTTAATACATATGTTTGCGGTTTATGGAGGTTCAATAAAAGCATTTTCAAAAACATCTCCTATTAAATTCTTTAAAAAAATATATGAAGCTCAGTTACTCGCATTATCAACTGCATCTTCTATGGCAACACTTCCAATTAACATGGAAATATGTGAAAAAGAATTAGGAGTAAAAAAGGAAACCACTTCTTTTGTACTTCCTTTAGGAGCTACTATTAATATGAATGGTAATGCAATGTATTACGCACTTGCAGCATGTTTTTTTGCTCAAATGTTTGGAATGCATTTAGGCTTTCATCAATATATAGCTATTATATTTACAGCAACAATAGGTTCTATAGGACAAGCAGGCGTTCCTGGACCTTCTCTATTAGTAGTTGCTGTACTAATATCAGCTGGGATTCCTGTAGAAGGACTTCCAATATTAATAGCAGTAGATAGAATTTTTGATATGCTAAGAACGTCTGTTAATATAACAGGAGATGCTGCTTGCGCTGTCATCGTTGATGGCATTAGTCAATCAAATTAATACTAACTTAGAGAAAATAACTTATATATTTATTAAAAAATTTTTCATATTATGATAACAATTAGGGGAAGTCATTTGACTTCCCCTAATTTGCATTTTTGTCTTCAAACCTTTTCCCTAAGCATATTAAATCCATTATATTGTATCACTTTTATTTAATGTCTGCATATAATATACATCTTTAACATAATTATTATTGTTATCAATTGAATATTGTGAGGTTATATACATGAAAAATGATAAATTTTTAAAAAATTCCATATTACTTACTTTATCTAACTCTACAACCGGTATTTTAAAATTTGTTTTTTCCGTAATTCTGTCTAGAGAACTTGGAGCTGAAGGTACAGGACTTTATGCTCTTATAATGCCTATATATGATTTGTTTTGTTGTCTTGTATGTGGTGGTATGGTAACTGCCCTTTCAAAACAAGCCTCTTCATTTTATAGTAAAAATGACTGTAGAAACTTACATAAATGCGTTCATGCAACAATGGTATTTGATTTAATATGGGCTATTTTCATCGCTGTATTTGTATCTCTCAACTCAAAATACATAAGCATAAAAATTATAAAAGATACTAGAAGTATTTATAGTTTAATTTTTGTTTGCATTGCTCTAACCTTTGTAGCTCTTTCTTCAATAATAAAAGGATACTTCTATGGAATATCAAATGTAAATACTCCAGCAATAATAGATATATTTGAAAAATTCATAAGAATAATAGTAACTATACTCATAATAAAAGCACTACCTATAAAAGAAATAGAATATACAGTATCAGCTGTTTACGGAGCTCTTGCCGCTGGTGAATTTGTAAGTTTCTTATTACTTTATATTTTCTATAATATAAGTAAAGCTAAAGATTTTAGTAAATGTAATGAATACCCTCTTGAAAATGGTGCTCAACTACTATTTGATATTTTATTTATGGCAGTTCCACTTTCATTAAATGGATTCTTAACTACAGCAATATCCACAGTTTCTACTTTAATTCTTCCAAGAAGACTTCTTCTTGCTGGATTTAGTCATACAACTTCACTTGGAATGATCGGAAAATTTTCTGGAATGGCACTTACAATAATATTTTTTCCTTTAGTAGTTATAACCTCAATGTCCATAGTTCTTATTCCAGATATAGCAGAAAATGTTGAAAAAAAAGAATATATGCTTCTTGAAGAGCGATTAACCCAAGTTATTAAATTATCCTTTTTAATTGGAATTTCCACTTTAATTGTATGCTTTAGTATTCCAACATCTTTAGGCAAACTTTTCTTTGCCCGTGATGATCTTGGAACTTATATTAAATTCGCTGCAATTTCTGCCCCATTTACTTACTTATCAGTAACAACCTTTAGCATTTTAAACGGACTTGGTAAACAAGGAGTTTTACTTAGGAATTCAATAATTGTAGCTGTTGAAGAACTTATTCTTTTATATATACTAACCTCAATCCCTAGTATAAATATATTAGGATATGGAATAAGTTTACTTATAACTTCCATAACTAGTTTTATTCTAAATATACATGAAATCAATAAAAAATGTTATATAGAATTTCACATAGAAAATATTTTTATAGATATTCTTTTAAGTTTATTAATTTATTTTATAATAAATATAATGAATAATTTGATACCAAGTACATTTTTTAAATTAAAAATAATATTAATAATAATTTTAGCTTTCTTTTTATTCTTCAGTGTAAATTTTATTTTGATCAAAACATTAAAAAGAGAATAACAAAAATTCCTAAAGAATAATTCTTTAGGAATTCATTGTCATTCTCTTCTTTACTTATCATTCCATATTTATTATTTTATCTTTTCTAAAAGAAATTTTGGCATTAATCTTGTTATTTTACCTGGAAGCTCATTCATATCTTCTTTTCTTATTCCACCCACTATTACAAGTCCATAAACATATATAAACATACCTATTACAACAGATATTATTGTTGATATAGCATCATTTATATATCCTGAAACTGCAAAGTTAAGTAACAATATCTTAATTGAAATATATGAACCATAAACTACAGCTCCCATTAAAACTGAAGCTAAAAATGGTTTTACGAAATGAGATATTAATTTAACTTTTAACTTAAGAACTTTATTTATTAATTTATAGTTAAGAATTAGTGGTATTAAGAAAAATACCATATTTCCAAATATAGCTCCTAATATATTTATTCTAGGAACTCCAACAAGAATGTAATTTGTAACTATTTTTCCAATAACACCAAATACCATAAACACTGTTGAAGCATATAATTTTCCTATACTTTGAAGTATTGATGTTTGTATAAGAACTATGGCATTTAATATTAATACAATTGAACCATAAAGTAAGAAAACTCCTCCTTGTGATTCTTTAAATAGTAATTGGAAAACACCGTCATGTAATACAGCAAGTCCTATAGCAGATGGAACTGCTACTAAAAAACAAAATCTAAATGCATAATTAACTTTATTTTTGACTCCCTCTTTATCTCTTATAGAATAAGCACTTGATATTGCAGGTAATACTGTTGCAGCAAGAGCTGATACCATCGTTATAGGCACACTTAGTAATGTTCTATACATATTAAATAAAGCCCATTTTTCATTACTTGCAACATCTGAAAGTCCACAATGTAATAATCTTCTTTTTACAATTCCAAGATCAATTATATCTCCTGAATATTGGAGTCCAACACAAATTACTACTGGAAGTCCATATAAAATTATTCTTTTTAATAGCTGTCTATTTGTATGCACACTTTTGTTTTCATACTTATGTCCTCTTGGTACTTTAATAACTTTATTTTTTTCATACACAATTACAAGATATATAGCAGCAATAAGTGATCCAAGTGAAGTACCAAGTGTTCCACCTGCACATCCTGCATCTACACCATATTTCATAAGCATTGCCGCAAATACAAGTGTAAATATAGTATTTATTATCTGCTCTAATATTTGTGATATAGCTGTCGGAGTCATATTTCCTCTTCCTTGAAAATATCCCCTATAACAAGATACTATTGATGTAAAAAATATAGTTGGTGCAAGAGCCATTATAGACAATCTTGCATTAGGATATCCTATAGCCTTGGCAAGTGGTCCTGCAAGAATAAACATAAATAAACTCATGACAGTTCCAATAATGAGCATCATAAATCTCGCTATTTTAAAGCTTTTTATTGCATCTTTATAATGTTCAAGAGCCATATATTCAGATACTAGTTTAGATATAGCAACTGGTATACCTGAATTTGCAAGAACATAAATCCAAACATATATTTTATAAGATGCACCATATACTCCATATCCATTTAAAGTTATTATTTTTTTCAAAAAGGGTATGTATAAAAGGGATAATAATTTTACAATTATCCCTGCTGCCGATAGTACTGCGAACCCTTTAGTAGTTGATTGTTTCTTCATACTAAAACTCCCCTAAAATTTCAAAACATCCTTTTTTACCTTTTTAAATATTGGAGGTAAAGCTTGTGTTATGATTTTATTTTCCATATAAGCAAGTTCCTCTGGACAATCTTTAAAAATTAATTTATACGCATACAAGAATTGAAAACTTAATCCATATTTATTATTAAAGAAGCTATTTAGTTTTCTATCACCATACTTATCATCACCTATTATTGGATTTCCAAGGAAAGATAGATGTGCCCTAAGTTGATGACTTCTTCCTGTTATCAAATCAAGTTCTAAAAATGAAAAAGTTCCTACAGTGTCTATAACACTTACTTCCATAGCTATTTTTTTTGAATTTGGTTTTTTATCTAAATGTATTTCAGATATATTATTTATCTGATCCTTAGATATGTAGGCTTCGTAACGCCCTTCTCTTATTTTTCCTTTAACTAAAGCATTATAGTATTTACTTATTTTTCTCTCTCTTATCATTTCATTTAATAGTTTCAAACTTTTGAAATTCTTACCGAATATAACCATTCCAGAGGTATTACGATCCAATCTATTACATGGAGCTGGAGTAAATGTAACTTCTTTTTCTGGAATATACTCTCCCTTATTAAATAAGTAGGATAAAACATAATCTGTTAGTGTAGGATCTCCATCCTTTTTATCAGAGTGTACTAAAACACCCGGCCACTTTTCGATAATAAGCATATTTTCATCTTCATAAGCTATTTTAATTGAACTAAAATTAACTTCTTGAAACTTTTTTGGAACATTATTTTTATTTTTCTTATAAGATTCAATATATTTTGTTTCAACTACATCTTCTTCTTCAAGAAAATAATTTTGTTTAGCCTTTTTTCCATTTACTCTAATGTCACCTTTTCTAAGTGCTTTAAATATAGCTCCTAGTGGAACATCTTCTAACCATTTTCTGCAAAATTTATCTAGTCTTTGTCCCGCTTCATTAGATCCTATTTCTATTCTCATATTATACCTCCAAATGATAATACCATATATTCTATTAATAATTTCTCTTTTTCGACGCAATACAAAAATTATATACTAATAAATATGAGTTTACAACTTAATTATTATATAAACCCTACAAGCTCTATTTTATAATATAATAAATAGCTTGTAAGGTTTATCTTTATAGATTGTTTAAAAAATCTATTACTGTTTTACAATGGATCTCAACACCAATTGTAATTGCATCTTCATCTACATTAAAATAATTGCTGTGAAGTGGATAATTTGTATCCTTTTCAGTATTACCTGTTCCTAAGTAGTAGAAAGCTGATGGTCTTTGCATAGAAAAATATGCGAAACTTTCAACTCCCATAGTCGGCTTCTTTAAAGATATTATATTTTCTTCTCCAACTATAGTTTTAGCTGAATTTTCAAGAATATCCACCATAGCATCATCATTATAAAGACAAGGATAACTTTCATCAATTTTAATTTCACATTTTCCCCTCATTGATTCTGTTATTCCTGTAACTACTTGAACTAGTCTTGTCTTTACATATTCTCTATGCTCTTTTGTCATTGTTCTCATGATACCAGATATTTCAACCTCTTCTGGTATTATATTTTGAGCTGTTCCACCATGAATTGAACCTATTGTTATTACAGCTGCATCTGTTGGAGGTATTTCTCTACTAACTATACTTTGAAGTGCATTTATTACATTTGCGCTTATTACAATAGGATCTATGGTACTATGTGGATATGCACCATGACCACCTTTACCCATTATTTTTATTGTAAATGGATTAGATGCTGCATTTACAACATCTCTTTTTATTCCTATTTTTCCTACACTTATATTAGGCTCTACATGAAGACCTATTATGGCATCAACTTTTGGATTTTCAAGAACTCCTTCATCAATCATGTGAATAGCTCCACCTGTAGTTTCTTCCGCTGGTTCAAAAATAAATTTCACATTTCCATTTAATTTATCCTTAATAGAGTTTAATACCTTACAAGCTCCAATTAAAATTGTAGTGTGTACATCATGTCCACAAGCATGCATTCTACCTTTTACTTTAGATGAATACTCACATTGTTTTCTATCGTCCATAGGTAGTGCATCCATATCTGCCCTTATTGCTATAGTTTTTTCACCATTTCCTCTTATGATAGCACAAATTCCATTTTTAGATGTTCTGCAATATTCTATATTCTCTTTTTTTAGTATTTCTTCTATTTTTCCTGTAGTCCTCGGAAGATCAAAATCTAATTCAGGATTCATGTGAAAATCTCTTCTTATATGGATTAATTCTTCTTTTATTTTATTAGCTTTTTTTACAATTTCCATTAACTTGCTCCCTTTTTATTAAATGTTCTGCCAAAATATTTTTATAACATCCCCATCTTTAAGTTCATCATAATATCCTGCTTTTTGTTCATTTAACATAAGCGTTAAATTTCCCTTTGGAACTGTTAAATCAAAGCTTATATATTCAAAAATATCAATGAATACATATTTTTCTTTTCCTTTTAAAGCAATTTTCTCATCATTAACTACTATATGAAGTTCCTTATATAAGTTTTCACTTTCATTACTATTTACTTTGTTACCTTCTAAGTTTTTTTCTTGATTATTATCATGATTTTCATTTAAATCTAATTCATCAGCAATTTCAATGTCTTCATTTTCAATAACTTCTTTACTATCTTCATTATCTATTTTTTTATCTTTTTCCTCACTAATAATATTATTAGTATTTTTCTCATTAGGTTCTCTATACTTTCTTGTTTTATATATTTTGTCCCCTTCTTTAATTACATAAGAATAATCAACTTCGCTGTCATTTATATAATAACAATAATCTTCATTTTCATCACTATTGTAATATTTTATATATTCTCCTAAAGTATCTGGGAATATTATTTTTATATTCTCTCCTTCTTTTATAGTATCATCAAATGATGCTTTTTCATCATTTATAAATACCAAGGGGTGTATATTTTCTATTTCATCATTTAAATAAAAACTTATAGTATTAATATTTTTAAAATATTCTTTTACTGTAGGTACTGCATCTTTTCCATCTTTTGCAAAGTGGATTTTAATTTTATCTCCCTCTTTTACTTCACTATCAATAGTAGCACTTTCTCCATTTACATATATTTCAGCACCTGTTGCTAGTGTTCCAAAAGCAACTCTTGTAATATCATTTAAAACAAATCTTATATTCTTCCCATTTTTACCTATTAACGCTTTATGATTTATACCTGACTGAAGTATTACATCCATAACTGTATGTTTATGAGAATTAAAAAGACTTATTACTTCATTGTTTAGAATAATATCAATAAAATCATGTCCTGACTTTTTAATTGCGACTAAAGCTATTCCAAGCACAGTAACACCTGCACTACCAAGTTTTTCGTCATAATCTATACAGTCTATAACTGCATCCCTTGATTTTATTGCTATTCTTTTTTCAATTAATCCTAAACTTTCTCCTAAAGCTTCTTTAAAATCTGGTGTATGAGCTCCTCCCCCAACTAAAAATACCGCATTAGGTGCTCTTCCACCATTTAATTCAATTATTTTTTCTCCTATTTCTTCAGCTATTTTACTAACAACTGGTTTTATTACCTTTTTAACTTCATCTAGTGTAGCCTCATTTTCAATTCCAAGTACATCTACAAATTGTATATTTTCTCCTTTTGCTGTCGCTATTTTTATCTTTTCTGCAGTATTAAAATCTACTAAAAAGTTTTGAACAATAGCTTCGGTAACTTCATCTCCAGCCATAGGCACCATTCCATAAGCACTTATGCTATCATTACTACTTATAGCTATATCTGAAGTTCCTGCTCCCACATCTACTAATGCAATATTAAGTAATCTTAATTTTTTAGGAACAACCGCTTCCATAGCAGCAATAGGTTCTAATGTCAAACTAGTTACATTTAATCCCACTTTGTTCATCACTGCATAAAGGCTATCCACTACAGATCTTGGAAGAAAAGTAGCTATTACTTCAATTGATATTTTTTCTCCTTTCTGAGAAAGCAAATTTGAAATTACATATCCATTTAAATAATAGTTTTTTACACTATATCCAACACAATATAATTTTCCTTGTGTCTTCTTATTTACTTCTTCTTCTGCTTTTTTTACAGCTGTAAGTTCTAAACTTCTTATTATTTCTCTATCTATTTCCTTATTTTCTTCTAAACTTAACTCTACACTTACTTCTATTGTTCTTAAAAACCTTCCTGCTGCTGCTATAGATACATCTTGAAGGTCGACTCCAATTTCTTCTTCAATAGACTTTTTTACAGAATTTACTGTACTTGCTACCAAATTAATATCATGTATTTGGCCATCTATCATGGCCCTTTCTTCATGTTCTAAATATCTTTCGCATATAGTATTAAACTTTTTATCTTTTACAATTCCTACATTTCCTATAATAGATCGAGTTCCAATATCTAAAGCAAATATTATATCTTTAGGATTTATATTTGAAATGTTCATATGCCCTCTCCCTTTTTTAACGCAATATAAAGGCTCATATTCTAAGAATATGAGCCTAATAAAATTATATATTATCCTATTATTTTATTCAATAAATCCCTTAATTAGTTTTTCCTACTTAATCCACTATTTTAAGCCCAGTAGTGCTTTCACTAATGTAAGGTAATTTTTTTAATATTTGATATACACATCTAAATTTTTCATTAACTAGTGCATCATCTTCTGATATATTGTTATTACAAATCATTTTACTCCATAAATATATAAAATCATCCTTATTTATAAACTCCATATCCTCATCTTCTTTTACCACAAATCCACCTTTATATGTTTCAACTATATTTAACTCCTTAACTTCATCCTTAGAGATCATTGCTAAAGAATCTTCCCAAACTTTTTTAAAAGGAATCACTCTCTTACACCCCACTTAAGTATTATTTTAAACTTTTACAATCCACCAAACAAACTTTCTTCAAACAGTTTAGCATATGAATATTAAAAATGTCAACATTTTTCACCTTATTAATATATACAATTTATTGTTACACGCATCACAATGAAAATATGGTTTTATATGTGTTATACTAGTTTTTCTACAAGTCCATTATTATATAAAATTAAGCTATCAAAACTTCTTTTTATGTTATTTTGAAATTCTATTTCGATCTTATTATCATCTATACTAGTTATTTTACCTTTTCCAAAACTTTTGTGAAATACTATTTCATCTTTCTTAAATAAATCGTTAAATATAACCGTAAGATTACATTCTTTTATAAATCTTGATGCTGATTTATTTTTTCCTCTAATTTCATTACATATACATACCCACAAATTTTCTATAGTTCTAGTTACCCCTACATAAAAAAGTCTTCTTTCTTCTTCTAAATTTTCATCTATGCTATTTATATGAGGTATATTCTCTTCATTACAATTTATAATAAATACATTTTTAAATTCCATTCCCTTTACTCCATGAATAGTACTTAGTATAACTCCACTTTTTTCTTCGTTATTTTTATTATTTTTAATTTCATCTTTTACTTCACTAATGTGTGCGAGAAAAGTTATTATAGTAGTGTAATCTTGTGATGCTGATATAAATTCTTCTAAAATCTCTTCAAGTTCAGTTATGTCTAATTTAAATTTTTTGCTATAATCCTTTAAATAATCATAATAATCTAATGTATGTAATACTGAATTTATAGCTCCTGATAATGACATTCTATTTAAATTTTGAATATCTTTTTTTACTTCATCTATTTTTTTTAATTGAAAAGGAGGAATTTTTTCATTATCTTTTAAAGCATCAAAACAATCGTCACCAGAATTATCTTTTCTAACTTTCCCTAAATTAACTTTACTTATATATCTAAAAGGCTTATTTATTATTCTAAGAAAACTTTCCTTATCTGATGAATTAATACTAAGTTTTAAATACGCTATTATATCTTTACATATAAAATGTTCAAAAAAATTGTATTCTTTATCTAATAATTTAAACGGTATTTTCTTTCTAATAAAAGAATCTATTATACTTCTACTTTCTACATTAGTTCTATATAAAATAGCATTATCTTCATAATTATAATCTCCTATAGACATTAATTTTGTAATGTTCATAGCTATACTATCTGCTTGCTCTCTCTCATTTTTATAATTCATCACATTTATTTTAGACATATCTTCTTTACTTGATTTAAATTTTTTATCATTTCTCATTTTATTATTTTTTATAAGATTGTCAGATACTTTAACTATGCTTTTAGGACATCTATAATTAGTTGATAAAAATAATTTCTTTCCATTTTTAAAATGTTTATCAAAATTCACCATGCACTCAGGCTTTGAACCTCTAAATCCATATATACATTGATCTTCATCCCCCACTGCAAATATAGAATTACCTTCATTTAAAAGCTTTAGTATTTCTATTTGAATTCCATCACAATCTTGAAACTCATCTACTAAAATATATTTAAATAAATTTTTATATCCATTAAGTACTCTCATATTTTTCATAAACATACTCTTACATCTTAATTGAAGATCATCAAAATCCATAAGATTATTTTTCAATTTAAAATCCTCATAGGTTCTATAGCATTCTAAAAATATATCTCTATCCATATTAGGATTAAAATTTTCTTTACTATCAGTAAGCGTTTTATAAAAAGATATTGCATTTAATGTTTCTTTTACCTTTTCATCACTTATTTCATCTAAATAAGTAGAAAGTACCCCTTTTATTAATTTATAGGATATTGCTGTATTTATTATATCTATTTTTTCTTCTGTTCTACTTAAAATTTTGTAAAATAGCCCATGAAACGTTCCGAAAAATGGTGTGCGTTTGTGATTTCCAAGAGCCTTATATCTCTTCTTCATGTTTTTCGCAGCAGCTCTTGTAAAAGTTATAATTATTATATTGTTAGCACTTATGGCCTTCTGCCTTAATAAATAGTTTAATCTTGTATTACCTTTATTATAGTTAAGATAGTCTTCTAAAATATTCAAATCACTAGTAGTTATTTCCTCTGGACAATAATCTGTATTATAAATAAATCCAAATGTAACTAAGTAATCTACTCTTCTAATAAGTGTAGTTGTTTTTCCAGCACCTGGACAAGCTATTACTGCTAAATTATTTTCTTCACTTAAAACAGCACTTATTTGTTCTTTATTTAATTCTTTATATCTATTTTCAATAATTTTATCTCTCAAATAAAAAAACTTATCTCTTATACTATTTTCAACCATATTTACACCTACTTTACATTTACTGTTAATGTATAAACTATAACTTAAAGTATAACATATAATTACATATAGATTTTATTTCATAGTCGCTTCACATATATTCCAATGCAATTTTCATTATTTTCCTTCGGAAAATTAAAAATTGTTGTAATAATCTCAATAAAGGATTAAAATAATAGATGATTAAATAAGTGTATATACACAAAGAATATAAAAAGACTTTATTAGTTAGAGGGGAAATACATGGATATCAATAATATTTTTAGTATTAAAAATACCAGAAATCTTACTATGCTTGTAGATTTCTATGAATTAACTATGGCAAAAGGGTACCTTGATCATAATGTAGGAAACAAAATAGCTTATTTTGATATGTTTTTTAGAAGAGTTCCTGATGGTGGTGGCTATTGTATAATGGCAGGAGTTCAACAATTAATAGAATATCTTTCTACCTTAAAATTTACAAATGAAGATATAGAATATTTAAAAAATAAAAATATGTTTTCAGAAGAATTCCTAGCTTATCTAAAGAACTTTAAATTTGAATGTGATGTTTGGGCTATACCAGAAGGTAATCCTGTTTTTCCTGGTGAACCACTAGTTACAGTTAAAGGGCCTGTAATTCAAGCACAATTCATAGAAACTATGATTTTACTTACTATAAATCATCAAACATTAATAGCAACAAAAGCGAATAGAATATGTAGAGCCGCTGAAGGAAGACCTGTAATGGAATTTGGTTCTAGACGTGCTCAAGGGTATGATGGCGCTATTTACGGTGCAAGAGCTGCTATTATAGGTGGTTGTAGTGCAACTGCTTGTACAATAGCTGAGCAAATGTTTGATGTTCCATCTCTTGGTACTATGGCTCATAGTTGGGTACAACTTTTCTCTACAGAATATAAAGCTTTTGAGGCTTGGGCACAATCATATCCTGATGATTGTGTTTTATTAGTAGACACATATAATGTGCTAAAATCGGGTCTGCCAAATGCCATAAAAGTATTTAATGAAGTTTTATTACCTATGGGCTATAGACCAAAAGGAATAAGAATTGATAGTGGTGATATTACTTATCTTACTAAAAAATGCAGAGAAATTTTAGACAACGCTGGTTTTGAAGACGTAAATATAGTAATTTCTAACTCTTTAGATGAACATATTATAACTGATGTTTTAAGTCAAGGAGCTCAAATTGATAGCTTCGGAGTTGGCGAAAGATTAATTACCGCAAGATCAGAACCAGTATTTGGAGGAGTTTATAAATTAGTAGCCGTTGAAAATGATGATGAGATAATTCCCAAAATAAAAATAAGTGAAAATGAAGAGAAAATAACTAACCCTGGATTCAAAAAAATATATAGGTTATTTGATAAACATAGTGATAAAGCTTTGGCAGATCTAATATGTCTTAAAGACGAAACCTTAGATTTTTCAAAACCTCTTGAAATATTTAATTCTATCCACACATGGAAAAAGAAAAAACTTACTAACTACTATGCTAAGGATTTAATGGTTCAAATATTCCGCAAAGGTGAATGTTGTTATAAAAACCCTTCAGTTAAAGAAATTCAAAACTTTGTAAAAAAAGAAACTGAAAAGCTTTGGGAAGAAGTACTACGTTTTGAAAATCCTCATACTTATTATGTAGACTTATCAAGGGATCTTTGGACACTAAAACATGACTTACTTGATAAATTCTCTAGTTTATACGAATAAAAATTTAGTGATTACATTTTATAAAATATATTATTATTCTATAAAGTGTAATCACTTTTTTAATACTCTAAACACCTTGAAATATATTTGTAAAATTTTTTTCTTCATACAATTCATCTAATAAATTGATGCTTTGACTTTTAAGTAAATCATTATATAAATATCCTACTTTAAATGTTTTTTGTGCTTCTATTGCTCTAAAAGGACACTTTCCATCTGATTCCTCATATTCATGGAATGGACAATCATTAAAACAATTAACTTTCTTTTTTTGTGTAGATAAGAATGGACACTTAGCCATGTTTATACCCCCTAGACTTATATGAATAAGTCTATTATAACCCATTAATTGTAAAAAATGAATACCTTTTCTATTTTTTATTATTTTTCTTTAATGGTTCAAAAGCTTCTTTTGGAGTAATGGCCCTTCCTATAATCAAAACTACCAAAAGCACACCTATTCCAATTCCAACTCTTTGCTTAGAAAATCCTTTTTTATCTTTAGATACTTCTTTATTTGTATACTTATTATTTTGTTTTTCTTCTATGTTGTTTGTATTTTTAGTGTTTGCATATACATATTGTGTACTACAAAATGATACTTGAAGCATTAAAATTAAGCTTACTAAGATTCCTGACATGATCCCTTTTAAATTTTTTTTCATAACATATACCCCCAAAATATTAGTATCCCATTTCTTCCCCTATTATTACAACAGTCATATTAGCTCCCATAGGTTTTCTTTTTATTACAGAATAAATTCTGCATATTCTATCCTCATTTTTACAATTCATACATACTCCAGTTTTGGTACAAGGCGTACTTTTAGAAAGTCTTTTAGTATTTTTAGGTGCTGCTAGTACTTCTATTCTTTCAAAAGCACTTTTCTCGTCTGTTACAATTTTATTTATTCCAGCTACAACTATTACTTTTTTAGGACCAAAGGTCATAGCTGCAACCCTATTACCAGCACCATCTATGTTTACAAGTTCTCCATTCATTGTAATTGCATTACTACTACATAAAAATAAATCACTAGTTAATTGTGCTCTTTTTACATTTAATTTTTCCTCTGGTGTAAGACTTGAGTCTCCATGATCTAATATTTTTGTATCCATTTTTTTAATTTTATCTTTTATATCTAACTCTTGGACTGTAACTGAACCTCCAAATCCTACATTGGCACCTATTTTTACATTATCTAAAATATACTTAGCTGCATCTTCTTTTTTTTCAAAGTATATTGCATCAAAATAATTTTCTTTTAAAGCTTTAACAACTTTTTCACCTATAATTTCATTATGCCATTTATTTATATTTTCCATTTATTCTTTTAGTGAAAATATGTATTAACTACTTATTTATCACTAAATCCTCCTCCCTTTAATGTCTAGTGTGTTAAACTTACAATTTCTATTTATTGTTTATACTATATATTCTACATACAAAACACATATTTATAAAGCCATATTATATCCAATATATCAATTTATCAATTTATCAATAATAGCTATCTGATTAGATCTATAAATCTTTTAATTATAGTTGCCGTAAACCCCCATATAACATATTCATTATATTTATAAAAATATTGATTAAATTTCTTTTCACTAAATTTATAATTTTTACCTCCATTTATTATATCAAAAGGAAAATCCTCTTTAAACCATTGCTTTATTAAAACTTCATGCTCTTCAGGTTCATTTTGAAGGAAAAATTTTAAAGGAACTTTAAATACATGATCTACTTCATCCCTATTCGGGGACATTTTATACTCTTTTATCTCTCCTACAAATGGATATATTATAGAATCAAATGAAGTTATAAAATAATCCATTTCTCCAATAAACTTAAAGTTTTCTTTTTCTATATTTAGTTCCTCAAAAGTTTCTCTAATAGCTGCTTCTTTTGAAGTTTCTCCTTCCTCTATTCCACCTCCTGGAAGAGAAATATCCCCTGGCTGATTTTTTAAGGTTATTGCCCTTTTTTCCAAAATTAAATATAATTCATTGTGTTCCTCAATTAACAAAATCATAACTGCACTTTTTTTTAGTTTATTTATTGGATTCCCTTTTCTATTATCAAAAATCCTCATTATATTATACATTGTTAAATTTCTCCTTTTACTCTCTTTATATTACTTTTTTGTTGTTTATAACATATTTAAATGTTATACTAAAATCGTATTTAAATCTATTATAAATACATAATTTTTTTAATTGGGAGAGATGGACTTTGAGACGTAAAATTTCAACTTTATTACTAACAACATTACTATTTCTTTCATTTTGCACAACAGCATTTGCAGCAAATTTAAATGAACCAAATATCGTTGGAAAATCTGCTATTGTAATTGATGCTAAAACAGGTGAGATAATCTACGCTAAAGACGTTGATGCATCTCCAATGTATCCAGCAAGTACAACAAAACTTTTAACAGCTCTATTACTAGCAGAAAATAAGAAACCTACTGATATGCTTACGTATACTGAAGGTTCTTTAAAACAACCAGAATATACTTTGCGTTCTTTCCTTAAAGGAAAGCTTAAAGTAGGAGATACTATGAGTGCTGATGATGCAATGAAAGGATTGCTTCTCCATTCAGCTAATGATATAGCATATATGATAGCTGATAATGTAGGAGGAAGTGCAGAAAACTTTGCCAAAATGATGAATGACAAAGTAAGTCAATTGGGATTAAAAAACACTCATTTTGTAACACCTAATGGATTAGACAATGGTATATCTAACCATTATACTTCAGCTTATGATTTAAGTATTATAGGCAAGGCTGCTTATTCTAATGAATGGGTAAGAAACACTATGAATTTAAAACAATCTAAACTAGAGCTATCTAACGGTGTTCTTGGATACCCTACAAATAGGAATAAGTTGCTAGGTACAACTTTAGATTCTAATTTTCTTTCTAAATTAGGAAATAATTCAAAAGAAACTCCTGCATCTGATGCAATATGTATAGGTGGTAAAACAGGATATACTACAAAAGCCGGAAGATGTCTAGTTGCTATGTTTAACAAAGATAATAGAGTTCTTATTGGGGTTGTAATGAAGTCGGCTTATGATAAAAATGATACATATGTTTTTAAAGATATGTCTAAAATAATAAATTTCGCATATTCACAAAAACAAGTCCCTCTTTACAAAGCAAATACAGAGCTTAAAACTTTACCAATACAATATAGACCATTAAGATTCTTTGGTCCTACAAAAACAATTAATGTTCCTGTAACGGTAAAAGAAGATGTTACTTACTATGATAACGAGTTAAATAAATCTCAAATTAAAACTGAGTTTGAATTGTCAGAACTTTCTATAGGACAATTAAGTAAAAATACTAGTGTTGGAAAATTAGTATTAAAAGAAAGAGGCTCTAATAAATCTTACGATTTATATCCCACTATTTCCTCTTCTTCGCTAGTCAAAGATAATATATTTTTATACTTAGGTACTATAGTTGGTACTATAGTAATTATTGCATTAATTATTGGTATATTTAAATTTATTTCAAGTAAATTTAGACGCAAAAAAAATAGACGCATGTTTTAAAAAAACTGCTGACTTTGTCGGCAGTTTTTTATACTTATAATATATCTTCTATAAGTTTACCATTTTCATAAAAAAGTTCACCATCAGCATATATCTTTCCTCCATTTCTCATATCACAAAGCATATCCCAATGTATTGTTGATTTATTTTTTCCACCAGCTTCTGGCATAGAATCTCCTATGGCCATATGAATAGTTCCACCTATCTTTTCGTCAAATAACATATTTCTTGTAAATTTCTTAATACCGTAATTTGTTCCAATAGCAACTTCTCCAAATCTTGAAGCACCTTCATCAATTTTTAAAAGAGTATTTAATAATTCTTCTCCTTTTTTAGCAGTAGCTTTTACAACTTTTCCACTTTCAACTTCAAGTCTTATCTCTTCAACTTCTTTTCCCATATAAATTCCAGGGAAACTAAAAGTTATATGACCATTAATTCCATATTCTACTGGTGATGTAAATATTTCTCCATCTGGGAAATTAACTTTTCCATCGCAATTTATCCACTTTCTACCGTCTATATTAACCTTTATATCTGTTCCACCTGATATAATATGTAATTCCTTTTTAGTGTCTAAATACTTTATCCATTTTTCATGATATTCACTTACTTTTTTCCACTCCGCTACTGGATCCTCAGCATCTAAAAGTCCTGCACCATATACAAAATCTTCATATTCACTAAGGCTCATATTCCCTTCTTGAGCATCGGCATAAGTTGGAAATTGTGTGCCACACCACCTAAGAGAACCATCACCCATTTTTTCCGAATAAATTTTTCTCCAACTGGTTGCTCCCTTAGAAGCTAATTGAAGCACTTTAGAATCAATGTTCGCATTTGCTTTAGTATTTTTTGTTCCCCATGCAGTTAGCCAAACATCTGCTTTTTCTAGTGCAACTTTTTGAATAAAATTTTCTTCTTGTAGTTGTTCTTCTGAACTATATTTTAACTTTACTTGATTAACTTCATGAGAATCTAATTTCGTCTCTACATGAGCCCCTGCAAGTATAGCTTCCTTTACTACTTCTACCATCCAAGGTTCACAAACTTCATCACATTGGACAAGTACAAAGTCACCTTTTTTTACTTCTGCCGAATAATTCACCAAAAGTTTTGCAAGTTTTTTTAATCTTTCATCTGCCATTTCATTACCCCCTACGCAAAATATTCTTTCATAGATTATACATTTTGACTATATATTCGTCAACTTAACTTTTTTAAGAAATTTATCACACATATATCTAATGAAACATATTGTATTATGTAGAAATATTTTAAAAGGGTGAATATTAATATGTACTTATATCCTTATTGGAGGAACCAACCTAAATCATTTATAAGATTACTTCATGCATCACCAAACGCACCAGCTGTAGATGTATACTTTAATGATCAATTAATAACTTCTAACTTAAAATATAAAGACTTTACTGAATATATGTCTATATCACCTGGTCTATATAATATAAAAGTATTTCCACATGGAAAACTTTCTTCCCCTGTTATCGACACTCGAATAAAAATCCCAGCTAGTAAAATTTTAACCTTAGCTATAGCTAATAATCTTAAAGATATTCAAATTATACCTTATGAAGAACCTAAGCTTCCGATACCCCCTGGAAATGCTTATGTAAAATTTGTTCATTTATCCCCTGGCACTCCAAATGTAGATATTACACTACCTAACGGCACAATACTATTTAAAGATGTAGAATTTGAAGAGGCTACTGATTACATTCCACTAAAAGTTGGAACTTACACTATAGAAGCTAAACCTACCGGAAGCGATAAAACAATTTTAACTGTACCTAACATAAATTTAAAACCAAATAGATTTTATACAATATACGCTGTAGGATATTTAAAGGGTACTCCTTCTATACAGGCTTTAATTCCTCTTGATGGTAATTCATATATCAACTTATAACTACTTATTTTTGCTTAAATTTAATGGCAATAGCGCATACATTACAGAAGCCTTCAATAAATCATTAACTGAAACTTGTTCTCTAGGACCATATGCAAGTATTTCCTTTCCAGGGCCAAATCCTATAGTTGGGATATTAAATACACCAGATGTAATACTACCATTTGTAGTAAGTATCCATTTATCTATTTTAGGATCTCTATTATATAAACTTTTATAAGTTTCAATAGTTGTTTTTACTATATAATTATTTTCATCAATAATCCAAGGTAATAAAATATGTTTTGTACTATAACCATATCCAGTATAAGTTTTTTTATTAACTGTACTTATTTTAACCTCAGAATTTTTAACACTTTTTAGTGACTTTATATCCTCTAAAATATCCTTTAAAATATTTTCATTCCACATTCTACTATCAGTTTTTATAATACACTTATCTGGGACACAAGATTTATTTGGAGTTGTACAGATTATTTTGTTAACTGATATTAGGGCTTTCCCTGAAAGATTTTTCATATATATATCATTAAGTTTTTTTAATTCACTAACTATAGGGGAAGCCTTATATATAGAATTTATTCCTATTTTAGGATAGCCAGAGTCGGCACTTAATCCTTTAAGTACAATATCTATTTCAGCTCTCCCCATACTTCCTGTATGAATATTTAAATTTGTAGGTTCAGTTAATATAACATAGTCTGGATGTATACCATCTTTATTAATTACGTATCTTAGGGCTTCTCCATCATATGTTTCCTTCATTATGGAACCAATTATATATAAAGTATAGTCGCCTTTAATATTCAGTTCTTTTATAGATTTTGCTGCATATATCATAGAAGCAATTGCCCCTTTTTGTTCTAACGCTCCCCTTCCATAAACTACACCTTCTTTTATATTTGCTACAAATGGATTTTGCACCCAAAGTTCTGTATCTCCTGTATCTACAGTATCTATATGCGCTTCTATTGCTATAATCCTTTTTCCATTTCCAACCTTTCCAATTACATTTCCAAAGCCATCTATAAAAGTATAATCAAAGCCTACCTTATCCATTTCTTTTTTTACTCTAAGAGCAACCTTCTTCTCTTTTAATGTAATGCTAGGTATATTTATTATATCTTTTAGAAATTTTACAATATCCACTTTATATTTCTGTATATTAGAAATTAATTTATTTTCTAAATTCATGTATACTACTCCTTAATATTTTTCTATATATGGTATTGTAGTTTCTCCAAAAATATAACCGTTTTGTAACTAATATTTTTTTATTATTTTCATATATTTAAATTAAGATAGGAGGTATAAAATGAGAAAACATGAAAAAAACGCAATTATAATATTTTTTACTTTTTTATTTCTTTTAAGTACACTATGTGTATTTAAAATTCATAAAAGATCTACTAAAAAAAATATACTACTTAACTCTAATACTGAAGCCATATCGAAAACTACTGATGATAAAATATCATTACAAAAGGAAGATGATACCTTAGAAAATCGTAAATCACAAGACGATTCTGATAAATCAAAAATAAAACCTAAAGAAGAGAAATTCACTCCACTAAGACTTGGTTGTAAGGGAAATGATGTTAAAGCTCTTCAAAATAATCTAAATAAATTTGGATATAAAATCAATGCAGATGGTATATTTGGTTCTTCTACAGAAATTGCTCTATATGATTTTCAAAGACGAAACAATTTAAACAGAGATTGCATTGCTGGAGAATCAACTTTAAAAAGGCTAGCCTTAGAACCAACAGAAAAAACCATGTATGACCCTAAAGACAATATTTTTTCTCCAGTAATTAACTCTAATAGCTCTGAAAGTTTTATAAATAAAAGAAATGCTAATAGTCAGACAGACTATTATATATGGGTAAACACTAATACTCCAAAGACTTATATATTTAAAGGTTATAATCATCACTGGAAATTAATTAAATCTATGTCATGCACCGTTGGAAAAAGCTCCTCTCCTACTATAAAAGGAACATTTAAAGTTGGAAATAAAGGAGAAGTATTTATTGTAAAAAACAACCCTAAATTAATGTGTAAATACTTCACCCAAATATCTGGGAACTACTTGTTTCATACAGTATTATTAAATAGAAATGGTACTATTGCAAATGGTACTTTAGGCGCTAAAGTTTCTCATGGTTGTATTAGACTTTCTATGGAAAATGCAAAATATATATATAATGAAATTCCTAAAGGTTCAACTATATATATAAATTAAAAAAACTATTTAAAGGCACAGCATTTTTTATGCAAAATTTGTAATTAGTAACAACAAAACATATAATTAATAACATAAGGAAAGTAATAAAAGTCTTTTTATTACTTTTCCTAAAAACTTTTATAGCTCCAAAGGTTACTCCTAAAATGCCCCACAGTTGTATTATAGGTATTCTATCCGGCATACAATTATCAATAAATAGACATATAAAGTTTAATGGTACATATATAAAAGAAATTATAGGTAAACAAACATTATATAAAACGTATGGCGATATTATTATTAAAAAGAAACTAACTAATATTCCCACCGGGGATCTACTTATTAAAACAAATAATATACTAAAAACTACAAAGCTTACAATCATGTATTTAATTAAGTATGATTTATTTTCAAATGCACTTAAAAAAGTACTATTAAAATTCCCCCAAATATCATTATAGCTTGGACTATTATAGGTATATCGATTATTGTACAATTGAAATAATCCTATTGTCCTACCTGAAAAAATATAAATAGGCGTAACAAAAATAAGTCTTATTCCATAAAATATAAGACAACATTTTATTATTTCTAATATACACTCGTCAATTGAACTTCTCTTTTTTATAGTACTAGATGAAAATTTGCTTAGGTCATCTATAATTATTAACTTGTCCTCCATATAGTCCCTCCATTTCATTTCCAATTATTTACATATATGTATATTACCATATTATGGAATGAAATGCACTAGACTATTCATCAATAATTAATAAAAAAATAGTACTATCTTAAAATATCTTTAAGATAGTACTATAATTTTATACTATGTATTTTGTTGAACTGTTCTTATTCATATTAGTATATATAAGTAAACTTATAAATACTAATATAGTTGCTATAGTCCATCCTCCAACTACATCACTTATATAGTGAACTCCAACATATACTCTACTTAATCCTACTAAAGATCCATAAATATATACTAAAATGCTTAGTATAATAGCCCATGCCTTATTTTTAAAGTTAGATAAAATAAAGTATATTATAAGTAGTGCAGCAGTCATGGAAAGAACCGAATGACCACTTGGGAAGCTATATCCCCCTATGTGCACAAGCCAATTTCCTGTTGGTCTTGGTCTTTTAACTATAAATTTAAGCCCTTGACTAACAAGTGCAACTATTAACACTGTTATAGCATAAAAATATCCATCACGTTTTCTTTGGGTAATATAGAAGAAAACAAATACTAAAATGGTAAATATTATAGCCGTTATAGTATCCCCACTTCTACTTATTATAACTACTAATTTATTAAGAGCAGTATTTCTGATTTGTGAAACATAATTAATTGCTAAATTATCAAATTTTCCTCCTCCAGCTACAAAACTATCTTTAAGCTTTAGTATAAAAAAAGATATCCAGCCTATAGATAATAGTCCTAAAAAGTATACATAATATTTTATACCGTTATTCTTATTATCCGAATCACTTATGTACATTTTTTTCTCCCCTTTTATATATTTTTTATTTTAATTTTTATTTAACTTCATATTAATATAAGACTAAAATTCTATACTAGTATACTATGTTTATAATACAATGTCATCTATATTTAATAAATTTTCTTGAAGAATTGACACACGCTATCCCTTAGTATATCATTAAAATAGAATTTCAATATACCTTTTATTACATATAAAGGGTATTTAAATATACATATATAGGAGTGAAAATACATGTCAGCAAAGGAAGTTAGAACAAGATTTGCACCAAGTCCAACTGGATATATGCATGTTGGTAACTTGAGAACAGCACTTTACACTTATCTTATAGCAAAGCATGAAGATGGAAAATTCATACTAAGAATTGAAGATACAGACCAAGGAAGATATGTTGAAGGCGCTGTTGATGTAATATATAAAACTTTAGAAATGACTGGACTTAAACATGACGAAGGTCCAGATATAGGTGGTCCTGTTGGTCCTTACGTTCAAAGTGAAAGAAAAGGAACTTATATAGAATACGCTAAAGAGTTAATTGAAAAAGGTGAAGCTTACTACTGTTTCTGTGATAAAGAAAGACTAGATTCATTAAAAGAAAATTCCGATACTTTTAAGTATGATGGTCATTGCAGAAGTCTTTCTAAAGAAGAAGTTGAAGAAAATCTTAAAAATGGAGTTCCTTATGTTATAAGACAAAAGAACCCTCTAGATGGAGTAACAACTTTTGAAGATGAAATTTACGGAACAATTACAGTAGATAATTCTGAACTTGAAGATATGATATTAATAAAATCAGATGGTCTTCCAACTTACAACTTTGCAAATGTTGTAGATGACCACTTAATGGGAATAACTCACGTTGTGCGTGGAAATGAATACTTATCTTCAGCACCAAAATACAATAGACTATACAATGCTTTTGGTTGGGATATACCAACTTATGTTCACTGTCCTCCAATTATGAAAGATGCTCACAACAAATTAAGCAAGAGAAATGGAGATGCATCTTTTGAAGATTTACTTGAAAAAGGATATCTTAAAGAAGCAGTTGTAAACTTTATAGCTCTTCTTGGATGGAACCCAGGAACAAACCAAGAAATCTTTACACTTGAAGAACTTGTTAAAGAATTTGATTACAAAAATATCAATAAATCTCCATCTATATTCGACACTACAAAATTAAAGTGGATGAATGGAGAATATATAAAGAAACTTTCTCTTGATGAATTCCATAAATATGCATTACCATATTATGAAAAGATATTCACAAAAAAAGAAATGGAAACTTACAACTTATTAAAATTAAGTGAACAAGTACACACTAGAATAGAAGTATTTACTGAAATTCCTGAACTTGTAGCTTTCGTAAAAGAGTTACCTGATTATGATATTTCAATATACTCTCATAAAAAAATGAAAACTAATCCAGAAAATTCACTAGTAACTTTAGAAAAAGCTTTACCAGCTTTAGAGGCTATTACTGATTGGAAGTTTGATGCTCTTAATGATGTAATATACTCACTTGTTAAAGAACTAGAAGTTAAAAATGGCGTTGTTTTCTGGCCTGTTAGAACAGCATTATCAGGAGAAGCATCTTCACCAGGAGGAGCTTTTGAACTTGGTGAAATTCTTGGAAAAGAAGAATCTCTAAGAAGAATTAGAATAGGAATCGAAAAATTAAAAGAAGCTAATAACTAATATATAATAAAAGCGATATCTCATTTTGAGATATCGCTTTTATTTATTACTTAATTATTGTCCAATTCTTATCTACTTTTTTGCAATTTAACCCTATGTCTTTATTGTCTTTTTGTATTTTTCCATTGTTTTCGGTAGCAATTTCAGCATTAAAAAATATATATGCTGTATCTTTATTAACTTTAATTTCTTTTACTACAACTTTACCTATTTTTGATACTTCATTCTTACTTTTTGCACCATTTTTAAATTCTTTTGTCCAATTATTAATTACAGTTTCCATAAAATCTTTATTGTTCATATCCATATTTACAGGTTTTATTATTTCAAATTTTACAGCATCACTAACCTTTGAATCTTTAATTACTGTAAACTTACCATAAACAGATTTATTTAAATTCTTACCTAATATTGATTTAACATCTTTTTTCACAACTATATAATAATCTCTTCCCTCTTTATAATTTTTCTTTGGAATTACTTTTATAGATTTACCATCATTATCGAGCTTAACATCTACATCTTGTCTTTCTCCATCTTTAGTAGCTACAATCACGTTATGATTATTTACAGTATCTTTCTCTAACTTCATGTTAAATTTTATAGTCCATTCTTTATTTGATTTTATTTCACTATTTCCCTTAGGGATAACTTCCTTGTAATGAGCTGGATCTCTATCAACTTTTTCTCCATAACATATAACTCCTGAATTTATTGTTCCTATATATACCCTTCCATCATTGCCTTTAACCATGCTTGTTATTTTATCAGTAGATGGTATATCATAAAGTCCTATAAACTTTTCATCAACTCTATTTTTTGTATATACCATATTTTTGCCAATCCATAGAACTAATTTACCATCATCTGTTCTACTTAATTTATTTATATCCCTGTAAGTCTTCATTAAAGATATGCCTTCATTATTAAATCTATCATCTTCTTCTGGAAGAAAATTTTCATCTAGTTTATAAACCTTATACTCGGTTTTATTATCTTTATAAACAAATTCAAATTCATTATTTTCATTTAAAAATACATTAACAGGTTCTTTTCCATCTTGTGCTCTAAAATTAACTGCTCTAAAATTCTTTCCTTCTAATTTATTAAATTTTATATTTTCGCCGCTTTTAGTTATAAAATAAACATCATTATTCTTATCATTTTTTAATAAATTCTCATCAACTGATTTAAAAGAATAAATCTTTTCTAAAGGTATATTGCTTACATTTTTATTCTTATCTATTACATATATATTTTTATTTCCAAGGACATACATATTTCCATCTTTATCTGCTTTAATATCACTTGCAAATTCATTGTATTCACTTTTATTAAATTTAACATACTCTTTCATAGAATTATTTTTTAATGTATAAAGAGTATTATATTGTGCAAAATAAACTTTTCCATCATATATAATAGCATTATAATAATTAGCAAATTTAGTTACTGCTTTATTATTTATATTAAATTTATCATCATTTAAACTAACATCAAGCACAACATCATCATTTAAAGTTTCATCTGAATACTGACTATAATTATCGCTTAATATTCTAATATCTGAGTCTTTATCTTTTAAAACCAATGCAGAATTTTGCACATAGCTATCTATTATAACCTCTTCTGTTTTACCATGTTTCATAATTGTAAATCCTCTAGTATTTTTAACTGCTAAATTTTCTTTAGAATCTACACTTATCTCTTTACTATCTCCAGATACAGTATAAGCTTTTCTTATTTTATCATTGTGAATTTCTTTAATACAGTCTCCTTTCAAAACCCATATGCTACCATTATTGTCTTTTGTTATAGTTTTTATATTTTCTTCTCTGTAAGCTCTTATAAGTTTACCATTTAAAGATATATGAGATATTTTCTCATTATCCGCAATCCATAAACTACCGTCTTCTTCTATTTCATAGTCATTAATATCACTTTCAATAGGAACCTTATCTGTTTTTCCATCTTTAGACACTTTAACTATCATGTAAGTTATCTTACCATCTTTATTAGTTTCTTTTGTTTTAAAATAATAATTTTCTTTATTATCTGTTTTCAAATTAGTAACAGTATTATTATAATTTAAACTAGTACTTTTCATAAAATCTTCTATTTTCTTAGGATTGTTTTTCAATTTATCTATATCTAATATTACTTTATTATAAGATTCTCCTTGTTTGCAGGGAGTTAAATATACATATTTATAGCACTTTAAAATATTTGTATTTGATAAAATCTTTGTTTCTCCCAAATCATATTTTTTACAATTACCATCTTTTATTAAATATAAACTTGATTCACTTAATGCTATTGTAAAATCTTCATTCTGTTGTACTTTTAAAATTTTTTCATTAATTTTATACTTATTTTCTATTTTGGTAGAACTTTTATCATAATTTTTATAACTTTCTAGTGCTTGTACATTATTAATTAAAAAGTTCATCGGTATTAATGAGAATATAAATAAACTTGCTACAAATCTAGCTATTCCCTTCGTGTATTTCATTTTTATTCCTCCATTTCAATAATAACCATTTATAAACATTATACTACAACTCATATAATTCATTAAGTTAATTTTATTTTAATTAAAACAAAAAATCCGGCAGTAACTAAACTACCAGATTTTTATTTATATTAACTAGATATTGAAAGGGCTTATTTAACTACCTTATCAGGATTTAATATGTTCTTTTCATCAAAAGCTTTCTTAATGCCTCTCATTATATTCATATATTGTTCTCCGTATTGTTCAAACATATATTGTTTTTTAGCATATCCTATTCCATGCTCTCCAGATACAAGTCCATTTAGCTCTTCAGATTTTTTATACATACGTTTAAATAGTTCATCTAAATTATTCTTCCAATCTTTTTCACTTAATTCATCACGACAAATGTAAACATGTAAGTTTCCATCTCCAGCATGACCAAAGCTTGGAATTCTCATATTAAATTCTTCTTCTAATTCATGAGTATATTTAATAAATGTAGCTACTTTATTTCTTGGTACAACAACATCACATTCATCCATCTCTGTTGTAGATGCTTTAATTGCTTCTAGGAATGCTCCTCTTGCTGACCACACAGATTCTTTTCTTTCATCTGTATCAACTATAAATACATCTAATGCTGCTTCTTTTAAGCAAAGATCTGCAACAGTTTCGTAATCATTTTCAACCTGTTCTGTACTATTTCCATCAAATGTTAATAGAAGATATGCATCAGATGAACTATCTGGGAATTTTTTACCTAGAAATTCTTCTGCACATAGGATTACTTCTCTTTGCATAAACTCTATAGCTGTTGGTATTGCCTTAGATTTTATTATCTTTGGAACCATTTCAATAGCAGTATCTATATCTTTATATGGTATAAGTAGGCTTATTGATTTTTTAGGTAATGGTAATAATTTTAATATTGCCTTTGTTACTATACCTAAAGTACCTTCTGAACCTATAATTAAATCCTTAAGACTATATCCCGAACTATTTTTAACTACTTTTCCTCCAAGTTCTAAAACATCTCCATTTGGAAGAACTATTTCAAGCCCTCTTACATAGTCTCTTGTAACTCCATACTTAACAGCTCTCATTCCACCAGCATTTGTGCTTATGTTTCCACCTATTGTAGCACTTTTTTCACCTGGATCTGGGGGATAGAAAAGGTTATTTTCTTCTACATATTTACCTATTTCCATTAAAAGCACTCCAGGTTCTAGTGTTAATGTTAAGTTTTCTTCGTCTAATTCTAATATATGATTCATTTCAGTTGTTTCAAGCATTATTCCGCCATGTAATGGAACTGATGAACCAACAAGTCCAGTACCAGATCCCCTTACTACTACAGGTATAACATTCTCATGTGCATGTTTCATTATCTTAGATATTTCTTCCGTTGAATGCACTCTTACTAAAACATCTGGATAATTACTTATACCCCCTAGTTCGTCATGGCTATAATCTTCACTTATATCGCTTCCATATATAACATTTTCATTACCTACTACTGATTTTAAGAATTCTAAGTCTTTATTATCTATTTTTTTGTATTCACACATTGCTATAACCTCCCCGTTTTTAATACCTTAAATACTAGGTACCAAACATTAATAATTTGTTTTGTTGATTATTTACAACTTGAAGCTACTTCTGTTACAGCTTCTTCTCTATTTAGTTGTTGTATTAAGTTTGGTATTATTTCATAAAGATCCCCTACAATTCCATAGTGTGCTACATTAAATATTGAAGCATTTGGATCTTTATTTATAGCAATTATTGTATCTGAATTGTTCATTCCAGCTACAAACTGTACAGAACCTTGAATTCCTACAGTAATCATAAGTTTTGGCTTAACTGTTCTTCCACTAAGTCCGATTTGCTGTTTTGCATCTATCCATCCAGCTTCAACAAGTGGTCTTGTTCCAGCTATCTGTCCTCCAAGTGCATTTGCAAGTTCTTCTATAAGCTTCATATCTTTTTCTGATTTTATTCCTCTACCAGCTGCTACTATAACTTCTGCATCAGATATACTTAATTCCTTTTCTTTTTTAGTTATATTAAGAACCTTGATGCCTGATTTAAACTTATCTTTATTCATATCACAGCTAATGATTTCTCCATTAGAATTTTTTGTTCTTTCTAAAGGTGAGAATATCTTATATCTAACTGTTGCAAATTGAGGTCTATTGTTACTGGTTATTATTTGTGCCATTATGTTTCCACCAAATGCTGGTCTTATTTGAACTAAGTCTGTATTATCCTTCATATCAAGGATGGTACAGTCTGCTGTAAGTCCAGTTTTAAATCTGGCTGCAACTCTTGGTGCAAGTGAACGTCCAATTGTAGTTGCTCCAACTAAAATTGAAGATGGTTTAACGTTTTCTATAAAATCTTCAAAGGCTGCTGCATATGGCTCTATTCTAAACTCTTTTAATTCTTGATAATCATAAACGAATACTTTGTCAGCTCCGTAATGTAGTAGTTCTTCTGCTTTTTCTTTAATATTGTGACCTATGAATAATGCGTACACTGGATGGTTTATTTTACTTGCGAGTTCTTTTCCTTTTCCAAGAAGCTCGTAAGTTACAGGATGGATTTCTCCTTCTACATGGTCTACATACACCGCAATTCCTTTCCATAAGTCTTTATCAATTTTTGTAACTTCTTCTTCTACATATTCAACTACACCACTAGGGCCTTTTTTGACACATAACTTACACATCTTACATGCTGCTGATATCTCTAGTTTTCCACCTTTTTCCTCCATAGCTCCAAAAGGACAAATTTTTAATAACTCTTCAATAACTTCTTTGTTTAATTTATCTTCATGAATAACTAATTTTCCCATAATAAATCCCCCTTCATTGTTTAAGGTTCCAGGCTATATTACTCGCCAAGAATTAGATTCCATGTCTTAATCAAGTTTTAAACAAATTTAAGTTCTTTAAGTTTATTTAACAATTTATCTGTAAGCTCTTCGCCGCGTCCTTCCCAGATTTCCTTATCTGTATTTACTTCTGGTGGGAATATTCTCTCAACTTGAGTTGCAGATCCATTTAATCCATAATGATTTTCTTCTGTATCCTCAAAATCTTTTAAGCCAAATACTTTTATTTCTTTATCTTTAGTAGATAATTTCATTTTGTAAGATGGTAGTCTTGAAGTAAAAATATCCTTTTCTACAGTTATAAGACATGGATATTTAATTTCTTGAATTTCTACTGTTTCTGGCATATCCATTTCAACTGTTATTGAATCTTTATTAACTTCTACAATTCTTCTTACATTTGCTACATGTGGTATGTTCAAATATTCTGCCATTTCTGGTCCAACTTGAGCAGTGTCTCCATCTGTTGTTTGTTTTCCACATATTATAAGGTCAGGCTTTCCTGTCATTTTAACACCTTGAGATATTGTATATGATGTAGCAAGAACATCAGCTCCAGCAAATTTTCTGTCTGAAAGTAAAGTTCCTTCATCTGCTCCCATCATAAAAGCTTCTTTTATGATTTCTTTTGCTTGAGGTGGTCCCATAGTAATAACGTTTACTTTACCACCATTTTTTTCTTTTATTCTAAATGCAGTTTCTAAGGCAAATAAATCATATGGATTCATCTTTGAATCTATTCCATCTCTTTTTAATACTCCTGTAACAGGATCTACCTCAACCTTACTTGTTCCTGGTACTTGCTTGATACAAACTAAAATTTCCATAATTAATCCCCCAATCAAATATTAAAAATTTTAACTAAGCCATAATACCGTATACATATTTCATTTTTTATATTTTAAAAACCTATTGTGGTGCAAAACCTCCACCGAAATAAGCTATACAACCTAAGATTATTACATAGGCTAAACAGAATTTTAAAGTTCCGTTAAGTATTTTACCTTCCGTTCCTTGAATTCCTGTAGCTGCTGTTGCAACTGCTATACTTTGAGGTGAAATCATTTTTCCTGCTGTAGCTCCTCCTGTATTAGCTGCTGCAAGCCAATAAGGACTTAAATGTAGTGATTTTGCAACTTGAACTTGAAGTTCGCCAAATAATACGTTTGCAGATGTATCACTACCTGTTACAAATGTTCCAAGTGCTCCAATTACTGGTGCTATGAAAGGATAAAATCCTCCAGTTACTTTAACTAACACAGCTGCTATTGCTGTTATCATTCCACTATATCCCATTACCTTAGCAAGTGAAACTATTGATACTATTGTTATAGCTGATTTTGTCATCTGTTTTGTTGTGTCTAAAAGCACCTTCATAATTTCACCAAATTTAGCACCTTGAATTAATCCACCTATTGTAGTTGCTATTATTATAAGTGTTCCTGGAGTTGCTATCCATTTAAATACATATGGTTTAGCTCCTGGTCCAGTATAAATAGGCACTGCTGTTTTTATTTGTGATAATGCAGTATTAATAGGTCCAAATAATGGGCTTGTAACAATTATTATTAAGAATACTAATATAAATGGAAGCCATGCTATAAAGCCTTTTTTAAATGGAATCTTTTCAGCATTTTTATCAGCTGTATCTTTATAGAATACTTTAGCCATTAGGATAGTAACTCCCATACAAACTATACTTCCAAGTAATGCTGGTAATTCAGCTCCCATATACTTTGCTGCTAACACTTCTGGTATTGCAAAAGCAAGTCCTGATGCAAGTGATATACCAAATACACCCTTTATTGCTTTTACATTCTTTTCTGTTATCATTACTAATAAAATAGGTACGATTGCGATTAATACTCCAAGTTGAAGTGCTACTGCATAGCTAAGTAATCCTGGATCTAACCCTGCAACTTTTGCAAGAGTTGATACTGGAATTCCGATAGCTCCAAATGCTGTCGGAGTAGTGTTTGCTATAAGACAAATTATTGCTGCAAATACTGGGTCAAATCCTAAAGCAGCCATAATACTTGCAGGTATTGCAACAGCTGTTCCAAACCCTGCTATAGCTTCTAAGAATCCTCCAAATCCCCATGCTAATATTAAAACTAATATTCTTTTATCTGTTGTAATGCTTGTCATAATTTTCTTTATAATGTCCATACTTTTTGTATACATGGAAAGATTATAAGTGAAAACTGCTGCTACAATTACTAACATGATTGGCCAAATTGCAAGAGCTGTACCTTCAAGTGTTGCAGTTAATGCATCTTTTATAGGCATTTTCCATACTAAAACAGCTAATGCGATAATCAATAGCAAAGTAGCTGGACATGTTTTATGTCCGGGCATTTTTAATGCACCCAATGATACCATTAACCAAACTATAGGAACAAGTGCTATCAAACATAATAAATACATATTCATTTTTTTCCCTCCACATTTTATTATTTTACTTGAGTTTCAGTGGTATGACCATCTTTCCTGTAATTTCATATTATCATAATTTTTAGACAATTTCTATAATAGTTATTTTATTAACATTGATTTTTTTTTAAAATACTTTACTAATATTAATATTTTGTAAAATTATTATATTAATGACTTGATATTAAAAGAAGTTTTTCATATTTCTTCAAAAATATAGTTATATTTTTAACGATATTCTGTAAAAAACAAGAGTCTTAGATAATTAATCTAGACTCTTATTTTTAATTTAAATTTTCATTTATAAGTTCTAAATGTGTTCTCATAGCATCAGCAGCTTCACCCGGATTATGATTGTTTAGGGCCTCTAATATTTTATCATGCTGTTTATCAATTATTTCTTTGTGAAGATTGCTAATAATATTTTTTCTAGCATCTTCTATAAAAGAATCCATAAGTGTAGAAACAGCATTTATTATACTCACTATAAGAAAATTTTGAGAGGCCTTAGCAATAGAATAGTGAAATTGAGTATCTAATTTTACCTTTTCATCTTCATCACCTGAAGTTTTTATAGTATCTAAAATACTTCTCATATCATCTAGTTGACTTTCAGTTATTTTTTTTGCTGCTAATGCAGCAGTTTCTATTTCAATAACTTTTCTAAGTTCAAATATTTCCTGTAATGTACAATCATTAAGCATAAACATAATAGACAAAGGCTCTAACAAAGTATCATTAAAATCAGTTCTTACAAAATTCCCCTCTCCCTGTTTACACTCTACTATTCCTACAATCTCTAAAACTCTCAATGCTTCCCTTATAGATGTCCTACTAACCTCTAGCTTGTCTACAAGATCTCTCTCTGATGGAAGTTTGTCTCCTTTTTTTAAAGTCCCATCTTGTATCATATCCTTAATTTGATTTATTACCTGCTCATAAACCTTGGTGTTCTTTATAGGAGTAAACACTTTACTCTTCTCCTCTCCATATACTATAATAGTATTGTGCTTTTTTTATTATATAATTTTTAGACAGATTTGGTCAATATTTCTTATTACTTATTGATATAATTTATTCTTCATATTAATATCATAAGTGATATAGTACGAACACAGTTCATAAAAAGGTGGTTATCTTGATGCCTAAAATACTAGAAAATGTAAAAGATACTATTCTCAGTGAAAGCAAACGAATTTTATTAGAGGAAAATTACAAAGCACTCAATATAAGACAAATAGCTAAATCCTGCAATATCGGAATAGGAACCTTTTACAATTATTTTTCTACAAAAGATGAGTTAGTTATGGAAATTTTGAAAAATGACTTTAATAAAAGCATAACTCTTATTGAAAGTTTAAAACATAGCAATATTACTTTTAGAGAAAAAGTAGAAAAATTGTATAACTCTTTTAATTTATTTTTAGATGAGTACATTGCTATATTTTATGAAATTTCTTCAGTAAAAGGAATAAAGTGTAGAAGAAATTCCTATTTTTCTAATCTATATCAATGTCTTAGTGAACTCATAGATATTGAAAAAGAAAAAGGATCCTTAAAAGAAGATTTAAATTCATACGATTTTTCTATTTTTATAATATCTAACCTATTTTGCTTAACCAAAACTCACTACATATCTTTTGAACAATTATGTAACTTTTTAAATATATAAATATAAATTATATTTTCAAAAATAAAGTGCTATATTCAGCAAAATTAAATTGCTTAACATAGCACTTTAAACATATATTATCCTAATACTAATCTAAATTAGGTAAACAATTCATTAAATTAGCTTTCATGTTTCCTTTAGTTGATATCTTATTTTTATCATTCTGTAATTCAATACTATTTTCTATAGTATATTCTTTATTCTCACCCTCATTAGTTATAATATCTTGAATTAAAATGTACTTTCCATTCTTTTTAAGAGTATTTTTAGGTATTTTTATTTCATTATTATTAATATTTGTTATACCTTTAACTAGCTGTAACTTGTTGTCTTCTATTGAATATAATTTTAAATTAGATTTTCCCACCGTTTTAATATTTAAAATAGACGACTTTAAAATATTATCATTTTGTATAAACTCTTCTGCCTTTTGTCCATCTCCTATATTTATAATAGTACTTACTTTATATCTAAATCCATTCATTAATTTTATATCTTTTTCTATAATGTTTAAATCATTTTTTCCTAAAATCAATCCCATTTTATCTACAGATAATGCTTCTTTTCCATCTTTAACATTAAACTTTTCTATCTTAAATCTTTTTTCTTCACTTGCTCCATTGACATCAGTATATGTTATAGCACCATAATTAGTATTATCTCCTAGCACATATTCTCCACTTTTATTCGCTTTAACTTTTATACTAAATTTAAACTTTTCTAATTGGTCTTTACTTACAACATATTTAATGTTTCCATTTTCATCTTTTTCTTCATTATATGATATATTATCTAACTTAAATTTTATACTTCTACCATTGTTACTTATATTAACATTTAACTTATCCTTTACACTACTTTTAGAATTAGTATCTATAACATCTTCTATAACTAGACCATCTGGTAGATTCAATTTAAATTCAATGTTTTTTACTACAGGATTGTTTATTTCATCAGCTATTCTCTTATATACATCAGTCAATTCATCACCATGCATAGCTTCTCTATAATATCCATTACCTTCTGTAGCTATTCCATTTAACTTCTCCCTATTGATACCATTACTAAAACCTATAACAAAATTATTAACTCCACTTTCACTAGCTCTTTTTAATGCTTCTTTAGAATAATTTAAAGCTATATTACCATAATCATTGTCACCATAGTTCATAATAATTTTCTCATCTTCATGAGTATAATCATTAGGATTATACTCAAATTTATATTTATAGTTTCATATATAATTAAAGTATGATAACGGATTTCCATTACCATTTAAAATCTCACCATATTTAGAATAAAATCTGTTATTCTTATAGTAAATATCATTATAACAAGTAGCGGCTGTAGGCATTCCATCTGTCATTAAAACTATATATTTATCAGCATCACTTCCATTGTTTAATAGTCCATTTGCCATCCTTATACCATCACCTACATTAGTACCACCACCAATAGTTAACCCAAAATCAATAGAACTATTAATTCGCTCTAATTCATTAGTAAGAGAATGAATTATATCTCCATTATTCGCATAAGATACTAGTCCTATTTTCGTATTTCTTTTTGTTTCAAATTTATTAACAAAATTTTTAGCAGCCTTTTGTAATTCATCAATTTTAGGTTCTGAATATGCAATAGCATACCAATTTCCATCTGAATAATCATATTTCAAATAATATCTTTTTTTATTTATTTCAATATATTCATTATAAGTTTCCTTACCTATTTTAATCTCTCTTTCAGGTGTATCTATGAGTTCATGAATAATATACTTTTGTCCATTTCCCAAAGAAACTCTTCTGTACCATGGATATTCTTCTTCACTGAATATTGGTTCTGCTGAATAATTTATTTTATATTTTCCTTCCACATTCCTATCATTCATACTTCCTGAAGTATCCACAACAAGTACTATTTCTTTATCTTTTGAATTAACAGCATCATAATCATTTTTATCTATTCCCATAAGAGAACTTATATCATAATTTATATTAAAGCTCTCATCTACTGTGTAATTATTTGAATTTATATTTTGCTTTAGCTCAAATTGTGATGTTAAATTATTACGTTTCAAATTTTCTTCTGCAAACGTTGGAATACAAATTAATTCAGTAACTGTAAAAATTAAACTTACTACTATACTTGCTACTTTTATTAGTTTTCTCATAATAATCCCTCACTTTTTTTAATTTGTACTATCTTTATTACATTATATTAATATTCACCTATTTATGATTATATTTACTTTTTTAGCTTTCACATTATAACATATATATGATAATAATAAAATACCATCCATAAATGGATGGTATTGGTTCAATCTAGATCTGGTAATAAATTAGATTTATCTATTGTTATTTGTTTTGAGGTTTTATTATTATTTATTTGAATATCGTCTTTTAAAACTGTATTATTTTCTACATTTCTAAATAAGATTCCTTGAGTAACTATATATTTTTTTCCTTTCTTAAGATTTCCGCCTTTTATAGTAATTTCTCCGTTGTATATATATTTTTTATCTTTTGAAATATTTTGTAATCTACCTTTATCATTTAATTCATATAAAAACACACCTTTAAATGAATTATTATCTATTACATTAATCTTGCCCTTATCATCAATAATAAAATTATTTTTTATCTTTATATCTTCTTCTATAACACTTGTATCTTTTGTATCTGTTTGATTACAAGGTTCTATTACCATACCTACTTGATACACAAAGTTATTCATTATTGAAATATTATTGTTTTCTATACAATCTTCTATATTGGAACTTGAATTTGATTTTAATATTCCAAACTTATCAACTTTTATATCTAGTGTACTCATTGTTATTTTAATTTGTGGAGTAAATTCTTCTATATATTTAACACCATATAAATCTTTATAACTTAAAGTTGCCTTATTATCATTTTCGCCTAGTACATAGTCTTTATTTTCTTTAATCTTTACTTTTATATCAAAACTAATATTATCTCTTTCAGGAGTATAAGTTTTTCCATCTTGTGATTTACTGTATTTTATATTATCTATTTTTCCTATAATAGTCGAGGAATTATCAGTAGCTTTTTGTAATTTTAAGTTTGCATTCTTATCAAAATTCTCTACTACTTCTAGTCCTTTTGGAAGTTTTAAATTAAATTCTAAATTACTTACAGAAGGTGCCTTTATAGTATTTATATCCTTTTGTATCTCATCATATTGTTTTGATAATTCACCTAAATCTTTAGCTTCTTTATATTGAGCATTATCTCCTGCTATTTCCTTTAACTTTTCAGTATCTATTCCATCACTAAAACCTACAATTACATTATTTATATTCTTACTCTTTGATTTTTGCATAGCTTGTTTCGCATATTCTAAAGCATTTTTATCATATTCATCACCAAATTTTATAACGTATCCTTCATCTCTATTATCATTTTCTAATTTAAAATTACCCTTGACTTCGCTATAGTAATACTTTCTATTGTAACAATCAATATAACCTTCTGGACAATACCCAAAATCAAGATTATCTTTACTATACTTACAATTGTTTGATGCCTTAATAGTGTTTGCATAGCAAGTATACGCAGTAGGAACTCCATCTGTCATAAGAATCATATATTTTTCACTATCTTTATCACATTTATCAAGTATAGAATATGATTTTCTTATTCCATCTCCTATATTAGTACCTCCATCAGCTTTTAAACTATTTATTCTTTTTTTTATTATTTCATTGTCTTTACCATTTAAAAGTATTTTGTTACTACCATCTAGTACAATATTTGCTTTACTTGAATATCTAACTATGGCAATTTCAGTATTTTCATCATTCTTAAACTTATCTACAAAGTCATTTGCTACTTTTTTTACAGAATCAAGTCTACTTCTATCTTTCTCATTAAATTCATATACTTTATTGTCTTTTACATAATATTTCTTTCCATTAATAATAAAGTTTCCACTTGACAGTTGAACTGAAGATATTTCTATAGGATTTTCTCCAAAGAAAATATATTGAAGTAATTCCATTAATTCTTTAAATGCTTTCAGTGGAGCATTAATTAAATTTTCATTTATATCTATAAGTGAATTTATAATCCTATCTGGCAATTTTCCTTTTAATATTTTAGGAGTAAATATTCTGTTAGACAGTCTAATTAATCTAAATACACGCTTATTTGCATTTTGTAAATATTGTTGACTTTTAGCCATTGTCTTAAAATAAAAGTTAAGAGGTTTTCCCATAACTTGTGAAATAAAACCATATCCAAATATCTTATTCCAAAGTCCTTTAGTCTTATCATTATATAGAAACACTTTATATTTAAAGGTTTCTATATCAAAATAATACATTAAGTCTCCTATACATTCATCATCGTTTTGTTGTATATTGCTGGAAACTGATTCTTTAGTATCCATACTTCCAGAGGTATCTATAGCTAAAACTATTCTTTTCTTTCTTTTATTATTAACTTCTTCATTTTCATTATCATTATCTGTTTTAATAAGATAATCAGTACGTTTCAACTTTATATTGTAGTTAATTTTTATCTCGTCACCCACATTATAACCTTTGTCTTTTTTATCACATATATTTTGATTTAATTCTAATAAGGTATCCTTTATTATATTTATGTCTATTGAATCCATATATAAATTTTCTTTAGACTTATTTTCTTGTCTATTTATAAACGATGTAATATTATATTTTCCCTCTTTTAAAGTTCTAAATTTTAGTTTTATATTTAAATCTTTATTTTTACAAGAGTAAATATTAGAATTATCTTTATCAGAATCATAAACCATATTCTCTAAGTTGATATAGTATGCATTATTATCTTTTTTCATGAATTGTATAGTTTCATTTGTAATAGAATTTTTAACTTCTTCAATCGCTAATCCTTGTTGAACACTAAATTCAAACTGTAGGTTCTTAATTAATGGCGCTTTTACTTTAGTTTCTATCTTATCATAAGCCCCATTTAAAGTATCTGTATTTTTAGCTTCTTCATATTCTCCACCTGCAGCTTTAGCTATATTATTTAATTTTTCACTATTGGCTCCCTCACTAAAACCTATAATAAAGCTATTTATACCATCCTTTTTTAGACTATTAGCTTGATTTATAGAATGCTTCATAGCATAACCACTATAATCATAGTAACCAAAATTTATAAATGTATTATCTTGTATTTCATGATAATTAAAATTTTTTTCAACTTTTTCACCTGCATAATCAAATGCAGTTGGAAAACCATCAGACATTAATATTACATATTTATCAGCATCTTTATTTCCTTTTTTTAAAAGTTGTTGTGCACTTTTTAATCCAGCTTCTATATTAGTAGCTCCATTATCAGCTACTTTTAAACTATTTATACTATCTTCAACTTCATTTAACTTTGATGTAATATCTTTTTGTGAATTTGCTGTAGTATCAAAAGATACTAGTCCTATAGATATATTTTTATCATTTCCAAATTTTTGCACGAATTTTATTGCTGATTCTTTAGCATGTTGCAATCTATTTTTTTCATTATAAGAACTTTGTCTATAACATTTATTTCCCTGAATATAGTAGTTAGTAGTTCCAATTGTAATATAAAATAATTTATGTCTACTCCCTTGTAAAAATGCAGTATTAACTAAATAGCTTTTATTTTTAATATAAACTATATGTCCTTCTTTAGTTGGAACACAATTATCAATATCATAACTCTCTGGTTCCACTAAACACTCCATACTTGTAGATGTATCCATAACCAATACTATTTCTTTTTTCTTTTCTTTAGATTTATACCACTCATCATATTCTTTCTTATTTATATCTTTAGGTTTGATTTCATAATTTATGTCAAAACTTTCTCCTACTTCATAAGTCTTATTTTTTCTATTTGGTACTAAATTTGATGTTACTTCTAATAATTTGTTTTCATTTTTATCATTTTCTACTGCAAAGATTGGAACTGTAATTAGTTGAGTAATTGTAAAAATTGTAGATAGTAACAATGTAAAAAATCTTTTCACCCCATGATTTTTTTCCATATCCATCCTACCTCCATTTTCTTACTTACATTATTATACTTCCTATTGCATTGATATAATTAGTTATATCTTTATCTTGAATTTTTTTATCTAATGAAATTGTACTAATGCTTTTTATTACTTCTACTGGCATACCTAATGAATTTTTCATATATTCACATAGTCCAGATATGTGGCTTGTCCCACCATGTATATATATTTTTTTAATTTGCTTGTCTTTATTTTTATTTTTAAAATATTCAAGCATTCTAAGTATTTCTGAATTCCACCTATCAATAACATTTTTCATAACTTCATTAACTATTTGCTTTTCTCCTGATAAATTTTCTTCAATTAGATTACCAAATATTTTTTTCTTTTCTTCTGCTACATCCATATCCAACGAAAGTTCACTTGATATACTTGAATCTATATACGAACCCCCTCCCATAAGTACTCTTGTGAACTCTAGATTTCCATTAGATATTATGTTCATCTCTATTTCATCAGATCCTATATCAACAATTGCTATTGTATCTTCTCTTATATATTCTTTTTCATTAATTGTCACACTATCTTTAGATGATAAAACTTTTTCCATGGCACTTAAACTTACTTCTAATACTATTGGTTTAAGCTCTAAATCTTTTACTAGATTCCAATACATTTTTGCCATTTTTTTAGGGTACACAACTACATTTGCTCTAACCATTTTGACTTCTTCTTTTTGAAATTCCTCTATTACTTTATGCTTTATTATGTATTCTTCAAGATCTATTGGCAAATATTGTTCTATATCGTATTTTATCATTGACTTCATATCCTTTTCTTTTGCCCAAGGTATTTCTACCGTTCTCGTTATTATTGATGTACTTTGAGATGTAAAAACAACATTTTTAGTTTTTGTTGCAACTTTATCTAAAAGCTTTCTTATTGATTCTGCAATTAAATTTACATCAATTATATTGCCATCATTTATGGCATTTCTAGGAGTTTCTATGCTATCCATATTTGTAACTATAACTTTATCTCCCTCGCATTTTCCTTCAACTAATTTTATATTTCTATTTCCAATATCAAATGATATAACTTTTCTTTTAAACATTTTGACACCTCCACAACTTTTTCTTTTTATGTTTTTTACTTTCTAATATAAGTACCAGTTTATAATTTTTTCTCCAAACAATACTGAAATCATGGTCGCAATTGATATATATGGACCAAATGGAATGTAGTCTTTTCTACTTTTCTTTTTAGAAATAATAAGTATGGCACCTACAGCTCCTCCTAGTATAAATGATAAAAAAAGCATTAAAATTGTTAGTTTAGTTCCTATATATATTCCAGAAAGAATACATATTTCAACATCTCCCAAACCCATTCCACCTGTTAATACTGCAATTAATAAAATAAATATTCCTCCAATAATAGCTCCTATAAAATATGTTTTTATTGGTAATTTTAAATACCAATTTGCAGCTAAAAATAATGCTCCAATTCCGATTCCAGCGGAAGTTGTACTAAAATACACATCTGTTGTGTTGCAATCTATCCCTCCAATAACAATTAAAAAACTAAATAAAATTAGATATTTAAATAACTCCATTGTAATTCGAAACTTTAAATATAATGCTAAAAACATTATCCCTGTGAACAACTCCATAAGAGGTGATTTAATAGAAATTTTCTCTTTGCAATATCTACACTTTCCTTTTAAAATCACATAACTTACAATTGGAATTAAATCATATGGTTTAATATTATTTTTACAATTTGAACAATGTGATGGTGGATAAACTATTGATTGACCCGCTGGTATTCTACATATACAAACGTTTAAAAAGCTTCCTATAATTGTTCCTAGTATGAAAAAAATTATTGAAATCATTTTTCACCCTCTTCATTACTTTCTAGTTTTTTATTTTGTTCATTATAATTTCTAAAATAAACATCTGTACTTAGTTTTTCTTCTACTTTTTTCTTTTTTAAAGTTAGTTCTATGTTGATTCCTTTAGCCTTTTCTTCATTACTTCCTTCTGGTAATAACTTCACCTTAATACCATTTTCATAATGGTTTTTCCATGTATACTTACTACCATCTTCATATTTAAAGGTTATTTCTTTTACATTATTCTTATCTTTTAATTCTTCTATTCCACTTGCTTCTAATGCCTTTTTATTTATATCCTCTAAAATCTTTTCCCCTTTTCTTTGTAACTCTAGTCTTATATCTGCCTCATTTAGTGATTTAAAATTGCTATAAAAAAAGGGAGATACTATAGCTAGTAATATCATAAATATAACTAAAGCTAAGTTTACTTCTATTAATGTTAAACCCTTCTTTATACTTATTTTTTCCATTTACATATCTCCCTTTTGATTACTTAATGATTTTCCAGTTTTTCATTTGTATTAGGTTGTTTAATACTGTATCTGCATGTCCATCCATATCAAATTGTGTTTTATTTAAAGTGTCAAATATTTCTTCTGAATTATTTGTAAATACATTTTTTAACTTTCCGTAATTTTTGCTTATTAAAGTTCTTACAAACTTATCCTTATATTCTATATTAAGACTTGCTCCGCTTTCTATTGTCAAATTTTTTTTCACTATTAATGTTCCTTTAAAGTTTAAATTTCCTTTTATATTTAAATCTCCATCTACAATTATTAATGCATTTTTTCCGTTTATTTTTGAATTATCTTTTCCATTTAATTTTCCATCAATTATTTCTGTTTTTCCTTTTCTTACTACAACTATATTTTCACCATCAATTTCTGTAATATTATCTATTTTATTAAGCTGAGTATCTACACTTTTCTTGGAATTACTTAATAACTCTATATCATCAATTTTTTCTCCCATATTGTACACTTGAGTATTAAATTCTTGAATTTTTTCATATACCCTTTTTAATTCGTCCATGCTAAAATTATTACTAGATTTATTAACCCCAAATTTATCCTCTTCTTTCTTGTCGTAGTTATAAATAGCTCCTAAATGAACACAATCAACTCCATTAATATCAATTTTACCTAACTTGAATATATCTTTATACTCCTTACTTTTTACTATGTCTTCAAAATATTCACTTTTTTCAAAAGCATTTAACTCTTTAGTTTCAAGTTCATTTGAATTTGAATTTTTAATATACTTCCTAGATATTAGCCCTACCAATAAATCGGTTTTTTTCTTATCTATAGTGGGATTATAATAATCAAATATATATTCACTAAGTGGGTTTGTATCTGATGGTATACTGTAAGCCTTATAGTTTCCTTTTATGGCTACAGATTCTCCCGTTTGATATTCTTTACCGTCTTTTTCAAAGTCAGCATAAGCTGTTCCCATTATAATACTGCCTTTTCCTATAATATCTAGTTCACAATTTGCCTTTCCATTTTCCACCGCATTTATATTTATAGAACTTGAACTTCCCGCCTCTGTTGACTTATCCCCATTATTTAGTCCATAATATGCTCCCTGAAGTTTTGTAATTGAACTAGGCGCATCTATTTCTAAATCGTCTTGAGTGTATACATTTCCTGATTTATCTTTACTTTTTTTATTAACATATAATTTACTTCCTCTAGCACTTTTATCTAATAAAACATTATTAGCAAATATATTACCAATAACAGTACACTTACTCCCCGGTTCTTTAATTTTAAAGTCCTTATTTGTAACTACATTTCCTTTAAAAATATTTTCTGTACTGCTTATAATAATTCCCTTATCTGCTTTTTCATCATTTCCTAATACAAATACATCTCCATCTATGTCTACTTTTCCACCTATATTCATACTTCCCTCTATAGAAATTGCTTTCATAAATACTGGATTCTTGTGGACTATTTGATTGTCCTCTTTTACATAATAAGATTTATTGTAAGGTGGTATATTTATAATGTAGTCTGCTTTTACCTGTTTATTAATACCTTTATATTTAAATTTTGAATTTATTCTAATTGGTATTTTTTTATTTTGTTTTAACTTATCTAAATAATTTTCTATATCATTAAAATTACTATATTCCTCTTTATCAATAGTAATTTTAGCATCTATTTTAGGTTTTTCCTTGTTTATATTAAATTCACAATTAGATACTTCTTCTAGTATATTAAGTGGTTTATCTTTATTGCCTTGTAATATATTTTCCGTATATACGTCTTTAAATATTTTACTTTGACTTTCTAAAACATGCTTATCATTTAAATACAACTTTACATATGAATTTTTCTGTTGTTTTTTTTGATTATCTTCTTTTGAAGTATTTTTTCCTATTTGTATGCATTCTTTTATATAAGATGAGTATTTATAATTATTTTTTGTTTTAAATTCATCTATAATTTTTTCAAGACCACACTTATTTAAATTCTTATATTCTTGTTTTTTCTTAAAGTCATTATTAGGATCATCGATTTTCTTTTTAGCATCAATTAAACATGATCTTAATTCATCCATAAATATATCTACTTCATCATTTCCCTTTTTAATCGATTCATCAACTTTATTACCTATAATCCCATAAGCCTCGTCAATACCTGATTCTGCTCCATAAAGTCCTGTTTTTGCATTTGATTTTGCAATTCTTAATTTGTAAGAAGATAAGGACATTGAAATAAAAGCCATACCTACTATACTAAGAAATGCAAACATCATTATAACTAAAATTAACCCAGAACCTTTTTTAGACTTTTTTAATTTCACATTACCACCTTCTTACTTATAAAAACTGCATCCTGTAACTTTTTTATATCCTTTTAACTCTATCCTATCTTTGTCTTTATTAACAACAATATGAATATTGTAAATCCTATACCTATTTGTTTTAATCTCTTGACTATTTTTATTATCTTTGTTATTGTCTTGTTCTATTTCTTCTATAGTTTGTGATCTCAATATTTTATATTTTTCTTCTGGCTGAATATTTACATATACATAAAACTTAGTTTTTTCTTCTGATTTTTTATCTTTATCCTTTTTTCTTATTTCAACTTTATCTTTATGAAAATTACTTTGTAATAATTTTACCGTGTTATTTAGATCTCCACTTTCAAAATAACTTTCTAAACTTTTATCATTTTTCAACTTCTCCATTACCTCTTGCTCAATAGCTGAAGCTTTTAGTTTATCTTCTGATTGCTTTGTTATCTTTGTAGTTCCTAAAGTTAAAGAAAATATAGGAATTATTATTATCATAAATACTGCCAGTGCTATTATAACTTCTATTAAACTAAATCCTTTTTTTACTTTCATGGTCATCCCTCATTAAAATTTACTTACATTTATGGTTCCCCCTTGTTTTATTATATTAACACGAGGTCTTTCTTTGTCATCACCCTGAACATCTACATTTAGTTTTAAATTTGTTTTATTGTATATTTTTATATTAGCCCCTGCATTGTCTTTTTTAGAATTTCTACTTGTAGAGTATATCTTCATATTAAGTTCCTTTGCATTTGGAGTAAATTCTTGTCCTTTCCCATTTTTGGGATACTGTTCACCTTTTGTTTTGTATCTATAAAAATACTTATTGCCCTTTTGAATAAAATAAATTTCTACATTTTCTATACCATCATTGTCAGCATAAACATATGTCTTTCTTTCTTGATCTTTTGACTTTCCAAGCATCAATGTTGGTAAATCTGAAGAAATTGGTTTTAAACTACAGTAAAAGTCATATTGTCTTTGAGGTTTGCTTGCTTCTAAAGTTTCTCCATTGCTTGTATTAGTATTATTATCTACAGCTACACTTTCTCCATTTTCACTTGGTTGTCCATTGTATTTAAATACATTTACTCTTCCATAATTATCACCAAAATTCCACTGTGTATATTCTGTATCATCTTTATAAATCTTAGGAATAGCATAAAAATCCAACACCATATTGCCATTTATTCCTTTTTCATCTACGGCAAAACTAATATTGCTTATTACTATTCTTTTATAAAATCCCTTTATTTCATCAATAAACTTTAATACATTTGTATAACTTCCTGTAAAATTAACTGTAATTGATAAATGTGTTGCCATAGGTTGTGATTTTTCATCTTTATTACTGCTACTTTTTTTAGACTTGTCTTCTGTATCTTCAACAAAAGTATTTCCATCTAAATTATTGTATTTATTCACCAAATCTTCTAAAGGATTTTTTTCTTTATCTTTACTTTCTTTTTTCTCTTCATCTTTGAAAGCTTCTGTAACGGGATCTGAAGTTGTCATTGAGTTACATTGAACATTACATTTATTTATCATGTCATCTAATATAGTTATAATTTTTTCTTGAATAATTTCTGGGAAAAATGTACTATTAGAATCGTATATATTAGCATTTACTATTTTTATTTCTTTTTTTCTTTTTTCATTTTTTATCTTGTCTCGTGGTAATGCATCGACTTGTTCTTGTAATTGTACCTTTTGATCAGATAATGCCTTTATTTTTTCGGATTGTTTTGAAAAGCTAAATTGATAGTATAAAGCTACTAAAGCTAAAATTCCTACTATAATTAACATCATTTTTTCTTTTTCACTTATTTTTAGTTTGTCTGATATTTTACTTTTCATTAGTTTTACCCTCCTTCAATTTAAAACTTATATTAAAATTGAAAGAATAACTATTCTCATCATTAGAGTTCTCTGATATATCTGGAACATGTACTTCTTCAAAAATTCCAAGTTCCTTTAAGTTATGTTCGAGTTCTCCTACAGAAACCCTAGTTTGTGACGTTCCTTGTATTGTAACTGTCTTATCTGAAACAGTAATGTTTTGAAAAGAAACACTTTTAGGCACTGTACTTGATATGTCATCTATTAAATCAGTATTTATGTAATCTTTCTTATTAACTGAGCCTTCAGCAGAAGAAACCAATTTATAATAATCCTTTAAGATTTTTAAGTTCCTCTCCCCTTGTTCTTTTTCTCTATATGTAATCTTATACTCTTTTGAATTTATATTATTCTCTAATGATGCTATATCCCTTTTTAACCAATTAATTCTAAAACAATTTACAACAAATAAAGTAATCATAATTCCAATAACACAAGCTGCTCCAATAACAGCATAAGTCGTCTTTGACTCTAGTCCACCTTTTTCTCCTTCAAAATACTCAAAGAAATTGTATCCCTTCATTTTCTCACTTCCTATCTATTGTTTTTTTAATAAACTCAATGCAATAAATGCATTGAGTTTATATTTATTGTAATTTTCATTATTTACTAGGTGCAGGATAAACTATATTTGTACCATCTTTTACTTGGATATCATTATCACTTGTAATAATAACTTCAAATTCTTTTCCTGTTACTTGGGATTTAGGCATCTTTTTATCTGGCATTTTCTCTTGTACTTTAGTTTTTATATCTTTATTCTCTACTCCACTAGCCACCTCTGTAGCCGCAACATTTGCTATAGTTTTTGCAGTTGCTATATCCGCATTTATCTTTGCATCCTTTTGTACTTGACCAAACTTAGGTATTGCTATAAGTGCTAATATTCCTAAGATTGCAATTACGATAATAAGTTCTATTAACGTAAAACCCTTTTTCTTTTTTTGTTTTGTCTGGATATTTTCCATTTAAAACTCCCCCTATTTTAATTATTTATATATAACATTTCTCCATAGAAACATTAATATCGTGACTTTTTTCCCTACTGTACTGTCTTAAACATGTCAAACATTGGCATTGCCATTGCTACTACTATTGCTCCAATTAAGATTCCCATGACAACTATTAAAATTGGTTCTATCATGGTTGTCATTTTTTCTAGGGATTCTTCTACTTCTTGTTCGTAGAAACTTGCTGTTTTTTCTAGTATGTCATCTAATCTTCCTGATTCTTCTCCTATTTTTGTCATAGCAAAGAGCATTTCTGGAAATTCAGTTATTTCCCTAAGAGATTCACTTAAAGTTACCCCTTTTATTACACTTTCTCTAGCTTTCATTATTTTCAGTTCTATCAGTTTATTGTCAATAACTTTTGCTACTATACTAAGTGCGTTTATCATACTCACGCCACTGTATAGTGTTGTTGAAAGTCCTCTTGAAAATCTCATAGCAATAATTTTTCTCATTGTCTTTTTTACTCCTGGAAAGTCAAGCTTCATTTTATCTATGAATTTTGCCCCTTCTTCTTTTTTGGCAAATACTTTAAGACCTCCAACTATCAAAATTATCATTAGTAATATTATGTACCAATGCTCTTTTACACCATTACTTATTCCCATTACCACTTTAGTTGGTCCTGGCAGTTCTACTCCACTATCTTGGAACATTTGAACAAAGGTTGGCATAACACATGTCAATAAAAAAGTTACAGCAGATACACATACTATAACTAGGATTATTGGGTACATGAAAGCCCCCTTTATTTTGCTGTTTATTCTATGTTCTCTTTCATACTGTTCTGCCATTTTTTCCATAACAGATCCTAATTGTCCTGTTTCCTCCCCTGATCTTACCATATTAACTAATAATTTTGGATAAACGTCTTTAAACTTATCCATACAACTTGACAATGTGTATCCTTTTTGAATTTCTTCATACACAACTTCAAGACTATCCTTTAATTTTGGATTTTCTGTTTGCTTTTTAAGTAAATCTACAGAGTTTAAAATATCTGCGCCTGCATCAAGTAATGTAGCAAATTGTCTACAAAATACTGCAAGATCCTTTGATTTTACTTTGGAAAACGATTTTGAAATATCAATTTTTTTGCTTTCCACTTTTTCTTCTATTTTTACTGGCAAATGACTTTTAGCCCTTATGATTGCAACAACTTCATTTGTACTACTCGCATTAACTTCTCCTTCAAGAATTTTTCCCTCTTTAGTCATAGACTTATATTTAAATATTGCCATTATCTCACCTCCTTTTTATTGATTACTTTTATTATTTCAAGAACGATACTTTTGCAAGTTCTTCTACAGTAGTATCTCCTCTCATAACTACATCTCTACAAGCCATTTTTATATTCTTAACACCATTTTTATTGTTAGCTTCAATGATTTCTTTCATAGATGCATTTTTCTGCATAAGATCTCTAATTTCTTTTGTAATTTCCATTATTTCATATATACCAATTCTTCCACTGTATCCTGTATTATTACAAAAATTACACCCTCGCCCTTTGTAAAGCTTTACATCTCTTTCCTCACTAATTTCTAAAAGTTTCTTCTCATAATTATTTGCAATGTATTCCTCTTTACATTTAGGACACACTTTTCTAACTAACCTTTGAGCTATTACTCCTGAAAGTGCCGCTGCTATAAGATATGACTCTATTCCCATATCTTTTAATCTAACAATTGATGAAGGTGCATCGTTTGTGTGTATTGTACTTAAAACTAAGTGTCCTGTAACTGCTGCTCTTATGGCAATCTCTGCTGTTTCACTATCTCTTATTTCTCCTATCATAACAATATCTGGATCTTGTCTTAATATAGCTCTAAGTCCTGATGCAAAAGTAAGTCCTGCTTTAGTATTTACATTAACTTGGTTTACTCCATCCATCATATACTCCACTGGATCTTCTATAGTTATTATATTTGTTTCAGTTGTATTAAGTTCTTGCAACATAGTATACAACGTTGTAGATTTACCACTTCCTGTAGGTCCTGTAACTAAAACTATTCCATATGGACTTTTTATAATTCTCTCAAGCTTTTCAATATCACTCTTTGACATTCCAAGTCTTTCTTTGCCAATCAAAAAATTTTCTGCTTTAAGAATTCTAATAACAATTTTTTCGCCAAAAATAGTAGGAAGTATAGATACTCTTAAATCTACTTTTTGATTATCTATTTTTGTAATTATTCTGCCATCCTGTGGAAGTCTTTTTTCTGCTATATCTAGGTTTGCCATTATTTTTATTCTAGCAATAAGAGACTGTGCTGTTTCTATTGGAACTCTAAGCATTTCTTGAAGTGCCCCATCTATTCTGTATCTTATTTTCATATAGTTTTCAAAGGGTTCTATGTGTATGTCACTTGCTTTTGCTTTTACTGCATTTTTAGTTATAGAATCTATCATTTTTACAACAGGAGCATTTTTTACATCATATAACTCTTCTAAATCTTCTGTTTCATTTTTTTGTCCAACACTTGATTTACTTAATTCTTCAGCTGCCTTTTCTACATTCTCACTAGAATAATATTTATCTATTGCCGCCTTTATACTGGCTTTAGATTCTATGAATGGAACAACTTGTTTTCCTGTAGATATATAAACATCATCTATAGCAAATACATTAAGTGGATCTACCATAGCTACTTTAATCTTATCTTCATCATATCCAATAGCAATTAGATTATATTTTTCAGCTAAATTCTGTGGAATAGACCTTACAGCTTTTTTGTCTAACTTTATCATATCTAAATATATTCTTTGAACACCTAATTGATATTCAAGTACATCTATTATGTCATCTTCTGTTAATATATTATCTTTAACAAGTAATTCTCCTAACTTGATACCAGTAATCCTTTGTCTTTCTAATTCCTTAACTAATTGCTTTTCAGTAACCTTACCTGATTCTACCAATAAGTCTCCTAATCTTTTCTTGTTAAATTTATTCATTAGATTAACTCCTATTTTATTTACATGTAAAATGTAACTTTTTTTGTTATATTTACCTTTATTATATAGTATATTATGTTAAATTCAATAGGTTTTATTACAAATAATTCATATTTATCTAATCTTTTGTAATTTTAATTTTGTTTTTTATTTAATTAATTTTCCAAGTAAAAAAACGTGTTTTCTACAGTTATTTTCTTTATAACGTATCATCAAAAAACAAAAATAAACATCCAAGATTTTTCATGGATGTTTTAAAAATTCATATTATTTTTATACTTCTAGTTATTATTCTCTTTTTTTAAATACTTTTTCCACCCTAAATATATGTAAAATAAACTCGATACATCTTGTTCATTATATAAAAGAATCCTCTGTCTTTTTTCTTCAGGCATTCTATTTATATAATCAAAATCTTTCATAACCTTACAGAATGTTTTAGATAAGTTTGAACCACTTATAACTTCACTTTCTCTTTCTATATCAAATATTTTTTCCAAATTTTTTAGTCCAATATTCTCTCCCATAAGTTTTTCATATTCTCTTTGAAGATCTATTTTTTTAAAATGTTCATCTATATTGAATTCTATTTTGTTTTTTTTATATAAATATTCTATTACATTAAAGTCATTATTTCCCGAAAAAGTTATTATATATCTTTTGTTATGTTTTTCATACATTTCTTTAAAATACTCTTCTGATAGTTTTAATATTTCTGGTGCATCTTTTTTATTTTCAATCATATATTGAGTAACCTTAAGTTCATGGGTATCATTATCAAAATAACAACATCCAAATACTCCTATACATATTGGTTTTTTATAAAGATAATGCTCCAAATCGAAAAATATTGCATCTTTATATATATCATTTCTTCCATCAACTTTTAATGCAAATTCTTCATACTCATCCTCAATCTTAATACTGTTTTCTCTTGTAATCACCAAATCACTCTTTTCTAGATATGAATATTTCTTTATTTAAATTTAATATTTTTATTATCTCATACTTTTTCCCCTTTGTGAACATTTTCCGCACTTTTATTTTGGTAACCTTTACTATGCATTATATTAAGGGATTTTATTGACAATAGCTCTAATTGATGATATATTTTGCTTGATAATGATTTTCATATTTACATAAAAGGGGATGGACACATGAATATATTGGATTTAAAATCTGGTGAAATAGGATTTATAAAAGATATAAATGGAGATGAAAAACTTTCAAAACGTCTTTTAGCTTTAGGATGTATAGAGGGTACTAGCGTAACTTTAAAAACTTCAGCCCCTTTAGGAGACCCTATTATAATAAGCGTTAGAGGTTTTGATTTAGCTATAAGAAAAAAGGATGCAAAGAACATCACTTTGAAGGAGGACTAAAATGTTAACAATAGCATTAGTAGGTAACCCTAACGTTGGTAAAACTACTTTATTTAATGCTTTAACAGGTTCTAACCAATATGTTGGAAATTGGGCTGGAGTAACTGTTGAAAGAAAAGAAGGATTTTTTAAAAAATCTACTAAAATAGTTGATTTACCTGGAATATATGCCATGGATACTTATTCTAATGAAGAAAAAGTATCAAAGGATTTTTTGTTAAATGGAGATGCAGATGTAATTATAAATATTGTAGATGCCTCCAATTTAGATAGAAATTTATATCTTACAACTCAATTGAAACAATTTAGAAAGCCAATAATTATGATATTAAATATGATGGATGTAGCTAACTCCAGGGGTTTTAATATTAATTGTGACAAGCTTGCTAAAGAACTTGGAGTTATGAAAGTAATTCCTATGTCTGCTTCTAAAGGCAAGGGCCTTAATGATTTAAAAGAATTTATTATAAATTTAGATAAATCTAAACTTACAATTGATAATAATTATGAGTTCTACAATCAATTTAACTCTGAGAAAGAAACTTACTCATTTATTGAAGGAATACTTAATAAATGCATGACTAAACCTTCTGACAATAAAATTAGTAAAAAAGATAAAATAGACAAAATATTATTAAACAAATTACTTGCCTATCCTATATTTATAGGTATTATGTTTATTATATTTAAATTTACATTTACATGGGTTGGTCAACCTGTAACTGATTTTTTAGATGATAAGTTGAATGAACAATTACTACCTTATTTAAATTCACTTTTAGCATCAAACAGTGCTTGGTTTAGATCCCTTCTCGTAGATGGTGTAGTTGGTGGGGTTGGTTCTATAATTATTTTCTTACCTATAATACTTACACTATTTTTAGGCATATCATTTCTTGAAGATAGTGGTTATATGGCAAGAGCCGCTTTTTTAATGGATAAAATAATGAGGAAAATGGGACTTTCAGGTAAAGCATTTATTCCTATGATTGTTGGATTTGGATGTTCGGTACCTGCAATAATGTCTGCAAGAACACTTGAAAGTGAAAAAGACAGAAAACTTGCAGCACTACTTGTACCACTTATGTCATGTAATGCTAGACTTCCTGTTTATGCATTGTTTGCATCCATATTTTTCCCAGGACATGAATTTGAAGTAGTTTCTTCTCTTTATGTTTTAGGAATACTTGTAGCATTTGTGATTGGATTATTATTTAAAAATACTTTATTTAAAAAAGACGAAGAACCATTTATTATAGAACTTCCTGAATATAAGCTTCCAGAGCTTAAAAATTTGTTACTTCATACTTGGGACAAGGGAAAAGGATTTGTAAAAAAAGCTGGAACAATTATATTATCAATTTCAATTTTGGTTTGGCTATTATCAAACTTTAACTTTACTGGACTTGTTGATATTAATGAAAGTTTCCTTGCCTACATAGGAAAAGCATTAGCTCCTATTTTTGAACCTTTAGGCTTTGGTAACTGGCAATCTTCAGTATCTTTACTTGCTGGACTTATGGCAAAAGAAGTTGTTGTAAGTACTATGGGAATTATCTTTGGAAGTAACCTAGAAACTATATTACCTCAATACTTTACAGCCGTTTCAGCTTACGCATTTTTAACATTTACACTTTTATATACACCATGTATAACTGCAATAGGTACAATGAAAAAAGAATTCGGTACTAAAATGAGCCTATTTTCTATTTTTTATCAACTTGTACTAGCCTGGACAGTTTCATTCTTAATTTATAATATAGGTTCACTTTTAATATAATATTTGGAACTTTATTATGTGAAAGAGGTGTTTTTATGGAAATTTTAACTGTTGTATTACTTGCTGCTCTTGCAATATTTATACTTGTAAGAAGTTTTAAGAAAAAAGCCTCTGGTGGTGGATGCGATTGTGGAAGTTGTTCAGCTCACTGCGCTATGTACAAAAATACCGAAGAAGATACAAAGGACAATTAATAATTAACATTTAACAATTTGCAATTGTTGATGAAATTTTTTCAGAATTTCTTTAACTCTATATGGAAACAGGCTAGAAAAGTTTTTATAACTTTTCTAGCCTGTTTCCATCTCTTCCCATTTCCTATTTCTTTTCTCCTGTCTTCTCCTACTCCCTTGTCTCTCTTCCTTGTCCTTCCCCTTCTTTTGAATTATCAATAGCTATCTTTAATTATTGCATTGAACTTATTAACATCTACATTTCCTCTTAATATATTATCTATTATTCTAGACGCAGCTTTTTTTGAAATCTTCTCTAAGTCATGTTTTATTTCAGTATTATTCTTTCTAAGCAAAAATCTTAAATAATCTAATTGTTTTTTAGTAATTCCATCTTCTCTTTTTAAATTAGTATTTTTCTTAATATCATATATTAATTTAAATATCGATGGTAAATTTAATACATCTTCATAATTATGAAGCATAATTACATATCTCAATCTCTCATCTTTGGTGTCTAAAAAATTATAATATAATTCCACACTCATACCACCATCTATCTGATCTGCTCTATGTATCCCTAAATACTTTTCTACACTTTTAAGATTGCATCTTTCCATGCCCAGTTGCTTATAATATGGTCGTATAATTCTATATAGGTCTATATGCTCTTTGGGTGGTGTAAATTCTATATTATTTATGTCCATTCTCTTTTTTATAAAAGGTTCATCAAAAGCCTTTCCATTATATGAACACCAACTATTAAACTTTATTACATCTTCTTTAAACGCTTTTAAAACCTCAATTTCTTCATCTAAAGACTCTGCAAAATATTGTTTTATTATAAACTTTTTATTTTCTAAAAACCATCCTCCAGATATTAATATAACCTTCTCTTTTTCCTTATCAAACCCTGTGGTTTCTATATCAAAAAATAAAATATTATCTTCTAAAAGTTTATTATATATATCACACTTTAAGTTCAAATCTATTTCCTTTTGTACCTGTATCATAGCCTTTCCTCCACCTCCATCTATACATTATATTCTTATACCTATATATGTGCAAACTTTAATCAATTTAAAAGACATACACTTTATTCGTAATCTAGTTAATTCTAACCATAATACAAATTTAAGTATATGTCTCTTATTATATATAATTAACTCTAGTTTAATATTCTATTTCATTTAATATACATCTTTTTACTTTTTTTATATCTGGTACGTAACTTTTTAATAACTTCATATTACCTTGTAATTTATATTTTCCAAGAATAGCTGGAATTAAAATGCTCTCTCCAGTCTGTATTTTTTCAATTCCATCCCTATATATAATTTCACCTTTTCCCTCTACAGAGGTGAATATAAAAAATCTCTCTAAATCACTATTCTCTTCTACACAGTTTTTAATATTATAAAGTTCTAAAGAAAATTTTCTACCTAGACATAAATAATTTTTAGTATACCCCTCTTTTTTTACCTCTACGCCTTCATATTTTCTTCCTTTTAAATTTAAATCAATAACATCTAGAGCTTTTTTTACATGAAGTTCTCTTCCTCTATTGTAATCATACACTCTATAAGTTGTATCACTATTTTGTTGTATTTCAGCTATTATTACCCCTTCTCCAATTGCATGAACAAGTCCGCTTTGTACTAAATATACATCACCCTTTTTCACTGGAATTGTATTTAAATAACTATCAAGTTTTCCTTCTTCTATAGCAGTTTTAAATTCTTTTTTATTACATTTTTGTTTAATACCAACAACTAAGTTAGCTCCTTTAAAAGCTTCGACTACATACCAAACTTCAGTTTTTCCCATATCTCCTTCAACTCTTTTGGCATATTCATCATTTGGATGTACTTGTACTGAAAGTTTATCTTTAGCATTTATAAGTTTTATTAATAGAGGAAACCTATCATCTTTAATTTTAGTTCCAAGTATATTTTCTCTTTCCTTTTCTATAAGTTTATCTAGTCTTAATCCTCTAAATTCACCATTTTTAACTATACTCATACCATTTTTATGGCAAGCTACATCCCAACTCTCACCAATGTTTCCTTTAGGTATATTATTCCTAAATAACTCTAAGTCTCTTCCTCCCCATATCTTCTTATAGTATAAGTTTTCGAATTTTAATGGATACATATACTTTCCACCTCATGAATAGAAGTAAAACCACATTATTATTTATGATAGCTCCTTATCATATATGTATTTAAAAACAAAAATCTAGTTACTTATTTTAAATACACTTAAACTTATGTACTTAATTTAGTAACTAGATTTTATAAACTTTTCATTTTAATTTTATAAACTATTTATTACATCTTTTCCACTACTTCAATTCCAAGTAAGTTAAGTCCGTTTTTAATCACTTGACATGTAGCTTTTACAAGTTTCAATCTTCCATTTTTAGTAGCTACATCTTCTGTTGCCATAATATTATGAGCATTGTAGAATTTATTAAATGCTTTAGCAACTTCAATTATATATCTTGTAAGAATTGATGGTTCTAATTTATCTATAGCATTTAAGATAGATTCTTCAAGGTTGCCTAAAACTTTAACTAATTCAAATTCTTCTTTAGAATTTAAAGCTCCATAGTTAACTTCCTCTCCTATTTCTCCTGCACGTCTTAATATACTCTTTCCTCTTGCATAAGTATATTGAACATAAGGACCTGTTTCTCCTTCAAAGTTTAACATTTCATTCCAGTTAAACACAATGTCCTTTTCTCTCTTATTCTTTAAATAAGTAAATATAACTGCTCCTATACCTACCTTTTTAGCTACTTCTTCTTTATTTTCAAGTTCCGGATTCTTTTCATTTATAACTTCTAATGTTTTAGATACTGATTCATTTAATAAATCTTCAAGGAATATTACTTGCCCTTTTCTAGTAGAAAGCTTTTTATCTGCAAATCTAACAAGTCCAAAAGCTACGTGTTTACAGTCATGAGCCCAATCATATCCCATTTTTTCTATTGTTTTAAATACTTGTTTAAAGTGAAGACTTTGATCAGATCCAACTACATATATACTCTTATAGAAGTCATAATTTTTCTTTCTATAAAATGCTGCCGCAAGATCACGAGTAGCATATATTGTAGCTCCATCTCCCTTTACAATTATACATGGAGGAATATTATCTTCGTCCATCATTACAACTTTAGCACCGTTACTTTCAACAAGTATTCCTTTATCATCTATTTCTTTTATTACATCATCCATCTTATCATTATAGAAACTTTCTCCAGCATATGAATCAAATTTAACTCCTAATGTATCATATACCTTTTCAAATTCCTTTAAACTTAGTGTTTTAAATCTTTCCCATAATTCAACTTCTTCTTTTTCTCCATCTTCAAGTTTCTTAAAGTACATTCTTCCTTCATCTTCAAGTGATGGATCTTTTTCTGCTTCATCATGGAATTTAACATATATTCTAAGTAATTCTTTTATTGGATCCTTTTCTAAAGCTTTCTCATCACTCCATCTTTTATACGCAGAGATAAGTTTACCAAATTGTGTTCCCCAATCTCCTAAGTGATTTATTCCTATAGAGTTATATCCTTCAAAGTTTAACATTCTATATAAAGCATTACCTATTGATGTACTAAATAAATGTCCTACATGGAAAGGCTTTGCTATATTAGGTGATGAATAGTCTATAGTTACATTTTTGCCCTTTCCAACTTCAGAAGAACCATATTTATCTTCTTCTTGTAAAACTCTATTTAATATATCATAAGTAAGAGAACCTTTATCCATAAAGAAATTTAAGTAAGGTCCTAATACTACTACCTTTTCAAACCCTTCTTTATTAATCTTTTCACTTAACTCCTCAGCTATCATGTTAGGAGCTTTTCTAAATGTCTTAGCTAATTGAAAACAAGGAAATGCATAATCTCCCATATCAGACTTTGGAGGTATTTCTATAAGTCCTTCTATTGTATTTAAATCTAATTCTACATTTTCTTTTATCTTTTCAGCTATAATTTTCTTATAATCCATATATATCCTCCTTATTTTAATTATGTACAAATTCAAAAATATAAAACATGAATATAAAAAATCCGCCTCTATAACATATAGAGACGGTTATATCCGCGGTACCACTCTAGTTGACTAAACTTAGTCCACTTTATAACTTTATCGCAGTTAACGGCTTACCTCATTATACAATTTCATATAACTTAGTAGCTTCTCAAAGGTTCTTTTCTCTAAATAAAATATTGTAGAACTTCCACCCTCTTCTACTCGCTTTTATATCTTAAAAAGATACTCTCCTCATCATCGAACTTTGTGTATATTATTACGCTTACAAAATATTATATTATTACCTTTTTCCATTTGTCAAGGATTATATAAAATATTTGAATTTTCAACTCTCTCAAATACATCCTTAAATTCAGGATCTTCAAGATTTAAACATATAACAACAACTTCATAATCAACTTCCACACTATCTACTATTTCTTCAATAGCTTTAAAATACTTTTCTTCATCTGTATACCAAGGAAAATCCAGTACAATTCCTAAAATATAAAGTTTTTCATCTCTTTTAGAACTTTTTATTTTTTTCCTTACTAAATATGCTTCTTTTATATTATTATTTTTTTCTAATTGCTCCACTATATCAAATATCTCACTGTCATTTAGATCATGCATAACGTATTCATCATCTAAATACATAGTTTCTTTTTCTTCATATACAGCATCTAAATAATCTAAACACTCACTAGCTTCATTGTATAACTTTTTAGCTTCCTCTAATCTATCATGTTCAACAAGTATATCATATATTAGCTTGTACCCTTGTAGTGCATAGGTATCTCCTAATGAAATAGACTTTTTTATGTAATTTATCCCCTCTAAATTATCATTTTTTATATAAAGTCTACCAATGAAGAAATTTGCATCTTCACAATCAGGATATTCTTTTATAAACTCAAGATACCATTTTAAAGCTTCTTCTTTATTGTCTATTGCTTCAGTAATATACGCAAAATCTAATTTTCCATCTTCATCTAACTTATAATATCCACCTTGTCTTTTGTATTCTTCTAGTGTTTCTTTATATTCAATTATTTTAGAATGCTCTTCTCTCCATACTTTCTCAACACTTTCTTTCCATTTTTTATTGAATATTTCTATATATTCTTGTAATTTTCCCTCCAATAAATTTACTGATGGCTCACCTACATTATTTGGAAGAAAAATTTCTTCTCCGATTTCCTCTAATCTTTGTACTATAGGTGGGTGAGTATCAAATGGATCTTCCACTAAAGCAATTATTTTTCTTATAGATTTAACTTTAAAATCATCATCTAATTCTTGTTTAAGATTTTTCATTATTATTTCATAGATATTATCTATAGGATTCTCTCTGTCTATAGCTTTCTTTTGCATATTTGTCCAAAATACTTTATCCATGTAATCAGTTTTTACAACAATATTTAATATACTATTTGCTGTTGCTTTACTGTTAGCTACTTTAAGAGAAAATTTATCTGCTTCTAATTCTTGTTTTCTTAAAATTATATGAGAATATATATTATATCTTGGAATATACCAATTAAAAAATCTCTTTATTAAAAATAAACCTTTTCTATTTTCAAAAATTTCATTTATTCTATACCATGTTGAATTTACTTTATAAATCCAATTTCCAAATTTCCCATGATTATTTGATATATGTCCTAATTCGTGGGCAAGTACAGCTCTCAATTCCTCTTCAGATAAAGCCATCATTAACTGAATACCTATTTCTAAATAAGATGTATTAAACCCCAATATACCAAGTTTAGGTCTTTGTACAATTCCAGCATTTAATTCATCATTAATTAATACTTTGTGTATTTTAGGTGCATTTACTTTATTTGAAACATCATCAATAATTTCAAAAAGTTTAGGTACATCTTTTCTTTTAACATATATTCCTTCAGGTTCAGGCACCCTCATAAATAAAGAACGTGCTAATAATACTATAAGTCCTAAAAGTACAAATAATATTCTTCCTATTGCTCCATTTAATTTAAACCTTAAAGCAATAAATACTGCTAATGCTATAAATCCACTTAATAAAATAAATAGCATAGCTATGTATGCATATCCTAGTACTATAAATAATACTAATTTTCTATTGTATTCTTTAGGATTACTTTGTGATAATTTTTCTAATTTTTTATTTTTTTTCTTAAACTTTCATTATCATCCATCTTGTGAATTCTCCTTCTCTTTTTCTTAATTTTTGTCGAAAATATTATACCATTTCTATACTTTTATGGTAACCGGTACATTTTTCCAATAAATTGTATAAAAATAATCCTAAATTACTTTTATATTAGTAATCTAGGATTATTTTTATATATTAGTAGAGTCTCTCCAATTTACTTTACATTCTAATACCTTTATATAATTTTCTTTAATTTTACCTTCTATTTTATCTATTAGAAGTTCTCCAGCTATTTTTCCTTCTTCATAAGTAGGTTGTTCGATTGCTGATACAGTAGGGTATGTTAACTCTTGCCATCCCCAATCATCAAATCCTATAATTCCTATAGACTCTGGTATATCCCACCTTTTTTCCTTAGCTAATTTAAAAATTTTCTCAAGTATTCTACCATTACATGCAAATAATATAGTTTTCTTAGAGAAATCTATTCTTTTACTTAATTTATTGTATACATCAACATACACTTTTTCATCATCAAAACTTGATGGAAATGTTTCCACAGAATGTGATTGTCCATATTTTTGTAAAGTATCACAAAAACTATTTGCTCTTTCCATACGTGGTCCCAAAAGTTCTATATCATCAGAAATAAAAATAAAATCTTCATAACCTTTACCTATTAATTCTTCTATAGTTTGTGTTGTGACCTCATAATTATTTGTTTTTACACAAATACCTTTAAATTCTTTAAAAATACTATCCAGTAATACAATATTATGTCCATCATCAACTAAACTCTGTATAATATTTTTTGATTTCATTGTTGGTTGTATAATAAATCCATCTACTCTTACATCAAACATTTTATCTAAATATACTTTTTCTAGCTTTGGATTAAAATTGGTACTTCCCACTATTATTTGATAGTTATTTTTTCTTGCAATATCATCTACACCCTTTACAATATAACTACTAAATGGGTTACTTATATCTGCTACTATTACACCTAATAAATTTGTTCTTTTTAATTTTAAAGAACGTGCTACAGTACTTGGACTATATCCAACTTCTTCAATAACCTTCTTTATTCTACTTTGAGTTTCTGCAGACATCTTATCATATTTTCCATTTAAATAAAACGATACTGTAGTTTTAGATACATCTGCCTTTTCTGCAACTTCACTAATTGTAATTTTGGACTTACGTCTTTTATTTACCATAATTAACCCTCTCTTATATGTTCCTGTTACTAAATTATAACCATTAAACTTCCTACTTTCAAGGCTATCAGTTTAATTTTAATCCTGATTTTCTTTTTGTGTGAAGTTGCTTATTCATTTTTAACCTTCCAATTTACTCATAAATTTATGAAGTTCTTCTCTAGTAGGAAGTCCATCATTATCTCCTAGACTCATAACCTGAATTGCACCTATTGCATTTCCCCTTAACACACTTTCTGTTAAGCTTAATCCTTCTAATAAACCACTTAACACTCCTACTGCAAATCCATCTCCCGCACCTACAGTATCAATAACATTTTTTACTTTAAATCCATCCACTACATACTGTTTATCTTTTTCTTTTATATATGCACCTTTCTCTCCTAATTTTATAATTACTTGTTGAACTCCAATATTGAGATAAAAATCAGCTATTTTTTCAGGTTCATTCATTCCTGTTAATATATATCCCTCATTAATTCCCGGTATAATTATATCTGCTAATTTAGCAAAGTTATTTATTACTTCTATCATTTTGTCATTACTTTCCCATAAATGAGTTCTGAGGTTAGGATCTAAACATACTTTAATTCCTAATTTTTTAGCTGTTTTTACAAATTCTATAATAGTTTCTCTAAATTTTTGAGAAATACCTAGTGGAATTCCAGTTATATGAATCCACTTAACGTTTTTAAAATTTATATCTTTTATAATATTCTTATTTATATTTGCACTTGCAGAATTTTTTCTAATATTTATTACTCTAGGATCTCCTTTTGCAACTCTCTCTTTTATTTGTATACCATTAAAATATTGATTTACAAATCTAATATATGATGTATCTATATTCTCTTTTTTCAAACAATTATATATATAAATTCCCATTGCATCATCTTTTAATTGTGTTATATAAGATACTTTATGATTAAGTCTACTAAGTCCTATTGCTACATTTACTTCTGCTCCTGATAAAAATTTTATAAATTTTGAGCTTTCTTCTAATGGCATAATATCTGAAGCTGCAAAAAGAGTCATTGGCTCTCCCATTGTTATAACTTCGCACATATTTTTCACCTCGTTGTCCCTACTTTATTACTTGTATAAAACAGTAAATCGATTTACTTTACAAGATCTTTTACATTTTGCTTTCCATTCTAGCCTTCTTAACTTCTTCTACAAATTTTTTAGCAGTTTCTGTTATAAGCTCATAGTTTCCTGCTTTAGCACTTTTAGTCAAACTTCCACCTACACCTACAGCTACACAACCATTTTTTATCCATTCTTTAACATTCTCTATTGATACTCCTCCAGTTGGTATTATTGGCGCTTGTGGTATAGGATCTTTTATAGCTTTTACAATACTTGGTCCATATGCACTTCCTGGAAATAATTTTATAATGTCCACACCAACTTCCATAGCTTTTATAATTTCTGTTACAGTCATGCATCCAGCCATATAAGGTACTTGATATCTATTACATAACTTTGCCGTTTCTAGGTCAAATCCTGGACTTACAATATATTCTGCTCCATTTAAAATAGCTGTCCTTGCGGTTTCACTATCAAGAACCGTCCCAGCACCTACTATTAATTCTTCCTTAGAAAATTCTTGTTTTAATCTTTTAATAACTTTATCAGCATCATTAACAGTAAAAGTCACCTCTATTGCTGAAATTCCACCTGTTATACAAGCCTCTGATACCTTTAATGCTTGTTCAACTGAATCAGCTCTAACTACTGCTATAACTCCAACCTTAATAATTTTCTCTAAAACTCTAATTTTTTTCATCATTATATCATACCCCTTTTAAGTTTTATTTAATTTTTACACTAATCAAATTCTATTTCTATATAGTAAATCGATTTACTATATAAAAGTTAGCATTTTTTATCCTATTCAAAATAGTATCACATATTAAATTTAACGTCAATAACTATACTTCTTACTTTAAAATTAGAATAAAAAATGTTAGAAAATCACTATTAATTACAACTTTCTAACACTTTTTATATTTATATATCCTTTTTAGCAATTGCAACAACAGATGCTTTATTAACTTTTACAGTTACATTTTCAGCTATATTTAATAATATAATTTCATTGCTTATACCAACTATAGTGCCATAAACACCTGATATTGTAAGTACATAATCTTTAACCTTTAATTTGTCTTGAAAACTTTTTATTTTATTTTGTTGTTCAATCATCTGTCTTTTTCTCATTTTTGGTACTACTATAATACCATATATATAATACATAACAACACTTAATATCAAAATTACTACTATAATTTTTTCCATATGTTCTTATCCTTTAAATTTAAGATTAAATTTAACTAAACAAATATTCCTACCATGGAACCAAGAATTCCAACTACAAATATTAATGCAAGCATCTTATAAACTGACCACTTATATTTACGATGTAATACAAACATTAATATTACTAAAAGTGCTGGTAACATTTTAGGCGAAATTTTATCTAAAATTGATTGTAATGAAACAATGTTTTGCTTACCATTTGGCATTTCTGATACATATTTAATTCCCAATTTTATCTTAGTAAATGATACTGAAAGTCCTGAAACTACAGTAATTCCTACAATGTAAGCTAAATGAGAAATGGAATCCATTTTTTCTTTCAGTGTTTCTATAACACTTGTTCCTATTTTGTAACCTGAATATCCAACAAATATTTTTGTAAATAATATACATAGATTAATAGCTAAGAAAAATAATATAGGTCCTATAATTAATCCTTGTTGCGCAAGTCCTGCACCTACACTAGAAAATAGTGGTGCAAGTCCAAATTGGAATGTAGAACTTGCTACCCCTGATATAGGTCCCATTAATGCCATCTTTACTGATCTTGCATTTTCAGGGGTTTCTCCACCATCTAACATTGCTAAATGTAAACTAGTTAAGAATGGTAACATTTGAAGGTTAGTATTGAAAAACTCCATATTTTCTATGGTTGCTCTTTTTAGCATTTCTTCATCATGCGCATATATCTTCTGTAGTGCAGGAAATATTACATATGCATATCCTTCACCAAGATAAGTACCATAGTTAAATGAATCTTGTAAAAAATAAGAACGCAATGATATTTTCAAATAATCTCTCCATTTTAGTACTGGTTTTTTATTTTTCATACTACTGTGCTACCCCCTTTTTTGCATCTTTTTCTTGATTCTTTTTTTCTTTCATTTCTTTACTAAAATAGTCGTACAAAGCAAATACTATTGCTATAAAAGTAACACCCATAACTGGAAGTTTTAAATACGCAATACATACATATCCTAAAAATACAAATGGTAAATATTTAGCCTCTCCCTTACTTAAAATATTTAATATTATTGCGAATCCTGCTGCTGGCAACATACTTCCTGCCACTGTTAATCCCTTTATAAGAGGTGCCGGAATTGCATTTACAAGTTGTTGCACTGTATGCATACTTATAGATGAAGAAAATCCTACTGCAAATCCTGCTATGAATAGTAAATATATAGTTGCATGTGACGCAACTTTAAATTGAAAGAACCTACCCTTTCTAACTAACTTTTCTGCTACTGAACTAATTGGTGATGGTAATGTATAAGCTAGTGTTACTAAAAATTGTACAGCTACTGCAAATGGAAACGATAATGCAAGTGCAGATTCAGGTGTCATCCCTGATCCTTTAAGAGTTATTGCCATAAGAGTTCCTATAATTCCTGGTCCTATTTGGTTTGGAGGCGCTGTTCCTGCTATACTAACTCCAAATCCTAAAAATGCAATTTCTCCTACTGCTCCCATAGCAAGGGCTGTTGGTATATCTCCTAAAATAATTCCAACACCTAATGAAAGCACTAATGAACGATTGGTATATATTCCCCACATTTGACCACATAAACAAAATCCAGCCCATATTCCTATTAAAAGAGCTTGTGTTAAACTTATTGTCATTTACATACACATCCTTTCTAAATGTACATATAACATTATTTTTGATTCAGCATATCACCTTAAGATAATATGCTGAATCTTTCATTAAACTTTTAACAATATAGTTCCCAATCCTTATAGAATCTCATTAAAGCTTCAAAATAATAGTAATCTCCCCATATAGTTCCTTCATCTACGCCTCTATTCTCATGTAATGCATAAGTTCCATGTAGTATAAGAGATTCTCCCTCATTTTCATCTTTAGCAGTATAATTTTCTATTAAAGATCTTAAAATTGAATGCATGGCATATTTATAAATTTCTTTATCTTTATCAGTTTCTGGTAAATATCTTTGCATTTCATTAAGTCCACAAACAGCTATTGCTGCTGCTGATGAATCTCTTGGTTGTGTTTCTGGGTCATCAGCTGGCTTTTTATTTTTATCACTAAATATTAAATCCCAATAACAAACATAATCTTCTGGCAATCTATTTAAATAGAAGTTTGCAAGTGATTTATAAACGTTTACTGAATCTGGATCTTTTGTAGTTCTATATGTTAATGCCAATCCATATACTCCCCAAGCTTGACCTCTTGCCCAAGCTGAATCATCACTATATCCTTGTCTTTTTGCTCCTCTTACTTTTTCTCCTGTTTCAGGATCAAAGAAGAATGTGTGGAAACAAGAACCGTCTTCTCTTATTACTGAATCACAAGATGTTTTATAATGTCTAAATGCCATATCATAGTATTTTTGATCACCAGTTTCTTTGCTAGCCCAATAAAGTAATGGTATGTTTAAAAGACAATCAACTATTAATCTATAGTTTTCTTTTGCTCCTAGAGGACCCCATGCCTGAATAAATCCCCCTTTTTCTTGAAATCTTCCAATTAAATAATCTGCTGCTTTAATGGCAGTTTCTCTAGCAATTTCATTTCCTGTAAGCTTATATGCACTTATACAAGATAAATTATATAAGAATCCTAAATCGTGATGTCCTAATGCATAGTCATCATCTAATCTCTTCTTGAAAGACAACACATCTTCTTCTGCAAGCTTCTTGAACTTTTCATCTTTTGTATATTCATAAGCAAGCCATAACATCCCTGTCCAAAATCCTGTTGTCCACTCTGAATTGTCTATAATAGGATATTTATATCTTCTACTTGATGAATCAGGATATTTCTCCCCATCATCAAACTTTTTCATATTTTTTTCAATTATTTTTATGCATTTTTCTATTGCACCTTTGACTTCTTCCTTAGTTAATAGCTTTTGGCTTAAATACTTGTTAGGTTGTTCTATTCTCTCTACTCTCTTCATGACAAACCTCCTAATATTCATTTTATATTTTTATATTAAAACTAATTTTTAACAATATAATTCCCAATCTTTATAGAATCTCATTAATGCTTCTAGGTAATAATAATCTCCCCACGTATTTCCTTCATCCACACCATTATTAGCATGCCATCCATAAACTCCGTGTAACAACAATGCGTCTGAATCTGAATCTTTCTTAGTTGCATAGTTTTCTATTAGTGATCTTAAAATTGCATGCATAGCATATTTATATACTTGCTTGTACTCATTAGTTTCTGGCAAATACTTTTGCATTTCATGCATACCACAAACAGCAATAGCAGCAGCTGAGGAGTCTCTAACATGATCATCGCCATCGTTAAATATCAAATCCCAGTAGCAAACATTATCTTTAGGTAATCTATTTAAAAAGTAATTTGTAACTGCTTCATATATTTTAATTGCATCTGGATCTTTTGTTGCTCTATATGTTAAAGGGATTCCATAAACTCCCCAAGCTTGACCTCTTGCCCAACTTGAATCATCACTATATCCTTGCTTTGTTACTCCTTTTGTAGGCTTTCCTGTTTCTTTATCAAAGTAAAATGTATGAAAACTAGAACCATCTTCTCTTATTACTGTGTCACAAGATGTTTTATAATGAGTGTATGCTATATGAAAATATTTACTATCTCCTGTTTGTTTAGCTGCCCAATAAAGTAGTGGTATATTAAGTAAGCAATCTATAATTAATCTATAATTATCTTCTGCTCCAAGTTCACCCCATGCTTGAATAAATTGACCTTTTTCTTGAAATCTTCCCATTAGGTAATCTGCCGCATTTATTGCTATTTTTCTCGCTTCCTCATTTCCTGTAAGTTTATATGCACTTATACAAGATAAATTATATAAAAATCCTAAATCATGATGTCCAAGTGCATAATCATTTTCCAATCTTTCTTTAAATGATTGTATATCTTCTTCTGCTAACTTCTTAAATTTTTCATCCTGTGTATACTCATAACTAAGCCATAATATTCCCGGCCAAAATCCTGTAGTCCATTCACTGTTATCGATTACATCATATTTATTACTTTTGCAACAAGAACTAGGGTACTTACCTTTATCACCAAATTTTTTCATATTTTTTTCTGTTACCTCTATTGCATCTTTTATAGCATTTTCCACTTCTTCTTTTGACAATAACTTAGTATTCATAAATTTTTGACTGTTTTTTATTTCTTCAATAGCTACATTTTTCATAATCTACTCCTCCTTCTATCCATTAATACGTAATATTTTAGTAAATCGATTTACCAAATATCGTTTTTCTTCATTTTAAAATCATTAGGGAGGGGAAATATTTCCCCAATGATTTATACACTTTATTATCGTACAAGCCATCCTCCATCTATAGCTAATATGTGACCATTCATATAATCTGCAGCTTTACTACACATAAATACCATAGCTCCCATTAAATCAAATGGTTTACCCCATGCTCCAGCTGGAATTCTTGAAAGAATTTCAGCATTTCTTTCTTTATCAGCTCTGATAGGTGCTGTATTAGCTGTTTCTATATATCCTGGTGCTATAGCATTAACTTGTATGTTTTTGCTTCCAAGTTCATTTGCAAATGCTTTAGTTAATCCAGAAACTGCGTGTTTACTTGCTGTATATGGAGGTACAAATTTACCACCTTGAAATGCAAGCATTGAAGCTACATTTATTATCTTACCATAACCTTGTTCAACCATTATTTTTGCAACACTTTGACTTAAATGATATACTACGTTAATGTTTATATCCATAACTTTGTCCCAATCCTCATCTTTATATTCGAGAATAGGATTTCTTATTATAGTTCCTGCATTATTTATCAAAATATCTATTTTTCCGAACTCATTCATGCAACCTGATACAACTTTATCTATGCTTTCTTTTTTAGTTAAATCAACTTGTAAAAACTCAACTTTTCTACCCTCTGCTTCTATAGCCTTTCTTGTATCATTCCAGTCAGTATCATATGTTGGAATATAAAGATCAGCCCCTGCTTTTGCTAAAGCTATTGCATATCCTTGTCCTAGTCCAGTATTTCCTCCTGTAACTATAGCCACTTTATCTTTTAGTGAAAAGAAATCCATTGAAAATTCGTTTAATGAGCTATCCAATTTAATCCACCTCTACATTCTATTGTTATAAATTATTTTAAATCTTGCATTTTTATATGATCCATATCATCAAATGTTTGATTTTCTCCACACATTCCCCAAATAAATGTATAATTTGAAGTACCTACTCCTGAATGTATTGACCAACTTGGTGATATAACACATTCTTCATTTTTCATTACTATATGTCTAGTTTCTGATGGTTCCCCCATTAAATGAAATACTCTAGTATCTTCATTCATATCAAAATAGAAGTAAACTTCCATTCTTCTTTCGTGAGTGTGACATGGCATTGTATTCCATACATTTCCTGGTTCAAGAACTGTCATTCCCATTAATAACTGACAACTTTCACATACTGCTGGATGAACATATTGGTATATTGTTCTCTTGTTTACGTTTTCTTGCTCTCCACAACAAACTGGGTTAGCTTTAGCTATATCAATTTTAACTATTGGATAGCTCTTATGTGCTGGTACTGAATTTATATAAAATTTAGCTGGATTATCTTTATTATTAGATTTAAATTTCACTTCTTTAATACCCATTCCAATATACAATCCATCTCTTTTTTTCATTTCATATTCTGTGCCATCAAGTGTTATAACTCCGTCACCACCAACATTTATAATACCCATTTCTCTTCTTTCTAAGAAGTAACTAACACCCATTTCTTTTCCGGCTACTAATTGTAACTCCTGATCTACTGGCATTGCTCCACCAAAAACAATTCTATCAACATGACTATATGTTAATGAAACTTGATCTTTTGTAAATACACTTTGTACATGATAATGTTTTCTTAATTCTTCTGTAGTATACTTTTTAGAATCTTCTGGATGATTTGCATATCTTATATCCATAACTCATACCCCTTTCAAACTAAATAAATATTTTAGTAAATCGATTTACTATTATGCATTAATTACTTCTCGTCATGTCATAATCATATCATGACCAGTTAAGTAAGTCAATGGTAATTATTCATTTTTATTCAAAAACTCCATTTAAAAGCCTACTTCTTCTCCAACTATTATAACTTTAAATCTTCCTTGAAATTTACCACCATGCTTTACAATTGATATATAATTACACATTCTTTGCTTTATATTACAGTCAGTACATTCACCAACTCTAACACATGGTACTACATTATGTCCTTTTAATCTTTTACAATTCATAGGAGCAATTTCTTTTAATCTTTCCATAGCAGCATCTAAATCTTTTACTATTTTATTAAATCCTGCTACTATAATAACCTTTCTCGGTCCAAATATTATACTAGCAGCTCTATTACCTGTACAGTCAATATTTACAAGCTGTCCATCTTCAGTTATAGCATTTGTGCTAGTTAAAAAATAATCTGCTAACATTCCTTGTCTATATACTTCTACTTCTTCTGCAAATGTTAACTTAGGATCAAACCTATCAAAAAATTTATAGTTACCATTTCTTATGGTATTTATCATATCCATTTCATTTAAAGTAACAGAACCTCCCATTGCCACAGATGCACCTTCTTTAATACACTTTAATACTTCCTCTTTAGCGGCTTCTAAAGTCTCTACATAAACTGCATCAAACTTTTTTTCTGATAACTTTCCAATAACTTTTTCTGCTCTAGATTTATAATACCATTTTCTAGAATCATTCATAATTACGCCTCCTAAATTTAATTTATATTAAAATATTTTATAAGCTCACTTAAGTTTCTAGCTAATTCAGCTTGCCCCTTTGCTGTATTATGGATATTCTTTATATCACTATTAGCTTTAATTATACTAGATAGTATTTCTGAAGAATTTTCTTCTGACTTTTCCATATTATTTGCTAATTTATTAGAAAAATTTGATACTTGTTCAATAGCATTTTTACAGGTTTCAGCCATTGTTGCTAGATCATCCGACATATATCTAATAAATTTACCATCGTTATTATATTTTTTACTAGCATCAATTATCGTCCTATTTTCTTCCTCAACAACACTATCCATAAATTTTATTACCTCTTTAGAGTGCACAGATAAACTCTCAAATGCTTTTTTTACTTTTCCAATAATATCTTGTATAGTACTCACTGTATTTGATGATTGTTCAGCAAGTTTCCTTACTTCATCAGCTACAACTGCAAATCCTTTTCCAGCTTCTCCAGCTCTTGAAGCCTCAATAGCTGCATTTAAAGCTAATAAATTAGTTTGAGATGCTATATTTGATATTATCTCTGCCATATCCTTTATTTCATCTACAACCTTTCCTTCTTCAATTGCTAAGATTATTTTTTCCTCTTTTTCTTTATACATTTTTTTAATATATTCACTTCTCTTAAGTGCATTATTTTCTATATTATCAGCTCTTTTACTTATATTTATGGATTCTTTATTTCCATCTACTGCTTTATTTGAAAGTTCTGTTATATTGCCATCTACTTCAATGATAGAGGCAGTTATTTCTTGAGTCGCACCATATGCTTGTTTAGCATTTTCTGAAATAAGTACTGTTGAATCATTTATTTTATCAATCCTATTTGACATATTATGAATAGTTTCTAATAATTTATTGCTCTCTTCACTTAAAGTACTAGAATTTTCACTTATATTTTTTATTAGTTCTTGAACCTTTTTTTGCGCCGTGTTAAGAGCCATAGCTGTATCTCCAAATTCATCTTTTCTATCAATTTGTATGGAAGTGGCAAAATCACATTGTGCTAATTTTTCAGCAAATTTATTTATTTTATTAAGTACATTATTAATATCTTTTGATATTAAATAGCCTAACAGAATTGCTATACCTATCCCCAATATTAGGATAAACCATACGATCATATTAGTTTTTATATATCTTGAATGATTACTAGCATCACATTCTTTGGCTACTTTTAAATTTAAATTTAATACTCCTCTTAAATCTGTAAACATTAGATCTGCATTATGTGAATATTCTGGATATAACTTCAATGCTCCTTGTATATCGTTACTTTTATAGAGCTGTAGTAATTTGTCACAGTAAGAATTATATACTATTACTTTTTCTTTAAACTTTTTTGCAAGTCTAGTTTCCTCTTCATTAACTTTCGGCAGATTACAGTACCTTGATACTTTCTTTATATTTTGTTTTGAATTCATATCTATAGCTTGTAAAATTTCCGGTACTTCTTTAGGATTATTCTCATATAACAGCTTTAATATATTTTTCATAGTTCTTAAACAATTAGCCCTTATGGTCATAAGACTGTCTATCGATTGCAAGTTAACTTCATACATAGAATGCGAACTTTCACTCATATTTTTTAAAGACTTAATGCTAATTGTACCTACACCCCCTATGAAAATTGTCATAGTTAAAAATATAATTATAAACTTTTTTTTCACTTTTACATCTTTAAGAAAATTCATATTACCACTCCTCTTAATTAGATATAAATTTTTAATTAAATAAATCGGATTACATTGAAAAATAGTTATATTTATGCTTTTATAAATGAAAAATATTAATGAATAGAAAACAGCTATTCAAAAATTTTTATAGACTTAAAAATATAAGATAGCAAGTGGATTTATTATATCAGTAAACGTTTTTATGCGCTATATAATTCAGATATCATATAGCAATAAATACATCTAGAACTAGTAAATCGATTTACTAATGTAAAATTATCTAATCTCAATGATAATAATATCATACGTCAAATAAGTAGTCAATCTTATTTTTATACTTATCATACTAATATAGTAAAAAGTATCCTTATAAAACATAAATTTTAATCTACATTTTATTAACATACTTTTTACTATATAGATTATATTCCTAAGAAAAAGGTAGCTGAACTAAAGTATATCATAAGTGCTACTGCGTCTACTATTGTAGTTATAAGAGGACTTGCCATAATAGCTGGGTCTACTTTAAGCTTTTGAGCAATTATAGGTAGCATTCCTCCTACAAATTTAGCTAGTATTACAGTAAAAAATAAACTTATACATACTGTAATTGATATATTAAAACCAACCTTATCTAAAAAATATATTCTAACAAAATTAAAACCTGCTAAAACCGTGCCTACAAGAATTCCGACTCTTAATTCTTTCCACAAAACCTTTAATATATCATCTAATTTAATTTCTCCAAGTGCAAGTCCTCTTATAATTAGAGTTGAGGATTGAGAACCTGCATTACCGCCTGTATCCATAAGCATTGGAATAAATGAGGCTAGTACCACTACAGATTGAAGTACATTCTCATATTTTCTTATTATATTTCCAGTAAAAATTGCTGATACCATAAGCACAAGTAACCAAACTATTCTATGTTTAGCTAAAACAAAAACGCTTGTCTTTAAATATTCTTCCTCTGATGGCTCCATAGCTGCCATCTTCTGAATATCCTCTGTATTTTCTTGTTCTATAATATCTACAACATCATCTATAGTTACAATACCAACAAGTCTACACTCTTTATCTACAATAGGCATAGTAACAATATCATACTTTTTAAATAATGCTGCTATCTTTTCTTGGTCATCTATTGTATGAGCATATATAACCTTTTTCTCCATAATGTCTTCTATAACAACGTCATCATCACTTAATATTAATGTTCTTATTGATATAACCCCTTCTAATATCCTTTTAGAATTAATTACATAACATGTATGGATTGTTCTCTTGTCAATTCCTGTTTTCTTGATATGTTTAAGTGCTTCTGCTACAGTCATTGTTCTTTTAAGACTTACATATTCTATTGTCATTATGCTTCCAGCAGAATCCTCTGGATAATTTAAGAACTGATTAATAAGTTTTCTTCTCTCTTCATCAGTATTTTTTAAAATTTTACTTACAACATTTGATGGCATTTCTTCTAAAAGATCAATTGTATCATCAAAGAATAAATCATCTATAATAGTCTTAATTTCCTTATCATTAATAGATTCAATTATATACTGTTGAAGCTCATTTGAAATATATGAAAATACATCTGATGCAATTTCCTTTGGTAATATTCTAAAAACTATTAAAAGTCTTTCATTGTCTAATTCTTCCATAAATTCTGCAATATCAACTACATTCATTTTTGAAAGATATTCTCTAGCTTTTACATACTCATTTTTTTCAATTAATTCTAATATTTCTTTTCTCATGGTGTAGCCCTCCTCATAACTTTAAGAGCTACAACTAAGTATGATAGTTATAGCTTTTAAAGTCTCATTTAATTTTTGTAATTTCCCTTGGGGCACGGGACTTGAATCCATAACTACCACCTCCTAAATATTTATAAAATAAAAAAATCTCCCTCCTAAATACTAGTAAAGAGATATTATAAATTGTAAATCTGAAACTTATTTTAAGTTTATTATACCTTAATTATATATGCTATACAATAATTTGTAAACAGTAGTATATTTTTGTATACATTCCTTACATTTTTAATATCTCTAATTATATGATATGTTCTTAATTCACCCATTGTTCTTGTATTACATCTTCTATAATCACATTCATATTTATGTTAATTTAGAATAAAAATATTCAAATTGATTATTATAATAAATATATGCAATTATTTACACTAGAAATGGCCATTTAGCTTTCATATAATATATTTAATGGTCATGAGAGGAGATTTATATGAATAAAAATTTTAAAACTTTTAGTATTGTGTTTTTAATTATGATATCTAGCATATCTTGTGCATTTTTATATCTGCAAAAATACAATAAGAAAAGTTCAGTACCTGTATTAGAATATGAAAACTACAAATGTACCACAACAAACTTAGATAAAATAGTAAAAAACGCTTCTAAAGATAAAAATAAAAAAGTTATAAGTTACGGCAATAACATAAGATATTCTAGAGGATCAGTTTCTTATAATACTGACTTTTACAATGAACATATTAAAAATCAAAATGCTAAAAAAGCCTCTAAAAAGATAGAACTTTTAGATTGGAATACCGCTAAAAATATATTTAAGCGAAATTCAAAAGCTAGAGTTATAGATGTCTATACACATAAAAGTTTTAATGTTCAAAGAACAATGGGTGATAATCACGCAGATACAGAAACATTAACTAAAGAAGATACTAAAATTATAAAAGAAATTTGGAATGGCTTTTCTTGGACACGACGTCCTGTTATAGTTGAAGTTAATGGTAGATATTTAGCCGCATCTATGAGTGCTATGCCTCATGCGGGACTTGACAATAAACCCGCATTTGTAACAGTTGCTAATCGTTCTTCTGGATATGGAACCGGAGCAAATCTAGATGTTATTAAGGATAATGATATGGATGGTCATTTTGATATTCATTTTTTAAACAGCACTAGACACATGGACGGCAGAAAAGATCCCCAGCATCAAAATGCTATTCAAATAGCAGCAAAAGTAAAAGAATGCTAAAAAAATACTCTCTTATACAAGAGAGTATTTTTTTATAATTTATTAGTTTTCTTCTGATTTTACTTCTTCAGTTTTAGTTTCTTGTTTCTTAGGTTCTTCCTTTTTAATTACTGGTGCTGTTTTTTTTACTGGTTTACGGAAATTTTGTATAGCTTTTGTAGGACATTTCATAGCACATAATCCACAATTTACACATTTACTATAGTCAATTACAGGTAAGTTATTTTCCATAGTTATTGCATCTTTCGGACATGCCTTAGCACAAAGCCCACATCCTATACATCCTGTAGAACAAATATTTTTAACATCTAATCCTCTATCATGAGAATTACAAGAAACTATTACTAGTTGTTTCTTAGGCACTAATTCAATTATATTCTTAGGACATGTAGATACACAAGCTCCACAAGCAACACAGTTGTCTTTGTTAACTTTTGCAATTCCATCAACTATTTCAATAGCCTCAAATTTACATGCGCTAACACAGCTGCCGTATCCAAGACAACCAAAGCTACAAGCTTTTGATCCAGCTCCTGGAATATTTACAGCTTCTGTACAATCTTTTAATCCATAATAATTGTATTTTTCCTTAGCATTTTCACAAGTACCTTGACATTTAACATAAGCTACTTTAGGTTCTGAAGAATCTACTTTGATACCTAAAACTTCACCTATTTTAGCCGCAACAGGGGCTCCCCCTATTGGGCAACAGTTTGGAGGTGCTGATCCACTAGCTACAGCTTCTGAATAAGCGTCACATCCAGCAAATCCACAACCACCACAGTTTGCTCCTGGAAGACATTCTCTAATTAGAGGAACTTTTGGGTCAACAGCTACTGCAAATTTTTTAGATGCGTAACCTAATATTAAACCGAATAAAAGTCCAAGTCCACCTAAGCTAAGTACAGGAAATAGTATTTCTTTCATTAAAGTCCCCTCCTTATACTAGGCCTGAGAAGCCAAGGAATGCTATTGCCATTAATCCTGCTGTGATTAATGATGCTGGTAATCCTTTTACTGCTTCTGGCATTTTATCATTTGCTTCCATTTTTTCTCTAATACCTGCAAGAATTACTATTGCAAGCATCCAACCAAGACCTGAAACAACTCCAAATATTAAAGATTGAAGTAAGTTATAGTGTTCATTCATGTTTATAATAACCGCACCTAGAATTGCACAGTTTGTAGTTATTAGTGGCAAGAATATACCAAGTGCTTTATAAAGTTCTGGCATAGTCTTTTTAAGAACCATTTCAACAAATTGAACTAACGCTGCTATAACCAATATAAATGTTATAGTAGACATATATTCAATCTTTAATGGAACAAGTATAAATGCATATACTATATAAGATATAACTGATGATAACGCCATAACGAAAGTAACTGCCATACCCATACCTTTTGCAGTTTCTACTTTTTTAGAAACCCCAAGGAAAGCACAGATACCTAGGAACTTAGCAAGTACCATGTTGTTTACCAATAAGGCAGATACTATTAATGTAAATATACCCATTATCTATTCACCCTTCTTTCCTATTATCTTCTATTTTGCGTTTTTCTTTTTATTGATGTTTCTTTGATTTATAATAGCCATCATTATTCCAAGTGTAATAAATGCACCTGGTGCAAGGACAAATATTAAAGCTGGTTCAACTGAATGTGGTATAATTTGAATTTTATCAAATATTTTACCAGTTCCTAAAAGTTCTCTAACGAATCCAATTACTCCTAGAGATAAAGTAAATCCAAGTCCCTGTCCAAGACCATCAAAAATAGAAGCTATAGGACCATTTTTTGAAGCATATGCTTCTGCACGACCTAAAATAACACAGTTAACAACTATAAGTGGTATAAATATACCTAGTGATTTATTTAATGCTGGTACAAATCCTGCTAACATAAATTGAAGTAATGTAACGAAGCCAGCAATAACAACTATAAAAGCAGGGATACGCACTTTATCTGGTATAAAGTTTCTAAGTAATGATATAACAAAGTTTGCTCCCATAAGAACTACAGTAGATGCAAGTCCCATTCCTATACCATTTATAACACTTGATGTTACAGCAAGTGTTGGACACATTGCTAAAACCTGTACAAATGTTACGTTTTCAGTAATTATCCCATTTTTTAATCTCTCCATTAAAACACTCATTATTTTTGGCCTCCTTTCAATTCTTTGTTGTAATATTCAATTGCATCATTAACACCTTTAGTTACAGCTTTTGAAGTAATAGTAGCTCCTGTTATAGCAGCTATATCATTTTCTTTTGATGCTTTTCCTTTAACTACTTCTAAAGGAGTTTTAATTTCTTTTCCTTTGTATTGATCTGAAAAATCTGGTTCTGGTGCTTTTGCTCCAAGACCTGGTGTTTCATTGTGAGAAAGTATTTTAATTCCTTCAACTTTTCCTCCATTAGAAATACCAACCATCATTTCTATTTTTCCACCATAACCTTTTGTTCCAACTTTAATTGCATATCCTGCAACTTTACCAGAATTTTGTCCTTTATTAACTTCAATAACTGGACTATCTTTTTGTAATTGTTTATCAACTTTTTCACCTGGTTTTACTTCTTGAGCAGCTATTTTAGCAAATTCTTTTGCTGATGGTAGAACCTCATTCATAGCCTCATTATTAGTTTTAATATTTTGATTATTAATTGGTTCTAAAGTAATTTTATAGGCCCAACCTAAAACTAGTCCTGCAATTGCAGTAATTATTAATAGTTTTAATCCTAACATTAATGTTTCCTTGTTGCTATTTTGGTTCTCCATTATTTCACCTCCCCAGTTCCAAATGTTCTTGGTCTTACATACTTATCTATTAGTGGTACAACCAAGTTCATTATAAGAATTGAGTAAGAACATCCTTCTGGATATCCACCAAATTTACGTATAATCATAGCTAAACATCCTGCTGCAATAGCAAAGATTATTTTTCCTTTTTTAGTCATTGGTGAAGTTGTGTAATCAGTAGCCATAAATATACCACCAAGCATAACACCACCAACCATTATTTCATATAATCCAGCCATAGCACCCATATCTCCTCTTCCGAAGATGGCTCCAAGTACAGCTACAGTTCCTATATAAAATACTGGTATATGCCAAGTTATAACTCTTCTATATAGAAGATAAATAAATCCTATAAGTAAAGCAAGTGCTGATGTTTCACCTATACATCCACCTATTTGTCCTAAGAAAGCTTGAGTAAGTGTAGGTAAATGTTGTCCAGCAGCTTCTCCTCCTTTTAATATAGCAAGAGGTGTAGCCCCTGTAGTCCCATCTAATGGATTTGTCCATGTTGTCATTGCTACTGGATAAGACGCAAGTAAGAAAGCTCTTCCTGCAAGTGCTGGATTTACTATGTTTTGTCCTATTCCTCCAAATAAAGCTTTTACAATAATTATTGTAAACACTGATCCTACAACAACCATCCATAATTTAATTGATGGCGGAACGTTGAAAGCAAGTAAAAGTCCTGTTACAACTGCACTTAAATCTTTTGTTGTATTGTTTGATTTAGTAGCTTTGCACCAAACCCATTCTGAGGCAACACAAGATATAACTGCTGTAAGAATTACCCATAATGCATCCATACCAAAGAAATATATTCCTGCTGCAGTAGCTGGTAATAATGCAATAATTACATCTCTCATAATTGATTGGACAGAACTATTGTCACGAATATGAGGTGATGATGATACTGTATACATTGTTTCAGCCATTGTATTCACTCCTTATTTATTTTTTTCTTTTATTTGCAAGTACAGTTCTTTTTGAAGTACGTATAGATTGAATCAAATGACGTTTCGCTGGACATACAAATGTACATGAACCACATTCTATACAATCTAAACCATTATTTTCTTCAAACTCCTCGTACTCTTTTCTTCTTCCTAATGAATCAAGTTTTGATGGTATTAAGAACATAGGACATGCTTCTACACATCTTCCACATCTAATACAGCTTGACTCTTCTGGTAATACTGCTTGCTTTTCTGTTAAACAAAGTATTCCTGATGATCCTTTTATAACAGGTACATCTAAAGTAGAAATTGCCATACCCATCATTGGTCCACCTGATATCACTTTAACTGCTTCCTCTTTAAAACCTTCACAAGCTTCTACAAGTTCTCTATAAGACATTCCTAATCTTACTCTTAAGTTTTTAGGATTCTTAATAGCTTCTCCTGTTATAGTTACAACTCTTGATATAGTAGGTCTTCCATTTACAACTGCATTATATACTTCTCTTACAGTATTAATGTTTTGCACAATACATCCTGCATCTGCTGGAAGTTTTCCTGAAGGAACTTCTCTTTTCATTACAGAATATATTAATTGTTTTTCAGCACCTTGGGGATATTTAGTTTTTAATGCTTTAACCTCTATATTAGGAATATCTTTTGTAGCTTCTTTTAATGCTTCAATAGCATTTTTCTTATTATCTTCTATACCAATATAACCTTTTGCTTGTGGATGAATATGTAGAATTACTTTAAGACCTTCTACTATCATATTTGTTTCCTCAAGCATTAATCTGTGGTCACATGTTAAATAAGGTTCACACTCTGCACCATTTACTATAATTGCATCAATATTTTTATCTGGTGGCGGAGCAAGTTTTACATTAGTTGGGAAAGTAGCTCCTCCCATACCAACTACGCCAGCCTCTTTTACAAGCTCAATTATTTCTTCCTTGCTCATAGTTTTGTAGTCTTTTGGCTTTGACATTTCAGCCTCTTCATATTGTCCATCATTTTCAACTATTACCGCAAGAGACTTTCCTCCTGAAGCTAATAGTACAGGTTTAACATCTTTTACATTACCTGATACACTACTATGAATGTTTGCAGAAATAAATCCACTAGCTTGACCTATCTTTTGTCCAACTAATACTCTATCACCTTTTTTAACTAAACATTCAGCTGGTGCTCCTATATGTTGAGACATAGGAAATACTAAAAGTTCTTTTGGTTCTAAATCTTCTATGGCTTTGTTTTCGGTAAGATATTTACCATGAGGTGGATGGACACCTCTTTTAAAAGTTAAAAGTTCCATATAAATCCTCCTATCTTTACTTAAAATATGATACTAAGTGTGCAATAATTATTAACATTTGTATAGGAAACAAAATTTTACTACAAAATTAATAAAGCTTAAATTTAAATTTAAAAATTTAACTACATATTAAATATGTAGTATTTTCAGCTTCTTTAATCCTTAAGATGCAATAACAAATATATAATAACACAATCTTAGATACTTGTGTTAGATTATATATAATTTATTTTGACAAATTTTTCACTTTCATTTCACTTAATCTATTCAAGAATTAATCAAAATCTACTATAAAATTACTCATTTTATTAGTTTTCATATTAAATAATATCACAAAATATTACGTTTTTATTAATTGACAAAATATTTAAATAACTCAAATTTTTGATTTAAAAAAAATTTTACAATTTCAAACTAAATTTTTTTTGAAAGATTAGTACTAAGTAAATTTATTTTCAACAAGTCTTTATATATCTACCCATGATATACCAGTGAAAAACACTTGTATTTTTTTCTGTATGAATTTTCTCCTTCATTAAATTTCATCCATGCATTATTTAGGAGCATTTTGTGTAAATTGCCTTGAAAACTCAACTAAATTTTACAATTCACTACTGTAGGCTTAAAACATCTATAATTATAAAAAATTCCACTTTGAGTGTTGTTTTTATTTATGCTACTATTAAGGCAAATAAGGACTAGTAAATTATTTATTTTACATTACTTTAAATATATTTTAAGAGGAGAATTTTTATGAAAAATTTATTTAGGGACATAGGACTTCTAATAGTAGGTTGTCTTGTATACTCACTTTACATTTCTATACTTTTAGTTCCTAACAATATTGGTACAGGTGGACTTACTGGTATCTCTTTAGGCTTAAAACATTTATTCAACCTTCCAATAGGTCTCACAACACTATGTTTAAACATTCCTTTATTTATCTTTGGATATGGTTTACTTGGAAAAAGCTTTGCAATTAAAAGTGGGATTATAGTTGCAATTTCATCATTTATTATAGATTTTATGAATGCAAATTTTCATTTTAAACCTATAGGTGACTTATTAACAGCTACAATTTTTACAGGAGTAATTTCAGGACTTGGAATGGCAATACTCTTTATGGCTGGAGCATCTACTGGGGGACTTGATATATCAGGTAAAATGATAAAAAATAAATTTCCTTCATTACCACTAACAAAAATTTTATTAGCTCAAGATATTTTAGTATACATTTTTGTAGGATTAACTTTAGGTCCTCGTTCTGTAATGTATGCTATTATTATGAGTTTTATAAGATCAAAAACTATGGATGCTGTTCAAGAAGGAATTGCATCTTCTAGACAGTGCATAATAATTTCTGAAAATCCAGAACCTATAATAGAAAGTATAAAAAGTAAACTTGGACGTGGCGTAACTCTTTTAGATGCTTATGGATGTTATTCACATACTAATAAAAAATTCATATATGTTGTTGTTCAAAAAGTACAACTTAATTCTTTAAAAAGTATAGTAAATAGTATTGATCCTCATGCCTTTGTAACAGTATCATCTGTAAATGACATTCAGGGAAACTTTAAGCAAAAAACCCTTTCAATATAATTTGAAAATTTATTAATTAACATTATAATTTTTCAAAAGGTAATCCATCAGTTTTAATGGATTACCTTTTTTATTAGTTAATATTATCACAAGCAAAGGAATGTATAAAAGCAAAGTATTCTCTTATATAGTAATTAGGTGCTGAAGATATATGTCCTCTAGCTGGAATCCCGTTAACTTTTAGCCCACTTCTCTTTGCTAACATTTTAGCTCTAAGCATGTGAAAATTTGTTGTAACTACAGATACTGTTGGTGTTCTTTCCTTGTCCATATTTTCTATTATTTTAGAAGAATATTTAAAATTTTCAGCAGTAGTTCTAGAATTTTCCTCTTTTATTATTTGGCTATTTTTAACACCATTTTCAACTAAATATCTTTTCATAGCTTCAGCTTCTGTAATAAACTCCCCTGGTCCTTTTCCACCAGATACTATAACCTTAGTACTCGGATATTCTCTTAGATACTCTAAACTCCTATCTACTCTTTCCTTTAAAATAAGTGACATATAATCTCCATGTACAGCAGCTCCTAGTACTATAATATAATCACTTTTAGGGTTCTTATTAGAAATTCCAGAATAAATAATTAAACTCTCTAAAATAATAAATGAAGCAATGCCTAATGATATACAAACTTTTAATACAAATCTTAGTTTTGAATTAAGTGCATTATAAGATTTAACTATGACTTCTTTAAAAAACTTAAAAAATATAAAAAATATTCCTATAAAAAGCCATATAGTGTGAAATCCCATTACCCCTGAAAACCTTACAAAAAATAAATAATATAAAATACTCACTGCTCCTATCATATAGTTTATTTTTTTCATAGCCAAATAATTCATCCCCTCTCGTTAACTATATAAATTTTGTTATTTAATTATAACATCATATTTTGATTAGTGAAAACATTCCATTTTTATATTATTACCCTTTTGTTACCCAAAACTTCTAAAACACATATTATAATATATGGTAGAGTTATACATATTAAATTAGGAGGATTTTATGACAAGAAAAAAACATAGAACTAATAAAAAAAAATTTAAATTTAGAAATATAATTATAGCTGTAATTTTTCTTTTTACAATGGGATTTTTATGTGGAAATATAACAGGTAGAGTTTCTTCATTTTTTTCGCAAAAACAGCCAGAAAATAATACTAACCTATCTTCCTCTAGATCATCAGAAAAAGATATTTCTAAAACTAAGCTTAAGATAAATGGACAATCATCCTCTAATAATGACTATAAGGAAATACTTTTATCAGCGGTTGGCGATTGTACTTTAGGAAGAGATGATAAATATTCTTATGAATCCTCTCTTCCTAAAGTATTAAATCAAAATAACAACGATTATTCTTACATATTTAAAAATGTAAGTTCTATTTTTAAAAATTCAGATATATCCATATGCAATTTTGAAGGAACCCTTACAACTTCTACTTCTAAAGCTTCAAAAAGATTCACATTTAAAGCTCCTTTACATTACGCTAAAATTTTAACTGCTGGAAACATAGATGGTGTCAATCTTTCTAACAATCACACAATGGATTACATGCAACAAGGATTTGAAGATACTAAAAAAGCTCTTAAAAATGAAAATATTAATTTTTTTGGAGAAGATAATGTTTGGATAAAAGAAGTTAAAGGAATAAAATTAGGCTTTTTAGGATATAAAGGATTCTCTGATACTCCAGACCTATTGGAAAAAATAAAAAATGATATAACCAACTTAAAAAAACAGAATTGCATAGTAATAATTAATTTTCATTGGGGAATTGAAGGTAACTATACTCCAAATGAAGCTCAAAAACATATTGCCCATTATTCTATTGATAACGGTGCTGATCTTATAATTGGACATCATCCTCATGTGTTACAAAGCATAGAAAAATATAAAAATAAACTTATATTCTATAGTCTTGGAAACTTTGCCTTTGGTGGAAATAAAAATCCTAAAGATAAAGATTCTATGATAGCTCAAGTAAAATTTAAAATTACTAATAATACCCTATCTTCTTATGACTTTAGAATACTACCTTGCAAAATTTCTTCTGTTAATTATAAAAACGATTATTGTCCAACCCCTGCTGATGAAGATCAAAAATCTTCTATAATAAATAAAATTAATAACCTATCGCATAGAATAGATCCTAATATAGATATTAGTGATACTTTTAAAAGTGTTTCTATTGAATAATATTACATTATAACATATATCGTAAGTATATATATTTAAAAAATAGAATTTTATTCAAAAAATTTATTGACAATTTATATTAAAAAAAACTAGTATTCCTTAATTTTTATATAAGAATTACTAGTTTTTTTGTATTTTATTACTGTTTTATTAATAAAAAAGCCAGAGAAAATCGCACTTTGACGTTAAGTAAATTATTTCCAATTACTCAATTCCATGTTAAAATCTTAATATCCCTTATTTGAATAAATTTAATAAATTAGTACATAATTCGTTAATAGGATGGAGGTGTTTAACCATTAATATTAAAACAACTTTAGGAATTATATCTTCAAAATTTGTAATGAAACTATCAAATGTATTATATAAAGGGGGAACTAATTTTCCCGGAAAGATAGCTCTTAAATTTGATAAAGATATATTAAGAAAAATATCTAAAAATTATAAAGTCATATTAGTAACCGGAACTAACGGTAAAACAACAACAACAAATATGATTTATTCAGTCTTAAAAAATAATAACTTTGATGTTATCACAAATAATACTGGAGCAAATATGTATACGGGAATTATATCTTGCTTTATTAAAAATTTTAGATTTTTAAATAACTCTAAAATGAGATACTGTGTTTTAGAAGTAGATGAAGCAAATGTAAAGTATATTACTGACTATATACATCCCGAAATAATAACTATAACTAATTTATTTAGAGATCAATTAGATAGATATGGAGAAGTTTATTCTACACTAAATAAAATACTCGCTGGTATTAAAAAATCTCCAAAATCAACTTTAGTTTTAAATGGAGATGAATCATTACTTGGTAATTTAGATGTTCCAAATGAAATACTTTATTATGGATTTAATACTCCAATTACCAAAATAAATAAGCCACCTTTAAATGCAGATGCTAAATTTTGCAAAGTATGTAAACATCCCTATAAGTATAACTTTATAACATATAATCATCTTGGTGATTTCTATTGCCCAAATTGTGGATACAAAAGGCCTTCTCTAACCTATACATTAGATAAAATAATAAATCTATCTCCAGAAGGCTCTACAGTAAAAATAAACAAAGAAAATTATTATATAAATCAATGTGGCGCTTACAATATTTATAATGCCCTTTGTGCTTTTTCCATAGGAAACTTGCTTGGAATTGAAAATTCTGTTGTACGTTACACCTTAAAAAATATTAAAAGCAGTTTTGGAAGACAAGAAACAATAAAAATAAACAATAAAAACTTAAAAATAATACTAGTAAAAAATCCAGCAGGTTTTGATGAAGCATTAAAATCTATAAATTTAGATTCAGAAAATAAAAGCATAGCTTTACTTTTAAATGATAATTATGCAGACGGAAAAGATGTTTCTTGGATATGGGATGTAGACTTCGAAGACTTAAATGATAATAATATACACAATATAATGGTATCTGGTATAAGACTTTATGATATGAGTATAAGACTTAAAGTGGCTGGCTTTGATGAAGACTTATTTTGCATATGTCATAATTATGATGCTCTACTTAATAGTATTGAAAATTGTAATGATTCTATGATTTATCTTTTAGCTACTTATACAGCTATGACAAGCTTTAGAAAATTTTTAAATGCTAAAGGATATCTTAAAAAATTATGGTGAGGTGGTATTTTGGAACTTAACATATGTCATATGTATCCAGATCTTCTTAATGTTTATGGAGATGTAGGTAATGTACTAATACTTAAATATAGAGCCGAAAATAGAGGCATTAAAACAAATATTTTCAATGTTACTTTAGGTGATAACTTTGATCCTAAAAAATATGATATTGTATTTTTTGGTGGTGGTCAAGATTATGAACAATCCATAGTCTCTATGGATTTAAATAAAAATAAATCTGATAGTATAATTGAATATATAGAATCTAACAAAGTATTTCTTTCCATTTGCGGAGGATATCAATTACTAGGCAAATTTTATGTAACTCCTGAAGGAAAAAAACTCAAAGGATTAAATGCTTTAGACATATACACAACTTCTAGTGAAAAAAGATTCATAGGCAATACCATAATATATAATAATGATTTTAAAGAAACTTATGTTGGATTTGAAAATCATTCAGGTAAGACTTATATAGGATCATTAAAACCTCTTGGAAAGGTACTTTCTGGATTTGGTAATAATGGTGAAGATCATTCAGAAGGATGCATATACAAAAATACATTTTGTACATACTTTCATGGATCACTACTTTCTAAGAATCCCGAACTTGCCGATAGACTAATCTTCTTAGCTTTAAAAAATAAGTATGGAAATTTTTCACTTCCAAGTTTAGACGATACTTATGAATTAAAAGCAAAAGAATTTATAATAAAAAGAGAACTAATTTAAGTAAATAAATACTACATTATCTTATTAATTCCCTCTCATAATATTTTTAGGATAATGTAGTATTTTAATTAATATTAATATGAATTTTTAAATATATCATACTATGTATACGTTTTACTTAATATCTACAATTTCTTTTGTAGTGATATAGCTAATATAAAATATCTTAAAGATTCCTTCAGAGAACCTATTTCATGATATAATTCTCCCATATTCATATATCTGTCACATAATTGTTTTTTATTTCCAAATTTAGTTAAACTATCCAATGCCAAATTCATATACATTTCTGCTGATGCTAAACTACCTTTCTGCTTTAAAAGCATAGCTTTTAAATAATACGATCTTTCTATAAATCTTATATTGTCTAATTTGATAGCACAATTTAAAGAATTATCTATTAAATTCATAGCATCTTCTAATATGTCATTCTGTATAAGCTCTTCCGCACATAATAACGTAAATTTAACTAAATTGTTTTTGTTATCATCAGGATACATATCTATAGCTTTTTTTATATACTCTAGAGCTTTTTCTGTGTCTCCAATAGAAAACATAGTAGACGCAAAATCTAATATTGCTTTTGCACAATAATCTTTTTCTTTTCCGTAAAATTTATATGCTTTTTTTTCGTACTCTAAAAATTTTTCATCATTCATTTTTAATGATAGTATAGCAAGTAATCTATACATTTTTGCTCTGTCTATTGTATTATTTATGCTGCTTATTAAATTTATAAGATTATTAGCCACCTTATAAGCATCTTCATATTTTTGCATTTTAAAATAACATTTAGCTTCATGATATATACTATAGGCAGCAAGCTTATCATCATTTTCATAAAGAGAAAACCTTCTAATATTTTTAAAATAATTAGAGGATTGATAAAACTCTCCATTTTTATAAAAATAATTTCCTAAGTCCATATAATAAACATACTTTGCATATTTATTATTACATTTATTACATATATCATAATAAGTACCTATTAGATTTTGTACTTCTTGCATATTATTTTGCTTTAAAAAATACTGAAATATTAAATGTATCATGCTAACTGCTAAGGAATAATATCCATACTTATCTGCTATGGAAAGATTATACTTTAACTTCTTTGCATATTCCTTTGAATCACTATCTTCTAGTATACTTTTTATATTTTTCTTAATTTGTTTTTCTATATTTTCATTTAAATATTCTATATCCAAATTTAATTTTGAAGCTATATATTCAAGTACCCAACTTTCTGGAATTACCTTATTATTTTCAATACAACTAAGCTTAGAAACCGAAATTTTATCTCCACAAACCTCTTTTAATGTATACCCATTATATATTCTAGCTCTTTTTATCTTTTCCCCAATTGAAAGAACTTCCATACAATCACCCATCCAATATTATGCTATTTTAAAATGCCTAATTTTTTAAATGCCTCAACTCCAGCATTTAAATATTTAGCCGCCTCACTATCATTACCATTATCAACATAAAACTTTCCAAGCAAAATAGATATTTCGGCATACTCATCACTTAACTCACTAATTTTTGTATATTGTAAGGCTAATATCAAAGTATTTTCTGCTTCCTTAAAGTTTTCCTCTAACATATCTATTCTATATTTTAATAAATAATATTTATGAAGGGTATACTTATCTCCATTTTCCTTATTGTCTAATATTTCTTGCAAAATGACCTTAGCATTATCAACATCTTTTAGTTTTATATAATTTTTACATATATTTTCAAGAGTTTCTATATAGCTTGTATCTTTATATTCCTCTCTTAATTGCTTAGCTTTGTTTAAATGAATAAAAGATTCTTCTATATTATCAAATTCAGCAAATAACTTTCCTAAATTATTTTCTATCTGAGCTATATATTTGCAATCATCTAATTCTTTTAATAGTTTTAATGTCTTATTAGAATATTTTATTGCATTATCAATGTCACCCTTTTCACTATATTCCTTGGCTAAAAGCATTAAAGATTTTGCATATCCTTTTTTATCATCTATTTTTTTGAACTTCTCATTTGCTAAATAAGAATAGTTTATAGCTTTATCTATCTCTTCTAATTTAAAGTAAGTACTAGCAATATAATAATAAATCTGTCCTATCAAGAAATCATTTCCTAAATTATTATCTTCATATACCTTTTCAGCTTGATGAAAATAACTGCATGCTGAATAATAGGCATGCATATCTAATGTTATATATCCTAATTTTATATATGTATCTATAATTTTTTCATAACAGTTATCTCTTATAAATATTACGTTAGCAGATAAAAAAAACTGTTGAGCTAAACCTAATTCTTTTTTTAAAGTATAAATTTCTCCTCTTAAATATAGATTCTTAGCTTTTCTGTATTCTAGTCCGTACTTTTCTCCATACAATATGGCATTTTCTACATATTGCTCTGCTAAGCTCAATTGATTATTAAGAATATGTGATTCACATATGTTTTCATAATAGGCACATATCTTCTCTGCTTGAGTTTCTTCAGATTCCATTAAATATTCTATGGATATATTCAATGACTCTGCTAAATATTCAAGCAAGTCCATACTTGGATTAGACTTTCCTGATTCAACTAAACTTATTTGTCCCGGAGTAATTCTATCCCCAGCTAGATCTTTAAGTGTCATCCCCAGTTCTTTTCTTCTTCGCTTAATTTTTTCTCCTAAAGACAATATCTCCATACATGCATCTTCCTTTGATTTATTCTAGTTATCAAATTTAATACTACTTAATAATATAATAAATATTTATTATATTATAGCATATTAAAATCATTTTCTCCAAAAAAATATACAACTTTTGAAAAATTATAAAAAAAATATCTCAATAAACTACTTAATTGAGATATTTTTCATTCACTTATAGCTATACTAACCAATCACCTAAATTTTCAAAGACATTTTCTGCTTTATGCATCATATTTCTTTTTGTTCTCATAAGCTTTTTCTTAGTTTTTTTATCCATTTGAGGTGACATCATTATTCCTGCAGTAGCTCCTATTATAGCACCAGTTGTTAGTCCTCTTAAAAATCTATTCACATTTACACACCCCTTTATTAATTTTTAATTATAGGTTGTGCAAATAATAATTTTTTAAACATTTTCACTTACTATAATATTTTTCATATTTATATCATCTACTATTTCATTAAATTTTTCTTTAAGACTTTCATTTTTAACTATTAGTGTATCATTTCTTAAATATTTTTTAGTTTCTCCTTTTATGGTAACACCACATGCATACTTTGCAAATTCATCTACTATCTCATTGAATAAATCCCCTGTATGACTATCAACTTTTACAAATGTAACATTAATATGATTATCATTTACTATTTTATTAAATTCATTATAATATTTTTCTGAAGATTCTTCCCTTCTTTTCCACACTCCGGTAGCATGATAACAAACTCCTACATAATCATGTATAAGAACAATATTTTTTATATTATTTTCAGCTGCATACTTTATTGATTTTATTGAGGCTTTAAGCTCACCAGCTATTTGTCTTACGTCTTTTTTAGAATTATTGTCTGCCCCACCATTTTCTATATATTTAACTACTCCACTTTCTACCATAACCAATGCATATGCATATTTTTTTGTTTCTATATTATAGCTTCCGTCAACATAAAAATGTGGTACATCTTTAGGATAATTATCAGCATCCTTTTTTAAAAGATTTTCTCCACCTTCAATATATTCTTTTGCATCAGAAAGTTTTTGAAAACTTTTATATTTCGCTCCCTTAACTCCCTTTACATATTTCAAGCATTCATCCCATGTATCAACTATCATATTTTCTATTTTTTTATTTTGTGCAAAATCAAATCCCTCTTTTATAGCATAAACCTTTTTAGCCATATATTTATCTCCTTTTTATTTTCCTAATTCTGTATATTAACTTTTTAGCACCAATGAAACATCCACTTATAGCCATAAGTGTATTCTTTCTTCCTATTGAATTGAACAAATCATTTTTTAACTCTTTAATTTTTATTATAAATTCTCTATTACCTTTCCAATGTTTCAATATAACTTCTTCATTCACATTATCTATAATCTTATCCAAAAGCACTAGTCCTATTCCAATGTCGTCCATCTTACCTATAATAGGCACAGAATCTGAAATGATATCTACTGGAAGTACAATATATGTTATTGCTGCACCAATTAACATTTTAGTTTTTTTATCAACTTTTTCATCTTTCATAAGTGAATATAATAAATTAGTTATATCTGGAACTAACATCATATACTCTCCTACTTCTCTATAGCCTTCTGGAATTTTTTCTAGTGCATCATATCTTACCTTAGAATAACCACAATCTTCTCTGGTTACAGCTTCCGTTTTTTCTTCTTCTTTTAATTTATCTTTTAACTCATCTAAAGATAAAACTTCTTTGTTATCCTTATAAATTAAATCTTCAACATAAACCTCTGCACTATTTTCAAATAATATAATGTGTTTTAAAGTAAATTCAACTAAAGGAATATGTTTGCAAAGCTTTTTAAAGTCAACAAACAAAGTCTTTTTTTCTACGATTATACCCATATACTCAAAACTTTTTAATATCTTTTTTAATATATAATTCGCAAGGCCTGTACATACTCTTAATATTCCAAGCTTTACCTTAAACAATCTTAGCTTTAATACATTATTATCTATACTTCCTAATCCTAAAGTAACCTCGAAATTTATTTTTATTCCCTTTTTATAACTTCCTTTTACTTCTATAAGTTCCCCTATTTTTATATTGTATATATTTAATTCTTTAATATTTAAAAATTCTTCTAAAATAGTCAAGATATCTTCTTCCGTTAATCTTACTTTAACATTTGATATATTCATAAAAATCGCTCTTATACTATTTTATAAGAGCCTCCCCCTCCCCATTGAATATTATTACATCTAATCTAAAGTATACACAAAATTCTATTTATGCACAACGATTCCCATTAGTTTGGATTATCGCCCATGAATTACATTAGCAAATATTATGAATTTCGTTAGACACTTAAAAAAATTTTTAATATAATAACTCTAACGGAAATTAAACTTTAATATTATATCATCTAGAAAGGGTGATACTTTGAACAAATTCAAGAATAAATACATGATGATTCCACTTGTTACCTTAATACTTTCAATAGTATTTATAGGTATAAATATTTCTTTTATTTCTCCCAAAACATCTGAGACGTACAATAAATTTCTTAAAGATCTTCAAGAAAAAAAAGTTGCTACTATTTACTATACAGATTCACCAAAATTAAAAGTTAAACTTTTTGATGGAAAAGTTTACGAAACAGACAATCCTAGAAATAATGAATTCAAAGAAAAGATGTTAAAAAATGACGTAACAATCAATGAAAATCCTTATACATCACCACTTGATGTTATACCTAAAGTTTTACTAGGAGCATCTATTGTAGCTCTTATAATAATGGCAATAAAGACCTCGAGAGAAACTTCCAAAAATACATCTTCATTAGATTTTTTAGAGGCTAAGGAAATAGAAAATACTAAATTTACATTTGAAAATGTAGCTGGAAATATTGAAGCTAAAGAAAGTATAAAAGATATAGTTGATTTTCTTAAAAATCCTGAAAAATATAATTCTTATGGTGCTAAAATGCCAAGAGGATTAATCTTATACGGGGAACCTGGTACTGGTAAAACCCTACTTGCAAAAGCTGTAGCCGGAGAAGCAAATGTCCCTTTTTATGCAATGTCAGGATCAGACTTTGTTCAGATTTATGTAGGTGTAGGTGCTAGTAGAATAAGACAATTATTTAAAAAAGCTCGTTCTCATGGAAAAGCTGTTATTTTTATAGATGAAATAGATGCCATTGGTAAAAAGCGTACTAATTCTCCTAGTAGTTCTGATGAGAGAGACCAAACTCTTAATGCACTACTTACAGAAATGTCTGGTTTTAAAGAAACAGACGGAATCGTAGTAATAGCAGCTACAAATAGATTAGACATGCTAGATAGTGCACTTTTAAGACCTGGTAGATTTGATAGACACATAGAAGTTTCACTTCCTGATATTACAGCTAGAGAAAAAATATTAGATCTTTATCTTAAAGATAAACCTACTAATAATGTAGATATAAAATCCTGGGCAAAAAAAACATCTATGTTTTCTGGAGCTAAACTTGAACACTTAGTAAATGAAGCTGCCATCTTAGCTTGTAAAGATGAAAATGAGTATATAGAAGATATTCACCTTCACAAAGCATTTTCAATAGTTCTTGCTGGATACGAAAAGCAAGATAGAGCACATATAAGAAATCTAGATAAAAAAATCACTGCCTTCCATGAAGCAGGACATGCTTTAATATCATCAAAAGTTCTTCCTTTTGAAAAACTTTCTAAAGTAACCATAATTCCAACTACTAAGGGTGCTGGAGGATACACGCTTACAATACCAGAAGACACCATGTACCAAAGCAAAGAATATCTATTGAATAGAATAATGGTTCTATTAGGTGGAAGAGCAGCCGAAGAAATTATTTTTGGAAAAGATAAAATAACAACCGGAGCATATAGCGATTTAAAAAATTCTACTAATATGATAAATAATATGATAACTGCTTACGGTATGGGCGAATCTCTTGGACTTCTTACACTTCAAGAAATAGGATCTACATCATCATATACCAAAGATACCATAGTAGAAGAATGCAAAAATACTTTAGATAATTTATACAACAAAACTAAAGATATACTAATTCAAAACAGAAATCAACTAAACAAATTAGCTAATGAACTTCTTAAAGAAGAAACATTATATGATGAAAATTTAAACAACCTTTTAAACTCACAATATAACGAATAACGTAAACAAAGCTATACTAAAAGTAAATTAGCATAGCTTTGTTTTGTTTGTTTTAATAGTTGAAATTGTTTCAGAATTTTCTCATTAATTGTTCATTCCTAATTGTCAATTGTTAATAACAGTTAGTAAATATTAATCTAATAATACTTTTCTATCTTTCCATTTTCCTCATACTGTTTTCTATATCTTGACATTATTTCCCCAAATATGTCTCCTGCAGATGGAGGAGTAACAGTAATAGCATTGGCTCCTGCTTCTATAGTTTTCTTTATGCTCTCATCAGTAGAACCACCTGTTGCAATTATAGGTATACTAGGAAATCTCTCTCTAATACTCTTAACAACCTCTGCTGTTCTCTTTCCAGCAGAAATATTTAAAATACTAGTACCTGCATTTATCCTTCCATCTAAATCTTCTTTTTCAGATACTACACTAACTATTACTGGTATATCTATTGTACTTCTTATTTTAGTTATAACAGAATTTTCAGTAGGTGCATTTACTACAACTCCATAGGCTCCTTTAAATTCAGCATCTAACGCTAAGTTAACAACTCTTTTTCCAGTTGTTATACCTCCACCTACTCCGCAAAATACCGGTTTGTCATTTCCCATCATTATGCTTGCAGTAATAACTGGCTGAGGAGTAAATGGATATACTGCCATTATAGCATCTGCATTTGTGTTTTTTATAATTGCTATGTCTGTTGTAAATAATAATGACTTTATTCTTTTGCCAAGTACTATTATTCCACTGGCTTCTCTTATAATTTCTGGCATTTTAATCATATGACTTCTTAAAATTCCATTTATTTCAGGTATGTATTTCTTTTTCATTTGTTCCTCCTATTTACTTAGTATAATAGCCAAAATTATTCCTCCTAAAAGTCCCCCTAAATGAGCAAAGTTATCTATATTAGGAATAGCAAGTCCTATAAAAATATTAATACCTATTACAGATACAATATTCTTAATTACAGCTTTTCCCCCTACATCTCTCATCTTAATTGTAAGTACAAACATTGCTCCTAAAAGAGCAAATATTGCTCCTGATGCTCCAATTGAAACACCGGTTGAAAAAACATAACTTGAAAGGGAAGAAATTAATCCACCAACCAAGTATATTATAATATATTTCATTTTTCCATATATTCTTTCAACTATTGGTCCTATTGCCTCTAATGCATACATATTTAAAGCTAAATGTACAAGCCCTCCATGTAAAAACATACATGTAATCAATCTATAATATTGCCCACTTGAAACAAGAGTATTCTCATTTGCACCTAAAAATAGTAGCACTCTAATATCACTGTCTAAAATATTTTCAGAAAGTATAGCAGTAATAATATACACAAGTACATTAATTGTTATTAAAATAAATGTAACCCTTGAAGTATTTTTTGTATATCTAATTCTACTCCCTATACTTTTTATCTTACTATTTTGTTCCATATTAACCCTCCTTATGTATATTAAATTAAAACAACACCAAATAAGTTTTTAAATATTATTTTACCTATTAGGTGTTGTTCTATATTATACAACAGAAATTATAGTAATATCCAATTTTTTTAACAAATCAATTTCGTAATAAGGAATAGGTTTTTTAGTTAATACATTATATATAACTCTTATCACCGGTCTATCTGGAAAGCCCTTGTTTTGTCTTACAACATACCCTTCTGTCCCATCCGAAAGCATAACACAACATCCCAATGGATATATAGCAAAGGTTTCCTTAAATTTTTTAATTATATTTTTATCAAACATTCTTCCACTTTGACCTAATATAAATTCATACGCCTCATTTGGCGGTACCTTTTTTCTATAAGATCTATCACTACTTAAAGCATCATATACATCACATATACACGCTATTTTGCCATACTTAGTAATACATCTTCCTTTTAGTCCATATGGATAACCTTTTCCGTCTACCCTCTCATGATGTTGTGCCACTACATCTAATACAATATCCGAAATAGCAAAACATTTTTTTAAAATATTTTTTCCATATATGGGATGTTTCTTAATTTCTTTAAATTCTTCCTCATTTAAAGAACCCTTTTTATTTATAATTTTATTTGGAATCTTCGTTTTACCTATATCATGGAGAATTGCTCCTTTTCCAAGTTCCTTTAGTTCATACTCTTTTAAATTTAAAGACAGCCCTAAAAAACCTGCCATAATTCCAGTATCTACACAATGTACGTAGGTATAATTGTCGTAGGTTTTTATATCATATAAACTTTTATTTACATCTGCATCGCAAATAATATATTCCATTAAATCATCCATAATCTTCAATGAATCTTTGGCTTTCTTGTTGCTACATTGATGTATATTATTCACAATTTCACTCATTCTTTTAATGGCCACTTGTTTTATTTCTTGCAGGCGTTCATCTTCTACCTTAATATCTTCAAGATTATCATCCTCTATATATAAATAAAGTACTCCAAGTTCTATCAACTTTTTTATGTACTGTGTAGTAAGCTTTACACCAGCCCTAAGTAATATCCCACCATCATTTGTAAATATATTTTTACCTAAAATATCATTTTCCTTCACTCTATTTATAAATTCTAGCCTCATTTGCTTCATACACCCCATAGTAATATAATAATATTTTTTCTAAATTTAGACTTATATTATTATTATATTACAAATAGTGCAATTTTTCACTTATTTTAATGAAATTTTTAATGAAGATAAAAGTTTCTTACTCCAACATATCCAGTAATTCATTAAATCTATTTATAGTATCTTGTATAGGCTTTGGAGTTGTCATATCAACTCCTGCTTGTTTTAGAATATTTATAGGATAATCTGAACCACCTGCTTTCAAAAATCCCTTATACTTTTTAACCGCTTCTTCTCCACTTTCAAGTATCTGTTTAACGAAAGAATTAGCAGCTGAATATCCAGTAGCATACTGATATACGTAAAAATCGCTGTAAAAATGAGGTATTCTAGCCCATTCCATATCAACTTCTTTATCTATTATCATATCCTTACCAAAGTACTTAACATTTAAGTCACGATAAATTTTGCATAAATCTTCACTAGTGAGTGGAACACCTTTATCTATTTTTTCATGAGTTATTTTCTCAAACTCTGCAAACATAACTTGTCGAAATACGGTAGTTCTTATTTGTTCTAATTGTGTATTTATTAAGTATAGCTTTTTATTTTTATCTTTTTCCTTTTTTATAAGATCATTTATAAGTAAGTTTTCATTTACAGTAGATGCAACTTCTGCACAAAACAACGTATAATTTGCATATATATAAGGTTGTTCTTTTCTTGAATAATATGAATGTATAGAGTGTCCCATCTCATGTGCTAATGTAGAAACATCATTAAGTTCATAGTTATAGTTTAAAAGTACATATGGCATAGTATCATAAGTTCCCCATGAATAAGCACCTTTTCTTTTTCCTTTATTCTCATAAATATCAATCCATCTATTCTTTATTCCTTCATTAAATATATTTAAATATTCTTCACCTAATGGTCTTAAAGCTTCATTAACCATGCTAACGGCTTTCGAAAATTCTATATGTTCTTTTGGTGTATCAATTATAGGGACATATAAATCATACATATGAATCTCATCAAGTGCTAAAAGTTTTTTCTTTATTTTTACATATCTATGAAGACTATCTAAATTATCATTTATTGTTTTAATTACATTATCATAAACTTCAACTGGTATGTCATTAGGTTCCAAGGAACTTTCAATAGAACTACTATAATTTCTCTTTTTAGCTAGAAATGAAAAGTTCTTTATAGACGCTGTTAAAGATGTAGCAATTGTATTTTTAAAATGATAATATGTGTTAAACAAAGCTTCAAAAGCTTCCTTTCTAACTCTTCTATCTTTTGACTTTATAAATACAGAATAGTTCCCTTCTGTAAGCTCAACTTCATTGCCATTTTCATCTTTTATTTTAGGAAAAGTCATATCTGCATTTGTAAGTATAGAAAAAATATTAGAAGGTGCATTTAATGCATCTGAAACTGATGCCAACATTTCCTCCATTTCTTTACTTAATGTATGAGGCTTTTTCTTTAAAATTCTATCTATCATAAGTTCATACATTTTCAGTTCTGGTATTTCATCTATTGCATTTTTTATTACTTCTTTAGGATAAGATAAAATTTCTGGAACAAAATAAGCCCCCATAGATGCAAGTTCTGAAAAATATCCTTCTATTTTACTTTTTAAAGCTTGATTTTTATTATTAGCAGTATCCTCATCGGCCTTTAAAAACGCATATACTAATAATTTTTCTCCAAGTCTTGATACTTCTTCATCCAACTTTAAAAATCCCAATAATTTTTTAGGATCACTTAGCTTTCCTTGAAACTTTTTAAGTTCTTGTGCCATTTCAGTAAGCTTATTAAAATCTTGTTCCCAATTTTCAGTATTACTATATACTTTCTCTATATCCCACTTATCTTGTGGCATTATTTCATATCTTATCTTTATTTTAGTTGATTCATTCATCACATACACCCCACTTCTATTTTAATTGTTCATTGTCAATTTAAAATAATTATGTTATATATATTCCTCTTTGTTTTCCTTTGATTTTTTGAAAGCTTTTTCCATTTCACTCTTTATAAGTTCACAAGTTTCCCCTAACTTTTCTACCATACTTTTGTAGTCATCCATATAATTGAATTTTAATACCCAAGTAGGATTATATTCATCATCTTTTTCCTCAACTTTATATCCCTTATCTTCAAACACTTTTACGTCAAACAAATCGTATAATGCTGTATATTCCCACTCTTCAACATCTTTATGTGTATCAAAGTATACCTTCACTTTTGAATCTTCATTATTATAATAAAACTTTGTAACATACTCCGCTCCATCATTAACTTCATAACTTCCCATTTCTCTTATAAATTTATTATCTTTATCTACTTCCATTAATACTAATGCTGCAAAATCCATATAAATACCCACCTTTTATTAATTTATTGTTTGTTATTTTATTTAATTTTATTATTTTTATTACATTGATCACATATACACTGAAATTTAACTTGTTCATCTATTACTGTAAATCCTGTTTTATTTTTTATAATCTCTTTAAGTTGTATCAGTGGACAATCAATCTCAACTTCTTTATGACAAAGTTCACATTTTATTGTATGTTTATGCCACTTTTCTTTTAAAATATAGTTATATGTGCCATCTTCAAGAGGAAATTTGTTTAGTATATCCTTCTCTTCTAACATATCTAAGGTTCTATATACTGTAGATAAATCCACCTTTTTACCTTCCCTTTTGCATTTATCGTATATATACTCTGCTCCTACAGGCTCATCTCTATCCATTAATATTTTAATGATGGATTGCCTGCCTTTTGTACTTCTTATATTATTATTTTTTAAATATAATTGTATATCCATAATATCACCCAATGACTTTTATTTATTATATAATAAACTTATTATATGTTATATTTAATATTAGCATATATAAATATTTAGGTAAATTCTTAACAACTAAATTTTAAAAATTTAATAAGCTACCTAATCTCAATTTATTAGATAGCTTATAATATTTAACCAACTTCTTTCGTTGAATTCTTCCAATCTAAAATATGTATCTCTTGAGCCACAACTTCACTCATAAATCTTCTCTCTCCATTTTTAGTTTCATAGCTTTTTATTTGAAGTCTTCCTATGATGTTAACACGGCTTCCTTTAGCAGTATACTTAGATAATATTTCTGCATTCTTTTCCCAGGCAACTACTGGTATAAAATCAACAACCTTTTCCCCATTTTTGTCTATAAATCCTCTATCTACTGCCACTCTAAAATTGCAAACATATTTATTATTTTCTTTAAGTTGTTTTAATTCTATACCCTTTGTAGTTCTTCCCATAATAATTACCTTGTTCATTCATATTCACTCCTATAATTTAAAGTTATTTATTTAAATTATATCCATGTAATAAGTTTCTAAACTCTACTATGCAAACATCATCTTTAGTCCAAATATCATTAACATAATTCCGCCAATATAATTTGCATATTTAGATACAATAGTAATTTTTTTTAAATAACCAGATATTAAAAAAGCAATCAAACATAATATAGAAGTTATAACTCCTATAAAAAGTGTTGACTCAAGCAATAAAACTTTACTACTTATATTATTTAATACCGTAAATCCTACAACAGCAGCATCAATACTTACTGAAATTCCTAAAATAAAATACATTTTTTTATTTATATTAACATTGGTATTATCATTTTTTATTCCATCTTTTAACATTAAAATTCCTACCATAAATATCACTATTCCCCCTATTACATCTGGGATAGTCAATATGTATCTATTAAATAAAGCCCCTAAATACGAGCCTATATATGCAAGCATAAACTGAAAAAATCCAAATGATATACAAAATAATGCTTTATTTTTATACCTTAAATTCTTACTTAATCCTATACTCAACGATACTCCAAAAGCATCTAGTGCTAATGCTATAGATATTATAAACAAAGAATATATACTTATAGTCATGAAACTTCCCTCACTTTAAAATTATAATTTGAAATTAAGGTTATAAATTTACTTTTAACTTTAATTTCATATTTATACTATTAAATATGAGGGAATATTTTTACTTATTCCTTTATTATAACTAAAGCTTAAACTTTTCTATACTTTCTTTCATATCTGATGCCATTTCATTTAGTACTTTTGAAGAATTTGAAATTTCTTGTATTCCAGCTAATTGTTCTTCTGAAGCTGCAGATGTTTGTTGTGTATTCTCCGATAGATTATTTACTTGAGTGTATAACTCATTTATATACTTTCTAATTTCATCAATTTTATTTGCACTTTCCTTTATGCTATTAAATACTATTCCTGTTCCATAATTAACATCATCATTTGCACCCTTAATTTCTTCAAAAGCATGTCTTATTTTATCTGCCATATTACTACTCTCTATTATTTGGCTAGCACTTTTTTCCATGCTTATGTTCATATTATTGGTATCTACTTGTATTTCATTTATAGTACCTATAATACCATTAGAAGCTTCTGCTGTTTGTTCTGCAAGCTTTCTAACTTCCTCTGCAACTACTGCAAATCCTTTACCAGCTTCACCAGCCCTTGCAGATTCAATAGCTGCATTTAATGCAAGAAGATTTGTCTGTTTTGCTATATTAGTAATTAGATTTATTATATCTTCTATATCATTTGACTTTTTATTTAACTGGAATATTCTCTCTTTTAGATCAACAATAGTCTCATTAACTTCTTTTGTATGATTCATCATAGTGTTTATTAGTTCTTGTCCTTCTAAAGTTAACTTTTGAGAATTTTCTATTTTTCCCTTCATATTATCTGTATTTTCAATAATTAAATCCATTTCTTTGTTAGTCTCCTCAATTAAACTTACTTCGCGTTCAGCAGTTTTCATTTGAGTATCAGCAATATTATTAATAGCTATAATAGATTTAACTATGGATTCATTAGCCTTTCTACTTTCATTCATATTTGTAGCCAAATCATCTGAAGAGCTTGTCATCTTACTTGTGTTTTCAAAAATTCCTTTTATAATACCCATTAAGGAATTTTTCATTTCAACACAAGAAGAGTAGAGTTCTTGTATTTCATCATTAGAATTTATTGGTTCAAGTTCATATGAAAGATTCCCCTTTGAAATTTCTTTAGCAAACCTAGAAAGATTAAATAAATTCTTGCTAATCTTATTACAAATTCCCATAGCTAGTCCTAAACTTATTACAATAGCCGCAATAAGTAATACTGTACTTAGAGTGTAATTAAATTTTACTGATTTATTTAAATTATTTTGAACAAAATATAAGTTTTCAAGTTCTGATGCTATAAGTTCACCAGTTTGTTTATTTGTAAAAGAACTTTGCACTGTAGCTTCTTCACTTAGCACATCTGCTTGTGCAAATTTTCCATTATTTATAAACTCTATAGCTTTATCACATGTATTTTTTAATTCATTTGTAGAATTTTTTAGTTTCTTATAAATCACTTTACTTTTGTTATACTTTATTCTTGTATCTAAAAAATTTATTATATTATCTAAATCTTTTTTAGAAGCATTGTATTCTTTGTTTAGTTCACTTGTTTTAGAAGCATCTTCTCTTAACATATCCTTGAAACAGTTGCACATGTCTCCATTTATATCTTGTATTTGATTAATTAAAATTATATCGTTAGTTAATGCACTATACTTACTTTGCGAATTTAACCCTGTAAACATTAAAAGTCCACTAGCTATACACATAGAACATATTACTATTAAAAATATACCTGTAAGTTTAGTTTTTATACTTTTCATAAATTCATCCTCCTACAACTAATGGATGTTTCCACTATTTATGATATCTGTTTTTATATTTACTATATCTAAATTACTTTTGCCTTGTATTGAATTTATTATAGATTGTAATGATGCTTTCGCTATTTCTTTTTTATCCTGCTTAATCGTTAATTTAATTTGTCCTTTTTTGATAGATTCTATAGTTCTTGGGCTTCCATCAAACCCCACAATAGCTATATCACCTCTATTAGTTTCTTGTAAATACTGATTAGCTCCTAGTGCCATTTCATCATTACCACATATAATCAAATTTATATCTTGGTATTGCTGTAATTGAATTTTTGTAATATTATATCCATTACTTATTTTCCATTTACCATCTTCAATACTAACAGGCTGAATACTATTTTCAGCTAAAGCTTTTATAGTTCCATCTTTTCTTTCCATAGCATTTATAGAATTTAAATCTCCACATATAATCAATGGCTTTATAATTTTCTTTTCTTCAAGCATTTTATTTATTACTAATTTTGTTTCATCATATGCGGATTTTTCATTATCTACTGTTACAAAAGGTATTTTTTCTAATCCATTTTTCTTAGCTTCATTTTCATCTATATTGGTATCAATTATAACCATTGGAATTTTAGCTTCTTGAATTTTTTTTATTTCTAATACTAATTCAGTGCTACTAGCTGGTGCTAATATAATACCATCTACTTTAGAAATTGCTAGTTCTTGGAGAGTTTGTTTTTGATATTTAACTGTTTGACTACTATCTTTGGAATTACTTGATATAAAATTATATTCTTTTTCTTTACAATCCTTTTGAATATTCTTTTTAATTTCTTCTATAAATTTATCTCCTTCACTTTTTCCCACAAATACTATGGTTTTTTTATTTGTAGTAACATCATCAGATACGTTTTCACTATTATGTTTATTTATGCTTTCAGCTATAATACTTTTTACTTGGTTCTCTGAAACATTACTGGAGCAACTAGAACATATAATACAAATAAATAACAACATACTTACTGTAAAAATAACTTTTATGCTTTTCAAGTTAATTCCCTCCTACATAAATTTCATTTTTTAAATTAATTTAACTTTATATTATATTATAACCTTTTTGATAATATTTTGTAATTATTTTTGCATTATTTTGATTATTTTTTGCTTTATTTTGACCATATTTAGTTTATTGATGGTTTTTAAATATATTAATGTATTTTTTTGTCACATATTTTCCAATAAAAAAATAATAGGTGCTAAAGAAATTTCTTTAACACCTATTATTTATAAAATTAATTGTCTATTCAATACTTATTACTTCTAAATCTCCAGTTTCATCTGAAGATGAGCTTCCAGTATCCACTTCTATATAAACTATCTTGTTATTCGGAGCAGTTACTTTAGTAACCTTCTTAGACATATTAGTCATAGCTTTACCTATTTTTTCTGTATATTTGTCTAAATTGAACCCAACTTTACTAATTTTACAATTTAAAAACTCTTGTTCAACTTCTCCATATGCTATGTACTTTTTTGTGCTATCATGAAAAGCATATAATCCATTTGATGAAAATATCTTCATATATTCTTTATATAATACTGAATCCTCTCCACCTTTTACTTTTAAAAATGAATCCACTAATTCATCTTTATCGAATTCATATACTATTCCTTTAGAATTATCTTTTACTAAATATGCATCAGTTTGAGCATATGATTGAGTACATATTCCTAATGTCATTATTCCAGCTAAAGCCAAAACAGTAACAAACTTTTTTTTCATTAAATTTCTACCCCCTATTATACTAATTTATTTTTTTAATGTAACTTTTACACCTTTTTTTATGGCATTCTCATCATAAGAATCTACTACATTGTGGAAAAACTTTTGTTTTTCTTTATAATCTAATTTTTTTCCTAATACTTCTACAGAATATTTTTCTGGATTAGGCATATTAAGTATTACTCTTACATATCTATTGCTCATTATAATTCCAGGAGCTATTTCTACCTTAGCAGATGGAATTCCTTTTCCCAAATTCACACTAGATGAATTAAAGTCAGATGCTACTTGATTTTTATACATAACCTTAACCTTAACATCCTTACCTTTATACTTTCCTTGAAGTGTTCTTGCATATTGTTCTGCAACTTTATCTAATTGAATTTGATTTAATTCTTTAGTTACAACTATAACACCGTTAGCTACATTTCCACTTACTTGGACTTTAGCATTTTCCATATCCTTCTTCACATCTGCTGGTATATCCTTACTCAAATTTTTATCTATATCTTTCTTATCTTTCTCACTTATATTATTTTCTGTAACATTGGTTTCTTGTTTGCTTTTAGAGCTTCTATTTGCAAATATACCTGCAAATGTACTTACAATCATTGCAAGAGCTACTATACCAATTATAATTTTCATAATTCTTTTTCTTTTTTCATTCATAAAGCCTCAACTCCTTAATTAACGTTACTATTTAATAAAAATTGTACTGTCCAATTTTTAAGATCAAAATCTTCTCTTAAAAGTTCATCCTTTGAAAATGTAAATAGATATATTTTTGCACTAATAGGATTTATAGACACATCTTCTAAATAAAATGTTCCTGATGCTACAAGTTTATTATCTTTATCATATATGGAAAGTGGAACTCTTTTTATATCAACGCCATTATGTCTTCCATTCCTAACTACTAATTCTACTGCAATTGCATCATCATCAGTAGTATAAACATCATAAGCAGTCATAGTAACTTGTCCTTCTCTTAACAATGGAAGATTTTCTAAAAACTTTTGATAATTTTCTCTTTTTTGTGTTGAAATTCCTCCTGGGAGATTTTCGTATTTTACATTTACAACTCCTGCCGCCTTAAGTCTACTATCGAATACTATTTTTAAATCTTTAAGATCATTCTCTTCAATATTCAATTCATCTTTTTGAAAATAAATTTTCCATGGTCTTACACTTCTTGCGGGTATTTCTCCAACTTCTCTTAAATTAAATATTTTTCTTCCTAGCTCTTCATTGTTTTTTCCTAATACAATAAAAGGTATTTTTTCTAAATTAACAGCTCTACTTAATCCATTTCTTATAAAAATACTTGCTTCATATCTATCCCCTAAATCAAAGAAGAAGTCTGTGTTTACATCTACTTCACCTTCTTTTATGACTGGAAGTGATTCCAATTCTTCTTCTAAACATTCTCTTTGGAACTTAGAAATGCTTCCTTCCATGTCTGGATGAATAGAAATTTCTGTATTTACCGCCTTGCCTTTAGTCTTTTTTACCATTTAATTTCCCTCCAGATTTATAATTTCTCTAATGTTTTCCTTATAACCCATATTTACAAGTATATCATAATTGAAAAGCATTTAAAATTAATTTTTTTGATATTTAAAATTTACCAATTTATTTTCCATAATTTTCACAAATAAAAAGAAGTCAAGATTTAATTCCTGACTCCTTTTATTAATGTTTAATTTTATTTAGGTATAACTACTGTTTTATAACTTGAAATAACATTTCCTTTATTGGATTTTGATATCACATACACATAGTATGTTTTGCCTTTTTCTAACTTTGATATATCTATTTCTTGAGAGTTTCCATTCCCTGTTCCAACTTCTTTAACAATATCATTGCCACTGATATTTGACTTATCAGCAGAAACTACTATCTGATAGTTGTTTACAAACTTTTCTTCCTTAGCCTTATCAAAATCAACCTTTACTTTATTTCCTTTAAGCAATACACTTATAACTTCTGATTTAATGTCTATTCCTTTTACAGTTATATAGAATTCCTTTTTAAAACTTATATCCTTATCTGCCTCTTTATCCTCTTTACTTTGTTTAGGATCATTTGAACTATAGGTAACCGTAGCTGTAAGCTTCACTGAAGTATTTTTTAATGGTCTTTCAACTTGTCCATTATTTGTAATAACATCCGGTTTATCACTTGTCCATGCAATTTTCACTCCATTATCTACAGGTGTATTCTCGACTAATTTTAAATTGAAGTCTATATTACTACTTTGCTTAACATAAGCACCATTAGCATCTCTTAAATATAATCCATTAGATACAGCCTTAGCAATTTGCTTGTGATTAGCTGTAAATCCTGGAACTCCTACTTTTTCCATAGAACTTTCTAATCTATCACACATAGCATTTATATCATATTGTCTCTTTTGAGTTGCAACACTTAATAAATCCTTAGCTTGTTTCAATACAGGATCTAATGTTTTATGTTGATCATCATTTAACATAAATAAATATTGCTCTGCTTTAGCTATAGTCTTTTCTAATTTTTCTACATCTACTATTATGTTAAAGAATACAGCTTTACTTATGTTTCCAGCTCTATCTACAGCAACAACTTTGTAATTTGTTAAATCAGATTTATTTGGCCCTGATCCTTTATAGTGTCTGTTATATTCATCCTTAGTAATAGCTTCAAGTCCTAAAACGTTACAATTGTAAGGCACTCCCTTATTTACTGTAAATACTTTTCCTACCTTTTGTTTAACTGCTATATCTAACAATTCTTTGTTGTAGTCTTCTACACCTATTTGAATTATATATATACTAATAGGATCACTTAAAGTATTTATATTAGTAACATCATCAAATACCTTAACTTTAAATGAATCTTCTGGTTTCCTATCTTCAATTTTTAATTGATGTTTTCCTTTTTCTTCTGATGTTCCTTGAAGTATTGTTTTTGTTGCAAATTCATCAAACATTTCAGGTGCTTTATTATCTACTGTTATGCGTTCTTTAGATAATCCAGATGAGCCTACTTTATTAACTACAAGAACATTATATTCTATGTCTCTGTAGTTTTTATTATCAGGTTTCATTCCCATAGGAGCCTTAATTACAGTTGCTGAACCATCGCCTTCTAGTCGTGTAGCTATTTTTTTAAGTTCTTCTATAGGCCAAACAACATCATTCTCTGAACGCCAATTTTCTACTTTTTCCATTACATTTCTTGAAACATTTGTAGGTATAAGCCATACTTGCTCATCCTTTGAAGGTGCCTTACTAAGCACAACATCTGATAATCCTTGAACACTTCCTTTAGTCTTTAGTGTTATATTTTGTGGAAGACGTTCTTCTGTAACATCAAAAGTTTCTGCATCACTACAAACTTTACCCTTAACTACAGGTTTTTTACCTCTGTTGTCACAAGATGCTGTACCTTCAAAATCTCCAACAACATATAAACTATATTTTCCTTGTTTTAAATTCTTACCACTACTATCAGTTTTTATATCTTTACTTCCTTGCCACTTCTTTTGATTTGCAGTTATTTTATCTATAGGCTTAAACGTTTCTTTACTTATATCTATTTTTCCAGAAGACAAAGTATATATATCATAACTAGATCTTCCCATAACTTGAGATGGCTCCCATGAAGTTATAGCTAAATCTCTTCCATCTACTCCAAGTCCTAAGCCTTTATCATAAAATCTAAATGCTTCTGCATTATCAATATCCTCTCCTGTTGTAATACCTGGTACATCACCATGTTTTACTTCTGTAGGCTTACTTTGTGCTTTTCCTAATCTAGTTACAGTTATCCATACACTTCTTTGTCCATATTTATCAATTTCTAATCTTTCTATTATTGCTTTATTATATTTTCCATCTCTTATTACATTGGCTTTTCCTAAAAGCTTAGTACAATCTTCATTATCGTATACGCTAACTATATCACCAACATTTAATTTAGGTGGAATAGATACTAAGTTATTATCATATGGATTTTCCACTATAATAACATCAGAATTTTTATCTGGATTATTATAAACATTTATAGTATTAGTTTCATTTAGCATTTCAGATGGTATTGTAAGTTCAAGTTTAACTTTTCTATTATAACCTACTACATCTCCAATGTAAGTTCTTACTCCATTTCTAGCCTTAGCATTTTTTCTATCCCAATCAACAGTAAATTGATGCATAGTATTATCATCCATTATTCCTGGAACCTTTAAAGGCAAATATTTATTTTCCATATCTATCAGCCTCATGTTTACATCTTCAAAAGCCACTGTAAGCTTTAAATCATCCATCTGAATTATATTATGTTGACCATTGCTTTTGCTTATTTGTTGTGGCTTTATAGTACCATCTGTATCTATAGGTACCTTAAATAATTTACCTTTAGATGTGAAGTAAATATCATCACCTACAATATTTATATAATCTACTGTGTCATTTACTAATTTATGTTTTTCCCCACTTCCATCAGTACGTATTTTATATAGCTTACCACTATCTAGATAGTTACTATAATATATCCAATCTCCTACTACATTTAAATGAAATCCCTTATCAAATTCCCTTGTTTGTCCTTTTATTGGAATTGTATGCCCACTTCCATCTTTTCTTACTTTGCTTAGCACTCCTGTGCTTGAAGTATAATAAATCCATTCTCCATAGACTTGAATTGAATTTGCCCATTCTTCACTTAATTTTGCAATGTATGTCCCATCGGTATTTAATACATAAGGTCTATGTTTATCATTTACATTTGTGAAGTAGATCCAATCTCCTACTACATCAATATAGGCTGTCTCATAGTCCAAAGACGCACTAATTCTACTCTTTTGTGTTCCATTAGGTCTTATTTTATATATTCTACCTCCGTCAGAATGGTTACAGAAGTAAATCCAATCTCCTACCACTCTAACATATGATGCCATATCATCACATATCTTCTGTCTTGCCGTACCATCAGTTTTTATCTTATAAAGATTACCCTTATCAGAATAATTGGAGTAGTAAACCCACTCTCCAACTACATTTAAATATTGAGCATTGTCTTTTCCAATAGCATTGTTAAACATACCGTTTCTATCTAATTTATATAGGCTATTTCTGTCACCTGTATTATTGTAAAAAACATATCCCTCATTATCTTCAACAACATATCCATTATTATTTATGTTTCCACCCGAACTTCCTCTATTACTATCAGCAATTTTTTTAAGAGATACTGCTTTACTCGTTGAGAATTGGGTATTTAATCTTCCTTTAGCAATAACGCTTTTGTTATAGTTTAATATATATATAGTTTCTACTAAATCTTTAGATGTATATGCTGTGCTATCTCCTATTCTCTTACAATCATTACTATGTGCTAATTTAAAGTATACAGCATCCTCAATTCCTTTTATTTCTTTAACTGTAACAGTTACTACTTTAGCTGAAGAATTAACTGTTACATCGGCTTCTACAGATGGGGAAATTAATTCATATTCTTCTTCCTTACTATTCCATCTATATATAGACTTATCTCCATTTCCATCCACATAAACCATCTTATCATAATGTTTATGAATTTGATCTTTATCCATTTGTATATTTCCAAATATATTTTTAACCTTTTGTTCTGTAGGTTTGTAGCAATAGTATATAGTATAAGAATCATTCAAAAGTTCATTCTTAAGTTTAGAGTTCTTAGATAAATAATCTATTGAATAAGCCATGTCTCTAACCACTATTAAACCATCTTCAAATGGCAATCCTGCAAAAGCATTCTTTATGTAAAAAAACATTCTAACATTTTTAGAATTGGTCTTCCCATCTTTTTTAGCCTTAAAACTGTCTTTCTTTACAGTAATAGAATACTTTTTACCTTGTTTTAAACTCGAATTAGGCTTAACTTTAACTGTTTTTTTATCCTTATCATCATCATCTAATGATACATCACAGTATATTTTATTGTTATTTTCGTCTTTTATTACTACATCGTCATCGTTTATATAGCTCTTGTCTAACTCTTTATTGAATTTTATCTTCCATACTTTGTTTTCTTGTACAGGATCTTTTCTGTATCTTATTTCACAGTCAGCATCTTTAATGTCTTCACTGGCTGCAAATGTAATTTTAGGAATACCCATAAGCATACTTAAAATAGTTAAACAAAGAATTCCTGTCTTACACCTATTCTTCAAAATACTTCCCCCCATTGATTGATTTAATTTATAACGTTAATACTATTTTCGTTCAAATATAGTAAAAGGTTATCCTTATTTTGTATTTCCATTAAATATTTTAATGATTCCAGATGGTTTTACATGCATGCCATCATAAAAGTCTTTTTTAGTGCAGTTTATAGCTTGAGGATTATATGATCCATATACTTTAATGTTTTCTTTTTTTGCAAAACCTCTAAAATACTTTTCAATATCAACTACTATTTTGTAGTTGTCAGAGCTTATTAGCTTATCATAAACTATTGGATGATATGGAGTTAATAGAAATTCTATTTCTACTCCATCTTTCTTTATTAGATTAATAAATCTTTCAAAATTGCTTTTATAATTACCATCTATTTTTTCAAAATCGCCAAAGCAATATATAGGTTTTTCTGAGGCATATTTAATAGCTTCTTTATCTACTTCATCTATAGATTTATTTCTAAATTTCTCATTATAAGCTAAACTTCCATCTCTCTTTTTTATATTTGTAGTACAATATTCAAGTTCCGTAGGACTATATCCCTTTTCTCCACTATCCTTTATTTTCTTCAATGAACTTTGAAAATAGGATAATGATACAAGCTCAAAGACTTTATCATCAATTAAATCTTTTTTATACTCACTACTATTAATTAAACCATTTATATAAAAGTAATATTCTTTTATAGATTTCCATCTATTTTGACCATTATTTTTATTTAATATCCATGGATCTAACTCTAATATTACCTTTTGGGGTAGCTTATTATCTTTTCTGTATATTCCATATATAGCCATCAAGTCTTCTAATGATGCCCCTGAAACACTACTGTTAAACATATCATTTTCTTTTAAAATTTTTGAACTTACCTGCATAGCTCTACTAGAGCCAAGTATAACTACATTTTTAGGAGACGAAAGGTTGTCCACATAAAACTTTTGTAACAACCTTTCATCATAGTTATCTAAATTATTTACATTCTTATTTGTCCCTAATATTTTTACTATTCCTTTTTCATAAAAGCCTTGCTTATAAAATATATTAGCTGCATCTCCAAAGTAATTAACACAAACTATTATTATTGGTATAGGAAGTAAAAATAATACTTTTTTAATAAATTTTCTCATATTTCATACCCTCTTTTAAAATTGAAAATAAATAAATTGAGATTGCTGAAATACCCCAAAAACTATTATTGAAAAAATAACAGTATAGTAACATAACCATCTAAATACAATTGGGCTTTTCTCTAAATTTTCTATTATATCTATTTTCTCTTGAATTAAATGCACTGTTTCCATAATTAATATAGAAACAATACCAACAATAAATGAAACCTTATCAAGTCCTAAATTAAATAAAATATTGATTCCAGTATGACTACTTGAAGAAATATTAAATAGGTTTTTTATTATATAAATAGCATCACTCATTGAATTTGTTCTAAAAAAAATCCATGCAAAGTCAACTAATATAAATGTAATTACTACTTTTATAAAATCATGAACCTTTGGAATCTTACTAAGTCCTATAATATTTACAAATTTTGCTCTAATATTTTTAGTAATATATCCTATAATTTGATATACTCCATGAAGGGCCCCCCATACTACAAAGGTCCAGCTAGCTCCATGCCATAGTCCACTAATTAGGAAGGTAAAAAATATATTAAAATAATATCTTGATTTTTTAACTCTATTTCCTCCCATAGGTATGTATAAATAATCTCTAAACCAAGTAGATAAAGATATATGCCATCTTCTCCAGAACTCTGCAATTGTTTTTGAAAAATATGGTTTATCAAAATTTTTCATAAGATCAAATCCCATAACTTTTGCAGAACCTATTGCTATATCTGAATAACCAGAAAAATCACAAAAGATCTGAAAAGCGAAAAATACAGACGCAACTATTAAAGGAAGTCCCTTATATTCAGTTGGATTATTATAAACTGTGTTAACTACAATAGATAACCTATCAGCTATAACTACTTTTTTAAAATATCCCCATGCCATTATTTTAAGTCCATCAGTTACCCTCTCATAATCGAAATTATGATTTTCATAAAATTGAGGAAGTAGCCTGTCTGATCTTTCAATAGGTCCTGCCACTAATTGAGGGAAAAATGAAACATATAACGCAAATATTCCAAAATGCTTTTCAGCACTTTTGTTTCCCCTATAAACATCGATTGAATAACTTAAACTTTGAAAAGTATAAAATGATATTCCAACAGGTAACAATAATTTAAAATTAGGTATACCATAATATAAGTTAAAATTATTAAATACTTCTCTTAATGAATTATTAAAAAAGTTAAAATACTTAAATATAAAAAGTATTACTAAATTAGATATAATACTAAAATTTAAGTAAAACTTCTTTTTTCTTATATTTTCTGCTTTTTCAATATATATTCCCGATAAATAAGATATCAGAGTAGTTGTAAATATCAAAACTATATATTTAGGATTCCAACTCATATAAAAATAATAGCTTGATATTAAGAGCAACATCCATCTATACTTGTGGGGAATTAAAAAATAAATCCCCACTACTATTGGGAAAAATAAAATAAACCCAAATGAATTAAATAACATAATAATACCACCTTATACAATAATCTCATAATTAACATATTATCAGATATATTGTATCATAATTTTTTATATACTACAGATTTATTTAATTTGAGGTTTTTTATTTAAGTCAATATTCACCCTAATATTTACAATCATACCAGGCTTCATTTTTTCATCCTTATTTTCAAATTCTATTTCCATTGAATGTAACTTCGTCTTTGGATCTTCTTTCTTATTTACATTTACTATAGTTCCAATAATTTTTTTATTTGAAAGGGGTACTATATAGGCTTCTACTTTATCCCCTACTTTTACCCTGCTTAATAGATTATCTTTTATTTGTATATTTGAATATATTTTATCTACATTAGCTAGTGTCATTATAGGCCTTGAATTCGATGCCACTTCTCCTTTTTTTGCATTTAAATTTAGCACAACTCCTCTAATTGGTGCTTTAACTAAAGTATCTTCAATGGATTTTTTAGCATCGTCATACATTTTTTTAGATTGATCATAGCTATCTTGTGATACTTTAATTGTTTTCTTTGCTTTTTCGACACTTATCTCTGATTGTTTTAAGGAATTTTCAGCTATTTTAAGATTATCGTTTAAAATTTTTTTATTTCCATTTGCTGCTATAACATTAGCCTTTGTCAAGTTATAACTTGCTTTTGATGCCATAAGTGCATCCTCACATTGTTTAAGTCCAATTTTAGCTTGCTCAACTGCTACAAGCCAAGTATCCATAACAGTTTTAGATTGATTTATTTTATCATCTATCTCCTTAGAATCCAATGTTGCAACAACATCTCCTTCATTTACAATATCTCCAACCTTTACAGGTAATTTCACAACCATAGCCGATATTTTAGGAATAACAACTTTATTGTCCTTTGCAAAAAATGTTCCCGTTAAAACTGTATAATTGGGCTCTTCTTCTTTTGTTACTATTGAAGCTTTTGTACTTTTTCTTTTTACATTTACTGTAGTCTCCGTTTTGTTTTTACTTCCACATGAAGTTAAAGTCGCCATTAATATAGTAGAATAAACCATTGTTCTTAATATTTTTCTCTTCATTTTTTCCACCTTTTCATAAATTTTCTTACTATATAAATATATTTTATATCACATTAATATATATTTACAAATAAAAAAATATTAAATTTAATCTAAAAACTCTCTTTTGATATATGCGATTTACCCTATCACACTTCAAAAGAGAGTTTTAAGTTTTACAGTGCCACTCTTATATAATTTTTAAAGTTTTCTACTGCAATATAATAATCAAGCTTTGCATTATCATATTGTAGTTTTGCCATAAGCAAAGCTTCTTCCGCAGCATCACACGCTATTTGTGTGCTTGTTCCAACTTTAAACTTTGTCTTTTCAGTTTTAAATAACGTATCTGCTTTATCTACATCAAGCTTTTTAGCTTCAATATTATTTTGAAGATTTATTATATTATTATAATCTATCCTAACCTTAGATTGTATTTTTTTCTTTTCATCATCCATTTTATATTGTATTTCTATTAAGTCATCTTCTAAATCATCTTCTTTAGACTTATAATTTTTTTCTGGGTGCTTTGCAACTTCGTCATCATCCTGAGCATTAGCATAGCTATGAGTTATATTTTTTTCTTGTATTTTAGCATGTTCTTCTTTTTCTAGATATTTTATAGTATGATACTTTTTAAGCATAGTATCTATAACATTTTCTACATTATTAATAGTAAAAACCTTATATGGAACTTCTGCATCCTTTAACTTAACCTCTCCAGTTACAGGTGTACCCATTTTCATATTAAGCTTCAATGCAAACTTCTCTTTGTCCGATTTAAGTTCTTGAAGCTTCACCTCTGCATTTTTAAGATTAGTTTCGTCTCCCACCAAACTAATAGATGCTTCTGTGCCTACAGATATTTTTTTCTTTTTATTTTCTAATTCGCGTTTTAGTCTCTCAACAGTTTTCTGCTGTACATCTATCATACGATTTTGAAGTAAAATTTTATAATATAATTCTCTTGCTTCAACAGTTATTCTGTCTTGTATCTGCTCTCTTTCCCAATTTAAATTACCTAAATCAACTTCTTCTTTTAATGGAAGAACATCTTTTTTTATGTCTTCATCATAATTAGAATCATTTTTTCTTTTCTTTTCCTCATGAGTATACCAGTTTTCTTTGACTCTCACTTTATCTTTATAAAGAGTAATGTCTGAGTTATTTTCAACTACATTACCTACTACATCATTTATACCAAGGGGGGAATCACTATTTGCACCAAAAACAACTTTCCCACCTAAAGTCATAACGGAAACCAATAGTATTGATGTGGTTAAAACTTTTGCTTTCTTATTCATTAAAAATCATCTCCCCCTTTGATTTCTTTAATCTTTTCTGCTACTTCAATTTGAAATGCTTTTACATTTTTCATATCTATTCCAATGCCACTTGCTTTTTCAAGTTTATAAAAAGCTATCTTGTAATCTCTAATAGATACATTGTAATCCATTTGTGCCTTTGCCACTGCAAGTTCTGCATCCCATGTTAATCCTATTGCCTTAACTCCTATTTCATATGCCTTATTTGCAGCATCTAATTGAATTTGTGCCTTTTCTAATTTTTTCTTATTCATTTCTATTTCATTTCTTTTTTGTTTAACCTCTAAATACTTGTGTTCTATATCACGTTTAACATCTCTCTTAGCATCACTTAAAGCCAACTTTGTTTCATCTATTTGTTTTTCTACACTTATCCATTCATAATCATCATCTACAAAGTAGTCTTTAATAGTTTCAAAGCTTCTATTGTATTCTTCTAAATCACGCTGAGCACTAAAAATTTCATATCTATTTTTAAAAGCATCATTTAAATATTCTTGAAATCCTTTTGGTTCTTTTATGGTTTTATCGATTTTATCTTTTAACTCTATATCAGATGTTAACTCCACTCCAAGTGAACTCTTAAATTGAATTTTTCCACTATCTACAGTTCTCTTAAGGGAATCCACATCAAGTTTCATTTGATCAAGAGCTATTTTTGTCAAATCCTTTTGAAGCTTAGATGATGTCCCTATATTGTAACTTTTGGTTACATCATTATATCCTTTTTGTATCCTGCCGCATAACTTATTCTTAACTCCATATCCATCTTCACCATAAAGAATCTTCGTATATGCCTCATTAACTTGAACCCCTGCAATAGATTTTACAAGTTCCTTTTGTTTTACAGCCTTTTCAAGCAAAACCTGAACAGCATAATATATTTCCTGTGGTCTTTTAAAATCATAATATTCTTCTTCTTGACTAAGGTTCAGTGGTTCTCCTGTTTTTATATCTACAAGTGGATATAGAAGGCTTGTTCCTGGCTCTGAAAGTTCTATTAAAGTTTTTTTACCTGCTTCAAATTCTGCAAGCTTAGCCTCTAGTTCTGCATACTTTTTCTTAAATTCTGGATACTTTGCTTTGGCATCATCAATAGTCATGTTACCTTGTTTAAGCTGAGATTCTATATACTTTTTAGTTCCTTCAGCTTTTTTTATTCCAGCTATTATTTGATTTTTTTGTTCCTTCATCTCAGGAGTTAACTTATCTTCTGGTATCTTATTTAATTCATTCAATTTAGCATTTAAATCTTTTAAGATCTCATCAGATTTTGAATATCCTTCTACAGCTTTAATAGCTCCTTCAAGTTGTTCCTTTGCAGCTTTAAATTCAGGACTATTTATCTTTTTCCAAGCTTCTTTATAGTCTTCAAACTTATCTTCAAGTTTCTTTACTTTATCACTTAAATCTTGTGCATCTTTAAATTTTCTCGCTATTGTATTTACTCCAGTATCAACTCTTTTTATATCGTTACTATTTTTTACAGCAAGTGTTACAGCTTCATCTCTAGACAATTTAAGTGGTTCTTTAGAGGATGCAGCACTAACATTTAGTGCTACTCCCCCTAAGAAAATGGATGTAATACCTAAAGTTAAGATTTTTAATAATCTTTTATTTCTCATAATTATCATCCTTCTAAAGTATTTTCTTTCTTTATTTTTCTACCACCAAATTTAAAATTAAATTTAAATCCACCTTTATGTTTATCATTGAATTTATCAACAGAACTTTCAATCAAATTGTATAAAACAGGTATTATAATAAGTGTTAATAGTGTAGATACTATAAGTCCACACATTAGAGCAACTGCCATAGGAACAAACATAGGGTTTCCAGATGGTATTATAGGTGCAAGTCCCATAACCGTTGTAAATGCACTTAATATAATAGGACTAAACCTCTTTTTCATAGCATCCATACAAGAATCATTTAAGGAATATCCTTCCTTTCTTGCTTTATTTATATATTCAATAAGAAGTATAGCATTTTTAACAACTACCCCAACCAAACTTACAATTCCCATGAGAGCCATAAGTGATAGTGGTTGTCTAAATATAAATAATCCAAATGCAGAACCAATTAATGATAATGGTATTGTTAAGAAAATAATAAATGGTTGCAAGAATGAATTAAATTGTATAAGTAAGATTATATAGATGAAGAAAATAGCAACACCAGCTGATTGACCTAATGTACCGAAATATTTTACTATATCTGCCTTTTCTCCAAAGAACTCTACTCTAACTCCTGGCAAATCTACATTCTTTAATTTTTGCTCTATTTTGTCTTGGAGATCAACTGCATTTCCACCTGGTTTAATATCAGCATAGACATTTATACAATCTTCCTTGTTATATCGTTTTATAGTATCAATTTGTGTTTGTAACTTAATTGTAGCAATTTCTTTTAGTAAAACTTTATGTCCTGCAAGAGTAGATTTTATAGCTAGATTTTCAAGTTTTTCCTTACTATCTATATTACTCTTTACAATAATACTAAACTCTTTACCGTTTTTTCTATAAACAGAACCTGCTGTTCCTCTTAATGCTATATTTATTTGTCTTTCTATATCATATTTAATGATGCCTAATTGTGATGCCATATCAGAATCAATGTCTACTTTATATTGATATGTTCTATCTGCCGCATCATCACGTACCTTAGTTGCACCATCAAATTCTCTAATTATTCCTTGAAGCTTTTCTGATGCTGCATATAGTTTTTCCATATCATCACCTATAACTCTTATACCTATAGGAGCTTCTTTAGGTAGTGCATATTGAAGTGGATAAACTGTGCATTTAGCACCAACTATTTCAGAATCTAATTTTTCTTGAAGAAAGTTAGCAAACTCTGCATTATCTTTAAATCTACCACCTTTTTTAAGATCAAAATCTATCTTTGTTTGAGCAAAATCATTAGATGGTACTGAAGGAGGCATGGCAACCCAGAACTTTGGAAGTCCATCTCCAACTCCTGTTGAATAACTCTTAATTTCAGGTTGTGCTTTTAATACCTTCTCTACAACCTTTGATAAGCTTTCAGTTGCCTTTATGTCACCCTTCTTCTCAATGGTCGTATTTATATACATCATATTTTTATTGGCATATGGGAAAAACTGAAGTCCTAAAGTTGTTGTAATAAATGCTGCTACTGCCAGCATACCAACAGCAATTAAAATAGTAAGTTTTCTCTTTTTAAGTCCAAAAGTCAATGCATTTTCAAAGAATTTTTCAACCTTTTTCATTACCTTACCTTGTTTTCCATCGTCCGCTTTTTTATAAAATACTGCGGCTAGTGCAGGTGTTATAAGCATAGCGCATATATAAGATGCAATAAGTGATATTATAACAACCTTCGGAATACTTTCGACATATTTTCCAGGAACTCCTGGTATTGTAAGTAATGGTGCAAACGATGCAACTGTTGTAAGTGTTGAAGTAAATATAGGAATTGAAGATTCTTTAGCACCTTCAAGAGCTGCTGTTACATTATCAATTCCTTGATTTATCTTAACTTGAACAACGTCACTTATTACTATTGCATTATCAACCAATATTCCCAGGGCAATAATAAGTGCCATAGTTGATATTTGGTGTACTTTTATTCCTGCAAAATGCATCATAATAAAACTTAGAAGTATTGATATTGGAAGAGCCGTAGATACAACTATTGAGTTTCTAACTCCAACACCCGCAAATATTACTACAATAACTAGTATAATACCTTCTATTAAATTAGTCATGAAATCAGAAACAGCATTATCAACATCTGTTGGTTGATATAATACTTCATAGAAATTCAAGTCATTTGGAAGCGTCTTTTTAATAGCTTCTATTTCTTTCCTTACATCCTTACCAATTAAAACTACATTTTTATTATCTTCAAAGTGACCTGTTAACAATATAGATTTTTTACCATCTTGTTTGTATTTAACATCATCTTGGTTGTAATCCATATATATCTTTGCAATATCTTTAAGTCTTACTATTGCACCAGTATCTTCTGAAACATATACAACAACATTTTCTATATCTTTTATAGAATCAAAACCATTACTTGTAATTACATCAATTTTTGAAGTTTTACTTTCAATAGCTCCTGGTGGTATTTTTATATTTTGCACCTTAAGTGCTTTTGTAACATCCTCTAACGATATTGGATAATTCTTTAATTTATCCATATCCACATCAACTTTAACTTGTTTATCAAGTTTTCCATCAATATCAAAGCTTGTTACACCCTCTATTTTACTTAGTCTTCTATTAATTTCTTCAGCATAACTATCTAGTTGATCGTAAGAATAATTATCTCCTGATAAACTTATTATCATCCCTGCAGTTGAAACCAAATCAGTATTTATTTGACTTGGGAAACATTCCGCCGGAAGTTCTGATTTTTTATCATTTATCTTATCTCTAAGTTCTCTCCAAGCTTTGTCATCATCTGCTGTATCTTTTAAATACACTATTAATACAGACACACTATTTTTAGAATATGATTCCACATAATCAAAACCATCAATCTCCGATGCTGCATCCTCAAGCTTTTTAGTAACTAAGTTCTTAACATCTTCAGGAGTTCCTCCTGGATATATAGTTAAAACTCTTGCTATTCCAACAGAAGCATCAGGATTTTCTTGCTTTGGTATTACTCTATATATGCCTAATCCAAAAACTAGTATTAATACCGTCAAAAATATGGTTATTTTTCGGTGTTTAATTGCACTCTCAACTAACCCTGACATATTTCCACCTCTTTTATTTTGCTATTTTAACTTTGTAACCTGGCTTAATGTTCTTTAATCCTTCAGTTACAACTTTTTCGTCTACTGATACTCCTTTTACTAAAATTTTATCTCCAAACATACTGGAAATTGTTATATTTTTTCTTGAAACTCTTCCTTTTTCTACGGTATAAACATAATCTTCACCATCATTTAAAACAACTGTAACAGGTAACCAAATTCCTTTTTGTTCTGCAAGCTTAATACTTACATTAGCTACAGTACCAACATAAAATTTATCCTTTGGCACTTGTTTATCCATTCTTACCTTTGCTTTGTAAGTTCTGCTTTTTGGATCTGGCACTTGTTCTATTTCAACTATACTACCAGTTGTCTTTATATCATTTATAGCTATATCTGTTTTTGTTCCTACCTTTATCTTTTCTATATCATTTTGAGCTACACCTATATCAATTACTTGATCATCTGTACGTATAACTACTACTGGATACCCTGCTGCTACATTTTCACCAGCTTTGTTTAAAACTTTAACTACATATCCTGAAACACTTGCTCTTAAAACAGTATCATCAAGCATACTTTGCTTTGACTCATATTGAGTTTGAGCAGATTCACGCATTCCCTGGGCTGCTGCACTTTGTCCTTGTGCTGCATTTTTTTGTCCAAGTGCTGCATTATATTGTCCTTGTGCTGCACTATATTGTGCTTTTGCAGCTTCAAGTTGTGCTTTTGCAGCATTATAACCAGCTAAAGCTGCTCTCTTATCTTCTTCTCTAGCACCATTTTCTGACTTATTTAGAATTTCTCTCTTGTTGTCTAAATCTACTTTAGCACTATCTCTTTTTATTTTTATATCATCTAATTGTTGTTTTGATACAATGCCTTCCTTATACAGCTTCTCTATTCTTCCATAACTTTTTTCTGCATACTCATAGGTATCTTCTGCATTTTTAACTGCAAGTTTAGCTCTATTTATATCCTCTACTTGAGCACCATTTACAGCTTTATCATATTGAGCCTTTGATGCATCTACTTTAGCTTGTGCCATAGATATTTGTTTTTGTGCAGCCTGCATTTGACCTTTAGCTGCCTCCGCCTGACCTCCAGCTGCTTCTGATTGACCATTAGCTGCTGAAACTTGACCATTAGCTGCTTCAAGTTGTCCTCTTGCACCATTTACTGCAAAATTATAATCTTTAGTATCAAGCTGACCTAATGCCTGCCCTGCACTTACATAATCTCCTTCTTTGACAGTAAGCTGTGAAATCTTTCCTGGCAACTTAAAGCTTAACTTAATATTATCTGTAGAATTTGTATTACCTAAGTATTGTAGTAAAATTGGATTTTCTTCTTCCTTTGCACCCATAACTTTTACTGGCAATACCTTCTCTTCTTCCCCTGATGCACTCTTCTTAGCACACCCAGTCATAGGGAAAATCATAAGTGCTGTAACTAAAAGTGAAATTATCTTTTTCATCGAACTCCCCCCAGAAGTTTTTACTCTAGCGACCACCTTGTCGCATAATCTAAAACAATATTACCACAGTAAGAAAATCATGTCAATAATTCCAATATAAACTTTGCATAAATTTATATTGACATTTTTCTCCAAGTGTTTTATACTGACAATGTATTAGGTGACTGACTGGTCACTTTTCAAGGAGGTGATTTTTTGCCAAAGCAGACTTTTTTAAACTTATCTAGAGAAAGACAAAAAGAAATTATAAATGTTTCTTTAAAAGAATTTTCAAGTCATAATTTCGAAACCTCTTCCATGAATAAGATAATAACTGAACTTGGAATCGCAAAAGGAAGTTTTTATAGATATTTTAAAAATAAAAAAGATTTATACTTATTTTTACTTGATTATGCTGTAGACAAAAAAATAGATTATTTAGAACGTCATATAGACACTGAAAGTAACAATTTTTTTAATATATATAGAAGCGTAGTTTTTAATTACATGAAATTTGACTTAACTTTTCCTATAATGAGTAAATTTTTAAGAGGTGCTGTTGAAAATAGAGATATTGAACAGACAAAAATATTAAATTCTTTAAATGGAAAAACTTTTATAGAAAATGTAGTTATTCACGGACAAGAACAAGGACAAATAAAAAAAACATTATCAGTAGATTTTATTATGCTTTATATAATTAACTTATCAGAATCCATAATTAACTACATAAAATTAAAACTTGGAATTGATTATAAAGATCTTTTAAAGATGTTAGATGATAAAGCAATTCATTATAAAAATCAACTAGAAGATATATTCAACCAATTGATGTCAGTTTTAGAAACAGGATTAAAGCCAGTGGAAATTCATTAATTGCCACTGGCTTTAATTTATATAGTAAACTTTTCTATAGCCTTAATAAGATTTTCAGAACTTTCCTTTGACTTTTCTGCAGTTTCTAATGCACCATTAGATTCATTTGAAACTGTCAGCATTTTTTCAGATATATTAGTTACTCCTTCAGCACCCTCATTTGATGCTTCTGCAACATTATTTATAGCTTCCATTATATTTTTAGTTTGAATTAAAAGCTCATCACATATTCTCTTTAACTCTTCTGTAGACTCATTATAGTAATCCGCATCTTTACTATACATTTCTCCACTGCTTTGTGAATTATCATAATCCTTCATAACTTTTTCATTTATAAAATTTAATACATGTAATGAACTTTTTGAAAGATTATCAACAGATTTTAAAACAATACCAGTAATACTTTGAATTTCATTTGCAGTTTCATTAGACTCTTCTGCAAGTTTTCTAATTTCATCTGCAACAACAGCAAATCCTTTTCCTGCTTCTCCAGCCCTTGCTGCCTCTATTGCAGCATTTAATGCAAGTAAGTTTGTCTGGCTAGTTATATTTAATATTGCTTCAGAAAGAACATTAATCTTATTTACCTCGTTACATTCTTCTAAAGCACTCATTAATTCTTTTTCATTTTTGCTATACATTTCTACAGCCGTTTTCTTAGCTTCTTCTGAAGTTTCTTTTAGTGAACTAGCTCTTTCCTTAATTTCTACAGTTTTAGATGAAACTTCTTTTATTTTATTATTTATATTTTCAATACCATCCTCTATTTCTTGTGATGTTGCACTCATTTCTTCAGCTGAAGCTGCCATTTCTTCAAGTCCTGCAGATAATTCTTGAGTAGTACATGACACATCTTCTATATTTTTGTCTAACACTCCCATATTATTAAGCACATTTATATTACTTTCAACACTTTCCTTGCACTCATTATCTACTGTTACTATTATATCTTTTATAGATTCTGTCATTTTATTTATTTCTAAAGCTAAATGTCCCATTTCATCTTTTCTTTCTAAATACTCATTTTCAATATTACCTGAGAAATCTCCTCTTGCAAGTGTTTTTAAATATTTAACCATATATTGAAGTGGATTATTTATATTTTTAGCAATACTTATAGTACTAATTATTCCTATAACTATTGATATTATCAATATAACTATAAACTTTTTTATACTATTGTTATACTCTATTCTACTTAAATCATAAGCATTTTTAGCATCTTTAATATTGTACTTTGATAATTCTCTTAGATCGGCTTGAGCAATTTTAAATTTTTCACTTAAAACATTCACTTTAGCTATAACATCAGCTATTTGTATAGTATTATTCATGGAAAGCTCTGCTACTTGTTGAACTCCAGAAATATACTTATCCCATTCATTTGTAACTGTATCAAGCATTTTTAGTTCAGTTTCATCTGTTTCTAAACTTTTATATATTTCTAGATTTTTGTTAAATCTATCCTTACTTATTTTTATATCCTCGTATTTTTCTTTTTGAAAATTAATATCTTCTCTATGTAATATTATTTGTAAAATATCCATTCCAACCCTTCTAGCAGCAGTTCTATTATCACTTAGAACTTGCACAGATATTAACCTTCTATTATATAAATTATCTGCACTGTCACTCATTACTCTAATACTGTTATATCCAACTATTCCCACAACAAATATGAAAAAATACATAATAGAACATAACACTATTATTTTTGTTTTTACCTTTAAGTTTCTTAAAGCTTTTAACATCTAGTATCCTTCTCCTTCTTATAAGTTATAAATTAACTTTTATTTAAATTTTTGTATATGATTTACTCTCATGTCTACTATCGTCCTTTTTTGACAATTAATTTATATACTTTTCATAAAAAATTATATATTTTTCATAAAAAAAACCGCAAAATTTAAATTTTACGGCTTTAAATCTCTTATTTTTCTATCAATACATTAGCTAGATTATTTCCATTCTGTACAACTTGTACATTTATTTTCATTCCCTTGTATTCTTCTTGAAGATTTTTATATTCTTTCTTTAACTCATTTGCATACTTATTGGCAAGAGCCTCTGCTTTTGATTTTGCTTCTTTAGATGGAACATCTTTTTTCATAATAACTGCCCCAACAATAGTATCTCCTGATATATATACTTTGCTTCCACTTACTATTTTTTCTTTTTGAAGCTTTTCAGTCATAGCCTTATCTTCAACTTTTTGTTTTGGATCTTTAGGACGCTCTACAGGCTTTGCTTTTCCACAAGCAACAAGAGATGCTGTTATTGCCATTATTGAAATTATAGATAATACTCTTTTTAATGCTTTATGTTTCATAAAATCCCTCCACAGTATTAATTTTCTTGTATACTATAATACTATATCATAAAAAATACAAGGTATCATTTTTATGAATTTTTCATGTTATTCTTTATTTTATTTAAAATAGATTTTTTTCTTTTTTGAAGTGTTCCATATTTTATTCCTTTTATATTGCTATATTTTTTCATAGCACCATGTCCATTACTATAACAATATAAAATAAGTTATCTCCAATAGATAACTTATTTAACGCTTCTCTTAATATTTTTATTTCATAATTTTTTAAAACTTCATCTTCTACACTATCCTCATTTGTATATTTAAATCCATCCTCTACTGATTTTTCATAACTGACATCATAATTTTCTTTTACTTTTCCTCTAATTTTATAATAATAATTATTTTTTATAGCATTACACACATAGGAGGTAAATGGGGTTTTACTATTTAAATCATATTTTTCAATAGCTTTTATTATACTCACATAACCCATTTGAATTAAATCTTCTCTATCATATCCCTTTATGTACACACCTTGCATAGTTCTTAATATAAAGGGTTTGTACTTTTCTATTAGTATCTTTATAGCTTCTTCATCTTTAGCCTTACTATTTTTTATCAATTCTTTAATATTCATAAGGCACCCCCAAACTTTCGTTCTTGAACATAAGTTCTAAATGCTATTATATATAAACATAAGTTCGTTGTAAAGCCTTTTATGGAAATTTATTGAAAAGCCATAAAAAAGGAACTATTTAAGAGATATCTCTAAATAATTCCTTCTAATTTTATTATTTAATTATTGCCAAGTAAAATTAACTCTAATATAAGAACTTGACATTGAAGCTCTCATTCCAAAACCATATATATGATTGTTTTGTGCAATTACTTGTATTCTTCTCATTAATTGATTCAAGTCAATATTTACACCTTTCATCTTTAAACATAAACTTGCTTCATGATTTCTTAATACTTTAAGTATTTGTGCATCTAATTGTTGAGCATTTGAAAAATTAACAAACAACTTTCCATCACTTGTATACTCAGGTATGTTAAGATTGTCAAAAGAATATTTAGTAGCAGTACATGTTGGATAATTTCTTGCAACTTCTCCTCTTGAATGGTCTCTATTGAAAATACTATCTGATACATTAAAATATTTATGACTAATAGGAATTAAAGTATTTGAACTTGCACCTAAATTTCTATCTGATATTGGATCATCCCAAGTTGCATCAAGATTATACCACTCTCCATCTAATTTAACCATGTTCCATGCATGTCCACCTCTATTGCCGTATCCAGTAACATATTTGCACTCAATCCCTGAAGCTGTTAATAATTCATACATTGCCTTTGCATAGCTTTCACAAACTCCTGTGTTTTTTACTAATACTCCATAAGCATTATGATCTTCTGCTGAAACAATACCAGCATTATAATTTGTAGTATTATAATCCGCATGTTTAACAACATAATCGTGAAGTGCTAATTCCTTCTGTACATCTGTCATTCCAGGTTTAATAACTTGTCCAATTATTTGTTGAACTTTCACTCTCACAGCTTCCTTTTGACTTTGCATCTTTTCTTTACTTTGTCTGTACGTTATATTAAGATTCATAGTTTTTTCTCTGCTATTTGAATACCCATATATATTTCCACTTACACCTGAATATCCATAATCTATTTCTGGATGTTCTAAAACAATTTTATTTAGAATATTTAAATTGTAATCTCTCCCATTGTAATTTGCAACTTTTATAGTTACATTTGTTTCAAAATTTTCTAATGCAGTCTTTATTTTGTCATAAAATTCTTGGGTTGTCTTAACTGCATCATTTTTTTCAATGTTTGTGTTTCTTTCTACTACGTTTGAATTTGTGAAATTATCGTATTTTGTTGCAGCATGAGCATTTAAAGCTACTCCCCCCGATAATGTAACTCCTAATATAGTAGCAATTGATAGTGTTTTTAGTGGTTTTGTGTATTTCATTATTATAACCCCCTTAAATTATATGTTTAATTATGCTATATTATCGTATTATAAAAAATTCTTCTTAAGATTTTTATGACAAAATCGTGCCCAATAAACTATAATATTCTTTATATTGTATAATTTTAATAAAAAGATTTAATTTTAACTTAAAAAGTAATTAAATTATTTAAAAAAGTACCCAGATTATATCTAGATACTTTTCATACTTAAACTAATTTACTTTATAGTAATCTCTGTTTCATTCTTTGATGCCATATTTTGTGTTAATATAACTTTATCTTTTTGGACTTCGATTTTATATAATCTTGAAATTTCGTCATTACCTTTTAATGCTATAGCTATTTTTTGAGCAACTTGATCTACACTATCTTTTGCTTCTATTTCTACGTTAACATTTCCACTTTCCTTTTGTTGTCCCTTAATTTTAATGCTTATATTTACTGTTGATTTTCTGTTTGAAAGCTTTTTCACTGCAATTTCAAGCTTTTCTTTTACTTCAGGCTTTCCAACCTCACCCGAAGTCACATTGCTTTGCATAAACTTAATTTCCTCTGTATCTTTTGCAAATTTTTCACCATAAACATCATCTTGTATTTTGTTGCAAGTATACTTAACACTAGCACCATGATTTTCTATTACTACGAATCCAACTTCAAATACCCAATCCTTGTGTCCCTCAAAAACTTTTAAAATTTTTGATTTTATCTTTGAACTATCATCCCCAGCCTTAAACTCTATAGTTTTATCTAAAATTTTAGCTGTTTGATCTTTAGTTAATTTAGCTTCTTGATCTTCCCTTAGTCCATCTGTTGCTTTTCCTTGCAATTTAAATGCTAAGTTTCCAGTTTGGACTCTTCCAAATTCTACTGTAGATCCTTTTTCAATACACTTACTTTCAATTTGTATTTCTTGGTTTTGAACCTCTGCTTCACGTTCTTTTTCTATTTTTGCTCTTTCAGCAGCTTCTTCCGCTTCTCTATTTTTTTGTGCTTGTCTTTCTTCTTCTAATTGCTGTTGTTTTTTTAAAGCTGCTTGTCTTTCAGCATCATCATTAACTTCTGGTCTTGGTACTGGAACTTTTTCAACTGGAACCACTGCTGGTTCAACAACCTTCTTATTTACATTTTCCATTGTAACTTTAAGATTGATTGGATCTGCCTCTTTTTGAGTTAAAGTTATTACAACACCTTCATTTTTAACATTAAAATATTGAGTTACATTAGCTTCACTTTTTAATTGTGTTGTTATCTTTTCAGCTATCTTTTCTTTAGTATCTCCTTTTTGTACATCTACTGAAGTTACTGCAAATGTTTTGTTTAAAATATCTGATAGTACTTTAATTTTTAACGTAGTATTATCTGTGCAATTATCTAAAACAGTTACTGTACAAATTTCCATTCTACTTCCAATAGCTTTTTGACCATATTCCTCATTTATTGTTTTAAACACGATTCCATTAGAATTTTGTAAATTAAAATCTATATGGTTTCTATGTTTTTTAGATGTAAATGTTAAATTTGACTTATATCCTGATTGTACATACTTGTATTCTACCGACCAATCTTCATTTTCCTTAAATGCATTATATATCTTATCAGCTACATTATGATATTTATCACCTTTGTTAACCGGGATACTTTTTCCTGAAATTTCCATTGAACCATTATTTTCTACTGTACCTTCAATTAAAATAGTAGTTACTTGATTAGTTGCTAATCTGAACTTTTGAGCTGTTTGCGTTGTTTCACTCTTTATTCTAATGCTACCCTCTGATACTTGCGCCTCAGCTTTAGGAACTTCAACTTCTTTTGGTTTTTCACCTTCTGGTATTATAGCTGGCATAGGTTGTCTAACTTTATTGTCTACTTCAACTGCTTCCTCTTTTTCTGCAGGTTGTCTATTTTCCACTACCTTATCTGCTACTGGAACTACCCTAGTTTTTTTTTCTCCTTTATTTCTCTTGGACGAAGATGAGCCTTTTGATGAACTTGAAGAATCTGAAGAACCTTTTTGATCATTAGATTCTATTTTTGAATCTTTTACAGTATCTTGTTTATTTTCTTTAACCTCTAAACTTCCTTTATCATTTACAACAACTTCTTTTGTTTCTTTCACTTCTAAAGATTCGGATTTATCGTTTTCTACAAATTTTTCAACATCAAATGATTTTTTATCGTCCTTTGACTTTAAAAATCCCTTTTCTATAGCTTCATATGAAACAAATCCTCTTTTATCATCTTTAAAAGCATAAAAACCCTTACTAGAACCTAATTTAGAATGAAAATCTTCATATAATTTTGCATCTTCTCCTGCCTTATAATTTAAAAATGATTCTTCTAATTGTGATTTATTATAAGAATATACTTGATTATCTAACTTAATAGCATAATCTGTTATAACAGCATATGCTGTATTTTTTGCTCCTACCATTAAAGTTCCACTTATTACTGCCATTGCAAATATTTTTTTTATTTTGCCTCTGTTCATTAATAACTCATCTCCTTTTTTTTATCTCTTTATACAGTATAAAATACTGTTATTTTTCGACCTTTTTTTTATGAACTTTATAGTTTTATTTCATGTTTAAAGAATTTTATTTATTTTTTTACTACATTATAGTTAAAACCTTCTATTAATATTAAAATTTATGTTATAATTTATTAAAATAGTTTTTATTAGGAGGATTTAAAATGCTAAATTTTAATTACAACATACCAACTCAAATCTTTTTTGGCGAAGGACAAATCAAAGTACTTGGTAAACAGTTAAAAAAATACGGTAACAAAGTACTTTTAGTTTATGGTGGTGGAAGCATAAAAAAAAATGGATTATATGATAATATTACTTCTATCTTAAAAGAAAACGATTTAACCTTCATGGAACTTTCAGGAGTAGAACCAAATCCTCGTATTACAAGCGTAAGGGAAGGTGTTCGTATCTGCAAAGAAAATGGAATAGAAGTTATTCTTGCAATCGGTGGTGGAAGCGTTATAGATTGTAGTAAACTTATAGCTGCCGGATATTATTACGATGAAGATCCATGGGATTTTCTTACTGGAAAAGCTAGAATTAAAAATGCACTACCTCTTGGAACAATTCTTACATTATCTGCAACAGGTTCTGAGATGGATAATTGTGCAGTTATAAGCAATATGGATACAAACGAAAAATTAGCTACAGCAAATTCAAGAATAGCACCTAAATTTTCAATATTAGATCCAACTTATACTTATACAGTTCCTAGAAATCAAACAGCTGCTGGAACAATAGATATTATGAGTCATATTTTTGAAGTTTATTTTACATCAACAAAAGATGCATTCATACAAGATAGATTTGCTGAAGGACTTTTAAAAACAGTATTCCATTATGGACCAATAGCCCTTGAAAATCCTACAAACTATGAAGCCCGTGCAAATTTAATGTGGGCATCTAGTCTTGCAATTAATGGACTTATTGGATATGGTAAAAAAACTAACTGGTCAGTTCACGCTATGGAACACGAATTAAGTGCATATTATGATATTACTCATGGCATTGGACTTGGAATATTAACTCCAGTTTGGATGGAATATATATTAAATGATAACACTGTAGATGATATTGCCGCTTACGGAATAAATGTTTGGAACTTACCTTTAAATGAAGATAAATATATAACAGCTAGAGAGGCTATTAGTTGTACTCGTAACTTTATAAAATCACTTGGAATCCCTATGACTTTGAAAGAAGTTGGAATCGAAGAATCTAAACTTTCTGAAATGGCATCTCAATGTATAGTTAATCATGGTGGAAAGCCAACAGGAACATATCCTCCACTAACTGAAGAAGATGTTTTAAATATTTATAAAAAAGCATTTTAATATGTAACTATTAATTTTTTATATCACAAAAGCCGATGAAAATTTTCATCGGCTTTTGACATATTTCGGGTGGGGTCAGGCACCTATCTTAGTGTAAAGGTGCAATGTGCGTGGCTTGAATCGGTTGGAGATACCCCATAACTCTTATATATATTTCCATCTAAATTTTGTCCAAGCATAGTCATTAATTCTTGCATAGTCATTTTGAATCCTTTAAGTCTTACATAAAGTTCAGTTTTTCTATTTTGCATTGCTTCTTTAACTTCTTGTATAAGTTCATCTCTGCTTGTTACCTTTGGTACTTTTGTTCCATCATTCATAAATTCATCTACATCTAGATTATCATACGAATATTTAGTTCCATTAGCTGTTGGATAATTATTTTGTTCAAATTCACCTCTAATATGATCTTTATTAAATACTGCATCTGTTACATTAAAATATGCATGGCTTACTGGTGATACTACAACCTCTTTATCACTTCTTCCAACTCTATCAGAAACTGGATCATCCCATGTTGCATCTAAGTTGTACCAATCATTATCTAACTTAACCATATTCCAAGCGTGTCCGCCACCTTTGCTTCCATCTGGATTTCTCTTGTATCCTGTGGCATATTTACACTCTACTCCTACTTCATTTAATAATAAATGCATTGCTTTTGCATAACTTTCGCAAACACCTTTACCTAATACTAACACACCATAAGCACTATGGTCTTCTAAATCGCCTGGTTGCTTTGTAAGTCCTGCCATATTATACTCTGCATGTTTAACTACATAATCGTGTAATGCTAGTTCTTTTTGAACATCAGTCATTCCAGGCTTAATAACTTCACCAATAATTCTGTTTACAGCTTCTTCTGTAGCTTTCTTTTGTCTTTTTACTTCATCTACATCTCTTCTATAATTAAACTTCACTGTCATTTTAGCTTTACCAGCAATTACTGTTCCACTACTTGTTGAAACTCCAGGCTTGCCATAATCCTCTCCACCCAATTCAACCATAATATTGTTATATTTATTAAAATTATATTTTGTATACTCTGAGTAAGGTACAATCATTTCAAACTTTTCTTTTAATTGCTTTACAGCTTCTTTAACAGCTATATCAAAGTTTTCTGGCTTTTTAAACTCTATTGGCTTATCTTCTTTTAGTAAATCAACTATTTCCTCAGTTCTTGTTTTTACTTTAGGTTTTTCTTGTGCCTTTACTATAGCTTCAAATTCTTTAGTTGATATTTGTTCATCTTTAGTAAATGTTGCAACTAATTTAACATTTTTGTCTTGGCTATCTGAACTTGGTCTTGTAACTGTTCCATCATTTTTTATTGTTGCTTCATCATTTGACTTCCATGAAATCTTAACTCCACTAGAGTCTTCTGTTGGTAATGTTAAGTTGTCTTTTACGTTAGTTAAATCTCCAAGATTTATATTATTTTTTGCCTCTTCTATTAATTTATTATTTTCGTCTTTAACTCTTTGCTTTTCCTCTTCTATTTTTGCAAGTCTTTCTTTCTCTGCTTGTTCTGCTTTTAATTTTTCTTCTGCAAGTTTAGCTTGTTTTGCTTTTTCTTCTTTCTCTGCTTGTTCCTTCTTTAATTGTGCTTGTCTTTCTGCTTCTTGTTGTTGCTTTAATTTTTCTGCCTTAGCTCTTTCCTCTGCTTCTTTTTGTAATTTTGCTTGATTTTCTTTTTCTATTCTTTCAGCTTCTAATTTTTTGTCTGCTTCTATTTTTGCAAGTCTTTGTTTTTCTGCTTGCTCTACTTTTAATTTTTCTTCTGCTTTTACTCTTGCTTCTTCTGCAAGTTTAGCTTGTCTTTCTTTTTCTTCTCTTTCTGATTGTTTTTCCGCTTCAGCTTGTTTTTGTTTCTCTTCTTGTTCCTTTTTTAACTGTGCTTGTCTTTCAGCTTCTTGTTGTTGCTTTAATTTTTCAGCCTCAGCTCTTTCCTCTGCTTCCTTTTGTAATTTAGCTTGATTTTCTTTTTCTATTCTTTCAGCTTCTAATTTTTTGTCTGCTTCTATTTTTGCAAGTCTTTCTTTTTCTGCTTGCTCTGCTTTTAATTTTTCTTCTGCTTTTACTCTTGCTTCTTCTGCAAGTTTAGCTTGTCTTTCTTTTTCTTCTCTTTCTGATTGTTTTTCCGCTTCAGCTTGTTTTTGTTTCTCTTCTTGTTCCTTTTTTAGCTGTGCTTGTCTTTCCACTTCTTGTTGTTGCTTCTCCACATTTTGCACTAATCCTTTACTTGATGATTTATGTCTTCTACTACTTGTCTTACCCACACTACTCGTGTTTGCAGAAATATCTTTTTTACTACTGTCCTTATTTATTGTAGTAGTTTTTTCATTATTATCCTTTTGTTTTTCTCCTACTTTTTTTGTACTTATATCATCTAATTTTTCATCTTTTATACCTACATTATTGTCGTCTTTATCATTAAGCTTTTCTTTATTATTTATAAAATTTTCATCAGCTATTGTAGATGTCCCATTAATATTATTCTCACGAGTAATATATTTAATATTCCCTTCAACTGTTAATATAGCCTTTTTAGTCCAATTAACTTCTATTATCTTAGTTTCTCTAGATTCAATATAACTTTCAACATTAAATCTATTATTACTAGTTCTAGATTTTAAATATTTGTTCTCTACATCTTCATACTTTATATATCCCTTTTTTTTATCATGGAAAGCATAAAATCCATTTGCCATTTTTAATTTTATTGTAAAATCACTATAAAGTTCAGCTGTATTTCCTAATTTATATTCTAAAAAATTATCAACCAGCTCTACCTTATTGTACGAATAAATTTCTTTTGAAACTTTAATTATGTATGAATCTATAGCTGCCTCAGCACTTAATGGCATACTGATCTGCATTATACTACCTAATATAGCACCAACAGATAGTACTTTTAATGGCTTTTTGTTCATATCATAAATCCCCCTTATCTTATGTCATTTATTTTATTATCGACTCTAAAGTAAAAACTTTATCTAAATTATGGTAAAATTCAATAAATTCTTTAATAAGATTAAAGTGATAATTTAATTTTTATATATAATAAACAATTTGTAATTATGCTTAAATAAAAACTACCAGATTTTACTCTGATAGTTTTTGACATATTTCGGGTAGGGTCAATCACCATATATACAAGCTACTTTTATTGCTTGTATTAGACTTTTATCATTTGCGACTAGATTACCTGCAATATCAAAGGCTGTACCATGATCAACAGAAGTTCTTATAATTGGTAATCCTACAGTTATATTTACCCCTGAATCAAATTCAAGTAATTTCATGGGTATATGTCCTTGATCATGATACATAGCTACAACTATATCATATTCTTTATTGTAAGCTTTTAAAAATACTATATCTGGGGGTATAGGACCATGTACATTTATTCCTCGTTTTCTTGCCTCTTCTACGGCCGGCCCTATTTCATTTATTTCTTCTGTTCCAAATATACCATCTTCTCCAGCATGTGGATTTAATCCGGCTACTGCTATTCTAGGATTTTTCACACCCATTTTTTTCAAAGTATCATTGGCAAGATTTATAACATCAAAAATTCTCTCCTTTTTCACATTTTTGCAAGCATTAAAAAGTGATATATGAGTAGATACATGAATTACCTTTAAATCATCGCTCCATAATAACATAGCATATTTTTTAGTACCCGTAAGTTTAGCAAATATCTCAGTATGTCCGTCAAAGTTATGATTTCCAAGGTGTAATGCTTTTTTATTTAATGGCGTTGTAACAACAGCTTTTATTTTTTTATTTAGTGCCCATTTTATAGATTCTTCTACATATTTATATGCAGCATCTCCACATCTTCCAGATACTTGTCCTATTTTTATATCATCCATTGATATATCTACACAGTTAACTAAATTTATACATGAATCGTTAAATTCATTTATATCTTCTATTATATTTATATGTGCATTTACATTTAATATATCTCTATAAAATTCCATAACATCTTTACTTCCAAAAATTATAGATTTTTTTCTATACTTATCATATTTATCTAATGCTTTTAATATAATTTCAGCTCCTATTCCAGCTGGGTCCCCCATAGTTATTCCTATGCTATCCACTTCTATATTTCCTCCTTTAGTTTTCTCATAGATAAGAAAATATCACGTTTTCCTCCAAAACCCCCTGCCTTTGTCACCATTTTTAATCCATCAAATTTACCTCCCTTTACCTTCATAAATGGGACTCCAATTTCCATTTCTCCTATTATAATTGATCCTACAGCATTTATCTTTTTTATAAATCCTATAGCAGTATCTCCTCCAGTTATAAAAATTCCTGATATCCTAGTATTTTTAATAATTTCTTCTGAAAGTTCACTTAAAATATTTTGAACATATTTTCCTACTTTTTCTTTAGTAAATCCTTTTTCTTGTCCAATTCTTATTGATTTATAATAGTCTTCCTTATTACATGATGTTGTTATAATTACATCCTTTTTTTCATTTAAAATCTGTATAGCTCTTTCTATATACTTATGTCTTTTACTACAAAAGTTCTCTATATCTATTTTTATTATATTTGTACCTTTACTTTCACAATACTTTAATTGCTCCATAGAAACTTCATTTACGCTTCCAATAACACCTAGCGAAGGTAAAAATGGCTTAATTATTTCACAAATAAAATCCAACATTCCTGCTGATCCAACCCATAAGACCTTTTTTCCACTTATAATACCCTTTAACACCACTTCTTGTAAGTCCTCATTGTTTTCAATATCAAATGTATAAACAAATCCTTGCACCAGTCTCACATTATCATTTCTAATATCATTTAATCCATAATGAACAACTCTTTTGTCAAATCCTTTTCTTAAAAGTTTATATATATCATCTTCTAATACTGGCTTATATAAATCCTTACTTATTTCCGTTTCTGTAATCCTAATATTGTTTAACATATGAATCCTACTTATAGTTGTCCTATTTATATCAGGAAATGCCGGAGCAAATATTATAATATCTGGCTTATACTCCTCATCCATTGCTATAAGTTCAGGAATAATATTTCCTCTTAAAGTTGAATCTATTTTTTTATATACTACATCGAAATTATTTTTAAATATACTATTTAATTTATCCTTAGTTCTTATGAACGCCTCTTCTTCCTTTACATTTCTAGATTCTGTATCTAAAACATATGATGCTTTTAATTCTTCATCTTTATTTAAATCAAGTAAAACTTCTATATCCATTCCTCTTCTTCTGAGTTGAACGCCAGTATCATTAGCTCCCGTAAAGTCATCTGCTATAATCAGAAATTTCTTCATAGTGTTCCTCCAAAATCCATTAAAGATATTTTTAATAGTTTCAAACTTTATCCTTCTTATCTAAATATGACACCAATAAAGGACACAATATAGCTGTAACGATTACTGCCGCTGCAAGTTGAGCTGTAGCTGATGCAACATAAGGCTTTAATGATGAATCGGCTAATGCTAATGCAGCTGGTGTAGCCACTGAATTTCCTGCAGTTGTTCCTATTGCAGCTCCTACTGCTCTTTTTTGTTTACTAAACAATCTAGTAGAAAAATATCCTCCAAACCCAGTTATTAAAACAACCATAAATCCCAATAAAAGTCCTGGTAATCCTGCTTTTATAATAGTTTTGAAATTTAATGCCGCACCTAGTGGGAAAGCAAAGAAAGGTATGAGTAACGTTTGTCCTTGAGCTAAAAATTTTCTTAATTCTTCATCCATGTTGCCTAAAATAAATCCAACTAAAATAGGTATAATTACTGCTATAAATGCTATAAATGGTATATTTGCAAGACCTGAAATACCAAAGGCAAGCATAGTAAAAAATGGTCCATCATTTAATGATAATATAGATATTGCTCCAACGTCCGTAGAATCCCCATATTGTCCTGCTAATGCTGCATATAATCCACCATTTGAATTAGTTAATGCTGCAACAAGAGCCAGTGGAGTTAATCCAAGCACACCAGCATTTCCAAAAGTCTTTCCAACTATCCATCCTATGAAAGCTCCTAATATAAATTTAACTGTAGTTAAAACTATCCCTTTATATAATGGCTTTCCAGCTTGTTTTACATCTATTTGAGCACCATTACATAACACAAACAATGCTATTAACGCCGTGGCACTTTTTTTAAATAGTGCCGTTGTAAATCCTCCTATTGATAAAGCAGTTGGAAAAAATGTATTTATACTCGCACCTAATAAAAGAGGAATAACCATAAGTCCACCAGGTACTTTTTTTACACTCTTTAATATTTTCATATAATTTCATCTCCTTAATACTAAAAATTATTCATATTTACGTCAGATAAATAAGCTATTTTCTGACGCAAATATGAAGTTTAAATATTAGAAAGTTGATATTAATTTGTATATTCCAAATTCCCTATGATTTAATGCTTCTGATTTTGTTAATTTTCCGTTTAAAACTTCAATCATTTCATTAAATATCTTTTCACCTACTTCAGATATACTTTCTTTTCCCTCGATTATAGTTCCAGCATTTATATCTATGTTATCTTTCATATTTAAAAAAGTATTTGGATTTCCAGTAACTTTTATAACTGGCGCTATTGGACATCCTGTTGGTGTTCCTCTACCTGTAGTAAATAAAACAATTTGAGCACCACCTGCAACCATACCTGTTATTGATTCTATATCTTGTCCTGGCGTATCCATAATATATAAACCTTTTTTAGTGGGCTCTTCTCCATATTCTAGTACTCCCTGTATATCACGAGTACCCCCTTTATATATACATCCCAATGATTTTTCTTCTATTGTAGTTAATCCCCCTTCTATATTTCCTGGGGTAGGTTGTCCACCTCTCATATCAACTCCCATGGTCATAGCTTTCTTTTCACAATCAGATACTATTTTTAATATTTTATTTCCTACATCTTTTGTAGCTGCCCTTTTAGCTAAAATATGCTCAGCACCTATAAATTCTGTAGTTTCAGAAAATGTAGAAGTTGCTCCTAAATCAACAACTTTATCTGACACATATCCCACAGATGGATTAGATGCTAAACCTGATGTAGTATCTGATCCTCCACATTCTATAGCTATTGTTATTTTTGATATATCTACTTCTTCTTTTTTTATTTTTCCAACTTTTTGTGCCATCTCTCTTAAAATTTTTATACCTTCAGCTTCTGTATTTAAAGTTCCTTTATTTTCTTGAATAATTATATATTCTGCTTTTTTTCCTGTCTTTTTTATTTCATTTGAAATCTCCTTAGCTGACACACCTTCACATCCAAGTCCCACCACTAACACTGCTGCTACATTAGGATTTTTACCAAGTCCTATTAATACATTTTCTATGAGCTTCAAATCTGGTCCTATCTGACAACATCCATGTTGATTAGGAATAGATATAGCTCCTTTTACATGACTAGCTATTTTACTTGCAACTTCACTTGCACATACTGATGCTGGTATTACTAAAATATAATTTCTTATTCCTACACTACCATTTTCTCTCTTATACCCATAAAATTTCATTATTCTTGCACCCCCAAATCTCCTCTTCCTCTTTCACTAATTACATTGTGTACATGTACATAATCACCCTGTTTAATGTTCTTAGTAGCCTGTCCTATTTCTTCCCCATATTTAATAATTTCTTCATTTTCATTTATACTTTTTAATGCAAACTTATGACCAAAAGGTATATCGTTATTTAATAAAATTTTTTGTTCATCTCCAAATACATCAACTACAACTTCTTCACCTTTTCTTAAATATTTTACTGTAGTTGCTACATTATCCTTTTCATTTGTTACAACTGCAAATTTCAACATTTAAATCACCCCTATTCTTTATCTTATATACTGTATTTTAGCAAAGTTCGTGCCAATTTTTTGTAAAAATGAAAAAACATTGATTAAACTGTATAAATCAATGTTTTTTTCACATCTATATAATATTTTAATTATCCAACATATTAAAGTGTTTCAATTTCAAACCACATTTCGGTTGCTTATGAAACATGTTGCTTTTTTAAACTCTAGTCTTTCTTTAATTTTCTCCATATAGTACTTCTACTTATATTTAATATTTTAGCTGCTTTAGTTATTTCTCCATTACAACGACTAACTATGTGTCTAATATATTGCTTTTCTAAATCATCTAGTGTCTTATTACTCTCACTTTTAAACATATCTTTATTTGAAATGCATGTATCATTGTAACTCATATTATTTTTATTAATAGTATTTATCTCATCTATTGTCATAATTTCATCCAAAGATACATATTCATTTTCGCATAATATTATTCCACGACTTATTATACTTTCTAGTTCTCTAACATTTCCTTTATAGTCGTAATTCATTAAATATAATATTGATTCTTTCGTTAATCCTTTTACTTTTTTATTATATTTATGATTATATTTTTTTAAAAAAAATTGTATTAATATATCTATATCCTCTCTCCTCTTGTTTAAGGAGGGAATATCCAACATTAAAATATTTATTCTAAAGTATAAATCTTCTCTAAATCTTTTTTCTTCAATCATTTTTACTAGGTTTTTATTAGTAGCTGTTATTATCCTAACATCTATTGGTATTACTTTATCGTCACCGATTCTCATAACTTCTCTTTCTTGTAGCACTCTCAAAATCCTTCCTTGAAACTCTAAAGGTAATTCCCCTATTTCATCAAGAAATATAGTTCCTTTATGTGCAAGTTCAAATATTCCTGATTTTCCACCCTTAACTGCTCCAGTAAAGGCACCTTCCACATATCCAAACAACTCACTTTCAATTAAATTAGGAGGTAATGCAGCACAATTTATAGCTACAAATGGCCCAGTACTTCTATTGCTATAATTGTGTATACTTTGAGCAAAGAGTTCTTTTCCTACTCCAGATGGACCAGTTATTAAAATAGGTACATCATATTTACTATATTTTTTTGCTCTTTTTATACATTCTTCAGTTTCCTTATTCTTATATATTATATTTTGAAATTTATACTTAGCAATAAATCCTTTCTTATACAATTTACACCTTAATTTTTTTTCTAAATCTTGTATATATGTCACATCTTCAATAGTTGCCAATGCACCTATAATCTTTTTGTCCACAATTATTGGAATTCTATTGACTGCTATTTTAGATTTTCCTAAACTTTCAACTTCCCCAAGTTGTAACTTCCCACATTTTAAAACTTTAGGCAACTTACTATCTTTAATTAGCTTTCTTATATCTTTTCCTATAAAGTTTTCTCCATTAATATTAAATATATTTTGAGCACTTCTATTAAATATAGTAATTTTTTCATTATCATTTATAGCTATTATTCCATCTTGCACAAAATCAATTATTGTTTTTATCTTTTCAGATTTTTCCCTTTCGCTTATTGATATTTTAAGTATTCTTGCGGCTTCTTCAATAGCATTTGTTATTGCTTCTCGTCCTGATGTAATCATATAACTTGTACAGCCTAATTTTCTTGTTACATATGTTCCTATTGTATCTCCAACAAAAACAGTAATACCATTTTCTATATATGGTTTTACTGTTTGTTCTGCTGTACTCTCATCTACTTCTATTTTAACTAAATCAACTTTCAAAACTTCTTTTATTACTTCACATCCATCAATAATGTTACTATATCCAATTACCCCAATAGTTCCATTATAATTTAATATATCTTTAAATCCCCTTAATACATCAAAAGAAGTCATCTTTATTTCTACAACTGGTATACTTACCTCTTCACTTATCATTTTATAAGTTCCACCTCGTGAAACTAACACTTTAGCCCCTTTTTTTACAACCTTTTTTGCTACATTTAATCCTTCACTTAGGTTTCCTAAGATAACCTGTACGTTGGCATATTTTTTTTCTTTAATTATTTTATTTGCTAAATCATATAAATCTTTAAAGGGAGCTATAATAACTATATCTTTCATAAATATCCCTCTTTTATGATTTTAATTTTACACTTTAATTTAACCTTTGTTCCTGCATAAAATTTCTACAAACTATGAAATTCGTGGAAATTTATTATAGTAATCTATCTTGGTTCAAGCATATTCCTTTTGAAACATATCCTTTAAAAGTACCATCTCTATTATATCATTCCCTTATTTTTGATGTTGAATTTAGCTTTATCATAACATATAATGATATTTTCTGTAATGCTTTTATAAAAAACTATCAAGTTATTATAATGAAATAATAAAAAAGTGACATCTAACTATAATACTCCTCATCTTCACCATAACTTTAACAGAAACATTTCAAAAACAACGTATCATATCATTGTTATAATGGCGAATAAACTCTAAAAATGATATAATAATACTTGAATATCCATAAAAAGGCGGTGTTAATATTGAATGTAAAAAAAGCAATAATTCCTGCTGCAGGACTTGGAACTAGATTTTTACCTGCAACTAAAGCTCAACCAAAGGAAATGCTACCTATAGTAGATAAACCTACTATTCAGTACATAATTGAAGAAGCTGTTGCATCTGGAATAGAAGAAATATTAATTATAACAGGTAGAAATAAAAGAGCTATAGAAGATCACTTTGATAAATCTATAGAACTTGAATTACAACTTGAAAACACCAATAAAACTGAATTACTGGAAATGGTAAGAGGTATTTCTAATATGGTTGACATTCATTACATAAGACAAAAAGAACCAAAGGGACTTGGACATGCTATTAGTTGTGCTAAAACTTTTGTAGGAAATGAGCCTTTTGCTGTTATGCTTGGAGATGACGTTGTAGATAGCGAAGTACCTTGTCTAAAACAACTTATAAATTGTTACAATGAATATAAGACAAGTATTCTGGGTGTTCAACAGGTACCTAAAGAAAATGTTTGTAAATATGGAATAGTTGATGGCATTCATATAGAAGATAGAGTATATAAAGTTAAAGGCTTAGTTGAAAAACCATCTATTGAGGAAGCTCCATCAGATATAGCTATTCTTGGAAGATACATAATAACACCTGATATTTTTGATATTTTAGAAAGCACTCCTCCTGGAAAAGGCGGAGAAATTCAACTTACTGATGCTCTTGGTATATTAATTAAAAATCAAGCTATGTATTCATATTGTTTTGAAGGAAGAAGATATGATGTTGGTGATAAACTAGGATTTCTTCAAGCTACTGTAGAATTTGCACTTAAAAGAGATGACATAAAAGAACCTTTCTTAAAATACCTAAAATCAATAGAGAATACTATTAATAAATAAAAATGAGAACATTCCACAAAGAATGTTCTCATTTTTATTTTCCTAATCTATGTTTTATCTCTTTTGCCTTAGCAACATCTACATAATTTAAAACTTGATTTTTAAATTTTGCCTTTTCTTTTGGAGGTAATGAATCATATATTCCCATTACTCTTTCTACATCTGGCCAATAATTATAAGAAATATTTGAATCTAGTTTTGAAATAGTACTATTCATTATAGAAATCATTTGACTTTCCTTTGCTCCTAATGAAGAGCTGTTATTACCACTTCCACTTGAAGAATTACTTGACTTATTACTAGATTTATTATTTAGTTTTGCAATAGATGCATTTTCATTGATTTTGCTTTCTATTGACTTTGAATCTTTGCTATTTAATTTTTCTTCTATTTTCTTTTCCATATCCTTACTTTCAAACTTTTTTACAGCCTTATCTATTCTACCTGCCATCTTCTTTCCACTATCATTTATCTTACCCACAAACTTACCGTTTTCTATATTAGTAATTCTAACTTTTTTTGAAAATAAATCAGCATCAATTATTAATTTATCATCTTCAATATTTAATTTATTGTTATTCATTTTCTTTAGGTAACTTAAAACTTTTTCTTTTGAAATAGAAATTTTACCTATCTTAAAATCTTCTGGCACATATATCAATTTAGAATCTTTCAACTGAATTTTTCCTTCAGTTGATAACATAAAGGGTAAAAATTTATACTTAACTGGAAGTAACATCTTTATTTTATCTTTATATATATTTGCATTGAATCCTTTTAAAGTCATGTTACCTTTTTTTATTCCTTGATTTAAATAACTAGATACTATAGAGTTTAAACTTTCCTCATTTATTTCTAAAGAATCTTTCCCTTTAGATGTCTCTAAAAGAATATCTATTAGATTTGCAAAGGACTCTCCACTAGTATATTCTTTATATCCATTCTTTGAAAATAGCATATAAGAAAATATCCCTACTATTAATATTATTGCTGAAAGTATTGCTATTGGCTTTTTATGTTTCATAAGTTCACCATCCCTTTTGTAATTTGTTATATTTTTATCTTATTCCATTATTATAACTAAAATTCTAAATAACTTCACTAAAATTATAAAATATATTAAATACATTTTATTTATATTATGGTTATTTTTCTATATATATACTATAATATATTGTAATTATGTAAAAGGAGGTTTTTTAATTATGTACTATTTAAAATGTTGGACAAACTGTATTAATAATCTGTATAAATTATGTAAAGAAACATTAATGGAAATTGATATGCTAAATGAAAAATATTCAGAATTAAACATAAAAATTCTTGATGTAAGAAATAACATAAAATATCTTGATCTTGAAGAAAAACAATATGAATTAGATACTCTTCAATATCTAAGGAAAAAGCATGATAAACTTGAAAGTAAAATAAATGAAAAAAAATCATTTAATAAAAATCCTTACTTTTGCAAAATAAAATTGTCTAATTATGATAAAATATTTTATATTAGTAAGGACTTTAGTAATATCGATAAATGTATATATAACTTCACTTCCCCTATAGCAAAATTAAGATTTAGAAAGATAAATGAGTCGGTTTATATAAATAATATTATATATAAAATCGAAGAAATTGAATTTTATACCATATCCGACTCTAAACTTAATCTATTAGAACATAAAGATTCTAAACAATATTTTAAATATGATGGCACAAAAGTTACTAATTTAGATCCTGAGGAAACTAATATAATTAATTTAGATAAGCTAACTCATTGCCATAATACAAATTTATCAAAATCTAATAAATACTCACCTATAACCACAAGCACTATAAATTCTCTATTAAAAAATTTATTTTCTCAATTCCAACCTCGATATAATTCTGAATTAAAAGATTCTAAACCAAATAATTCATTAACTAGCATAGTTGAATTAATGCAAGAAGAACAAGATACTGTTATGCGTTCACCTTATGAAGGTATAACACTAATTTGCGGAAGTGCTGGAAGTGGTAAAACTAATATTGCATTACATAGAATTAGATACTTAATAAATGAATTTCCAAATGAATTTAATAAATACAACATCGGTATATTTTGCTTCAATGTATCTCTTAAAAATTATCTTATGAACTTAATTACAGAACTTAATTTATACGAATCAAATGTATTTAGCTATGATGAGTGGATAAGAAAAATTTTAATTTCTAGTACAAACATTAAATCTATTGATTACTGTAAAGAAGATGATTCAATAAAATACTTTAAAACAAACAAAATCATGGTAAATATTATTAATGAATTTTTAGAAGTTAATAAAAATAATCCTTACAGTTCTATTAATAACATAACCTATAATAAGAAAAATAAATATTTTAATATTAACGGAATAAAAATCTTGAACGAATTATATCAGTTCGATAAATTTAATAAATACTGTGATAAACATACTATACATATATCTTATGTTGATAATCCTATATCATCTTCGGAATCATATATTTTAGGTTATATATTAAGCAGAATATGTAAAAATGTATTTTTGAAAAATTTTGATTTATTTGATCATATTGTAATTGATGAAGCACAAGACTTTTCACCTATTCAAATTCAGTTACTATTTAATATAACTAAAAACTCTATGACTATGGCAGGAGATATAACACAAAAAATATTTAATATAGGGCTATCTTCTTGGCAAGATATAGGTTTACCTTTGAATAACATATATACTTTAAAAGTAACTCACAGAGCTTCTTTTGAAACAATATTATTTGCTAATAGTATATTAAATAATTCTAATGATAACTGTAAAGCTATTTCAGTCGGAAAACATGGTCCAAAACCAGTTGTTGTAAAATCAAATAATTACAATGAAGCTTTATGTAAAACCTTACAACAAATAAAAGATATACAATTTAAAAATCCTAATTCATCAATTGCAATTGTATGTCCAGCTAATAAATATATAAAAGATACTAATAATTTTTTATTAACAAATAACATACATTCTTATATAGCTTTAAAAAACAAATGGGATTTTAACCTTAACATCGCAGTAAGTACTTACTATCAAATTAAAGGACTAGAATTTGACTATATAATAATTCTTGGACTAAATAGTTATGAAAATATGTATCTAAAAAATAAGGAAAATGTTTTATATACAATTATTACGAGAGCAAAAGAACAAGTGTTTATAAATTATGAGCATAAAATTCCTAATCTTATTAAAAATATAGATAAAAATTTATATACTCATTATTAAAAAATAACACCTAAATTTCAGAATATAAAATTAATCCTAAATTTAGGTGTTATTTTATTTAAAACATTTTTTTATTATATATCCTAAAATTCCTACAGTAGCTCCAGCAATATCAATGAAAACATCCTTCACCATTCCCGTTCTTCCTGGTACAAAAGTTTGATGTATTTCATCACTTATAGCATAAATAACACAAATGAGTAATGCAAAAATTATGCCTTTATATCCCTTTACTTCACTTTTTCTTAAAGCATTTAAAGTTAATATTCCAAGAACTAAATAAATAAAGAAATGGGCATTCTTTCTTACCATATGATGAAATTCTACAATATTAAATTTAGTATTTGGTTTTACTTTTTCTATGGCTTTTACATTAACATTTGTTACTTTTCCGCTTAGTTTACTTGACTGCACTGCTGGCTGAGATGAAAACTTAAAAATAAGTCCCATCCACATAATAACAGTTAACCATAATAAAATTTTACGCATTTTTGAGTTCCTTTACTTAACCAATTAGATTACTTTCTCTTCCTTATAAGCTTTCCGTATCCATTAGAATATATTTTGCCATAGTTAAAGTTTTGATAAAAATCGTAATTGCAAGAGTCTTTTATTACAAGCTTATCTGATAATATATTAAATTCTCTTACTATATGAATATCTCTATAAGTAAGATATATCTTTATACTATTAGAACTATATTCTAAAACATGGCACTTAGTTTCATTTTTCATAGAAAATGCATTAATAAAGGTATTTTGTTCCTCTTCTTTAACTATAGGTACATTATGAACTTTTATACTTCTAAACTCATCCCTTTTTTTAGGGAAAGGTGTATAAAGATACGTTCCTGGATCAACTATAATGTCTTTTCCTCTTAAACTTAGTTCAAAAGAAAGTTTATCATTATGAGCATGTCCTCCATTACCACATTGTCCATTTTCGCCAGCTATAATACATAAATAGAACTCTTTTGATTTGTATAAGTATAACCCAAAATTAGGATAATATATACTTTTTAATTTACTTATGTCTATACACTCATTATCATATTCTTTAAAGTATATTTCTTTAATTTTAACATAATCTAACTTAGGTATATTTCCTTTGTATAATTTTAACTTACTATGTTCCTCTACTTTAAAATCTATAGATATTCCCTTTGATAAAGACTTAACTATATTATATTCTAATGGATACTTATCATGATATTCTTCAAATTCATTACTTGAAAAAAGTCCTCCTACTGCTGCAATAAAACTCTCTTGGTTTAATATATTTTCATCCCAATACTTATTTTCTTCATCTATACCATTGTAATTCTTTAAATTTAAGTATTTATCTTTTAATTCTCTTAAACTTAAAAATTCTCCTACAGGTGTAAATTTAAAAAATCTACCACTATCATTGTCACCTATTTGAGGTATATCATTATTTTCTTTGGTAATATCTTTTGTGAATCTAGCAGATTTATATAATCTTTTTAAATACCATTTTGGGAAAAAGCCTTTACTTTCTAAATCATATAGTTGCTTTTCAAATGGCAATAATCTTTTTACTAACTTATGATTATACTTTCTTAAAGCATCCTTTTTATTAGTATCTAATATTCCGTATACAAGAGCTGTACTATATATCATAAGCTCCCCACTTAATCTATGATAGCTTGTCGAAGCTTCAAAATTACTTCCATCTTCATAAAATTGATAGTTCATTTCATTAATAAGTTCTTGAACTGAAAATGCAAGCCACGAATCTGTTTCTTCATTTCTTTCTAAGTAAGCTGAAACAAATAATAATCCACAAATATCGGATAAATAGTGATTTCCTCTAATTTTTTCATCCCATTCTAGATTATTTACTATAAATCTTCCGTGATCATAAACACTATTTGTAAAAATGCTTTTAAATTTTTCTCCTAGTATATTATTTTGATCTATTTTAGAAAATATATCGTAAGCTAAAAGCATGTTCGATACTCTGATAGCTACATCCATAGTACATGTCCAGTTACATCCCATACTTGGTGGATTAGTTGCTATAAAATCAAGAACTTGATTTTTAAATTCCTTAATTAGATCTTCCTTTAAATCCTGAAAACTTAATGCCCCTATAGCCATCTGTGGAAGATGTTGCATTCTAGATAATTCCCATGAAACTTTTATATCTACTCCTAAATCATTTCCTATGGGTTGATCTTTATACCACCTTTTAGCGCTATATCTATACCCACTTTTAAAATCTAATTGCCAATCTATGTACTCATAATCCTCATCTGCTAATTTTAATATTTCTTTTGAATAAGGTATATGTAATGGGAATAATACTTTATTAAGCCACTCCTTATTTTCTTTAAAATCATCTATGTTTAGTAACATAGAGTAATTTTTATCTTCCACACCTATAGGCTTTGATTTATAGTCTAATTTAACAAATCCACTGCCTAGTAGATCAAATTGGTGAGATATGTATTTATTGCATAAGAATTTTAGGATATTTAAATTATTACAATGTTTCATTACACAATTCACCAATACGTATGTGTTATTTATTGATACATTATTATCTGTACTTCTAGTTTCTTTATGTAAATCTTTTTGTTTTAATATAGTATTAGTAAATTTATTTATTATTTTTTTTAAAACCTTAGTACAGATTTGTTTTAAGGTTAAATTTTTAAATTTATATAATATATCCATAAAATTATATTACTCCTTAAGTTCAACTACTTCTTTACTACTTTCTAGCTCATTTACTGCCTTTTTATAATAATATACATGAGCTATATCATCTACCACTAAGCTTAATATAGTAGCCCAAATAGCTCCAAGCATTTTATATCTAGGTATAAATATAAGGTTAAACACTATATTAAATATAGTTAATATAAAAGCAGTATTTCGCAGATACTTACCAAACCCCTTCACTGCTAAAAAATTATTATAGGGTATAAAAAATCCTCTAAAGAAAGCTAATACTGCAAACCATATAAAGTTATCTGATATATACTTATACTTTAATCCAAACATAAGTATAAATATATATTTACCGAAGGATATAAATAAAATTCCTACTCCAACTAACCATATAATATTTCCATAAATAATCTTTTTATCTAGCTTATTTTTTTTTGCAATATCACGAAATAATACAGACATTATTGAATCAGCAAACATCGTAATAGGGTTTATACAGCTTAACCCTAAATTATAAAATCCAACGTATTTTACTTCTGAATATATTTTTATCATAATTTTATCTAAATCATATACGCCCATACTTGACATTCTTCCTAAATAAACATGGAAACCATACTCTTTTACTTTATCTATTAACAATGTCATATAAGATTTTATATCTTTAAAGTTAGGCTCTAAATAATAAAAATAAATTATATTTGTATAGATAAAATAACATAAAAAATAAATTATCAAATAATTTATATACGTAGTTTTAAATAAAATATATAAAATACATATAGTAATATTAATTAAAAAATTATTGAGGACCAATATTTTCACTCTTTTTAATGCAGTTACTATTCTATTTAATAGATCATTGATTATAATAGCATGAGAAAATACTATTAATAAAAAGTTTATTTTTAATTCTTTATTGTATGATGCAAACACAAAAAAAACAATACAATATATAACGGAAAATATTATATTTGTTAAATATCCTAGACCACACAGCTTCTTATTTTTATCGTTATCATCACTATTTACAATTAAATTCATTAATGCATCATTAAATCCAAATCCAATAAATAGTGATATATATGCAGAAATAGAAATTATATAGGAATATTTTCCAAATAAATTAGTATCACAAATATTTTTTGTAGCCATATACGTAATTAAAAAACTTAATATAGCATTAATTACTTTAGATAAATATACTATACCTATAGACATATAATTATGATATCTTTTCATAATTTTTCTCCTTAATTCTGAACATCTTATTAAATAAGTATACAAAAAACATAGTGATTACTTTCTTAGTCATACACCATCTAATAAATTTAAAATATAAATTCTTCTCTTTTTTTAATTTTCTTAACCTCCATGCACTAAAACTGTCTGAGAAAAAACTTTCTACGGCTTCACAATAAAAATTAATCCAAGTACAATTTTCTAAATAATATTTATTTAAACTTACAATTTTTTTATAATTCTTATGTTCATCATTAATTTTGTTCAATGCATTGGGTATCGTATTTTTAATGATAACGGGAATCAATTTATAATTTATTTTTCTTGATCTATCTACAAATACTTGTATTATATGGGAATATTTATCATTTACATCTGATGTAACAATTTGAAAATTTCCTAAAGAATAAATGATTAACGAATCTTTATATTCTTCAATAGCTTGTATAACATGTGGATGATGACCTATTATAATATCTGCTCCCAAATCAACTAATTTATGCGCTATATTAACTTGTCTAGGACTTTGACATAAAGATAATTCTTCCCCCCAATGCAAATGTAGTATTACTAAATCAGCTATTTTTTTTGCATATATAACTTTATCATGTATATTCTTTATAGATGTTAACCCAATATTATTTACCGATACATTATCACCATTATAAGCTCCAATAAAAGCTATTTTAGTATTATTAATATTAACGCAAATAACACCTTGTTCTATATCTAGATTTGAAGAATACCCTGTATAATATATATTACTCTTGTTTAAATTCTCAATAGTATCTATAAAACATTCTTCTCCATAATCAAAAATATGATTGTTAGCTATATTACAAATTATTGGACAATTTATACTATTTTTAAATGCATATAAATTATCATAACCAGTTTTAAAATTAAATGCTTTATCTTTTTTTTTCCCTTCTAATCCCGAAACAGTAGTTTCTAAATTAAATGTTATAAAATCATTTGTATTTAATATTTTACAAATATCTTTAAAATTTAGTGAATTTATAAATTTATTTTCTAGTAAGCAATCTCCAAATGCCATGAACTTAAAAGCACTTTCCAATTAAATAGTCCTCCCAAAATATAATTTATTTTTATGCCTAAATATTTTGTATTAAATATTTAAACTTGCCTCTCTTTGTTCTTGCTATATAGCCTACCTTTCTTGTTTCTATATTAATTTGTGGATAATACTTTATAAACACTTCCTTTATTTTATTTAAATCATACAAATCATTAACGTCCTTAAAATTTATATTTAATATAACTTTACCAGGCTCATTTTGTATGTATTGATATGCCCATATTCTATCTTTACATTGCCATAATGGATAATCAGCCCAAGTAAACGTTACTTTATTTTTATGTAAATCTACAAAATACTCTTGTTTTCTACCATCAATTTTCTTTATTAACTTATAATTTCTCCCGCAAGAACACTTTTCATTTGTATTTACTGCTATATCACATGTTTTATACCTTATAAATGGAACTACATAATTATTAAATCCTGTTGCAACTATTTCACCTAACCCATTTTCATTAGTTATTTGATTATCATACTCGTCTATTAACTCCATATATCCATACTCACTTTGTATATGATAGTAGTTGCTTTTTTCACATTCTCCTCCTATACAAGCATGTTCCGTATGTCCATAAAAACTATAAACTCTAACTCCAAATGCCTTCTCTATATCATTTCTCTGAGCTTCATAAATATTTTCCGAAGCACATATTATAGATTTTAAATTTTTACAGTTAATTTTTCTATTTGTTTCATTTATATACTTTGATAATATAATTATAGATGAAGGATAAGCTTGTATAAAATCTGGATCAAATTTTTCTATTAAATCTATATATTTATCCATGTTTTCTTCTGTTAACTTAAAAGATGATAAAATTAAATCTCTATTTTTATATTCATATATACCTTTATTAGGTACGTTTCCTCTTAAAATTACACATCTATTGACCCTTCTTACATCATATCCTACTCTACTCCACATATGTGCTATAAAGGCCCATTCTCTAGCTTTGTCATATTTAGAATCAATGTAAAACCCCATTGGAGTTCCTGTTGATCCACCTGTTGTTGCATAACCAACTTCGTTCTTATAGAATTTATTAGATATTAAATCTTCTAAATTATCTTGTATTATCTGCTTTGTTAAATAAGGTATCTTTTTCATATCACTAAAATCTTGTATTTGCTTATAATCAATACCGTATTCATTAAATAAATTTGTATAATAAGGTACTGTTTCATATGAATGTTTTATTATTTTTTGTAACTGTAAGATTTGATACTCTTTCTGTTTTTGTTTATCCCACCATTGAGATTCATTTAAAAAATCATAATTTTCTCTAAATACATTAGAATATCTTCTATAATCTGGTATAGAATAATATAAAAATCTTACAGGTTTTTCAATTATCTTAGGACTTTTTTTTAACAATATTTTAATCATAAACTCAGCTTCCTTTAGGTATAATTATTCGTTAATTAATTGTACTTCTTATAATAAATTTATTTAATAATCATCTGCAATTTTTATATATAATCCCGCAATTATCCACATAGGTAGAAATCTAAAGGAATCTATATTAAAAAAACTTAATAGCGTTCCAACATAACTGACAAATAAAGCTAATAATAATGTTTCATTAGAATTCTTATAAATTTTATATAAATTCTTTAGTATATATCCACATAAATATATCCATATAATAAATCCAACTATACCCAACTCACCTATTATTCTCAGATATAATGAATGTACTGGTGGCCATGGAGTATTTTCTTGGGGGTTGACCCATTCTCTAATTTCCCAAGACTTATTATAATATTCTTCATCTATATATTTAGGCATATAAAATCCATATTGCCCAAGTCCAACTCCAAATATAGGATTATGTAATCCCATATTTAATGATGCCTTTTGGGAACCATATCTAGCTATATTTGATAAATTGTCTCTATCTCTTAATGATTGGACTACTTTAACTACATTTATCCCATTTTTAGCATTAGTATAATTAATTATAGGTACTAATAAAATACTTCCAAATAATATTACTCCTATAATAATACTTTTATTTACTTTTTTATTTTTAGATTTAAGAATAAGAATACTCATAATTAATAACTCTATAGCAATAATAACATAACCACTCCTAGATTTTGTGAACAAAATCATTACTATAAAATAACCACAAATAAAAACATATTTAATTTTATTTTTTTTATCAAATAAGCAAGTAAATATCCATGGAAAAACAAATGCAGCATACATAGAAAACCATGACGATTCAGCACAAACTGATCTCAATCTATCATACTCTCCAAATACATATCCTGATGTTGTATTTCTTATTATACAATCTATTTTACTAATTAAATTTGTACCTATATTAATATTTAAGAACCTCATTATTTCAAATATAGAATAAAAACCAACTATATAAAATGATATAATTATGTATCTTCTTATTTTTTCTAAAGATATATTACAATTTTTAACTACATAGTACGATATATATGTTGTTATTATCCCAAAAACATATACTAGTAACTGCATAATATACTTATTTATACCACTTCGTCCTTTAGTATAATTTTTTGATATAAACTCCATATTTATCATACCAGATATTGTAATCCATATAAGTAATATGAATAACACTATAAAAACTTTATTTTTACGTATACGTATTTTCCCATTGTATAGCATTCTTATTGCAACTATACTGCTTATTATAAATAACGGATAAAAAGCTCCCTCACCTGATAATTCTCCAAAAATATTTTTCATGTATGGCAACGAATTAAATGGAATCATTACTATAGTAAGAGCAAACAATATATTTAACATACGTTGATTTTTGTTATTTTTATTTTGAACCATTGTATTGTTTTGCCTCCTTACTCATAAATAAATCGTTTAATATCTTCAAATCTTTTACTCCAAGTATTATTTTTAGCAAATTTTTTATTTACATTAATATTATATTCTTTATTTTTAATTCCCTTTAGTATATAACTACAAAACTCTTCATAATTTCCACTTATATATGCAGGACTATCTATATAATTCATTTCCTTGAAATTAGTTGATACTACATTTAACCCTACACTCATATACTCATATAACTTTATTGGAGTAATCGAATCTGTTAAATCATTAACTTTAAAAGGTATAATACTAACATCGCTATAATACAAGTAATTAGGGATATCATCATAATTCTTTTTACCCAATATGTAGACATTTTTAAAATCTTGTAACTCATTTAAATTAATTTTAATAGGTCCTATTAGATAAAAATCTATATTAGGCAACTTCTTTGCACAATATTTTATCAAATCAACATCAAACCAATGATCTATAGCTCCAACATATATACATTTTTTATTAATACTTTTTTTAAATTCTTTAGGCATACTATATTTACTTCGCATAAAGTTATCTAATTCAACTCCATTGGGTAAATAAATTATATCTTGTCTTATTTTTTTCTTTTTATCCATCAAGCTATGTGCCGTAGCAAAAACAATATCTGCTTTTCTCATAATTTTTTCTTCAAAATAACTCATTGTCTTACACACTTTTTCAAAGCCATCAATATCATCAGCACACCTATATATCAATTTCTTATACTTAATTTTTTCAGTTAAATAATAATACTTAGGATTTGTAAGCCATAGTATATCTACTTCATAAAACCTATTATATTTCAACGCATTAATAATATTAGGTATAGTTAATTCAATACTCATTTTATTTGCTAATTTAGTATCTAGTAAAGGCATTTTACCATATAAAGTTAAAGAATGAGGAGCATATCCATATATATTTTTATCTAATATAGGAAAAACCTTTTTATTCAATGCTTTTCTTTGTTTATAAATACTATAATCTACTATCTTAGTTATATAATTATATATAGGTGATAACCACAAAACTTCATATTGACTTTTAGAAAACATTTCTGCATAATGGTGATTTCCAACCTTAAAATCACTATTATACTCTAAATACTCTGCCATTAAAATTTTTTTCAATACTCTGCACTCCTAATTTTTTAATATTATATTGTAACATTTAATTAATTCTCTTAAATGGTTATTATTATCATAAGGTTCTTTCCAATACCCTAAGTAAGAATTATTACTTAGCTTATCTGCCAAATCATTGTTAAGAATATCAAACATCTTATGTTTTAAATCCTCTATATCTCCTCTTTTAAACCATAACCCTTCTTCATTATCTTTAATAACATCTCTAGCTGTACACATATCTGAAACTACCACTGGTATTCCTTTTGCTTTTGCTTCTAATGCGGTCATACCCAATGTTTCATACCACAACGATGGAAATATTAATGCTCTAGCTTTCTCCAAATACTTATTTATTTCATCTTTATCTAACCATCCAGTAATCTTTGCCTGTGGATATACTTTCTTTATTTCTTCTTTTAATTCCCCATCTCCAACAAAGATAATTCTACTATGTAATTCTTTAGCAGCCTGTGCTAATAAAAGCACTCCTTTTTCCTTACTTAATCTTCCCACATATAAAAAAGTATTATTTTTTATGACATCTACCTTTTTTTTCTTACTAATATCTATTGGATTTTTTACATAATAAAATTTTGAATTTGAAGGTAAATACCCTTCAAGAATTTGTTTACTCATTTCTGATATATATATATAATCCTGAACTCCTGATGGTATAAGACCTTTTTTCTTTTGATAAACTTGTCTTATAATTCTCCAAACTTTATGATAATAATGTCTGGAATCACAATTACAAAAAATACACTTTCTTGACATAGGTTTGACTCTGCATATCTCTTGTGTTTTATAATTATACAGTCCACCATTGGGACATATTGTAAAATAGTCATGTAGAGTTTGAATTATTTTATACTTCTTTTTTATTGCTACTCTTATAATACTACTAGATAGAGCTTTACACCAAAGATGTAAATGTATTATAGTGCTATCTTTATCAAAATCTTTTAGTAATTCACTAAATCTTTTAGCGGCTTTTATATTCCAAATTCCCTGTATCATAGCTTGAACTCTATTAGTATTATTCAATATATCGTATTGTTCAGTTGTTATAACACTAACTCCGTATTTTTTTAATTCTTCCATCGGTGGTCCTACTGCTGAAAACAAAGTAACATTATATCCACACTTTTTCAATTCAATTGCACTTCTTAATGCTACATTAGATGCTCCTCCCTCTACAAAGGAATAATCATTAACTATAATTATATTTTTTAAATTCATAATATTTTACCTAACTATTTATAATTTTTTTAAATTCATTATATTCCCTTGAATCTTTCGACCAAGGATATATTATAATACTATCTTCGTAAATATAATAATCTGTTGAAACCTTTTTCTCGCTTAATTTAAATTTATTTAATCCGACTACCTTTATATTAATGTCATTTCCATAACATTTTTTCAGAAAATCTATTGCACAAATAATTGTGTTTCCTGTATCTATAGAGTCATCTACTAATAATACATTACTCCCTTTTACTAATTCATTGTCAACTTCAGTAACAACTCTTTTACTTCTCTTGTTATGTATTCCTGATTTAAACTCTAATTCTCTTAATATATTTTTTAAAAACTTAGGCAACATTTTTAATATAAAGCTCACTTTAGATTTCATATTATTTCCTTCTCTTGAAATTCTAAATCCTTTTAATTGAACATTAAAATAATCAGATATTCCCTTGCCAACTAAATACCCTCCAGTTTTTATATAAATAACACAGTCTGGATTAAAGTTAGATTTTTCAATTTTATTTGCTAATTTTACACAATCCTTTTTTACATTTTCTATAGATAAGGTTAAATGCTTCATTAATTTTACCTTCCTTTATTAGCTTTTTTATTCTAATAAACTTTGTATACTGATGTATAATCTTATTAGTTTTTTTGTTAAAAACTTGTAAATTTTTAATTTCATTTTTTATATTATCTTTAGTAATTTTATTTTTTACAATTAAATGATTAAATTGAAGTTCATAATAGCTGTGTGCATCGGTACCTATGATGCCAACTTTGTTAAGGGATTTATTTAATAAAATTGCTTCATCTACATCTTGTTTTTCAATACATCTTCCATTAAATACTTCTATAAAATCTATGTAAAAAGATTTTTTCCTTATAACACTTTCTTTTAAACATGTTTTATACCTTTTCTTATCAAAAGGATGTGGTATATATACCATACCACCTTGATTGTTTATTGCTTTTATAACCTCTTCAGGCATTAATCCTTTTTTAATCCCTGTTTTTAAAAATAATCCGATTATTTCCCCTTCTGTTGTCATTATTTCTTCGCCAATAATTACATGTATATCTTCTCCATATTTTTCTTTAAATTTAACCGCACCTTCTATAGTATTATGATCAGTTATGGCTATTCCGTATATATGATTTTTCTTTAAAACTTTATATAATTTATTCAACTTTATATCACTATCTGGTGAATATTCAGTATGAACATGAAATACATATTTATATTGCATAACGCCCTATATTCTCCAACATCTAATTCCGTATTTTTTAGCCTCAACTTGACTTATTACTGCTTTAGTATCAATACACACTGGTTTATCTTTCATCATCTTTGACATATGCTCACAATAATTAAAGTTTATTGCGTGTTGCTTTGTTAATATAAGCACTGCATCTGCATCTTTTAAAGCTTCATCTTGTGTATCCACTTTAAAATCATAACTTGTCGGAACTACTGGATCAAATGCCTCAACATTAGCTCCTCTTTCTAATAATAATTTACATATATCAATTGGTGGACTTATTCTATCATCATTAGAATAATCCTTCATAGCTAGTCCAAAAACTGCTATTTTAGAACCTTTTAATTCTTTATTTACATCTTTTAATAATTCCTCTGTTTTATTAACTATAAACTCAGGAAGTTGTGCATTTTTTTCTCTTGAAAGATTTAATATATCCATATCAACTGCCAATTCATTAGCTTTTGGTGCAATGTAATGATAAGCATTTGGTATACAGTATCCCCCAACTCCTGGCCCTGGAGTTAAAAGATTAACTCTTTTATGAGTATTGGCAAGTTTTATAACTTCAAATATATCTATACCAAGAGCCTCTGTAAATCTTGCAAATTCTTGAGACATAGCAATATTTACATCTCTTTGAACATTTTCAAATACTTTAGAAGTTTCAACAGCTTTTATACAAGTAGCCGGTACTACTTCCGCTTTACAAACTATAGATAATACCTCAGTTGCCCTATCTAAACTATCTTTATTTATACCTGCAACTAATGTTGGCATATTTGCAAATTCATCAAAGGCATTTCCTTCTGCAATTCTTTCAGATGCATAAGCAAGATAAAAGTCGCTTCCAGCCTTCATTCCTGATTCTTTTTCTAATATAGGAAGTACAAAATCTTCTGTAGTTCCTGGTATAACTGTACTTCTTATAATTACTAAATCTTTCTTTTTCAGATTTTTTCCTATAGCCACACAAGCAGCTTCTAAATAATCCATTATGTATTTACCATCTTTTATTGGAATACCTACAGTTACAATTATGTTATTGCATTCTTTAACTGCCTCTTCCGCCTCTATTGTTGCCTTATATCTTTTTTCTTCTAATTGTATTTTTAATATGTCTTGTATAGTTACATCATAAAACTTTTCTGTATGATGCGTTAACCCTTTATTGGTATTAGCCACAAGAATATCATCTATATCAACTCCTATAGTACTACACCCTCTTAAAGCAAAGCTCAATGCTAAGGGTAATCCAACAAATCCCTGTCCAAATACACAGACTTTTTTATTAATAGAATTTTCTTTTATATTTTCATTTAAACTCTTTATCTTTTCAATATTTGTATTCTTACTTTTAAATAATTCCATCTTTCTCCCCCTCTTTTCACCTTATTTTAACTTAATAAAAATTCTTCTAATTTATCAATATTATTTAAGTTAAAATAACATAGTATAGCTTGAACTATTCTATCTGAAGCTTTTCCATCTCCATATGGATTAACAGCTTCACTCATTTTTTTGTAAACTTCTGCATTATTTATTAAAACTTCAGCACTATCAACTATACTATTAAAGTTTGTTCCCACTAACTTTACAGCACCCATTTTTACAGCTTCCGGTCTTTCTGTTACATCTCTTAGTACTAAAATAGGTTTCCCTAAATGTGGTGCTTCTTCTTGAATTCCCCCAGAATCAGTCATAACCATATAACACTTATTCATTAGATTATGAGTTTCCTTTGTATCCTGTGGAGGTAATAAATGCACTCTTTCTATTCCTTTTAGATGTTTTTCTACAACATCTTTTACAACTGGGTTTAAATGTACTAAATAAACTATTTCTACATTTTTATTATTTTGAACTATGCATTTAAGTGATTTACATATATTTTCTATGCCTTCACCCCAATTTTCTCTTCTATGTGCAGTTACCATTATTACTTTTTTATTTTTATAATCTATATTATTAAGTTCTTCCGTTTTAAACCTATAATCTTTTTCTACTGTAGTATTCATAGCATCAATAACTGTATTTCCTGTTACATATATTAATTTTTCATCTATTCCTTCTTTTAATAAATTTTGTTTTGATTGATTAGTAGGTGCAAAATGAATATCTGCAATAGAACCCGTTAACTTTCTATTCATCTCTTCTGGATACGGAAAATATTTATCAAAGGTACGGAGTCCGGCTTCAACATGTCCTACTTTTATTTTTTGATAAAAAGCAGCTAATGCTCCTGCAAATGTTGTAGTTGTATCTCCATGAATCAAGATCATATCTGGCTTTTCTTCTATAAACACTTCTTCTAACCCTTTAAGTACCCTAGAAGTTACCCCTGTTAACGATTGTCTTTCTTTCATAATATCTAAATCATACTCAGGTTTTATACTAAATAAATTCAAAACTTGATCAAGCATTTCTCTATGTTGTGCTGTTACACACACCTTTGAATCTATGTATTCACATTCTTCTAATTTTTTAACTAAAGGAGCCATTTTTATAGCCTCTGGTCTTGTTCCAAATATAGTTATTATCTTTATTTTCTTCATATCCTCACCTTCCTAAGCAGCATTTTCATCTCCAAAAAGTACTCCCACAGTCTTAAATATAAGTTTTATATCAGTCCAAGTGCTTCTTTCTTTTATATACTTAATATCAAGCTCCATCCATTCTTCAAAATCAATATTATTTCTTCCACTTACTTGCCAATAACAAGTAAGTCCTGGTTTTGCTAGAAGCTTTAGTCTCTGATAATCTGTAAATTGTTCTACTTCTCTTGGCAAATTAGGACGTGGTCCTACTAATGACATTTCACCTTTTAATACATTTATAAGTTGAGGCAACTCATCTATGCTCGTTTTTCTTATGAATTTTCCTACTCCCGTTACCCTAGGATCATCTTTCATTTTAAACATTGGACCAGACATTTCATTTTTCTCCTTAAGTTTATATAAAACTTCTTCTGCATTTATAATCATTGATCTAAATTTATACATTTTAAACGCCTTTCCATTTTTACCTACCCTATCTTGTGAGAAAAAAACAGGTCCTTTTGAATCCAATTTTATAGCTATAGCAGTTATTAATATTATAGGTAATAAAATTATAATTCCACACAAAGCCCCAACCATATCAATTATTCTTTTTGTAAAAAAATAGCACTTGCTCTTTTTAAATTGACTTTCAATTTTAACTTTTTCGTTTAAATTTAGTTCCCCCATCTTATACCTCCCTTCATCCTTTTGTTAAGCACATCTATAATTATTAACAATATAATTTTTTAAACATTTTTGTTATACAACCACAATTCGCTCTATAATATATTTTATAATTAGATTTATTTATATATTATTTTCTCTTAAAAATCCCCAAAAATCTTCGTTTTACTTTGATTTTTTTAGTTGTATAACATATTTCGTCATCGTTTAATATTTTGGAATTATTTGCAATTAGTTTTTCATAAAGACTTTTATTTTTATTATGTATAGTCATTAAAGCTTCCTTTAATTTTGGTGATCTTCTTCCTGTAGTATGAGCATCTGATGCAACAAAATCACAAACTCCATATTCAATGAGTTTCATAGAAGTTTTTTGCGCCTTCTTACCAAAGACTCCCGTTATACTTCCTGCATTTAGTTGAAAATAACATTGTTCATTTATAAAGTCATTTAGTATAGTTAAATCATCCTGTACATATATGTATCTTTCAGGATGAGCTATTATTGGTTTTATTCCTTGTAGTTTTAATTCATATATTATGTCTAATGCATCTTTAGGATAATCCATCATTGAAAATTCAATTAACATATATTTAGCATCATTAAGTCCTTTTAGTTTTCCTTCTTTGTAATGCTTTAGAGTATAATTATCTAAATATATTTCTTGCCCAGGTAATACTTCTACATTAATATTGTTCTCAGAAGCCAATTTATTTAATTCTTCTACACTTTTAACTACATCCTGATATTCATTTTCATAGTGTCCTCTATAAAAATGAGGAGTTGCGATTATCTTACTAATCCCATCCTCCTCCGCTATTCTAAGCATTTTAAGAGAAACATCTATATTCTTTGATCCATCATCAATACCAGGAAGTATATGACAATGAATATCTATCATTTTTTACTTTTTCTCCTTTTCTTGCTCTTTTCATCTTCATCTCCGTAATAGTAATAATAACTATACCCGTATCCTTTTCCTTCATTTAAAGGAACCTTAGTTAGTACTACCCCTAATATATTTGCTTTTACTTTTAATAAAAGTTCCTTTGCTCTTATAGCAGCTTCCTTTTCAGCTTGTCCTGAAGCAGCTACAAGAAGTACACCATCTACTATTGTGGATAATATTTGTGCATCTGTAACAGCAATTACTGGTGGCGTATCTATAACAATGTAATCAAAATTTTCTTTTAAAGATTCCAAGAATTTTTTCATTTTCTTAGATGCTACCATTTCTGATGGATTAGGCGGAATAGTTCCTGCCGGAAGCAAATATAAATTTTCATTATAATTAACTACTACTTCTTCAAAAGAAACTTCCCCAACTAAATAGTTAGATAATCCTTTTTCATTAGATATATGAAACTTTTTATGTACTGTAGGTTTTCTAAGATCGCAATCTATTAATAATACTTTTTTATCTGATTGAGCCATAGATAAAGCTAAATTACCTGATGTTGTAGACTTTCCTTCTGAAGGCCCTGAGCTTGTTACTATTATTGTTTTTAATTCCTTATCGAATGAGGAATACTGTATATTAGTCCTTAAAGTTCTATATGATTCTGCTGCAATGGACTTAGGTTCTTTTTCTACAATAAGCATGAAAAAACTCCTCTCTCTATTATGATAAATGATCTGGTATTGTTCCAAGTACTGGAATATCCAAACACTTCTCTACATCTTCCTGTGTTTTAATTGTATTGTCCATATACTCAAGTACAAAAACTAAACCTATAGATACCATAAGTCCTAAGAAAAAGGCTATTGCTATATTTAAAGCTTTATGCGGTTTTACAGGTTTTTCTGGAACTTGAACCTTGTCCAATATTTGAACATTTCCATTTGGTATTGTAATTTTAGATTTTTGTATAAAGATAGGTGTAAGAGTTTCAGCAATTTTTCTTGCTTTTTCTGGATCTTTACTTTGAACTTTTATGTCCATTATTTGAGTATCCTGTTGAGGTGTTACTTCTATCATTTTATCTAATTCTTTTGTTGTAACATGTAAATTTAATTTTTTAATTACCTGTTCTAAAACGTCATTTGTTTTGGCAATAGTTGCATATGTTTTTACAAGTCTTTGATACATCATAATATCTGATTCATTATATGATATCTTTTGACTTTGCTCATTTTCATTTTTTCCTATAAAAACACTTAATGTTGCCTCATATGTAGGATGTATTACAAAAAAACTTATAATACCTGATAATATTGTTGCTATTAAAGTAATAGATACTATTAATTTAAATCTTTTTCTTAAAACAAAAAAAAGATCACGCAAATCTAATGTTATTTCATCTTCCATTATGCTTCCTCCATTCTAGTTAACTGGAATTATATATGTAAATCATAACATTTTTCACCTATTAATTCCATGGTAATCATTCTTCTATTTACTAATTATATTATATATATCCCTTATTGTAAATTGTATCTTAGGAATATTTATACTATATTAGCTTATTTCGATTGTTTTTACCATAACTTTATAAATACACACATTATTATTCTTAGAACATTTTACCAATAATAAGTCAAAAATAAAGACTAGTAGATTTTTCTTTCTACTAGTCTTACTTTTAATATTATGAATAATAATATTTAAACTCCTAATGCTTCTCTTATATCCATTAATTCTCCAATAGTAAATGTTGACTCAATAAGATTTTTGAATTCTTCTTGCTCTCCTAATGGAAGGCTTCTATATCTCTTCTTTACATCATTACTATCAATTTTATATGATGAATTTTTTACTCTTTCATCAATTGTATTTATTAAATAATCTACTAACTGTTTTTCATTTTCAGTTTTCAATAATGGCTTGATTTTAACTAAACCTTCACGCGCTTTTTTAATAGCTGGATCTACATTTGTAATACTACCCGTGCTTCCAGAAGTTGAACCTGAACTGCTTGATGAACTACCTGAACTTGAGCCTCCACTTCCAGTTGATGCATCCTTTTCTATTGTAAAACTCATTCTAGTTTCTTGTTTTAATGGTTTATTTGTTTTATCTTTTATTTTGTTTGTAATTACGATTGAGTATGTTTCCCCTTTTATATACTTTGATGTTGAAGGAACTACTTCAACTGATTTTTCATCAGAACTTAATGTTAAATTTATTTCCAATGCTTGTCCGTTTTTATCTAAAACTTTTATAACATCTTTTGTTACTGAAGATTTATCTAATTGCTTAGAAAAGTTTATCTTCCATTCTTTATCTACTGCTACTGGATTTTTAGGTGCATCAATTTGTTTAATTAAACTTTCACTAGCAAAAACTTTTCCATTACATATGAATATTAATGAAAATAATAGTCCCACAAGAAATTTATGTTTCATATTCATGTTTACCCCTCCCAAAGAAATTATATGTAACATTATATCACAAAACTTTTATTGTTCCATCCTGTATTTTTATAATTCTATCTGTTTTTTCTGCTATTCTCTCATCATGGGTAATTATTACAAAAGTAGTATTAAACTCCTTGTTTATTTTTCTAAACAAGTTGTATATATCTTGTGATGATTTAGAGTCTAAATTTCCTGTTGGTTCATCTGCTAAAATTATCTTTGGATTATTCATTAGTGCTCTTGCAATTGCTACTCTTTGCTGTTGACCACCTGATAGATCATAGACTTTTTTCTTTTTTAATTCTAACAATCCTACCATTTCTAAAAGACTTTCTGCCCTTTGCCTTTTTTTCTTTCCTATAAAAAAGCTTCTTATTTTACTTGGCATTAATACATTTTCTATTACATTAAACTCTGGAAGAAGATAATGAAATTGAAATACAAATCCTATAATTTCATTTCTCATTTTAGATAAAGTTCTTCTACTTACCTTATTAATAATTTTTCCATCTATATATATATCTCCACTAGATGGCTTGTCTAAAGTTCCTATTAAATTCAAAAGTGTAGTTTTTCCACTACCAGAAGCCCCTATAATTGAATTAAATGATCCTTGTTGTATTGATAGGTTAATATTCTTTAGCACTTTAGTTTTTACTCTTTTTCCATATGTTTTATTTATATTTTTAAGTTCTATTATGTTAGCCATTTTTTATAACCTCCACAGGATTTAACTTAAAGGATTTAATTGATGGAAATATAGATGCAAATACTGATGCTATTATACTTATTAAAGCTGATTTTAAAATAAAATTCCTACTTATTATAATGTTAACTAAAGGAACCCCTTCTTCTGTTAATATGTACTTATTAAATCCTTTAATATATAGCATACTTAATGCTATTCCTATTAGGGTTCCTAGAACACCTATAAATAGTGCTTGGAAGAAAAATATTAATGATGTTTTACTGTTTTTCATACCCATTGCTTTCAGTATTCCTATTTCTTTATATTTTTGAACAACACTTATACTAAGTACACTAACTATACTAAGTACAGATGCTAAGAGCACAAAAAATTGTATAACAACTGTACATACCTTTTGTCCCATTAATCCACTTACAATAAGTTTATTTTGCTGCTTCCAATTTTCTACTTTTAAATCTTTATCATTAAGAAGCTTTTCTACTATTTTTCCTTCTCTATCTGCTCCATAAACATTATTTATTGAAATTTCAATGGAACGTATTTTGTTATCCTTTTGCAATCCAGCAAAATATTGTGCATCACTTAAATTTGTTATTATCCAAGATTTGTTTAACTTTATATTTCCTAAATCAAAAAATCCTGTAACTATAAATTCTTTATTTTTTCCCCAAGGTGTTGTTATACTTATTTTATCTCCAACCTTAACTCCAAGTCTTTCTTTTAGATCATTTCCAAGTATTGCTTCCCCTTCATTTTGAAATAGTTTTCCTTTATATATCTTGCTTTTAATTTTGTACATTTTATTAACATCTTCCGAAGTAAATCCTCTTATTAATATAGGTTCTGAAATATCTTTTAGCTTTACATAGCCTTGGGTATCTACGTTTGGAATTGCGGATACTATTTCTCCTTTTTTAGATGTTAGCTTGTCTATCTTCTCTTGCCAACTATTTATTGCTCCATCTTTAGAATACACTGTAATATGTGGTGCATTTCCTACTATTTTAAACAATAAGGTTCTTTCTAGTCCTTTGCTTAAAAGTCCAATAAATATCTGAACAGATACTGCAATTGCAATTGACAGTATTATAACTAAACTTTGAAGCTTTTTCTTGGTTAAAAATCTCCATGCTACTTTTATACACGCAATCATATTCTAATTTCACCTCTCTTAAGTTAAAGACCAATGAGATATAAGCTCATTGGTCTTTTTACTATTTTAATTTATTTGATATAAGTTTTATTCTTTCATCATATTCTTCTTTAGATAATATTTTTTTATCTTCTAATGAAACACTAAATGGATTTCCCCATTCAGGACCACCTTTATACTTTGGTACTACGTGGAAATGCATGTGAGTCACTCCATCTCCATAGCCTGCATAATTTATTTTATCTGGTGAGAATAATTCTGATAATGCTTTTGCTACATTTGAAATATCCTCCATGTACATACATCTTTCATCTTCTCCAAGTTCAAATAATTCTTTTTTGTGGTCATTAAGTGCAACAACACATCTTCCTTTGTGTGTTTGATCCTTCATTAGATATAGTGTTGAAACTTGAAGCTTACAAACTTCTATCATTAGTGTATCAAGTGGTTCACTTTTTGTGCAATAAAAACAAGTATTATCAAATGCCATATTTTCATCCTCCGTTTGTTATAATATAAACTTACTTTATCTATTATAGGATAATTATATATGCATTGTAAAGATTTACGACAAAATTCGGGTTGGGTCAGGCACCGATACCTAAAAAGTGAAATTGTAAGTTAGGTAATCTCCTGCTAGTTGTAAAGATAAACTATATCCTGAATTAAGCTTATTATCTTGACATACTTTTTGCACTTCCGTACTTAATGCATTAATATCCATATTCAAGTTCTTTAACTTTAGAACTACTTTTGATGTCTTAGCTTGTAATGCAGCTAATATTTTTGCATCTAGTTCTCTTATATTCCTTACTTTTTCAACTAATACTCCATCAGATGTTTCTTCTGGTACATTTAAGTTGTCATAAGAATATTTTGTTGCTGTACATTTTGGATAATTCTTCTCTTCAAAGTCTCCTCTTTTATGATCCTTATTGAAAACATCATCTGAAACGTTGAAGTATGTGTGTAATACTGGAAGCATATTATCAGACTGATTTTTTTCTCCTGGCTTTACAACTCTATCTGAAACTGGATCATCCCATGTTGCATCTAAGTTATACCAACCATCTTCTAATTTAACCATATTCCAAGCATGGCCACCACCATTTTTTTTACCTTCTACATTATTTCCTGTTACATACTTGCACTCTACACCTACTTCATTTAACAATAAATGCATTGCCTTTGCATAACTTTCGCATACACCTTTGCCTAAAACTAATACTCCATATGCACTATGGTCTTCTAAATCTGCTGGATTCTTTTTAAGTCCTTCCATATTATAATCTGCATGTTTAACTACATAATCATGTAATGCTAATTCTTTTTCCACATCAGTCATACCTGGTTTTATAACTTCTTTTATAATCTTTTTAACAGCAGCTTCTGTAGCATTTTTTTGTCTTTTTACTTCATTTACATCTCTTTTATAATTAAATTTAATAGTCATTTTATTAGTATGACCATTTCCTTGTATAGAAGATTGTGATGTTGGTTTACCAAAATCCATTCCTGCATCTTTTATAAGTATTTCATTAATTATATCTAAATTATATTGTGGATCTGGATTACTTTTGCCATCAGATTGTTTAGGTCCAAATTTATAATTTGGTAAATTTATAACTACAGATGATTGTATTTTACTTAATCCATCTTTAACAACACAATAAAATTCTTCTTGATTATTTGCAATATAGTTTCCTTCGGAATCTTTTTTTAATGAATTAATAGAAATTTCTTTATCCATTGTGTCTTTATTTAGATCACTTTGTATCTTTTCTTCCGCTTTAACTATAGCTTCAAAGACTTTAGTTGAAGTTAATGAATCCTTTGTAAAAGTTGCTGTTAAAGTAACTTTTTTATCTCCTTTATCTGCACTTGGTATTGTAACTGTTCCATCATTTTTTATTACAGATTCATCACTAGATTTCCATGTAATTTGAACACCATTAGCAGCTTTGTTTGGTAATATTAAATTACTTTTTATATTAGTTAAATTTCCAAGATTTATATTGTTTTTAGCCTCTTCTATTAATCTATTATTTTCTTTTTCTATTCTTTCAGCTTCTTCTCTTGCTTTCTGTTCTTGTTTTACTTTTTCAGCTTCCATTTTAACTTGTTTTTCTTTTTCTTCTTGCTCAGCTTTAATCTTTTCTTCTTGCTCTTTTTTTAATTGCTCTTGCTTTGCTTTCTCTTGTGCTTCCTTTTGATTAGCTTCTGCTTCTTTTTGTTTTTCAGCCTAAGCTTGTTTTTCTTTTTCTACTTGCTTAGCTTTAATCTTTTCTTCTTGTTCTTTTTTTAATTGTTCTTGCTTTTGCTTGTCTTCTTTATCTTTTTTATCATCTTTTTGTACTACATCTGCTTTTTTTCTTCCTTATTTTCTTTGACTACTGAACTACTATTGTGTTTGTGTCTATGCTTATGATTACTGCTTGTACTATTTTCAGAAGTCTTATTATCGTTATTTACAACATCTTTGCTATCTGTACTATTATTACCGTTTTCTTTATTTTCACCATCATTATTTTTATTATCTGAATCATTATTTAGGGGAGTTTCATATTTAATTTGTCCATCTTTAGTAATTACAGCTTTTTTTGTCCACGAAACCTCCATTACTTTTGATTCCTTAGATTGTACAAACTCTTCTATATTAAATACTTTGTTTTCGTGCTTTGTTTTTAGGAATTCCTTTTTTATTATTCCATAATCAATATATCCTTTTTTGCTATCTTTAAATGCATAAAATCCATTTCCTTTTTTAAATTTATCACTAAATTCATTATAAAGTTTAGCCGTATTTCCTATTTTATAGTTTAAAAAATCTTGCATAACCTCATATTTGTCATACAAATATATCTCATTTTCTACTTTAATCGTATAACCATTTATATCGGCTTTTGCATCAATAGGTATTCCAACTGACACAAGTCCACCTAATATCGCTCCTACAGACAATACCCTTACGAACTTCTTAATCTCCATTTTTCGTCCTCCTAATTATATTTTTATGTACTTAAGTTATCGTGATTTCTTTTAAATTTTGTAGGAACATTTTGGATATATTTTATGTTTTAAATTTAAAGCATAATAAAAACTATTAGATATTTAATCCAATAGTTTTTATTATGCTTATACATTTCTACTTTTTTCAGCTAGTTCCTAACACCGATTAAAAAAGAAAAGATGCTAAGAACTAGCATCTTTTCTAATGTCAGTGATAAGATCTGACCATTATTTGTTTGTGATTTGATTTTATTTGATGTGCTTGAATTTTGAAATGTTAATTACTTAAATTCCGTTCATCCGTATAATAGCTGAATAAGAACCCGCTCTATTATATTCTTATTCAATTATAATTTAATTTCTTGAATTATACCAATCTATATTTAGTGGTAATTAGGTTATAAAACCGAGCATATAAACTAGCTATAAGCTAGTTTATATTTGCTCTGGGTTTAAATTGCTAATTATTTAGCAAAATTAATAGTATAATCTACACCATTAATTTTTAATGTAACTTTATCTGCTACCTCTTTTAAAGACTTAAATGAATCTTTTGAAAAATTGTAACTAAATTCTTTTGCTTCTTTTGAATTATTTTTAAAGTATTCACTTAAATCTACAGCTTTTCCATCCTTAGTTGCCTTCACTTCACTTATAGTAGTATTTTCTTTAAAAGTAAGTTTAACTTCTCCTATATTTTCAGTTTCTTTTCCATCTTTAGAAGCTACAGTTATTTCTTGTTTAGTGCTATCAATAGCTACACTTATTTTATCATTTGCTACTGCTTTAACAACTTCTTCAACTGAACTTATAGTTTCTGCTTTCTCTAAATTATAAAATTCACCAACTTGAGTTTTTATTCCACTTACTTGATTTCCTTGTCCTCTGTTGATTGAAGACATATCAGCTATAGGTTGATTTTGGATTACTTCGAAGTTTTCTCCAAATGTGGAATCTGTCTCATCCACTTCTTTTAATCCAGTAACATCAATCATTACTTTGTTGCCTTTTGCAGTCACTTTCTTAACTCTAACTGAAGCAAAATCACCATCTTGATCTAATGTAAATGTATTATTACTTAAACTTTCAGGCTTAATAGCTTCCTCGAATGTTAATACGATTTGTGCTTCATCAGAACCTTCAACTCTCTTGTATTCAACAGCTTGGTTAGTGTTATCACTCTTACCAAATTTGTCATTTCCTAAATATTTGAATTCGTCTTCTCTTTGAGAGTTATCAATTAAAGCAGGTGCTATAGCATCTATTACTTCTTGTTTTATTCCACCTCTTAACTGAGCATCATAATCATTTTTAGATTTTATTTCGTCTTGTTTAACTGTACGAACATAAATCTTTTTACCGTTAAATTTAGCATCATAAGTTAATACGTGATCTTTGTTATCATCATATTTTTCATTTTCGCTACCTTTTTGGTTTTTATCTAAAGTTATAGTAACAGTTGTTTTTCCATCTTTAGAATCTGGATCTGTACTTGAAGTTTTTACTTTATTTCCATCTTCATCTTCAATATATAAATCCTTGCTCTTGAAATCTAACTTATCATCAAATGTAACTTGAATCTTATCAGTTGAAATAGCTCTAGCTAAGATTTCGCCATCTTCTTCTTTAATATCAACATAGCTTGCACCATCAACAGTTTTTACAAGTTCTGTAGGATTTACATTTCCATCTACATCTTCTACTTTTCCAACGTGCAATTCTAAAGTATCAAATTCTTTTCCATCTATATGATATTTTCCGTTTTTCTTTGTAAAGTCATAAGAATCATCTTTATTCTTTTTGTATGGTATTGTTATTTCTGCTTTGTTATCCCCTTGGATAGACTTAACAGTTGAATTGTATAAAGTACTTAATAATACAGAAGATTTTCCGTTAAATACTTTAACTTCTTCATCACCATTTTTAGCAACTAATGTATAATTAGTCTTAGTGTCTATTGATGTAGAATCTTTTTTAGCTCTCATTTGTGTATCAAAATCTACAACTATTCTTTGATCGTTCTTTCCTGGATTGTATAAGTTAACAGTTAAATCTGAAGATTTTCTAGCATCTTTTTCTGTTGCACTAAATTTCTTGCTTACTTTTTCGATTGCTTTTCCATCAACATCTTCAACATCTTTAATAGTTAAAGTGTATTTTCCTGAGCTTAAGTCTTTAGATGTAAGAATTACAACTTTCTTTTTAGTATCTCTTGTAGCACTTGAGATATTTACTCTCTTACCATCTTCATCTCTTAATTCATAGTTTGAAGTCTTTTCAGCTGTTTTTGTGCTTACTTCTTTGTTAAATTTAACTTCTATCTTACTTGCATTATCTTTATCTTCTTCAACTGACTTAACAGCTAATTTTGTTTCATCTACTGTTCTCTTAACAGTTTTAACTATTTTTTCATTCTTTTCATCCCAAAGATTCTTTAATTTATCAGATTTAACATTAATTTCAGCACTAGTTGATGGTAAACCATATAAATCTTCATTGAAATATAAAGTTAATTCTTTTCCATCTATCTTAGCTGCATAAGCTCCATTTGTATCATTTGTATGATAGTAATCTTTGTCTTTCTTTTCTCCTACCATATTAGAGATTTTAGACCATTCTTTGATATCTCCATCTTCAAAAATATCATCAGTATCTAATCCACCGAATGCCATTATTTTAGCATCACTTCCATCAAATTTGATGTCTTGGTTAAATATTAAAGTAACTTTTCCTTTTTTAACATCTTTATATCCTACTGCTTCAGGTTTTGCAGTATTCTTTTTAACTACGATGTCTTTAGCATCACTTCTTACTCCATATCCAGAGTAATCTACTATTGATGAACCTTTTGGTTCTATCTTTAATTTTTGTCCATCTTTTAAAGTATATCCTACTTTAATAGTAGCTTCTGTATTATTGTTAGACAATTCTATTTTACTTACAGATATATTATCATCATTTATTTTTACGTCATCATCATTTAATACTGGAACTCCATCTTCTAATTTAACTGGTCTTACTGGTCTTGAGAATTTGATTTTGATTGAGTCTGAACCAACAACTTCCATTGATTCTATCTTTGTAAAGTCAAAATCATTAAATTTAACTTTTTTAGTAAATTCTTTTCCAGTAATATTGTCATCAAATTCTATTTTGTAAGTTTCTTGATTCTTAATTCCATCATCTGAGTTTGATGGAACAATGAACTTGTTGCCATTGTCTGCATCGAACTTATCTTTAAAAGTCATAATAGCAGATTTTCTATCTTTACTCATTTCCACTTTATCTATTGGATCATTTTTTAGTTCTTTATCTTCATCATTATAGATAGTATAGTTACTTTCATCTTCTATATCATCTATCTTATCTTGATCTTTAACAACTTTGTTAAAGTTTATTTTAACTTGTTTTACACTTAAAACTTCAACTGAAGTTACATCTAGTGAAGCTTTTTCATCTTCACCTTCAGTTATATATTCAACTTTTCCATCTTTGTTTACTACTGCTTTTTTAACAGTTTCAACTTTTACGATTTTAGCATCTTTTGATTCAGTGAATCCATCAAGATCAAATTTTTGGTTTGCACCTTTAGCTTCTAAGAATTTAGCTTCAATTGAAGAGTAATCTACATATCCGTTTTTTGTATCATTGAATGCATAAAATCCTTTAGCTTCTCCTAATTTCTTTGTGAAATCTTCATATAATGCAGATTTTTCACCAGTTTTTGAATCTAAAAAAGCTTTTTCAAGTTGAGCTTTTTCATATTTATATACTTGATCTCCAACCTTAACAGAATATGCATCAACTGCTGCAAATGCTTGTGAAGACATCATTGCTGCAGCTATCATTCCTGCTACTGCTGTAGAAGAAAATACTTTAATTGTCTTATTATTTGACATTATTTTTTACCTCCCTAAAAATACCCTTTGATTAATATTTATTTTAATAATTTAGTTTCTAACTAAATGGTCTACTATTTTTATTTAATTATTTTACAGTAACTACAACATGAGAATTGATTTCTTTTTCATCTGTTTCAGTTACTACTCCTTGGAAGAACTTGTTTCCGTTTTTGTCTACATATTGTAGTTTTTTACCGCAAACTGTTACATCAAATTTTTCTGGAGTTTTAGTATCTAAAGTTACTTTTACATATCTATCAAATGCAGTTATTCCTGCTTCAATAGGTGCAACTTTGAAGCTTGGCACTTCAACTTTTTCTCCTATTTTTTTGATTACAACTTTTGAATTAATTTCTTTTTCATCTGTTTCAGTTACTACTCCTTGGAAGAACTTGCTTCCGTTTTTATCTACATATTGTAGTTTTTTACCGCAAACTGTTACTTCATAGTTTTCTGGATCACTAACATTTAATGTTGCTTTAACATATCTATCAAATGCAGTTATTCCTGATTCTATTTTGATAGTAGCTTTAACATCTTCTTCTTTGTTTTCTTCAACTGTTACAACTTTTAATTTCCATCCATCATAACCTTGAGCTTTAGCAGCATCTGAAGATTTGTTAGTCATTCCCCAAACATCAACTAAGTATTTTCCTGGTTTTGTGAATGTATAGCTTGTTGCATCACCAGTTTCATAAGTTTTATCTATTTTCCAACCATCTCTTCTTACTTTAGCTGATGGATCATAGATGTGTAATTTATATTGATATCCATCTTTAGATTTAAGATTTACTTTTTCTCCTACTTTGTAAGTATCCTTGATTTCTAAATCATTTAAGTCTACTCTGTTTGCTAAAGATTTAGCAGTTCCAATTGAGAAGTTTTTAACATAATAAGTATCATATGAACCTAAAGAATTTTTGTGAGTTCCTTCTTTAACTTCTGCTCTTTTAACCCAAACTGAAGCTTTGTACTTTCCTGCTGATAAGTTCTTTTTAACTTGTGGAATGTATGGTACTTTTGCATTAACAGCTTTAGTATATCCATCTGTTAATTCTGTCCACTTTCCACCGTCTTTTTGAACAAATATTCTGTATTGAACATCACCTTCATAATTTGCAGCTTCTAATGCAAATGTAAATGGTACATTGTCAGTAGCAATAGTGTGTTCTGGAGCTATATAGCTTATAGCTGGTAATTGTTTAGCGGCATTTGCAGCAAATGCTGGTGTTGCCATTCCTACTCCTGATGCAACTACAACAGCTGATAGAAGTAAGCTCATTTTTCTTTTTATCACTTTCGTTCCCTCCCATTTGATAATTTATTTATAAAATAATAAAAAATTATTAACTTTTTTAGGTATCTATGAATATTAATATTTTTATTGGTAAAAATATTAATATTATATTAAGATACTGTTTGTATTCAAAATAAAATATTGTATATATTTTCTTTAAAAAGATTAAATTTCATATAAAAGAATATTAAAACTATGTTACCATATTGAATACAATTATTATTATATAGGTTTTCGTACCATTTATCAACAAAAAATAAATAATTTATACTTGGTAAATGTTACTACAGTTGCCTTTAAAATTATAATTTTAGAAATATATTTAAAATATGTATTGGTTTTTTATTCATATTAATAATACACATACCTATTTTTAAGGTAAATTAATATTACGTTGGTAAAATAATATAATATTTTATATAAATATTTCCTTATCGAATTGATTTTAAACTATTTTACCATAAAATGCAATACTACATAACACTTTTTTTATATTTATGATCTTATTTATATATTTAATATATGAAAGTATATTTTTATTTTATTTACTTTATTTTTATTTAATTCTCCTTTAGATGCATTTAAATTGTATTTCTGTTATATTCTTATATATAGTAGAAATCACCAATAAATTTATTAAGGAGTTAAAATTTTGAATAGATTGAAAAATAAAAAGATTATATTTAAGTTATTGTATAAATTAAAAAAAGATGAAATCTTTGCACTTGCCTCTCAACTTGCATATAGTTTACTTCTTTCCTTTTTTCCTTTTTTGATTTTTTTATTTACTGTAGCAAGTTTTAGTTCTCTTCAAAGCGAAGGAATTATAATAACATTAAAAAATATAATTCCAGATAGTGCTTATAATTTAGTTTACTCTATTTTAAATGAAACCTTTGAAGCTAGTAATGTGAACTTATTATCTTTCAGTTTTATAATAACCATATGGATAGCTTCAAATGGATTTAAAGCAGTAATAAGAGCATTAAATAAAGCTTATGGAGAAGAAGAAGAACGTTCTTTTATTAAAATTCAATTTATGGGAATTATATCAACTGTAATACTTACCTTTTTAATTATATTTTCTCTTTTTATTTTGGTACTTGGAAATATAATAGGACTTAAAATAATAACAATGCTTTCTCTTCCCATTAGTTTATATTTTATATGGAATGTACTTAGATATTTTGTTATGTTAATTTTTATGATTATTATATTTGCTATAGTATATAAGATTACTCCTTGTAGAAAGCTAACATTTAAAGATGTTCTTCCAGGAGCTATTTTTGCAACTATAGGATGGATTATAGTTTCTCTTGGATTTTCCTTCTATGTTGATAACTTTGCTAATTATTCAAGGCTTTACGGAAGTATTGGAGCTGTCATAGTTCTTCTTGTATGGTTATTTTTATCCTCTATTATTATTTTAATAGGTGGGGAGATCAACGCTATACTTCTAAATGAGTAATATTTTATTTGTCACATAGTTGTAACAAATGTATATTATTATAAAGTTACAGTAGATCATTAATAATTTTAAGGGGGAATAGCTATGAATAGTGATTATAACGAAAATGAATTTATAGATGTAAAAAAGAAAAGAGGCTTTGGAAAGAAAATACTTTCTTATATTTTAGTTGGAGTGTTATCAGCTTCTCTTGGAGGTACATTATCTACTATAGCCACAATTAAGTATTACAATAACAAAACTTCTACAGAAAATATAACTCCAAACACTCCTTCTACCAACAAGCCTAGTGCAGCTCCCGTTGCTATGTCTGTATCTAATATTGCAAAGCAAGTTGGTCCTGCTGTTGTTGGAGTTTCAACTAAAAGTATTTCATCTTTAGATATGTTCGGTTTCCCTGAAGCTCAAGAAGGAATGGGTTCTGGAATTATATTTAGTGAAGATGGATATATATTAACTAATTATCATGTTATAAAAGGTGCAAAACAAATTTCTGTTATTTTTAATAATGGAAAAGAAGGCAAGGAAATACCTGCAAAAGTAATAAATTATAATGCTCCAATGGACCTTGCTGTTATAAAACTTACTGAAAAAGTGAAAGTTCCTGCTGTAGCTCAATTTGGTGATTCTGATAGTATTCAAGTAGGAGATCCCGCTATTGCAATAGGTAATCCTCTTGGAAAACAATTTTTAGGTTCTGTAACTTCTGGAGTTATAAGTGCTGTAAATAGGCAGGTATCTGTTGGAAGTGAAAAACAAAAATTTATACAAACAGATGCAGCTATAAATCCTGGTAATAGTGGTGGAGCTCTTGTAAATATGTACGGTCAAGTAATAGGTATAAATAGTGCAAAAATAGGTGGAAGTGAAGTTGAAGGACTGGGATTTGCAATTCCTATTAATGCTGTAAAACCACAAATTCAAAATCTTACAAAACCTATACTTACAATAGGAATTATGTGTCGTGATATTGATTCTAAGATTTCAAAACAATTTAATCTTCCTATTGGAATTTATATTCAACAAGTTCAAGAATTTAGTCCTGCTGAAAAATCTGGAATTGAACCTGGAGATGTAATTATTAGATTTGACAACAAAACCGTTAAAACAGTTCAAGAAATGAATGAATTAAAGCAAAAACATAATTCTGGAGACAAAGTAGAAGTTATAGTAAATAGAAATGGTAAAACTAAAAAACTTACTTTAACTTTAAGTGCATAGGAAAAAGGCTTAGATGATTTTTCACCTAAGCCTTTTTATTTTAAAGATAATCATGCTTTATTTAATGTAAAATAAAATTTAACTCCCGTTTTTGTGTTAATTACTCCATATTCACTGCTATGCAGCTCTAGTATGTTTTTTACTATTGCGAGTCCAAGTCCAGTTCCTCCAAGCTTTCTATTCCTAGACTTATCTAGTTTGTAAAATTTATCCCATATCTTTGAGATCTCTTTTTCTTCTATATGCTCCCCATCATTTTCAACTTCTATTAATATCTTATTATTTTTTAATTTGGTTGAAACATATACATTATCTTTAGGTTTAGTATATCTAATGGCATTTGTAAGAAAATTAGTTATAACTTGCTGTATTTTAAGTTCATCACCAATAACTTCTAGATCATTTTGCAAGGAACATATTATATTTATCCTATCTATAGAATTTTTATCTTCATTTATTTTACTTAATTTTTTAACTACATTATTTATTACATCATTTATATAAAAATTTTTTATATTTATTTTTAATGTTCCAGATTCAAGTCGTGAAAGCTCTAGCATATCTGTAACCAGCATTCCCATCTTTTCAGCTTCATCTATAATTACATTTATATAGTACTCCCTGTCCTCTTCTTCAAATATATTATCCTTTATTCCCTCTGCATATCCTTCAATTAAACTTATTGGAGTTTTAAGTTCATGAGATACTGCCGCTACAAATTCTTTTCTCATGATTTCTAATTCTTTTTCTCTTTCTATATCTTTTTTTAACTTGCTATTGCTTTCTTTTAATGATGATAGGGCAGAATTTAAATTATTTGATAAAAAATTTAAAGTATTAGCGAGACTTCCTATTTCATCTTCCCTTGAAGTTTCACACTTTTCATTGAAATCTAGCTTTGCCATTTTAAGTGCCACATTATTTAGGTTTACAAGAGGTTTTGATATCATTTTAGAATATATTAATGATAATATTAAAATTAGTATAACTGCTATTATATAAGTATACATATAAAAATCTTTCATGACTTTTACAGCTTCATCTACTGGCTGAAGTGATGATACTGCAAATAAAACTTTTCCTGCATGATTATTTATTACTACAGGAGTTAATGCAACTATGTGTTTTAAATTATAATAATTATCATTGAATATATAAGTTATTGTTTTGCCTTGCTGTTGAATTTTTCTAAAGGCTTCTGGATTTGATGTCCATTGCTCTATTATAGATTGAATTATACTAACCTTGTTTGTATCCTTCAATTGTTCTTTACTGTCTGTTATATAGCTTAAAAGTCCATTACTTTCTAATATAACTATTTTTGCATTATTATCGTGTTCAAATTTTCTTATATTAACAAGAGTAGCTTCTGAATTTCCAAAGTTCACAATGTACTTTCTCTCAAACACCTTGAAATTATCTTTTAGTCTAGTAATCTTTCTATTTGTATAAAAACTTTGAAAAAACAAAGATTGAAATAAAAGTTGAGTTGTTATGAATAATATAAAAAATGTAACTGTTGTCATAAATAGCTTTAATGTTATACTTTTTTTCATAATAGATTTTTTCATTATTTAGTCCACCTCAAATTTATATCCCTTTCCCCTTACTGTAACTATAAACTTCGCTTTTTCTTTAAGTTTTTCCCGAAGTCTTTTTACATGAGTATCTACTGTTCTAAGTCCTCCCTCATAATCAAATCCCCATACTTTATCTAAAATAATATCACGGCTTAATACAATATCTATATTATTTGCAAAAAATATTAATAAATCATACTCTTTAGGAGATAAGTTTACTATATCTCCATCTATTTTCACCTCATTTGAAAGTTTATTTATTTCAAGTCCATTATAATTTTTTATATTAGTTTCTTTTTGTTCCACTACACTTCTTTTTAGTAATGCTTTAACCTTTGCCACTAATACTTTGGGACTAAATGGTTTTGTCACATAGTCATCTGCTCCAAGTTCATATCCTAAAAGTTTATCTTCCTCTTCACCTTTAGCTGTAAGCATTATTATTGGAACTTTTGAATTTTGTCTTATGCTTTTACATACTGTCCATCCATCTAAATAAGGTATCATAATATCTAATATAACTATATCAACAGAGTTTTCTTTAAAAACTTTTAAAGCTTTTACTCCATCCTCTGCTTCCAAAACAGAAAATTCACTTCGATTAAAATAATCTCTTAGTAGTTTTCTCATTCTTTCTTCATCTTCTATAATCAATATTTTCATGAATATCCTCCTTTAGCTATATACTAATTTTATCACAATATTTATAGTTTTAACCTTACTGTTTATATTTTTCAATTATGGTATAATAATTACAAAACATACGACAAATAAGCTATATTATTTGTATTTTTACTTTTAAATTGAGTATTATTTATTTTTAATAATATATATTAATATATTGAATCTTTTATAAATGAAATAATATGATATAATATGATAGGTCAATATTTTATAGGGGGAGGAAATGGGATGACCTTCTGTGACGAAAACAATTTAGATTTAATAAAAAAAGATTTAAGATATTTAAAATTACTAGCTAATCAATATCCAAACATCTCTTCTGCCAGTACCGAAATCGTAAATTTACAAGCTATATTAAATTTACCTAAAAGTACCGAACACTTTTTAAGTGATATTCATGGAGAGTATGAATCTTTTACTCATGTACTTAAAAATGCTTCTGGTGTTATTAAACGTAAAATAGATGATGTTTTTGGAAATTCTCTTAGGGATAGCGAAAAACTAACTTTAGCTACAGTTATTTATTATCCTGAACAAAAGCTGGAGCTTATTAAGCAGTCTGAAAAGGATTTAAGTGATTGGTATAAAATAACTTTATACAGACTTATTGAGCTTTGCAGAGTAGTATCTTCTAAGTACACTCGTTCTAAAGTTAGAAAAGCTCTTCCTCACGATTTTGCTTATATAATAGAAGAATTACTTCACGAACACGATGGAACAATTAATAAGCATGAGTATTATAATGGTATAATTTCTACCATTATTGATATTGATAGAGCACCTGAATTTATAACTGCTATTTCAAAGGTAATTCAAAGACTAGTAGTTGATAGACTTCATATTATAGGGGATATTTACGATAGAGGTCCTGGTGCTGAGATTATAATGGAAGAATTAATGAAGCACCATTCAGTTGATATACAATGGGGAAATCACGATATTTTGTGGATGGGTGCTGCTGCTGGTTCCGAGGCTTGTATATGTAATGTTCTTAGAATTTCTCTAAGATATGCAAATTTGAATACAATTGAAGACGGTTACGGTATAAATTTACTTCCTCTAGCTACATTCGCCATGGATGTTTATGAAAATGATCCTTGTAATAGCTTTATTCCAAAAACTATTAATAAGGAACTTACTCAAAATGAACTTAATTTAATATCTAAAATGCATAAGGCAATTGCTATAATCCAATTTAAACTTCAAGGACAAATTATACAAAATCACTCTGAGTTTAAAATGGACGACCAGTTACTACTAGATAAAATTGATTATGAAAAAGGTACTATTAATCTTAGTGGGAAGATTTATAAATTAAACGATACTTATTTTCCTACTATAGATCCAAAAAATCCTTATAAATTAACAGAAAGCGAAGACGATTTAATAAAAAAACTTGCTCGTTCTTTTGTAAATAGTGAAAAACTTCAAAGACATATTCGTTTTATATACAGTAAAGGATCTATGTATCTAGTTTATAACTCAAATTTATTATATCATGGATGTATTCCTCTTAACGAGGATGGTACATTTAGAGAAATATCAATTAACGGAACTAGGTATAAAGGAAAATCTCTTTTAGATAAGTTTGACTCACTTGCAAGAGAATCATTTTTCTTTAAAAAAGGCTCTAAAGCTAAAAAGTTTGCACTTGATATGGTTTGGTATTTATGGTGTGGGCCTAATTCACCTGAATTTGGTAAACTAAGAATGACTACTCTTGAAAGATACTTTATAGATGATAAGGGTACTCATATTGAATATAGAAATCCTTACTACAAGTATAGATCAAATGAAGACGTTGTTATAAATATATTAAAAGAATTTGGACTTGATCCTGATTGCTCTCATATAATTAATGGACATATTCCTGTTAAAACTAAAGCTGGTGAAAATCCTATTAAAGCTAATGGTAAACTTTTAGTTATAGATGGTGGTTTTTGTAGAGCATATCAACCTGAAACTGGAATCGCAGGATATACTTTAATATATAATTCATATGGACTGCTTTTAAGTTCTCATGAACCTTTTTCTTCTATTAGAAAAGCCATTGAGGAAGAAAAAGATATTTTATCTTCAACAATTATTCTTGAACAAGTTGTATCTAGAAAAAGAGTAGCTGATACAGATATAGGAAAAGATCTAAAGAAACAAATAGAAGAACTTGAAATGTTATTAATTGCATATAGAAAAGGTCTTATTAAAGAACAAGATAGTAAAAGCTAAGGATTTTTCCTTAGCTTTTTTATTACATATATAAATCTACTTTATAATTAATTAAATAAGATTCGTATTCTAGTTTATACCACTTATTTACTTTAGCTTTATTTCCTATTAATTTATACATAGGCGATACATCTTTTTCAACATCCAGTGCATTTAATGTGTTAAACATGAATATTCCCTTTGCACCTTCTTTATATCCTTCATAAGCTCTATAAATATATTCTTCTGATGTTAAATATTTATTTCCTGGTAACTTTCCGTCTTCATCTAAACTTTCAGAACCTTTTATTGCGTCTCCACCTTCTACATTTGCTGATATTCCAAGATATAATTCTATATCTGTTCCATCAATCAGTTTTCCATATTTACTTACATCAAAAAAATCTTCATATGAAATTACAGATGGTATTATTCTATCCACTAATCCTTCTTTAACCCAAGTCTCAACGTCGAGTCCATATGACTTTGGATCTAGATAAGGAAATCTTACAGATATTTTTTTTGAAGGTATATCCTGTCTAACCTTACTCATAAAGTAATTCATTATATCTATTTTTTCTTCTAGTGTAGCTTCACTTCCCATAATATATGGGTATCTACAAAAATCTAATGTTATACCATCAACATTTTTTGTAGATGCAACTTCCTTTAGTACATTTAATATATAATTTCTATATTTAGGATAGTAATAACTTAACATATATCCTCCATTTTGATGACAATCATCAAAATCTTCATACATGGAACCATTTAAAAATCTTGTGTAGTCATTTGGATAAAATGTATTCATTCTTAAACATGCATTTACTTTCATTCCTAATGTTTTTCCCTTGTCTACTACAACTCCTAGTGTTGATTTTCCTGATGTATTTAGTATATTCAATATTTGTTTCCTTGCAAGTTTATCCCCTTCTCTTACTTCATATTGGTATTTATAAAAATCTTCAAAGGCATCTCCTGCATACTTACTATTGTAATTTAAAAGTCCTGTAGTACCAAGTGTCCAATTTAATTCATGGGAATCTAATTTTGTTACTAAATTTAGTGGTAAACTTTCTAAAGATTCTACTGTTGGATACCTTCCCCAAAAGAAATCCGTAAACCCATCATTATCATACATTAAATTACTATCTACATCATATTTTTTTTCATTGTAAGCTTTGATTTGATCATTATTTAATGATACTAACTTTATATATGCTATATTAGTGCTTTTTCCCTTTTTAGGGCATATTTCTACAATGTCATCTTTAAAATCATTTGCAAAAACAAAAGCTTCATTAATATATTTGTTTTTTCTATTCTTTTTATAATTATAATTTATATAAGTATTTCCTATATTTTTATCTTTAACTTTTAAAGTTATTTCTTCTGTATCATTCAAATATCCAACGCAAACTCCAATCCATCCATTTAATTTAAATGGTAGTTCTATATTTTCTGCATTAGAAGTATTTGTAATAAGCCCTCTCACATCTTTTAACTTATTGTACTGTATAATTTTTAATTTCCATCCATTTTCCTCTAATGTCTTTCCTTTTGAATGAGAAAATTTTTGCATTTTATCAAATATGTATTTTTTACCCTTTATAGCTTTTACTGTACTGCCATTTTCTATATTAGTCATATTTTTAAAAGGATTCTCACATTTCACTTTAAAATCCACCTTTTTAGATTCCTTTAATTTTTTATTTTTATCTTTAGAATATATTCCTTTTTCTATGTTTAAAGAATATACTTGTCCTTGTATATATCCTCTTATAGGAGCTTTTACTTTTACTGTTTTTCCGTCATTTTTAAGCTCTAATCTAGAACTTACCTTTTCTCCATTTTCATCTGTAACCTTAATAAGTTTTACTGCTGTATCATAACTTAGTTTATCACTAAAAGTTACTGTCCATGTTTTATCTATATCTACATCTACATCGGAATATTTTGCATCTAAAGCACTTACATGATTAACTCTAATCAATGCAAAAATGCATATAATCATATACATGATAAAAAATTTCTTTCTCTTCAAATTCATCCCTCCCTGTATTATTCTACTTAAACTTTACCAATATAGATATAATTATACACTAAAACCACATTATTTTATAATGAATAGGAGAATAAATACTAAAATCCCTGGAAATTAATGATTTTTTCCAAGGATTTTAATAAAATTAAATAACTTTTTTCACATCATATAATGAATTTAAAATAAGCCAATTTTGTGGAAAATATTTTGATATAGTCCAGTAGCTTACTCCTCCCAGATTGTATCTATTTATAAGCATTAATTTTTCATTTATACTTCTAGCATCTTCAAACCATACAACATGACCTCTCCCTAAACTATCATAATAGTTGAAAAATGGAGATGCTGAATTTTCGTCATATTGTATAGTTGCTCCTGTTCTTACTGCTAAATCTATAGCTTCTGTGTTTGATATAGTTTTTGCAGCTGATCCCTTTACATATGGTAAAGTCCAATCATATCCATAGTTTGGAATACTCATTAAAACCTTTTTACTAGGTATTTCTGTTACTGCATAGCTAAGTACTTTTGATACCTCATTAATTGGAGCTACTGCCATTGGTGGACCATAACTATAACCCCATTCATAAGTCATTATTATAACATGATTTACCGTTTTTCCCTGAAAAGAATAATCATGAGATTCATATAAAATTCCTGGCTGATTTGCTCTAAATTTAGGCGCAACTGCTGTATTTACTATATATCCATTATTATTTAATGTTTTTGTTAATTCTCCTAAAAAGCTATTATATTTTTCTCTATCTTCAGGATATACATACTCAAAATCTACATTTACTCCATAATAATTTTTGCTCTGTAACTTACTTACTATATTATTTATTAATTTTTGTTGTATCTCTTCATTATTAAATATTGAATGTAATATATCACTGCTAAAATTTGTCCCTTTGTCTATATTAGTAATTACCATAAGTGGGGCAACTCCTGAATTTCTTGCCTCTTTTATTAAATCTTCATCAGGAATGTCTATAAGTTCCCCATTTGCCGTTACTTCATAATTAAATATACTGAGGTAAGTTAAATAGGAAAGTGTTTTTCTTAAAACATCTATATTAATATTAGGATATGCATATCCATTTACTTCTATACTGCCAATTCTTCTTGTAGATGGTATTATTATAACTTGACCAATAGATAATGTCTCTGGACTTGTTATACTAGGATTTACATCTGATATACTTTGAACTGTTGTGTTAAACTTTTTTGCAATTGTATATAGAGAATCTCCAGCTATTACAGTGTACTTTTTATCTTCTGGAAGAAGTACTAATGACTGTCCAACCACCAAATTATTTACATTATTTATTTCATTATCCCTAATTATTTTATTTGGTGACATTCCATACTTCTTAGCTATAGAATATATACTATCTCCTGGCTTTACAACATAAATAACCAAGCTTTCACCTCGTTTTTAATTATTTATCTCATGTTATTATATGATTAGCTTTTTAAAATGTTATAAAAAAAATTGTAGAACTGCATACGCATATCTACAACTTTAAATTTAAGATTTAGCTTTTTTTAAAATTTTTAACTTTTTAATTTTATTTTTTTCTATTTCTTCTATTATTAATTTCACATCATCATATTCTACAAATTCGCCTTTTTTCGGAAACCTACCTACTTCTCCTATGACAAATCCACCAATGGAATCAAAATCCTCAGATTCTATATCTATTCCTAACATTTCATTTACTTCATCTATTTTTGTGCTTCCTTTTACTATATATTCGTCATCTTTGATAACTTTTATTTCATCGTTCTGTTCATTATCATATTCATCTTCTATATCCCCAACTATTTCTTCTACCATATCTTCCATAGTTACAATTCCTGCTGTTCCACCGTATTCATCTAACACAACTGTCATAGCTACTCTATTTTTTCTCATTTCTTCAAATAGCTCTGTTGTTGGCTTATATTCATAAGTAAAATATGGCTTTACCATATATTTTGTTATATCAAATTCTTCTTTTGAATTATCAAAGAAAACTAATTTTTTAATATGCAAAATTCCTATAATATTATCAGTGCTATCTTTGTATACAGGTATACGAGAAAACTGCTCTTGTTTTAATACTTCAAGAATTTCATCATAATCTGAATCTATATCTACTGATGCCATTTCCGTCCTTGGCACCATAACATCCTTTACTTGAGAATCTCCAAATTCAAAAACATTATATATCATTTTTCTTTCTTCAACCTCTAACACGCCTTCTTCATGGCTCACATCAACTATAGTCTTTAATTCTTCTTCGGTTATATGAGGCTTGCCCATACCAGATTTACCTCCAAATATACATACTATTTTATTTGTTAATGCCACAAATATAACTGTCAAAGGTCTTAATATAATTGTAATAAAATATATTGGTTTTGCTACCTTTAATGATACTTTTTCAGGATTACCTGCTGCAATTGATTTTGGGGTTATTTCTCCAAAAATTAAAACTAATATTGTCATGATACCTGTTGCAATCCCCACACCCTTATCTCCAAAATATGATATTGCAAGAGATGTAGCAAGAGCTGATGCAGCTATATTTACTACGTTATTGCCTATTAATATAGCACTTAATAATTTACTTGGCTTTTCCACTAACTTTCCAAGTAGTTCAGATCCTTTTACTTCTTCATCAATCATATGTCTAATTCTCAATTTATTTAATGACATTAAAGCTGTTTCTGATGCTGAAAAGAAAGAGGATAATAGTAAAAGAATCATTAAAGTAATTAACTGCCACGTACTGTCTGGATCCAATAAAAACACTCTCCTATAAAAATATATTTTATGTTAATTATAGCATAATTTTTATTGTACTTTAAGTCAACATAAATATTTTTTTATTTCTTCTTACCTTTAGATACTAAAAAGGCTAAATCTATTAGCAAAGTCGGTAATGACATAAATTGTGGATATGCCAAAAACTTAGATTCCCAATTTGGAGTAAACTTTTCTTTGTATCTTCTAAGTCCCGAAAAGCTATACCAGTAGTTTCCAAACTTGTATACTAATTTAGCTAATTTTTCTTGTTTATGCGCAAATGGTGCAACACCTACATTTGATAGAGGTGCCATACCTAGATTAAAATATTTGTATCCATTATCTTTGCTCCAAAGCATTATTTTTAAAAATAATGTATCCATCGTTCCATTTGGAGCATCTTTTGTAAATCTCATTAAATCTATAGATATTGTTTTTCCATTATCGTATTTAGGCATCATTGTAGCAAAAGCTATTATTTCCTTATCTGTATCTTTTAATATAGCAACTGGTGCACTATTTATATACTCTTTATCAAATGCTCCAAGTGAAAATCCCTTTTCCTTTCTTCCATTAAGCCATTCATCGGATATCTTTTTTAGTTTTTCCATAATTTCTCTCGAAAAAGGTGGTTCTAAAATGTCAAACTCCATGTTTTCTTTTTCAAATCTATTTCTAACAAGTCTTAAATCTTTTCTTTTTTTACCCTCAAGATTAAATTTCTCTAAATCTACTACTGCTTCTTCTCCTAGTTTAAAGAAATAATATCCATTTTCATGATAGGTAGTAATATATTTTTCTGACACTTGATAGAATACTGGATAAAGAGCATAACGATCTGCAAATATTTGTATTTCTTCTATTGCCTTTTGAAAATATTCTTCATCTCCAATGGGATCTCCTAATATAACCAATTTATCTCTTATATTTGCATAGGAAATTAGAACCTTTCCTCCTTGGGCCCAATAAAAACTTTTGTCTCTCATAAATAATAAATGTGTTAAATAGTTTCCTTCATATTTTTTTAAAAATTCCTTTAATCTATCTATATCTTCATCTGAAACTTTTATATCAAATGGTCTTTTAGGTTTTAGTATAAAATATATTGCAAGTATTATCCATGCTAAAATAAATGCATATATTGCATTACATGTAAACTGTTTTCTAGTTATAAAGATTTCAAATACTTTCGGTCCATTTCCAAATCCTGTAAATGCAAAACTAATACTATGTCCAAGCATAGCATATAACCCTATACTTATAGCACTTACGAGTATCATAAAAAATACAGTAAATCCTTTTACAGGTGCACTTTCTCTATAGTAACCCTTTCTTGAAAATCTAAGTAATGCTGCAACTATAAGAAGGAAAATAGCTTCTTCATAATCAAGTCCCTTTGCAAATGTAAATAATGATCCTACTAAAAGTAATACTATTGTAAGAGAATATGCTCTTTTTAAATGCTCTCTTATTCCTTTTGATAATACAACTAACATTACACCAATTATTATGGACACCCTATGAGAGAATCTCATAAATGTAAATGATGTTAACTTTGATATTATTTTAACTCTTTGGGAAACACTTGGTACTGCAGCTGATGCAAGAAGAACTACCCCACATAAAAACACTAATACCGATAGTGCTATTACCCCAAAATCACTTATTTCTTTGTAATTTTTAACCCAAACCTTTTGCCAATTTGATAGTGTTCTTGGAATAACTGTTGTGGGAAGTACCTCTCTCATATCTCTCAAAGACAATATTACTCCTAAAAACCACGGAATTATATAATAAAACATTCTGTATATAATAAGGATGGTAACAGCTTCATTAGGAGTTGTTCCCATCAATTGAAGCCCTCTTGCACATACTAAATCAAATGCTCCTATTCCGCCTGGAAGCAAACTTATAATTCCAGCTGCCCCTGCAACTGTAATTACTCCAAGTGCCTCCCCATAAGTAATATGGTTAGTGAAAAAGTAACTTATAAACCAAATAAAGCTTCCTGCAATTACCCACTCTACTAACGATACAAATATTAATCCTATTCTTACTTTTTTTGGTTCTTTGACACTTGTATCCTTTGATAAAAATTCGCTTTTTAACCAAGGTATTTTAAATAATAATAAGTATATAATTATGTATATTTGAAATCCTATAATAGCAAACCAAAGGAACTTATGCAAAAAAAGTATTGGTTTTATAGTGATTATATTAAAGACACCAAGCCAAGCTAAAATTGAAAGTCCAACAAGTGTAGCTGGATTTACTAAAGAATTTATATATATAGCTTCTTCCGCCTCTATATCTTCCTTTTTATAAAAAACTGTTCTAAGTCCTGAACCTGTTAACCCTGCAAAACCTAAAAAATTATTAAATGTATTAGAAATCCAAGATATTTTTAATATTTTTTTTATTGATAAATTATATTTTAAATGTTTCACTACAAAATAGTCATAAAAAGTAGTTGTCCCTACCGCTATAATTCCAACTATGAAAAATAGCCAACCACGACTTTTCAATGCTGTATGTAAATAATATAAAGCAATTCCTATATTAAAATTGTTTAATGCTCTTTTTCCTTCTGAATAAATTATTATAAGTGCTGTAATAGATAAAATAATTTTTAATAACTTATATTTGTTTTCAATAATAAAAGATCTAACTTTTATAAATATAATAAACACCTTCTTTCCTTAGTTAATTATATTTAAATCTCATCCTAAATTCAACCTAATTAGTTTTAATAACCATATAATATAGTTTACTTTTTTCTTATAGTATATTTATACCATATAACTATTAATATAGTTTCAACAAATGATTGTAGCACATTAATATACCATGCATAGTAAACAGGCAACTTTAAAATACGTATACAATAAAAAGTTAAGGGAAGTGTAACAACCCAGCTAGATATTAATGATATTATAAATGAACTTTTAGTATCCCCCATGCCTTTTAATGCCCCAGAATAAACTGCAAATATTGCTAATGTGGGAAATGATATTGCTGAAATCACAAGACATCTTGAAGCAATAGCTATAACATTATTTTCTCCTTCTCCAGTAAATAAATCCACTATATTTTCTGGCATAACAAAAATTATAGTAGCTATTATAATCATAATAAATATAGCACAAAACTTAGCATTCTTTACATATTCATTTGCTTCATCATATCTCCTAGCACCTCTTTTTATTCCAACTAAAGAAGTTGTTGCAGTTGTAAATGCAAATCCAATCATATCTGAAATACAATAAATTGAATTTGTTATTTGATGAGACGCAAAAGAAACTATTCCTGTATACATAACAATGTAATTTCCTATAAGTTTTCCTATGCTATAAGTTCCTTCTTCCATGCCAGATGGAATTGATAAAAATAATAATTCCTTTATTTTTCTAAAATTTAAATAAAACATGTATTTAAGTTTTAGCTTAACCTTTGATCTAAAAATAATATAAAACAAAGTAATAAAAGATCCTATAAATTGGGATATTACAGAAGATATCGCAGCTCCTAAAATTCCGAGTGGTTTCGCTATTAATCCAAAAATTAATATAATATCTAGAAGTATTTTTATTAATGCAGTAATTGAGGATATAATAAACGGACAATATGTATTTCCTATTGCTCTTAGTATAGAATATATTACATTGGTTATCATATAGAAAAATATAGCTATTGATGTAATTTTAGTAAAGACACAACTACTTACTAATATATCATCTTTTGCTCCTAAAATGGTTAAAATTTGTTGTGAAAATGTAAATATTAAATAAGAAGTAAAAAAAGATATTATTACTCCTAGTACAAATCCTACCGTTGCATACTCTTCTACAATTTCATATCTTCTGGCACCCATATTTTTAGCTACAAATGGTGCTATTCCTATACAAATTCCTTCTGATACTAATATATCTGCAAAAGTAAATACAATACCATTTCCAAGTCCTACAGCTGCTACAGCTTCATTTCCTCCAAAATTTCCAACCATCATAAGACTAAAAACTGACGTCAAAGTAAAAACTAACATTTCACATACTACAGGAAATGATACGCCCAACACATCTTTTATTATAGACCTATTTAACATTATTAATCATTACCTCTCTATTTACTAAATTGACAACTTAAAATTGACAATTAACAGTTAAAATTTTATTGCCTATACTCTCAAATATATTAATGAAATTAGTTTTTTACCATAATTTACGATAAAAAAAATTAAATACTACCTTTTAAATTTTCTAATATGGATATACTAAAATTAATAATGTTTTACTACCATTTGGAGGTGATTTATTTTATATGAAATTTAGGCTCTATAAAAACCTTAAAATAATATTTTTGCCGGCCGTAATATTTACCATTTTTTTCTTTGATGCTTTGGGATTAATTAATTACAATGTTGCCTTTGCTGAAGGTAAAAACACTTATAATAAAAAAGAAATAGAGGAAAGAGTAAGTCATATATTTAATGCACGATGTAAATCATTCGTGACTCATGATCTTCCTACTCTTGAACAATATTTTGATACATCACAGAAATATGGAAAATGGGGACTTGAACATGAAGTAAAGAGAGTTAAGTATCTTAGAGATTGGTCCTATCAAAGAGAAATGAAATTTACAGATGTTACTTCAACTATAAACGTAAGAAAAGTATCACCTTGCTATCACGGAGTAAAATTAAATGTTCAAGAAATATATAAATTTAACTACATTTACACTAACGACGAAATACCTGTCACTAATACCTTTGGAGTTGCTTTAGACCATTCTCTCGTACTTACTAAAAAAAATAATAATTGGATTATTTATAATGATTGGTATTTAGATTGTTTTGAAGATGCTCTTAAAGCTTATTCTGGAGAAATAAAAGATTTAAATAAGGAACCTGTAAAAAAAACAATATTTAAACTTGGAAAATGTCCAAAGAAAAAACAACTAATTAATGAAAAAAGATATAATCGAAAAAATGCTGTAGAATATGCTAATAAATATTGTGGCGTACCTTTTGGAAGCGGAAATAACTTGTCACATAATAAAAAGTACAGAAACTACACGGGCTCTGGTGGTGATTGTACTAACTTTGCATCTCAAGTACTTGGAGATAAAGATGCTGGTAACTTAAGACATGACTATACCTGGAATTGTTCTAATCGTAAGTATGGATATAATGAAGGTACACAGGCTTGGGTAAATGCAGATGCTTTTAAAAATTATGTTTTATATAGTGGTAAAGGACAACTAATAAAACGAGGAACCTTTAGCTCTATAAATACAGGTTCAGAAAAATATCCTTGTGGTTATGTTCAAAAATTAAATTATGGTGATTTAATTTGTTATGCAATTAAAGGAGATATTGATCATTTTGCTATAGTAACTGATTTTGATTCACATGGATATCCCATGATAAATTGTCACACTGTAAGCAGATATCATGTACCTTGGGACTTAGGATGGGGAGATGACAAAATAAGTTTCTATTTAATTCATGTACGCTAGTAACAATGACATTATAAAATTAATAACAAAACAAAGGAGAAAATATAAATGTTTAGTAGAATTAAAAGATTTACGCTTTGTGTAGTATCATTATTCGTGTTAAGTATAATTTTACCTTACTTTAATTCAATATCTTTTGGAGAGCCAACTAAAAATCTCTCAAGTGAATCTTCTACAGATAAAAAAAAGGTATACTTAACCTTTGATGACGGACCAACATCTAAAATAACTCCTGATATTTTAGATGTACTAAAAAAACACAACGTAAAAGCTACCTTTTTCGTGGTAGGAAAAGAAATTAATGGCTGTGAAGATGTGTTAAAAAGGATTTATAAAGAAGGGCATTCTATTGGTCTTCACACTGACTCACATAGTTTTAAAAAAATCTATAGCAGTGATGATGCCTTTGTTAACGAAATGCTAACTGTTCAAAAAAAAGTTAAAGACGTTACAGGATATGAAAGTCATATTATACGATTTCCCGGCGGAAGTTATAAACGTCTAAATAAAAATCTATTAGAAAAACTTCACAAAAATAACCTTAAAATATATGATTGGAATGTTTGTACGGAAGATGGTGTAAAAGCAAATTTACCAGTAAAAACCTTTGTTAAAAATGCTAAAAAATATTATCCAAATGCTGATAGACTAATAGTGCTTATGCATTGTAATTGCAATAACAAAAACACCGTAAAAGCTCTCCCTCTTATTATTGAATACTACGAGAGTTTAGGATTTGAATTTGATACTATAACGGAAAATACAAAAGAATACTACTACAAAATCAAAACAAGAAAATAATCAAAACAAGGAAAACCTAGGACAAATTTTAAATTTTACCCATTCCCTATGTTTTCCTATTTTCTGCTTCCTATGTTCTTATTTTATAGAGTATTTGTTGAATTTTGTGAACGTTATCTTTTTCCATTGCAGTTGACATTATGGCAACTCCACTTGCGCCTGATTTAATAACACTTTGCACATTACTTTCATTTATGCCGCCAATAGCAATTAACGGTATGCATATATTATTACTTATATCCGAAATAAATTTTAGCCCTCTTCCTTTTAATCCTTTTTTGCAATCTGTTTCAAAAACATGCCCCGCTAATATATAATTCACTCCTACTTTTTCTGCATTTACAGCTTCCTCTAGACTATGTACTGATACCCCTATTTTTAGTTTTAACTTTTTCCATAGCTTACATTTCATTAACATATTGTAACTAAGCTGACACCCATATGCATTTACATGTTCAGCTACTTCTAAGTTTCCATTTATAATCAATGGTACATTGTATTTATCTGTAATAGTTTTTACGTTATATGCCAATATAAATAACTCATCACTATCTAAATCTTTTTCTCTTAATATTAAATAGTCTACTTTACCTTTTGCTACTCTTTTAATTACATCATAAAAGTCTTCATTTTGTACAAGCTTTCTATTAGTAACTACACAAAGTATTTAAATTACCCCCTTAAGATATAACCTATTATTCTTCCCCTAATATTATTCTAACTACTGTATTTGCTTGATGATTTGCAGCTATTGCAACTCGTGGGGCCATAAGTCCTGATCCAGGTTTTGATTCATTTTCTCCATCACCAACAAAATATAAATTTTCTCTAAGCTTTTTAGATACTATTGTATTTCCTGTATAATATCCTGCCATTCCTGATGCAATCACAAGTTTTGTATCTTTCATTTTTGTTAGAATAGTATTAGTTATAATGGCCTTTACTTCTGGTCTATCACATGCCTCAACTATAACATCTGCTTCTTTAAAGATTTCTTCTATATTATTTTCTGTTAAAAACACATCATGTTTTTTAATGCCTACAAAAGGATTACACTTACTTATAACTTCTTCTAATGCATCTACCTTTTTCATTCCTAATTGATTTATAAAATACTGTTGCCGATTTAAATTACTCATATCAACTACATCAAAATCAGCTATTATAAGCTTTCCAATTCCTATTCTAGCTAAAGATAATGCAACATTTGAGCCAAGTCCGCCTATGCCTGCAATGCCCACAACAGCATTTTTTAGTTTATTCTGAACTACTTGTCCATGTCTTTCTATAAGTGTATTTTCCATTTCTTCACGTGTTACTATTTTACATTTCATGTTCAACCTCCCCCAACAAACTGAATTATTTCAACTTTAGAATTGGTATCTAATTTTTTAATAGAATAATCTTCTTTTTGTATTATTGTTAAATCTACTTCTACAACAACTCTATTCTCATTAAACTTTAGTTTTTGCAAAAGTTCTTCCACAGTTATACCAGAAACTACATTCATTTCTTCTCCATTTACAATCATTTTCCTCCATCCTTTCATCTATTACTTTATAAGCGTATACTACACTTTAATTAATTTACCAACATATAGATAAAAATAATATAAATAAAAAAACCTCCCAGTACGGTGAGGTTTTAAATCATTTTAATGTACGTAAAATAATATATCAAATATATGTATATAAATAAAATAGAAGCAATAATTATACTTGCCTCCCTCATATTCTTTAAAATATTATTTTAATGTAAATAAACCATCCCTACGTTGGAATTATCCAAATCAGGTTATGAGGGTAAGGGACAACATCCCACTCTCAGCCCGCTTATACAAGCTCCCCTATAAAATATTAGATTTTAATATATTTTTACTTTATCACAGTTTATATTCATAATCAAGAATTTTTGATTCCATATTCTAGGTGGCGCCAGGCACCTCTAGTATAAAATAATTCAAACTACCAATTAAAAAATCTCCAAAAAGGCAGACTATCTCTAGTTTCATAAAGTCTATGAATATCATAATTTTCTTCTTTAACATAGTTTTCAATGTCACTAGTTCCTGTTGGGTTATATATAACTATATCAATCCCCATTGAATTCATAAACATAAGTGTTATGGCATCTGCAAAGGTTAAATTTCTTTTATTGTTATTGTTATATATTATAATTTTAGGTACTTTCATTGGATAATCAAAATTTTTAAGTAAACTTAAAATCTCATCATTTAAATTAGTTAAAACAGTAAATATTGATATTCTCATTATTCTTTCACTTCTTCCTCCATCATAAATTAATGAAGAAATAAAATCTAATATTCTGTTTATTAAAGACATCCTTAATTTAATACTAAAATTTCTATACTTCCAAAATGATGATATATCTGAAAACTCTATTATTTGGTCTGCCATTCTATTTTGAAGTACAGGATTCAGTTTACTATATTTCCAATGCTGAGATGTCATCAGCTTTTCTTTGTCTATTCTTCCCCTTACATCTAACAATGACTTATATACTCTATTCATATCTTTAGGAAATCTCTTTCTATTCATTGGAAATTTTTTATAAAACAACGTATTTTCCTGTTGTATCAATGTATTTATTTCATTTTTATACTCTTTTATATTTTCATGAACACCTATAACCTTTGAAAAAAGATTAGGTATTGTAACCTCTTTATTTTCAATATTCCACCCTGGTCTTATCATTGCTTCTTGTGTTCCCCACAATACTATTTCATCATAGGTTGTTTTTAATGTGTCTTTTTTGATATTAAAATTTATAAATTGCCAAGGTTTATAACAACCTGATCCTTCATCATGTAATATCTCATTAAGCTCTTCACTTGTTTTAAAGGCTTGAGTTTCTGTCCTTGTTTTAGTATATTGTTGTTTAAATCTATCATTATTGGACATACTCACCCTACCACCTTTCTAAATTATAAACTTATTTGTACATTTAAAATATATTTTATCATTTATAACCTTAAAAATAAATACATATACTAGTTTATTCTTATATTATTATTTTCATTCTCCTATACCCTTTATTTATATTATAATTATACAAGGTAAAAAGACCTTAAAGCAAAATTGCCTCAAGATCTTTTTCATATTCATAAGTAAGTTTATAAACCTTACATTAATATTCCTGCAATAGTACCGGTTAAGCAAGTAGTTAATAGTCCACCTATTAATGCTTTTACTCCTAGAGAAGCTATATCTTTACGTTTTTCTGGAGCAAGACCACCGATACCTCCAATTTGAATACCTATTGAACTTATGTTTGCAAATCCACAAAGTGCATAAGTTAATATCATTACAGTTTTTGGATTAAGTGTATTCATAATTTTTGCAAATTCAGCATAAGCTACAAATTCATTTAATACAACTTTTGTACCAAATAAGTTTCCTGCAGTTAATATATCATGAGTTGGTATACCCATAACAAATGCTAATGGTGCAAATATTCTTCCAAGAATCCATCCAAGACTTAAGTTAGCCATTCCAAATAATCCACCAAAGAATCCTATTATTGCGTTAACTAATGCAACTAATGCTATAAATGCAAGTAACATTGCTCCAACATTTAATGCAAGAGATAATCCTTCACTAGCTCCAGTTGAAGCTGCGTCTACAACATTTGAGCTTTGAACCTCGATATCTATTTTTACATCTCCACCTGTTTGTGTCTTTTCAGTTTGTGGATATAAAATTTTTGAAAGTATAAGTCCGCCTGGGGCTGCCATTATACTTGCTGCAAGTAAGTACGATGCATTAATTCCCATAGCTACATATCCTGCCATTACTCCTCCGGCAACAGTAGCCATTCCACCTACCATTATTGTCATTATTTCTGACCTTGTCATTCCTTTTATAAAAGGTTTTATTAATAATGGTGCTTCTGTTTGACCTAAGAATATATTACCAACAGCTGATAAAGTTTCAGCACCACTTGTTCCTAATAATTTTGCTATTCCCCTAGCTAATACTGAAATTATAGCTTGCATTATTCCTAAATGATATAAAATACTCATGAATGCTGAGAAGAATACTATTGTAGGTAATATTTGAAATGCAAATATTACTCCAAATTTTTGTGAATTGGCTAAATCACCAAATAAAAACATAGATCCTTCTTTAGTAAAGTCTAATAATTTATTAATCAAACCTCCAACAAATTCAAATGCCATTCTTCCTGGAGGAAACTTTAAGATCAACAATGCAAATACAACTTGTAATCCTATACCTATAGCCACTAATTTCCAATCAATTTTTTTCTTATCGTTGGATAATAGATATGCTATTAATAGTATTACTGCCACTCCTAGTAATCCTATAAATCTGTTCATCTTTTTTCTCCTTATTGTTAAATTTTAGTTAATCTATTCTTTTTATTCAAATTTTATGGTATATTATGTTTATAAAGTAATTTTTTAATACCTTAATTGGAGGGGTAGTCGCCCTAATTACTACCCATCCAATAAATAAAATTTATCTTATAATATTATTGACTAAATTATTGTTTTATTGAAACTTTTCTATTCCATCTTTTGTAACAATTCCTTTTATTAAATGTTTGACTTCAACTTTTTCATTTGTAAAAGTGTATGCTGCACGTAATCTCTTTTCAGATTCTTTTTGCTTATTTGTATCGTTTGCATAAATAGTAGCAATAGCTTCGCCTTTTTTAACCAAATCTCCTATTTTCTTGTGAAGAATTAATCCAACACCTAAGTCAATTTCACTTTCTTTAGTTTCACGTCCAGCTCCAAGAACAAGTGCTGCTATTCCAACATCGTCAGCTTTTATTGCCTTTACGTATCCATCTTCTGTAGCAAGTACTGGTTCTACTATGCTTGCAGATGGCAATAATGATGTATCATCAACAGAATCAGGATTTCCACCTTGTGCTGCAACAAATTCCTTTAATTTTTCGATACCTTTTCCATTTTTAATTACTTCTTCAAGCATCACTCTAGCTTCACTAGCGTTTTCAGCTTTTCCACCTAAAACTATCATATGAGAACCTAAAGTTAAGCAAAGTTCTGTAAGATCTTCTGGACCTTCTCCTTTTAATGTATCTATAGCTTCCTTAATTTCTAAAGCATTTCCTATAGCATATCCTAAAGGTTGATCCATATCAGTTACGACACCTATCGTATTTCTTCCAACGTGATTTCCTATATCAACCATTTCTCTTGCTAATGCAAATGAATTTTCCTCTGTTTTCATAAATGCTCCACTACCTGTTTTAACATCAAGTACTATAGCATCTGCACCTGATGCAATTTTCTTACTCATAATACTTGCAGCTATTAATGACATATTGTCAACAGTTGCAGTAACATCACGAAGTGCATATAATTTTTTATCAGCTGGTGCAAGATTTGCAGTTTGACCAGCAACAGCTATTTTTATATCATTTACATTGTGTATAAATTTTTCTATAGGCATTTCTATTGAAAGTCCTGGGAAAGATTCTAATTTATCTAGAGTTCCGCCAGTATGACCAAGTCCTCTTCCTGACATTTTAGCAACTGGAACACCAACAGCTGCAACAAGTGGTGCTAATACTATTGTAGTAGTATCTCCAACTCCACCTGTACTATGTTTATCTACTTTTATTCCATTTATAGCTGAAAGATCGATTACTTCTCCACTTTCAAACATAGCTCTAGTTAAATCTGCTGTTTCTCTTTTATTCATCTTTTGGAAATATATAGCCATCATCATAGCTGATACTTGATAATCTGGAATTTCACCTTTTGTAAATCCATCTACAAAAAATCTAATTTCTTCAGTAGTAAGTTCCATACCGTCTCTTTTTTTCATGATAAGATCATACATTCTCATAATTTTTTCCCCCAAATATAGATTTTTAATAAAAACCAATTACAAGGAGAGGATTTAGAAACTAGGTGCCAGGGATAAAACCTAGGGAGTAGGAGGTAGGAAATAAAGATAACTTTCCTATTTCCTTGTTTTCCTGTTTCCTTGTCTCCTTGTTTTAATTAAGGTTTCTTATTTTTAAAGTTAGATTTCTTTTATTACACCATTCATAAGTTTTATAAATGTTTCTCTTACTCTTTCAGATGTTTCAATAACTTCTTCATGATCAAGTGGTTGATCAAGAATTCCTGCTGCCATATTTGTCATACATGATATTCCAACTGTTTTTATTCCAGAATGTGCTGCTATTATTACTTCTGGTACAGTTGACATTCCTGCTGCATCTCCGCCTAAAGTACGAATCATTCTTATTTCTGCTGGTGTTTCATAAGTTGGGCCACTCATAGCTGCATAAACACCTTCTTGAAGTTTAATTCCAAGCGATTCTGCTACTTCTTTAACTTTATTTCTTAAGTCTTTATTATATGGATCAGACATATCTGGGAAACGCACTCCAAATTCATCTAAATTTCTGCCTATTAATGGATTAGCTCCCATTAAGTTAATGTGATCTGTAATTAACATTAAATCTCCTGGTTTATAGCTTGTGTTAACAGCTCCAGCTGCATTTGTAACTATAAGTTTTTCAGTTCCTAAAAGTTTCATTACTCTAACTGGGAATGTAACTTCTTGCATTTTGTATCCTTCATAGAAATGGAAACGTCCTTGCATAGCTACAACTACTCTTCCCTGTAATTTTCCTATAACTAAACGTCCTGCATGACCTTCTACAGTAGATACTGGGAAATGAGGAATTTCACTATAAGGATAGTATTCTGCTTCCTCAATTTTGTCTCCTATAGCACCAAGTCCTGATCCTAATATAAGACCTATCTCTGGAGTGTACTTTGATTTTTCTTTTATATATTTTGCTGCTTCTTTCATTTGGCTGTATAAATCCATACTTTTACCCCTTTCTTTGTATATAAATTCTTTTAACAATCTACTATTTATTAGTATTAATTATTTTACTGTATATTATTTAATAATTTTTTTAAGAAAACTTTTACCATGTTTTATTGGTTCAATGTTAAATATGTCTGCAACTGTTTGACCCATATCTGCAAAGCTTTCTCTTGTTCCCAAGTTAACATTTTCTTTAAGTGCTTTTCCATATGCTAAGAATGGAACATGTTCTCTTGAATGATCTGTTCCTGGCATAGTTGGATCACAACCATGGTCAGCTGTTATAAATAATACATCAGTATCTTTCATTGCATTTAGTATTTCTCCAAGTCTTACGTCGAATTCTTCTATTCCTTTTCCATAAGCTTCAACATTATTACGATGTCCCCACTTCATATCAAAATCAACAAGGTTTGTGAATATAAGACCTTTTTTATCTTCTTTCATATATTCAAGAGTTTTATCTACTCCATCCATATTATCTTTAGTATGAACAGCTTCAGTAACACCTTTTCCTGAGAATATATCTTCTATCTTACCAACAGCCATTACATTTAAGTTGTTCTTCTTTAAGTTATCTAAAACTGTATCATATGGTGGTACAAGTGAAAAATCTCTTCTATTTGAAGTTCTTGTAAAGTTACCAACCTCGCCTTCAAATGGTCTTGCAATAACACGCGCTACTGCATGTTCTCCAGTTAAAAGATTACGTGCAATTTCACATATTTTATAAAGTTCATCTAGTGCAACAATCTCTTCATGAGCAGCTATTTGGAATACACTATCTGCTGAAGTATAAACAATAAGTGCTCCTGTTTTTACATGTTCTTCACCAAGTTCTTTTATTATTTCAGTTCCAGAAGCTGTTTTATTTCCTATAACTTTTCTTCCAGTTAACTCTTCAAATTTTTGAATTAAATCACTTGGAAATCCCTTTGGATATGTTGGGAATGCTTGTTCTGAATTTATTCCCACCATTTCCCAATGTCCAGTAGTTGTGTCTTTTCCATTTGACATTTCTTTAAAACGTGAATAGCATCCTATTGGATTTTCAACCTTTTCGATTCCCTTTATTTCATCTATATTTCCAAGACCTATTTTTGACATATTAGGAGTTTTCAATCCACCTGCTGCTTTTGATACGTTTCCAATTGTGTTAGCTCCAACATCTCCATATTTATCCGCATCTGGAAGCGCTCCCATACCAACGCTATCAAGAACTATCCATATAACTCTATTTATCATACTTAATACCTCCACTCTTTAGTTAATTGACAATTAACAGTTAACATTTGACAGTTAAGAATTAATAATTGTTAATTCTTTATTGTTCATTGTCGATTCTGCTTTTAGTATCCTGCGTTTTCTGACTTTGTTCCTTCTACTATTGCAATTGATGAACTTGCTCCAATTCTATTTGCTCCAGCAGCTATAACAGCTTCAGCATCTTCTTTAGTTCTTACTGCACCTGATGCTTTAACTCCCATATCAGGACCAACTGTTTCTCTCATAAGCTTAACATCTTCTACTTTTGCTCCACCTGTTGAGAATCCAGTTGAAGTTTTAACAAAATCAGCTCCAGCTTCTTTTGATAACTCACAAGCTTTAACTATTTCATCTTTTTCTAAAAGACAATTTTCTAGAATTACTTTTACTAATGCCTTTCCTTTAGCTACTTCAACTACTGCTTCGATATCTTTTTTTACATAATCATATTTTTTAGATTTTAAAGCTCCAACATTTATAACCATGTCTACTTCTCCAGCACCTTGTTCTATTGCTTGCTTTGCTTCAAAAGCTTTAGTTTCTGTAGTTGTAGCTCCTAAAGGAAAACCAACAACAACACATGTTGTTACATCTGTTCCTTCTAATTCTTTGCTTACTAATGAAGTATAGCATGTATTAACACAAACAGAAGCAAAATTATATTCTCTAGCTTCTTTGCACACCTTTTTTATATCTTCCTCAGTTGATTGTGGTTTTAATAATGTGTGATCTATATATTTATTTAATTTCATATTTCATCTCTCCTTACCAAATAATTAATTATTAATTATTCTTTACATTTTTAATATAATTTATGATATATTATTATACAAAATAAAGGAAACCGGTTACATCTTTTCAGAACCCTTTAGTACTACTTTAGGGCTTAAAATAAGCCTCTTAATCTCCCTATCCTTGCCTTTATTCAGTTCTTCTAAAAGCATATTCATGCTTTTCTTGCCTAATTCCCTAGTTGGTACACTTACATAACTTATATTTACCCCAAACAAACTCATCATATCCCATAACAGCCATATCACCAGGTATTGTACAATTATGTTCAAAGATTGATTTTACACACCCAATTGTCATCATGTTACTGCTTACAAAAACCGCTGTAGGTTTATCTTTCATTGATAGCATTTTATTCGTTAGCTCATATCCACTTTCCATTTGATAGTCTCCATAAAATATATAATCCTCGTTTAGTGGTATGTTATTAATCGCCAACGCTTTTTTATATCCTACCAGTCTATCTTTTGCACTCTGAGAATTCATTCTTCCAGTTATAATAGCTATTTTAGTATGTCCATTTTTTATAAGAACTTCTGTCCCTTTAAAAGCTCCCTCTATATTGTCAATGAATACACCACTGAAATTCGAATACTTTACATTTCCCTCTAGTAAAATTACAGGTATTCCAAGATTCTCAATTGCAGTTAAATATTTGCTATTAAATTCATCCTCTACAGAAGTAGGAGTTATTATAATTCCTTCTATTCTCTGCTCTTTTAAAAGCTTTATAGCTTTTATTTCTTTCTCTATGTTTTCATCAGCATCACATAATATTATATTGAAATTATGTTTATCTGCTACATCACTTATTCCCTTAATTGCATCACCAAAGAAAGGATTTTTTATGTCTGGAACTATAACACCTATTATATTTGTCTTCTTCGTGGATAAACTTCTAGCTATAGCACTTGGTGAGTAATTTAAATCTTTCATAACTTTTAAAACTTTTTTTCTAGTTTCGTCTTTTACATATCCAGAATTGTTCAATACCCGTGATACAGTTGTTTGAGAGACATTTGCTTGTTTTGCAATGTCACTAATTGTAACTGTCACTTTTTATTCCCCCTAATATACTGGAAACCGGTTTCATGTTAATAATACACTATTTGTTATAAAGTTTCAATAAAATATATTCAATTTTTTATTAAAATCCTCAAAAAAATTTAGTCATATTTGGTCATTATTTGAATTAATCATTATAACATCCATATACATCCATAATATGTATGATTAATTGGAATATTTATTAAAAATTCATAAATATTCGTGAAAAAAATATTTATCTACTTTTCTGCTAGATTCTAATGGTTTAATTACCATATATTTATCATGGAAATATTATGGTAATTTTGTTACAATAACATCTGAATAACGCCGAATCTCCATTTGGAGTACGGGGGATATCTTTTGGGGTGAAACTTATTTTTATATAAGTAGGGTTCCTCAATCCTAACCCGTCAACTAACCTCGGAGGCAAAATGAGGAGGAAATATTTTATGTTAAGAAACAAAAGATTAAACAAATTTATAGCTACAATGTCAGTATCTTTACTATTATCTCAATCAGTTTTTGCAGCTACATACAAAGTAGTACCTAATGATTCTCTTTATAAAATAGGTAAGTTATTTAATACTTCGGTAACATCTATTAAAAATAATAACAACTTAAAAGGAGACATAATTTATCCTGGACAAGCTTTAAATGTACCAGCTAAAGTCCACAATGTTGTATCTGGAGAATCTTTATACTTAATTTCTAAAAAATATAATATATCATTAGATTCTTTAAGAAAAGCTAATAATAAATGGGACAATCTTATATATCCTAATGATAAACTTTTAATACCTTCATTAAATGTAACTTCTACTAATTCGGCAACTACTAAACCTTCATCAACTTCAGTACAAGCTTCAACAACTCCTAAATCTGTAATTCCATATACTCAAGATGATTTAGATGTTTTATCTAGACTTGTTCATGCAGAAGCTGGTGGAGAAAGTTACAAAACAAGAGTATGCGTTGCATCAGTAGTTATAAATAGAGTTAAAAGCAATCAGTTTCCTAACTCTATTAAAGGAGTAGTTTATGAAGTATCCGATGGACATTATCAATTTACTCCTGTATTAAATGGAATGATTAATAAACCAGCAACAGAAGAAGATAAAAAGGCCGCATTAGAAGCTTTAAATGGAAATGATCCTACAAAGGGTGCTTTATATTTCTTTGATAATACAGTTACAAATAAATGGTTATTATCAAAACCAGTAGCACTTCACTCTGATAAAATGACGTTCGCATATTAAAATATTTTAAAAAGTAGAGCATAGGCTCTGCTTTTTTTATAAAAATCTTTTTTATGCTAATACTAACTCCTAGAAAGGAGTGATTATATGAAAATATCCAAATTACTGAAGAATTTAATTATAGTTTTAGTAATTATTGGTGGATTATCTGTTTCTCTTTTGAGTAAAAATTTCATAATATCTTCTCATAAGAATAGTACACCTACTTCTAGTTATTCAAACAATGTTGACCCTACAAATTCTAGTAGTTTAGATACTAAAGAATATAATTGGTATTTTAAACATGTAAAAAACGGTGTTCCTCCTGTAGAACCACCTGAAACAGCTAGCTTTTTTTCTAAATATGATACTTATTTCCTAGGTGACACCTCTAAAAAAGTTATATATCTAACTTTTGATGAAGGATACGAAAATGGATATACAGCTCCTATATTAGATGTACTAAAAAAACATAAAGTACCTGCTGCATTTTTCGTTGTAAAGCCTTATGTAGATACTAATCCAGATTTAGTAAAACGTATGGTTGAGGAAGGCCACCTTGTTTGTAATCATAGTTGGCATCATCCATCTATGGCTTCAATACATGACAAAGAGAAATTTAATCGTGAACTATCCGAAGTAGAGAAAGATTTTGAAAAATTAACTGGCAAGAAGATGCCTCATTATTTCAGACCTCCAATGGGAAAATATAGCGAACAATCCTTAGCCTTCACAAAAGACTATGGTTATAAAAGTGTGTTTTGGAGTTTTGCATATGCAGATTGGGATCCTAAAAAACAACCTTCTCATGAATCTGCTAAAAAGAAAATATTAAATAAGACTCATAACGGAGCAATTATGCTTCTTCACGCCGTTTCAAAAACTAATGCTGAAATACTAGATGAGATTATAACCGAATGGAAAAAACAAGGTTACGAGCTAAGACCTCTTTCAGACCTTTAGTACAAGACAAGGGTAAACCTAAAACAAGGAAAACCTAAGGCAAGGGCGTAGAAAAAGCAAAACAAGAGCAGGGAAAACATTAAAACAAGGGAGTAGTTTTTCCTGTTCTTTTCCTATTTCCTACTTCCTCTCTTTTGCTCTTTCCCTACTCCCTTTTTTTGCCTCTTCCCCTCGTTCATGTTTTCTATTTATGGCATTTCTTATTACAACTTCCCATTTTCTTTATACATATAACATTTTCTGATCCACAACTTGGGCATTTTTTTCTATCGTGTTCATAATTTATATGATAAACTTCTTCACAATTTAAACATTTAAATTTGCAATGATGAGTTGTATAATCTCCACCACTTATATTTATTGCATTTCCTTTTGTCAAAGCAAATGCAACTTTTTTTCTTGCACTATCAATTATGTTTTGGAAGGTTTGGCGTGACACTTGCATCCTCTCAGCACATTCTTCTTGGTTTAAACCTTCAATATCTTTTAATCTCATAGCTTCGAGTTCTTCTAGTCTTAATTTTGTTTCTTCTATTTTACACCTTTTCTTTCCTATTGGCATAAAATAAGTGTTCTCAGGAATAAACTCTATCCTTCTACACTTTTTAGGTCTTGCCATTTTCTCCCCTCCAAATTTATATATTAGTCGTTACAATGTCCTTCGTGTTCATGTTCTCTGCATACACTACCAGTTGATTTTAACGCCCCTTTAATATATTGGTCAACATTTTCTTCAATTGAACCTACAGCTCCAACTACAACTTGTATATTGTTTTGAGCAAATAAATCTTGTGCATGTTCTCCCATACCACCAGCAATTATTACATTTGCACCTTTTTCATTTAAAAAAACTGGTAAAAATCCTGGCTTATGTCCTGGACTTTCAATATATTCTTTATTTACTATCTTTCCATCCTCTACATCAAACATTGTAAAACCTGCACAATGTCCAAAGTGTCCACTTACATTATTTCCTTCACTTGCAACTGCTATTCTCATTTTTAATTCCTCCTAATTTTTATTTATATAATATATTTAATTTATATGAATTCACTAATTTTTGAATATATCTTCTTCCACATATCCCTTATTGCTAAATTTGCCTTACTTTCATCGTAGTATATTATAGGTTTTAATTCATTTATAGACTTTACAACTGTATCATCAAAAGGTATCTTACCAACAATATCAATATTTTTTGTTTTGCAATACTCTTCTATCTGATTTGTCATATCTAAATTAATATCAAACTTATTTATGCAAACATTTATTTTAACTCTAAAGTGATTACATAAATCTGCTACTCTTTTTAAATCTTCAAGTCCAGACCTTGTTGGTTCTGTTACAATAAGAGCCATATCACTTCCTGTTACAGAGGATATAACAGAACACCCAATTCCAGGTGAACCATCAATTATTGTAAGAGTATTTTCCTTTGTATATTCTTTTGCATCTTCTCTAAGTTCTGCAATTAATTTTCCAGAACCTTCACTGCCAATATCCATTTTAGCTCTTGATATTATACCTTTATCAGTTTTTGTAATATAAATCTCAGCACTTTTTTCTTCTTTCAGTGTTATAGCATTGCTAGGACATACTAGTATACATGTTCCACATCCTTCACAGCTATAAGGATTTATTTTATTATTACTAATTGCATCAAATCTACATACTTTTTTACATTTACCACAATTTTTGCACAACTCTTCATTAATTTCTGCTATTTTTCCACCACAGAAATCTCTATTTTTTATATCTTCTCCATTGTAAAACAGGTAAAGATTTGGAGCATCTACATCACAATCAACCTTAACTACATCCTTTGCAAGTTCTGATATAGCTGTTGCTATTGTAGTTTTTCCAGTTCCACCTTTTCCACTTAATATTACAAGTTCCAAAGCAGTTCCTCCTTTACCTTACATGAAATATTTCTAAATACTTCTTTGTATTCATCCATATCAATTAGCATATTTCCTGTTGAATATGTCTTTGCTGCCTCTTTCTTATAAGGAACAAAGCCTAGTATAGATATCTTTTCTTTACTACAATAATCAACTACTATGTTATCTTTTGAAGTATTTTTATTGATTACAACTCCAAAAGGTACCTTGAACATTCTTAAAAGCTCCACTGCCATTTTTAAATCATGTAGTCCAAACTCTGTTGGTTCTGTAACTAAAATTGCTGCATCTGTAAACTTAATAGAGGATACTACATTGCAAGAAGTTCCTGGAGGACAATCTATTATATTTATTCCTTCAGGCAAATTTCCTAAAAGCTCTTTTATTATTGGCACTGCCATAGGTTCACTTACATTTAAGAGTCCCCTTGCACAAGTATTACCATTAAATTCTCCTTGTTCAATTACTCCAATAGGTCTTTTTCTATATGTTAATGCACCTGTATCACACACAATTTCACAAGCACCACAACTATGACAAAGTCTTTCAAATAATATAATATCCTTTTTAGTTTTAACTAATGCATTAAATTGACACACCTTAGCACACTTTCCACAGTTTATACACTTATCATCATTAATAAATGGATTATCCATAAAAACTTCCTTAGATTTTATATTCCTTGGATTTAAAAATATAAAACCATTGGGTTCTTCAACATCACAATCTATATAATTTGCACCCATTGAATATGCAAGATTAGTAGAAATAGTGGTTTTACCTGTTCCACCCTTTCCACTTAATACAGAAATATTCACCTTTGTTTCCTCCTTACAAATCAATAAATATGCTAATTCCTCGCTGGTGATGCATATTCTAATTTTTCTAATTTTTTATTCTTATATAGTTCTATAGCTTCTTTCACTGTTCCTTCACTACACTTATAAGCTTCTATATCAGAACCTTCAAAAACATCAAAAGCATTTGGTCCAAGATATCCTGTAATTATTACATTAATATCTTCATCTAAAATCTGTTGTGCTGCTGCAATTCCAGCACCTGCACCTGTTTTATGACCTTCATTTTCAATAAATTTTGTGTCATTTGTTTCAGTATTGTATATAACAAAATAAGTACATCTTCCAAATCTATCATCTATCTTATCATTTAGTTCTTTTCCTGTTGAGGAAACTGCTATTTTCACTTTAAGTTCACCTCCAAAATAAAGTTATTGGCATATGCTATTTATTATTTTAGTCCAATTTTTAGTTATTGTCAAATGCCAATAACTATTTTTATCATTTAAAAGTACTAAAAAAAGCCTGGTACATAACCAGACTTCTTTATTTACTGTAAATGTTATATTTCAAATATTTATATCATTATTCTATAAATATTTGTATAGCCCTATTTAAAATACCAGTTAAATATGCAAGTATCATTCCATAGTTAACTATAGCTACATTATTTTCCTTACATATACTTATTCTTGACTCCATTGTTTTTTTATTTACCATACACGCGCCACAATGAATAATAAGATCATAGTCTTTTATGTTTTCAGGGAAATCATGTCCCATTTTAAACTCATAGTTAAGTTCATGTCCTAAATGTTTGTTTAAAAGTTTTGGTATTTTCACTCTACCTATATCCTCATGGGAATGATTATGTGTACAACTTTCACTTATTAATACTTTAGAATTTTTATTTAAACTTTCTATTTTTTTTATTCCATCTATAAAAGCATTTAAATCTCCCTTATGTCTTGCAAATAATATAGAAAAACTAGTCAATTTAATGTTACTTGGAACTATTTTATCTACTTTTTTAAATGCCTGTGAATCCGTAATTACAAGATCAACATCTTTAATATCATTAAGGGCTGATTCAAGTTCTGTATCACGAACTACATAACTTTTTATACCGTGATCTAGGCAATCTCTTATGATTTGCACCTGTGGAAGTATTAGCCTTCCCTTTGGTGCTTCTGAATCTATGGGAACAACCATAATCACCTTTCCACCATAAGGCACAATATCTCCTAATAGAGTTTCCTCTTCTTCATCCTTTTGAAGTCTTTTTATAAGCTCATCTTTTAGATTTAATATACTTTCACTATTAAATGCAGATACAAATATTGCATCATTAAATTTATTTTTTATAGAATTTATTTTCTCTTGGTCTACAGTATCAATTTTATTTATTACTGTAATATAGGGTATACTATGTTTTTTAAACTTTTCTTTAAAATCCCCATATTGATTCCCGTCTATATTATTTATATCCATAACATAAATTGCAAAATCCGCTTTATTTAAAGTTTTTAAAGTTTTTTCTACTCTTAAACTTCCAAGTTCACTATTGTCATTAATTCCAGCCGTATCTATAAATAATACAGGACCAAAGGGCAACAATTCCATAGCTTTGCTTACAGGATCAGTTGTAGTTCCCTCCACACTTGATACTAATGAAATTTCTTGTCCTATGATTGCATTTAAAATTGATGACTTACCAGAGTTGGTATTTCCATAAAAAACAATGTGTTTTCTATTTGAGTTTGGTGTATTGTTCATATATTATATTTTCCTCCTATATGAATAAGTCCCTCTCACCATTTTTTATTCTTTCAACATTATTTCTTACAAGTTCACGAATATCGTCTCTTTGTATTTTTTCTATTTCTTCTTCAATTAAGGCATATGCTTTATTGTAGAATTCTTCATCACCATAATCCATTATATATTCCATTAATGTCATAATTGCATTAGGTCCACATACATTTTGTATTTGTCCTGATTTTGCAAGGCTCATGAATCTATCTCCAGTTCTTCCTTTTCTATAACATGCTGTACAATAACTTGGTATGTACTTACTGTCTATTAAAGATTTTAGAACTTCTATTGGACTTCTGTTGTCACCTTTTTCAAATTGGTCTACAACTTTTCCTTCTTCACGTTCTTTATATCCACCAACACCAGTACATGAACCAGCACTTACTTGTGATACTCCATATCTTATAACTTCATCTCTCATTTCTGCTGTTTCTCTTGTTGATAGTATTATTCCAGTAAACGGTACTGCAATACGGATTATTGCAACTATCTTTTTAAACATCTCATCTGATAGTAAATGTGGGAATTCTTTAAGTGTCATTCCTTCTGCTGGTCTAAGTCTTGGAACTGATATTGTATGGAAACCTACTCCAAACTTTTCTTCTAAATGTTCGTTGTGAATCATAAGTCCTAAAACTTCAAATTTAGGATCTGCAAGACCAAATAAAACTCCACCACCTACATCATCTATGTGAGCTTCCATAGCACGATCAAATGCAGTTAAGTGGTATTCATAATTTCCTTTTATACTATTTGGGTGCATTTTATCGTATGTTGGTTTGTGGTATGTTTCTTGGAATAATATATAAGTACCTATTTTAGCATCTTTTAATTTTTTGTAGTTTTCAACTGTTGTTGCTGCTATATTTACATTTACTCTTCTTATATTTCCGTTTTCTTCTTGAGTGTCATATATAGCTCCAATTGCATCAATTATATAATCAATAGGACAGTTTACTGGATCTTCTCCAGCTTCTAATGCTAATCTTTTATGTCCCATTTTTTCAAGAACTCTTACTTCTTGTTTTATTTCATCCATAGTTAATTTTCTTCTTGAGAAGCAGTTCTTTCTTTGATATCCACAGTAAACACAGTTATTAACACAATAGTCACTTACATATAAAGGTGCAAACATAACTATTCTATTACCATATATTGATTTTTTTATTTCTCCTGCTATTTTATACATTTCTTTTAACTGTGCTTCATCTTCTATTTGAAGAAGTACAGCTATATCTTCATGTGATAATCCTTTACGCTCTTTTGCTTTTTCTAAAACCTTTTGAACATCTTCCTTAGTTGCATTTTTAGCACTTTCAAGTAATCCTTCTATATACTCTACATCAATAAACATATTATCTTCTCCTCCATAAATTATTATCCCCTCTTGACATATCAAGAGTAAATCCTGCACTTTCTATTCTGTTCTGAATACACATTCTGCACTCGGCAGCTTCATCTCCAGTACATATCTTTCCATCATATAATGCATACTTTTCCCTAACAGAAGTAGGTGATAAATTTGGCATCACAACATTTGCCCCAGCTTTAAGTCCCATCTCTCTCCCCATAGGATGTATAGTTCCAAGAGCAGTGGTGGATGGAAGTAAAACCTGTGGTAAAAGTAACCTTATAATTGATAACATAAGAACAGTTACTTCAACCGTTCCCCCTTTTTCATTTCCAAGTGGCGTATCACACTGCGGAATAAATGGTCCAATTCCAACCATGTGAGGTTCTAATTCCTTTAAAAATAATAAATCCTTCACAAAATCTTCATTAGTTTGTCCTGGAATTCCTATCATAAACCCAGCACCAACTTGATACCCAATTTTCTTTAAGTCTCGAAGACATCTTCTTCTATTTTCAAAACTCATTCCTGGATGTAACTTTTCATATAGAGTTTTAGATGCTGTTTCATGTCTTAAAAGGTACCTATCAGCACCAGCGTCATAATATTTTTTATATGACTCATATGATTTTTCTCCTATAGAAAGAGTTACTGCACAATCTTTAAATTTTTCTTTTATGTTTTCTACAATTTCTACGATTTTATCATCTGTAAAATAAGGATCTTCTCCCCCTTGTAATACAAAGGTTCTATATCCTAATCTATATCCCTCACTACAGCAATTTAAAATATCTTCTAAAGACAGTCTATATCTATCAACATTTTTATTGAAAACTCTTATACCACAATAAGTACATGTATTCTTGCAGTAGTTAGTAAACTCTATAAGCCCCCTCATAAATACCCTGTCATCATAATACTTAAATCTAGTTTCATTTGCCTTAGCTTTTAGATATTCTTTATTTTCATCATCTATATTGTTTAATAGATATAAAAGTTCTTTACCATTTAAATTATTTTCTTTATATAATTTATCAATAATCTTTTTCATAGGTTATATCTCTTTCTTAGTTATAGATGTTTTTACTAATACATTTTTAATGTTTCCAAGCTTTCCCGTAAGACTATTTATATCATTTAATTCTCCAACTACAGTAACACATATAACAGATATTCCCTCTTTTTCAAAAGGAATTCCCATTCTGCCTTTAACAATACCTTTAAAGTTAGATAAAATTTCATTAAACTCTTTTTGATTTTCCTTTGGTTCTTCTAAAATAGCACTAATCACAGCAATTTTTTTCAAATTTTTCTCCTCCTAATAAAAAAAACTTTCCTAAAAGGAAAGTTATCTATACATACCAAATAGACTTTTAGGATATAGTTCACCCAAAGCCATACATATTCGTATAAATGCCTTATCCTTTCAGATTAGATACCATCTTTTCTGTTAGGTAACAATTTTTTAATTACTATACATAAAAACAAAAACTTAAAGATTTCTCTCTAAACATTTGAATCTATATATAAAAAATATTAACAAATAATCATTTTGAATTATTTGTTAATATTTTATCAAATCTATAATATTTTGTCAATGCTCATATAATGGTTACTCTTGTATGCTTAATATAAATATATTATAAATTTATACTGTTAATTACCGAATTTATCCTAAGTCTATATACAGCACCTAAAATACCAGCGCTATCACCATATTTAGCTGTTTTTATTTGTAAATGCTTTAAAAATGATGGCATAGTAATACTATTTAAATGTCTTTTTATAAAACCAATAAGATAATCTCCTTGAGCAGAAACACCTCCACCTATTATAACTAGTGAAGGATTAAACATATATATTATACTCTTTAATCCTAAAGCTATGTCATAACTCCACTCATCTATTATACTTATATAAATTTCTTCTCCATCTTTAGCCTTACTAAATATATCTTCTCCACTTAAATCAAAATTTTCATCCAGATTTAATCTGTGCTTTGCACGTTTTATTAATGCTGCTGTTGACGCATATCTTTCAAAACATCCATTAGCTCCACAAGTACACCTTTCGCCATCCTTATAAAGATTAATATGTCCTATTTCTCCTGCAATAAAATTACTGCCCGAATATAATTTTTTATCTATTATTATAGCTCCACCAATTCCAGTACCAAGTGTCAAAAAGATTACATTTTTGTGTTCTCCCATGTTCCCCTTCCACATTTCCCCTAAGCACGCACAGTTAACATCATTGTCCACACAACATGGAATATTAAACGTATTTTGTATTATATCTTTTAGCTTTACTCCGGTCCACCCTGGAATTGTTTCAGTAGCAAATATTATCTCTCCTGTATGGCTGTCTACTTGCCCAGCTGTACTTATCCCTATCCCTTTTATAAAATTATTTTGAAGAATTTCATTTATTATTTTTTTTATGGTAATTATGAGTTGTTCTGCTCCTTTATATGCTTCTGTATCACTGTAATAAATTTCATTTATTTCGCCCTTGTCATCTGCAACTCCATATTTTATTCTAGTACCACCTATATCAATTCCCAAATAATTCATAATGTTCACCTAAACTTATAGCATATCTAAATCTATTTTAAATATTGCTTTCTTTACATTTTCACTTTTTTCTGCTATCAAAGCTGTCATATGCGCATCTTCAGGATAACAAATTAAAAAATCATTTTTTTCAAGAACTACTGATGACTTAAAATCCCCTTGTAATGCTACAAAATCTTCCTTTTCTATATATTCTAATTTATTTAGGCGGTCTATAAAATTAATATTTATTCTTTCATTTCCTTTTAGCATAACATGAATGTCTAAATATCTTTTATGTGCTTCCCAAAATCTTTTTTCTACAGTAGTGGTATCATACTGAACAATACTAACAAATATCTTATCTGAATCTATTTCATGTTTTCCTAATTGAAAATTTTCCAAATTATTTTCAATAGCATAATCAAATATCTTAAGTATAGCTTTTGGTAAATATTTAAATGTGTCTTTGTTATTTAAATTTCCATATATCATAATTCATATCTCCCCTCAAAATTTATAGCTTTAACAAACTTTTCCGTTATTAATTGAGGTCTTGTTATAGCTCCCCCTACTACTGCTGAATAAGCTCCAGCTTTAAAAACTTCTTGCAAGTCATACGGAGTACTTATCTTTCCTTCTCCTATTACTGGAATATATAACCTTGACGAAAGATTTTTTATAATTTGTATATCCACAGAATTTCCTTGAGTAGAATATTCTGTATATCCAGATAAAGTAGTTGATATACAATCTACACCCAATATTTCTGCATTTATACCTTCTGCTTCTGTTGATATATCGCCCATAACTAGTTTATTATTTTCATGAATATAATCAATTAGGTTTTTTAATTGTTCATTGTTAGGTCTTTTTCTCATAGTAGCATCTAATGCAATAATTTCACACTGGGTTGTGAGCAATTCATCTATCTCTTTCTTTGTAGGAGTTATATATATATCTGAATCATCATAGTTTCTTTTTACTAATCCTATTACAGGTAATCCAGTAACTTTCTTTATTTCATTTATATCCTCAATACTCTGAGCTCTAATAGCTACAGCTCCACCCATTTTTGCAGCAAGTGCCATTCTTCCCATAATAAAAGAACTATGAAGTGGTTCATCTTCTAATGCTTGACAAGATACTATAAGCTTACCTTTAATTTTTTTAAGCATTTTAGAACACCTCTTTTAATGTACTATATTATAGATATTTTTCAGCAAGTTCTTTTGCAAAATTAATCTTTTCATCTGTTAATCTCTTCATTGGCTGTCTACAATAACCTGCATCCACTCCCTTGACTTTTAATATTTCTTTTATAGTCTGATATAATCCATTACTTAAAATGCCTTCTATTAAATCATTAGTTACATGTTGAATTTCATAAGCTTCTTTTACTTTTCCTGCTTGACCTAATTTAAATATTTCTTTTGCTCTTTTTCCATTTACATTGTACGTGCTACCAATTGCACCATCAACACCAGATATTACTGCCGGTAATAACATTTCATCAAATCCTGAAAATATTAATTTATCTGGAAATGTTTTTCTTAATCTCTCAAGTAAATAAAAATCTCCTTGAGTAAATTTAACACCTATTATTTTTTCATTTTTAAATAACTCTCCAAATTGATTTAATGTAATATTTACACCTGTTAAAAACGGAATAGAATAAATAATCATATTATTATTCGTTGCATTAATAATTGTTTCATAGTAATTTTTTATTTCTTCAAAGTCAAATTTATAATAAAACGGAGTTACAGCTGATAATGAATCATATCCAAGTTCAGTAGCAAATTTGCCAAGTTCAACAGATTCTTTTAAATTTATAGAACCAACTTGAGCTATTAACTTGACATCTTCCTTAGCTTCATCTTTTACTATTTCAAATATTTTCTTTTTTTCATCAGTGGATAGCATGAAGTTTTCTCCGGTACTTCCTCCTACATATAAACCATCAACTCCACAAACATCAATATTATATCTCACTAATTGTCTTAATCCTTCTTCCTTTATGTTTCCTTCTTCATCATATGGAACTAGTAAAGCTGAAAAAATACCCTTCATTATTTACCCCTCCTACTTTAATTTCTGTTCTCGCGAACATTTTTATAAAAACATATGACTTTGACTTAAATAAAAAAACATAACTAGAGTTTATTCAAATTTACATTTTTATGAATCTTTAACTTTATTATACTTCTAATTGTAATCATTTTCAATAATTTTTTTCGAAAATTTAATCAATTTTAATTATATGCATATATAATTTAAAACACTAAAAAAGAGATATAAAAATACCTCTTTTAAGATCTCTTTTAATATAATTTTTTCACAGGTAGCTAGCATACTATTTTTAACATTTCAAAACATTGCTCATAATGAAACTCGTATTATTTATTGTTAATAATCATATAATTAATTAACATAATCAACTTTTTACATTTAATTTGAAAGGAGTTAATGATGAAACATCTAAAAAAATCGATGGACATGATTGTGAAGTTTTTTAGAGAAGGGGAACTCTAGTATCGCAAATTTTCTCTAAACATTATTTTGCTTTCAGCTATGTAATTATCAAAGGTTGGTTTAACATTTTTGTACATATAATTAAACATAATCTTTGCTGCAACATACCCTTCTTCTTCCCATCTTTCCACTACTGTAGCTACAATACTTTTATTCAAAATCAGATCATATATAATATCATTCATACCATTTGCCACAACTTTAAATTTTGTTTTTAGTTCCTTTTTTACATTTACAACTATATCCGTTAAAAATCTTGTACTATAAATTCCCTCTATATTTTTATCCATAGTATTTTTTATAATATGCACTGCATTCTTTCGTAAATTATTATCATATATAGGACCTACAATTAAGTTTTCATCTTCTTCCTTAATTCTAGATAAAAATCCTTTTAAATATAGTTTTGAAGATATCATATCATCTACAGTATCTAATACTAATATTTTTTTATTCTTATTTATCACATTCATAAAAATATCAGCTGTAATTCTTCCCGATTTGAAGTAGTCAACCCCTACATTAACTATAGAATCATCAATATTTATATCTAATGTTACAAAAAAAATTTTATAATTTTTTAACTTTATTTGTTTAATTTCTTGTTTTAACAAAGGTATTATTATTATTCCCTCTGGTTGTTCTTCTTTTATTACTCTATCTAATTCATTTAATTGTTCTTGTGGATTATTAATATCTGTTTGTATAATTTCTATACTATATCTATAAAATTCAAATTCTTTTTCGGCCTTTTTTAATCCCTTCATTAACTCTAATGAATAATGCGAGTTCTTAGATTTTACTAAGAATGCATAAACCTTTTTTTCTTTTTTGGTAGCCAATGATGTACTTATAGGATTTTTTACATAACCCATTTCATTGCATAAATCCAAAATTTTTTCTTTAGTTTCAGGTTTTATATTAGAGTTTCCATTTAAAGCTCTTGCAACAGTTGTTCTTGAAATATTTAATTTTTTTGCTATATCCTCTTGTGTTACCATTTTTTCCTCCAAACCATAACTGAAATTTATATTTAATATAATATTATCACATTTCCTTTTATTTTATAGTATAATACACCCTTAAATGTAAATAATCGCATTAATATATCTGCTTTATTCAGACTATTGACTTAATATTCCTATGTGGTACTATATACCAAATTTTAAGCATAAATCAATCAACTATATACTCTTTTGATGAAAATACATTAAAAAAAATTAAATATGAAGAGTCTGAAATCTATAAAGTTACCAAAATGTTTATTGATAATAAGGAGTCTATATTAAATAAAATATGTAATGATTATCTTTAGAAAAATAAAGCATATAGGAATAATCTTAAAATTTCCTATATGCCTTATTTTTTACTTTATCCACTGAAACTAACTATAAGTTTATATTTTGATCCCCTGTATTCTTTTTGTTTATTCCATATATAGTTAGATCATTAATGTTTTCTTTCACTTTTTCTTTTAACATTAAACTAAATATATATCCAAAGAACATACATACTACTATACTTATTATGGAATAAGCCCAGAAGTTAACCTTAGTATAATACTTAATTCCTATAGATACTACAACAGCTACTGCAAATCCTATTAATGCACCTTTAGAATTTGCTTTTTTACTAAATACACCAAGTCCAAATAATCCTCCTACAAGTCCAAGTACCATACCAATAAATCCATTAAACCATGCAAATGCTGAGTTTAAATTAGAATGTGCTAATATAATTGAAACTATGATTGACACTATTCCAATTGCCAATGATAAAAATTTTGCAAAACTTGTAGCTTTGTCATTGTCCATAGAACCTTTTAATACTTTGTGAATATCTAATGTCCAACTAGTAGCTACACTATTTAATCCTGAAGATAATGTTGATTGACCTGCTGCAAATATACCTGCAAGTAAAAGCCCTGCTAATCCTGCTGGAAGTTGACTTACTATATAACTTGCAAAAACTTGGTCTTCTTTATGAGTTAGAAGAAGTGATGGATTTTGTGTGTAAAATGCATAAAGCCCTGTTCCTATAAAGAAAAATAATGTGGCAACGCCTATAGATAAAACCCCATTTAAATATGTCATCTTTTTCATTTCTTTCATATTGGTAGTTGTTGTGTATCTTTGAACCATATCTTGACTGGATACATAAGAAGATAATGTTCCAAAACCTGCTCCTATTAAAGTTATAAAGAAACTTTCTTTAAATATATTAATATCTAGCATTGATGATATGTCTAAAAATTTCTTATTAGTAACTCCCATAGTTACAATCTCTGAAAATCCACCTTTTACTGTATAACATAAAAATATAACTACAAATACAGCACCTAATGATAATACTATTCCTTGAATAAAATCTGTCCAAAGAACTGATTTTATTCCTCCAACATAAGAGTAGATTATTGCTATTATTCCCATCAATACTATTAAAATATTTATATCTATTTTTGTTACTATTGATAATGCCAATGCTGGTAAATACATAACTATAGACATTCTACCTATTTGAAAAACTATGAACATAAAACTTCCAAGCAACCTAAGTCTTTTATCAAAACGTTTTTCTAAATATTCATAGGCTGTATCTATGTTTAGCTTTTTGTAAACAGGTAAGAAAAACATGATTGTCAATGGAACTGCTACAAATATTCCAAGTTGCCCTACCCATGATGACCAATCTCCTTTAAAAGATCTTCCTGCAAGAGTTAAATAAGATATGGGACTTAACATAGTGGCAAATAAACTTACCGCTGTTACCCACCATGGAATAGTTCCGTCTCCTCTAAAATATTCCTTACCTTTCATTTCTTTTTTTGCAACCTTAATTCCTACTAAAAGAACAAATAAAAGATAGCCTACAAGTACTAAATAATCCACGAGTTCAAAACATGTTTTCATATTTACCACCTCATAAAAAATTTTTAAATACATCTATTATCTAAAACTTATAATTTAAATACTCTTCATATGTGGCTTGTAAAAATTATCTTCTAAAGTAAATTTATGGAAACGTTTAATTTTATTGTAAATGTTCTCGCGAACTTTTTCAATACATTCTCTGAAAATTCAATCTTTAATTACATTTTGCAAAATTGGTATATACAACATATCAATATAATGTTATTATATATTTGTATTATTAGTATTTTTATTAAAATTATGGTAGGTGCTATATGAAACTAGTTTCAAAAGAAAATCCATTACCTCTTCATTATCAACTTAAAGAAATTATACGAGAACAAATAGAAAATAATGAGCTAAAGCCAGGAGACTTAATTGTAACAGAAAGAGAACTTTGCAAAATTCAAAATGTAAGCAGAATGACAGTAAATAAAGCTATTTTATCTCTTGTAAACGAAGGATTATTATATAGACAACAAGGAAAAGGTACTTTTGTATCCGCTCCAAAAAAGATGCATAAAATATCTGAACTTAAAGGTTTCACTGAAGAAATGAACAGTAAAGGACTTAAAACCAACACTAAAATTTTATCTTTTAAAATAAAAGAAGCTACAAAGAAACTTCAAAATGTGTTTTCACTAAATAATACGTCAAAAAAGATTATAGAAATAATACGTCTTAGAGAAAGTAATTCCGAACCTGTTGCTATTGAAACAACTATACTTCCCTACAATCTATTTAATAATATGACTCAAAAATCTTTAGAGGGAAAGTCACTGTACAAAACTTTTAAAACTAAATACAATTATTATCCAGAAAAAGCTAAACAAATAATAGAACCAATTAAACTAACAGACTATGAATCTACTCTTTTAAATCAAGAACAGGATGCACTTGCCCTCTTATTCACTAGAACAACCTTTACGCATGAAAATACAGTTATTGAATACACAAAAGCGATCTTCAGAAGTGATATTTATAAATACGAAATGCTTTTAAAATAAGATTTTAACCTAAAATATATTCTAGGAAGTGAAACTATGAAGTGTATTGTAAATGGTATTATATTAACCGAAAACTCTTTGTTGAAAAATAATGCCTTAATATTCGGTAAGAAAATTCTAGATATAATTGATGAAGATTTAGTTAGTAAAAATAATTTTTCAGAAATTATTAATGCTAACGGAAATTATATTTCACCTGGATTTATAGATATTCATATTCACGGTTGTGGAGGAAAAGATGTAATGAACGGTGACTTAGATTCTCTAAAAACCATAAGCAAGATTATTGCTTCAAAAGGAACAACCTCTTTCTTGCCTACCACTATGACAATGTCAAAAGAAAAGATATATACTTCTCTAAATTGCATAAAGTCTTGTATGGGTAAAAATATAGGGGGAGCAAGTATTCTAGGTGCTAATGTTGAAGGACCGTTTATAAGCACTAAATTTAAAGGGGCTCAAAATGAAACATTTATTTTAAAACCTAATTTTAAATTTATAGAACCCTTTAAAGATGTTATAAAACTAATGACAATCGCACCAGAAGAAGACTATAATTTAGAATTTATAAAAAAAGTTATTGAAAGTACAAATATTATTCTCTCTATTGGACACTCTAATGCAGACTATGAAAAAACTATAGAAGCTATAAACATAGGTATTAGTCATGCTACTCATTTTTTTAACGGTATGCCACCTTTTCATCATAGAAATCCTGGAATAATTGGTGCTATATTTAATTCTAATAAAGTACATGTAGAAGTTATTGCTGATAATATTCATGTTCACAAAGAAGCTTTAAAAATGCTTTTAAATATAAAAGGAAAAGATAAAGTAATTTTAATTACAGATTCTATGGAAGCTGGATGCATGCACGATGGTATTTGGGAACTTGGTGGTCAAAAGGTAATTGTAAAAAATAACTCTGCTCACCTTGAAACAGGTTCTCTTGCTGGTAGCATACTAACCTTAAACAAGGCTGTGAAAAATATTTTAGATTGTACAACTTTAACTATAAATGAAGCTGTTAATCTTGCATCTTTAAACCCTGCCAAAGAATTAAAAATAGATTCGCAAAAAGGAAGCATAGAAATTAATAAGGATTCTGATATTATAATTTTTGACAAAAACTTAGACGTTAAATTGACTATTGTAGAAGGTAATACAGTATTTAAAATTTAAATTATAAGGAGTGTTATTTATGAACTTATTATTAGTTGATGATTATTCCATTCTAAGCAAAAAAGCAGCTGAAATTGTTATATCTCAAGTTATGTCTAATCCTTATAGTATTTTAGGACTAGCAACTGGTAGCACACCTCTCGGTATGTATAAAGAAATTATAAACACCTTTAAGACTAATAAAAATATAGATTTTTCAAATGTTAAAACCTTTAATCTTGATGAATATTATGGACTTAGTAAAGAAAATAATCAGAGTTATTATAATTACATGATGCAAAATCTATTTCAGCATATAAATATAAACATAAATAATATAAATATTCCTAATGGAAAAGCTATTGATATCTTAAAAGAGTGTAGTGATTATGAGGACAAAGTCAAAAATTCAAATGGAATTGATCTACAAATATTAGGAATTGGGGTTAACGGACATATAGGCTTTAATGAGCCCAATACCTATTTTGAACCTAATACCCATATAGTAACTTTGGATAAAAAAACTATAGAATCAAACTCTAGGTTTTTTAGTTCAAAAGAAGAAGTTCCAACTAAAGCTATAAGTATGGGCATAAAAACTATAATGAAAGCCAAAAAAATAATTTTACTGGCAAATGGTAAAAATAAAGCTGATGCTATATTTAAAACAGTAAAGGGTAAAATAGATCCTAATATTCCTGCATCAGTTCTCCAACTTCACAATGATGTTACATTAATTTTAGATAAAGATGCCGCAAGTAAACTTTGATAATATAAATTTATAAAACAAAAATACTACTTCAATATGTATATAATTCAAGTAGTATTTTTGTTTTATTGTTTTAACTATCACTATTTTAATATAGATCACTAAACTTCACATAACTTATATTATTAATTATAAAATTTATTTATGTAACTTTAGTTTTTAGCCAATTGTACTCTAACTTTCTTACCTTTTACAGTATCTAAATTTTTAAGCACAATGTTTCCTTTATCTCCTAGAATATCAACATAACTAAATGCATCTTGCACATCAATTATTCCTATATCATCTGATGTTAACCCAGGGATATTGTTAATGGCACCTACTATATCTCCTGCACGAACTTTCTTTTTCTTTCCTGCATTTATATGTATTTTTGTTATCTTTTTATCTATTTCATGACCTTTTACTTTTTTAAATTTAGGTCGTTGTCTAGCTTTTTCTTCAAATAATTTTTTGCCCTTTTCTATTTCTTCCTCTTGTGGTATTTCTTTTTCTGGAACAGAGTATCCTATATACTCTTCTATTTCATTAAACATTCTTTTTTCATAATCTGATACAAAGGTGATAGATTTTCCTTTATGTCCTGCTCTTCCTGTTCTTCCTATTCTATGAACATAACTTTCCTTTTCTACTGGAACTTCATAGTTTATAACATGAGTTATTTCCTCTACATCTATTCCCCTAGCTGCTACATCTGTTGCTACTAAGAATTGAAATTTTCCTCTTTTAAAATCATTTATAGTGTACAATCTATCCTTTTGATCCATTCCACCATGAAGCGCTTTAGCATTAAACCCTTCGTTTTTCATTTTATTTGCTACATTTCCAACTTCAACTTTTGTATTACAAAATATTATTGCACTATCAGGAACTTCAGCATATATTACCTTAGTTAAAGTATTAAATCTTTTACTATGGTCAACTTTATAATATTCTTGCTCTATTACATCTGTGGTAACATTTTCCCTTTTTATTTCTATCTTTTCAGGATTATTCATATACCTTTTACATAGTTTTTCTATTCTTTCCTCTAACGTTGCTGAAAAAAGCATTGTTATTCTATCAGTAGATAACCTTTTTATAATGTCTTCTACTTGATCTATAAATCCCATATTTAACATTTTGTCTGCTTCATCAATGATTAAATACTTTACATCACTTAAATCTAAATTTCCCTTTTGAATATGATCAAAAGTTCTTCCTGGTGTACCAACTACTATATGTACTCTTTGCTTTAATTGATTTTTTTGAATACTTACTGGTTCTTTTCCATATACAGCAGTACATTTAACCTTTTTAAATCTTCCTATATTAGATATATCTTCTTTTATTTGAACTGCAAGCTCTCTTGTTGGAGTTAAAATTAAAGCTTGTGGTTTTTTATTTTCTAATTTTACTTTTTCACAAAGTGGAATGCCAAAAGATGCTGTTTTTCCGCTTCCTGTTTGAGACTTTACAATTATATCTTTTCCCTTAAGCACTATAGGAATTGTTTTTTCTTGCACTTCTGTTGGATTCTTATATCCTAGCATTTTTATTGTCTTTAATATTTCACTACTTAATTTAAAATCATTAAAATTCATTTATTATAACCTCTTTATCTAAATTTCCTTTATTATATCATATAATATGATTATTTCTTTGTTTATTATACAAAATATATAGTATAATAGTTCTTTAGAGAAATTTTTGCTAAAATCTAAACTCAGAGGAGAATTTTAAATGAGCATATCATTTCAACAACTAGGATTAAATCCTAATTTAATAGAAGGACTTTCAAAAAATAACATAGAAGTTCCAACAGATATACAAGTTAAATCCATAGCACCAATACTAAATAATGAAAATGTAATTGCACAGTCTCAAACTGGTACAGGTAAAACACTTGCATACCTACTACCACTATTTCAAAAAATAGATAGTACTAAACGTGAAATGCAAGTAATTATTCTTGCCCCAACTCATGAACTTGTAATGCAAATTCATAATGAGATAAATCTTTTATCTAAAAACTCTAATAGTAATATTACTTCTTGTCCTATTATAGGAGAAGTAAATATCAAAAGACAAATAGAAAAGTTAAGAGAAAAGCCACATATAATAGTAGGTTCTGCTGGAAGAGTTTTCGAACTTATAAAAAAGAAAAAGATATCAGCACACACTGTAAAAACCATTGTTCTTGACGAAGGAGACAGACTTCTTGATAAAAGTAATGCATCTAAAGTTAAAGATGTCATAAAGACTACTATGCGTGATACTCAACTTCTTATGTTTTCTGCTACTATAAGTCAAAGAATAATGGATATTGCAAATGTTATAATGAAAAATCCTAAAATCATAAAAATTAAAGCATCTGAACTTATGAATGCAAATATATCTCATATGTACTTTCAGTGTGAAGCTAGGGATAAGATAGATATTTTAAGAAAACTTTTAACTGCAATAAAACCTAAACGTGCTATAGTTTTTATAAATAAACCTACAGAAATTGATGTGACTACATCAAAGCTTCAATATCACAAAATAAATGCTTACTCTATTTCTGGAAAAACTTCAAAAGAAGATAGAAAAAAAGCTATAGATGGGTTTAAACATGGAAAATATGAGATTTTAATAGCATCTGATGTTGCTGCTCGTGGACTTGATGTTTCTAATATTACTCATATCTTTAATTTAGATCTTCCAAGTGATTCTATGGACTATCTTCATAGAGTTGGTAGATGTGGTCGAGGAGATAACTTAGGAACTGCAATATCAATAGTAACTGATAAAGAATTATCTTTTATAAAAAAATACGAAAATAAATTTAAAATAAAAATAGAAAAGAAGAAAATTTATAAAGGTAAAATTTCTTAAAACCACAAGGGCTATCGCATTAAAAATAAATACTACACTATATTGTGTTAATTTAAAATTTGCAAATCAATATAGTGTATGTAAACTTTCTAGTGCAATAGCCTTTTTTAATTATTTATTGAACTTCTACTGAGTGACGTGGATATAACGTTGTACCCCATATATTAATTGTTCTTTTCTTTACTAGAGGTAGATTCTTGTCGTCTATTATAGTTCTCCACCATTCCCATGCAAGTCCTGTACACTCTCTCACTTTAACATTTATATTTCTGCAATTTCCCTTTAAGTATATTTCCGTATTGAAGTGAGATGTTCTGTCTCTATAGTTTCCATCCCATGTTTTATGAGTAATTATTTCCTTGCCATTTTTATCATAAGTAACTTCATCCCAATTTACATCATATTGGGCAACGTATGCCCCTCTATGGTCAAGCACTAATTTTCCATTAGTAAATTCTGTAGATGTAGTTTCTATATAGTCTGTCTTACTATTTATAGTTGCAACTGCATTATCCTTTAAGAAAGTAGTTGTATATGCTATAGGATAAGCTGGATTTTGAGGACTATATTCAGCATTATTTTTTATAACTTCTCTTATTTCATCAAAGTTTTTAGTTATAACTTTATTATGTTCTTTAGCTCCACCACCTAAAACAGTAGCTGTAAAAGAGCTTTGGTTTAATATGTCTTTATATTCCATGTTTCCGCTTATATCTTGATTTTTGATTAATGCTTTAAAAGCAGCTTTTACATTTAAACTTTTAGATGTTGTTTCTAACTTTACATATATAGTTCTTCCATAAGCAACATTAGAAACATATGCTGGAGGATTGTTTGGAGCATCAACACTTACAGTATAAAATATTTGCTTATATGCAAGAAGCATTACTTGTTTTTCACCTTTATATATAGAATTAAAGTCTATATTTAAAGATTTATCTAAAGCTTTTAAATTGCATCCAAATGCTGTAGACAATTGTGACTTACTATAAACCATAGAATCAGTATAGCTAACTCTAGCTGGAATAGTATATTTTGATGCATGTTTTGTATTCCATTTATCTAGCAAAGAGTTAACGGCTGATTTAACTGAAGAATATGTTGGTGACTCAACTACTTTCTTACCATCATCCCCCATACCCGGAAGATCCACACTTACAGTTATTGGTTTTCTCTTACACGAAATTATATCTGGCTTATTTTCTACAAGATTTCTATTCGCAAGTTGTATTGCACCTGGGTATGTTCTATCATTTATAGAATCTATAACCGATATATCTGCTGTTGAATCTGCTATACTTTTCTTTTCACGTTTTACCACTATATATTTATCTGGATTTTCAAATCCTTCTGCTGGTTTAAAATTTTCTACAGCTTCTCCATTGAAGGCTAAAATCTTACGTGGATCATACTTTAATCCATATATAGCATCATCAATTTGATTACTATTTTGATTTTCTCCATCAAGTGTTTGTAAACTTGTAGCTAGCATTGGAGCATTGTTAAACATATCTAAATCGCTATACTTGTACCCAAAATTATTCATCATATAATTACTCATGTCCATATCATTAAAACAACTAGGCTTATTATTTAATATGTCCTTATTAGATAATTCAGGTTTTTTTGTTACCTTTGCTATATTTTCATTTTTTACTATGGTATCTGCTTTAGACTTTTGTTGTAAATTTATCGTCTCATCGACTTTAGCAATAATTTTTGTTTTGTCATCATCAAGTTTGTTTTTACTTTCCTTGATACCATTAGTATTGACATTAGTATTGACATTATCATTACTTTTCTTATCATTAATAACTTTTTGATTATCGAATTTCTTAATAACATTTTTACCATTGTTCTCTACAATATTATTCTGTTTAGTTGATACTGTTGATTTATGTAATTTCAAAACACTAGTACCTACTATAGCCATACTTATAATACCTAAGATTACAGCCTTATAATTTTTTTTAATAAAATAGATGTTTGATAACTGCTACCGGATTATAAATTATAAGTCTAGGTCCTGAAAACTTCATAACCTTTTTTATTTTTTCTCTCATATCTTTTTTATAACAATGAATAGTACACTTTCCACAAGTGCTTTTCTTCTCACCAAATTTACAATTAGAAAGTCTCATGTGAGCATACTCTTTAAGTTCAGTACATTCTTCACACAATCCTTCCTTATGATTATGCTTTTTCCTGCAATAAATTTTTATCATAAGTTCTACTATTTGTTTTTCTTTATCTATCTTTGTCATACTCATCATCCCCACTTTAAATTTGAAATTTAATATTAAGTTATCACACTTGATAATTGATTTCAATTGCAAACTCCTATGAAATAAATTTTAAGTACTGTCTATTTCATAGGAGTTCTTCTAACATTCAAAATATTTACTTATAACTTTTCATTTTATATCTCTCTAGTTTCTATCTTTAACCATTCTTTTTCTTCTTCATTTAAATATGGAGAAAGTTTACTATATACGTCTTTATGATAAGCGTTTAGCCAATTAATTTCTTCAGTTGTTAACATCTGTTTTTCCACTCCATCAAGATCAATTGGACAATAAGTAATGTATTCAAACTTCATAAACTTTCCAAATTCAGTTTTTTCATCTTCAACTACAAGCATCATATTTTCTGTTCTAATTCCATGTTTTCCTTCTATATAGATTCCTGGTTCGTTAGTTATAGTCATACCTCTTTCTAATACTACTGTATTTGGTACTGGACTAAATCTTTGAGGTCCTTCATGAATATTTAAGAAGAATCCAACACCATGTCCTGTTCCACACTTATAATCAATTCCATATTCCCAAATAGGTCTTCTTGCGATTATATCTATATTAGAACCTGTTGAGCCATGTAGGAATTTAAGTGTATTTAATGCTATGTTAGATTTTAAAACTAAAGTAAAGTGTTTCTTTTCTTCTTCTGTAAGTTTTCCAAGTACTATAGTTCTTGTTATGTCTGTTGTTCCATCAAGATATTGTCCACCTGAATCTACTAAGTACATTCCTTCATTTTTTAATTGACAATTTGTTTTTTCTGTGGATTTATAGTGCATCATAGCTGCATGATCTTTATATGCTCCTATAGTATCGAAACTTATATCTACAAACAAATCTTGCTTTTTTCTAAAGTTTTCAAGTTTTTCTTCTGCTGAAAGTTCTGTAACATATTCTCCTTTATTTATAGATTCCTTTAGCCATTTTATAAACTTAACCATGGCAACGCCATCTTTAACTTGACAATTTTTTAAGCTTTCTATTTCTGTTTCATTTTTAACACCTTTAAAATCAGTTGTTATATTTAATTCTTGTATCTTATCTACTTTTTTATCTAAAGAATTGTATAAGTATATACTAGTTCTTGTAGCATCATATAAAACAGCATCTTTTTCTGTAAGAGTTTTTAAGAAATCTTCTATTTCGTTATAATCTTTAACTATTACATTTTCATTTTCAAGTTCTTTTTGTACATCTCCCGGAACCTTGTTAAGATGTACAAATAAATACGTTTTATCCATTGATATAACTGCATTTGATACTATAACCGGATTATGTGGCACATCTGTTCCTCTTATATTTAAAAGCCATGCAATATCATCAAGTGAAGTTAAAAGATAATAGTTTGCACCTTTTTCTTTCATATGTTTTCTTACTTCATTTAATTTTTCTGTTCTGGATTTTCCTGCATACTTTACATCGTATGTAAATATTTTTCCACTCGGAATTTCTGGTCTATCACTCCAAAGTTCATCTATTAGATCTTTGTCCCATTTTAAATATATACTTTTATTTTTAAATTCTCTTTCCATGTCTTTTACAGTAAGTACTGAAACTACATTTCCATCAAATCCAACTACACTTTCTTTATCTAATACTGAATTTAGCCACTCTATATATGTTGGAACTCCTGGTTCTGCCCCCTTAAATAGTTGAATTCCTGAACCTTCAAGTTGTTTTGCTGCTTGAATATAGTATCTTCCATCTGTCCATAATCCAGCATCATTTAAAGTTATAACACAAGTTCCTGCTGATCCTGTAAATCCTGAAATCCATCTTCTTGATTTCCAGTGTTCTGACACATATTCACTTTGATGAGCATCTGAACTTGGAACTATATAAGCATCAATTCCATTTTGTTTCATTAGCCCTCTTAACTTTTCAACTCTTTCTTTAATTGTCATGCCTTGACCTCCCCAAATTTTTTAGTATTATATTTTTTAGATTCCCATTCATAAATCCACAATGCTAATAAAATGCTTATTATTCCTGAAATAAATTTAACTATAATAAAGCTTACAAGCATACTTGGCTCTACTCCTGAGATAAATCCAAATTGTCCACCAAACACAAAAGCTCCACTTACAGCAAATGCAGTGGAAACTACTTTTCCCTTTGAATTCATTTTTTCATATGTACCAAAGGTTAATAAATTACTAGCAAGGTTTCCTAAAATTCCTGCAACAGATGCAGAATTAATACCAATACTTGTTCCAATTTTATTGAATCTTTCTTTAAAAACAATATTTATAAATGTTAGCATTGGATATGCACCAGCAAGTACAAAAGCTATTTTTCCAACTATAAGCATAGATTCTGATAATGGTGCAAGTCCTTTTACTATCTTAAATCCAAATATTACATCGATGCCCTGTATTCCAAGTCCAATAATACTTAAAACAATTATTATCTTTCCAATACCATTAAATATTCTCATTAAAACATTAGGAATTTTTATAAGTCCTACGCTTAATAACAAAGAAAAAATAAATATAGGCATAAGGTTCCATAGTAGTATTTGAGATTTTATACCTTGATATATACCTGCCATAAAACATCCTATGGGTATGCTTATAACTCCTATCATAACTCCCTTTGAAAAATATTTTCTATCTTCTTTTGAAATCATTCCAAGTGCTACTGGCATAGTAAAACTAATAATTGTCCCCACTGTTGATGCTACAATTATCCCTGAAAAAGCAGCCATTTGTTTATTCAATGCTAACTGACAGGACATTTTGTATCCTCCCATATCAGTTGCTAAAAACATAGCAGGTATTATAGAAGGATCTAAACTTACTCGTCTACACATAGGAACTATCTTTATAGCAATAATTTTTGATATTATAGGTGCTAAAGAATATATTCCAACCATGCCTATTGCAAGTGGTCCCATAGTCTTTATTCCTTCTTCAAATTTTTCTCCAAGTTTAAATCTATTTCCTAAAATATAATCGATTCCACCTAGTATAAAAAACACACCAATAAAATACATTATAAGCTTATCCACATTCGTATTTCTCCCTTATTTTTTCGTACATGAATATTATATAATACTGAAAATATAATTCAATTTATTTTACACAATAATTTCACAAATAAGGAATTATTTCAAAAGAATAAAATCCTATACAATAGTTTTGAAATAATTTATTGTATAGGACATATTATACCTTAATATATATTCTATTTTATATGTTGTTATAATTTACATTTTTATTTATTCTACTGTTAAACCTAAATCACTTAAAAGTTTTATATCATTTTTTATTCCATTTCCGTGTGTTGTAAGATAATTTCCTGTTATAGTCGCAGAAGCACCCGATAAAAATGCTTTTTCCCCATAGTTTTCAAGACTTCCTCTACCACCAGCAAGTCTAATATGTGCCTTAGGATTTATAAATTTAAAAATAGCAATGGTTTTAAGTATTTCTTCATTACTTAATTTTTTCTGATTTTCAAGAGGTGTTCCTCTTATTGGCATAAGAATATTTATTGGGATTGACATAATCTCTAAATTTTTAAGTTCAAAAGCTAAATTTATTCTATCTATAAAACTTTCCCCCATTCCTATAATTCCACCTGAACATACCTCAATTCCTACATCTCTTGCATCCTTTATTGTTTGTATTCTCTCATCATATGAATGAGTTGTACAAATTTTTGAATAAAATTCTCTGCTACTTTCTAGATTGTGATGATATCTACTAACTCCAGCTTCTTTTAATTTTTTTAGTTGTTCTTTATATATTATTCCAAGAGATGCACATAATTTTATATTGATATCTTTTTTCAGCTTCTTATATATGCCTAATATATCTTCAAACTCTTTACCAAAACTTCCTATACCAGATGTAACTATTGAATATCTATGAACCCCTTCTAATTCATTTTCTTTAGCTAACTTTAAAATTTCATCATAGTCACTCAATGGATGAGTCTTTATATTTGTATTATAAAATATTGATTGTGCACAGAATTTACAGTCTTCTGAACATTTTCCACACTTTGCATTTACAATTGAACACAAATCCACATATTTTCCACAAAATGTATCTCGAAGTTTTCTAGCTCCTTGTAAAACCTTATTTATGTCCTCATCAATAAGCCTTACTGCTTCATAATAGGAAATATCGTAACCTTCATTTATTATTTTATCTAATAATTTATTTACCATATATTTTTTTCTCCCTTAAAGCTAAAAATTCTTCCATGCATTCCTTGGCTGTCTCTACTGCAAATTTTAGATCTTCTTTTTTCACAACATATGGGAAGTTAAAATAAATTACATTTCCAAGTGGTCTTAATAGTAACCCTTTTTTAAGTGCTAATTTATATATTTCATAGCCTACCCTTTCTTCCCACGGAAATCCTTCTTTACTTTCTTTATCTTGTACCAATTCTATTGCTGCCACAAGACTTAATTGTCTTATCTCTCCAACATTTTTGTGTCCATGAAAATTTTTATATAACTCTTCACTCAAATATTTTGCCTTTTCTTTATTTCTTTCAAGTATATTATCTTCTTTTAAAATCTTTAAACTTTCTAATGCCACCGCACATGCCATTGCATTTCCTGCATAAGTATGACTATGCATAAATGCCTTCATTTTATTATAGTCATCATAGAATGCATTATAAATTTTATTAGTTGTCATAACAACAGACATTGGTATATACCCAGCTGTAAGTGCTTTAGATAAACACATCATATCCGGTATTATACCTGCATGGTCACATGCAAACATCTTTCCCGTTCTTCCAAATCCCACTGCAATTTCATCTGCAATTAGATGTATATCATATTTATCACATATTTCTCTAAGTTTTTTTAAATACCAAGGCGAATATATTTTCATACCTGCTGCCCCTTGTATCATTGGCTCAATTATTACAGCACAAACTTCTTCATGATGACTTTCTAAAAAACTCTCCATTTTTTCAAAACATTCAGCATGGCAACTTTCTCTACATTTACTATATTTACATCTATAACAGTCAGGTCCTTCTACTCTAAATGTATCTAATAACAGTGGTTTATATATTTTACTGTATAAATCTAAATCTCCAACAGATAGTGCCCCCAATGTTTCGCCATGATAAGCATCTGTTATAGCTACAAATTTTGTTTTTTTAGTATTTCCAACTTGTTGATGATAATGAAAACTCATTTTTAGTGCAGCTTCTACTGATGCCGAACCGTTGTCATTAAAAAATATCTTTTCAAGTCCTTTTGGTGCAATTTTAACTAGTTCTTCAGAAAGTTCAATTGCTGGTATGTTAGTAAAATTAGCAAATATAACATGTTCTATTTTATCTATTTGTTCTTTTATTGCATTGTTTATTCTTTCATTAGCATGTCCAAGTGAATTACACCACCATGAAGAAATACAATCCAAATACTTATTTCCATCTACATCATAGAGATAAGCCCCTTTTCCCTTTTCAATTACTATTGGTGGTAACTTTTCATAGTCCTTCATTTGAGAACATGGATGCCAAATATGTTTTAAATCACGTGTTTGATAATCATTCATTTTAATTACGCCCCTATACATTCTTTTATTTTTTTATAATCTAAAGCATCAAAAGTCCTTTTTATTTCTTCTAGATTATCATTCTCCTTAATATTTTGAACTAATGCTACTATATCTTTACCTGTTAACTTTCTTATCATTTTTACATTATCTCTATGACAAATGTTATTTTCATCATATCCATTGACTATAATTCCTTTTATGTTAAGCCCTGCGTTTTCCATATATTTCACTGTTAGCACAGTATGATTTATAGATCCAAGTCCTGCACTTGCAACTAATAATGTGTCCAAATTTAAAAGCTTTATTATATCTTCTAACAATACTGTACTTTTTCCATCATCTATTATTGGACAAATTATTCCTCCACTACCTTCTGCCACTATGTAATCATACTTTTCTTTTACCTTTAAGTATGAATTCTTTATAATTTTTAAATCAATGGGTATGTTTTCAATTTTAGATGCTAAATGTGGTGATACAGCAGTTTCAAAAACATATGGAGTTAAAAAAGAATACTCCTCATTTACTCCACTTAAATCTGAAACAAATTTAGTATCTCCTGGTATTAATCTTTCATTTTCTTTTATTGCCCCACTTAATGCAGCCTTAAAATATGAGGCATTAACCCCATTTTTTCTAAGTAAATATAAAAGTCCTCCTGTTACAAATGTCTTTCCAATATCAGTATCAGTTCCAACTATAAAAATTCCATTACTCAAAATAATCTCCCCCTAATTAGCCTTAAACTTATTTCATTTGGCATATTAATTTATAATTTTCTGCTAGTTTTTAAATCATTACTTTTAATCTTTTTAATGCCTTTTTAGATATAAATGCAATAATTATACTTAGCAATAAATCTCCCCCTATACATACAAGAGCTCCCCAATAAACAACGTACCCTATAGATGTTGTTTTTCCTAAATAAAGATTCATAACTAGATAAAAATGAATTACTCCAAATAGATATACAAAAAATAATCCTGCTAAAGTTGTACCTAATGCCTTAATAAAAGTTAACTCTTTTATTCTTTCTGATATAAATCCAATTACATAAGCTCCTACTATAAATCCAATTAAATAACCAAAGGTAGGTTTTACTACATACATAAGCCCCCCACCTTCTGTAAATATAGGAATTCCTAAAAGTCCCATAGCTACATAAAGAATTTGTGATAAAGCTCCAAGTTTTGCACCAAGTAACATACCTGCAAAAGCACAAAATAAAAATTGAAGTGTAAAAGGTACATTTGGAATTGGTATTTTAATAAATGCCCCAATTGCTGTAAGCGCAACAAATATTGATACTAATACTAAAGCTTTTGTCTTCATAAGCTCCCCCTTACTATTGTAAACTATTTTATTTTTTAAGTTTACAATAATAATATTCTCTTCCATTTAATTTGTCAATAGTTTACTGAATTACTTTCCAAATTAATCACTTATTAAAATTTCATATAAAAATAAGGCAAATTATATATAATATAACTTGCCTTATACTTAATTATTTTATTGTTTTAAACTTTGTAATTGCTTTAAAAAGATCTCCATCAATTTCAATATCAAGTCTTCCACCTAAAAGTTCTGCTATGCTATTTGCAATTGCAAGTCCAAGTCCTGAACCTTCTGTACTCCTTGACTCGTCTCCCCTTTTAAACCTTTCAAAAAGTTCATCCGATTCAAAATTCATTTCATATGCTGAAATATTTTTCATTGTTATAATGACTTCATCATTTTGTTGTTGTAAATCTATATAAACTCTAGTATTCTCCTGAGAATATTTAAGAATATTCCCTATTAGATTTTCAAATAACCTCCAAGTTTTCTTGCCATCCAAATTACAATAAATAGGGTTACTTGGGATATTAATTCTAAAGTTTAATGATGAATTTTCTATTCTTTCACTAAATTCCCCTAAAGATTGCTTAAGTAGTGATACTACATCTAATCTTTCTATATTAAGTTCTACAGCACCTGTTGATACTTTTGAAGCTTCAAACAAATCCTCTATTAAAGTTTTAAGTCTTTCAGATTTTCTATCTAAAACCCCAATATATCCATCTATCTCTTCTTTTGATATATCTTCTTGTTGAAGTAATTTTATATAATTGATTATAGATGTAAGTGGGGTCTTTAAGTCATGAGATACATTTGTTATAAGTTCTGATTTGAATTTTTGGCTTTTTATTTCTTCATCAACAGCCTTATTATACCCCTCTTTAATATTATTAATACTATTTGCAAGTTCTCCTAAAACTCCTCTTTCTTTAACATCAATTGTAAAATTCAAATCGCCTTCTGTCATTTTCTTTGTTCCTTCTACAATTTTATTAAATTTACCTATATTTTTTAAGACACATGGAACAATTATAATAAAATAAACAATTACATACATGAATGCGAATATAGATACAAAATCACTAAATATATTGCTCCCTATCCCCGCAAAAGATAATAATATAGCCCAAGAAACACCTGTAGTAATTACTGAAAATCCTACCACTTTGAATACTACACTTCTACGTATAAAAGATTCTTTAATGTATTGTGATATTTTACCTATAAAGCTTTCTTTTAAATATCCTGTATCATTTCTAAGTCTTTTTATATCATAAGCACAACATAAATAATATACAACTATAAAAGCTATTAATGTTAAATAAATAACTTCTTTTATACGCATTTCCCTATAGAATTTTTCAAACCTCAGAAAATCGTCTAATAGTGGAAACATTATAATTGCTAGTATAACTCTTATGCTAAAAGGTATTCTTATAAATTTATTATATATATACTTAAACTTTTCATAATAAATTTTATAATTCTTTTTCATGTATAAAAACATTAATATAGTAATTATAGCTACTACAACAGATATAATAGAAAATATAATAAATTTTCTTGTATTCTCTTCATACATTGTATATTCTTTAAATATTGTACCATCATGTTTTATATTCTTTGGCACAATAAAATATACTTCACAATTATTATCTTTGCAGTATGAATTTATATCCCAATACCTACTCATAACATCATCTTCTGGTAGTTCAACATAATACATTGAAGTATTTATAGCATTTTGTAACTTAGATGGATCATTTAAATTAGACTCTATTTTTCCAGTTGATTTATTCTTAATATAGTATTTTAAATCTGTATTCTTTTTTATAATTTCTTTATTCTTTACATATTTATCATTTTTTTCTTTTATGATTTCTTTCTTTATTTGTTCATTAGTTTTGTAATATGTCTTTTTTGCCTCACTAATTTTTTTATCTCTTTCAACTATTAATGCACTTAATAAATTATTATCTTGACCTTCTTTTGCAAGTTTAATTCTATCCTCGTATTCCTTTTCTATTTCCTTTTGATTTTTATTTAATATACTTTGATACTTTGCTTTTCTTTCATTAAATTCTTCAGTAGTTAAGTAATCTCCTGGTTCTTTTGCTACACCATTAAATACTTCACATACACGAGTTGCAAAAGTTCCACTTTGAAAATATGGTGTAGTATTCTCTCCTCCATCTTTAATTAAAGTTTTTATGAGTACAATAGATATAATTAATAAATAAATTGAACCTATAAAAATTAACGTTTCTTTAAATTTGCTCTTGGATTTTGTATCCAATTCCCCACACCACCTTTAAATATCTTGGTTCTTTCGGATTTATTTCTATTTTCTCTCTTATCCTTCTTATATGGACTGGAACTGTATTTTCTGCATTGTAACATGGTTCATTCCAAACATTTTCATATATTTGTTCAATAGAAAACACTTGTCCCTTATTTTCCATTAAAAGTTCTAAAATTTTATATTCTATAGGAGTAAGTCGTACTTCTTCTCCATCTACCGAAACTAATTTTGTATTTTTATTTAATATAATCCCACCAACTTGTAATTCTTCTGTATTTCTTTTATAACTAGCAAATCTCACATATCTCCTTAATTGAGATTTGACTCTTGCTATAAGCTCTAGTGGATTAAACGGTTTTGTTACATAATCATCTGCACCTATGTTTAATCCTAAAATCTTATCCGTATCTTCTGATTTTGCAGATAACATTATTATTGGTATATCCTTTTTTTCTCTAATTTTAAAAGTTGCCTTTATTCCATCCATTTTAGGCATCATAATATCCATTAATATAAGATGTATTTCTTGTTCTTGTAATAACATTAAAGCATCTATTCCGTCCTTTGCTTCAAATACCTTTATTCCCTCATTTTTTAGATAAATTTTTATAGCTTCTCTTATTTCTTTATCATCATCTACTACCAAAACATTATTTTGTGACATATTTCATCCCCCTTACAATAGAATTATATCATTTTTGTTTCCTCCTTTCTTATATTATAAACTTAGTATAAATATAACTTATTAAAATTTATCTATTAAAAATCTTACAAATTTCTTAAGAAAATAAAAAGGATTATATATTAATAAATTTTATTAATATATAATCCTTAAAATCTTTTATTTTAAGATATAAGATTTTCATTTTTTAAGATATTGTAATTGTATTACTTCCTTGATTCAAATTTATAGGAATAATTTTATAAGCTATGGAATTAATACTATTTGTAGTAGAAAAACTTTGAGGTTGTCCTATATATTGGCCATTGACATATATATACACATTGTTTGATAGAACTGGAGAAGAATAATTTATTAGTAAATTATATTGACTAGTTTTAGGTACATTAGTTACAGTAAAACTTATACCTCCTACCCCAAATCCAGAATATACTATAATACCACTATCATTATTACTTGATCCTGTTAGCGTAACATTACCAGGATATACTGGATAGTAATAAAATATTTTCGATACAATTACAGGTCCTATCCAAGGGCCCTTTTCATTGTTATTTGTATAAAATTTAATTAAATTACTTCCCTTATTTAAATTAGCTTGAACTTCAAGTATATTAGCTTGCCACTCTGGTTGTGACTGTGGAATCTTGTACACCTCTCCCGTATTTTGACCATTTGTATCAATAATTAACTGAACCGGTGTTGGTCCTGTAAGATATGGTATATAGAATACATAATTTCCTATATAGGGTACATCCACACTTTCCTCTAAATATGCCCCATTAACACCTATTTGACCTATAAATCCATTATCCAATTGCTGTGCTGGAGGTTGAACTTTAACTACATTGGTATAATATTGTGGTGAATAACTAGAATTGTTTATTGATAAATATATTGTTCCTATCCATGGCGCTAATTGTCCTTCTATTTTTGAGATCTTTATAACATTCTTACCCGGAAGTAAATTTATATTAGTATTAAAAATATATGCATTTTCAACTTGCCAATTATAAGTTGCATAAAATAGTTCATCTGTACTATTAGAATTCACAGTTAATAAAATATGACTTTCTTGCTGTCCTGAAATATAATTAATTTGTATATTATAATTTCCTCCTAAGTTTTCAGGCATATATATCTCCATAGATATATCCCCTAAATTCTGTACATATCCAGTTGTAGAATTTAATGTTGCTCCATTTGATAAAAAACTATTATTCATATTTATTTGTAATGCGGGCAATACATTATTATTGCTTATTGTAAAGCCAGTATAATCGGGACCAAAAATTATATTCTTATTAGCAGTAACCCCTAAATCTAAATTTACTTCTTCTCCTTTACTGTTTATTGACTTTTGTTGAGATTGCTCTAACAAATATTTATCTTTTAAGATATTCATATATCTTTTCTCCTTTTGTTTCTAAAATGTTTTTTACATATTTTTATATTCTTTTACATATTATCTTAATATATTTCAGTTTAATTCTATATTATTCTAAATGTTCCTAACTAGTTCAAAAAATCGAGTAGGAGCTAAATAATTATTTTATTTAGCGTCCTCTCACACCACCGTACGTACCGTTCAGTATACGGCGGTTCATTAAGACTTATGTATTAGCTGATATCTTTTAGATATACTTTTGTAACCAAGATTTTCAATATATTTGTTGTTTAAGATTGTATCAAGAATTGGGCTTTTGGATATTCTCCAATAGCCTTTTCTTGTATTTGCGTACTCCCATGCTTTATAGGTCGGAAGACCTAGTTTTATAAGGTTTCGTCCTCTAGTTTTAACCTTTTTCCATTGTTTCCAAATACAACTCCTCAATCTTCTTCTTATCCAACTATCTATTTTTTGTATTTTAGCGTTAGCTTTCGCTATTCCAAAATAATTAATCCATCCAATCGTTAATTGGTTAATCATATAAACTCTATATTCCATACTTATACCTTTATTACGGTTTGTTAATTTTCTTATTTTATTTGTGAATCTTTTATATGACTTTTCATGTATTCTTATATTGGCTCCGCCTTTTGCAAAATAGAATGAAAATCCAAGAAATTTTCTTTTCGTCACAAAATCTACTGCACTTTTATTTTCATTAACTCTAAGTTTTAATACACCTTCAAGTACTCTTCTTATACTTGCCATAACTCTTATTCCTGCCTTTTTGCTTTTTACATATATGTTACAATAATCTATCAAGTACAGTAGGAATTCCAAGTAATCTAGTTCCACTATCAGGTTTTGGTATTTCAACTCTCCTAACGGGTGAAGGTTTATACCTTCCGTCTAATAACTTTTGCTTAATATTTATCCAATTCTTAATGATAAACTCTCGAAGTTCATCGGTTTGCATACCATCAATACCATGGCTTCCTTTATTAGCAACTACTCTTTTCATGGCTTTTAGCATATTTTCTCTAGCTAAAACCCCTTTAAGTAGATTATTAGTATCATCTACTACATTGTTTTCTCTTTCTCTCTTTGCTAACGCCAAATCATTACTCTGCGTCCCTGGTTTAACTTGAAGTTCCACTTCTCTTTCCACCAGGTGACCTCTATATTGAGTTGTCTGCTTTCCTTGTAATTTATTTGAATTATTCAAAGTTGAAAACCTCCTAATGTTCAGTCCTTCCCGCACTACGTGCACATAGTGTGGTACTATGACCTCTGCTGATTTCTGATAGTTCAGTTACATATCACTATGTAAGTTATCATGTAGGAAGTTCATCCTTTAATGATATATCTATCAGACCTCCCCAGGTAAGAACGCAATCTTTCATTCCATATATCTGCCACATCTACTGCAATAACTTTCGGGTGATACGGACTTTGTTTTGTTATGCAAACTCATCCAATTATAATCAGCCTCTTATGTGATTCGTATTCCTCAGACCGGAATTTTGCCCTCCGACTTCCTTCAGATTCCATCTCGCGATGGACACCCTTGTCATTGCTCTCGGGACTTTCACCCTATAGATTGCGCCCATGCTGGGCGCACATAAAAAAGATGTAGGTATGAGTACACCTACATCTTTAATGCGTTTAATTTTTAAGATATTGTGATTGTATTATTTCCTTGATTTAGATTTACAGGAATCATTTTATAAGCAATTGAATTAATACTACTTGTGACAAAAAAACTTTGAACTTGTCCTATATATTTACCATTAACATGTATATATACATTATTTGCTGGTACAGGACAAGAGTATCTAATCATTAAATTATATTGACCTGCTTTGGGTACATTAGTTACATTAAAACTTATATCCCCTACCCCAAATCCAGAATATACTATAATTCCATTATTATTAGTACTTGATCCCTTCAAAGTTGCATTTCCAACATATATTGCATCAATAAAAAAGACTTTTTCTATATTTACAACTCCTATCCACGGCCCCACTATACCATTGTTTGTATAAAATTTAATAAGATTTTTTCCTTTGTTTAGAGTAACTTGAATATCAAGTATATTAGCTTGCCAAAGGGGCTGTGACTCTGGAAGATAATATACTGTTCCCGTATTCTTACCATTTATATCAACACTTAAGCTTTTTGAACTAGGGCCTGTAAGATATGATACAGTCATTAAATAATTCCCACTATAAGGAACCTCAACACTATCTAATAAATATCCACCTTTATCTCCTATTCCACTTACATTTCTCCTCTTTGTTTATAAAGTATTTCTTCTCTTGTTTTTGCATTTTTCATATACTAGTTTAATAATCCTCAGTTTAATTCTATATTATTCTAAACATTGCCAAGTAGTTCAAAATAAACAAAAAAAATGTAGATACTATGTATCTACATTTCAAATGCATATTATATTGTTTGTAATTTTGAAATAGTTTGTTCTCGTGCAAAGGATAATCCATTATACATTATTAGTATATTTTTTATATCATTGTTTTTTATGTATTCACCTATATTATCATTAAAATATCTAAGATCAACCATATGAATTTCATCATAATGATTTGTTAAAAATGGCACTAAACTATGGGCATAGGAATCTTTTATGATTAGTAACTTCTTAACTTTTTTAGCTTTAGTATATTTAGCATTTTTAACCTTTTTAATATTTCTTTTCTTTTTATTTCTCTTATTAGTTTTTTTAGCTATGTATTGTTCTTTACTATCATTTTCATCTTTTAAATCCGTATTTATAACAACTACGTCATGATTACCGCCTAAAAATACAGAATACTTATCCTTTTTATTTAAACTTTCCATTTGATATAAAGTATCTGTATCCTTGTTATTATCAAAATATTTAACTTTATATTTTAGTTCCTTCTTTGGCTTAAATATTTGTATGGAATCTGCACTAATTTCTCTATAGTTTCCTTTAGAATAAAAAGTTCCATAAAAACTATCTGTAACCTTTTGTGTATTAAAATCATTTAATTCTAATGGTTTGTATGATAAATTATCTCCTAATTTTTTATATGCATAATATGCTCCAAGAGTTGTCCAATGATGATCTGTTTTATAATAAATATACTCTTTATTGTGCATATTCAAATCATTATAAACATCTACAAACTTAAGGTTTTTAGAATCTAAATTTTCCTTAACATTATCAATAATTTTTTTCTCATCTTCAGGTGTTGCATATTTAGGTAGTCTATTCTTTAATATGTCTACTGAATTTGGAGCTAAAAGAAAGTTTACTTCACATTTAGGATTACGTTTGGCAAATTCATTTATACTTTCTATGTTATCTTCCAAAAGATCCTTGTCCACTTTCGTTGGTTTTTCAAGAAGATATCCATTTGATCCTAAGTATACTCCATTATTATCTTTTTTACCTAGTAATTTGTCAGAACTAGACTTAACTCCAACCCAAAAGTTTCTAAAAGCAAATTGATCTGTTATATACTTTTCATATTCTTGAGTAAACTTACCAGATTTTAATTTTTCAAATGAATATGTAGGTTTATTTTGAAGCACTCTATTTTCTGCCTCTGAAAATCTTTTCTCTTTAGAAACAGAATTTATAACAAACATTGCCATAACAAAAACTATCATTAAGATAGATAAAAAAAACTTATGTAATTTCATATGTCACTCATCCTTTATGTGAAAAATAATATTTTTATGAGCACTGTTTTATTAAATTATAGCACTCATAAAAATATTATCATATTTATCATAAAATTTCTTTACATTTTAGTTAATATATAGTGATATTTTTTATTTCTAAGATTTTAATTATTTTTTAGTAATTCTTTACCTGGTATTCCTGGCATAGTCATTTCATTTACATCTAATATTTTCTGTAAGTTTTCCTTACTTAATATTTTTTCTTCTAAAGCAATTTCAGTTACTGATCTTCCTGTTTTTATTGCCTTTTTAGCAATTGCAGCTGCCCTTTTGTATCCTACATGGGGACAAATAGCCGTTATTATACCAACACTATTAAATACAAGTTCTTTACAATGCTTTTCATTTACAGTTATATCTTTAATACAATTATTTATAAATGTATCTACACCATTTGTAATTGTTTCAATAGATTCAAATAGATTATAAAATAATACGGGTTCAAATGCATTTAATTCTAATTGACCTGCTTCTGCTGCCATTGTAATTGTCATGTCATTTCCTATAACATTAAATGCAACCTGACTAACCACCTCAGGAATAACTGGATTAACTTTTCCTGGCATTATTGATGAACCATTTTGCTTTGGCGGAAGATTTATTTCATTAAATCCACATCTTGGACCAGAAGATAACAATCTTAAATCATTTGATATCTTTGATAATGTAACAACACAAGCTTTAAGTGCTCCAGACACTTCAACATAGCAATCCAAGTTTTGGGTTCCATCAACTAAATCTTCTGACTGTTTTATATCAATTTGTGTTATCTCTTTTAATGTAGGAATAATATTTTTAACATAGTTTTCATCAGCATTTATTCCTGTTCCTATGGCTGTTCCTCCTAAATTTACAGTTAGTAAATTTGTTAACGTTCCTTTTATGCGCTTAATATCTCTATTTATTGCCATGGAATATGCTTTAAATTCTTGGCCTAATCTTATTGGAACTGCATCTTGCATTTGAGTTCTTCCCATTTTTATTACATTATCAAACTTATTAGCTTCTTCTATCAATGTTTTATGCAAATCCTCTAACTTCATTATCATATTCTTTAGTAATCGTATACAAGCTATTTTACCTGCGGTTGGAATTACATCGTTAGTAGATTGACCATTGTTTACATGATCATTGGGATGTACTATATTATAGTTTCCTTTTTCTCCACCCAGTATCTCTATAGCTCTATTAGCTATAACTTCATTTGCATTCATATTCATAGAAGTACCTGCTCCACCTTGTATAGGATCTGTAATAAATTGATCATGTAATTTTCCTTCTATTATTTCATCACAAGCTTTTACTACTGCATTTGTTAAATTTTCAGGTAATATTCCCGCATTCATATTTGTAATTGCAGAAGCTTTTTTTACTTCAGCTAAAGCTCTTATAAATTGTGGGTGTATAGTTAATCCTGTAATTTTAAAATTTTCTGATGCTCTTAGAGATTGTACTCCATAATACGCATCCTTTGGCACCTCTTTTTCTCCTATAGAGTCACTTTCTAATCTAAATAACATTTAAACCTACCCCCTAATTTATATTCTTATTAATTTTATATCTATTTTAATTGATATTTTAATCTTCCTTGCTCATATAAATCATTTCCATAAATATCATTAACAACAATAGCTGGAAATGCTTCAACTTCTAACTTTCGTATAGCTTCGGGACCTAGATCTTCATAGGCTATTAATGTACACTTTTTAATAGACTTGGCAATCAATGCTCCAGCTCCACCAACAGCTGAAAAATATATAGCTTTATTTTTTAGCATTGAATCTTTAACATCCTTATTTCTTGGTCCCTTTCCAATCATTCCTTTAAGACCATTATCTAGTAAAACTGGTGCAAAACTATCCATTCTATAGCTTGTAGTGGGTCCAGCTGAACCTATTACCTGTCCTGGTTTTGCAGGTGTTGGTCCAACATAAAATATTACTGCATCTTTAATATCTATAGGTAACTTTTTACCTTTTTTTATTAATTCTACTAATCTTGAATGTGCAACATCTCTCGCAGTATAAATTGTTCCATATAACTCTACCTTTTGTCCTACCTTTAATTCTTTTATTATCTCATCTTTTAAAGGTAAATCTATTCTCATAAATTCATCTCCCTTCAACTATAAAACAATTGTTTCATGTCTGGCTGCATGACAATTAATATTTATTGCTACTGGTAGAGATGCTATATGACATGGGTATGTGTTAATTTTTACAGCTAATGAAGTGGTTCTTCCTCCAAGACCCATAGGTCCTATACCAAGCTTATTAATTTCTTCTAATAACTCACATTCTAAATTAGCAATTCTAGTATCCTTATTTTGATCATAAATAGGTCTTAATAAAGCTTCTTTTGCCATTAAAGCTGCTTTTTCAAAAGTTCCTCCTATGCCTACTCCCACTACTATAGGAGGACAAGGATTTCCTCCAGCCTCACTTATAGTTTCTATTACAAATTTCTTAACTCCTTCTTTTCCCTCTAATGGTTTTAGCATTTTTATTCTACTCATATTTTCACTGCCACCACCTTTAGGTGCTATAGTAATTTTTATCTTATCTCCAGATACAACTTTCATATAGATTACAGCTGGAGTATTATCACTTGTATTCTTTCTATATAAAGGGTTTTCTACTATTGATTTACGTAGATATCCTTCCTTATATCCTTGTCTTACTCCTTCATTAATAGCTTTACTAATATCTCCATTTACATGAACTTCCTGTCCTAATTCTATAAATACAACCGCAACCCCAGTATCCTGACAGATGGGCATATGTTCACTAGCAGCTATATTATCATTCTTTATTATCTGATTTAATATTTCTTTTCCAACAGGAGACTCTTCTTTTTCATATCTATCCTTTAATGCTTTAATTACGTCATTACCCAAGAAATAATTCGCTTTTATAGCTATATCTTTAACAGCAGAAGTTATCTGTTGTGCATTTATCTCTCTCATAAGAAACTCTCCTTTCTAATTCCAATGCTCTTTTAACTGTCTCTCTAGCTAAAATATCTGTAGAAGAAATAAATCTGAAATCTTTTAACTCATTAAATCTAATATCATTAAACAATATTGGAAGTTCCGTACAACCAAGTACTATTGTTTTAATATTTTTATCTTTAAATTCTTTCAAAATTCTTTTTACTAAACTTTCATCAAAAGATTTTACTCCTTTTTTTACTTGATAAATTAAATCTAATATAATATCTTTATACTTTTCCCTTGGCGTAATTACATCTATGTTATAGTTTTTAAAACATGTTTCATAGACTTTTCCTTTGTATGTTCCTTGTGTGGCAAGTAATCCTATCCTTTTATCACTGCATATGTTTAAAATATATTTTGCTACTTCATCAATCATATTTATAAAAGGAATATTTACAACCTTTTGTATTTTATATAAGAAAAAGTGAGCAGTATTGCAAGGCATAATTATTATATCTGCTCCCATTAATTTTAACTTCATTGCTGTTTCTATTAAAGCATTAGTTGGATCTTCACCATTTCCCAGTATATAACTTGTTCTATCAGGTATCTTCGGATTATCTTCAACAATAATATGAATATGCTCTTGATCTTTTTCTACTTGGGTGTACTCAATTATCTTTTTTAATAACTCAGCTGTAGCTGCTGGTCCCATTCCCCCTAAAATCCCTACAGTTTTACTACTCATATTTAAACTCCTTTTTCGCCAGATAATTCTCCTTCTGACGCAGCTACAACAATTGATGCCGCTGCATTACCTGTTACATTAACTGCAGTTCTTCCCATATCTAGTATTCTATCAATTCCACCTATTAACGCCGCTCCTTCAAGTGGTAATCCTACTGATGATAAAACCATCATAAGCATCATAAATCCTGAACCCGGTACCCCTGCTGTTCCTATGGATGCTAAAAGAGCCGTTAAAAGTATTGTTAACTGTTGTGCCATTCCCAAATTTATTCCATAAGCTTGGGCAATAAATATGGCACATACTCCTTGATATATAGCAGTTCCATCCATATTTATTGTTGTACCTAGTGGTAATACAAAACTTGATATTCCCTCTGATACCCCAAATTTTTTCTTTACTATTCCCATTGTTAATGGAAGTGCACCCGCACTACTACTTGTGCTAAATGCTAAAATTGTAGCTGGTGATACTTTTTTAAAAAATTCTAAAGGAGATATTTTTGCAAATGTTGTAACTGAAAAAGAATAAGCAACTATTGTGTGTATGATAAATCCTAAGTAGACAACGCCTATAACTTTTAATAAAGGTAATAATACTTTTGGTCCATTTTGTGCAATAACCGGAGCTATTAATGCAAAAACTCCATATGGTGCTAAACTCATTATCATTTCTGTTAATTTATACATTATTTCTGCTAAGCTATCACATACTTTTAAAAAAGACGCTCCCTTTTCTCCTATTTTAGTAGCTCCTATTCCAAGAACAAGTGCAAAGAATATAATCTGTAGCATATTTCCTTTTCCAAGTCCCATTAGTGGATTTGATGGAACAATGTCTATTAGTGTTTTTGCCAGTGATGGTGCTTGTGTAGCTGTTTTTGCCATTCCTTCTGGAAGTGCTAATGACAATCCTATTCCTGGTTTTAAAACATTTGCTAAAAATAATCCTACGATTATTGCTATGGCAGTTGTAACAAAAAAGAAAGTCATTGTTTTTCCACCAATTCTACCTAGTTTCTTGGTGTCTCCAATACTAGATGCACCTACTACTAAAGATGCAAATACTAGTGGTACTATAGTCATTTTTATAAGATTTAAAAATAGTGTTCCTATAGGACTTATATATTTTATTGCTATTGTAGGATTTGCTGTACACGCTAATCCTACCAACACCCCAGCTCCCATTCCTATCATAATCTTAGTTACAAGTTTCATATAATACCCTCCTAATATTCATTAATTATCTTTACTTTTTACATACACCTGTTTGTTTTGCTACCCTTTCTACTTCCTTTGAAACAGCTAAAACAACCCCTTTGTTGAATACATTTGGAATTATATACTCTTCATTTAATTCTTCATCTGATACAATATTTGCTATTGCTTTTGCCGCAGCTATTTTCATTTCATCAGTTATATCTCTTGCTCTTGCATTTAAAGCTCCTCTAAAAATTCCTGGGAAAACTAAAACATTATTAATTTGATTTGGGAAATCGGATCTTCCTGTAGCCACAATCCTAGCCCCACCTTTTTGAGCTTCATCTGGCATTATTTCAGGTGATGGATTAGCCATTGCAAATATAATAGAGTCATGATTCATAGTAGATACCATATCAGAATTTAATACATTGGCTGCTGATACTCCTATAAATACATCCTTTTCTTTTATTATTTCTTTTAACTCTCCTACCTCTAATCTTTTATTTGTTAACTTCGCTATCTTACTTTGAGCCTCGTTCATCCAGCTTTCACCTTGTACTAAAGCTCCTTTTATATCGCACATAACTATATCTTTAGCTCCTGCCAGTAATAGTAACTTACAAATTGAAATTCCTGCAGAACCCGCACCATTAATAACAACTTTTGCATTTTCTAAATTTTTATTTACAACCTTTAGTGCATTTAGTAATCCAGCTAATACTACTATTGCTGTTCCATGTTGATCATCATGAAATACAGGAATATCTAGTTCTTCTTTTAATCTTTTTTCTATTTCAAAACATCTTGGAGCTGAAATATCTTCTAAATTTATTCCTCCAAAAGTTGGTGATAAATGCTTTACTGTTTTTATAATCTCTTCTGTGTCTGTTGTATCAAGACATATAGGAAATGCATCTATGTTAGCAAATTCCTTAAATAGAATAGACTTTCCTTCCATTACTGGCATGGCAGCAAATGGACCTATATTTCCAAGTCCTAGCACAGCTGTTCCATCAGTTATAACAGCTACTAAATTTCCTTTAGATGTGTATTTGTAAACGTTATCAACAGACTGGTCAATTTTTCTACATGGTTCTGCAACTCCAGGAGTATACGCAACACTTAATTCATCTTTATTTGTAACCTTAACCTTAGAAACTACTGATATCTTTCCCTTATTTTTTTCATGTACATTTAAACTTTCCTCGCCATAATTCATATCTTATCCCTCCCATATTAAATTTTCCTTTACTAAAATACTATTCATTTTTAAAAATAAAATTCATATTAATGCAATAGTTTTTTAGTTTATAAGCAATCTATGATTTTTATTATTAATTTACTCTAAACTTTTAACTATTTTTAAATTATTTACATTTTTTAAATTATAATTTCCTGCATATTTATAATCAAAATTACTATTTACTATATGTTATATTAACTTTAAATTTAAAAACAAAAAAAGAAGCGCTTAAGCACTTCTTTTTATTAATCTTATATTTAATCACTTAGCTAAAACTTTTTCTATGCATTTAACTAATTCTGTAGCAACATATTCAGCATCTTCTAACTCTAATATAGAGTATACTGGCAATGTTATTTCATTTGCATATTGTGCATATGCATTTGGATAATCTTTTATATCATATCCTAAGTTTTTATAAAGAGTAAACATTGGAAGTGGTATAAAGTGAACATTTACAGCAATGTCTTTTTCAGCCATCATTGCAATTACTTCAGATCTTTGTTCGTCTGTAAATCCTTTTACTCTTAATGGATATAGATGATATGATGACTCCATAATATCATTTTTATATTCTGGTACAATTGCCCATTCTTTATCTTTAAGAACATTTTTATATACTTCAAAAATTTCTGCTCTCTTCTTAAGCATTTCATCGTATCTTTGAAGTTGAACAAGTCCTATTGCAGCCATTATATCTGGCATATTACACTTAAATCCATCTGTTAAAATATCATATTGCCATGCTCCTGCTTTCATTTTTGATAAAGCATCTTTTGTTTGACCATTTAATGATGTATATTTTAATTCTTTGTATAAATCTTCTTTTCCCATAAAGTTATTATTATCATATGTAATTCCGCCACCTTCAGCAGTAGTAAGATTTTTTACTGCATGGTATGAGAATACATGAAAATCCATTTGTCCTCCAACTCTCTTACCTTTATACTTAGCACCAAAAGAATGAGCTGAATCAGATATTAAAACTATATCTTCACGGTTTTTAGCTTTTATAACTTCTCTTATTTTATCATAATCAACTGGAACTCCCGCAAAGTCAACTGTCATTATTGCTTTTGTGTTTGGAGTTATAGCATCATATATCTTTTGTTCATCTATTAAAAAACTGTCTTTTTTTACATCTACAAATTTTGGTCTTAAACCTCTATGAACAATTACATTTGAAGTTGATGTATAAGTATATGGAGTAGTTATAATTTCATGATTACTATTTCCTTCTCCACCAATACCTAAAACTTTCAATATAAGTTCCATACCCATTGTAGCACTAGATACTGCAACCCCTTTGTTTGCATCAGAATATTTAGCTATTTCTTGTTCAAATTTAGCTGTTTTAGGACCTGATGTAATCCATCCAGACTTTAAAGTATCAACTACACTTTCAATTTCTGCTTGTGTTATATCTGGTGGTGAAAATGGTATTTTCTTTGACATAATAAAAACTTCCTTTCAATCTATAGTATGTTAATATATTGTTTTTATTTTATTTATAAACATTTAACATAGACTACAACTAAAAATGTAGTCTATGTATTTTTTATAATTTATTTTTCGTAGAATTCTCTAATTGTCTTGCATACGAATTGTACTTCTTCTTCTGTTATTTCAGGATATATTGGAAGTGCAATAATCTTTTTAGCTATTTTTTCAGCTACTGGGAAATCTCCTTCTTTATATCCTAAATAATCGAAACATTTTTGCTCATGAAGTGGCTTTGGATAGTATATGCTAGTTCCAATTTCTTTTTCTTTTAAGTATTCTTGAAGTCCATCTCTGTTTTCTACTATTATATTAAATACGTAGTAAACTCCTTTTTGATCTCCACTTATTTTTGGTATTCTTATTTCTTTACAGTCACTTAATGCCTCAGTATACATTTGAGCTACTTTTCTTCTCTTTTCAATAGCTTCATCTATGTATTTTAATTTTACGCCTAATACAGCAGCTTGAATTGTATCAAGTCTTGAATTGTATCCTACATTATCATAATGATATTTTTTTGATGCACCATGAACTCTGTATTGTTTTGCAAGTTCTGCAAGTTTATCATCATTTGTAACGATCATTCCACCGTCACCATATCCTCCTAATGTCTTAGTTGGGAAGAATGAATATACTCCAAAATCTCCAACTCCCCCAGAGTGTATGTAATTTTCTCCATTGCCTTTCCATCTCATACCAAATGCTTCTGCAGCATCTTCAAGAACTTTAAGATTATGTTCTTTTGCTATTCTCATAACTTCATCCATATTTCCCATTTGATTAAATAGGTGAATTGGTAATATACCAACTGTTTTGTCAGTTATTTTTTCTTCTATTTTAGTGGTGTCTATTTGTAATGTTTCTTCATCAATATCAACAAAAACCGGTATTCCTTTATGTCTTGCTATACATGAAGTTGATGCTAAGAATGTAAATGGTGAAGTTATAACTTCAGCCCCATCACTAAATCCTAATATATCAGATGCTATAACTAATGCATCTGTACCTGATGCAACACCAATTGCATGTTTTATTCCTGTATATTCTTCTATAGCTCTTTCAAGTTCAGTAACTTTATCTCCTAGTATGAAATTTCCTTTTTCAATAACACTTTGAATTGCAGTATCAAATTCATTCTTTTTTTCATGATATTCTCTTTGAGAAGTATAAAAATTAACTTTCATTTTCCACTTTCCTCTCTTTATTTATAAATTAATTTTTTTATTTTTAGCTATCAAAACTTTTACTTCTTTTTGCATCTTTTTAACTTCTTCCTCAGGTGCTTCCCAATCTGTTATTACTAAATCTAACTCTTTTATGTCTAGTGTCTTTGAGAAAAATTCTATTCCTATTTTATCAAAATTAGCAAGACATATTTTTCTTCTTGATACTTCAGCTACAGTTTTTTGAAATATAGCACCTTCTGGAGTAGCACTACTAAGTCCATGCTTTGCAGAAATTCCCCCTCCAGTTAAAAATGCTACATCTATCCTTAAACTTCTTATAAACTCTGTAGCCAGTGCATCTACTACACCTTCATCATTTTTTATATTTCCACAAACTATATAAGTTTCTACATTACTTAGTAATTTTAACTTTTGGGCTATAGTTAATGAATTAGTAACAACTGTATAATTTTTATCTAGTGGAAGATATTTAAGAAGAACATAATGTATACTAGCTCCACCTATAAATATTGTATCTCCATTATCTATATATTTTGCTGCTTTTTTTGCTACGGCATTTTGATGCTCTGTACCTTCATTATATCTTAATTTATCATCAATAGGTAGTCTTCTAACCTTTGATAAAGGTATTGCACCACCATGAGTTCTTTTTAAAAGTCTATTACTTTCCATGATTTTAAGATCTCGTCTGATGGTATCTATGGAAGTTCCAAATTCTTCTGCTAAATCTTTTGCGAGTACTCTCCCTTTAGTTTTTACAATAGAAAGTATCTTATCACGTCGTTCCTCAGCAAACATTGTATCTTCTCCTTCCATAAACTTTAATAAAACAATTTTCTTCAATTTACAATTGACAATGAACATTTAACAATTGTTAATTCTCAATTATCAACTGTTCTTACTAACATGATATCACGTTTATGCATTTTTGTTAATACATTTGTGCATCTTTTTTCTGATTATTGCACGTTTTATTGTTGAGTTGTAATTCTGTGCATGAAATAAGGGAAAACAGCCTTAAAGCTATTTTCCCTTATTTTAGTATTCGTCTATCTATTTTTTATTCTTTTTGTTTCTTTTCCCAAGTATTACACCCAAACCAGATAGTACACCACCTATTGTAGCTAAAAGTCCACTTCCAAATGGCATTCCTGTTTGTGGAAGCTTCTTTTCTTTTATTTTTGTATCTTTTTTAATAGCAGCACTTTCTGTATTCTTAAAACTTGATGATTTTTCTTTATTAGTTACTTTACTTTGTTCCTGGTTATCTTGTTTTTTATTTGTTGTGTTATCTTTAGATTCTCCACCATCTTGATTTTTACTATTATTATCTTTTTCTTTATCTTGTTTATTTTCTTTACTTTCTTTCAAACTATCATCTTTTTTGTTATTATCTTTTGCATCAGTATTTGGATTAACATCATTATTTTTATCTTCTTTTACATTAGTATCTTCAGACGGTATGGCATCATCATTTTTGTCTTCTTTATCATTCTTTGTTTCTTCACTAGGTTTTGCTCTGTCATCTTTTTTGTCTTCTTTATGTTTTTTGTTTTTACGACTATGTCTATGACTTGTACTAGTTGTTGATGTATTATTAGGTTTTTCTACAACGCTAGAATTATCTTTTACTTCTTTAACAGTATCTTCTTTTAACTTAATTGCAAAAGTTTCATCTTTGTTTTCTGCTTCATTATGCATTGTAATTTCTACTTTTGCTTTTTCATTTGGTATTTTAAATCTTATAGTAGTACTACCTTTACTTTCTTCTACTTTAGTTTTTGCCACTTCATTTAATGCTACAAGTCTATTTACTTTTACTACATCTTCTCCTATAACTTCAAATTCTTTAATTTCTTTTCCATCTACCTTTATAGCTTTAATATCCTTTTGTTGTCCTTTTAACTTTAGTGTCATGTATGCTTGTTTATCTTTTACTTCAATATTTATTTTTTCATCTACATTTAAATATTTTTTTATAACTTTTTCATTTTCCTTATTTGTTTTATCAACTATAACCTTGGCTTCATACACTGCTGGTTTTTCTATGTTTATTATAGACTTTTCCTTATCCTTATCTTTCCCTTGTTCTTTTTCCTTGTCTTTGTTCTTTTCTTGTATTATAGGTTTTTCAACTGGTTTTATACTTGTATACGCAATTTCTGAAAATACTATTTCTTCAGCTGCTCCAATAGATTTTACTGTTTTTATAATTCTATATTCATCATCCTTATGCATGTTAGGATCATTAAATTGTCCTGATAAAATATCATCTTTTACCTCTTCCGCTGTTGTACTTAATGTAATATATTGTCCTTCTGAATTCTTCTTTTGAAGCTCTGTTTCAATCTTCCAATCTACTTTTCCAGTTAGAAGTTCTCTTGCTGTTTTACCATTTAAACTTTTTTTGTATTCATCTATATTTTTAGGTGATTCTTCATTAATACCATTCATTACTCTTGTCCAACATAAAACATCTAATGAAGACAATTCTTGATTCCACCTTAACTTTCCATCTTTAGCTTGTAATTTCAAGTTTAAAACATTTTTTTGTGGAGAATATTCATAGTTACTTATATTAGTTTTAGGAATATCTACTATATTATTTAATTTTATATTTAATCTTTTAAGATTAGGCATTATATTTTCTATATCACTTGGAATATGTGTAAGTTTATTATCACTTAAATCTAATTCTTTAAGCTTATTAAGTTTTTTATAAACTTCCTCTGGTATGTTCGTTATCTTATTATTACTAATGTTTAACTTTTCTAAGTTTTTGAATTTTTTGAATTCTATCGGCACTAATGTTAATTCATTATCCTCTAAATAAAGACTTTTTAAATTTGGTAAAGTACTTAAACTTTTAGGAAGTGCCTTTAACTTATTATTTCCTAAGTATAATTCTTCTAATTTATTATTATTGTGAAATAAATTATCAGGTAATTCTTGTAACTGATTTCCTGTAAAACCTATAGTTTTTAAATTAACTAATTTTGAAAATATATTTTCTGGTAATCTTCTTAACTTATTACTATCCATAGTTAAATATTCAAGCTTAGTTAATTTATCAAATATATGCTCATCTAAACTTTGTAATAAGTTACTATTTATTGTTAATTCCTTTAACTCCGTAAGATTATCAAATATTCCTTGTGGCAACGTTTCTATATAATTTCCATTTAACTGTAATGATGTTACCTTATTTCCCATATACTTAAGCTTTGAAATGTCTTTTAATTCTTTTTGATTTAAACTTATAACACCCTCAGCTAAAGCTATTTCCTCATTAGAAACATTTCCATCTTTATTTTTATCTAATTCTAATTTTAATAGTGCTTTGCTTAAATTTTCATCATAATTAAGTTTATCTTCTTTAGTAATAAATCCGTCCCAACCTTTTGTGCATTTATCACTAAAAATAAACTTAACTTTTGTATAATTATCCATATTACCTATTTGAGTTTTATAACCACCCATCATTCCTACTAGCACTCCACCAACATGGGAACCTTTTAAACTATCCATAGGCACTTCAAATATTTGCATCTTGTATGATCCATCCTTTGGATTTGCTTGTCCATAATATTTAGATGTTGTTTTATTAAACTTATTATTACTTTCTATACGTAAATCATATAAAGTGTTAGCATGCATAATATTTAACATATTTAAGACTATTTTTCCGTTCTTAACTGTAACCTTTATGTTCCTATCAAAAAAGTCTTCTAACATAGATGATCTTGTTTCATCATCTATTCTTCTAGCTGTAAAGTTCAATGTATATATTCCATCTTCTAAGTTATCTACTGATACTTCTTCTCCTGTGATTTGTATTTCCCTAATTTTAGTCACAGTTTCACCTTTTGTATCAGTGATAGAATATGTTACATTGTAGATTCCTTTAATAGGATTATCTATATTTAGTTTTCCACAATCTATTTTTATGTTTTTAGTTATTTCTCCATCTTCTTCGTCTATTGCACTTACACCTTCCATTAAATCAACTTTATTTCCCAATTCAATTTTTAAAGGATTTCCTACTTCAAGCATAGGTGGTGTATTAATTTTATTTTTTTCTGATTTTATCTCTTTACTATCAACTAATGTACCATCCTTTTTTACATTTATTATCATTGTGTTATATTTATTTGATTTTAATACTATCTTATTTACTTCTTTAGTAAATTCATCTTCATTAAGTTCTAATGCTCCTGAAAGACCAAAATAATATTTATTAATACCAAGTGAAAAATCCCTTTGATATTTAACTCCATTTACGGTTACTTCACTTATAGATCTTGTATAATCAACTATATTAATATATTTACTATCTTCTACCATAATTTCATATTCTAATCTTCCATAAATTTCTCCATACCTTGAGCTTTTTACATTAGGTAATGTTTTTATCCTTACCTCTTGTTCATCTTTATTATTCCCTTGCAGTTTTTCCTTATCTTGTTTATTGTCTTTTCCTGCTACATTAGTATTTACTAATCTGAATGCTACTCTTGCATTATTCATCGGAACCACATTCATTCTCATTGTTACTTCTGAATTTTCATTTTCAACTTCAAAAGTAAATTCTCCAATATTTCCATTTTCATTTTTTGTAGCTACTACTTCTTTTCCCCCAGCCTCTATTTGTACATTTTTCATCCAATCCATTCTATTTAGTGTTACTGTGAAGTATTTTTTACCTGCTTTTTCTATATATTTCACTGATTTATCTACATATTGTGCTGCCATTGATGGTTCATTTGACTTTTCTTTTAATATTTTCATATTTATATTTTTTGTTTTTTCTTCTTTTACTACATTATGTTTTGCACCAGTGGAAGAGCATTCACTAATGGCTTTAGCATAAGCTACATCTCTAAGCACATATACATCCATACTATATGATCTAGCAGAAACTGTTTTTATTATTCTATACTGATCTCCCTTTTTCATATTTTTGTCTTCTACTACTTCTGGAAGATCTATTTTATCTTCAGATATAATTTCTTTCAAAGTTATATAATCTCCATTAGAATCCTTCTTTTGTATTACTGTTTTTACAGTAGGCTCACAAGAATTACTATGCATTAATTCCAGTATTTCCTTATTTTCAAAGTCCTTCTTAAATTCATCTAAAGTAGTAGCTGTCTTCCCACTAGGATGAATCATTTTCCAAACTATCATATCCATTCCAGATAAGTTTTGCTTCCATGATATTTTTCCGTTTTCTGCACTTAATTTAATATCCATATAAGTTTTTTGAGGATATGCCCAAATGCTTTTTTTACCTTTAAATTCCTCTGGAATTTGCGATATTTTATCTAATTTATTCATTATAAAATCAAGACTTCTAAGCTTAGGTGCTTTATAAAACACATCTAACGGTATGTATTTTACTAAATTATCATTGATTTGAAGTTTTTCTAAATTTGGCAGCTTTGTATATACTTCTTCTGGAATTTCCTCTATATAGTTAATACTAAAATTCATCTCTTTTAACTCTTTCAGTGCACTTATTTCTTTTGGAATTATAGTAATATCATTTTTTGAAGCATTAAGGGTCTTTAGCTTACACAATTTAAAAATTTCTTTTGGCATTTCTCTCAAATTACAATTTTCTATTGATAAATATTCAAGTTTATTTAGTTTATTTAACGTACTGAAATCAGCTTCTTTTAATGGATTATCTGATATAACTAAAGATTTTAAATTAACTAATTTATCAAAAATACCACTTGGTATTTCTTCTATCATATTTTGATTTAGTTGAAGTTCCTTTAAATTCGTTAATTTATCAAATATTCCCTTTGGTAATTCTTTTATTCTATTACCATTTAAGTATAAAACCTCCAAATTAGTTAAGTTATCAAATATTCCTTCTGGCAACTTATCTATATGATTTCCTATCAAATACAGTCTTTTAATGCTACTTCCAAGGTTTTTCAAAAGAGATATATCCCTTATTCCCTTTACTGAAATATCTAATTCATCTTTTATTGAAGCTATTTCACCTTCTGTAATGATTCCGTTTCCATCTTTATCTACACCAGCTTCTATTAATGCTTTAGTAAGATTTTTATTATAATCAATTACTTTCTTATCTCTTTCAAATCCACTCCAACCCTTTTTATATTCCTTGTTAAATACTATTTTAGCTTGTTTATATTTTGAAAAATCACCAATATCCTTTTTTACTCCACCCATTGGTCCAGCAAGTACACATGCTATATAATCATCTTCTAATTCTGAAATCTCCATTTCATAAGTCTTATATGGATATTTTCCATCTTCATTGACATTTCCATACCACATTCCTATACTTTCTTTAAATATATTATTAGATCCAATACGATAATCTAAAACTCCATCAGCAAAACAAGTATTTAGCATAGTTATTTTTTTCTTACCATTCTTAACTTCTAATTTTACATTTTTATCAAAAAAATTTCCTAACATAGAACTAGCTTCTTGATTTTCTAAATGATATGCTTCAAATCCTATAGTATATATTCCATCTTCTATAGACTTTTTATTTAAATCTTGTTTTTCTTTAGAATCTCCTTTTTCTAAATTCTCCTTTTTATTTGTTTCCTTTTTATTATCCTTTACTTTGTTTTCATCTTTTTTAATTTCTTCATTACTTGTTTTATTTTTGTTATGTTCATCATCATTAACATTTACTGAAATTATTCTAAATGCAACCCTATTATTTCCCATGGGTTCAACATTCATATGCATTAAAATCTTAGAACTTAAATCCTTTATCTCAAACTTTATTTTTCCTACCTGTTTTCCTTTACCATCAGCTACCTTTTTAGCACTTCTTTCAATTTCATCAACTTTTATTTCTTCACTACCATTTATAGCCGCTGTTATATTACTCATCCAATCTATACTATCTATTGATAAAATTAAATACTGTTTACCATTTACAATTTCATGCTCAACCTTTTTTATGTATCCTCCAGCCATTGAAGTTGCATCTGATTTTTCTTGTAATACTTTTATATTTACTTCTTCTTTTTTATTACTTTCTTTTTGATTTTGTGAAGATATGTTCATATTAGAATAAAACTTTTCATTTAAATTGTTAACTTTATATTTCCCATTTTTAATTGATTTCTCCATGTTCCTACATATAGTCTTTGCTTCCAGTTTCGGTATATCTGTATTATTAGGCATGGCTTGTACTACAACTGGAGTTCCTCCCACTAGTACAATTGCTGTAGCTGCAGCCCCCACTCCTTTATTTATCCTTTTAAGCATATCCATATAATTTATCTCCTTTTTATATCTTTATATTTACTCTTTCCATTATATGCTTTTTGATATTGATTTTCAATTAATACAGAATATCATTTTCACCGATTATACTTAATTATATCCTTAATTTGTGAATTTCCATTAAATTATTTTACATTTATTTAATATTTTTATTTTTGTAAAAGCATTAAGCAAAAGCCTATAGATAAACTTTTATATTGTCTATCTATAGGCTAACTTTATAACTGACTATTTTTTAACTAATTGATTTCACGAATCTTCCTATTCGTTTTAATGCTTCCATAATATCTTCCATTGAACATGCATAACAAGCTCTTATGAATCCTTCTCCACATTCTCCAAAAGCATTTCCTGGAACAGTTAAAACTTTTTCTTTCTTTAAAAGTTGTTCACAAAATTCATCTGAAGTGAGTCCAGTGGACTTAATAGATGGAAAAAGGTAAAATGCTCCTTTTGGTTCAAAACAATCAAGTCCTATTTTTTTAAATCCATCTACCATAACTCTTCTTCTTCTATTATATTCCTTATTCATTTCATCAATATCTTCATCACTATTTCTTAAAGCTTCTATAGCTGCGTATTGTGCTGTTGTAGGAGCACACATAATTGCATATTGGTGAATTTTTTTCATAGCATTTATAAGTACTTTATTTGCGCAAACATAACCCATTCTCCATCCTGTCATTGCGTAAGCCTTTGAAAAACCATTTATTAGTATAGTTTTATCCTTTACTTCTGGAAAACTTGCTATGGATACGTGTTTCGTGTCATAAGTCAGTTCTGAGTATATTTCATCTGATAAAATAATTATATCCTTATCTTTAAGAACATCTACAATTCCTTTTAGCTCTTCTTTTGTCATAATTGATCCTGTTGGATTATTAGGAAAGGGAACAATTACCACTTTAGTTTTAGGAGTTATTACACTTTCCAGTAACTCTGGAGTTAATTTAAATCCATCTTCTGCTCTAAGATTTAACACTACAGGAGTTGCCCCTGCAAATACAGTACATCCTTTATATGCTACAAAACTTGGCTCTGGAATAACAACTTCATCACCTGGATCTACTAATGCTCTAAGTGCAATATCAATTCCTTCACTTCCACCAACGGTCACAATTATTTCATCTTCAGGGTTGTATTTTAAATTATACTTTCGATTTAAAAATCCCGCTATTTCTTCTCTAAGTTCAATAAATCCAGCATTTGACGAATAATGAGTATGACCTTTTTCTAAAGAATAAATACCAGCTTCTCTAACATTCCATGGTGTTACAAAATCGGGTTCTCCAACACCAAGTGATATTACATCATCCATTTCATTTATCATATCAAAATATTTTCTTATACCTGAAGGTGGCATAGTCCTTACCTTAGGTGAAATCATCTCTTCTAATCTCATATAAATATTGCCTCCCTATCATCTCTCGTTTTCTTTTCAAATATTGTGCCTTTATCTTTATATTTTTTAAGTATAAAGTGGGTTGAAGTGCTTAAAACTGATTCTTGAGTTGCGAGTTTGTTTGCCACAAATAACGCTACTTCTTTCATCGTTTTTCCTTCAACAATAACATTTAAATCAAATCCACCAGATGACATTAAGTAACATGCTCTAACTTCTCTAAATTTATATATTCTTTCAGCAACTTTATCAAAACCTTCTCCTCTTTGCGGTGTTACTTTTACTTGTATTAATGCTACAACACTGTCTTTACTTGTCTTTTCCCAATTTATTAACGCTGGATATCCAACTATTATATTATCTTCTTCATATTTTTTTATGGCACTTCTTACTTCTTCTACAGTTTTTCCTGTCATAGCCGATATTTCTTCTTCACTATATTTACTATTTTTTTCAATAATCTCCAATATTTCTTCCACTAAAATTACCTCCTTAATATTAAAAATATATAAATTTATATATAAAAACTCCTTCATCCCTAAAGGGACGAAGGAGTTTTCGCGGTACCACCCTGATTAGTGCATATTGCACTCTCTTTACTGAAACTTATAATTTCATTCCTCAATAACGCGAGGTTACGTCTGTCTCTATTTTAAGAATTATATTTAATTCTCATTTCTCAATAAGCGATTCAAAGGCTGCATTCTATAAAATTCCATTGCCAGGCTCTCACCATTCCAAGCTCTCTTTAAATTCTCATTTTATATACTCTTCCTTATCACAATCTTTTTTATTTATTAAATTTTATAACTTATTTTTATATTATACTAAACGAGTTTTTATTATTCAAGATTTATATTTTTTTAAATAAGTGAAATTTATACACAATGGTTCCTAAAACTGCAAAAATAATTATACAAATCAATAATATCTTGAAATATCTTTTCTTTAAGCTATATTTTCTTTTAATATTAATTGAATCATTATAAAGGGTTGGCCAATCTTCATCTATATCAATACTTTCACTAAAAATATCCCTAACTTCAGTTGGGATTTCAGAATTTTGTTTATTTTCTTCTGCCATATTATAAGCCTGTTCATATAATTCTCTTTTATAATTATACAGTATAATATATTCTTTTTTCAAAATATCCACACTAGTTATTACATCTAAAAAATTACTTTCTATACTTTCTCTTATTTCCTGTATGTTCTTTTCTTTTTTTATAATAAAATCTTTTTCATTATATTCGTCCCAATGTAGATAATATAAAATAGGTTTTTTTAAAGCTTCCATAACTCTTTTATCATCTATCAGTAATTTAATATAATTAGATACTTTTAAAAGCTTTTGAAATTTATTATATAACTTCACAAACTTTTGATTTTGCTCATCAATAGTTATGGAAACTTCACAAATTTTATTTCCAAGAGCATAATTATTCTTTTCTAATAATTTCTCTGCAATTTTATACAATTTCCATACTATATATTCCTTAATTCTTTCTTCATCTGGAACTATGTTTTTAATACATTTAAGAGTTTTTTCAATACTAGCTATATTATTTATATGTATATAAATATTTAAAACTTTTAAATAATACATAATCTGTCTAAAACAATCTGAATCACTTTTATTTATACATTTATTTAAAAATTCAATTCCTTTATGATATTTTTCAGTTACTATATAGATGTCTCCCAAAACTAAAACAGTCTTTTCATTAGTCTCATCAAGCTCATAAGATTTTAATAATAATTCTTCGGCTACATCATATTTTTTTTGTTCTTTGTAGACATAAGCAAGATTGTTATAAAATATAGAATTTTTAGGATTTAGCTGAATTAATTCTCTAAACTGAATTATAGCTTCTTCATATTGATTATTATAAAAAAATGCTAATCCTAATTTATTCTTAGCAAATGTAATCTTCGGCTCTATAAGTAATATTTTTTTATAATATAAAATAGATCTTCTATATTGCTTTTTCTCTAAAGCATAATTTCCTTTTTTTCTATATTCCTCAATTTTGTCTTTATAATTCATAAAAGCATTATATTCTGCTTTTAAAATTGGGTCTACTAAAATTTCATAAGCTTCTCTTATTTTTTTAAATTGTTCTGGAGATTTTTCTGGAGGATACTGCCTAAGCATTTTTATATATGCCTTTTTTATTTCTATACTCCTTGCTTTATCATCTATTTGAAGAATACCATATAGATTGTCCATATTCTTCACCATTTATCGCTCCTAACCCTTTTACTAGTTGTTTAATATCATCCTTACTGTTGTATTCACAAACATACTATCTGGAACTTCTTTTTGTAGTATAGTTAAAACATTTTTTGCTTCTTCTTTGTTTCCATTTTTATACAACATAATTCCACAGTTATATAAAGAATCGTCATAATAATTTTTTCCTTTATATTTATCTATATATTTATAATAAAATTGCTCTGACTTTTCTATATTATTTAGTTTCTCATAAGTTACTGCTGAAAAAAATGTAGACTCTGAAACTATAGAACTGTCAATTCCCCTATCAACTAAATAAGAAAAGTTTTCTATAGCTTTTTTATAATCTTTTTTCTTGTAACTTACTATTCCATCATTAAACACCTCAATATCATTTTTCCCTTGAAATTTATTTTCTAATTGATGTTTTTCCATCTTAATGGAGTTATTTAATTTATTATATTTTCCTCTTATAAGCTGAAGTTCGGTATTGTTTATTTTATATTTATGCTGATATTCAGCTAAAGTATCTTTAATATCAATATATCCTTTGTAATTTTTATAATATAATACTGATGATGTAATTAATAAAATTGTAGAAACACTAGCTACAGTTTTAGCAATTTTACTAGATTTATATTTTATAACAGTTATATTTCTTTTATTATTTATCTCATTTAAATACATAAGACATTTTTTATTTTCATTATCTATATTAAGTGCTATTTCTATATACTTTTTTGCAGTATTATATTTTCCTATAGCATAATAACAAAGCCCTACTATTATATAGGGTTCTAATAATTCATTTTCTTCTGCAATTACTTCTTTAAATATTTCTATAGCCTTTTTATAATCATTTTCATATACAAATTGTAATGCCTCATTATACCCTTTAATAATCCTATTAAATTTTCTACTTTTTAATAAATTTAAATATATTTCTGCCTTATTATCATTTGTCCTATATTCTAAACTCTTACTCCAATAAAAGTAAGCTTTATCAAATTCACATAATGTATATTTACATATTCCCATTAAATTTAAGACATCACAATCTTTAGAATATAACTTTAAACTTTTTTTAATATTAATAACAGCTTTTGAAATTTTATTTTCAGATATAAGTTGTAATGCATTATTATAATAAATAGCAGCTAACTCTATAACTTTTTCCATAAATACACTCCCTAAAATGAGAAAACTACTCTAATTCAAAAAGAAAATCTATTAATTTATCATTATATTGTTCTGCATTTTCTTTATTGTTTTCTTCTAACGATTTCTTTAATTTATCTATGCATTTTTGCATTTCTTCTTTTTTATCATTGTCTTCAAGTAAACTTACTTTTCCATCTGCAAATGCTACAATATGACCATACAATGCACATAGATCCTGTTGTTCATTACTTTCAGTATCATCTTGGACTTCATAAACTGCAAATTTTTCTACTTCTCTATTTAATTCTTCATCTATTATATTTTGTTCTTGTTCATTTTCTACACTTTTAGGTGAAATATCATTTAATTTTTTATTTCCCTTTGACAAAGTTTTCCTTGATGTGTCTATTATTTTAGTTAATGTTTTTCCAGTACTCAATACTTTTGCAGATACTTGAAGTATGCCATTTAAATCATATGTAAATGCTACTTCTATTAGTTCTTTTCCTGCTGGAGCTTTAGGAATTCCTTTTAAAATAAACTCTCCTATTTTAGTATTTTTTGATGCTAATTTTTGTTCTCCTTGATAAACATCAATAATAACACTTTTTTGATTATCTTTTATTGTGTAATATTTTTTTCTCTCAGTACAAGGTATTTTACTATCTCTTAAAATAATAGGATCATATATTCCATCCATAAATCTACCATCACTTAATTTTTCTACTATACTTGTTCCTAAAGTATAACTACATGCATCTGTTATTAATATTCCTTCTTCTGAATCTATTTCATCATTTTTTATAGCTGCTTGTATAGCTGCTCCTAATGCTACTGCTTCATCTGGATTTACATTATATCTAATCTTATCCTTAAATTTCTCTTGAAGCATTTTTTTAACCTGTGGAATTCTACTAGATCCTCCAACAGCTATTACAACATCAATATCATTAATATCATATTCAGCTGATTTTATAGCCTCATCTATTATTACTTCAGTAGAATCTACTAAGTTTTTAGTAAATGCTTCAAATTTGCTTCGTGTTAAATTTGTGTTTATCTCTAAAGGATTTCCTTCTTTATCTACTGCTATGAATGGTATGTTTATATCTACTTCTTCTTCATATGATAACTTAATTTTAATTTTTTCTGCTTCTTCTTTTATTCTTGCAATTGCTTTATTATCTTCTTTTAAACTTACGCCATTATCAGCTTCAAAATTATTAATTATATACTGTTCTATTATATAGTTAAAATCTTTTCCGCCTAATTTGTCATTTCCTCTACTTGCTTTTACATCTATAACCCCTTCAAATAACTCTAAAACAGTAACATCAAAAGTTCCTCCTCCTAAATCATATACAAGAACTTTTTCATCACTATTCATATTATTTATTCCATATGCAAGTGCTGCCGCTGTAGGTTCATTTATAATTCTTTCTACCTTTAAACCAGCCATTTCTCCAGCTTCTTTAGTTGCCTTTCTTTGAAGATCATTGAAATTAGCTGGAACTGTAATTACTGCTTCTATAATTTCTTCTCCTAAATAACATTCTGCATCTTCTTTTAATCTTTTTAATATAATAGATGATATTTCTTGTGGTAAAAATTCTTTATCTCCAAGCTTTATTTTTCTTTCTTCTCCCATAAAACGCTTGACTTCCATTATTGTTTTGTCTGGCTTTAAAACAGCTTGTCTTTTTGCAAGCTCTCCTACAATAAATTCATCTTTATCTGCTATTCCAACTACTGATGGAGTTATTTTTTTATTTAAATCATTTAATATAATTTCAGGTTGTCCATTATTTAAATAAGCAATTTCACAAGTTGTAGTTCCTAAATCAATTCCAATTACTTTTCCCATTTAGCATTTCCTTTCTCAATCAAAACTATCTATAATTAAGTATGCTTAATTGACTTACTAGTTTATATATTTAAATAAATTATACCATAGTATATTATACCATTTTTTATTGTAAAATATTAATAACTTCTCAATAAAACAAAAAACCCATGAATAATCATGGGTAACTAATACTTATCTTATTTAAAATAGTTTAATTCACTTAATGCTTCTCTTAGTTTAGCTCTTATTTCCATAACATCTATAATATTATTTAGTACAATTATTTTACCATTTAGCATTCCTAGTTGGGGAGAAATCTCTCTTCCACCAATGTATATTTCTGCTGGAACATTTTTAGCTGATCCGACACTTGAAACTTCTACATCAATATCATTAATTTCTAATTCTTTTAATGCCTTTTCAACATTTGTTTGTATCATAAAACTAGTTACGAGTCCACTTCCACAACATGCAACAATTTTCATAATGAATACCTCCCTGATTATCTTTTGTATATAATTAATTATTTATACTATGTATTCATTATTATACTTAATTTAATGGTGATTACAATGTCCAAATAACCCTCATTATACAATAAAATAGTTAATGTAAATCTTTCCTACTCTTGATTATGTTGATTCTTATAATATTTAGTGGCTATGAATACTAATTATTCCTAGGATTCAATTTTAACCATGTTCTTATTATTTATAGAATATGTACTATCTGCTATAGCAACAGTGGACATTCTATGTGACACAATTATAACAGTCTTTTCCTTGCACTCTTCTTTTATAGTTTTTATTATGGCTTTTTCATTTAAACTATCTAAATTACTAGTAGGTTCATCAAGTAAAATTATATCTCCATCATGAAGAAATGCTCTAGCAATTCCAAGTCTTTGTCTTTCTCCACCCGATAGATTTTCTCCAAGTTCTCCTATCTTTGTTTTATATCCATTTGGAAGAGTTTCTATAAAATCATGTATTGATGCTTTTTTTGCAGCATTTTTTATTTCATCTAATGTAGCATCTTTTTTTCCAAGTCTTATATTTTCTTCAATAGTATCATTAAATAAAAATGTTTCTTGAGTTACAAAACTTTGCATTCTTCTAAGTGATTTTGTATTTGCTGATTTAATTTCTTTATTATTTATTTTTATGTCACCCTTTTTAGTATCCCAAAATCTCATAATTAATTTTAAAAATGTACTTTTACCACATCCACTATCTCCAACTACTCCAATTATTTCACCTTTACTAAACTTAACATTTATATCTTTTAAAATGGCTTCATTATTATAAGAAAATTTGAGTCCATTTACTTCTATATCTCCAAATTCACATTCTTCACCATGAAAATTTTCTTCTACTGCTGGAGTTTCTTCTAATAAATTTAAAACTCTATCTCCTGAAGCTAAAGTTTGAACTAAATTATTTGATAAATTACTTAATGCAACTACAGGACCAAATGAACTCATTAATGCTATAGTAGCTACCACTACATCTTTAATATTAATAATGTTTTGACCATATAAATAAATTCCTGTAAATAACATTATGGATATAAATATTAATATAGTTGAATCTGTAAATGCTCTTATTACTCCTTCATGTTTTTTTATTATATCTAATTCTGAATTCAAATTTTTTCCTTTATCATTTATACTATTTAACCTCTTTTCACCTAAGTTAAACATTACTATTTCTCTCATTCCCTTTAGAGAATCTAGCATAAAACTATTTATGTTTCCAACAGCATTTCTGTAATTAACCCCTGCTTTACTACCCAGTTTAGAAGAAAAATAGGGAATGATAAATCCTATTGTTAGATATCCCCAAAACGAAATAATACCAAAATATATATGGATTTTTCCTACATAACATATCATAAATATTGAAACTATTATTGCTATACTAATAGGTGCAATTGTATGAGCATAAAAAACTTCTAAAAGCTCTATATCACTAGTTACAATAGATATGAGATTTCCTTTTTTCTCTCCTTCAAGTTTTGCTGGGGATAGTTCTCTTAGCTTTTTGAATACTTTATCTCTTAAAATAGCTAATAACTTAAAAGCTATAAAATGACCAGTAAATTGCTCTAAATACCTTAATAATCCTCTCGATATAGCTAAAACTCCTATTATTATAAATATTTTTTTCATTGGTATTGGCACATCAAAACCTATAATTTTAGAAACACCTGTTCCTCCATATATAGTAATAAAAATAGAAGCTAAAAAACCAAGTACTCCCATAGTTATTGTGATACACATAACATGTATTAAGGGCTTTATAAGACCTATAAGCTTGCCCATTATAACAATTCCTCGTCTACGCACACTCCTCAGCTCCTATTCTTTCTAATTTATTTTGTTCCTCAACTAAATTAAAATATAGCCCTTCCATTTTCATAAGTTCATCATGATTTCCATTTTCAACAATATTACCTTTATTTAATACATAAATCTCATCTGCTTTTCTTACATTATAAAGTCTATGAGAGATTAAAATTATTGTTTTACTTTTAGATAGTTCGTATATAACATTCATAATATCATCTTCACTTTCAACATCAATATTAGATGTTGCTTCATCAAAAATATATATTTCACTATCATATAATAAGGCCCTTGCAAGAGCTAATCTTTGCTTTTGTCCTCCCGATAGATTGCTTCCAGCTTCCTTTATTTCAGTTTTTAATTTTTTATGGGAGCCAATTACAAAGTCATATAAATTTACTCTTTTTAATACATCATACATTTCTTTCTCTGTTGCATTTTCTTTTCCCATTTTTAAGTTATCTTCTATAGTTCCTGTGAATATGTAACTATTATGGTTTACTATATTTATTTTTTTCATTAGTTCACTTTCTTTAATATTTCTAAGTTCCTTACCATTTAACTTTATATTGCCTGCGTAATTTTTATAAAATCCCATTATCATATTTGATATGGTACTTTTACCGCATCCTGACTCACCAACTAATGCTGTGATTTTTCCACTTTCTATTTTAAGATTAATATTATTTAATATCTTTCTATCCTCATCATAATGAAAATTAACATCCTCAAATTCTATATTTATGTCCTTCATTTTATTAATTTCTTCATGATCATCATATTGTATTAACGGACAATCTATTATGCTAAATATTTTTTCAGAAGCCGCAATACCATTCATTGCTACATGAAAAAAAGATCCTAAAAGTCTTAATGGTATAAAGAATTCTGCTGATAAAAGCATAATTGAAAATGCTCCTGAAATAGTGATATTACCCGTGCTTAGTTCTTTTAAAGCTATTATTATTCCTATAGCACTTCCTCCAAACGCAATTAAATCCATAAATGTTATAGAGTTCAACTGCATAGCTAAAACTTTCATAGTTATCTTTCTAAAGGTTTCAGCTTCTTCATTCATATTTTTATTTCTATCTTCATCTCTACTGTAAATTTTTAATGTTGTAAGTCCTTGAAGATTTTCTAAAAATGTATCCCCAAGATTTACATATACCCCCCAATAATCCGCAAGAATATTTTTTGCTATTTTCATTATTGCAACTATTGATATAGGTATTAATGGTACACATATAAGTAAAACAACTGCTGCTTTTATACTTATAAAACTTAGTACACAAAATAATGTAACCGGAGCTAAAAGGCTATAAAAAAATTGTGGTAAATACTTTCCAAAATACATTTCAAGTTGCTCTATTCCATCAATAGCAACTTGTACAACTTCTGATGTTGAAGTTGTCTCATTATAGTGTATTCCTAGTTTTAAAAGCTTTTTATATAAAATATTTCTAAGTGAAAGTCTTGCATCACCTGAAGACTTACTTGAAAATTTAACTGCCATATAATTACATATGAATCTAATTATTATAGCTGTAATTAAAATGCTTAATGTAATTAAAGTTTTTTTAGAGCTTACTCCATTTAAATATGTATATTCTATATATTTTCCTATAGAAATTATAGCTAATATGTTTAAAATTAAACTTATCCAATTCATTAATACAGTTAAAAAAACCCATTTTTTGCACCCGTCAACTAGATTTATTAGTCTCTTATTTATCATTTTCCCACCTCCACAATTTTTGTTAATTCATTTCAGCTGTAACAATTAATCGTTTCTTTCCTCTATTACTACAAGTAACTATTGTCATAGTCTTCTTATTTTCATTTTGCTCTAATACCTCAATTTCATTAGGTTCAACAATAAATTTCTTAGTTATAAAATAATTAAACTCCCCTTTTTTGGTTCTTAGTTTTATTACATCTCCTACATTTACTTTGTAGAGATTATTTAAAATTTCATTGTATATAAAACTACTATGTCCGGCTATAGAAAAATTTCCGTTTTCTCCTGGCATAGCTGTATCTTCAAAGTGACACAAATAATATCTTAATTGCTCTTTTTTCATTCCTTCTACAATTACTGATTGAAGATCTATAGATGGTATATCTATTAATGCAATTTCATTTCCATAGTCTATACTTCTATTTTTATTAGTATTTTTATTATTAGAATCCCCTTTTCTTTCTTCATGTAACTTATTATTTTGTTTTTCTAATTGTATTTCTTCGTTAAACTTTTCTATTAAATTAGCTTCTTTATTTTTAGAATAAATTTTTAGTCCTACTCCTGTACAAACTAAACATAGTCCTATTACTATTAATAACACTGGTATAATATTTTTTTTCATAATTTACTACCTCTTAGCTTAATATTACAAAGCATTTTCCTTATATACCCTCTTTGGAATAAAAATTATTTTTTCCCCAAATTGATTTTTTAATATATCCATGTCCACATTATAAACACTTCTTATTAAATTCTTATCTAAGATTTCTTCTGGTTTACCTTTTGCCTTTATTTCTCCATCCTTCAAAACTAAAACTTTACTACTATACTTTGCTGCTTGATTCAAATCATGAAGAACCATAACAACTGTTAACTTTAATTTTTCATTCAACTCTTTTACTAGTTCTAATATCTCTATTTGATTATTTATATCAAGATAAGTAGTAGGCTCATCTAAAAGTAGTACTTTAGGTTTTTGTGCAAGTGCCATAGCAATCCAAGCCCTTTGTCTTTCTCCACCAGATATATCTGATACATTCTTATTTTCCATATTAGAAAGATTGGTTTTTTCTATTGCCCAGGTAACTATATCTTCATCTTCCTTATTTAAACCTTGAAACCAACTTTTATGGGGATTCCTTCCAAAAGAAACTATTTTTCTTATAGTCATATCTTTTGGAGCTGAATTATGTTGAGAAAGACAAGCCATTTCTTTTGCTATCTCTTTGTTGGTCATTTCTTGAAGTAACTTTCCATCTAAATGTACAACACCATTCATTGGTTTTAATAGTCTTCCTACAGCCTTTAAAACTGTTGATTTTCCTGAACCATTAGGTCCTATTATTGTAAGCATTTCTCCCTTTTTTACATTCAAACTAAAATTTTTAACTATTACCTTGTCATCATATCCTATTTTAAAATCTTTTATTTTTAGCATATTATTTACGCCTCCTTAAAAGGAATAAGAAAAATGGTCCACCTAGCATAGCCATTAAAATACCTACTGGAAGCTCCACAGGTCTTGCAACGAATCTTGCTAAAGTATCTGCAAGAAGTAATAATATTCCACCCATTATTGCACTCATAGGAATAAGATATTTATAGTCATATCCAAGTATTAATCTGCATATATGAGGAACTATAAGTCCAATAAAACCTATAATACCTACAACTGATGTACTGACACCTGCTAAAAATACTGCAACCAACGCTACTAAAAATCTAGTTTTTGTTACATTCACTCCAAGATTTGTTGCAACATCATCACCTAATGCTAGTAAATTAGCCCCTTTTGCACAAAGAAGCGAAAGAATTATTCCTATAATACTATATGGTACTAAATACTTTACTTCAGTCCACCCCTTATACGCTATGCTTCCGTTTATCCATAACAAAATTCCTTGAATCTTGTCGCTATTTAATATTGACAACAGCGATGTTGCCCCTACAAACACTGCATTTACAGCAACACCCGATAAAATAACCCTCATAGGATTTAAACCTTTGTCCCACGATAATATAAATACCATCATACATGCCAGTATTGCACCTAAAAATGCCATAAGAGGCAATACTCCATGCAAGTTAGGGAAATACAACATAACAGTTATAGCAAGAAGACTAGCTCCAGATGATACACCAGTAATTCCCGGATCTGCTAATGGATTATTCATAATTGATTGTAGTAAAGCACCTGATATTGAAAGTCCTGCCCCAACAAAAACAGCTATAATTATTCTAGGCAATCTCATGTCCATAATAATACTTTCATTTATTTCATTTCCATGTCCTAAAAAAGTATCTATAATCTCTTTTACTGATATACTTACGCTACCAATACCAATAGTAACAATTATTAAAACTCCTAATAAGACTAAGGATATCAATATTATTAATAATTTTAATTTATTGCTCATATTTTTCATATTGCTCTCCATTCCAGCTATTTATATAAATACTCTTTCATTTTTTGTAGTGAATCTGCTATTTTTATATCTCCTGTAACACCAAATAATTTAGGATCTAAATCATATATTTTATTTTCCTTTACAGCCGTAAACTTATGCCATTGAGGATTTGTTTTAAATTCTTCATTAACTTGCTTTTTAGCTTCATCTATGTATCCATGGTACATTCTAAAAATTATATCTGGATTTTCTTTTAATGCTGTTTCTAAAGAAAATGGTACATATTGACCTTTAAGATTTGCTTTATTTGCTATATTTTCTGCTCCAAGTTTTTCAATCAAACTTCCTGCAAAAGAATTTTTTGTAGATAACATAAAATGTCCTGGTGCTCCAAATAAAATCATAACTTTAACTTTTTTATTTTTATCAATACCTTTTAATGTTTGAGCTTCCTTTTCATTTATTTCTTTAAGTATCTTTTCTCCATTTTCTTTTTTATTAAACTTTTCTGAAAGCTTTTTTATAGTATCTTTAACAGAATCATAAGAATCTAAATTACAAAACATTGTGTTAACCTTATTTTCCTTTAATCTATCACCTATCATTTCTTCTAATGCTCCAGATGTTACATATATATCTGGCTTTAAAGCTTTAATCCTTTCTAAATCAGGATTCATAGGTAATCCTATTTCAGGTACAGGCTTTACCTTCTCTGATATATCATATTGAGTTGTAGGTCTTCCTACAATTTTTACATCTAATTTAGCTAACATTTCCGCAACAGACATACTTCCTGCAATTATTCTTGTATCTTCGCCTTTTTTAACTTTAGATGCACTTGTCTCTTTTGCTTTATCTTTAGTTCCACAAGCCATTAAGCCCAAGCTCATTACCGTAATCATTACCAAAGCTAAGATTTTTTTCATTCTTATTCCTCCACTCTTTTATAAACAAACTCCATTTTAAGAAGGCATGCACTTTCTTAAAATAGAGTTAAACTTAAATTTATTTATTTTTCTTCTTCTTTAACAAAAATACTCCAGCCATGCTAGTTAATCCACCAAGTAGTGGTAATTCAGCTTGTGTGATAGGTAGTCCTGTTTGTGGTAACTCTTTTCCATCTTTATCTTTTTTTATTTCTTTATTGCTAGTCGTACTAGTTGCTTTTGAATCAGATTTTTTCGATGTATCATTTATTGTTGCTGCTCCACTTACTGGCTTAATATCATTTTGAGGCACTACTCTAAATGCAACCCTCGCATTTCCCATTGGAACTACATTCATCTTAAAAGTTATCTTCGCATCCATACTTGGAATTTTAAATTTTAATTTTCCTTTTTGACTTCCACTCATTGTTTTATCATATTTTGTGTCTGTTCCATTAACAAATATATTTATATTTTTCATCCAGTCTAATCTTGTAATATCTACAGTGGCATAAATTTGTCCACCTTTAACTTCTAATGTTATTTGTTGTCCTATATATTGACCTGCCATAGATAAATCATTTTCTTTTTCCTTTAATACTTGAATACTTACTTTATATGTTCCATCTTTTAAAGAATCATTTTTAGCTAACATACTGCTTGCCTCTAATTTAATAGGTTGATTTATATTACCACTTTCAGCAAAAACTTGTGATGATGAAAACACAACTCCCCCAGCTAAAATTCCAATAGTTAATACCTTTAATAAATTTTTTTTCATTTTTTATTCTCCTTTTTTCTTATTTTTTTTCATTAATGTAATGCCTAAACCTGATAATATACCACCTATTGATGCTACTAACCCTCCACCAAAAGGTAATCCTGTCTTTGGTAGTTTCTTTTCTGCTACAGTTGATTGATTGTGATTATTATTATCACTTAAATTGTGTGAACTGCTCTTAGAATTTTTATTTTCTTTAGATCCAATTGCTAAATTATTTAAATATTCTTCTGCTTTATTAGGATCATATTCATTTCCTTCTAAAAATTTAAGTGAGTCTTTTTGCATTAACATTCTAAAAGTAACTCTTGCATTTCCCATTGGTTCTACATTCATTTTGAATTTTACCTCTGACTCTAAACTAGGTATCTCAAATTTTATTGTTGATATTTTTTCTCCAGCATTATTTGTTTTTACATTTACTACATCATATTTTTGGCTCTTATCATTTACTAAAACATCTATGTTCTTCATCCAATCACTTCTATTAAAAGTAACAATAGCATACTTCTTGCCATTTTTTATTTGAACTTTTATCTTATCCCCTAAATAAGTTCCTGCCATTGATGGTTCATTATTTTTTTCTTTTAAAGCTTTAATATTAACTTCATACAATCCATCTTTGTCTTTATTTGATTCTTTAGTAACTTTTTCAGATGATTTAGCTGTATCTGCTGGTTTTTGTGTTGTATCTTTATTATAATCTTCTTTATTTGAATCTGGTTTTGTTACACTATCTTTTTGATCATCTTTATTAGTATCTGTTTTATTATCATCTTTGTTATCTATCTTACTATCTACTTTGTTATCAGTTTTGCTTGTGTTATCATCATATTTTTTTATTAATTCAAGGGAACTTTTTTTCGGAACAACTCTAAAGGTAACTCTTGCATTTCCCATTGGTACTACATTCATTTCAAGCTTAATTTCTGCTCCTATACCATCCGTCTCAAACTTAATTTCACTTCGGTTCTTTCCTATGGACTTTTCTTCATATTTCTTCTTATCTCCATTAACATATACGGTAACATTTTTCATCCAATCCATTCTGTTTAATGTTAAAATAATATATTTAGTTCCGTTGTTAACTTCATAATTTGCAGTACTATTTAAATATTGTCCTGCCATTGATTTTTCATCACAATCTTTTTTTAAAGTATCAATGTTTACTTTATACATGCCTTCTTCATTAGCATTAATTTTAAGCTCATCTTTTTCTTTTTTATTATCTACTTTATTTTCTTTATCTGCTTTTGGATTTGTTGTAGGTTTTGTACTGCTTCCAGTACTTCCATCCTTTACAACTCTAAAAGCAACTCTTGCATTTCCCATTGGTACTACATTCATGTGTAACATTACTTCTGAATTTTCATTATTAACCTCAAATGTCAATTCTGCTGTATTACCTGATTCTTTTTTATCATATCTAACATTTCTTCCATTTACAGATATAGATATATTCTTCATCCAGTCTATTCTATTTACTGTTAATGTGAAATACCTTTTTCCATTTTTTTCAGTACAAATAACATTCTTATCTAAATATTCTCCTGCCATTGAGGGTTCATTTGATTTTTCTTTTAATGCTTTTACTTTTATATTTTTTGTTACTTCTTTTTTGGCTTCAGGTCTATTTTCAGGTTTTGCTGGCTTTGAAGTATCACCATTTGGCTTTGTAGAAGGTTTTGTTGTTGGCTTTTCAGCTGGTTTTTCACTTGGCTTTTGTGAATCTGTTTGTTCCTTTTTAATATCTAAATTAAACGCTACGTCAACATCTCTTTTTAGTTCTTTATCATGTATCTTAATTTCAATCCTAGGTGAGTTCTTAGACTCTGTATTTGGAACTTCAAAACGTATAAATGTAATTTCTTCTGGTTTATTTACTTTACCAGATGTACTTCCAGATGCTAGTCTATTTAATTTATCTAATTTTTCTCCTATAATTTCCTTATGAACTACATCGCCATTGACACGAATTGTTATATCATCAGTTTTACCCTTTATTTTTAATGTGACATATTTCTTGCCATTTTCAACTTTAGTATCTATTTTTTTCTGTAATTCATCTAAATCTATATACTTATTTATTATCTTTTTATCTTCTGCTTTAACTTGAATTTTACTAGCGATTTCATAAATTATTGGTTTCTCTTTTCCCGTATTACTTGGTTTTGTATCTGGTTTTGTTGGTTTTTCAGGTGTAACCGCTTTATCTTTAACTACCCTAAATGTAACGTCAGATTTCATTGGAACTACATACATATGGAATACAAGCTTTGAATTTATCTTTGGAACTTCAAATCTTATAACTCCTCCTTTATGTGCCATTCCCATTACTTCTGTAGCACCTGTTTCTTTCTGTGTATGCTCAACTTCTTTCCCATCAGCTTCTATTTTTATATTTTGCATCCAATCTAATGCTAATAGATTTACTTCACAATAAGTTTTGCCATTTTCTTCTGTATACTTAGCTTCTTTTCCTAAATATGTTCCTGACATTGATGGTTCATTATTTTCTGCTTTTAACACTTTTACTTTTACTATTGTTTCTTTAGCTTCTTTTTTATCTTCATTTGGTTTTGGTTCTGGCTTTATTACTGGTTTTTCTTTTTCACTATTATTTGGATTTGTTGGTTTTTCTTGTGGTTTACTTGGCTTATTTTGTGAATCACCATCTTGTACCGGTTTCTCTTGTGGCTTTGGATTTTCCGGCTTTGTTTGTGATTCTTTTTCTGGTGTAACTGCTTTATCTTCAACCACTCTAAACGTAACGTCAGATTTCATTGGAACTACATACATATGGAATACAAGCTTTGAATTTATCTTTGGAACTTCAAATCTTACAACTCCTCCTTTATGTGCCATTCCCATTACTTCTGTAGCACCTGTTTCTTTTTGCGTATGCTGAACTTTTTTGCCATCAACTTCTATCCATATCTTTTGTATCCAATCTAATGCTAATAGATTTACTTCACAATAAGTTTTGCCATTTTCTTCTGTATACTTAGCTTCTTTTCCTAAATATGTTCCTGACATTGATGGTTCATTATTTTCTGCTTTTAACGCTTTTACTTTTACTATTGTTTCTTTAGCTTCTTTTTTATCTTCATTTGGTTTTGGTTCTGGCTTTATTACTGGTTTTTCTTTTTCACTATTATTTGGATTTGTTGGTTTTTCTTGTGGTTTACTTGGCTTATTTTGTGAATCACCATCTTGTACCGGTTTCTCTTGTGGCTTTGGATTTTTCGGCTTTGTTTGTGATTCTTTTTCTGGTGTAACTGATTTATCTTCAACCACTCTAAACGTAACGTCACATTTCATTGGAACTACATACATGTGGAATACAAGCTTTGAATTTATCTTTGGAACTTCAAATCTTATAACTCCTCCTTTATGTGCCATTCCCATTACTTCTGTAGCACCTGTTTCTTTTTGTGTATGCTGAACTTTTTTGCCATCAACTTCTATCCATATCTTTTGCATCCAATCCAATGCTAGTACATTTATTTCGCAATATATCTTTCCGTTTTCTTTTACATATCTAGCTTCTTTCTCTAAGTATGTTCCTGACATTGATGGTTCATCATTTTCTGCCTTTAATGTTTTTATTTTTACTTTTGCTATTAATTCTGATTTATTTTCTGAAGATGTGTTCATATTAAGACATGGATTAACCTTATATGTACCATCTTTAATACTTTTTTCAATATTTTTGCATAATTGTTTTGCTTCTACTCTAGGTACATTTCCCGGATTAGTCGTAGCTTGAACTACTTGGGGAGTTCCTCCTGCTATTATTATAGCCGTTGCCGCTACCCCAACCCCTTTATTAATTTTTTCAAAAATATCCATAAGCCCACTTCCCTCTCTTATTTTTCAAAATCACTTTTTTTATTATATCATTAATGATTTTAGTTTTCAATTAATACTGATTGTCATTTTCTTGATTTTGTTATATTTATATAAATTTTTCTTAAGTTTATGTATAAATTACAAAAAAATAATACCGATAAGTTCTAAATGCTTAACGATATTATCCAAATTCATTAATTATATTTTTTTAATATGTTTATTACTTCTTCCTTGCTATCCGTTTTAAATATCTTTTGTAAATCCTCTTTATTTCTTAGTAAATCAACTATTTCAGCTAGGAACTCGATATGATCTCTATTATTTTCAGATGCTATAGTAATAATCAATTTTACAGGATCATTTTCCTTACTTCCAAAATTTATTGGATTTTTTAAAGTAACCAAACTCAAAGAAGTCTTATTAACCCCATCTTCTGGTCTTGCATGTGGTAATACTATATTAGGTGTTACAACCATATAAGGTCCTAGTTCTTTTAATTTTTCTAATATAGCTTCTTCATATGAATGCTCAACATAACCCTTTTGTATAAGTATTTCTACCCCAATACTTATAGCTTCCTCCCATTTGCTACACTCTGCATTTAACTTTATAACTTCTGGCGTTATTACTTCACTTAACATATCTTCACATTCTCCATATACTACTTATTTTATTTATTTGAAATACTCAAATTTCAAATCTTTAAAATTATACTCCTTTATTGTTCCATTATCAACCAGTATCATAAAATTATTTTTCAAATTTACCTTTACTAACTTATATGTATGAATATTAAATCAAGAAGCTATAGAAAGGAATTCATCCACAGAAATAGAATACTGAATTTCCTTTGCAAGTTCTTTATCTTTTCTAAATCCTACTTTTTTAAATGCTCTTCTCGAACGTTCATTTTTAAAATTGATTTTCGCTACAACTTCATCAACTCTCCAATTGAAAAAAGCATGCTTTAGTCCTTGAAAAATTGCATTTGTTCCAAGCCCCTTACCCCACTTTTCTCTATCTCCTATTACTATTACCATTTCTGTTGCATATTTTTTAGGTACTAATCTTAAAAACCCTATAGGTTCTTCTGAATTTGTATTTGTTGTTGCATTTGTGGTTATTATAAAAAATGTCCCATTTTGATTAAACAAATGTGTAAGTATTGGCATATTAACTCTATTAATAACATCTTTAATACTACTGCATACATTATCATGTTCATTTAAATATTGAGTTACCATATTATCCTGTAACCAATCTATCATTTTCCACGCATCTGATTTAAAAACTTCTCTACGCAATTTTATATTATTATGCTTCATTAATACATTTCCTCCTAAATATAATAAAAAAACCTCATTATATCCTTGTTCAAAGATATAACAGGTTTTTTATAGTTACATGTTAATGATAACAATATATTATATTTTAAGCAAATATTGTATGCTACTATATTCATAGTTACTTCAATGATACAAACATTTATATTGATATACTTTATAAAAAATGCATATTACTAACTTAATCTTGCTTGTTTAATTAAATTATTTATTTATTTTCAATCTTTTTATCGGTAATACTAAAAGAAGAATTATACATAGTACTCCTTCAACACCGGCATAAGACATATTATATGTAAATGAATATAACCACACATTCATACCCTTTGGAGCATACTGTCCAAAATACACAGCTCCTGAAAGTATATTTACAAATACACTTAAAACTACTGCCATTAAACTTCCTAATCCTATTTTTATCTTATTATCATTTCCAAATGTTCCTGCTAACCCCAATGCCATAGTTGCAAATATATAATCTAATAAAAATTGAGCGGGATTTACTATAACAGCTCCTTTTAATAATTTAAGCAATCCAAATATAATACCACTTGTGAGTCCCAATGTATTTCCATATAATATAGAAAGAAGCATTGTTGGCAACATTGAAAAAAGAGTTATCCCTCCTCCTTGAGGAAACTTAATAAATTCTATAAGATATAATACAAATGAAATAGCACTAAACATGGCCACTATAACCATCTTCTTTGTAGTAAATTGTTCTTTTCTAACTTTTAATATATATAGTATAAATAAAATTATACTTACCCCTAAAATAATATAATTAATCATAATAATTTCTCCTCACTTTATATGCTTGTACAATTAAAATAATATCTTTAACACTTAATAGCAACTTTAAAAATGCTTTATATACTTTAAAACTCTAATCTTAGCCTCCCTTTTATTTTTATATTTAATAATTATATCCTCAAAAAATAAAAAGCTATGTTCCAACTTAGAACATAGCTTTTTATTTAGACTAATTTAATACAAAAAATCTAATCCTATAACTAATAACATTTCCTACGTTGGCATTATCCACATCAGGTACAAGAGTTGATAATAAATATCTCTCAGCCTACTTTAATAAGGTAAGCACCCCTAGTTAAAAATATTCTTTTATAAAATAATTATAACTCATTTAATGTTAAACTTCTATAGATGTGAAATTTATACTTCTAATTTTTCTAAGATTTTTTATAAATGCCATTAAGATTTGTATTATAAATTGTTATAGACTTTTCAGTTCTTTTAACTCTTTTTCCGTAAAATATCTCCACTGCCCAATATGTATATCATGAATTTTTAAATTCATAATTCTAATTCTTTTTAATTTTGTAACAGTATATCCAAAAGCTCTTGTCATTCTGCGAATTTGCCTATTAATTCCTTGCGTTAATATTATTTTAAATGTATTTTTACTAATTTTTTCAACTTTACATGGTCGCGTCTTATCACCCTTTAATTGTACACCTCTACCCATGTTTTTTATAAATTCGTCGTCAAATGGTTTATCTACCATTACTATATACTCTTTTTCATGTTGATTATCTGATTCTAGAATCTTATTTGCAAGTTCTCCATCGTTAGTTAAAATAATTAATCCTTCTGATTCTTTGTCTAGTCTTCCAACAGGAAAAATATATTGTGGATAATTTATGAAACTAATTATATTATTTTCAACTTCTTTTGCAGCTGTACATGTAACACCTACTGGTTTATTTAATAATATATATTTTTTTTCTCTTGGCTTAACCTTTTCATTATCTAATAAAATTTCATCACATTCTTCTACCCACTGTCCCGGAGTACACAATTCTCCATTTACTATAATTCTGTTTTGCTCAATTATTCTATTTGCTTCTTTTCTTGAACAAATTCCATAATTACTTAAAAGTTTATTTATCCTCATTTATTCCGTCCAATCTTTTTAATTTTACAGTAAAATAACTTTATTTTATTTAAAATGTTTAAATTTACAATAAATATTTATCATACATTTTTCTGTATTTGCATCTATACTTCCATTCATTTTTTCAACTAAACTTTTCACTATAGATAATCCAAGTCCCGTTCCTTTACCTGACCTATTTTTATCAGCCATATAAAATCTATCAAAAATTTTACTTACATCTAAACACTCTATATTATCAACAGTATTGCTAATCTTTAATTCAACAATATCATCCTGTAAAAATAATGCAATATTCAAACTATCTTTTGCATATTTAATAGAATTACTTAATAAGTTTTCAACTATACGCTCTAAAGATTTTTTATCACCAATAATATTTATACTGTCACTTTGTATTTCTATTTTAGGTTCTAAATTTCTTTTCATGAAGTCTGAATATCTTTGAAGCAATATTTCTTGTAGTATTCTACTTATATTTATATTTTCTAATTTCATTTCATAATCCAAAGATTCTATTAATGATAATTCATAAAAATCATTTAATAACTTTTTAAGAGAATTTGCTCTTTGTTCTGCTATATCTAAATACTCTTTTTTTTCGTCTAGGCTTACATCATCTAACTTACAAAACTGAATGTATCCTATAATAGAAGTTAGAGGAGTTCTAAGATCATGGGACATATTTGCAATAGTTTTTTTTAACTCACATTGAAGTTTAATATTATTGCTTTCGCTTTGCCTTTTTAAATCAAGAGTATTGTTTATACTTTGAGTTAATTTTTCTATATCCTTATTTACTAAAGAAATAGTTAATTTATCATTGTTATTATCTTTATTAATATTTTTAAGTTGCTTTTCTATATTTCTAATTTCTTTTTTAGTTAACATTAGGTGTGTAAATAAAATTATTATTATAATTATTAAAATGCATATAGTCAAAATCATTTATCTACCCACCCCTCTTTATATAAGCTAAATATCTATTATTACTTTATATCAGCTCTATTAAAAAAATATATACTTAAACATATTGAAACAATTATAGTAGTTAATGATATTATTATAACTTTTGATCCTTGAAATAATGTAATATTATGAGATAATGCACTATTAACTTGTCCAAATATAGTATTACTATAAATTCTATCTATCGCTGGATTTTTCATAGCAAAAAGCGTTATTATTCTATTTAAAGGATCTATAAAAACAAATGCCAATTCTGAAAATATAACATTTCTGCTTACAAATAACATAAAAATTCCGATGCTCCCAATACCAATATAAATAAATGTCATAAGAATAGTAACTCTTAATGGAAATACAAAAGAACTAGCTTTAAAAGGTTCTCCACAACCATTCATAAATGTATTTATTGTAGTTATTAATATAGGTGTTATTAAACTTATAATTATTATTCCTGCATAAGTACCAATAAATTTAGCTATAACAATCTCATGTCTCTTATGACCATAACTAATTAAATTTTTTATATATCCACTACTATAAGAACTACTAAATTCGTCTCCTATATACACAGCCATAAATATTGCTATTATAGCAAACCATCCCAAAAATAATTGTGTTCCTAATACTCTAGTGAATACAGATTTGACTATTAACATTTTACTAAATAGTAATAGACACAGAATACTTTCAAGTAAACAAAAAAGTAAAATTCCTAATAAAATTTTTGAATTCCTTAACTTATAAAACTCAACTTTTAATAAATTAAACATTTATTTTCTCCCTATAATCTTTGAAAAATATTCTTCTAAGGTTTCTCCCATAGGCATAAATTGTTCCACTAATATCCCTTCTTCAATAAATACTTTACACACACTACTGGACTTATCCACATAATCATATAATTTAATCACATTATTTGGTAAAACTTCAAAATTTAATGTGGATAACTTTTTGTTTAATACAACTGACGCTTTAGATATATCATCTACTTTTATATGAATAAATTCTCTGCAATTGTTTTTTAATTGCTCATCTGTTATCTCCTCAATGACCCTTCCTTTATGAATTATTCCATAACAATCTGCTAATTGATGAAGTTCTTCTAGTATATGACCAGATACTAAAATGGTTGTCCCATATTCTTTATTTAACCTTTTTAATAATTCTCTAAATTCAACTATAGCTATAGGATCTAACCCATTAATAGGCTCATCTAAAATTAAAAATTTAGGATCACCTAAAATTGCCATTGCAATTCCCACTCTTTGCTTTATTCCTACTGAAAGATTTTTTATTTTCTTATTTTTAAAATCTTTTAAATTTAATAAATCTAAAACTTTCTCTATACAATCTTCTCCTGGTATTCCTTTGTGTAATCTTTGAATTTGTAAATTTGTATAAACACTCTTATATCTATATAAACCAGGTTCTTCTATAAGACAGCCTATTTTTTTACGTTTTTTATTTATTTCTTCCTTATTAGTATCACCAAATAATTCAATACTTCCACTAGTCTCATGTACAAGTCCAGCTATAACTTTCATTAATGTGGTTTTTCCTGCACCATTTAATCCAATAAGTCCATAAATCTGTCCTTTTTTTATAGTAATATTAATATCAGAAAGTACAGTAAAATTTCTATATTTTTTAGTAATTCCAAAAGTTTTTAGAACTATATTATCCATAGAATTTTCTCCAAATCATATATTTTTCTTATTAATTATAACACAAGCCAATGATAAAAATATAACTCCACCTATAACCATTATTATGGATTGGTTAAAATTATATTTTAAACTATTAAATCCTGTATTTAAAATATAGAATGGTGAATTCCTTATAATACTTTTTAAAACTTCTCCTTTATTAGAACTTAATATTTGCGAAAAAACAACTAATGTTAAACCAAAGAAACAAACATAAGTAATTATTCCTGTAAATATAGTATTTTTTATGCATACTGAAACCATCAACATAAAGCAACCTAATGTAAATGTATAAATAATAACCGTATAAATATTGTTTAATACTCCACTAAAGCTTATAAAATTACTTATATCCTTATTAATGTATAAATTATATAAAATTAAAACTATTTCATAAAATACTATATAACTTAAACCTATAAAAAATAAACTCATTAATTTTGAAACTAATATCTCCCACTTTTTAAATATACCAGTAAAGATTATTCTATCAGTTTTATTACTAAAATCTTGAGTAAGACAAAAACATCCATTTGCTAAAATTAAATATGGGATTGTACTTAACACAATTCGTGAACTATCAATAGATTTATTTATTCCAGTAAAAAACATTAATAAAGGTATCATACCTACCATACTAATCAGCAAACTCTTCATAAATTTTTTCTTTTTTATTTCTAATAGTATAAGACTGCACATTCTTTCCACTTAAAATTCCCCCCATTATAATCTTATAAAATAAATTTTTAGATTTCCCTTTTGCTTATAATGAATGTTGCAAAACCAAAGAAAACCAATCCATAAACTATACACATTAATAATTGTTCTATATTCAAAACCTCTGTAAAACTTCTCAATGATAAATCTGTCCAAATATAAAAAGGTGTTTTAGCATAAATCCAAATTTTTTCAGCAAACACAGAACTTCTGTGTGATAAAGTTACTATAAACGCATTATTAAAATTTATAGCAGTTAAAGTTACTATTGCAAATAATATATTTTTTCCTTTTTTTAAGATTATAGAATTTATTAAAAACATTAACGTTCCCACTGAAAATGTAATAACAATATAAATTATCATGATTTGACCATGTTGCATCTCTAAAAATTTCTGTAATCCCATTCTTTTATAATCTAGTAATGCTATAAGTAATGCATTTGCCTCAACTATTAAATAAAATATAAATCCTAAAAAAATTAAAGATATTAGTTTTGAGAACATAACTTCTATTCTAGTAAAAATTCCTGTAAAAATAGTTTTAGTTGTATTTGAAATTATGTCGCCTCTAAGTATAGAAACACTTGCATATAAAATAACAACAAATAAAAATCGTCCAAATTCATTAGAATATGATTGCAGTTTAATATTTCTTGAACTTGTTGCCATAAAAAATGCTAATGAATACGCAAAAGCCGCAATAATAAAAGCAATAAATTGCTTTGAACGGACCACATTTTTAGTATTGAGGAAAGATAATTTTAATAACTTAGTCATATTAATTATCCCCCATAGTTTTCAAATACTTATCTTCAAGACTTTCTTTTATTTCAGACACACCTTTAAGTGGTATCTTATTTTCACTTATTTCTAAAGTTAAATTTTCTAACTTATCATCTTTTATTTTTATCTTAACTGTATCCTTATCCATTATCTTAAAATCAACTTTGTTATTATTAAAAAATTTTTTTAACTCCTCAATTTTGCTACTCTTAAATGCTACTGTTATAAATTCATCACTTTGTTTATTTAAATTTTCAACTTTTAATATGTTTCCTTTTTGTATAAATACAACCTTATCACACATAAGTTCTATTTCAGATAAAATATGACTTGATATTAAAACAGAAGTATTCTTTTCCTTAGCCATATACTTTATAAATTTTCTAAGTTCAGGTACTATAGCAGGATCAAGCCCATTGGTAGGTTCATCTAGCATTAATATAGGAGGATATGATAAAACAGCCTGTGCAAGTCCAAGTCTTTGCCTCATGCCAAGAGAATATTTTTTTGCTTTTTTATGGACATAATCCTTAATTCCTAATCTTTTAATAATCTTATCAATTTCTCTTTTATCTTTTAATCCTGAAACTTCAGCGAAAAATAATAAATTTTCATATCCAGTTAAATCAGGATAAAAACCTGGTGTTTCTATAACACATCCTATTTGTTTTGTTTCATGTCTCTTTTTAGACTTAATATTATCCTCATTTATAAAAACATCACCTTCATATCTGGGAATTAATCCTGTTATAATCTTCATTAATGTAGTTTTTCCTGCACCATTGGGTCCTACAAGTCCAATTATTTCACCTTTCTCAATAGATATGTTTATATCATTAAGTACTTTTTGTTTTCTATAAATTTTACTTACATTACTTACTCTTAAAACTTCACTCATTTTATTCTCCTCCATTTATTTATAAAATTTTTAATTGCTTATTTTGTATTTACTTTATATCTATATATTAAAAATAAAAGTATAAATAAACTTAAAGAAATCCTTAAGAAAGTATTAAGTTTTAAAATAAAAAAAACGTTTATAAAATAGAAATTTATCTATTCTATAAACGTTTTTTTTAAATTTATATTAGATTTTATTTAAGCTTGTACCCCATTCCCCATACAGTTTCTATATATTCTTCACTTGGATTTACTTTATTTAATTTATTTCTTAAATTACTTATATGTACATTTACAGTATTGTCATCACCTAAATATTCGTTTTCCCATACACTTTCAAATAAATTAGCTTTACTAAAAACTTTTTTAGGATGAGTTAAAAGAAGTTCTAATATGCTAAATTCTCTAGCTGTTAATGATAACTCATTTCCACTTACATTTACTTCTTTAGTATCTTTATTTAAAATTATATCTTTATATACTAGATTATTCTCAATATTACTAATTTCATTAAAATCTATATATCTTCTAATGTTTGCATCAATTCTTGCAGACAACTCCTCTATGTCAAAAGGTTTTGTAATATAATCATCTGCCCCTAAACTAAATAGCTTTAATTTAACCTCTTTATCTAACTTTGCTGAAATCACAATTATAGGCATTTTTTTAGTTTTTCTTATTTTCTTTATTAATTCTTCTCCTGTCATTCCCGGCAACATTAAATCTAGTAGAATTAATTGAAAGTCAAATGAATTAATATATAACATTCCTTCTGTTCCCGAGTATGCTTGTCTTACATCATATCCTTTTTTCTCCATAATCCTTGCTAGCATTTTATTTATATCATTATCATCTTCTATTATTAATATATTTATTTTATTCATGTATAAACTCCTAACATTGAATAATAATTCTTGATTCCGCGTCTGTCAAATTACCTATTGTATTTTCCAAATAATTAATCCTGTGCTCTAATATATTTGATGCTGCTCCTAAAATTCCTTATTATTTGCTGCTTGTACTACCAGCTATATTATTCTTTGAAGAATTGATTTAATTTCACTCATTCCACATGCTTTATAATGTTTTTATATTTGAACATAATATTCACTTTTATTCATTCACATTCCTCTTTTGCATTAAAATATATAATAATTATACCATACATATCCAATTGATTATCCTATTATATAAAAAATCCACGACAATACTTTCGCGGATTTTTTATATAATAATCGTTTTCAATTTCTACTTTTTATACATACACATAGTCATTGGCTACTGGTTGAAGTCCACGGGATTTAATTGCATCATATACTTCTTTTACAGAACGTGTATCTGCAATTTCAAACTGATCATCTCCAACTTCATTTGAATCTTCAGTATGACTTCCAATTCCTGTACTAACTCCTGCTGAAATTTTAGTAGCAGCTATTCCAATTACATTATCACGAAATCTTGTGCATTCTCTAGTTGAAATAGTAATATTTGAGAATGGCATAAATAGACGATATGCTGTAATAACTTGCAGTAGTTGTGGTTCATGAACATCTTTAGGATTTATTTTATCGTTATTAATAATTGGTCTTAGTCTTGGACAAGAAAAGGCAATTTCAGCATGTGGATATTTTCTTTGAAGAAGATATGCATGAAATCCTGTAGCAAAAGCGTCTTTACGAAAATCATCTAGTCCAAGTAATGCAGCAAAACCAACCCCACGCATGCCACCTTTTAATGCTCTTTCCTGGGCATTTGCTCTATATGGGAATATTCTCTTATGTCCCGCTAGGTGAAGTGTTTCATATTTATCTGAATTATATGTTTCTTGGAATACAGTAACAAAATCCGCACCACAACTTTGAAGATATTCATATTCATCAGAGTTCATGGGATATACTTCAATACCTACCATTTTAAAATACTTACGAGCTATTTTACATGCCTCTCCAATATATTTTACATCTGACATCTTTCTGCTCTCACCAGTTAAAAGTAACACTTCTTCTAGCCCAGTTTCAGCTATAGCCTGCATTTCCTTTTCCATTTCTTCAAAATTTAATTTTGCACGACGTATTTTATTATGACAATTAAAACCACAATAAATACAGTAATTTTCACAATAATTAGCTAGATATAATGGAGTAAACATATAAACTGAATTTCCAAAATGTTTTCTTGTCTCTATTTGTGCTAATTGAGCCATTTCTTCTAAAAATGGTTCTGCTGCTGGAGATAATAATGCTTTAAAATCCTCAACAGTACGAGATTCATGATTTAAAGCCCTTCTAACATCCATAGCTGTATATTTATCATAGTCATAAGCTTTCATATTGCTTATAACTTGTTCTATTACATCCGATTCTAAAACTTCCATTCCTTCTATGTATTCCATATGATTTATACGTTGTTCACTCATATTTTTTCCTCCTATCTTTCTAAAAATCCAGTTAGTGGTGAAGATGCAGATGCACCCTTGTCTAATACTCTACCTAGTCCAGAAAGGTATGCTTCACGTCCAGCTTCAATAGCTTTTCTAAAAGCACTTGCCATAGTTGGAATATCACCAGCAGTTGCAATTGCAGTGTTTGCCATAATAGCTGCAGCTCCCATTTCCATAGCTTCACATGCTTGTGATGGACGACCAATTCCTGCATCAACTATAATTGGAAGGTCAATTTCATCTACTAATATTTTGATAAATTCCTTTGAAGCTAGTCCCTTATTTGAACCAATTGGTGATGCAAGTGGCATAATACAAGATGCTCCAGCATTAACTAAATCACGAGCTACATTTAAATCTGCATGCATATATGGCATTACAACAAATCCTTCTTTAGCAAGAATTTCTGTAGCTTTTATTGTTTCATAATTATCTGGAAGAAGGTATTTTGAATCATGAATAATTTCAATTTTAACAAAATCTCCACATCCTAGTTCTCTTGCTAATCTTGCAATTCTAACTGCTTCCTCTGCATTTCTTGCTCCAGATGTGTTAGGAAGAAGTGTTACCCCCTTTGGAATATAATCTAAAATATTATCATTACCATTAGTATTAGCACGTCTTACTGCTAGTGTAATAATTTCTGCTTTTGCACACTCTACTGCTGCTTTAATTAAATCTAAACTATATTTTCCTGATCCTAGTATAAATCTAGATGAGAACTCATGTCCCCCAATTGTTAATACGTCCTTTTTCATTATAAATTCCTCCCCTAAATACAATACTTTTTATGTTTTTTATTTCATTTACTTTTTTATACATCAAAAAAAGGTCACACGAAGACTTACACCCAAGGTGGTGTACCCCTTCGTGTGACCTTTTTTCACACTCTATCGGTATTTTATCATCACTTTACATTATTGTCAAATTTAACTTTATTTTTTACTTACATACTTATTACATTGGTAAATTCAATATAACCCTCGCCCCTCCAAGTTCTCTTGAATTATCCAAAGTTATACTTCCATTATGCTTTTCCATGATTTTTTTTGAAATATACAATCCCATTCCATAATGATTTTTTGAATTTCTACTTTTATCCCCTTGAAAAAACTGATCTGTTGCAAAACTTATTTCTTCTTTTGTAAATCCTTTTCCCGAATCCTCAATTGTAAGTTGTATATTTTTATCATCAGAGTCAATGGTTAATAATATTTCCCCATTCTCCATACAATAGTCAACGGAATTTGAAATAATATTATTTATAACTCGCTTTAGTGCTACTTCATCTACAAAAATAAATTCTGGTATGTTTTTAATTTCGCTTTTAAAGATTAAATTCTTATTTTTACTAATGAAATTTGCGCTATTTTTTATATCATCAATAAACTCCACTAAATTTACTTGCTTTTTTTCTATCACAGCTTCTTTTTCCGATCTTGTAATTTCTATTAAAGATTTAATATAAAATTCCATATTCTTAATTTCATTTAAAGTAGCATCATTAAATTTAGTTTGTTCATCATTTAACTCTAATTCTCCTAAAAGTTCTGAATTCCCCTTAATTATTGTTAAAGGGGTTTTTATATCATGAGCCAATGCTCCTATTTGTTCCTTGCGGGTTTCTTCCATATTCCACTGATTGGTTAATGAATCACTAAGCTTAGTTTTCATCTTATCTAATGCATTAATTACATCATTTATTTCTACTATATTAGAGTATTTTACTTTAAACTCTAAGTTTTCCATTTGTATATTTTCTGTAATATTCTTTAAAATTTCCATTTCTTTTTTTAATCTCTTCTTAAAAGATTTTGAGAAAACTAAAACTTCAAGAATAAAGAAACCAAGTAATAATAACTTAAAAATAATTTCAGGAGTTTTAATATATTTTCTTAAAGTCGAGTTTGCAAAACTTAAATTAATAATATATTCAACAACACAAATTCCATTATTTCTTTGAATAATCTTATAAAAATACTTTCCATTGCTTATTTTATTATTTTTCACAAGATCCCACATATCTAAAGCTTTATCTTGTGAAACATTTCCTTGAAGTATTTTTCCATTTAAATCATAAACTGCATAATTACATTCTTCAGGTATTAATTTCTTTACATCTTTAGCTTTAGCTATTTCACTTCTTTGATTTTCAATTTTTCGTTCATAATAATTTGCTGGTAATATAAACCCTTTATTTAACCCAATGAAAAATAACCTTAAACTAATTATTGCCACAATAATTGTAACTGTACAAAACAAAACCACATATATTGCAAAAATTTTAGAAATACTTTTTTGTCTTTTTATTCTTTCCACTTATACCCTATCCCCCAAACTGTTTCTATCGGATTTATTCCTATGCTCTTAAGCTTACTTCTAATATTCTTAATATGTTCTACAATTGCTGTGGTATCACTGTTTCCATAAACTCCAAATACCTTTTCATATATTCTTTCTTTAGAAAATACTTGTCCATGATTAATAGCTAAACATTCACAAATACTATACTCACTCTTTGTAAAAGGTACTAATTTTTCATTATAATATGCTTCTTTTGAAGTTATATTAAATTTAACATCAGATACACAAAAAGCGTTTTGTTTTTCTCTATGTTCACGTCTTAAATGTGCCGCTACTCTTGCTCTTAGTTCGCTAATACCAAAAGGCTTGGATATATAATCGTCCCCTCCCAAACTTAATCCCATTACAATATCCTGTTCCATGGTCTTAGCTGTCAAAAATATTATTGGACAATCAACTAAATTTCGTATTTCCTTGCAAAGAGAAAAACCATCTATTTCTGGCATCATTACATCAAGTAAAATTAAATCATATTTTAAATACTTATCTTTTGAAAAACATGTGGGATTAGAAATTGTAGTTACATTATGTCCTTCTTTTTCTAATGCACTTTTTATAATATTTAATATTCCTTCTTCATCGTCTATAGCTAAAATATATGCCATTTCAATCCCTCCCACATTAATTATATCTTATACTCCCATGAAATCCCATTCTTTATTATTCACTTTTTCTCCCTTCAAAAAAGTTAAACCATATTCCAAATAAAATTCCTAAAATAATAGTATAAATAATACAATTTCTAACCCCTACTGCATTAATAGACAGTCCAGTATTAAAATCAGCTAACTTATTAAATATATCTATAGAATTAGCCTTCTTTATAAAAAAGTTGTTACAAAATCTAATGGACCATGCACAAGGAATCCATTGCCATATTCCATCACCAAGTACTGTAATAATTAATGCTGAAAACAAGCTTTCAAATATGCCCATGCCTATAGACGCTCCACTTCCAAACTTAATGCTTAACCATAAATGAAATAAATATATAAATATCTGAGCCATAAATATTAATAAAGTTAAAATAACATAAAACTTAAAAGGCAGTATATTTTGCTTTAAAATATATTCAAATCCAATAAAAAATCCACCTACAGCTAAACTAAGTGAAAAAAACCCCATAACAAGTACAACTAATACCTTACTTAAAAGGCATATCCCTTTTCCATATTCTACCGATAACATTTCTTTAAATTTTCCTGCCTTTAATTCTTGCTCTATTACCATGGAACACACAATTCCAATTACAACCGGAAACACTAACGATAATCCATCTAAATAACCATTTACCTTACCTATACTTCCCGCAATTGAAAATGAGTAATACCCTAAGAACATAAGAATTCCTATAACTGGGATACAAATATGAATCCAGTAAAATGAAGTATGTTTCATTTTTATAAAATCTGCCTTCATAAGACGTAAAATCTTCATTATTTTACCTCCTGTCTTTCATACCATTTAGCTGTTAAATAAGTAATTGCTATAAATAACACTACAGAAACTCCAATTCCAAGTGGTATTGATGATGTATTTAAAAGTTCTGGTGTAAATGTTTTACTACCTTCTTTTGCCAAAAGTCCATTTGGAAGAAGTCTTAATATAGGACACATAAGTCTAGATGTATATGAAAAAGGATTAACTATCCAAAACCTTTTTGTCGCCATAACTATAGAAAACATATTTGTAGCTAAACTTAATATGATACTTGGAAATACTCCTATCTTACTTCCTAAGAAAAAGTATAGTGGAATTTGCCAAACTGATGTAATAATTATTACTAGAATACCCACAAACCCACTTAACATGGAAATGTTAGATTCGCTTCTCATAGGAATAACAAATACACTTAACTGCCCTGCTATAAAAATAATCATACAAGAAATAACTATATTTTTTACTGCAACTAGTATTTTAGAAGTCCACACCTTTTTCAAATCTACAGGCAGTGCCATTACTGATTTATTTTTCATATCCCCATCTATCTTATATAAAAAACATCCCTCTATAGCAATAAACCCCGGAAAAATAAATGCATACCACCAATTATAAATATCTACTTGAAAATATGTTGCTGTTAAAAAAGCTGAAAGAAGTATCACCATCATTGGAGCTATCCATACTAATCTCTTTACAAATTTACGCTTTATCTTCATATTTTCTGAAATAAAGTATTCAACCATAATTACTTCTCCCTCCTATATTTTCCCGCAATATTCATAAATAACTTTTCTAAGTCTTCTCCTCTTTTTAACTCTCCTTCATATCCAAGAACTCCACCTGATATAATTCCAATATGGTCAGCAATCTGCTCTACTTCACTTAATATATGACTTGATAATATCACTGTAATACCTTTACTTGGAAAAGAACGTATAAGTTCTCTTAATTCTTGTATTCCAAAGGGATCAAGTCCATTAGTTGGTTCATCTAAAATTAAAAGCTTTGGATTATTTAAAAGTGCAATTGCAATTCCTAGTCTTTGTTTCATCCCCATAGAAAATTGTCCTGCTCTCTTTTTTCCTGTGTCTTCAAGTTCTACTATACTTAATACTTCATCTATTCTTGAATCTGGAAGTCCAAGTACTGTAGTTCTAACCTTTAAATTTTCTCTTGCCGTTAAATTTTCATACAAAGGTGCTGACTCTATTAAAGAACCAATACTACCAAGATCCTTTCTACTCCATTTATGTCCATCGAATAAAACTTCACCTGAAGTTGGTCTAAGCATTCCTATAATCATCTTTAGTAACGTTGATTTTCCTGCCCCATTTGGTCCAAGTAATCCATATATTGAATTTCTCTGAACTGATATTGAAACATCTTTAACTGCCTCTTGTTTTTTAAATGTTTTACACAACCTCTTTGTTTGTAAAATAATTTCCTTCATTTCAATCATCCTCCCTATAATTAAATACTAAACCCCAATTATAAGGAATTTATAAGGAAATGATATTTAATTGTTATATTTGCATAACAAAAAACACCTATCTTTTTAAAGATAAGTGCTTTAATCATTGTTTTTTAATTTAATTCTAAATAGAATTTATTACTTCACATCTTGTAAATACTAATTTTTTAATCCCTTCTTTATACCAGTTAGGACAATTAAACCAATTTATATCATCTATTTTTAATCTTAATATTTTAGTAAACCCTTTATATCTTTGCTTGTTTCTTTCTATAACATACTTTGCTAAATCCTTATTTTCTAATACAAAACTTGGATGAGATTCTGAATACTCTTTGAGGTCTTTATTAAAATCTTCTTCTAAGGCATTAGCCATTAAGGAATATCCTTGATCAAATAAGGGAGCAAAAGATAAAAGTTCTTGAGTATTATTATCTATAATAAATCCAAAGTTTCCAAGATGTCTGTCTCGATTTTCTATAATATAATCAAATACTATCATATCTAAAAAATCTTGTTTAAATTCTTTAGGAATCCATTCTATAACATTTGCAAAACCCCATTTTTTTCTATTTGGCTCTATAGCTTCTAAAAAGTATCTAAAAGGTAAATATCCTTTATCTTTATTTGTAAATATCTCACACACCGAGCAGTTTTGATTATGCCATTTGTCCGTCCAATAAGGTATGCAATTAAGTCCTAAAATTTTTCCTATCTCACTAGCTATAGATTCTGAAAAATGTTCTTTATCTAAATTAGCCGCTCCTATATTTCCCCTTTTATATAGTAAAAGCTTATTACCTGTTCTCCTCCAAGCTTTATTCATAACTCCTTGAGTTGTAAGCTCTGGTGATGAAACTTTAGGAGTATTTACAGTACCTCCTAAACTAGTATTATTACCAAAGAAAGTTACAAGCCCTAAAGCTTCTTCAAATTTATTATCATATAAATTATATTTATCCCAACATAAATCCTTTGGATACATGCTACTAATGTCTAATGGTTTTATCCAATAACTATCATTTAAACTAAATCCATTATTTAGTTTTAAATAATCTAGAGCTGTTGGTTTTTTTTCAAATTGCAAAGACTCAATAAGATTTTCTAAATGATTTCTATTAGTAGGAATTACCCTACTTTTAAACCAATCCTTCAATCCTCCTATTTCGTGTTTTAAAATATAAGGAAGACTTTGTTCATTTATTATCTTTATTATTGGATAATCTCCATTAATGTTTAGTTTATCACTAAAGATTAAAACAGGAATATCTTTATTCATAATATAAAAGTCACTCAAAAATATTCACTTCCTTTCCAAAATATCAATTTAAAACTTAAATTCTTTTAATTTATAATAGTATGTCCACTATAACAAGAACATCCAAATTTGTAGTCATTTCTTTTACCTATAATTATATCCGTATTTATGAAATTTATAAAATAATTTTAAAGTAATAACATTAAAAAGCACTGTCCTATTAGGAATAGTGCTTTAAACTCTTAAAAATTCATATTAAATAGTCCAGCTCCCTTTACTATTTGCTGCTCCCTAAACAAACTTAAAACAGCCTCATTGTAGTCTCTTAAATTCTGAGCCTTTCTTATTTTTTTAGCATACTTTTTATTATCTGAAAATATATAAATCATATATCCCCATAGTTCTTTCATTCTAAACATTGCATTTCTATCTTCATTAAATAATTCTCTATAATTATTTAAAACCTCATCATGAAACTCTCTTAATACTTTTTTATCTAAAGTTTTATCTTCTTTAATCTCATTAATTAAACCTGGATTTGCTAATATTCCTCTTCCTATCATTACTGTTTCTACTTGTGGAAAAGCTTCTGTTAATTGTTTATAATCTGTAGAAGTAAAAATATCTCCGTTATAACATATAGGATTTACACTTAAGGATAGTGCATCTTTAAACACCTCTAAGTTAGGTTTATTTTTATAAAAATCTTCTCTGGTTCTAGGATGAATAATTAACTCTTCTAAAGGATACTTATTAAATATCTTTATCAACTCATAAAATTCTTCTGGACTATCCTTTCCTAGTCTAGTTTTTATAGAAATTTTCATATGATCTATTTTAAATATTTCCTCTAAAAATCTATCAAGTTCTTCTCTTTTTTCTAGGAATCCAGAACCCCTATATTTTGAAACCACAGTTCCAGAAGGACATCCTAAATTTAGATTAATCTCATTGTATCCTAGTTCTTGTAGTTTTCTCGCAATATTAATAAATCTTTCTGAATCGTTGGTAAGTATTTGAGGAACTATATTTTTAACTTCATTATTTTCAGGCAATACATCTCTTAGCTCTTTAGCCTTAAAACCTATATTTTTATTTGTAACAATAAAAGGTGTAAAATATTTATCAACATTTCCGAAAATTTTTTCATAGGCATTTCTATATATGTATCCTGTTATGCCTTCCATTGGTGCTAAATAATATCTCATAGAAGTAACTCCTTTATAACTATTCTAAAAGAATATTATATCATCCTTGTTTTTTCTTATCTAGATGTTTTGGTAATAGGTTATACTTACTAATGTTTAATATATTTATAAATATTGAAATAGTAACAGTTTTTCCTAACCATTCAACATTATTCTATTAACCATAACATAAATTTGTATTTTATCACTAATGCAAAATATTATACTTATTCATTAAACATATTCATATTCCTATATACCGTTTTCAAGTAAATATATAGAAATATAATTCATATCCTTTATTATAATCCTATATATAGACTTCGTGTTTGTATATTCGATTTAAAATATTTATTTTGCTATTTATTTTAATTAATACTATATAAAATTAAAACCTACGTTTCACTTAAATATTATATTTTATAATTTTACTAAATTACAAAATAAACCAGAACATATTTATGGTAAACAACTAATTACCGGTAAGAAGTATACTTATGTAACTATATTAATATTCAAACAACTTATTAATACTTTTTTCACTATTCCTTATATTATTAAACACAAGTTGTTTATCTCCGTCGTCCTTTGACGCAATCTCTTTTAAGTAGAAACTTACTTCATCTTCTTTAATATTATATTCTTTCAATAATAATCTTATCATATTTAGTATTCCCTCTGTACTAAGTCTACCTTCTAAATACACACTATTACTTATTTCTATCGGTCTTTTTAATTCTTCTTTTTTATTTGAAAAACAGACACGATTTGAACTTTCATTATGATTTCTTATAAGATTTTCAAATATAATTGAATCATAATCATATAGTAATGTAGCTATACTTTCATAAAAATCCTTCCAACTTTTAACATTATATTCTTCACCTTTGAATATATAACTCTGTATTCTTTCTCCTGTAAAATCATTTTCATCTGCCAAACTATATAAATTTAGCATGTCTTCTTTAGATGAATATTCCAACTCAGGAAACTTCCAAATTTGAAGTGATTTATCTTTTAGTCTCGCTGCTCTTTCACGTATTTCATATTCTGTCCACTTATTAACACTTCTTAGATATGAATTAAGAAATAATCTGCTTTCATTAAATCCTTTGTCCATTTCTTTTTTATTAATAAATGACTTATTACTATACGATGAATTATACCCTGTTAAAGTTATATTTCCTAATGTATTTATATATTTATCATAAATCCCCTCGTAATTTTCACCAAGACTATTTTTCCATTGAGAAGTAAGCTTTTGTGGCATTATATGCTCTATAGTTAATGTATTATCTGCTATTAGATGTATTATATCTACTACTTCCTTATTTTCATAATTTTCTAAGCTCTGAAGCAAATGATATTTGTTCTTATTTTTCAAATTATAAATATCTCTGCTTACTAATTTTTCTGCAAATTCATCATTTTTGGGAAATCTTTGACTTAACTTTTTGTTTATTAATATATATTTAAAAATATTTATATAATTATCTCTATAGTCACTATATTTTTTTATATCCCTCCCCAATGTCATAAATACTTTATTTAATGCATTTGTAGGCACATCACAAATTGACCTTCTAAATGCAAAAGATTCAATATAATATAACACCTCAATCAATTCTTCTCTATTTATTATTTCATTATTAAAATCGTCAAATACTTCTAATAAAAATGGGTAACATACAGTCATATCTAAATTATTAATATTAGTAAGTAGCTTGTCAATTTTCTTATCATTAAAGCAACATCTAGTGAACTGTTTATAATATTGAGAAAACTTCATCATATCCTTCAATAATAATTCAACACTTTTGTTCTCATAACAATTATAATTTTTATCTGTGTATTTCTTAAATGCCTTATATACATTATCTTTATTGGGTATGCTTCTTTCTTTAAAAGTCAGATAATCCCTTATAAATTCGTTAACTTTGTAATTAGTATTAACCTCAATATTTCTCCAATATTTTGTGTAATATATATTTTGATGTTCAGTATCTTCCTTCATTAATACATAATTTCTTACCAAGTCCGCTTCTGTTAAACTAAGTCCTGTAGAATTTAAACTCTCGAATATTAATTGTGGATCATCCTCTCCTCTTTTTAATTCTATTTCTACTACAATCAATTTTTTTATCGCTTTATATAAATCATCTATAGTAATTTCTTTTAAAGACAATAACTTATTCTTAAAATACTTATAATTTTTAGTTATATTTGAATCCTGTATAAATTCTTCTTCTCTATTTGTAAATAGACTCTCAAACGCTATGCTGTCATCCTTTATATGCTTTAATCTTAACTTTTTATCATCATGAGAATATTTATTAACTAAATATTCTTCCTTTAACTGTTCTTTTTTAAACTCTGTATTTATTTTTTTTAACTCTATTAAATTATATATGGCTAATAATAACAATGAAATAGTAGTTAACCTTTGTTGACCATCAATAACTAAATATTCTTGTCCATCACCATCATCATAATATATAGATACTATTGAACCTAGAAAATGATTTCTAAAATTATTTTTACAAATATCTATTAAATCATTAAATAGTTGTTCGCATTGCTCTTTTTTCCAATCATAATTTCTTTGATAAATTGGTATAATAAATTGCTTATCTGCTCCTTCTAAAAATCTTAATAATCCTTTTTCATTTGCCTTCATAAAAGTATCATCTCCCTCATGGAATTTTATACCTTTATTATACACTAATTGTTTTATTTAGACATTATAAATCAAATCTCAGTAAAAATATTATTTATATTACTTCAATTATTAATAATTTCAAACTAATTTATAAACATAAAAATAGCATAGCCTTTTGTTTTTTAAACACAAAAACTATGCTAACATACCTTATCTTTAGTACTTATTTCTAGTATTTATATAATCTTCATATAATTTTTTAAATGCTTTAATCCCTATAGCTTTAGCCGTATTTTCATTATAATACTGTTTTAATTCTTCTACCTTAGATATGGGCTCTTCATATTGTATTGTAATTACATTACTTTGGAAATTGATTTTATTTTTTTAACAAAATCAATTACTTCATTAAATATCTCTTCTTTATTTTTTATAAATTCACTCTTTTCTCCATAATACACAATTTCTATTATACAATCTGTATAAGTATGTTTAGCTTCATTTAATAAATTCCATTTAACTTCTTTAGTTTTTATCCTATCATAAACCATATAATCATTTATGAATAAATCAATTCCAGAAATATCATATTTATTTCCTTTATATAAATCTACCTTACAGTTATCTAAAATTAAACAAGAGTTTATTTCCTTTGCTTTAATATTTTTAGGTTTTACCAATATATTATTTAACCAAATTATAAGCTTTTCTTTAAATATAAATTTACTATACATTCTTCCTAGTTTTAATATAATATCATTTATAAAACCTACTTTAATTATTTTCTTTTTTATTTCATGTTCCAAGTCACTTATAACTACAATAGTTCCTTCCGGTACATCTGGATTGTAATTCATATCCTCACTTTGGGATACTAACTCTTCATTTCCTAATTTAATATCTAATGAAAATTTTCTTGCACATCCTTTTTTATTTGAAAATATATCTATTTTATTTCCTAATTTAAATAAAGATTTTTTGATACCTAATCCTAGTATTTCACTTTTATCATTGTTACCTATCTCAAATATATCCTTATCTGTTATATTACTATGTATTACTCCACTATTATCTCTTATAACTATCGAATCTTCCAATATATTTATATACACCATACATAGAATTTTTCTTTAGCTTTTATTGAGTTATCTATAAACCTACTTAAAGATTTTGCTATGTGCTCATCTTCTGATAGTTGCTTCTTTAGAAAAACCTTACTTATAACAACTTTGTTTTCTTTACACATAATTCACCTTTTATATTTAGTACTATAATACAACTATATTCAATGATTATATTTTTTAATACAATAAGTATGATCTTTATACTAATTATCAATATTAACTTAATTATATTCTAATTTAATACAAAATCAGTGCTTTTCAAAATATTAATGGTTTCAACTCTTAAATTTAAATACTAAAGTTTATTAAGTAATCTCAAAACAAAATAAAAACTCAAATTTTACACAAACTAATAAAAAACCCGCGGAGTGATAAAATTGACTGAAACTGAAAAGCATATATTGCTGGAATTATAGATGGAGAAGGAAGTATAATGCTTACAAAATTTTATAATAACCAATTTCCTGCACCTTGTGTTAGTATAAGTTCTACAACATTAGAACTTTTAAAATGGATAAAATCTAAAACAAATATGGGCATAATAAAATCTAAAAGAAATTATAATATTGAAAAACATAAAGATTCTTATTCATATACAATTAAATATAATGATGCAATTGAGTTCTTAAAATATATCGAACCTTATTTGGTAATAAACGTTAAAAAAGAACGTGCAAAATTAATTATTAATGAGTACAAATCTGTAACTCCTAGGAATGGTAGATATACTAATGAAATGCTTGAAGCTAAGAATAATTTTTATGAGAAGTTTATGAGGATAAGGTAAAAGCTCTATGCAATTTGCATAGAGCTTTACTTTCTGGTGGAGGCGAGGGGACACTTATTCCATTGTTATCCAATAGCGCTGACTATATCTCGAACTTAACTTTCTAGTTAAGTCCCTTGGCGTATTATAGAAGTATATTATAGTTTTTAACCTTCTATCTTAGTACCTCATATTCTCTTATTTTGAGAACTTAGAAGCCTATAAGTCGATACGGGGCTGTTAGATTTCCCTACATACCCCTCGGTATTGCCGTCATCTTAGTATGTTACGGTTTCACCGATAAAGCCAAGTTTTCACTTATGAATCACTTCATAAGGCGACTCTTTCATGAATCGAACCCCTGTCCGAAAGTAGCAACACTACAGCATCTCCGAGTGCAGTCAGTATTTTAACATTCCCTACGTTCCCCTCCTACTGACAGGATTGAAATTTCAGTAGCTTCATAAATTCCGTCCTTAGGTCAAAGCTTTCCTAAGTGCGGTTCCCCACTAGTCGACGCCCTATCCTAAGTCGTGGGACTCTTAGGTAGAACGAGCAGCTATATTAGGCTGCTAATGCAAAATTATCTTCTGCGTTTACATTTAAATTCCCAGTTTTTTAACGCTGGTCCAGGAAACCATCGACTCGCTTCTGTAGCACAACATACCCCCGTCGAAAGCCATGTACGCCCCCATAGTGGTTGTGTGCTTTTAAGCACTATTTAATTTTTCAACATAACTAGTATAATATATATTTATTAAATTGTCCAATAAAACAATTTAAATTAATAACGCATTCTTTCTTTCATTTGTCTATCAATATCACGCTTTGCAGCCTTTGCAGCTATTGCATCTCTCTTGTCATAGTTCTTCTTACCTTTTGCAACTCCAAGAGCAACTTTAACTCTACCATTTTTAAGATAAAGACTAATTGGTATTAATGTATACCCCTGCTGTGCTGTGTAACCTAACAAAGTATTTATTTGACTTTTATGAAGTAGTAACTTTCTTTCTCTTAAAGGATCTCTATTGAATATGTTTCCTTGCTCATAAGGACTTACATGCATATTACATACAAAAACTTCTCCATTTTTGATACTTGCATAGCTATCCTTTAGATTCGCTTTACCACCTCTTATAGACTTTACTTCTGTTCCAACAAGAGCTATACCTGCTTCAAAAGTTTCCTCTATAAAATAATCATGATACGCTTTTCTATTTTGCGCAAGGGTATTATTTTTTTTATCCTTTTTACCCATACTAACACCTACTTTTTATATACTCTCTTGTGGAAATAAATTATATACCATAGCACAGTGTAAGTCAAGAATAAGTAGCAGTTAAAACCAATTATTTAAATCATTATTTAACTGCTACTTAGTTTTATATTAGCTATTTAGCATTTCATCTATTTCTTTATTTAATCTTTCATCTTCTTCAGATTGGCTTAACTTTTCACCAATTTTATTTATTTCCTCAGTAGGAATCTTAGGTAATTCTGTATCTTCTTCTTTATCCTTTATTAAATCAAAGTATATTTCATAAGATCCTAAATCAACTCTATCAACCTTTATTTTTACTTCATCACCTAATCTATATACATTCTTATGTTTTTCTCCTACTAAACATAGGTGATCTTCATCATATACATAGTAATCATCGTCCATTGTGCTTATATGAACTAATCCTTCAATTGTATTAGGTAATTGAACAAACATTCCAAAATTAGTTACAGAAGATACTATACCAGTATATTCTTCTCCAATCTTTTCACTCATATATTCAGCTTTCTTTAAGTCGTCAACTTCTCTTTCAGCTTCCATTGCAAGTCTTTCCATGTCTGATGATTGAACTGATGCATAGTCAACTTTATTTTCTAAGCTTCGAACTCTCTTGTCATCTATAAGTCCATCTAATGATTCTTTTATTATTCTATGAATTATTAAGTCTGGATATCTTCTTATAGGTGATGTAAAGTGACAATAATATTTTGCTGCAAGTCCAAAGTGCCCTACACATTGTGGTGCATATCTTGCTTGTTTTAATGATCTAAGAAGTAATGTATTTACCACAGTTTCTTCCTTTTTACCTCTTGCACCTTCAATTATTTCTTGAAGTGCTTTAGGATGTACATCCTTAGTTGGTTTTATGAAGTATCCTAAGTTATATGCAAATTCTCTGAACTTTTGAAGTTTTTCTTCATCTGGATCTTCATGAATTCTATATACAAATGGAATCTTAGTCCAGTACATATGCTCTGCTACTGTTTCATTACATACAAGCATAAATTCTTCTATTATTCTATTTGCAATAGCACGTTCATACGGTTTTATATCTATTGGTTTTCCATTATCATCTAATATTATCTTACTTTCTTCAAATTCAAAATCTATTGCTCCTCTTGAGATTCTCTTCTTATATAAAATCTCACATAACTCTTCCATTAACTTAAAGTATTTATATAAATCTTTGTATTTTTCTATAGTAGCTTCATCTTTATCTCTAAGCATTTTTGTTACATCAGTGTAAGTCATTCTTTCATTAGTTTTTATTACACTTTTAGTAATTCTGTAATTTTCAACTTTTCCTTTATTATTAATCTCCATAAAGCACGTCATTGCAAGTCTATCTACTTTAGGATTTAAACTACATATACCATTAGATAGTTCTTTTGGTAACATTGGTATTACCTTATTTATTAAGTATACAGAAGTAGCTCTCTTTAATGCTTCTTTATCTAATGGACTTTTTTCTTTAACATAGTGAGATACATCAGCAATATGTACTCCTAATAAATAGTTTCCATTATCAAGTTTTTCTATAGATACAGCATCATCTAAGTCTTTGGCATCTTCACCATCTATTGTTACCATTACAACGTCTCTTAAATCTTCTCTTCCTTTTGCTTCTTCCTCGTCTATTTCCTGAGGAATACTATTTACATAGCTTTGTACTTTTGCTGGGAATTCTTCTGGAAGTTTATATTTCTTTATGATCGTTAATATATCTATTCCCTTTTCACCCTTTTTACCTAAAACTTCTACAACTCTACCTTCTGGATTTCTTCTTTTTTCAGGCCACTCAATTATATTTACTATTACTACATCTCCGTTTTTAGCACCTTTTGTATGTTCCTTTGGAATGAATATATCTTGATGTATTCTTTTTTCTTCTGGAACAACAAATCCAAAATTCTTACTAGCCTCAAAAACACCTATTATTGTTTCATTAGCCCTTTCTGTAACTCTTATTATTTCCCCTTCACGTCTCTTACCATTGTTCTCTTCTTTAAGAACTTGTGCTACTACTCTATCTCCATGCATAGCTCCGTTCATATATGATGAAATTACAAAAACATCTGGGCTATCATCATCAGGTATAACAAATCCATATCCTCTTTGGTGTCCTTGAAGTCTTCCTACTACAAGTCCCATTTTTTCTGGTATTCCGTAATGATTTGTTCTAGTTTTTATTATACTACCCTCTTTTTCCATAGTCTTAATTAATTCTTTAAAACTTTTCATATCTCTTTTAGAAATTCCAAATATTTTAGCAAGTTCCTGTATATCCATTGGTTTATATGCTTGTTCCTTCATAAACCCTAAAATTATACTTTTTATATTCATTTTTTCCCCTCCAATCAATTATCATTTTAATTATTTACATACATTATTAGTCTTGAACATTTACTAATATTGTATTCACATATCTATAGATTTTATTTTTCACACCGCTATACTTACGAACATTATACCACTTATACCATAAAAATCATATTTAAAATTTTAATTATATTAAAAAGACGTTAAAACTAAAAAAATACCATGGATGCTCAAAATGCCCCATGGTATTTTTTCACTTTACAATCAATATTTATTTAAATAAATTCAATAAAATACCTCCATTATTTGCTATGATTGATGCAAATACAAGTGATACTATTGTCATAAGTTTTATTAGTATATTCATAGCTGGACCTGATGTATCTTTAAAAGGATCACCTACAGTATCTCCTACAACAGCGGCTTTATGTGCATCACTACCTTTTCCACCATGAGTTCCACTTTCTATATACTTTTTAGCATTATCCCAAGCTCCACCAGCATTAGCCATTAATATAGCTACAAGTACACCTGATGCAACGGCACCTCCAATTAATCCTCCTAATGCTTCAACACCTAGAAGCATACCAACTAATAACGGAACAACTATTGCAAGTATACCTGGAAGTATCATTTCTTTTAACGCTGCTGATGTTGATATATCAACACATTTTTTATAATTAGGTTTTGCTTTACCTTCCATGATTCCTGGAATTGTTTTAAATTGATGTCTAACTTCTTCTATCATTTCATTTGCAGCTTTACCTACTGATTCCATAGTTAATGCTCCAAATAGGAATGGTAGCATAGCTCCAATTAGTAATCCTACTAATGTAACTGGTGTTAAAAGGTTTATAGCTTCAAGTCCAGTTTCTTTTGCATAAGATGCAAATAATGCAAGGGCTGTAAGTGCTGCTGACCCTATAGCAAACCCTTTTCCAATAGCTGCTGTTGTATTTCCTACTGAATCTAATTTATCAGTGATTTCTCTAACTTCCGGTGGAAGTTCCGCCATTTCTGCAATTCCTCCAGCATTATCTGCTATTGGTCCATAAGCATCAACTGCAACTGTGATACCTGTAGTTGATAGCATTCCTACTGCTGCTAATGATATACCATATAGTCCAAACTCAGAATTTTCAGTTCCTCCCATTATATAAAATGAGAATAATACTCCTATACATATAAGAACTATTGGTATTACAGTAGAATACATTCCAACTGCAAATCCAGATATTATTGTAGTTGCTGCACCTGTTTCTGATTGTCTTGCGATTCTTTGTACATATTTATATCTGTCAGATGTATATATTTCTGTTATTTTTCCTATTAATATTCCTACGATTAATCCTGCAAATATTGCCCCAAAGGATTTATAGTCTCCAAATACATTTTTACTAAATATGAATGATCCAATGATAACTAGTACTCCACCTATATAAGTTCCTGTATTAAGAGCTTTTTGTGGATTGTTACTTTTACTGCTTCTTGCAAAAATTACTCCTATTATTGATGATACTATACCTATAGCAGCTAACATAAGAGGGAACATTACTTTATCTTTATTCCCTTCAAATAGAAAGTATCCTAAAGTTAATGCAGAAATTATAGAACCTACATATGATTCAAATAAATCAGCACCCATACCAGCAACGTCACCAACATTGTCACCAACGTTATCTGCTATAACTGCTGGATTTCTAGGGTCATCTTCTGGTATTCCAGCTTCAACTTTACCTACAAGGTCAGCTCCAACATCTGCTGCCTTTGTATAGATTCCTCCACCTACACGGGCAAATAATGCTATTGAACTTGCTCCCAGCCCAAATCCAGTTATATAGTTAGGATTATCACCAAATAATAAACAAAATATAGAAAGTCCTACTATTCCAAGTCCTACAACTGATAATCCCATAACTGCTCCACCAGAGAAAGCTATCTTTAATGCTTTATTTTGCCCACTCCTTGCTGCTTGTGCTGTTCTCACATTTGCTTTTGTAGCTACATTCATTCCAAAGTATCCAGCTAAAATTGAAAATACGGCTCCACATACAAAACATATAGCTGTTCTGTAATCAAGTGCTGCCACTATGATTATTGCTACAACTACAATGAATCCAGCAAGATACTTATATTCTCTTGTTAAAAAAGCCATAGCTCCTTCATGAATGTATCCTGATATTTCTGCCATCCTTTCATTGCCTGCATCTTCTTTGATAATTCCATTACTTAGAATAAAAGCAAAAACTAAAGCCAATATTCCACACACTATTGGTAAATAAGCACTCATATTATTCCTCCTTTTTTAATTAGTAACTTCTTGGGAGCGCTATAATAATAAATGTATATCTATATTATACACCAAAATAAAGATGTAATTACAAATTTTACTTTTTTTAGCTGTGTTATAGTAAAATAAAAAAACATACAAATCTTTAAGGATTCATATGTTTACTTCTAAATCATAATATGTATTTTTAATTTTAGCTAAAACTTTATTTTGATGTTAAAGTTAATCCTATTGTTATTAAAGCAAAAAGGATTGCTAAGATAACTGTTGTTTTTGCTAATACTGATTCATATGTTTTAGTTTTATTCTTAGAATAGAAAGTTTCATTTCCTGAAGATATTAAATTGAATCCATCTGCTTTAGCTGGTTGTTTTAACACTACAACTATAATCGCTATTCCAACTACTATTTCTGCTATCTGTAAAAATGTATGCACAACATACACCTCCTAATCTCTTTTTATAAATTCACTCTACGTTCACTATAAAAATTATTTTATCATACCATACATTAAATTACAACATAAACCAAATATATAAGTTTTACATCTATTTAAAATAGAATAAATGCTTATGATATTAAATCACAAGCATTTATTAAAAAACTTATATTTATTAAATTATTATTTTCTGATGTTATAGAAAGCTTTTAATCCTCTATATTCTCCCATTGTGTTTAATTCTTCTTCAATTCTTAATAATTGATTGTATTTTGCAACTCTTTCAGTTCTTGCAGGAGCTCCAGTTTTTATCTGTCCTGCATTAACTGCAACAACAAGATCAGCTATTGTAGTATCTTCTGTTTCACCTGATCTATGAGAAACAACAGCAGTATATCCTGCTCTTTCAGCCATTTCTATTGTGTTTAATGTTTCAGTTAATGTTCCTATTTGGTTAAGCTTTATAAGAATTGAATTAGCAACTTTTCTTTCAATACCCATAGAAAGTCTTTCAGTGTTAGTTACGAATAAATCGTCTCCTACTAATTGAATCTTTCCACCAAGTTTTTCAGTCATTAACTTCCATCCATCCCAATCTTCTTCTGCCATACCGTCTTCAATTGAGATAATTGGATATTTTTCTACTAATTTAGCATAGTATTCAACCATTTCTGCTGGAGTTAATTCTCTTCCTTCACCCTTTAATTCATACTTATTAGTTTCTGTGTTAAAGAATTCTGAAGATGCTGGGTCTAGTGCTATAAACACTTCTTCTCCTGGTTTGTATCCAGCTTTTTCTACAGCTTCTATAATAACTTGAATAGCTTCTTCGTTGCTTTCAAGGTTAGGTGCAAATCCACCTTCATCACCAACACCAGTTGATAATCCTTTTCCTTTTAATATGTCCTTTAATGTATGATATATTTCAGTACACATTCTTAGTGCATTTGAAAAGCTCTTTGCTCCTGCAGGCATAATCATAAACTCTTGTAAATCCACGTTGTTATCAGCGTGTGATCCACCATTCATTATGTTCATCATAGGTACTGGTAAAACTTTTGAATTAACTCCACCTATGTATTGGTATAAACTAATTCCTAAGTATTCAGCAGCTGCTCTTGCACAAGCAAGTGACACTCCAAGCATTGCATTTGCTCCAAGTTTACCTTTGTTATCTGTTCCATCAAGTTCTATCATTATTTTATCAATAGCTACTTGATCAAATACATTTAGCCCAACTAATTCATCTGCAATAATTTCATTTACATTTTCAACTGCTTTTTCAACGCCTTTTCCCATATATCTAGACTTGTCATTATCTCTTAATTCTACAGCTTCAAATATACCTGTTGAAGCTCCTGATGGTACTGCTGCTCTTCCTACTGTTCCATCTTCTAATTCAACCTCTACTTCTACTGTAGGATTTCCTCTTGAATCTAGAATTTGTCTTGCATAAACGTCTACTATCTCTACAAAAGTTTTCATTACCATTACCTCCTAATATTTAACATAAATTTATATAATATAGTAGACAGTAAAATTACTGCCTACTATAATTTTTTACAATTATACACTTTTTTATGCTTTGGCAAAAGATTATTTAAAAAGACTTTTTCCTGTCATTTCCTTAGGAACTGCAAGTTCCATTGATTGAAGCATTGTAGGTGCTATATCTGCAAGGATTCCTTCTTCTCTTAATTCCTTTTCTTTAGCATCATTTGCTATATAAGCAAATGGAACAAGATTTGTTGTATGTGCAGTCATAGGATTTCCATTTGAATAATCTATCATTTGTTCACAGTTACCATGATCTGCTGTTATAAATAAAGCACCATTTTTCTCTAGTATTTTATCCATAACCTTACCTAAACATTCATCAACTGTTTCAACTGCTTTAACTGCTGCCTCAACAACTCCAGTATGACCTACCATATCTGGGTTAGCATAATTTAATATAATCATGTCATATTCATCTGAATCAATTCTCTTTAGAACTTCATCAGTTACTTCATATGCACTCATTTCTGGTTTTAAATCATATGTTGCAACCTTTGGTGAAGGTATTAATGCTCTATCTTCATTTTTGTTAGGTTCTTCAACTCCACCATTAAAGAAGAATGTAACATGAGCATATTTTTCTGTTTCAGCAATTCTTAATTGTTTCTTTCCTTGTGCGCTTACATATTCACCTAAAGTATTTACATAGCTTTCAGGTTTAAATGCAACTTCTACGCCTTCAATTGTACTATCATATTCAGTCATAGTAACAAAAACTAGGTTTAAAGTTTCTCTCTTAAATCCATCAAATACTTTATCATTTATAGCTCTTGTTATTTGTCTTGCTCTATCTGGTCTAAAGTTAAAGAATACAACTGAATCATTGTTCTTAATTGTAGCAACTGGTTTACCATCTTTTTCGATTACTGTTGGAAGAACAAATTCATCAGTTTTGTTATCATGATAAGATTTTTCTACAGCTTCTTTTGGAGAAGTTGCAACTTCACCTTTTCCAAGTACCATTGCATTATATGCAAGTTCTATTCTTTCCCATCTCTTATCTCTATCCATTGCATAGTATCTTCCTGAAACAGTAGCAATAGAACCTACTCCAATTTCTTTCATGTGTTTTTCTAGATCTTCTATATAAGTTAATGCTGATTTTGGAGCAGTATCTCTTCCATCTAGGAAAGCATGAATGTATACTTTTTTAACTCCAGACTTTGCAGCAAAATCTATTAATCCCTTTAAGTGCTCTATGTGAGAGTGGACACCACCATCAGATAGTAATCCCATAAAGTGAAGAGCTGAATCATTATTTTTAGCATTATCTATAGCTTTTATTAATGCTTCATTTTTCAATATATCTCCATCTTCAATTGCTTTTGTTATTCTTGTAAGAGCTTGATATACAACTCTTCCTGCACCTATATTTAAGTGACCAACTTCTGAATTACCCATTTGACCATCTGGAAGTCCTACTGATAATCCGCTAGCCCCTAATACTGTGTGAGGATATTCTTTAAATATTTTATCTAAATTAGGCTTTTTAGCTAATGAGAAGGCGTTACCATCTTTGTGATCTGATAATCCAAGTCCATCTAAAATAGCTAACATTACAGGTTTCTTTGCCATTTTATTCACCTCCGTATTTTTATAATGCCTAATAAATAAAGTATTTATTAGGCATTACTCTACATCAATATATTATTTATCGAAATTTACTATTGCAGCAAAATCAGCAGCCTTAAGAGAAGCTCCTCCTATAAGACCTCCATCTATGTTTGGTTTTGCCATTTGTTCTTTTATTGTTGCTGGTTTTACAGATCCACCATATTGAATTCTCATTTTTTCAGCAGCTTCTGCTCCAAACATTCCTGCAACTGTTTTTCTTACGAAAGCTATAGTTTCTTCTGCTTGGTCAGATGTAGCAGTTTTTCCTGTTCCAATAGCCCAAATTGGTTCATAAGCTATTACAGTTTCTGCTATTTGTTCTTTAGTAAGTCCTGCTAAATCAAGTTTGATTTGTTTTGCAAGTACTTCTTCAGTAACATCTGCTTCTCTTTCTTCTAAAGTTTCTCCTATACAAAGTATTGGAGTTAGGTTATGTTCAAATGCTTTCTTCATCTTTTTATTTAAGTCAGCATCATTTTCTCCGAAGTATTGTCTTCTTTCACTATGTCCTAATATAACGTATTTTACTCCTAATTCTTCAAGCATAGCTGGTGCTATCTCTCCAGTAAATGCTCCACTTTCTTCAAAGTGCATGTTTTGAGCTCCAACTTTTATGTTAGTTCCTTCAGTAGCTTTTACTACAGCATCCAATGCTAATGTTGGTGGACAAACTACTACATCAGAGTTTGCACCTGCTACTAATGGTTTTAATTCTTCAACAAGTTTCAATCCTTGTGAAATTGTATTATTCATCTTCCAGTTTCCTGCTATAATTGCTTTTCTCATTTTACACCCTCCAAGTTTTATTTAGGTGTAGCAGAATGAAGAATAACACTTTTAAGCTAATATTAAAGATATATTTTATGTGTTAATATATTTATCCTATACCCTATTCCTATATCTTTCTTTTCTTTAAGTATTTTCTTCTTCCGCCTTCCCCCTAATATCTCTCTAATATCTATTATTAATAAATTTCATTTTAAGTATACTATTATTTATCTGAAAGTGCTACTATTCCTGGTAATTCTTTTCCTTCTAAGAATTCAAGTGATGCTCCACCACCAGTTGAGATGTGAGTCATTTTGTCTCCAAATCCTAATTGGTTAACAGCAGCAGCACTATCTCCTCCACCGATTATTGTTGTAGCATCAGCTTCAGCCATAGCTTCTGCAACTGCTATTGTTCCTTTTGCGAAGTTTGCAAATTCAAATACTCCCATAGGTCCGTTCCAAACAACTGTTTTAGCAGTTCTTACTGCATCTGCATATGCTTTAGAAGTCTTAGGTCCAATATCAAGTCCCATGTATCCTTCTGGAATATTAGCATCTTCAGTTGTAACAGGTGTTGTATTTGCATCAAATTCTTCTCCAACTACATTATCTATAGGTAATAATAGTTTAACACCCTTAGCCTTAGCTTTATCCATCATTTCTTTAGCATATTCTACTTTATCTTCTTCTACTAAAGATTTTCCTATTGTGTATCCTTGTGCTTTTAAGAATGTGTAAGCCATTCCTCCACCAATAATTAATGTATCAACTTTTTCAAGTAAGTTATTTATAACATTGATTTTATCTGAAACTTTAGCTCCTCCAAGTATTGCAACAAATGGTCTAACTGGAGTTTCAACAGCATCTCCTAAGAATTTTAATTCTTTTTGAATTAAGTATCCACAAGCTGCTTCATTTAAGAACTCAGTAACTCCAACTGTTGAACAGTGAGCTCTATGTGCTGTACCAAATGCATCATTTACAAATACATCTGCAAGTGAAGCTAATTCTTTAGAGAAGTTTTCTTCATTTTTAGTTTCTTCTTTTCTGTATCTTGTATTTTGAAGTAATACTATATCTCCATCTTTCATTTCTGATACAGCTTTTTTAGCATTTTCTCCAACTACATTATCATCTGCAGCAAATACAACTTCTTTTTCTAATAATTCTGATAATCTCTTTGCTACTGGTGCTAATGATAATTCAGGTTTAGCTTCTCCCTTTGGTTTTCCAAGGTGTGAGCAAAGAATAACTTTAGCTCCTTCATTTACTAAGTATTTTATTGTTGGTAGTGCTCCTACTAGTCTATTCTCATCAGTTATAGCTCCATCTTTTAGAGGAACATTGAAGTCACATCTTACTAATACCTTTTTCCCTTTAACTTGAATATCTTCTACAGTTTTCTTATTTAATTTCATAACCATACTCCTTCCAGTTTTTATTATTAATAATATTTTAAAATATTAATATAGTTACGCATTTATCCATAATAATTATTGTTCCACTGTTTTCTATAATTATTATTTTTTGATAACCTATTCCTTGAGTAGGTCCTTAAATGTCCCAGGGTTTAATTATTTGTCCCACTTCCATTATAATGTAAATACTTATATTTTTAAATAGTATTTTAAAATTTTTATACATTAAAATTGTTTTTATATAATTAATTATAAATAATGGCTAAACAAAAGCTTTCAGCTAAAGTATATTTTAGCTGAAAGCTTTGAAATAAGTTTTTATTATCTTTGACCTTTTATATAAGGTTTACCATCAGCTCTTGGAGCTTCTGTTTTACCTATGAATCCAGCAAGTGCAAGCATAGTTAATATATATGGTATACTTTGGTAAAATTCATTTGGTAAATTTATGGAAAATCCTTGAGCTATTATTTGAAGAGATGTTCCAAAAGCAAATAGCATGCAAGCCCACATAGTTCCAATTGGTTTCCAATTCCCAAATATCATAGCTGCAAGTGCAATAAATCCTCTTCCAGCAACCATTCCATCTTTATATAAAGGTGTCATGCCAATTGATAATGCAGCACCTCCAAGTCCTGCAAGTACTCCTGATATGATAACACATATATATCTCGTTTTATAAACATTAATACCCATTGTATCTGCTGCACCTGGATGTTCTCCTACTGCTCTTACTCTAAGTCCAAATGGTGTCTTATATAATACAAAATTAGATACAAATACTAGGATTATGGCAATTATAACAAACCAGTTTAAGTTATTTAAAATAGGTACATTCTTCAAAAATCCCGGTAAGCTATAAGATAGTTTTTTAACTACATTAGTCTGTCCACCAGTTTTAAATATAGGTCCTATTAAAAAACTAGCAAGGGCAAGAGCAAATAGATTTATAGCTGTACCTGAAATAATTTGATCTGCTCTTAAATTTATACTTAAAAAAGAGTGCACTAATGATATTGCTCCTCCTGCAAGCATTGCACAAAGCACTCCAATTATAGGACTTCCTGTTTTATATGTTCCAAGTACTCCAAAGAAAGCACCCATTATCATCATACCTTCAAGTCCAATATTAACAACACCTGACTTTTCTGAAAATACTCCACCAAGAGCTGTAAATATAAGTGGCGCTGCCATCCTTAGTGTTCCTGCTATTAATGCTACAATAATACCATTACTCATTTATTACAGCCCCTTTCTGCTTCTTTTCTTGGAAATATTCAATAATATAATCTGTTGCAACAAAAATAATTACTATAGATTGTATTAAATACACTATTTCTTTAGGTATATCATTTAATTGTAATATTGCTGAACTACTCTTTAATGCACCAAATAATATAGCTGATGCTATACAACCAATAGGATTAGATCTTGCAAGAAGTGCAACTGCTATACCATCAAATCCAAAACCAGGCAATCCAAGCAAGTCTTGAATTTGATATCTAGCTCCTGTCGTATAAGCACATCCACCAATTCCAGCTATGGCGCCAGATAAAATCATAGCAAGTACTACATTTTTCTTTATATTTATTCCACCATATTCAGCACCAAGAGGATTAAGTCCAACTCCTCTTATTTCATACCCTATTGTTGTTTTCCATAGTATCCAGTATATAAATATAGCAACTATTACTGCTATGAAAATACTTATATTAGCTTCAGTACCACTACTTAGTTTGGTTAACATAGCACTTTTTTGAATTAATGGTGTACTCGTCCCGTTTTCAGTAGAGAATCTGGATTTCTTTACTACCCAATTTACTAAATTTAATGCTATATAATTCATCATAATTGTATTAACAACTTCATTGGTACCAAATTTAGCTTTTAGAGCACCTGGAATTCCAGCCCATATTCCACCTGCAATAATGCCACCAATAATTATTATAATTGCATGTATTAATGGATTTAATCCAGGAATCAATCCAAGCAATGCACCTGCAAGCATTCCTACTACAAATTGTCCTTCCACCCCAATATTGAACAATCCACATTTAAATGCTATGGCATTGGCAATACCCGTAAATAAGAGAGGTGTTACATATGCTATAGTAGTTAATATATTCCTCTCATTTGAAAAACTTCCTTTCCATATTAAATAAAACAAATCACTAAGTGCTGAAAAATATTGTGATATTCCATAGTTTTTAGACCACATTACAAAGAAAACAGCTACAAATATAGAAACTACGACAGTAATTAAAGGAAATATAAGACTCTTTATTGTTCTTTCCATTAAATTTAAAACTTTATTTTTAGATGTATTGTTTTTCTTTGCACTCTTCAATATCCTTCACCTCTATTTCACTATTTTCTAAAGTTCCACCAGCCATTAATACTCCTATTTTTTGCTCTGTTGCATCTTTTCTATCTAATACCTTAACTATTTTTCCATCGTACATTACAGCTACTTTATCTGATAAAGCTAATATTTCATCTAATTCAAATGAAACTAGTAATACTGCTTTATTATTATCTCTTTCTCCCACTAGCCTTTTATGAATAAACTCTATTGCTCCTACATCTACTCCCCTAGTTGGCTGAGATGCAATTAAAAGATCTGGATCTTTTGAAATTTCCCTTGCTACTATTAATTTTTGTTGGTTTCCTCCCGATAGAGCAGATGCTGCTACACTATCACTAGGAGTTCTTACATCAAATTCCCTTATAAGTTTTTTTGCATGTTCTCTAATCTTTTTATAATTCATAATCATATTTTTTGAAAAAGGTTTTTTGTGATGCATACCAAGTATGGAATTTTCATATAAGCTATAAGGAAGTATAAGTCCTCTTAGTTGCCTATCTTCTGGTATATGTCCAACTCCTAATTCCATTATTTGTTTTGTAGTTTTTCCCGTTATATCTTTGCTACTTAGTTCGATGGTACCGCTTTCAACTTTTCGTAAACCTGTTAATACTTCAACCAATTCCTTTTGACCATTTCCATCTACCCCTGCAATTCCAACTATTTCTCCTCTTCTAACAATTAGATTTACTCCTTTAAGTGCAGGAATATTTCTATTATCTTTAGCACATAAATCTTTTACAACTAAAACTTGTTCACCTGGTACTGATTCTTTCTTTTCTACTACAAGATTAACTTTTCTTCCTACCATAAGCTCAGCAAGTTCATCTATTGAAGTATCTTTAGTTTTTACAACTCCTGTATTTTTTCCTCTTCTTATAATTGTTACTCTGTCACTCATTTTCATAACTTCTTTTAATTTATGAGTAATTAGTATAACTGATTTTCCTTCTGCTTTTAAATTATCTATTATAATTCCAAGTTCATCTATTTCTACTGGGGTTAGAACTGCTGTAGGTTCATCTAATATTAATATTTCTGCTCCCCTATAAAGAGTTTTTAAAATTTCTACTTTTTGTTGTTGACCAACTGTTATATTTTCAATTAAATCATCAGGATTTATATTAAATCCATATTTATCGGCTAATTCTTTAACATCTTTTCTTGCCTTTCCAATATCTAATTTAATACCTTTTTTTGTTTCTTTACCAAGTATTATGTTTTCTGCTACTGTAAAATTATGAACTAATTTAAAATGTTGATGTACCATACCTATTCCAAGACTTATAGCATCATTAGGATTTGATATTTTAACCTTATTTCCTTTTATATATATTTCACCTTTTTCAGGTTGATATAGTCCGTATAATATATTCATTAAGGTAGTTTTACCTGCTCCATTTTCTCCAAGTAATACATGTGTTTCACCACTTAGCAAATCAAAATTTACATTATCATTTGCTATAGTACCTGGGAAAATCTTCGTAATGCCCCTCATCTCAACAACTTTATCCATTTACAGATTCACCTCCAAATATCTAGCATATATCATATTTGAAAAAGCTAGATGTAACATAATACACCTAGCTTTTCACTTTTATAGCCATTTCTCCAACATTTAATTTTTTACTTTAAAGATACTCCTTTGAATTTTTTTGCTTCTTTTGGAGTTGCTGGTACTTTAATCTTTCCACTCTTTATAGCTTCAGCATATTTATCTGTTAATTTTATGATATCTTTTGGTACATTAGGTTTTACATATTCTTTCATGCTATCTGGGACTTCTCCCCTTGACGATGGCGCTATACAAACACCATTTTCTTTAAGACCAAAAGTTTTTATTCCAGCTTTAAACTTTCCTTCTTTAACTTCTTTTATAGCTTCTACTGTAGCTACATCAACTTTTTTAACCATACTTGTAAGTATTATATCAGAGTATTGTGGTTTATTATTACTATCTAATAAACTTAGGACTTGGTCCATATCAACTCCTATGGCCCATACATTTTTCCCATTCTTTTTTAACTCTGATGCTGCTTGGAACAAGCCTAATCCAGCACCTCCTGCCGCATGCATTACTATGTCACAGCCTGCATTATATTCTGCTTTAGCAATTTCATATCCTTTATTTGAATCTGTAAAACTTTCTGCATATCTAATGTCTATATTTATATTTGGATTAACAGATTTTGCTCCTGATATATATCCAGCTTCAAATCTTCCAATAACATCTGACTCATTTCCACCTATAAATCCTATTTTATTTGTTTTTGTCATCTTAGCAGCTATAACACCCATTAAAAAAGATCCTTCTTGTTCTTTAAATAATAAAGATACTACATTGGGCTTTTCTACAACCGCATCAATAATTGCAAATTTTTTATCTTTTTCTTGAGTTGCAACATCTTCTAAAGCTTTTTTCATTTGGTATCCTACAGCAAAAGTAAGATCAGCATCAAAATCTTGTGAAATGAGTTGAAGATTCTGAACATAATTTTCTTTAGATTTTGATTCTATTGATTTTGACTTAATTCCTAATTGTTTTTCTGCCATTTTTAAACCCTTGTCTGCAGATTGGTTAAATGACTTATCATTTATACCACCGTCATCTGTAGCAAGACCTGCTTTAACTTGTTTTTTATCAGAATCCTTTGAACCATTTGTACTTTGTGAACCACAGCCTACAAATAAAGACCCAACCATTGCAATTGCCGCTATGCATGCAATTAGTTTTTTCTTTTTCATACTAATTCCCCCTAATTTTTATAACTATCGTAAACGTTTAAGTCTACAACAATCATTTATTGTAATTTTAAACCTTTAATGTATAAAAATATTCTTATTTCTATATATAACTATATAATAATCTATATGCTAAATCAAGTAATTTAACTCTATTTTTACCAAGTTATTTGTATAATATTTTAATTATATAAATATAAAAACAAAACTAGAATTGGATAATAATTCTAGTTTTATTTGAATCCTCTTAAATTTTTATGAATTTATTTGTTACATTTTATAACTTTAAAACTTAATGATTTTATTAATTAGTTTCTTCTTTATTAATTTCTGCTTTTTTGTTCTTATCCTTCGAACCCATAAATATAGATGCTATCATAGTTATAGCTGCAACACACGCGATTATCTTTCTTTTTTTCATATAGATCCCACCTTATATACAAAAGTTTTACAATTATTCTCTTATATTAAATATAAAATATTAATCCTCTTAAATCAACTTAATTTTTTGAATTTTATATATTTGTTATGTTTCCCTATACTAGACACATAAAAAAAGTCTAGAATTTCATAAGAAATTCTAGACTTTTATGTTTAATTTATATTCTCATTAAGAATTTAAATTATTTTGCAAGGTTTGCAAAGTATTTTAAAGTTCTAATTAATTGAGAAGTGTAAGACATTTCATTATCATACCAAGAAGCAACTTTAACTAATTGTTGTCCGTTTACTTCCATAACTTTAGTTTGTGTTGCATCAAATAATGAACCAAAGTTAATTCCGATTACATCTGTAGATACGATTGGTTCTTCAGTGTATCCAAAAGATTCAGTAGTTGCTGCTTTCATAGCTGCGTTTACTTCTTCTACAGTTACTTTTTTATCTAATGTACAAACTAATTCAGTTAAAGAACCAGTTATTACAGGAACACGTTGAGCTCCTCCATCTAATTTTCCTTTTAATTCAGGAATAACTAAACCGATTGCTTTAGCAGCTCCAGTTGAGTTAGGAATGATACTAGCAGCAGCAGCTCTAGCTCTTCTTAAATCACCTTTTCTGTGAGGACCATCTAAAGTATTTTGGTCATTAGTGTAAGCATGGATTGTAGTCATGAATCCTTTAGTTAATGTAAAGTTGTCATGAAGTGCTTTAGCCATTGGAGCTAAGCAGTTTGTAGTACAAGATGCACCAGATATAACTGTTTCAGAACCATCTAAAACTTCTTGGTTAACGTTGAATACAACTGTTTTGATATCTCCTTTAGCAGGTGCTGATATAACAACTTTTTTAGCTCCAGCTTTAATATGAGCTTCAGCTTTTTCTTTATCAGTAAATAGTCCTGTACATTCAAGAACTATATCTACTCCTAATTTTGCCCATGGTAAATCTTCTGGGTTTCTTTCTGCAACAACTTTGATTTCTTTTCCATTAACGATGAAAGCTCCTTCTTTAACTTCGATTTCACCATTAAAACGTCCTTGAGATGAATCATATTTGAATAAGTGTGCTAAAGTTGCAGCATCAGTTAAGTCGTTTATTGCAACCACTTCTAATTCAGGGTTGTCGATCATTAATCTTAATGCTAATCTTCCTATTCTTCCAAAACCATTAATCGCTACTTTTGTCATTGAAAATACCTCCTAAAAATTTTATATTAATTATATTTTATATAATTTATAACTTAGTTAATTAAAGATTATCTGTAGTATTATTCTCATTTTTTATAATATTTATAATCTCTTTTGCAGCGCCTTCATCTGTTATTAATATGTTATTTTTATTATATCTTTGTACTCCTAGTATAGATTGTGCTTTGTTTTTTCCTCCTGCTATTGCTATAAGTTTATCGATTTTTTTAGCATCTTCACCTTTTATTCCAGCAGTTGGAGTTGAGAATACTATTTCTCCATTATTGTTAAAATAACATCCAAAAGCTTCTCCTACAGCGCCTTTTTCTTTTAACTTAAGGATTTCTTCTTCATTTAATCCTCTTTTTCTAGCCATTTCATCGGCTTTGCCAATTCCATATATCAATATATCTGCTTTATGTATTTTTTCAACTACTTCTTTTATACTTTCTTCATTTAATATTTCATATATTTCAGCATAATCTACATTGTCTATAAGTTGTAGCATTCTATAATCAGCTGCTAATTTTTCTGCTAATTTTGCAACTAGTGTATTAGATTGTATTTCTACATTTCTTCCTATGCCACCTCTAGCAGGTAACACTAAAATATTTTTATGTTCTGTTATCTTAGGCATATTATCTACTAGCCTTTTAACACTTGTCCCACCAGTTAGTGCTATTATGCATTTATTTTTAAGTATTCCTTTTAAATAATTTGCTGCACTTTTTCCTATTTCCTCTAAGACAAGTTCATTTTCATCTACATCACCAGGAACAACTAATACATAATTTAAATTTAGATGACTCTTTAAAAAGTTTTCCATTTCTGATAATCCTCTTAGATCATGAATAAACATTTTTAAAGCATCTAATACTTGCTTACCTTCATAATTAACTTTCATTCCATCAGCATTAATATCAATTAATCCTTGTTTTTTGAAAAAATCTATTTCATTTCTTACTATTCGTTCACCCATTCCAAGTTGATTTGCAAGCATTCTACGTCCTATGGGTTGATTATAATAAATATTAGTCAGTATGTTGTATCGTTTATCTAGCATTTCCAATAGTTCTGGAACTACTTTTTTCTGGACATCTAAGTATTTCACTTAAAACACCTCTCTGGTCGATTAATGTCCCGGTAGTATGATTAATGTCCCACCTATATTATAAATCAAATACTAGTTTTTTTAAAGACATTTTGTAAAAAAAGTTATTAAAATTTTATTATATGTTATTTCAGGAAAATTTTTATAAATAATAATAAGACATTTAAGTTACTATGCCCTATTATTATCTATAAAAGTTTATTATTTTATTCTAAAATCTTTTTCTTTTACTTGACGAAGGTATTCCAGCTTCTTCTCTATATTTAGCAACTGTTCTTCTAGAAATGTTTACACCTTTATTTTGTAAAAAATCACAAATTTTTTGATCTGATAATGGTTTCTTTTTGTCCTCTTCTTGTATTAATTTTTTTATACTACTTTTAACTGTAATTGTTGACATATCATCAAAACTATCCATTCTTAATATCTTTGTAGTAAATAAATTCTTTATTTTTATGGTTCCATGTTGTGTATGAATGTATTTATCTTTAATAGCTCTACTAACAGTTGATTCATGTATACTTAATTCATCTGCCACTTCTTTTAATGTCATAGGCTTTAATGATTCTCGTCCATATTCAAAATATTCTTCTTGTATTTCCACTATTTTAGTTAATATATTATATATTGTACTCTCTCTTTGATTAATACTTTTTATTAAAAACATGGCTCTATCTAACTTATCTTTAATAAACTCTTTCACTTCTTTATTTTCATTTTCATTAAACATTTGTTTATATACTTTATTTATGTTTAAAGTTGGGATATTCTCATTGTTCATTATTACGTAGTACTTATTATTTATCTTTTTTATATATGCTTCTGGTACTATATAATTTGTTTCTTCTCCTGTAAAAAATCCTCTTGATGGCTTAGGCTCTAAAGATTTTATAATATCACCATAACTTTGGGCTAATTTTACAGTTATATTTAGTTTCTTAGCTATAACATTGTACTTATTATCAGCTATTAGTGGAAGGTAATTATCTATAATTTTTATTATATCCTCATTATATATTTTTTTAATATTTAATTGAATTTTTAAACACTCTTTTAAATCTCTAGCTCCTACTCCATATGGCTCTAATGATTGTACAATTTTCAAAGCTTCCTCAGCACACTTTTTAGATATATTAATTTCTTTTTCTACATCAACTAAATCTACATTTAAGTATCCTCTCTCATCAATATTTTCTACTATATATTCGCATGCTTTTTTTATGCTCTTTTTGTTATTTTGCACCAATATCTGTTCTTTTAAATATTCTTTTAGTGATTTTTTAGCACCTATAAAATTAAGTGGAGATACATATTCTTTGTCTTTACTATAGTTATTGTTATTATAGTCATCAAATTCAAGATGTTTTAAAAATTTTCTATACTCTTTGAAATCCTTTTCTTTTTCAATAAATTCCCTCTTACCCTCTGCATCTAAAACCGGATTTTCTTGTATTTCTTTCTCCATATATTTTTGAATTTCTAAATTAGACATTTGAAGTAGTTTTATAGATAATTGCATTTGCTGTGTCATTATTAACTTTTGCTGTTGTACTAATTCTAGGTTAAAATTCATCTTCATTTTTATCACCATCTTATACTCTAATTACTACTTTGTTATAATTATAACACAATACAAAATTTTTAAAATTGTTTAATTTCAAAAAATTCTATAATTAAAAAGCCAACATATGTTAATTAACATATGTTGGCTTTTTCCTATATTTAGTATTCTTCTATAAATGCCACTCCACAAGCATTAGGTCCTGAATGTGTTCCAACTACACATCCTACATCACATACTATAAAATCAACATTTTTTTCTTTTAATTCTTCTTCTAAAGCATATCTTATATCAGTATTGTCTATTTGAAGTAAGATACTCGGCTCATTCTTGTCCATTTTTCCTAAATGATTTAAAATTGTTTTTATTGCTTTTTTAGTACCTCTAACCTTATCAATTACAGCCATCTCTCCATCTACAACAGCTAAAATTAATTTTATGTTCAAAAGATTACCTATTGCTCCAATAGTTTTGGACAATCTTCCACCTTTAACTAGATTGTCCAAACTTGCAAATGCATATGCATTTTTTATATGTGATCTTTTTTCTTTTATTGCCTCTTGGATTTGTTCTATTGTGTAATTTTGTCTCGCAAGTTCAGCTGCTTTAATTACAAGTAATCCTAATCCTGATGTTACATTTAAACTATCTATTACTACTATGTCATTAGTCTCTAAAATTTCTTTAGCCATACACGCTGATTGATATGTTCCACTCATTTTTGATGAAAGATGAATAGAAACAATTTTATACCCTTGATCTAAATATTTTTTATAATATTCACAGAACTTATGTGGATTTATTCCAGATGTAGTGGGAAATATACCTTCTTGGTCCATTTTTCTTAGGAATTCTCTTATATCAATATCAACACCATCACGGTAACTTTCCTCACCAAAATTAACTATTAAAGGGATTACCTCTATATCATACTTTTTTATAGTTTCTTTATTTAAATCGCATGTACTATCAGTAATTATTTTGATTTTTTCCATAGCAGCTCCCCCCTATTTCATATCTGGAAATCCTAATTGTCTTAAAGCTTCATAGGCAACTATTGATACAGTATTTGAAAGATTTAATGATCTTGTCGTAGTCTTAATCATAGGAACCCTTATTCTATTTTCTACATATTTATCCCTAATATAGTCTGGTAATCCAGAAGATTCTCTACCAAAAACAATAAAATCTCCTTTTTTATAATTGACTTCATCATGATGATATTTAGGTTCTTTAGTTGTTGATAGATAAATATTGGCATTAGGATATTTCTTTATCATATCATCAAAGGATTCATGTACCTCAACATCAAGATGAGTCCAATAATCTAGTCCTGCTCTTTTTAAACTTTTATCATCTATTCTAAACCCTAACGGTTTTATTAAATGTAATTTACTATTAGTTAATACACAGGTTCTTCCTATATTCCCTGTATTTTGTGGAATTTCTGGCTCAAATAATACTATATTTAAATTTGGTGTATCTAACATTACACTATTCCCCCTATTTGATTTTAAATAAAATTGTACATTTTTACATTATATAATGTAATTTATCGCATTTTCACCAAAATACTTTTTTATATTATTGGTAAAAAAGTATTTCATATGATCTAATTCTTCTTGATTATATATGTACTTTCCATAACCAAACTGACCATACTTAAACTTTCTAAATTTCTCTTCCATAGGAAGAAGGGTTTTTGGAAAAATACTTTGTATATTCTCCTTTGCCCTTTTAGTAAATCTATGTGATATAACTTCAAATTCTAATGGTATATCTTTAAACTTATCTGCAATAGTAGCTATAAGCTTTCCATATTGACTTTCCCAGTTTTCATATAAAAATACTGGTGCAATTATAAATCCGATTTTATAACCACTTTTAGCAACCTTCAATGCAGCCTCTATTCTTTTTTCTAATATAGGTGTTCTGTGTTCAAATTTTTTTATTGCATCATTTGTATTTAAACTAAATCTAATCATAGTTCTATTGTTATGTTGTAAATTTAATAAACTATCAACATCTGTATATTTAGTTACAAATCTAAATTTTCCATATGGATTAGCTCCAAAAAATTCAATAGCATTTTTAAGTGCATGAGAATATGCTTCTACTGGTATAGGGTCAGATGTAGCAGCTCCTTCAAATATTGTTATTTCAGGTTTTCTAGCATTTATATATTCATTTGCTTTATTTAAAATTTCATTATTATTCACATGTATCTTTATATATGGTTTTTTTCCCATTTGAGTATTTAGATAACAATACTCGCACATTCCCATACATCCACTTAAAAGTGGTAATTGATAATGAGCTGATGGTTTACAAGTTTGGAACTCGAGAGATTTTCTTATTCCAACTACTAAAGTTTCTTTTCCCTCTTTATACATTTCTCCATGTTGTTTACCAGGTATTCCTGTTATTCTTCCATTTTTAGATATTTTAATTTCTATATTTTTATTTTTAGAAAATTGATTGTAAAGTTCTTTTCCTAATTTATATTCTAAGGCCTTTTCTTCAAAAATAACTCTTCGTGGTTTAAACATATACACTATCCTCTCACTTATTGTTAAAGATAGTATTAGTTTATAATCTATACTATATTCAATTATTTAGTCTAGTACAAATTCTTCTATAACTTTAGCTACCCCATCATTATCATTTGTATCTGCAATGTAATCTGCATATTTTTTAATAGCATCCGGTGCATTTCCCATAACAACTCCAAGTCCTGCATACCTTATCATAGACAAATCATTTTCTCCATCACCCATACATATTACTTCATCTTGACTTATGCCATAAAAATCAGCTAATACTTTAACTCCCTTACCTTTTGAAACATCTTTGTTCATTATTTCAAAATTATCTCCAAGTGAACTTACAATTTCTAAATTTCCTAAACCTGCAATTTCTTTTCTTGCTTTTTCTAATATTTCTCTATTATTACTTATACAAATTGCTTTTATAACTTGCCCATTTCTTTTTATTGCTTCATTTTCTAGATTAGTGCAAACTTCTAAATTTACTTTCATATCATCTGGTAATTCATTTGACATTTCAAGATAAGTATATCCCTTAGGATAAGGTTTCAAAGATATAATTGTATCAAACGTATTAAGATAAAAAGCAAAATCATATTTTTTTGCTATATTTATAATATCATTACACAAATTTTTATCTATTGGTGATTTATATATTATCTCATCTTTATCTTTTTCTCTAATATAAGCTCCATTCGAAGCAATAATTGGTGCTGATATTCCTAACATACTCGCATAATACTTTGCTGAAACAAATACTCTTCCGGTTGATATAGCTATTTTAATTCCTTTTTCATGAGCCCTTTTTATAGCATTTTTTGTTCTATTACTAATTTTCTTATTTGTATCTAATAATGTTCCATCCATATCTAAACAGATAAGCTTATATGTCATATTAATCTCTCCTCAATTATTAAGTAAAAATCTATAATATCACGTATTTAGAGTTAATAAAAATATTATATCATACTTACTTTAATATAAAACATTAAATACCTTTTCAATATATTTGAAAAAATTGTTAATTAAAATAGGTTATAAGTATATCATATGAAATGTATACTTATAACCTATTTTAATTGTATCTTACATTTTAAGAAACTAAGCTAATTTAAATTTACTTTTTAGTACCTTTTCTAACAACTCCATTTACAGGTACATAATAATCATTTGCAATCAATTCTTTTGCTACAAATTTACCATCTTTATATATACTTCTATATGACTTAACTCTACATCCTACATGACCATTTTTTACAACTTCAATTGATCCAGCTGATAAATTAGAGTCATTAATATACTCTGTTTTTGGTTCTATCTTTTTATAAACTTCAGATGTTATTTCACATCTTGTTCTGGCAAGTTCTGAGTTAGAATATATATTAAATCCAACTTCTCTACCACCTGTATATCCTTCTATGTATATTGGATATTTAAATGTATTTTTAAATTTAAGATCTATATTTCCCCAATCTACTGTAGCATCCAATCCTGTTGGTACATAGCTTGATGGAAATGTATGATGTACTCTTTCTGTCATTTTTATATTTGATCTTAAAAAAGCATTATAAAGGGTAGACGAAACTTGACATACTCCTCCACCAAAACCTGATTCTAATTTTTGATTTACTATTACTCCAGCTTCTTTATATCCTCTTTCTCGAGTTCTTTGACCAACCACTTCATTAAAACTAAAAGTTTCTCCCGGCATTACTACTTTTCCATTGATACTTCTTGTAGCAACTGCAACATTAGTAGCTCTAGCTTCAGATGATGTAGCATAATTAGTTGAATATGAACCTAACCTTGCATTGACAGATTTTAAAACTTCAGCTGTTACTTTTGAAGCTATAACTTTAAAAGGAGCATTTATAACTACGACTTCTTGATGCTTATCATTAATATTAGAAATAATTTCTTTCTTTAATTTTTCTTTTTCTAATTCTACACCTTTTTTGTCCTCTTTTACTCCAAAATTCCCTCCATCAAAACTAAGTTTTGCATCAACTGGCTTTACATTTGTTTCTTTTGCAATCTTATCTATCATTTTATCAATAGGCTTAACATCATATGATAACTCTAAATCATACATTTTAGTCTTGTTACCTTTTATAATCATGTACTTAGAAAACATATTTTTATCTTTTCCATAGTTCATTGCATGATTTACTGTATCAGCAATATTATATTTAGCATTTAAATCTGGATAATTTATAAAGTAATCTTTATCCCTTGCCTTGATATTTATTTTTTTATTTAACATTGCATCAGAATACTTTTCTTTTAAAATTTTCATTGCTTCATCTTCTGTGGCTCCCGATAAATTAACATCCTCTACTTTAACCCCAGGGAAAATACTGTCATTAAATTTTTGTACAGTAAAATATATGTAACTTATAGCAGCACAAACTATAACTAGTATAATTGCAATAGATAATTTAAATATTTTTTTATTACTTTTGGCATTAGCTGAGCTTCCCTTTTTTCTTACCATTTAATCTCTCCCCTCTTTCCTGTATATTATACTACAAAATTTATATAGTTACATATAAAAATTGTTACATTTATTCTATTTTTATATTATGGTAAAATTTATTATAAGAGGTGATCATTTTATGAATTATAATACAAAAAAATTAGTGAACTATATGGAAAATCTTCTAAATATTTCGAGTCCAACAGGTTATACAGAAGATGTTCTTAATTATGTAAAAAAACAGCTAAATTTATTAAAAGCTCCATACATAGTTACAAATAAAGGTGCCGTAATAGTTTCTCTAAAAGGTAAAAATGAAGATTATGAAAGGACTTTCTCAGCCCATATTGATACACTTGGTGCTATGGTAAAAGAAATTAAATCTAATGGTAAACTAGGAATAACATTAATTGGTGGTTATATGTGTAATTCAATAGAAGGAGAAAATTGTACAGTTATAACATTAGATGATAAAAAATACTCTGGTACTATCCAAACTACAAAACCTTCCGTTCATATAAGTGGCGATGATGCACGTAATTTAACTAGAAGCGAAGAAAATATGGAATTAATTTTAGATGAAAAAGTTTTTTCAAAGGAAAATATTACAGAACTTGGAATTAACGTTGGTGATTTTGTAGCTTTAGATCCTAGAACAATAATTACTGAAAATGGCTTTATAAAAAGTAGACATCTTGATGATAAAGCAAGTGCAGCAATTTTATTATATACAATAGAATATCTTATAGACAACAATATAGAACTACCATATACAACTAATTTCTTCTTTAGCAACTATGAAGAAGTTGGTCATGGTGCTTCTGCCTGTGTATCAGAAAAAACTAAAGAATTTATATCTGTTGATATGGGAGCCCCTGGACTAAATCAAAATTCATCTGAATACAGTGTTTGTATCTGTGCTAAAGATTCTTCTGGTCCTTATGACTATTCACTTAGAAAAATTCTTGTAAATTTATGTAAAGAAAAAAATATAGATTACAAAATAGATATATATCCTCATTATGGCTCTGATGCATCTGCTGCTCTTAGAGCGGGACATGATATAAAAACTGCTTTAATTGGACCTGGAGTTTTTGCATCTCACGCTTATGAAAGAACTCATATAGATTCAGTAATATCTACATTAAACTTAGTATTATCTTATTGTCAAATCAAATAAACAAAAGACATTACCTCGGTAATGTCTTTTTACATATATTTACATAGTATAATTTCAATATTCATATTTCTCTATTTTTTAAAGGATTTTCTCTATTTAAATAGAATTATTAGTATAAAAGTAATTTTTTGGTATATAAATTATGTCTATTATTCAGTAAGGAGATGATTATTTTCTATGAACTATGGAGAAATATGTTTTTCATTATTAAACTACCTAGAAACTCCAATAATTCTAATTGACACTAACTATAAAATACAAAATATAAATAAAAATGGTATAAAAATTTTTAAGCAATTAGAACCATATAATTTAAATGTTAAAAGCAATTTTAATTTAAAAATTCCATATGAATTAAAAACTTTAATAAAAGATTTTTTAAATACTAATTTAAATGAAGCTATTACAGATAAAAAAATTTTTATAAATAATGAAAATTATTATTTCAGATTAAAACTTAATAAAATATTAAATTGCTCCAAGTTATCTAACCAAATTCTTATATCAATTACAAATATAACAGAACAAAAAAAAGCTCAAAAAATTTTACAAGAAAATACTTTAGAATTAAAAACACTTTTTAAAGTTTTACCAGATACATATTTAAAGATTAATAAAAATGGTATACTTGTGTCATTTATTAACAACAATAATGATTTAATATACACATCACAAAAATTTATAGGTAAAAATATAGATTTTTTTATTCCATATAAAATCAGTTTAAGATTTAAATCAGCAATATTAAAATCAATAAAAACTAAATCACTCATTGTTTTTGAATATAAACTTAAAATTCCTAATAATGGTGTAAATTTTTTCGAAGCTCGATTAGTTCCTCTATCAGATGATGAGGTAATATGTATAGTTAGAAACTTAACTCAAAAAAAACAAACTGAAGAAGAACTTTTAAAAATGGAAAAGCTAAATTCTATAAGCACTTTAGCTGGTGGTGTAGCTCATGACTTTAATAATATACTTACTATAATTCTTGGAAATATATCTTTAATAAAAACAAATTTTGATGCTGAAAATAAGCTATATGGAAAACTTATAAATATAGAAAAAATTATTATTCAAGCTAAAAATTTAACAAAACAACTATTATCCTTTTCAAAATGTAGTAATCCAGTAAAAAAAATATGTTATATAGGGGATCTAGTTAAAGAAACCACCTTACTTTCTTTAAGTGGTTCTAACGTATGTGAAAAATTTTACATTCCAGAAGATTTGTGGCCTGCTGAAGTAGATATATCACAAATAAATCAAGTATTAAGTAATCTTATAATAAATTCTTGTCAAGCAATGCCTAATGGTGGAGTTATAACTGTACGTTGCAGAAATATGGTTTTAAAAGAAAACGAAATCATAGGATTGGCCAAAGGAAAATATGTTAATATTTCTATAAAAGATCAAGGACATGGTATAACTGAAGAAAACTTATTAAAAGTATTTGATCCTTACTTTACAACTAAGGACACCGGAATGGGTCTTGGATTATTCTCTGCATATTCTATAATAAAAAACCATAATGGACAAATTTCTGTAAAATCTCATATAGGAAAAGGCACAATATTTCAAATTTATTTACCTGCTTGTGACATAATACCCATAGAACTTAAAGCACCTGATCCTAAAATATTTCATGGGAAAAGCAGAATATTAATAATGGATGATGAAGAAGATATACGAAATGTATTAAAATCTATGTTAAACTATTTAGGTCATACAGTTGAGGTATCAAAAGATGGTAAAGAAGCAATTTTTCTATATAAAAAATCCTTACAAAATAACAATCCTTTTGATATTGTAATTATGGATTTAACTGTACCAGGTGGAATGGGCGGAGAAGAAACAATAAAACATCTTCTTAAAATAGATTCCAATGTAAAAGCTATTGTATCTAGTGGGTATTATTCAAGAGGAGTTATCTCTAATTACAAAGAACATGGATTCAAAGGGGTAATAAATAAACCCTATACTATAGAAGAACTTAGTACAGAGCTTAACAATATTTTAAGCAGTTGTTAATTTTAACAACTGCTTATATTATCCATTAAAATATTCACAATACGGTGCTATAGGGCAATTTTCACATTGAGGTTTTCTGGCTTTACATATCTTTCTACCATGCCATATCAAATAGTGATGAGTATCACTCCACTTTTCCTTAGGAATACTTTTCATAAGTTCTTTTTCTACTATATCTACATTTTTACCTTTTGCTATTCCTATTCTATTAGATACCCTAAATACATGTGTATCTACTGCAATAGCAGGTACTTTAAACGCATTTGAAAGAACTACATTAGCAGTTTTTCTTCCCACTCCTGGGAGTGAAACTAGCTCTTCCATAGTCCTTGGAACTTTTCCATTAAACTTATTTAAAATATCATATGATGCAGCTAATATATTTTTACTTTTATTTTTATACAATCCACAACTTTTTATTTTTTCCCCTATTTCTTCTTGAGTTAATGTAACCATAGCTTCAGCTGAATTATATTCTTTAAATAATTCTTTTGTTACAACATTTACTCTTTCATCAGTACATTGTGCTGAAAGCATAGTAGCTATTAATAACTCATAAGGATTTTTGAAATTCAATCCACACTTTGCACCTTTATAAGTATGCTCTAAAACCTTTATTACATTTTCTATGTTTTCTTTTTTCATTTTATCACCTAATTATAAGTATTCTCCCTTATATTCATCTGGTAACAATTCCGCTATATTGTTCATAATTATCTCCATTGCTCTCTCATCATATTCTTTCTTAGATTCACCTTCAAGTCTAAGCGGAAGAATAAATTGCTCTCCTATTTTAACATTTATGTCCGCATTATGGAATTTTTCCTGTTCCATTTTTCCTTCCATATTAATAGGAAGAAGCTTTTCTGTACCTGTAATTCCTATTGGTATTATAGGTACATTACACTTCTTTGCAATCAGTACAATACCCTTTTTACCTTTTATCATCTTTCCACTTCTACTTCTAGTTCCTTCTGGAAAAATCAAAACATTTTCTCCACCATTCACTATACTTATAATTCTTTTTATTCCCTCTTTATCAGGAGAATTTGGATGAAGTGGTGTTGTTTTTACTACATCGATTCCAAGCTTTGTAAGTGAATTATCACTAAGTTTTACACCAGCCACAAATGTAACATCAAAATCTTTCAGAATCCTGTTTAAAACTAATCCATCTGAGTTACTAAGATGATTACATATAAACACTACTGGTCTAGATACATTATCTAGATTTTTTAAATTTTCAACATTTATATTAGCATATTTACTTACATAACCATTTATTATTTTATTCGCTAAAAAACTAACCAATTTATTAGGTAATAATCCTATAAATTTCGCCATGGATGGAGATATCATTATAAGTTCCACCTTTCATATATATATATGCTTATATAATATCATAACTTTATATTTTTCAAAAGTTTATTGTAATAATTTTGAACATATGGAGAAGTAAAATTTATCTCATCTTTCTCATTTAGAATATTAAAATAATACATGTTAATTAGTAGATTTCTTTGAAGAATATTTTTACCTCTCCATCCACATGACGTTAGTTTATATTTAGAATTAAACTCCTTTTTTTCCATATTAATAATATAAGATATATCAATATTCTTCATAAAATCTAAGGGCTTAAATTCCTCTATATTTGATTTTTCAGCATTCTTATTGTAAGGACATACATTTTGACAAGTATCGCATCCAAACATTCTTCCCTTAAATTTTTTAAACCAATATTCCTCTACATCTTTCTTTTGTGTTATATAAGACAAACATATATTAGAATTATTTTCTCCTGATTCACATATAGCTCCTGTAGGACAAGCTTTTATACATAAATCACATTCTCCGCATCCAATTTTAGCTGGCTTACTACTTTCTATTTTTAAATCTGTTATTATCTCTCCTAAAAATATATAAGAACCATACTTTTCACTAATAAGCATATTATTTTTTCCTATAAAACCTATTCCACATAGATAAGCAATATATCGTTCTGGAAGATGATTGCTGTCTACAAACGAAATAGCTTCTCCTCCAATACTCTCTATATAATCACATATTTGTTTTAAATAAGATTCAACAACTTCATGATAATCCTTACCTAGTGTATACTTAGAAAAATATATTTTTGAATACTGAACTTTTTCATACATATAAGGAAAAGCAATAGATATTATTGTTTTTCCTTTTTCCATATAAATAAATGGATTTATTCTCTTTTCTATATCATCTTCTTCAAATTCATTTTGAAGATTGCTTTCTTTCCTCCTTTTATATTTACATCTTAACTCATTAAAAACTCTACATTCTGTAAATCCAATTAAGTTTAACCCCAATTTATTACAGTACATTGTTATTTTTTCTTTGTAATTCATACTCCTCTTCTTTCCTATTAAATCTATCAACTTCTATAACTTCAGCAGTCTTAGGTTTTGGATGCACTACTTTTCCTGGAATTCCAACCACTGTTGAACCCTCTGGTACATCTTTTAAAACTACAGAATTTGCACCTACTTTAGAATTATCTCCTATATTTATAGGTCCAAGTATTTTTGCTCCAGAACCTATAAGAATATTATTGCCAACAGTAGGATGTCTTTTACCTTTATCTTTACCAGTACCACCAAGTGTCACTCCATGATATAAAGTTACATTATCTCCCACTTCTGCTGTTTCACCTATTACTACTCCCATTCCATGATCTATAAATAATCCCTTTCCTATTTTAGCACCTGGATGTATCTCTATTCCAGTAATAAATCTTGCAAATTGCGAAATAAATCTTGCTATAAAGAAACATTTTTTAGTATAAAAAAAGTGTGCTATTCTATAGTGAATTAGTGCATGAATGCACGGATATAATAATAATACTTCTAATCTATTTCTTGCAGCTGGATCATTTTCCAAAACATTATCTATATCGTACTTTAAAGTCTTAAAAAAATTAAACATATATACACCCCATCTCTAAAAATATAAATAAAAAAGCTCTATCTCTAATAATCTAGAGACAAAGCTATTATACTCTGCGGTTCCACCCTAATTGAATAAAAATTCCACCTTTTCAAGCACCGTCATTTAAAACATAATTTAAATTTTATGCTCTATTACTATAACGGGTAATCCCGTTGCAGCCTACTTTAATTCGGTGCAAAACTCCAAAGGGCACTTCACATAAATCTTACATAGAAATCTTCCAGCATATGATTTCCTCTCTGAATGCATAATTTACATTACTTTCCTTCTTCACTGTATTTCATAGTATTTCACTAAGGATTATATTTTTATTATATGGATTTAGTATTAACTTGTCAATAACTTTTACTTTAAAACTTTTAACTACAAAATCTATGTTTTCCTATTATTTTTATAAGAGGTCTTGACCAAATCCATCCGCTAGTTGCTGTATTTGGATTAAAATAATATACTGCTCCATCTGATGGATCCCATCCATTTAACGCATCCCTTGCTGCTTTAATAGAATTTTGTTCTAATTCTGCATTTATCTGTCCATCAACAATAGCAGTAAACGCACCTGGTTGATATATTACTCCTGCAATACTTGAAGGGAATCTAGCATCTCTAGTTCTATTTAATACTACTGCTCCTACTGCTACTTGCCCTTCATATGGCTCTCCTCTTGCCTCACCATTTATTAATCGCGCAAGTAACATCACATCTGAATTGTTAGATGTTGTACTACTTGAAGTATTAGAAGATACATTAGATGATCCTCCACCTGTACCATCGTTTATACCAAGTGAAGCTAATGTAGAATCACCTACTATTCCATCTACTATAAGACCATTTTTTCTTTGAAAATCTTTTACAGCTAAATATGTTTCATATCCATATTTTCCATCAAGTTCTCCTTCATAATAATCCCATGCCTTTAATCTTCTTTGTATTTCCGTTACAATATTATTTTTTGAACCATACTTATACACAGAAGTTTTTATACTATTAAAATATGGAATTACATGTTGAGGAATACTTGCATATGAAAATAACATTAATATTATTAATACACTTATTTTCTTCCAATCTAACTTATTTTTCATTAAAAGTCTCCTCCTAAAAATTGAGTATGATTTCTTTTTGTAACTATAGTTTGCTCATTTCTTTTTAAAAATACTCTAAAAATTAATAAAGTCAGTGTATTTTAAAAATACACTGACTTTATTTTTATTAAAATAATTATATTAGCTAACTTTTTTTGTCCTTCTTTTTAACTTTTCTCCTAAGAATTCTTCAAATATATCATTTATTATAACTATACCTTGTAGCTTTTCTTCTACATCAATAACGGGAATTGTTATAAGATCATACTTAATAAACTTTGTAATAGCTTTGTCTATATTTTCATCATCTTTTAATTTTATAATTTCTGTTTTCATTATATCTTTTATTTTTTTATTTTCATCACAAAAAACAAGTTGTCTCAATGATACTACACCCTGTAATTTTCCCTTTTCATCTGTTATATATATATAATGACTTATTTTTTCTTCTGGTGATATTTCTTTTAAAAGCTCTATGGTTTCTATTGCAGTAATATTTACATTAAAAGAAACATAATCAGTATTCATAACACTGCCTACAGTTTCTTCTTCATATCTCATAAGATCTCTTACTTTTTCCTCATCATCACTTTGTAGTGTCATAAGGAGTTTTTCTGCCATTTCCTCATCAACTTCTTCTAAAATATCCGCTATTTCATCATTGGACATATTACTTAAAATTCTAGATGCTTTACTTTGATTCATAGTTTCTAATATATCCGCCTGAATTTCTGGCTCAATCTCTTCTAAAGTATCCGCCGCTAAATGTTCATCTAAACTTTCAAAAATTTTATTTCTATATTTTAAGTCAACTTCTTCTAGTATATCTGCAATATCCGCTGGATGTAATTCTGATATTTTCTTATAGGGAACTGAAATCTTAAGACTATCATCTATCATTTCTAAAGATTCAACATCATCCCACATTATAGTTTTATCATAAATAGGCTTTCTAAAAATTTTATAAAAGAATTTTATTATACGTTCTATGCCATATCTTCTGCTCAAAGCTAAAAATCCAGTTTCAACAGCTATTACTCTAATATCAAAAGTAATATTAGCCATTATGAGATCATTAACTCTAACAACCTTTTTGCCATTTACATCTACTATCTGCTTATCCAACAATTGTTTTGATAAAAGGTATGAATAAGCTCTAGGAATTATATCCTTTACTCCTCTAACTTTTATAATTATTTTTCCATTATCATCATAAACTTCGACATTTCTGAATTCATAATTATAAATTTCTCCACCCTTTTTTACCTTATATCCTATTGCTTTAGGATATCCATCTCCAGCAGTAACATATATATCTATTATCTTTCCTATGCAATCGTTATATTCATCATAAATACTTTTATGGAGTGCCTGACTTAAGTAAAAACTATTAAGTTTATTCATGGATATTCCTCCCTTTATATATAGAGGAACTTCCTTTATATCACTAAGGTTAATATTTGACAATTGACATATTAAATAAAGTTATATTATCAATTCTCAATTACCAACTAAAAATTAAATTATCAACCATCAATTACAAACCATAAATTAATATAATTTCTTCCTCTATATATTGATTCTTATTATTTAGTTTTAAATTTATATTAGATCTCCGTCTAAGGGGACCACCTTCCATTTATACCTCACCTCTCACCTTAAAATAAGTTTATACTAACAATCTAAAACTTATTTTTAAATATATTCTATACTAAATTATATTATACTTTTCCTAAAATGCAAATGTATTTACGAAATTTCATTATTTTTGTTTATTTATGTCGTTTTATTTAACTCTCAAATAAAATTACAACGTTTTTCTTGGGTTTTTATTGATTCGCCTAATATTATTATATGATATGTATTTAAAATGTCTTATTTATATTTTGAATTTAATATGTTAATATTATTACTAGATTTGGAGGGACTTAATATTATGAAATTAAATAAAGAATTTTTACCTATTTGTAAAAAAGACTTAGAGAAAAAAAATATAGATCAATTAGACTTTATCATTATAACTGGAGATGCATACGTTGATCATCCTTCTTTCGGTACTGCAATAATAGGTCGTGTTTTAGAAAGTCAAGGTTTTACTGTAGGGGTTATAGCTCAACCTAATTGGCATGATGTAGAGGATTTTAGAAGACTTGGAAAACCCAAATATGCTTTTTTGATTAATTCAGGAAATATGGACTCTATGGTAAATCACTATACTGCCGCTAAAAAGAAAAGACATAATGATTTATTCTCTCCAGGAGGCGAAAGCGGTCATAGACCAGATAGAGCTATAATTGTTTACTGTAATAAAGCTCGTGAAGCTTATAGGGGAGTTCCTATAATTCTAGGTGGCATAGAAGCAAGCCTTAGAAGATTTGTTCACTACGATTATTGGGATAACAAGCTTAGACGTAGCCTTCTTTTAGATTCCAAAGCAGACTTGTTAATATATGGAATGGGCGAAAAAACAGTAATCCAAGTTGCAGACCTGCTTAAATACGGAATGGATATAAAAAATATAACAAATGTTCAAGGTACTGTTTATATAGCAAATACCTTAGACAATGTTGATAATTATATAGAAGTTCCTTCATATGAAGAATGTACTACCAGCAAAAAAGCATATGCTGAAAGCTATAAACTTGAATACTATGAACAAGATAGTATTAATGGAAAGAATATAGTTCAAAAACATGGTAATAGATATATTGTTCAAAATAAACCTCAAGATACTTTAACTGAAGATGAAATGGATGAGGTTTACAATCTTCCTTATGCAAGAACCTATCACCCTATATATGAAGCAAAAGGTGGAATACCTGCTATTAATGAAGTTAAGTTCTCAATTACTAGTCATAGAGGATGTTATGGTGGATGTTCATTTTGCGCTCTTAATTTCCATCAAGGTAGAACAATTCAGAATAGAAGTCAACAGTCCGTAATTGATGAAGCTAAACTTCTTACAACTTTTGATGATTTTAAAGGATATATACATGATATAGGTGGTCCTACAGCAAACTTTAGACATAAGGCTTGTGAAAAACAAAAAACTCATGGAGTATGTAAAAATAGACAGTGTCTTTTCCCAACTCCATGTAAAAACTTAAAAGTAGATCACAGCGAATACTTAGACTTACTTAGAAAAGTTAGGAAACTACCTAAAATAAAAAAAGTATTTATAAGATCTGGAATAAGATTTGATTACTTAATGGCAGATAAAAAAGATACCTTTTTTAAAGAATTATGTGAACATCATATAAGTGGTCAATTAAAGGTCGCTCCTGAACATATAAACGATACTGTTCTTCGTGCTATGGGAAAACCTAAAAATGAAGTTTATGAAAAATTTGAGACTAAATATAAATCTATAAATGATCGACTTGGTAAAAAACAATTTTTAGTTCCATATCTTATATCAAGTCACCCTGGTAGTGATCTAAAGATAGCAATTGAACTTGCATGTTATATAAAACATATGGGTCATAGTCCAGAACAAGTACAGGATTTTTATCCTACTCCAGGAAGTCTGTCTACAACAATGTATTATACAGGCATAAATCCTCTAACTGGCGAAAATATTTATGTACCTAAAACCTTTGAAGAAAAATCTATGCAAAGAGCATTACTTCAATTTTCAAAACCTGAAAATTATAATTTAGTAAAAAAAGCTCTTATAAAAGCTGGAAGAGAAGATTTAATAGGTTTCGGTAAAGATTGTCTTATACCACCAAGACCAATGAAACCTAAAAATAATAAATTTAAAAATAACCCTAGTAAATCATCTAAGAAAACGGGTAATTCTAGTAAAGATAATAAAACTAATTCTGATAATAAAAAATCAAACTCTAAAGGCAAGTTTTCTAATAAAAAAGTAAGAAAGTCAGGAAAATAATTATTTTCCTGGCTTCTTTAATTTACTTACTCCATAATCTAAAGTGAAAATCCATAAAACATCTCCAATAATCAATTCTATAAATATTCCTTTGCCTATTATAAAGAATAATGTTTCTAGTACAGTAATCATTGAAGATACTATTACAAATATAATTCCCCTTTTATCTAAGTTAGATTTATATATATTTATAGTTATTATAATTAATATAATATTTACCAACATATATCCAATGTATATGTAAGCACTATTTTCTAATCTCATATAATATCCATATATAATATCCACTTTTACTATTAAATTATATGTATTAACTATGAATCCATACAAAATTGATAAAGCAATAGATATTGGAAATATTAGAGAAAACTTTATTTTATAATCTCTTTTAAATATATAAATTACTATAAGTCCAATTATGGGTATAGCTAATAAGTTTAAAAAATAGTTCCATTTAAAAAGATAAAGATAACGTATATTTGGCACGAAAAAAAATCCAAATAATGTTAAATATCTAATAAACATGATTCCAAATACAAATATACATATTAATTTAATTTTATGGGGAGATTTCTTTAAGTTCTCCTTAAAACCTTTATATATTATAAATAACATAAATATTAAGAGTATTAAATAAATATATCCTTTCAATGTTTTATCACCCTAAAATTATTGTTATCTATAACTATTATATTTCTTTATTATTTATTACTATTCTTTGCTTTTTTTACTCCTAAAACTTTAATTCCACCTTTAATGCATCTTATTGTAACTGGGAAATCTGGTCCTCTTTCTCCATCTATATCCGTTACTATATTCTCATGACACTCAATTTCTAATTTATCAGTTTTAAAATATACAAGTCCTTTTGTGCCTTCTAGATGTTCTTCTTTTAAAATCTTTATAAATAATCCTAATATATCTTTTACCATTCCTGCCTTTACTATAATTACATCAAGCATACCATCAGTTATATCTGCTTTGTAAGCTAAATTAAAATTTCCTGCTGTCTTTCCATTAAACACTAACATTAGATACATATTATCATCAAAAATCATATGTTCAGACTTAACTTTTACCTTAAGTTTTCTAAGATTAGGCAACTGTTCTATTCCTTTTACATAATATGCAAGTTTACCTATAGTATTCTTAAGATTAACATCTGTTTTTTGAGAAACGTCCGTAAACAATCCAGTACTTGCTACATTTATAAAGTACTTTTCATTAATTTTTCCTATATCTAATAATCGTGGTTTACTATTTAATATTTGTTCACAAGCAGCTGATACATTTCCTGGTATTCCTATAAACTTAGCAAAATCATTTGCAGTTCCCATTGGAAGAATTCCTATTGGAATATCTATATTTAGTATCTTCATACAATTTACAACACTGTCTACAGTTCCATCTCCACCTGCTACTAATATATATTTAAATGTATTGTCAATATTATCAAAAGCACTTTTCAAATCTATATCTTTAGAAATTCTAAATGGTTCTATAATATATCCATATTTTTGATGAATCATTATTATCTTATCAATTTCATTTATAATTGCATTCTCTCCTGAGTAAGGATTGTAAATAAATTTAACTTTATTCATTCTTAACTCTCCTATTCAATTGCTACTCATTATTCCATCAATATTAATTTATATGTGTAAATAATACATATATTTATATATTATAATATCATTATGAAAATTTAACAATTTATATTTAATTAAGAATCGTATTTGTTTTATTTTATTATTTTTATATAAACATAAAAAAACCTATGAAATATAAAATGTAAATCATAGGCTCTTTTACTAGTTATCTATATAATATATTGTTAAATATTGGGGGTAGCTGGAGTTGATATTTCACCTAAAGTATTTTCAGATTTGTTTAAACAACCTGATTCTACTGCTAAATCGCCTAAAGCCACTATTCCAACAACTTTCTCATTTTCAACTACTGGAAGTCTTCTTATTTGTCTTTCTCCCATTATTCTTGCAACTTCATTTGCATCCATTGTAGGATTTGCTACAACTGGATTTGAAGTCATTATATCCTTAACTTTTTGTTGATGCACATTTTTCCCTTCAGCAGATGATCTTAATGTAATATCTCTGTCTGTAACTATACCAACTACCTTTTCTTCTCTACATACTGGAATAGATCCAACATTGTATTCATTCATCATTTGAGCCGCACGTTCTACTGAATCTTCTGGATTTATAGTTGCTACGGTTTTAGTCATTATATTTTTTATTTCCATGCAAGACACCTCCTAAAAATATTTTGCCCCGAAAATCACAATATATTAAGTTTTTATAAAAAATAATATTTTACTCTTAAATATTTCTCTCAAATACTATATAATTAGATATATATATTATTTTTTATATTTAATAATTTTTAGGAGTGATATTATAATGATAAAAAAGGCAGTTCCAAATGCCTTCACTTTAGGTAATTTAGCTTGTGGTCTTATTTCTCTAATAATGACATTTGAAGATAACTTTAGTGCCGCTTGTATATTTATCTTATTAGCTGGTCTTATGGATAGATATGATGGAAGAATTGCTAGATATTTAGACGTTTCTAGTGATATTGGTAAAGAATTAGATTCACTTGCTGACTTAGTTTCCTTTGGTGTAGCACCATCTATATTAATTTTTCAATTATACAATTTTATCAATTTAGGAATTATAGGTTATTTATTAGTATTAATATTTCCATTATCAGGTGCTTATCGATTAGCAAGATACAATTGTGCAGAATTTGAAGGTACTTTCATGGGAATACCTATAACTATAGCTGGAATGTTAATGGCAGTATATGCATTTATAAATATTAATCATACTTCTAATGTTTTAGTTACAAGTATATTAATGATTGTTTTATCCTATCTTATGGTAAGTAAATTAAAGATAAAAAAAGTGTGATTTTCTTTCACACTTTTTTTTACTCATTAAAGCTCAGTTCCTCATTAATTTCCGATACTATATAGTTTTCATTTATAGTACTTTTTATTATTTCCGATTTTAATTCACAGTAATCCATATAATTATTTCCAGATTCCTCTAAAACAGTTATAAGTTCATCTATTATCTTTCCAAGCCTTCTAACTCTTTGAAGTGTATTTTTTACTTGACTTTTTTTAGATAGCGCCATGCTGTTTAGTTGAGTGCTACTACTAACTAGAACTTGATATGATGTAACTAGTTTACCAAGTAAGTCTGCAAGTCCATTAATATCTACCTTATATGCTTCTATAACTTTTCTGCTTCCCACCACATCACCTTTACACTTAATTTCAATATTTATTATATTAGGCTCTTGAACAAATAATACCTTTTTTACTTCATTTTAGTATTAAAAATTATTTTTAATACTTATAAAAACAACTTCCTCCTACAAATTCTCTTACTATTGAATTTTCAGGCACTAAACTTTTATCTACATCTTTAAAGAAGTGTAAAAAGCTTTTTAATCTCATAGCTTCATAATAAACAGGACTTTCCTCAGTTATTTTTGAAAGTTCTGGTTCTGCATATTTTTTTAGTACACATAACTCGTATATTAAACTTGAGTTAAACATAACATCTGCTTCTTCTTGGAATACAAATATATTTTTTTCTTCTCCCCTTCTTATAGAAGGCCACATTTTTAAAGTATCTTCTGCCCCATATCCTCGAGACAAACTATCTCTTACTATTCTTCTTATCATTCTTACATCAGTTGTAGCTATCCTATTATGATTATCTAGATTTAATTGAGTTAAAGCACTTATATAAATTTTAAATTTATTTTCTTTTGCAATAGAAGATGTTAATATTTCATTTAACCCATGTATTCCTTCAATTAAGATAATTCCGTTTTGAGGTAACTTTAACGGCTTTTCTTTCCAATGTCTAGATCCTGTTTTAAAATCAAATTCAGGTACTATAGTTTTCTTTCCATCCATTAAATCATGTAAATTTTTATTAAATAAATCAATATCTAATGCATATATAGATTCAAAATCATAATTTCCAAATTCATCTTTAGGAGTCTTTTCTCTATCAACAAAATAATCATCAAGAGATATTGGAATCGGCATTAATCCATTGACTCTTAATTGTATTGCAAGTCTGTTGGCAAAGGTAGTTTTACCTGAAGATGATGGTCCTGCAATTAATACTACTTTTACATTTTCTCTATCATGAATCATATCAGCAATATATGCTACTTTCTTTTCATGCAATGCTTCAACAACTGTTATTAATGAAGAAATATCTCCATTTTCAACATGATCATTTAAAGCACCGACATCTCCAACATCTATTATTTGTGCCCATTTCTCACTTTCATAGAATATCTTAGCTAATTTTTTCTGTTCAATAAATTCAGGCAATTTATCACAATTATCTATAGTAGGTCCTCTTAAAATAAACCCTGGTTCATAATACATTAAATCAAATAATTTAACATGTCCTGTTGAATATGCCATTGGTCCATAAAAATAATCATACATTCCATCTAATTCATACAAAGTTACATTTTTATTATCTACATGAGCAAACATTCTTAATTTTGCATCCATATCATATTCTTTAAATATTTCTATTGCCTTTTCTTTAGAAACGGATAGTTTATTAATCACTATGTTTTTATCTATAATTTGTTGCATTCTATTTTTAATGTCTTTCACATCTTCCTTAGTTAATGGAGTATTCTTACTAACTTCTCCAAAAATCCCTTTACTTAATGAATGTTCTATACGTACTTTTGCTCCCGGGTATAAATCTCTAACAGATTTTATTAAAATAAATTGTAGCGTTCTCATATAAGCGAGTACCGATATTTTTCTCTTAGGATCAACTATTTCAAAGTTGCCATCTTCATATACTTCATGATTAAGCTCATATATCTTTCCATTAAACCATGCAAGTATTGGAGTTTTATCATCTGCTTCATCAGCAATCTTTGATATTTCATATAAATTTGTACCCTTACTTACGCAAATTTTCTTATTATCTTTAAAAGTTATATTTATATTACACATAATATCCCTCCATAAATAGATGTAAAAATATTTTTCATATTTTATTTTATTACTAAATATTCATAATTTCCTTTCATAAATTTATCGTTTTAGGAAAAAATAAATTTATGAAAGGAGTTTTTTTATGTTTATAGTGCTTGTAAGAACAATTATTTTGTACATTTTAGTAGTAATTGTTATGCGTTTAATGGGTAAAAGACAAATTAGTCAATTGGAACCATTTGAACTTGTTATTGCAATAATGATATCTGATCTCGCTTCATTACCTATGCAGGATCTTAGGATTCCACTTATTCATGGTATCATACCTATAATCACATTACTTGTAATGCAATCAATAATTACTTTACTAGAATTAAAAAGTGAAAAATTTAGTTCAATTTTAACTGGTATTCCTAGCATATTAATTGAACGTGGAAAAATAAATATAAAAGAACTTCGCAATCAAAGGATAGGATTTAATGATTTAATAGAAAAAATACGATTATGTGGTTACTATAATATATCAGATATTGAATATGCAATATTAGAGACCAGTGGACAGTTGTCTATAATTCCCAAAAGCAAAGTAACGCCTGCAACCAGAGAAGATTTAAATATAGTACGTCCAGAAGAAAGCTTACCTGTAACCTTAATCCTAGATGGTAAAATTCATGAGCATAACTTAAAAATGTTACATAAAGATAATAACTGGCTATATACTCAGTTAAAATCTAATAATGTAGCTTCTGAAAAAGAAGTATTTTTAGCTACCTTAGATTCCAGTGGACAATTTTTCTGTCAACTAAATGATGATATTAATTAAAGTTGAGAGGAGCGTAGTAAATGAAAAATATCTTTACCTCATTTGTAATATTTATACTTCTAATTATTACTATATCAATTTCAATACATTATCTCAACACAAAATACTATTATTATGAAGAAAAAATCAATGTATTGGAAGAAATGGTTTCAGATGATCAATGGAAAAAGGCATACGATAACTCTATAGATTTTTTGGAACACTGGAAAAAAGATTCCAAATTAGTTACAGCTTATATACATCATGTACATGTAGAATCTATAAGCTCTGAATTATTACAATTAACTCAATATATAAAATATGAAGATAAGGTTGAATCCTTAGCTTCCATACATGAAATCAAGTTTTTATTGAAAGAAATTACAGAAATCCAAAAAGTAAACATAACCAATGTTTTTTAGACAATTTTTTTTATTATGTTTACGTTTTTATTACATTATACGCTATGGTAAATATATTATTAATAGGGTATAATAACTTTGATAGCATTAGTCTCTAAAATATAACTAAAGATAATATAATCCTAATAATTATTTGGAAGGTGGAATTAGTATGGCATTAGTAACAACTAAAGAAATGTTTAAAAAAGCTTATGAGGGGAATTATGCTATTGGTGCTTTCAATATGAATAATATGGAAATACTTCAAGGTATCGTTGAGGCTGCCAAAGCACAAAAATCTCCTGTAATAATCCAAGTTTCTAAGGGAGCATTAAACTATGCTGGTCCTAAATATGTAAGAGCTTTAGTAGAGGCTGCTGCAGAGGATAGCGGAGTTGATATGGCTCTTCACTTAGATCACGGTCCTGACCTAGGAACTATAAAGGTTTGTGTGGAAAATGGATTTACTTCTGTAATGTTTGATGGTTCTCATCTAGATTATGAAGAAAACGTAAGAAAAACTAAAGAAGTTGTTGATTATGCTCATGCTCACGGAGTAGTTGTAGAAGCTGAACTTGGAGTTCTTGCTGGAATAGAAGAAGATGTAAAGAGCGATGTACATGTTTATACTGAACCAGACCAAGCAGTTGATTTCGTTAATAGAACTGGTTGTGATTCCCTTGCTATCGCCATTGGAACTAGCCACGGTGCCTTTAAATTTGAAGGTGAAGCTGAATTAAAATTTGATATTTTAGAAGAAATTCAAAATAAGTTACCTGGATTCCCTATAGTTCTTCATGGTGCTTCTTCAGTTGATGCTGAAGTTGTTAAGATTTGTAATGAATTTGGTGGAGACATTCCTTCAAAAGCAAAAGGAGTTCCAGCTGAAATGTTAAGAAAAGCTGCTTCTATGGCAGTATGCAAAATAAATGTTGATACTGACTTAAGACTTGCTATGACTGCTGGTGTCAGAAAATCATTAGGAGAAAACCCATCTGAGTTTGACCCAAGAAAATACTTCGGACCTGGAAAAGAATTAATCAAAGGTCTAGTTGAAAAGAAGATCGTTAATGTTTTTGGTTCAAACAACAGACTTTAATCTTTAAGTACAAAAGAAAGGATATTGCTGAAAAGCAATATCCTTTTCTTATATTTTCATTACTACTTTTCTATATAATTAGATATATGTTTTATAACCATATTAATGGTTCCATCTCCATTTCTCTTTATCTCAAATCTGCTATTATCGTTATATGCGTCTTCATTTAAATATATATCTATATCCTTATCAATTTTAAGCCTTATTCTCTTAAATTTTTTATCCACCCATTCTTTATCTACAGCTACTTTTTCAACTCCACCTTCTTCTTTAACAAAGTTTACAAAACTTTCTTTAGCAACTGTTTCATCTCCAAACAAATCTTCTGCAACTTCTTTTACATTAAACTCCTGTTCTTCACGAAGTTTCTTCTTAATAGTGTTTCTAACATTTTCTTGAGCTTCTGCATTTTCTTTCAAATTTGTTCTAGTCCATTTTTCTGCAGTTTCAACAAAACTCTTTGTAATATCTCTTTCATTGTCTATTACTTTACATCCTAAATAATTTCCTATAAAATAATTTGAACCATACTCTTCACTTTTTTTATTTTTAGTTTGCTTATCTATAACCATTAAGTCATATTCATTATCTTCTCTAATTGGTTTAATAAAAGCACATTTATTTATTTTTTGTCCACTTGCTGGTAACCCTGTGTACTGTGGAATTATATTAATATCTATTTTTTGATCTACTACCTCTACTGTATGAAAATAGTTTTTTATATAATCCATCTTCATAACTCCAAGCATTGAGCCATACTCTGTAGATATATGTACTACAACAAGATCACAGGATGCTATACTTCCCTTTGATCTCATGAGTATAAACATCTGTCTTGCAAGCTCTTTTGAAGCTTCTAAAAAATCACACTCTTTATTTAAAAATTCCTGTGAAATATCTTTAACAATATTTCTTTCCTTATTAAAAATAGCATATTTAAGTTCTTCATCCTTAAAACACTTTTGTATATGCTTAGTTAAAAATGTGTACACTTCATCATTTAATTCTAATTTATACTCATTTAAAATTGGCTCATCAGAATTGTTATCAAGAATATGTACTACAGCTTCATTTATAGTAATATCATTTATATACTCCAAATTCTTCACTCCTAAAAATCATAATAGCTATGCATTAATTATATCATAAAATTTTTTATGGTTATGGCATTTTTTATTTATGTTATAATTATAAAATAAGTAAAAATGAGGTGAATTAAATTGAAAGAAATTGAAACTAGAATAATAGACATTAATGTAGATGATGTAAGAGCAAAAATGTTATCCATAGGAGCAACTAAAGTAAAACAAGAAAATCAAATTAACAACATATATGATTTTGAAAATAGAAACCTTTTAAAGGAACGTGGATATGCACGAATTAGAATAGTAAAAGATGAACTTAATAATAAAAATGTTTACTTTATGACTACAAAAAAACTTTTAAGTCAAGATAAATACAAAGTAATGAGTGAAAATGAAGTAATTATTAATAATGCAGAAGATGGGGCAAATATTTTTAAGTCTCTTGGCTTAAAATTGTTTGAATCCATAAAAAAATATAGAGAAAGTTATAAATATAAAAACACTCTTGTGGAAATTGATATAAACGAAAAAAGTTTTTGTCCATTCCCATATATAGAAATTGAAACCTCCGTGGAAGAAGAATTAAAAGAAATTGTATCTATTTTAGGGTATACTATGAATGATACAACCTCTAAAACTATATATGAACTAATAGAAGAAAGAAAATCTAAATAATATGTTTGGCTACGTTTTTCCATGTAAAATGGAACTTAAAATAAAGGATTATGAAAAATTTAAAGCATATTATTGTGGACTGTGTTTGTCGTTAAAAAATAATTTTGGAAATCTTCCAAGACTATCATTAAACTATGATATGACATTTTTATCAATACTTTTAGATTCCTTAAATAAAACTATAACTCAATATAATAAAGGAACTTGTATAATCCATCCAATAAAAAATAGAATCTTTATTATAAATAATAACGCTTTAGATTATGCAGCATTTTGTAATGTATGTTTAACGTACTATAAACTTTTAGATGATTATAATGATGACAATTCATTACAAAGCAAGTTACTTTCATTTGTATTAAAAAAACACTTAAAAAATCAGCATGATTACACTGAACTTAAAAACTATATTGAAAAAAAACTAAGTGAATTAAATTCTTTAGAAAAAAATCCTGAAAATAAAAATTTAGATGAATTTGCTCATCCTTTTGCTGATTTAACTGGATTTATTATATCTTACTATATAGAAGACTCAGATTATAAACTTGACTTATATTGGTTAGGATATAATTTAGGAAAATGGATATATATTATAGACGCTTATGATGATTTAGAAAAAGATATGAAAAGTCATAAGTTTAATCCTATTAATATATGTATAAATAAAGATGATTTACCATACTCAGAACTAATAAAAACCGTAAGTTCTAGAATCGATTTCATTCTTTGTAATTGTGCAAGAGAATGTTATAACTTTTTTAGAAATCTCCCTATAAAAAAGAACTATGATTTACTTGAAAATATTCTTCAATATGGTTTACTTGAAAAAATGAATATAATATTTAAAAGGAGCGAAACCAACAATGAAAAATCCTTATGAAATTCTTGAAATAAATGAAAATGCTACAGAAGAAGAAATTAAACAAGCTTATAGGAGACTTGCAAAAAAATATCATCCTGATCAATACGGAGATAACCCCTTAAAAGATCTTGCAGAAGAAAAAATGCGTGAATTAAATGAAGCTCATGATTATCTTATTAAAAATCATCAAAACACCTCATTTAATAATAATTCTGACAGCTTCACAAAATCCACATCATTTAATGAAATTAGAATGCATATAAACAAAGGTGATATAAATTATGCTGAGGCACAGCTAAATAATATATCAAATCATAATGCTGAGTGGAATTATTTAATGGGATTAATTAACTTAAAAAAAGGATGGTATGATGCTGGACTTAATTATATAAGTATAGCTTGCAATTTAGATCCATATAATAAGGAATATGCTAATGCTTTAAATATGCTTCAAAATAGGAATAATACATTTAGACAAGGATATAATACTACTCGTAGAAGTGATTCAGATTTCTGTGATTTTTGTGTGAAACTTTGGTGTCTAGATAGTATGTGTGAATGTTGTTGTGACGGTAATATAATTTCTTGTTGTTAAAGGAGATGTTTTAATTATGAAGGTGTCCAACATTACTAAAGGTGGAATACTTATAGCTTTAACATTAATTTTTATTTATTTAAGTTCTATAATACCAACTAATAAATTATCCTTAATGACAATAACTTCTTTTATAATACTACTTTCAATTATTAGTTTGGGAGTAAAAACTGGTATATTAGTCTTTGTTGCCAGTTCTATTTTAAGCTTTTTTATAGTAACACCTAAAGAAATAGTTTTTATATATATATTATTTTTCGGACTATATGGTTTTGTAAAATATTATATAGAACATTTTAATAATGTCCCATTAGAGTTATTTTTAAAACTTATTTATTTTAATGTTTCTATGTTTATACTATTTTATTTATACAAAACATTGTTTATTGGAGATTTCAGTTCCTATAAAATTTACTTTCCTATATACACTCTTATAATCTTTGGTGAAATAATCTTCTTTGTATTCGACTATGTATTAACATTATTTGTATCTTATTATAATAAACACTTTGCATCTAAATTCTAATTTCATATAAAATATTGACTTTTTATAAAAAAATGGTATAATTTATAACTGTTAATATTTGAAATATTGCCCAATAGCCAAGCGGTAAGGCACCTGACTCTGACTCAGGCACTCCGTAGGTTCGAATCCTGCTTGGGCAGCCAAACTGTATAAACTAAATTTTAAAGAGGCTTCTTTACTAGAAGCCTCTTTAATTTATTAATAAAATATATTAATTTTTATATGTTAAAACTAAAATTTAAAATTCTTTAGCAAATCTGCAAAAGCAAAGTTTCCTTCATCTTCGTCACTATACTTTTCTATCTCTTCTGCAACCTTATTTTCACCATCTTTAATTGATAAAGCTATTCTCTTATCCTTTTCATTTATTTCAAGTATTTTTACTTTTACTTTATTACCTTTCTTTAAAACATCTGAAGGTTTTGCTATATTTTCATCAGTTATTTCTGTAATATGAACTAATCCTTCTACTCCATCTTCAATTTCAACAAATGCACCAAAATCTAAGAGTTTTACAACTTTTCCTTCAACTACATCATTAACTTTAAACTTAGAAGAAACATTATTCCATGGATCTTCTTCTATATTTTTAAGACTTAATGCAATTTTCCCTGTCTCTTTATTAAAATCAAGTACATAAACTTCTACTTTATCTCCAACCTTTACAATTTCTGAAGGATCATTTACCCTTTTCCAAGATAAATCTGAATTATGAATTAATCCATCTACTCCCCCTAAATCTACAAATGCTCCAAACTTTGCAAGTCTTCTTACAACTCCATTTCTTTTTTCTCCATTTTTAAGAGAATCTAAAACCTTTTGTTTCTTTTCTTCTCTTTCCTTTAACTCAACTTCTTTACCTGATAAAACTACTTTATTTTTATGCTCATTAAATTCAATTACTTTAACTTTTAAAGTTTTACCTAAAAATAATTTTAGATTCTTAACAAAATTTGCTGATATTTGAGATGCTGGTATAAATGCTCTTATTCCACTTATATAACTTACAACTCCGCCTTTTACAACCTCATCTACTTTAGTTTCTAATATTGTTCCATTTTTAAATGCATATTTTAATGTACTCCATGTTTTAGCAATATCAGCTTTCTTTTTAGATAATACTACATTACCTTCTCCATCATTTAATTTAACTATATATACTTCTACCTTATCACCTTGTTTTAAAACATTCATAAGTTCTTCTTCATCACTACACACTTCACTCTTTTTTATAACTCCATCAGTTATGTATCCAATATTCACTAAGACTTCATTTTGAGATACAGAAATTACTTCTCCCTCAACGATATCCCCAACATAAATCGGCTCCATAGTTTTATCTATGACTTCCATAATATCTTCCATTGATTCTTCTTGTAATGTATCTTTTTCCATGTGTATCTCCCCTTACTTGTAAATTTGTATTAATCCTTTATACATTTAGTATACCAAAATACTCTATATTAATAAATCTTATACATATATCGAATAAAACCTCCTTATATTTGGTATAATACACATATTACTTGATTTATATATAAATGCACTTGACAGTATTTCCTATTTACTCTATAATTAAAAAACAAAAGTTATATGTTATTGCATTGAAGAGGAGTAGTAGTATTTTTTTCAATTCCAGAGAGTTGTCGGTGGTTGCAAGACAACATTGATAAAATATGAACTTGCCTTTGAGCTTATCTGTAAAAAGCAGATACGGATTAAACCGTTATATTTTTAAAGTGAAGCTTAAGCTTTAAGCTTAATTAGAGTGGTACCGCGGAAAATTATACCTTTCGTCTCTTTATTAAAAGAGATGAGAGGTTTTTTATTTTAAATTAATATTTTAAATCTATAAGGAGGTTATTTTATGGGAAACTACGGAACAACAGTAGATAAAAAATGGCAAAAAAAATGGGAAGAATCTGGACTTCATAATTTTGATGAAAATGCTCCAGGTGAAAAATTATACGTACTTGAAATGTTCTCTTATCCATCAGCTGCAAAATTGCATGCTGGTCACTGGTTTAACTATGGCCCAACAGATTCTTGGGCAAGATTTAAAAAAATGAATGGTTATAATGTATTTCAGCCAATGGGTTTTGATGCATTTGGACTTCCTGCTGAAAACTTTGCAATAAAGACAGGAATTCATCCTCAAGATTCAACAATGAAAAATATAGAAAACATGGAAGAACAATTAAGATCAATGGGAGCTATGTTTAACTGGGATCACGAAATAGTAACTTGTCTTCCTGACTACTATAAATGGACTCAATGGGTATTCTTAAAATTATACGAAAAAGGTCTTGCATACAGAAAAAATGCTCCAGTAAATTGGTGCCCTAGCTGTAATACAGTTTTAGCTAACGAACAAGTTTTAGATGGTCACTGTGAAAGATGTGATTCTCTAGTTGAAAAGAAAGCATTAACTCAATGGTTCTTAAAGATAACTGATTATGCTGATGAACTTTTAGAAAAACTAGATGAACTTGATTGGCCTGAAAAAACTAAGGCAATGCAAAAACACTGGATTGGAAAATCAAAAGGTGTAGAAGCAACTTTTAAAGTAGATAACTCCGATATAACATTTGATGTATTCACTACAAGAGTAGATACTCTAAATGGTGTTACTTATGTAGTGCTAGCTCCTGAAAATGAACTTGTCGACAGTCTTACAACTGAAGAAAATAAAGCTGCCGTTGAAGAATATAAACTAGAAGCTCAAAAACAATCAGATATAGAAAGACAGTCTTCAACAAGAGAAAAGACAGGAGTATTTACAGGATCATATGCTATAAACCCTATAAACGGTAATAAAGTTCCAATTTGGATAGGCGACTATGTTCTTGCAACATATGGTACTGGTTGTGTAATGGCAGTTCCAGCTCACGATGAACGTGACTATGCTTTTGCAACTAAATATCATCTTCCAATTGTACGAGTGGTTGAAGGTGGCGATTCTCTTCCATTCACTGAATATGGCCCTCTAGTCAACAGTGGAGATTTTGATGGTTTATATGGTGATAAAGCTAAGGAATCTATTGTGAAAAAACTACAAGAACAAAAACTTGGAGATTGGAAAATAAACTATAGACTTCGTGACTGGCTTGTATCAAGACAAAGATATTGGGGTGCTCCAATTCCTATAGTTTATTGTGATAAATGTGGAACTGTAGCTATTCCTGAAGAACAACTACCAATTAAACTTCCATATAACATAGAATTTACTCCAGATGGGAAATCACCATTATCTAAAAGTGAAGAATTCTTACATACTACTTGTCCTAAATGTGGAGGTCATGCTATTCGTGAAACTGATACTTTAGATACATTTGTATGTTCTTCATGGTATTATCTAAGATATGTTGATAACAATAACTCTGAAAAAGCATTTGATACAGATAAAGTTAATAAAATGCTTCCAGTAGATAAATATGTTGGTGGACCTGAACACGCTTGTATGCATCTTCTTTATGCAAGATTTATAACAAAAGCTCTTAGAGATATGGGATACTTAAACTTTGATGAACCATTTAAATCTCTTACTCACCAGGGATTAATATTAGGACCAGATGGATTTAAAATGAGTAAATCTAAAGGAAACACTATAGCTCCAGATGATTACATTAAGGAATATGGTGCTGATGTATTTAGAATGTACTTAATGTTTGGTTTTGCTTACTCTGAAGGTGGCGCATGGTCAGATGATGCTATAAAATCAATGGGCAAATTTATAGATAAAGTTGAAAGAATTTTAACTGATGCTAGAGAAGAACTTAATAACTCTAAAAATACAAAAACAACTATGGAAAAATCTGAAAAAGAATTAAATTATGCAAGACATTACGCAATACAACATGTTACTGAAGATACAGATAAATTCCAATTTAATACTGCTATTGCTAGAATAATGGAATATACTAATTCTTTATCAAAATATTTAAATGAGGAAAACTTAAATATTGAATTCTTAAAAGAAGCTTTAATTGATTATGTTAAACTTCTATCTCCTTTTGCTCCACATTTCTCTGAAGAACAATGGGAGCTTTTAGGAAATACATCTTCAGTATTCACTAATTCTTGGCCAAAGTTTGATCCTAAAGCTTTAGTTAAAGATGAAGTAGAAATAGCTATACAAATTCTTGGTAAAATAAAAGCTAGAATGAATATAGCAACAAATCTTACAGAAGAAGAAATAAAAGAAGCCGCACTTAATAATGAAACTATTAAAGAACTTCTTCAAGGAAAGAATATAATAAAAGTAATAGTTGTTAAAGGTAGTCTTGTAAATATAGTAGCAAAATAATCCTAAAAATAAACCTACAATCATTGAATATGGTTGTAGGTTTTAATTATTTATATATTTTTAAACTTTTTTCTGTGGATTTAAGTAAAGCATTTAATTCAAAAACTTCTCCCTCCGATAGTACATCATTTAATTGATTTTGGAAACTCTCTGCTTCTACCGTTCTTCCTGACGATATCAAAGCAAAAATATTATTCATAATATCTGATACTAAACTTGATTTAACCTCAAATAATTTTTGTGCATCCATTATTTCATCTTTTATTTCAAGCATTTCAGTATCTAATTTAAATGCTGCATCTGCCGCACTTTTTAATTTATCTTTTATTTCTCCTGGTATTTTATGCTTATATTTATAATTTAGAGAATGTTCAACTGTGGCCCAAAAATTCATGGCAAGTGTCCTTATCTGAAATTCTGCTAATATTTCTTTTACTCCATCAGCCATATTTACAGGATATTTAACAATTATATGATAACTTCTATAACCACTTGCCTTAACATCAGTTATATAATCCTTTTCATACATTATTTGCATATCCCTTCTTTTTCTAATAAGATCTACAACTCTATAAATATCATCCACGAACTGACACATTATTCTAATTCCCGCTATATCCTCCAGTTCATATTCAATACGTTCTATAGGTATGTTAAACTTATTTGCTTTTTCAAGCATACTGGACAATTCTTTTACCCTTCCTGTTACAAACTCTATAGGTGAATTTTCATTTTTTCTCCTATATTCTCTTCTAATACTTTTGAACTTAACTTTTAACTCCTCTACAGCTTGCTCATAGGGTATTCGAAATTCATTCCATTTTCTAACTGCCATATTCCCCACCCTTTATATATGTATTTCACAACTTTAGTATTATTCTAAACTTACAATATAATTATAATATATGATATATACTTAAACAATTGTTTTCAATAACATGATTTTTATATAGAAGTTTGATATAATTTATTAATGGTAAATTTTTATACTCTGAGGTGAAAAAACAATAATGAAAAATATTTTTGCTGGATTAGATAAACTTGGATTTGATAACATAAATGATATTGAACTATATAGAACTAAAAATAAAATAGAGCAAGAAGATATTATAGAAGATAATACCCCAAAAGAAATTCACCATTTATATGATAAAAAAATTTCATGTCCTATTTGTGATAATGAATTTACAGTAAAAGCCTTAAAAACTTCTTCCTATAAAATGAAAAGTAGGGATAGTGACTTTTTTATTCGATATGAATTAATAAATCCTTATTTCTATGATGTTTGGTTATGTAATACTTGCGGTTATGCTGCTATGAAATCGGATTTTGTAAAAATTCGTAGTTATCAAAAAGATGATATTTTAAATAATATAACATCTAAATGGAAAGGAAGGGAGTACCCTGTACCTTATAATATAGATATAGCTATTGAACGTTATAAGCTTTCTTTATTAAATTATTTCTATATGGATGCCCGCGATAGCCAAAAAGCCATGAATTGTTTAAAACTTTCATGGATGTATAGACTTAAAGATGACAACGAAAATGAACAACTTTATCTAAGAGAAGCCCTAGAAGGTTTTAAAGAAGCCTACTTTAATGAAGACTTTCCTATATTCGGTATGAAAAGATTTACTGTAATGTACCTTATAGGAGAACTTAATAGACGTATTAAAAATGATAAAGATGCACTACTATGGTTTGGTAACGTTATAACTTCCCAAGCTGCCGATAGAAAAATTAAAGATCTTGCACGTGATCAAAGAGATTTAATAAAAACACCTGAACAATCTCATAAAAATTTTAATAATAAAAAACCACAAAAGAAAAAAGGATTCTTTTCTTCCTTGTTTGATAAATAATTATTCACAATAAATATATCCTATAAAATAAATCGTTACAACAATCTATTTTATAGGATACTTTAATAATATTTTTTATTTAATTTCTATAATATTTTTATTGGATCAAAATCTATATAATCACATGAAGTCATAATATATTCCACTCCCTCATGTTTTCCTTCAAATATAGTCTTTAAAGATGGTCCATGTAAATGTCCATATATAACTTTTTCTACATTATACTCATTAAATATTTCCGTTAATTCATTCTTTTGAAATTTGTCATTTACAGGTGGATAATGAATCATGACTATTATTTTTTCATATCCCGCCTTTTTAGCAGCATCCAGAGAAATTTTTAATCTTATTTGCTCTCTTTTGTATATTTTATCATCATGCTCACTATACTTATCAGCTGGCGGGGTCCATCCTCTTGTGCCACATATAGCATAATCTTCATATATAAAAAAGTTATTTTGTATAAATAACATGTCATCATATAAACTATTTAATTTACTTATACTTCCCCACCAATAATCATGGTTTCCTTTTGAAATTATTTTTCTTCCTGGCAACTTATGTATCCACTCTAAATCTGCCATTCCATCTTCCATTTTCATTGACCATGAGATGTCTCCTGCTATTAAAACAGTATCTTCATTTGTAATTTTATTTATCCAATTTTCCTTTATTCTATTATCATGATTCATCCAATGGTCTCCAAACACATCCATAGGTTTATCACAATTTAAAGATAAATGTAAATCTGATATTGCATACAGCGCCAAACTTTATCACCTTCCATTAGCAAGTTTATCTACGTCCATTATATAAGCTATTACTTCTGCTACTGCATTATATAGTTCTTCTGGTATATAGCTTCCTACATCAACATTTGTTAATAGTTCTGCTAATTCTTTATTATACACCACAGGCACTTCACTTTTTTCAGCTTCTTCAATAATTTTATCAGCTACATGTCCCATGCCAGCTGCACTAACTATAGGTGCATCATAATTCATTTCATATTTTAAGGCTGCTGCCTTTTTTCTATTGGACTTATCCATAATAAACACTCCAATTTTAACTTATACTTTAAAGTTTATTCTTGCAAAATCACTATCTTCAAAGAAATCATTACATTCGACTAAATTCACTTCACTCTGTCTTTGATCCACTTTAACTCCTACCATGTATCCTATTTCATTTAACTTATTTATTATTTTATCTTTAGATTTTTCTAAATATTTTACCCACTTGTCTTCACACTTTATATTAATATTTATATTTGAATTCATAACCTTTATATAGGCATCCACAACTCCCATATTTATAGTTTTTACACAAACTGCAAATTTAACATTAGTTGAATCTATTTTTTTACCGTTTTTTCTATCATCTTTTATTATCAATTTACATGGATATTGTTGCTCATTTACATTTACTGGAACATCCAAATAATAATATTGATTTGACAGTGAATTGAAAACCTTAAAATCATTCATTTTACCTTGCAAACTTTGAAAAACTTTTCCCAAAATAGAAGAATCTCTTTCCGAATTTTCCCCTAAAACATGCTTTATTATTTGTTTCATTTCGTTTGTTTTATTTTCTATCTGTTCTTTAACATTTTTAGCTATTTCCACCGGCTTGTTATTTAACTTATCTAATACTTTCTTTTCTATTTGTGCCTCTTGACCTTTGTATTGTTCATCTACTTTAGTTTCTGCACTATTAGTAGTGGTTTTTGTTTCTACAGTTTTATCCTGAGAATTTATTTTTTCTTGTATATTATTATTTTCACTTTGTAATTCTTTTGGAGATATTTCCTTTAAGTTTACATTCTCTTCACTTAAGTTTTTATTTTCTCCTTCTACTTCTAATAGTCTTCTTAGAATCTCTTTTCCATCCATAACTTTTTTATCATTTATATAAGCTTTTGAATTATAGGCATTGTTTTTGTTTAAAGTACTGTTTGAATTTTCGTCCAAATCATCATTTAAATTTTGAGTTTCATTATTTGTATTATTGATATTATTACTTTCTATTTCTTTTGAAGAGATTTCATTTTCAAATTCATTTAAAACACTTTTACCATCTAATATTTCTTCATATATAGTCATACAACCTTTATTTATATTGTTAAAGCTTTTTATATTTTCTTCTGTAAGCTCTATTTTATTTTGAACCAATGTAAAAATTTCATCAGAATTTAGCTTTTTGAATTCTTTAAAAAATCCCTTTAATATATCTTTAATGTTTTTTCCTTCTTTACTACTTATATCAATATTTTTATTGTTTAAATATTTTTCAATAAACTGTTCTTCTTCATTTGGACTTTCATTAATTTTATTTTGGAATTCTACTAAAGTTTTCATCTTTGAAATGTTTTCTTTAGTTAGTGGCATATTATATTTTATCATCTTTTCTAAAATATTATAATCTTCTTTTTTTACATTTATACCTTGTTCCTCTAAAATCTCTATTAAAGATTGATCACTCTTTTCATTTCCTTCACTAAGAAGTTGTAATAATATTTTCCCCTTATCATATCCTTCAACTACAAACTTTACTAATCCATTTGGCGTGAAATCTATAGGCTCTTTTATTTGTGCTGAAAATTGCCATCCATCTAAAAGCTTTAGTATGGCTTCATTTGTTTCACCATCTATATTTATTATTCTAGCCAAAAACTTTTCTCCTATATCAAAAGATAATTTTTTATGGCTCTTACCTGAATTTACATTGTAAGCATTACTTATATTTGAAATAACTGCCATGAGTTTCACATCCTTTATAAAATATACTATTTATTAGTTATCGTAGTAATTAGAAAAATATTCATAAAAAAATGTGGGCATAGCCCACATTTACTAAAACTATATTTTTATTTTACAACTATTCTATAGTACTTTTTCTTTCCTTTTTTAATTAATGCACTTCCATCTTTTAAATCTAATTCTTGTAATACAGTATTTGGATCTGTTACATTTTCATCATTCATGTAAAGTCCACCTTGTTCTATCAATCTTCTTCCTTCTTTTTTAGATGGGATTGCTTTACCATTTAGAAGTATTTCTAATAGTGATGTTCCTACAGCTTCTTTTTCTATTTCAATAGTTGGAACATTGCTCATATCAGCTCCACCACTAAATAGTGCCTCTGCTGCTGTTTGTGCTTTTTTAGCTTCTTCTTCGCCATGAACAAGTTTAGTTACTTCAAATGCTAAAACTTTTTTAGCTTCGTTTATAGCAGAACCTTCAAGAGAACTTAATCTTCTAACTTCATCCATAGGTACAAAAGTAAGTAATGATAAACATTTTTCAACATCTGCATCAGCTACATTTCTCCAGTATTGATAGAAATCATATGGAGAAGTTTTTTCAGCATTAAGCCATAATGCTCCACCTACTGTTTTACCCATTTTTTGACCTTCACTGTTTGTTAAAAGACTACAAGTCATTGCAAAAGCTGGTTTTCTTTCTTTTCTTCTTATAAGATCCATTCCAGCAATCATATTTGACCATTGGTCATCTCCGCCAAGTTCCATAATACAACCATATTTTCTGTTTAATTCTAAGAAATCATAAGCTTGCATTAACATGTAGTTAAATTCTAAGAAAGATAATCCCTTTTCTAATCTTTGTTTAAAACATTCAGCTGTAAGCATTTTATTTACTGAAAAATGAACTCCTATTTCTCTTATAAATTCTACATATTTAGCATCTAAAAGCCAATCAGCATTATTTACTAATATAGCTTTTCCATCTGAAAAATCTATAAATCTTGAAAGTTGTTTCTTTATGCCAGCAACATGAATATCTATTTGCTCTTTAGTAAGCATCTTTCTCATATCTGTCTTTCCACTTGGATCTCCAATCATTGCAGTTCCACCACCAACTAATGCAATTGGTCTATGTCCTGCCTTTTGCATATGAGCCATAAACATCATAGCAATAAAATGTCCTACATGTAAGCTATCTGCTGTTGGGTCAAATCCTATATAAAATGTAATTTTCTCTTTTCCTAATAATTCTCTTATTTCTTCTTCATGTGTTGTCTGTTTTATGTATCCACGTTCCATTAACGTATCAAATACATTTATATTTTCCATTCTTGTTCCTCCTAATTCAATTTGTTTTTATAAAATAAAAAGCCCCTTTATAAATTAATATAAAGGGACGAATTTTTTCCGTGGTACCACCCAAGTTAATATGTTCATACATATTCGCTCATTTCCCTATAACGTTGGGATATCCGTAACAACCTACTTAGTCTTAAACCGTTCAGTATAAAATTCAAGAATGTATTTCACTAAACTCATCAACTAGTTTCCACCAACCACTAGTTCTCTTTATGAATCATAAAGCTACTTCTTTCCATCAAAATCTTTCTTCTTTATTCATTTAGGTACTATTATATAAATAAATTCCCAAAAATGCAAGGGAATAAATGATTTAATTTGCTATATATTATTAAGCTACATACTTCTTTATAAATTCAGGAACTTTATGTCTTTCAATATTTATATTAAAATAAAAGTCAACATCATACTTATGTGCTAATTTTTCTATCTTAGAAAACAAATGTGCCGTATTATCTATCCTTCCCTCTATGATGTTAAATAATCCATCTACATACACAACTGATACATCATAGTCTTGAGATAAAATACCGCACAAAAATCCATAAAAATGATTACTATCTTTTAAATCATACTCTTCTGTTGAAATAAACCTAATTTTATTATCTAATTGAAAAATAGGCCCGTTATCATCATCAATATAAACAACATTCCCTTTTGAATTAATCGCCATTTTATTTGCAGATTCAATTAATGACTTAGTTTTTCCAGTTCCTTTTCCATCACAAAAAATATGCAACATGTCAACCACTCCTCTTTATTTATTTTTAATTATGAATTTCTTACACCAATTATACAATATTCTGAATTTTCTATCAATATTTAATCACCCTATATTTTACTGTTATTACTTTATAATGCATATATTCCTGGATAAATTACTTTAAAGCTATTATCTCTTAAAGAATTTATAAATTTAACCTTTCCCATGTCTTTAAAAGCTTTTTTCATTCTTGAAAATCCTCTTCCAGATTGTAAAAATATTTTTCTATTATCAAGTGTTATTATTTTTTCATATATCCACATATTTCTCTTTATATAATTATGAAATAAACTATGATAACTTCATCTTTACCTTTGTCTATTTTATTTACTATTTTTATCATATTATTAGGAGCATATATAATTTATTTTAGAAAAAACTAAAAGTCCACCCAATGTAGCATAATAATTTTTTTCTATTCATAGATGCAACCCTCAACTTTACAAGTTAATAATATCTTATTAAAAAAATAGCGATGAATCTCAATCACCGCTTAGTTATGAACTACCATATTTTTATTTGATTCTTTAGCAATATATAACCTATTATCTGCTACAGATATTACACTATTCAAAGTTTTTCCATCCTCCATATAATATCCAATTCCAAAGCTGGCAGTAATAGATACCTCCATGCCTTCATGCATAATAATATTTTCACTTATTTTTCTTCTTATGCTATCAATGACGTTATATACTTCTTCTTTACTGTTAAAATTTGAAACATACATAATTATTTCTTCTCCACCATAACGTCCTACTATATCGCATTTATTTAAATTGCCCACGATAATTTTTCCTGTCTTTTTTAGAACCTCATCTCCTACTTGATGACCATACTTATCATTTACATTCTTAAAGTCATCAATATCCATCATAACTATGGCAAAACGTTTTCTATTTTTATCCTCTTTTATTTTTTTCTCTACAATATAAAAAAAGTGCTTTCTATTGTATATTCCTATTAAAGGATCTCTAATAGCTATATCTCGTATCTTATTGTATAAGGAATTATTTTCTAATGCTATGGCTATCTGATTTGCTATAGTTAGAATAAAATTTATGTGATCATGACTAAAAAAATTATTTAGAGTATGTTTTACTACTATATATCCTATAAACTTTTCTCTTAAATATATGGGAACTCCGATTAAGGAATGTATATCATTCTTTAAAACATCTTTTTTAATTAGAGGTTTTTTAGAATTTATTATAAAATATTTTCCATTAAATAATTCTTTATATTCCTCATCATTATAAAAATCATAATTTAAATTTTCAATATTGGTAGCTTTTATTTTTAAATCACCATCTTCAACTATATATATTGAAGAATAGGTTGCTCCTAGTATTCCTATTATCATATCATTAATCATAGGAATTAAATTTTCATTACTAAGAGATGTATTTATATATTTACTAATTTCAACTATATTAATCATAGCATCTAACTTTTTTTCCATTTTTATATTCTTTTCAGTTATCATTTGAATAGTACTTTCAGCAAAATTTTGATATGTTTCAAATTCATCTTTTAATCTATGATATTCTTTTTCCATGTGATTCTTGGAATCAGGTTGGTAAAACTTCATGTTATTCAACATTCCCCCACTTTAAATTTTCTTCACATATATCCAAATATATTATATAATTACTATTTTACCATAAAATTTAAAATAAGGAAATTAAATAATAACTCTAATATTTTACTGTTTTCTTTAATATCAAACTTAATGGAAGGGCTATAATAATTCCAGCAACTACTTGTGATATATTTCCTGGAATATCTTTTATAGCTATGAAAAATGCTTCATTTAATGTAGCTGCTTTACTAACTAAGAATTTTGCCATTACAACACCACTTAAATAATAAGCTACAATCATAAATATCCCAGCTATAGTAAATCCAAATAAATTATTAATAAAGTTTTTTTCACAATAAGATTTTCTATAGCATATATATCCTGCTATATATCCCATTAATCCCTTTATGAAAAATGTAAATGGGGCCCATAATATATATCCATTTAATAAATCAAATAAACTCATTCCTATTGCTGATGCTATGGCTCCCTTTTTTCTTCCTAGAAGTACAGCAGCTAAAAATACCATACTATCACCTAAATGAACAACTCCCATAAATGATGGAATATGAACTATAGATGTTGCAACAAATACTATTGCCGCCATTATTCCTACTTGTATTAAATCAATTACTTTAAGTCCACTTGAACTTAGACCCTCTTTTTGCTCTTTATGTTCCATGCTTAATCCCCCTTAAAATTCTATTCCTTTCTAACTATTATATGAATTTTTCAAACTTACGCAAATGTATGCATACGCTACCTTTAATTTTTTATTTTCCTTCATACTATAAAAAAACCTCAAAATTCAATAGAACATTATTCTATGACTTTAAGGTTTTTTCATTTTATTAAGCTTTACTTATATCTGATAGTACAAGTCCATCGTTATGTTCTAATGCCCAGTTTATTCCCCAATCATTACTGAAAATAAGTAACTGTTCATCTTTTAAATCCTTAACTACTTTTGTATCACTAGTTATATTAAGGTCATCTGGTTTTATTTTTGTTTCTTCAATCCATCTTATATATCTGTATGGAAGTCTTTCCATCTTAATATCAACATTGTACTCATTTTTCATTCTATATTCTAAAACTTCAAATTGAAGTACGCCAACAACACCAACTATTATTTCTTCAATTCCTATATGAAGTTCTTTAAATACTTGAATTGCACCCTCTTGAGCAATTTCAGTCATACCTTTTATAAACTGCTTTCTCTTCATAGTATCTACAGTTTTTACTCTTGCAAAATGTTCTGGAGCAAATACAGGGATACCATCAAATCTAAACTTATTTGATGCTGAGCAAAGTGTATCTCCTATTCTAAACATACCTGGATCAAATACACCAATTATATCTCCAGCATAAGCTTCATTTACAATTTCTCTTTCCTCAGCTAAGAATTGTTGAGGTTGAGCAAGTCTAACCTTCTTACCTTGCTCCATATGGAATACTTCCATACCTTTTGTAAACTTGCCTGAACAAATTCTCATAAATGCAATTCTATCCCTATGAGCCTTATTCATGTTAGCTTGTATTTTAAATACAAATGCTGTAAACTCCTCATTAAATGCATCAATTTCTCCAATATCCGAATGTCTATTTAATGGAGGCGGTGTAAGTTTTAAAAATCCTTCAAGAAAAGGTTGAACACCAAAGTTAGTTAATGCACTACCAAAAAATATTGGAGTTAATTCTCCATTTGCTATCTTTTCTAAATCAAATTCTTCTCCAGCTTCATCAAGAAGTTCAATTTCTTCCATTAACTTTTCATGAAGATCTTTTCCTATAGTTTCTATAATATTTTCATCATCTAAACTACCTTCTATTATGCTTACAGCACTAGAACCGTGATTTCCACCATTAAACAGTAAAACTTGCTTTTTAAATCTATCATATACACCCTTAAAATGAGCTCCACATCCTATTGGCCAATTCATAGGATAAGACTTTATTCCAAGTTCATCTTCTATATCTTCTAACAAATCAAAAGGATCTCTTGCTTCTCTATCTAACTTATTTATAAAAGTAAATATAGGTATATCTCTTAAACTACATACATGGAACAATTTTCTTGTTTGCGCTTCTACACCTCTTGCCCCATCTATTACCATTACTGCACTATCTGCAGCCATAAGAGTTCTATATGTATCTTCACTAAAGTCTTGGTGACCTGGTGTATCTAGTATGTTTATACAATGATTGTCATAGTTAAATTGTAAAACTGAAGATGTAACAGAAATACCTCTTTGCTTTTCTATTTCCATCCAGTCAGATACAGCATGTTTTGAAGCTCTTCTACCTTTAACAGCCCCAGCTTCTCTTATAGCTCCTCCGTATAATAGAAGTTTTTCTGTAAGTGTGGTTTTACCAGCATCCGGGTGAGATATTATAGCAAAAGTTCTTCTTTTTTCTATTTCGCTTCTCAAATTTGCCACTTGCGTCTCCTCTTTCTCCTTTATTTTTACAGTTCATTTATGATTTTAACTTTAATAAAAATTCCTGTCAAACATATATAATACCACAAATATAGACCTGCTAAAAGTTGTAACTACTAAAATAACTGTGATAGAATTTAAATTAATATATGAAGGTATAATATAATTATTACTTATTGTGATAATTTTAATTCTTAAGAAATAATTAAACTATTCTATTTTAAAAATAATTAAATTTCTACAATAATTTTATAAATTTGGAGGGATTTTTATGTATAAATTAATAGCTTTAGATATGGATAATACTCTTTTGGATAGTAATAAAATGATAACAACTAAAAATAAGACTGCAATTAATAAAGCCAGTAAAAAAGGTGTCAAAGTTGTCCTGGCAACCGGCAGATTTATAAGTGGTATTTCTAAATACTTAAAGGAATTAGCCTTAGATAATAAAGATAATTATTGCGTAACATGCAACGGTGCAATTGTTGTCAATGCTGGAACACATGAAATTATATCAAAAACATTATTAGAATATGATGATCTTTGTTACTTATATAACCTTAGTAAAAAATTAGGTATCTATGTTCACGCACTTACTACTGATAAATGTATTGTGCCTAAATACAACAAATTTACTGCTATAGAAATTGGCATGAATCAAGTTGAATATGAAGAAATGCCTTTTAGTGAGTTAGATCAATCTGTGGAAATAATAAAAATTTTATTTGTAGGTCCTAAAGAACAGATTGCTTCTATAATGAATAATCTTCCTAAAGAAGTTTATGAAAAATATACCGTTATGAGAAGTCATGATAACTTCTTAGAATTTCTTAATAAAAAAATAAATAAAGGTTTCGGTGTCCAATGTCTTGGAGAAAAACTCGGCATAAATAAGGATGAAATTATTTGTGTAGGTGATGCCGAGAATGACCTTCATATGATTGAATATGCTGGACTTGGTGTCGCTATGGAAAATGCTTTTCCTGATGTAAAAAAAGCTGCTGATTATATTACTTATACTAATGATGAAAGTGGAGTTGCACACGTTATAAATAAATTCATATTAAACGAAGAAGATTGATTTAATGTTAATATAGGGGATGGATAAATGTATAAACTTATTGGAATTGATATAGATGGCACTTTAGTAAAAAATGATAAAACTCTTTCACTCAAAACTATAAAAACCATTGAAAAAGCTAGAAAAAAGGGCATAAAAATTGTACTTATAACTGGACGCCCTATTGAAGGATTGATTCGCTATACAACTAAGCTAAATTTAAATTCAGATAATGATTATGGTATTGCATGTAGTGGTGGACTTATTCAATGTCTTGGAAATAAGCACGTTCTATTTGAAAGTTCCATTACCTTAAAAGAATTTAATTATATATACAATGTAGCTAAAGATTTGAAAATTACATTAAATATATTATCTAAAGATATTATACTTACACCAACTCTGAACTTAACTACTCAAATTGAATCTTTTTTATCTAACATATCCATGAAAATATTAGACTTTAATGCCTTAAAAGATGATATTTATATAAATAGAGTTGTATATATAAACGAAAATAAAAAGTTTACAGACCATTTAATGAAAATAATAAAAAGACATAATATGGAATACACATCTTCTACTGATTACTATGGAAATGATAATTTAATATTAGATGAAAATTCTTTACCAAATCAATTAACAAAAAATTTCACAGTATTAAAACCTTCATCAGGAACACTAGAAATTCAAGAGAAAGGAGTTAATAAAGGTTCTTCTTTAAAAATACTTGGTGAAAAACTAGGTATAAAACGTGAAGAAATTATAGCTATTGGTGACTCTGGGAATGATATAGACATGATAAAGTATGCAGGTCTTGGAGTTGCTATGGGCAATGCTCATGAAAAGGTTAAAGAAATTGCAGATTACGTCACTTATACAAATGAAGAAGATGGTCTTGCTCATGTTATTGAAAAATTTATACTTAATGAATAACTTTAATACTTGATTTAAATATTTTTACTAGAATCAAAAACCTTAAGATAAACTTACACTAGTAATTATCTTAAGGTTTTTGTAATTAAACTTTGGATTTATTCTTATCTTGGAATAAATCCAACTTTCTTTTGCATCTTTCTAAGAGTTTTATTAGCTATATAGTTAGCTTTTTCAGCACCTTTTTTAAATATGCTTTCTAGGTATTCTTTATTAGATACTAGCTCTTTAACTTTTTCTTGAATTGGAGTTAATTCTCCAACTATAGCTTCCGCTACATCTTTTTTAAATTGTGCATATCCTTGTCCTTCATAATGTTTTTCTATTTCTTCTATACTCTCACCTGTAATTGCACTTAATATTGTGATTAAATTCTTAACTCCAGGTTGATCATCTGAGTATTTAACTGTTCCTAAACTATCAGTTACAGCTCTCGAAATTTTCTTTCTTATAACTTCTGGCGGATCCATAATTAAAATATATGAATTAGGATTGTCAGATGACTTAGACATTTTTTTGTTTGGCTCTTGAAGATCCATAATTTTTGCACCTGCTTCTGGTATATATGGTTCCGGTACTTTAAAAGTCGGGCTGTATGAATTATTAAATCTTTCTGCAAGATCACGAGTTAGTTCTAAATGTTGTTTTTGATCTCTTCCCACTGGTACTAAATCTGCTTGATATAATAATATATCTGAAGCCATTAAAACTGGATATGTAAATAAACCTACACCTATGTTGTTTCCATACTTTTGAGATTTATCTTTATATTGTGTCATTCTAGAAAGCTCACCCATATAAGAATTACAATTTAAAATCCAAGAACATTCCGCATGAGCTGGAACATGTGATTGTATAAATAATGTATTTTTTTCTGGATCAATTCCAGCAGCAATGTATATAGAAAGAAGTTCTAAAGTTCTTCTTCTTAGATCTTTTGGCTCTTGTCTTACAGTTATAGCATGCATATCCACTATACAGTAATAACAATCATATTTTTCTTGAAGTTTAACCCAATTTTTTAAAGCTCCCAAATAGTTTCCTAAAGTTAAATCTCCTGAAGGTTGTATTCCACTGAAAATAACCTTTTTTTGTTCTGCCTCTTGCACGTTAATATCCCTCCATTTAGTTTATTTTTATTTTAAATTTCCTAAGTTTTAAATATAAATAAATATTTATTATATATTATTATAAGACTAAATCCTTTATATAACAATTATATTATCATATGTATATAACTTTTGTATTTTCCTTTTCTATATTTTCCTCTAAAGTTTTTATGGTTTTGTGGAATACTAATATAAAAGCTTCTTCAAATATAGAAAGGAGAAAAAAATTATGAGTAATCACACAAATAACTACTCAGGTAAAACTGATAAAAAAAATTCTATTTATGCACCTAATATAAGGGGATTTATGGATAGCGATCCTAAACAAGTCCATTCTTGTTCAAAAGATGGTAAAAGTTGTGTTAAACTTCCAAACCATGTTACAGATCCTATTATAAGTAATAATATTGCCACTTGGGAATTTGATTATACCTACAATGATGACAGTTTATTTCATGAAGACTTCCATAAATAAACTAAACTTTTAATTTATTTTAAAAAGACTGTTGATAAAAATTTTTATCAGCAGTCTTTTATAATGATCGAAGAATAGTAACTTTTTATCATTATCTTTTTATTTATATTATAACTTTTACGTTATGAACTCCACTTTCCATTAAAGGTATTGTATTGTTATCTAATTCTTTGTTATCAACTATAACCTTTTTAGTATCTCCTCTAGTTATGTCTATAATATATTTGCAATTATCCTTATTGTATTCCATTTGGAAAGACTCCCAACTATGTGGTATGTTAGGTTCTACAACAAATCCTTCTTTTCCTTTGAATTTAAGTCCTAGTATACCTTCTATTGCTACTCTATACATCCATCCAGCAGCACCTGTATACCAACTCCATCCTCCTCTACCTACATAGGGCTCTCTTCCATATATATCAGCTGCTATTACATATGGTTCCACTTTATATCTTTCACATTCAAAATAAGACTTAGTGTGATTTATAGGATTTAGCATATTAAATATTCTCCACGCTTTATCTCCTTCACCTAGCATTGCCATTGCAAGTACAACCCAAGTTGAAGCATGAGTATACTGTCCTCCATTTTCTCTAACTCCTGGCACATATCCCTTAATATACCCAGGTTCTAACTTACTACTTTGAAATGGTGGAGTTAATAAAAGTACCATTCCTGTATCTTGTTTTACTAGATACTTTTCTAAAGATTCCATTGCAACTTTAACCTTATCTTCATTTCCTGCTCCTGATATAACAGCCCACGTTTGAGCTAAAGAATCTATTTTACATTCATCATTTTCAATAGACCCTAATGGAATTCCATTATCAAAATAAGCTCTTCTATACCATTTTCCATCCCATGCATTTTCATTTAAGCTTTCTTTTAAAAATTGTTGCATTTCTTTATATCTATTAGCTTTTTCTTTATCATTTTTTACTTTAGCAATTTCTTTAAATCCATCTAATATACTATATAAAAACCATCCAAGCCATACGCTTTCTCCTGTACCCTTATTTCCAACTTCACTCATACCATCATTCCAATCTCCAGAACCCATTAATGGTATATTGTGAGGACCAAATTTTAATCCTCTTTCTATGGCTTTTATGCAGTGTTCATATATAGTTCCCTTTTTATCAGATTTTTGAGATATAGTATATCTTTCGTCTTCTCCATCTTCTAAAGGTCTATCTTCAAGATATCCTACTTCTTCATCTAATATACTATAGTCCCCTGTTCTCTTTATATAGTCCACTGTAACATATGGCAACCATAAAAGATCATCTGAGAATCTAGTTCTAATACCACTATCCACTACTGGATGCCACCAGTGTTGAACATCTCCTTCTAAAAATTGTCTTGTTGCGCTATATAAAATATGCTCTCTCATAAATTTAGGGTTTACATATCCCGCTGCCATTACATCTTGAAGCTGATCTCTAAAACCAAAGGCTCCACCTGATTGATAAAATGCACTTCTAGCCCATATTCTGCAACTTATAGTTTGATATAACAACCATCCATTTAACATTAAATCCATAGTTTCATCAGGAGTTTTTACTTTAATAGTATGAAGAGATTCTTTCCAGTAATCTTTGCTATTATTAAGTTCTTCTGTTGCTTTATTTATATCATCATATTTATCTACAATTCTTTCTATAGATTCCATATTGTCATCTTCTCCAAGAATTACAAGTAATGTTTTATCTTCTCCAGCCTTTATAGTAAACTTAGAGTTTTCCCCAAAACATGGATCCATTCCAGCGCCAACATTATTTGAAAACCTTATATTTTCTAGTGATTTTGGATTTTCAAGTGATTCACCTTTTCCTATAAATTCACTTCTATCTCCAGTAAAACTTTCATCACTTCCACCTATAATTTTTAGATAAGATGTTAAGTTTCCAAAAGAATCACTATATGGATTTCTAGCATACATATATTTCTTTTCTTCATTTAAGTAAGTTACAACATGAGTATCTGTTTTTTGAGGTACAACCCCTAATACCAATTGAGCATAATATGTTAAAGATAGTTTTCTATCAACATCACATATATTTTTTAAATTCACTTCACATATTTTAACATTTTCATTCATAGGTACAAACATATTTACAGTACCTACAATTCCATGTGATTGGTGCTGAAATTTTGAATATCCAAATCCATGATGTATTACATACTCCCCACTTTCTCTGATAGGCTCAGGTGTAACGCTCCAAAATTCTCCAGTTTCCTCATCTCTTACATAAATAACTTCTGCTGGGGGATCTGTAACCCAATCATTTGACCAAGTAGTTATTTTGTTTTCTCTACTGTTTTTATACCAAGTATATGGAGAACCACTAGCTGAAACTAAAAATCCAAAGTTTTCATTGGCTATAACATTAACCCATGGTGCTGGTGTTGTTTTTTCATCTTTTAAAACAATAACATATTCATCATTTTCTAAATCAAAGCCACCTATATCGTTATAATATTCTAGTTTATTTATATCAAAATCATCAAAATTATACTGGTAGTTATTTTGACAAACATTAAGTTTTTCTAATTCTTCTTTATTTACTTCTTCTGTCTGAATTTGTTTAGATAATAATCCCTTTTCTCCTTCCAGTACAATAGCTGATATTGCCATCAATAAATCAATATCTTCTTTTTCCATTGAATCTTTATTATTTAAAAATACTCCACCGCTTATATTTTCTTTATCTCTTGCATAACTAGATGCTATTAAATCTTTTATGCTATCTTGTAATGGTTGAGTATACGCTGTATCTTGCATATTTAAAATAACAAGATCAAACTTTAATCCCTTTCTTCTTATATACTCATGAGCATTTAATACTTGGCGAATTAAATCTATTTCTTCTTCGTCTTTTATAACAACAAGAACAATAGGCAAATCTCCAGATATACCATATTTCCATAAAGATTGTTGTCCTCTTGTAATATTTTTTATATACTCCTCTCTTTCTTTATAAGAATCACTTATAAATAAAATTTTTGATGCCATATCTTGATATAAATTAGCTTGTGGAGACTTCAATCCTAAGTATCTCATATCAACAATATTTTGACTCCATGATAATTCAAATGCCCTATCTATATTTACAAATTCTCTATATTTTTTAGCCATTTCTATTGCGTCATCACGAGAATCAGTTATAGCAGTTGTATATCCTATTTTACAAGTCTCTCCTGGAGCAATTTTTACTCTTTTTCTAATACTTATTATTGGATCTAATACGGCTCCCTCGCTATTTTTAAGAGCCATATCATGTTCCATAGCTAAAGGATTCATTAAATTTCTGTCTCTTCCCATGAAGTTAACTCTACTAGTTTCATATTGTACTGTTCCCATATCTTCCCCTTCAATACAAACGCATTGAAGCATATGAGGCTTTTTTTGACCTTTGGCTCTTGGTCTTCTATTTGCAATTACACATTCTAAGTCATTTAAAAATTCAGTTCTTATAAATAAATTACTAAATGCAGGATGAACTACATCAGCATCAAATGGTGCTAAAGTAACCTCACAGTAAGATGTTATTTCTATTATTTTATCCTCATTTGAATTATTAGTTAATGAGATTTTTCTAACTTCTGCATTATCTTCACTAGATACAGTAACTTCAATATCTGATGTTATATCATTTTGAGATTTTTTAAATTCAGCTTTATACTGTGAAAATACAATTTCATAAGAATCACTATCCTGTTTGCATGGTTCATAAGTGGCACTCCAAAACTCATTGGTTTTTACATCTTTTATATAAAAGAACATACCACCTAAATCTAAAGTGTTATCCTTTTTCCATCTGTATATAGTCATATCATCTCTTTTTCCATATCCACTACCACTAGCTGTTATCATAGAAGAATAACTTCCATTAGACATTAATTGTATCTTTGGAATACTAGTTTTAGATGTCTTGTATCCTCTAGCTATAATATGAGTTTTTTCATGATTATTTTCTGAAACTTCAAATTGCTGTTGTCTTTCATATACAATTTTGTTCGGAACTTTTTCTTCTAATAATACTTCTGTGGATTTTACTTTAGGATTATTATGAAATCTCTTTCTAAAAATATTATCATTTAATACATTATCTAAAGACATTAAACTCATCCCTTCATGATGAACCATAAAACATTTGACAATCCCACTCTTAACATTTCTTGGAAGTCTATCTGTGGTATAATCTATAGCTTCATATAAACCATATCTTCCTTCCAATCCATCATCAATTAATCTATTAATATTTTCAATTGAACTATCCAAATCTACTTGTAATGCCATTACTGTAGAATATGGTGAGATTACAAGCTCATCTTTAAGTCCTCTTTTAAGACCAATACCTGGTATTCCAAATGCTTTATATTGATAATTCATACTTACATCAAAAGCTCTATATGCTGACTCTGATATACCCCAAGGAACACTTTTTATTCTTCCATACCTCTTTTGTCCCGCCACAATAGACTTATAAGTTTCATCTAAAAGTGTATTTGGATAAGACCTCATAATAAGTAGTGGCATTAAATACTCAAACATAGTCCCACTCCAAGATACAAGTCCTTTGTTTATTCCTATAGCGCCCATAGATCTACCTAGTTTAAACCAATGTGATGTTGCAATATCTCCTTTAGCTATTGCAACAAAACTTGCTTGCCTTGCCTCTGAAGCTAATAAATCATAATAACTTTTAGATAAAGTTTCATTTTCTACATCATAGCCAATTGAAAATAATTCTCTTTTTTCATCATATAACATTCTAAAATCCATATTTCCCACAAACAATTCACATCTTTTTATTAAACTCCTAATTTCATCTATTAAACTGTGAATCTTTTCTTTAGTCTCTTCTATTGATTTTATTACATCTGTTTCAATATTTTTATTTTCACTAATAAATTTGTCTAAAAATTTATTTATACTTTTTATTGGTATATTAAATGCAACTTTGTCTATATCACTATCTTTTACATTTTCTATCCATCCAAAGTTTTTTTGTATATTATAAAAATATCTTTTTACATCCTGTTTAAGCTTACTGTTCCAGTAAAGTTCAGTATCATTTGCACTTCCTTCAATTATTACAAATTTTTTAGCTATATTCTTTAAAAATTCACTCCAAAGTTTTAGACTAAACTCACTTTCTTTTATATTATTTATATCATCAATATAAAAATCATTTATACCAAGTTTTAAATGAACTTCTTTATTTGCAAGTTCTAAAGTATCACATATTCCTTTTCTTACTGATGAATTTAAATATGATGAATTTAAATATTCTTTTAGGCTTTCTTCTAAAACCCACATATATGCAGCTAAGTTGCCATTATCTACAGTTGAAACATATCTAGGCATTAATGGAGTTTTAGTTAATGTATCATACCAGTTATACAAATGCCCTTTATATTTTTCTAAACTCTCCAAACTATCCATGATTTTAGATATTCTATCTACACTTTCTATCATGTCAATATAACCAAAATCATATGCTGCTAAACTTGATGTAAATCCCATTCCTATGTTTGTAGGAGAAGTTCTACTTGCAACTCCCTTATATGGTTGTACTTGATAATTATCTGGGGCTAACCAATTATTTTCTTCATTAACCAGATCATCAAAATACGCCCATGTTTCCCTAGATAATCTCCTTAACATATTCTCATCATTAGAAGAAATATTATATGTTTTATTATTATTTTCTCTTCCTATATACCACGCAATTACCGGACTAAAAAACCATAGTGTAGCTATAGGTATCATTAGTACTCCATTATTTTTACTATCCATAAACGCCAATGAAAGTATAACTAATCCAATGAAACTTCCTTGCCACATAAATGAAATATAATTACTTAATCTTTTACCAGCACTTTTTTCAACATCGGCTGCAGTTTGCCACTCTAATAAATTTTTCTTGCTAATAAACAATCTATATAAGGTTCTTATAATAGCATCAAACATCAAATAAGCATTAAATGGTAAAAAACATACAATAAGAAATATTTGCTCTATTAATGTTTTTCCTGTATTTATTTTTCCTGATAAACTAATACCTCTTATTGGCATTGATAAATTTTCCGTAATATCAAAAATTAATGGAGTTATCAATGACAAAATAGCTGCAACTATCCATTTATCTGTTCCATCTGGCAGAATGTTATATGAAAATGCGCTAAGTAAAATTATAGATGGAATAAGTAAGCTTCTTCTTAAATTATCTATCATTTTCCACTTTGATAATCCGTTAATAGATTCTTTTTTCTTAAACCATGGTAGCAGTTGCCAATCTCCTCTAACCCAACGATGAAGTCTTTTACTACTTGAATTAAAATAAGCTGGATATCCATCAATAACTTCTACATCTGTTACAAGAGCAGTTCTTAGATAAGAACCTTCTAATAAGTCATGGCTTAATACAGTATTTTCTGGTATTTCATTTTCTAGCATATAGTTAAATACATCTACATTATAAATTCCCTTTCCAGTAAAAATTCCTTCTCCAAAAACGTCTTGATATACATCAGAAACAGCTGTACTATAGGTATCTATACCTGCTTCTCCAGAAAATATTCTAGAAAACACTGTTTTGTTACCACTTACTGTATCAATAGCTACTCTTGGTTGCATTATTCCATAACCACGAGCTACTTTCCTTTTATCTTTACTTACATGTGCTATGTTTAAAATATGGCTCATAGCACCTATTAATTTTTTAGCACTATCTCTAGGAAGTTTTGTATCGGAATCTAAAGTTATTATATATTTAGCCTTACAAAGTTCATCTATGTTAGAACTTATCACATTATAACTTGTGTTTTTATCTTCTCTAATTAAGTGATTAAACTCAACAAGTTTTCCTCTTTTTCTTTCCCATCCTAGCCATTTGCCTTCTTTTTCATTAAACTTTCTATTTCTACTTAAAAAATAAAATACATTTTCTCTATCCTTTGCATATTTTTCATTTAATCTTTTAACAGCTTCTAATGCTGTTTCAATTATCTTATTATCATCATCTTCTGTTTCTTTGTAGCTGTCCCTAAAGTCACTCAAAATAGCAAAATACAAATTTTCATCTCTATTTGCTAAATAATAAACCTCCAGATTTGAAACTAATTCTTCAGCTCTTTTTGAATTATTTATAATTGTTGGAATAACTACTATAGTTCTATTTTCTTTTCCAATACCTTCTTTTAAATCTAATTTAGGAATAAATTTAGGATCAAGTACACTCGTTATAATCCAATTTAAAACTGAAATTACAATTTCACTACAAGGCACTAATAAAACCAATGTTGCAACTATATATCTCCATATCATTCTATTTGTATCATTTACATAACTTAAGGATAAAAATATTCCGATAAAAAATATAGTTCCAAATATTACTGTTCCTATATAAAACCCAAATGCACTTTCTCTTAAATTATCTGTAAAAGATTTAGTAACTTTTTCATCTTTAAAAATTTTTCTTTTTAGTATTGTTACTCCATTATCTATAAGATAGTATCCTACATGTTTTTTGTATTCTTTTTCTTCAATATTATCAGCTTCTTTTGCACATTCTATAGCTTTTTTTACTATAAACACTTCTGATTTATTTAATTCTTTAGCTAACTTTTCAACTTTATGTCTATAATAATCTCTTGACTTAAAATCCATGTTTGAATAAACATTTAACGGATCTTCCCTTAAATACTTTTCAACAAAACTCATTTTTTCAAAAAGTTCTTTCCAGCTTAATCCATCAATTTCTCTAATTGAATTTATACAATTACCCATAGAAAATTGTTGAGCTGCTTGCTTTAAATGCTCTGAGTTTATTATCTTTTCAAAGTTAGTATTTTCTATTTCTAATTTATCAAATATCCATTTATATATAGATCTATTGTCAACTCCATTATCTCTTAAAATCTTTAACAATCTTTCTGTAAATTGTGTAGTAAAATTTATATCTTGTTTGGTTATATTTTCTATTTCAATATCTGCATTTTCACTATGTACGGAATTTATTATTTTATCTGCTATGTTATCAGCTTTAATTCTTTCTTTAGAATAGAACACCAAATTATTTGTTATTTTACTTATATTTTGTATCAATGCTATTCTAAGCATTATTGGTAAAGCCCAAAGCTCTCCACTAGTTAAAATAGTATTTGTTTGATATGCACTTATAACTTCTTCTATAACACTCTCATCTATTTTAGAATTTATATGAGATACTATTTCTACTGCTATATGATAAATTCTAGGATAACCTTTCATAATACCTCTATCTATTACAGGAAGATCCTTATAGTACGATTTAGGCATATTGTATTTTATATGTTTATATTCCTTTTCTATTAAATATAAATTGTCCAAAAGCCATTCTGAAGCTGGAGTTACTTCTTTTTTTTCTTTAAGGGCTTTATCTATGTATTCATATCCGTCTAATATTTTTTTATAACTTCTATCTAAACTTTTTATTAGTTTTTTTCTACAATTGCTATTACCTTTAGTAGAATAATTAGCTATTTCTAAAGCATGTTTTTTTAGTTCTTCTTTGCTTATATTTATAGCTGGAATATCCTCTAATATATTTTCTTCACTATTTTTTCTACAATCATTTCCCTTTATACCTGCAAATATAGCGAGCAATATAAATAAAATCCCTATAATGATATAAAGCATCTAAAGTCACTCCTCTACAATTTTTACATTATAATCTCTACAAATTAATTTTATTTTGTCTAAATATTATTCCCAATCTTCCCTACATTTAAACAGAAAATAAAATAAGAGAAGAATATCCTAATTTTTTAGGTATTCTTCTCCTAAATGTATATAATATATTTTAAATTTGAATGGCTTATTTTAAATCTTTAGAGCTCTAACTCACCTGATATTAAGTCCTCGTAAGATTGTCTCTTACAAATTAGCTTGCTTCTTCCTTTATTTACGAAAACCACTGCTGATCTTGGTATTTTATTATAGTTGCTAGCCATAGAATATCCATAAGCTCCTGTAGTTAGCACAGCTAGAATATCTCCACTTTCTGCATGAGATACCTTAACATTCTCAAGCAAAATATCCCCTGATTCACAGCACTTTCCTGATATTGTTACCTTCTCTTTTGATGCAGCTTTTACTTTATTAGCAACTAAACATTCGTAACTTGCTCTATAAAGTGCTGGTCTTATATTATCAGTCATGCCTCCATCAACAGAAACATACTTTCTTATTTCTGGTATTTCTTTTATAGATCCTACTGTATAAAGAGTAGTTCCAGCATTTCCAACAATTGATCTTCCTGGTTCTATCACTAATGAAGGTAATTGTATATTCAATTCCTTAGAAACTTTAATAGCTTCTTCTAAAATAGCACTGCAAAAATCTTCAATCTTTTTAGGAGAATCTCCTTTCCCATAGTAAATTCCAAATCCTCCACCAAGATCTAATTCTTTTATTGTGCATCCTAATTTTTCATTTACTTCTTTTATTAATGATAACATTATTCTAACTTCATCTCTATATGGCTCTATTTCAAATATTTGAGAACCTATATGACAATGAAAACCTACAAATTCTATATTTGAAAAATCATTTGCCATTTCAACAGCTTTTAATGTTTGATCTTGAAGCAAAGTAAATCCAAATTTTGAATCTATTTGTCCTGTTTTTATATAATCATGAGTATGAGCTTCTATTCCTGGAGTAATCCTTAAAAGTATTTTTTGAACTTTATTATACTTTTTAGCTATCTTATTGATATTTTGTATTTCATAAAAATTATCAGCAACAAATCTTTCAACTCCAAGTTTAATCGCCATGTCAATTTCCTCCAAAGTTTTATTATTTCCGTGGAAATATATCTTTTCCATTGGGAAATTACTTTTATATGCGGTATATAGTTCTCCACCAGATACTACATCTAGACACATACCTTCCTCATTAATAAGCTGACACATTGCTATTGTCAAAAATGCTTTTCCTGCATATGCAACCTTATTTGCTTGATTATTTCCTTTGAAATTTTTACGGTATCTTCTACAATTTTCTCTAATTAATTCTTCATCCATCACATATAAAGGCGTTTTAAATTCATTTGTCAATTGTCTTGTACTTATTCCCCCTATATATAACTCATTATCAATAACTTCCATAGTTCCAAATAATCTCATCTTATATGCCCCCATTTATTAATTTCAATGTTTAAATTTTATTTAACAAATCTGTGCCCCTGTTAAAAAACGTTATTATTCATTATATAAAAAAATATTGCGTCAAGGAACACCCTGAACGCAATATTTTATACTCCGAACTTAGTGTAACCTTGTAGCTCTCCATATTAATACTAACATGACAGCGTCATAAATATTATGTATAACGCCAGATAATAAATTTGCCAATTTAATTATCTTCGGCTGTAACCCCTTTTTTTACTTATCTTAATCTGCCGACTCCTAGTAAATACTCTTAATTACAGCACCTCTACCTTAGGTAACTAATCTTTATTTAATTAATTCTTCTCTTTAAATTATTCATAGTCTAACATAAAAATACTAATTGTGCAATAATTTATTTAAACGGAATTTCAATTGTTTCCGCCTGTATCTTTTTTCCATGTACCTTCAATACACCAAGTGAAATTGGCAATGTAAATCTACGTGGTCCTGCACTTCCTGGATTAAAGTATAGCACATCATCTACTATTTTTTCACATGCCTTATGAGAATGTCCACTAATTACAACATCAAAACCAGCTTCTTTAGGTTCTAAATCTAATTCATCTAGATTATGTAATACATATACATTTATATCTCCAACTTCTAAAACTTCCGTATTTCTTAGTATATATCCAAGTTCTCCATTGTCACAATTTCCTCTAACTACTGTGACAGGAGCTATTTTTCTGAGTTCTTGTATTATAGATGCATCACCTACATCACCTGCATGTATAATACAATCTACTTCATTAAATATTTCTAAAACTTCAGGTCTTAATAATCCGTGAGTATCTGAAATTACTCCTATTTTATATTTTTTCATTAAAGATTCTCCTTAAAAATATTATTAATTAGCTACAAATTGATTAGTTTGTGCCTTATATTCATAACCTACAGTATTCATTTTATTTTTAAGTTCTTCTACAGTAACTTCAAAATCCTCACATAAATCTTCTAAGCTACTAAATTGATCCCTTAATTTCATATTAATTATGCTTAACAACATATATGGATCCATTTTCATTACTCTATCTCTATTCAAAAATATCACCTACTTTTAATATAAATTTATCCTGTAATTTATATTATACCTTATACATTACATATTAATAACTTTTTACTCAGAAAATAATTTTTGTAGATTATTAATTGCATCATTGAATTCACCATAATTGTTTATAACTGTATTAATAGACTCGTTTTGCTGATTTACTGAATTTAATGTATCCTCTACAGCAGATGTATTTTCTTCAGTAATGGCTGACATAGTTGATATTTCTTTACTTATATTTACTGATGTTTCACTAATTTGTTTTATAAAATCGTTTACTCCACTTGTTTCTTTAGCTAAACTTTCAATACTAGTATTTATACTATTAAAAGTAGTTTGCACATTTTTTAATGATTCTAGATTTACTGACAATATATCCTCAGCAGAATTTGCAGAAGAATCAGTGTCTTTAGCTTGTACTTGTATAGTTTGTAGTATGTTTCCTATTTCTTGAACAGAACTACTTGAGTGCTCAGCAAGTTTTCTTATTTCTTCTGCAACAACGGCAAATCCTTTTCCTTGTTCTCCAGCTCTCGCAGCTTCTATTGCAGCATTTAATGCTAATAAGTTTGTTTGTGAAGATATATCATTAATTATATTTAAAATGTCTCCTATTTTTATAGTATTATCTTTTAATTCTTTAGTATTATCTTTTGTAATATCCATTATATCTTTTACTTCCATCATTTTTTTAGATAACTTGTCAACTTCTCCCATTCCTTCTTTAACAGAATTCATAGTTGAATTAGATGTATCGTTCATTACACTTGAAGCATTTACAAGAGTACGCATTTGTTGTTCACTGTCTATAACAGAATTATTTATCTCATTAATACTATTTGCTTGAGATTCTATACTTTCTGCAATTTCATTAAAAATTTCAGTTAATTTTTTTGATGTTTCCTGCGTATAGTTGATATTTCCCTTTAAATTTTCATTAAACTCCATAAATTCTGTTACTGAATTCTTTACTTTTTCTAAAATTAGTTCCACCTGTTCTTTAGCTTCCAAAGCTTTTTTTTGTGACTCACCATTAGCCTTTCTCAGTTCATTTCCAAATTGTTCTTGAATAATTAATAATGCCAATATTATTACTATCATGAAATTATATATAATAATTCCTTTACTAGATTCTCTAACTATAAACTCAACTTTATCTATAAAATAAAGATAGTTGTTTAATAATAAGACCAGAATTCCACTAGTAATAGTAGCTTTTTTATTTTGGTATAAAAAAATTACTATCATAAAAAAGAATATACATGTATACATAGATGAATATGGTATGTATTTAAACAATACATATAAAAAAAATGTCATTCCTACAATAAATATATACATAGTCTCAACTATCACTGCTTTTTTTAATGTTAAAACTGTCATAATACCACATATAACAATTCCTAAAAATATTAATGTAGCTATATGTTTAATAGGTACTTGTAATATAGAAAATAAGATTGATGCTGCAAATAAACACGGCCATAATAGCTTCACTAATAACTTATTTTGTTGATAAATTAACTCCAAGTCCTCCATTTTGTTTCCCCCTAGTCAAAATTAATTTAATGTAATATTTTATATAACTATAATTTTTATTAAATTGTATATCTTTCTCTACAATTATATAACTTTTTCCATAATTAAACAATGTTTTTAAGTGATATTTTACTATTTTATTACTTTTCATTTCTCATATGCCAATTTATGTATGAACTCAATCCATCTAAATCAGGAAATAATGATAACCTATTAATCCCATAATAAGACAAGTCAAATAGCAACTGTTTCCTATATACTTTATCGATGATAATTTTCTCTAGTATACACTTATTACTTATATTTTTTTCTAAACTTAAAGTAGCTGGTCCGTGAACTGTAAATATAGCACACTGTCTTACTATCCTTTGAATATCTCCATTAGGCACAAATTTATTTATACCCTTATTTTTAAATAATTTATTTTCCTTTGGAATAATAGTTTTTGGATCAAAATATGCATATATAACAGCATCTGAATTATAGTATTTATTTACAGCAAAATAAGCTGCGATCAGTGGGTTATGTGTCCAATCTAAAAATCTTGTTGCAAATCCATAATGTTGTGCTATGGCAAGCAAATTCCAGTCATCGTACTTGTCAGTATCTATAAATTCTGTAGCCCCTCTTTTCCACTCGTTAAAAAATTTGTAATCATTTGCATTATTGTAAGGCATTCTTCCTGCCTTAGGCACTAGCTTCCATGATGCTTTACCCTGCCCTCTAAATATCCATTTATCATCATTTTTATATTTTAATAATGCATTATGTAATTGCTGAAAGTTTTCTATTCTGACTTCTATCATATATATTCCCTCACATCGTTTATAAACTTATAATCTATATATTCCTTATTATGATGTGTTTTTTTATTTATTATATTAATAAAAAAACCTTTTAAATAACAAATAGTCATTTAAAAGGTTTTACTAACTTATTCAAATTTATATGGTCTATTAGGTCTGGATTTTAAATCAAGTACTTCTTTTGCATCAAAAAATTTTAAAAATTTTCCTCTTCTATTTCTCATACTTACTCCATCTATAGCCATTCTACCACCATGTGCTACTGGTATATTTTTAGATATTACCTCTGTTGAAGCACTATCTACAGAATAGAATAGATTGAATCCCTTTGATCTAAGATACTTAAATTTAGGACTATTTTCCTTTATACTATCTCCATGAGGATATATGTAAATTTGAGTATTTCCAACTACATTTTTAACTTCATTTTCCCAATGATCAGCATCAATTTTTAATTTTTCAACTGAAATTTTGTCATGTGGATTATGCCCATAACTATGGCTTGCAAAACTCCATCCATTTTGTTTTAACTTATTTGCCACCTTTTTAGCTTCTACTATTTCAGATTCACGATTAGGTGACGTTCTTTCTGTTCTATATCCAAAAACACCTTGATATCCTGTTAAAGCTATTACTCCTTTAGTTCCATCTAATGAAAAGTCTGGATGTGTTTTTACAAAATCATCTATTATTGTTACTGTTTCATTATATCCTATTTGTACTTTACCATTCTTATCTTTTCTATATGTTGCAAGATCTCCCTTATCATCTATTATAAGTTTTAAAGCAGTTGCTTTTCTCATACCTTCATTGTATGATAAATCATCTATTGATAAAATTAACGGTTTTTTCTCTTTTGGTATCATTAAAGGCTTTCTTTTTAATAATTCTTTTCCATCTTTCTGATACCTTTCATAAAGCTTATTAGGGTCAACTAGTACATAACCTTTTTCATATATAGAATTTAAAGCACTTTTAAATTCATCTACAGTAACAAACCAATCATCCATATCATCAGTTTGCCATTTAGGACCATGAAAAGCTGCATCATTATCTAGTATTAGAGGATGAAAAAATACATGTTCAATAACTCCTGTATACCTTTCCATCTCAACATTTTTATTGACCTTTTTATCATTTAATCCCTTTTCATCATTTACATCTTTTGTGACTACTTTATTATTTTCAAATTTATTAACAGCTACACTTTTTTCATTATTTATTGACTTGTACAATTTAATACCACTTAAAAAAGCTACCAAAATTATTATTGGCACAATAACTTTTATTAGTTTATTATTTTTCACTTGTATACCTCCAATTATTGATTTCATCACTAACTAGAATATTACTTTATAAAATCTATAAATTGTTTACGAAATTGTAACTTTTGAAATTATATGAATTTTTTAATTATACATTTTAAGTCGTAAAAAACTACTTTAAAATCATAATTTAAAGTAGTTTTTTATACTTCTACTCTTCTTATTTATAAATTATAAAACTCTTTAAAAACTTTCATTCCATAATAGTGATCATCCACTCCGCAAAGTTCTCTTATAGAATGCATAGCTAAAAGTGGTGTTCCAATATCAACAGATCTTATATTTAAATGAGTTGAAGATATTGGACCTATAGTAGAACCCCCTCTTTCATCAGAACGGTTTACAAATTCTTGAACTGGAACATTTGCCTTCTTGCATAAAGCTTTAAATACTGATGCTGAATTACTATCTGATGTATAACTTTGGCTTGCTGCTACTTTTATAGCAGGTCCTTTATTTAATTTTGGTCTATTAGTTGGATCACATTTTTCTCCCTTATTAGGGTGTACAGCATGAGCTGAATCTGATGATATTATGAAAGATTTTGATAATGCTCTAAAGAAATCTTCCCTATCTCCATTTAAAGAAATTACTATTCTCTCTAGTACATTAGCTAACATATTAGAATCTGCACCTTGTTTTGTAGAACTTCCAACTTCTTCGTTATCAAAGCAAACTAAAACATTAGTTGCCTTTGAAATATTGGATTGAATTAAAGCTTCTAATGCAGCATGCACTGCTTCTAAATCATCTAATCTTCCTAATGATACAAATTCATTTTGTATTCCAATAATACTTCCCTTTTCATACTCATATAAGAATAAATCGAAATCAATAATTTCTTTATAATCAACCTCTAATTCCTTTGCGATTGCCTTTAAAAGATAATTATTCTTTTCAAATTCATCATTTATAAGTCCTAAAATCGGAAGTGTATCTACTTGTCTATTTAGTTCTATTCCTTGATTTATATTCCTATTCATGTGAATAGCTAAGTTAGGAATTATCATTATAGGCTTATTAATATTAACAAGTTTAGTTTCAGGAAATAGTATATTTTTTCCTTTTAATGTTACTCTACCTGCAATAGCTAGTGGTCTATCAAGCCATGTATTTAAAATAGGACCTCCATATACTTCTGTATTAAGTTTTATATAACTTTGTTCTGATGTCATTTCTGGATTTGGTTTTATTCTAAATGTAGGAGAATCTGTATGAGCTCCTATTATTTTAAATCCCTCTTTATAAATTTCTCCATTTCCAACAACGAACGCCACTATAGCTGAATCGTTTTTAGTCATATAATATTTTTTACCTTTTTGAATATTCCATTTTTCACATTCTTTTAGTTCACTAAATCCATTTTTATCAAGAACTCCCTTTATAGTATCAACCGCATGAAAAGCCGTTGGACTTTTATATATAAAATCTAAAAGTTCATTTGCAAATATCATTTTATTTTCCATAAAACGCCCTCCAAATCATGTAAAATTTAATTATATGTACTTATGTAAATTTAATATGTACTAATTCTTCATAATTAAGTATACCAAAATATACAAGTAAAGTCCTAAGAACTTTTACTAAAATTTCTTAGGACTCTATTTTATATATAATTATAACATCTATTTATTCTGAACTAAGCTATTCGTTATAAACTCCATATAATCTACAGAATTTTCTTTGTTAATTTCAGGTTCTTGTAATAAATCTATTTTTTTATTTACATCACCCATATTGCAATCACAATTTACTGTAAATATATATTTAGAATTTGTGTCAGGTACATCTTTTACTCCTAGTAAGTTCATTAAACTTTTTGAATTTAAAGATAGTTTAATTGTTGTTTTATTGAAATTTGTATATCCGTTTTTATCAACACCTATCTTATTGTTTATATCACACTTAATAGCTTCATTAAATTTATTGATTTCTTGCTCAATAGACCTTACTACATCTTCTTTTTGATTTTTAGTAATCTTATTATTTTCTTTAGTTGTTAATGATGATAATCCATCTATATAATCACTAAACACTTTCACCATATCTTTATCATTTAAAGCAAATTTAATAACCTTAACTAATTTATCATTATCTAGATTAACTTCATAAGCTTTTTCTATATCCTCTAATTTATTAGTATTTAGTTTACTTTTATCTATTCTTGAAACTATGTCATAATTAGCATCTGCTACTTTTATAAAATCATCAAATTTAGTTATAAATTTTTGTTGAAATACTTGTCCTAATTCCATAACCTTATTTATATCTATAGATTTAGTTTCTTTTGCAATCTTTGGATTGTTTAATATATTATTTAAATCATAAACTAAGTATTGTTTATTACTTAAATCTTTAGGTAAAAATACTTTTAAAGCATTTGGAACCTCTATTATATATTTTACTTGTGGAATACTCTTTGTAACATCAACATTCACCCAAATCCTTGAATCAAATTTAATTAAAGAATTTTTGAAATGAATTACTCCACTTGATTTAAGTTTCTTATTACTACCATCAGTATTTAACTTAAGATCCATGGAAATGTTCATGGAATTTAATATTGGAACAAAGTTATCCAATGCTTCTTTTTCTTCATTAGATAAATCTTTGCCTTCTAAATTCATATTAAAATTTGAATTTGAATTTGATGAAGTAATTTTCTGAGTTATTTTACAAGCTTTTATTAACTCGTCAATTGGTGATATATTTTTATCCAAATTTTTATTAGTATAGAAATCTAAAAGAGACTTATATGCAATCTTAACACTCATATCTTCTAACTGCGGTAATAATTTTCTAGCTTCTTTAATGTTTTTTTCAGTTGGATTATTTTCTAAAACTTTTATTAGGGCACATGCCTTATTTAATATATGTTTTTGACTTTCTTTATTAGCTACAACCTTTTTTGTAGAATTGTTTGTATCAGCATATACTGTAGATGTTGAAAATCCAGTTCCTCCTACAAACATACCTGCTGCTAAAACTAATGAACATATTTTCTTATTCTTCATGTTGTTATCCTCCCTATTATTAGCATTACATGAAACTTTATATAATATTAGCATAATTTAAGTTTAATTTCAAAACTATTATTAATTATTATTTTTGTAATAATTATGTTGACAATACTTATTCAATTATAAATATTCAACAATAATCAGACATATTCGAAAACATTTGATTTTAAAAATAGAAATGTTATTATATATAACATAATTATTAAAATTTGGAGGAAGTATTATGTTATCAAAATTTTTAGTATCTAAATTTATAAAAAATCATGAAAATATTTCCGATAACAAAGTTCGTGATTCTTATGGATATTTAGGGGGTATAATAGGTGTAATTGTGAATACAGCCCTTTTTCTTATAAAATTATCCGTTGGTCTTATAGTTAAAAGTATAGCTGTTACTGCTGACGCATTTAATAACCTTTCTGATGCATTATCATCCATTATTACAATAGCAGGATTTAAAATGGCATCAAAACCAGCAGATAAAAAACATCCTTTTGGACATGGAAGAATAGAATATTTATCCGGTCTTATTGTTGCATTTATGGTTATGCTAGTTGGATTTCAATTTACAAAATCCTCATTTAGTAGAATTATGAATCCAGAAAAAGTTTACTTTCAAGTTATACCTTTTATATTAATACTTATATCAATTATAGCTAAAATATGGTTAAGTAGATTTAATAAATACATCGGTATAAAAATTAATTCTTCAGCTCTTCAAGCCTCTGCTTTAGATGCACTTGGAGATGTTATAACTTCTAGTACTGTAGCACTATCACTTTTGTTATCTAAATGGATTAACTTTCCCATAGACGGATATATAGGAATAGTAGTATCTCTATTTATATTATATTCTGGTTTTTCCTTAATAAAGGACACAATAGATCCTCTTTTAGGAGAAGCTCCAGATCCTGAATTTATACATCAATTAGAGAACGATATATTAACCTACGATAATATATGTGGGGTTCATGATATAATAATTCACAATTATGGTCCTGGAAGAATAATGGGTTCTCTTCATGCAGAAGTACCTTGTGATATATCTGTCGTCACCATTCATGAAATTATAGATAGAGCAGAAAAGGAACTATCAGAAAAGTACGGATTATTTTTAGTTATACATATGGATCCAATAAATACGGATGACAAAGATATTACTCGTACTAGAAATTATATTGAGAAAATTCTTGGAAAATTTCCTGATATAAAATCATTTCATGACTTTAGAATGGTTGGAGAGGGCGAATATAAAAATTTAATTTTTGACGTAGTAGTACATTGTGATTTTGACATTGAAAATAACGGGGAAGATATGTGTCAAAAAATCGATTCAGAATTAAAAAAACTTCATCCTAACTTTAACGCTGTAATAACAATCGATAAAAGTTTTTGTTAAAATATACATCAAAATACACCATAAAAATAATTATAATTATTTTTATGGTGTATTTTTTATAAATTATTGGAAAAATTATCTCCTCTCTTTAATATACTATATAAGATATCAAAAAGGAGTGTGATTTAATGAAAGGTGAATTTAAACATTTTTTCCCTGGAGCTAATACATCAAGAGGATTCTATTCTTTATTTGACTACATTTTACCAAAGGAAACAGCTACAAGAATTTTTTGCATAAAAGGTGGACCTGGCACTGGAAAATCATATCTTATGAAAAAAGTAGGTCAATATTTTAACGAGAAAGGATACAATATAGAATATCATCACTGTTCATCAGATAGTGATTCCTTAGATGCTATAGTAATAAAAAAATTAAAAATTGCTTTATTGGATGGTACAGCACCACACATTGTAGATCCCCAATATCCTGGTGCAATAGACGAAGTTTTAAACATGGGTGATTGTTGGAGAGAAAGTGGATTTTCCTCTTATAGATCTGCCATAATTTCTATTAGCAAAGATATTAAAGATACTTTTACTCGTGCCTACAAATATTTTGCAGCAGCTAAAAATATTCATGACGATTGGAGCTTCTATAATTCCGATGTATTAGATTTATCTAAACTAAACCTTGTAAAAGAAAAATTAAAAACACAAATATTAGACGGTCTTGAAGTTTCATCTCTTGGATATGATAGACATCTTTTCGCTACCAGTTTCACTCCAAAGGGAATTATAACTTATATCGATACATTAATTGATAATTACAAACGAATTTATGTACTAAATGGCGGTCCCGGAACATTCAAAACAAATATACTCGATTATCTATATAAAGAATCTTTAAAAAGGGGATTAAATGTAGAAGTATATCATGATCCTTTAATTCCCGAACGTATAGAACATATACTAATTCCATCATTAAGCATAGCTATTGTGACTTCTAATGAAATAAATCAGAAAAAATTTGTAGGCAATCAAATTTATATGGAAGAACTATGTGATAGTTCTTTGCTAAAAAAATATTCTAGTAACATAAATCAATCTAAAGAAAACTTCTACTCATTATTGCATCAAGGATTAGATATCTTAGCCTCCGAAAAACCTCTTCATGATAAACTTGAAGAATGCTATACTCCAAATATGAACTTTGAAAAAAATGAAGCTAAATTTAATGAAGTTATAAATAAAATATTAAAATACGAAAAAGAATATAGATCTAAATTATAAACTTTAAAGGAGCTTCTAAAGATACCAAGAAGCTCCTTTAATTTATTTATTTAAATATTCACTTATAGTCTGAACATCCTTGTCTCCTCTACCTGATAGATTAACAACTATGATTTTATCCTTGCTCATAGTGGGAGCAAGTTTCATAGTATACGCTATTGCATGAGAACTTTCTAATGCTGGAATTATTCCTTCCTTAGCACACAAATATTTGAACGCTTCAACTGCTTCTTCATCTGTTACAGATACATACTTTGCTCTTCCAATATCATTTAAATATGCATGTTCTGGGCCAACTCCAGGGTAATCAAGTCCTGCTGAAATAGAATATGCTTCTTTTATATTTCCCTTATCATCTTCCATAATAACTGTCTTCATACCATGAATTACTCCAATTTTTCCATCTGCAAATGCTGCTCCATGCTTTCCTGTTTCTACACCTTTTCCTCCAGCCTCAACTCCTATTATTTCAGTATTCTTATCTTTAATAAAAGGATAAAATAATCCTATTGCATTACTTCCTCCTCCAACACATGCAATTAAAGTATCTGGAAGTCTACCTTCTAATTGTAATATTTGTTCTTTTGTCTCTTCTCCAATCATTTTTTGAAATTCTCTTACCATAGTAGGATATGGATGTGGTCCTACTGCTGAACCTAATACATAAAAAGTATCGTCAGCTCTTTTCACCCATTCTTTTATTGCATAATCTACCGCATCCTTTAGAGTACCATTTCCTGATGTTACAGACTTAACTTTAGCTCCTAATAACTCCATTCTAAAAGTATTCAATCTTTGTCTTCTTATATCTTCTTCTCCCATAAATATAGTACATTCCATTCCAAATAAAGCTGCTGCTGTAGCTGTAGCAACACCATGTTGTCCTGCTCCAGTTTCTGCAATTACTTTTTTCTTTCCCATACGTTTTGCTAAAAGTATTTGACCAATAGCATTATTTATCTTATGAGCTCCTGTATGATTTAAATCCTCTCTCTTTAAATATATTTTTGCTCCACCTAAAGCTTTTGTAAGCCTTTCTGCATAGTAAAGTAGCGATGGTCTCCCTACATAATTCTTTAAGTAATATAAATATTCATTTTTAAAATCATCATCATTGTAATATTTATAAAAATTTTCTTCTAACTCCTTTAATGCATTAGTTAACTCCTTTGATACATATTGTCCTCCAAATTTTCCAAACTGTTTTTTCATAGAATGTTGCCCCTTTCTTATTTTTTAATTTATAAATAAAAAAACCCCATCCCAAATATATTGGGACGAAGTTTTATAATCGTTGTGCCACCCGAATTCAAAATATACCTTTATAAATAAAAAAGGTATTATACCTGAAAAAGATATAACACCTATATTATCTAAAATACATTTTCTCTTTTCAGATACGGAGTAAATAAATTACCATATATCCTATCTCTATAACGTGAGAACTACGGCATTGGCTACTTTTTATTCACCTAGCGTCTCATGAATCCATTCACTATAAGATTTGCTATTGGACATCACACCTAACTCCAACTCGCTGAAACAAAAACTTAAAGTTACTACTTCCAATCAATGACTTTTATAATAAATTTTATTATATATTAACTCTTTATTTTAAATTAGTCAATATTTTTTTATTTTAACTTATATACATATAATTCATGTAATGCTCTTGTTGCCATAACATACATCATTTTATCTTCTTGTAAATCTGTATTATCATCATTTATAACTATTACAGCATCAAACTCTAGTCCTTTAGCAAAATATGATGGTATAATAATTTCTCCCTTATTAAATATCATATCTTCACTGTCTAAAACTTTTACATTCACCTTTTCTTTTAGTATAGAATGTATTTTTTGTGTTTTATCAATATTTTTGCAAATTATAGCAATGCTTTCAAATCCTTCTTTTCTAAGATAATGTAGATTTTTATCTATTTCTTCTGCTAATTCATAATTACTTGTAAACTCTTTTTGTACAACTTCTTTTCCTTGTCTTACAATAGGAACTATTTTCTCTTCACTTAAATATTTATTCGCATACTTCATAATTTCTTCAGTGGATCTATAACTCTTATTTAATTTAAATTCTTCCACGTTATTAAATACTTCCTGCAATTTAGTCATAGGAACTTCATCAATAACTGGAATAAGTCTTTGATTTCTATCTCCAACTATAGTATATCCATTGCACCTCGTTAACTCTTTTATTACTTTAAATTGAATTAAGCTATAGTCTTGAGCTTCATCAATTACTACATGTTTTATATCATCATCTAGCTTTAATCCTTCTAATTTTATTTTTAGATATAAAATTGGAGCCAGATCATCTACAGTTAATTGTTTTTCTCCATTTAATTCGTTGTACAATTCAGAAGAATTTTCGTTATCTAACCATTTTAAAGATTTTTTAGATGTCATTACCTCTTTTATAACTTCCCTTATTTTAAGCTTTCTCTTATAACATAGATCTCCTTCTTCTAGATTTTTATCATCACCTTGTAGAGATTCTATAGCTTTTTTATACCAATCTTCTATATCTCTTATTTTAGCATCTCTTATGTCTTTAATTTTTGAGAATAATATTCTTCTTATTTTAGCACTTCTTCTAAAAAGAGGCATTGACTTATAATAATCAAATAACTCTTCTATTGCATGCTTTGGTACAATAACTTCATTTTCAAAGTATAGATCTTCAATTATAAAATACTGATTATTTAATACATCTATAAATTTATCTAATTCATTTATAAATTGATCTGAAGTTTTGAATAAGATATTTTTTACAAACTCCTCATCCTTATTTACTACTTTCTCCATATACTCTTTAAAATCCATTACATCTTTTAGTTCTAATATCTCTTGTGCAAATTCTGTAAATGTTTGTTGTCTTACACCTATTTCACCTAAACTCGGAAGAACAGTTGAAATATACTCCATAAATATATCATTAGGTCCTAATATTAAAACTTTATCTTGAAGTACCTTTCTATAATTATATAAAAGATATGCAACTCTATGTAATGCTATAGTTGTTTTTCCACTTCCAGCCGTTCCATCCACTACTAAAGTTTTTTCTCTTGGTTGTCTTATAATACTATCTTGCTCTTGTTGTATAGTCATTATTATATCTTTAAGTTTTTCTCCAGCTTTTTTGCTTAAAACCATCTGAAGTATTTCATCTTTAACATCTAATTCTGAATCAAACATTCCAAGAAGATTTTCTTTTTTTATTATAAATTGTCTTTTGCTTAAAATATCTACATCCACATTTCCCATGGGAGCATTATAGGTTGCATCTCCTAGTTTTCCTGCATAAAATAAAGATGCAACTGGAGCTCTCCAATCAACAACTATCGGCTCATACGCATTTTCATCTGTAACTCCAAATCTACCTATATAGATATCTTCATTTTCATTAAATTCTTTTTCTTTAAAATTTATTTTTCCGAAATACGGTGACGGCTGAAGAATTGTAAGTTCTTTAAATCTTCTATCAATGGCTTTGAAGCTTTCTTCTGCTACAAATCTTTCATGATCAAAAAATTCTATTAACTTATCCTCATCATCCCTATATTCTTCTACCGCTTTTTTTCTAGCATCAACTAGATGTTCAGACAATTCTTTTCTTTTATCTATATAATTCAATATTTCTTTTTTTATAATGCTAACAGTTTCTTTAACTCTTTGATTTTCAAGCTCAAAGTCTAGTTCTTTTTGAATTTCCTTTTCTAATTCCTTATTCTTCAATAATATCATCCTTCTTAAAACTATTTATTATATCCATAAATTCCTCACCCATTAATGTTTCCTTTTCAATAAGTTTTTCAGATATAACAGTTAGTAGTTCTTTATTTTCTTTTAATGTATCCATTGCCCTCTTATGTGCTTTTTTGATTATAGTTAAAGTTTCCTCATCTGCAAGAGCTTGTGTTTGAGGACTACAATTTTCAACTGGCGTTCCATCTAAATATCTATTAGAAAGTGATTCTAATGCCATCATATCAAATTTTTCTGTCATACCATATATAGTTACCATATTTCTAGCAGTTTGAGTTGCTTTTTCGATATCATTTGATGCTCCTGTTGATATTGAATTAAATTCAACTTCTTCAGCTGATCTTCCTCCAAGCATTACAGCTATTTGATCAAGCATTTCTTCCTTACTAACCAAATACTTCTCTGCCTCTGGAAGTTGCATTGTATACCCTAAAGCTCCCATAGTTCTAGGTATTATAGTTATTTTATGAACAGGATCTGTATTTTTAAGTAGTGCAGCAACTAATGCATGACCTACTTCATGAAATGCTACTCTTCTCTTTTCTGAATCAGACATAATCCTATCCTTCTTTTCTTTTCCTGCAATTATTATCTCAACTGCTTCTTCCAAATCTTCTTGAATAACACTTTTTCTATCTTTTTTTACCGCTAAAAGTGCAGCTTCATTTACCATATTAGCAAGATCTGCTCCAACTGCTCCTGGAGTGGATTTAGCTATTTCATCAAGATTAACATTCTCAGACATCTTTACATCTTTTGCATGAACTTTAAGTATAGCTTCTCTTCCTTTTAAATCAGGAGTATCAACAATTACTCGTCTATCAAATCTGCCTGGTCTTAAAAGAGCTTTATCTAATACTTCTGGTCTATTGGTAGCTGCTAAAATAACAACACCCTTTGAACCATCGAATCCATCCATTTCAGCTAAAAGTTGATTTAACGTTTGTTCTCTTTCATCATTTCCTCCACCAATATTTCCATCTCTACTCTTTCCAATTGCATCTATTTCATCTATGAAAATTATACATGGTGCTTTTTGTTCCGCTTGTTCAAATAAATCTCTAACTCTTGCAGCTCCCATTCCAACAAACATTTCTACAAAACTAGAACCTGAAAGAGAAAAAAACGGAACTTTTGCTTCTCCTGCAACAGCTTTTGCAAGAAGAGTTTTACCTGTTCCTGGAGGACCGACTAGCAACGCTCCTTTAGGTAATTTTGCCCCAATTGCAACATATTTATCTGGATTATGAAGAAAATCAACGATTTCAATTAAAGATTCCTTAGCCTCATCTTGTCCAGCTACATCATTAAAAGTCTTTCCCGTTTCATTTTCAGCATAAATCTTGGCATTATTTTTTCCAAAGGACATAACTCCACTACCCATCCTTTTCTCCATAGAACCAAATATAATTCTACCTATAACCATAAATATTAAAATGGGTAAAATCCATTCAACAAAAAACTTTTTAATTGGATCATTATTACTTACAGGACCATCGAATTCTACTCCTGCTTTTTTCAATTTATCTATAAGTGGTGTCATGTTTAATTTTTGAATATTAGTTGTATATTTTACTTTAGATTTTATATTTTTTTGTTCTTTAGGAATAATTATTATTTGATCATTAGTAAATTGAACTTCTTGAATACTCTTTTGCTCTATCATCTTCTCAAAAGTACTATATTTTATATGCTCTGTTTTAGAACTTCTAAGTACTGAATTTAATACAAGAAGCAATACCATAACACCCATAACATAATATGCTAAGTATTTAAATTTCTTATTGCTAAACATTCTCTGCCTCCTAATTATATTTAATACCTAATACTTACTTTTAAATAAACCTTTATTGATTATTATACATTTAATAATTATACCCTACAAGGTTTTATATTACGTGGTATTTTATAGAACTTTATAAATATTTTTTTATTATATAAATATTTTTCTTTTAAATAAATATTTTTCTTATTAATTAAAAATATGCTAATACTTTTATTGACATTAAAATAAACTAATAATACAATATAAAGTAAGAATAAAATTTTTAGTAGGTAATAGTTTATAATCCGATATATTAAATAACTTTTTAATATTATTAATATATAAACCACAAGTCATACATGGAACAGAAATCTAGTATTTCCCTCCCACCTCCATGTATGACATTTTTTATATGAAAATAAAGGTATCAGATTTTTTCTGATACCTTTATTTTCATATATATTATTTTTCCGCTGCTTCTCCTACTTTGAAATTACCAGCTCTACTAAATGGGAATATTATAAACTGAGCTTTTCCTTTTATATCTTCTTCAGAAATATAAGTTTCATTCCAATATCTCGCATCCCATGAATTAGCCCTGTTATCACCTAAGAAGAAGTAACATCCTTTTGGAACTTTATATTCTCCTGTTTTTCCTCCATTATAAACTACATACGATTCATCATTTTCTTTTCCATTTATATGTACTTTTCCATCTATATCTACAACAACACTATCACCTGGTAATCCAATTAATCTTTTTATAAGTGTTTTATCTAATTCTTTTGAGTAAAATACAACTATATCGCCTCTTTGTAACTTTTCTTTTTTATATACTCTGGAAACAATTATTCTATCACCTGGCTTTATTGTAGGATACATAGATTTTGTAGGAACTGATACTTGAAAGAATAAGAATTTATTTATTAATAATACAAGAATTATAGCAAGACCTATAGGAATTATCCATTCAGTAAAAAGCTTTTTTGAATTCATAAATAACATCTCCTTTTTTAGCTAAATACACTACTAATTTTATCATAAATACTAAAAGATACTAGGATTATTTTATAATTTTATACCTCGGCATTAAAATATAAATCAATTTTTATAAAAAACTAAGTACCTTTTTCTTTACATTGAATACATTATATTATAAGCAAAATTCGTGAGGTGAAATTTTTGGCTTATTCTGATAGAGAACTTTTAGCTAGAATTATCAAATGTGAAGCTGGTGGTGAAGGCGAGGATGGTATGAAAGCTGTAGCCACTGTAATTATGAACAGAGTTAGAGTACCTTATGGTGAATATAATAGAATCTGTCAAGGCGATATAAGAAAAGTAATTTATCAAGAAGGACAATTTGATTGTGTCCGTTCAGTGCTTGGAGGACAGCCTAACCCACAAACTATATGGTCTAATCCACCAGAACAAATTCACTATGACATAGCTGATTGGGCACTTTCCGGCAATAGACTATATAACATAGGTTATTCCTTATGGTATTTCAATCCATTTGCACCTAGTTGTCCATATAATTTTCCTTATAACGGTACAGGATCATTTCAAATTAAAGTAATACAACACTGCTTTTATAACCCAACCGAACTTTATGCTGAAACTTAGACTATAATTAAAAAATTATAAATATATATTAATTATTTTAAGGGGGACTTTTTATGGAAAATTGGTTAGATTTTGATTATAGACAAATGCCTGAGGTTCAAAATCCTATGATGCAACAAATGGGAACATATCCTCAACCTATTATGCCCGTAACTCCTGGAATGCCTTGCAATAAGCAAGCTACAAATCCTTTAGAATATCCACCAACTCCAATTCCAACTCCATCAACTAATATAACCGGTAACACTAACATTCCAGTACAAGAAAATCCAAATTATCTTCAAGGATATCTAAGAAGTCAAATTGGCAAGAACATTAGAGTAGACTTCTTAATAGGAACTGGCATGCTTACTGACCGTGCTGGTAGATTAGTTTCTGTAGGTATAGACTATATCATACTAAATCCTACTGGCTCCAACGATCTTGAAGTTTGTGATCTATACTCTATAAAATTTGTAGAAGTATTTGGAGTTGCTAATCAACCACGTTCTGAAAGCTAACCTAAGTAGTGATAGAATATGCCCTTAAATAACTTTAAGGGCATATTTTTTAAAATTTAAAGTATAAGAATGGATTATATGTATCATTTACAAGATAAGCTGTAGAAATAAACATTATAATCAAATATCCAAGTGGCAATACTAATGAACTAATTTTACTTAATTTTTTCTTTATAAACGAAATAATTTTCATAGGTAATGGTGTTGAACAAACTATCAAAATTATAAATAATATCCAATTAGTATACATATAGTACATCGCTTGAGTATTTATAATTACATTCTTTCCAAATCCAAACATAACCTCAATAAAGCTGATACAAACACTCATATCTTCAAATTCAAATAAAGCCCATCCTATAATAACTAAAAGCATAGTATATATATGTGCTACAAATTTAGGACTTTTTTGTAGCCATCTTAGAATAAATATTTTTTCTAATGTTACAAAAACTCCAAAGTAAAGTCCCCACAAAACAAAATTCCAGCTAGCACCATGCCATAACCCTGTTAAAAACCACACTATAAATAAATTTCTATATTGCTTTAAATCCCCTTTTTTATTTCCTCCTAAAGGTATATATACATACTCTCTAAACCAAGATCCCAATGATATATGCCATCTTCTCCAAAATTCCGTAACACTTCTTGAGATATATGGATAATCAAAATTCTTAATAAGATCAAAACCAAACATTTTTCCAAGTCCTATTGCCATATCAGAATAACCACTAAAATCAAAATATATTTGAAATGTAAATCCTATTATTCCAATCCACGCAGACACTACTGATAACTCACCTATTGGAGTTGATTTTATGCTTGTCCATAACAACCCTATATTATTAGCAAGAAGAACTTTTTTACCAAGTCCAATTATAAATAATTGAGCTCCATCTCCAAACTTGCTTAAACTTTCTTTTCTTTTATTTAACTGTTTTGCAATATCTCCATATTTAACTATAGGTCCTGCTACTAATTGTGGAAACATAGTTACATATGTTCCAAAAGATATAATATTTTTTTGAACTTCCACCTTTTCAAAATACAAATCAATTACATAAGACATAGTTTGAAAAGTATAAAAAGATATTCCTATAGGAAGCGGAAAATTTGTTGTAGCTATATTTATATGTAAAATATCATTTATGTTTCCTATTAAAAAATTATAGTATTTAAAAAATCCTAGTATGCCCAAATTAATAACCATGGAATTTAAAAATACAAATCTTGTAATTTTTTTGTTTTCCTTAAATTTATCTATAAGAAGTCCATTACAATAATCAAATACAGTAGAAAATGCCATTATCAATATATATATAGGTTCTCCCCAAGCATAAAAAACAAGACTAGCTAAAAACATCACTAAATTTTTAAGAGATTTTGGTGATAAATAGTATACTATAAGTGTTATAGGCAAAAATACAAACATAAATGTCAAACTACTAAAAACCAAGTGTATATCCCCCCATATATATGTATGTATGTATGTTTATTCATATTATTTAAAACTTTTATCAATAGCTTTTTCAATTTTATCAACATCTTTTGATACTACGAAAATTATATAATTTCCTTTTTCTTTCAAAACATGTTTTTGCATTAGTGCATATTCTTCTGGAAGATAATCCTTAAAGCTCGCAGTTTGTTTCTTAATTCTTTTTTCTATCTTACCTTTCACATCTTCAACCTTGCTCGAATCCTTAACCTTTATTACAGCTATTTCGTCTGCTTTAATATTTGAAGGTGCTGTATAAAGAACAAATTCTTCTACTTCATCAGATTCTATTTTATATAACTTTTGAAGTTTAGAATTATCTCCTTGTTTCATTTTAGATAAATCTGTACTTTGAGAAATTTTTTCTCCTATATCTTTTGTTGACACATCTTTTTTTGTATCTTTTGAACATGCTAATAAAACACTAGTAGAAAAAATAAGTGTAAATAGAACTACTACAGTTTTCTTTAAATTTTTTCTTAGATTTTTCATAATATTTTTCTCCTTTATTTATAATTTATTTTTAAATAATCTAACCACATTTTATAAAAAGGCTCTTTAAAATGAATTCCATCTGGTTCATAAATACCCTTATCTATATTTTTAAACATAGGTAATAAATCAACAAATTTCACATCTTCTCTTTCACAAACTTCTTTTAAATTTCTATTAAAATCATTTATATTATTTGGTAATAAATATTTATGTTTTTGAGATGCTTTTTCAGTAACAGGAAGTACTCCTTGAACATATATTTTAGTATTTGGCATCTCTTTTTTTAGCTTATTTATTAACTTTGTATAATTATTCATATTCATTTCCATATCGTTCTCTAAATCATTATGTCCTAACAAAATAAATAACTCATTAGGATTCTGATTTTTTATTTTATCAACATTAGAAATAGCTTTTTTAATTGTAAGTCCTATAATTCCCATTACATTTTTCTCATCTAAGGCATCAAAAAAAGACATTGCCTCTATTATAGAATCCCCTAAAAATAATGAATCTTTAAAATAAACCTTGTTGGGTACATTATTTTCTTTAGGCTTATTCTCCGATAAAATCTCCTCACTTTTTTTCTTTTCTTCTAAATTATTGTTTTTTATCTTATCAACTTTTCCATTTTGCACCTTATTATTTAATTCCTTTTTATTAGATACTTCAGCTGAAACACTTATTTTATTAGATCCTATTTTATGAGTTATAACTAGTGAAATGCATAAAATAACTATAAAAATACATATCATGTTTATAAAAAACTTCTTAAAATTTTTAATTTTTATCCTTCGCTTCGACATTTGTAACTTCTTAAACCCCCTAAATTTTTTAATATGTACTAAGTATTTAATACATCAAAACATTTCCCAAACAACATTATAGTATATATTTACTTTAAAAGGTTACATTTACTTTAAAAAGTACAAAAAAATTCTATATTTCATATGATTTCAACTTAATATACATAGCTTATGCATATTTAATTACATTCTTCTTTAATTAATTGTTCTTTTTTGATAAAATTATGTCATAATTATATACAATTAATAAATTTAAGGAGGCTAATTTAATGAAAACTAGAGAAACTTTCTCTGGGAAACTAGGTTTTGTCCTTGCATGTTTAGGTTCTGCTATAGGGCTTGGTAATATTTGGATGTTCCCCTGGAGATTAGGTCAATTTGGGGGTGCCGCGTTTCTCATTCCCTACTTTATTTGTGTTTTTATTTTAGGTACTACGGGACTTATTATAGAGTTTAGCTTTGGAAGATCTAGAAGATGTGGTTCTTTAAAGGGAATTCAAGATACTTTTGAAGAAAAAAATAAGCCATTTGGTAAAATTTTAAGTGTAATTCCTACCCTTGCAGTAGCTTGTACACTTATCTTCTATTCTGTAGTTGTCGGTTGGATATTTAAATACTTTTTCATGTCATTAAATGGAGATATATATAAGGAAAATATAGGCACCTACTTTGATACCTTTGCTGGTACCTCTTCTAGTATTCCATGGCATCTACTAGCTCTTATAATTACAGTAGCTATTGTTTTACTAGGAATAACTAAAGGAATAGAAAAAGCTAATAAAATTCTTATGCCTGGACTTTTTATAGTATTTATTATTCTTCTTATAAGATCAGTAACGCTAAAAGGCGCAGTTGCTGGACTTGAATATTTGTTAGTTCCTCATTGGGAATTTTTGTTTAAACCTATGACTTGGATTATGGCATTAGGTCAAGCTTTTTTCACTGTATCTTTGAATGGTGCAGGTATGGTTGTTTATGGAAGTTACTTAAAAGACAAGGAAGATATACCATCTGCTGCTTTAAATGTAGCTATCTTTGATACTATTTCAGCATTACTTGCAGCATTTATTATAATGCCCGCTGTATTTTCTTTTGGACTTGATCCAACTTCAGGGCCATCATTATTATTTATAACTATGCCACATATATTTAATTCTATGCCTTTAGGTTATTTATTCGGAATATTATTCTTTCTAAGTATAATATTCGCAGGAGTGTCATCTGCTATGAATATGCTTGAAGCTCCATCAGAAGCACTTATAAGTAAATTTAAATTCAAGAGAATTTTCGCAGTTTTACTTATTGCTACTATTGCATTTTTAGTAGGATTACCTTTAGACTTGAGCATGGAAAAGTTCGGTAAGTGGGCTGACTTTGTTACTATTTATTTAGCACCTATAGGCTCTATCATAGCATCCATAACCTTTATTTGGGTATATGGATTTGATAATGCTTTAAAAGATATTAATAAAGGCTCTAAAAAACCTATTGGCAATTGGTTTAAGCCAATGTGTACTATATTCATAGTATCCGCCACATTAGTGTTAATTCTTGGAATTATATACAATGGAATAGGTTAAACAAAGCTCTCGATTCTAAAGTCGAGAGCTTTATTATTTTAAAGTTTTATGCAAATTTTCCGAGAATCTATTAATTGAAAATTTAATTGTAAGGAGCCTAATTATATGAATAATAACAATAATATTAAGAAAAATTACGCTTTACACACTATTCTTTTAATAATTCCATGTACATTCATTCTAGGATTAATTACGAGCTATATTTTAGACTTACATGGTAAAAAAGTTCTATTCAATATTTTACTTTATCTTCTTTCTGGTATTCTAATAGGTATCTTCTCAGTAATTAAAAATATAAAGAAATTTATTAATCCCTCACTGTTAGTCAATGAATTTGCAGATAATATACAAAATAATAATCTAAAATTTAAGATTGTTAATAAAACTATAACTAGAAATAATAACATGATACAAAATCTTAATAATGTAATGGATAATTTAAAATCTACTATTATTGATGTTCAATTATTAAGTACAAATGTTACAAATAATTCAAAGGAAAATAACGATTTATTACAAAACTCTATAGATAAAATTACAGTATCATTAAATTCTATTAACGAAATTGCCAATGCTTGCTATGAAGAAACATTAAAAATTAAAGAATGTGAAGAAATTATTTATGAACTATCTAAAGATAACAATGATATAATAACTAATTTAACTAATTCTAAAGACTTTAGCCACAAAGCCTTAAAAAAAATAAATATAATTAAAACTAGTGTTGAAAACCAAGAACATAAAATGCAAGATACTACTAATGCCTCACAAAAAGCAGTTACTTCCGTAAAAGAATTTGAATCAAAATCAAGAGAAATAAGCGCTATTGTACAAGTTATAGGGAATATTTCAGATCAAACTAACCTCCTTGCATTAAATGCATCTATAGAAGCCGCAAGAGCTGGTGAATACGGTAAAGGATTCTCAGTAGTTGCTGAAGAAATACGAAAACTTGCAGAACAATCAGCTTCATCTGTTGAAAATATAAATTCCATAGTGACATATGTCCAAAATTCTGTTACCCATACAGTTAATGAAATAAATACAGTAAATGATACTATAAAAGATCAAAGTTCTTCTCTTTTAGAAGCCATAAAAGCTTTTAAAGAAGTAACTTCTATAGTAACTCATATATCAAATGATATAATTAATTCTTTAAATTCATCAGAAGTATTAGCTGATAACTTTAATGCTACTAAAAATAAAATTACAGCAATTACTGAACTATGCCAACAAAATGCAAATCATACAAATGAAATATCTTTATCAATTAATGAACAACTAGATACCTTAAATAAAATTAAATATTCTTCAAATACTCTTCTAGAACTTTCTTCTAGCTTAGAAAACAAAATAAAAATATATGAGGTTTAATTACTTTAATATACCCTTTGTAATTTAAGAAAGGGTATATTTTTATTTATTTGTAATCTAAAATTTTTATAAGTTCTTCCTTATCTCTAGGTATATTATTACTTGCTTTTATATATCCTTTTTGAACCAAATTTTCATATATATCAAGAACTATCGGTTTTTCAAGATATGCATCTTTTAAAAAATTATTATCTTTAAAAACTTCAATGGGATCTCCTTTTTTTACTACTTCTCCATTTTTCATAACTATAATATAATCTGCCCATGAATATGCAATTTCAACATCATGTGTAGATACTATTACTGTTATTCCTGCTTCATTTATCTTATTGAATATCTGAACAATTTGTTTTGAATGTTTCGGATCTAAGCTCGAAGTAGGCTCATCAAATATTATAATTTCAGGTTCCATAACCAAGATATCCGCTATTGAAACCCTCTTCTTTTGCCCATAACTTAAAAAGTGAACTGCTTTATCTTTATATTCATACATATTCACATCTTTTAGAGCATTATCCACTCTATTTATTACTTCCTTATCCTTTAAATCTAAATTCATAGCCCCAAAAGAAACTTCTTGGTAAACATTAGCTGAAAAGAGTTGATTATCTGGATCTTGAAACACAATTCCTATATTTTTTCTTAGTTCATTTAAATATGAATGAGTATACTTTATTTTTTCTCCTTTATATAAAATTTCTCCTGAACTTGGTTTTAATATGCCATTAAAATTCAAAAATAAAGTAGACTTTCCAGCACCATTTACTCCTAAGAAAGCTACCTTTTTTCCTTTTTCTATTTTTAAATTTATATTATTTAAAGCATTTGTTCCATCTTCATATTTAAAACTTAAATTTTTAGTTTCTAATATGTACTCTTTCATTAACTTTCCTCCAAATATTTAATATAGCCACAGATGTAATATAACTCTGTGGCTTTAAATATACGTAATTTATATGTGAATTTTATATTTTATAATTACTAAAACTATCTGTAAAAATATTATCATTCCTATGTTTTTATAAGATGTTTTATATTGTTTTTCTATTACATTAATTTCTCCATTATAGCATCTTGCCTCCATTGCAGTATACATATCTTGTGATTTTTTATAAGCTCTAATAAATAAAGTAGTAACTAATTGTCCTAATGACCTATATCCTTTTTTAATAGTAGAGTATCCAAGTCTTCCCGTTTGAGAAACATAAATTGTATTCATAGTCTCAAAAAGTACAAATATAAGTCTATATATAAGTCCCATAAGCTCTATAAACAATTTTGGAACTTTTAATTTTTTTAAAACAGATAATACTTCGACTATAGGCGTTGTAAGTGCAAGAAAATATAAACATGATACTGATGCTATTGATTTAAATAATATCTGCATAGCACTATATAATCCTTCTATTGTACATCCCATAGTTAATCCTAAAATTTTAAAACTAAATAAAAACTCCTTATTGTACCCAACATTAATAGCTACTGTTATAATTCCTATAATTAAAAAAACTAATGGTATTAAAATTAATTTATAATATGATACAAATGGTATTTTTGCTTTGTATAATGTCATGAAAGACATTATACAAAATATAATTATAGATACTAATATATTATTTAAAAATATTCCGCAAAACATAGTAATCATAGAAAACAAAAATTTTTCCATTGGATTTACATATCTTAGTTTTGATATGTATGATAATTTATCTATAGAAATCATTATTTCTCACTTTCATTACTTTTCTTTTTTCCCTTTGCATATCCAAAATAATATCCTATTACTCCTGCACCAATAGCAGCTTGAAGTGCAAATAGTAAACTTTCAATTTCTCCACTTGGGGGTTCCCATATAGGTGAAAACCATGGTTTGTAGTTTTTATCTACTTGTGTAATAGCTTCTTCTGCTTGATCATCTGAGCCTTCAAATTCAGCACCTTTTGTAAATATCAAAGGAGCAACAGCTATTACTACAACTAAAATTCCAAGAAATATATTCTTTTTAAACATAGATTTATTATTTGTTTTCTTTTCAGTATTCATACTATACCTCCTTTGAAATAACATCTAATTCTTCAAGTTCATTTTTGTTATAATTGAATAGAAGATTAAATACTATAACAGTCAAAATTCCTTCACTTATTGCAAGTGGTATTTGAGTTACAGCAAATATACTCATGAACTTTCCAAGTGATGCAACAAATCCCCCCGTTTTATCTGGAAATGCTAATGAAAGTTGTATAGAAGTTGTAACATAAGTCATTAAATCTCCTAATGCTGCTGCAAAAAATATTGATATGCTTTTTGATAAATTTAATTTTCTTAATAGCTTGTACAAACAGTATGATACTATAGGTCCTATAACTGCCATAGAAAATGTGTTAGCACCAAGAGTTGTTATTCCGCCATGTGCAAGAAGCAATGCTTGAAATATAAGTACAATTAATCCTAATACACTCATAACTGCTGGTCCAAATAGAATGGCTCCAAGTCCAACTCCTGTTGGGTGAGAACAGCTTCCTGTAACTGATGGTATTTTTAAAGCTGAAAGTACAAAAGCAAATGCCCCAGCCATAGCTATTAACATTTTTATTTTAGGATTCATATTTACCTTTTTCTTTATAGATATAAGTCCTTTAATTACAAAAGGTACACATAGAGCACCCCAAATTCCACACCACATTGGTGGCAAAAATCCTTCCATTATATGCATGGCATACGCTGTTCTAACAGTAAACATGCCTACAAGGAAAACTAATAAAAACACTTGATACTTTCTTTTTAATTTCATTTACTAACCTCTCCTTTTTTAGTTTAACAAAATTTTGACTTTAGGTTTTTTCCAAAAAAAGAAAACCCCTTCCAATAAACGTCAAGAGGTCAAAAAAAGTGTATAATATTTCATTAAAACACCCCCTATCATCCGTAGAGTTCATTGGTGTACAAAAATAGGCAGGTCTTCTGACTTGAGTATCATCACTTTTCCACCCTTCCCAATATATTAAGATATCAGTGGTTTCATGTAGAAAAACTTCTCTCTTACAGCGGCGGGACCGTGTGGGACTTTCACCCATCTTCCCTTTTCACCAGTTCATAATTAAATTTTCAATTATAACTGACACCTACTTTGTATGTATTTTATATTTTGTTGTCGATATTGATTTTATATTGTTTTCAAACACATTGTCAAGTTATTCCTTAATTTTTATAGTAATAAATACTTATATACTCTGCAATATTTCTTATAATTCACCTTATTTATAAACTTGCCCATATCATGTTTTCCACTTATACCAACTCTACTTATTTCATATATTCCTTCATTTCTATCTGTCCATTTACAATGAGTTGTAACTGCCATTTTGTATCCAGCAGCTTTAACCGCTTTTATACTATCTTCATTGTACTTTCCATATGGATAAGCTATATATTTGATCTTTTTATCTAATAATTTTTCTAATTTTTCTTTAGAATCTAAGAACATCTTATATTGTGATTCATAACTTTCTTTAGTTAATTTATTATGATTTGTTGTATGACTTTCTATATCAAAACCATCTTTTTTCATTTCTTTTAATTGATCTAAAGTTAAGTATTCTCCCGTCCCTATGCAATCACTTATTATAAAAAATGTTGCTTTAAAATTATATTTTTTTAATATAGGTAGAGCTGTTTTATAATTATCCTTATATCCATCATCAAATGTAAGGACTATAGATTTTTTAGGAATAGGTTTATTATTTTCTAAAAAATCATATAATTCATCTAATGTTAATGTATTATAGTTGTTATCTTTTAAATACTTCATTTGCTCCTCAAATTTTTCCTTTGGAAGTCTTACAGGATTTCCTTTTTCATACATTATAGAATGATACATAAGTACAGGTATACTTTCATTTTTCTCAATGGACATATTGTTTTCATTTACAGAATTTCTAAGAACTACTGTTTTAACACCAAATCTAATTAATAGTAACGTAATCACAAATAATACTACAAATAATAATTTTTTTTTCATAATTATAATTCCTTTTTATAAATTTTTATAATACTAAATTTCTATAATACTAAATCTTTATACTATTTATTATATCATATTGTTTTTTAGGTGTATAAACTATAGACAATGATAAAATGAGTTTATTTTTAAATTATATACAGAAAAAGAGTATATAATAATTTTTTATATACTCTCCCTTAATTATTTTATTTATTATAACTTTTTATCAACATTATCTTTAGCACGTAAAACATATTTAATTATATCTTCTCTTAATGTTTCTTCTGAGGAATTCATATATGGTGACATTGGATAAGCCTTTATAGCTGCTATAGGTTCTCCATACTCTGATAATCTAAACTTACTTGTAAAACTAAGCGCTGGCCCATTTTCCTCAAACATCATTCTTTCAAGTTCATTTGCAATTTTATTTTGATATTCATTATATTTTTTTAATTGCTCTTTATAATCTAGATTCGTAAATTCATTTTTGTACTGTTCTTTAGCAAAATTTAGCTTATTTATACTTTCTTTTAATTTATCTGGATATACTCTAAATAAAGTAACTAATCCGTTATCTTTCTCATTTACACAAACAAGATTTTCTTCTTCTTTTATAACATTTCGTAAAGACATTTCAGATTCTATTAAGTTTCCTAATATAGCTCTATATCCTTCTAATCCAAAGTATTGCAAATTACACCAAGCTGAAAGAGCATATCCTCCCCCCCTAGAACATTCCAATGTGTATTCTCCAGGAGTGTAAGCACTTGAATGATACAAATATGCCATTTGATCTTTATCTCTAGTTAGCATCTCTATATCATTACAATTTTTGATACAAATCATACTGCAATTATAGCAAGTAAATCCTGTTTTATGAAAATCTATACCTATAGCATCTGCTAAATTTAAATTTTTTATCTTTGCTACACTTTTTTGTATAGATTTTAAAGTTTTATCTGAAAACTCCATAGGATTTTCCTTAAAATCGTATGAATTAAATACACTCCATGCCCATCCTATTACTGCATCCGCATATATAAACGGTCTCTTTTTTAAATTATGATTTTTTACAAATCTATCACAAATTTCTACTATACCTTTTATATCATCTATAGCAAATGCATCTGTAGTTCCCATAGTAGCAACAATCATAGCTATAGGCTTTCCTTCTTTATAACATTGTTCCATAACTTCTTCTAAATGATTGAGATTCATAGAACTATCTTCATTAAGATTTATATTTCTTACATTATCAGTACCAAGTCCAGTCCAATCACTACAATTTTTCATTGCATAATGTCCTACCTTAGATACTAATATTTGTGCATCGGTTCTTATTCCACTTTTTCTACTTTCCTTTCCAAGTACCTTAGTTAACGCAAGTTTAGTTGCAAATAAATATGCACCTGTTCCTCCAAATGTAAAATGACCTGTAGATTTTTCACAATCATATCCTACAAGCTTTGAAATTATTGATACAACCTCTATCTCAAGAGCTGCTATATTTCCTGAATATTCTTGCTCAACTATATTAGGATTAAACATAGTTCCCATTAAACTTCCCGCAATTGATGGAATTGCAGCTGGAGGAGTCACATTAATCATTGCTTTTGGATGTACCCAATTAAACATACCATCAAAATATTTTGAAGCACTTTTTATTACTTCTTCTATGGATGATGATTTTTCTGGTATGCTAGCTTTTTTCTTTACTTCATTAATCTCACTATAATTTGATATACAGCACTTTGATTTTCCTAAAAATGATCTTCTTTCTTCTTTACTGCCTTTTAATTCATTTAAACTATCTACTGTCTCATTAAGTACATTTTTAAAATCATTTTCCTTGCCTTTTTCCTTCCAGGGTATTAAAAATCCTGGTTGTACTTTTTCTCTTAAAACTTTCTTCCATATAAATTCTCTTTTATTTTCCGTCACTTTCATCCCCACTTTCTAACTACTTTTCACTTAAAAAGCGCTAATAATATTATTATTAAATTTTATATAGTTTAAAATTGTACCGATATATTGGCACACACTAAAATATATTGTAATACTTATTAGTAAATTTATCTAATAGGTTAATTTAGAAATTTACTTATTATACCTATAAAATTTTGTATAAAAATAAAAAACTACCTTAATTTGATAATAAAGTTAAGGTAGTCTTTTGATTTTATTTACTTTTTTCTATATTTAATATTAAACGGCCATTATAATATTCGTAATCATTTATCTCTGCATCATCACCATGAAAATTAGGATCTGGCACATACCAATTTTTTTTGGTGAAATAATCTCTATACTTATTGTCTCCAAATATAAATCCATGTCTTGCATATATTTCATTTCTAATTAATCCAAGAGTATATTTATCATATTGTTGTAATTCAGCTTCACTTAAATATCTACTATCACTATCTGGTATTATATAACCTTGAACACCATCATATCCTTTGTCATCCTTACAATATACATTTCCTAAACTATTAACAACTTTATTTGATATACTAGGATTATCATTTTTATAAGTATATTTATTTGAATCATTATTACTAGGTTGTAGTTTTTCTTGAGGATTTAACTTTTCTACTAATTCTTTATAGTCTGCAAAATTATTTGTATTATATCCTATCTTTTGAGCCTTTTGAAGATTATCCATGCATGCTTTGTAATTTTCATTATCAAAATTACTTTTAGCTCTAAATATTGCAGACTCTCTTATTAATTTTTTTGCATCTTCCTTCTTTAAATTATTTATATTTGAAATTTTTTCACTAAAATCATCATTTTTTCTAACTACTTCATATATATTATCTAAAACTTCTTGTGTATATTTATATTTCAATGCCTTGTTATAACAACCTAATTTACTAGTCTCTGATGTTTCAGTATTAGCTTTTTGAACAATCTGAAGATTTAATATCTACTAGATATTAAATCTTATTTTAATTTAATCTTTATTTTGATTTTACAAGTTGTTCTGCTATTTTTTTACAATCATCCAATGTAAAATTAGCTGTATTTGAGAATATACTATAGTTTGTACCATCTTCCTCCCACAACACAGATTTAAAATTATTTGCTTCTAAAATTTCTCCATCAACTCCTCTTACTTTAACCTTTTCAGCTATAACTAGTTTCGTTTCTTTTTCCTTATCCGTGTCTCTTATAGCCTTTGTTACAGAAATGTTAAAAACTTCTATGCCCCTATTATCTACATATATTTGATTAATTTCATTGCCTGTATTACTACTGCCTTCTATATAACATATTTTATCTAAGTTATAGTCCATACCTTTATATATAAGTATTTCTTTTCCTATTTTTTTACTAGCTTCTGTTACTGTTATACTCTTATTAATATCCTTTTCATCTAAATTCTCAACTTTAACTCCTTTGGGAATCTCTTGAGTAAACATATTATTATTTATCTTAGGATGAAAATTAACATTTAAATACTCAGAAACTATTCTAATATTTCCATTATTACTCTCACACTTCACTATAAACCAGTTATCTTTATCTATCCAATAATCAATTTTTCCTGCTAAAATTCCTCTTTTATTTGGATTTTTAGGTTTTGCATACAAATGATATGTATTTCTATTATTTACAACATCTTCTCCCTTGATTTCAATTGTATGAGTTTTTGTTATATTAGCCATTTCATCCATAGCGGATTTTTTAGGACTTTTGCTCATAATCCAATTTTCTTTCATAATATTTGTACTTTGCATATAAACATTATTACTATATAAAATCATTTTTTTGCCATCACAAGTCATTATAGCCTTATCAAATTTTCCATTACCTAAATCACTCACAACTTCCCTTCTAACCTTGTTACCGGGTAAGCTCCATTCCCTTAAATTTAAGGTTGAAACTTTTCTGCCGTTTTCATAAGTATCCATTTTACTTTCACCATAAAACATTTTATTTTCTTTATCTAAATTTACTACATTAGTTATAATATCTTCTGGAATAATCGCTGAATTAGAATCACAGCCTGTAAAGATTATTGAACTTATGCTTATAAATCCAAGTAATACTAATCCTACTTTTCTTATTTTCATACTCACCATTCCTCTTTAATTTTTCCTTTTCACAAAACATCCTACCAGTGTACCAAAGTTATCCTTTGAAAAAATTTTAACACTACCTTCATGCTTGTCCATTATAACCTTTACTATACTAAGTCCAAGCCCTGCTCCTCCACTTAAAGATTTACTTCTAGAATTATCTGATTGATAAAAAGCTTTAAATATATTTTCTTGTTCTTCCTTTGGTATTGATTCTCCATTATTACTTACAAATATGAACATATCATCTTTTATATTTTTGTTTATTTGTCGTACTAATTCGCTTGGTAGGAATTTAGGTAACTTTCCTTCTTTTGAATATGCGCCCAAATATATCTTGCCCCCATCTTTTGTATATCTAATAGAATTGCTTATCAAATTGTCAACTACCCTTATCATAGAATTTACATCTACACAATAGTTTCCACGAACATCTATATTCTTTTCAAGAGTTATATTATTTCTTTCACATAATTCATCATATCCATAGAAAAGCATTTCTAAAAACTCTTCTCCATCTACTTCTACTAAATTCAATTCTTCTTTAGTTGTAAGAAGAGTATATGCCAATAAATCTTCCAACATCTTTTTCATATAATCACTTTTATTGATTATTACTAGACTATACTCTTTTATCATATCTTCATTTAAATTATCATATTTATTTATAGCTTCAGAATAGGCTCTTATTGCCGTTAATGGAGTTTTTAAATCATGCGAAAGAGCAGCTATTAAATATTCTTTGTCCTTATGTTGTTTTTCTATTTCTCTTTTATTAATTTCAATTTCACCTTTTAGTTCGTTAAAATGATTTATTAAATCTCCTACTTCATCATTTTTATCATATTCAAATTCTATAGTAGGCTTTCCTTTAGTATATGCTTTCATATCTTTTACTAACATAGACATTGGTCTTAAAATCTTTTTATTTAAAAAATAAATAGTTCCTATAAATACTCCAACTAAAGCTAGTATAAATATTGTTATAGATGAAACTATAACTGAATTTATATTTTTTACTACATCATTTTTTAACACCTTTATCTTATAAAATCCTACTATCTGATCATTATTAAACACAGGTCTTTTTATGACATTATAATTATATTCTCTCTTGATTACATATAAATTTTTATATAATTCTTCTACTCCTACAGTATTAGTTACTACAGGATTCTTATACTCAGATGAATAAATTAAAGTTCCATAGTTATCATATACATCTATTTCTATTAAACCCTTATCTTCTTTGTCTAATAAATTTAAATTTTTAATAAATTGTTTATATATAGATAAATTTTCAAGCCTATTTTCATACTTTGAAATTATTCCTATGGTATTTAAATAATATTCTAATTCAACTCTATTGCTACAAAATTTAATACCATTATATATAAATATACCTATAACTATTGGAAATATCATTACAACTATATAAGAACTTATAATCCAATTTTTTAACTTCATAAAGTTCTTTCTCCAATAAACTTATATCCTGTACCCCATACGGTTTGAATATATTTAGGATTCTTAACATTATCTTTTAGCTTTTGTCTTAGTTCCTTAACATGAACAGTAATAGTATTATTTCCTTCTAAGTTATCTTGATTCCAAACGTTTTCATATAATTCTTTCTTTGTAAAAACTTTATTTTCATTTTGAGCTAATACTATTAATAATGAAAACTCCTTAGCCGTAAGTTCTATTTTTTCATTATCAATTAAAACCTTCATTTCATCTTTTATTATTGTAAGTCCATTTTTATACTTCCATATGTTATTGTTACTTGTTTTTTCATTATAATACTTATATCTTTTTATATTATTTGCAACTCTTGCCTCAAGTTCTACTAAACTAAATGGCTTTGTTATATAATCATCTGCTCCTAGTTTAAGTCCCTTTACCTTATCTACTTCTTGCTTTTTAGCACTTAATATTAAAATAGGTACATTACTTAATAATCTAATATTCTTGCAAACAGCAAATCCATCTATCTCTGGAAGCATTATATCTAATATAATTAAATCATATTCATCTTTCTTAAAATCTTCTAATCCTTCTTTTCCTGTGGATGACCAATTTACACTATACTCTTGTCGCGTAAGATGGCTTCGTATTATATTGGCTATTTCTATATCATCTTCTATTACAAGTATTTTTCCATTCATTTTTATCCTCCTTATAAATACAATTATATTGAATAGTAGAATTTCACATAAAAACTTAATAAATTCTTTATAATTATATTATACTTAGATAAAAACTCAAAAAATAAAAGCACAATAAAGCAATGATTTTGCTTTACTATGCTTTTAATATCTATATGAATTTATATACTAATCGTTTTGCTAACTTTGCATTAGCTTGCTCTTTTTAAGTCTACTGCAAAGTTATTTGCTGCTAAATCCTTGTTGTCTTGTTCTTTTTGAATATTAGTATTTTCTTTTCCTAAAAGAACTACTGCCATTCCTACTAAATTAATTAAACCCATTGCTAAAAATACCATTTTCATACTAATTACCCCCTGTGTTTTTTTATATCTATGTTAAATTCTAATGTTGTAATCATTTTTTATGTCTTCCATGTCTATATTATAGTACATTAGGATAAACTTAGTAAAAGTCATAATTCGACTAAATATGCTGAAAATAGCGTTTACAATTCTATAAATATCGTTTACAATTCTATAATTTATAAGTATTCTACAATATAAATTTTTTATATTATATTAAAAAGAACCAAAAGCACTCTCTCTTATGCCTTTAGTTCTCTTATTAAAAATCTATTTTATTTTCAAGTTTTCTAAAATAACAATTTTCAAGATGCTTTATTTCCACAATATCTATAAGCTTTGATGAATGAAAATCTATATTATAAGTACACAAGCTCTTTCTTCTTTGAAAATAATTAGAGGACATACTTATTGATTGTATACTATCAATTTTAATATACATAGTTTCTTTTCCAAATCCTTTTGAAGAAAACACGGCTATATCCTCATTAAATCCAATACCTGCATTTTTATAACTTAGATATCTATTTATCATGACAATAGGTACTAAAATAAAAACTAAACTTAACTTAATTTTTATAAATGATACTAAAGAACATATTAATATTGTTATAACTGTTGGAAATAACATATATCTTATGATAGCTTTCCTTGGTGCCTTATTAAATTCTCCACTATACTTAAACTCAGGAAGTAAACATTCTATTATCTTTTGCACCTTTTTCTTATTTGCTATTGGATAAAATATAGCCTCTTCAGACTCTTCATCTCCATACCCAACTGTTGAAACTTCAATTCTATATAAGTTAAATTTTTGTTTTATTAAATTTTGTTTTAATTTTATTGCATGAATATTTTCTATATTTAATGAGTAAGACTTTTTGTTAAAAAATCCATATTCTATAATTATAATATTTCCTTCTCTACAAACAGTAAAGTTATAGTACTTTATTATAGTACCTGCAACAGAACATATTATGCTTACAATTAAAAATAGAACCAAAAGCCCAATTATAAAATATACAATATATAACATTGAATACCCATCCAAATTTTCTATATGTTTATATTTAGAAACTTTAGCTGCTATATCAACTTTTAGTATATCCTCTATTTTATCTAAACCCCTCTGCGCTGCAAACAATAATCCAATTCCATAAGCCAAGTTATTTCTTGTAAGTGCTGATATAAAAAGTTCTTTGTTTTTTACAGTTAATTTATTTATATTTTTCTTATATATTTTAGATTCTTCTTTTGGATGAGAAATTTTTTCATATATAATATTCTCATCATAATTATCCTTATTATTTCTTAAAACTTCTCTAAGTACAAATGCTGACTTTTTGTTTAAAACAATTTCTATCTCACTACCCTCTTTACCTAATCCAAGACTTCCACTATCTATTTTTACTTTATAAGCATTAAAAATCCTCTCAAACAAGTTTTGTCCAAGATCTATAGTAGTTATTTTATCTATGGGAATACTTAGCTTTTGTTTGGAAATCATCCCACTGTTATAATTTAACATTCCATCTTTTATACTAAACTTCGTAGTTCTCCATTTCAAAAAATTCTTTATTATTAAGTAACCAATCATTGAAGCACATATGATAATAGCTTTACTTGTGGTTACTTTTATCAAAATTAAAATAGCAAGTGCAATAAATGACCTTAATTCTTTTATTATATTAATAATGATCGTGGAAAAATGATTTCTATACTCTTTATTCATAGTTCTTTTCCTCATCTAATGAACTTAATGTTTTCTTTACTTTTACTTGAATTCTATCTTTTATATATTCACTAATTTCTTGAGCTTTTTCCTTTGGAAGTCCCTCTATTTTATGTGTTCCACCAGCCGTATGAATAGTTATTTTAGCAAGTTTATATAATCTATTTATTGGTCCTTCTTCAATATCTATATGTTGAATTCGTACCATAGGAATTATTGTAGTTGTTAAAAAATAGATCCCATGAACAAATTCTATTCTATCCTCTGTTATTATGTATTTCCACTGCTTGTACTCTATTATTGGATTTATTAAAACATCAACAATAAGTATAAAAATTATTATTCCTACAACTATGTTAGCTACAAAACCATATTTACCTAGTTTATCGTTAAATACAATTCTAAGTCCTATAGCTATTGCTCCTACTACTATTAGTGCAATAAGATTTGTTATTCTCCATGCTTTTTTAGCATTTTTATTTAGCTTGTTATACTCCATCCAGTTATCTCCTTTCCTACTTGAACTTACATTGCATAGTATACCATAATCATTTTTCTAAACTTTGAAGTTTATATATTTTTTATAATTTAAAAATAAAATAGGTGTTATAGCTGATAAATTTGGATGGAATGGTGCATTTATATTTATCCTATTTGGTTCAATAGTAGCACTAACCCTATTATCTATGACTTTAAAAATGAAAAAAGTACACACAGAATGTGTAAATGCTAATGCTTAGTTCTTAAATTTATATATACTTAAAAACCACATAAAAAAGTCTCCGAATTATTTGGAGACTTTTTTATTTACTATGTTTTTAACTAAATAACATTATGTACTACGTTTAAAATTTTTTTAAGTTCTTTTACTTGTAATTGTCCTGGTGCTGAAGCCTTTTTACTAGCTCCAAAAGTTGCCGCTGATCCAAATATTTCTCCTGATATACGACTTATCATTCCAATACTTTCCATTGACATTGTGATAAATGGACACTCTGCATACTTTGTTTTCATTTCATTCGTTGCTTCAAGTAAAGTAAGTACATCTAATGAACATTTAGGCATTACAGCAATTTTAGTAACATCTGCACCAAGCTTTTGCATTCTTAATAAACGTGAAATTATTTCTTCCTTTGGTGGAGTTTTTTCAAAATCATGATTAGACATAATTACCTTAACATCCTCATCATGTGCAATTTTTATTAATTCTAATATACTTTCTTCTTCATTAAATAATTCAATATCTATAGCATCTATAAGCTTTGTTTTTATTATTTCTTTATTAAGTTTAAAATAAAACTTATCACTTACTTCTCTTTCTCCACCTTCTTTATAACTTCTAAAGGTAAACAAAATAGGTTTTTCCTTCAATACTTCTCTAGTTTCTAAAAGTACTTCTTTAACCTTTTGAATATTCTCTATATCGTTAAAAAAATCTGCACGAAATTCTACTAAATCACACTCTATATTCTTCAATAAATTTATTTCTTCTTTTAACTCTTTTAAACTTCTTCCAACTAAAGGTGTACAAACTTTCGGCATCCCTTCACCTAAAATTACCCCTCTTATATTTACAGTTTTCACAAAAATCCCACCCTATTATCTGATATTATTTAATTATTATTATATACTTAACTTATTAAAAATAAAAAGTTAAGTAGAAAACCTGCTAATATATACTATCAGCAGGTTTTTTACTATATATATAATTATATAAATCTATCTTACTTCATTTACTAATGACTTTTGATGAATTTTATCCATTACAAATTTTAGAACTAATCCTAAAACACAACCAACTACTGTAGGCATTACCCATCCAAGTCCTTGTGAATAAAGTGGTAATTTACTAAACATAGTTTCTACAAATCCAAGATTTAATCCCGCACCCTTTAGGGCATAAACAACACTTACACATCCAGTAAATAATATTGTACTACAATAAACTATACTACTTTCACCAAACAAACCATCAACCATAGAAAGTAGTATAAGTACTATTGCTATAGGATATATTGCATCTAATACAGGTACAGATACTGCAAGTATTTTAGTAAGCCCCATGTTGGCCAAAACCATACTGGAAAGAGATAATCCTCTTACAAAAGTTATATACTTTACATTTGGTATTATTGTTACAAAATATTGACTACATGAAGTTATAAGTCCTACACATGTTGTTAAACATGCTAATGTAAATATTACTGCTAATAATACAAGTCCTGGCTTTCCAAATATATATTGCATTATATTTGCTAATGTTTGTGCCCCATTTTCTGTTGCTCCAAATCTTCCTCCACTTGTTGCTCCTAAATGTGCAAGCATTGAATATATAAATATTAATAAAGACCCTGCTATTACTCCTGCCTTTATAGAATTGTTTATAACTGCTTTTTGAGATTTAACCCCTTTAGCTTTTACAGCTAATGATATTACTATTCCAAAATTTAAAGCTGCTATTGTGTCCATTGTCAAATATCCATCTAAAAATCCTTTAACTAAAGGTGATTTTACATATTCTCCAGTTGCTTCACCGTATCCACCTAATGGTTTAAATAAACTTGCTAAAAATATACCTGCTATTAATGTTAACAATGTTGGTGTTAAAACTTTTCCCATACGATTTACGAGTTTTGATGGTGTTAAACATAACCAATAGGCTACTGAAAAAAATACAAATGTATATAAAAATAATGCCAATCTATTAGATATAAGCCCTTCTGGTAAAAATGGTGATACTGCCATTTCAAATGGCAAACTTCCAGCTCTAGGTATTCCAAGACATGGTCCTATTGATAAATATATTAATACTGTAAATACAACTGCAAATGCTGGATGAACCTTTTTTGATAAGGCATGAAGTCCACCTGATTTTGCAACAGCTATTACTCCAAGTATAGGAAATCCTACTGCCGTAACGAAAAATCCTAGCATAGCTATCCAAGTATGTCCTCCAGCTGCTTGCCCCAAGAATGGAGGAAATATTAAATTACCAGCCCCGAAAAATAGTGAAAAAAGCATTAAACTTACAAGTAATAAATTTTTTGTTGATAAATTATCTGTTTTATTCATTTTAAAAGCCCCCTATTTATATTTAATCTGTTTTATTAATCTTAATATCACTTTCCATAATGTCCATAAAATGAATTTCCCCCTTTATTTAAATATAATTTTGAATATAAAAAAACCTCATCCCTAATGAAAGGGACGAGGTATAATCGCGTTACCACCCTAATTTTATAAAAATATACAAATAAAAATTACATTCTTATAACTCTCAGCTACGTACTAAATAATACGCTTTTCTTTTAACGGTGAAATTTCCGATAAAACTTACTAAACTTTCAGCTTTACTTCTCAGAGATGATTTTCAAACATACATCGAACATTGGCTTTCAGCAAATCACCAACTCTCTTTGGGACAATAATATATCATACTTTTTCTCTTCATAGAATTTAATTATTTTTTTCATTTGCTATATATTACACCTTATGAATTTAATTGTCAATATATTTCAAATATTTTTTATTAATAATTTTTCAAATAATATATAGCAAGTTGCGTTCTATCTCTCAATTGTAACTTTTGAAGTAAATTTGTTATGTAATTTCTAATTGTTCCTTCACTTAAATAAACTTTTTTAGATATTTCTTTATTAGAAAGTCCTTCTCCTATAAGTGCAAGTATTTCAAACTCTCTCTCTGTTAAGTTTATTTTATTAGAAGATTTCTTTTTATTTTTAATCATGCACATTAGGGAATTTAAAATATCTCTTTGAAAAACTCCATTTCCATTATAAACTGTCCTAAGACATTCAATAATACTATCTGAATTTTGATTTTTAAGTATATATCCTTCTGCTCCATTCTTTATGGCTTCTGCTATGTATTCATCGTCTTTGAATGTAGTCAAAATAATTATTTTTATATCTTTTTGATGATCTTTTATTTCTTTTGTTGCAAGTACTCCATCTAATATAGGCATTCTTATATCCATAAGAACTACATCTGGAGAATACCTTATGCAACAATCTATTACCTCTTTACCATTTTTAGCAGTTGCAACCACTTCAATATCGTCCTCAAGTTCTAGAATTAATTTAAGACTGTCTCTTATTAATCCATCATCATCAGCTATTACAACCTTCAAATATCTCACCTCTAAAATTATTAATAGGGATAACACATACTATCAAAAATCCATCCTTAGAATCAATTGATATACTTCCACCAATGTTTTTTATTCTTTCCTTCATACCACTTATACCTAATCCTTCTTTTATATTTTGGCACCCTACTCCATTATCTTTTATATAAAGCCTTATATAATTTTCATTTGCATCTAAATTTATATGAACATTATCTGCCATAGAATATTTAGAAACATTAGTTAGTGCTTCTTTTATGTTAGTTGATATAATTTCCATAACATTAGAAGATACATTATTGAAGTTTCCAGTTCTCACAAAGTTTATTGTACAATATTTGAAATCTTCCACTATTTTTATAATATACTCTATTCCTACTGTTTCTAAAGGTTTTATATTATACACCGTATCTTTAAGCAAAGATAAAATATTGGAAAGTTCATCTACAGATTTATCAACTAGTTCATCTGATTTTTCTTTGTTTTTACCTCTTATTTTTGATGCTGCCTGTAGTTGCATATATAACCCTGCTATGCTATGACCTACAGTATCATGTATTTCCCTTGCTATTCTATTTCTTTCTTTAATCTCGGTTAAATGTTCTACTTGTGATGAATAGTGAATAAGCCTATTCTTTGTTCCTTCTAGTTCGTATCTTATTCTTCTTTCATTATCATATAAAAATTTATACTTTTTTTGTTGTCCTATATATTTATTATAAATGTATCCATAGAAATTACTAATAAGAAATAATAATACATTTATAAGCATTTGTTGTAATGATAAAATTTTCATAATAGGTACAATAAAAAGCACTCCTAAATAATCTTCTCTTTTTATGAGCTCATAAGAACATAGATTTAAAAGTACAATAAAATTTGGATTATAATAACTTACAATTATTATAATAACTGATTGAAAATATATAAAAATTTTATATGGTATATATCTTTCAATTAGAATATCCATAATTATTATTAATAAAAAAGATGCAACACACATATATGTTACATTCTTTTCTATTATACTTGTGGATATTACAAAACTATAAAAACATAGTTTAAATATATACTCCACAGATTTCACCCCAAACTTTATAAATTAACTATATCTTTTCTTCGCCATGATGCTAATAGTAAAAATACTATGGAAAAAAGAACTATTATAGATATTTCCTTTAAAACACTCAATAAACTATTATTATATAATAACTTATTTATAGCCTCCATCATCCATGTCACAGGAATAAATTTGGAAACTTGTTGCAAAACACTTGGCATTATTTCTACTGGCCAAAAACACCCTCCTAACATAGCCATAGGAATGGCTGTACCTCTAGAAATAATTGAAACTGTTCTTGAATTATCGGATATGTTAGAGATAAATAAACTATAGGAAACAACAAATACTCCAAAAATTAAAAACATTAAAAATATGCTTTTTAAGTTTGGAATACTTATATTTAATATGGCTACTATAAATGTAAGTAGTATGATTATTTGAATAATAAGTACAACAAAAAAACTCATAAGATTTTGTAATGTATAATTTTGTGGTTTAATTGGAGATACAAATATTCTATAGTACACCCTACTTATTTTATCTTTAATTATTATTGGAGCCATATTAATGCCTAGCATAATCATATTAAATATTAAAATTCCTACACAAAATTCTATATTGTTCTTACTTGTTGGACTTTTATCCATGTTTTCTAAACTTACATCCAAAATTCCATCTCTATATTTTTCTAATGCATTATAAAAAAGTTTTTTATTTCCTTTAACACACTTTCCTATATCTTTTGATGTACTTATAAAGTTTTCTATATTAAATTTTAATGCACCAGATGCATTTATTCCATCAATTTCATACCCTTTTATCTTTTTATCATGTCCATTTATAACTTCCTTTGTAAATCCTTTTGGTATTTCTATTATATAATCATTTTGAAAATTAACTAATGACTTATCTATATCTTTTTGCTTTAAATAATTTATTTTACTATCCTTCCCAATCTCTTTTGCTAAAATTTCTGTAAAACTTGTATTATCATAATCTACAATTCCTAAGGAAAATCTTCTTCCTCCACTATTAATTGAAATCATAAATATTATTAATACTACAGGTAGTATAACCATAAAAAAAATGTTTGTTTTTGATTTAAAAATTCTTTTTAAGTTACTTATAAATATAGTCATATTACCCCTCCCTTTTTCTTGCTAATAACGATGATATAGTAATTAAAAAAATTATTGCAATCCACATAGATAAAATGCTTGAAATAACTATATTTTTATTAAATCCATATATACAATTAAACATGGCATTATGCGCCATCATATTAGGTACAAATTTAATAACCTTATTGTATATATGATTATTTATGTTCATTGGCGTATATCCACCTGATACAAAGGTACAAACAATAACAATAATATCCACCACATAAAATTCCCCTTTATGATTTCCTTTAATTACGCCAATTGTCATTCCTATAAAATTTGATAATACAGACATTGTAAATATAATAAATATTATTAATGGCATGTTATTTCCATAATTAGCTTTAAAAATATACTTAGCTATTATCATAATTAAAATTCCTGAAGCAAATACAGTAATAACTGATGATGAAATATATCCAATTAAAACTTCAAATTTTTTTATTGGTGCAATTTGAATTCTTTTTCCCGCTTCCTGATTGTATATCTCTTCTATTGCATACTTACCATAACTTGCACCATACATTAATGTCATAACTAACATAGTTATAGCGTAATAATCTATAGCTCTTGGAGTTTTTCCATGAATATTAATTTTAGAAGTTACTAATGTATTTTTTGTTGGAACATATTTGGCTTGTCCTCCAATACTATAAATCGCATAAATTGAATTTACATTACTTGCAAAACCCTCTAAAATATTTTTAACAATTTGTGTTTGTATAGTACCTTTTTCATTATATAAAAATATTCCTTGCTTCTTCCCCTCACTTATGTCTTTAGAAAAGTCATTAGGTACATATACAAATGTAGCATATTTATCTTTTTTTATAAGGTCAAGCCCCTCCTTTTTACTACATACCTTTGTTACATCAACTAGATGTTTTAATCTGTCACAAGATATATATGAATATAGTCCATCTGAAATACTCTTGTTATCTTCTGAATAATAATACACTTTTGCCTTTTTTATATTTTCAGGAATATATGCATTTTTTAATGCCATACCAAGTATAAATATAAATATTGAAGGAATAAGTATCATATTTATTAGATCTTTTTTATCTCTAAAATTTCTTTTTAAATTATAAAATATAATATATAAAATTCTCATAACCTCCTCCTAATCTCTTAATTTTCTACCTGTAAGTGTTAAAAATACTCCTTCTAGTGAAGGCTTATCCATATTTATTTTATTTATCTCTCCTCCATAATCTACAATTGCATCTATTATTTCAGATAAATTTGCACTTCCATTTTTTGAAATAATATTTATAATATTATTATCTATAACACATTCCTTTACACCTTGTATTTTTTTTATATTATCTATTATGGTGTAGCTTATGTTACAAACCTCTATACTCACCTTATCCTCTGTAGCTATAAGTTCTTTTAATTCTTCCTTTGTACCTTTTGCAATAACTTTTCCCTTATCCATTATTACTATTTCATTACATAGCTCCTCTATTTCTTCCATGTAATGAGATGTGTATATTATAGTAGATCCCATTTTATTTAATTTTTTTATGGAATTTAATATATGCTTTCTTGATTGAGGATCTATTCCAACTGTAGGCTCATCCATAATTATTAGTTTAGGTTTATGAACTATAGCACATGCAATATTAAGTCTTCTTTTCATTCCACCTGAATATTGCTTTGGATAATCTTTTCTTCTGTCCCAAAGCTCTGTAAACTCCAAAGCTTCTTTTACCCCATCTTTGAGTTTTTTACCTTTAAGCCCATATAATCTACCAAAGAAAGTAACGTTCTCATATGCCGTTAAATCATGAAATAATGCAGCTTCTTGTGGTGCAATTCCTATTTGCGATTTTATATACATTTCATCCCTTAATAAATTTTTTTGAAAAACACTTATTTCACCAGAATATGATTTTAAAAGTCCCACTATAATATTTATCATGGTTGTCTTACCTGCTCCATTAGGTCCTAAAAGTCCAAATATTTGCCCTTCCATAACAGATAAACTAGCATTATCTATTGCTAAATGTTCTCCATATCTTTTTACTATATTTTTTGCTTCAAGTATCAATACTTTCACCCCTTAACTTTACTTTCTAGAATTTAATACCATATTACTATAATATTGATTTTTAAAGTAGTGAATTAAGTATTGAATTATATATGACAAATGTCATGTTTTTATAAAATAATTTACTTATAAAAAAATAACTTCTGCCATCTACGCAAAAGTTATTTTTTCAAAAATATTTTATAATGTTTTTTAGTTATCCACAAAAATTGTGGTACAAAGAAATTTCAAGTTTTAAATACCTTTTCTAAACTACCTCATGATTTCTAAAATTATAAAAAGCAATAGGTACAAATATACAAATTCCTATAACAGAAAGTATTGTTATTAATTGAGGTGCTAATAAAACTATATTTTTAAAAGAATAGGTATCATATGAAGAAAAATTTACAAAAGTATTAACTGCATTCCCTGGAAACAAATTCATAACTCTATTTAATGCTAAATTCTCTTTATCCCTTCGAACTAATATTGGAACAAAAATTAATAGTCCACTAATGACCATAATAGCTGATGTTTTAATCTTTGATGATAATAACATAATAAACGAAGAAAATGCCAATATAACTAAATATCCTATGGCAACCCCTAATAAATAAACCTCTAATACAGAATAAGGATAGACTGATTTAATAGACATAACTTGAAAAGCAGCATTCCACCCTTCTATTCCATAACACCATAGCATACCTAATGTAACTATAAGTATCAATCCAAAATAAACAAATGTTGCACATAAAAATACAGCTAAAATCTTTGCTATAATTAACTTGTTCTTTCCATATCTTGTAGATAAAATAACAGAATCCGCTCCTGTTTGATATTCCAATGCAAATATAGGGGCAACACATATGCTTATAACCAAAGCAATAAGCATTGCCATTATTTGAAATAAACGCCTCAAAATTTCTTCCCAGCCATTAAAATAGTTAAAGTAAAATGGTTTTGAGATCTTTTGATTCAAAGAAATCACATAATCTTTTTCACTTTGTGAATAGCTTCCATGTGAATATTTTTTATTTAATATCTCTTTAACTTTTTCATCACGTCTTTTATAAAAATCCTTTATATCTTTACTGTGTAATGAATCTATAATGTCATAATTATATTTATCAGCATAAGAAAAATCTTGACGTAAAAGATCTAAAATTTCATTCTTATCAACATACTTTGCAAAAGCTTCATTCTTTAACCACTTTGAATTAGGTTGATAATTTTTACTGTCCTTAATTATCTTTTGATAATCATTAAATACATTTGTTAATTTCTCTTTAGATAAATATCCTTCATGCTTTGTTACTCCTTCTTTCTTTAGTTCAATAGATTTTAGTCCATTAATCATTTTTCCACTTTTATCTGTATAATCCTGGTCCTTTATAGTAAAAATCCCCAAACATAATAGCCATAATAAAATAACACCTAAAGAAATTTTAGTACTTTTCCTCTTGAAAATTTTTCTAAGCTCATATCTTATTAACGTTCCCATCTAATTACACCTCCTCATAGACTGTTCATCTTGAAAATAATATAGATATAAGTCTTCTAAAGTTGGAGTTTCAGAAACTGCGTCTTCCATTGGTTTTTCTTTAGAAATAATTCTAAGTTTAACCTTCCCATTTAAATGATGTAAATTTCCAATACAATACTTGCTTTCATACTTTTCAACTTCTCTTGAATCAACTACACACTCCCAAACATATCCCTTTGCTAATGCTATAAGCTCATCAACAGTTCCCTGCATAATAAAATTTCCTTCTTTCATAATAAAAATTTTATCTGCTATATATTCTATATCCGAAACAATATGTGTAGATAAAATAACTATTTTATCCTTTGCAAAATTAGCTACTAAATTTCTAAAACGAACTCGTTCTTTAGGATCTAGTCCCGCTGTAGGTTCATCTAAAATTAATATTTTAGGATCATTTAAAACAGCTTGTGCTATTCCTAAACGTTGTTTCATTCCTCCTGAAAAAGTACCAATTTTCTTATTTGCAACTTGTGATAATGCTACCATTTCTAATAATTCTTTTGTTTTTACTTTAGCTCTTTTAGTACTAATACCTTTTAAAGCAGCAATATAATACATAAACTCCTTTGCCGTAAAATCTGGATAATAACCAAAATCTTGTGGTAAATATCCAAGTAAATTTCTATATTCCTCTCCAAGGTCACATATATTATTATTATCTAATAATATATCCCCTGATGTAGGATTTATAACACCACAAATCATGCGCATAAGTGTTGTTTTCCCAGCACCATTCGCCCCGAGCAACCCATAAACTCCAGTTGAAACCTTTGTTGAAATCTCATTTACAGCTATTTTATCATTAAATTTTCTTGTTAATTTATTAAAAGTAAGTTCCATAACCTTTCCCCCTAATTTGTATATATAGACCCTGAATTTTCGCTACAATTTTTCACTAATTTATATACCTCTACAACAACTCCAATAAATGCAACTATGAATAAAACTCCCCACAATAAATAAGCTGAAGGTTTATATAAATTAGGCCAAAACACTGCTGTAACTGTAATTAAAGCCACCGTAGCTATTCCCATTACTGTACACATATAATTACAATCTGTATTTTTAAAATAATTTAAGATAAATAGTGAAGTAAAACACGTAACTAAAAATGGTACAAATATATATAATATCAATACAATTAAATTTAGATTAAGATTTATCCCTGATAAAATTAACACAATAGTCAAAATAAAAATATCAACTAATCCTAAAATTGTAATACGAGTAAGAATAAGTTGTTTAAATGAATATATTGTTGATAACTCAATTTCAAGAGTTTTATATTTATAAGATCTAGTTACTTCCTGTATTCCTGCAAGTATTAATAATGGTGCCGTAGAGGAAATCATGACTAATGTATCAATTCCATCTGAAAAGCAAACTAATCTTATACTGCACAATAAAACAATTAACATTTGAATTATCCAAACCTTTTTTCTAATTAAACTAAATTGAGCCAAAAAGAATTGTGGGAAGGATGTTCTAGTCTGCTGAGGTTGCACCACCAACTGACGTACTTTTAAAATTGTTTCTTCAAGACCATCTTCTTTTAAACAAGGTGGCACAGAATCATATAATGATTTAATACTCTCCTGTAGGTCTTTTTTCATAGTCAATACCTCCTTCTTTTAATTTTTTCTTTAAAATTGCTAATGATTTTTTTATTCTATATTGAACAGTGAATCTTGTGGTATCAGTTATAATTGCAATTTCTCCAAGTTTTAATCCTTGTCCAAACCTTAATAATATGACTTCTTGTTGTTCTTTTGAAAGTTCTCCTATAAGTTTTTGCAGAGTAATCTTATCAACAATATTTTCAAAAATATCTCCTGTTATTGAGTTAATGATTACTTCATCAGAATTCAAAATTTCTCTATTATATTTCTTATACTCATTAATACATAAATTTTTAGCAATGGTATATAAGTAAGCTCTCGGCTTTCCACGTTCTGAATAACAACCAATATTTTTAATAAATCTTAAGAAAACTTCTTGAGTAATATCTTCTGCCTTTTCACTACTTCCTACTTTCCAATAGCAATACTTGTAAATATCTTTATAATTTCCCCTAACAATGGTTTCAGCTAAATCTGCATCTCCATTTTTAATATCTCTTATTGGTTGTTGTGCCACATAATCACCTCCCATAATGTATAACAACTGAAGTGTCTAAAATGTGTAAAGTTTTTTAACAATTTTAGGTTTTCACTAATATTTATTTAAGTATTTTTATTTATTCTTCTTGAAAATACAATAGGTGAAGATATTATTCCTGTAATTGAACAAAGTATCGAAATAAGCAAAATTACATATGCAGTAAGCATTTTATAAGATCCCAATTGATAGATTAATAAACTATCAATAAAAGGAACCAAACTAACTCCATTTATAGGTTGTACACATAAATATCTTTGAATTTTTGCCGATATTAGTGTATTGTTTTTTAAAAACATTGGAGTCACTGTTAAAAATACCGATATTGTCAATGATGCATATGTTTTTTGTATGATAGAATTTATAAATGCTCCAATAAGTGCCACAGCTAATATACTTATCCAAGCAATTATAAAATGATTAATAAACATCTTTCCAATAGACCAATTATATATAGTTGTAAAAAATTTCGGTAGAGTTTGTATTTGAGAGTTCCAACCACTGGTACCAAACATTCCAACAATAATCGCTATAGGAATAGCTGTACATATTATAAATTCTAAAGTTAAATAGGTTATCATGGCAAATATTTTCTTAAATCCTATGCTTACAAGTTTTTTTCTACCTGCAGAATTCAATATAATATCCATATTATTTTCTTTCTCAAATGAAAAAAGCTGATTTGATATTAAAATTCCCGATAAAATTATAACTATATATACCAATAATAAGGACTTAATTAAAACCGGCCATTGATCAACGCATTCAATATTATAGGGTTTACTTATATTAGCTGCCCTATTTATTCCTTCTTGCTTTTCACTTGTGGAAATAACCTTCTTACCAAATAAATTTATCTTTTCTTCTACTCTTTCTGTACTTTTGTTGTAAAAATTATCAGCATTTTGTATACTACTAACATCAAATAAACTTCCACTTCCATAAGGCGCATATGCATCCTTTAAAAAAGAATACATTCCAGGATATTTGTCTTCTACTTTAAAATATGCATAATCTCCTTTTGGCTGAGATTTATAAAAATTAAGGGCTTTATTCAATTTATCTGTACTCAAAATTCCAGAAACTTTTTGCATCTGTTGTTTTCTATAATTAAGTCCCTTAACACCTTCTATTACAACTTCATTTCCATTAGAATAGTCGTAACTTGAATAATCATATATAAATAAAATAGGCATTCCTATTGATAATACTACCGATAAAACAAGAGAAATTACTATAGCTGTATTTTTATAAAACTTTTTCATTTCAGAAAACATAATCTACCTCCCTTTAATACAAGTACACTTTTATCAGTACTTGCATTTATTTTTTACTTAGTTTTTTTAATAATCTTTTATTGCATATAAATTTATTTTCATAAAACATTTAAATAATAAAATATCTTATGCATTTTTTATTTTGGCAATAAACAAACGAGGTGATATAAATATACAAATTCCTAAAATTATCATAGCGTTAACAATAATAGCAGTCATAGTAAGTACCTTAAAAAATACAAAATTAAAAACTTGAAGGGATTCTAAATTTCCAATGATAGAAAATGCATTTATTGGTTGCATCTTAAAAAACTTTGTTATAATAACTGGAAACATATCTAATCTTACAGCAAGCATTGGAATAAATGTTATAATAACTCCAAGAAATAAGGTAGTATACGATTTTTGCTTATAAGCATTTAAAGTTGCAGTAAACATTCCTATAGCTATAATACTAACCCATCCAGTAAATATAATTAATAAGTATGCTTGTCCAAAAGTCAAATTGTATATCGAAGTAAAATATTTTATTTGAATTTGACTATTCCAAGCACTAATTCCAGCATTTGAAAACATTATAACTGATATTATACTTACGCTTATTAAAAGCTCCACTGTTAAAAAAATAATCAATGCTTTTATCTTATTTATTCCAATTTTTCTAAGAGATTCATCTCCGAGAGAAACCAATAAAATATCCATATTTTTATCTTTTTCATAAGAAAATAAGCGAGAACCTATTACAATAGCAGAAATAGCAATTACCATAAAACAAAGCATAAAACATGAATATACTAACTCCCAGTGTTTATTAAAATCAATAATAAATGGTTTATTAATATTTTTTGCTTTTTCAAGAATAATATTTTTTTCCCAAGATTCATAATTATTCTTTTCATTATTTAATTTTTTCTTAATTACTTTCATATTTCTAGTATAAAAATCATTCATATTCTTGAGTTTATGAAAAATAGCTGATTCTTTTTGAAACATGGATGATTCTGGTGCATCGTCATATATATAAGCTTTTTCCATTAAATTGAAAACACATGGATACTTAATATCTGTTTCTAAATATGCTCTATCCCCAGCTGGTTTTGACTTGTAATATTTTAAAGCCTTGTTAAGTTTATCTATTGTAAGAATTCCCTTGGTATTCTTATATTGTTCTTTTATTAAAGGTATTGAGGCTTTACCTTCTATCATCTTAGAATCTGCAGATTTTAGTGCAGAAAAACTATTACTATTAATAGCGGAATGTGCTGTAGTAATTGATGCTAAAATAACAAGTAAAATTAAAATTTTTATATGAAGTTTGCTTGTAAACTTTTTAAGCTCATTTAGCATTAGATTGTGCCTCCTTTTTAAAATTAAAAAGATATATGTCATTTAAAGTTGGAACTACGTTTATGGCATTAGGTACAGGAGGTTTCTCACTAACAACTCTAGCCTTTGTTATTCCACCATCATCATAAATCATTGAAATAGTATAATCCTTTAGACGATTATGTAATTCCATTTCATTTTTAAAACTTGCTTCCCATACAAGATTATTGCAACGTTCAACTAATTGTTTTTCGTTCCCTTTCATTACAAAGTTACCATCTTTCAATATAAATATTTCTTTTGCTATAAATTCTAAATCACTAACAATATGCGTAGAAACTAATATTGTTTGTTCTCGACCAAACTCTGAAATATAATTTTTGAATCTTATTCTTTCTGTTGGATCAAGTCCTGTTGTAGGTTCATCAAGCATTACAATTTTGGGGTTTAATAAAAAAGCCTGAGCAAGCCCTACTCTTCTTAGCTGTCCTCCAGATAAATTTTTAAGTTTCTTATTTTTAAAATCTGTTAAACCAAACAACTCTAGTTTTTCATCAATTTCTTTATTAATGATATTTTTTGAAGCATTAGCCTTAATACCTCCTATATACTTCAAAAATTCCTGAACAGCCATCTCTGGATAACCAGTAAAACTTTGTGGCAGAAATCCTAATAAAGTTTCATTTTTATTATTAAGTTTAGGATAAACTACCTTTCCTTTATAATGCGTTAAAAAACCACTAATTACCTTAAACAAAGTAGTTTTTCCAACACCATTAGCTCCTAAAAGTCCATAAATACCATTTTCAAGTTCAAGATTAATGTTGTCCAGTATTACATTGTTACCATAAGACTTTGTAACATTTTCTAATTTAAAACCCATTACCGTATCCTCCCAATAAATTAAATATTTTAAAGAATATATATCCACATTTTTAACATTCCTTAGCGGTTATTATCTCTCCATAATGTATAACAATCGAAATGTATAAAATGTGTAAAATTTTTTAAAAAATATTTATTTATGTTTTTAAAGTAAAAAATCCCATGAAGTAGATTGTCATACTCTACTTCATGGGATAACTTTATTTTACATTTATATTAATATGATATATTGTTCAAATTCGTTTTTCTTTTAAAAAATATATAACCTATTTTTATAATTGTATCATTGTATATAATTTTATAAATAACCCTCTTACAGTTCATTGATTGTATCAGTTACTACCATATTCCGTATCCGTTTTGACGGAGCATAAACCGCAGCGATAACCGTAATTGTAACAATTAAAAGTACAATGATTATAGGCATAATAGGAATATTCCAAGTAGCATAGCTAAAATGAGCAGTAATAAGATTTTGGTATAGTATCTTGCTAATAAACAACCCAACTACAACTCCCACAATACAACCAGTTATAGAATAGGTAACCGCCTCAGCAGCTATCATCTTAGTAATCTGATGCTGATCCATGCCAACCGCGCGCATGGCTCCATATTGCTTTATCCGTGCAGATACGCTCATAGAAATACTATTCATAATATTTAATACAGCAACCAAAGTAATAATTGCCAAAAATCCATATATAAATAACATGAAAGCAATGTAGGTACTGCTAGTACTCTGGTGACGCATGTCATGAAATGTGCAATTTTTATCTAATTTATTGCGGATTTCCATCATGTTTTCATCTGTTGCATCATTTGTTGTCTGTATCATAACAAGAGAATAATTAGTTACACCTGTCATACGTTCAAAAGTTTTTCCAGAAGTAATGATTGTTATTTTTCCATTTGTAATACCGTCATTGCTAAAGGGATCGCATTTCAACATTCCTGCAATTTCAAGCTCCTCATTGCCAACTTGTATTTTATCACCTATATCTAAAGGACTATTCTTATCCCAAATTGCAAGTACATAATTGCTATCACCGTACACTTTTGCAATATCACTGCCTTTTCTAAGCAGATTATCTTTTGTAAGACAGTCTAAATCATATTCGTCATAGGAAATCATATCAATCTTGTTTGTTTTAGAATTTACTTTTGCCGGAATATTAAGACAGTTTCTACGACCAAAAACACATTTTACGCCCTTCATATCACTAATCTTATCAATCAGCTTACTGTCTATAGAATTTGAGTTTTCATTACTTGAAATGTTGATATCAGAAGCATTGGACAATTGGGGCATAATATAACCAACAAACTCTATTAGAACAGAAAAACTCAAAAAAAGGATGATACTAAGTGCAAAGGAACTTGTCATAAGTATAAAATTTTTTTTTCCTGATACTGCATGATGAATACCAAGCGAAATATCAATTTTGGTAAAACGTGTATTCACCGCACGAGTTGTGGTTTTTAGATTTTCAAAATTTCCTGATACTGCCGCCACTGGCGATACTTTAGCAGCTCGTTTTGCCGGAGAACTAGCTGCAATTAGAACCGTTACAATACCTACAACAATTCCACTGACAATGCCAATTATGCTTATTCCCCAAAGAGGCATATCGGAAAACTCACCACCAACAAGAAATCGTAATGCAGCACATAATCCCCATGTAATTATAATTCCAAGTATAACACCTACTGGAACCGCAGTTTTGCACCAGTTAAGAGCTTCCAATCTTACAAAACGGATAATCTGCTGTCTGCTCATTCCTATACAGCGCATCATTCCGAAAAACTTTGTTTTTTGGACAACATTACTATTTATGCTGCTTGAAATCATGAGCACACCAGCAATGAGTATCAGAACAAACAACACCGCAGCAACACAATATAGTCTCTGTGCCATTGCACTACTCCCCAAGCCTTGCAAACTCCCATGTTTACTCAGTAGTCTTGTTTCCTCCATTCTAATCCCCATGTCTGCCATGCTAAAAACAGCTGTTACAAGAAACACAGCAGAGATGATACATAAAAGTGTCATACGGTTCTGACGTCTGTGTACTTTTGCGGAAATGGGAATAAGACTAAGATAACTTTTCATTCCCTGCACCTCCCAAAATCAGTCAGTACGCCGTCAGACACTTTCAGTACTCTATCTGAGGTTTGTGCGATACTTTGGCTATGAGTAATCATAACAATGGTCTGTTCATATTTCTTAGCAGCTTCTTTCAGCAAAGCAATTACTTCACTGCTATTTTGTGTGTCTAGATTGCCTGTGGGCTCGTCTGCAAGGATAAGTGACGGTCGGGTAATTAGTGCACGTCCTATTGCCACACGCTGTTGTTGTCCTCCTGATAATTGACTTGGTAAATGATTGCGACGTTCTTTTAAATTGAGCACCGTAAGTAATTCCTCAAGATACTTTTTATCGGGCTTTTGATAGTCAAGCAGTACAGGAAATATAATATTTTGCTCAACGTTCAATTCTGGAATCAGATTGAAACTTTGAAAAATAAATCCAATATTTCTCCTCCGAAAGATTGTTAAGTTGCTATCTTTCATTGAAAAAATGTTCTTACCGTCAATAAATACCTTACCGGAAGTCGGCGTATCAAGTGCACCTAGCATATTCAAAAGCGTACTTTTGCCAGAGCCCGATTCTCCTACGATTGATACAAATTCCCCTTTCGCAACAGAAAAGCTAACATCTTTCAATGCATATACAGCTGTTTCACCGCTTCCATAAGTTTTAGAAACTGATTTAACTTCCAATAAATTCATAGATTATCCACCTCTCTCTGTCTTGATATTGAAAGATTATCATGTAAATCTTACTAGGATATGACACTCACCCTACAATTTTGTAGGAATTAAGAAATTGATTGTAAAAACCGTACCAATACCTAATTCGCTGTCAACCTCGATTATTCCACTATGCGCTTCAACAATAGCTTTTGCAAGTGACAGCCCAAGTCCGATACCTTGCTTATCCTTAGAAAACCGACTGCGATAAAATCTTTTCAAAATATGGTGTAAATCCTCTGGGTGAATACCTCTTCCGTTGTCTTTTATGATTACTTGAACAACAGATGCAAATTGTTTCCATTCAATATTAATTTCATTTCCTTTTTGTGTATGGTCAAAAGCATTTTTTACAATATTACTGATTGCTTCAATCAGCCAATTACGATCACACAATAAAGTAATATCGTCATCACCAGATAAGACTATATTCTTTTCCTCTTGCTTCGCACGAAATGAAAAGTGTCTTTCTATACTACCCATCATTTCAAATACATTTTCTTCGACTTTCTCCATCACCATTGTTCCAGAATCGAGTTTTGTGATTTTCAAAAGATTTTGCACCAATGTTTCTATTCTGTCAAGCTCTTGCTCAGAAAGAACAGAAAACTCATTGATTGTAGGAAAATCCCTTGCCTCTTCTTGGATAATGCCATTGTAGATATTCAGGGCAGCAAGGGGAGTTTTTAACTGGTGAGAAATATCAGAAATGGTATCCTTCAAAAATTTCTTTGCATTCCCCTCATTTTCAGCGTGAGCATTTAAAATTGAAACTAAGGAATTCACTTCATGAAATAGTCTATATATCTCCCCCTCATCATCACATTCAATACGCGCATTTTGATTTCCGGAAATATATTCTTTGATTTGCATTACCGCATTTTCCATGATTGTATTTTGTTCCTTGAAGTACCCATAACTTATTATCAATATTAATATACTCATGCATAAAGAACATATAAATATACTCAAGGCTGCATTTTCAATTTTTAAGCTTATAAAGATAGCAGAAATTAGGGTAAAAGCTATGATAAATAATAATTGTCCCCAAAAAAATTTTTTAATTTTCTTGTTTATAAGTATTTTCATAGTATACTCCTCTCAATCGTATTCCATTTATATCCCATACGCCTAACCGTCACTATTTTTTTTGGGTATCCCGGATCATCCTCTATTTTCGTGCGCAATCTCCGTATATATACGGTGAGAGTATTGGTATCTATATAATTTTCATTACAATCCCATAGTTTGCTTAAAATCTGTTCTGATGAAAGAACAATATCTGGATTTTCCATAAACAAACATAACAACTTATATTCGCTTGCTGTTAAGTTAAGTTGTTCTCCACTTTTATAAACTTCTCCTTTTAACAATTGTACCTTTATATCATTAGAAATTAATTCCGTATCGTCTTGCTTGAAATTTTCACTTCTGCGAAGCAAAGCATTTAGCCTTGATAGAAATACCGCCAGTTTGAACGGTTTTGTTATGTAATCGTCGCCGCCTATATCCAGTCCCATTATGATATTTGTTTCTTCATCTGCGGCAGTAAGAAACATAATCGGCACCTTTGATGTTGTACGAATTTTTTTGCACAAATCATAACCACAGCCATCGGGAAGTGATACATCTAAAATAACCAAATCATACTTTCCATTTACCCATAGTGTTTTTACTTCAAGACTTGTACGGGCAACATCTACTTCATATCCTTGTTTTTTGATAGCAAAAGACAAACCACTGATTAAACTCAAATCATCTTCAACAAATAAAATGTGCTTCATATTTTCACCGACCTTTATTTTTCTACGAATATGCTATCCATCAATAAATTTTTCCTCGTATTTTTGCACCTTCAATTCAAAATATTTCACTTTTATAAATCTTATCATAATATAGTATATTGCGTACTATGATTTCACCTACATACAATATCATCCATATATTATATACGTATAGCCAAATAAACACAAAATTCTTATGTAAAAAAAATGATTTGTTTCTATCAATATTCTGCACATATTAAGACATAGTGTTGTAGATAATCTATATCAAGAATTCAACTCTCCTCTCTCATTTAATTTGTACTAATAACATTTAAATATAAACAAAGAAAAAGAGCCAAACGATACAGCTCTCTAAAATAAAATATATATTAACTTTCCATATGAAAAGTACCCTTATTTAATGAATTAAATCCTTTGGATAACTTTTATGACTAACAATTCCATATTCAAGCATCAATTCATCTGTTAGATACTTAACCCCTTTACAATGTAGATCTCCTACACCTTCCCTTATCAATTGGTAAAGCTCTGATTCATAAAAATAATTCATACTTTCTTCTAAATCTTTATTAGTTCTTTTTGAAAATTCTAAGATTATATTTTTATATAAAGATTGTAATAATATTTTATTTGCTAGCATATTCTACACTTCCTTATTTCCTTCATAACTTAAATATTTATCAATAATTTCTTGATTTATTATACACATCTGTTGATTAGGTTTATAATACTTTAATCTCTTTAATGCTTCATCTTTCTCTATTAATTTGTCTTGATAAAGTTCTATTGTATTATATACCCTATCATCAGCTATTCCGCCTACTACTATGTCATATTTTAAATAAATATTGCTTTCTGATCTACATTCTAATATAAAATCTAGCCATTCTAAGTCATAACTTAAAAACTCTTTAACTTTATACCTTTGTTTAACTTTTTCTATATTTAATTCATATATATTTAAATATCCTTTTTTGCCTCTTCTTTTAAATTTGTTTGTCCAATTAATTGCTTGTTCTTTAATTCTTGTTACATAAAAACCTTTTCCAAAATCCAATGCATCCCTTGAAAAAGATATGTGGGGATTATCTACTATCAAGTAAGATCCATGATATACTTTCAATTTAATGCTCCCCTTTCTTTTAATACTTCTATTAAATCTTCTACTATATATCCTTTGCTTTGAGAGTGTAATGGCTCATAACAAGGGATAATATACTCATCTAAAATATTTGTGTTTTTAACAATTTCATATGTTTTTGCAGGATTTATTTCTAGTTTTTCTGCTAAACTTTCAATACAAAATATAGCAAATTCTAATCTTTTTTCATCCATTACAACACCTCCAAATATGCATATATTATTTATATTATACCCTATATTATGAACAATTAAAATTTGCTCATATAGCAAGTTTGTGTCAAGTTCTTGTGGGCAATTTTACTTTTAAATTTATCCATTATAAATTAAGTTAAATTTTTCATTTCCAAAGGGCTTCGCCCGCAGCCCGAAAGGGCGCACTTATCCCGTTAACTTTTTATGTGAAATTTTTAAATTATCTATAAATAAGTTCACTAAAATTTCTTTGTTGAAAAAAACTCTGTATGGCTTTTCTACCATTAGTCATGGCGTAGCCTGTAAATGGTATACTTGATTGTTGTACAGGATAATACTTATTTTTCTTTACTTTCTTATTTACATCACCTGCTGTTAGCGTAATTATCTCTGTTATTGTCTCTAATTTATCCTGTGAAACAATTCCTGAACATACTTCATTTATCACATTATATATTCGCTTACTCGCTTTTTCAGCTAATATCTTAGCCAAATTATTGGCACCACCAATAGACCAACTCATTTTTCTTCCTTTAATTCTTTGAGCTAGTATATCGCAGATATTATGCTCCATTGTCCCTAGACTTCTGTATTCTAGACCTTCTGGAGCTTTTGGCATTTGTATTTCTTCTCTTAAGTGATATGGTCTTAATCCAATTTTATTTTGAAAAAGATACGTATATAATTTTTCTAACTTCTTAAATTTATTTTCATCTTCAGTATATTTAACCATTAGATTTATCACATATTCAAAACTTTCTTCTACTTTTCCTTCATTTAACATCTTTATTAACTTATGAGCTTCTTTTTTATCTTGCACAGCTCTTATCACTGCTTGACTCCTATGAAATGGATCTAGTTGATAATATACTCCTTCTTCCTCTATACTCTGTTTTATCCAAAGTGCACCATCTCCATTTAAAATTCTTATTTCTATTTCATCTGTATTATAAGTTTCTGCAATAGTAGCATCACTTAATTCTTTAAACTTTTTACTATTACTAAAGCTAGCACAGGCTATTTTGTTTTCAACTACATAAGCATCTTTGCTTCCATTTCTTTTTTTCCAACCCTCATAAGTTATTCCAAGTTTAAGTTCTTTTTTCTTAGACTTTCCTCTTTTAGGTCTATCTTTTCCTTGAATGCTTAACCAGATACCATCCATTTCCTGAAATAAAACATTAACTTCTTTTGCACCATTTAGTTGTCCTTTTTTATTTAACAGTATTTTTCTTTCTTCTTTTTCTTCTATTTTAGAACCTAATTTTTGTACTACATTCCATACTGCCGTATGGCTGATTTCTTGGTTTGTTAGTTCTTTAATGTTACTAGAAGTATTTCTAAAAGATACATTAGTTACATTATCAACTATTTTTTCTACTAAAGTACTAGAAATATGACCTATAGTATCTATTTGTAAATACTCATCCAAAAGATATTTTCTAGCTATTTTTCCATCATCAGTTTCGTACTCATATATACGTCTATTAAACTCTACATTCCCCATAATAGTTTTTATACATGTATGTTTTAAACCTTTATTTCTATAAACCTTAGCATTCCTTTCATCCATCAACCTACGGTCTAGGTGCGTCAGCACCTATTTCATAAGCCTACATGCTTCATCACATGCATATTTATATATTTTTTTCTCTAAATCATTGAAAGTTATCTCTTTATCATTTAAACTTGTATTGTACATAATACCACACATTTCTGTATAGTTTCACCAACTTACATTATAATGGATATATTACGTACACGGGAGATACTTTTTGTATCTCCTTTTAATTTTTCTAAATAGTAATTACTACTATCTTTGCCTACTAAAATTATACTCTAACTATGGGGTTAGAGAGATTGAATTTTCGCATTAATCATGATATCATAATATCATGACGAGAAATCGTAAGGAGAATTGATATGACAAAGAAATCATTAAAGAAAAAAGGTGATACATCAGTTAAAGATGATATTGTTCCGATTCAGATTAAAGTTCCGCATACCTTAAAAAAACAATTTAAACTGTATTGTACAGAACGAGATATGAATATGACTGATGTATTAACAGATATGATGCGTAAAGCATTGAAAAATGATAAACAAGGTGGTAAATGAAAATGGCAAAAAGTATTGAACCGAAGGTGCAAGATTGGTTTGCAACTTCGATGCACGATAATAAAACACAATATAATAAAGAACAAGATTCTTTGACTGTAGAGATTGGTAAAGCATTAGCGGAAGCGACATCAAAGAGTGGCGGTACAGGTGGTAACCGTCCAGACTTCTCTATGATGGTTAAGAGTGGAATGAATCACATTCCTGTAATGATTGAAGCCAAAGGTACAAAGAATAAACTTTTAAAGTTGACAAAGGATGAATCTATTGATTTAGGGAAAGCAGTAACTTCCTTTGCTGTCAATGGTGCAGTACATTATTCAAATATCGTTGTAAATGATATAAACGTACCATATGTGAGCTGTATTGCGGTTGGTATCAATGGATTTGATGATAAGTTGGCATCTAATTACGAGGTTGGCATCTATTATATTGCAAAAGAAAATATGAATCTTCCAAAGTATATAGGAGATGACCTTTCTCTTTTGTATGAAAAGAATTGGGATATTCTTTTCCAGAAGATTGCGGAAAGCAAGCTGACAGATGCAGACCGTGAGAAATTAGCACAGCAGAATGAATCGGTTGTTACAGATTTATTCAAGACATTGAATCAGAAGATGCACGATGAATGGGAAATCCAGCATAAAGACCGTGTAGAATTGATTGCTGGTATGGTAATGGCTGGACTTGGTTCTGAGACCGTAGGAGCGTTGGAAGTCACAGACTTAAAGGGTGATAAGGGTGCAAAGAACAATGATGGACGTTTATTTATTGATAAGGTTGAGGATTTCTTATATGATAAGAATATTCCAGCAGAGAAAATCAGACTTATCAGTAATTCCTTACAGCGTGTATTCCTGAATCTGAATTTGCAAGTACCTGTCAATGGTGTTTCTACACTTCGTAAGGTATATACATATATCAATGCTGAACTGCTCCCATATCTTCGTAATGGTCGTGATATTGGTGTGGATTTCATGGGAAGATTCTTCAATTGTTTGACGGATTGGGCTGGTGTTGCCGATGATGCGGCGAATGATTGTGTACTGACACCTCGATATGTAACAGAGATGATGGCGAAGCTCTGCAGAGTAGATAGAAATAGTTACGTATGGGATTATGCGACTGGTACAGCTGGATTCCTTGTATCATCTATGAAATTGATGATTGCTGATGCAGAGAATATCAGTGATATCAATGAGCGTGAGAAAATAAAAATGGAGATTCGTGCTAAACAGCTTCTTGGTATTGAGAAACGTCCAGAGATGTATCTTCTTGGTGTATTGAACATGATTCTGATGGGTGATGGTAGTACAAACATCTTACAGGCGGATTCTTTACAGTATGATGGTACATATCAGCAAGGTTGCATGAAAGGTCAGAAGTTCCCAGCAAATGTGTTTTTATTGAATCCACCTTATAGTGCTGATGGCAAAGGATTCATCTTTGTAAAGAAGGCACTTGATAAGATGGATAGTGGATATGCAGCGGTATTGATTCAGGAAAATGCTGGTTCTGGTAATGGCTTACCATATACAGAGCAGATTCTTAAAAGTAATACGTTGATTGCATCTATTCATATGTCAGATATTTTTAAAGGTAAAGCTGGTGTTCAGACTGCTGTGTATTTGTTTGAGGTTGGAAAAGCTCATAATAAAAATACAGAGGTTTGCTTTATAGATATGACAGAGGATGGATATACTCGTCAGAATCGTAAGAAAGCAAGTTCAACAGTCAATCTTCGTAACACAGACCATGCTGTAGAACGCTATCAAGAAGTGATTGATATTATTGTAAATCATAAGCGTGATAGCAAGTGTGAATATTACAAAGAGGGTGACACTGTCTTTTGGGATAAGATTAGTTTGAGTGGTGATGATTGGATGTTCAGTCAGCATAAAGTCGTTGATATGACACCTACTGAAGCAGATTTTCAGCGTGAAATTGGTGATTACCTTGCATGGAAAGTCAGTGCAGTTTTGAAGAATGAGGTGTGATTATGAAATTCAAAGAATTTAAAGTTGGAGATTTGTTTGAAGTGAAGTCAAATCCACAGCTTAATAAGGATAGTTTTCAGTTTGCAGAAAATGCGAAATATCCATATTTCACACGTACTGTACTGAATAATGGTATTGCAGGATATGTTCGTTACTTGGATGATGACCATATGATTAAAGGAAATTCTATTGCAGTTGGTATGATAGGGATGAAATTCTTTTATATGGCAAAACCTTTTTATGCTGGACAGTTTACCAAGACAATATTTCCTAAATTTGAAGGAATGACAGAGAGAATTGCGTTATATTTTATTGTTTATTTTAATAAGATGTCGGAGTACCTTCTAGGCGGTTTGGTAAGAGATTTTCAAAGATTATTTACAGAAGCGTTTATTAAGTTGCCTGTTGATGATAATGGGAATATTGATTTTCAATTTATTGAAAATCGCATCTCGGAACTCGAAGCAGAACACATCTCGGAACTCGAAGCCTACTTACAAGTTACAGGATTAGATGATTATTTATTAACAGATGAAGATAATAACGTTTTGACCTGTAAAAAACATTATTGTGATTATAGAGTGGGAGATTTGTTCGATATTCATCCAACACGAGCTTATAAATTGACAAATGATTATTTGTTTATTCCTAATGGAAAGAATCCCGTAGTAACAAATACTTCTGAAAATCATGGACGAACAGGATATTCAAATTTAGAGTGTACGGAACATGATATTGTAACATTTAGTGACACAGGAACAAAAAGTCCTGAATCCTTTTTTTATCAAGAGGGTGAATTTATTGGTTATCCTCATGTACAAGGTATGTATCCGTATTCTGACAAATGGAATAAGTATTCATTGAATTATTTAATTGTGCTTTTGCGTAAGCAAACTAAAGGCAATTTTGATTATTCTACGAAAATGAATAGGGAGTTGATAAGCAATATGATTGTGCAATTGCCTGTTAACAGTAATGTAGAAATTGATTTTGAGTATATGGAAAAATATATTCGTGGGATTGAGAAAAGAGCAATTGCAAAAGTCTATGATGGACTAGGAAAAATTATTGATATCTCTCTAACCCCATAACAGTATTCGACAGTATCTAACGACCATGATAAAATAAAAATATCACATGGAGTTTAGAAGATATGAGTAGAAGAAAATACACTTTAGAAGAAAAGATAGGAATGATGGAAGAATTAAATAACGGTTTAACTAATGCTCAAGTTTGTAAGAAGCATGGAATATCATCATCTACACTTAGTACATTTAAAAAACAGCTTGCTGTAATAAATGCTACTCAATCAGAAGATTATAAAGCTACCGCTAAGGAAAAAGCCTTAGCGGATGAAAATAGAAAGCTTAAAGAGCTTTTAGGTAAAAAAGAGTTAGAACTTGATATGTTACAGGATTTATTAAAAAAAAGAAATACCTGAAATAGCTGATAAAATATCATTAGCAAAAGAATATAGTGAAAAAGGGCTTAAGTTAGCTAGAGCATGTAAATTGCTCCAAATATCAAGAACTTCTTGTTACCCTAGAAAAAAGGCTCAAAGAGATGAAAGTACGCCTACGGCTAAGGTCGGCAGACCTATACCTGGGTATTCATATGGTATAAATAATTGCATAGTAGATGATTCAGTTATTGAAACACTCTTACATGAAGCATGTGAAAAATATCCTTTCTATGGATATAAGAAAATCACTAAAATTCTTCGTAAGAAACATGTATTAAGAATTAATGCTAAGAAAGTGTATAGATTGTCTAAAAAACTAGGTTTACTTCTACCATATGTTAAACATACAAAGCAAGGCCATTTAGCCATAGCAAGAGAAATAACGGGAATGAATCAACTATGGCAAATAGATATAAAATATGTAAGAGCAATTAATGGGCAGTTTATAATGTTAACAGATATTATAGATGTCTACACTAGAAAACTAGTAGGTAAGGAAATAACTAAAACTGCAACTACAAATGACGCTTTAGTAGCTATACAAAGGGCATTAAAAGAAAATAATGTTACTAGAAATATAGTTCTAAGAAGTGATAATGGTCCACAATTTACTTCTGTAAAATTTGAACATTTCTGTAAAACTAACAACATATATCATGAGCTTATACCAACAAACTCACCTAACTATAATGCTCATATAGAATTCTTTCACGCCTTACTTGAAAAGGAATGCATAACTTGGAATGAAATTAGAGACTTTACCCATGGCTATATGCTAATTAATGACTACATAAAGTTTTATAATGATGAAAGAATTCATGGTAGCTTAGATTATATGAGTCCAAATGAATTTATAAGAAAAACTATGAATTAGTTAGTATTCGTTAGAAAATGTTGATAATTGATGGAACAATCCGATTTTAAAATCATAGCGTTCATAATACCTTCTAAATGCTTTAATTGAGGTTTAGTTAGGTATAAATCAAAATTTAATTGTTTAAAAAATTTGTATAGTGATAATTCATTTGATATAATTAAGTTCTGAAACATTTATGCATAACTCCTTGTTATTGTTATTGTGTGAGAACTTAATTATAACAGGATTTTGTATAAATGTTTTTTTGTTTTATTTAACTGTAAAATTATTCAATCATTTTTGCACTATTATAGTCTACAGTAATTTTACACTAACCTATAGCAAAAGCACCTATCCTTCATGGATAGATGCTCCTTCTTATAAATAAACATTTATCTTTTATTTAGCTTCACCACGCACTCCACATGCCCTGTTTGAGGGAACATGTCAACTGGTTGGACTTCTTTAGTTTCGTATCCTAATTCATCTAAAATAGCTAAATCCCTTGCAAGAGTACCTGGATCGCAGGAAACATATACTATTCTATCTGGTTTCATATTTCCTATAGCATCTAGTAGTGCTTTATCACAGCCTTTTCTTGGTGGATCTACCACAACTACATCAGCCTTTATTCCTTGTTTAATCAAATTCGGTATAACTTCTTCTGATTTACCAACTATAAATTCAGCATTATCTACATTGTTTTCTTTTGCATTTATTTTTGCGTTTTCAATAGCTGCATCTACTATTTCTACACCGTATACTTTTTTTGCATTTTTAGACAAGAATAGTGATATTGTTCCTGTTCCACAGTAAGCATCAAATACTACTTCATTTCCTGTTAATGCCGCATATTCTAATGCTTTATTGTACAATACTTCTGTTTGTATTGGGTTAACCTGGAAGAAGGATAATGGTGATATATTAAATTTAAATTCACCTATATAGTCACTTATATAGTCTTTTCCATATAAATTTATATTCTTCAATCCTAATATTACATTAGTTCTTTTAGAATTTATGTTTTGAACTATACTTGTTATTCCATCTATTTTCTTTAATATTAATTCTATCAGTTCTTCTTTATATGGTAATTCATTTGTTCTAGTAACTATAACAATCATTACTTCATTTGTATTAAAACCGCGTCTAACCATTATATGTCTTACAAAACCAGTATTTTTCTGTTCATCATAAGGTTTTATGTTATATTTTTTCATCCATTCTTTTATTAAACTTACTACAGTATCTCCAACTTCATCTTGTATATGACAAATCTCCATATCAATTATGTCATGGCTTCTTGGAGCATAGAAACCCACTTTAATTTCTCCATTTTCTTCTCCCACAGGAAGTTGAACCTTATTTCTATATCTATAAGGATTTTTCATTCCTAATGTATTATGTAGTATAATTCTTTCATTTTCAGGATTACTCTTGTCAGTTTCTTCATTATTGGTTGAAACTTCTAATTTACCTATTCTTTCCAGGCAATCTTTAACTCTATTTTTCTTAAACTCTAATTGAGCTTCATAATTAAAGTGTTGAATACTACATCCACCGCATCTCTTATAAATATCACATACTGGTTTTTCTCTATCTTTTGATGTCTCTAATATTTCAATTAATTTTCCATAGGCAAAATTCTTTTTTACCTTAATTATTTTTATTTTTACTTTTTCCCCAACTAACGCATCTTTAATAAATATTGTATAATTATCTATTTTAGCTATTCCTTCACCTTCAAAACCTAGTGAAGAAATTTCTACAATGTACTCTTTATTTTTTTCAACAGGTATAACTTTATTCATTAAATCTTCTACCTTTCTTTATGGTTTTATCCTCTTGTATATTATAAACTGTTTTTACATTAAAGTAATCTGTTTTAGCGTAATTTAATATAAATAAAAAAGAAGCACCCTTTATAACAAGGGTGCCAAAATGGAATCAGTTGCTTTCATATTGAATTATTCTAACCAATAATATTATGATTATACCAAAATAAATTCAATATTTAAAGCTTCTAATTAAATTTTTTATTTTTTTATTACTATTTTCCTACAACGTGTACTTTGATCATGTTAGTAGTGCCTGATTCATGTATTGGAAGTCCAGCAGCTACGATAACAGTATCTCCATCTTTAACGTGTCCTGCTTCTTTAGCAAATGCAACTGATTTTTCGATCATTTCGTCAGTTGAGTTGAAAGATGTAGCAGTTAATGGATATACTCCACATGATAAAGATAATCTTCTTGTTATTTTATCTTCTGGTGTTACAGCGATGATTGGGCATGCTGGTCTGTATTTAGCAATCATTTTAGCTGTGTTTCCAGATTTAGTTGGAACGATTATTGCAGCAGCATTTAACTCCATAGCTGATTCGCAAGCACTTAAGCTTATAGCATCTGCTACGTTAGTTACTTTTTCTGCTTTTCTTTTTTCTAAAGCAGCTTTGTGATCAACATACTTTTCAGCAGTTTGAGCTATTTTAGCCATTGTTTGAGCTGCTTGAATTGGATAATCTCCGTTTGCAGATTCTCCACTTAACATTGTAGCATCTGTTCCATCAAATATAGCGTTTGCTACGTCTGATGCTTCTGCTCTTGTTGGTCTTGGGTTTCTGATCATAGAATCTAACATTTGTGTTGCTGTTATAACTGGTTTTCCAGCTTTATTACATTTATTGATTATCATTTTTTGAACTATTGGAACTTGTTCTATAGGAATTTCAACTCCCATGTCTCCTCTAGCTACCATGATACCATCAGATGCTTCTAATATTTCATCAACATTATCTACACCTTCTTGGTTTTCTATTTTAGAGAATATTCTTATGTGACTTCCGCCATGTTCTTCTAAAACTTTTCTTATAGCTTTAACGTCGTCTGCTTTTCTTATGAATGAAGCAGCAACCATATCAACTTCTTGTTCGCAACCGAAAATTAAATCTCCCTTATCTTTTTCAGTTATAGCTGGAAGTTTTATGCTTACGTTTGGAACGTTAACTCCCTTTTTGCTAGATACAACACCGTCATTTGCAACTACACAGTGAATTTTAGTATCTTCTATTGATTCTACAGTAAGAGCTACTAAACCGTCATCTATTAATATAGTATTTCCTGGTTTAACGTCTTTGTATAAATCAGCATAAGTAATAGTACACTTAGTAGCGTCTCCCATTACATCTTCTGTACAATATACAGTAAATTTGCTTCCTTTAACTAATTGTACTTTTCCTTCAAATTCTTTAGTTCTGATTTCAGGTCCTTTAGTATCTAGAACTATAGCTACTTGTTTGTTTAATTCTTTTCTTAATTCTCTTATAGTCTTAATTCTTGCGCCATGTTCTTCAAAATCACCATGTGAAAAGTTAAGTCTAGCTGCACTCATTCCAGCTAAAATAAGTTCTCTTAAATATTCTTTGTTCTCACTTGCAGGTCCAATTGTAAAAACCATCTTAGTTCTTTGCATAAATCACTTACTCCCCTTTAAGTTAATTTTTATTTTATAATTTATATTTTAATAAGATAGTATTTTAGCTATATCGTATAACTCATCATCAAATTTGCTTTTCATTGATAATGCTTCATCTATATCATCATCAACTACCTTATTATTACGTAAACCAACTACTCTTGAAGATTTTCCTTCCATCAATAATTCAACGGCTTTAGCTCCTAATCTACATGCTAAAACTCTATCAAATGCAGAAGGACTTCCTCCTCTTTGTAAATGTCCTAAAGTTGTTAATCTAGTTTGAATTCCTGTTGTCTCTTGAACTTTTTTAGTTAGGGCTTCTCCTCCACCTACACCTTCAGCTAAGATGATAAGGTTGTGAAGTTTTCCTCTTAATTTACCTTCTAATATTGTTCTACATAATTCATCTTCGTTAAATTCTTTTTCTGGAACGATCACACTTTCAGCTCCTCCGCCTATTCCTGCGAATAATGCTAAGTCGCCACATCCTCTTCCCATAACTTCAACTATACTAACTCTTTCGTGAGAAGATGAAGTATCTCTTAATTTATTGATAGCATCTAAAACTGTGTTAGTAGCTGTATCAAAACCTATAGTATAATCTGTATAAGCTAAATCATTATCTATAGTTCCTGGTATTCCTATTGTTTTAACTCCTAATTTTGATAGTAATTGTGCACCGTGGAAAGATCCATCTCCACCTATTACAACAACTCCGTCAATACCAAAAGCTTTTAAAATATTAACACCTTTTTTTCTTCCAGCTTCTGTCTTAAACTCTTCACAACGAGCTGTTCTTAAAATTGTCCCGCCTCTATGTATTATATCAGCAACACTGTAGCGGTGCATTTCAAAAATTTCTCCGTTTATTAAACCACTGTACCCTCTTTGTATTCCCATTACTTTGAGACCTTTGTCTACTCCTGTTCTTACAACTGCTCTAATTGCAGCATTCATTCCAGGCGCATCCCCACCACTTGTTAAAACAGCAATTGTTTTCATCACTTATTACCTCCCAAAAGCACTGGGACATTTTCCATCCCATGAAGCATGTAAATTGTTAATTTTAAGTTTTTTATTAGCTATAAATAGTATACCACCATATTTATAATTTTGCATTTAAAATTTAATTAAAATAGGAAATTTAGCATTAATTTTTTCAATTTTATTACTTTTCATACTTGTATTTGTACATAATTATAGTTTGTTTTTATTTACTATAAATATACTATATATTTTAATTTAATTATAAATTTATAAAAGTTTTACGTTTTCCTCACCATATCTTTGTTTGATAATTTTCAAAACATCCTCATTTTCATTAATCCAAAACTCTCTAGCTATTAAGAATTTCTTTCTTTCTTCTTTTGTGCATATATATATAGGTATATTTCCATTGTTTGATAATGATATTTGTTTTATATCATTCATAGTTTGTTTTAAGATTTTTTTATTTTCAATTTGTATATAAAGTTTTTTAGATGAAAAATTAAACACTTTTTCTACATAGTCACAAATAATTTTAGGTTGCTCATCTTCTCTTTTAGTAACTCTTCCCTTTATTAGTACAATCTCATCTTCCATTATTATTCTATTGAATTGTTCTAAAGTTTTAGGGAATATTATAACTTCAATAGAACTATATAAGTCCTCTAAAGTTATAAATGCCATCATACTGTTTGTTCTTGTTATTTTTCTAGTTACATTTGTAATAAGTCCACCTATTATTACTTTGTCACCATCTTTTATCTTTGAATTTTGTTCTTCAACATGAAGAGTAACTTCATCTATAAGCTCTTCTTCTAATGATTCATCTACTATAATATCTGTAGTTTTAGCACTTGTTCTATTTCTTAATATTTCCTCATATTCTTCTAATGGATGACCTGTTAAGTACAACCCAGTCATTTCTTTTTCCATTGCTAGTTTATTTTTCTTATCAAACTCATCTATAGCAGGATATTTTATTTCTGTATCTTTGAATTCATCATCAAAACTTCCAAATAAACTCATTTGGCCATCTATATTTTTCTTTCTTTGATTTACTACAGAATCTATTATTTTTTCATATACAGCTAAAATCTGCGAACGATAAATTCCAAAACAATCAAAAGCTCCTGCCTTGACTAAGCTTTCAACCATTCTTTTATTTATACTTCCTGATGAAATTTTATTGCAAAAGTCCACAAATGAATTAAATTCTCCCTTTTCTTCTCTAACCTTTGCTATATTATCAACTACATTTTCACCTACATTTTTTATAGCAGATAATCCAAAACATATTTTACCATTTTGAACAGTAAATTTACCAAAACTTTTATTTATATTCGGAGGCAATACTTCTATTTCCATTTGTTTTGCCGCTCTTATATACACCGCAACTTTATTACTATTTCCTCTTACACTATTTAAAATTGCTGCCATAAATTCTGTTGGATAATAATAAACTAAATATGCTGTATAGTACGCTACAACTGCATAGGCCGCAGCATGTGATTTGTTAAATGCATAGCTTGCAAAATCCATCATTTGATCATAAATTTTATTTGCAGCATCTTCACTAATGCCGTTTTTTAAGCACCCTGGTACTATTACATTTCCTTTTTCATCTTCAATTCCGTATATAAAGTTTTTTCTTTCTTCTTCCATGACTTTATGCTTCTTCTTAGACATGGCACGACGAACTAAATCACTTCTTCCCATAGAATATCCCGCAAGATCTCTAACTATTTGCATAACTTGTTCTTGATACACCATAACTCCATAAGTTACATTTAATATTGGTTCAAGCTTAGGTGTTAAATATTCTATATTCTTAGGATTATTTTTATTTTTTATATATTTTGGTATTTCTGCCATAGGACCTGGTCTGTAAAGACTTATTCCAGCTATTATGTCTTCTAAGCTCTCTGGTTTAAGCTCTTTCATAAAGTTTGTCATTCCAGCTGATTCTAATTGGAAAACACCTACCGTCTTTCCTTTTCCAAGCATACCATATACATTTTCATCTTCAAAATTTATTTTATCTAGGTCTATTTTAGTCCCAGTATTTTCCTCAATAAGATCTATTGCATCTCTTATAACTGTTAAAGTTCTAAGTCCTAAAAAGTCCATTTTTAGAAGTCCAAGTTCCTCAAGTGTTGTCATTGTAAATTGAGTAACTATTGCTTCTTCATTTTTAGAAAGTGGAACATAATTAACAAGTGGCTGTGATGCTATAACTACACCCGCTGCATGAGTTGATGTATGTCTTGGTAATCCTTCAAGATCCCTTGCTACATCTATAAGTTCCTTTACTCTATTATCACTGTCATAAGCTTCTTTTAATTCTGGATTCATTTCTAATGCTTTATCTATTGTTATTCCAAGTACCGTTGGAATCATTTTAGCTATTCTATCTACTTCTGCATAAGAATAATTCATGGCTCTTCCAACATCTCTTATACAAGCTCTTGGAGCCATAGTTCCAAATGTAACAATTTGAGATACATTATCTTTTCCGTACTTTTCAACTACATAATCAATAACTTCGCCACGTCTCTCATAGCAAAAATCCGAATCTATATCAGGCATAGATACACGTTCTGGATTTAAAAATCTTTCAAATATCAAATTATATTTAATCGGGTCTATCTTTGTAATTCCTAAAGTGTAGGCAACAAGGGAGCCTGCTGCTGAACCCCTCCCTGGTCCTGTCATTATTCCCTTTTCATGAGAAAATCTAAAAAAGTCCCATACAATTAAAAAATAATCTACATATCCCATTTCCTTAATAACCCCAAGTTCATATTCTAGTCTTTCTTTTAATTGTGGAGTTATTTCTGGATATCTAACTTCAAGTCCTTTGTAGCATAACTCTTTCATATATTCAAAATGATCTTTGCCTTCTGGTAATGGAAAGTTAGGAAGTTTAGACTCATGAAATATATAATCGAAATTACACTCTTCAGCTATTTTAACTGTATTTTCTAAAGCCTCTTGTACATATGAAAAAGTATCATTCATTTCCTCAGGTGATTTTAAATAAAAGTTTTGAGGTTCATATCGCATTCTATCCTCATCATCTAATGTTTTTCCCGTTTGAATACAAAGAAGTACATCATGAGATTTTGCATCTTCCTTTTTTATATAGTGAACATCATTTGTTGCCACTAATGGAATGTCTAGTTCTTTTGATAATTCTATTAACATTTCATTTACTCTAAGCTGTTTATCTATTCCATGATATTGAAGTTCTAAATAAAATCCTTCTTTAAAAATATCTTTATAAAATAACGCAACTTCTCTTGCTTTTTCCTTCGTTCCATTTAATAAATTATAAGAAACTTCCCCTGCAAGACAGGCACTTAGTGCTATAAGTCCTTCGCTATGTTCCTTTAAATATTCATGATCCACTCTTGGTTTATAGTAAAATCCTTCTATAGCAGCCTTCGATACTATTTTCATTAAATTTTTATATCCCGCTTCATTCTTTACAAGAAGAACTAAATGGTGGTTTCTATTTTCACTATCATTTCTTTTAATATGCATAGACTTTGATGCCACATATATTTCTGAACCTATAATGGGTTTTATTCCTGCTTCTTTAGCTTTTTTATAAAAATCTACACATCCAAACATAGTTCCATGATCGGTTATCGCTAAACTATTCATTCCTAGTTCTTTTGCTCTCTCTATTAATCCACCAATTTTACCCGAACCATCTAAAAGACTATATTCTGTATGGGTATGTAAATGAACGAACTTCTGTCCTTTCATATCGTCCTCCTTATATTAATAAACACAACTTATATATCAATACTATTTTAATTATTGACTAAAAAATTAATATTTAAATTTTAAAGCTAATTTTTAGATAATAAACTTAATTTTAAAATATCATATATTAGATTTTAACACATAATATTAAATTTTTAATTATTTACACAGAAAAAACTGTTGACAAATTATGTTTATCAACAGTTTTTATATACCTTTATAAAATCTTATTTTATATTCAAACTATACTTTCCACCATTTTCACTTATCTTATATACATTTATATAATATTTTCCTGGCTCTGCAATAAATTTATTACTCATATTATTTCCATTTCTTAATGCATAAGCTTTATAATTAGTTAAATCCTTATCACTAAATACTAGCCAATTAATCTCTCCATAACCTAACTTAGATAAATCTATACTTACTTCTCTTTTATCCTTTATATCAAATGTGTATATATCCATATAGTCATTCTTACTTACTTCACCTAACACTGTATTTCCCAAATTTAACTTATTAGCTTGTTCAAAACAATTATTAGGTTCTGATTCAATTACACTTTCCTCATCATTAAGTCCATCAATTTTAAAGTTATAATCTACTGTTTCTTTTGAGTACTTGTATACAACTAAATAATACTTACCTTTTTTATTAGCATGAATTTTTCCATTTAGGAATTTACCATTGATATTAGGGTATCCAATACAATTATCTGTATTTTCTTCACTATATACCTTCCATGCTATTTTTTCATTACTTTTATTTTCTAATTTTATATCTATATCTGTTGGTCTATCTACGTTAAAACAATATATTTGCTTATTGTTCTCTTTTAAACTACCTAAAATATTATTTGATTTTATTGGTCCTATGGCATCTTCAAAGGAACTTCCATTATTCTTTTTATTATCAATTACGTGTACTTCATCTTTTAGTATTCCATGGAATACTATATCGTACTCTAAATTTCCTAATTTATTTACTCTAGGGTTTACAAAATAACAAGTTAAAGTTTTATAGCCAGACCAATTAATCTTTTCTAAATCATTTAAGAACTTATTGCATAAATTGTTCATATCATTCCAATTTTGCATATTATCATTACTCTTAAACTTTTCGTAAGTTCCTCTTAATGTAAATGTATTGAAAAATTCTCCTTTTTCTTCTGATATATTAATGTCTTTTAAATTACAAGTCTTTTCTATATCAGAATAAACTTCCTTTGAACTTTTATTAGGATGTTCTTTTAAATAATCATCTGATACTAATGGGGTTGTTAAGTTATCATGGTTTTCAAATAATTTTTGCATATGATTTTGATATTTTTTATTAAGATTTTCTCTAGCACTTAATTTTTCTATATACTCTTCATATCCTTTAACATCATTTTGTTTTATATAATTGACTAAATCACTTAATATGTCCTTGTTATTGTTATACATATAGTCATTAAATGCAAAACCATAATTATAGAAATCAAAAGCACCATATTTTGAATGTAACAGTTTTGTTAAACTAAATCTTCTATCAACACTCGATGATATTCCTTGTACTTCTGATTTTCTTGGCAATATATTATTTTTTCTTGTTGAACCTGCAAAAAATTCAGCTGAACCTTCTTCAAACCAAGTAAGTCTACAATTGTTTCCTTTATAAAAATCACTAATACCCCACATACCAGGAACCAAATATCTTCCTTGAAGATAATGTGTAAACTCATGTCTAAATAATTCTTCTAAACTAAAAATGCTATCCTTCTCTGTTCTTTCATAAGTAAAAAACGTTCCTTTATTTTCAATGTATATACCACCATTATCTGTACTATATCCATATAAAATAGAATTAACTTTGTATTCCTTTGGATTATTATAAATAACTATGTTTAGTATATCATCTGGATGTCCTTTTTCTAATTGATTATCACTTCCAATTACTCTATGAAACTGAGCCTTTACCTCTTTAGATGCCCAATAAAGTCTTTTTATCTTTTCTTGTGAGACCTTATCTCCTGCTTTAATAACTATACTGCCATTATCAAATTCATATGTTTTAGGAGTATAGTGCTTCTTTGCTTCTTCTTTTATATTACGTAAATCTATTTTACTTCCATCTAACTTTGTGTTATTAAATTTAGATGCTATAGTCTCTAATACTTTTAAATAATGATTACTTAAATATGGATATATTTCTAATGCTTTTTCTAATATTTTTTGAGGAACTCTCATATCACTATGAATATTAGCTAATCTTCCACTATAATATATTCCATTATCTATAAGCCATTCATTATCATCTGTAATATTATTTATTAAAGAAAGTTTTGAAACTTCATTAATAAAACCATCTATATTTTTAAACCATACAGTATTTTCTGCTTTAACATTACATTTATCCAAATATGATTCTATAGAATAACTAACACCCTCTATAATGTTATATATAGCTTGTCCTTTAGTATAATCTTTAACATTTTCATCTATATTGTTATTATATTGAGTTAATATAGGTGTTAACTTATTTACTATCTTCTCATCACATGTAGTATTACTTATTAATAATCCTACACTTTTTATAATTTCATTTTGACAATGTCTACCTAATTTAAAATTAGGATTATTTATTACAGAATTAATTGCTGGAATACATCTTTTTTTATACTGTACAGTGTCCAACTCACCTAATTGTTTATTATAATATCCCAAGTAAAATCCAGCTCTTAAAACTTCTATTAGTGTTGGAATACCCTTATTATCTTCTTCAGTATATTGTAAACCTCTTTCCTCTATTGCATTTATAATAGCTTGTACTCTATTAGGATTAGAATAAAATTTTCTAGCGCCTTCATTATATTGCATAAAATCTGTTACATCATTCCATTTTATATTTGAAAGAGTATCTATAAGTTTTGCATTTGACAACCTTTCCAATTCACCTATGGAATATTTTTTATTGGTAGTACTTTGATTACTTATAACGGTACTATTCTTATTATTATCTACCGCTAAAACATTCATTGATAAACTCGTTGAAACTAAACCTACAGCTATTAGATTGCATATAAGTTTTAACATCTTTCTTTTCATTACCATACCTCCTAAATTTTTCTTTAGTTTTAATTACTAATATAATATAATTTTTCCATTAACAATATTCGAACTAAATATACAAATTTAAATAAATAAAATAAAAAAAATCAGAAAATTTTCTAAAATTTTCTGATTTTTTTTATTTTATTTAATAATATTATTATCTTTCTGCAAATGTTACATCTAGTTTATCTATTTCAAGTCCAGTCATTGCATGACCTAATCCTTCTGAAATTTCAGCTATTTTTAAAGGATTATCATAATTTTTTTAATCTTTCATTTACTTCGCACTTAGTATTCAACTTAATTCCCCCTATTTATTAAATATATTGTACGTACAATATTTATTCTCATGAGTTTATATATATTTCCACTCAAATTTTACCATAAGTCAATTGTATGGATACACTTATCCAGCCTAATATTTAATAAATGCAAGTACCAAAATTATAAGCAAAAATATACTAAAAAATATCTTTAATCCTTTAATATATAATTCTTTATAATATCTCGTCCAAAATTCCCTATCATAATCATTAAAGTCATCATTAAGCCTATGTTTAATTTCTGAAAAATCATCACTTGAATTAATTTCTTCTGTATCTTCTTGTAAAATAGATGATTTTTTCATTTCATAAAATAATTCTCTACATTCACTACAACTTTTAATATGTTCTTGTATTATCTGTTTTGTAGAATCACTACATAGTCCAACTTCATAAAGGGGTAATAAATCTCTAACAATAGAGCAATTCATAAACTATCACCTTCTTTTTTTAAATACATTCTAAACTTAATCCTTGCTCTATAAAGTGTAACCTTAACTTTTGATAAATTCCAATTTAAAAGAATTGATATTTCTTCATAAGATAATCCTTTAAAATCTCTTAAAACTATAATAGTTCTATACTCATCTTTTAATTTAGATAAAATATGTTCATAAAGTTCTTCTTTTTCTTTAATATCTACAACTTCTTCGGGATTTCCATTTAAAGATACTAATGTGTTAGATAACTCATTATCTATAGGCACATTGTCGTATTTACTTTCCTTTTTACTCCAATTTACATAAACATTTTTAGCTATTACGTAAAGCCAATTTTTAAATGATGCCTTAAACTTGTATGTGGGCAATGCTTTAAATGCTTTAAGAAAAACCTCTTGTGTTAATTCATCTGAAATATGTGTATTATAGGTTTTAGAAAAGAAGTATGAAAATATATTTTTTCTATATTTTTTATATAATTCTTCTAAGACACTGCTGCTATTATTCATTTGTATTCCCCTCTATGCTAGTCTATATAAATAGCCAAATACAAATCCAAATTGACAAAAATACAACTAAACCTATTCCTATAAACATAATATTCTTAGCTTCCTTTACACACTGAATATCCTCTAAACTTTCATCTGATTTTTCCTTAATAGATCTTATCCACGCCCTACATTCATTACATTTTTCTTCATGAGATTTCATCCACATTAAAGTATCTTCTTCTACTTCATCATAACTATAACCTTTATATAAATCTCTAAAAATATTACATTCATTTTTATTTTTTATACTCATTTTTAACACCTGCCTTATAGTTATCTAAAGTATGAATATCTCCTGTAATTGGATCTACAAAATATATATGATGTTCCATAGTTCCATATGGTATGACCCTCACCATCCATTTAAATTTTGTTTTTCCATTTTTATAGGCTATTTGAAAAGCTTTCACTCTTTCATTATATACTCCAAAATACTTATATCTTTTTAAAACTAATTTAACTGCTTTTTCTTTTGATATTTTCATATCTTTTACATTAAAATCATCAATATCTTTTGTATATTCATTTTCTTGTTTATTATAGACCACTTCACAATTGTCTTCACCGATATTAGTAGTAAATCTCTGCACTTCCCCGGTAACTCCATCTATAACTAACTCATCTTTTTTATTATTATCATTTTTACATCTTACACGGACTTCTACCTTAGAAAATAAATACCAATCGGAAATATCTTCTATAACATACGCTGGTACTTTTTTGTTCATCTTCTGATACCAATTTTGTACTTTACTTTCTATATCCTTGTAACTTATAGTTACTTCTTTCATATCCTTTAAATTTAATATTCCATTAGCACTAAATTCCTCTAATGTTCCATCTTTTCTCCAATAAACACAACAAGAAGCCTTATGGAAATCTGTTTCTTCTTCAATAGTTCCATCAGTATATTTATTATAAAATTTAACTTTATAAAGACTTCCAACCCTTTGACTAGTTTCCTCTTCAAACCTTATATCAACCAATTTAGGATCATAGGTATATCCTATAGATTGTATATACTCTATGCTCTTTTTAATAATATCTTTTTTTGAAAATTTAACATCTTTAACTTCTTCTTTCTTAGATCTTCCCTTTAAATCCTCTTTATATCTTCTAGTAACATTCAATATTCTTGGATAACTATCATCTTCTCTAACATCATAATTACTAACTTGAAAAAAGTATCCATTATAAAAATCTTGTTGATTTCCTGCAACTAAAACTACCTTTGATGTATAATTATTAACAGCTTTTAGAGCCAAGTTTTTTGCATTTTCTAAACTATTATAAATACTACTATTACGATATATACTCACATCTTTATCATAGGTATAATTTTTTAATATGACATCCCATAAGTTTATATAAGGACTACAAAATAAAACTAAAATAATAGCCATACTTGTTAAAATGTAATTTATATATTTTTTAAGTTTACATTTATGTACTATTTTAATTCTTAAAATTTCATATACGGTACTCAAAAATATAAAAACACTTATTGGACGAGTAACTGCCCACTCCTTCATAGTCATAGATATACCTATAAGTATCACCGATATGAAAACAGTCATTATATACCACTTTTTGCTTCTAAGCCAATATGCTTTAAAAAATACATATAATAATCCAGCATACAACAATATACTAATGTAATAATAAAACGGAGCAAACTGTCTTGTAAATAAACATATTATCATAACAGCTATTCCTTGTACTATTGGTACACTTAGCATAACTATATCAAATGTATAGAAAAACCCTTTATATCTATCTACATTAATTGTAAATATATAAAATATACCAACTGTAAATATATATCCCCAAAATAAAAAATTAATTATTTGTTCTATTAAATCTTCCTTAAAAAAATATCCTTCAATTAATGAATTTATCCTTACTTGATGATAAATTTCAACAGAAAATGCCATAAACAATATTACCCTTACTAAAACTCCCGCTACATTTATATTTCTTTCATATAAATTTCTTTTAAAAAACATATGAAAAAAGTATACACATACTAATGTTACAATTGAAATTCCTAATAAAAATGCAGTTACGTTACTCAAAATACTAAAATTATTTATATGACAATATATCTTTCCTAAAAACTTCATCTATATATCTCCTTTATAATTTTTAGAGGCCTCATATATATAAACAATTAAATATTTAAAAAGTTACATATTTTTAACTTTATAATATATGAAAAACAGAGATACCATTACAGCATCCCTGTTTTCACTAAATTTATATTGGATTTTTTGACTAATTATTTTGCTTCACATGAAACTTCTAATTCTTCTTCTTTTGAATTATCATGTACATTCCAAGTAAGTCCAAAGAATACTATTGCTAATACTGATGAAGCCATTAATGTAATAAATCCACCATTCCAGCTAAATTTATCAACTACAGCTCCCATTGCAGCTTCAGCTAATACTTGACCACCTAAGTAACCAAATAGTCCAGTAAATCCTGCTGCAGTCCCCGCTGCCTTTTTAGGTACTAAATCAAGTGCACTAACACCAATTAACATAACAGGTCCATATATTAACGCTCCTATTAAAGATAATGCTATATTAATAGATATAATACTTGAACTCTTCCAGTAGACAAATACTCCAATGATAACACCCATCATACAGAACACACCCATTGGTGCACGTCTTCCGTGGAATACTTTATCACTTAACCATCCAACAATTATAGTTCCTGGTATAGCAGCATATTCGAATAATGAAAATGCTAATGTAGATTCTTTTACAGAAAAATGTTTTACTTGTTCAAGATATATTGGCACCCAGTTTACTACACCATATCTTACAAAATATACAAAAACGTTTGCAATAGCTATAAACCATAAAAATTTATTCTTTAATACATATTTAACTAGTATTTCTTTTGCTGATAATTCTTTTTCTCTATCCTCAATTTCAACAACAAGATCCGGATAATCATCTTTATATTCTTCAATTGGAGGTAATCCTACAGATTGAGGAGTATCTTTTGCAAAAATTATAAATAGTATACCAACAACAATAGCTATGATTCCAGGGAAATAGAATGCTCCTCTCCATCCTCCGAAATTGTTTACACCATATACAACAATTACAGCTATAAGTCCACCACCAACATTGTGTGCAGTGTTCCAAATTGACATTTTAACTCCACGTTCTTTATCTGAAAACCAGTGAGTCATTGTTCTACCACATGGAGGCCATCCCATTCCTTGGAACCATCCATTAAGTAACATTAAAATAAACATAACAATATTACTAGTAGTAGTAGCAAAAAGTATATTTACAAATCCTGATAAAATAAGTCCTGCTGCCAAGAAAAATCTTGGATTCGACCTATCAGATACATTTCCCATAATAAATTTACTTATACCATACGCAATTCCAAGGCCAGATGCTATAAATCCTAGTTGCGCTATTGAGAATCCTTCTTTTACTAAATACATTTTAGCAACTGAAAAGTTACTTCTTACAAAATAGAATGTTAAATATCCAATATATATGCTTAAAAATACTTGTATACGATATCTTTTATAACTAGCATCTATTTTTTCTTTAGGTAATCGTTCAACATGAGGTGCTGGTTTAAATAAGTTCATATAAATTCATCCTCTCTTCATCTTATTTTTCGCTCATTTACATAATTTTTTTTAATTCTTCTATAAGTTCTTTTCTATCCTTTGCTGCTTTATTAAAGTTATATATACCACTTAACTTATAAAGCTCAATATATTTATTATCTGTATTATCATTAGTTGTAGGTATTGCCATTGAAAATTCTCTTAGTGATTCTATGGCTTCTTTGCTTGTACAATACTCTATAAAAGCATTGGCAACCTTTTCATTTTGGCTATTTTTTATTTTTGCTACTGGACATATAGTCCAACCTGTATCATTAGGAACAATGGATTCTATTTTAAATCCAGAATTCTTTACTATTAACTGTTGATTTATAAAATCTACTGTTAATAGATATTCTCCCATTCCAACCTTTTTTGCTGGTGTAAATCCACTATATGTAAATTGACCAACATTGCTTTTTAATTTTTTAAAGAACTTCAAACCCTTATCTTTTCCCATACTTTGCACTATATACGATAAAAAAGTATATCCCGTACCCGAAGTTCTAGGATCAGGTAAAACTATTTCTCCCTTAAATTTAGGATTTAACAACTCTTCTAAAGTGGTTGGTTTTTTTAAATCTTTAAACTCTTTATTCCATCTTTCTTCATTTATACCTATAGCAAGAGGTTCTACATAAAGTCCTGTCCAATATCCTTCATTATCTCTATACTTTTCTGGTATTCTTTTGGCATCTTCAATTACATATTTATCCAGACAATTATTATTCTTTAGTAACTCAATGGCATCAGCCGTTCCTCCTAAAAATATATCAGCTTTTTGGAACTGTATTTCCCTAACTACATTTTCAGCTGCTTCCTCAGTTGGAAACCTTAAAAAAGAATAATCACATCCTGTTTTTTCTTTAAACCCTTCCAGTAATACCTTTGCCTCATCTTCATTAAATGCTACATATACTAAAAGTCTTTTACCTTTAAAATTAGGTAAACGCTTACTAGAATTCTGAAGTAAATTAAATCCAGTTATACCGGTTAAGATAATTAATAAACTAAATAACATAAGATTAAAATATCTTTTATTGATCTTCACTTTAACTCCCCCATTTGTATATTAATGTTTTAATATACTTTTGCAAACATTAGTTAGGTTGCCTTCCATGTAAAAAGTGTCTACTGTTTCAATACCATAATCTCTAATAACTGCACAATTATTCTCATAAATGCTTATACTTATAATGTCATAGTTATCTTGTTTTATCTTGGATAAATTAATATTATTTTCATTAGAATTTTCTATATATATTTTTATGTGATAATTAAGCTTTCCTTTGCTTCTTATTGCCTTTTGGAGTTTTTCATTATTGCTAATTCTTTTCAACTTAGTGATTTCATTTTTAATTAATATTTTATCATTGCTGCCACACTTATTAGATTCACTTAATTTATCTTCGATTATGACTTTATTCTTATCGTTTACAATAGATGCAAGCATGGATGGTGTACATATAATATCGTTGATATAATTTCTTAATCTATTTATATATGCAGATCCTTTTTCGCCACCATAATAACTATCATCTATCTTTAGATTATGATTTAAACACATAGTACTTCTTTTTCCATTCAAATAAAAAATTGTTCCTATTATATCATTAGGTGAATTTTCTATTTTATTAGATCCATAAAAGTTTTTACTTCTAGGCATAGACTGAACAATATTCCAAAATTCTTTTAATGAATTGTTAGAAGTTATAGCGGTCTTGCCCCATCTCTTGCTATAAAGTTCAATTTTTACAGGAATAGAATTTGATGAATACTGCATTACTTGTTCCTTATCATCAAATATAACTAGTTTATTACTTATTGACTTTTTTAAGTATATTCCCATAATTATCATTATTAAAAATGATATAATGTATAAATATATTATTCTTTTGTATTTAAAGCTCGTCATGACTTCACTTCACCTTATCTTGTTTATTATAATACTCTTTAATCTTTTCATAATTTCATCATAATTGTGTCAAAATTGTAACGGTTACTCAGTGATGTTATTTTTAAATGTTAAAATAACTTTTGCACCATTTGAATTTTGCATTTCTATATCTCCAAACTGCTTAGTCATAATTTCTTTGCAAATAGCAAGCCCAAGTCCGCTTCCCCCATGCTTATTTTGTAAACTTTTATGTGCCGTATAAAAATGCTCAAATACCTTCTTTAAATCTTTCTCTGGTATACCTTGTCCATTATCTCTTATATATAGTTTTAAAACTTCTTCATTGTAATCCATAGTTATAGATATTTTGTCACATTCACTATATTTTATAGCATTATCCAAAACATTTAATATAACCTGTTCTGTCTTCTTTACATCTACAATTATATTTTTAGACTCAATATTAGTATCTATTTCTATTCCGAATTTACTCATTCTTGGCTTTAATAACATTACAGCATTCTCTACTATAGGTTTTATATCCGCTGTTTCAGTCTTTAATTCAAATTCATTCTTATTTAATAGTGACAATTCTAAAAGTTGTTCAACAAGGTTTAATAGTCTATCACTACTTTTTTTTATATATTTTATACATTCTTTTGTATCCTTTTCATCCTTCACCCTAAAAAGCAAATCAGAATACCCCATTACAGCAGCAACAGGAGTTTTAAATTCATGAGTTATATTATCTAAAAATCTTTTTTGATTCTCTTTTTCTTCCTTTAATTTTGCAATTATATTTTCTATATTTTTAGACATTATATTAAAGGACTCTGCTAAATCTTCTATTTCATCATTACTGCTTATTTTAAACCTCTTTGAAAAGTCTCCAAGAGATACTTGTCTTGCAAGTTTTCTAAGCATAACTATTGGTTTTACTATTTCATTTGAAAAGGAATTGCTCATAAATATTGAAACTAATATTGAAATTATAGTAAAAAATGTCATACTCATAACTGTATTTAATATTATATTGTTTTCATTTTTTAAATTATAAACATATCGTATACACCCTATTTGACCTTCATTATTATAAATAGGGCTTGAAAACAATACATAATATTGACCATTTATTTTTCTTATTATATACGCTTTTTTTCCTATTAATGCTTCATTTACATCACTGTCTCTTTTTATAGTTGGATAATTTTCAGAATCTCCTATAATAGAGGTTTTGTTATACATTTGTACTCTAACTTTACTTTTACTAGATAAATAGCTTGCAATAAAAGGACTCATGTCATTTAAAACTTTTTCTATATCATACTTATTTTCATTTTGTAAATATTCCATGACAAAAGCTTGACTGCTATAACTTTCTTTTTTTAGCATATCTATAGAATTATTTATTATCCTAGTATATAGTTCATATATTGTTACTACATATATACCTGCAATGGCTATAATTAAAACACAAATATTCATGAATAGTATTTTTCTTTTAATTCCAAATTTCATAATATTATACCTCGAATCTATATCCAACTCCATATATAGTTTTTATAGCATCTTCATGATCTAATAATTTTTTTCTAATTCTTTTAATATGAATATCTACAGCCCTGGTATTTCCCGAAAAATCATATCCCCATATTGTATCTAAAAGCTCTTCTCTTGTAAAAACCTTATATGAATTTTTAACCATAAGAACTAATATTTCAAATTCAATATGAGTAAATATAACCTCTTTTGAATCAATAAAAACTCTTCTTTCATCTTTCATTATTTTAATAAAACCTTTTTCTATAATATTAACTTGCTTTTTATTACTTAATAATTTAGCCTTATTTATTCTTCTTGATATAGCTCTAATTCTTAATATTAATTCTCTGCTATCAAAAGGTTTCGTTATATAATCATCTGCTCCTAGCTGTAACCCTAGTAGTCTATCATTTATTTGATTTTTAGCACTTAAAACCACTATAGGAATTTCACTATTAATTTCCTGAATTTCATGAATAACTTGAAATCCGTCTATATCAGGAAGCATCAAATCTAAAACTACTAAATCTGGGGATTGAGTTTGAAATAATTCTACTGCATCCTTTCCACATTCCGCAGTAATAACCTCGTAATTTTCAAACATAAGATTTATTTTAACTAAATTTAAAAGTGATTCTTCATCGTCTACTAATAAAATTTTCATTTACAATACCCCTTTTCAAAATAAATTTATTTTATATTTACTTTTATCATCAAAAGCATACAAAAAATAAATAAATTCCTATTTTGTGACTATAGTTATTCAGATTTAATAAACAGATCACTAAAAGGACTTTCTATGATTATATCATCAAATAAAAATTTTCAAAATACCTATAGAAATTTTACAAATATTCATAAAAAAACACACAGAAATTAAAATAATTTCTGTGTGTTTTTAATAATTTCTATAATAATGTTATTCTCGATTCTTCACATTCCTTTATAACATCTTCTGACCATATTGATGTTTGGACTTCACCTATATGTGCCTTTCTTAAGAAAAACATACATATTCTAGATTGACCAATTCCTCCACCTACTGTATATGGAAGCTTCTTTTCTAAAAGCATCTTGTGAAATTCAAGTTCAGCTCTTTCTTCACAGTTAGCCCTCTTTAATTGATATCTTAGTGCATCTTCATCAACTCTAATTCCCATAGAAGATAGTTCAAGGGCACAGTTTAAAATTGGATACCAGAATAATATATCTCCATTTAAACTCCAATCATCATAGTCTGGAGCTCTTCCATCATGTTTTTCTCCTGATGCTAATGTATCTCCTATTTTCATTAGGAATACTGCTCCTTTTTCTTTTGTTATGGTATTCTCTCTTTCCTTTGGTGTTAAGTTTGGATACATATCTTCTAATTCTTGAGAAGTTATAAATGTTATTTTTTCTGGAAGTGTTTTATCTATTTCTGGATATTTATCATTCACAAAATTTTCAGTGCTTTTAAATACTTCATAAATACCTTCTACTATTTTTTTTAACTTTGCTTCAGTTCTATCTTTCTTTTCTATAACCTTTTCCCAATCCCATTGGTCAACATACATAGAGTGAATATTATCTAATTCTTCATCACGTCTTATAGCATTCATATCTGTATATAATCCTTCTCCTGGTTTAAATCCATATCTATGAAGAGCCATTCTTTTCCATTTGGCTAATGAATGTACTATTTGAATTTCTTCATTCTTTATATCTAATGCATCAAATGCTACCGGTCTCTCAACACCATTTAAGTTATCATTAAGTCCACTAGATGCTTTTACAAATAATGGAGCTGATACTCTTGTTAAATTTAATTTATATGCAAGCTCTCTTTCAAAAAAATCTTTAAGCTGTTTTATAGCTATTTCCGTTTTTTTTAAATCCATACTTGATTTATATCCTTCTTTGACTATAAATTTTTTTTGTATTGTCATAGTAAATCCTCCTTATAATCTCCGTTTCAATTTAATAAAAATTATACTTTACCATTTTAAATATGTCAATTATATTTCCTAATCTTTAATTATTTAATATTTTTTTCGCTATTATTTTATTACTTTATTATTTTCGTCCTGTTTTTTAACATTATAATATTGATTTCATAATAAAATAAATTTCCTCCATCTAAAAGATAAAGGAAATTTATTTTATCTCAATATTTTTGCTGAAAGCATGGTTCTAGCAATTAATTCTTTTTTCTTATGAATATTTACCTCAACCTTACAGAAATTTCTTCCCATATCTATAACTTTAGTAAATATATCAATTATACTATCCATTTGCACAGGTTTCATAAAATAAGTAACTATACTATCTACAGATATATTAATGCTATTTTTATGTCTTAAAGTAAGTATTCCAACAGTAGATAAAAGCATATTCATAGAACTCCATGAAGCTGTTCCTAATTGATCTAACATTTCAGGTATTATTTTTCCCGTAAAATGCATCACATCATCTTCTACTTGATATTGAAAATTCTTAAGTATTAAGTCTTCTAAAGTTTCTCCTACTTGTGGTTGTCTTGATATGTGTTGAATAGCTTTTAATATGTCTTCCGTGCTTACAACTCCTATTAGCTGCCTTCCTTGCACTACTGGACATAATTCTATGCCTTCCCATCCCATTATGTGAGCCGCATAAGCAACTGTAGTCTTTTCAGTTACAGTTATTAATTCCCTGCTCATTATTTCTTTTATTAATTTATTATTATGTTGTTTTTGTAGATCTTTTATAGTTACGATTCCAACAACATTTTTATTATTATCTACTACGGGATATCTTTGATGCTTATTTTTATTTATAATATTTTTAAAGTTCTCTATGGTATCATCGAAGTTAATATATATAGGATCTGTAATCATTATATCCTCAATTAATACAATATCCTTTTTAATTAAACTTTCTGATATTGCTCTATTTATCATAGTTGCTACTGCAAAACTATCATATGTAGAAGATATTATAGGTAACTGTCTTTCGTTACCTATTCTTTTTATTCTATCACTACAATTAAATCCACCTGTTATTAATACTGCACATCCATTTTTAAGTGCCTCTTCTTGCATATCTTCTCTATTTCCTACTATAACTAAGCATCCTGGAACCATATATTTTTTAGCATCTTCTACTTGCATAGCACCCATTATAAATTTATTTAATCTTTCGTGAATACCATCTTTTCCACCAAGTAAAGTTCCATCAACTATATTTACAACTTCTGCATAACTAAGAGATGTTATATTTTTCTTTTTAACTTTTTCGATTCTCACTGTACCAACTCTAGGTATAGTTGAGACAATCCCTAGTACTTCTGCATCTTTAATAGCTCTATAGGCAGTTCCTTCACTAACACTTAACTTATTTGCTATACGTCTAACAGAAATTCTTGTTCCAACATTTAAAGTAGATATGTGCTTTATTATTTCTTCATGTTTTGACATCTAAAACTTCCTACTTTCCTTCTTTTCTTAATTCCTCAGCTATTTTTTCTATTCTTCTAAGCCTATGATTAATTCCTGATTTTCCCACTGGTGGATCTAACATTTGTCCTAATTCTTTTAACGATTCATTAGGAAAATTCAATCTAAGTTCTGCAACTTCCCTTAAATTTTCTGGAAGCCTTTGTAATCCTATTTCCTCTTCTATAAGTTTAATACTGCCTATTTGTCGTACAGCAGCATTTACAGTCTTACTTAAATTAGCAGTTTCACAATTAACTAATCTATTTACATTGTTTCTCATTTCTTTCATTATTCTAACATTTTCAAGTTCTAAAAGGGAATCATGAGCACCTATTATATTTAATAAATCCACTATTTGTTCTCCCTCTTTTAAATATATAACAAAGCTACTCTTTCTTTGAATAACTTTAGAGTTTAATCCATACGTGTTTATTACTTCACTTAATTCTTTTGCATAATCCTCATGATGTGTTACAAATTCTAGATGATATGTTTTTTCAGGATTACTTATGCTACCTCCACCCAAGAATACTCCTCTTATGAACACTCTTCTACAATTATCATCTATAACCATTCTTTCAGGGACACTATAATCTAAAGTTATCATTCCCTCTTCTTCTTTTAATACTCCAACTTCTTTTAAAAGTTCTTTAACACCCATATTATTATCTATAACAACTAAATATATATTATTTTTCTTTAATGAATTACTCTTTTTTACAAATATTTTTGTATGAATATTAAAATGATCTTTAAGTAATTTAAATGTAAGCCTTGCAATAGCTGGATTTTCTGTTGATACTCTAAAATTCATTTTCATATCACCACTAAACCCTAGAGTTCCACTGACTTTCATTATCCCTGAAAGTTCTGCTATTGCTTCTTCTTTACTTAATTCTGTATATCTACATATCTCATTTTTAACTTTTGAAGAAAATGACATGTTTTTCTACCCCTTACTTCTCTTGTTTTCCTTTAATCTTTGAGACAAATAAAAGTACTCTAATATTTTCTTTTTATCATATAAAAGTTTTTTATCCATTATTGTCTCCATTAAAAATTTAGCTAATTTATCTGGATCATGTCTTACAAATCCATTTTTTATAGTGACAAATTCTCCTTCTACTATTTTTACTCCCAAATCTTCTATATTCTTTTCATCTACTTCCACTTGCTTAGCATTCTTTTCTAAATACTTTTCCATCATAATATTATTTATATCCTTAGTATTAGTAGCTACATAATCTATAATTCCATTTCCACCATGTTTAAAAATAGCTTTTATATGATGTGATACTTTATAGTCATCAGTTTCTCCCTCTTGTGTCATTATATTAGAAACATATAATTTTAAAGCTTTAGTATCCTTTAATGCTTTTGAAATATCCTTTACTAAAAGATTAGGAATAACACTAGTATACAAGCTTCCTGGTCCTAAAATTATGGCATCAGCATCCAATATTGCATCAACCGATTCTTTTAAGGCCTTTGCATCACTTGGCTCTATAAAAATTCTTTCTATAGAACTTTTTTGTTTTTTTACTTCAATAGGAATATTAGATTCCCCTTCAACTATATTGCCATTTTTAAACTTTGCTTTTAATACCATATCATCTAAAGTGACAGGTAAAACTTTACCTGTCACTGCTAATACAGAACTCATTTTTTGAACAGCTTCTTCAAAATTTCCTGAAACTCCATCCATTGCTGCTAAAAATAGATTTCCAAAACTTTGATTTTTCAAATTTCCCTCTTTAAATCTATATTGAAGCAAATCTTCCATTAGTGGCTCAGTATCCGCTAATGCTAATATGCAATTTCTTATATCTCCTGGTGGTAATATTCCAAGTTCCTCTCTCAAAGTTCCTGATCCTCCACCATCATCTCCTACCGTTACTATAGCAGTTATATTTGAGGTATAATACTTTAATCCTCTAAGCATTGTGGAAAGTCCAGTTCCTCCACCTATAGTAACTATCTTAGGTCCTTTTACTAAAAGCCTTTTTTCATAAATAAGATTTTCAAGTTTTGTTGAATCTATTGATATACTTAAATATCCTTGATTTATTAAGGATATAATAGATTGAATTCCCTGATTAATAGAAATATATAAAATAAAAATTCCAGAAATTATCAAGAAAATATAAAAAAACGTATATCCCTTATACATAGCATTTTTGGTAAAAAACTCAACAGCCGCAAATACTATAAATAATATTCCCATACTTCCAAGTGCAATCCATCTCTTGAGTTTAATACCGGGCTTTAGCCATTTTACTATTTTCATAGCTTTCTTCCACCCTTTTTTATATCCTCATTTATATCCCTATGTTCTTTACTTACTTTGTGTCCTTTTTCTTTTAACATATCATATATAGCATTTGCTATAGTAACTGAACGATGTCTTCCACCAGTACAACCTATTGCAACTACTAATTGTATTTTTCCCTCTTTTATATAATTAGGTATTAAAAACTCTAACATATCATCTAATTTACTAATAAACTCTTTAGTTTCCTTAAACCCCAGTACATAATCCTGTATTTCCTTATCATCTCCAGAAAACTGTTTAAGTTCAGGAATATAATATGGGTTTGGTAAAAATCTAACGTCAAATACTAAATCTGCGTCCACTGGTATGCCGTACTTAAATCCAAATGATAAAACATCTATTATAAGCCTATTTTCTATTTGCTCATCATCACCATAGATTCTCCATATTTTTTCTCTAAGTTGCATTTGGGTCATACTAGACGTATCTATTATATTATTTGCTTTATACTTAACTTCATTTAGTCTTTTTCTTTCAAGTTCAATTCCTTGAATTAATCTTCCTCCTGGTGCTAGAGGATGTGTTCTTCTTGATTCTTTATACCTCTTAACCAATACTTTATCACTAGCATCTAAGAATAATATTTCATATCTATAATTTTGTTCTTTTAAATATTTTAGATTTTCAAATAAATCATCAAAGAACTCTCCACCTCTAATATCAATCACTAGAGCTATTTTATCTATTTTTCCATCCGTCTGGTAGCAGGCTTCCGCAAACTTTCCCATTAAAGTTGGAGGTAAATTATCTACACAAAAATATCCTAAATCTTCCAAGCTTCTAATTGCTTGACTTTTTCCAGCTCCCGACAATCCTGTTACAATTACAAATCTCATATTTATCCCTCCTACATTAATAAAGTTATATTTATATTATATCATGTTTTTTATATAAATTCTTTAATTTATACCTTGTCTTGCTTTATAAAAAAAGAACTAATATAGGCTATTTCCTATACTAGTTCTCACTTTCCTCGCCAACTATTCTAACCTCTGTATTTAATTCAACATCAAATTTCTCTTTAACTTCCTTTTTAACTACTTCAATTAATTCAAGTATATCTTTTGCAGATGCTTTTCCTTTATTTATTAAAAATCCTGAATGTTTTATAGAAACTTCTGCATCTCCAACATGAGTTCCTTTAAGTCCACAATCTTCTATAAGCTTTGCAGCAAAATATCCTTCTGGTCTTTTAAAGGTACTTCCCGCTGATGGATATTCTAGTGGTTGCTTTTCTCTTCTTCTTCTCATTAAATCATCCATCCTACCTTTTATAGCATCATGGTCACCCTTTTTTAATTCAAATGCTGCATTTAAAACAATATATCCATTTTTTAATATTATACTATTTCTATAACTTAAATTTAATTCTTCTTTAGATAGTTTTACTATTTCTCCATTATTATCAATTACAGTAGCACTGTCTATAACTTGAGATATTTCTCCATTATATGCTCCTGCATTCATAGCAACAGCTCCCCCTACACTTCCAGGTATTCCATGAGCAAACTCAAATCCCGTTAAATCATTTTTTAATGCAGTATTTGCTACCATAGAAAGAAGTGCTCCACTATCGGCAATAATCTTTTCTCCTTCAGAATGAATATTGCTGAGCTTGTTAAAACTGATAACTACTCCTCTAATTCCTCCATCCCTAACTAATACATTGGATCCATTTCCTAAAATAAAATATGGTATTCTATTTTCTTTGCAAATGCTTATTACTCCTTTAACTTTTTCATAGCTATTAGGTGTAACAAATATGTCTGCAGGTCCACCAACTTTAAATGAAGTATAGTTTTTCATTAAAATGTTGTTTTTTATTTCTTCTTTGTCTAAAATACTCTCTAATTTTTTATTAACATCTATACTCTGAACCATTCGCTTCTCCTTGATAATTATTGTTATGTAATAATTGATTATACTATTTTTTACTAATTAATCAATAACTAAATTTTTTAATTTTCCTTTATTTTTTAGATAAGTTAAAAGTTTTTTCTCATCAGTGTTTATTATTAATTCTTCAGGCATATTTATACTATCTAAAATTTCTTGTATTTTATCAAAGTTACCAATAGTAAAACATACATGAGAGTCACTGCCTAATATTATCCTTGTACCATATTTTTTGCAAAGTTTTACGATTTCAGTACAATTAGGTATACTTCCTATACGTGATGTCTTAAATGAACTATTATTTATTTCTATTAATATATTTTTCTCTTTTGCTTTTTTCACAACTTCTTCTACATTTATGGGATAAGAAGGATTTCCAGGATGACCTATAATATCAACATATGGATTATCCATAACATTTAAAATAGCAGCCGTATTCTGTTCAATTGTTCCAGGCGTTACACAAGGTTCATGTAAGCTTGCTATTACTATGTCTAAATTTTTTACAATATCTTCCGGCAAATCTAAATTTCCATCATAATCAACCACATTTACCTCACATCCATGTAGCATTGTAACATCATATATTTTTCTTGGCAATACCTTATAATTATAAAAGTACCATATATGTGGTGCATGTGGCATCTTAGGACCATGTTCTGTAGTTCCTAATACCTTTAAACCTATTTCTGAAGCATATTTAGCATTTTCTAATAATGTAGTATACGCATGACCACTAGCTACTGTATGTGTATGTACATCTAAAACATATTTCATTTGTATCATTCCCCTTTATTTGTCATTATTAAAGTAATCTATTATGCTTTTTGCTGCTTTTTCATTTATAGAATCAGTATCTAATAATTCCTCATATGAAGCCTTTTTTATGTTTTCTATACTTCCAAATTTCTGTAATAACTCTTTTCTTCTCTTTTGTCCAACATTTGGTATATCCTCTAATACAGAATGTAATACCCTCCTATTTCTTAGACTTCTATGATAAGTTATAGCAAATCTATGAACCTCATCTTGTACTCTAGTAATAAATTGCATGATTTTATTATTAGATTTTATATTTATTTCTTTATTATTATATACCAAACCTCTGGTTTTGTGTTTATCATCTTTAACCATACCACAAACAGGTATATTAATATTCAGCTTTTCTAATACTTCTAAAGCAATATTTACTTGACCCTTACCACCATCCATTAGTATCAAGTCAGGAAATATACTAAATTTTGCTCCACTTAATAAAAGGTCTCTTTTTTGTATTTCTTTTATTTCTCCAAGTCCATGAGTAAATCTTCTTGTAAGTATCTCTCTCATACTGTCATAATCATTAGCACCCTTTACAGTTTTTATTTTAAATCTTCTATAATCACTATTTTTAGGCTTACCTTTATCAAATACTATCATTGATCCAACTGAATCTACACCTTGTATATTTGAAATGTCATAAGCTTCTATTCTGTTTGGTATCTCTTCTAATCCTAATACATTTTGTAATTCTTTTAAAGTATTACTATAAAGCTCTTTATCTACTTTTAGTTTTAATTTAAACTGTTCCAATGTATTTTTTGCATTACTTTCAACTAAGTCAAGTAGCTTTTTCTTTTCACCCTTTTGAGGTATTTTTATTGACACCTTCGATCCTTTTTTAGATGAAAGCCAATTTTCTAGTAGTTCTATATCCATGACTTCAGGAACATATATATTTTTAGGTATAAATGCAGTTCCTCCATAAAACTCCTTTATAAAATCAGATATTATATCTGCATTATTATTGAATATACTTCTATCTAGTATAAAATGCTCTCTTCCCATTATTTTTCCATCTCTTATAAAAAAAATCTGAGCACATAAATCTACTTCTTCACTATATATATTTATGAAATCTTCATTTTCAAAGTTACTGCTAATTATTTTTTGTCTTTCCCTTATCTTCTCCACAGCCAATATTTTATCTCTAAGTGTAGCAGCTTCCTCAAAATTTAATTCTTCGGAAGCTTTCTCCATTTTACTTTTTAAATCATTAATAACATCATTATCTTTTCCATTTAGAAGATCTATTATTTTTTTTATGATCTTTCTGTATTCTTCTCTGCTTATATATCCTGCACAAGGTGCCATACATAATTTTATATGATAATTTAAACAAGGCTTTATTGGTTCTGAATTTTCTTTTATATTTAATCTACAAGTCCTAAGTGGAAATATCTTTTTTATAAGTTCTATAGTATCATAAACAGCAGATGTTTCTGGATAAGGTCCAAAATATCTTGCTCCATCTTTCGCCCTAACTCTTGTAACAAATATTCTAGGAAAATCTTCATTAGTTGTAATCTTTAAAAAGGGATAGTGTTTGTCATCTTTAAGTAAAATATTGTATCTAGGTCTATACTTTTTTATTAAATTACATTCTAAAATAAGAGCTTCCATTTCAGAATCTGTAATTATATATTCAAATTCAGCAATATTTTTCACCATTGCTCGAACTTTACTTCCATGACTCTTAGAATTTTGAAAGTATTGACGCACTCTATTTTTTAGTACCTTTGCCTTGCCTACATATATAACTTCTCCTAAAGAATTTTTCATAAGATATACACCTGGTTTTTCCGGTATAATCTTTAACTGATATTCAAAGTCAAACATATTTTAGCACCTCTTTTTCACTAAAAAATACCTGGTAACCTATATATTATATAAGCAAGCGAAACAATTATTAAAAATTCTTCTAAATCATTTCCTCGTTTTGAATTTACATTATAAGTAAATGGCAACTTATATTTTTTATTTATAAATGGATAAAACATGGGTATTCCCATTTTTGTTGCCATGTCACAAAATAAATGCATTCCATAACCAATAACAAAGTAATATGCACTTGCAGGAATAGCATAACTTTTTCCTATATAACTTGCTATTATGGTAAATGATATAAGTCCTATTAGACTATGAGTAAGTCCATTTCTATGAGAAGATACTGCTATAAATATAAAAGCTATCCCTATAGCCTTTGAAACAGGTGATTTTGTATACATATAATCGGAATATAATACAATTACAGCTAAAGCTAAATACACTGCTGTTTTTGTCTTTTTATTTTTAAATGGTAATATATATTTATTTATAATACTTTTAGGATGATCTATATCTGGTAATAGAGATGCTATTGCTACTATGAATACCCCTAGATAATTAAACCCTCCAGGTACTCTATCATATAAAGACATAAATGTAGCCATACCTATGGCAGCATGAGTTTTTCCCTTCATTTTTTCTCCTCTGTACTCTTATTTTATGAAAATACAAAAAGCCAAGATTAAAGCTTCTTGACTTTATTATATCATTTATTTTATTTTTCACGTAGTGCTTCACTTATTACTTTTCCTGCTATCTCTGTGGATATTCCTCCACCTACACCACCATTTTCAACAATAACCGCTACAGCTACTTTAGGATTTTCATATGGTGCAAACCCAATAAACCAAGAATGAGGCTTTTCTCCTACTTTTCCTGTATCAGCAGTACCAGTTTTACCACAAACAGCTACAGAGTCCAGTGCTGCTCCACCTGCTGTTCCTTGGCTTACAGTATCCTTCATATATTTTTTTACAAGCTTTGCATGTTCAGAAGTTGTAACAGTATTAATAACTTCATCTTTTATTTTCTTTAAACTATCTCCTGATGGATTTAGCACTTCACTTACTAAATGAGGTTTCATAAGCACACCATCATTTGCTATAGTTGATGCAACGAGCGCCATTTGAATTGGAGATGCTAAAACTTCTCCCTGTCCTATAGCACTTTGAGCTAAGTTTCCCTTTTCATAAGATTTTAAAGTAGGAAATTTGCTCTTCTTAGCTAAAAATCCGTCACTAGGTATTACATTATTAAAACAGAATTTCTCCGCTGTTCCTCGGAGTGAACTATTCCCCAATTCTATACCAAGTCCACCAAATACAACATTACTAGATTTTACAAGAGCACCTTCTAAGTCTAAGCTTCCATAAACGTGTCCATTATAGTTCTTTAAAGATTGCTTAGAATTAAATACTAATGCTCCATTATCCTCAAAAGTCCTATTAGCTACATTTTTTATATTATCTAACGCACTTACTGTGGTTACTACTTTAAATGTAGAACCTGGAGGATATAATCCAAGTATAGCTCTGTTGTATAAAGGTATATTTTTATCACTATTTATTTTCTTCCAATTTTCTTGAAGATTATTAGGATCAAATGAAGGTTTAGATACCATAGCTAAAACTTCTCCTGATTTAGGATTTAACACCACAACTGAGCCTTTGTTATCTCCTAACAATTCAAACGCTTTTTGTTGAACTTTATAATCTAATGTTGTTCTAATATTATATCCTAACTTTGGTTGTTCTTTCATAGATGTTAGGAATTTTTTAAAATCCATAGTATCTGTCCCTGTAAGAACAGAATCATACTCTTTTTCAAGTCCTGTTATTCCATACTGAGGATGAACATAACCTAATACATGTGCAAAAGCTTCCCCACCAGTATATGTTCTTTTTTGATTAAGAGTATTTTTTCTTTTACTTTCAGTTAATGCCTTCATGTTTCTATCATATATAGTTCCTCTTAAAACTTCATTTCTCTTAGCTTGAATTCTTCTATTATAAGGACTTTTTACAAGCTGATCGGATTTAAATATTTGAAAATATGTTATATATGATATAAGTCCAATAAAGCACAATAAAAATACTGCAAGAACTAATTTTATGTTTCTAGAAATATCATTCAACTGCTGTTCCCTCCTCAGAAATCTTTTGAAGTATACCTAATGCAAAGAATGTGGTAATCATAGAACTTCCACCATAACTTATCAAAGGTAATGTTATTCCTGTTAAAGGAATCATATTTATAACTCCTCCAACTATAACTAAGACCTGAGTTGCTATCATTGAACTATATCCAACTGCAACTAATGCAGAAAACTTATCTTCTGTATATACCGCAGCTCTCATACTTCTATATATCAATAAGAAGTATAATATTAAAACTGCAAATGCCATAAGGCCACCCATTTCTTCACTTAAAATAGCAAAGATAAAATCTGTTGTATTTATTGGCACAAATTGTGGATAACCTTGTCCAAGCCCAACACCAAATAACCCACCGGATGCTATTGCAATCATAGATTGAACTATTTGATATCCTTGAGTATGAACATAATTCCAAACATTATTCCATATATCAAATCTAACTCTCACATGAGGAAATAATTTATAACTTATAACAGAACCCGCTGCAAATAGTCCAAAACAGGTAAATACATATTTAAGTTTTGATGTAGCTATATAAAGCATAGTTACTGATATACCAAAAAACAATAATGCAGACCCCAAATCCTTTTGTAATACCATAAAACCTAAGCACATCATAACTACAATAGCTGGTTGTATTAAATCTTTATATTCTTTATAATTCTTTAAAGCAGATGCTAGATAAGCTACTAAAAACAACTTTCCAAATTCTGATGGTTGAAACACAATTCCACCTACCGATATCCAGTTTTTGGATCCATTGGTTGCCTTAGCAAAAAGAGTACCCATCGCCATTAAAACTACAGTAAATATCAAATAAACATATTTATATTTAGAAAATCTTTTTAAATCGGGCAATAATACTACTATCATTATGAAACCTACCATACCTACAGTAAACCATATAATTTGTTTTATAGCATGAACGCTATCTATTCTATACAATAATACTATTCCTATTACAGTGAGTATACTTGCAAAAATTTGTATATACTTATCTCCGTCGGGAAAAAATTTTCTAATTACAAAATGTGCATAAGCTATAAGTACACAAACTATTAATCCAATAATTATTGCATTTTTATCAAAATTTTCTCTTGGCCAACGTAAAATTCCTAAGTTGATAAAACATATTAAACAAAAAATATAAGTAAATCTTAGAAGTTTCTTTTCATCACGCTTACTATTCATAAAGCTCTTCACCAATCTTTCTAACCAATAACTTTAAATACATACTCACCAATTGTAATTTCATCATCTACTTTTAATGCTATAGATTTTTCTAATTTTCTATTGTTAAGTAAGGTACCATTTGTACTATTTAAGTCTTTTATATAATAGGTATCATTTTTTACAAAAGCTACTGCATGATTTCCCGAAACATATTGATCATGTAAAACTAACATATTGTCTTCTTTTCTTCCTATGGTAAGCTTAGCGTGTATGGGTATTACAGAACCAACTTTTAGGTTAGAACTATCATCTCCTACCCTCATTACCTCAAATCCTAGATGCTTTGATACTTTTTTTCTTTTATTTCCACCTTTTATATCCTTGTACATAATTCGCAAAGCCATAACTATTATTATATATATTACGACAATAATAAGGACTTTAAAAATTATTCTTATCAACGGCATATAATCACCTACTTACTTAAAATATATTACAAGACTAGCATCAAGATAGTGCTAGTCTATTATACATCATTATTTTTTATTATAACATCTTTTTTAGATAATATCCTGTATAAGAATTATTATTTTCAGCTATTTTTTCAGGTGTCCCTTCTGCTATAACGGTTCCACCCTTATCTCCACCTTCTGGTCCTAAATCTATTATATAATCAGAGCACTTAATTACATCCAAATTATGTTCTATAACAACCACAGTGTTTCCATTATCTACTAGACGTTGAACTATACTTATTAGTCTATTTACATCATCAGTATGTAATCCTGTAGTTGGTTCATCTAATATATATATAGTTTTTCCTGTGCTTCTCTTAGATAACTCATACGCAAGTTTAACTCTTTGAGCTTCTCCTCCTGATAATTGAGTAGATGGTTGCCCAAGCCTTACATATCCAAGTCCCACATCCATAAGAGTTTGAAGCTTATTTTTAGCTCTTGGTATATTATTAAAGAATTCCAACGCTTCTTCAACAGTCATATTTAAAACTTCGTCTATGTTCTTTCCTTTATATTTTATGTCCAAAGTTTCTCTATTATATCTTTTTCCTTTGCAAATCTCACAAGGAACATATACATCAGATAAAAATTGCATTTCTATTTTTATTATTCCATCTCCATGACAAGCTTCGCATCTTCCACCTTTTACATTAAAACTAAATCTTCCTGGTTTGTATCCTTTCATTCTTGCATCTGGTGTATTAGAAAACAATTCTCTTATTACATCAAAAACCCCTGTATATGTTGCTGGATTTGATCTTGGAGTTCTTCCTATAGGACTTTGATCTATATTTATTATTTTATCTATATTTTCTTCACCTATTATTTCTTTATATTTTCCTGGGATTATTTTAGATTTATTTATCTTTTTATTAAGCCCTTTATATAAAATTTCGTTAACTAGCGTACTTTTTCCTGAGCCTGATACTCCTGTAACAGATGTTAATACGCCTAATGGAAATTCTACATTTATATGTTTTAAATTGTTTTCTTCCGCTCCAATTATCTTTATAGATTTTCCATTAGACTTTCTTCTCTCTTTAGGTATATAAATTTGTTTTTTTCCCGTTAAATACTGTCCAGTTATAGATTCAGAACAGTTTTTTATATCTTCTAATGTTCCTAAAGCCACTATTTTCCCACCATGTTCACCTGCTCCTGGTCCTATATCAACAATATAATCAGCAGCTCTTATTGTATCTTCATCATGTTCTACTACGACTAAAGTATTTCCTAAATCTCTTAAATGCTTCAATGTCTCAATAAGTCTATCATTGTCTCTTTGGTGTAGCCCTATACTTGGCTCATCTAAAATATACAAAACTCCAACAAGTCCTGATCCTATTTGACTTGCAAGTCTTATTCTTTGAGACTCTCCTCCTGACAAAGTTCCTGATTTTCTATTTAAATTTAAATAATCAAGCCCTACATCTCGTAAAAACTGTAATCTACTTTTTATTTCCTTTAATATTTGACTTGCTATTATAGTATTCTTTTCTGAAAGCTTTAATTCCTCTATAAAGGTTAATTCATCTTTAATAGACATATTTCCAAACTCATATATATTTTTATCTCCAACAGTTACAGCTAATGCTTCTTCTTTTAATCTTGCACCATGACACTTTGGACAATTCTTATCACTCATATATTGTTCTATTTGCTTTTTTATAAAGTCAGAACTAGTTTCCATATATCTTCTTCTTAAATTATTGATTATTCCTTCATACTTATGATTATATGTCTTTACTTCTCCATCTTTTTTATAAGCAACTTGTATTTTCTCACCATTTAATCCATACAAAATTACATCAAGTATTTCTCTTGGTAACTTATCAATAGGCGTATTTAAATCAAATTTAAATTTATCACTTAATGTTACTAATATTCTATATGTCCATGCATCCTCTTTTAATGCACTTTCTCCGAGTGATATTATTCCGCCTTCTAAAATACTTTTACTTCTATTTGGTATTATTAAATCCTCATCTATTTCCATGAGACTTCCTATACCATCACATCTATCACATTTTCCAAAAGGAGAATTAAAAGAAAACATTCTAGGAGCTAATTCATCTATACTTATTCCACACTCAGGACAAGCAAATCTTTCACTAAATAAAATATCATCTCCATCAACTATATTAGCTAGTAAAAGTCCATCTGATAATCTTAATGCAGTTTCTACAGAATCAGTGAGTCTAGTTTCTATTCCTTCTTTTATTATCAGTCTATCTACTACAACTTCTATTGTATGTTTTTTATTTTTATCTAAATTTATTTCTTCCTCTTGAAGATCATAAATTTCTCCATCTATTCTAGCTCTTACAAATCCATTTTTCTTTATATTCTCTAAAACTTTAACATGCTGTCCTTTTCGTCCACTTATTATTGGAGATAGTATTTGTAGTTTAGTTCTTTCCGGTAACTCCATTATTTTATTTACCATAGTATCAACACTTTGTTTTTGTATTTCTCTACCACATTTTGGACAATGAGGAGTTCCAACTCTAGCATATAGAAGTCTTAAATAATCATATATTTCAGTAACTGTTCCAACTGTAGAACGTGGATTTCTACTAGTGGTTTTCTGATCTATTGATATTGCTGGTGAAAGTCCTTCAATATATTCCACATCCGGTTTATCCATTTGACCTAAAAATTGTCTTGCATAAGCTGACAGTGATTCCACATATCTTCTTTGTCCTTCTGCGTATAATGTATCAAATGCTAATGATGATTTTCCTGAACCTGAAAGTCCAGTAAATACAACCAACTTATCTCTTGGTATCTCTAAATCTACGCCTTTTAAATTATGAACCTTTGCATTTTTAATAAAAATCTTGTTTTTCACTTTTTACTTCACTCCTTTCTCTTAGGTTTGCTCATAAGAATCTATTGTTATTTTTCGTTATAACTGTTCTTTAAGCTTTAATATTTCATCTCTAAGTTGTGCTGCTTTTTCAAATTGAAGCTCTCTAGCAGCCTCTTTCATTTCTTTTTCATATTTACTTATAAGTTTTTCTATTTCTTTCTTGCTTAATTTATCAGTATTATTTTTAACTTTATATTCTTCTTCCTCTTCTGCAACTCTAGTTTGAATTACATCTCTTATATCTTTTAATACAGTCTTTGGAATTATTCCATGTTTCTCATTGTATTCCATTTGTATTTTTCTTCTTCTATTTGTTTCACTAATAGCTTTATCCATTGCTTTAGTTATATTATCTGCATACATTATAACTTTACTTCCAGAGTTTCTAGCAGCTCTTCCTATTGTTTGCACAAGAGATGTTTCAGATCTTAAAAATCCTTCTTTATCTGCATCTAATATGGCAACTAACGCAACTTCTGGAATATCCAATCCTTCTCTTAAAAGGTTAATTCCGACTAAAACATCAAATTCACCTTTTCTTAAATCTCTTATTATTTCCATTCTTTTTATAGTATCAATACTTGAATGTAGATATTCTGTTTTTATACCCATACCTTTTAGATAATCAGTTAAATCCTCTGACATCTTTTTAGTTAGTGTAGTAACAAGCACTCTAAAACCTTTATCTATGGTTTCCTTAATACTAGCATATAAATCATCAATTTGACCTTTTATAGGTTTTACTATAATTTCTGGATCTAAAAGTCCAGTAGGCCTAATTATTTGTTCTGCTACATTAGTTGAATGTTCAAGTTCATACTGAGCTGGTGTAGCACTCACAAATACAGTTTGATTTAATTTTCCTTCAAATTCATCAAACTTCAAAGGTCTATTATCATATGCACATGGAAGTCTAAAACCATATTCAACTAGATTATTTTTTCTAGACCTATCCCCACCATACATAGCCTTAACTTGAGGTAATGTTACATGACTTTCATCTATGAATAAAAGAAAATCATCAGGAAAATAATCCATTAATGTCTTAGGTGGTGTTCCAGGTTCTCTTCCATCTAATACTCTTGAGTAGTTTTCTATTCCACTACAATACCCTACTTCTCTCATCATCTCTATGTCAAAATTGGTTCTTTGTCTTATCCTTTGAGCCTCTAATAGCTTATCTTCTGCTGTAAGTACCTTAACTCTATCTTCTAATTCTTCTTCTATTTTTTTGATTGCAATTTCTAGCTTATCTTTAGATGTTGCAAAGTGTGATGCTGGGAATATAAGTGCATGTTTTCTTGTATTTATAATATTTCCTGTTAAAACATCAAATTCTCTTATTTTATCTATTTCATCACCAAAAAACTCAACCCTTATACCTATATTAGTTGATGATGCTGGAAATATATCCAAAACATCTCCCCTTGCTCTAAATGTTCCACGAACAAAATTAATTTCATTTCTTTCATACTGTATATCAACTAGTTGTCTCATTATTTCGTCTCTATCTTTTTCCATACCTTCTCTTAAAGATACAGTTAACTTTTTATACTCTTCTGGATTACCAAGTCCATAAATACATGAAACTGATGCTACAACAATTACATCATTTCTTTCAAATAAAGCTGATGTAGCTGAATGTCTAAGTTTATCAATTTCATCATTTATAGATGCATCTTTTTCAATAAAAGTATCCGTTTGAGGAACATATGCTTCTGGTTGATAATAATCATAATAAGATACAAAATACTCTACACAATTATCTGGAAAAAATTCTCTAAACTCTGATGTTAATTGTGCCGCCAATGTTTTATTATGTGCTAACACTAATGTTGGCTTTTGTACTTCTTCTATTATGTTTGCCATAGTAAATGTTTTACCAGAACCAGTTACACCTAATAACGTTTGAAACTTCTCTCCTTTTAGTATACCCTTTGATATACTTTTAATAGCCTTTGGTTGATCTCCCGTAGGTTTATATGAAGAATGTATTTTAAATTTACCCATATTTTCATCTCCTAAGAACATTTGTTCACTAAATAAATTTTATACTTTATGCTTATATATGTCAATTAAATTCCATGGATATTTTTCATTATTACAACATTACAAAAAATAGGTTTAAGGGATTTTACTCCTTAAACCTATTTTTTATTTATCTTTAGACTTCATTTTGTTTAATATTTCACTAAATTTATTTTCCTCTACTTTTAAAACCATGTTTTCTCTTGGAACATGCATAGGCACAAATACAATTCCAAGATGTTTTGAATTATTAATATTCTTATATCTTATTTCCTCTAAATATCCTGCTGTTCTTTTTACTTTAAACCAAGCTATATTAGAAGTTTCCTTAATCATATTTAATATATCATCTTCTTTAAATACCCTTTTATCGTTGACTTCTAAAAGTACATCTCCACTTTTAATCCCCATATCATATGCCGGAGAATTAGGTGCAACTTCTAAAATCATCATTCCACTCTCATTACTGATGTATTTTGGTTCTTTTTTAACTTCTGAGCGTCTTTGTATATATAACATAGCTTCATGAGCAACAGGTGCAAATATGACTACAAATAGTTTGAAGAATATATTTAAAATTGCAAGTCTAGCAAATATAAATAGAACTACACTATATATCATTATCATAAGTCCTGATGTAATAGACTTTTCTTTTTTAGTTTTAGTAAAAGTCACTGCACTATATCCTATAACTCCGTAAAAAGGCATTAATAATATTGCAACATTTTTTATCATGTTTATTGGAGTAGTTGTATTTAAAAATGTTTTCCAACTTCCTATAGATATTATTTCATTTAATGAATACCCATTAGAATTAACTAATAATGCTATAACAATAGGCATTACCCAGTACCTTTTTAAAGCAAATCCTCCTATAATCCTTCCATGTTTTTTTGTAAATATAGGTATAGATCCTCTGCTTCCATCTATCATTACTAAAATTCCCTCTACAAAATGAAGTACAGCTATTAAAGTCATAAGTGCCACAACATCTATATTTAAAAATCTAAGTTCCGGTATTGCAACACTATACATTCTGTTCATCATTTCAAGTAATATGCTTATAAAACCTAACACCGCACCAGAATAAGAAAAACATATATATTTAGGTTTTATAAACATAAGTAATATGGATAGAAAAAATATTAATTCTATAGACGTATTTTCATCAAATGAAACTCCTAAGTAACTAATTATTATACTTCCAATAGCACCTCCAATTATGCCTAAAACTATTTGAGATACTGTAAGTTCTAAAGCAGAATTAAGTTTTTCTCCAATAATCATCTTTTGAATAGATACTATTTTCTTATTGTAGTTATAAAATACAACTAGAAACATTAATAATACAAACACATAAGGAGATGTAACCATAGCATATGCTACAGATCTTAATGTACTTATTACAACATTCATGAAAAACTATTTCTCCTCTCCTTTTTGTTTATTTTACTTTCTCACCTATTACCTCCATGGCTTTTTTGAATTGCGGATCATCTTTTCTGTTATAAGGTTTTTTTAGTAATTCTTCTGGATATTTTACTTCTATGTCAGGTTTAATTCCCTTATGATGTATGTTTTCCCCTTTAGGCGTATAATATTTTGATGTAGTAACTTTGAGTGCAGTACCATCACCAAACCCTAATTTTCTTTGATATAACACACTTTGAACTATACCTTTTCCAAAAGTTTTTTCTCCGATTAAAGTACCAATTCCATAATCCCTAATAGCTCCGGAGAATACTTCTGAAGCACTAGCCGTTCCTCCATCTATTAAAACTACAAGAGGCATTCCGATAAGGTTTCCACCTTTTGATTTATATTCTTCTTTATTCTTATATTTATCTTCTGTAGATACTAAAACTTTATTCTTTGGAACAAACTGTGATGTAATATCAACTGCTTGTGTTAACCATCCACCTGGATTTTGTCTTAAATCTAAAATCATACCTTTCATTCCGCTCTTAGTTAATTTCTTTACAGTTTCACTAAATTGATCATAAGTATGTTCATCAAAAACACTTATTTGAACATATCCTATTTTATTACTTACCATTTCTCCTTTAGATGAAGTTGATATGATTTCATCTCTCTTTACCTTTAAATCAAAAGTACCTTTTCCTTCTCTACTTAAGGTTAAACTCGCATAAGTACCTTTTTTACCTTTCATTTTGTTTACTGCTTTATCATATTCCTTAGCAATAACTCTTTCAGCATCTACTTTTTCTATTATGTCTTTTGGTAATACTCCTGCCTCTTTAGCTGGCGAATTATCAAATACAGCAACTACAACTACCTTATTATCCTTTACTCCTATCTGAATTCCAAGTCCAACATAATTTCCCTCGACCTGAGTTGTAAAGTCTTTATAATCTTTTTCATTCATATATACTGTATATGGGTCTTTTAAGCTTTCTGTCATTCCCTTTACTGCCCCATCTAATAAAGCCTTATCATCAATGGTACCATCATAAAAACTTTCTAAATTTTTCTTTACTATAAACAATTTTTGAAATTTAGCTACTTCATCATAAGTTTTTTCACTTATTCTTCTAGTACCTTTAAAAGGCAATCTAGTTCCTACAATATAAGTAATAAAGTTGGTTAAAATTAAAATAAGTACTACAATGAGCCACCAGCCTCGTTTACTTTTTTTATCCTTTAGAATTCTCTCACTGTCATTTACATCCCTTTGTTCCAATTATTCATCACCTCTTGTATATATACTAGTTATATTTTTACGTTAATATGCTAGTATTTATACCTTTTTATATTAAAATTAATAAATATTAAGGCTGACTAAATAGCCAACCTTAATATTTAATGAACACTTTATTTACACTTCTAAGAATTTTCTAATTGAAATTATACTTCCAAGTCCACCGATTATAATTCCTGATAATATGAATACCCAAACTATATTCATTGCAAAATATCTAGGAGTTAGTATATTCAATAACATTATGATACCTGTAAGTTTATAATAAACAGCTCTATATACATAATACAAGCATCCACTAGCTACTAATGATCCTATTACTCCAATAATTACTCCTTCTATTATGAATGGCCATCTTATAAACCAATCGGTAGCCCCTACATATTTCATTATATTTATTTCTCTTTTTCTTGCATAAACTGCTAATTTTATTGTATTTCCTATAAGGAATAAACAAATAGGAATCATTATAAATAATGATACAATGCCTATCCATTTTACCCCTCTTGTTATTTTAGAAATTTGATTTACTAAATCTTCATTCGCAACCGTTTTTTCTACAGTTTTAATATTTTTAGTTTTACTTACTACATTTTGAATTATTGATGCATTATCTACCTTTACAATAAATGATTCTGGAAGTGGATTTTTCTTATCAAAGCCTTTTACTAAGTCTTTATTTTCTTCTCCTAATTGATCCTTCCATTTTTCTAGGGCTTCCCCTTTTGTTATGTATTTAATTCCAGATACGCCTTGTATGTTTTTTAATGTACTTGCTACTTTCTGCTTTTCAGCTACAGCAACATTATCTTTTAAAAATACAGAAACCTCTAATTTAGATTCTAAATTTTTTAAAAGCTGATTAGCATTAAGCATAGTTATAAGAAATATTCCAAACAAAAATAATGTTAGTGAAACTGTAATTATTGACGCTATACTTAATGTTTTATTTCTTCTTAAACTTATTAAGGAGTCCATGGAAAAATACTTTACAGTACTAATCTTCATATCCGTATTTCCCCCTTTGTTCATCTCTTACTATTATACCTTTTTCTATAGCTATAACTCTCTTTTTCATGCTATCTACTATTCCTTTATCATGAGTTGCCATAAGAATAGTTGTTCCAGCATGATTTATATCATTTAATATTTTCACAATTTCAACAGATGTATCTGGATCTAAGTTACCAGTAGGCTCGTCCGCAATTAATATAGCTGGATTATTTACTATAGCTCTTGCAAGAGCTGCTCTTTGTTGTTCTCCTCCAGATAATTCATGTGGAAAACATTTAAATTTATGTGATAATCCAACCATAGATAATACTATTGGTACTCTCTTCTTAATTTCTCTATAAGGTGTTTCTACAACTCTCATTGCAAAAGCAACATTTTCATAAACATTTAAAGTAGGTATTAATCTAAAATCTTGAAATACCATACCTATTTTTCTTCTATAATAAGGCACTTGCTTTCTTGGAATTTTAGTTATGTCTTGTCCATTAACAACTATTCTTCCTGTTGTAGGCTCTACTTCCTTATATAATAATTTTATAAATGTAGATTTTCCTGCACCACTTGGTCCTACAAGGAAAACAAATTCCCCTCTGTCAATATCTAAATTGATATTGGAAAGTGCAAAAATATTATTGTCATATATTTTAGTTGTATTCTTAAACTCTATCATAATATAACTCCTATTCTAGTTTGTATTATATACTCCATCACATCTAATATTATAACATAAACTAGTGGATTTTTAATTAACATATTATTAAATTTTATTATTCAAATATATTCTTAAATCCCTCACCTAATACTTCACGTGCTTCACTTACGATTACAAAAGCTTTAGGATCTATTTCCTTTAAGTAATTTTTTAAACTTATAAATTCTTTTCTATCTAAAACAGTATATAATATTTCCTTACTTTTACCACTGTAAGCACCTTTCCCCTGTATCATTGTACATCCTCTATCAAGTTCTTCCATTATAAATTTATTCACCATATCGTTTTTTGAACTTATAACCATTATTGATTTACATGCATTTAATCCTTCAATAACAAAATCTATTATTATTCCCATTAAGATTACTGATAATATTCCATACATACCAATTTCAGCCGAAAATATAAATCCTGAAATTAATGCTATTACAAGATCAACAATTAAAAGTGCCTTACCTATATCTAGATTTTTAAATTTAGTTAGCATTTTAGCAAAAATATCTGTACCACCTGTTGATGCATTTTTGTTAAATATCATTCCCATTCCAATACCTGTTATCACAGTTCCAAATAACGTAGCTAAAAGAAGGTCGTGAGTTGCTGCAACTGTAGGTGGAATAAATTTGTCTAAAATAGTGAGTAAAACTGATAATCCCATTGAAGCATATACTGTTCTTGCCCCAAATGTACCATCTATAACTGAAAAAGCTAGTACGAATAATAAACCATTTAATATAACCATTAATAATCCAACACTTAACTTTGGAATAAAATAATTTATTATAATAGCAACTCCTGTAATGCCTCCATTTGCTATCTTATTTGGTGCTAAAAAAAACTTTATAGCTATAGCTAATATTATATAACCCAAAGTAATTATTATATAATCTTTTATAGTATCGTTTAACTTATCTTTCATATTAAATAACCCCCATTTTTACACTAATAATAAATTTGTCATTAATTTATTAAACCTTAGTTTCCCTCTAACTTAATTTTAATATCCTTATTTCTTTTAATACTTCATCACTTTATTAAAAAAAAGAGAAGGAGTTAAATCTCCCTCTCTTCTATGAAAATTGCCTATTTAAGTGATATTCCCTTTTTAACAGCTTTAACTATATCTTCTGCTGTTAATCCGTATGCTTTCAATAATTCAGCTGGTTTACCACTTTCACCAAACTTATCTTTAACTCCAACTCTTATTACTGGAACAGGATGATTTTCTGACAGAACTTCGCATACAGCAGAACCTAATCCACCAATCACGCTGTGTTCTTCAGCAGTAATTACTACTCCTGTTTCTTCAGCAGACTTGATTATTAATTCAGTATCAATAGGTTTTATTGTATGTATATTAACAACTTTAACCTTTATTCCTTCTTCAGCTAATATATTGTATGCTTCAAGAGCAGCTTCTACCATTATTCCAGTAGCTATTATAGTAGCCTCTTTTCCTTCTCTTAATGTTATACCTTTTCCAATTTGAAATTTGTATTCTGGGTTATCATTTATAGTTTCAACTGCAGCTCTTCCAAGTCTTACGTAGCAAGGACCATTGAATTCAGCAATAGCTCTTATTGCAGCTTCTGTTTCAACTGCATCACTTGGATTTATAACTGTCATATTAGGTATGCTTCTCATAAGTGAAATATCTTCTATTGATTGGTGTGAAGCTCCATCCTCACCAACTGTTATACCAGCATGAGTAGCACATATTTTTACATTTACTTTTGGATAACAAATAGTGTTTCTTATTTGTTCAAAAGCTCTTCCTGATGCAAATACAGCAAATGTGCTAGCAAATGGGATTTTGCCACAAGTTGCAAATCCAGCTGCAACGTCCATCATGTTTGCTTCTGCGATTCCCATATTAAAATGTCTTTCTGGACAAACATTTTTAAAATCAGCAGTTTTTGTTGATTTAGATAAATCGGCATCAAACACTACAACATTAGAATTTTCCATTCCTAATTTTGCTAATGCCTTTCCATAAGCTTCTCTTGTAGCCATTTTATTTCCCATTATTCTTCACCTCCAATTTCTTTTAACGCTTGTTCGCATTGTTCCTTACTAGGAGCTGTTCCGTGCCAACTAGCAATATTTTCCATGAATGATACTCCTTTACCTTTTATTGTCTTAGCAAGTATCATTGTTGGTTTTCCTTTTGTAGTTTTAGCTTCATCTATAGCTTTTATAACTTCCTCAAAGTCATTTCCATCGATAGTTATAACATGCCATCCAAATGCTTCGAATTTTGCATCTAATGGATCAGAACACATAACATCTTTTGTCTTACCATCTATTTGTAATCCATTATAATCAACAAAAGCGGTTAAATTATCTAATTTGTAGTGTGCAGCAGCCATTGATGCTTCCCATACTTGACCTTCTGCTAATTCTCCATCTCCAAGCATTGCATAAACTCTAAAATCTTTTTTGTCTAGTTTTCCTGCCATAGCCATTCCTACTGCTACAGAAATTCCTTGACCTAATGAACCAGTTGACATATCTACTCCTGGAACATAATTCATGTTAGGGTGTCCTTGAAGTATTGATCCAAATTTTCTTAACTTCATTAATTCATCTGGATTAAAAAATCCTCTTCTTGCAAGAGCACTGTATAGAACTGGTGCTGCATGTCCTTTTGACAATACAAATCTATCCCTATCTTCATTTTTAGGATCTTCAGGGTTTATGTTCATTTCCTTGAAATATAATGTTGTTAAAATTTCTACTATTGAAAGTGATCCACCTGGATGACCAGAGCCTGATTCTGTAAGCATTTGTACAATGTCTTTTCTTATTTGCTTAGCAACTTGCTTTAGCTCAAGAATATCTTTTGTCATTTTCTAACTCCTCCTAGTTTTTATCCTTTTTAATTATTATATCAATATATTTAAAAAATTACACTAAAAAACTCAAAAAAGAGCATTTCTGCTCTTTTTTATAAACCAACGCTTATTAACAAAGCTTCATCGACTTTTCGCATGTCTTTATCAGACATGTGTCCAATTTTTTCCTTCAACCTTTTTTTGTCTAAAGTCCTAATCTGTTCCAATAAAACAACTGAATCTTTATTTAATCCATACTCTTCTGAAGAAATTTCAACATGAGTTGGAAGTTTGGCTTTATTTATTTGAGATGTAATCGCAGCTATTATTACAGTAGGACTGTACTTATTGCCAACATTATTCTGAATAATAAGCACCGGTCTTATTCCACCTTGTTCCGAACCCACAACTGGGCTTAGATCAGCATAAAATATATCTCCTCTTTTTACTACAATTGTCATCGGGTAAATCACTCTCCGCAAGCTTAGCTTCATATTCTTTTAATACTACCATATCCTCTGCAAAGCCCATTTCGCAAATATTCAAATTAATTTCAGCCATTTCTACATAGCCTTTTTTAAGTTTATCTAATTTATTTTTAACCTTAATATATTGTATTAAAGAAGCCTTAATTAATTTACTATTTTTTTTATATTTTTTTATACTTCTTCTATTAACTATAATATTTATTAAATCATTCTTCTGTGCTTTGGATAAAGTAATTTTAAATTTCTTTGAACTTGACATAGAGTTACTGTACCTCCTAAATTAACATAAAGAAAATATAAACTATGTTACATATTATACTTTAACATTTGTCAAACTGTCAAAGAAAGACGAGAGTTTTCAATCTAGTAACCTCTTGTAATTTAATTACCGAAATAACCTAATTTTATATATAATTTCTAACTTTAATCACTTCTCCATTTTTTATGTATACTCTTGGAACCCTTTTACTGATCATGCAAATAATTTCATAATTTATAGTGCCTAACATTTCCGCAATATCATCTGCATCAATTTTTACTCCATTTTTTTGTCCTATTAGGATTACTTCCTCTCCTACTTTTATATCACCTTTGATATCTGTTATATCAACCATACATTGATCCATGCATATTCTGCCTACTACTGGTGCTAGCTGTCCATTTATTATAACTTTTGCTTTGCCAAACAATAATCTAGTATATCCATCAGCATACCCCACTGGTAATGTAGCTATAAAACTTTCTCTATCTGTTTTAAATTTTCTTCCATAACTTATATATTCTCCAGAAGGTATCTTTTTTATGTGAACTATATTAGTTTTTAGCTGCATTACTGGTTTTAATTTTAGTTTGCTTTTATCGACTTCATTTGATGGGTAATATCCATATAATATTATACCTGGTCTTACCCCTTCAAACTTCGTTTCTGGTAAATCCATTATTGCAGCACTATTCGATATATGTCTAGTTTCTATATTTACATTTTCTCTTTTTAAACCTTCATAAAATTTATTAAATTGATTTAATTGATAACTACTGTATTCTTTATTTTCTTCATCTGCTGTTGAAAAATGTGAGAATATCCCTTTTATTTTTATATTAGGCAACATACTTATCTTTTTTACATCTTGTATGCTCTCTTCATTAGGTAAAAATCCTATTCTTCCCATACCTGTATCAACTGCTATATGAATTTTAGCAATTTTATGCATTTTCTCAGCAGCTTTTGAAAGCTCTTTTGCATAATCTAAAGAAAATACTGTTTGTTCAATATCATGTTTTAATAACATATCAATTAAACTTGGTGGAGTAAAACCTAAAACCATTATAGGACATTCTATTCCTCCACGTCTTAATTCTACACCTTCACTAACAACAGCTACAGCAAGTCCTGTTGCTCCATTTTCTATAAGTGTAGGGACTATATCTAAAGCTCCATGTCCATATGCATCAGCTTTTACTATTCCTATTATTTCCTTAGTATTTGATAACTTTTTTATCTCTTTCATATTTGAAGCAAGATTATCTAAGTTTATCTCTGCCCAAACTGGCCTTAAATGTTTAAACATTTTACTACCTCCATAATGAAGATAAAATCTATCCTCATATCTTTTGTAATATAAATTTATTTTTTAAATACTTCTTCTGATATTTCTGCATTAGAAATAAAGTTTTTATATGTGAAACTTACCATTTCTTTTCCTTTAATATCATAAAGAATTATTTTTTCTGGATAGTTGTATTCAAGATTTACATATAATACAGCTCTATTAAGATTTCTGTTATTACCAGGTATAGTAAGATCTATTAATTGATATTCTCTGTCACTTATCTTTTTAAATGACGTTTCTACATCTTGATTTGTATATAATAATCCAATATATTCTTCTAAAAAACTTAATTTATATACATCATCAAAGTCTTTATCTACGCTATATTGTATATTATTATTTAAATCTCTAACAAGTATATCATTATCCTTATAAATTAATACTCTTTTGTCACCTATATCTAATCTATGACCATAATTTTTATTATAGAACTGTTTACATTCTTTTTCTATCTCCTGTTTATTATTTTTTATATGTACAGTTAATTCACAACTATAACTATTTAAATTTTTCAAATAATCAATTGCATCATTAGGATTGACCTGTTTTCTTGAATTCTTTCCAAAAATCAAAACCCCAATTGCTATTAAACAACAGCCAAGGGCAAATAGCATAAATTTTTTTTTCATAAAACTCCTCCAAAGATATATTTTATGTTAATAATACTATTCTCCCTTGCTATATAATATTACAATTTCATAGTTACTCAATTAATTAATGTTTTGTATCTCTTTTATAGAAAATGGGATTTCATTTAAAATATCAGTTGCGTTTACTGAATATTTATTTAGAGATAATTTATCCCCACAATATCCATGTATATATGCCCCAACATAAGAAGCCTCAAAAGCATCTAATCCTTGTGATATTAATGATGCTATAATTCCCGTCAAACAATCTCCCATTCCCCCTGATGCCATAGAACTATTACCTGTTGTATTTATCATAGCTGTAACTCCATCAGTAATTACTGTATTATATCCCTTTAATAGTAATATAATGCCATATTCTTTAGCAAACTGTTTTGCAATATCTATTCTATTTTTACTTATAGCTTCTATTGGTATTCCTGTTATTCTAGACATTTCTCCTAAATGGGGAGTTAAAACTATTTTATTATTTTTTTCTTTTAAAATATCAAGATTGTCTTTTAAAACATTTATACCATCAGCATCAATTACAATAGGACAGTTAGTATATCTTATTGTATCGTTTACTATTTTTTGTGTACTTTCATTACTTCCCATTCCAGGTCCTATTGCTATAGCATCACTATTTTTTAATATCATATTTAACTTATTTTTATCCTTAAAAGATATTGTCATTGCTTCTACTAACTTATTGCTTAAAGTACCTTGTATAGTTTCTGGACAACAAAGTGTTACAAGTCCTGCCCCTGTTTTTACTGCTGCTTCTGTGGATATATACGCAGCTCCTGTAAATCCTGTAGAGCCAGCGACTATTGCTGTCCTTCCAAATTCTCCTTTATGACAATATTTTTTTCTTAATGGTATTAATTTTTTTATGTCTTTATTATTTATTAAATAGTCATTTATAAAAAATTTCTTTGAAACACCACTTGGAATACCTATCTTTTCAATAATAAGTTCTCCAGTATATTCAAAAGATTTATAATTTAGAAATCCCTTTTTATAAAACTGAAAAGATACAGTTTTATCCGCTTTAACACAACATCCCATAATTTCTCCTGTATCAGAATTTAATCCTGATGGGGTATCCACAGATATTGTAAATGCTTTAGACTCGTTTATTGCTAAAATTACTTCTTTATGTATTCCCTTAACTTCCCTTGAAAGTCCTGTTCCCAAAATAGCATCAATTATTACTTCTCTTGTATTTATAGACTTTTTTAAAGCTTCCAAGTGATCTATTGTTGTAATAAAATTGACTCTTATATTTAAATTTGATAATATTTTATAATTATTGCTGCAATCTTTGCTGAGAGTATCTTCTGTTCCTATTACAAAGATGTCTAACTTTTTTCCAAGTACACTTAGATGCCTCGCAATAGCTAACCCATCTCCTCCATTATTTCCATTTCCACATATAATAGAATAACTATCATTATTATCTAAGTTTATGTTCTTAATTACCTTTAAAGCCGCATTTTCCATTAAAACCATACTTGGTATTCCTATACTCTCGATAGAAAATCTATCTATGTCCCTCATCTTTTGAGCTGTTACAATTTCCATTGCCCTCCACCTCCAAAATTGCATAGGCTATAGCATTTTCTCTACCATGAGATATACTTAAATGTATTTTGTAGTCTCCAAATTTCTTTGCTATTTTTTTAGCATCTCCATTTAAAAGAACTAAAGGTTTTCCAAGTTCATTTTTATTTATTTCTATATCTCTAAATCTAAATTTTCTAAATCCAGTTCCTAATGCTTTAGCCACTGCTTCTTTAGCAGCAAATTTTCCAGCTACAAATTCTGGTCTCATTTTTCTGCTAATTAAATATTTTATTTCCGTTTTAGTGAATAGTTTACTTACAAAATTCGGGGTACGCTCTATTGCTCTATTTATTCTATCAATTTCAACTATGTCCGTACCTATACCAATAATCAACCCTTTATCACCTCCAAGTTATACTAATAATTTTACACCTAAACTTCACTTTAATAAACGATAAAAGCATTTAAATTCAGTTTTTGTGTAATAAAAAAGAAGGTCTCTTTAAGAGATCTCCTTTTTTAACATGAGCATATGTTTTTTATTACCTCATCATAATCTGTAATATAATCATCTATGTACTCACCTAATATATCAATTAGATGTAATGGTGACACCGTATTACTATAAAGCATTTTGGCTAGACTACATACTTTACTTTTACACGGACTTATATTTTTTACGGAATCTCTTTCTATATTAATAAGAATACCGTTTACAATATCTCGTCTTTCTATTTCTATTCCATAAGATTGTATCTCAGCCTTATATATCTCCGGAAAAGCAACTTTGTTTTTTATTACTCTATATGAATAATCGTATCTCACATAATCTCTATATTCACTTCTGGTTAAATTTCCTACAATTAACATTGTCCTTCTCCCCCTGAACTCTTCTTTATTTATATATACTATCACTTTTTTTTTAAAAAACATGTCATTTCATAATAGGAATTTATATATTTTTATCTCTAAGTTATGACATTAATTACGATTATGCTTTAAATATATCCTTACATATCCTTTTTTTATACATAAAAATAAACTTGTATAAAATCTTTTGTCGAATTGTTTATAATTACCATATGAGCTACTCTTCTTTACGGATAAAGAGTACGAATATTTGAATCATACTCGTACTCTTTATCTAATTTATAAATATACATTTAAGCTTCTATATCTGATTTCATTTTTACTTTTCTTACTACTTTCAAAAATAACAATAATGCTATTACTGCTGCTATTATTCCAACTGGAAGTCCTATCATCATTGATAATTTAAATCCTTCTGGAGCTACTAATATATAAGTTGTACATACGGCTGTCATAAATACTGCTGGTACTGTAGCAATCCAATATTGTCTTCCTTTTTTCAATAGATACATAGCACCCGTCCAAAGAACTATTGTAGCTAAAGTTTGGTTTGACCATCCAAAGTATCTCCATATCTTACTAAAGTCTACTAATGTTAATCCAAATCCTACTGCAAATAAAGGTATACTTATTACTAATCTTTTCTTTATGCTAGTTTGATCATAATTTGTTGAATCTGCTATTGTAAGTCTAGCACTTCTAAATGCTGTATCACCTGAAGTTATAGGGCATGCTACAACTCCTAGTATTGCAAGTGCTCCTCCTACTTTTCCAAGTAAACCATTACAAACTTGATTTACAACTAATCCAGCGTTTCCTTTATTAGCTACCATAAAACTATTTAACTTTGGAACTCCACCAAAGAAACTCATTGCTGCTGCTGCCCAAACTAAAGCAACTATACCTTCTGCAATCATAGCTCCTAAGAAAATTCTTCTTCCTTGACTTTCTTTGGTTATACATCTAGCCATCAATGGAGATTGTGTTGAATGGAATCCTGAAATAGCTCCACATGCAATTGTTATAAATAGCATTGGGAATAATGGATGCTTTGCCGGTGCTGCATGCATATTAGTCAAATTGCCAACTACTTCCGGTATAGGTGCTCCATATACTATAAGAGCTCCTCCAACTCCTATGGCCATGATCAATAAACAAACTCCAAATATTGGATATATTTTACCTATTAACTTATCTATTGGAACTAATGTTGCTAATAGATAGTATGCAAAAATTATATATAAAAATGTTTGTTTACTAACTGAACTTATTAATCCATGTAAAATTCCTGCAGGTCCACTTACGAATACAACACCTGTTAAAACTAACAGTATAACTGAAAATACTATCATAAATTTTCTAAAACCGTTTCCAAGATACTTACCAACTACTTCTGGAATACTAGCTCCATCATGTCTTACTGATAACATTCCTGATAGATAGTCATGGACTGCTCCTGCAAATATACATCCAAATACAATCCATAGAAATGCTGCTGGTCCCCACATTGCTCCTGCTATAGCTCCAAATATTGGTCCAAGTCCTGCTATATTTAAAAATTGTATCAAGAAAATTTTCCACTCTGGCATTGGCACAAAATCAACACCGTCTTCTAGTCTGGTAGCTGGAGTTTCGATATCGTCATTTGCTCCAAAACACTTTTCAACAACCTTTCCATATACCACATAACCAACTATTAAAGCTATTATTGATAATATGAATGATACCATAAACTCTACCCCCTTATTTTTTATTCCTTTTCTTAGTTATATTATACAAAATATAGTATGAATTGTTATGTGATTCTCATGGAATAACATAATAAGGGAATGAACTGCCTTTATATGTTCATCAACTGCTTAAAATCATTCATTTTATTTCTGCTTACTGGTATTTCTTCCTCTAAACCCTTCAATTTAATCATATAAGTATTATTAAACCATGGAATTATTTCTGTTATTTTGTCTAAATTAACAATATATGATCTATGAGTCCTAAAAAACATTTCTTGAGGTAGCTTTTTACAAAACTCTGATATGCTACAATTCTCTATATAATCATCATTACTTGTATATACTATTGTCTTTTTTTCATCAGCTCTACAATAACAGATGTCTAAAATATTTACTACTTTTAATTTTTCATTTTTTCTAAGAGCTATTTTATTTTTTATGCAATTATCATTTTTTTGCTCTTCTAAAGCTTCTAATCTTTTTAGTGTACTTATTATTCTTTCCTCTGAATAAGGTTTTAATATATAATCAAAGGCTTCTGTTTCAAAAGCTTCTATTGCATGTTCTTTATACGCTGTAATAAATACAATGATTATTTTTTTATCTAATTCGTTAATTATATGAGCTAAAGACATACCATCTAGCTTAGGCATACTAATATCTAAAAATACAACATCAGGTTTGTTCTGCTGAATGTATTGCAATGACTCTATAGAGTCATCAAATTCCCCATCTATATCTATATTGCTAGCTTGTTTTATAAAATATTTTAATTCCTCTCTTGATGGATATTCATCGTCTACAACTATACAATTCACCAAATCACTCCTATCTTTTTATAATGAATGAAACTCTAGTGCCTTCTTCTAATCTTTCAATTTTAAGTCCCTCACCATAAAGAAGTTGTAATCTATTATTTACATTTGATATTCCTATTTTATTTTCTTTCATAGTTCCATTATATACCTTTTCAATAATTTCCTTATCAATTCCCACTCCATTATCCTCTACAATAACTTGAAAAGCATCATCATTTATATATTTTATATCTATCTTTACAAGTCCTTTTCTTCCAGATTTAAGTATTCCATGCTTTATTGAATTTTCAACTATAGGTTGTATTATTAAATTAGGCATTTTTATGTCTATGTTATCTTGTATATTATAAATTACTTGTAATTTTTGTCCAAAACGTGCCTTTTCTATAGATACATAAGCCTTAACTTGTTCTAGTTCACCATAAACATCTACAAGTTCATCACCTATTTCTAAGTTGTATCTTAAAAACACAGATAAATTTATTATTAGTTCTCTAGCCTTAGTTGGATTAATTCGTACAAATGAAGCAATAGTATTTAATGAATTAAATAGAAAGTGTGGATTGATTTGTGTTTGAAGTGCTTTGATCTCTGCTTTTATTGCCATTTCTTTTAGTTTTCCTATTTTACTTATTTCAAGTTGAGTTGAAATTATTTGAGATAGTCCTATAGCCAAGTTTTTATTTTTAAATGATATAGCATTGTTTTTTCCATAATATATTTTTAACGTTCCGATAATACTACTTCTTTCTTTTAACGGCACTATTATTCCCGATTTTAATGGACAAAATGGATATGCACAATTTATTTCACTAGCATTAGTTAATATTAATATTTTTCCTTCCTTTATTACTCTTTCTGTTGCTTGTGTTAGTATTTCTGCTCCTTTTATGTGATGATCTTCTCCAAGCCCAACATGAGCTAAAACATACTTTTTATCTGTTATTGCCACTGCATCTGCCTTAATGGATTCTTTTATAATTTTACAAATTTTTTCAAATGATGTATTATCCATCTCTCTAAAATAAGGTAAAGTTTTATTTGCTATATCTAATGCCAACTTTGCCTGTTTTGCTGCAATTTCTTCCTTTTCTTCATATATATTTTCTATTAATAATATAAGCAATGCTATTCCAATAGCATTAGCAAATCCCATTGGAATGTATATATTTTTTACTATATGCATTGCTAAACTAAATGGTTTTGAAATTATGAGTATTAAAAACATCTCCAATGTTTCTACTCCAAGTCCTCCTATAAATCCATATATCCACCTGTTTGTTTGAGTTGCGTACTTATGAAGTATTCCCCCCACAACCCCACAAGCAACTGTTGTAATAGCACAAGGTATAGCAGTTACTCCTCCATTATCTATAAAAAGCCTATGTGTACCTGATATAATGGCAGACGCAAGTCCAACAATAGGTCCACAAAAAATACCACCAGCCATAACTCCTACAATTCTTGTATTAGCTATGGCCCCATGTATTTCTGTTCCTATATATGTTCCTAAAATTCCAAGACCACCAAAAAGAATAGATAATATAACTAAATCTTTTTTACTGAACTCTTCCTTAATAATAATATTCTTTAAACTTTCACTTTGAGATAATATAAATGCTATTAAAATGAAATATCCTATATTATTTATAAGACTTTTTATTAATTCCATAAAGCACTATCACTCCTATCTTAAGCACCGAACATTTTTGAACATAATGCCGGAAATGCTACCATTCCTCCTGTTATTATAAGTGCTGATATTAATGCACCGATAGATGCACAGAATAACGATTTTTTAAAATCTAATTTTAAAAATGCTGCTACAACACTACCTGTCCAAACTCCTGTTGTTGGTAGTGGAATTGCTATAAATGTAATTAAACCTATTTCCTTATACTTCTCTAGTTTACTTGAGTTTTTATCTATCTTTCTTTCAATAAAACCATTTATCTTTTCAAAAGCTTTATATTTTTTCATCCATGTAAAAATTTTATTAAATAAAAGCAATATAAAAGGGACTGGAAGCATACTACCAAAGAAACTCACCCAAAACACTGTCATAGGACTTATTCCAGCCATTATTCCCATTGGTATAGCACCTCTTTGTTCCACTACTGGAACTGCTGATAATAGAAATACTTGTAATAACTTGCTCATTTGTTTTCTCCTTTTTGAGTATATTTTAAATCACTCTATTTTATACTATCACTAATATTATAAATAATTGGCGACATAAATTCTACACTTTTCAGTGTTATATGCCTTTTCTTGTTTTTATATACTATAAAAGTAATGACAAATTTATATTTTATTTTATAATTAAATTATACTCAATTCATTTATAAGGAGAATTTATCTATGAATAACTATAGCGTTTTCGATATAGTAGGTCCAATAATGGTTGGTCCTTCTAGTTCTCATACAGCTGGTGCTGCAAGACTTGCAAAGCTAGCTAGCCTTATTTGCGGTAAAAATATAGTAAAAGTTGAATTCATACTTCATGGTTCTTTTGCCAAAACTTATAAAGGTCATGGTACTGATAAAGCATTAGTGGCTGGAATACTAAAAATGGATCCATGGGATGAAAATCTAAGAAATTCCTTTGAAATAGCCAGAAAAAAAGAAATTGAAATTATATTTACTGAGGGTGATCTTGGAGATGTTCATCCGAACACTGTAAAATTTATAATGACACGTAAGGATGGTACTACTTCTGAAGTAACAGGTTCTTCTATAGGGGGAGGAAATATATTAATTTTTGATATTGAAGGACAAGATGTAGAATTTAGGGGAGACTATCCAACTTTAATAACTACTCACAAAGATACTCCTGGAGTGATTTCTAAAATCACAACTATGCTATACACTGAAAATATTAATATAGGATCTATGAAAGTTTATAGAGGCGGAAAAGGTGTAAATGCAACTATGGCTCTTGAAACTGATAATGTAATTCCTGATAACATAATAGATAAGATAAAACAAATTGGTGAAATAAAAAAAATAAGAGTTATAAATCCAATTATAGAAGGCGAGGCATAAACTTATGTTTGTTAATAGTGGAAAAGACCTCATAGAGATTTGTAATAAGGAAAACTGTAGTATATGGGAGTATACATTAAAATGTGAAGCTGAAAACAGTGGTCTATCAGAAGAACAAGTATTTGAAAAGATGAAAAAAAACCTTGACGTAATGAAAGAATCCACAAGTTTTGCACTTAAAAATGAGATTAAATCTGTAAGTGGATTGATTGGTGGAGATGCATTAAAATTAAATACATATGTTGAAAGTAATAGCACCTTAACAGGAAACTTCATAGTAAAAGCCATGGCACGTGCCATTTCCTGCTCTGAGGTAAATGCTGCTATGGGAAGAATAGTTGCATGCCCAACAGCTGGTTCTTGTGGTATACTTCCAGCTGTAGTAATATCTGCTGGAGAAAAATTACACAAATCTGATGATGATTTAGTGAAAGCTCTTCTTACAGCTTCTGGTATAGGAATAATCATAGCTAAAAATGCAACAATTTCTGGAGCTGAAGGTGGCTGCCAAGCTGAATGTGGTTCTGCCGCTGCAATGGCTTCTGGTGCAGTTGTAGAAATGATGGGGGGTTCTCCTACTCAAGCACTTCATGCTAGTGCAATAGTTATAAAAAATATCTTAGGTCTTGTTTGTGATCCCGTTGCTGGTCTTGTTGAAGTTCCATGTGCAAAACGAAATGCATCTGGTACTGTTTCAGCACTTACAACTGCTGATATAGCAATGGCTGGTGTAGAAAGTATCATTCCCTTTGACGAGGTAGTTCTTGCAATGTATAAAGTAGGTAAACAACTGCCTTGTGAATTACGTGAAACAGCGCAAGGTGGTCTTGCTATAACTCCAACTGGACTTAAATTAAAAGAAAAAGTATTTGAACAACAATAATTAAAAGGTACTGATATTTAAATCTATCAGTACCTTTTAATTATTGTATATTTACTTTTCAATGCTCTCTACAACTGCACAATTCTTAGGCTTAGGTATTCCAAATACTATACATAAAATTGCACATACTCCCATTAAATATGGATAATATAAGTATTTCATAATATCAAAAGGAGATATTACCGCTCCTGCAACTCCTACAGCTGTTAGTATTTGAGCCCCATAAGGTATGGTTCCTTGGAAGAAGCAAGAAAAAGTATCTAATATACTTGCAGATCTTCTAGGATCTATTCCATATTTATCTGCAATGTCCTTTGCTATAGGACCTGACATAACTATAGCTATAGTATTATTTGCTGTACAAATATCAACTACGCTAACAAGTGCTGCTATACCAAATTCTCCACCTTTTCTGCTTTTAATTCTCTTAGTAATTAAGTTTAGTAAAAATACTATTCCTCCATTATGTTTTATAACTTCAACCATTCCACCAATAAGTAATGAGATTATTATAAGTTCTGACATCCCACCAATTCCAGCTTCAATCGCCTTCATAAATCCCCAAATATCAAATGAATGAGTCCCTATTCCAACTACTCCTGCAAATATAGTTCCCCCTACTAATACAAGCATTACATTCATTCCACATAAAGCCGAAATAAGTACTATTAAGTATGGAAGTACTTTTATAATGCTATACTCATACCCAACAGTAAGTGCAGTTGTTTTTCCCATACTTATTACTGCAAAAATTATTGCTGTTATTATAGCTGCTGGTATTACAATGGAAATATTCATCTTAAACTTATCTTTCATTTCACAACCCTGTGTTCTAGTAGCTGCTATGGTAGTATCAGAAATCATAGATAAATTGTCTCCAAACATAGCTCCACTTACTACTGCTCCCAGTGCAAGACCAATTGGCAATCCTGTTTTTTGAGCAATTCCTAAAGCCATTGGTGCAAGTGCTGCTATTGTTCCAACAGATGTACCTATGGACAATGATATAAAACAACAAATAATAAAAACTCCTGCAAGAAGTATATTTCCTGGTAAAATTGTAAGTCCTAAGTTAACAGTAGATGATACTGCCCCCATTTCTTTTGCAACTTGTGCGAATGCACCAGCAAGTATAAATATTATACACATTAATATAATATTAGGATTTCCTGCTCCTTTACAAAATACTTCTATTTTCTTACTTATTTTTTCTTTTCGGTTCATAGCTATAGCTACAAATGCTGCAACTAAGAATGATACACTAACAGGCATCTTATAAAAATCTTTTGTTACTATAGATGGGACTAAGTACATAACTAGAAATACACCTAATGGTAATAGTGCCCATCCATTGCCCCTTTTTGTATTATTAATATTTTCTTTCATAATTTAAAAATTTCCCCCTATATTTTGGTTTACTTCAACTATATATAGTATATATTTCTACATTTCATAGCATTCTAAAGTTCTTTTACTAAATATATAATACATTATTTTTTTTACTAAATCTACTTTAACTATATTCCAATGTTACCTTACTTCCCCCTTCACCAGGTTTTGCAGGATAAACTATTAACTTTACAGGTACTCTATTTTTTAATTCTTCAACGTGACTTATAATTCCAACAGATAATCTAGAACTATGAAGTTTTTCAAGTGAATTCATGACAATATCCAATAAATCCGTATCTAGTGTACCAAATCCTTCATCTAAAAAGAAAAATTCAAGTGGCGCACTTCCCTTTAACTGAACTTGAGATGATAACGCTAGTGCTAATGATAATGAAGTTAAGAAAGTTTCTCCTCCTGATAATGTACTTGCATCTCTTATCTGTCCACCATTAAAATCATCTCTAATAGCAAAGTTTCCTTCTGAATCTATTTCAAGTGCATATCTATCTCTTGTTATATCTTTAAGTCTTTTAGATGCTTCTCTTGTTATATACTTTAATTGATTCATAGCAACAAATTCCACAAATTTATTTCCTTCTACCAGTTTCATTAAATCACTTATGAGACTTAACTTATGCTCTAACTTTTTTTCTCTTTTTCTTAGTTCTTTTAAATTTTCTAAATCCTCTTTAAAATCATCAATAATTTTTTGTAGTGTTGCAATGTTTTTTATATTATTAGATATATTATCTTCCATTTCTAATTTATAATTGGTTAATTCTTGCCACTTATCCTTTTCGATTCTATTCCCCTGTAACTTCTTTTCGATCCTATTTATATTACTTTTTACATCTTTAACTTCATCATCAAAAATATTTATTTCATTTTCTATATTCGATAATATAACTTCATCCAATATATATTTTTTTGTTTCTGAAATGTCCTTAAACTCACTATCTTTTAACGAATTTTCTAATTTTAGTTGTTGTTCCTTTAAAGTTTGATTAAAAATAGATTCTGCTTTTTCTAAAGATAACTTTTCATTAGAAGTTTTCTCTTTAAGTTTCTTTTGTATATCTAGCTGATTTCTTAATTTATCATTTCTATCAGATATTTGTTTAATCTTCTCTTTTATTATCGGTAAAAACTCTTTTGGATTTTTATCACCACAAAGCCTTTTTATATCTTCCCTATTTTCTTTTATGATATTACTTTTTTCTGTGCCACTTTGTTGTATCTGGCTTAAAACTTCTATTAATTTTTTTTCTTCATCAGCTAAAGTTTGTTTATCTCTATCATAGTTTTCGACTTTATTCCTTAATTCTTTTTCTTTATTTTTTAGTTTTTCTGATTCTTTTTCACATATCAATATTTCTTTTGCCTTTGATGAAATTTTCTCTGTACCAAAATATTCTTTTAGTAATTCATATTCACTACATAAATTATCAAAAATTTCATTTTCTTTTTCTAATTCTTCTTTTAATTCTTTAATTAATAATGTTTCATTTTTTACATTTTCACTTAACTTAGATTCAGCTAAATCTATTTTTGATTTTTTTTCTCCTTCAATTTTTAGATTGGATTCTATGACATTTTTATCATTATTATATTTATCTATTTTTTCTTTTAATTGTTTGAATTCACTTTCTTTATTTTCTTTTTGTTTATTTAAGTTCTTTATATCAATATCATTTAATTTTTCTAATATTAATTTTAATTCATTTAAGTTATGCTCCTCTTCCTTTGTTATACCTGCAACTTCAATAGATAACTCTGTCATTTTAGTAGTTAAGTTTTCAATTTTCTGTTGTAGTTTTTTTCTATTTTCTTGATGCTTTAAAATTTCATCATTATCTATCTTTATAGCAATATTAGTATGATGAATAGAACCACAAACCGGACATGGTCTTCCTTGTACTAATTCATTTGAAAGTATGCTTGCCAAATTGTTTTTCTTTATATTTTCTATCTTATTCTCTAATTGCTTTAATTCTGCTTTATCATTTTCCAAAGTATTTTTTATTTCCTCTAGCTTAGTGTTAATAGAATTTTTTGTGTTATTAATATCTTCTATAATTTTTTCTAATTCATCTTTTCTATTGATTGCATTTATTACTTCTTCTAATTTTTTAGTCATAACATTTAGTTCTTGTGATTTTTCAAGTAATAATGAATTATCTCCTGGATTATTTTCTTTAAGAATTCTATTTTTTTCTTCTAATTCTTTCATTAAATTATCTTGTGTATTTTTACTACTTAAAATATCATTGCATTTTTGTGATACTTCCTTTAAAATTCCCTCTTTTTCTTGGAGTTTATTATGTAATTCTTTTTTATTAGTTAATGCCTTTTTATAATCATTCTCTTTTTGCAAAGCATATTGAAGTTTTTCTCTATATTCTGGATCTATCTTTATATCATTTAATCTTTTTTCAATATTTTTTATTTCAATAACTGCTTTTTCCTTACTAACATCTATATCTTTTAATTGTTTAAGTATTTTATCTCTTTTACTTTTTATAGCTTTATATTCATCTCTTAAAGATTCTATCTCTATTTCTAGTTTTCCTGTTTTGTTTGTAGTATCTATAGCTAAAGAAAAATCACTTTCCTTTTTTATAAGCTCTGGAATTCTCTCATCCTTTTCCTTTTGAGAAGTAATATAATCTTCTTCTGTAACTTTTACTTTTTCATCTATATCCTTTAAACTCTCTATAGCAAGTTTTAATTTTTCTCTATTTTCTTTTATATTCTTATTAGTAGCTTCCACTTCATCAATAAAAGGTTTTATCTTTATTGCATTTTGTCCTCTTTTTAAACTTTCTCTTTTTAAATTTATATCTTCTAATTTTTCTTTTAATTTTATTTTTTTACTTATAAATGAATCTAACTCTTTTTGAAACATCCAAACTTCTTTATATATTTCATATTGTTCATCCACTTGTTTCTTTTCAATTCTTAAGCTTTCTTGATTTTTTAATTCTAACTTAAGTTCCTGTTGTTTTGCTTTAAAATCTTCTTCAGTTAAATTCTCATATTTTTTAAGTTCTCCTTCTAAAACACTTTTTTCTTTCAAGTTAGTATTTCTAACTTTTTTTATCTTTTCTACTAAAGATTGACCATATTTTTCAAGAGCAAAAATTCTCTCTAACATATTTCTTTTTTCTCTTCCACCTAGTTTTAAAAACTCACTAAATTTTCCCTGTGGCAATACAACAGATCGTGTAAAATCATCTACTGTAAGTCCAATTATTTTATTTATTTGATTTTGAAGTTCAGTAGGTCCTTCAGCTATGATTTTAGATTCATCACCATTCTTCTCTATTAAACGAGCATATTTAGTATTATATCTATCATTTTTATTTACTTTTATATTTCTTTCAGCTAAATAAACCTTTCTATCATTTATTCCTCCAATTTCAAATTCATAGCTTACAATTAAATCCTTAGTAGTTGTATTTATAAATCCTTTATTAGTCCTTGTTATTTTCCCATATAGTGCAATAGTTATAGCATCTAATATAGTAGATTTACCACTTCCAGTAGGTCCAAATATTCCAAATAACCCTTTTTCGGTTAACATGTTAAAATTTATTATTTGTTCCCTTTCAAAACTATTAAGTCCCCTTATTTTAAGAACTCTAGGCTTCATCTTCCTCGTCCTCCTCTTGCACTATACTTAAAAATAGATCCATAATTTCATCACTGGGTTCCGTCATTCTCTGTTTAGTATAAAAATCTTTAAATAATTCTTTCATACTTTTTTCTTTAATATCATAAAATTCATCTTCATAATCATCTTCTCCAATGATTATAGGGCGTATCTCTAATATATCTTTTTTCAAAGTTTTCATTTCTTTGATTTCTTCTTGAGATATAAATCTATCTGTTTTTATCTCTAAATATACCCAAACTTCTCTATTAGTATTTTCTTCACATTTTTTAATAGCGTTTTCTATTCCATCACATTTCCACACCTCAATAGGCTTATAATTTTTAAATGGTACACTTTTTACTTCTGGTTCTTTTCCAGCTTTAACATCAACAATGTAGCAACATTTTGTATATCCAATTTCACTTTTGCTATATTGAAGTGGTGAGCCTGCATATATACATCTACTCTTTGATTTTATTTCTTGTGGTCTATGCAAATGGCCAAGTGCTATATACTGTGCTTTTTCTGGAAAAACTGATGCACTTACAGCAAGACTACCTCCAAGTTGTATTGGTCTTTCTGAATCTGTCTCCTCTCCCCCTAATACAAACAAATGTGATACTAATAAGTTTATAGTGTCATCTCTATACTTCTGTGATAATGTCTCAAATATATGTTTTATCTTGTCCGAATAATTTTTCTGTCTTTCTTCTTCTTCTATATTTTTAAATAAAATCTCATTTAACCTTTTTTCACTAGGATAAGGAAGTGTTATAACTACTGCTTTTTCATCATTCATTTTAAACTCTAAATATCCTTCTCCTGAATCTACAATACTGTAATCTCCACAGGGACCTATCTCAGCATAACTTTTAGGCTTTCCAAGTATTATTACTCCTTGTTCATATGTAAGTGGTGTTACTGCTGATAATCTTTCTGGATTATCATGGTTTCCAGCTATAATTAATACCATTCTTTTTCCATTGCTAGATATTTTTTTTAAAGCCTTATAAAATAATTGTTCTGCCCTAGCAGGTGGATTGCTATTATCATATATATCTCCTGATATAATAACCAAATCTATGCAATTTTCATCCACAATGTGGATAAAATCTTCAATAAACTGTTCTTGTTCTTCTATTCTGCTAACTCCTTCTAAATTTTTTCCTAAGTGCCAATCGGATGTATGTAATATTTTCATGATATCACCTTTCTTAAAAGTACTATTTAAATCTTTTTTTAATTTTATCATCTATATTTAATAAATACACATTAAGTACTCAAATTTATCATATCTTTAAATTTTATAAATTATTATTTTCTTTTTACCAAAGTAACTGTTTTAAATTAATTAATAATTAATAAAAGAAAAAGGCTATTTCTAGCCTTTAATTGTTATAATACAGATTATTTTTACATTAAAATAAATAACATATATTTAATGTAATTTTATATTATATTTACTTATTTTTCTATATATAGTAGCACGGCTTATCCCTAAAATTTTAGCTGCCTTTTCTATATTCCCTTCACAATATACAAGAGCTTTTTCTATATTCTGTCTCTCTAATTCTTTAAGTGAAAGTATACTTTCTTCCTTTGTACTACTTTCAGTAAATATCTTATTTTTTTCATTACATTTTGGTTTATTATAAATACAATCCAATAAAAATTTTCTTGTTATGTTACTTTCATCACAAAGATAATACAACTTTTCAATGAAATTTCTAAGTTCTCTTATATTTCCAACCCACTTATAATTCCTTAATTCTTCAATAGCATCTTCATCAATGGTTCTCTCTTTATTTGAATTAATAGAATTTAGTTTTTCTAAAAAATATTTAGCTAATAATGGTATATCTTCTTTTCTTTCTTCTAAATCTAATAACTTAACATTTATTACATTAAGTTTATAATAAAGATCCGCTCTAAAACTTTTAGTATTCACTTCATCAATCAAATTTTTATTTGTTGATGCTATGATTCTCACATCTATATTTTTTTCATCCGATTTCCTTAAACTCGTCTTATTATCATCTAATATCTTTAGTAACTTCTGTTGAATATCCAAAGGTAATTCTTCTATGTTATTTAAAAATAGTGTTCCTCCATCTGCAAGCTGAAATTTTCCTGGATATTCTTCATTTTCGTCGGTAAACGTTTGCTCATAGTATCCAAATAATCTTCTTTTTAATAACTCTCTAGGAACTATTGCGCAATCCACAACTATAAATGGTCCTTCTGCCCTTTTGCTGTAATTATGTATTGCTTCGGCAAAAACTTCTTTTCCTGTTCCATTACTTCCTTGTAATAAAATACTACAATCCGTATTAGCCGCCTTTTTAGCATACTGCACTATTTTTTTTACATTTTGATTTTTAGTTATAATGTCGTCAAAAGTATAACTAGCTTTTGCGTAAATAAAATTGCTTATTAACTGAGTTATATAATCTATATCTTTATCTTTAGTAACTTTCAATATACAGTTCAATAATTCTTTTTTCATAATTATTTACACCTTCTTTTGAATTACAGTTGTATCTATTATCTCATAAAATTTTAAAATGTAAAATGTAGGATTTAAAATTTTAAAAATTTATTTACTTATTTATTTTCTATATAAATTAAAAATCTCCTTGTATATAGCTACAAAGAGATTTTTAATAGGATTTATGGATATATATTATATTTTTCTGTTTTACTTTTTCTATATTTTTTAATTATCTATACTATAACACACCACCGTAAGTACGTCAATATTTTAACAATCATTTTTCGATGTTATATTTCATTTTTCACTGTTATATAATAGCTTTAATTTTGCTATATTATATGTTATAATGATTTTTTAATATTACTATATTTATAATGAAATAATCTTACAATATGAAATGGTGTGATGTTATGGACAGATACAATATTATAAAAGAAAAAAATCCAAGAGAAATCGTGCTTTTAAAATCCAAACCTTGTTTTTGGGGAAAGTGTAGTTTTTGTGATTATATACACGATAATTCTTTAAATAAAGAAGAAATGAATAAATTAAATTTTCAAATACTAAAAAGTGTAACTGGAATATATAAAACTCTAGAAGTAATAAATTCAGCTAGTTGTTTTGATCTTCCAAAAGAAACTATAAAAAAGATAAAAGAAACAACTATAAATAAAAATATAGAAAAACTTTTTTTTGAAAGTCATTGGATTTATAGACATAAACTAAAGGATTTTAGAGAATTTTTTAATAATGTGCCTATACTTTTTAAAATAGGTATTGAAACATTTGATAATGACTTTAGAAATGGCTTTTTAAATAAAAATGCTATATTTAATGACTATAAAGATGTACAAAAATATTTTGATTCTGTTTGTATAATGGTAGGAATAAAAGGGCAAACAAAGGAAATGATAAAAAAAGATATAGATATTCTTTTAAATCATTTTTCATATGGTACCGTAAATATTTTTACTGAGAATTCTACTAATATTCAAAGAGATGAATCTCTAATTTCATGGTTTAAAGATGAATACAAATTTTTAGATAGCGTAAAAAAAATTGAAGTATTATATGAAAATACTGATTTTGGAGTTGGAGATTAATTATATATAAGAATTTAAAGATATGGGAGTCATTTTATGAAAAAGATAGGAATGAGAAATCTTAAAACCTCAATTGCAGTTGTACTATGTGTAATAATAATAAGAATTTTTCATATAGATTCTCCTTTTTATGCATGTATAGCCGCAGTAATTTGTATGCAAACTTGGGTATCGGATTCTTTCATAGTTGGTAAAAATAGAATGATTGGTACTTTTATAGGAGCTTTAATAGGCCTTTTGTTTGCTCTTATACAACCTGGAAATATAATTCTAATTGGTATTGGAATAGTTGGAGTTATTTATATATGCAACCTTTTAAGTAAAAACAAATCAATAACTATCGGATGTATAGTCTTTCTTGCTATAATGGTTAACTTAACAGATAAAACTCCTTTAATTTATAGTACTTATAGATTAATCGAAACATTTATAGGTATTATGGTTTCTGTACTGGTAAATTATTTTGTATTTCCAAGAGATCATTCAGAAAATTTATATAATGTTAGAGAAGATACAATGGACACTATACTAGACTTATATAAAAATAAAATTCATAAAGGTGAAAATATAGATTTATCTAAATTAGATAATCAAATATCTCACTTTGAGAATTTACTTAATTCTTATATGTCAGAAATAACACGTCAAAAACTAGAATCCATAGAAATAAGTAATTTAAAAAAGCAACTTCATATATTTAAAGATGCCTATAATCATTTATGTATGCTTAACTTTGTTACCTCAGACTCATATATTGAAAAAGATCATCCTTCTTTAGATATAGTTTATAACTATCACCTTGAAAGCTTAAATAAAATACTAAATATATTAAAAACTGAATTTAACTAATAAATTTTTGACCATAAAAAGCCATGTAATTTCAACATGGCTTTTCATATACCTTTATATTTTTCCTATCCTTTCCTTCACTTCCCTTGTAATTTTCTCATATTATTCTTCTACTGTAATAGCTTCAACTGGACATGATTGTCTTGCTTCTGAAGCACTATCTTTAGATGCTTCTTCAACTTCATCAACAGTTACATGTGCTTTTCCATCGTCTCCCATATCAAAAACTTCAGGACAGATAGATGGGCATAATCCACATCCTATACATAAATCATTATCTACATCAGCTTTCATATTCTATCTTCCTCTCTATTTATTATTTATAAATTATTTCTTTATAGTTTTTCCTTTTTATTAATTAATATTAATTAATTTTTACTTATTAGCTATGTATTTAGTTTTATTAATCATCTTTTGCATTATAAGCTTCTAATACTCTCTTAAATTCTGTTCCAGATCCGATTGATGCATACTCCACTTCTCCATTTTTTCTACTTATAGCTCTATATGCATTGGCAGTTTCTGAACCTGGCATAGATACAATAACATATTTATCATTTTTTATTGTAATTATATCTATTAGTTCTAATTCCATGTCTTTTCCGTACTCATTTTTCACCATTATACTTTGTTTTGTTTCCATAACTACACTTCCCTTCATTTTATTCTTTAGTTTTCTCTATTTATTATAAATTTATTATAATTAAACGTAATTTCTATAAATCCCCTAAATAATCAAATAAATTCATAAAAATTTTTAAAAATTTATAAATTTAGAGTTTAAAATTTCAAATTATGTCAATGATTAAAATAAACAAAGATTTTGAAAGGGGTATTAAATACTATGAAACCACAAATAAAAAAAGCTTTAATAATTATTTCTTCATCTGCTGTATTATTTGTTTCAGTATTCTTTTTAACGTTAAGATTGAATAATATATCAACAAATCAAGCTAAAAATAATTCTGTTAGTCTAAAAGAAAATTCTTTAGATAAAGCTAAAAATAATGATACTGTAAAAGAAAGCAATTCTTTAAAAGATATTGATACTAATACAATTGATATTTCTACGGAAAAACACTCAGAGTACATAGTTAAAGAAGGAGACACTTTATTCAGCATTGCTAGAAAAACAATGCCATGGAAAAGTCAAGAAGACGCTGTAAAAACATTACAAATTATGAATAGTCTTAAAGATCGTGAGTTACTTACTGTTGGCTCTCATTTAATTATTCCAGTTAATACCATAGATGCATCTGGCTGTACTAAATATGTTGTTCAACAAGGTGAAAATCTATATACTATAGCTGAAAAATATATGCCCAATGCAAACCCTAATGATGCAGTTAAACTTATTATGCAAAAAAATAATTTATCTGATCCATCAGTATTAAGCGTTGGTCTTGAAATATACATTCCTAATGAAAGTACACAAGCAAGCTCAAATACTGTAAAAAATAATGCTACCAAATAAATCTCATATTAATTATAAAAAGAACAACAATACAGCAAAACACTATATTGTTGTTCTTTTATTTAATTATTAGAATTCCATATTTCTTTTGAATATTTGTCTATAGTATTATCACTAGAAAATATTCCTGATTTAGCTATATTAATACCGCTTATTTCCATCCAACTACTTCTATTTCTATAAAGAGTGTCTATTTTTTCTTGAGCTTTTACATAAGAATCGAAATCTTTAAATACAAAATATTCATCATTTTGCTCCATTAAGTGTCTATATATATTTTTAAATTCAGAGCTTGGAACACCAAAATATCCATTTGTTATTTGATCCATTATCTTATGGATTCTTGCATCTTGATTATATATTTCTCTTGAATTATAACCACCATTTTTTTCATAATTCATAACCTCATCAGCATTTAATCCAAAGGTTATTATATTATTATCACCCACAGCTTCTCTTATTTCTATATTAGCTCCATCTAAAGTAGCAAGTGTAATTGCTCCGTTCATCATAAATTTCATATTTCCAGTACCTGATGCTTCTTTTGAAGCTGTTGAAATTTGTTCACTTACATCAGCACAAGGAATTATTTTTTCTGCAAGTGATACTCTATAATTTTCAAGGAATACAACCTTTATTTTATCTTGTATATCCTTATCATTGTTAATTTTATCTCCTACAGTATTTATTAATTTTATTACTTCTTTAGCTAAATAATAACTTGGTGATGCTTTAGCTCCAAAAATAAATGTTCTTGGTACTATATCTAAGTTTGGATTTTCTTTTAGTTTATTGTATAAGTAAATTATGTGGAATAAGTTTAGCATTTGTCTTTTGTAGGCATGTAATCTTTTTACTTGAACGTCAAAAATTGAGTTAGGATTTATATCTATATTGTATTTTCTCTTTATTTCATTTGCAAATTTTGCTTTGTTATTTCTTTTTATATTATATAATCTTTCTTGGAATTTTTTCTTATTTACATACTTCAATAAATAAGTTAATTTTTTAGGATTTTTAATCCACTCATCTCCAATAGCTTCTGTTATAAATTTTGCAAGTTCAGGATTTGATTGTATTAGCCATCTTCTGTGCGTTATTCCATTAGTTTTATTATTAAATTTGTCAGGATATAATTCATAAAAATCCGAAAGCTCTCTCTTCTTTAATATTTCTGTATGAAGTTTTGCAACACCATTTACAGAATGTCCTCCAACAATAGCTAAATTAGCCATTCTTACTTTTCCTTGATACAAAATAGCCATTTTACCTATTTTATATTCATTATCTCCGTATTTAGATTTTATGTCTTCCTCAAATCTTCTATTTATTTCTTCCACTATCATATAAATTCTTGGTAGTAACTCTTTAAACATAGTTATATCCCATTTTTCTAGTGCTTCTGCCATTATTGTATGGTTTGTATAAGATATAGTCTTTGTTGTAATATCCCATGCTTCATCCCAATCTAATTCTTCTTCGTCTATAAGTATTCTCATAAGTTCAGGAACAGCAAGCGAAGGATGAGTATCATTTACATGAATTGCTATATATTTATCTAATTCATTAATTGGTTTATTTCTCTTTTTATAATTTCTTATTATACTTTGTATACCAGCACTTACAAAGAAATATTGTTGTTTTAATCTTAATATTTTTCCTTCATACTGAGAATCATCTGGATATAAAACTTGAGATATTGATTCAATAGAAGATTTATATTCTACTGCTTTTGAATAATTTCCATATTTAAAAAATGAAAAATCTAAATCTTTATCTTGTTCTACTGTTTCAGCACTCCATAATCTAAGATTATTTACAGTATCATTTTCATATCCTATTACTGGGGTATCATATGGTACAGCTCTAACAGCTTGATAATTTTCATGCTTAAAATTCAATCTTCCATTTAGCATTTCTGGTGTTATTATTCCGCCGAATTTAACTATTACAGATTTATTATCTTTTCTTGTTTCCCATATGTTTCCTTCTTTTAACCAATTATCTGGTATTTCAACTTGATATCCATTTACAATCTTTTGCTCAAATAATCCGTATTTATATCTTATTCCACACCCATGTCCTGCAATTCCTAATGATGCCATGGAATCTAAAAAACATGCCGCAAGTCTTCCAAGTCCACCATTTCCAAGCCCAGCATCCAATTCAGCCTCTTCTAATTCTTTTATATTTATACCAAGTTCCGCTAAAGCTTTTTCACTTTCTTCCCCTATTCCAAGATTTAATAAATTACTTTTTAAAAGTCTTCCTATTAAAAATTCCATAGAAAAGTAGTATACTTGTTTTTCTCCTTCTTTTATATATCGCTTGTTTGTCTTCATCCAATTCTCAGCACAATAGTCTTTAATTAAACTACCAAATGCTAAATATTTATGATGTGTAGATGCTTCATCTATATCCTCTGAAAACATAGTTATAAGTTTTTTTACAAAATCTTTTTTTATTGTTTCTTTACTTAACTTCATTTATTTCACCCCTAAAATTTCATTAATCTACCATTTGTGAAGTATTTTACTATATACCTCCATATATCTATTCGCAGCTTTTTCCCAACTATAATCCCCATTCATTCCTGTTTTAACTAGTTTATTCCATACATCCTTATTATAATAAAATCCTATGGCTCTTCTTATGGTATATAACATATCCCTAGCATTAAAACTTGTAAAACTAAACCCATTTCCCTCTCCTGTAAATTCATTATAAGAAAATACAGTATCGTTAAGTCCTCCTGTTTCCCTAATAATTGGAACACTACCATATCTTAAAGCTATTAATTGTCCTATTCCACATGGTTCAAATCTTGATGGCATTAAGAACATATCAGATGCTGCATATATCTTTTGTGCAAGAGCTCCATCGAAATATATATTAGCAGATAACTTATCTGGATATTTCCAAGCAAAAAACTTAAACATATCCTCATATCTTTGATCTCCAGTTCCAAGTACCACCAATTGTATATTTTCTTGTAATAATTCTTCTATAACTTCTTTAATAAGTTCAAATCCTTTTTGTTCTTCTAATCTAGCAACTACCCCTATCATTGGAATACCCTTATTTTTAGGTAGTTGTAACATTTCTTGTAATTTTTCTTTGTTTCTTGCCTTACCTTCTAAATTATTTACATCATACTTATCAAATAGATACATATCTGTACTTGGGTTATTTACTTCTGTATCAATTCCATTTAATATTCCATATAAATCTCTTGATCTACTTTGTAAAAGTCCATTTAATCCTTCCCCATAATATTCCATCTTTATTTCTTCTGAATATGTTGGACTTACTGTAGTTATTGCATCTGCATATACTATTCCTGCTTTCATAAAGGAAATACTGTCATAGTATTTGAACTTCTCTTCGGAAAAATACTCATCACCAAAACCAAGTAATTCCCAAAGCATATTCTCTCCAAATCTGCCTTGATATTTTAAGTTATGAATAGTATAAACAGTTTTTATGTTATTTAATTTGGGATTGTTAAAATATTGATCTCGTAGCATTGGTATTGCCATAGCTGTATGCCAATCATTACAATGTAGTATGTCAGGTGTGAAATCATTTATATGATTTATAGATTCTAAAATAGCTCTTGAGAAAAAAGAAAATCTTTCGCCATCGTCCATTTGTGCATAAGAAGAATTTCGCTTAAAATAATATTCATTGTCTATAAAATAAAACTTTACTCCATCCTTGTCTAATTCTAAAAGCCCACAATATTGACTTCTCCATCCTACCCCCACAGTAAACTCTGCTATTTTCCTCATATTATCTGCATATTCTTGTGGTATCGAGCTATACTTAGGTAATATAACCCTTATATCAGCTCCTTTTCTTTTTAACGCTTTAGGAAGTGCATAAGATACATCTCCAAGTCCCCCTGTCTTTATAAACGGAAATGCCTCTGATGTAGCAAACAATATATTCATAAGCTCCCCCTCTTTTCTTTTATTTTCTTTAATAATATTATTCTACATAAAACATTTTTCCCCTCCAAATATATAATATATTTGTAAGATTATGTTATAAAAGCACTATAAAAGAGGTGATTATGTACATAATCACCTCTTTAAACATATGCACTTAATGTTTAGATTTATGCATTCTTTTCTGCACGTCTTCTTAAAACATCAACATATACTGCTCCAATTATAACAAGTCCTATTGCAACGGTTTGAAGATCTGAAGAAACTCCTAATAAATTTAATCCATTTCTTAATACTGATATAATCATAGCTCCTATCAACGTTCCCCAGATTGTACCTGAACCTCCCATAAATGAAGCTCCACCTATAATACATGCTGCTATGGCATCTAAGTCAAAATCAAGTCCTGCAAGTGGTACTGCTGCATCAACTCTACCAACTAATACTAATCCTGCAAGCCCTGCCATAGTACCACATAGTGTATATACTAAAACCAAAGTTCTACTTACATTAACTCCTGATAATCTAGCTGCCTCAGGATTACTTCCAACTGCATATATATGTCTTCCTTGAGCTGTTTTATTTAAAAATATGTGATATCCAATAAAAACTATTATAACTAGAATAAAACTGATTGGGATAGGTCCTAAAAATTCCCCGCCTAAAAATGTAACTGATTTAGAAAATCCTGAAATAGGAGATGCTGCTGTTATTATAAGAGCAAGTCCTCTTGCTACATTTTTCATGCCTAGTGTTGATATAAATGGATGAGGTAAATGTAATTTTGTTAATAACAATCCATTTATTAAGCCTAAAGCTGCACCTGAACCAATACATAAAAGTATACCTAAAAACGGATTTAATCCTGCTTTAATGGCAACTCCCATTATACATGTTGATAATGCAAGTATAGATCCAACAGAAAGATCTATTCCTGCTGTTAATATAGCAAGTAGCATACCAGATGCTATTATACTATTTATTGCTGATTGTCTTGCTATATTCATTAGATTTTTAAATGTTAAAAACATAGGAGATGCTATAGCTAGTACAATACATAGTAATATCAATCCTAATAAAGGTCCAAACTTTCCAATTATCTGTTTAACTGATTTTTTATTATCATTTGTTGTAAATCTTTCATTTAATTTTGTACTTTCCACTTTACATACCTCCTTTAATTCCGCCCGATGCTGCCTTCATTATATTTTCTTGAGTTAATTCTCTCCTAGGTATTTCTGCTGTTAAATTTCCTTCGCTCATTACAATTACCCTATCACTCATTCCAATTACTTCAGGCATTTCTGAAGAAATCATAATTACTGCTGCACCTTTTGAAACCAATTCATTCATGACATTGTAGACTTCTACTTTAGCGCCTACATCTATACCTCTTGTAGGTTCATCAAATATATATATTTCTGCTCCGGTATTAATCCACTTTCCTATAACTACCTTTTGCTGATTTCCTCCACTTAACTTTCCTGCTATAAAATTAGGATTAGGTGGACTTATTTGTAACTTTTTAATATTATCTTGTGCTGAATTCTTTATCTTTTTTAAATTTACAAGGATTCCTGTCTTAAATTTTTCATAACATGTAATTGCCATGTTAAACTCTAAGTTATTTTCAAGTATTAATCCCTGCCCTTTTCTATCCTCTGTAAGAAATGCCATTCCATGCTTCATACCATCTTTAGGTGATTTGATTCTTACTTCTTTACCCTTTATATATATTTTTCCTGAATCTATAGTATCAGCTCCAAAAATTCCTCTAACAACTTCTGTACGTCCTGAACCAACGAGCCCTGCAATACCTAGTATTTCTCCCCTTTTCACATTAAAACTTATATTATTAAAAATATCTTTTTTGGTTAGATTTTCAACTTTTAATAATTCCTCACCTATTTTTGTTTCAATCTTTGGAAATTGTTGTTCTAGTTCTCTTCCAACCATTAGTTTTATTAATTTCTCTTCATCTAGATTTTCAATGTCAATTGTATCTATCTTTTTACCATCCCTCATAACTGTAACTCTATCACAAATTTCAAATAATTCAGGTAGTCTATGAGATATAAATATGATAGCTATTCCTTTTTGTTTTAATCCCCTTATAGTTTTCATTAATTCTCTAACTTCTCTTTCACTTAAGCTAGAAGTGGGTTCATCCATTATCAAAAGTCTAGTTTCAACACATAATGCTTTTGCAATTTCTATCATTTGTTGATGTCCCATACCAAGTGTTCCTATACTGGATTTAGGATCTATATCTTGTCCTAAGTCACCTAATACTTGCTTTGCTTTACTTATCATAGCTCCATAATCTAAAATCTTACCCTTCTTTATTTCTCTTCCAACAAATATATTATCAACAACACTTAACTCTTCTAAAATATTGAGTTCCTGATAAATTGCATTTATTCCCATGCTCATAGCATGCTTAGGATTTTGGATATTCGTTTCTTTTCCATCTACAAATATTTTTCCTATATCATTTGTATAAGCTCCAGTTAATATCTTTATAAGTGTAGATTTTCCTGCACCATTTTCTCCTATTAAACCATGCACTTCTCCTGGAAGGATTTCCAGATCCACAGAATCTAATGCCTTAACACCAGGGAAAATCTTAGAAACTCCTTTTAACTCTAACAACGGTACTATACCCACAATATCATCTCCATTCTCCACTCTTAAGATAATCCCAAACTTCCAACATAAATTAACTTTTTTATCAAAACTACTTTACAAATAGATTAAAATATATAACTATTTGTAAAGCAGTTATTAATTCACGAATTCGTTTACAAAATTTGTGCATTATTTTCCTAAAATTTTATTTAACTTGGCTTCTTGTTCGTTAACGTTTTGTTTGTCTACCAATGTAGTACCAGTATCAATTCTAGTCTCAACTTTTTCTCCTCTTAACACTTTAACAGCTGTTTCTACACCTTTCTTTCCTATATCATATGAATTTTGTGCTACTGTACCTGTAAGACCACCTTCTTTAATAGATTTTAATGCGTCTGGTGATCCGTCAACTCCAATTGATATTATGTTTTTCTTTCCAGCTTGTTGAAGTGCCTTTACTGCTCCTAATGCCATCTCATCATTAGTACAAAATACACCTTTTATATTAGGATGAGTTTGAAGAAGATTTTCCATTACAGATATAGCTTTTTCTCTTTCACTATTTGCTGGTTGAATTTCTACAACTTTTATTCCCGCTGCTTCCAAAGCTTTCTGAGCTCCTTGAGTTCTTTCATCCTGTGTTCTATCTCCAGGAACCCCTCTTATTATTATTGCTTCGTCACCCTTTTTTAGTTTTTTTGATATATATTCACCGCCTAGTTTACCTGCAGCTATATTACCAGTACCAACAAATGATTTTTTCTTATCCCAGTTAGCATCTGTATCAATTAATACTACAGGAATTTTCTCTTTTTCAGCTTTATCAAATGTAGTTATAGCTGCATTTGGTTGTAATGGTGCAACAACTAAAGCATCAACACCTTTTACTATTTGGTCTTCTATTAATGAAGTTTGTCCTACAACATCAGTTTCAGCATTTGGTCCTAAAACTTGTACCTTTACTCCTAATTCCTTTGCAGCATCATTAGCACCAGCTTGTACTGTTTTCCAATAGTCACTATTTAAAGCTTTTAAAACAACAGCTACATTACCGCCTTTCCCTTTCTCTCCTCCCTTGCCTTGATCAGCAGAATTTCCACATCCTCCAAAAACACAAGACAACATTCCTAATGTAAGAATTATTCCTAGTAGCCTTTTCCCCTTCATAATTAATTCCTCCTTCATTATATTTTTTATATTTTAATTTTTAAAAATCTCATAACACAATATTAATAGTAAAAAAGGATTATTTATTTTTTTGTAGAATAATATCATAATATAGTGCATTTTTGTATATTATTGTATCAATCATTTAATGCTATTCGTTTTATAATTTAATTGTTATCTGTTGCTGTATCACTATCTTACAAAATTTTTTATAAACTTTAAATTTTAATACTTAATAATTTATTTAATATTCTAACAATTCACACTTTAAAATTTGATAAACTATTTAATTTTTAATAAAACATAGTAAAAATGAAGGAGAAATCTTGTATGTTTAATAAAAAACATTATAAATTTAATTTAAATAGTACTTTTGCTAAACTATTAGGATCATATTTAATAATAATTTCTTTAATTTTAACAACATCTTCATTAGTATTTTTTAGAAAATATAAAAAATTAATAGTAACTCAGGAATATAATCTTTCTCAAAAGCTTTTAAATCAAGCCAATTATTATGTAGATTTTAATATTCAATGGGCAACTTCATTTTTGTATAGCTTATATTTAGATGAAGATATATACGATTTAATGTTTTCTCAATCTTCTAATTATAAAAAAAATGGTATCTCAAAGCTAAAACATTTAAATCTTTCTTCATCAAATATAGATTCTATCTTTATTTACAATAAATTTGATGATAAATTTTACTCTTCATTAGGAAACCCTGCTGAAAATTACTACTTACCTTCTATGAAAAATATAATTTATAAATCAAAAAATACATTTACTGATGCATTTATACCCTCACAAATTAAAATAAACTTAAAGAACAACAATATTACTAAAAATATTATTTCTATTGCTATATTAACTAGTAAATCATCAGAAAAATCATTATCTAGCGCAGTAATTCTAAATCTAAATGCTAATACTTTTTCTAACTATTTTAAACATAACATTACAGATAACAGTAACCTATTTGTAATGGATAACAATGGAACAATACTTTTTAACAAATATGAACATAAATTTATGGTTAACGAATCTAAAAATAAATTTATACAAGATATTCTTAACCCCACTAAAAATTACTTTATTGCTAGAGTTAACGGGGTGAAGTATTTTGTTACCTATAAAAATTTTAAAAATCTAAATTTTGTAAATATGACTCCATATGAATATCTATTTAGTCAAAGCAAAAAAGTTACAAATTCATTTTTAATAGTTTCTCTTTTATTATTTATTTTGGGAATTATTATTTCATATTTAATATCTCATAAGATATATACACCAATTAATAAAATAGTAACTTATGTTAACGAAAACTTACCTACTAAAGAAGCAATACCTTTATACAATAAAAATGAATTTGACTATATATCAGCAACTTTAGAAAACGCTTTATCAGAACCTTCTAGAATAGAGAAACTTCCTTTAGAAGAAATTGTTTTTATAAGAAATGGTTTTTTAAAAGAACTTTTAACAAGTAAATTCTTTTTAGATAAGAAACAATTTAAAATAAAATCAAAACAATTAAAAATTAATTTAGATATGGAAAATATATTAGTACTTATATTTAAAATAGACTATATAGACGACTTTTACAAAAAATATGATTCCAAAGAGTCTAGAAGTTTAGTTAGACTTGGAATCAAAAATATAATATATGACTCACTTTCTTTAGAGTATCAAAATGAAAGTATCATAGTAAACAATACTGTAGTTTCTATTCTTAATACCAATAGTAATATTAGTTCATCCTTAAAAAATAACATATTAACTTTAGTCAAAGATATTCAAAATAAAATATTTAATAATTTAGGTATTTCATTATCTATTGCAATTTCACCACTTGCAAAAGATCTTTCTTATGTTAATAAATGCTATAATAGAGCAAGCTCATATATCAAATACACATTTAGATATGGAAATAAATCCATATTACATTATGATAGAATTGTAAAAAATACATTATCAGAATATAGATATAATAACTCTTTAGAAAACTCTTTGTTTGAAGCTATAAAATTGGGTAACAAAGAACGCACGAACAATCTTTTAGATGATATTTTTGACGAATTACTTAAATTTTCTCATGACAATTCAATATTATATATAAAGACACTAGCTATAAATTCTAAAAATCTTATTGATAATCTTTATTTATTAAAAAATGAGAAAAGTACGTTAAATATAGACATATTTTTAAAAAATTTAAGTAAATATGAGTTCGCTGATTCAGCGAAATATTGGTTTTTAGATTTATATGAAACTACAATTAATACTTTATCTGATAAAAAACTTTATAAAAATACTGAAACTGTAGAAAAAGCCAAAAACTATATTGAAAAAAACTATACTAATAGTTTATTATCAGTTGAATTGGTATCTGAATATGTAAACATTTCACCTAATTATTTAAGAACATTATTTAAAAACATTACTGGTGAATCTATTTCTAAATATATAAATATTTGTAGATTTGAAAATGCTAAAAAACTGCTAATTAATACAGATCTTACGATTCTAGATATTTCTAGTAAAGTCGGTTATTCTAATAACAACTATTTCTACACTGCATTCAAAAAAACTTACGGTATTTCTCCTTCACAATTTAGAAGAAATAATAAAGAATAATGTTATAGCTAAAGGATTTTAATTTTTTAAATCCTTTAGCTATTTTCATTATGCTTTATTTTGATTTGATTGAAAACTTTCTGCATATGGTAAGAAATATTTTTGAGGATATTGACATACTGGACAAATTTGTGGTGCTTCTTTTCCTGTAACTATGTATCCACATTTGCTACAAATCCATGCAATTTCGTTATCCTTTCTAAATAAAGTATTATTTTCAAGTTCTGCTGCAAGTCTAGTAAACCTTTCATGATGTACCTTTTCTATCTTAGCTATGTTATCAAATACAAATGCTTCTCTCTCAAAACCCTCTTCCTTTGCTACTTTACCAAATTCAACATATACGTTTTCTGCTTCTTCATTTTCATTATGAGCTGCATCTTTTAATAAATCTAATGTATTATCTTTTAAGTCGACTGGATATCCTCCTGCAATATTTACATTTGCTTCTCCTGCTCTTTTGATTAATTTAAAAAATTGTTCTGCATGAGCTTCTTCTTGTGCTGCTGTATAATTAAACACTCCTTCAATAACACTATATCCTTCCTTTTTAGCCGTTTCTGCTGCAAATGTATACCTATTTCTTGCTTGGCTTTCCCCTGCAAATGCCTTCATTAAATTTTCAAGAGTTTTACTTCCCTTAAGTTCCATTATAAAATTCCTCCTAAATTTAAAACAGATAATAACTACTTTTATAATAATTATTATCTGTTTAATTAAGGAACCTTATTCATTTTTATTCTTGAATATTATTATTGTCTAACCACTCTTCTAATGGTTCTACAACCTTTTTCATGCATCCTTCCTCAAAAGGATTTTCTAAATTCGCTACTTTTAAAAGTTCTAAGAAAGGCTTACTTCCACCTTCTTTACATAAAGCTAAATAATCTTTCCATGCATTTTCTCTATCTTCATGTGACTTAATCCAAAATTGGAATGCACAAACTTGAGCTAATGTATAATCTATATAATAGAAAGGTACTTGGAATATATGTCCTTGCTTAAACCAAAATCCTCCTCTATTATAAAAGTCATTTTCTTCATAATCTTTACCTGGTAAATATTTTTTCTCTATTTTTCTCCAAGCAAGTTTTCTTTCCTCTGGAGTAGCCTCTGGATTTTCATAAACAAAGTGTTGGAATTCATCTACAGTAACGCCATAAGGTATAAATGTAATTGCTTCTGATAAATGAGCAAACTTGTATTTTAAATCTTGTTCTTCAAAGAATAAATTCATCCATGGCCATGTTAAAAATTCCATACTCATTGAATGAATTTCAGCAGCTTCTGAAGTTGGAAAAGCATACTCTGGAATTTCAAGGCGTCTGCTTAAATAAGTTTGAAAAGCGTGTCCTGCCTCATGAGTAAGTACATCTATATCTCCTGAAGTTCCGTTAAAGTTAGAAAATATAAATGGTGATTTATACTTACTAATATAAGTACAATATCCCCCTCCTGCTTTTCCCTTCTTGCTTAGTAAATCCATAAGTTCATGTTCTAACATAAAATTAAAGAACTCATTAGTTTCTTCTGACAATTCTTTATACATAGTTTTTGCATTATTTAAAATGTGCTTATAATCTTCCTTTGGAACTGCATTTCCTGTTAAAAACTTTATCGGTTCATCATAATATTTTAATTTATCAAGTCCAAGTCTTTCAGCCTGTCTTTTCTTTAATTTTTCAGCAACTGGCACAATATATTTTAAAACTTGTTCTCTATATTTAGCTACCATATCTGCATTATAATCAGACCTTTGCATTCTCATATATCCAACTTCAATAAAGTTTTTATATCCCAATTTTTTTGCAATCTTATGTCTTACTTTAACTAATTTATCATATATGTCATCAAATTTTTCTTCATTTTCCTTAAAGAAATTTGAATAAGCTTCATAAGTTTTCTTTCTCATACTTCTATTCTGTGATTGCATAAATGGTTCTAATTCAGAAAGGTTTCTTTCTTTTCCTTCAAACATTATTTTTGCTGAAGCTTTTAGTTTATCGTATTCAGTAACCAATTTATTTTCCACTTGAAGATCTTCAATTATTTCTTTAGAAAATGTTTTTATTTGCATTTCTGCTAATTTAAATAATTGTTTTCCCCATTTTTCTTCGAGTTCACTTCTAAACTTTGAATTAATAAGAACTTTATAATAATCTGAAATTAATCCTTGATATATAGGACTTACCTCATCCATAAATTCTTTTTCTTTTTCATAGAATTCATCAACAGTATTAATAGAATTTCTTATATATGCTAACTCCATCATGGACTCTACTTCATTTCTTATAAGTTTTATTTCTTCAAGCACACTATCTTGTTCCTGAAATGAATCTGATTTTTCAAATTTACTTATAAGTTCATTGAACTTACTTTTTACTTCATCAATATTTGGTCTTATATATTCATATTCACTAAATGTAATCAAGTAATTACCCCCTTTTTTTGTTATATTTATATATTACCATTAAGTCTATTTAATTATAAGTAATTCAATAATTTTATACTTTTGGGTGGTATTTATTTTAATTTATTTCTCTTCATTATATTTTTCTAGCTCTAAAACTGCCTTGCGTAAATTATATTCATGAACTTTAAAAGCAACAGAGTTTAAATCAGGAACTGATACTGCTTTTTCTAAAACCCCATCAAGTTCATCTAAACTTACATCTAAATCAGCAAGTTTTGTAGGTAATCCAACTTCCTTATAGAATGGAAATAATTTATCTATAACTTCTAATTTATTATCTAACATAAGTTGTACCAAAACTCCATAAGACACCACTTCCCCGTGTAAGTGATTTTCTTCAATTTGTTTAAGAGTTGTAAATCCGTAACACATAGCGTGTGCAACAGCACTATTATAATCTAAGTCTAGATAATTTGATGCAAGTCCTGTACTTACTATTATCCCAAGTACTGTTTCTTCTAACTCTCTAGAAACTTTATTTTGCTTACAATCTTCAAGCCCCTTTTTTCCATATTTTCTAAGAGGTTCACCACACATTACAGAAAGAGAAACACCAACTGCATTTGCATGATTCAACTCAATATTCCTTGTAGAAAACTCCGGTTCATAAGCCTTTGCTAAAGTATCCCCTATTCCAGCCCACAAATATATATCTGGTGCTTCTGCAATAATTTTAGTATTTATAAAACAATGTACTGGTGGTTTATCATATCCTCTTGCACAACGAAATACCCCATCTTTATAATACATAGCACTCACTTCACTTACTGGAGCACAAGTACCTGCAATTGTAGGAAATGTAAATAATGGTTTATTTAAATCCTCACATAAACTTTTGCAAGTATCTATGGATTTACCACCCCCAATTGCAAATACCATATCCGCCTCTTGAACATTTTTGTTTTTTGCAAGCATTTCAGCATTTTCAAATGTTGCTTCTCCCCCATACCATAATGTGTCAAGCACTTTAAATTCTTTAGGTAATGCACTCTTTACTTTTGACTCTGTTTTTGATAATGCAGTTTTTCCCCCTATTAATACAACTTTGTTTCCATATAATGTACATACATTTTCAATATTTTTATAAGCATCTGCCCCTATGCTATAACTTGGTAAAAACGTGTATTTATTTTTCATTTTAAAAGCCCCCTTTAATTCTTTGCCCCTATAAATATTTATCATCTACACATTTGCTAATTCTTCAGTATTTTCAACTTCTACATTAAAATCTTTTCTAGTAAAGAAACTTGCAAGTATTGCTCCTGATATTTGGTGTACTACCATAGCCACAATTGCTGGTAATAAACATATTGGATTTTGAAATTGAGCTCCTAAGCCAACAGCTAAAGCTGAATTTTGAAGTCCAACTTCGATTGATACTGCACGTCTTTTTTTATCATCCATGCCAGACATTTTTGCAATAAAATATCCAATTAAAAATCCTAACCAATTATGCAAACACACTGCTACAATTACTATAAATCCTGACTTAACTAAAGATTTTGAATTTGGTGCTACACTAACTGATATTATGAAAAGTATACTTAAAACTGATGTTAATACTAAAATTTTATCTAATACTTCAGAATTCTTAGTAATGAATCTATTAGCTATAATTCCTAATGCAACTGGAACCACCACTACTTGAAGTATACTAACAAGCATTGACATCATATCAACTTCAACCCACTGCCCTGCAAGTAAATACGTTAATATCGGTGTTAAGATTGGTGCAACTAAAGTAGATACCATAGTCATTGCTACAGATAATGATACATCTCCTTTTGCTAAAAATGTCATTACATTACTTGCAGTACCTCCAGGAGATGTTCCAAGTAATACAAGTCCCACTGCTAAAAATGGATCTAAAGAAAATGTTCTAGCAATGAAAAATGCAACTAATGGCATAACTGTAAATTGAGCTAAACATCCAATTAAAACTTCTTTAGGTCTTGTAAATACAACTTTAAAATCCTTTAAATTTAGTGTAAGCCCCACACCAAACATAATTAATCCAAGTAATAAACTTGTAATAGACTGCCCTAAAATTTTTACCTTCCCCAATGGTAAAAATAACTCTGGTTTTAAAAGTGAACAGCCTGCCATAATAATTACTAATAATGCTAAATACTTTCCTGCTAAATCACTTACTTTGTAAAAATACTTCATACTTTTTCGCCCCTTTTTATTATTTATGTATAAAAAAAAAGCTTCATCTCTTATAAGAGACAAAACTTATGTTCTGCGGTACCACTCTAATTGTTACTTTCATAACCCCTCAAACATCTCCAGATAAAAATCCTTCCAATGCCGAACACGATAACGAGTGTTACTCCGTTCTTACTTACTTGATTACTCTTTCAGTAGACTGTTCATGGGTGATTTTCACATCTATCTTAGTACTGTTTTCCACCAAACAACAGCTCTCTGTAACTATACCTAGATACTACTTTTCCCAATCAACACATTTGTTAACATTTCCTTTATTGAAAATTATTATACATCATTTTAAATTAATGTCAACACTTTTTATTAAAAAATTCTTATAATTTAAATCTAATAAATCACATTTTCTAAAAATATTATATTAAAAATGCCCTATATATACATAGTTGTACGAATAGGACATTAATTTAAAATTTTATAAATCTTCTCTTATTGGTCTATATATCTTTCTCTTATCTAAAGACCATACTGGATTTGAAAATTCCCCTCTATTTGTTTCACCAATGGCTTTACGCATATCATAAAGACTTGCATCCATAACATCTAAAAAATGAAGCATTTGTGCTTCCGGTATCATTGGCTTTTTGGGACTTCCAAATTCTGGTTCATAATGGTGAGATAATATCATATGTTCTAAAAGCATTGTTACTTCTTTATCTGCGCCAACTTTTTGTGCTGCTACTTCTATATTTTTTACACCTTCGATTATATGTCCTAATAATTGTCCTTCTATAGTGTAATCATCAACTATTCCTAGTTCACTTGAATTCATTTCATCCATTTTGGCAAGATCATGAAGTATTACTCCTCCAAACAATAAATCAGTATTTATAAAAGTATATACTTCAGATAACTTTTCTCCAGCTTTAAGCATGGTTGTTGTATGATATAAAAGTCCAGACCTTACAGCATGATGATTTTTCTTAGCTGCTGGAAAATGCATTATTTTGTGTTTATTTTCATCTAAAATATAGTTAATTATATTTCTTATATCCTCATCTTTTATTTTAGATACAAACTCCATCATTTCATTATACATACTTTCTGGAGAATATGGCGCAGAAGGTACAAAATCTGCTATATTCACATTTTCATTTTTTTGTGGCAATCTAATTCTATCTATTTTAAATTGCATATTATTTTGCCATAATGTAACACTACCTCTTACTTTTATTAACGTATTAGGTTTATAAATTTCTTCGTCACCTTCATTGTAATTCCATAACTTACCATTTATTTCTCCTGTTTTATCTGCAATAGTGAAATCTAAATATTTTTTGCTATTACTTGCAGTTCTACATTCAGCAGCCTTTATTAAAAAGAAGCCGTCTATTTTGTCATTTACTTCAAATTTTTCTATGGGTTTTACTAGTATTTCCACGATTATTCCCCCCTCGCACTTATAGTTTAGAATATTATTTACTTTATTTCAACTTCTTTATCCCCATAAAATAAATATAAGTATTTTTCTTTTACTGATTTTCCTGTTAACTCTTCTATAGCTCTTGCATAGTATTCTATTTGAACTTTATATTTTTTTATTATAAATTCTTCTTGCCCCTTTTTAAAATAGTCGCTCTTATAGTCTAAAAGAACAACTCCATTTTCCTCTTCAAAATAACAATCTATTATTCCTTGAATCATTATATTTTCACTATCATATATTTCTTGAGGTAAATTTTCATATATTTCCGTACTTTTTAGTTCCATATGAAAAGGTGTTTCCCTTTTTACATTTTCAGCTTTTAAAAGTCTTCTTCCTATATCACTTTTAAAGAAATTTAATATTCTTTCTGGTTCAACACTATCAGCTTGTTCCTTTGTAATAAATTCTTTTTCAACCATAGTTTTTATTTGTTTTTTTATATTTTCTATGGTTAATTCATCAGTATAGTTAATTTTTTGCATTACAGCATGCATAGCAGTACCTTTTTCTGCCCCTTTAAGTTTTCTATCTTTTTCCATAAACATAGGCCTTTTTACAAGCTTCGGAGTATACATATCCCTTGAATAATCTTCGTACATACTAGAATTTTTCATTCTTTTTAATTCTGTAACAGTTAATAACGTTGGTAATTTTGAAGATTCTATATACTCATACTTGAAATTTAACCTCTCATTAATTTCATCATAATATGAACTAGTTTCATCTATATTTTCTATTTCCTTTACATCTTCTAAAATAATTTCACTAGATTTATTATCATCTTGTAATATTGCACTAATATTATCCGTTGTAACTTGCCAACTAGAATCATCACTTATTAAATTAACCTTTTCAAAAACTTCTATACCTGCAAGTTTCCTTAAAACTTCACCGTCTTTATGCCTCATAATAACAGGGCATATCCAATCTAAATAATTTTTCCCTGTTAAAACTTGATATTGTGAAATCTTATAATTATCTCCTTGCAAAACATAAGACCATTTTTTTGCAGACTTTTCAATATCATTTACAGCTCCAGTTAAAATAAGTTTTTCTTTTGCTCTTGTAAGTGCAACATATAGTATTCTCATTTCTTCTGATAAACTTTCTAATTTTATCTTTTTCTTTAGAGCAGACTTTATTACGGTTTCATAAGCTATTCTTTTTTCTAAATCTATATAATCAGGTCCAAAGCCAAGTTCATCATGATAAAGTATTCTTTTATTTAAATCTTGCATATTAAAATTTTTACCAAGAGCACTTAATATTACAACAGGAAATTCAAGCCCCTTACTTTTATGAATACTCATTATTCTAACTACATTATCATTTTCTCCAAGTATTTTAGCACTTCCCATATCTCCACTACTAACTTTTAATCTATTTATGAAGTTTATAAAATTAAATAGCCCTTTGTAACTAGTTTTTTCATATTGTCTTGCTCTTTGGAATAATATTTTAAGATTAGCCTGTCTTTGAATTCCTCCAGCTAATGCCCCTACATATCCGTAATATCCTGTTTCCATATACAAATACCATATAAATTCATCAATTGGCATATGTATAGATTTTTGTCTCCAGTAACTAAGTTTTTGTAAAAATACATTACACTTTCTTTTAAACTTAATCCACGTATCATCTTTCTCCTCACTATTTACTACTTTTAGTAATCCACCATAGAAATCTCCTTCTTTATTTTCTAATCTTATATCTATGAGTTCTTCTGGTGTAAATGATGCAATAGGTGAACGTAATACTGCAATAAGTGGTATATCTTGTCTCGGATTATCTATAATCTGAAGTAAAGATAACATAGTTTTTATTTCAACAGTTTCAAAATATCCATTTCCTACATCAGCATAGGCTGGTATTAAATTTTCTTTCATTTCATCCATAAATATAGGTGCCCAACTTGATGTACTTCTAAGGAGAATTACTATATCTCTATATTCAATATTTCTATATGTCTTTAAATCATTGTCATAAACTTTAAATGGCTCTCCCATTTTTGGGTTTACAAGCTCATTTATTTTTTTAGCAACAAATCTTGCTTCTACTTGGATATTAGATAAAATCTCCTCTTCTTCACCTTCATCTTCTTTAGCTTCCTCTTTTGATTTTTCAATAAGATTAAGTTCAATTGATCCACCTATACGATACTTATCTTCATACTCTTCAAAATCAGCACCTAGATATAATGCCTCATCATCTCCATATTCTAGTTCTCCTATGTTTTCAGACATTATCTGCTTAAATATAAAGTTAACTCCAGCTAAAACTTCTTTTCTACTTCTAAAGTTCTTAAATAAGTTTACTTTTCTCTCTTTTGCATTTTCTTCTTCTAGATAAGAACTATACTTTTTAAGAAATAATTCCGGTTTTGCCTGTCTAAAACGATATATACTTTGCTTTACATCTCCAACCATAAATACATTAATTGGATCTCCAGTTTCCTGATCTCGTCTTGCTATAGAATTTATAATTGCCTCTTGCACATAGTTACTATCTTGGTATTCATCAACTAATATCTCAATATATTTCTTTCTTAATTTTAGTGCTACTTCCTCATGACTTAAAATTTCTAAACAAAAATGCTCAAAGTCATTAAAATCTATAATTCCTCTTTCCTTTTTAGCTTTAGAATATCTATTCATAAACTCTATTACTAAATCACAAAGAGATTTCATTATAGGATATAGATTTATTAAATCAGCTACAATTTCTTTTGTATTGTATGATGTTATTTTCTTCTTTATATCATCTTGTAATTGTTTTTTTACCTTGTTTCTTATATCCTTAACCTTTTCTTGTGTGTCTTTATCTTCGCAGTTTCTACAAGTTCTTAATCTTCCAAATTTAACTTCTGATAAATCATTATATAAACTATCCCATGATGTTTTTGCACTTAAAATTAAATCATTAATCATTAAAAGTTCATCTGTAAATCCTTCTAAATAAGCATCAAGTCCATTTGTATCATTGATTAATTTTAACGCTTCTTCCATCATATCTTTAAGCCCACTAAGTTCTAATTCCACATCTTCCATTAAAACCTTTGCCCATTTAGACTCTCCAAAATTATAGCTTTCATCTACATTAAATTCTTCTGCCATATCTTGAAGTTGTTCTTTAGGGTTCTTTGAACTCATTACAAAATTATATAAATTTAATACTATATTCTGAAGAGCAGTATCATCTCTATTACTACTATAAAATTCAACTAAATTTAAAAATTCCTGTGTACAATTTTCAGGTTCATATAAATCTTCAAAAATTTCTTCTATAATTTCGCCTTTTAAAAGCACAGTTTCCGTTTCATCACCAATTCTAAAGTTTGGATCCAAGTCTATATAGTGAAAATTATTTCTTATAGTTTCAAGGCAGAAAGAATGTATAGTAGTTATACTCGCCCTATTTAATAATGTTAGTTGTCTTTGAAGTTGTTTTGATTTTGGATGCTTAGTCAATTCTTTTCCAATGGCTTTTCCGATTCTTTCTTTCATTTCAGATGCAGCTGCATTTGTAAATGTTACAACAAGCAATCTATCTATATCTACTGGATTTTTAAAATCTGTTATCATTTTTATTATTCTTTCAACAAGTACTGCTGTTTTTCCCGAACCTGCTGCTGCTGAAACTAATAAATTACATCCATGTATATCTATAGCCTGTTGTTGTTCTTTAGTCCATCTTACTTCTCCCAAGACTCTTCCCCCTCTTTTCTTAACAATTCCCAAACTTCTTCATCTTTTTTCTCTTGAACAACCTTAAATTCATTATCTTCAAAGTTAGTATCAAACTCACATATAGAAGAATACAGACAATATGTACAAGCGTCGGCATTTTTACTTCTAATTGGTCTTATTTTAATATCACCTTTTAACATATCTTCACAAGCTTTAATTAAGTTCTTTTTTACATGATCTCTTAAAAGTCTAAATTGTTCTTCAGTACCAACAGATGATTTTCCAAGACTTCCATCTTTATTTATTCTTGCTGGAATTATAAGAGAATTTCCTTGAATTTCTCTATCCATCTCTTTGACTACTTCCTCATCTGCTAAAAGAAGACCCTTCATTTTTAAAGCTTTCATTATTTCATCTTGAATTTCTTCCTCTGAAAGATTTCTCTTTCCCTTTATTATAGGATCATCTATTTTTAAGTATAAAACCCCTCCTGGAAGTGCTTCTTCTCTATCTTTTAATTCTTCATTTGTAAGTATTGCATCTAAATAAGTTAGAAGTTGAAGTTGCAATCCATAATACACATCAGATAAACTAAAGTCCTTATTTCCTGACTTATAATCAATTATTCTGTAGTAATCTTTCTTTTCCATATCAAGCTTATCTACTCTATCAATTCTTCCAATTAACTTAACTTTCTCTCCACTTGAAAGTTGAATTTCTATAGGTGGATATTTTTCATCATTTCCAAATCCAACTTCATGTCCTATTGGCTGGAATCCACTTCTCTTTAAATGTTCTATAATAACTAAAATAGTTTTTATTAATACTCTTTTTAATCTTTCAGTAAAGTATTTATATCTTGCTGAACTTGTAAAAATTCCTCCAGCTGATTCTTCTGCTTTTCTATCTACAATCTCTGATACTGTATCTTTACACCACTTATGCTCTATTTCATACCACTTAATCCCACTTTTATCCACAGTTTCAGAAAATTCATCAATAACATTGTGCATAAATGTACCTAAATCAGGTGGTGTAAGTGCAAAAATCTTTCTTTCTTTTGCCTTTAATCCGTATTTTATATAGTATCCAAATGGACATTGTGCATACTTTTCAAGTCTCGAAACTGTTAGATATAACTTATTTCCGTACATTTTTCTTATCTTTTCTTCACTTATATCATCTACAGCATTTGTATATGATATTGCAGAAAATACAGTGTCAACAGTTTCCTTCCATTTAGGATTTTCGCTATACCATTTATAAACATCACTCCAAAATGGACTAACTTTAACTTTATTATCTTCTCTTCTTAAAACTGACACTAAATTATTAAAAGTAGGAATTTCTCTTGATATAAGCTCTATATTTTCTTCCTCACTATCCATAGTTATGTTATCACTTTCTTCTGCTATTTTAGGAAATAATGATTTAAACCTAGTTACTATAATTGATGGTCTTAGTGCCTTTCCTTCATAATCAGCAATTGAATAACATATTCTCAAATATTTCTGAGTAGTTGTTAGTGTCCTATATATTAGGTATTGTTCTTCAAATGCTTTTGATTTAGTATCTTCTGCAATTTCAATCCCCATTTTTTTAAGACTTCCACGGTCACTATCCGAAAGTATTCCTTCATCTTTAGAAACAGCAGGAAATATTCCGTCATTTACTCCTATTATATATAAAAGCTTAATATCATGAGTTCTAACTCTCTCAACATCAGACACTAAAACTTGATCTAATGATGGAGGAATAAGTCCCATTTTATAATCTTTAAATCCAAGTGATAAGATTTTTACAAAGTCTTTTAGTTGTAATTCTTCCTCTTTAAAAACTTCTACTACTTGGTCTAAAAGTTCAATTACCATATTCCAAATTTGGCTATACTCTTTTGCAAGTGCTTGATTTCCTTCATTTTTAAACTTATGAACCCATTTTTCAATAGTTTCATTTACCCCTATGCTACATAAAAAATTGTACACCGCACTACAAATTTCATCCGCTTTACTTTTTCCTTTAAGTTTTGATGCAAATTTTATAAGAGGCTCTGAAACTTTAATTCTAATTTCATTTACTTGTTCTAATATATTTTCACTTCCATATTCCCACGCATATTGCCACTTTTTCCTTCCTCTTATACCATAAGCTAAAACATAATTTTCTAATAAATCTACTTCCTCTTTTGATATATTTGAAAGTCCTGTTTTTAAGTATCTAAACATAGCTTCATAAGACCAGCTTTTATTAAATATCTCTATAACAGATGTTATAAGTACAATAAGGGGATTATCATCTATTTCTTTCTTTTTATCTATAAAATAAGGTATTTCATATTCATCAAAAATTGTTTTAACTATTTTCTCATATCCTTCTAAATCTCTAGTTATAACAGCAATATCTCTATATCTTATACTATTCTTCATTGATATTTTAGCTATTTCTTTTGCTATATTTTCAACTTCAGAATAAGGATTTAATGCTCTTATAATCTTTATATCTTCTGTTGATTCACTATAAGGCTTATATGGATACTTAAAATAATTTTCCTCTAAGTATTTAAGTTCACTACTATCTTTAAATCTATTTATATGATTATTGTTTAAAATTATAGGCTTATCAATAGTTATTCCATTTTCCTCTAAAATTTTTATTAACTTTTGCTCTGTCTTTTTTGTTGGAGCAAATACATCCGTACCATCTATAGCCTTATAATAGTCCATGCATAATGTCAAACTGACTTGTTTTGCTTTTTTTGTTAGTTTCTCAAAAATTTTATATTGTTGAGGAGTAAATGAACTAAATTCATCTACCCATACTTCTGCATCATCAAACATTTTAGATGTATCCATTTTTTTATATAGCAACGTAAGTTCATCTTCAGAATCTATATAATTTTTATGAAGGCTCTCTTGAAATTGTTCAAAAATATAACTTATATCATTTATTTTATCTTTTAAAAATTCATCTTCTTCAATGAGATTTAAAGATACTCTAAGTTCTGAAGGTGTAACATCGTATCTTTTTAATTCGGTTATAATATCTGAAATATTATTTACAAACCCCTCTTGATTTGCAGCTGTTGCAAATATTTTAAGTTCATCTTTTAATTTGTTTACTATATTAAATATAAGCATAAGTTTTCCTGAAGAATTTATAAGCTTGTGAGTTGCACCACCAACTTCATTAAACACATCATAAGCTATTCTTTCAAAACTAGTTACCTTTACATTAGTTATACCTGTTCCCTTAACTTTTTCAACTACACTTTTTTCAGCTTGAAAAGAAAATTGTTCAGGAACAATTAGTATTAATGGTTTATCTGTACCTTCCTTTAATCTTCTTTCTATATCCTCTATGCAAAATTTACTTTTTCCACTTCCTGCTCTACCATATATAAACCTAAAACTCATCTATTTTCACCAACTTTATTTTTATTTCGAACGTATATTCTGTTTAAAATTATATCATAGTACTATTATAAAATAAAATAAGGCTAGTTTAAATTTACATAGTAAATTAAACTGACCTTTTAAACAACTCAATATCGCAAACAACTTTTATAATAATAGCCATGAATAAATTTAAAGTAGCAAATCCAAAATAGACAATGGACAAAAAAGTGTTTTCTTGCCATTTAGCTACATTTTCGAGTTTTTCTTTAGTTATATATGTCTTACTTATCCTATTCAACATTTCTTTCAAATCAACATTATTTAAATTTTTAATTAGTATTTCCTTGTCATCAGTTTGTTCAATATCTTCCATCTTATGAATTAATTCATTTAAACTAGGATTATTATAATTTTTTAATTGATGTATATAATTATCTACTCTATCCTTTATATCATTTACCTCAAATTCCCTTATATTAATAGGAATTGCCTCTTTATAGTCTATAATTATTTTATCTATTTCTTCCTTTGTAACTCCCAATTTTTCATTTTTAGCATCTAAAAACACTTTTATTCTATTTGCATATATAAGATGAGCTCCTTCTTTAGTATGAGATATCCCCACAGTAAAAAAAACAAATGCACTTATAAGAATAAACATCAATATCTCTCTATTATATTTTAATTCTTCTTTATTAAATCCAAGCAATCTCCCAATAACCTTTAACATATATACATTCTCCTAAATACAGTAATCTATTATTGATATTATTGACAATGTTAGATTTTATAATCAAAATTTACTTTATAAAAATCAAAAGAACTTTTGCGTTATTACAAAAGTCCTTTTGATTTCTATATTACTATTAAAATTCAGAAACTCCTGGAGTTCTTGGGAATGGTAATACGTCTCTTATGTTGCTCATTCCTGTTAAGTACATTATCATTCTTTCAAATCCAAGACCGTATCCAGCATGCTTAGTTTCTCCATATTTTCTAAGTTCTAAATACCACCAGTAATCTTCTCTTTCAAGTCCAAGTTCAGCCATTCTAGCTTCAAGAATATCAAGTCTTTCTTCTCTTTGGCTTCCTCCAATTATTTCTCCGATACCTGGAACTAAAAGATCGGCTGCTGCAACAGTTTTATTATCATCATTCATTCTCATGTAGAATGCTTTAATGTCCTTTGGATAATCTGTTACGAATACTGGTTTTTTGTATATTTGTTCTGTTAAATATCTTTCATGTTCTGTTTGAAGATCTATTCCCCATTCAACTGGATATTCAAATTCCGCTCCTGACTTTTGAAGGATTTCTACAGCTTCTGTATAGCTTATTCTAGCAAAATGAGAATTTACAACATTATCTAATCTTTCTAATAACCCTTTATCAATAAATTTATTAAAGAATTCCATTTCTTCTGGAGCATTATCTCTTACATAATTAATTATGTATTTAACCATTTCTTCTGCTACATCCATATAGTCCTTAAGTTCAGCAAAAGCCATTTCAGGTTCTATCATCCAGAATTCTGATGCGTGTCTTGCTGTATTAGAGTTTTCTGCTCTAAATGTAGGTCCAAATGTGTAAACATTTCTAAATGCTAAAGCATATATTTCGGCTTCAAGCTGTCCACTTACTGTAAGATTTGATTGTTTTCCAAAAAAGTCTTGTTTGTAATCTACATTTCCTTGTTCATCCTTTGGAAGATTTTCCATATCCAAAGTTGTTACTCTAAACATTTCTCCTGCACCTTCACAGTCACTTCCTGTGATAATTGGTGTATGAACATAAACAAATCCTTGATCTTGGAAAAACTTATGTATAGCATATGCTGCTAATGAACGTACTCTAAATACTGCTGAAAAAGCGTTACTTCTTGGTCTTAAATGAGCTATGCTTCTTAAGTATTCAAAAGTATGTCTTTTCTTTTGAAGTGGATAATCAGCATCAGATTTTCCTTCTAATACTACTTTTTTAGCGTGAATTTCAAAAGGTTGTTTTGCTCCTTCTGTTATTACTAATTCTCCCTCTATAGTTACACTTGAACTAATAGCATATTTTGATATTTCCTTAAAGTTTTCAAGTTCAGCACCAAATACAACTTGAATATTTTTAAAGAAACTTCCGTCATTAACTTCTATAAATCCAAATTTATTTGAGGCTCTAAGTGTTCTTATCCATCCACTTATTTTAACTTCTTTTTCTGCAAATTTTTCTGTTTCTCTGTAAAGTTGTTTAACTAATACTGTTTCCATTGATATCCTCCTAATCCTATTCTATAATTATTTTTACCAATATATAAATAAAAAACCTTCATCCTAATATTTTATCAGGACGAAGGTTATATATTCGCGGTACCACCTAACTTATCATAAACATGATCTCTTTAATAAGCACATTTATTATGCTCTCCAAATTTAACGGTTTGGTCTCGTCTAAATCTACTCTTACATGTAATTTCGGTTAGAAATTCCGAGGTGTTCTTCCATATAGACTTAATACTGATCTCCCACCGTTATCAGCTCGCTAAAATCAAGGCTCTATACTTACTCTCCTCTTCATAATCTTTAATCTCACTAATTTTACATAAATACAATTTAATTAGAATTATAATATTAAATAAAATATATGTCAATAAAGCAAGAAAGCTTATTGTTTCAATTGTTACATATTTTACTTATTTTTCATATTAAATAGTGATATAATGTATCTAATACACGATATGAAAGGTGGTTTTTATGGAAATCATTGATTTTCACTGTGATACCATATCTAAAATATATTATAATGATTGTCAATTAAATCATAATAATTTTTCTGTTGATATTAAAAAATTAAAAGAAGCAAATTCTTTAGCTCAATTTTTTGCCTTATTTATCGAAAAAAACTCTGATGAAGATCCATTTAATTTATGTTCGAAGATGCTAGATAAATTTTATTATGAATTAAATAAAAATAAAGATAGCATCTCACTTGCTACAAATTATGATGACATAGTAAAAAATAAATCTCAAAATAAAATTTCAACATTTCTAACTATTGAAGAAGGTGCTGTTCTTAAAGGTAGTCTTTTAAATCTAAAACACTTTTACGAAAAAGGTGTACGTCTTATTACTTTAACTTGGAATTTTCCAAATGAAATTGGATATCCAAATGCTATACCTAAATATATAAATAAAGGTCTCACTCCCTTTGGAATAGAACTTATAGAAGAGATGAATACTCTTAATATGATAATAGATGTATCTCATCTATCAGATGGTGGCTTTTATGATGTAGCTAAATATTCTAAAACTCCATTTATAGCTTCTCATTCAAATTCTAGAAGTGTCACAAATCATCCTAGAAATCTTACAGATAACATGATAAAAACACTTGCTAATAAGGGTGGAATCATGGGAATAAACTTCTTCGGAGAATTTTTAGGTGGTGGAAAATTTAGTAGAATAAATGATATGATAACTCATATAAAACATATAAAAAATGTAGGTGGTATAGATGTTATTTCTCTTGGCTCTGATTTTGATGGAATAGATTCAACTTTAGAAATAACTAATATAGGGGAAATATATAAGCTAATTAATGCATTAAAGGTTAACGGGTTTACTGAAAATGATATAGAAAAAATTTGTTTTAAAAATGCATTAAGAATTATAAAAGAAATTTGTTAACTATATATAATATTTTTATTTTTACAAAATATAAGGATGTGTCAGTATGTGTCAGTTAAAAAATTATAGTGAAGAAGCAGTAGATAAATTACTTATTAAAGTATTAGCTAAATATGAAAATATATGTAAATGCGAACAATGCAAACGTGATATTAAAGCATATGCTTTAAATTATATAGCTCCAAAATATATAACCTCTGAAAAAGGTGAAATATATGCAAGAGCCTTAAATGAAATAAACAAACAAGAAACTATAAACATAATCAATGCTATTATGCGTGCTATTGAAGTTGTTAGCAAGAATCCAAAACATAACTAATGTTTAATTTTTAATAAAAATTTTGTTAAGGAGTGATTTTTAATGAACTACATGGAAACATATGAAAGATGGCTTAATGATGATTTTATAGACGAGAAAACAAAGAAAGAACTAAAATCCATAAAAGATAATAATGCAGAAATACAAGATAGATTTTATAAAAATTTAGAATTTGGAACAGCAGGTCTTCGTGGTAAATTAGGGGCTGGAACTAACAGAATGAATGTATATAATATCTCAAAGGTAACCCAAGGAATAGCAGACTTCATAAAAGAAAAAGGTCAAGACTATATGAATCGTGGGGTTGCTATAGCCTATGATGTTAGACACTTTTCCAAAGAATTTTCTAAGACAGCTGCATTAGTACTTGCTGGTAATGGAATAAAATCTTATTTATTTGAAGATATACGTCCTACTCCAGAACTTTCATTTACTATTAGAAAACTTAATGCTACTGCTGGAATTATAATAACCGCTAGCCACAATCCTAAAGAATATAATGGGTATAAAGTATACTGGGAGGATGGAGCTCAAGTTTTATCAAGTATTGCTGATCCTATGACTGAAAAAATCAATAAAATTAATAATTTTATTGATGTAAAAATCATGGATGAAAAAGAAGCTTTAGATAAGGGTCTTTTAAATATTATAGGAAAAGAAATAGATGATGAATATACAACAAAGGTTAAAGAATTAAGTATAAGAAATGATATTGATAAAGATATAAAAGTCGTATATTCCCCTCTTAACGGAACAGGAAATATTCCAGTAAGACGCGTTTTAAAAGAAAGAGGATTTACTAATATAATAGTTGTTCCTGAACAAGAAAATCCAGATCCAGACTTTACAACAGTTGGATATCCTAATCCCGAAGATACTAAGGCGTTTAAATATGCTGAAAATCTTGGCAAAAAAGTAGGTGCTGATCTTTTAATCGCAACTGATCCTGATTGTGACAGACTTGCAATAGAAGTAAAAGATAAAAATGGAGAATATATTGCATTTAACGGTAATCAAACTGGAGCAATACTTATTAAATATATAGTTGAGGGTATGAATGATAAAGGAACTCTTCCTAAAAATGCAGCTATAGTAAAATCAATAGTTACAGGTGATCTTGGAAAAGTTATTGGAGAAAAATATGGTGTTACAACTTTTGAAGCTTTAACTGGTTTTAAAAACATATGTGGTAGAATTCCTAAATTTGAGGCAACTGGAGAATATGAATTTATCTTTGGATATGAAGAAAGCATTGGCTATAACGCTAGCACATTTGTGAGAGATAAAGATGCAGTAAGTTCTTCTATGCTTTTATGCGAAGCCGCTGGTTACTACAAAAGTATAGGGAAAACATTAATAGATGTACTCAACGAAGTATTTAAAGAATATGGATATTATAAAGAAAAACAAATTTCATTAGTTCTTGAAGGTATAGAAGGTCAACAAAGAATATCAAGAATGATGAAAAAATATAGAAAGTCATATCCTACTGAAATAGGAACTATGAAATTAAAAGAATGCATTGATTTTATAGATGGTTATAAAGATATTGGTGCATCAAATGTTTTAAAGTTTTATCTTGATGATGGAAGTTGGTATGCAGTTCGTCCTTCTGGAACGGAACCAAAAATAAAAATTTACTTATATACTAAAGCAGATACGCCTTCTAAGTCAGAAGAAAACTTAAAAGTTATGGAAGAAGTTATTATAGGCAAACTTAACTCTATACAATAATTAATTATAAAATAAATCCTATGGATAGATATATTATCTCTCCATAGGATTTTTAATTACTTTATAAAATTAATTTTTAAATTATTTAGCTTTTATTTCAGTCCAAGCTCTATCGTATTCTTTTATAAAATCTCCTAAATCAACGAAAACATCACATTTCTTTATTTTTGAATCTTCAGGATAAGCTGTCTTGTTGTTTCTTTCTTCTGGTGTCATCATTTCAAGTGTTTTTGTATTTGGAGTTGAATATCCAATATATCTAACATTCTTTAATGCAATATCCGGTCTTGTCATAAAATTAATAAACATTTCTGCTTCTTTTTTATGTTTAGTTCCCTTAGGAATAACCATATTATCAAACCATAAGTTACTTCCCTCTTTTGGTATAACATATTTTAAATTTTTATTGTTTTTCATCATTGTAACAGCATCGCCTGACCATACAACTGCTATAGCACCTTCTTCATCAGTCATAAGATCTTTAACTTCATCTCCAACATATGCATGAACAAACGGTTTTTGTTTTATAAGTTCTTGTTTAGCCTTTTCAAGTTGTGATTTATTAGTTGTATTCATAGAATATCCTAATCTTTTAAGTGCAACTGCGATAGCATCTCTTTGGCTATCAACCATTAATATTTGCTCTTTATATTTAGGATTCCATAAAGCATCCCAACTATCTATGTTATCTTTTATAAGCTTTGTATTGTATATAATACCAACTGTACCCCACATATATGGAACTGAGTATTCATTTTTAGGATCAAAAGCTAAATTTTTAAATTTGCTTGGTATATCCTTATAATTTGGTACATTACTCATGTCTATTTTTTCTAACATATTTTCATTTATCATCTTAGTTATCATATAATCAGAAGGTACTACCACATCATAATCTGTGCCACCCTTCTTTATTTTCACATACATATCTTCATTCGTAGCAAATGTTTCATAATTAACTTTTATATTATATTCTTTTTCAAATTCCTTAATTACAGACTCATCTATATAATCTCCCCAGTTATATACATTTAAAGTATCTTTACTTTTTCCACATCCTGAAAGAGAAAATACCATAATACCTATTAACATAAATACTATTGATAGCTTTTTAATTTTTTTCACTATAATCCACTTCCTCCCTGTAATTTAGTTTCTGGCGATCTTTTATTTATTATTAATAATAGTGCCAATACTACTCCAAATAATAGTGTAGAAATTGCATTTATTTTTGGATTTATTCCGCGTCTCGCCATAGAATAGATTGTAATCGAAAGATTACTTACACCTTCTCCAGTTGTAAAAAAGCTTATTACAAAATCATCTATAGACATAGTAAATGCCATAAGTGCTCCAGTTACTATACCTGGCTTGATTTGCGGTAATATAACTTTTCTTAAAGCATATGATGGAGTTGCTCCAAGATCCATAGCCGCTTCTGTAGTATCTTTAGGCAATTGCCTTAGTTTAGGTAAAACCGCTAATATAACATATGGTATATTAAAAGTTATATGAGAAAGTAACATAGTTAAAAATCCTAAATTTAATTTAGCAAATATAAATAAACTCATTAACGCAACACCCGTTACTATATCCGGATTTAAAACTGGAAGATAATTTACATTTAACATTATCTTTTTACTAACAGACTTCATATTATTTATTCCGATAGCAGCGGCAGTTCCAATTATAGTTGCTATAAGTGATGATAACACTGCAACTGCAATAGTATAATAAAGCGATTTTAAAATTTGCTGATCATTAAATAATTCCATGTACCATTTTAAAGTAAATCCATCCCAATGGGCTCTAGATTTAGAATTATTAAAAGAAAATACTATAAGTACTACAATAGGAGCATAGAGGAATACGAATATCAAGAATGCATAAAATCTTTTCAAAAATCTACTTACCATAATCCTCCACCTCCTGTATTTTCATTGTCATACTTTGTCATAATAAGCATTGAAATTAATATTAAAACCATCATTACAATAGATATTGATGATCCAAAATGCCAATCTCCAGTAACTAAGAATTGTTGCTCTACAAGGTTACCTAAAAGCGTATATTGTCCACCACCCAAAAGTCTTGAAATTACAAATGTACTAACTGCTGGCATAAATACCATAGTTATTCCGGACATAACACCTGGAAGACTTAATGGAAAAATTATTTTTCTAAAAACTGTTATTTTATTTGCTCCAAGATCACTTGCAGCTTCTATTATACTTTTGTCCATTTTAGAAAGAACAGTATATATAGGCAAAACCATAAAAGGAAGAAAGTTATATACCATTCCAAGCACAACCGCTCCACTATTATATAAAAGATTTAACTTTGGAATTCCAAAACTTTCCAAAACCGTGTTTATAAATCCATTTTTTCCTAGAATAGCGATCCAAGAATATGTTCTAAGTAGAAAATTCATCCACATAGGTACAACAAATAATAAAACAGCTATACCTGTTTTATTTATTTCCTTATCAGCAAGTATCATTGCCATAGGATATCCCACAATTAAACAAACTATGGTTGATACAAGTGCAAGATTTATAGAACGCATAAATACTTTAACATAAAGCGGCTTTGCTAAAACCTTATAGTTATTTAAAGTAAAATGAGTACCTGTATCTCCACCAGTAAAACTAAAATAAACTACTAAAAATAATGGAAAAACTATAAACAAAATACTCCAGATTATATACGGAGAGGATAACCACTTTTTCATAATTAATCACTCACCTTTTTCATGATATGAATATCCTCTGGGAATATGTTCATTCCTACCACTGTACCAACTTCTGATTTTATAGTGCTATGAACTAACCATTCTCTGTCATTTTCTTTCACTATCATTTCATAATGCACGCCCTTAAATGTTTCAGATTCTACTACTCCTTCAAGCATTCCTTTATCTTTATCCACTATTTTTATATCTTCTGGTCTTACTACAACTTGAATATTTTCATTAGGTTCAAAACCTTTATCAACACATTCAAATTTTCTCCCTGCAAAATCAACTAAAAAATCTTCTATCATAATTCCATCAACTATATTACTTGCACCTATAAACTTAGCAACAAATGCATTTTTAGGTTCATTATATATATCTTCTGGTGTTCCCATTTGTTGTATTTCGCCTTTATCCATAACTATAATCTTATCTGACATAGTTAAAGCTTCATCTTGGTCGTGAGTAACATATATGAATGTTATTCCTAGTTGTTTTTGCATCTTCTTTAGCTCTATTTGCATTTCTTTTCTTAGTTTTAAATCTAAAGCTCCTAAAGGCTCATCTAATAATAAAACTTTAGGTTCATTAACTAAGGCTCTTGCAATAGCTATTCTTTGTTGTTGCCCTCCACTTAATGAATCAATAGATCTTTTTTCATATCCTTCTAAATCAACTAATTTAAGCATTCTTTTAACTCTAGTTTTTATCTCATCTTTCGGAATTTTTTTTATATTAAGTCCAAAAGCAATATTCTCAAAGATACTCATGTGAGGGAACAAGGCATACTTTTGAAATACAGTATTTATTTGTCTTTTATAAGGAGGAACGTCATTTATTTTTTTACTTTCAAATATAACTTCTCCATTTGTCGCATCTTCAAATCCACCTAGTATTCTCAGTGTGGTTGTCTTACCACATCCACTTGGTCCTAATAAGGTTAGAAACTCATTTTTCTTTATATTCAAGTTTATATCCTTTAATATAGGTACGCCATTAAATTCTTTATAAACATTCTTTATTTCGATTATATTCTCTGCCATTTGCCTTACCCCCCATAGACTCTATTATTTTAAATTATTTAGAAATATGGTGGTGTACTTACCCACAACACTTTTGCTAAACTTTTTCCTGCATTGGATATATAGTGATTTTTTCTGGCTTTGTAATAAAAACTTTCTCCTTTTTTGGCTTTGTACTTCTTATGCCCTAAATGTATATATATAGTACCCACAAGTACATATCCAAATTCTTCTCCTTCATGTGGCTCATCATTTTTATATTGCCCATTTGGCTGGAGCGTTACAAGTATTGGTTCCATCATATTTTTCTGCGCATTAGGAATTACCCATTGCACACTATAATTTAACTCAGTATCTTCCGATTCAAATATATCCTCTTTAGAAAATACTATTTTTTCTTCTTCATCATTATTAAAAAAATCTTTTAAGTTTGTACCAAGGCACTCTAATATATCTACTAAAGTAGCTATAGATGGTGACGTTAAGTCTCTTTCCACTTGTGATATGAATCCTTTAGATAGTTCACATCTACTAGCAAGATCCATTTGAGTCAAACCTTTTTCTATCCTTAACTGTTTAAGCTTTTCGCCTATATTCATAAGTTCACCTTTCTTCATTCCTCCTAATACTAAACATAAAGTTTATAATTACTAAACTTTTTACTCATCTATTATACTAATATAAATTTTAAAAATCAATATTTTTTATAAATTCATATCATTTTTTTAATAATGTTTTTTGTTTAAATTTTTTAGTAATTTGTACATTAAAAAACATATAAAAAAAGAACTATATCCGTATAAAATCTATGGCATATACTTCTTCATGTAAAGTTATTCTATTTATATCTAGCACCTATTGGCCATATAGTTTATATTTGAAAATAATATATTTTTAATAGTGTCCCTACAAAATAGTATATGAAATACTTCTATTAAGTTACCTATTCATACTTTATTATCTTTTGAAGTGTAAAAAAAAATATACAAAAAATAGCGTGAAATATATTTTCACACTATTTTTATTCTATATACTTTTTATTTTTTATCTTTATAAGTTCTTTTATATCTTTTCCACATAAAGTATCCAAATAAATATCCACCAATAGAAAATCCAATACATGATACTATTAAGTTATTTAAAAAATAATCTGATATAAATGCCATTTTATGAAGATCCCTTTCAGTAAACGACATTATAAATGAATATATTATAGCTATTGGAATTCCCCATTGCAATATTCCATGTTTTATAATAAAAGTATGTTTATCCTCTGATTTCATAACTTAAGCTCCTTATTGCTTTAACGAATTATAATAAAATTATATCACAAATCATAACTTAGTAAAATCCATATACAAAGTAAGTTTTTCAAATTATATTATATCAAATGTTTTTCTGAGTTATATGTACATTGCTAGAGGAAGTAGTTCTATAAGTGGACATTTCTTATTTATTATATTCTTATCCACATTCCCATCTATTAAATCTGTGTCTTCTAAGTACTTTTTTTTAAATTCATCAACATACTTTTGCGTTAGATAATCACAACATGTACCTCCACACAGATTTATACCACCATCTTTACTGTTATCTTCTCTTCTTAAAACTTTACCCATTACTGTGACTCCAAGTTTATTTTGAGAATCTAAATTATCTTCTAAATATTTCATTTGTATAGGCATTATAGCTCTGACATTAGTACCACATATTCCATCAGTGTAACATTTTAAACAATTATTTTCTTTTAAGTTATTTATATATTGTGATAATAACTCTATAATTTCAGATGGATTATTTTTAGATGTATCTCCAAAAATTTGTTTCATTTTTAAACATTTTATTATATTTTCGATTTGTCTTACTTGTGGATTTTTGTTTAAATCACATCTAAATTCTACATAATCACCTGGCATTATATTTGAAACATCATTTTGATTTTCTATGTTTTTCAATAAATTATTATTATATAATATACCTCTTGTTTGAAGCAAAATCCATATATTCATAGACATGCTTTCTTCTGTTCTTTGTCTTGAATATTCATTTAGCAAGTCTAAATTAAATCTACCCTGAACATATCTACCCTTCATTACATTTGCCAAGGGAGTATCTATTTTTATTACTTGTTGGCTTCTTGTTGTTACTGTCATACTTTGTTTAAATTCTTGAACAAGTACAGTAAATAAATTATTCATCAGATTATTGTTTACATATAAAGGGATAATATCCTTATTGAATAACATTTTATACCCCCATTTTTAAAAGTATTTCCTATAATATTCTTATACCTTTACATATAATTTTAGAACAAAAATTTTACTTACTCATACAAGTTAAACACATCTATACCTATTTAACACTTTTTAGTTCATTTTCTTTTTTTGACTCTAAATAATATTTATTCAATTTTTTCAAATTTATTAACCATAGGTATGCTACAAATGGCAAGAAAAGTATAGCTAAAAACATATTTTGAGACATAAGTATAAAATCAAATATCCCATGAAATACAGCTGGGACTAAAAGCGACTTTTTTAAAAATTTTTTCTTTAAATCTCTATTATTAGAAAACTTGCTAAGAGATATATAGTACCCCATAGTTACTGCAAATAAAAGATGGGCTGGCACAGAAAATATTCCCCTATATAATCCAACATAGTAACTAGGAGATACATCAAAAACTACATACATTATATTTTCTACAGTAGCAAATCCTAGTGCTGAAAATGAACAATATATTATTCCATCCAATTTTTCATTAAATACTTGCTTCTTAAAAACACTTCTTAGCACAACTTCTCTCTTAAAAAATTCTTCTGTTAATCCCGCTATTATAAATGCATTAAATACAATCTTTAATAATCCACTAAAATAATTTAAAGACACTAAAAACTTCTCAACTAAAATTGTGGGTATTACAGAAATAGCACCTAGTATAAGTACCTTTATTAAAGTTTTTATAGGTTCCTTATCATATCTATCTACTAAATATATTAGTATTGCTAAAACTATACCTGGAATTACTGCTATTATAAATAATTTGTTACTCATATCAATGTACCTTTCCTATTAATAAAATTTTATAAAACCTCATGTTTCCATATTATTTTTGCCTAAAAAAATAAAGTTATTAAAAAATGCTACTAGCAAAAATATGCTAGTAGCTATTAATAACAACTTTTAGGCTCCAATAGTACAACTCAATCCCATACCTTCAACTATTTCTTTAAAATAGTTCATTTTATCATTTGACGGAGGTTTTAAATTTTTAAGGAAATAGTTTCTACCTATTGTTTCATACTTATTTTCTCCATAACTATGATATGGAAGGAGGTCTATTCTATTTACTTTATTTAAAGTTTTGGCAAACTCTGCAATATCACGTATACTTTTTTCATCACTATTAAATCCCTCAATAACAGGAATCCTAATAATGATTTCTTTTGCTATTTCATCACTTAATCTTATATTATTTAAGATAAGATTATTATCTACACCCGTAAACTCTTTATGTCTTGAGGTATTCATACTTTTAACATCTACCAATATTAAATCTAAATATGGTACTACTTTTTTAATGGTTTCGGAATTAACATACATCGCTGTTTCAATAGCAGTATGCCAGCCTAGTGCTTTACATCTTTTTAAAAGTTCTATAGCAAATTCTGGTTGAAGTAGAGCTTCTCCCCCTGAAAGAGTTACTCCTCCCCCAGACTTTCTATAATACACACTATCCTTTTTTAATTTTTCTATAGTTTCATCAACACTAACGCTTTCACCAGACATTACTAATGCTTCTGCTACACAATGTTCCACGCATTTTCCACAGGCAACACATTTTTCTCTATCTATTCTATTAAGGGAAGTTAAATTAATAGCTGAGTTTTCACAAACAGTATTACATGTTCCACATTCAAGGCACAAACTTTTATTATACATAATTTGAGGAGTAACACATTGTGATTCTGGATTGCTGCACCACAGACAAGACATTGGACAGCCTTTAAAAAATACTATACTTCTTATTCCTGGTCCATCGTTTAGGGAAAACTTTTGAATATTGAATAAGCAGCCTTTAATACTATTTTTACTCATCTTTATATCTCCTAAATTATTTTTACATAACATGCTCTGTTCTTTTTATAATATCATCTTGTATAGCTTTATCTAGTGAAATAAATTGAGCGCTATATCCTGCAACTCTTACAATTAAGTCACGATAATCTTGTGGTTTTTGTTGAGCTTTAATTAATGTATCTCTATCAATTACATTGTATTGTACATGCATACCTTTTTGATCAAAATAACTTCTAACTACAGCAGATAAATTTTGAAGACCTTTATCTCCTTTTAATGCTGATGGATGGAATTTTTGGTTAAATAACGTTCCATTAGATGCAATAAAATGATCTAACTTGGCAACAGAATTACCAGCTGCAGTAGGTCCTGATACATCTTTGCCTCTTGATGGTGATACTCCATCTGCTAGAGGTTCTTCTGCACTTCTTCCATCCGGTGTAGCCCCTGTAAGGCTACCAAAATATACATTTATTGATGAAGGATATAATCCTGGTTGGAATTGTCCCCCTCTTGGATTTGTATATTTATTTACTTCTTTACTATAAACTAAAGCACCTACTCTTGCGAGTTCATCTACCTCATCAATGTCGTTTCCATACTTAGGTGCTTGCTTAGAAAGAATTTGTTTTACTTCTGGATATTTTTCAAAATTACTATCTAAGGCTTCTTTTAATTGTTCTTTAGTAATTTTTTTATCATCAAAAACAAGCTTCTTTATTGCCATTAATGAATCTCCAACATTTGCGACACCTACTCCTTGAGGTCCTGAGAAATTATAATGCGCTCCACCTTCTTGTAGTGATTTACCTACACTTATACAATCTTCTACCATAGATGATAAGAATGGTAATGGCGCTCTTTCAGCATGAGCTATATCTATACAGTTATCAGCTACGCACATGTGTTTCACAAAGTATTCCATTTGTTCTTTGTAAGCTTCCATAAAGTCATCAAAAGATTTCATATCTTTAAATGCCTGAGTTTTTGGCCCTATTTGAACGCCTTTATCCTTTCCTGAATGTATGGCAAGCTCAACTATTCTAGCAAGGTTAAAGAAAGCAGAATCATGCCATCCTTCAGTTTTTCCAGGACATTGAGGCTCAACACATCCTATAACTCCATATGATCTAGCATCTTCTAAAGTAACTCCTCTAGCCACTAATGCTGGTATTATAACTTCATCATTATAATAAGCTGGAAGTCCTAATCCTTCTCTAGTTAATTCACAAGCTCTTAATAAGAATTCATCTGGTGTCTTATTCCAAATTCTAACTGACAAAGATGGTTGAGGTAATCTTACATGAGCTGAGGCTTCTAATGCCATGTATGATAATTCATTTGTAACATCTTTTCCTTCAAAATTTTGTCCACCAACTATTAAGTTTTGATACATTGGATATCCACCAAAATATTTAGTAGAAATTTCATCTCTGACTTTATTAATATCATTTAATTTTATCCAAATACAATCTACTAACTCTTGTGCAAACTCTTGTGTGATTTTTCCTGCATCCATATCTTTTTTATAATAAGGATACATGTATTGATCAAATCTAGTTGGAGAAATAGAATGTCCATTTGATTCTACATTTATAATTGCATGGACAAACCAAAATGCTTGACATGCTTCATAGAAAGATGAAGCACCTTCCTTTGGAACTTTACTACAAATTCTGACAATTTCATTTAACTCTGATTTTCTTGTTGGATCACTTGTTTTATCAGCTAATTTTTTAGCTTCGTCAGAGTATCTTTTAGCATAATCAATTGCTGCTTCACAGCTAATAATAACACTATTTAAGAATTGCTCTTTCTTTATATATGAAGGACTTGCTTTGTCACTTGATTCTAATGATTTCTTTGCTTCTTCTATAATTCCCTTGAATCCAATAGCTAATACTTTACCATAGTTTACTGAAATATGACCTACTCCATTGAAATAGTAATTTCCTACAGTAAATATATCACAATTCATAGCATCTATTGTTTCCCTGGACATATATGATGTAGCAAGTTCATGTGTAGTTTTTTCATCCCAGTATTCAAAAACTTCTTTTAATTTCTTTTTATCTTCTTCAGCAATCTCAAATACGTCGCCTTTTCTTTTATCTAATCTATCTAATTCATCTTGCAACCATTTATTAGAGAATTCTGGGAATACCTGTGAAGATCGTGGTCTTTTAGTAAGACTTCCTACTATTAATTCCCCTTCTCTAATTACAATAGGTAAATTATTCAAGATTTTCTTTAAAGCCAATGCTCTTCTTAATATCATTGGTTTTTCTTCTGTCTCTTTATAAGATTCTGTTATTAAAAGTGCTCTTTCTGTTTCAACACAAGGTACTACATCTAAAATTTGCGTTCTTAATTTTTTTACTCTTTCTGTTGGCACACTAAACCCTCTGCTCATACACAATCCCCCTTTAACTCAAAACTAATAAGCTGCTTTAAATATATTTACTATATCTTCTTCAGTACCTTTTCTTGGGTTACTAAATGCATTTCCATCTTTTAATGCATTTCCTGCCATATACTCAAAGTCTTCTTCTTTTACACCTACATCTCTTAATCTTCTTGGAATTCCAATGTCTTCTGCTAACTTGAACATAGCATCTATTGCTTTTTCAGCAGCTTCAATTACTGAAAGTCCTTCTACATTTTCTCCCATGAATTCAGCTATATCTCTGAACTTTTCAGGATTTGAAATTATATTATAACGTTCAACATGTGGAAGAAGCATTGCATTTGCAACGCCATGAGCTAAGTCATATTGTCCACCAAGTTGATGTGCCATAGCGTGTACATAACCTAAGTTAGCATTATTAAATGCCATACCTGCAAGCAATGAAGCATTTGCCATATTATCTCTTGCTTCAAGATTTTCTCCTAATGCAACTGCTTTACGTAAATTTTTTGAAATTAATTTTATAGCTTGTATTGCTGCTGCATCTGTTACTACATTTGCATCTTTAGAAACATAAGCTTCTATAGCATGTGTTAATGCATCCATTCCTGTAGCTGCTGTTAATCTTGGTGACATATCAACCATTAATAATGGATCATTTATTGAAACTTGAGGTAAATTTCTCCAACTTACAATTACAAATTTAATTTTTTTTGCTGAATTTGTTAAAACACAGTGACGTGTAACTTCACTACCTGTTCCCGCTGTAGTATTTACTGATACTATTGGTGGAAGTGGATTTGTTAATGTTTCTATTCCTGCATAATCATAAAGATCTCCTTCATGAGTAGCACCAATTCCTATTCCTTTACCACAATCATGTGCACTTCCTCCACCGATTGTTATTATCATGTCACAATTTTCTTTTTTGAAAACTTCAACACCTTTTTTTACATTTATATCTTTTGGATTTGGTTCTGAACCACTAAAATGTACATAATCAATCCCTTCATCTGTTAAATATTTAACTACAGTTTGTAAAGGACCATTCTTCATAGATCCTATATGTTTACCTGTAACTATTAAGGCTTTCTTTGCTCCTAGTAATTTGCATCTTTCTCCTATAACCTTTATACATCCTGGTCCCATAAAGTTTACATTAGGAAGAAGATAATCATACATTCTCATAAATTTTACCCCCTATAATTTATTAATAATATTTATTTTCTTTTTTCTATGTTTCTATCTTATCATTTAATTGATATTTTTTTAACAAAGTATTTTGGTATTTATTTGTATTTTATTGCTATGTTACTTTTCTATATTTTAAAATGGTATTTTATTGGCATTAATGTATACTTTTTTAATATATTTCATAACAAAAAACTACTAGATAATTTTAATCCAGTAGTTTTATTTATTTTCATTTCTATATATTGATGGTGTGATCCCTACAACTCTCTTGAAAACCTTTGAAAAATAACCCGATTCATCATATCCAAGATATATTGCAATATTTACAATAGATTCATCAGTATATTTAAGTATTTCTTTAGCTTTCTCCATCTTATACAAAGTAACATAATCTATAAACTTTATATTTGTATCCTTTTTAAACAGCTTACTAAAATAGTACATATTTAGATTACAAATGTTAGCAGCCTCTTCTAAAGTTATCTTTTCTTTATAGTTTTCTTCTATATATCTAAATATAGGTTGTATATTTTTGTTAATACTTCTTTCATTAATTAATTTTTCAGTTATAGTAATATTTTTTTTATCTTTGAATATCATATCAAAAAGTTCATTTATAATATCCTTTATAGATTCCATATTATTTGAGCAGATTATCTTATCTATGTATCTCCTGTTATCAATTTCCTTCAAAAGTCCTATATGAACATTGCAGCATACTTTTATTATATTTTTTACTAACTTAATTACTTTTTCTTTAAATAATTCTAAATCATTATTACTAGTAAGTATATATCCTCTAATAATGTCTTTCAGCAAACTTTTACACACGTCTTTTTCTTCTAGCATTATATGATCTAAAAGCATAAATTCCTTCTCTTTTAAATTGTTAGGATTAGTTTTTAAATTTATTATTTTATCTTTCAAAACATTTAATAACTCATCTTTATCTATAGGTTTTAATAAACAATAATCCATATAATTACTTTTCCTTATATCCTGATGTAAAAACTCTTTATTGCATCCTTTAAGTATTATAACTATTTTCTCTTTATCTTTACTCTTTATATTTTTTAAAACATCTAAAAAATTAATTCCAGGAATATCATCAGCCAGTAATATTATATCTGGCTCAAACTTTTCGTAGTTTTCTATAGCTTCCTCTCCACTTTTAGAAACTTCTACTAGTTCTATTTCATTTTCTAAAGAACCTATCATTAGTTTTATAACTTCAACTTCTAGTGCATCATCATCAATTAGTGCAAGCTTGTACATTTTTATCCCCTACTTACATATCTTTATAGATTTTTATTCTTACTTCTGTTCCCATATTTATTTTACTATTTATATCAATTTTATAATTATACCCATAAAACTTATTCATTCTTTTTTTTACATTACTTATACCATTTGTAGAAAATTTAAGATTTTCATTTTTATTGTATATATCTAATAACTCTTTGTCACTTATACCTAAGCCATTATCTTCTACCACTATCATTAAATATTGTTCTTTTTCTACAATACTTATATTTATTGCTCCCTCTTCTTTTTTCCTTTTAAGACCATGATTTATAGCATTTTCAACAAATGCATATATAATTCCACTTGGGATCTTAATATCATAATGTTTTTCTTGCATATCTATATTAAATTTTAGCCTATCTCCAAATTTTATTTTACACAACTCTAAATAATATAGAATATAATTTATCTCTTCTTTTAATGTAATAATTTTATTTGTATTTTCCAAAGTACCTCTAATTATATTAGCTAACTTATTAACTACTTCTCTTGTCTTATTAGCATTTTCCATAAAAGCTAGCAACGATATACTATTTAAAGTATTAAATATAAAATTTTCATCTGTATGAACTTCTATTCCTTTTGTTAATAACTTATTTACTTCTCTCTCAAGTCCTATCTCATTTTTTTTAGACTTTATAATCTTATCATTTTTTTTAGTTACTTCTTCTTCCACTCTCTTTAGATTTTGTTCTTCTATAATATAATTTGATATGTGGAACATCATATCCGCAATGGCTTTTATTTTTTCAAGTGATATTACATTTAATTTATTATAAGCTTGACTGATTAATGGATCATCTTCATTTTTATTATTAGTTTTTATAATTTCTTCTAATTCCATTGCACTTGCATCTTCTGTTAAAATTTGGCCTGACATTAATGAACCTAAATACTGTTCTTCAACAATTATTGGGACAGCAAAATCAATAAGCCCTCTATGGCATTTATAAATGTATGGCTTCCCACTTCTTGCAGCCTCAAGTCCTCCTCTAGAATCACATTTTTCACATAACTCTTTCAAATTTTCATTACTTCTAATAATTTTACAAAATTCTGTGCAAGAGCTATGCTCAGTTACGGGTTTTCCTTTGTAGTCTGTTGTTATAATAGCAACGCCTGTTGCTTTTGCAATATCGTTTTGAATCTTCTGAAAGTTTTCTATATTTATTATGTTTCTTATATTAATTCCTCTACTCAAAGTATTCCCCCCTTAATAATAAATTTTATCATTAAGCAGATTAAATTTAAAGTAATCTTATATCCATATTACAGCAAATATAAAGGTTAAAATAACTCCTACCAGTACTGGAATTAGATTTTTTTTAGCAAGTTCAATTGCATTTACATCGCAAACAGTTGATACTGGCAGTAAACTCCAAGGTATAACAGTTCCTCCTCCTATCCAAACTGTTATAATTTGACCAAAAGCAGCTATTTTACTTAAATCAACATTAGTAGCTTTTGCAAAAGTATTAGCAAGAGTTCCAACTAGAGGAATCCCCCCAAATCCCGATCCACTTATACCTAACAATGCACTTATAAGTCCCTCAACCGTTACAGCTGTTATTTTACTTAATTTTATTTTTGTAGATATATATAATCCAATGTCAGTTAAGATACCAGTTGCATTGTTTCCTAGTATCTCTTTAGCTGTATTATCACTTCCTAAAAAAAATAAAGCTCCTATTATTATTATAGGTGAAAATATCTTCATACCAAACATAAATCCATTTCTTATGTAGTTTGTAAAATTCTCAAAAGCTTTATTAAACCCATTACCTAAAAAACTAATTACTATTAAGATTATAATTGACGTACTTCCTATTAATGCAGTTGCCTCATTACCACTTACCTTTGTTATACTCATTATAATAATATCTAATATAAAGCCAATCATTGTTATCATAGCTGCAATTTTTGCTTTTTTATTAGATCTATTATGATGTAATGAATCCTTATTTTCTTCCACATTACTTTCGTTTTTTATTTCTTTTTCATATAAATTACCTTTATTCCCTCTAATTCCGTGTCTCTTAGTCTCTAAATTCATAATTAAAAATGAAGTGACTATAACACTTATACTCATAACTAACCAAAATGGTATACTTGCCTTTATTATATCTATAGTTCTTTTTACTCCAGCACTTCTAGCCATTATAGAAGGTGTGCCTTGTATAAAAAAATCACTTGAAAAAGCAACTCCCTTTCCAAATAAAGATAATGCTGCAGCTGCCCAAATTTTAGGAAGTCCTACTTCAATTGCAGCTGGTACCATAATAGCTCCTACAAGCATTACAGCAGGTGTAGGCCAAAATAACCATGACATTATTATATTTGTAATTCCAATAACTATAAAAGCAGTATTTTTACTTACCATAAATCTCTTAATGGGAGATATAATTACTCCATCTGCTCCAATATCACTTAAAGATTTAGCCATGCAATTTATTATAGATATTATTATAACAACATCTATAAAATGCTTACCAGAAACCACAATAGATTTATATATAATTTTTATTCCCTCTAATAAACTATGAGTTGATAGTGTCCCTATAAGTCCAACACCTAAAATACATATTAAAGTAACATCCTTTTTTAATATTATTGCAAGTATTATAAATAAAATTATTAACAAATAAGTATAATGAATATATGTTAACATCATAATCTTTCATCACCTATATTTTATATATTGTATGTAACAAATTGATATTGTTGGTTATATTTTGTATAATATCATTTAATATTATTCATAATTTTATGAGTTTTTAATTTATTTACTTATTTATGTATATACTAAATATATTTATAGGAGGATATATCACATGGTTATGGGTTTTTTAAATATGTCTAAAAGAGATTTTACTAAAAAAACTATATTAATTATTTTTGGATCATTATTAAATGCTGTAGCTTTAAACTTATTTTTAATTCCTATCAATTTACTTAGTGGTGGAGTATCTGGTATAAGCCTTATATTACTTTACTTATTTAAAATTCCAGCAGGATTATCTTTGCTTTTATTAAATATCCCCCTTTTAATACTAGCTTTCTTTAAAACTGATAAAAAGTTTACCTTTTTTACTGTTATAGGAACCGTATCATTATCATTAACAATTATGCTTACTTCCCCACTTTCAAAGATACTTACTTCTTCGCCTACTAATAGATTACTTTATTCAATATACGGTGGAGTTTTAAGTGGCCTCGGTGTAGGTATAATATTTTCAAATCATGGTTCAACTGGGGGAATAGACATAATAAGCATGATCATTAAAAAGAAATTTGACATCGACGTTGGTTTTGCAAGTTTTATTTTTAACCTTATTATTGTATCTGTTGGTTCTTCTTTTTTAGGAATTGAAACTGGATTATACACTCTTATAATGATGTATATAACAGGAGCATTTACAGATAGAGTTTTAAGAGGTTTTAGCAAACAAAAAATGCTTATAATAGTTACACGAAAGCAAAGCGATATGTCCTATGCTATAATGAATAGACTTCATCGTGGAATTACAATTCTTTATGGTGAAGGTGCTTATACAAAAGAAAAAATAAACATACTTTATTGTATAGTCTCTCCAAGACAAGTTCCTAGAATAAAACAACTTGTTGGAGAAATTGATGAAAATGCATTTATATCAATTACCGATACAGCCGAAGTTCAAGGACAAGGATTTAATAAAATTTTCTAAAAATCATAAAAAAATAATCTCCTAAAACTATGTAATAAATAGTTTTAGGAGATTTACTTTTAATATTTAAAATTCTTTTTTAAATCTATTTTCCTTTATACTTTTAAATTCTGATACTAAAAATCCTCCAGCTATTAGTGTAGAAAGTCCATCACTTAAAGCTCCTGTAAGCCAAATACCAGTTAATCCAAGCCCATTAACTCTAGGTAAAATAATCATTAATGGAATAAACAATATCACTTGTCTTAACAAACTTAAAAACATTGCAGTTTTAGCTTTTCCTACTGATTGATAATAATTAGATCCTATTATAGAAATTCCTATAACTGGCATCATTATTAAGAATGTTCTTATTCCCTTTACCCCTATTTCTAAAAGTTTATCATCTTTATTAAATACCTTTATTGCAGCTTCTGGGAAACATTGAATTAAAACACTTCCTATAATTAATATAATTGTAGCAGCTATTATAGATAATTTAACTGTTTCCTTCATTCTATGATATTTTTTAGCTCCATAATTATATCCTATAATTGGCTGTGATCCCTGATTAATTCCAAATATAGGCATCAAAAATACCATTGCTATAGATAAGATTACTGCCATTGCTCCAATTGCTAAATCCCCACCATAAAGTTTTAAAGTGTTATTAGTTATAACTTGTACAGCACTAGATGCAATTTGCATTGAAAATGGAGCAACACCTATTGTAAATATAATCTTAACAAGTTGTCCATCTAATTTAAAATTCTCTTTCTTTAACTTTAAATTTGAATTTCCTTTAGTATAATAATAAATTATCCATATTGTTGATATTATTTGAGCTATTACCGTTGCAAGTGCAGCTCCCTTTATTCCTAAATTAAATACAAATATGAAAACAGCATCTAAAATAATGTTAACTAAGCAACCTAATATCATAGTAAATGCTGCCATTTTAGGGCTTCCATCAGCTCTTATTGTACTATTTAATGCAAAATTTAATATATTAAAAATAGCTCCAAATAATATTATATTTATATACTCTTTTGCATAGTAAAGTGTATTTTCACTTGCACCAAAAACCCCTAATATCTTATTTACAAATAAAATACCTATTACAGTTAAAATAATGGAAATTATTATACTTAAAGTAAAACAATTTCCTAATAACTTTTCTGCATCTTCTCTTTTCCCCTGTCCCATTTTTATGGATATATTAGCAGTAGTTCCTATACCAACTAACATACCAAAAGCCAATAATATATACATTATAGGCATAGTAATACCAACACCTGTTATTGCTAAAGCTCCAACATTAGGAATATGTCCAATAAATATTCTATCAACGATATTGTATAATGCATTAACAAGCATTCCTATAATCGCTGGTATTGAATATTTTAACAATAATTTTCCTATAGGTTCTTCTCCTAACATTCTTTGTTCTTTCATATTATTCCTCCCAATTTGTACTTTGATTTTTGCAAATACTCTTTAATACTTCTATAGTTTGCAATATTTCTTCTTCTGTAATTCCCGCGACTAATTCAGTATCCCACTCATCTAAGATATTAAAAAATTCTTCTTTAATATCTTTAGCTTTATCTGTTAAATAAACCTTATATGCCCTCTTATCTTGCTCATCTCTACACCTTTTTACTAGTCCAGCTTCCCCTAACTTCTTTATAGCTCTTGCAGTAGTTCCTTTATATATATTTAACCTTTCAGATATTTCTTCTTGGTTTATTCCATCCTGTTTGTACAGCACAATAAGAAACATATATTGTCCATATCCTATTCCATATTTACTAAATTTTCTACTTAACACAGAACTACTCTTTCTATATAATTGTGAAATATATTTTCCTAAAGGCTCTCTATTTAAATTATGAATTTTATTTCCCTCCCTACAAAAACTAGTTGCATACGCAACCATTTTTACAGTATAACTCTAATTAGTTGCATATGCAACTAATTAGAGTTATTTTATTAATGTAATCATTATCATTATTTTTTAACTTCTTAAATATTTTTTAATAATATGTTTAAAAATTTTTATTTTGTCTATACTCTTTAATAAGTTGTACTTGATACAAACATTATTCATAATTCCCCCATTAAAAATAAATTATTGCCTAAATATCTAGGCATTGACAGCTTTGAGTTGTCAGAACTGTGCAAAAGGGTAAGCTTTAACGAGAAAGCTTACCCTTTTAATTTATAAAGTTAATATTCTTTTATACATTTATTCTTCTACAATATATTTTTAAAAATAGCCCCCACTAATTCTATTTTATATTAAAATACCCTATAATACTTATTTATGCTCATATGGTGTTTCTTGATATACGTAATAATTTAACCAATTTGAAAATAGCAAATTAGCATGAGATCTCCATCTTACAATAGGTTCTTTTGTTGGATCATCATCTGGATAATAGTTTCTTGGTACTTCAATATCCATCCCTTTTCCAATATCCCTGTCATACTCCCACTTTAAACTATCTGGATCATATTCTGAATGTCCCATTACAAATATTTGCTTTGCTTCTTTTGTAGCTACTATATATAAACCCGATTCTTCTGATTCTGATAAAATTTTAAGTTCTGGAATTTTAAGTACATCTTCTCTTAGAACCTCCGTATGTCTTGAGTGTGGTACATAAAACTCATTATCAAATCCTCTTAAAAGCTGCACACCATCTTTATTTAATGTGTGTTTAAATACTCCAAACATTTTCTTTTTTAATATATGCTTAGGTATTCCATAATGATGGTATAATCCGGCTTGAGCACCCCAACATATATGCAAGGTGGATGTAACATTTGTAACTGAAAAATTCATTATCTTCTTTAACTCTTTCCAATAGTCAACTTCTTCATATTCTAAAGTTTCAACTGGAGCCCCTGTTATTATCATTCCATCAAATTTTTCATTTTTCACATCGTTAAAAGTTTCATAAAATCTTAGCATATGCTGTTTTGATGTATTTTTAGATTCATGAGATTCTATATGAAGTAACCTAACATCAACTTGTAATGGAGTATTACCTAGAAGTCTTAAAAGTTGAGTTTCTGTTTGGATTTTTTGTGGCATTAAATTTAAAATTAATATTTTTAATGGTCTTATATCCTGACTTAACGCCCTAGCTTCATGCATAACAAATATATTCTCCCCAGTAAGAGTATTACTTGCTGGCAAATTTTCTGGTATTATTATAGGCATCCTTATCCCGTCCTTTCATTACTTAATATTATTTAGTGCTTGATCAAAGTCCTCTATTATATCCTCTATGTCTTCAATTCCAACAGATACTCTTATTAAATCAGGAGTAACCCCTGCTGATAATTGTTCTTCTTCCGTAAGCTGTCTATGTGTCGTACTAGCTGGATGAAGTACAGAAGTTCTAGCATCTCCTAAATGTACAACAAGTGCAGCTAATTTAAGATTTCTTATAAATTGTTTTCCTGCTTCAACTCCACCTTTAACTCCAAATGTTAAAATTCCACTAGCCCCATTAGGTAAATATTTTTTTGCAGTTTTATAAGTTGGATGACTTTCAAGCAATGGATAACTTACCCAACTAACGTTGTCATGACTTTCTAAAAATCTACCAAGTTTTATAGCATTATCACTATGTCTTTCCATTCTAAGGTGTAATGTTTCAAGACCAAGACTAAATAAAAAAGCATTAAATGGACTAGTACAAACTCCTAAATCTCTTAAAAGTTGAACACGTGCCTTTACAATGTACGCACTTTCTCCAAAAGTTTCGGTATATTTAATACCATGATAACTTGGATCTGCTTCAGTAAAATCTTTGAATCTGCCATTATTCCAATCAAAATTTCCACCATCTATAATAACTCCACCTACTGTTGTTGCATGACCGTCTATATACTTAGTAGCTGAATGTACAACTATATTTGCTCCAAGTTTTAGCGGATTACAAAGATATGGTGTGGCAATTGTGTTATCTACAATAAAAGGCGCTTTAATTTTTTTTGCTACATTTGAAAACTTCTCAAAATCCAATACATTTAGTCCTGGATTTCCGATTGTTTCTCCAAAAATAGCTTTGGTATTTTCATTACAATTTTTTATAATTTCTTCTTCTGTTGCTTCAGGATCTACAAAAGTTACATCTATACCAAATTTTTTTAATGTTGTAGAAAATAGAGTATATGTTCCTCCATATAGAGTTGATGCTGCAACAACATGTTCCCCACTTTTACACACATTTAATATGGAAAGTGTAGTTGCAGATTGACCTGATGCCACAGCCAATGCTCCAACTCCTCCTTCAAGAGCTGCTATTTTTTCTTCAAAGGCAGCTACTGTAGGATTACTTATTCTTGAATACATATAACCCTCAGCTTTTAAATCAAATAGTGCTGCTACTTCATCTGGATCATTGTACTTGTAAGTCGTGCTTTGATATATTGGTAATACTCTTGGTTCCCCCGACTTTGGAGTATACCCTTCTTGTATACATATAGTCCCCTTTTTCCAATTATTATTCATTGTATTTCCCCCTTTTTATTTATATAAAAAAATCGCTTCTTAGAAACTAAGAAGCGATTATAAAATCTAAATTATATATTCTAAAATACACCTCTTATCTTTCAGGAAAATCTCCTGCTGGAATTAGCACATTTCTAATTCAAATGAAAAATTAGCTGTTGCTGGGTTTCATAGGGCCAGTCCCTCAACCTCTCTTGATAAGATTTATCAATTTATATTCAATTTTAAAATCTATTTTACACTCCATTTTCTGGTATGTCAATATCAAACTTGAAAAAAATTAGTATTATAAATTATAGAACTTTTTAGGAGATATGTTATGTCATCTAAAATTATTTTATTAATATTAATATTTTTATCCATTGTAAGCAAAAATAAAAGTCTAGGAATTGCAACTATAGTCATGCTTATGGTATCCTTTTTTAACACAAAAAAATGTATTACTTTTATGGAAAATTATTTTATGGATTTGGGAATGACATTTCTTATGATATGGATGCTTATCCCTATAATTAAAAACCCTGAATTTACTAAAAACATAAAAAATGCATTTAATTTAAAGGGTATTGTATGTTTTTTGTGTGGAGCTATAGTAGCAGTTTTAGCTTCAAAAGGAATTGGATTTTTAAAAGGAAGCACAGATACTTTAACTGGAATTATACTTGGTTCTATAGTTGGTGTATCCCTATTAGGTGGGGTCCCCGTTGGTCCCTTAATTGCATCAGGTATAGCTTACGAAGTTGTCTTTATTATTAATTTTATATTTAAAAGTAAATGTTAAATACTATATAATAAATTTAACACTTTGCTATAGGAGAGAAAATATATGTTAAGTATTATAGTTGCAGTTGGAGAAAATAATGTTATAGGTAAAGAAAATTCTCTGCCCTGGTATCTTCCAAATGATTTAAAATATTTTAAAAAAGTTACTTTAAGAGAAAGTAAGACTATGATTATGGGACGAAAAACTTTTGAGGCTCTTCCAAGATTACTTCCGGATAGAAAACATATAATCTTAACAAAGAATAAAAACTTTAACATTACGAATTGTAATATAAAAATTATTCATAAAATAAATATGTTAAAATCCTTTGTAAATGATAAAAAAGAGTATTTTGTTATAGGTGGTGGTGAAATATTTTCTATGCTACTTCCTTATACTGAAAAAATTTATATGACTAAAATACACCATAATTTTAGTGGGGATACCTTTTTTCCAAGTATAAATAAATGTTATTGGAACACCGTTGAAAAAATTCAAGGAATCACAGATGAAAAAAATATTTATTCTCATACCTACTTAGTATTAAATAGAATTCACAACAAAAAAGTCTTTGATTAATCCACTATCAAAGACTTTTTTTACTTTACTTTTTTTTCATAAATCCTATTATGCCAGGAATTACACAGATAACCATAATTATAGCAATAATTATTTGAAGATTATTTTTTACAATCTCAAAAGTCCCTAAATAATATCCTCCAAATAAAAATATTATAACCCTTAAACTTCCTCCTACTATGCAATACAAAATAAATTTATTAAAATTCATAGTTGCAATTCCAGCAACAAAAGCCACGAAACTTCTAACTACAGGAATAAACCTTCCTAATATTATTGATATTCTTCCGTTTTCTCTATAAAAATTATGTGCTTTTTCTAAATAATTCTTTTTTATAAATATATTCTTATTTCTATTTATCAGCTTATGGCCTAAAATTTTCCCTATAGAATAATTTATAGCATCTCCTAAGATTACTGCTACAAACAAAATAGGAATAACTAAAATTAATTTTAAAACTTTCATAGACGTTAATGTACCTATAATAAAAATTAAAGAATCTCCTGGTAAAAATGACATTACAATTATACCTGCTTCTAAAAATATTATAGTAAATATAATTGCATATATAACTATTCCATATCTTTGAACCATAATGTATAAATACTTATCAAGATTCATCAAAAAATCAAAAAATAATCTAATGTCCATTATAATTCTCCTAATTCTAGATTAAATTATTACAGGCTATATTAATTAAAACTAAATATTATATATATCTGAAAATTCAATTTCAACCTTCTTTAGCTTATCTTCCTTTAAAGTAGTATTAAAATTATCTTTCTCACTAGCGCATTCTTTGTCATCCCCTATTTTTATTGGAAGATCTATTATGAACTCACTTCCCTCTCCATACTTGGTATCTACACTTATCCTTCCATTATGCATCTCAACTAATGCTTTAACTAAATAAAGCCCTATACCACTACCTTCTGTACTTCTAGTAAATGATTTATCCACCTGAGTAAATCTATCAAATATTATATGTGTTTTATCCTTAGGTATTCCTATTCCGTTATCTCTTACAGTAATTTTTATTCTATCCCCATCATCATGTATATTAACTTTTATATTTCCACCCTTTGGAGTAAACTTAACAGCATTGGATAATAAATTTAACATTATCCTCTCTATTTTCTCCTCATCACAAAGTGTTATTTTCTCTTCAATATCTGTATCAAATATAATTTTTATATCGTTGTTTTTGGCATAGTCAACTACAGAAAGAGTTATATCCTCTATTATACTTACTATATTTTGGTTCTTTAAATTCATTCCAAAAAATCCTGAATTGATTATAGTAATATCTATTATATTATTAATCAATCTCAGTAACCTATTACAATTTTGCTTTAATATTTTTAAATTTTGTTTAATTTTGGGGAAATTAGCTTCTGATTTATTTAAATTTCCCAAATATAAATTAAGAAGTTGTTGAGAACCTAAGATTATATTTAAAGGAGTCTTCAATTCATGCGATAAATTTGCAAAAAACTCTGTTCTAATCTTATTAAACTCTCTCTCCTTCTCTAACAATATTCTATTTTCTTCTGCTCTTTGTTTTATCTTTTCTAATTGTAAATAATCAGTTATATCCCTAAATACAGATAATATCTTTACTGTATTTCCATCATATAACGTTGTAGACCATGTTTCAATGTCTATAATCTTTCCATTTACACAAATAGCTTTATTATTAAATGAAGGTAAAATCTTTTCTCCGTAGTCCTCAATCTTTTTTAAACGCTTTTTAGAAGGACTAATATTATCTTTATATATAAACTCAAAAATACTTCTGTTTATAAGTTTATTTTTATCTTCAATTCCTAAAATTTCTGCACAATTTTTATTGGCGAATTCTATTTTATCGTAGTCGTGAATACACACCGCCATTGGAAGTAATTCTGTAAGTTTTCTATGAAGTGATTCACTCTCTCTTAAAGCCTTTTCATACCTTTTCCTTTTAGTTATATCTCTAACTATTACAGCCTTAATTTTATCCTCACTATTTTTATTTGGAGAAATATATATATACTTAACTTCAACATCTATTACTTCACCATTTAACTTTACTATCTTCTGTTCCCTAACTTCTTCATTATCATTAAGCTTGCTTTCTACTTTAGGTTTTATTATTTCTTCAAATTTTTCATGCAAAAATTCTACTACATCTTTTCCTAAAATATCTTTTTTATGTATTCCACCTAAAAGTTTAATTCCCTCATCATTTGCAAATATAATTTTTTTATCTCTCTCTAAAAATACTGCATCTGGCAATACTTTTATTAATTTTTTATAAAATTCTTCATCTTGTTTTATAATTTGTTCTTGATTTATAACTTCCTTATTACTTATGTCCATATTAAATCTCCTTAAAATCGTAGATAAAACAATACTCGAATAAAATGTTGATTATTTTATAATATTTTCCATCATTTTTTGAAAATTTCACATAAATATTCCAATAAATCTTTAAAAAATAATAAAATTAAGTTATACTTAATTTCAAATTGTATTTTTATTACCATTTTGGTTTTATTTTAATATTTAAATTACTACAAAAAGGGGGAAATTTCAAATGGGAAATATTCTCATAAAACAATTACAGAAGGAGCATCAAGATTATCTTCGAGATGAATCCCGAAAAATTGGGTTAGCAGAATCTATTTCATTTCCTAAAACCGAACAGGAAATAAAGGATATACTGTTATACCTAAATAATACGAAAACACCAGTAACTGTACAAGGGGCACGTACAGGTATTACTGCTGGTGCAGTACCTAAAAATGGTCATATACTAAATTTGAGTAAGATGAACAATATAAAAGCTCTAAGTTATGACAAAAATTTAGATACTTTTTTAGTTACAGTTGAACCTGGTGTTATACTCTGTGAACTAAGAACTACATTAAAAAATAAAAATTTTGACACTAAAAATTGGAATGAAAATTCCTTAAATTCACTAAAACAACTTCGATCTTCGGATGAATTTTTCTTTTCTCCTGACCCTACAGAATCAACAGCTGCGATAGCTGGCATGGTAGCATGTAATGCCTCAGGAGCCTGTTCTTTTAAATATGGTCCAACTAGAAATTATATAGAAGGATTAAAAATTATTTTAATTACTGGAGATACCTTTTCCATTAAACGAGGAGAAAACACGATAAAAAATGGTAAATTCTCAATAACTACAGATTCTGGACGTGTTATTGAAGGATGTATTCCAAAATACTCTATGCCAAAAGTTAAAAATGCTTCAGTATATTATGCAATGGAAGATATGGACTTAATAGATCTTTTCATAGGCTCTGAAGGAACTCTTGGAATTATTACAGAAATTCAAATAAAGCTTTTAAAAAAGCCTAAATCAATATATGGCGTAACAGCATTTTTCGATTCTGAAGAAAAATCTCTAAACTTCGTTGAATCTCTTCGAGAAAATCTGAATCCTGCAGCTATAGAATTTTTTAATAATAAAGCTTTAAATTTAATAAGAAAAGAAAAAGAAAAAAATCCAGCTTTTGAAAAGCTTCTAGATTTGCCTGAAAATTTTCATACAGCAATATATAGTGAGTATCACGATATAAGCAATGATAAAAACTTAAATACACTTCTTAAGGTAGGTACGTTAATGAAAAACTGTGGAGGATGCGAGGCTCACACCTGGGTTGCGACAAATTCACAAGCCGAAGAACAACTTCACTTTTTTAGACATGCAGTTCCAGAAGCAGTAAATCTTCTTATAGATGAAATAAGAAAAGAATACCCTTCTCTTACAAAGCTTGGAACAGATATGGCAGTTCCTAACTCAAAGTTAAAAGAAGTTATGAAATTATACAATGATTCATTAGAAGCTTCTAATTTACAGTCAGTTATCTTTGGACATATAGGCGATAATCATCTTCATGTAAATATAATTCCTAAGAATATGGATCATTATAAAAAAGGAAAAGAACTTTACAATTCTTGGTCAAAAAAAATTGTTTCTATGGGTGGGACTATCTCTGCAGAACATGGTGTTGGTAAATTAAAAACATCTTTATTTAAACAAATGGTAGGTACTTCAGGGCTAAAAGAAATGAAATCTTTAAAGCTTCTATTTGATCCTGATAATAGATTAAATTGTGGAAATCTTTTTGAGGAGTAGGTGATAAAATGAACGTAATTGTATGTGTTAAACAAGTTCCTGCAACTACTAAAGTAAAGATGAATAAAGAAACCAATACTATTATTAGAGAAGGTATAGAATCAATTATAAATCCATTTGATACCTTTGCCATAGAAGAAGCCCTTAGACTAAAAGATAAATTTAATAGTAAAGTTACTGCCATAAGTATGGGAATTCCTAATACTTCTATTTTATTAAAACAAACTATGTCCCTTGGAGTAGATGAAGCTTATCTTTTAAGTGATAGAGCTTTTGCCGGCGCAGATTCTCTTGCTACAGCATACACTCTTTCTATGGGAATTCAATATATAAATGATTATGATCTTATAATATGTGGTAAACAAGCTACAGATGGAGATACAGCACAAGTAGGTCCAAGTCTTGCTGGTAAACTAAATATCCCATATATAACATACGTAAGTGAAATTAAGGAACTAAAAGAGGGGTACATAAGATGTAAAAGGCTTATAGAAAACGGTTATGAAATAATAGAATCTACCCTTCCAGCTCTTATTACTGTAGTGGAAGATATAAATGTTCCTAGACTTCCATCTATTAAAAATTTAAGAGAGTCATTTGATAAAAAAGTTATTATGCTAACTGCAAATGATATAAATGCCGATACTACATTAACAGGTTTAAATGGTTCTCCAACTCAAGTAGTAAAAACTTTTATACCTAAGTATGATATAACCAGCGAAATTATAGATGGAAATCCAGATAGACAAGCGAGTGAATTAGTAGATAAACTATTATCTATGGGGCTATCAGTATCAAAATAGGAGGTAAACTTATATGAGTAGTATAACTATATTAAAGGACAAATGTGTAGGATGTAAAATGTGTGCAAATACTTGTCCTTTTGGGGCTATAGAAATTGAAAATAAAAAAGCAGTCATTAAAGATAACTGTACTCTTTGTGGTTCTTGCGTAAGTGTATGTAAATTTAATGCTATAGAATTAAAAAAAGACGCAGTTAAAACTATTGATATATCTTCTTACAAAGGAATCTTTGTATTTGCAGAGCATAAAAATGGCGTAATTGAAAATGTTGTATTTGAACTTTTAGGGAAAGCAACAGATTTGTCAAAGGATTTAAATACAAAAGTTTCCGCAATTATATTAGGAGAAAATTTAGATAAAAGTTGCAAGGACTTAATAGCATATGGTGCTGACTTTGTATACTGTATAGATGATTCTAAATTTTTTAATTACAGCGATGAAAATTATTCATTTGTTATCTCTAAACTTATAGAGGATAATAAACCTGAAATAGTTCTATTAGGTGCTACACCTTATGGTCGTTCTCTTGCACCACGAATAGCTTCTAAATTAAATACAGGACTCACAGCAGATTGCACAATTTTAGAAATAGATTCCAAAGAAAAATTGCTACAACAAACAAGACCTGCCTTCGGTGGAAACTTAATGGCTACTATTGTATGCCCAAACCACAGACCACAAATGGCAACTGTTCGTTCTAAAATTATGAAAGCACTTAAACCTGACTATTCTAGAAAAGGTGAAATAATAAACTGTACTAACTTTAACTTACCTAAATGTAAAACACATATTTTAGATATATGCCAATTTCCTAGTGAAAATTTGCACCTTGAAGATGCAGAAGTTATTGTAGCTGTTGGGCGCGGCATTGGAGATTCTAGCAATATGAATCTAGTAAAAGAATTAGCGTCACTCCTAGATGCTAAAATCGGTGCATCTCGTGCTGCTGTTGATGAAGGCATTATAGATTATAGTCATCAGATTGGACAAACTGGTAAAACAGTTTCCCCTAAATTCTATTTTGCACTGGGGATTTCTGGTGCAATTCAACATATCGCAGGAATATCTTCATCAGATATAATAATTGCTATAAATAAAGATCCCGATGCACCAATATTTAAAATTGCTAATTACGGACTTGTAGGTACTATTGAAGATCTTCTTCCAAGGATCATTAAAAATTTAAAAGAAAAATCTCTTTAATCTTTAACGCTTATAAACTTAAAGACATATTATATAGTGTATTACTTACAAGGAGTGTTTTATAAGTGTCTTTTAATCCAAATTTTAGACAATTCCCACCGGGTCCTCCTCCTTTTGGATTCCCAGGTGGAAATATTGGCCCGAGCGACGGTTTTGGCCCAGGAGGTGGAATGAATCAAGGTCCTCCATCAGGTCCTCCTCCTCCATTTACTCCATCAAAATCTGAAGGTAAAAATGGAATAAATGTTAAAGCCGTTGATCCTGGTTCAATTAAATTTTGTAGATACAAATATACTTATATATGGTTAAATAACGGAACTTCATTTTGGGCATATATAATTTATGTTGGCAGACGCTCCATAGCAGGTTTTAGATGGGTACGTCGTCGTTGGGTTTATTTTGGAGTAGATTTAAGACAAATAGATAGTTTTATATGCTATTAGCAAAAAAGACCGAGTATACTTAATATATTCGGTCTTTTTATATATGGATTTTATTTTTATATTTTTTGCATTATTAAAACTCTATATTTGTCCTAAAGATTTTAATATAAGTTGAGCTATTACTGCTGATCCTAAATAAGTTCCTATAAATACAGCACATGATACAACAATAATTCTCCAGCCTGATTTTTTAAAACTATCTAAATCTTTTCCTATAGAAATACCTACATATGCAAGTATAGGAGTAGTTAGAGATAAAAAATCTACTTTTGTCATACATTTTGAAACCATTGCTGCTCCTGGAAATCCTGGATAAGTAATTACACAACCTAATGTAACAATATATGCAACGGCAGGTATCTTACCTGGCATTATCTTGGCGAGTATTATTCCAACTATAGATATTAATATAAGTATGGCCATTCCCGGTAACGCTTCAAATATTCCATGTTTATGGCCAACTAGATTTCCTACTAGAGATAATATCCCCATTAAAATTAATATAAATAAAGTCTTTCCAATTTTCATAGTTTAAACCTCCTTAGATACTACGCTCTTTTTTTCAACCTTTGGAGGTTGTACACCATATTTTATTCTATAAACCTTTCTATAAAGCCATTCTGCAAGTGGAATTGCAACCCATAAAGACATATAAAGTCCATCAAGTCCTGATAACATATTACTTGCTGCTCCAAAGGCAGTTAATGTTTCTTGCATATTGGGAAACATAGCACTTAAAGAACCAACTGCCGCTGTCATCATACTAGCACTTCCAACACCTGATGCCATTGCTAATGAATATGGATGTAATGGAGTATATGCAGCACAGAAAGTCGCAATTAATCCAAAGAAGACTGTTCCAAAAACAGTTCCGCAAATATAAACTCCCATTACCCCTTTTCCTTCTTCTCCATCTAATCCATATATATCGCTGATTAAAGCAATATTAGGTTCACGAGATATAGAATGGGCAGCACCAATTGTTTCCCTTTTTAATCCCAAGAATATTGCTAAAGGCACTCCTAAAAATACGGTTCCTATATTACCAAACTCTTGCAATACAAGTGCTGGACTTGATTTTATAATTTTAGGAAGAGTTGGTCCTATTGTAGTTCCGTATCTTGCCATTAAAAGCATTAATGAAATCGTAATAAACGTTCCTGCATCTTTCATATCTTTCTCATTTACAATTTTTAAAAACTTAGGACCTAAAAATATTCCAATTATAAGTGCGTAAAGCATAGGTAAAAATACTAAAGTTCCTGGTCCCACTTTAAACTTCATAACTCCTATAAATTCAGCTACAATAACCATAACTAAAACAATAATATGATTTTTCCAATTCTTCATTAGTTCACCTTTCTTTCAAAACAACCTTCTAAAAATTTTATATATTCATCCTTACTTTCAAATGTAGGTTCAAAAGCTTCTATAACTTTTTCGCCTTCTTTAGCATTATCAAATAATAGATCTACAACAGTCATAGCCATTAATTTTGCTGGTAAAATTAATGCTGCCTCATAATCTTCAACTTTAAAATCTTTTGTATGAAGATTTCCTGAAACTCCTCCTATAAAAGGATGTATTGATGGTATTAAATTAGAAACATCTCCCATGTCTGTTGAAGCTGTAAAATGTCCTGCATCTATAACTTGTTCTTCTGGTAACAATTCTTTTGCATTTTCCTCAAATATGTTATTCATAATTGATGAACATCTTAATGGAAGATGTCCTGGAATTGTATTTATAGTAGTTTCTGCACCAATTGCATAACCACCAGCAAGTAGTGCACGATCAACTTTTTCATTAGTTTCCTTCATAGCTTTTATGTTTTTCGCCCTTACATAAGACTCCATTCTTACATCTGACGGAACACTGTTTACAGTATCTCCACCCTTTGTAATAATAGGATGTACTCTTATAGAATCCTCATCTCTAAAAGTCTCTCTTAATGCATTAATTCCCATTATTCCAAGCATAGCTGCATTTAAAGCATTTACTCCAGCATGAGGTGCTTCTGCTGCATGAGCTGCTTTTCCCTTATAGTGAATTGTCTTTCCTAAAAATCCATTACTAGTTTCACCAGTAGCAACTATAGGAGTTGGACAATTTTTTAATGAATGAAACATCATTGCTATATCAACATCGTCAAATTCACCATTATAAATTAATTCTTGTTTTCCCGCTAAAAAATGAACCTTTTCTTCTTCCTTTAGCTTACTTCTATATGCAATTTCAATATATTCTTCTGATGGAACTGCCATAAAAGTTACATTTCCATATAATTCATCCTCAATATTTGCTTTTTTAAGTCCAAGTGCTGCCCCTAGCATAGCTGCCATTTGTAAATGATGTCCACATGTATGAGATGCCCCTGTTTTTTTATCAGATTTTGGACTATCAAAGCAAATTACTCCATCAAGCTCACTTAATATTGCTACATTAGGTCCTTTTGTTTCTTCTTTTAATTTAGCTTTTACCCCTGTTAATGCAAGTCCACTTTTATAATTCAAACCTAAAACATCAAAAAAATCTGTAATTTTTTTTGATGTTTTTAATTCCTTATATCCAAGTTCTGGTTCTTTTTCTATTTCTTTTGCTATGGATATAATTTTCTCTGAATTTTCATCGATTAAATCACATATGACTTGCTTCATTTTTTGTTTTTCCATATTTTTTACCCCTTTTCAACAGATTTTCTTATGTTTTGTCAAAATTTAATAACATGTGAATTATAATATGCATAGTAAACTATTGTCAATGTATATAGTTTTAATAATATTATACTTATTTGTGGTATAAAAAAAGGCACTATTTTCATAGTACCTTTTTAATGCTTTAATATTAAATTTTAAACATTATATTTTAATACCCTCATAGCATTTAATACAGCAATCAAAGCAACTCCTACATCTGCAAAAACAGCTTCCCACATATTTGCAATACCAACTGCACCAAGTATTAATACTATTAACTTAACTCCTAGTGCAAATGTTATATTCTGAAGCACAATCCTTCTTGTTTTTCTAGCTATCTTTATAGCACTAACTATCTTAGAAGGTTCATCTGTCATAATAACTACATCAGCAGCTTCAATAGCAGCATCTGATCCAAGTCCCCCCATAGCTATACCTATATCCGCTCTAGCTAAAACTGGCGCATCATTTATTCCATCGCCTACAAAAATAATCTTTCCTCTTGATGATTTATTGCTATAAACTTCTTCTAATTTTTCAACTTTATTATTTGGTAACAATTCGGTGTAGGCTTCATCCACTCCTAGCACACTTGCAACCTTTTCTCCAACTTCTTTGCTATCCCCTGTAAGCATTACAGTTTTTTTAACTCCTATATCTTTAAGAGATTTTATAGCTTCTTTTGAATCTTCTTTTATTTCATCCGAAATTAATATATATCCCTTATATTCTTTATCCACGGCAACATATATTATAGTACCTATATCTTTAACTTTCCTATATTTAATATTTTCTTTATCCATTAATTTATTATTACCTACAAGTATTTGTTTTCCTTTAAAACTTATAGATATTCCATGTCCAAATATTTCATTATAATCTTCTATTTCTTCTTTGTTAACAAGCTTATTATAATAATTTAATATTGAAGTTGCTATAGGATGATTAGAATAACTTTCTGCATAGGCTGCATATTCTAGTAATTCTTCCTTAGTGATACCACTTACTGGACTTACTTCTGTTACATTAAATACTCCCTTTGTCAATGTTCCTGTTTTATCAAAAATAACGGTTTCCACACTATTAAGTGCTTCTAAATAATTACCACCCTTTACTAATACACCATTTCTAGATGCAGCTCCAATTCCTCCAAAGAAACTTAAAGGTATTGATACTACTAAAGCACATGGACAAGATACTACTAAGAAAATTAATGCTCTATATAACCACTTAGAAAACTCAGCATCATTAATTACAAGTGGTGGAATTATAGCAAGCATAACTGCTGTAACAACAACTACAGGAGTATAAAACCTTGCAAACTTAGTTATAAAATTTTCTGTAGCTGCTTTTTTAGAACTTGCATTTTGAACTAAGTCTAATATCTTAGAAACCGTTGATTCCTTAAATTCCTTTGTAACCTTAATAGCAAGTAATCCATTTCTGTTTAAAAACCCACCTAAAACTTCACTACCTACTTGTACTTCTCGTGGTATAGATTCTCCTGTTAACGCAGAAGTATCTAGCATAGAATTTCCTTCTACTACCAAACCATCTAACGGAATCTTTTCTCCTGGCTTAACTACTATAACATCATTAATTTTAACATCTTCTGGAAATACTTTTTTTATATTTTCTCCAATTTTTATATTTGCATAATCAGGTCTTATATTCATAAGGTCACTTATAGAACCTCTTGAACGCTCAATAGCTTTATCTTGAAAAAATTCTCCAATTTGATAAAATAACATAACTGCAACGCCTTCTGGAAATTCCTTTATAGAAAAAGCCCCCACTGTAGCAATAACCATCAAAAAATTTTCGTCAAATATTTGTCCTCTTAAAATATTCTTTAAAGCTCTTAAAATAACTTCTCCACCAATCAAAATATAACTTATCAAAAATAATGATAATTCTATTTTAAATGAAAATCTAAATACCATAGCTACTATAAAAATTATAGTTCCAAGTCCAAATATTATAAAATCTTTTTTACTTACCTCTTCTCCATGTGAGTGAATATGCGAATGATTGTGTCCTTGACTTTTATGGTCACTCTCAAATATTATTTTTACATCTGGCTCTATATTATTTACTATTTTTATTGCTTTATTCAATGTCTCCTCTATCTTGTCACTATTCTTAGCTTCTATAGTAAGTTTTTTTGAAACAAAATCTAAATGAGCATTATCAACATCATCTAATTTACTTACACTTCTCTCTATCTTAGCCGCACAATTTGCACAACATAATCCTTCTAATATTATTTCTTTCTTTGCATTATCACTCATTGATCTACCCCCAAATCACTTTTCATTTATGTGCTCAAGTCCACAATTAAAAATTCTTTTTATGTGATCATCATCTAAAGAATAATAAACCACTTTTCCATCACGTCTTGGCTTAACAAGTCTTGTATGCTTTAATACTTTAAGTTGATGTGATACTGCTGATTGACTCATTCCAAGTAATGTAGCCAAATCACATACACACATCTCTGCTTCAAATAAAGCATATAGTATTTTAGTCCTTGTAGTATCCCCAAACACCTTGAATAACTCAGCAAGGTCATACAAAATCTCATCCTCTGGCATACCTTCCTTAACTTTAGTTATTACATCATCATGAATTGTATTACAACTACATCTATCAATATCTTTTAAATTACTACTCATATTTATCCCTCCTACACTTGAACATATATTCATATGTTCATTTATATTATATTTTTCTCATTAAAAATTGTCAATAGTTTTAAAAAATATATAAATTTATAAAAAAATAAAAGCTACATAAAGTGTGCAGCTTTAAAATTAAATTAAATATTATGTTTAAAAGATATGATTATTCTAGTATGTTATTTATAAATATGTTAAAAGATATGATTAATTTTCTTTTTTATTTATCATAAAATTATTAATACACTTTTCCATATGTGACCAAGATCTTTTGGCATATATGATATTGTTACATTTATTGCTCTTGTTAATTTTATTTTTTAAATTGTTTACGATAACATGGTTAACATAATCCACCAAAACTATTGTTAAATCAGCTTTTTGCATTTGAGAATAAATTTTTATTTTTCTTTCTCCGCCTTTTCTTCCTGTTATATGCTTAATATCAGTAAAGCCCTTTTTATATAATTCGTCTGTTATTCTTCCTAGTCTATCTCCTCCTATTATCAAAGCACTCATAATATCCCACTCCTTTTTATTTAAAAATGATAATCATTATCATTAATAAGATACACCTATTTCTTTTTATTGTCAATAAGTAACTTTTAAAATTTTCAATTTATTTTAATGGATTAATATTTATATAAAAAAAGAAGATCTATATTAATATAGTCTTCCCATTTATTATATCTTTAAATCTTAAATTTTCCTACTAATTCATTAAGTTTTTGAGCTATTTCAGCTTGATTTTCAGAAGTTTTAGCAATTTCATTCATAGCTTTTGTTGCTTCATCAATACCACTCAATATATCGCTTGTATGTTCTGATGAATCTTGGGCCCCTGTAGCAATATTTTGTACAGCACCTGTTATTTGAGTTGTAGTTGCATTTATTTCTTCTGTCATAGCTGCAAAATTTTCTGTCATTGTACTTACATAGTCCGAATCATCATAATATTGTTGTGAAATTTGTACTGAACTGTCTAATAATTCTTTAACTTTAGTACTCATAAAATCCAGCAACTTATTTCCATTATCTGATAAATTTTCAAAAGCACCTTGTACTTGTGTTATTGTATTTTGTATAACTAATACCGTTTCTGATGATTGTTCCGCAAGCTTTCTTATTTCATCAGCAACAACAGCAAATCCTTTTCCTTGCTCTCCTGCTCTTGCAGCTTCTATGGCCGCATTTAATGCAAGCAAATTAGTTTGCTCCGCAATTTGTGCTATACCATCTGCCATAACCTTTATTTCTGAGACTACCTTTCCTTCTTGAATAGCATTTAATATTTTTTCTTCTCTTTCTTTGTAGATAAAGTTAGTTTCATTTATTGCATTTTCTAAGTATTGTTGTATTTCTACTGATTTTGATTTTGCTGCATTTGAATTGTTACTTCCTTCTGATGATTTAGAAGCAAGTTCATCTATACTAGAATTAACTTCTTCTATTGAAGCATTTAATTCTTGAGTACTTGCACTAAATTCCTCTGTACCTCTATTTATTTCTTTTGCAGCTTCATCAATTGTAATAACTTTGCTTGTAATTTCTTCAACAGTCGCAGATAATTCTTCACTCATGGCCCCCATAGTTTCTGCATCAGTAAATATTTCCTTTACTAAACTATTAACATTAGATTGAGCAGTATTTAAATCTATCGCTGTCATGCATAGTTCATCAGTTCCTCTTACATTTATTGGAGTAGAAAAATCATAACTCGCAAGTCTTTTTGCATATCCTCTTATTCTATTAAGCGAACTAATAATATCTCTTATTATTACAACTGCTAACAATATAGCAATTATAATTCCCATAATTGTTACCACCAATGAAACCACTACTATATTTTGAAAAACTCTATCATTCTCTTCATCTGAAAGTTTAGCTGCTTTTACATTCATACTACTTATTTCATTTAATTTATTTTCAACTTGTTCTCTAACAGGCTTTATTTTTGATAAAAAACATTCTTTTGCGCTTTTTACATCACCTTTGTTAACTAAAGTTACTAATTCTTCTCTAGCTTCTCTATATTGGTTTAACTCCTTCTTAAATTGTTCATAATCCTTTTTTTCCTCTTCCGTAAAAGGTATTTCCTCATACTTTTGAAAAAGATCTACATTTTTCTGTTTTAACTCTTCATTTATATATCTAGAAATCTTATTTTTTTCTTCTAAACTCATATCTTCATTATATACAATCTTTAAAATACTTGCCTCTTCTTTATCTATATTATTTTTTATTTCTTGAATATATTCAACTGATTTTAATGATTTAAAATACATTTCCTTAGAATTATTATTTAATTTTGAAGCATTTACAACTCCTACACTACCAGATATAATTATTAAAATAACCAATACAAAAAAACTACTAATCATCTTTTTTCGTATACTAATTTTTTTTAAAAAATCCATATGACATCCTCCCATGTTAATAAATTAAAAATATAAGTCCCTTACCTTTTATATTAAAATAGCTATGTTTATATATTATATTCCATTTTCGATTTTTTTCAACCTTTTTATACATTTATTTCATATATAGTACAGTATAAAACAAAAATAGCTTATTTTTCTTAAAGAATATTAATAATATGAGTTTTTTCTTTTCTATAAATAAAATTTAAAAAATCAAGTGATTTTAATAATTAATAAAAGCATTAATACTAAAAATAGTAATACTACATGTCTATGAGTAATAATAAAAAATAAATAAGAGATGTAAATGATTTGTAGCATAATTTACATCTCTTATTTATTTCTTTTATATTTATTTTGTTATATGGGATTTATTCTATTTTAAACTTTTTAACTAAAGTATTTAATTTTTCAGAAAGTTCCTCTTGACCATCAGATGTTTTTAATACTTTATCCATTATATCCATAGTTTCTTCTACACTTGATAATATAGATGAAGTATTTTCTGCTGATTCTTGTGCTGTCATAGCCATATTTTGAACTGCTTCTGCAACTTGATTCATTGTAGCATTTATCTCTTCAGTCATAGATGCCAAGTCTTCTGACATACTACTTACATACTCTGAATCCTCATAATATTGATTACTTGATTTTAATGAATGATTAAGTATATTTTTAATCTTAGTATCCATAAAATCTAATACTTCTTTACTATTAGTTGATAGATTAGCAAAGGCATTTTGAACTTTTGAAATAGTATTTTGTATTGTAAGAACAGCATCAGCCGATTGTTCTGCAAGTTTTCTTACTTCTTCAGCAACAACAGCAAATCCCCTTCCTTGCTCTCCTGCTCTTGCTGCCTCTATTGCTGCATTTAATGCAAGTAAATTAGTTTGTTCTGCAATTTGAGCTATACTATCTGCCATTATTTTTATTTCTGCAACTACTTTACCATCTTCTATAGCCTTTAATATTTTTTGTTGCTTTTCTTCATAAATTACATTGGTTTCTTTTATAGCATTTTCTCCATATTCTTTTACTTTTAAAGCTCTTTCCTTTGATTCATTAGCATTGTTACTACCTTCTGAAGACCTTATAGCAAGTTCTTCAACACTTGAATTTACTTCTTCTGTAGATGCACTTATTTCTTCTGTTGAAGCACTGTTTTCTTGTGTTCCCCTATTTATTTCTTGAGCTGCTTCATCAATAGTATTAACTTTATTTTTTATTATAATAACAGTGGAAGCTAATTCTTCACTCATTTTATTCATTGCAAAGCTGTTATTAATTATAGTTTCTATAAGACCTTTTATGTTATTTTGTGCTAAATTTAAATCTTTTGCAATAATACTTATCTCATCTTGTCCAATTACATTCATTGATTTTGATATATCATACTTCGATAATCTCTTTGCATAATCTCTTATTTCATTAAGAGATGCCATAATATCTTTTAATATTACAACTGTTAAAATTATAGCTACCGTTATACCAATTATTGTTAAACTTGTTAGAGTAATTGTTACTTTACTAAATAATTTCTTATTTTCTAAGTAATCTCCTTTAACAGATTCAAGTCTTGTATTATTAATCTTATCTATTAAAGTAACTATCTCATTTCTTAATGGTTTTATTTCTTTTAAATATACTTCAATAGCTCCATTTTCATTATTGGCACTAACTAAATCAAATACTTTTATTCTAACTTTTCTATAATTCTCTAATTTATTTTTAAATTCATTATAATCTTTTTTTTCAATATCCGTAGATTTCACTTTTTCATATTCATCCATAGACTTTTTATTACTGTCTCTTAAATCCACTTCAATAAGCTTTCTAATATACTGTCTATCATTTTGATTTTCTGTTGGATCACACATTAAATTTATGAGATATCCTCTTTCTTTTTCTATATTCAATTTAATGTTATCTAAGTCTTTTATTGCAATAATCGAATCAGAATACATACTTTCTGCATTATTGTTAATTCTTCTTGCATTGTTTATACCAACCCCACCTGCTATTGCTATTAAAAAAGCTAGTATAAGAAAACTACTTATTAGCTTCTTTCTTATAGTAACACCTTTCAAAAAATTCATAAACATACCCCCATACTAAAAATATCTATTTAAAACTTTAAATTAAGTTACATTAATTTAAATGTATAAATTTACTTGTTTCATATCACATAAATTATAGCATTTTATTGTTATAATATCCAAATTTTTTTATTTTTTATTGTTATATACAATTACGTTTTATTGTATTCAAAAAAATAATAATAGTTTCAATAAAGTTTTGTAACATCACTCCCTACAAATTAATATATTAAAAAGTATAACAGAGTATGTTGGAGGGATATGTTTGGATCTCTTAGCCATAATTTTATTTGCACTTTCAGCCAATTTAGATAGTTTTACTGTAGGTCTATCCTATGGTATTAAAAAAATAAACATAACTCCATTAATAAATATTTTAATTGGGGCAATAACAAGTCTAGGTACGTTTATAGCAATGTCAATTGGACTAGCTATTAGTAAATTTCTTTCAATAAAATCAGCTAATATAATAGGCTCTATTATGTTGATTGGAATTGGAATATGGTTAACTGTGGACTTTTTTAGAAAAACTCGTAGTGATAAAGCCTTAAAACCAGCTTGCGAAATCGGAAATCTTAAAGCATCTCAGATATTGGACAATCCTGAACAAGCTGATGTGGACAACTCTGGCTCCATAGATACAAAAGAAAGTTTAGCTCTCGCACTTGCTCTTACTATAAATAATTTTGGACTTGGACTTGGTGCCAGTATTGCTGGACTAAATATATTTTTAACTGTTCTCTTTACATTTTTATCAAGTATAATAACTATTAAACTTGGTGAAGTTGCTGGTAAAAAATATTTATCTAAGGTTTGCGGAAAATTTGCACCATTAATTTCATCTATAATAATTATTATAATAGGTTTATATGAATTATTTTTATAACAATTAGAAAAGAGGATTACCAATACTAATTTTGGTAATTCTCTTTTTATAATTTACTTATCTTTTTATAACTTAAAATTTTTATTAATGTTAAATACCATCTTTATAATTGATAAAATACATACAATTATGCCAAAGTATACTGATGTCTTTGGCATTTCACATATCCACATAGGGACCCCCATTCTTGTTAATGTAAGTACTGGAAGTATAATGTTTATGTTAGTGATTTTATACTCTAATATCTTTAGCATGATAAGTCCTCAAAAAATTCCAAACATAGTTACATTCAATATTATGTAAAAAATTCTTTTTAAACTCATAATAATCCCTCCCCTTACAATTAATCTACTAATTCTGATATCCTCTTATTTATATATTCCTCATCAAAAGATGAACAAATTCTTCTATCATCATTATCTAATATCCTAAAATGACCTGATATTATGTTTTGTTGAAGTTTATATTCTCCTTCTCTTCTAATTTCTTTCCACCAAACTTTGCCTCCCATTGTCTTCATATAACTTCCTTCAGACTTTCCAAAAGCAAGAGACATTATTATGTCATTTATATCTTCCCCTAGTGTCATTTGAAGCACTTCACTATCCTTAAATAAAGTACATACTACAATAGCTCCACTCCATCCAAGTGTTGCTCTCTTCTTTTCTATTTGAACTAAAGTCTTTTTTGAAATTCCTATAATATCCGCCATCTTATCTTGAGAAAAATTCTTTTCATTTCTTATAAGTTTTACTTTGGAATCAATTTTTTCTATAAACTCTTTTCTATCCACATTAATTACTCCTTCATTTACTATTTAATATTCATAGTGTAATATTACACTATGAATATTAAATAGTAAATCTATAAAATAAAAATAATGATAACTTTTTTAATTATCATTATCTTATAATATACTTAAGCTTTTATGTTATTTGTATTTTTCCATTACAATCATCTGTTTATTAACTTCATATCCATTTTGAAAATAAAAACCTTCTGTGCTTCTTCCCACTATAGTATTTAATTCAATTGATTTTACTGATAATTTACATAATTTTTCCTCTAACTCTCCTAACATTTTGCTACCTAATCCTCTACCTTGGCATTTACTATCTATAAAAAACTCTTTTAATATGTATTTTTTCCCAATGTCCCAATGCTCTATATTTCCTAAAATAGCACCAATAATATTTTCATCTTTTATATAAGCTATTCCAAAAAAATTAGGAGTATCATAAACTTCCTTTAATCTTTTATATGCTATATCTTCTGTCCAACTTTCTTCCCAAGGTTTTTCATTAAATATGCTTGGATATATTTTCGAACATTCTTTTAAGTATTCTTTTTCAAATTTTTTAATAATTCCCATGTATTATCCTCCTTATTTACTTTTAATCCTAATAAAATTGATTTATTCTAATATGAACTTTCCATGAATTAAAAATACTTATCTCATATTTAAATTTAAAATAATATTTAAAAAGGACTAGCATAAATTATGCAAGTCCTCAATCTTCTAATGCATTTCTATATTATCAAAAATCTTCCTATTAAAAATTAATATAGCACTTGAAACAATACAATTATATATAATCAAAGTAATATAAATTAGATATTTAGCAAAATATCCTCCTTCTTTTAGTCCAAAATAAGAAGATACAACTATACCTGGAGCTACTATAAGAACTGCGAATATAAATTTTAAAAATGACTCTAATGGTTTACTTTGAATTTTAAAAATTCTTCTAGCTAATATATCAATGTACGTATATATTGTTCCAAAACTAGCATAAGCTAAAGCACATAAAACTATAATTATAGGACTTGTTTTAAACTTTATTCCAACAACAATAAAAAGTACAAATCCATCTATAAAGTTTTTTATATTATCTGCTAGTGTAGCATAAAAAACTTTATAAGCAGAACTTACTGGTAAAAGATATATATATGGTTTACTAATTTCATCAGCCCACTTTCCTTGAAAAGAAAAGATTAAAAGCATATAAACTGAAAAATATAAAACAGCTAATATATTTTGATCACCAATACAAATTCCAAAGAAAATTCCTATTAAAATCATAACTATAGTACGAATATTTATAAAGAAAAATCCTGTCTTTTTATACTCTAACATCTGTCTAGAAAATATAGCTCTGCCAGCACTTCCTCTGTAATTTTGCTTTACTTTTCTAACCTTTTTGAAACCAAATTGAGATTTTCCGTCCTTTTTATTTTGAAGTAACTTCTCCTTATAATCGGTAGCTTCTAAAACATCCTCATAGTAATCTGTATTCATATTATATATAACAAAAATTATTGCAGCTATAACCACTACATCCATAGCAAAATATATATAAAAGCTACTACTAATTCCAGCTACGGCTGCCATTATTATTTCTTTAGTCCATCCTACAATGGGAATATATGAAAAGTATCTACTACTAAATATACTTTCGCACGATACAATAAAGTTCTTTGTTTTTAATACTTCAATTAATAAAACTACTATAAATATACCTCCAAGTATATTTATTAACATTTTAATACCTGTTCTCCACTTTGCTCCCTTAGAGGCAATTGAGTAAACGAAAATACCAATTATAGAAATTATAAACATGAAAAGGAATGATCCTAGCACTAAAACTCCAATTCCATAACTCTTTATATTAAACCAATTTCTTATATTGGGTATTTGAAGTACTACAAAAAATAGCATAATAAATGTTCCATATAATTGCTTTAAAAGACCATATATTAAAACCTTTTTAGGAGAAATTGGTGCAGTAAATACTAAATTAACATCTGCTTTTCTGAAAAATGAACTTCCTCTACTTATTCCATCTTTAACACTAAGATAGAAAAATCCAGTTAAAACTAATCCTATTATAAATCCAAATCTATTATTACTTAAAAATTTTCTCGATTGATCAGATGCACCTGAACCACTAATTATAGCAAATGCCATTATAGCTATAAAAGCAATATATCCTATAAGGGCAGCTGGCTTTTTCTTTAAATCTTTAATAAAATTTTTAAGTCCTTTTCTCATCAAATAAAATAGTGGCTTCATATACTATTCCTCCGTAACTTCAAAGAAAATTTCTTCTAATGATTCATTTTTTTCTTGAAGCTCACCTCTAGTAGTTTTGTATACTATATTCCCCTTGTTAACTACTAAAGCCTTGTCCCATATATCATCAATACTATCAATTATATGAGTACTTATAATTATGGAACATCCACTTTCCTTAAGTTCTAAAAACACTTTTTTAAGTTCTTTTATAGCTTTGGGATCAAGTCCTATCATAGGTTCATCAAACAATATAACTTTCGGTTCAGTTAAAAGTCCACAACATATACTAGCCTTTTGCTGCATACCCTTTGATAATTCTTTTCCTAGTTTGTCTTTTTTATCATAAAGATCAAATCGTTTTAATAAAACTTCTACTTTTTCTTTATAGTTATCTATTTTGTATGCATTTGCTATATATTCTAAATGCTCATATATAGTTAGCATATCGTAAAGCGCAGGTGTTTCTGGAACATAACTAAATGCCTTTTTTGCTTCAATTGTTTTATTTTTATGTCCTTGTATTTCAATATTTCCATCATATCTTAATAACCCACAAATACATTTTATAGTTGTACTTTTTCCCGCTCCATTTGGTCCTAAAAGTACAGCAACTTCACCATCTTCAACTTCAAAACTCATATTATTTACCGCAAGTATACTATTATACTTTTTAGTCAAATTATCAATTTTTATCATTTGCTACTCCATCCCTTCTTTTAAACCTACACAATAAATGGTTTGCTCACATTTTACTTTATATACTAAGTATTGTAAATGTATATTTTAAAATTTATATTTACTTTATAAATTCTTTATAAATTAAATATAAAAATCTATATAAGTTGCTTTAAAAAAGTTATTATAAATTTTGTCCCTTCTTTTTCTATACTTTTAACACTTATAGAACCATTTTGTGACTCAATTATTGACTTAGTTATGGATAGTCCAATTCCTATGCTCATGGGATTTGTTGAATTTTCATTTTTATAAAATCTATCAAAAATCACTCCCAGCTTATCTTTAGAAATTCCTTCTCCATTATCTTCTATACAAATAGAAACACTTAATGGAGTCTCATATACTCCTACATTAATCTTTCCACCACTTTCAGTATGTTCTATAGAGTTTTTTTATTAGATATAGCTTCTGCTGTCCAATCAATATCATGATTAAAAAATATTTCTTTACTTAAATCCAAGCTTATTTCTATATCTTTTTGTTGTGCTTTTTCAGTTAGAGGAGATAATGCCTTATTTACTGTTATATATATTGGACTCTTATTTATATTAAACTCAACTACACCAGCCTCTATTCTTCCCAGCCTTAAAAGATTTACTATTAACCACTCCATTCTCCTTAACTGCTCATAACTTAATTTTAAAAAATATTTTTTATCATCATTTGATGTTTTATCATTAAGTATTATTTCATTAAACATCATTAAGGAAGATAATGGAGTTTTTAATTGATGTGATATATCTTGAATTATGTTTTTTAAAAATATTTTTTCTTTTTTTAATTCATACATGGAATTTTCTATTCTCTCTATCATTAAATTTGTTAGTAAAAATACTTATTGTACCTTCTTTATAGTCCTCATACATCCTATTAAAATTTCCATCCACTACTTCAGTTGCAACCTCTGCAAACTTATCCATTTTATTATAAAATTTAAAGAACTCCTTAAAGTAAATTATAAATATAATAAAACCTATAATAAAAATTAATATACACATTTCAACTAAACTGTTATAACAAAAATCTGAAATAACAGAATTTCTAGCTATGCTCAATTCATAATCATAACAGTATTTTTCTAGTACTCTCTTACCAAGTTCATAATTTGAATTATCTTTTGTATTAAATGAACTTACAATTTGCTTTTCTAAATTAGGATTTTTAGCCAATATATTTCCTATAATCAGAGTATTTTGTTTTATATAAACTTTATTTAAATTAACTGTATTCCTATAAAATATACCACAAAGTGTTACTATACCTAATGCAGAACATATTATTACTTTAATTATAAAAGTTTTCATCTCTGGATTCTTTAAATACATAAAACTACTTTTCATATACTTTTTCCCTCCATCGATATCCAACTCCCCGTATAGTCTCTATGTATTCTGGATTCTTTGAATCTTTTTCTATTTTTTCTCTTAATCTTTTTATGTACACATTAACAGTATTACTATCAACAAATTCACCATCTACATCCCAAATTTTTTCTAAAAGAACTCCTCTTGTAACTACATTATTTTTATTTTTTATAAGAATCATAAGTAACTTGTACTCTGCCGGAGTTAATATAATTTCCTCATTATTTTTAAAAACCTTTATTTTAAGAATATCTAAAACAATATCTCCTGATACAATTACCTTACCTTCTACATCTTTTTTTATTATAGTTTTTCTTCTTAACACTGCATTAATTCTAGCCAGCATTTCTTTTATTCTTATAGGCTTTGTTATATAATCATCTCCACCAATTTCTAGCCCCAATACTATATTTGCTTCTTCATCACATGCAGTTATAAATATTATTGGTACATCACTTTCTTTTCTTATTTCACTACAAAAATCATAGCCTGTCCCATCTGGTAACATAACATCTAAAAGTATTAAATCTATTTTATTATTAAATTTTTCTTTTGCCTCTTTTAAATTTCTAACTTTTATAACATTAAAATTTTCTTGCTTTAATGTATAATCCATTCCTATTGCAAGTGCCATATCATCTTCTACTAATAAAATATTTTTCAACACAGTTCCTCCTATACTAATTTTTACCACAACGTTATTATATCAAATTTATTATATTCATCTTAAAAAGCTACTAAAATATGCCTTTTTCATATTTTAGTAGCTTTACTATAATTTTATCCTTTAGCCCTCATATTCTCTACTATACTCATACTTTTAAGTTTTCTCAATGGAATTAATGATGCCATAAGTGTTATTAATATCGTTCCAACACATCCAATTATAAATACCCCAATTGGAACTTCTGCACTTACATCTATATACTCACCTTGAACATCCATCATTAGCTTAAACACTCCATAAGATATAGCACTTCCAAATATACTTGCTATAAATCCATGTAAAATTCCTTCTAATATAATCATCTTACCTAATTGTTTTCTACCCATTCCTATAGATAACATTGTAGCAAATTCACTTTTTCGTAGTAATAATCCTATTGTTATTGTGTTTATTATATTTACAATTCCTATAAATGTAATTAGTGTGATGAACCCATAAATAAAAATGCTCACTTGCATATTTACACTGTTCATCTTCTCTGCCACAAGATATACATCGTGATAATTTAATCGAAGTTCTTTACATCTATTTGTTAAATATTCTTGAATATTCTCTCTTCCAATTCCATCCTTAAACTTAAATACTAGTTTATTTACAGGATATTTACCTAGTTTTTTATTAAATCTGTTCATACTAAAAATTAAACTAGCATGTTCTCCCTGAAATGTTCCCTTAAATGCATCTTTGCTTAAAATCCCCACTACTTTTACAGTTATAAAATTATCATCCTTTATTGCTTTTTCCGCTCTTTTATCTATTGGTTGTGAATTTATTTCTAGAGGTAAATCATGATTCCCCATATTTTCTCCATGTAAAATTCTATCTATTCTAGGAATTTTAATTTGATCTCCTACTTTATACTTTAGCAATCTGTCCATTACTTTTTTCTTACTTTGTTTATTTAAACTTTTATTTGTATCTACTAGTAAAACACCTCCATTATTTAGTGATGTTTCGTCTATTGTTCCTTCTATAAGATATTTTTTAGCTTTCTTTAATGCACTACTATCATAAGCACAATAACTAACTTGAGGTATATTTACATACTGATTTTGTCCTATTTTTATTCCTTTAGGAATTTTTTTGCCTAGTTTCTTGTAATATTTATCATTTATGAATTTTTGTTCAATACACAATAAATCATTTGCATTTATTATACTTCCTACTTCTTTTATCTCATTCCTATTTTTTAATTCATTTATAAAACTACTACTTATACTAGATTTAGCATTGAATGAATAAATCATTCCCTCATAATTTACATCTTCTATAACATTTTTTGCTTCATCTCTAAAAACATATGTATAAGCTGTAAATGTATTAAACATAACTACAGATACTACAAGCGAAAAAATAGTAATTAAAAATTTTTTATTATTTCTTCTAATATTCTTATAAGCTATATCCCCTTCAATACCAAATATTGCTTTCGTTATAAAAGCTCTCCTTCTCTTAAGTTTTTCCTTTTTTATATTTGACGAATTTCTAATAGCATCAATTGGTGCAATTCTAGATGCACTAATAGCAGGTCCAAATACGGATAATAAAATAGTTATTGCTCCTAATACAAAACTTACTAATATAATTTGTGGATAAAATCCTACATGCATCATAGAATTAAATATAAAGTTCTTAGATTTACTTAAAAGATATATTGTAGTATATATTCCTATATACCCAGCTATAATTCCTATAGGAATTGCAATAGCTCCCATAAACAAGGCTTCTTGTAATACTAGTTTTTTTATTTTACCTGGAGTTGCACCTATACTTCTTAAAATTCCAAATTCATTAATTCTCTCTGCAACAGATATATTAAATGCATTATATATAACTGCCACAGTACATATTATAATTATTGATATTACAATTATTATAAGTCCGTTTACTGCTCCATTAAACATCTGATTTACACTTTGTCCCATAACTTGTAGTAAACCATCATTACATCTTACATAACTTTTAGTTTTATAATTTTCATCTTCACACTCCCACGCAATTTTAACATCTAATCTATTCCCTATTTTTTTTGCAATGGCTCTTTTATCCTTTTTTTCTTTAAGATTTACAGATAAATTATATAACTCTCCTTCTTTTAATTTATAAGAATCAAGGTATGTCTTTGCAAGTATTTGTTCTCCGGAAACTAACTCCTTATTAAAACCAACTATTTTATAATTTTTAAAGTTACCATTTTTCCCAACTATTATACTGTCACCAATATCTTTATTTAGTATTCTTTTAGTATTCTTACTCATAATTATTTCTGATGAATTTGTAGGAATTTTTCCTTCAAGATTTCTCACTGGAAATACTAAATTTAAAGAATCATAATCACTCTTAATAAACGTAATCCATTTATTTTTCCCATCCTTTATCATTAATTTATCCTTTTTTGTCTCTACACTATAATTCTTTACTTCAAAATTATTTTTTATCTTACTTACTTTGTCTAAATTTAAATTACAAAATTGAAATTCCCAATCACCATTTTGCTGTCTTTTTTGTTCTATAAGACCTTGTTGAATACTAAACATAAATGTAGATATTCCAGAAAACAAAGATATAGCAATTATTATACCTATTGTAGTTAATATTGTTCTTTTTTTATTTTGTTTTAAATACCTCCAAGTAATTTGACTATAACTATTCATTTCTAATTACCTCATCACTTTTTATCTCGCCATCTTTAATTGTAATTATCCTATCTGCAATATTAGCTATATCTAAATCATGGGTTATAAGAACCAAAGTTTGATTGTACTTTTTCACGGAATATCTTAACAGTTCAATTATTTCTTTAGAATTTTTAGTATCTAAATTCCCAGTTGGCTCATCTGCAAATATTATAGAAGGTTTGTTTGCAAGAGCACGACCAATTGATACTCTTTGTTGTTGCCCACCAGATAATTGTGATGGAAGATGATTTTGTCTATCTTTTAATCCCAATATACTAAGTAGCTCCTCTAAATAATCCTTGTCCATCTTCTTGTTATCTAATAATACAGGCATTTCAATATTTTCTTTAGCCGTAAGTACAGGTAACAAGTTATAAAATTGAAATATAAAACCTACCTTTCTTCTTCGTAATATTGATAATTCTCTTTCTTTTAAAGAGTATATATCAACTCCATCTAATATAACCTTACCTTCTGTCGGAATATCCACTCCCCCTAAAAGATGAAGTAATGTACTCTTACCAGAACCTGATGCACCTACAATTGCAACAAATTCCCCTTTTTTTATTGTCATATTTATATTTTTTAAAGCATCTACCTTAGCTTCTCCCTTGCCATAACTTTTACAAAGATTTTCGACCCTAACAATTTCCATTTTTTCTCCCCCTATTAAACTTATCTTACAAGTTAAATTATAAAGGATTATTATTACAAATACATAAAAGGGACTATTACAATTTTGTAATAATCCCTTTTATGTATTCAATATAAATTATAAATTTTCAGATTCCTATATCATCATTACAAACCCTATAAACACTACAATACATACAACTGTTGATAATACAACTGCATTATTGACAAGTTCCGTATCTTCTTTTGTTCCATACTGCGATACAAAGATTGGAAGTGAAAACGGAATAGGCAAAATCAAAAATGTAAAATATGCATAGTTAAATAGTTTATCCGGAGTAATTATTTTATCAATTACTAGAAATTTAAATAAGTATCCAACTACTAATATTACTGTTAATCTAATAGCCACAAATATAAAGCTCTTTTTTACATACTTTTTGTTTAGCTTTAAATCATATCCAATTATCATAAGTATTAAAGGTGTCCCTAGATTCGATATAGACTTAATTGTCTGAAATACACCTCTTAGTAAAGCATTCTCTTTAAAATAGATACTAAATCCAAATAAATTAAATGCCACTCCGAGTATTATACTTAATAATAGAGGTGATGTAAAAAATTCTAGTATTACCTTGTATGATAGTTTTTCTTTAGTAAATTTCATCTTTAAAAGATTAAAATATATAAACCATATAAATACTTCATGTCCAACTCCAAATATGGATATCTTCCCAAGATTCTCAGTACCGAAAACTGTACCAAATAGCGGAATACCAAGCAATCCAAAACAAAATCCTGACGTTATAAACGGGATTACGGGATTATGTATACACTTAACCTTATTTATTAATTCTCCCACAAAATAAAATGCAAATAGTAGAAATACAGTTGCAATCATAATTACAAAATGTTCTTTTCTTATTTCCATATTTACAAAGGTTATAAAGAGTATCGCTGGCAAAGATATATCAATAACAATTTTCTTTATACCCTTCATGACATCTTCTGTTAACATATCTTTATATCTTATAAAATAACCAAAGCATATTAATAGTACTATAGGGATTACATTAGAAACTATATCTGACATTGTATTCTCTCCTCTTTTGTTTTCTACTAATATATTACTATAAAACATTTATATTGTCAGATATATTCTCTATTTTACTTACTTTAAAACCATGAAAGTAGATGCAACAACCTTTTCTTTATCAGCACAAGGTTTATTAATTACTTTATCTTTGTAATACATAGTGGACGCAGTTCCCCCATCTAAGTTAGATGCATTTACAGCACCATATTTTTTCATTATATCTTGTACATCTTTTATAGTTGCCCCCATACTTTCAAATCCTCTACCATCAATTACAAGGAATAATACACTTCCATCTTTTCTTTGTCCAATTGCAGTTCTAGGAGCAACTCCCCATCCCCCATCACCTAATATATTAGCAGGATTTCCATCTACTATAAGAGCCGGTCCAAAACTTACAGCTTCTTTTATATTAATATTTTTAAGCTCTTCTAATGTATATTTTCCAACTATAAGCTTACCCCTTTTACTAAATCCTACTATATCTATTTTTTCGTTTTTCCTACCTTTATCATCGTTATATACAAATTCTCCATTATGAATTAAAATCCCACATAGCTTTCTTGTTTCATAACCTGAATCTGGATTCAGTACTATCTCTGCACTTTTGCCACTTACATCATGAGTAAATCCACCAGCATTTATAGCACAAATTGCATTATTTTCTTTTGCAATTTCACTAGTAGTTTTACCAACTTTACTTTGTAACTCCTTATTAACTCCTACTACAATTTTTTTAGAATTAGGTACTATTAACATTTTTCCCTTAAACTTATTAGTTTTTATATCGTATTCTGTTATTTTATTTATATTATCTAATTTATTACTCTGTTTATTAGCTGTAACAACAATATTTTTTTTTGGATTAGTTAAAGTAACAGCCCCTACTACCATTAAAAATACTATGGCTATTGCTGACCATTTATACGAATTCTTTTTAAATAAAGATATCATAGTAATCCTCCTTTTAAGTCCATGTTTATCATTTACCATACATTGGACTGCATAAACTCCATTACACCTTTTATTATTTTCTAATAACTTTATAATCGTATATCCGTACCTTGTGTAATCATTAGAATCAATATATGACAATGCAAATGCATCACAAGCGATTTCTCTGTCTTGCCTAATCTTATAAAATGAATACCACAATATAGGGTTAAACCAATGTAGTATCTGCAAAATAGATATTATGCATCCCACAATAGTATCTTTTCTCTTTAGATGTGCCATTTCGTGTAAGATTATATACCTTAACTCATCATAATTTACTTCATCACATATTTTTTTAGGTAATATTAATCTAGGATTTATAAAGCCAAATATAGCTGGGGAATTTGAATTTTTATCACTTATAATCAATATCTTTGATTTTATACTCATATCTTTTTTACACTTTAATAATAACTGCATAATTTTTTCATCACTACATAACTTTTGTTTCTTTAAATTCTTATGAAATTTTAATGTTTTAATTATGGTAAAAGTTCCCAAAACAACTACTCCTAAAAGCCAAATTGAATATATAATTTTTATAATTAAACCATCATAACTTTTTTGAACAAAAGCTAGTGATTTTGTATTAGCATTATTAGTTTGTTTTAATTCTTTATTATTGGTACTTTTTACTTTCATGGAACTACTAGTCTTATACAATTTTTTATTTTCCGTATTATCTTTATTATCCTTTATATTGCCTCTTGTATCATAACTACTATTTAAACTGGATATATAATTTAAACTTACAGTATCGTTATTATTAAAATTGATAATATTGAAAATACTTAGGGAACTTCCAGGACCATAAGGTACTATAAGTTTAATTATTAATATTAGCCAAAGACAATATGTAATTCTTGACCCTAGCTTTTCTTTTAACACTAGTCTTAATAGTAAAATAACAATGCTTATGACGCTTCCTAAAACTGTAGAATATAGAATAAATTTAAAAAGTGGTAAAAACATCATCATATTCTCACCATTTATCCTTTCTTTTTATTAAGAATATCTTTTAGTTCATCAATTTCTTCTTGTGATAAAGATTCATTATTTATAAAATTGGCCATCATCATATTTAAAGAACCATCAAATACACGTTTTATAAAACTTTTGCTTTCCACTTTAACGCATTTTTCCTTAGATATTAAAGGATAATAATGATATGTCTTTTTGTTATTAGAATCTACTTCGTATCCCAATGCCTCTTTTTTCACAAGTCTATTTATAAGTGTCTTAATTGTTTTAGGCTTCCAATCACTAAATTCAGATATTCTTTCTACTATTTCATTTGAAGTACATGGATTACTATCCCATATAACCTTCATAACTTCCCATTCAGAATCTGAAATTTTAGGTATATCCATCATTTTCACCTCCTATTACAAGTGTAATCTTTATAGCTATATATTACACTTGTAATCCTTTGTTGTCAATATTATATTTTATAAGAATTTTATGGTATAATATGCAGTAGTTTTAAACAAACTGCTTCAATCTAAAAAAAGTGTATACATATGAACAAAAATTTATATGAGGTGATATTTATGAAGAGTATAAACATATCAAAATGTCCTTATTGTGACGGAACAGAGTTTGGCGAAGGATATCAAGATCATCAAGCAAAATTACTATCAAAAAATAATATATTCAAAAGTGCTCAGATTTTTCACATTGTTTGCATTAATTGTGGAAGTATAGTTCATAGTTATGTAAATAAACCTGAAATTTTTATCTCAAAATAAAAAAGGTATATTATACCAAAAAATTATTTTTTTACTATAATATACCTTTTACTCAAAACTAAAGTTAATTTATGTGTTCTACTAAACTATATCTAAACTCTTCTCTTTTCTCCATCTTACTATCATTAATATTATAGGTACTAGAAATATACATAAATAAATTACAGGAAATATCCATTTTGCATAAATTACTTTATCTATTGCCCCTATAAGTTTTTCTAACAGTAAGACTATAACAATAAGTACAATAGGTAATTCTAAGGCTATTAATGAAATATAATTTTTAACTAAACTGGAAATTAATATGGAGGTTAAGCAGAATGCTAAAGCCAATATATATACTGCAACTACCGTTATAATTATATATTGTATAAATGTTATATTATACCATGACAATATTTGATTAAAAACGGAATTTACACTGCAATCAAAAAACATACTTGTATTATTATTCCTATATAATATAAATAAAATTATAATATCAACAGTTGTAATAATAAGCGATGCTATTATACTCGCCATTATTTTATCTTTAAATATTTTTCTACCATTTTTACAAGTATACTGAATATCTCTAATGTTATTTTTTTTATCTTTAAAATATATAGGTAATATCATAAATACACTTCCTATTATTATAGTTGAACAAGTACCTCTTATTAAGTTATTATAATTATCCATAAATATACTGCTAAATATAGAAGTTTCATCTCCTCGCTTTACTATTTCTTCAACTCTAGACTTTATATTTGGATTATTAGCAATCATAGCAGACATCATACTATCTTTATTATTGTACCAATTTATAAACCATTCTATTGATTCTAATTGATAAAACGCCTCTACTTCCCTTTTAAACATTATATCTTCATATATATTTACAATTTTCTGTGAGTCTCTATCTGTTTTATCTGCTGCTGTATTATATTTTTTAATAAGCTCATCATAGTTTTTTATTCCATATTTATTTAACTCACTGTTATTTTCAATATGTTTATTTATCTCTTTTATTTTTTCATTATAATAACTTTTTTTAAAATCTTTAAATTCAGATTTATCCATATTATTTCCATACTTATTTCTTATTTCAACATACATTTCATGCATATCTTTGGCATGACCTTCTTTAGCAAAATATGTTACATCCAACCTTATAAATAAAAAATACATTATCAAATTTATAATTATTAATAATAGAACCATCTTAAAATTAAATATTCTTTTTAATTCATTGAAAACTATTCTCATACATACACCCCTACCTTATATCTACCTTATTTAATCTTCTAAATGTTAATATGTTTAATATAATCATAATAACCGAACACGTTCCAAGAGTTATAACTTCATAATACTTGAATGTAAAGAAAGCTCCTGCTTCCATAAACCATATTCCGCAATTGATTGCTAACGTAAACAAATTAAAACTACTTATAAAAATAAAATTATTATCTGTAGGAATTCCTGGTATACCTATAATTCCTACAGCAGCTACTATAAAAAATGTAGCAAATACAATATAACTATTTTTTATATATACTGATATAAAAAATGTAATAGCATTAAATAATAAATTACAAACATATATAGTTAATATAGTTAATAACATATATTTAACAAAAGAAACATTCCACCAACAAAGAGCACTAAATCCTAAGTCTTCATTAAAATAACTACTTATAGGAACATTCCAAACTGTAGAATAATCAAATATAGTAAAATAAGTTAAAAGTCCTATTGCCATTATAATCGTAGCAAATATACTAGTTATAACTATTGAAACCCATAACTTGTCCAATGCTAATTTTCTTCCTCGTTTTGTTGAATACATTAAGATACTTGTTCCACTATCAAATTCATAATTTATTAAATATCCCGTTATAATTACAGAAAGTATCATTATTTCAAATAAAAATTTTTTAAATAGGTTTTCAAATAAGAATTTACATTTTCTAATGGGAGAAATAGTTTTATATTCTTTATTTTTAACTATCTCTTTAAATCTTTTATTAAGCTCCCTATATTCTCTCTTTACAGTCTCAGCAGCACTTCCATTTAATCTATATTTTTTTATTTCTATTGTTGCAATATTCATAATATCCTTTTTTTTATAATAGTCATCTATAGATTTAATCTCTTCATTGTAATTTTCTAATACTAGTACTCTATTAAAAAATTTAATATCTTTTTCACTATATAAATGATTTTCTTCTTTTAAGTCACTGGCTAGCTCTAAAGCATTTTTATACTTTTTTCCTGTGATCTTATATGTAATTTCATTTATTTTTTTTATTTCATCATTATAATATGGTTTAAAATTTTTTATCATATTATCATCTATTTTATATCCAAACTTTTTAATAATATCATTTGTAACTTTAAAATCATCTCTAATGTCTAAATGTTCACATATTATAAATAGATTAAATAAATTAAATATCACAAAAAGAAATATTATTACTGGAGATGTTATCACTTTTTTAAGTTCATTTATCTTTATATCCATATTTTTTTACTCCATATCTAAATTTTTATCTCTATAAACATATAAAAATACATCTTCTAAATTAGGATACACAGAACTCCAATTATCTTTACCTTTATCTTCTGATATAAATCTAACTTTCATATCTCCTTCTTCCTGTCTTTCAGATAAAGAAAAATATTTGTGTCTAAAATCTACCATATCATCAAATTTAACATGTGTTTCATAAACCTTTCCTTTAAGCATTCCACATATATTTCTAACACTATCACGGCATACAACTTCACAATCTTTTATCATTATGATTTCATTAGCTATTGATTCAATATCAGACACTATATGTGTTGATAAAATAACTATTCTATCTCTTGATAATTGAGAAATTAAATTTCTAAATCTAACTCTCTCCTTTGGATCTAGTCCAGCAGTTGGTTCATCTAAAATAAGAATTTTAGGGTCATTCAGCATAGCTTGTGCTATACCAACCCTTTGAATCATTCCTCCAGAAAATTTCTTCATTTTTTTATTTTCAACATCTTCAAGTCCAACTAATTTTAAAAGCTCAACTATTCTTTCTTTTGCTTTTTCCTTTTCTATTCCTTTAAGTGCTGATAGATACATTAAATATTTTTTAGGAGTATAATTCTTGTAATATCCAAACTCTTGTGGCAAATAACCAAGTATATCTCTATATTCCTCATCTAGCTTAACTATGTCTTTTCCTTTGTATAATATCTCACCTGCTGTTGGAAATATTAATGTTGTAAGCATTTTTATAAGTGTAGTCTTACCTGCTCCATTAGGTGCAAGAAGTGCATATACCCCTTTTTCAAAATCTAAATTTATATTTTTTAAAGCACAAAAATCCCCATAGTTTTTTGTAATATTTTTTACCTCTAACATGTTACATCACTCCTTTTATAGTTGTAAGTTTAATAAGCTCCCTAAGTTTTTTTATATAAAAATAAATACATATAACTGTCACAATGAAATATACTCCTATAGGTAAAGCCATAAGAATATTTGTATATAATTTATTATTGAAAATATAGAGTACTAGATTAATAACTATCCATGCTAAAATAGCTAAATATTTAGTAATCTTTGAACGAATCTTAATTATTAAATATAAAAACATTGTTGAAAATAAAAATAAAGACGTTATGGAAATCATAGTTGCTCTTAAAAAATTTATGCTCCCAAATTTACATACAATATTGAAAATTATTGATACATTAAACAAAATACATATAACACTAAACACAAACATTCTAAATGCAGATAATTGATATAAATTATATTTACACGTCATTTCTATTTCATAAGTTCTATTTTCTTTTATCTTGATTAGTGATATTAATGATAATATTAAATATAAAATAGGAGATGATATCATTATCAATCCATATATTTTCTTAACTTCTTCATAATCTATTGCTCCTTCATTAAATTTAATTACTAAAAATAGACTTAAAAATATTAATAACGTAAAAACTATCTCTACAAAATCATGAAAAATAACTTTTACCCCTAACTGCTTATACATTTTTCTCATATAGCTAAAAAAACTTTCCTTAGGCTTTAATCCTTTATCTAAAATAATATTTATTTCATTTTGTATAGTCATTTCATCTGGCATATCTATACAGAACTTTTCTTTTTCCATCTTCTACTCCTCACATATTTTTTTTATTTTTCTTATAATAGAATAATATTTTGTCTTTACAGTTGATTCAGGCATTTCTAGAATTTTAGATATTTCTAAAAAAGTATATTCAGCAAAAAGTTTTAGCCTAAATATTTGCTGTAACATTTCATCAAAGTTATCCACAATGTTGATAATTTTTTCAACATCTTCTTTATATTCTAGTGATACTAGAATATCTCCATCATCATAAATATCAGTGTCATCAATATTTACTGATAGTTTTTTGTATTTATAATTTTTAGACCTAAAATAATCTATAATTTTATATGTAGATATTCTATATAGCCAAGTTCTGAAGGAAGCTTTTTTATCATCATAAGTGTTTATTGACTTTAACATATTTATAAATATTTCTTGTGTTAAATCCATAGATATTTCTTTATCCAAAGTTTGTTTATATACATATGCATATATTTCTTTATAATAATTAGCTATAAGCTCATTGGCGGCTTTTCTACTACTTTTATTTTTAATCTGTTTTATTAACTTTTTCTCATTATTCATTTGTCACTCTCTTTCAAAAAATTCTATTGTTATATTTAAATATTTTATGTGATTTCATTATTATATTCGGAATGGATTTGTAAATAGTTTTAAAACAAAAATAATTTATCATATATAAAAAGACTGTAATTTAATTTGTTTTTATACAAGTTAAATTACAGTCTAAAAACTTAGCAGATGATATAAATTCTATACTAAACCTTATTTACAATAAAGATTTATACCATTTTCCTAGTTTATCCAATTTTCCTGTTGTTACATTATAATAAACGCCGTTTACATTTACCCTATCTCCTGTAGATATTATTTGCAAAACATTTTTATTATCTACATAAAAAGTAACTGCAAAACTATAACCAACTATTTCATGTTGATCTGATGATTTTTTATATCTTTCATTATTTAGCAAATTTATAAGTTCTTTAATTTTTTCTTTATCAGTACTGACAACGGTTTTTCCATTACTTCCATCAATCATTTCTACCCTAGATATTTTTTGTTCATTGTTATCTATAAAATCCGAAAACTTTTTATACTTCATGTTATTGCTTATTAAATAAATAATAACTAATGTCAAAACTCCCAAACCAATAATTAATAATAACTTATTTTTTCTTATCATCACAGTGAACTACTCCCTCCTTATTACCCCAAACTTTATTTTCATATATTTTAATACTATCATATTGCATTTTAAATGTTAATATCTACAAAAATTATATAAAAGTGATATTATGTTTATATAATCCAAAATAGAAAGGAGTGCTACTCATGGATCTTGAAAAACTTGCTAAAGAGTGCGGAGAAAAGCTGGGTAGATTTTTGTTTGACAGAAAGGAAGAAATAATGGAGAAGATAAATATTGAAAAGCTTACCCCAAAAGACATTTTTAAAATATGTTTTAATAAATTATTTCATGAAGGAAACTATAACAAGGCAGAAGATTTACTTTTTGATGAATTGAAAAAAAATAATTCTCCAGACGTATATGAAATTGCACTTCAATTTTACAATTCTTTAGAAAAAAAGAGCGATGAAGAATTATATGCTCATAACTTTTCAAGAGATGAAATTTACCAAGGATTAAATGATATAAAAAAGTTTAAACCTACTTCATAACTAATAAACTAATGCATACTTCTTAATTGATATTATATAAAAAACTTTAGTCTAATTTATTTTTATATAAATTAGACTAAAGTTTTTTACTTTCTAAAATCCAGTTGCCATTTTATTCATCTTCCAACACTCACCATCTTTAACTACATTCACAAACCAACTGTCAAATCCATTTTCGTAAGCAGTCCTAGTTTCATCAGCTTTAATAATAAAATTTACATCATACCACATAGAGTTATCATTTTCTTTTTCAATCTTTCTCATAAATAATATATTTACATAGTCAATATAATTTTCTTCAATTTCTTTACTATATAGTTCATCTTTTCTGTTTCCACTCATGGAGTACATTATATTTTCATAAGACATACATGCAAGTTTCATTTTATCATCACCATCATTAATTGCATTATAATAAGTTTTTATTACTTTTCTAGCACTCATTTTTGATACTTCTTTATAAAGCTTATTTTCGTGATTCTCATAATTTGTCATATCATCACTAAATTTTTTACCTGTTATATCTTTATACGATTTATTATTAAGTGATTTACAACTTCCCCCTTTACTATTTTCAAAAGATCCATTGTCCATATATGCACCGATTATTTTTCCTTTATGCTTTATCAAAATACTTCTATTTATATATATATCATCTTTTGAAAATGGCTCCTTTAGGTAATACATTTCGCAAGTTACCTTCTGTCCTAAATAGGGCTTCATATCAAGTCCAATTGCTTTACTTAACCCATTTACATATATCCAATATAATGTATCTATTCCTTCCCCAGTTTCATATTTAAGTTCTCTCGGTAAAGTCTTTTCAATAGAATTTATTTTAAAGCAGGGAGTATAGTTATATTTGCCCAAAAATTTCTTTGCTTCAGTTACATTTGAGCTTATATTTGAAAATTGATCTATATATTGTGCACACTTAAAAACTTGACCACTATGATAAATTCTGTGTTTTTTATATTCTAGATACCCCCAATTGTATAAATCATCATAAAAATAAGGTATAGTCTCTTTTTCTCCTTTATTATTAAATAATACTATCCTTCCTAGACTTGCTGAACCTTCATTGAAAAAATCTATATTTTCCATTTCTTTTGTTTTAGCTTTTAATGAAGACTTCTTTATTATTTCTAATAAAGGTTTTATTAACTCTGGATCTTTTATAACTACTGCATCCATTAATATATCCCCTTTAAAATTTTTTCTATTTAAAGGAATGCGATTGTATATTTTTACTTTACACACATCTTCAAGTTTTATATTAGCTTCAGCTTCCTTATCTATTTTCCTTTCTATATTTTCATTTACAATTACTTTTTCATTTGCTTTTCTGTTTTTATGTACTATATTCGGTGCGTTTGATAATAAAACCCCAATTGAAATTAACACAACACAAAAAGCTACAACTATTGCTATCTTCTTTGACTTTTTGTATTTCATTATTCGCTTTATCCTACTTTTTATATTACTCTCACCAAATGCCAAAACTCCTCCATTTATAAGCATATTTTGCTTTACTGCAAGATTAATAAGCAAATTTGCATAATCACTTCTTATATCTCCATCATATATTTCTATAACTTTTTCATCACAAGATATCTCCATATCTTTCTGACATAACACAAAACTTATCCACATAAGTGGATTAAACCAGTGAATAGACAAAGCTATTATCCACAATATTTTTATAATATTATCACATCTTTTAATATGCACAAGCTCATGAGTAAGAATATACTTTAGTTTTGACTTATCTTCACCTTCTACTAATGATGTAGGTAATATTATTCTTGGCATTATAGGATTGCAAACCATAGGAGTGTTAGTTCTACTAGACATAAATATTTTTATCTTATTATTAGGTAGTATCTTTTTACTACACTCTTCAATAAGTTCACTTTCTTTATATAAAACAGCAATTTTTAGTCTACTACTTGTCCTTACATATATAATAACACTCATTAAAAATAATCCCGCAGCCCCTACAATCCATACTATTGGTAAACCTACCAATATAATATCTTTATAGTTTGTAAAATCATTGTTTTTAATTTCATTGCTATCTTTACTCATATTTATTTTTTCATTCTCTTTTTTTACTTTGTTATTTTTATTATTAACATTGCTGTTTGTTTTATTTATTTCACTATCTTGTGCTATATCTTTCCCTTCATCTTTTATTTTACTTTCTTTATATTGTTCAACTTTTTCCTCATACTTTGCCTGTATATTTTCTTTTGGAATATCTATTACATTAAATACGCTAAATATTGACGAAAATGAAATAGGAAAAAGTAGTCTTATAAGCACTAATGACCATAAGGCGTAACTAAATATTTTAGGGAATCGCTTACTCAAAATTAATCTTATTATAACTACAAAAATAGCAACTATAGATGCTATAATGCTCATATTAATTACTTTAGAAAATATAATTGAAAGCAATACTATTCCTCCCTTCTTTCGTTTTCTTCAACTATTTTCCTCAGCTCACTAATTTCATCCTTACTTAGTTTTTCTCTTTTAAGAAATGTTGTGAAAAATAATTTTAAAGATCCTTCATATAACTTATCTATATGTTCTTCTGTTTCTGCTCTCATAACTTCTTCACGATTTACCAAAAATGAAACTATTGTATTTTCATTTTTAATAATACCTCTATCACATAACCTTCTTATAACAGTATATGTAGTTGATTTTTTCCATCCTAGTTCTTCTTTTGCAAGTTTTACAAGCTCACTACTTTTTATATTATTATTTTCCCAAATTATATTCATTAATCTGTACTCTGAATCAAAAACTTTTATTTCTCCCATAGTATTCCCCTCTTCTTAATTTGGTCTAATACATTAAACCTTTTCTTTAGTCTAATGCATTAAACTAAAGTTGTCAATAATTATCATTACTGTTATATCATAAAAAAGTTGTACCAATTTTAATAATTAAAGTTGGTACAACTTTTTTATATAAGCTTTATTAACGCTAATTTTTAATTAACCCCTAAAAAACTCTTCCTTTTTTCATCACTATCTATTTCATAATACTTTATAGCTTTTTTAGTAAGCCCTGTTTTTTCTGATGCCAATTTAATATTCATAAAAATTACCCCCAAACAGAATTATTATATACTTAGTATAATGGTGTCCGTCGGGGGCAGGTCAATAGTTTTATTCTATATTATATTTCTTTATATACATTGTTTTTATAATTTGAGTTAAAATCACATAACACAATAATGTTATAGCTAGTACACCATAATATAATGCGGGTAATTTAGTAAATCCAAAAGCACTTGAAAGTGGTGAATTTACAAGCACTACTCCTAAAACTACTATTAATAATGAAGTTAGCATTAGAGGTTTACTTGCTTTACTTTGAATAAATGGTATTTTATTTGTTCTAATTACATGTATTATTAAAGTCTGAGTAAATAAGGATTCAAGGAACCATCCTGTTTGGAATAGTGCTGGATTATTCCATGCTTTAAATACATATAACATAATAAAGTAAGTTGTATAATCAAATATTGAACTTATTGGTCCTATATGAATAATAAATCTTTTTATATCTTCAACTGACCATTTTCTTGGTTTCGCTATCCATTCTTCGTCTACTGAATCTGTTGGTATTGCTGTTTGTGATATATCATATAATAAGTTGTTAGTTAATACTTGTATTGGCATCATTGGTAAAAATGGCACAAAAATGCTTGCTCCAAGAACACTAAACATATTTCCAAAATTCGAACTAGCAGTCATCTTAATGTATTTAACTATATTTCCAAATACTCTTCTTCCTTCTAGTAATCCCTCTTCAAGAACTAATAAATTATTTTCAAGAAGTACAATATCAGAGGATTCTTTTGCAATATCCACTGCTGTATCTACTGAAATCCCTACATCTGCAACTTTAAGTGCTGGTGCATCATTTATTCCATCACCCATAAATCCAACAACATGATCTCTATTTTGAAGAACTCTTATTATTCTTTCCTTATGCATAGGTGACAATTTTGTAAATACAGAAGTTTTTTCAGCAGCTTCTCCTAGTTCTTCATCTGTCATATTATCAATTTCGCTTCCTAGAAGTATCTTGTCCACTGGTAAATTAACTTCTTCACAAATCTTTTTAGTTACTATTTCATTGTCTCCAGTAAGAACTTTTACATCAACATTATATTTGTGCAATTTAGAAATAGCTTCTTTTGAAGTTTCCTTTGGTGGATCAAGAAAAGCTAAAAATCCTAATAATGTTAACTGACTTTCATCCTGTAGCTCATATTCTTTTTTATTAGTATCAAAAATTTTGTATGCTACTGCAACAACTCTGAATCCATCTTTATTTAAATCCCTTATCATATTTGCAATTTTATCTGTCATCTTACCATCAAAGTCCTCTGTTGATTCCTTTGTTTCATATTTATTACATAGACTCAATACTTCTTCAACAGCCCCCTTGCAAATTAGTACATGTTCTCTTCTTTTATTTTCAACTACAACCGACATTCTTTTTCTTATAAAATCAAATGGAATTTCATCTATCTTTAAATATTTTTTTTCAATGTTAAAATAATCTTCTCCATCATTCTTATGATCTAATATTGCTGTATCCATTACATTTCTTAATCCTGTTTGATAAAAACTATTTATAAATCCATATTTCAAAACTCTTTCTGAATCATTTCCATAAATATTTAAATGTTTTTCAAGAACAACTTTACCACAAGTTATAGTACCTGTTTTATCCGTACATAGTATATCCATAGCTCCAAAGTTTTGAATAGCATTTAATTTTTTCACTATTACTTTTTTCTTCGCCATTGAAATTGCACCCTTAGACAAGTTTACAGTAACAATCATAGGAAGCATTTCTGGAGTAAGTCCAACTGCTACTGCAATTCCAAATAAAAATGCATCAAACCAATTTCCTTTAGTAAATCCATTAATTAAAAATACTACTGGAGCCATAACAAATATAAATTTTATCATTAGCCACGTATATTCATTTATTCCCTTATCAAAACTTGTCATTTCTCTTTCTACTGTTAACTTACTGCTTAATTTTCCAAATGAAGTTGCTCCCCCTGTAGCTAGTACTCTAGCAAATGCAGTTCCACTTTCTACATTTGTACCCATGAAGCAAAGATTAGGATTTTCAAGATCATCATCCCATTTTCCCTCAACCACTTTTTTTTCTACTGGAAGTGATTCTCCTGTAAGAGCTGATTGATTTATAAATAAATCTTTAGATGTAATAATTTGTACATCAGCAGGAATCATATCACCAGCTGATAAATGCACAATATCTCCTTGAACAATCATCTTTAGTGGTACTTCTTTTTCAACTCCATCTCTTAAAACAGTTGCCGTAGTACTTACCATAGATTTTAATTTTTCAGCTGAATTATCTGCTTTTAGTTCTTGTACAAATTTTAATATAACTCCTAATGTAACCATTATAAACATTACTATAGATGCTGTTTTATCTCCAGTTATATATGAAATTACAGCAAGTGCAATCAATAATATGTTTAAAGGATTTTTTATATTTTCTATTATTTTAAAAATTGATGAGTGCTTCTTTTCTGTTTCAATTTGGTTATATCCATACTTTTCTATTCTTTCTTCTACTTCTCTTTCAGTTAATCCATTAATGTTTACATTTAATTTTTTTAACATTTTTACACCCCTCGTCGTAAAATTTCTTAAAAAAGGCAATAGGAAACTAAAGGTTACAAAGTTCCATTTTTAACCTTTTTAAACTTAAATAACATTTAATTTTATATTGGGAAATTTTCGGTTTACTTGGGACGTGTAAATTAAGAAATTAATATAAAATAGAAAAAATAGATATTTTAAGAATAGAATCAAAGATAATATTGAATTTATTTTTTCTATAATATATTGTTCTCATTTTACTGCCCTTAATACTACCGTCTGACTCCACTCTCGTCACCTCCAAATTTAAAATAAAAAAACCTTCATCAAAACTTAAACATGATGAAGGTATAATATTTCTATACTTTCTCGTTCAAGTTTTGGCTCTGCAAGGCAATGTAGTTGCATTAGATTAAGCCTTCTTTGTTCGGCAAAACCTGCTAACCTGTTTAGAATGTTTCCACTCTTTCACGGTAGCAACCCGTATCCTTGTAGTAACCTCACCTACCGAGGTACTTATTAAATTTACTTTTTAATTCTAGTCTTATCTATTACAAATGTCAACTGTAAAATTTGGGATATCTCCAATTTGTTTTTTATCTTTAAGTATATTATTTGTTCTTTCTATGGCCTCATCGATACTATTACAGAAATTATTTTTTCCAACTTTATCTACATAACCATATCTATCTAACACTTTAAATACGTCTTCTTTAGCTTCCACTAATATAAGTTCAGTACCAATTTTTCCATTGACATTACATAATTCATACAGTTTTTCAAATTGACGATATGCTGTAGCATCAATAGTTGATACTTTATTCATTTTTATTATTAGAACATCACAGTTTTTCTTTAATCTATTTGATATTTCCACAAATTTTTCTGATGATGCAAAGAAAAACGGTCCTTTAATTTCATAAAACGCTACCCTAGTAACATCTTTTACTCTATTTATAATTTTACAGCTACATCCATCATCTTTTTCATCTAACATATACTTTATTTCAGTATTATCAGCCATCCTATTCATAAATAAAAATGATGCTAGTACAACGCCAATACCTATTGCTATTACAAGATCTAATATTACTGTTAATGAAAATGCTATCAAAAATACAGATGCATCACTTTTAGGCGCTTTTTTTAGCTGAGCAAATTCTTTCCAATCACCCATATTATAAGACACTACTATTAATATAGCTGCAAGTGATGCCATTGGTATTAATTTTACAAGTGGCATAAATATAAGCATTATAAGTAATAAAGAAATAGCATGCACAATACCACTAATAGGGGTTCTTCCCCCATTTTTTACGTTAGCAGCCGTTCTAGCTATTGCACCAGTTACAGGTACTCCTCCAAATAATCCTGAAAACATATTTGCAACTCCTTGAGCTACAAGTTCCATATTTGAACGATGATGCCCCCCAATCATTTCATCTGCAACTACTGCTGATAAAAGTGATTCTATGGCCGCAAGTATTGCAATAGTCATAGCTGGGAAAATTAGTTCATTTATCATTTTCATATCAATATTATGTATTGCTATTTTAGGAAGTGCAGAAGATATTGTTCCAAATCTGCTTCCTATTGTCTCTATATTTAATTTGAAAGTAATTGTTATTACTGTAGTTACAATTAAAGCTATAAGCGTTCCTGGAATCTTGTCATTTATTTTAGGACATATAACTATAATCGCTATAGATAAAATTCCTATAAAAGCTGTTCCTAAATTTATAGTATTTAAATGAGTTATATATGCAGCCCATTTATGTATAAATTGTGATGGTACAGTTTCTATATTCAATCCTAAGAAGTCTTTAATCTGAGTTGAAAATATACAAACTGCAATACCACTAGTAAATCCAGTAGTTATTGGGTATGGTATATATTTTATCGCCTTTCCAAATTTAAGAACTCCCATTATAATCAAAAATACTCCTGCCATCACTGTGGCTACTGTAAGTCCTGTTATTCCGTACTTTTGAACAATACTATAAACTAGTATTATAAATGCTCCTGTAGGTCCTCCAATCTGAACCCTACTTCCACCTAAAAAAGATACTATAAATCCACCAATTATTGCTGTATACAATCCTTTTTCAGGGGATACACCTGATGCTATTGCAAGTGCAATAGATAATGGTAATGCTATTACTGCTACGATAATTCCTGCAATGAGTTCCTTTAAAAATTGTTCTTTTGTATAACCTTTCATGCAAGTAAATAATTTAGGAACTAACACGTTTTTCACTCCTTCTTAAACTGTAATTAAAACCCTTTGTTTTGACCAACTTTTTTATTATAGTCTTATTTACTTGCATTATCAATAAATTTTTTATATTTTTTTATATTTAAAGTTTGATTACATTTATTCCAGTTTCTGTATCAGAAATACGTTCTAATTCTCCCTCAATTTCAGTTATAAACATTTCACAAGTAACTGTTATAGTTCCTTCTATAAAATGTCCACCATATCCTACGCAATCTGCACCTGCAAAGTTTATGTGAATATGTGTATAAGGTTGTCCATCTTTTGTTGATACATCTCCAGTTAAACTTGTTATTTCATAATAATCACTAAAAGTAGTTTCATTATATTCCTTAGTATTAACGTTAAAATATCCTATTTTTATATCTTTAGCTGCTCCAATAGCATTTACAACTCCAGCCTTTATTCCTGTTTCATCGCAAAACTTTTTAATACTTTCTGTTATCTTTTCTCCTTTTTCAAGAACTATAGCCCATGTATTACCTCTTTTTGAATACTTCATGTTAATCCTCCTCTAAAAATTATAATTGTGTAAATAATAGTGTATATACCTTATTATACCTCTAATTTATAACTGTTAAAATATAAAAATACCTATGCATATTTAATTATACACATAGGTATTGCCAATTCGTAAACATTATCCTATTCAGTTTTTGAAAATTGGTCTTTTCCTACTCCACAAAGAGGACATACCCAATCATCTGGAATATCTTCAAAGGATGTTCCAGCCGCTACTCCATTATCAGGATCTCCGACTATTGGATCATATATATATCCACACACATCACAAATATATTTTTGCATATTATCCCTCCTGTTAATCTGATTATAAAGTTTATATCTTAATTTATTATTTTCATATTATCTATATTTATTCGATAACATTTTTAAAATCCGACCAAATATTCTTATAAACTAATATCTAATTTATAAACATAAGCTGATAATCTTATGGAATATATATACTATTAATATTTTATATAGAATTAAGGTAATTATAATCATATTATTTAATTAAATTGATTTTTATACATTTTTTTCTTATAATTTATGTACTTTTTTATTATAAAATTGTATAATATTAAAGCGTTTATTAAATTTTTATAGATTAGGAGGTAAACTATTGAAAAAAACTTTTAAAAGAGATTTATTAATAAAATCTAGTATTATTTTATTTATTTCTCTTGCATTATCTACTTTTATATTTATATACTTACATATTAATTATATGTCTAAAACTAATGCTAGATATTTACAACAGACCTCTATGGACTCTGAAGAACTAATAGTACATGCTATTGATTCTGTTAAATCTTCCACGAATTTACTAGCAGAAACATTGGGATCATTAAATAGTATTGATGATGAAGATAACAAAGAAATAGTTAAAAATTTAGTATGTAATAATAGTTTCATAAAAAGAGCTTTTATAACTAAAACTGACGGAATGCAAATAGCAAAATACCCAAGCATCGGTAACGTCAGTATTTCTAATAGAGATTATTTTAAAAAAGCCATTCAAGGTGAAGGAAATTTTTCACCAGTTATAATTTCTAAATTAACTGGGGAAGCTATTATAATTTATTGTAGTCCTATTAAAAATCAAGGGAATGTAATAGGCACTGTATCTTCCATACTTGAAATAAACAGCTTAGCCCATTCCTTGAATTTAACAACAAAAAATTTAAACTGTTCATTTGGACTTCTGGATAATCATGGATCATTATTATTAACAAATAAGGAAAATTCTTTACTACTTAATGATTCTAAAAATAAACCTACAGATTTATCGAAGCTAAAAAAGATAATAAATTTATCTAATTTAGAACCAGTTGAAAAAATGATGAGTAATGAATCTGGTAGTGGGACCTTTACTTTAAACAACACCAAAGCTTTAACAAATTATAAATCATTAAAAAATTATGGACTTAATTTACTTATAGCTGTACCTTATTCAGATATAACTAATAGTATCTACACTTATTCGCTAATAGCACTTGGAATTCTAGCACTTATTATGTTATCATCTTTAATTTTAGTTAAAAACTTTACATATAAATTAACTAATCCAATTACAAACTTATCTATTGCATTAAAAAAGTTTTCTGAAGGAAATTTGGATTTAGTTATAGATGAAACTTTATTAAAAAGAAATGATGAATTTTCCGAACTCATAAAAAGTTTCAATATATTTTCTAATAAAATAAAAGATATAATAACAAACTTTAAGGGAAATGCTAAAAATTTGAACATTTATTCAAGTAACCTAGAAGAAGTTGTAAAAGATAACGAGATAAGCCAAAATTCTATAGCTTTAATGATAAATGATGTTAATACTAAAATGAACGAGAACTTATTATCCTTACAAGAAAACTTAAATATACTACAACAGTTTTCGGAAGGAATAGATAATGTAAATGTGAATTTGGAAAATCTTCATGAAGCAGTAAACGATTCTACCGCATCATCACAAAAGGGCGTTAGTCATGCTAATACTATGGAATATACACTTAATGAATCATTTAACTCATTAGAAAATATAAATATTAAAATTAATAATCTTACAAATTTATCAAGTGAGATAAATTCACTATTAGCAATAATAACTTCTATCTCTAAAGAAACTAATCTACTTTCTCTTAATGCTTCTATTGAAGCTGCTAGAGCTGGTGAATCTGGTAAAGGCTTTACAATTGTTGCTGAAAAAATAAAAAAACTTGCTGAAGAAAGCTCAAAAGCCTCTCAAAATATTGATAACTTATTATCTAATATACAAAGTGAAATAATATCAACATCAGATATTATTGACGATATGAATAGTAAGTTTAAAAACTTAGTTGAAAATGTAAAACTGACTACTAACTTAATGAGTGATATTAAAAATAAAGCTGTTAATTCTCAAATATCAGTTGAAGAAATTATATCAGTAATAGAAGAGCAAACTGCCGGAATTGAAAATAGTACAGAATCATTAACTAAAGTAGTTAATTATATAAATGATACTATGAAAGTTTCTGAATCTATTAGTAATAAATTAGATAATCAATCTGAAAAACTAAACTTATTATCAAATGTATCTTCTTCCTTAAACAATATAAGTACAAATATAAAAGAAGATCTTGATTTTTTTAAATAACTAATATTAAAGTAAATCCTTACTACTTGAAGTTCTCTTCATTTTAGTAGGGATTTACTTTAATATAACTTATTCTAATAATGCCTTAATGCTATCATACCATTAACTTTTTTAATTACTAAATAAGTAAACAACATAAGTCCTACATTAGGTATTATTATTTTATTATTAATAAATATGAATAATAAATTTTTACTAACTACTTCAATATCACTGTGGATTACTTTTTCTATTAAGCAATGTAAAACATACCATCTATTAGGAAATAAATAATATGCTATCATTAAAATTATAGAGAGACTTCCTACTATTACTGAGCTACTTTTTGAACTATATAGACTTTTTATGTTTATAATTTTATTTTTATCTAAATATCTTTGGATTATTATAATAACAACAGAAAATATAATATAAGAACTTATATAGATATTATTAAACATATATGAACCCTTCACTTGTATACTCATAAGGAATTTACCTCTTAGTATATAACCACTTATTGATGCAAAACAGCTCATTGTTACTTTTTCAATTATAAAATATATTAGCAAAATAATTTTAAGATTATAAACCTTATGTTTATCACTTATCATCTTTATATTCATATAAATAAATCCAACTAAACTTGGAATAATTCCTAGCAATACATTAAATAATATTGTTCTATGACTTATTTCAAAAACAGCTTCAGATAAAAATATAAATAAAAAGTAAGATAAAAACATATAAATAATACATTTAACTTTATCCTTTTTACACAATATAATTGCTTTATTTTTAGATGGCAAATTTTTTCTTACTTCTTTTCCAATGGAATTATCTTTTCCAAAATCTTTTATAGATAATCTTATTGCATCACTTTCACTATACCCTTTATTTATGTAGTCCAATTTTAAAAACATTAAATGATCCTTTATTTCGTCTTTTAAATCTTTTTTATCAAAATCATTTATTCCACTTCTATCTAAAAAATCATCAATAAACTTATCAAACTCCTTCACACTTACTCCCCCTTAAACATATTGATTAATCTTGTTACATTGTTCCAATTATCAATCTTCTCCTTTAATATTTTGTTTCCTAATTCTGTTATTCTATAATATTTTCGCCTACCTACTAAACTACTTTTTTCCCAATAAGATTCTATAAATTCCTTTGACTCTAATCGTTTAAGCGCCGGATATAAAGTTCCCTCTCCCATAGAATATATATCATTACTTTTTTCTTTAATACATTTTGCAATTTCATAACCATAAGCATCATGCCTATTTATAATGGACAGAAGTAATATATCTATACTTCCTTTCATTATTTCCTTGTCCACATTATCACCTCCTATACCTCGTAATACGACTTTTAGGTATATAATACCACCTATTACATCGTAATACAAGGTATTGTTTTTCATATTCAACTTATTCTACAACTTGCAATCAATATATTCACAAAACTTACCATTGTATATTTTTAATTACTATACTTTGGTATAATAGTTCTATAGAGATAAAAACACAGTTTCGGTTGGTAGTCCGAACCTATCTAATTTAACGCTAGCAGTAACCTGCCCTCCTGGGTTGTCCATTCTCTATGTTTTAGATAAATAAAACAGGAGGAGATATAAAGTGAAAACTAATATTAAATTGACAGTTTGTTTTAATGGTATGTTTTGGGTAGGATTATTTGAGAGGGTATATGATGATCAATATGAAATTTCAAAAGTTACCTTTGGTTCCGAACCAAAAGATTATGATATTTATAACTTTATATTAAAAAATTTTTATACTTTAAAATTTAGTAATTCTATACCATTTAACGAAGTCAAAAAATCAAGCACTAAAAAAATAAATCCTAAAAGACTTCAAAGACAAATAAAAAAAGAAACTATTGAAAAAGGTATAGGAACAAAAGCACAAAATGCTATTAAGCTTCAATATGAAGAACACAAATTACAAAAGAAAAAGACTTCAAAAGAAAAAAAAGAACTAGAAACTCAAAGAAAATTTCAATTAAAACAAGAAAAAAAGCAGAAAAAACATAAAGGACATTAATAAAAGAAAAACAATCTTTTAAAGTGCATTCACCTTAAAAGATTGTTTTTCTAAACCCTTTATGAGTTGTTTAATTTACATTTAGTTTTCTAATAATTTGCTTATAATAACTTATAAAATATATTCTATTTTCCCCACCTTTACAAACCCTAACTTAAATATTATTTTATTATCTAAAGCTTGTCCTTTTATAAATCCATTATTAAGTTTCATTATTTCTTCTGTAATATTAAGCCCTAATCCATTTCCTTTACTGTTTCTACCTTCTTCACTTTTATATAATCTCTTAAAAAATTTTTATTAATTAACTTTGTTCCATGTACATATAATAGATAACTTATCTTCATAAAATTTTGCCTCTACAGTTCCATTCATTTTTCCCATTAAACTTTTCACTATTGGAAGCCCTAATCCTACTCCATCTTCTTTTCTAACTTTATCTGCCATATAAAATCTATCAAAAATATATGGTACATCCTTTTCATTTATATTATTACAAAAATTTGATACTAATAATATAACTTTTTCTCCATATTTTAAAATATTTGATATAAGATTTCTTATAATTCTCTCAACACAATACTTTTCACCTAATATAAAGATTGGCATATCATCAATATTTATATTAAGTTTTATTTTTCTTTTTTCAAATTCATTAAAATACTCTATAAGTTCATCACTTACAATTTTACTTAGATTGATTCTTTCAAATTTCACTTCATAATCATCACTTTCTACAGATAAAAGTTCAAAGAAACTATCTATAAGTATTTTCAATTTTAACGACTTACTTTCAATTATATCTATTGCTTCATTTTCGCTAATTTTTTTATTTTTAAAAAGATTTATATATCCTATAACTCCTGTTAAAGGTGTTCTAAGATCATGTGATATATTAGCTATTTCTTGATTTATATTCTTTTTAAATTTAATATTTTCTTGCTTGTTCTTTTTATATAACTTCAAATGTTCATTAAATTCAACAGCTAAATTTTCAATATCCTTATCACCCGTATTTATAGTAATTTCTTTATCTGTATTCCTCATTCTAAAACTTTTAATTTGATTTGTAATAATTCTTATCTCTTTTTTTAAAATAAAATTTCTAGCTAATAACCCAATTAATAAAAGTACTAGAACAATTAAATACATACCTAATCCCCTTACTTAAAATCTTTTTTATTTACATACATTAGACTTATTCCTATACATAAACTAAACATTATTATTGATGAAATTATAGTAACTATTATATCTTTGATATTTAAATTTTCTCCTATTATTAACCATATAGATCTAAAGGGTAAAAACCTAGATACATTGTTTCCACAAATTTCTGCAAGCCAACTTATAACCATTAATGCAATTGGACAAAGTAATGTTACCAGAATATTATTACATATTATAGCAACCATAAAATTTAAGCTTACTGTTGCAGCTGTACATATTCCACTAAAAATTATTATTCTAAATATTAATAACAACGATTTATAATTTATAATTATTGATGTACTCGTAAAATATAACAACCAATTTATAAAAAATATTGCACATATAAATCCCAAAATAAAAGTTGCTCCTATATAAACTATTAACTTACTTAATATAATCTTCCGCCTATCATACCCATAGCTAAAGCTCTTATTTATATACCCGTTATGAAAATCTTTTGTAATAAATGTAGATGCTAATAATCCAAATAAACAATTTGCACATAATACTTGTCCAAAGCATTGCTGTAATGCATTTATTCCACTAAAATATTTTATAAACTTCTCCTCTTATTAAATTAATCATTTTGTACTCCTCCAATCACATTACTAAAATAATCTTCTAAAGACTCGTCTATACGAATAATTTCTGTTGCACCTATATTATGTTTTGCTAAACTTAAATTTACTTTCTCAGTATTACAATCTTCATATATTTTAATAATGTCTTGTGGAAATACCTAATAATCACTAATTTTTAATTCTTTTTCTAATATATCAGTAGCTACCTCAACGTCATTAACCTTTATATGTAAATATCCTTTACACTTTTTATGTAATTCATCCTTAGATATCTCTTGAAGGAGTTTTCCATTATTAATAAATCCATATGTAGTTACCAATTGAGATAATTCCGATAATATATGGCTTGTTATTAATATTGTTATTCCTCTTTCCCTGTTTAATTTTATAAGTAATTTTCTTATTTGTTTTATTCCAATAGGATCTAATCCATTAATTGGTTCATCTAAAATTAAAAACTCAGGATTATTTAATAATGCCATTGAAATTCCTAATCTTTGTTTCATTCCTAAAGAAAAATCCTCACACTTCCTTTTTCCAACATCTTTTAGTGATACTAAACCCAAAACTTCTTTTATACACTTTTTTCCTGGTATTCCTCTCTGTAATCTTATTAATTCTAAATTTTCTTCAGCTGTCATATGAGGATAAATTCTTGGACTTTCTATTAACGTCCCCATTCTAGCTCTTTCCTTATTTATCTCAGCTTTATTATTAATATCAAATGAACTCAAATTCCCTGAATCCTGTTTAGTTAGTCTAGAAATAATTCTCATCAACGTAGTCTTACCTGCACCATTCTTACCTATAAGTCCATATATCTCACCTTTTTTTATGTTCATGGAAACATTTTGTAAAATAACTTTTTTATTATATTCTTTTGTAATATCATTCGTTCTGAGTACATAATCATACATAAATATATACCTCCTTAAACCTTATAATTTAATAATAAGATATATATCGTTCTAAACCATTAACTAATTCTTAAATAATCCTTAACTTAACTTTTCAGCCTATATCCAATACCCCATATTGTTTCTATGTAATCCTCTTTACTATTAGCTTCTTCAAGCTTACTTCTTAATCTACTAATATGGACATTCACAGTATTGTCATCATTAAAATATTCATCTTTCCATAGCGTTTCAAATATATTAATTTTGCTAAATATTTTTTTAGGATTGCTTAATAATAATTGCAAAATTTCAAATTCTCTCTTTCTTAATAACACTTTTTTATATATCTTCTTATATTAACATTAACTCTTGCAACCACTTCATCTGGATCAAATGGTTTTATAATAAAATCATCAGCTCCATTTTCAAGTAACTCCAATTTAGTTTTTCTATCACTTTTAGCACTAATAACAATTATAGGAGATTTAGTCACTTTTCTTATTTTCACTATTAATTCTTCTCCACAAATACCAGGAATAATAAGATCTAAAAGTATCATGTCCCAACTATATTTATTAACATATATTAAAGATTCCGTCCCCGAAAAAACCCCTGTAACTTCATATCCTTTATCCTCTAAAATGCTACAAAGTAATCTATTAATATCATCTTCATCTTCTATAACTAAGATTTTACCTTTATACTTCATAATCTCACCTTCATACTAATTACTGAATAATTTTCTATTATATTGTATAATAAATAATAATTTACATTTATGTATTATGAACTAACAAAGATAAAAACATATATGCCTTTTAAATATAAAATATAGGCTAATTCTTTTACAAAAATTAGCCTATACCTTTATTTTTCATATATTATTCAATTATAAAATCTAACTTCTACTTCTATAATACATATTTTCCCTTTTTACAACTTCGATTATTCTAACTTTATTTTATTTATTATCTTATCTTCAAGTTTACATGATTTCATTTTCTTTAATGCTATATTAAAATTCCCCACATCTTTAGGTCTATGAGCATCACTTCCAACAGAAAATTTTATGTCTTTAACATCTAAAATTTTAGAAATATCTTTTATACTAGGATTTCTATGAAAATTATTTATTTCTATAGCCGTTTTGTATCTGGAACAAGCTTTTGCTACTTCTAAAACATCTACCGAAAACTTGTCATTTATGTGAGTTATAATGTCTACATTATAACTTTTTATAGTTTCTACCATAGCCTGTGTATTTGTAAACTCTATTTCACTCATTATTTCTTTACTTACATAATTTTTTATGTTATCTCTTTTATTAATATTCTTTCTTATATCTTTTAAAAAATTTTTGTATGATATATCAAAATGAAACCCTACCAGTAGAATATCTATGTGGTTTAATATTTTTTCATCTATATCTAAACTACCATGTTTATCTATTATGTTTGCTTCCATTCCTAGTAATATATCGATCTTTCTTTTGTACTTTTCTCTTAAAAAATTTACTTTTTCTTTCATTTTATCAAAATCGCTTATATTTATACCATAGTCCCAAAATGCTGGTCCATGATCTGTTATTGCTATAGTTTTTAGCTTTTTTCTTATTGCAAATTCAACATTTTCCTCTATTGTACCTACTCCATGACTAAATTTTGTATGAGTATGATAATCTTCTAAAATTCTCATATGACTCTTCCTATTAAGCTTTTTTTATAAATATTTTCGAGTTTTAACTCTCTTATATTTATATAACCTATAAAGCAAGTACACATTCTATTCTTACAACAGCTACTTTTATTTATATCTTCAAAATTATCTTTATATATATTACCTAAAATAACATTATCCTTATAACACCTATGGATAATTCCGTTTCCTTCAACCCAAAATACACTTTCTCCTGTTTTACATTCCAATCCTTTAGATTTATAGTTTGTAATATTTATCTCAAAGTATGGATCTATTTCTTTAATTATTTTTATATCATCTTCTGAATAATAGTTTTTTACATCTTTATAAGCATTAATCCACATATAAGGCTTATTATTTTTTATATTTTCTATTAGTAATTTAAGATTTTTTATTTTTTCTAAGTTTTCCTTTATGCCCACTGATCCAACTGTAAATACAATATCTTTTTTATTTAATTCACTAACATTATCAAAAAACTTGTCCACTTTAATTTCGCTTGGATGATATGTTGTCCACAATTTTAGCTTTTCTTTATTAACATTATCTATCCACTTTAAATCGCCACTTAAATTAGTTTGAACTACTATTTCGTTAACATTTTTTAAATGACTTAAATTCGTAATTCCAGACTTATAATAATCAAATCCTAAAATTTCACCTTTCGGTGCTATAAATATTTTAAAATTGTATTTACTTTTCTTAATAAAGTCAATGAATTTTTTAAGCATTTTTTCATCTTTTTCTATACTTAATTTTTCAAGTTTATACTTGGAAAATGGGCAGTATTCACATTTATAATTACAATATTTTATATTAGGTCTATATATAATTGTATATGTCATTTACTTTACTCCAAAAAATCTTCTACTTTTTTATTTACTTCATCTGAAATAAAAAGACATCCCATTATATCAGAATATTTTATTCCATTTTCCGTTGGATAAATTTGATTTTCTGATATCTTTAAAAATCCCTTATCTATAAGCAACTTAATTTCTTTAAAATCATGAAAGATATTTTTATTAAATCTTTTAAAATATTCATTTATATCTAGTCCCGTAACTTTAAGTATAGACTTTAATACATACTTTCTTTTTATCTCATCTTCTGATAATACATATCCATAAGTTGCATAATAGAAATTTTCTTCCATTAAATAGTCATTTATTATATTATTGATATTACCTTGATTTACTGCATACTTTCTTGAATAATGAACATTTGATATATATGATCTAGCTCCACATCCAATTCCTATCATTTCATTTTCCTGACAACTATATGATGGATATAATTTTTCTGTAATATCTTTTCTTATAAAATTTCTCATAGATGTCTGTATATATCCACTTTTTATAAGTTCATTCCTACCTAGCTCATACATCTTAATCATCTTATGATAATCTCTTTCATATTTTTCATATAGTTTAGTTCTTTCTCTTATATACAAAGGATATAGAAAAACTTCCTCTGAATTATATTGTATAACCTTCTTTAAAGAATCTATAAATGACTCTATACTTTGTGAAGGAATCCCGTATATCAAATCTAAATTTCTAATTTCTATATTCTCTTTTTTCATTAATCCTAATGATTTATTTATATTGTCAATAGTTTCAAATCTATATATTTCTTTTAGTTCACATTCTTTGAAACTTTGTATTCCCATGCTTATTCTATTTACATGAAATTTTTTTAACAACCCCATATATTCTTTATTCATAGTATTAGGTGATGTTTCTATAGAAAAAAATGTTTCCTTAAAATCAATATTTAAATATTTTTCTATTGCATTTAATAATTTTTCCATTAAATTTTTTGATAATATTGTAGGAGTTCCTCCTCCAAATATTACACTACCAAATATGCTTTTATCCCTTAAATCTAATATATTTTCAACAGCTTTAATTTCTTTTATTAACTTATCCACATACTTATTCATTTTATACTGATTAAATGCTGTAGTAGAAAATAAATTGCAGTATCCACACTTATTCATACAAAATGGTATATGAATGTATAATGTTAAATTATCACTTTTTCTATTTTCCCAAAGTTTTTTTAAATTAAATGCTTTATCAAATGTTCTATAAGATTTCTTATGTGGATAAGAATATATATAATTTGTATAGGGATTTTCTTTTATATATGTTTCTAAATCATTCATATTATATTACTCCCTTATTTTTATAAAAAGAAATGCTTATACGGAACATTCCAAACTATTTCATGAGATAAATTATGTCCTTCATATCCATCTTCTCCATAACAAGTTCCGTGATCTGATGTTGCTATACAAAATGTTCTATTCCTTTTTTTCATATAATCAAATAACGGTTTTAAAGCATTATCTACATAACATAGTGCTTGTTCTTGGCTCTCTACACAGTCTAACTCTGAAGCTAAAATATTCTTTTTAGGATCATATTTATCTTCACTATTTTTATATTTATCTAGATAAAAATAGTTAGGTCCATGTATAGCTGACACATTTATAAAAAGAAACACTCTTTGATTTTTATCTAATTTTTCTAAAGTTTTTATTGCAAACTCAACTTGATTTTCCGTAGAATTTTTATTATTTACTCCAAACTTCGGATTCCAATAGCTTTGTTGAAATAAGTTTGGCAAATTACTACATAGTGCATTTATTTTACTAAAGAATATAACTCCTCCTATACAAATAGTTGTATAATCTTTGTTTGCTAAAGCTTCTACAAAACTTCCCTCTTCAAATAAAAAAGCATTTTTAAAGTTAAATGACCTTATCATTTGATTTTTCATAAAAAATAAATTTTGTCTTTTATTTAATGGTACGTACTCACTTGGTGTAGGTAGAAAACCTCCAAAGAAACTTTGATGTGCTGCGTATGTAAAATTTCCTGGAGTATGTCTTTTTTCAAAAGGTCCATCTTTACAAAGATTCGGCAGATTTCCCCTTTCATACTCTTTAGCTGCAACATCATATCTTAATGTATCCAATGTTATAAATAAAATATCATCTTTTCCTACTACTTCATTCATATTAATATTCATACTATCTATCTCCTAATTTTTTAATTGACTCTTCAATTTCTTTGTAGTATATATTTTTTTCTGTTCCTATTAAATGGTGCAATAAATCCCCAAATGGATTTACATCTATTATATAAGGCTTATTTCCTGTACTCATAACTACATCTATTCCTGATATAAATGAATTTTCAAATATTTGCATCACTGACATTGAAGCTTTTTTAATTGTTTCTATCTTTTCATGCTCTATAAACTCTTTACTTTCCATTCTGTCATTTTTTAAATGTAGGTTAGTAATAGGCGTTTTACTAAGTCTTGATAACAAATATTCTACTTTCTTATTTATGACTATAGCTCTTGTATCATAAGCTTGTCCTTTGTATTTACTTTTTGGTATCCACATCTCTATATGAGCATCATTTTCTAATACCCAATCAATCATTTTTTTTATGATATCTTTATCTTTAATACAATTTACCTTGTAAGTACTAAAAAATATTTTTTCATTTTTAGAATAATTTAATGATGTGTATATAATTTCTTCATTTAATCGTGGATTATTTGAATAAGCTATTACTCCTTCACTACCTGAACCATATCTTAGTTTTATAAAACATTTTAAATATTTACTACCCGTCTCTTCCCTAAACTCATCATAATTTTTATAATTCTTTAGTCTTTTAGGTAAATAAAAAGCTTTTATATTGTCTTTTAAAAAATCGTAAGTTAGCTTCTTATCCATCATAATTAAAGTCTCTTTAATGTTTGTAGTCATAAAAATACTTTTTTCTTTATACATACTTAAAATACTTTCAATATTATAAAACATTTCTTTTATACCAAAATACCATTGAGCTGGCGCTATTATAGGACACTTATTAAAGTCTATATTATCTATTTCTTTACATGACACTATTCCTTTTTTAAAACCAATTTTCAAAAAAGATTTATATAAATATAAATCTTTTTCTGGCGGCTCAACTTTTATTATAGTGTTATCATGTAAATACTTTTTCATAATATCTAAATCATTCACTAAGTCTTGCCATGTTAAAATATTATAATTATATATGTCTTTGTTTTTTAAACAATTAGCAAACTCATTTAACCTCTTCCCTGTTTTATCTCCTATTAATAAAAAATTAGTCTTCATATTATTCCGCTATAAATGGTGACCTCCAATCTTCATCCTCATCAAGGTCATATACATCTTCTTGACTTAATGAATATTCTATATTTAACTTTATTAACTCGTTTTCTAATTTTTCCAATAAATTTTCTGATATATAATTATAAGTTAAATCAATTGCTTTTATGTTCTTTAGCTTATCTAAATTGTTAAGTATAGTTTGTGCACCCTTGTCTGATAAAGTTCCAAATGATATATCTAGAACTTCTAAGTTTTCTAATATATTTCCCTTAAATATCTTTTCACAAATTTCATCTTGTATTTCACTGTTTTTAAGTCCTAAATATTTTAGATTTGGATAGTTCGCTCTTTTTATAAAGGGTTCTATATCCTCTACTTCTGAATCAAATCCGTAATTACTATCGCCAAAATATAGCTCTAGTCTCTCAAGATTTGGTAGACTTGCTGAAGATATATCTTTGATAGTTTCCTTTGAAGTTCCCCCTGAAATTACTATTAACTCTTTTAATGTACTGCTTTCTAAATTTTTAAATCTTAGGTTTGTACCACCTTTTGCAGTAAATGAATTCAATTTAAAATTATTTATAAGTGGAGCTAAGTCTCCATTAATTATCCATGATATCTCACATTCCTCATAATCTATATCACCAAAATAAATCTTTTTCAGATTAGGAAATTTATCTTTATTTTCAACTATAAATTCAACTATTTTATCTGCCTCATCATTTTCATCCCAAGCTTCTATCCAGTTGCCTATTATTAGTTCTTCATGATCATATGTATTATAAGTATCTAAATATTTTTTTATAATAACTACCAAGCTGTCCATTTCATCTTCATATTCTAAAAAAAACTTCTTATCTTCTTTTTTTATATTACACATTTTTGTTTTTTACCCCCATTTTTTAAATTTTATCATTTATAATATATTTTAACACTATTCTACAATATTCTACTAAATATTGCTATAATTATTTAATTTGCTCTATTTAAATACATAAAAGTCATGAATTATTTTAAAATATAAAATATAGGCTAATCTTTTTTACAAAAATTAGCCTATATTTTCATTCTTTCATATATTATTTAATTATAAAAATCTAAATCCTTCTAAAATACACCTTTCCCTTTAAACTTTTTATCTTGTAAATTTATAATTACGTCAGACATAGATGCAATATCTAAAGAGTGCGTCACCATTATGATACATTTTCCTTCTTCTTTAGCTAATTTTTTAAAAAGTTTAATTATATCCACTGAAGTTTGATTATCTAAATTACCAGTAGGTTCATCAGCCAATATAATATTAGCATTTGTTGCTACCGCCCTTGCTATAGCAATTCTTTGTTGCTGTCCTCCACTAAGATTCATTACATTTCTATTACCTTCTTCTATGCTTAATCCTACCTTATTTATTAATTCATAAGCCTTTTCTCTTTTATTTTCAATTTTATTTTTAGTAATTTCCATTGCCGTAATTATATTTTGAAATCCAGACATATAGTTTATTAAATTATATGCTTGAAATACTATTCCTATATACTTATTTCTATAGTTACTTAATCCAATTTTTTTTATATCCTTACCTTCATAAAGAATTTGTCCACTATTAGGACTTTCAAGAGCACTTGCTAGTGATAATGCTGTTGTTTTTCCTGAACCTGATGGTCCTAGTATGGTATAAAAATTTCCCCCTTCAAAACTAAAATTTACATCTTCTAAAATAGATAGCTCTTTTCCACCATCTTTATAATTATAATTTACATTTTTAAATTCTAAAACAGTATTCATATACATTACCTCACTTTATTCTCTTTTGCTTAAGATGGTTTTAGGGCTAAAACGTAATATTGATATGGTCGGTATAGCTGCAGAAACTATTACTATAATTAATCCTATCAAACCTAGTTTTTTTAAATCCTTTGCAGTAATAGAAACGTCCATTTCCTTTATAACTTCTACATTTTTTTGCCCATTGAATCTATTTTCGCCTTCTTTAAACCTTCCTCCCATTTCACCTGCTCCTCTGAAATTTGGATTTCCTTTTGAAGATTCAGTTTGCGTTACTTGAATTTCTTTTGATAATAGATTATCTCCTATTTTTTTTGCACCTAAATTACCTGTAAATGCAGAACTACCAAATGCTATAATAGCAACTAATAAAACCTCAACTATTAGTTGACTTATTATCTTTCCTTTACTTTCCCCTAATGACAATAATACTCCTATTTCATATTTTCTATCTTTAAGAGAAAGGGCTATAATCAGAATCAATATTACTGCTCCTGCAATAGTTACTCCTAATACTAAAGTCTTAGAAAAAGATCCCACATTTTCAATAGGTCCTACCATCTGTTTGTACAGAACATCATTAGCATCTAACGTATATGTATCTAAGTCTATTTTTTTACTTTTCGCATACTCTTTAAAACTATCTATATTTTCAGCACTATCCATAAAATATGTAGCTGAAGTAATATCTTTACCATTACTTTCTTCATTATTTGAGAATTGTGAAGCTACATTATAAGGCATATATATTTTATTATACGGATTTAAAAAATCCATATTTCTATTGTGTCCAGTATCTACATCATTATTAGCTTCATATATCCCTACAATTTCAAGATTTACATCCTTCTTTTCATCTAAAGATGATATGGTTATTTTACTTCCTACTTTTAGATTGTTCTCTTTAGCTAAGTTTGTTTCAATTAAAGCTACATTTTTTCCAGTATCATCTTTTGTAATACCTCTACCCTCTAATATTTTCACATCACCATTTTTAAATTCATCTAGTAAATTGGTAGTTAATGTCCCTAAAAATGAGACTTCTGGCATAGTAGTTACATTTGAATTACCTTGCATACCGAACATTGGTCTTCGTCCTACTTCTGATTTACTAGAATCACTTTCATCTGTGTTTTCACTTTTTACATTATTAAAATCTTTAGCCAATCCAAAACTTGAAGAACTATAGTTATATGCTATTACATGACTATTATCCTTTAAAGTATCTGCTATAGTTGTTGTTAAATATGGCATATTTCCTTTTTCTTTATCACCATTAGCTCTTCTTTCTTCCATAATTTTTCGCTGATTAACTTTTAATGTAACATCACTACCTAACTTTTCTCTAGCTAATTCTGTAGATTTTTTTGTAGCTGATTCAATAGATAAACCCACTAATACCATATTGGCAACTATAAATAAAACCATAAATAGCATTAATGATTTCATCTTTTTCTTTTTTATACTTAACATAGCTCTTTTAAGAAAATTCATATTACCCTCCCTAATTTTTATACAAATTAATTTTAATATTTTTCTATACAAGAGCTATTTTAATTGCATTTTGTGTGTTTTTTGTGAAGGTAGTTTGTTTTTCTTCTAAAAAAATTCCAATCTACTGTAATTTACTTAACCAAATTTTAAATTCTACTCCTACTTCATTATTAGAAATTGAATATCTTGCTTCATGAGAATCTAATATCATTTTTACTATATATAATCCAAGACCACTTCCTCCACTTTTTCTATTCCTTGATTTTTCAATTCTGTAAAAGGGCTTAAATATTTCTTTAATTTCTTCCTCATCTATATTTACTCCCGTATTTTCTACTTTTAATAATACCTTTTCTGTATCTTCATACATGCTTACATAAACTTTTTCATTTTCATATGAATGTTTAATAGCATTTGTTATTACATTATAAACAACCTTTTTAAGTAATTTACTATCACCATAAACAAATAAATTTTCTTTCATATTTTTATATATTGATATATTCTTTTCCATAGCTATAATTGAAGTTTTAGTAATACAATCATAAACTATTTTTGCTAAATTGACTTTTTCTTTGTGTGGTTTAAAACCTTGAGATTCAAATCTTGAAATTTCCAAAGTTTCCTTAACCATGTATTCCATGTCAGTCAAAACTTCAAGATTTCTTTTTAAATATTTATCCCTATCTTTATATATTCCAATGTTAGATAACATTCCTTCTATTTGACCCTTTAATATAGTTATAGGAGTTTTTAATTCATGGGATATTGTAGCAATAAATTCTCTTCGTTTCTTTTCTATTTCTCTTTCTTTTGCAATATCATCTAAAAGCTTTTCATTTGCATTTTTTAAACTTTCCATAGAAAGTTTAAGATTATATGATAAATCATTTAAACTTTTAGAAAGTTCCCCTATTTCATCTTCACCTTTTACATAACATTTTTCATTGAAATCTAAATTTGCCATCTTTTTAGCTACTCTATTTATACTTAATAATGGTTTTGATACGAATTTAGAATAAATAAAGGCTCCTATTACAGATATTAAAACTACAACAAATCCTATGTATGGTACAAGCATTATTAAAACCTTAGAAGCTTCTGAAATAGGCTGAAGAGGAGCATGAATATATAAACTATAAACATCATTATTATTCTTAAATTTAATTTTTCTATAACCTCTATACATTTTCATATGTCTAAATCTGTCTTCATTTTTAAAGTGCGGTAATTCTACTTTTTTTGGTATTGAATTATTTATCTTTTGAGGAAAATTAGTGAAATAAATAGTTCTTCCCTGTTGATTTTCCAATAATATAACTGCATTGTTTTTAAAAGAAAGTTCATCAAAATATTCTTGAATATTATCTATATCCAACTTACTAGAAGTGAATACTGCACTATCTAATTCACTTTCTATAGTCATTTCTTTATATTCATAATATTTATTGGGAAGCATTAAATAGACTATTGCATAAGTACACATAGAACTTATAACTAACAATAATGTAGTAACTAAAAATAATTTATGAGTTATACTCTTTTGGGCCTTATTTTTCAATTTTATATCCAACTCCCCTTATGGTTTTTATATAATCCACATTTAATTTTTGTCTTAGATTTTTGATATGAGTATCAATAACACGAGTATCTCCAAAATAATCATATCCCCATATCATATCCAATAAAGAACTTCTAGTAAAAACTTGACCAGGATTTTTCATTAAACTTTCTAAGATTTGAAATTCCTTAACTGTTAATTCTATTTCATTTTCATTAACCAAAGTTTTATAGTTAGATGGGTAAATTTTTATTTCTTCAAAAACTAAAGTAGCCTCTGAATTCTTGGACGGATTATTACTATATCTTCTTAATACAGCTTCAACTCTTTTAATAAGTAAATTAATCGAAAAGGGCTTAGTTATATAATCATCAATTTTCAGCTCAAATCCTTTAATTTCATCATCTTCTTCACCTAATGCAGTAAGCATTATTATTGGAACATCCGATTTTTTTCTTATAATTTCACACACTACAAATCCATCTATTTTGGGAAGCATTATATCCAATATTATTAAATCAAATTTATATTTTTCAAACATTTCTATTCCACTTAATCCGTCTGACGCTACTTCTACTATATATCCACTATTTTTTAAAACTTCGCTTATAATTTCTTGAATATCAAAATCATCTTCTACCACTAGAATTTTCTTTTCCATGCTCATTCTCCTATAGTTATATACATATTTATTTTTAATTAATAAATTTTTATAACTTAATTTTACTAATGTTATTTATAATACCACAAAAATATTTATTTTCTACAAGACTATTTTTCCAACTAGACACATTTTTTAATCTTATTATTTTAATCTTATTTTTAAATTTTTGGTCAAAAATAAAAAACCAACTTTTACGCTGGCTTTTTCTATTAAAAATTTCTTATAGATTTTTTAATTATGGTTTATAAAAAAGAATCTCCTTTTACAGAGATTCTTTACTATTTCATTACTCAACAGTTACTGATTTTGCAAGGTTTCTTGGTTTATCAACGTCACAATCTTTTTCTATTGATACATAGTAAGATAAAAGTTGTAGTGGTATTACTGAAAGTATTGGTGCTACGATTGGCATAACTCTTGGAATATAGATAGCTGAATCAACTGTCTTTTCGATTATGTCATGTCCTTCCATTGCTATTGCTATAACTTTAGCCCCTCTTGTTTTTACTTCTTTTATGTTACTTAGCATTTTTTCAAATAAATATTCTTGAGTTGCAAGACCTATTACTGTTGTTCCTTCTTCTATTAATGCTATAGGTCCGTGCTTTAATTCTCCAGCTGGATAAGCTTCAGAGTGAATGTATGATATTTCTTTAAGTTTTAATGAACCTTCCATAGCTACTGCATAGTCAAGTCCTCTTCCTAAGAAATACATATCTTTATCTTCAAATACTTCTTGTGCAAATGCTTTTATTTTTTCTTTATCATTTAACACTTCAGCAGCTTTTTCTGAAAGATTTAAAAGCTCTGATTTGATTTTTTCTATTTCTGTATTTCTTACACTTTCTTTGTTTTCAGCAAAGTATAAAGCTATTATATACATTGCAACAAGTTGAGTTACATATGCTTTTGTTGATGCAACTGCAATTTCAGGTCCTGCCCATGTATATAGTACATCATCAGCTTCTCTTGCAACTGAACTTCCAACTACGTTTGTAACTGCAATAACTCTTGCATTTTGAGATTTAGCAAGTCTTAATGCTGCTAATGTATCTGCTGTTTCTCCAGACTGACTTATAACTATCATTAATGTTTTTTCAGTTATAAGTGGATCTCTATATCTGAATTCTGATGCAACTTCTACTTCTACTGGTATTTTTGCAAGTTTTTCTATAGCAGTTTTACCTACTACTCCTGCATGATATGCAGTTCCGCATGCTACTATATAAATTTTGTCTATATTTTTTATTTGTTCTTTTGTGATGTTAATGCTATCTAAGTTAACTTTTTCTCCTTTAACTATTCTTGAAGTTAAAGTATCTTTTATAGCTTTTGGTTGTTCGTGTATTTCTTTTAACATGAAGTGATCATATCCACCTTTTTCAGCAGCATCTGCATTCCAAGTTACGTGGAAAATATCTTTTTTAACTTCATTTTTGTTTTCATCAAATATTGTAATTTTTCCATCTTCCATAAGGACAAATTCATTATCTTCAAGTAAGTATACTTCTCTTGTATGATTTAAAACAGCTGGTATATCTGATGCTATAAAGCTTTCTCCTTCACCTACACCAACTATTAATGGGCTATCTTTTCTTACTGCTACTAATTTGTTAGGTTCATCTTTGCATATTACTCCGATGGCATAGCTACCTTCCATCTTTTTAACTGCTTTCATAACAGCTTCTAATAAATTTCCTTCGTAGTAGTAATCAACTAAGTGAGGGATAACTTCTGTATCAGTTTCTGATTTAAATTTATATCCTTCTGAAGTTAACCAATCTCTTAAAAGTATATAGTTTTCAATAATTCCGTTATGAACAACTGCTATTGTTCCTTTTTCATTTGTATGAGGATGTGAGTTTACATCAGATGGAGCTCCGTGAGTTGCCCATCTTGTATGACCTATTCCAATGTGTCCTGTTAATTTACTTTCTTCAAGTACAGCTTCAAGATTTGCAAGTCTTCCCTTACGTTTCTTAACAACTATTTCATTACCTTCAAGAACTGCAACTCCTGCTGAATCGTATCCTCTGTACTCAAGCTTTGATAATCCTTCTACTAAAACTTCTGCAGCATTCTTGCTACCTAAATAACCAACTATTCCACACATATTTTTTTCTCCCTTTTGTATAAAATTTTAGTGTGCTTAAGGGAATGTTTTATTACTATGCACCTAGTTAGATTTGTTCTAAAAATCACTTTTTAGCTTTGCTAACTGTTATCGGTAGTACATAAATACCGTGGGACATCCGCCGAATCCTCGATACTCCCCATCCTCGTCAACTTAAGTGAGACTCTAAATCTATGATTTAGTTAGTCGAACTTACTCAAATCATTAAATTCAGTTCTATTAGCTTATTTTAAAGCATTTTCTTAACTTAAGTTCTGGCGCTTTAATATTTCTTCCTTGTTCTTAAGTTTTATGATTTTTCCCTTAAACTTTTTAAGATTGCGATAATCTTACCTATACATTATATTTTACATTATATTATACGTCAATACACTTAATTATGTTTCGTTGACATCATTTTACTCCATAATCAAAAAGAGTATTCCTCCAATTGGAATACTCTTCAATTATACATGTTTACGCATTTGCTTTTTCTTCTATCATTTTTGCAAGAGTATGTGCTATTTTATCAAGTTCTTCTTGATTTTCTCCTTCTAACATGACTCTAACTAGTGGTTCAGTACCTGAAGGTCTTATTAAAACCCTTCCACATCCATTTAATTTTTCTTCTATTTTCTTTATTTCTTCAGCTATTTCTACGTCTTTTTCGTGTATATCTTTCATATTGTTAGGTACTTTAGCATTAACTAAAACTTGTGGAAGTTTTGTCATAATTGATGCAAGTTCTGATAATGTTTTACCAGTTTCTTTAACTATTGCTGCAATTTGAAGACCAGTCACAAGTCCATCTCCAGTTGTATTATAGTCTAAGAAAATTATGTGACCTGATTGTTCTCCACCTAATTTGTAACCATCTTTAACCATTTCTTCAAGAACGTATCTATCTCCAACCTTAGTTTTTATAGTAGATATATTTTCTTTTTCAAATGCTATGCTTAAACCAAGGTTACTCATTACAGTTACAACTACCATGTTATCTTTTAATTTTCCTTGATCCTTTAAATGCTTACCACAAATAGTCATTATGAAATCTCCATCTATAAGATTTCCTTTTTCATCTACAGCAAGACATCTGTCAGCATCACCATCAAAAGCAAGTCCTAAGTCACAACCTTGTTTAACAACATAATCCATTAATTCTTCTGGATGAGTTGAACCACAATTTTTATTTATGTTTATTCCATCTGGATCGTTGTTTATTACAACAACTTCTGCTCCAAGCTCTCTAAATGTTTCAACTGATGTTTTATAAGATGCACCATTTGCACAATCAAGAGCTATTTTTAATCCTTTTAGATCTACATCTATTGTAGATTTAGCGAAATCTATGTAATCTTCTACTGCTGATTCACATATAACTTTTCTTCCTAAGTTCTCACCTGTTGGTGATGGAACTCCTTCAAAATCATTTTCTATTATACTTTGAATTTTGTCTTCTAATTCATCTTTTAATTTATATCCATTTTTGTTAAAGAACTTAATTCCATTATATTCTACAGGATTGTGAGAAGCAGAAATTACAACTCCAGCATCAGCCTTATATTTTCTTGTAAGATAAGCTATTGCAGGTGTTGGTACAATTCCTACGCAAATTGCTTCAGCACCAACTGATAAAATTCCAGATACTAAAGCTGACTCTAGCATATCTCCTGATATTCTTGTATCCATTCCTACTAATATTTTTGGCTTATGAGTTCCTTCTGTTAAGACGAAAGCTCCTGCTCTGCCTAATTTAAATGCAAGATCTGCTGTTAATTCAGTATTTGCAACTCCTCTAACTCCGTCTGTTCCAAATAATCTACCCATATGTTTGTACCTCTCTTTATCTGTTTTTATACCTCTTACACACATTCCCCATAATTATATTACATATTTTACAATATAACAACTACGATTTAGTTACAAAAATATATTATAAAAGAGTTAAATAAAAAAAATGGAGCAATTTGCCCCATTTTAAATATTGATTTTATAGTGGTAAATATTCTTTCATTATACTCTCTGCTGACTTTAATCCATCTACAGCCGCTGATATTATTCCTCCAGCAAAACCAGCTCCTTCTCCTGAAGGATATAGCCCTTTTACTGATATACTCTCTAAAGTTTCATTTCTTTCTATTTTAACTGGAGCTGAAGTTCTTGTTTCTATTCCTGTCATAATAACATCATCTGTTGCAAATCCGTGAATTTTTTTATCAAACTGTACAAGTCCATCCTTTAGAGTATCTATAACTCCCTTTGGAAGACATTTACGAAGATCTTTAAATTCATATCCAGGTCTATACGTCGGTTTAATAGAGCCTAGTTTTGTTGAAACTTTATCCTTTAAAAAATCACCAACTAATTGTACAGGAGCTATATAATCTCCTCCACCTAATTTATATGCAAGACTTTCATAGTATCTTTGAAATTCCATCCCTTTAAGTGGTGTATCTCCAATAAAATCATTTTCTCCAACTGTCACTACAATAGCTGCATTTGCATTTTCCTTATCCCTACTGTAATAACTCATTCCATTGGTAACAAGTCTTCCTTCTTCAGAAGCTGCAGCTACCACCTCTCCACCTGGACACATACAAAAACTATATGCTGCTCTATTTGTATTTGGACTTGTATACGCAAGTTTATAATCTGCTGCCTTAAGTCTTGGATGATCTTTAAATTTTCCATACTGATTTTCATTAATAAAGTTTTGAGAATGCTCTATTCTAACGCCTATCGCAAAAGCTTTTGGAGACATAAAGACTCCTCTATTAAATAACATTTCATAGGTGTCTCTCGCACTATGTCCAAGGGCAAGTATCAATACTTCACATGGTATTTCCTCTCCATTTACTATAGCCGATACAATTTTATTGTCTTTTATTTTTATATCTTCAACTTTGCTATTAAATCTTACTTCTCCACCTAAACTTATTATTTCTTCTCTTATATTTTTAACCACATCTTTTAATATATCTGTCCCTATATGAGGCTTACCCATATAAGTAATTTCTTCTGGCGCTCCTGCATTTACAAATTCATGTAATACAAAATCACATTTTTTATCTTTAATTCTTGTAGTAAGTTTTCCATCTGAAAAAGTTCCTGCTCCCCCTTCTCCAAATTGAACATTTGAATCTAAGTTCAATTTTCCACATTCCCAAAATTCCTCTACTGATTTTGTTCTATCTTCTACTTTTTCTCCTCTTTCAATAACTAATGGTTTATATCCATTTTGAGCTAAAGATAAAGCTGCAAACATTCCTGCAGGTCCCATTCCAACTACAATTGGTCTATGATTTAACTTTTTATTTCCATATACTACTTTTCCTTTAGTTTCTTCTTTTTCTAGTTTTACATCATTCGTTCTTGCTTTATTTACTACTTTAGATTCATTGTCACATTTGACCTCAACACTATAAGTAAATCTTATATTATTCTTTTTTCTAGCATCTATAGACTCTTTTATTATTTTTAAATTTTTTATATGAGCTTTATCTATTTTTAATTTCTTAGCAACTTTTTTATATAAAACATCATGATTTTCATCTATATCCAAAACTAAATTGTTTATTCTTATTGACATACTTATCCTCCGATATTTCTTATCTATGTTTCTTTACATTATGTGAATTAGTTAGTTTAACCTCTCCATCATTATTTTTTGTTTCTTCAGCACCGTTTTTATTATCAGAAATTGTTACTTTAATGCGCTTATAATTTTGAGATATTAAGGAAACTCCCTTAGGAATATCAATAATTATTGGTACTGTATGCTCTCCTTTTCCAAGTCCATTTAGATTAACATAACATTTTAATCCCTTTGATATAATTTCACTTATTGTATTTCTTCCTCCAGATACAACTAAGGAAATTGTATTTCTTTCTAGTTGGGCTGTTAGATCATTTCCAAGGTTTCTAGTTTCTAAAGTAGCTGTTATATTCTGTTTATCTATTTTATCTAAAGCAACTTCAATATCTACAACATCACTGTTGTCAGCTAATTTTACTCCTTCTGGAATTATAAGTTTAACCTTCACATTAGAATTTTCTGTTTTTATATTTCCTAAATCAATAGGTTCTGTATCTAATTTATTAATCTGTGCCAATACTCCTGGTTCTCCTGTTATATTAATTTTACCCTTTACAAGTTTCAATCCTCTTAGAGTATAATCCTTTCCTAATGCTCCGGTAGTCTTTATATTTACCCCTACCTCTTTAGTCTTTTTAACAGGAATTAATACAGTAACATTTTTAGGATTTATATTAACTTCACTAACCTCTCTATTATCCTTGTCAACAGCTTTGAGTTCTACTGACTTTGTTATATCTCCTTGCAAATTTCTAAGTTCTATAAGCCCTTTTGCCCTAACAACAGAATTCACATATTCTTCAGCACCACTAATTAATGCCTTGTCAGTTTTTAATATAGGTTTATTTCTGCTTAATTCATTATCATTTTTTCCCCTTACCTCAACCTCTATAGGTACACTTTTTTCTTTATAATTATCAACTTTAATTGTCATCCACATACTATTGTCATTTATTATATTAACGTTACTCGGTTTATTAACTATAGTTATAGGGACCTTATTTTCTCCTTTTTTTAAAGCATATACACTTAAATCCACTTGTAGCTTAAAATTTTCAGCCTTTACTCCATAAACATCTGCCGGTTTACCAGTTATTTTTAACGCTGTTGTAAAGTCTTGATTTGGAGAAAGTACAAATCCTGATTGTTTTAAATAATCGGAATTTACAATTTCTATTGGTATACTTGAAATTTTATTGGTTCTTATTGTATTTCCATCATTAGAAGTATATAGCCATAATATAAAAGCTGCAATAACACAACAAATTTTTATTATTATTTGTTGCTGGCTCTTTTTATCCATGACTTCACCTTCTCTCTATAAGTTACCTTTTTAGTCTGTCTATATGTAATTATTTTTATAAGAATATCCTTTAATCTATCTTTTGTATAATATCTTGTTAAATTTCCGTTAACAGCAAGGGATATAACCCCTGTTTCTTCTGAAACAATTATAACTAGTGCATCTGACACCTCCGAAATTCCGATGGCAGCTCTATGTCTAGTTCCTAGCTGTTTATTTATTTCAGTGTTATTTGTTAATGGCAAAAAACATCCTGCCGCAGCTATTCTATCATTTCTTATAATAGAAGCTCCATCATGCAAGGGTGTATTAACAACAAATATATTTTCTAGTAATGCCGAGGAAACAATGGAATCTAGTTTTGTTCCTGTACTGATTACGTCACCAAGTCCTGTTGTCTGTTCAAAAACAATAAGAGCTCCTGTTCTCGATTTAGATAAATTTTCAACAGCATTTACTATTTGAGTTACAACCTCATCCATTTTTTCTTTATCTTCTAAAATATGCTTATCTGTAAAAGCACTTCTTCCTATATGTTCTAATGCTTTTCTAATTTCAGGCTGAAAAATGATAATAAGTGATAACACTCCTATAGTAAGAGTTTTATTAAGAATCCAATTTAATGTAGTAAGGTGAAGCAAACTACTTATTGGAATAAGTAAAATAATAAATAAAATTCCTTTTAGCAATTGTTCAGCACGTGTTTCATTCATAAGCATATAAAATTTATAAAAAATATATGATACCACAATAATATCTAATACCGAAAACACACTTATGTTTTCAACAGTACTCGCTATCATGTTTACAAAATCCATACCTTTCACCTCTTACTTTAAGCATCTATTTTAATTATACACTATAGTTTAAATATTAATAATATGTGCATTGTTTATTTAACAAAATTTTATTTTTTTCTAATAAAAATCTATACAAATTAGTAATATTTTTTTTCAAATAGTAGAATAATATCCTCAGTATATACTATTGTGTTCATAATTTAAAGGAGTTGATTTCTTGGCAAACTCACAAAAGAAGTTTTCAAATATAATTCTTATTATATTATCTGGTATTATAGTCGGGCTAGCTGCTTTTTTTTCAAGTTATTATTTTTTTATGAACAAATCCTTAACTAAATACAAAACCAAATTAAATTTTGAAATTACAAACATAAACAAAGTAAATACGTCTGTTTCACAAATTAAAATTAATGAAGATTCTATCAAAAATAAGGATAGAATAATTAATACTATGCAGAAAAATACATCCTCATTACAAAATTATCTTTATGCTATTAAAACATTAAATCCAAGTGAAAAATATACTAATGATCATGAAAATTTAATAAATGGTGTGCAAAGTAATATATTAATTTATAAACAAGTATCATCTATATCTAAATCCATTGAAAATATAGATGGTAAAACATTGAATAAATCATTAAACGATTTAGATAAATACATAAATGACACTTTAAATTTTTATTCGCAAATATCCATCCGAAATGTAAAAATAGATTTACCAAATGAAACTTTAAATTTTTTAAATTCTTTCAAAAGTCAAGTTGAAAAACAAGCTAAAACTACAATAAGCAGTAAAGTAATTAAACATGAAACTAATAAATTTATTGATTACTTAAACGACATAACTATTAAATTTAATAATTTAAAAAAAGATTATATAAATGATATTAGAAAAGGTGTTGAGATTAAAGAATATAGTGCCTTACTAAATGAAATTGCTAATGATGAAATTTCCCTAAATGCACTAAAATCTAATTTATCTATTCTTTCCGTACCAAGTGATGCTAATATAATCTTTGATAACTTTTCTAAAACACTTGATGATTATAATTATTATCTTGAAAATTTAAGATACAATTTAAATATAGAAGAATTAACATGCAAAAATGATGCTATTGATAAAAGTTCTTTAAAAAAACTTTATACTTCATCTAGAGATGACTTAGAACAAGTAGAAAAATCCTACGACAACTTTTTAGATTTATTTGCGAAATTTAAAAATTATTGAATTATTTTTCCCATTATGGATACAATACTACTAAACCTACTTTAAATATTAAACTCCAAAAATTTTAAAGGAGAGGATTTTAAAAATGAAAAAGATTTTTGTTAGCATGATCACATTAATAACTCTATTAATATCTCCAATTTATTGTGCTAACGCAAAAGTAATACAGGATTCTGAAAGTCAAACTTTGTATAAGGAACAATCAGAAGTTGTAACTGTATTTAATAACAAAGGAAACAATTTTTATATAACTAAAGATGATATAAATTTAATGGCTCAAATTGTATATGCCGAGAGTTGTGCTGAGCCTTACGAAGGTAAAGTCGCTGTTGCTTCAGTTATATTAAATCGCCTTAAAGATTCTCATTTTCCAAATAATATAGAAGGGGTAGTAAAACAGAAATGTGCTTTTTCTTGTGTTAGAGATGGGAAAATAGACGCAGTTCCTAATGAACATTGCTTTAATGCAGTTATGGACGCTTTAAGAGGAAAGGATCCAACTAATAATGCAGTCTTTTTCTATAATCCAACGATAGCCACATCCACATGGATGAAAAATATAAATAAAAAGAACGTAAAAAAAATAGGCAACCATGTATTTTTTATCGTCCAATAACAAAAATACAGTTGAAAAATTATCAACTGTATTTTTGTTATATTATATATTTATATATAACTAAACTAATTATTTAATTATAATTCTTCTACTGCCGTTAGTGCAGCAACAAGTCCTTCTCCTGCTGACTTTATATATTGATAAGGCTTTCCAACACAATCTCCAGCAGCATAGCATCTTTCTATATTAGTTCTCATTTTTCTATCAACTTTTATGTGATCATCTTCCATTTGTAATCCAGGTACTAATTGATTTGGAGATATACTGTCTTTTAAAATAAATATTCCATCTGTATCTATGGTATTATTATTTAAAACTAATTGTTTAACTCTATCTTCTCCAACTACCTCTTTTGGAACACCTTTTACAATTTCTATATTATCATTTAAACTTAATTCTCCATTGCTCATAGGAACATAATATACCTTTGATGCAAGTTCGCTTACATAATTAGCTTCTTTTTCTGCTTCTTTATTATATCCAACAATGGTTACAACTTTTCCTTTATAAAGAGGTGCATCACAAGTAGCACAATATCCCACACCTTTTCCTAAAAACGCTTCTTCTCCTTTTAAAGCTTTACCATACTCAATTCCAGTAGCAAGTATTACAGATCTAGATTCATACATTCTATCATTTACCATTAACGAAAAGTATTCGCCCATAGCATAAACAGCATCTATTCTTTCTTGTACTACTTCTATGTCCATAGAATCTATATGATTTTGAAATCTGTCTTTAAGTTCTTTTCCTGTTATATTATAGAATCCTAAATAATTATTTATCTTAGGAGCTCTCATAAGTTTTGGACTAAAATCTTTATTTCCAAAGACAATTATATTTTTGTTTCTTATTTTTGCATTTATAGCCGCTTCTATACCTGCAGGTCCACTACCAACAATTGCTATATCGTATCTTTCACTCATCCTTTTCACCACCTGTATATAATAAATCCGACAATGCTATTACATGTTGCATTGTCGGTATATATTAAATATGTTTCCCAATTGATTTTACAAGATCGTGTTTTGGTCTAAATCCAATTAAATTTTCTACAACTTTTCCATCTTTAAATACCATAACATTTGGTATACTAGCTATTTGAAATCTTTGAGCAATTTCAGGATTTTCATCCACATTTATCTTAAAGAATTTAGCCTTACCTTCCATATCATGTGAGAGTTCTTCTATTACGGGGCCTAACATCTTGCATGGACCACACCAAGGAGCCCAAAAATCCACTACTACTGCTTCTTCTGAATTCATAACTTCTTGTATAAAGTTTGATCCGCCAATTTCTCTTATCATTAATATCCCTCCACAAAACAGTTTGTTTATACCCTTATATGGTATATTGAAATATTACCTCTTTTTTCTTAAATAGTCAAGTATTTTTGTTAAATAATAATAATTATTATTTAGTTTCATAAGTATCCTTTTATATTATACTTATGCTCAACGATTATTGTTCCCTAATTTGGATACTATAATACGATATTCAAAATATATTACATATACTATTAAATGATTTATTTATTTAATATAGCTTTAATTTTTGAGTTAGAGTACTCACAATCTGGATAATTATCTATAAGCTTTTTTGCATATTCTTTTGATTTATTTAAATCTACATTTTTATATAAGATAGCTGTTCTATATAAAACCTCTTGTATATAATTTTCTTTAGGATATTTAACTTCATACTCCTCATAACATTTTAAAGCGTTATTTATATCTTTTTTATTTTGATACGATACTCCTAACATAAAAAGTATATGTCCATATAGATAACTATCACTTCCATAATCATAAGCTTTTTGTAAATTAGCTACAGCTTGATCTACTTTATCATTAGCTTCTAAACATTCTCTTCCTGTATTATAAAAACATTTAACACCTTCATCTTTTAGTATATCTTCGCCTTTTACTAAAAGAGTTTTGTCTTTTACATCTAATTTATTTTCTTTATTTCTCCATGGTTTTAATAGCTCATAGATTTTATTAAAATCTTTACTATCTATTGCCTTTGATAATTCTTCATATTTAAATTGAATTTTTGTATTTTCTTCATTTTTCATTTTATCAGTTTTCTTTAAAGAATCATTATTCAGCTTATTACCCTTTTGTTTTTTAAAATCGCTATTTTTACTATTAGATATATTACTACTTATGTTATTAGATTTATTAATTATGTTTTTTACGTTTAACTTGTACCTTTTTACTGTAACTCCTACAACTGCTATTAATATAATTATCAGAATTGGAATTAACATTAATTTCTTATTACTTTTTCTATTATCAAATTTAGTTTTAGTTTTTTTATTTTTTAATTTCTTTTTACTATTATTAGCAGTAATATTTTTAATATCAATTTCTAAAACTTTATTTATATAACTAACAGCTTTATCATATTCTTTTAATTTTAAATAACATACAGCAATATTGTTATCTATATTTATTCTATTATAGTCACTTTCTTTACACTTTATAAGTATCTTTAAAGCCTCATTAACTTCATCTCTGCGGATTAATTTTATAGCGGATGAATACATTGAAAATCTTTCTTCATCCTCTTTTAATCCCTCTAAGTATTTTTTAGCTACCCTATCATTGTTAACTTCATAATTTAACTTCCATAATGCTGAAGCACTTTTTAAATCACCTTTAAAATAATATAACAATCCTTTAAGATTTATAGCAGGTTTATATTTCATGCTTAAAGACATTATTTCTTCACATATATCAATTGCCTCATCAATATATCCGTTTTCATATTTTCTCATTGCCTTTTCATATAGTTTTTTTACCTTATTCATTAATTTTTAATACTTCCCTCTAGAGTTTATTTCACAGTTATAGTTTTTGTTTCTTTATGTGATTCTATTAAGTCATCATTTTTATATACCAATATCTGCAGATTTATCTTATCACCTTTTTTAGATGCAGATATCACTTGTTTTTTATGGTCTTTAGTATTATAAATCTCAGTAGCCTGTCCCGTTTCTATATCAACTTTATATAAATTTCCCCCTTGTGACACCGTTCCATGGGCTCCACTTGTTATAACCATTAAATTATCATTATCAAACCACTCAATGTATTTAGGAGTACTTTTTTGTTCATCTTGATCAATTTCTAAAGCCCATTTTGATTTATTATCTAAATTTTTAATATATATCTTTCCTACCCCTTCTTCTTCTGCATCAGGTCCTTTTCCTTCTATACAAGCACTAAATTTATTATTTTTAGAATTCTTCCATTTTGTTGCAAATTCTGCTTTTGCATTTTTCCCTAACTCTTTTTTCAAAAACATTTTTTTACTATTAATATCTTGTTTTTTTATATTTGCATTTTCAGAAGATTTTTTTTCTATATTAACTTTTTCTTCTGTATTTTTTACATTTTCTTTTTGTGAATTTTTTTCATTTGTATCGGTTTCTATTTTAACATCCTTTTTATTTATCTCTTCGCCTTTTTTTGAACATCCTGTAAAGACTATTGAAGAGATTGCCATACTAGCGCATAAAAAATATATTGCTTTTTTTCTTAATTTTAATCCGTTCAATTTCATATTGTTCCCTCCAAATTTAAAATTATTTTTACAAAATTCAACCACATTTCGTGGTTCATATTACTAATTATACCTTAAATTAAAAGAAACACATAGCGTTTTTATTTTTCTTCTTTACTATGTGATTCTAATGTTTAATTATTTATTCTTTATTCTAACTTTTTTCTCCTCCATTTTGTAACACTTGATCTATATCCTTTGCTTTACCAGTGTTTCCGCAAATCTCTATATACTTACCCTACTTACTTACTGTCTTCAAATTTATTAATTTTTTAGTTCTGCTTTCTCTTTTTCAAAAGCTTTCTTTTTATCTGTATATTCATCTATAATAAACTTATCTGGGTTTATTATAACTTATCCTTTATTTCCATCTACAATTATAGTATCTCCATTTTTAACAATAGATGTTATATCATTCAATCCAACAACTGCTGGTATTTCTAATGTTCTTGCCATTATAGCACTATGAGATGTCCTTCCTCCTATATCCGTTACAAATCCAATTACCTTAGTTCTATCTAATTAAGCAGTATCAAAAGGTGTTAAATCATAAGAAATTATAATAGTATCTTTATCTAAATTTCTCTGTGATTCATCAATATTCCCCAGTAAATTACCTAAAATTCTTCTTCCTACATCCTTAACATCAGTATCTCTTTTCCTCATATATTCATCTTACATAGATTCAAATATACCCATATACATATCTACAACATCACTTAATACTTTTTCAGCATTTTCTTTTATTTTTTTAACTGTTCTTTAGATTTACTTATGGCAATTTTTAATCTTTCTTCTTCTTCCTCCAAATTATCTATAGTTCTTTCTACTATATTTATATCATTACCTTCTCTTATGAAAGCTTTGCCAATAGCATATCCTTTTGAAGCAGGAATACCTTTTTTCATCAAGTTCTCTCCTATAATCATACACTTTTAAAGTTATGTTTATTATTAGTTAGTAAACTATATAAAATACACTTTAATATATGTATTTTATATTATTAGTAAAATTCAGTATTTTTATAATATTAATGCATAATATTAATATTATAAAAATACTGAATTTTATGTTATAATTTAAAAGGTTATATATAAAATAATTGATTTTTGTAAAAAATTCTTTATTGAAGTACACTTAATTACAACTTTAGTAATTTTTTTCATTATTTTTTGTTTTTTTTGTTTTTTTATATATATCACTTTATTTTTTTACGTTTTTAATATAAACTTAAAATCAGTGTACTATAATTTTTAAAACTTAATATCAAAAACAAAAAGAAATTTGATAGGAGATTGAGGTTGAGTATGGACTACAAAATGATTTTTGGATTACTAGGAGGACTTGGATTATTCGTCTACGGTATGAAACTTATGGGAGACGGCCTTCAAAAAGCCGCCGGTGACAAGCTAAAAAAAGTTTTAGAAGCTTTAACTAGCAAAACCATATTTGCCATACTAGTAGGTGCAGTAGTAGCTGGAATAATTCAAAGCAGTAGTGCTACAACAGTAATGACCATTGGATTTGTTAATGCTGGTCTTATGAACTTGTTTCAAGCTACTGGAGTAATTATGGGTGCAAACATAGGTACAACCATAACTGCTCAGCTTATAGCATTTAAGCTAACAGATGTTGCTCCTTTAGTGCTCGCTATTGGTGCAGCTATAGTTCTTTTTTCTAAAAAGAAAAAGACTAAGGATATTGGTGACATAATTCTTGGATTTGGTATCTTATTTATTGGTATGTCTATGATGGAAAATTCAATGAAGCCTTTAGGACAACTACCAATGTTCAAACATTTGATTATTAGTATAGGAAGTCATCCATTATTAGGTATTCTTGTTGGTCTAGGCATGACAGCAACAGTTCAAAGTAGTAGTGCCACAATTGGTATCTTAATGGCACTTGCATCTAATGGAGCAATCGGTCTTAATGTAGCTCTTCCAATACTTTTTGGAGACAACATAGGAACATGTGTTACTGCACTTCTTGCTGGTATTGGAACACATAAAAATGCAAAACGTGCATCAATTATTCATCTTACCTTTAATACAATTGGTACATTAATATTTATGTCTGCTCTTCCACTAGTATTAAAGATAGTTCCATTATTTGGTGGAACTATTGAAAGACAAATTGCCAATGCACATACATTATTTAATATATCTAATGTACTTATACAAGCTCCGTTTATACCTTTCCTTGTGAAATTTGTAAACAAAGTAGTGCCTGGCAAAGATGAAGATGAAGCTATTTTTGCATTAGAATATCTTGATAAGAGACTTTTAGAAACACCTTCAATAGCATGTGGTCAAGTTGTTAAAGAAATTTCTAGAATGGGTAAGATTGCTGAAGATAATTTAAAAGACTCCATGTCTTGTTTTATTAACGATGATGAAAATTTAATACAATCCGTAGTAGAACATGAAAATTTAATAAATTTCTTGCATAGAGAAATAACAGATTACATGGTTTCCTTATCAAACACAAATTTATCTGAACGTCAATCCGAACTTATAACGTCTTTATTTCACGTAGTTAGTGATATTGAAAGAATTGGTGACCATGCAGACAATATAGTAGAACTTGCTGAAATAAAAATAAATGATAGCTTACCATTTTCAAAAGAATCACTTGACGATATAAAAAATATGTATGAAATAACAAAATCCGCAGTTAATAGAACAATCTTTGCTTTAGAAAATTTCGACATTGAAGCTGCTAAAGAAGTTTTAGATATAGAAAGTAATATAGATATTATGGAAAAACAACTTAGACAAGAACATGTTACTAGACTTAACACTAGAACATGTAATGCTGTTAGTGCTTCTATATTTGTAGATTTACTTACAAATTTTGAAAGAGTTGGTGACCATTCAAATAACATAGCTCAAATGGTTCTAGAACAAAAGGGTTAATAAAACATAAAATAAAAAAGTGGTATTAAACCACTTTTTTTTATTTTATTAAATTTTTATTCTGCATGCATTCATCTACATATTGTTTATATTTCTTGCATGCATATCTTATCATTTCTTCTTGGGAATGCTTTCTATTATTTATGCATTTTTCAACATCACAATTACATAAATAGCAATTTCTTTTTAATTTTCCTAAATCAATTCTACTAACTTTTTTACTATCTTTATTAAATACATCAATATTAATGCATTTACCTAATACATGATTTTCTTCAATCTGTAATCCTATTTTTTTTATATCGAGTGCATTTCTATTTATTATAAATATAGAGTTATATCCTTCAGAAGTTTCCCTAGATAATATAAAAAATATATATGGACTAAACATATCTGATACTATTCCCTCTATTGTTTGTACTATGTCAAAAACTGTATTATTCATTTTTAACTCGGTTAAGCAATTAAAACTTATTGATACTAAGGGCATATTATATTTTTTTATTAATCTATCTTGCAATTTAATACGTTCTTGTATATCTTTAGCTAGACTATTATATCTACACATCATAGCCTCTAGGAAATATATTCCTATTTCCCTCCTTGTTTTTATATTCTCTACCTAAGATGATTGTATTTATTACTATATATCATCAAAGCTACATCTTTAAACATTATATACCAAGACCATTATATATACAACAATCTCCTACTGTTTTAATTATTTTGATTTATAAAATTCTTCTATAGAATTCGCTATAGAATTCGCTATTTTTTCTTGATATTCATTGTTTTTTAGCTTTCTTTCCTCTTCAGGATTGGACAAAAATCCACATTCAACTAATATAGATGGAATATGATCATTACATCTTAAAATCTTGTAAGCTCCTTTTGCACACTTTTCTTGTCTATGATTGGCTTTATCTAAATCCTTAATTAAATTTTGTTGAACTATATGTGCAAGCTTTGAACTTTCTCCTTCTTTAGAGTACCAAACTTGTGCTCCATGATATTTACTCTGTGTAAACATGTTTAGATGTATACTAATAAATAAATCACACTTTGTACTAACTTTCATTTTACATCTATTATTTAAATCTTCATTTTTTTTATCTCTAACTTTTCCTTTATTTGAATATAGTCCTTTATCTTCTTCTCTAGTCATTTCTACCTTATAACCCTTTTGTTCTAGACACTTCCTTAACTTCTTAGATATTTCTAAATTAATCCCTTTTTCTGATGTACCATTTTTAGAAACGGCTCCTCCATCCATTCCTCCATGTCCAGGATCAATTAAAATTATTTTCTTATTAGATTTTTCCTTTCCATTAATATTATATGCATTAGACTTAATAGTTTCTAAATTAAATATACATATAGATAAAATTAATAAAAGAATGCCTTTTCTTATAAATCTCTTATTTCTCATTTTTATTCCTCCCATTTTAACTTTTATAATTTATCTTGCCCTATAATAATGATTTTTAATTTATTTATGAGAAGAAAAAATCATGAATATTGTCCTTTATAAAACAACGTATCAGTTTAATTTCAAAATAAGATAATTTTAAATTTTTATATAAAAAAAGAACAAAAAGGTTAATTCCTTCTTGCTCTTCATAGAAAATAATACTATCTTTTTGAGAATTGTGGTGCTCTTCTTGCTTTTTTAAGACCGTATTTCTTTCTTTCCTTCATTCTTGGATCTCTTGTTAAGAATCCAGCTTTCTTAAGTTCTGGTTTTAAAGTTTCATCAGCTTTAACTAATGCTCTAGTGATACCGTGTCTTATAGCACCAGCTTGACCTGTGAATCCACCACCATTAACATTAACAATTACATCGAACTTTTCTTTAGTTCCAGTTAAAACTAAAGGTTGATTTACAATGTATCTTAATGTTTCTAATCCAAAATAAGCTTCTATATCTCTCTTGTTTATTGTAACTTTACCGTCTCCTGGTACAAGTATTACTCTTGCTACTGATTTCTTTCTTCTTCCTGTTCCAAAATATTGAACTTTAGCCATCTATATGTATCCTCCCTTCAGCTCCAAATACTAGTATCTTAACTCTAAAACTTCTGGTTTTTGAGCTTCTTGATTGTGTTCTGAACCTCTGTATACTTTTAATTTTTTAAGCATCTTTCTTCCTAAAGGTCCTTGTGGAAGCATTCTTCTTACAGCTTCTTGGAAAACAAATTCTGGTTTGCTTTCTAATGCTTTTTTATAAGATATTTCTTTTAATCCACCTGGATATAGTGAATGATGTCTTAACATTTTTTGATCTAACTTTTTACCTGTTAATGCTATTTTTTCAGCATTTAATATGATAACATAATCTCCAGTATCAACGTTTGGTGTATAAGTTGGCTTATTCTTTCCTCTTAAGATTGTTGCAACTTGGCTAGCAGCTCTTCCTAGCGCTTTTCCTTCAACGTCGATAACATACCATTTTCTTTGAACTTCATTTTCTTTTGCAAGATATGATTTCATCGTTTTCCCTCCTTGAACTTTTTCCTATTGAGTAACTGATCTTGTTTTCTTTCTTCTATATCAAGACCGGGGCTGTGGTCTTATATACTGAAATTTACAACAATACATATTATAATACAATCAGCCTGGCGTGTCAACACACTTTACCTAAAACATAAAAATATTTAAATTTTTAATATAAAACCTCTTCTAAACATAGTCCTTGAGGAGGTAATGACCTTCCAGCCCTTTCTCTATCCTTAGCCAAAATTATAGTTTTAATATCCTCTGGCTTTATTCTAGTTATACCAACTTCAACTAGCGTTCCTGCCATTATTCTAACCATATTATAAAGAAATCCTTCACCTATAACTATGATTTTAATAATATCATCAACTTTAGTAACATCGCAATAATATATAGTTCTTAATGTAGACTTAACTGAACTTCCAGCCTTTTTATAAAAAGAATCAAATTCATGAGATCCTATAAAATATTTACTTGCACTTTTCATAAGGTCGACATCTAATTTTTTATTAAAATGATATACAACCCCTCTATCAATAGTAGGAGGTTCTTCTCTATTTAGTATAGTATATACATACTTTTTTCCCTTACTTTGAAATCTTGCATGAAAATCTATTGGAACTTCACATGACTTTTTTATTACAATATCCTTAGGTAATTTACTATTTATAGCATACTTAAATTTCTCTGGCGGTATATTGCTATCAATAATAAAATTAGCTACAAAATTTCTAGCATGTACTCCAGCATCTGTCCTACTGCAACCAATAATTTCTATATTCTGCTTTGTAATATCAAAAATAGCTTCTTCTATTCTCTGTTGAACTGTCATTGAATGTTTTTGTTTTTGCCACCCAGAATAATTACTTCCATCATACTCTATAACAAGTTTTATATTTCTTTTCATCATAAACACTCCGGCAAAATTTTATATTTGATGTCTAGGAAAAACTTCTACTCCAAATAGACAATATAACTAATCCAATAGTTATAACTGTAGCACAAAAATCTCTATTATGTAGTTTTAATATTTTCATCCTAGTTCTTCCTTCTCCACCTTTATAACACCTTGCTTCCATAGCCATCGCAAGTTCATCAGCACGTCTAAATGAACTTATAAATAGTGGCACTAACAGTGGTACTAAATTTTTAGCTCTACTAACCAAGTTTCCTGATTCAAAATCAGCTCCTCTTGCCATTTGAGCCTTCATTATCTTATCGGTTTCATCCATAAGAGTTGGAATGAATCTAAGAGCTATAGTCATCATCATAGCTAATTCATGAGCTGGTAATCCTATCTTCTTAAATGGACTTAGCAATTTTTCTAATCCATCAGTAAGTTCTATAGGAGATGTTGTTAATGTAAGTAATGATGTTCCTATAATTAAGAATACTAACCTTACTATCATAAAACCAGCTAATAATAAACCTGCTTTATATATCTTTAAAAATTTCCACTGCCAAAGTGGCGCTTCTCCAGAATTACCACCAGTCATAAATATATTTAACAACGCCGTTATAATAAGTAATATGAATACAGGTTTTAAACCTTTATATATATATTTAAAAGGAACTTTTGAAATAATAATTATTGCAACTGTAAATACTACAACAAAAATATATCCTTTAAAATTATTTATTAAAAATAGGTTTATTATATATATTATTGACAATAATATCTTAACTCTAGGATCCAATTTATGAATGAAAGATTCTCCTGGAACGTATTGCCCTATAGTAATATCTTTAATCATGCTCATTAGCTCCTCTTATTATTTTAAAAATTTCTTTTTTAGCTTCCTCTATAGTAAATATATCTTCAAGTATATTAAATCCTTTTCTTTTTAATGCTCTTACTAGATAAGTTACTTGTGGAACTGCAAGTCCGACACTTTCTAATATATCTACCTTTTTAAATACTTCTTTTATGGTACCATCTAATATGCATTTTCCTTTATCCATAACTAAAACTCTTTCTGCTATTTTAGCTACATCATCCATACTATGTGATACTAATATTATTGTCATATTGTATTCTTCTTTAAGTTGTTTTACTTTTTCTAAAATATCTTCTCTTCCTTTAGGATCCAATCCTGCAGCTGGTTCGTCTAGTATCAATACTTTTGGTTCCATTGCTACAACACCAGCTATTGCAACTCTTCTCTTTTGTCCGCCACTTAAATCAAATGGCGACTTATCTTTATATACTTCATAGTCTAACCCAACTATGTTCATAGCTTTTTTTACTCTTTTAGACACCTGTTCATCATTTAATCCTAAGTTTTTAGGACCAAAAGCAATATCTTTTTCTATTGTCTCTTCAAATAATTGATACTCCGGATATTGAAATACAAGTCCTACTTTTTTTCTTATTTCACTTAATTTAACTTTTTCAGATGTTATATCCACACCATCTATAATGATATTGCCACTAGATGCTTTTAATAATCCATTTATATGTTGAATTAACGTAGACTTTCCTGAACCTGTATGTCCTATAAGTGCAACAAATTCACCATCTTCAATTGATACATTTACATTATCTAGAGCCTTTCTCTCAAATGGTGATCCCGGCATATATATGTGTGTTAAATTTTTTATTTCAATTGACATAATGCATTCACCATCTCATTTATAGTTAATATATCTGTAGCTATATTTACTCCACTATTTTGGAGTTCATATGCAAGTTCTGTCATCTGTGGAACATCAAGTCCTATGCCTTTCATTAGTGGAACATTACTAAAAATTTTTCTTGGAGTACCCTCCATAACCACTTTCCCTTGATCCATAACCACTATTCTATCTGCTTCCACAGCTTCCTCCATGTAATGTGTTATAAGTACAATTGTAATACCATAACGTTCATTAAGTTCTTTTATAGTATTAACAACTTCTATTCTTCCTGAAGGATCTAACATAGCTGTAGGCTCATCAAAAATAATGCATTCTGGTCTCATAGCTAATATTCCGGCTATAGCAATTCTTTGTTTTTGTCCACCTGACAATAAGTGTGGTGCATATCTTCTGTATTCATACATATTTACTCTTTTTAAGGCTTCATCAACTCTATTTCTTATTTCATCTGGTGCTATTCCTAAGTTTTCTGGTCCAAAAGCAACATCTTCTTCTACGATAGTAGCTACAAGTTGATTATCTGGATTTTGAAATACCATTCCTGCAGCATTTCTTATCTTCCATATGTTACTTTCATCCTTAGTATCCATTCCCGATACATATACAGTTCCCTCACTTGGAAGCAGAAGTGCATTCATGTGTTTTGATAAAGTTGATTTTCCTGATCCATTATGGCCTAATACAACTAAAAATTCACCTTTTTTTATATTAAGGTTAACATTATCAACAGCAACTTTGGATTCTTCTTCAGCTTTTTCATATTTATATACAACGTTTTTACATTCAATCATGTTTTCATTCATAAGAGATAGATGCTCCTTTTAAACTTATTAAAGGATATAGTAAAATGGGGACTAAGCCATATGCCTTAATCCCCTTTTACAGCATTATACTAACTCAAGTATAACTACTTCTGCTCCGTCGCCTCTTCTTGGTCCCATTTTGTACATTCTTGTATATCCACCATTTCTATCTGCATACTTTGGAGCGATTTCTGCAAATAAATGATCAACTACTTCCTTTTCAGTTACATATGCTAACACTTGTCTTCTAGCATGAAGATCTCCTCTTTTTGCAAGAGTGATCATTTTTTCAGCCATGTTTCTAGCTTCTTTTGCTCTAGTTATAGTAGTTTCTACTTTACCATTCTTTAAGAAACTAGTTACTAAATTTCTTAGCATAGCTCTTCTATGATCAGTTGGAAGTCCCAACTTACGTTGTTGTGCCATGTTTCATCCTCCTTTACTCATCGGATTTCTTTAAGCCTAATCCTAAAGCAGCAAGTTTTTCTTGTACTTCTTCAAGGGATTTTTTACCTAAATTTCTAACCTTCATCATATCATCTATAGTTCTTTCAGTTAGCTCTTGTACAGTGTTTATACCTGCCCTCTTTAGACAGTTATAACTTCTTACTGATAAATCTAACTCTTCTATAGTCATTTCAAGAACTTTTTCTTTTTTATCTTCTTCTTTTTCTACCATTATTTCTACATTATCAGCATGGTCTGTAAGAGTCATGAATAACTTAAAATGTTCTATAAGAATTTTCGCTGAAAGACTTATAGCTTCTTCTGGTTGTATAGTTCCATTAGTCCAAACTTCTATACTTAACTTATCATAATCAGTAATTTGACCAACTCTAGTATTTTCTACTGTGAAATTAACTCTCTTTACTGGTGTATAAATTGAGTCAACAGGTATAGTACCTATTGGTAAATCTTCCTTTTTGTTTTTATTTTGAGTAACGTATCCTCTTCCATTGTCTACATTAATCTCCATGTAAAGTTTTCCGTCATCATCTAATGTAGCTATATGCATATCCTTATTCATTATTTCTACATTACCATCAGAAATAATATCAGCAGCAGTTACTTCTCCAGGTCCTTGCGCATCTATATATATAGTACTAGGTCCTTCGCCATTCATTTTTAGCGCTAATCCTTTAATGTTAAGAATTAGTTCAGTAACGTCTTCTTTAACTCCTGTTACAGTTGAAAATTCATGAAGAACGCCATCTATTTTGATAGAATTTGCAGCTCCTCCAGGTAAAGATGATAATAGAATTCTTCTAAGTGAGTTACCTAGAGTAATTCCATACCCTCTTTCTAAAGGTTCTATAACAAACTTACCATAAGTACCGTCTTCCGATGCTTCAACACACTCTATTTTGGGTTTTTCTATTTCTAACATACGAACCCTCCTTCAATGAATTATACCATACTGAGGGCAACTGATTCCAATCTAATTACCAATCTTATTTACTATATAACTCAACGATTAATGTTTCATTTACTGGAACATCAATGTCAGCTCTAGTTGGCTCAGCAATAACTTTACCTTCAAAGTTTTCTATATTTCCTTCTAACCAAGCTGGTAATGTCTTTGGATTTTCAGCAAAAGTCTTAAACTTCTCAGTACCTCTGCTTTTTTCACGAACAGATATAACATCTCCTGCACTTACTTGGTAAGATATTATATCAACTTTCTTACCATTTACTAAGAAATGTCCATGTGTAACTAATTGTCTAGCTTCTGCTCTAGAACTTCCAAATCCTAATTTATATACTACGTTATCTAATCTCATTTCAAGAAGTTTTAATAAGTTTTCACCTGTAATACCTCTCATTGTTTCAGCTTTTTCGTAGTATTTTCTGAATTGAGCTTCAAGAATTCCATAGATTCTTCTAGCTTTTTGTTTTTCTCTTAATTGAACACCATAGTTAGAAAGCTTCTTTCTACCTTGTCCGTGTTGTCCTGGTGCATAGCTTCTTCTAGCAAATGCACATTTATCTGTATAACATCTATCTCCTTTTAGAAATAGTTTCATACCTTCTCTTCTACATAATCTACATGTAGCTCCAATGTATCTAGCCATTCAAGTAACACCTCCTGTTTCTATATACTAAACTCTTCTTCTCTTTGGTGGTCTACAACCATTGTGTGGTATTGGAGTAACATCTTTTATTAAAGTAATTTCAAGTCCTGCAGCTTGTAGTGATCTTATAGCAGCTTCTCTACCAGCTCCTGGTCCTTTTACATATACTTCGATGCTCTTTAAACCATGTTCCATTGCACTATTAGCTGCTGTTTCAGCCGCCATTTGAGCTGCGAATGGAGTACTCTTTCTTGATCCTTTAAAGCCTAAAGCTCCCGCACTTGACCAAGATAAAGCATTACCAACTGCATCAGTTATTGTAACTATTGAGTTGTTAAAGGTTGATTTTATATGTGCACAACCGTGCTCTATATTCTTTCTTTCCTTTTTTCTTCTAGTTTTTCTAGCATTAGCTTTTGCCACTTGTCATCCCTCCTTACTATTTGTTTTTCTTACCACTAATAGCTCTCTTTGGGCCTTTTCTAGTTCTAGCATTTGTCTTAGTCTTTTGACCTCTTACTGGAAGTCCTCTTCTATGTCTAATTCCTCTGTAACATCCAATTTCAACTAATCTCTTTATATCAAGAGCTATAGTTCTTCTTAAATCTCCTTCGATAACAAAGCTTTTACCGATATAATCTCTTATTGTGTTTACTTCTTCTTCACTTAAATCCTTAACTCTAGTGTCTGGATTAACTCCTGTTTCTTTAAGAATCTCACGAGATCTGTTTATTCCAATCCCGTAGATGTAAGTTAGACCCACTTCAACTCTTTTTTCCTTTGGTAGGTCAATACCAGCTATTCTAGCCATTGACTTTACACCTCCTAATTTTCAACTTTCATCCTAATTTATGTTAGCAGCCGCATATAAACTTTTTTAAGTTTTTAATTTTATATCATACTTATACATGATATTGCAATTTAGTTGATTTATCAACTCTTTTTGCTAACTTTTTTATGTTTATATTAGCCTTGTTTTTGTTTATGTTTAGGATTTTCACATATAACCATTACTTTACCTTTTCTTTTTATTACTTTGCATTTTTCACAAATAGGTTTTACTGATGGTCTTACTTTCATTCCTAACCCTCCTTGCTATTTAGCTCTCCAAGTTATTCTACCTCTTGATAGATCATATGGAGAAAGCTCAACTGTAACTTTATCACCTGGCAAAATTCTAATGAAGTTCATTCTTAGTTTACCAGATACATGACCTAATATTGTTTGACCGCTTTCTAGCTGAATTTGAAACATAGCATTAGGCAAAGCTTCTAAAACTGTACCTTGCATTTCTATTACATCATCTTTTGACATAAGGTACTTAACCCTCCTTAATAGCGTCCCTATTTTTCAAAAATCTTCTTACTTTTATATTACTAATACTATTATTAGAAATTATCCTCTCTTTTACATCTTCCATTACTTCATTAGTAATGTATAAATGCTTTATTTTCTTTTTTTTAGGTTTTTCTACTGTTCTTAAATCACCATCTACAATACTCACATAATCATCATCTATTACATTAAATATTATAAACATTCTTCCTTGATCTCTTCCAGCTTTTGAGTATACAATTTTTCCTATAAGTTCGTTATATTTCACAATTGCCACCTCAATTAACCTAAAGTTAATATTTCAGGCCCGTTATTTAATATGGCCACAGTATTTTCATAATGAGCTGATAATTTTCTATCTCTAGTAACTACTGTCCAATCATTTGATAAAACTTCCACATATAATTCCCCAACGTTAATCATTGGTTCAATTGCTAAAACCATACCATCTACTAACTTAGGACCTCTACCAGGTCTACCAAAATTAGGCACTTCAGGTTCTTCATGCATTGCCGTTCCAATACCATGCCCTACATAATCTCTTACCACTGAATATCCATGAGATTCAGCATGTTTTTGGATTGCAGCAGATATATCTGTTAGTTTATTACCAACTATAGCATTTTCAACTCCCTTAAAGAAACTATCTCTAGTAACTTTAATTAAATCTTCAGCTTCTTTTGATATATTGCCCACAGCAAAAGTTCTCGCTGCATCCCCATGATATCCATTTAATATAGCTCCACAATCAATGCTAACTATGTCACCTTCATGTAATACTCTATCTCCTGGTATACCATGAACAACTTCTTCATTTACAGAAGTACATACTGAAGCAGGAAAACCATAATATCCTTTAAATGATGGAATAGCGTTACATTTTCTTATGTATTCTTCTGCTATTCTATCCAAATCTTTAGTTGTTATTCCTGGCTTTATAGATTCCTCCAAAAGAGCCAAAGTATCGCCAACTATTTTTCCAGCGTGTCTCATATACTCAATTTCTTTAGAGTTTTTTATAGTTATCATCTATTTATCGCCTTCTATGTGATTAGAAATGGTTTCAAAAACCTGATCAATTGATTGTGTACCATCAACCACAAATAATTGATCCTTAGATGAATAAAAATCTACTAATGGTTGAGTTTGTCTATCATACACTTCTATTCTTTCTTTTACAGTTTCTTCAGTGTCATCTTTTCTTTGAATGATTTCTTTTTTGCAAACATCACATAGTCCTTCAATTTTAGGAGGGTTGAATTTTATATGATAACTTGCACCACATGATGGGCAAACTCTTCTTCCTGTCATTCTTTCAAGTATAAAAGAACTTGGAACATCTATAAGCAAAGCAGTGTCCAAGCTTTGATTATTTTCTGTTAAGAATTTTTCTAAAGCTTCTGCTTGCTTTACTGTTCTAGGAAATCCATCTAATAAAAAGCCTTTTTTACAATCTTCATGTGTTAGTCTATCATTAACTAAATCTATAGTTAGTTCATCTGGAACTAATTGTCCTTTATCCATATACTCCTTAGCTTTTACGCCTAAAGGTGTTTTTTCTGATATATTTTTTCTAAATATATCCCCTGTAGATATATGAGGAATAGAGTATTTCTCACTTATTAATTTTGCTTGTGTGCCCTTACCTGCTCCAGGAGGTCCTAACAAAATCATTCTCATACATATCAACTCCCAATTGTATACTATTTATTTTAAGAATCCTTTATAGTGTCTCATTACTAATTGAGATTCCAACACTCTCATGAAGTCAAGAGCAACTCCAACTTCGATCAGTAATGCTGTACCACCTAAAGATATTCCTTTGAATGCTCCAACAGATTCAAATACCATAGGAACCAATGCTATAAATGTAGCAAATATTCCGCCTAGTATTGATACTCTCACTAATACTTTTTCTATAAATCTTGCTGTTGCTTCACCAGGTCTTACTCCTGGGATAAATCCAGCAGATTTATGTATATTTTCTGCCATTTCATCTGGTTTAAAAGTAACTTCAGTATAAAACCAAGTAAAAAATATAACTAATATTGCAGTAATAATAGCATATGGCCATGTATTAATTTTAAATACACTGTATTTGCTAGCAGTAACAAATTTATTGAAAGCAGATTGAGGCCAAAAGCTTCCTAGCGTCGCCGGGAATTGCATTACTGACATAGCAAAAATTATAGCTATAATAGCAGATGAATTCATGTTTATAGGTATATGTGTTGATTGACCCTTTGACATCTTTCCACCAGAATTTTTAGCTGCATATTGAATAGGTATTCTTCTTTCAGCTAATGTAGCTATAACAACGCCAGTAAACATTAATAATACAAACACTATTAGGAAAATTACTTGAACTATACTAACTGTTTGATTTTGTTGCAAACTGTTAATTTTCAATACTTTTTCTGGCAATCTTGAAATTATATTAACAAATATTATTAATGAGATACCATTGCCTATACCTTTTACAGTTATTTGGTCTCCTAACCACATCAAGAATGTTGATGCAGTAGTTAGTGTAAGAACCATCAAAAATATATCAAATTTACCTATACTGGTTGCAGCTCCATAATTTCTTATCAATGCATACGTTCCAAATGATTGAAGTGCACCTAAAAGAATTGCCGCATATCTTGTATATTTTTGAATCTTCTTTCTACCTTCTTCTCCTTCTTTAGATAATTGTTCTAATGAAGGAATAGCAATCGTTAATAATTGAAATATTATTGATGAGTTGATATAAGGGATAACCCCCATAGCAAAAATACTAAAGTTACTTAATGCACCACCTGACATTAAATCATAAAAACTAAACAACGTCCCCGCTTTTGTCATGTTAGCTAGTGCTCCGGTATCAATTCCAGGAACAGGAATATGATTTCCCATCCTGATAATTGCTACCATAAATAATGTAAATAAAATTCTTTTTCTTAATTCGGGAACTTTCCAAGCGTTACGTAAGGTTGACATTTTATATCACCTCTGCTTTTCCCCCTATGGATTCTATCTTTTCTACAGCGCCTTTAGTAAATTTAGTTGCCTTGATAGTTAACTTTTTTTCTAAAGTACCGTTTCCTAGGATTTTAACTCCATCTTTTACTTTACTAATTACACCATTTGCTTTTAATACTTCTGGTGTAACTTCTGTTCCATCTTCAAATATATTTAATCTGCTTACGTTCACTTCTGCATATTCTTTTGCAAATATGTTAGTGAAACCTCTCTTAGGTAATCTTCTGTATAAAGGCATTTGACCACCTTCAAATCCTGGTCTAACACCACCGCCTGATCTAGCGTTTTGTCCTTTATGACCTTTTCCTGCAGTTTTACCTAATCCAGAACCGTTTCCTCTACCAACTCTTTTAGGAGCTTTCTTTGAACCTTCAGCAGGTCTTAATTCATGAAGTTTCATGTAGTACACCTCCTCTTAACTATATTTCCTGATTATATTTCTTCAACATCTAAAAGATAACTTACTTTATTAATCATACCTCTAATTTGAGGAGTATCTTCGTGCATAACGCTCTTGCCTATTTTCTTTAATCCAAGAGCACTTACTGTAGCAATATGGTCTTTCTTTCTACCTATTATACTCTTTGTTAGTGTCACCTTAAGCTTAGCCAAGGTTGATCCCCTCCTAACCTAAAATCTCTTCTACAGATTTGCCTCTTAATTTAGCAATCTGTTCAGCAGTTCTTAATCTTGATAATCCATTAATTGTTGCACCGACCATGTTCTTAGGGTTGTTAGAACCTAATGATTTAGCTCTAACATCCTTTAATCCTGCTAATTCCAATACGGCTCTAACAGGACCACCAGCGATAACTCCAGTACCTTCTGTAGCTGGCATTATTAAGACTCTTCCTCTTCCAAATTCTCCTTGGATTACATGTGGAACTGTAGTATCAACCATTGCTACTTCAACTAAGTGTTTCTTAGCATCTTCAATACCTTTTCTTATAGCTTCAGGTATTTCAACAGCTTTACCCATTCCTACGCCAACGTGTCCGTTCTCATCTCCTACTACAACAAGAGCACTAAATCTAAAGTTTCTACCACCTTTAACAACCTTAGCAACTCTGTTTATAAATACAACTTTTTCTTTAAGATTTAGCGTGCTAGGATCTATTCTCATTATTTTCCCTCCTTTTTTTAGAATTTTAAACCTGCTTCTCTAGCTGCGTCTGCAAGTTCTTTTATTCTTCCATGATATACATATCCGCCTCTATCAAAAACAACTTCTTCTATGCCTTTTTCTACAGCTCTTTTAGCTAACATAGTTCCAACTGCTTTAGCAGCTTCTTTGTTGCTTCCAACTTTTTCTGCGAATTCTTTATCTAAAGTTGATGCAGAAACTAAAGTTATTCTTTCAACGTCATCAATAATTTGAGCGTATATGTTCTTTTCACTTCTGTAAACCGCTAATCTAGGTCTAGCAGCTGTTCCAGAAATCTTGTTACGCACTCTTAAGTGACGCTTAACTCTAGCTTTCTGTCTGTTTTCCTTATTGAACATGAGATTCACTCCTTTCTGCTGTTACTTCTGTTATTTACCTGTTTTACCTTCTTTACGTCTTATAACTTCTCCAGCGTATCTAATTCCTTTTCCTTTGTATGGTTCAGGTTTTCTCCATACTCTTATATTAGCTGCAACTGATCCAACTAATTCTTTATCAATTCCGCTAACAACAACTTTTGTTGGTTCTGGAACTTTATATTCTACGCCTTTAACAGCCTTCATTTCAACTGGATGTGAATATCCAAGATTTAATGTTAAATCTTTTCCTTTTAATTGAGCTCTATATCCAACACCAACTAATTCTAGTGTTTTTTCATATCCTTGTGTTACACCAACAACCATGTTGTTAATTAACGCTCTTGTTAATCCATGTAATGCTCTATGTTGAACATTTTCACTTGGTCTTGTAACAACTATATTATTGTCTTCTATAGCTATGTTCATTTCTGCGTGCATAGCTTTAGTTAATTCTCCTTTTGGTCCTTTTACAGTAACAACGTTCTCTGGTGTTACTGTAACATTAACTCCATTAGGTATTTCTATTGGAAGTCTTCCTACTCTTGACATAATTGCACCTCCCATTCACGTTAAATTAAATTACCAAACGTAACAAATAACTTCTCCACCTAGACCTAATTTTCTAGCTTCTCTATCTGTAACAATTCCCTTTGAAGTTGAAACTATAGCAACTCCTAGTCCGTTTAATACTTTTGGAATGTTATCTTTCTTACAATAAACTCTTAAACCTGGTTTAGATATTCTCTTAAGACCAGTGATTATTCTTTCTTTTCCATTATATTTTAAAGACAATCTAATCATTGGAACTGCTCCATCAGCATATTCCTCTATATCCTTAACATATCCTTCTTGAACTAATATATTGGCTATAGATTTTTTTACATTTGAAGATGGAACTTCAACAACTTCATGTCTAACTATGTTTGCATTTCTTATACGAGTTAGCATATCTGCAATAGGATCTGTCATAACCATTTAGTATGCCTCCTTTCTAATCTCTATGTTTTTACCAACTAGCTTTTCTACATCCAGGGATTTGTCCTCTGTATGCTAATTCTCTAAAGCAAATACGGCATATTCCATATTTCTTTAAAACAGAATGAGGTCTTCCGCATATTCTACATCTTGTATAAGCTCTAGTAGAATATTTAGGAGTCTTGTTCCATTTTTCTATCATCGCCTTACGTGCCATGTTTTCCCCTCCTTATTATTGAGCAAACGGCATTCCAAGATATCTAAGCAATTCTCTTGCTTCTTCGTCAGTCTTTGCAGTAGTAACAAATATTATATCCATACCTCTTACTTTATCTATTTTATCATATTCGATTTCTGGGAATATGATTTGTTCTTTAATTCCTAAAGCATAGTTTCCTCTACCGTCAAAAGACTTAGCTGAAACTCCTCTAAAGTCTCTAACTCTTGGTAACGCGATATTCATTAATTTATCTGCAAATTCAAACATCATGTCTTTTCTTAGTGTAACTTTACAACCAATAGGCATGTGTTGTCTGATTTTAAAGTTAGCTACAGATTTCTTTGCTCTTGTTATTACTGGTTTTTGTCCTGTAATTTGTTGTAGATCAGCAACTGCTGATTCTAAAACTTTAGAGTTATCTTTAGCTTCTCCAACACCCATGTTCACAACTATTTTCTCTAGTTTTGGAACTTGCATTATATTTTTATATCCGAATTTCTCCATAAGAGCCGGTATTACTTCTTTATTGTATTTTTCCTGTAGTCTACTCATCAGTGAACCCTCCTTTCAAAGTCTATAGTATTTCTCCGCACTTTTTGCAAACTCTTACTTTTGTACCATCTTCTAAAAGTTTTTTGCTAATTCTTGTTGCAGAATTACAATTTGTGCAGTATAGCATAACTTTTGAACTATTCATTGGCGCTTCTTTTTTAACAATTCCGCCTTGCATATTTTCTCTATTAGGTTTCACGTGCTTAGTAACAACATTTGCATCCTTAACTAAAACTTTGCTAGTTTTTGGATAAACCGCTAATACTTCGCTTACTTTACCTTTATCTTTACCTGAAATAACAACAACTTTATCTGTTCTTCTTACATGAACTTTAGCCATCACAGCCACCTCCCTTTTATAGAACTTCAGGTGCTAATGATAATATTTTGTTGAACTCTTTATCTTTTTCTCTTAGCTCTCTTGCTATAGGTCCAAAAATACGAGTTCCTCTTGGTTGTTTGTCGTCTTTAATGACAACAGCAGCATTTTCATCAAACTTTATGTATGATCCGTCTGCTCTACGTACTCCTCTTTTAGTTCTAACTATAACGGCCTTAACTACTTCACCTTTTTTAACAACACCGCCTGGTGTTGCACTTTTAACGCTAGCAACTATTACGTCTCCAATGTTTCCAAACTTTCTCTTGGAACCGCCTAAAACTCTTATGCACATAATCTCTTTTGCTCCAGTGTTATCTGCAACTTTTAAGCGAGTTTGTGGCTGTATCATATAAATGCCCTCCTTTCAATCATTGAACTATTTAGCTTTCTCAACGATTTGTACTAATCTCCATCTCTTATCTTTAGATAATGGTCTAGTTTCCATTATTAATACTCTATCATTAATTCTAGCTTCATTATTTTCATCATGAACCTTGAACTTTTTACTTCTGTTGATTGTCTTACCATATAATGGGTGACGAACTTTTCCTTCAACTGCAACTACAATAGTTTTTTCCATCTTATCAGAAACAACTCTGCCTATTCTAGTCTTTCTATTACTTCTTTCCACAGGATTACCTCCTTTCAGTATACTACTGTTCAATCACTTTTAACTCTTTTTCTCTAAGTATTGTCTTAACTTGAGCTATTGACTTCTTTACCTGTCTAATTCTCATTGGGTTTTCTAGTTGACCAGTTGCTAATTGAAATCTTAAATTAAATAACTCAGCTTTTAAATCATTTAATTTAGCTGACAATTCTTGAGCAGTATTTACTCTCAACTCTTGTAATTCATTAGCCCTCATTTACTTCACCACCCGTTTGTTCGAAATCTTTTCTTGTTACGAATTTAGTCTTCATAGGAAGCTTATGTGAAGCAAGTCTCATAGCTTCTCTAGCAACATTTTCTGGTACGCCAGATAATTCAAATAAAACTCTACCTGGTTTAACAACAGCTACCCAATATTCTGGTGAACCTTTACCAGAACCCATACGAGTTTCAGCAGGTTTTTCAGTTACTGGTTTATCTGGGAATACTTTGATCCAAAGTTTTCCACCTCTTTTTATATATCTATTTATAGCTATTCTGGCTGCTTCTATTTGGTTACTTGTTAACCATCCGCATTCAGTTGCTTGTATAGCATAGTCACCATAAGCGATGAAGTTTCCTCTTGTTGCTTTACCCTTCATTCTGCCACGTTGAACTTTACGATGTTTTACCTTCTTTGGCATCAACATACCTAATTCCTCCTTCCCTATTGGCTAATTTGTTCTGTTCTTACTTTCTTTGTAGGAAGAACTTCCCCTTTATATAACCAAACTTTAACACCTATTTTTCCGTAAGTTGTATCTGCTTCAGCAAATCCATAATCAATGTCAGCTCTTAATGTTTGTAGTGGAATAGTTCCTTCATGATATTGTTCTGTTCTAGCTATTTCAGCTCCACCAAGTCTTCCTGAGCAAGCAATTTTAACTCCTTTTGCTCCGCTTCTCATAGCTCTTTGAATAGTTTGTTTCATTGCTCTTCTGAAAGAAATTCTTTTTTCAAGTTGTTGAGCAACATTTTCAGACATTAATTGCGCATCAGTTTCTGGTCTTTTAACCTCAACTATGTTTATTATTACATTCTTTTCTTTAATCATTTTAAGTATTTCAGATTTTAACTCTTCAATACCTTTTCCGCCTTTTCCTATAATCATTCCTGGTTTTCCAGTATGAATGTTTATCTTAACTCTTTTAGCTGTTCTTTCTATTTCTATCTTAGCAATACCAGCTGAGTAAGATTTTTTCTTAACAAATTTTCTAATTTTATTATCTTCTATTAGATTATCAGCAAAATTATGACTGTTTGCATACCATTTTGCATCCCAATCCTTTATAACTCCGACTCTGAGGCCATGTGGATGTACTTTTTGTCCCACTCTATTTCCCTCCTTCTATGCTCTTTCTTTAACTACTAGCGTAACGTGACTAGTTCTTTTCATTATTGAATATGCTCTACCTTGTGCACGTGGTCTAAATCTTTTTAATGTTGGCCCTTGGTTTGCATATGCTTCTGCAATATATAATTTATTAACGTCTAAGTTGAAATTATTTTCTGCATTAGCTACAGCTGATTTTAAAACTTTTAAAACTACAGTAGCCGCATCCTTTGGAGTATATTTTAATATAGCAAAAGCTTCGCTTACATTTTTACCTCTAACTAAGTCAAGAACAACTCTAACTTTTCTTGGAGACATTCTTACATACTTTGCTATAGCTCTAGCTTCCATTTTAGTTCCTCCTTCCCCTTACTATTTTACACGTGTTCCTTTTTCAGTTCTATCTACGTGTCCTTTAAATGTTCTTGTCAAAACAAATTCTCCTAATTTATGTCCTACCATATCTTCGCTTATATAAACTGGAACATGTTTTCTACCGTCATGAACAGCTATAGTATGACCTAACATTTGAGGGAATATTGTTGAACTTCTTGACCAAGTCTTTATAACTTTCTTTTCGCCCTTTTCGTTCATTTCCTCTATTTTCTTTATTAAAGATTTTGCAACGAAAGGTCCTTTTTTAAGTGATCTACTCAAGTGAACGTCCTCCCTTCATAAATTATAAAATTTAGGAAGAGAATATATATTCTCTTCTTATAATTTATTTAATTATTTTTGTCCTCTTCTCTTGATGATCATGCCATCAGAGTATTTCTTATTCTTTCTAGTCTTATATCCAAGAGCTGGTTTACCCCAAGGAGTAAGCGGACTTGGATGACCGATTGGAGATTTACCTTCTCCACCACCGTGAGGGTGATCGTTAGGGTTCATTACAGAACCTCTTACAGTTGGTCTGAAACCTAAATGTCTCTTTCTTCCTGCTTTACCTATGTTTATAATGTCATTAGTTACATTAGAAACAGTTCCTATTGAAGCTCTACACTCAATTCTTACGTATCTCATTTCACCACTTGGAAGTCTTAATATAGCATAGTTTCCTTCCTTAGCCATAAGTTGTGCAGAGGAACCTGCAGCTCTTACTAATTGAGCACCTTTTCCAGCTTGTAATTCTACGTTGTGAATTACTGTACCTACTGGTATGTTCTTTAATGGAAGTGCGTTTCCTACTTTAATATCTGAATCTATTCCAGACGTTACAACGTCTCCCACTTTTAATCCTACTGGTGCGATTATATATCTTTTTTCACCATCAGCATATACTACAAGTGCTATGTATGCTGTTCTATTCGGATCATATTCTATAGATGCTACCTTTGCTGGTATACCATCTTTAGTTCTTTTAAAATCGATTATTCTATATTTTCTCTTAGCTCCACCACCACGATGACGTACAGTTATTTTACCTTGAGAGTTTCTTCCTGCTTTCTTATTTAAAGAAACAAGAAGTGATTTTTCAGGCTTATCAGTTGTAATCTCTTCAAAAGTAGCAACTGTCATTTCTCTTAGTGAAGGTGTTATGGGTCTAAACTTCTTAACTGCCATTTAAATTCCCTCCTTCTGTAGCTTATCTGGCATTCCGCCAATAAATGCTTTATCTAAAAATTACATTCCTTCAAAGAATTCAATAGTTTTGCTATCTTCAGTTAACTTAACCATTGCTTTTTTGTAGTCAGATCTCTTTCCAACGTGAACTCCAACTCTTTTAACTTTTCCATCAAATCTTGCAGTTCTAACTTCTTCAACTTTTACACCGAACACTTTTTCAACTGCATTTTTGATTTGAGTTTTGTCAGCACGTATATCTACTATAAAGGTGTATTGTCTATCTGCCATAGCAGCCATGCTTTTTTCAGTTATTACAGGTCTTCTTATTAAATCGTAACTGTTTAACATTATGCATACACCTCCTCAATCTTAGATACTGCTTCTTTTGTTATGATAAACTTATCATGTTTTAATATATCATAAACGTTTATGTTGTTTACTGGTACTACAGTTGCACCTTCTATATTTCTTACTGATTTATAGATAACTTCGTTACTTTCTGGTACTACGATTAATGGTTTTTTACCTTCGAAAGCATTAATCATTTTAACCATTTCTTTAGTTTTTGGTGCATCTAATTCTAAACTTTCAAGAACTACTAATTCTTTTTCATTAACTTTGCTAGTTAATGCTGATTTCATAGCAACTCTTCTCATTGATTTTGGAATAGACATTTTATAGTCTCTTGGCTTTGGAGCGAAAACTACACCACCGTGTATCCATTGTGGAGCTCTAATAGAACCTTGTCTTGCTCTACCAGTTCCCTTTTGTCTCCAAGGCTTCTTTCCACCTCCAGAAACCTCAGCTCTTGTTTTAGCTGATTGATTTCCTTGTCTTTTGTTTGCAAGTTGTGCAACTACAACTTGATGTAAAACATCTTCATTAACTTCTACTGCAAATACAGTGTCAGCTAATTGTAAATCTCCAACTTTTTGACCTTCTCTATTATATAAATCTACTGTAGGCATTCTTTATCCTCCTTTCTCAAAGACATTAAGCTTTTACTGTATCTTTAATTACAACATAGCCTTTATTTGGTCCTGGTATTCCACCTTTTATTAAAAGAACGTTTTTGTCAGCCATTATTTTAACAACTTCTATGTTTAAGACAGTTGATTTTTTATTTCCCATATGTCCTGGCATTTTTTTGTTCTTAAATGTTCTTGATGGATCAGATGCTGCTCCCATTGATCCAACAGCTCTGTGGTACTTAGAACCATGGGCCATAGGTCCTCTATGGAAGTTCCATCTTTTAATTGTTCCTTGGAATCCCTTACCCTTTGAAACTCCAGTTACGTCAACTTTATCTCCAGCTTCAAAAACGTCAGCCTTTATTTCAGTTCCAACTTCATATTCATCAATATTTTCTAATCTAAATTCTTTAACTATTCTTTTTAAAGATACACCAGCTTTTGCAAAGTGTCCTTTTTTAGGTTTGTTAGCTAATTTTTCTCTAATATCTTCAAATCCTACTTGTATTGCATTGTATCCATCTTTTTCTTCACTTTTCTTTTGAAGAACAGCACATGGACCTGCTTCTACAACTGTAACTGGGATAACTTTACCATTTTCATCGAAAATTTGAGTCATTCCAATTTTTCTTCCTATTATAGCTTTTTTCATTCTCCTTGCACCTCCTAGAATATTAGCGGATCGTTTTCCAATCATAATACCTATTTTTCAACTTATTAAAGTTTTATTTCGATATCAACACCTGCTGGTAAGTCTAATCTCATTAAAGCATCAACAGTCTTTGGTGATGGACTTAATATATCGATTAATCTTTTATGTGTTCTTATTTCAAATTGTTCTCTAGAATCTTTATATTTGTGTGTAGCTCTTAATATTGTAACTACATCTTTTTCAGTAGGTAGTGGTACTGGACCAGCTACTTTAGCTCCTGTATTTTTTGCAGTTTCAACAATTTTTTCAGCTGATTGATCTAATATGTTATGATCAAAAGCTTTTAATCTAATTCTTATTTTTTGATTTGCCATTAAATTTCCCTCCTTTTCGTTGCTCAATAATTCAAAGTGTAACATCAGTGTTATGTAAACTGCTCCAGGTGTTGCATGTTATAATCAAAACCATCACATAAACATAGCACCGCCGCCTGATTCAAGATCAAAGCATGCTCAGCTAAGAATAACCTGGAAACCTCCAGCAACCTCTTGCTTCATCGCTTTTTCCGTGTCACAACTATTATATTGTATAATATTTTTTTTGTTTTGACAAGTATTTTTTATTTATTATAAAAATTTATTTTATTATATGAATTTTTACAAATAAAAGGAGAAGGGCGTCCCCCTCTCCTTTTATTCAAAGGCCTTTTTTTCATATTTGCAAATAATTTGATTCATTTTATAAAATTTTTATATAGATAATTGTTTTGATTAAATAATTTGTAATTATTCAACTATTGTAGTAACAACTCCTGAACCTACTGTTCTTCCACCTTCTCTGATAGCGAATCTTAGGTTGTTTTCCATTGCTACTGGTGTGATTAATTCTACGTTCATATCTATGTGGTCTCCTGGCATTACCATTTCTACTCCTTCTGGTAAAGCGATTGATCCTGTTACGTCTGTTGTTCTGAAGTAGAATTGTGGTCTATATCCGTTGAAGAATGGTGTGTGTCTTCCGCCTTCTTCTTTCTTTAATACGTAAACTTGACCTACGAATTTCTTGTGAGGTGTTACTGAACCTGGTTTTGCTAGTACTTGACCTCTTTCGATTTCGTCTCTTTGTACTCCTCTTAATAATGCTCCGATGTTATCTCCTGCCATTGCTTCATCTAACATCTTTCTGAACATTTCTACTCCTGTGATTGTTGTCTTTCCTATTTCTTCTTTCATTCCTACGACTTGTACTTCGTCTCCTACGTGTAGTACTCCTCTTTCAACTCTTCCTGTTGCAACTGTTCCTCTTCCTGTGATTGTGAATACATCTTCTACTGGCATTAGGAATGGTTGATCTGTTGCTCTTTCTGGAGTTGGAATATATTCATCTACAGCTTTCATTAAGTCTAGGATGCATTGGTCATCCCCTTCTTCGATTGCTTTTAATGCTGATCCTACTACTACTGGGCATTCATCTCCGTCAAATCCGTATTCGCTTAATAATTCTCTTACTTCCATTTCTACTAATTCTAGTAATTCTGGATCGTCTACTTGGTCTGCTTTGTTTAAGAATACTACTATGTGGTTAACTCCTACTCTTGATGCTAATAGGATGTGTTCTCTTGTTTGTGGCATTGGACCATCTGCTGCTGATACTACTAAGATTGCTCCATCCATTTGCGCTGCTCCTGTGATCATGTTCTTTACATAATCTGCGTGTCCTGGGCAATCAACGTGTGCATAGTGTCTGTTTTCTGTTTCATATTCTACGTGTGATGTATTGATTGTAATTCCTCTTTCTTTTTCTTCTGGTGCTTTATCAATATCTTCGTAGTTTTGTACTTCTGCTCCACCTGCTTTTGCTAGTGTCATTGTGATTGCTGCTGTTGTTGTTGTCTTACCGTGGTCTACGTGACCTATTGTTCCTATATTTACGTGTGGCTTATTTCTTTCAAACTTTTGTCTTGCCATTTTTTATTCCTCCTGTTCACTTTTAAATTCAATTATATTATATTTAAATTTAAATTAAATCTTATTATTTATTATTCTCTCCTACAACTTTTTCAGCTATACTCTTTGGCACTTCTTCATAGTTAGCAAATTCCATGCTATATGTTCCTCTACCTTGAGTTCTAGATCTTAATACAGTTGCATATCCAAACATTTCTGATAGTGGTACAAATGCTGCTATAACTTGCGCTCCACCTCTTGGGTTCATTCCTTCTATTCTACCTCTTCTAGAGTTAACATCTCCCATTACATCTCCCATGTATTCTTCAGGTACAACTATCTCTACCTTCATTACAGGTTCAAGTAATACTGGTGTAGCCTTTGCCATACCATTTTTGAATGCCATAGAACCAGCAACCTTAAATGCCATTTCAGATGAGTCAACATCGTGGTATGATCCATCGTAACATTTAACCTTGAAGTTTATAACTGGATATCCACCTAGGATACCGCTTTGAGATGCTTCTTGAATTCCGTTATCTACAGCTGGAACATATTCTCTTGGAATAGCTCCTCCAACAATAGCGTTTTCGAATTCATATTCACCTTCATGTGGTATTAATTCTATCCAACAATGTCCGTATTGTCCACGTCCACCTGATTGTCTTACAAACTTACCTTCAGCTTTAACAGCGTTCTTGATAGTTTCCTTGTAAGCAACTTGTGGAGCTCCTACGTTACACTCTACTTTGAATTCTCTTTGTAATCTATCAACTATGATTTCAAGGTGAAGTTCACCCATACCAGCGATAATTACTTGACCTGTTTCTTGGTCAGTGTATGTTTTGAATGTTGGATCTTCTTCAGCAAGTTTAGCTAGAGCTATACCCATCTTTTCTTGAGCTGCTTTTGTTTTTGGCTCAATTGCTACAGATATAACTGGTTCCGGGAATTCCATGCTTTCAAGGATAACTGGTGAATTTTCATCACATAAAGTATCTCCTGTTGTAGTATTTTTCAATCCTATAACTGCACCTAATTCTCCAGCATATAATTCATCAACTTCTTCTCTATGGTTAGCATGCATTTTAACAAGTCTTCCGATTCTTTCTTTCTTAACCTTGTTACTGTTTAATACATAACTTCCACTATGCATTACCCCTGAGTAAACTCTTACGAAAGCTAATTTACCAACAAATGGGTCAGTAGCAATCTTAAATGCTAATGCTCCTAAAGGTTCATCATCTGATGCGTGTCTTTCAACTTCATTACCATCTTCGTCAACACCTTTAATTGAAGGTATATCTAATGGTGATGGTAAGTAAGCAAGAACAGCATCTAATAGATGTTGGATACCCTTATTCTTATAAGCAGTACCGCAAAGAACTGGAACTATTTCATTAGCAATTGTAGCTTTTCTTAAAGCTGTATGTATTTCTTCTTCAGAAATTTCTTCACCTTCAAGATACTTCATCATTAGTTCTTCATCAGTTTCAACTATCGCTTCAAGCATAGCTGCTCTATATTCTTCTGCTTTATCTTTTAGCTCTTCAGGAATTTCTACTTCTTCAAAGTGAACTCCTAATTCCTTATCAAATACAACAGCTTTCATCTTTATAAGATCAACGTGTCCTGCATAGTCATCTTCTTTTCCTATAGGAATTTGTATTGGAACAGCATTTGCACGTAATCTATCTCTTACTGTTTGAACTGACATATAGAAATCAGCACCTAATATATCCATTTTGTTTACGAATATCATTCTAGGTACTTCATACTTATCTGCCTGTCTCCATACTGTTTCAGTTTGTGGTTCAACTCCACCTTTTGCATCCAGAATAGTTATAGCACTATCTAATACTCTTAAAGATCTTTCAACCTCAACAGTAAAATCTACGTGTCCTGGTGTGTCTATTATGTTTATTTGGTGATCTTTCCAAAAACAAGTAGTTGCAGCAGAAGTAATTGTTATACCTCTTTCTTGTTCTTGAACCATCCAGTCCATTGTAGCCGCACCTTCGTGAGTTTCTCCTATTTTGTGAGTTTTACCAGTGTAAAATAATATACGCTCAGTTGATGTAGTTTTACCAGCATCTATATGCGCCATTATTCCAATGTTACGAAATTTGTTTAACGGATATTGTCTAGCCATTGATTTTCCTCCTCTCAACGAGTAAATATATATAAGCAATCTTTAATTTTACAATTGGATAAAACTGTTTTGGGAATTCCAAAACAGTTTTATATTCAAGATTAAATTTTTATTAGTATCTGTAATGAGCGAATGCTTTATTAGCTTCTGCCATTTTGTGAGTATCTTCTCTCTTCTTAACAGCAGATCCTGTATTATTAGAAGCATCTAATAATTCTCCAGCTAATCTTTCTCTCATATATTTTTCGCCTCTTTTTCTTGAAGCGTCAACTATCCATCTAATTCCTAGAGTCTGTCTTCTTTCAGCTCTAACTTCTATCGGAACTTGGTAAGTTGCCCCACCAATTCTTCTAGCTTTAACTTCTAGCAATGGCATAACATTGTTCATTGCTTCTTCAAAAACCTCTAATGGTTCTTTTCCTGATTTTTCTCCCATGATAGCAAAAGCGTCATAGCATATTTTTTGAGCTACCCCTTTTTTACCATCTAGCATTATGCTATTGATTAATTTTGCAACAACTTTATTGTTGTATAATGGATCTGGTAGTACATCTCTTTTAGGTGTATTTCCTTTTCTTGGCACTTTTCTTCCCTCCTTAACCTTTCATATTTAATTCATAGGTACTCGGTAACCTTACCGTAAAGCGCTCTCTTCTGCAAAATATAAGTATATAATCTATATCAACGCTGAAGACATAGCACTGTTTTTATTAACTATTTTTGTTTTGGTTTTTTTGCACCATATTTTGATCTTGCTTGCATTCTGTTAGCTACTCCAGCAGCGTCTAGCGCTCCTCTTACTATGTGGTATCTAACACCTGGAAGGTCTTTTACTCTTCCACCTCTTATTAAAACAACACTGTGTTCTTGTAGGTTATGTCCTATACCTGGAATGTAAGCTGTAACTTCATAACCATTTGTAAGTCTAACTCTGGCTACTTTTCTTAACGCTGAGTTAGGTTTCTTAGGTGTGCTTGTTTTAACAACAGTACACACTCCTCTTTTTTGAGGACATTGTTTTAACGCTGGTGAATTTGACTTGTACTCTGCTGTCTTTCTTCCTTTTCTTACTAATTGGTTAATAGTTGGCATGTCTTCACCTCCTTGATTATTTCATGAAATTATATAAATTTTAGTTATAGCATAATTATTATTTTATAAGTAATGCCACTGCTGCTCCTACTTGTATTCCACAAAACATGCCTAATTTTTTCATAGTATCTATATATATTATTGGGAGTGATCTCTTAGTGGCCAACTTTACGACAGGATCTGTTAATTTACCATCTGCATTTTTCGCTACATAAAGACATTTTCCTTTATCGTTTTGAATATACTTCATAGTTTGCTTCAGGCCAACAACTTTTTCTCCCTGAATTCCGCCAACCATTTAGGGCCCCCCTTAAATATATTATGTTAGAGACACAGGTTCTTAACCCTGCCTCTAAGCATAATCTATACGCACAAAATGTATTTTATCATTTTAATTTTATCATGTCAATAAAATCAACACTAAGCTTCATCAACATTTACTAATTCTTCGTCATTTTCTTCTTTATCTGTGCTTAATTTTATTGATCTATATCTCATCATTCCTGTTCCAGCAGGTATTAATTTACCTATTATTACATTTTCTTTTAATCCTAATAATGGGTCGCTCTTACCTTTTATTGCTGCATCAGTAAGTACTCTTGTAGTTTCTTGGAATGATGCTGCTGACAAGAATGAATCAGTTGCAAGAGCTGCTTTTGTTATTCCAAGTAAAGCTATATCTCCTGTAGCTTCTTCTCCACCTTGTTCGCGTATTTTTTCATTTACTTCTTGAAAATCAAATACATCCACTAAAGTTCCTGGTAATAATTCAGTATCCCCAGACTCTTTTATTTTAACTTTTCTAGTCATTTGTCTTACAACAACTTCTAAGTGCTTGTCGTTGATATCAACACCTTGTAGTCTATATACTTTTTGTACTTCTGACAACAAGTAATTTTTAACTTCTTTAGGTCCTTTTATTGCTAAAATATCATGTGGATTAACTGATCCTTCAGTAATTTCATCTCCAGCTTCGATTCTGCTACCATTTGTAACCTTTATTCTTGATCCAAATGGTATATCATAGCTCTTATCTACACCTTCATCATCTATTACATGAACAATTCTCTTTTTCTTAGTTTCTTCTAATTTAACAGTACCAGCAACTTCTGTTATAATCGCAAGTCCCTTTGGTTTCCTAGCTTCAAAAAGTTCCTCAACTCTAGGAAGACCTTGAGTGATATCTGCTCCAGCAACTCCACCTGTGTGGAATGTTCTCATCGTAAGCTGAGTACCAGGTTCTCCGATAGATTGAGCTGCAATTATACCAACAGATTCTCCAATGTTTATCTTGTTTGCTGTTGCCATGTTCATACCATAACACTTAGCACAAACTCCATGTTTTGATTTACATGTAAATACAGATCTAATATTAACTTTTTTAATTCCATGTTTTTCAACTTTTTCAGCTAATTCTGCATTCATATAAGTGTCTGCTGGAACTACAACTTCACCTGTTTTAGGATCTACAATATCTTCTATTGAATATCTTCCTGTAAGTCTTTCAGTTAATGTTTCTATAACTTCGTTTCCTTCTTTTATTTCAGAAACTTCGTATCCATGTGTTGATCCACAATCTTCTTCTCTAACTATAACATCTTGGCTTACGTCAACAAGTCTTCTTGTTAAGTATCCTGAGTCTGCTGTTTTAAGTGCTGTATCAGCATTACCCTTTCTAGCACCGTGAGTAGATATGAAGTACTCTAATACATCAAGACCTTCTCTAAATGATGCTCTGATTGGTAACTCGATAATCTTACCTGATGGATTAGCCATAAGTCCTCTCATACCAGCAAGCTGTTTAATCTGAGATTTAGATCCTCTGGCTCCTGAGTCAGCCATCATGAATATTGGATTAAATCTATTTAGATTATCCATAAGTGCATTGGCAACATCTTCAGTTGTTTGAGTCCATTTTTCAATTACTCTTTCATATCTCTCATCTTCGGATATGAATCCTCTTCTATACATTTTTTCTATCTTTTCTACAGCTAAATCTGTATCAGATAGTAATTTGTTTTTAGATTCTGGAACTGTCATATCAGATACTGATATTGTTATAGCTCCTATAGTTGAATAATGATATCCTCTTGCCTTAATTTTATCTAACATTGTAGATGTTTCAGTTGCACCATACTTTGTATAACATTTATCTATTATTTTTCCTAGATTTTTCTTACTTACTAGGAAATCTATTTCTAGCTTAAATTCATTTTCAGGATTGCTTCTATCCACAAATCCTAACTCTTGTGGTATTGAATCGTTAAATATTAATTTTCCTGGTGTAGTATCAATTATACCACTAATAATTTCTCCGTCTTTTTCTTTAGTCATTCTGACTTTTATCTTAGCGTGAATACCTATAGCACCAGTTTGATATGCCATCATAACTTCATCTGGATTTGAGAATACTTTTCCTTCTCCTTTAACTCCATCTTTATCAAGTGTTAAGTAATATGAACCTAAAACCATATCCTGAGTAGGTACACAAACTGGTTTACCATCAGAAGGTTTTAATATATTATTTGCTGCAAGCATTAAGAATCTAGCTTCTGCTTGAGCTTCAACTGATAAAGGTACATGCACAGCCATTTGGTCTCCATCAAAGTCAGCGTTGTATGCAGTACATACTAATGGATGAAGTTTTATTGCTCTTCCTTCAACTAAAACTGGTTGGAATGCTTGAATTCCTAGTCTGTGAAGAGTCGGAGCACGGTTTAGTAATACAGGATGCTCAGATATAACCTCTTCAAGTACATCCCATACTTGTGGCATAATTCTTTCAACCATTTTTTTAGAACTCTTAATATTATGAGCCGCTCCACTTTCAACAAGTTTCTTCATAACAAATGGTTTGAATAATTCAAGAGCCATTTCTTTTGGAAGACCACATTGATACATCTTTAATTCTGGTCCTACAACGATAACTGAACGTCCAGAGTAGTCAACACGTTTTCCAAGTAAGTTTTGTCTGAATCTACCTTGTTTACCTTTAAGCATATCTGATAATGATTTTAGAGGTCTATTTCCTGGTCCTGTAACTGGTCTTCCTCTTCTACCATTATCTATAAGAGCATCTACAGCTTCTTGTAGCATTCTCTTTTCATTTCTTACTATTATGTCTGGAGCACCTAAATCTAAAAGCTTCTTTAATCTGTTATTTCTGTTTATAACTCTTCTATATAAATCATTTAGATCTGATGTTGCAAATCTTCCTCCATCTAATTGAACCATCGGTCTTAAATCAGGAGGAATTACTGGTATAACGTCTATAATCATCCAATCAGGTCTATTAGTTGATTTTCTAAATGATTCAACTACTTCAAGTCTTCTTATAGTTCTTACTTTCTTTTGACCTGTACTAGTCTTTAAAGCTTCTTTCAATTCTTTTGATAATTGTTCTAGATCTATTTCAGCTAAAAGTTTTTTTACTGCTTCCGCACCCATTTCAGCTTCAAAAGCTTCTTCTCCATATTTGTCGACGCTTTCTCTGTACTCTTTTTCACTAAGTAATTGTTTCTTTAATAGTGGAGTCTCTTTTGGGTCTAAAACAACATATGATGCAAAGTACAATACTTTTTCTAAAGATCTTGGTGACATATCAAGTATAAGTCCCATACGAGATGGTATACCTTTGAAATACCATATGTGTGATACTGGGGCAGCAAGTTCTATATGCCCCATTCTCTCACGTCTTACTTTTGATTTTGTAACCTCTACTCCACATCTATCACATACTATACCTTTATATCTTACTCTCTTGTATTTACCACAATGACATTCCCAATCTTTTATAGGTCCAAATATTCTCTCACAGAATAATCCGTCCTTTTCAGGTTTTAAAGTCCTATAATTAATAGTTTCAGGTTTTTTAACTTCCCCTCTTGACCACTCTCTTATTTGCTCTGGTGAAGCTAAACCAATTTGCAATGCCTCAAAATTATTTAACTCTATCAAGGGTAAATCCTCCCTCCACATTAATGTTCATCATTAAAATCTTCTAACTCAAGCCCATTTTCTAGTTCATCTAATGGTAGATCATCATAATCTAATTTTATATCTTCAAACTCTTCGTTATCTTCTAACTCTAATGCTTCTTCATCTTTATTTGATGATTTTTTTTCTACAGTTGAAACAACTTCATCTTCAGTTCCTTCTATATTAACTCCTAAATCTTCAGTATCTTCTTCAGAAGATTCCTTTATCTTTATTTCTTCATTAGTGTCACTTAATACTTTTACGTCTAAGCATAATGCTTGAAGTTCTTTTATAAGTACTTTAAATGACTCTGGAACTCCTGGTTCTGGAATATTTTCACCCTTAACAATCGCTTCATAAGTTTTAACTCTTCCAACAACGTCATCCGATTTAACTGTTAAAACTTCTTGAAGTGTATGAGCTGCACCATATGCTTCAAGTGCCCAAACTTCCATTTCTCCGAATCTTTGACCACCAAATTGAGCTTTACCTCCTAGTGGCTGTTGAGTAACCAATGAATATGGTCCTGTGGATCTTGCGTGTATCTTATCATCAACCAAGTGGTGAAGTTTTAAGATATACATATATCCTACAGTAACTCTATTATCAAAAGGTTCTCCTGTTCTACCATCATATAAAGTAGTCTTACCATCTTCACTATATCCAGCTTCTTTTAGTAAGTCTACAATTTCATCTTCAAAAGCACCATTAAATACTGGTGTTGCAATATGCCATCCCATTTCTCCTGCAGCCCATCCTAAATGAACTTCAAGTACCTGACCGATATTCATACGAGAAGGTACGCCTAGAGGATTTAAGCATATTTGAAGTGGTCTTCCGTCTGGTAAGAATGGCATATCTTCTTCTGGTAATATTCTAGAGATAACACCCTTATTACCGTGTCTTCCTGCCATCTTATCTCCAACTGATATCTTTCTTTTTTGTGCTATATAGCATCTTACAAGTTCATTAACTCCTGGAGGTAATTCATCACCGTTTTCTCTTGTAAATACTTTTACATCAACAATTATTCCGGCTTCTCCATGAGGAACTCTTAATGAAGTATCTCTAACTTCTCTTGCTTTTTCACCGAATATAGCTCTTAGAAGTCTTTCTTCAGCTGTAAGTTCAGTTTCTCCCTTTGGAGTAACTTTACCTACTAATATATCGCCTGATCTTACTTCAGCACCTATTCTTACTATTCCTCTTTCATCTATGTTTTTAAGAGCATCTTCTCCTACATTTGGTATATCTCTTGTTATTTCTTCTGGTCCTAACTTAGTGTCTCTAGCTTCAGATTCATATTCTTCAATATGAATAGATGTAAATATGTCATCACGTACGAGTTGTTCTGAAACTAGCATAGCATCTTCGTAGTTATAACCTTCCCAAGTTATGAATCCCATACGTATATTTTGACCTAAAGCAATTTCTCCAAAATCTGTAGATGGTCCATCTGCTAAAACATCTCCAGCTTTTACTTTTTCGCCTTTGCCTACAATAGGTCTTTGATTTATACAAGTACCTTGGTTAGATCTCTTATATTTAAGAAGTTTATGTTTGTCAAGTCCACCATCTGCATCTCTTCTTATTCTAACTTCTGTTGAACTTACGTATTCAATAACACCATCATGTTCAGCCTTAGGTAATACCCCTGAATCTACAGCTGCTTTGTATTCTATTCCTGTTCCTACAATTGGAGCTGCTGGTTTTAATAGTGGTACTGCCTGACGTTGCATGTTAGATCCCATAAGTGCACGGCTGGCATCATCATTTTCAAGGAATGGTATCATGGCTGTTGCAACAGATACTATTTGACTTGGTGAAACATCCATTAAATCAACTTGATTTCTAGACACAACTATAACATCTTCCAAATCTCTAACTGTTATCTTTTCATCTATGAAGCAACCATTTTCGTCTACTGGCTCTTTAGCTTGTGCAACTAAATAATGATCTTCTTCATCTGCAGTTAGATATACTATCTTTTCTGTTACTCTAGCTTCCTTCTTATCAACTAATCTATATGGAGTCTCTATAAATCCATACTCATTAACTTTAGCATAACACGCAAGTGAGTTTATAAGTCCTATATTAGGTCCTTCTGGAGTTTCTATTGGACACATTCTACCATAATGAGAGTGGTGAACGTCTCTAACTTCGAATCCAGCTCTTTCTCTTGAAAGTCCTCCTGGTCCTAATGCTGATAATCTCCTTTTGTGAGTAAGCTCTGATAAAGGATTTGTTTGATCCATAAATTGTGAAAGCTGTGAACTTCCAAAAAATTCCTTAATTGCAGCTGCTACCGGTCTTATATTTATTAATGCTTGAGGTGTTATAACTTCTTGATCTTGAATAGTCATTCTCTCTTTGACTACTCTTTCCATTCTTGATAATCCAATTCTAAATTGGTTTTGTAATAATTCACCAACAGATCTTAATCTTCTGTTTCCTAAGTGATCTATATCATCTATAGTACCAATTTCATATGGTAATCCTAATTCATAACTTATAGTAGCATAAATATCATCTACAACTATGTGTTTTGGAATTAACTCATGTATGTTTTTCTTAATTTCTTCTTTTATGCTTTCTTCATCTGTATAATTATCAAGAATATTTTTTAATGTAGGATAATGCACATGCTCTTTTATTTTCAAATCTGAAATGTCAAAATCTATAAATTTATGTATGTCTACAAAATTATTTCCTATGACTTTTATAACTTTATCTTCAACTTGAATGTTTACAGCATTTATAGCACAATCTTGTATTTCTAATGCTTTTTCTCTATCAATAGTTTCACCTTTTTGTACTATAATTTCCCCTGTGAATGGGTTAACAACATCCTCTGCTGCTACTTGGTTAAGTAGTCTTATATATATAGCTAGTTTCTTATTAAACTTATATCTTCCAACTCTAGATAAGTCGTATCTTTTAGCGTCAAAAAATAGAGAGTTTATAAGTGAAACTGCGCTATCTACTGTAGGTGGTTCACCTGGTCTTAATCTCTTATATATTTCAAGTAATGCTTCTTCTCTAGTCTTAGTATTATCTTTTTCTATTGTCGCTTTTAATCTTTCTTCTTCGCCAAACCAATCAACAACTTCAGCGTCACTTCCTAATCCTAATGCTCTTATTAAGATACTTATAGGAAGTTTTCTCGTTTTATCTATTCTTACATATATAATGTCGTTAGAATCTGTTTCATATTCTAACCATGCCCCCCTATTAGGTATTACTGTAGATGAAAATAATTTCTTTCCTGTTTTATCTACATCATATCCATAGTAGGCACCTGGTGATCTAACAAGCTGACTTACTATAACTCTTTCTGCTCCGTTAATAACAAACGTACCCTGTTGTGTCATTAATGGGAAATCGCCCATAAATACTTCTTGTTCTTTAACTTCACCAGTTTCTTTGTTAAGTAATCTTACCTTAACTTTTAGAGGTGCAGCATATGTTGCATCTCTTTCTTTACATTCTTCTACTGAATACTTAATAGCATCTTTGTCTAAGTTGTAATCAATGAATTCTAAAATAAGATTTCCTGTGTAATCCTGTATTGGATTGACATCATCAAATACCTCATTTAGTCCTTCTTTCCAAAACCAATCATAAGAATTTAATTGTACTTCTATAAGATTTGGCATTGGACACATCTCTTTTACTTTTGAAAAGCTCATTCTCGTTCTTTTACCAATTTGAATAGGATGTACCATTAAAATTTTCACCCCTCGCATAAGAATAACAAAAAATGTAACACTCTAGGAACTGTTATTTCCTAGAATACACACGCTCATCCTGTTAGTATAACCAAAAAAGCTATATTCATTCAATAATTGTTAATTATTAATTATACTATTTGTTTATACTTTCATGCATTAAATTATAATATCACAATAAGTTTTAAGTGTCAACATATTATAACAGTTTATTGCATTTAAAAAAGGCACTTATATAAAAGTGCCTTTTTATTATATAAAAGTCTTATTTTAATTCTATAGTAGCACCAACTTCTTCAAGTTTAGCTTTCATTTCTTCAGCAGCTTCTTTAGCTACGCCTTCTTTAAGTGTCTTAGGAGCTCCATCAACTATTTCTTTAGCTTCTTTTAATCCTAATCCAGTTAATTCTCTAACAGCTTTGATAACTTTAATCTTTTGAGAACCTGCGTTAGCTAATACTACGTCAAATTCTGATTTTTCTTCAGCAGCTCCTGCAGCTCCTGCAACTCCTGCAACTGCAACTGGTGCAGCAGCACTTACTCCAAATTCTTCTTCACATGCTTTTACTAGTTCGTTTAATTCTAAAACTGACATTTCTTTTATAGCTTGAATCATTTCTTCTCTTGTCATTATAATCGCACCTCCATAATATTTTCAACGTTATACGTTATTTTCTTATTCCTCAGCAGAACCATTTTTTTCTGCTATGGCATTTAATAAGTAAACAAAATTTGACATTGGAGCTTTTAGGCTGCCAAGTAATTTTGCAATAAGAACTTCTTTTGGTGGTATTGTTGCAAGCTCTTTAATTGCTGCTTGATCAAATACCTCTCCTTCAACTACTCCAGCTTTTAATTCTAATTTTTTATGATCTTTTGCAAAATCATTAAGTATTCTTGCTGGTGCAGTTGCATCTTCATAACCTATTGCTAAAGATACTGGTCCTTCTAAGTATTCAACGATACCATCCATACCTAATTCTTTAGCTGCTAAAGTTACTAATGTATTTTTGTAAACTTTATATTCTACTCCAGCTTCTCTTAATTGTTTTCTAAGTTCTGTGTCTTCTTCAACATTAAGTCCTTGATAGCTAGATAATACAACTGATTGAGCTTTTTCTAATTTTTCTCTAATTTCTTGTACTTTAGCTTCTTTTAATTGTCTATTTTTACTTGCCACCGTAGCCACCTCCTTAACAAAAACTAAAAGCCTCTTCCCAGACACGAAGAGGCTTAATATATCCAAAATACCGAATATCTAAATCCTCGGTAGGTTGGTTCCCCGTTATGCTTTCGCACCTACTGTCTGCGGAGTATTATCTTATTTAATTTATAGAACTTTAAGTATTATATCAATTCCAACTTGAGTTGTCAACACTAAGCTAAAACTTTTGCTGGATTAATTTTTACTCCTGGTCCCATAGTGCTTGATATACTTAATGATTTAATGTATTGACCTTTAGCTGCAGCTGGCTTAGCTTTAACTATAGCTTCCATTAAAACATTATAGTTTTCAGTTAATTTTTCTTCTCCAAAAGATTTCTTTCCTATTGGAACGTGAATAATAGCTGTTTTATCTAATCTATATTCAACTTTACCAGCTTTGATATCAGCTATTGCTTTTGCTACATCAAATGTAACTGTTCCTGATTTTGGGTTAGGCATTAATCCTTTAGGTCCTAATACTCTACCTAATCTACCTACTACTCCCATCATATCTGGAGTTGCAACAACTACATCGAAATCAAACCAGTTTTCTTTTTGAATTTTGTCTAAGTATTCTTCTGCTCCTACATAATCTGCTCCTGCAGCTTCTGCTTCTTTAGCTTTATCTCCTTTAGCAAATACTAAAACTCTAACTTTCTTACCTGTTCCGTGAGGAAGTACTACTGCTCCTCTAACTTGTTGATCTGCATGTCTTGGATCAACGCCAAGTCTTATAGAAAGTTCGATAGTTTCATCGAATTTAGCCTTTGCTGTTTTTAAAGTAAGATCTATAGCTTCGGAAGGTGTATATAAAGAGTTTTTATCAATTAATTTGATGCTCTCTGAATATTTCTTACCCATTTTTGCCATATTCTTTCCTCCTTGTGGTATTAGCGGTATTTACCTCCCACTAATTAAATGTATTATTCTTCTACTGTAATACCCATACTTCTAGCAGTTCCTGCTATCATACTCATAGCGCTTTCAACTGATCCAGCGTTTAAGTCTGGCATCTTATTTTCAGCAATTTCTTTTAATTGAGCTTTAGTAATCTTTCCTACTTTAGTCTTGTTAGGTTCACCTGAACCACTGTCTAATCCAGCTGCTTTTTTAATTAAAACTGCTGCTGGAGGAGTCTTAAGAATGAAGCTGAAAGATCTATCTTGATATACAGAAATTATAACTGGAATAGTCATTCCTGCTTGATTTGCTGTTTTAGCATTATATTCCTTACAGAAAGCCATAATATTTACACCGTGTTGTCCTAATGCTGGTCCAACTGGTGGTGCTGGAGTTGCCTTTCCTGCTGGAAGTTGAAGTTTAATCATTCCTACTACTTTTTTTGCCATAGTTTACACCTCCTCATATGTGGTAATGCGAGCTTTTAAGCTCTCCCACTGTAAGACTTTGTCTTATAGCAGATTAATCTAGTTTTTCTATTTGATTAAAATTAAGCTCAGTAGGTGTTTCCCTACCAAACATATTAACTAACGCTTTAATCTTTTGTTTCTCAATATTTATTTCTTGTATTACTGCAACGAAACTATTCAGAGGTCCTGAAATTACCTTTACACTTTCTCCTACGGAAATATCAATGTCCACGTTCTTTTCACTTATACCCATAGCTGATACTTCTTCTTCAGTAAGAGGTACTGGTTTTGACCCAGGGCCTACAAATCCCGTAACTCCCCTTGTATTTCTAACTATGTACCAAGATTCATCTGACATGATCATCTTTACAAGGACATATCCTGGAAAGACTTTTTTTTGAGTTACTTTTTTCTTTCCATCTTTTACTTCTACTACTTCTTCCATAGGGACTTGTATGTCGTGAATTAGATCGTGTAATCCTCTGTTTTCTATTGTTTTTTCAAGATTTACTTTTACTTTGTTTTCGTAACCAGAGTAAGTATGAACAACATACCAACGAACTTTTTCTGCCATATTTCAGGAAATGAGATAATTCTCATTCCTACCTCCCTTTTATTTTAATATTATAAATCTAATATTATCTTATTTGAAAATAATTTTATAAAGGCCATTAAACCCAGAATCCATAAGTCCTATTATAAAAGCACTAACTACACAAAAAAACAACACTATAATAGTAGACTTCTTTACTTCTTCTTTAGGTGGCCAAGTTATTCTTTTTGTCTCTGCCTTTAATTCTTTCAAGAACTTGCCTATACCCACAGATGACTGCTTATCAAGCTTTTTGCTTTCATTTAAAGCCATTATATTCACATCCTTATTTTTTTAGTGAATACAAGTAACTATTTTGTTTCTTTGTGAAGTGTGTGCGTGCGGCAGAATTTGCAATACTTTCTCATTTCAATTCTTTCAGAATTGTTCTTTTTATTCTTCATTGTATTGTAATTTCTTTGTTTACATTCTGTACATGCTAAAGTTACTTTTACTCTCACAACCTACACCTCCATATTCTGCGTATACACACACAGGTCTTACTTCCATGTGTAGTATATAAATGTTTATTACTTTATATAAATACTACGCTAAGTTTGTGCGTTACCTTACAAACTTATCACAAGTTACTGTATATGTCAACTTTTTTTTGTATATAATCACTTTATCTTTAATAATATACCACTTTTTACAATTAATTCATTTTAAATGCATTTAAAATGAATTTTTCTTTCAATAGGACTAAGTTTACAACCTAGTCCTATATTTTAACTTACTTTTAGTTTATATATTTATAAATTATTCAACTATTGTAGTAACAACTCCTGAACCTACTGTTCTTCCACCTTCTCTGATAGCGAATCTTAGGTTGTTTTCCATTGCTACTGGTGTGATTAATTCTACGTTCATATCTATGTGGTCTCCTGGCATTACCATTTCTACTCCTTCTGGTAAAGCGATTGATCCTGTTACGTCTGTTGTTCTGAAGTAGAATTGTGGTCTATATCCGTTGAAGAATGGTGTGTGTCTTCCGCCTTCTTCTTTCTTTAATACGTAAACTTGACCTACGAATTTCTTGTGAGGTGTTACTGAACCTGGTTTTGCTAGTACTTGACCTCTTTCGATTTCGTCTCTTTGTACTCCTCTTAATAATGCTCCGATGTTATCTCCTGCCATTGCTTCATCTAACATCTTTCTGAACATTTCTACTCCTGTGATTGTTGTCTTTCCTATTTCTTCTTTCATTCCTACGACTTGTACTTCGTCTCCTACGTGTAGTACTCCTCTTTCAACTCTTCCTGTTGCAACTGTTCCTCTTCCTGTGATTGTGAATACATCTTCTACTGGCATTAGGAATGGTTGATCTGTTGCTCTTTCTGGAGTTGGAATATATTCATCTACAGCTTTCATTAAGTCTAGGATGCATTGGTCATCCCCTTCTTCGATTGCTTTTAATGCTGATCCTACTACTACTGGGCATTCATCTCCGTCAAATCCGTATTCGCTTAATAATTCTCTTACTTCCATTTCTACTAATTCTAGTAATTCTGGATCGTCTACTTGGTCTGCTTTGTTTAAGAATACTACTATGTGGTTAACTCCTACTCTTGATGCTAATAGGATGTGTTCTCTTGTTTGTGGCATTGGACCATCTGCTGCTGATACTACTAAGATTGCTCCATCCATTTGTGCTGCTCCTGTGATCATGTTCTTTACATAATCTGCGTGTCCTGGGCAATCAACGTGTGCATAGTGTCTGTTTTCTGTTTCATATTCTACGTGTGATGTATTGATTGTAATTCCTCTTTCTTTTTCTTCTGGTGCTTTATCAATATCTTCGTAGTTTTGTACTTCTGCTCCACCTGCTTTTGCTAGTGTCATTGTGATTGCTGCTGTTGTTGTTGTCTTACCGTGGTCTACGTGACCTATTGTTCCTATATTTACGTGTGGCTTATTTCTTTCAAACTTTTGTCTTGCCATTTTTTATTCCTCCTGTTCACTTTTAAATTCTTAAATTAATATTTTTAACCTTTTCGTAAACCTGTCCTGGTGTGTTGTCAGCTGTTTTAATTCATGGAGCCCACGACCGGGCTTGAACCGGCGACCTCCACCTTACCAAGGTGACGCTCTGCCAGCTGAGCTACATGGGCATCTTTCCTTTTTTTCGATATTACAGGTATCGAGCCCATGACACCCAATTTAGGAGATTAAATATCTCCACATATGTCGTTTTTCAAAAGCCCTATACCAATTATTTATTTTACTATTTACGCTTTTTTTTGTCAACAATTTTTCGCCTTTTTATTCAAGCATTTTTCTAGCTTTCTCTTTACTCTTTGTAATGCATTATCAATGGATTTAGAATGTCTATCTAAATCGCATGCAATCTCTTGATATGATTTACCTTGAAGGTAAGAATTTAACACTTCTAATTCGAGTTCTGAAAGCACCTGCTCTATTTCCTTTTCTATTTTAAGAACTTCTTCCCTGCTTATAACGAGTTCCTCTGGATCACATACTTTTACGGTAGATAATATATCCAACAGTGTTCTATCAGATTCCTCATCATAAATTGGCTTATTTAAAGAAATATATGTATTAAGAGGTATATGTTTTTGTCGTGTTGCTGTTTTTATAGCTGTTATTATTTGTCTTGTAACACATAATTCTGCAAAAGCCTTAAAAGAAGATAACTTATCTGGCTTAAAATCCCTTATAGCTTTATAAAGCCCTATCATACCTTCCTGATAGATATCTTCTTTATCTGCACCTATTAAAAAGTAAGACTTTGCTTTTGCTTTAACAAAATTTTTATACTTATTTATTAAATACTCTTGAGCCTCTACATCTCCATTTTTTGCATCTAATGCTATATCTTCATCTAATTTTCCCTCAGTTTGTGTTCCTATTTTCTTTTCGCTAACTTTTACTTTGCTTAACAAAACAACCCCTCCACCCCATAAGTGTCAAAATTAACTAATAAAACATATAGTAATATACATTATATATACAATTATACATTAAAAGGAAAATACCTTCAAGATTTTTTATCGACTTTTTCTAATTTTTTCTAATTTTTCTAGTACTTTCTTGTCTATTCTGTCTTCTAAAAGAGTTCTATTAGCGCTGATATTCTTTTTTGTCTTATTACTAATTTTTCGGGTAGTAGTTTTAACTTCATTATAAAACTCTATGGAGGACATCCTTGTGGCTCCCCTTTGAAAGGTAACTTGCTGTTCTAAAGAATCAGAAGTTACAACACAAACTTCTACTTTTCTACCTATATTATTAACATATCTTTCTATAAAACTATCTGCCGTTTCCCCTTCTTTTGTAAACACCACCATCAAATTACTCATTCTTTCTTTTTTTTCAATACTTCCTTTTACAAGATGAGCATCAAAAACTAAAAATATCTTATATCCATTATAAGCCCCATAATTTTGCATAATTTCTATAAGTTTATTTCGTGCTGCCTCAAAACTATATTCCTTAATTTTGTTTAGCTGCGGCCAACTATTAATAACATTATATCCATCTACAAATACATTTCTCACGGCTTTACTCTATTCCATTTTTTGTTTTAAAACCTCATACATCATAATACCGGCCGCTACAGATGCATTTAAAGATGTTATTTTTCCTATCATTGGTATTTTAACTAATACATCGCACTTTTGTTTAGTAAGTTTCGAAATTCCCCTTCCCTCACTACCTATTACTAATGCTACAGCACCTTTAAAATTTGTTTGGAAGCAGTAATTCTCTCCGTCCATATCTGCTCCATATACCCAAGTTCCTCCTTCCTTAATTTCATCAATGGCTCTATTTATATTTGCAACCTTTGCTACTTTAACATATTCAGCAGCTCCAGCAGATGTTTTATATACAGTTGGAGTAACACCTACATTTCTTCTTTTTGGTATTACGATTCCATGGACTCCACAGATTTCAGCTGTTCTCATTATTGAACCTAAATTGTGCGGGTCTTCAATTTCATCTAATATTAAAATAAAAGGTTCTTCACCTTTTTCTTTTGCATAATTAAAAATATCCTCAACTTCACTGTACTTATACGGAGTGACAATAGCCATAACCCCTTGATGTGATCCTGTTATAGACATTGAATCTAATTTTTTTCTGTCTACTTCTTTTATAATGATTCCTTTGTCTTTTGCAATTCCTAAAACTTTGTTTATAGAACCTGTCATATTACCCTTTGCTACCATTACATATTCTATAGTTCTATCACTTCTTAATGCTTCTATAACCGCATTTCTTCCTTCTATTAAATCTTCTCTTTCCTCTTTTTCTTCTCTATTAAAATTTCTTTTATTACGGTTTTTTAATTCTTTCATAAAATACCTCACTTGTTTTATTAAATTTTAAATTTAAGAATATTTCTTTTTAACTTCTTGTATAGTTCCACAAGTCATAGTACCTTCTGGACATACTCCTTTAACACATGAAGGTCCTGCTTTTTTAAATAATATAGGTGCTACCTCTCTAACTTGTCTTAGCATTTCATCTGCTAATACATGTATTTCCCACTGAGCCCTATTACAACATCTATGTTCAAAGAAGTTCATTAAACTTCTAGCATTCATAGTAAGAACTATTTTTGTTTCACATGCATTTGGGAAAACATATCTTGCGTCTTCTATAGCTTTCTTTTCTGCAGCCAATTTTTTCATTCCACTATTTATATACTTTTCTTTTAATATATTAGCAATTTCATCATAAGCTTTTTGGCTGTTCTCCATAGCTTCTATAAAAACTTTCTTAGCATTATCATCTTTCTCAATTTCTGGTGGAACTATGTATTCAAACTGATTTAACCTTACATATCTTTGGCTTTGTTGTGAGTAAGATGCTATTCTATGTCTAACAAGTTGATGTGTTAATGATCTTGAAACTCCTTCAACTGCAAAAGTAAAAGAAACGTGTTCAATTGGCGATGCATGTCCATAAGACATTAATCTTTGTAAAAATTTTTCTACATTTTGTTCATCTAACCCTTCCAATATATCATCTACAGAAGATGAACTATAACAAAGCTTAGCTGCCGAAGCTATAACCTTTTCCGGATTTGGTGTATGTTCTATTAACTTAACTTTTAATGTCATTTTTCCACTCCCTATTAAATTAATTATCCATGTATTTTTATGCTCATATTCATAAGCTCATTAAGTCTATCTAGCTGATTAGTCAAATACAAGAATCCCATTAATGCCTCAAAACCAGTTGCCATTCTATATTCTCTAACATCTGCATTTTTAGGAACTGTTCCTGATTTTGCATTTCTTCCTCTTTTAAAAATTCTCTCTTCCTCATCAGTTAAAATTTCTTTTATCTCTTTCATTATCTCACTTTGAGAATGTGCTTTGACATAAGATACAGCTTTAACATGAAGTTTGTGTGCAGACATATCATTGTTCTGCTCAACTAAATATTGTCTTACAAAAACTTCATAAATAGCATCTCCTACAAAAGCTAAAACTAAAGGATTTAATTGAATAGCTTCATTTATAGTAAACTTATTCCTTAAAAAGTCAATTTTCATTAAAAATTCTCCTTTAATTACATTGAGTTATTATCTTAATCATACTATAATTTTAATAAATTTAAAAGTGTAGTCAATTGATATGACTACACTTCATAGAAACAATTATTGTTCTTTTTTCCATCTAACTCCTTGTGGAGTATCTTCAAGAACTATACCACGAGCTTTTAAGTCATCTCTTATCTTATCCGCTAAAGCCCAATCTCTATCTTTTCTTGCTTGTTGTCTTTGTTCTATTAATTTTTCTATTTCCGTATTTAAATCTAATATTGTAGACTTTTGAAGTATTCCTAATGGTTTGCCAAGTTCTCTTATTAATTCTAATGAATATTCAACAAGCTCCTTTGATGATTCTGTGTTTATATTTGTGTTTATATCCTTTACTAAATCAAAAATTACAGCTATTGCATCAGCAGTATTAAAATCATCATCCATTTTTTCTATATACTTTTCTTTATATGAATTTAAGTTCTTAACATATTCTTTTTCGTCTTCAGTAATTTTATCTATTTTAACCTCATCTAAAAGTCTTTCTAAGTTTCCTATTGCATTATAAAGTCTTTCATTGGAAGCTTTAGCACTTTGTAATAATTCATTGCTAAAGTTTAATGGTGTCCTATAATGAGCAGAAAGCATAAACAATCTTATTACTTCAGCATCATATTTTTCTAATATTTCTCTTGTAGTGAAGAAATTATTTAAAGACTTAGACATCTTTTTATTATCTATGTTTAGGTATGCTGAATGCATCCAATAATGCGCAAAAGCTTTTCCGTTTCTAGCCTCACTTTGTGCTATTTCATTTTCATGATGAGGAAATACTAAATCTGCTCCACCAGCATGTATATCTATTGTATCTCCTAATAACTTGTGAGCCATGCAAGAACATTCTATATGCCAACCTGGTCTACCTTTTCCCCACGGACAATCCCAAGAAGGTTCGCCTGGCTTTTCACTTTTCCAAATAGCAAAATCCATTGGATCTTTTTTTCTTTCATCTATTGATATTCTAGCACCAGCTTGAAGATCATCTAAATTTTGACCTGATAACTTTCCATATTCTTTGAATTGTTTTGTATTAAAATAAACATCTCCATTGACTTCATATGCATATCCTTTGTCTATTAAATCCCTAACAAATTCTATTATTTCATCCATGTATTCTGTTGCTCTTGGATTTACAGTAGCTCTTTTTATGTTTAATCCATCTGCATCTTTATAATATTCTTGTATAAATCTATCTCCTAATTCCTTCACAGTTATATTTTCTTCATTAGCTTTTTTTATCATCTTATCATCTATGTCTGTAAAATTTTGTATAAACTTTACTTTATATCCTCTATATTCAAAATATCTTCTTATAGTATCAAATACTAAAAAAGTTCTTCCGTTTCCTATATGAAAGTAGTTATATACTGTAGGCCCACATACGTACATACTAACCTGGCCATCTTTAATAGGTTTAAACTCTTCCTTTTGTCTAGTCATTGTATTAAATAATTTCATTTTATTGCCTCCCAACAAGTTACATCCAAGTTATTCTATTTATTATAACCTAATTTTAAAGGATATTATCGCACTAATGCTCTATTATAAATTATACATATTTATTGTTTATTCTTCCACTAGTAAATTACTATATTTCCATAGTATTTTAAAATTTAATAAACTCTTTCTAATAAAATATTAGAAAGAGTTTATTTTATGCATCTTAATATGTTTTAATATTTTCTAGTATACTCTCTCCCATAGATAAATCTTCTGGAGTTGTTATCTTTATATTATTATAACTCCCATCATACAAATACACTCTATGACCATAACTTTCTACAACTGATGTATCATCAGTAACTTCAATGTTATCTTTTAAAGCCTTTTCGTGACATTTTAATATTAAATCATATTTAAAACACTGTGGAGTTTGAACTGAAAATAGCTCTTCTCTCTTTAACGTATCTTTTGAAAATCCATCTTCAGCTATAACTTTTATAGTATCTTTAACCTTTACACCACAAGCAGAAGCTCCGTACAATTTAGAATACTTTATTCCATCATCAATTATTCTATCTTCTATAAACGGTCTTGCTCCATCATGTATTAATACAATTTCACTATCTTTAACTTCATTTAATCCATTTATAACGGATTCTTGCCTTGTTTCTCCACCCTCAACTATATGAGTTACTTTATCTAAATGATACTTTTTCAATACATTTTCCACGCAATACTCAATTTCATCTTTTGATAGAACTAAAACTATATTATCTATGGATGTATTATCTTGAAACTTCTTCAATGTATAATATAAAATTGGATTTCCTTTTAAATTTATAAACTGCTTGTTTATGCCAGCATTCATTCTAGTTCCTTTACCTGCTGCTACTACAATTGCACAATTCTTGCTCACACTAAAACACCTCTTTTAGCATTTATCTCTTGATTTTTGCAAATATCATTCTACCGGCAGCAGTTTGTAATACCGATGTAACTATAACATCTTTCACTTCACCAATATGTCTTTTTCCACCTTCTACAACTATCATTGTACCATCGTCTAAATAAGCAATTCCTTGTTCCTGCTCTTTTCCATCTTTAATTATTTGAAGTGTCATTTCTTCTCCTGGAAGAACTACAGACTTAACAGCATTTGCAAGTTCATTTATATTTAATACTGGCACTCCTTGAACTCCTGCTACTTTATTTAAATTATAGTCATTAGTTATTACTTTACCTTTTAAAACCTTAGCCATTTTTAATAATTTACTATCTACTTCTTCTATTTCAGGAAAATCTTTATCTGTTATCTTAATATCTAAATCTAATTCCTTTTGAATTTTATTTAATATATCAAGTCCACGTCTTCCCCTATTTCTCTTTAAACTATCAGAAGAATCAGCTATATGTCTTAACTCATCTAGCACAAAGTTAGGTATAACTAATGTACCTTCTATAAACCCTGTTCTACATATATCAAGAATTCTTCCATCAATTATTACCGATGTATCTAAAACTTTTGGAGTTCCTTTATATGAAGTTTTAGATTTTTTTTCCTTAGCATTTGTAGTCTTTTTCAAATTAGATATAACTCCTATTATATCTTCTTTTTTCTTAACACACACATCCGCAGATACAGATGCTACTATAAGAACTATGATTATTCCTATTATTTTTAATACAAGAGTATCGTTGAATATACTTACTACAGGAATGGAAATTATTAATCCTATAATAGCTCCTATTGCCCCTATCAAAACGTCAATTGTAGGAGTTCTCTGTATACTATCTTCAAGATACTCCATAATTCTAGTTATTAACGAACTAAAAACAGGTGAAATTAAAAATAATATAAGTCCAAGAAGCAAAGAAGAAAAAATAATAAATACAATTCTAAGTATAGTATTACTAGCAAAATACGCTAATTTGTTTAAATTAAGAAGCCACTCACCAGTTAGAAATCCAAGTACAATTCCCATTAAAGTAAAAAGACCTCTAAGTACTTTTTTAAACATATAATTCACCTCCTCAAAATAATATAAATCCAAATTATTGTTTAACTTTTTTAATAACAATATATATTATTATATACGTTATTGCAACTAAAGGAAAATTTGTTTATAAATTATTCATGGACATATTCCTTTATATATATTTTTGACTAAAATTTAACTTATTAATCCCCCTATTAATAAATTTTTTAATGTTTTATTATATATGTGTAATAACTAATCATTTGCCATCGATTGACAAATGGTTATAAAACAATTTATAATTGTTTTGTAATATATTGGATGAACATTGCAAGGAGTTGAAACTATGAAAGACGTTATTTTTGATGATTTTCAAAACGCAGTAGATGAATCTCTTTTAAGACACAGAAGCTTACTTGATATAATTACAAAGCTTCAAGAAACACAAAGTAGAATTAATAGAGCTATAGCTAAATCTGTTACTAATTGTGGTTGCATAGAAATAAATGCAAAAAAACAGTCTGTATCAAATGACAATATATCTGTTGATGATTTAAAACTTAATATTGATAATCATCTACATGGGGAGCTTTGTGATAAATGTAGAGAAATTATAGAAAGAGAAATTGGTAACAATTTATTCTACTTAACATCATTATGTAACTTATTAGATTTAAATCTATATGATATACTTCTAAAAGAATATGATAAAACAACAACGCTTGGAAAATATAATTTAAGATAAACAAATATAGCACAAAATAAGATATCTTATTTTGTGCTATATTTGTTTATCTATCATAAATTGTTCTCTTAATCTTCTGAGTCCATTTTTAATGGCTTTAGCTCTTGCCTCACCAATACCTTCTACATTATCTAATTCTTCATATGATGCTTCCATGACTTCTTTCAGTTCTTTAAAATTATTTACTACATTTTCAATAACATTAACAGGTATTCTAGGTATTTTGCTAAGCATTCTGTATCCCCTTGGTGAAATTAATGTATCTACTAGAGGTATTCCCCCAGTATATCCTAATGCTTTAGAAATTGTATCAAGTTCTAGTATTTCATCTGAAGACATATTCTGAATTTGTTCATATATCTTATCGTGATCCATATCATCTTTACAGTAATCTCTTATTAAAAGTATACCATCTTCCTCAACACTTTTAACAAGTTCGCTCAGTTGCATTGATATAAGTCTTCCTTCATTGCCAAGCTCTATTATATATCTTTCAACTTCATCAACTATTCTCATGACCATTTCAGTTCTTTGAATTGTTGTCATTACATCAAACAACGTAACCAAATCTTGAAATTCTAATAAATTTAAATTGCTCATTACCCTATCCAGAACTGAAACATATTTTTCTAGAGTTTGAAGTGCTTGATTTGCTCTTGCCAGTATAACACTACTATCTCTTAACACATATTTTATATCATTTTTATATACTGTTATTATGTTTCTTCTTTGAGATATGGCAATTACAATACATCCTGTTTGTTTTGTAACTCTATGAGCCGTTCTATGTCTAGTACCTGTTTCAAATGTAGGAATAGATGCTTGTGGTATAAGCTGCGTATTTGCATATAATATTCTCTTTAAATCACTACTTAAAACTATAGCTCCATCCATTTTAGCAAGTTCATATATATATGAAGAACTGTATTCAGAGTCTATATTAAATCCGCCATCTACAATCTCTAATATTTCTTCACTATCTCCAAGTATTATAAGTCCTCCAGTTTTAGCTCTTAAAATATTATCAAGCCCATCTCTTAATTGAGTTCCTGGTGCTGTTATTTTTAATATTTCCATAAGCTTTTTATCCTTTTCAAGTCTCATATGCTTCCCCCTCCTTCCCTTATATTTTAATTAAAATACTTTTGATATAGCCTCTTTTAATGATGAAACACCAATTATATTTTTATTTTTTGTTGTTATTTTGTCCTTATTTCTAGTTGGTATAACAATATTCTCAAACCCCATTTTTATGCCCTCATTAACAAGTCTATCACATAATGAAATAGGTCTTACTTCTCCTGTTAAACCAATTTCTCCAAAAACAATCATCTTATTTAGTTTAAATTCTCTACTTTTTATACTTGAAACTAGTGCAAGTGCAAGTCCTAAATCTCCATATGTACCTTCTATATCAATTCCTCCAACTACATTTACATAAACATCACAATTATAAAAAGGAATTTTTAACTTTTTTTCTAAAACAGCTAATATAAGGTTCAATCTAGCATTATCAACACCTACTGCTGTTCTTCTTGGCATAATTGCCTTAGTTTCTGTAACTAATGCTTGTATTTCTACTAATATGGGTCTAGTTCCTTCCATCACACCTATTACTATTGAACCTTCTGCATTAAAATTAGTTTCTTCTAAGAATACTTCGGAAGGATTAAAGATTTCTTTAAGCCCCTCTTCTCTCATTTCAAAGACACCAATCTCACTTGTAGTTCCAAATCTATTTTTTAAAGTCCTTAATATTCTAAATTCTTGAGTTCTTTCACCTTCAAATGATAAAACCGTATCCACCATATGTTCTAATACTCTAGGACCTGCAAGTTCTCCCTGCTTTGTTACATGGGCAACTATAAATAATGGTATATTTTTAGTTTTTGCAATTCTCATAAGTTCATTAGAACATTCTCTAACTTGAGATACACTCCCCGGCGCCGACTCAATAGACGGTTTAAACAATGTCTGTATAGAATCTATTATAACAAATACTGGATTCATTGAGTTAATATGTTCTTCTATTATTTCTAAATTCGTTTCAGATAAAATATATAACTCTGACGATATATTGCCTATTCTGTCACCTCTTATTTTTATCTGCTCACCAGATTCTTCTCCTGATACATATAATACTTTTCCTATTTTTGTGGCAATATTGTTTGCCGTTTGAAGAAGTATTGTTGACTTTCCTATACCGGGAGCCCCTGATATTAATGTTAAAGACCCCTTTACAAGTCCTCCACCTAAAACTCTATTAAGTTCTCCAATACCAGTATCATATCTATTAAATTCTCCTGATTTTATGTTTAGTATACTCTCTGGCTTACTGTTATTTTGAGTTATTCCAACTCTTTTACTTTTTACAGTATCCATTTTTTTCTCTTCAACCATACTATTCCATGTACTACAACCAGGACATTTTCCAAACCATTTAGGAGCCTCATATCCACATTCTTGGCATACAAATACACTTTTATTTTTAGCCATATCACATCACTCCTATTTATTCATACAAAATATTATTATACATTATTTTAGTATAAAATTGTATGAAATAAAAAATTTTTATATAAATTAGTTAATTTATGATAATTTTAAAACCGACAGCATAACAATAGTTACACCAATCGGTTTTAATCATTTGTAAACTTTAGTTAATTTTATTAAATATTAATTCATTATTTTCAACTGTAGTATATACTTTATCATCTTGTTTTATAACTCCCTTTAATATTTCTTCTGATAATTTGTCTTCTATAGTTCTTGTTATTATTCTTCTTAATGGTCTTGCACCATAAGTTACATCTATACCTTTTTCAACCAAAAATTTTTCTGTTTCATCATCAAATTCAATATATATATCTTTATCTTCTAATCTATTTGCTACCTCATCTAGCATAAGTTTAACTATTTCTTTTAAGTTTTCTTCATCTAATGAATGAAATACAATAATATCATCAATTCTATTTAAAAATTCTGGTCTAAAATTATCCTTTAATTCTTGCATTACATTATTTTTCATCTTTTCATATTCATCTTCTGCTTCATCTTCACTTCTTGAAAATCCTAAAGTGTTTTGTTTGTTTATTCTCGAAGCACCCACGTTTGAAGTTAATATTATTATTGTATTTTTAAAGTTAACAGTCTTTCCCTTTGAATCAGTAAGTCTTCCATCCTCTAAAATTTGAAGTAGTATATTGAATACTTCTGGATGTGCTTTTTCAATTTCATCAAATAAAATTACTGAATACGGATGACGTCTTACTTGCTCTGTTAATTGTCCTCCTTCATCATGTCCTATATATCCTGGAGGAGAACCAACAAGTCTTGATACTGCATGTTTTTCCATGTATTCTGACATATCAATTCTTATCATATTATTTTCGTCACCAAACATAGCTTCTGCAAGTGCCTTTGATAATTCTGTTTTTCCAACTCCAGTTGGTCCTAAAAATATAAATGAACCTATTGGTCTTTTAGAATCTTTAAGTCCAACTCTTGCACGTCTTACAGCTCTTGCTATAGATTTAACAGCTTCATTTTGACCAATTACTCTTTTATGAAGGGTTTCTTCTAATTTTAATAACCTGTCTGCTTCTTTTTCTGTCAGTTTCTCCACTGGAACATTGCTCCAAGTAGAAACTACCTCGGCTATTTGATCTTCAGATACAGTTTCAGTTATCATATGACTTTGTTTTTTCCAGTTGTCCGTAAAATCCTTCAATTGTTGCTTTAAATTTTTTTCTTTATCTCTTAAAGAAGCAGCTTTTTCAAAATCTTGAACTATAACAGCATCTTCTTTCTCCTTCATAATTTTTTCAAGTTCTACTTCCATATCCTTCAAACTTGGAGGGGCTGTTAAATTTTTTATTCTAACCTTTGCACCAGCTTCGTCTATTAAGTCTATAGCTTTATCTGGAAGAAATCTATCTGTTATATATCTATCTGAAAGTTCAACTGCTGCAACTATTGCCTCATCTGTTATTTTAACTCCATGATGGGCTTCATACTTATCTCTGAGCCCCTTTAATATTTCTATAGACTCTTCCTTTGTAGGTTCTCCTACATTAACTGGCTGAAATCTTCTCTCTAAGGCAGAATCTTTTTCTATATATTTTCTGTATTCATCTATAGTTGTAGCTCCTATACACTGAATTTCTCCTCTTGCAAGTGCAGGTTTCAATATATTAGACGCATCAATAGCACCTTCAGCTCCACCGGCTCCTACTATAGTATGAATTTCATCAATAAATAAAATTACATTTTTGTCTCGATATATTTCATCCATTATTTTTTTAACTCTTTCTTCAAATTCACCTCTATACTTAGAGCCAGCCACCATAGATGATATGTCTAAAGCTACAACCCTCTTATTTTTTAATATTTCTGGTATATTTCCTTGTACTATCTTTTGAGCAAGTCCTTCAGCAATAGCAGTTTTCCCAACTCCTGGATCTCCTATTAGACAAGGATTATTCTTAATTCTTCTACATAAAATTTCAAGCACTCTTTCCGTTTCAGCACCTCTACCTATTACAGGATCTAATTTTCCTTCCTCAGCCATCTTAGTTAAATCTCTACCATACTTATCTAAAGTAGGTGTATTGTGAGTTACTCTTTCATTATTTTCTCCGGAAACTTGTTTTCCTTGTTTTAAATTAGGATCATTTTCTAACTTGGCTTGAAGTTTTTCAAAATTAACTCCTAAATCATTTAATATAGTATAAGCGAGTCCATCTTCTTTTTTTATTAAAGCTAAAAGCATATGTTCAGGAGTAATATAATTATGCCCTTTATCTCTAGCCTCTAGTAAACTAAGTTCTAATAATCTTTTAGTTCTAGGAGTTAATGGAATCTCCTTTTTATTTAATTCAAACTCTCCAAAAGATTCATATTGAGAAATTAAGTTCTTAACATTGTCTTCATTTACATTCATATCATTTAAAAATTTTTTTGACATCCCTTTATCTTCTTTTAAAAGGCCCATTAATATATGCTCAGTTCCAATATATCCATGCCTAAACTCCTGTGCTGATTGTTGTGCATAGTAAAGAACGTTTTGAGCTCTTTCTGTAAATCTTCCAAACATCATAAAATATATACACCTCCTAATAGCAGTACTAAATTTCTACATGCTTTAATTCTTCTTTAACTATATTTGCTCTTTCAATCTTTTCCTCCATATCTGTAAGATCCTTTCCTGATAATTTCTTTATACTTGCAGATTGAGTATTTATTAAAAGATTATTTAATATACTTTTATCTATATTATTAATTATTCCTTCTTCAACTCCGAGTCTTACATTAGATAGTAAACTTAAAACCTCTCTTGCAGTTAATATCTTAGCATATTTTAATAATCCTAATGATCTAAATATCTTGTCTTCCACCTCATACTTATATTTAGTTTTCATTCTTTCCCTTGCCAATTTTTCTTGCTCTATAATTTGCTTTACTATTCCCTCTAAATTGGTTATTATCTGCTCTTCAGTACGTCCTAAAGTAATTTGATTAGATATTTGATATAAATTACCATAAGCCTTAGAACCCTCTCCATAAAGTCCTCTTATAGTCATGCCTAGCTGAGTTATTCCATTTAATACTTTTACTATATCCTTATTAGCAGTAAGAGCAGGAAGGTGAACCATCGCTGAAGCTCTAAGTCCTGTTCCAAGATTTGTTGGACATGCTGTAATATATCCAAGTTTTTCGTCAAATGCATACTCTAAATTTTCTTCCAATAAATCATCTAAATTATTTATACATTTAAAAACTTCTTTAAAATTTAGTCCAGCTGTTATTGTTTGTAATCTTAAATGATCTTCTTCATTTATCATGATACTAGTAGTTTCATCTTTGTCTATTATAAACGCAGAAGCTTTAGAATGTTTTATAAGTCCCTTACTTATGAGGTGTCTTTCAAGGTACATTCGATTTGTTGCATCATCATTTTCCCATAAATGATTACTCTTCAAATTTTCTTTTAAATCCGGTATTGTAAAAATAGCATTTTCAACCTTATCTACAACACCCTTTGCTGAATCAACAGTTAACTTATTAGGAAAAGGTATTCCTTTTAAATTCCTTGCTAATCTGATCCTACTACTTAGTACGATATCTTCACTTGCTTTATTTACATTTATCCAATTTTCCATACTCTCACCCCCTATTTTTCTGTATTTTCCTTTTCTATTTCTTTTACCTTATCTCTTATTTTTGCTGCTTTTTCGTATTCTTCCAAAGCTATAGCTTTTTGCAATTCTTCTTTTAGATTTAGGATTTTTCGTTTATGAATTAAGTCTTTTCCTAACTTTTTAGGTATTTTCCCTACATGCTCAACATTTCCTTGAACTCCTCTTACAACTGATAATATGGCAGGACTAAAGTACTTGTAGCATTCACTGCACCCAAGTAATCCCTTTTGTTTAAATTCTCTATAAGATGCTCCACAATTTTTGCATTTGATCTCTTCAATTGTATTATTCTTAGAAGTATTGTTTACATAATCCATTAAGCCACCTATAATATTTTGAAAAGAAAATGGAGCCATTATATCCATATCAGAAGTTAGATTAAAACTTTCATTTTTTCCTGCACATTCTGAACATATATTAGCTTCTTTTTTTACTCCATTTACTATCTTAGTTATGTGTATTGTAGCTTCATTTTTATTACATAATTCACAAAGCAAAATATCACCCCTTTGAATTTTATAAACTATTATTATATATTCTATATTTTACCACTATTCTCGAATTTTATAACAAAATAATATTTAACATAGATTTTAATATTTGTGCTCTAAGGATATTTCTTTCTTCTGGTGCTATAACTAAGTTTCTATCATTTACTGATATTTTGATAAGTTTAGCCTCTCTGTCTGTTATAATTTCTCTTTCTTTAAGTCCTTCAATAATACTGTAAGCTGTATTTTGAGTAATACTATTTCCTATCTTCTTATCAAATAAATGTCTTAATGAATCATTGGTTTCATACTCTATTCTTCTTATTTTTATGCATCCCCCACCACCTCTTCTGCTTTCAACATAGTATCCATTATCCGTTGAAAATCTTGTAGTTAACACATAACTTATTTGAGATGGAGCGCACCTAAAATAACTTGCCAAATCATTTCTTCCTATTTCAAGTTCACTGTCTTCACTCTCATTTAACATATCTTTTATAAATTCTTCAATTATATCTGATAATCGTGCCATTTAATCACCTCTATTGACTTTGTCTTTCTTTGACTTTAATTATATTATATTATTCTTTTATGATAAATTCAATTATTAATATTTTATTAGCTTTATTAGTTTTTTATACAAAATAAAAAGATAAGATATTCCATAATTAAATGAAACATCTTATCTTTATTAACATATCATAAAGCAAAGTATTATCCAAAGTATCTATTTAATAATCCTCTAAATGCTGATCCGTGTCTAGCTTCATCTTTACACATTTCATGAACTGTATCATGAATAGCATCATAGTTTAATGCTTTAGCTAATGTTGCTAGTTTTTTCTTTCCTTCACATGCACCATGTTCAGCTTCAACTCTCATTTGTAAGTTTGTCTTAGTATCGTTTGTTACAACTTCACCTAATAATTCTGCAAACTTAGCAGCATGTTCAGCTTCTTCTATAGCTATTCTCTTATAAGCTTCTGCAACTTCTGGATATCCTTCTCTATCAGCTTGTCTGCTCATAGCTAAGTACATTCCAACCTCAGTACATTCTCCTGTAAAGTTAGCTCTTAATGCTTCTATAACTTCTGAATCTACGTCTTTTGCGATTCCTACTCTATGTTCATCTGCCCATTCTAAATTTCCGTCCTCTTTCTTTTCTACAAATTTATCTTTTGGCGCTTTACATTGAGGGCAAAATTCTGGTGCTTCTTCTCCTTGATGAATATATCCACATACTGTACAAACAAATTTTTTCATAATCATATTCCTCCTAAATTTAATATATAATTTATTTAATTTTATTTAATTTTTATTTGTTAACATTTATTTGTCTTTAATAATAATTATTAATTACTGTAGCTATACTATATCTCATATCTATTGTTTTTTCAACAATTAAATTCTTTAAATTATCATGTATTCTAAAATTAAATCACTTATTATTTATTTTTCTTTAATTTACTTCTTATTTCGTTTATATAGTATTTTTTTCTTTTACAGTTATATTTTAAAAATACTATCTTTTTATCATATCTATATAACTTTTATACCCACACATACTTCTAGCTTTTTTAACACCTCTAACAATTGCCTTTCCCATTACTCTTGCAGCTAATAATCCAACTACATTTACGTCTGCACTAGTTTCTCCTGTTCCCATTGCAAAGATAGTATCTCCATCATACATAGTATGTACCGGATATATGTTTCTTGCATATCCATTATGAGCCATAGAAGCTACCTTATTCATTTCTGATTTAGTCAACTTAGCATTAGTTACTATTGCTCCTATAGTTGTATTTCCATTAAAAGCATTTTTATTATTGCTATACTGACTTATCATAATTTGTTCTGTGTTTCTAAATCCAGTTTTATTCTCATTTAAAACCCCAGCAATTATCTCTCCCGTTTCTGAATCTATTACATCTCCTAAACAGTTAACTGCAACTATAGCACCAACCATTAAATCCCCTTGTTGTACTGTATAAGTTCCAAGTCCACCCTTCATGGAATATTGTCCTCCTAGTACCTTACCAACTGTAGCTCCACTTCCAGCACCTATGCTCCCCTCCATAATTTCTCCATTAGTTGCATTTAAGCAAGCTTCATATCCCATATTTTTATCTGGTCTTATTGTATGGTCTCCTACAACTAAATCAAATAATGCAGCTCCGCATACAATAGGTACTTTTGTAACTCCAACATCAAATCCAAATCCATTCTCTTCTAAATACTTCATCGCACCTGATGCTGCATCCAGCCCAAAAGCACTTCCACCAGTCAAAAGTACACATTGTATTTTTCCCATCATATTTAAAGGATTTAAAAGATCTGTTTCCCTAGTACCAGGTGCCCCTCCTCGTACATCTACTCCAGCTACAGCTCCTTCTTCACACAAAATAACTGTACATCCTGTAGGTCCACTAAAGTTTTGAGCATGTCCTACTTTTATTCCCTTTATGTCTGTAATTTTTATAGTTCTCATATAAAACTCCCCCATTTTTTTATAATAACTAAGCTATGTCTAACATCTATAGTTTAGTCAAATACTATAATGCAAACATAGCTATATTAAAATTAAAGTAGTAAAACCATTAAGTTCTACTACTTATATATAAGTACATAAATATTTAATTATCTTCTTATTTTTTTACCTGCAAATACAATTGGTATAGTTATTACTATAGCAACTATCATCTCAAGCCAACAGTGACTTACACCTATTCCTAAAACCCATTTACCTATAGTACTAGGATCTTTACCTAATACTTCAGCTATTTTATTTCCATATATTATATATCCCATTCCTAGAAATCCAACTGTATTCATTAGTGTTCCAAGAGCTGCTGATGCGCCTATTTTTAAGCTTTCTTTTTTTCCTGGGAACAACTTATATACATAATAAGCTACTAGTCCTATCAATATTCTTGGTGCTATAGAAACAAGTGGATTATAGGCTATAAATGATATTATAGTAGGTCTCATGATTGCAGTTGCAAAACTTATAATACCAAATACTAGTCCCATAAGAGCACCCATTAATGGGCCTTCTAGTATGGCAACAATTATTACTGGTATATGAATTATTGTCGCACTTACAGGTGGAATTGGAATTATTCCAAGTGGAGTAAATCCAAGTATTATTGATATTGCAGAAAACATTGCAAATATGGTTATTTTTCTTGTTTTTTCTTTTGTACCTTTTGAAGTCTTTCCATTATTGTCAGTTGAAATATTTCTTTCCATAACTCTTTCCCTCCGTTCTTATTCCCCTCTAGGATATAAGTCGAATTAACTAAACTTAATTATTAATTTAAAATGTTTTAAGTTCAATTTCTTTTTAAGAATACCGACTTTGTTAACATTCTAACACCTTTTTTTATAAATTCAAAGAGTTTTTTTTAGTTTATTTCCATTATTTTATGTCATAAATTTTTATTGCATTTTTTGTTATGAACTTCAAACTTGTATAAAGCATACATCATAATAGCTGATACTATAGAACATACACCAATAACGAACCAAGCACTATTTAAAGTTCTATTTTTTACGTACACTCCCATAATCTTAGGCCCTATTGCATATCCTGCACCTGATATTAACGGAATAATTGAATTAACTCTTCCCCTGTGAGACATCGGAGTGTGATTTGCTATATATACTCCTTGATTTGTTGATGCTAGTATTTCTCCTATGGTCCATATAATTGTTGATATTATAAAAAATTCATAGTTTTTTACATAAAAAAGCATTCCAAAACCCACAGTATAAAATGTTCCTGCAAGCACCATATTAAAAATGGCATCATTTTTTCTAGTTAAATGTATTATAATAAATGTAAAAAACACAACTACTATAGCATTTATAGACATTAAACTCCCATAAAGCACGGCTCCATTTTCAGGATATACTCCCTTTACTTGCAGTGGGATTAAAAATCCATTTTGTGCATACACAAATGAATATATTAAACATACTAATGAAAATATTAATAAAGCTGGTCTCTTTATCATTACCATAAATAAGTTTCCATTTTCACTCTTTTCATTAATATTATCTTTTTCTATTTCTTCTTCTTTTCTGTCATTTATGGTTTCTTTAACAAAGAAAATAACTAGTAGTAGAGAAGTTAATGTGGTGATAGCATCTCCCCAAAATATCCATCTAATATATTTTTTATATAAAATACCCGCAACCAGTGGGCCAATTGCAACTCCTATATTTATACCTAAGTACAGAAGCGAAAAAGCTTCTTGCCTATTTTTAGTAGTTGTTAAATCCCCTATCATAGCCGCACTTGCTGGTTGAACAGCTCCTCCAAAAAATCCAGAAAGTATTAATAACCACGGTGTTATCATAGAATATTCATAAAATCCACATGGTATAAGCATTATTGCAGACATTGCCTGAAATATTAATATTATTTTTTTACGTCCAATTACATCTGAAAGTTTACCTCCAACTATAGATCCTAGCCCTATGCCTACCGCAGCCATTAACATAAATGTTCCAACTCTATCAGATGTCATTCCCATCTTATCAGTTAAATATATTGTTAAAAAGGGAAAAACAAAACTTCCCAAACTATTTATAATCCTTGCAAAAAATATGGCTATTATACTCTTTGGTAATCTAGCATATCTTCTTATTGTATGTTTAAACCCCATTTCTTCCCACCTATTCTTTTAAAATATAATCTATCAAAATATAAAATGTTATATCTTAATAGATTATATTCATATTTTTAATAAATACTATTTTTAAGTTTACCTATTATTTTGCAAGTTCATACATAGCATGAGCATAAATTTTAGCATTTTTAATTAGGTCATCCACCTTAATGTACTCATTAGCCTGATGGTCTAAATCAGGCTCACCTGGGAATATTGGTCCAAAAGCAACTATATTAGGCATTTCCTTTGCATATGTTCCTCCACCAATTGATAATAATTTTGTTTTATCACCTGTTTGTTCCTCATAAACCTTTGAAAGTATTTTTATAATTTTATTATCTTCTGGGAAATATAAAGGTTCTTGATGATCCATATTCTCCATATTTATTCCTGTATTAGATAATGTTTTATTTAAACCGTTCATCATATCTTCAAATTTGCATGTTACAGGATATCTTAAATTTAAAGTCATAGTTATTTTATCCTTATCCATGTTTACTACACCAACATTAAAAGAAAGTTTTCCTGATACTTCATCTTCAAGTCCAACACCAAAAGATTCGCCGTAAACTTCCATTCCGATGTGTTTATTCATAAACTTAATAAAGTTAACTATATCACTATCTTCAAGTGGCAATTCTCCTATAAACATGAACAATTGCATTATAGCATTCTTTCCTAGTTGGGGAAGACTTCCATGTGCTGAAACTCCCTTTGATTTAATCACTACCATATCATCTTTTGGTTCTACTGATATATCAAATCCTGTTTTATCCCCAAAGTCCTTTGCTGCATTTATAACTATATTGGCATCATTTATTAAAATTCCAGCTTCGCAATAGTCAGGAACCATATTGGCTTTTTGACCACCCTTTATATAAGCTATAGAATTATTTTCTTCGTCTAATTCTTTTACTAAATCAAATATTGTTAATCCCTTTTCTCCATTTATAATTGGATACTCAGCATCAGGAGTAAATCCTGCAATAGGTGCTTTTTCACTTTCAAAATAACGATCTATTTCCCCTTCTGAACCACTTTCTTCGTTAGTTCCAAAAATAACTCTTATTTTTTTAGCAGGTTTTATACCCGCATCTTTAATAGCTTTAAGACCATATACACAAGCAATCATAGGTCCCTTATCATCCATAGTACCACGTCCAAATATCTTACCTTCATGCACTTCTCCTCCATAAGGTGGATATATCCATCCATCCCCTTCTGGCACTACATCAACATGACCTAAGACACCTATGTACTCTTCTCCCTCGCCATATTCTGCATAACCTATATAATTATCTAAGTTCACTGTTTTAAATCCCATTTTACTACATAAATTCAAGCAATATTCAAGAGCTTTCGCTGGGTCTTCTCCAAATGGCTTATTTTCTTTTGATTCTTCTTTGACACTTTTTATTGCTATTAATTCTTGAGTAGATTTTACAATGCTATCTTTCATATTATCTACTAAATTATTTATTTTCATAGACACTTCCCCTTTCTTTAGTAAATATCTTTGTAAAATTATATCATAATAATAATATTTACATATACATATATATTATAACAAAAGAGTAACTCTAAAGGTTTAAAAAATAATTTCATTGTCAATAATGTTAAAAGAAGTAGTATTACAAAAGATTGGAGGAAGGTATATGGGAAAAAAACTTTTATCATATGATGCATTAGAAAACAAGATTATAAGCTACATATCTAAAGGGCGAAACTTTTTTAAAGATAATAACATACATAAAGCATTTTCCATGTTCGATAAAGCTTTAGAGCTTAACAATGATTATGCTGAAATATATTTAGCAAAAGGTGAAGCCTATATTGATATGTGTGATATAAGTGAAGCTGAAAAATGTATAAAAAAATATATAAGGATAAGTAACGATACCTATAAAGGATATCTAAATATGATAGAAATCTATATAATGTCTGGTGATTTTGATAAAGCACTTATATTTTGTGATAAACTTATATCTCAAAATAAAGCAAACTACATGGTTTATTATAAAAAAGCTTATGTATTAATTCAGCTAGGTAAAGTCTTTGATGCTCTAAAATGTTATGATAAATGCATAGATTTAAATGAAAGTTTTTATGAAGCCTATTGTAATAAAGGAGAACTTTTAATAGGTCTTTGTATGCAGGATAAGGCTTTAGATACATATTCTAAAGCAATAACCCTTGATGAGCTTAATTGTGAAGCGTATATAGGTAAAGCCCTTGTTTATTTAGATATGGGAGATTATACATCAGCTTTTCCATTAGCTAAAAAAGCTCATGAATTAGAACCTGATAACAATTGGTGTAAATGCTACTACACAATAATTAAGAATGCTATTAATAAACAATGTGAATCTAAGGATAATGTGTTATTTCCTTTTAAATAAGTTGATTTGCTAAAACCTTTAATAATTTCATATATAATAAAAATTACCACAGGAAATTTTATGCCTGTGGTAATTTTATATTATATATTCTTTTCTATTATTTTATTATTCTTAAAACTACTTTTTACATCTATAATTCTTTGATTTTTAGAGCCAGTATATTTTTTAGCTCCATTTTTAAGTTTTTTATTAAACTTTCCATCTATAAGTACATCTACAGATTTTAATAAATTTATTTTATCCTTGTCTTTTAAAAGTTCTTCAAAAGTATATCCTGTGTAACACCAGATATCAAGATTTTCTTCTTTTATCTTATTTGCAAGAATAGTAAGCTCTTTGCATTGCTCAAAAGGTTCTCCTCCAGAGAAAGTTACTCCTTTAATTAACGGTATATTAGATTTTATTCTATTTAAAATATCTTCTAATTCAATATCATCACCATAGCTCGCATCTTGCATTTCTTTATTTTGGCATTCATCACAATTATGATTACATCCTGATAAAAATAATGCACTTCTTATACCTTTACCATTTACCATAGTATTATCTAAGAATCCAGCTACACGAAGATTCATTTTTAATCACTCCAAATTATTAATAAGTATTTATATGTCTTTCTCCATTGTGTGAAAGTCTATCTTTACGTTCAGCAACTTTTCCAGCACCAAATCTTTCATCCAATGAAAGATACCCTGTTACTCTTGATATTCCTTGAATATTTGTACTTCCACATTTAGGGCAATGATTTTCAGAAGCTTCTATCTTTTCACCACAATCTCTACAATATTTCATATGGAAGTTAATGCCTATATAGCTTATATTAGTATTTTTATAAGAATAATCTATTATAGATTTTACATCTTCTGCTTCTGGATATCCATCCATTTCAATATAAGTTATATGTCCACCATTACATATCTTGTGAAATGGTGCTTCTAAATCTATTTTATCTTTAATTGATATCTTGTATCCAACTGGAATATGATAACTGTTTGTATAATATTCTTTATCTGTAACTCCTTTTATCTCTCCCAAAACATTCTTATCGTGAATAATGAATTTTCCTGAAAGACCTTCTGCTGGAGTTGCATAACAAGACCAATTTAATTTGTCTATTTCTTTATATTTATCACAGAATTCTCTTATGTAAGATACTATCTTAATTCCTAATTTATAAGTTTCTTCATCTTCACCATGATGTTTTCCAACTAAAGCTATTAAAGTTTCTGCAAGTCCTATAAATCCAATTCCCCAAGTTCCTTGTTTTAAAATTGGTTCTATATTATCTTCTGGTCCCAAGTTTTCAGAACCCCTCATTAGCTTCTCTCCTGCCACAAATGGTAAATCCTTAACCTTTAAGTTTTTAAGAACACTATATCTATGAAGTAATGATTCTCTTGCTAGATTTAATCTGCTATCTAATAATGAGAAAAATTTAGTTATATCACCCTTTGCAAGTATTCCAAGTCTAGGTAAGTTTATTGTAGTAGGGGCTATGTTTCCACGTGCTGCCGGACCTGGTTCTCCGTTTACATTTGACATTATATAAGTTCTACAACCCATTGTTGCAGCAACTATTCCCTTGTCATAGTATTCCTTATTAAAGTCCGCATCTAAATTCATAAACATAGGATTCATTCTTTTACTAGCAACTCTACACGCAAGTTTGTAAAGGTCATAATATTGGTCCTGTGGTTCTCTATTTACCCCTTCTTTAACTCTAAAAATTATATTAGGAAAAATAGGCTGTTCTCCTTTTCCAAGTCCTTTTTCATACTCTTCTAGAAAGATTCTATCAATCATAGCTGCATCTTTATTATCTGGCAATCCAAGATTTATAGAACTAAACGGTACTTGACTTCCAGCTCTTGAATGCATAGTATTCAAGTTATAAACAATTCCTTGCATTGATTGATGAACTACTTTTTCTAATTTCTTTTCTACAATTTCATCTAAATTCTCTATATCACCTAGATATTCTCTATATTCTTTCTTAATTTCTTGTCTTGACATATCTACAAAAGGAGCCATATCATTATCAAAATTAGTATGAGATTGTCCTCCGAACATATCATTTTGAGTGCTTTGAAGTAATATACAAGATAACTCCGCTGCCGACTCTAATCTTTTCGCTGGAAGAATTGTTCCGTACCCCGTATTAAATCCTCTACGTAATATCTCTCCAGTCTCTATATTTAAACAGTTTATTGTTAAGTTATATGAATCTAAATCATGATAATATAAATCTCCATTTTCATGAAGTTTTGCTAAATGTTTTGGCATCATACCAAGATTATGCCATTTATTAGATTCACTAGCTATTCTAAGAAGTTTTGAACTAAAATTATTTCCTACATTTGCATTATCCCTATCTGTTTCCACGCCTATCTTTTGAATAACAGTCATCAAATGTGATTTTTTTTCTCTTATTTTCGTTCTTTCTCTCCTATAGTTAGAATATGTCTTCCATATTGTTTCATATCCATTTTGTTGAAGAACACATTCCACAATATTTTGTATTTCTTCTACTGAAATTTCTTTATAATCTCTAAGTTCAATTTGTTCTATAACCTTTTGAGTAAGCTCTATAACTTCGCTTTCTTTCAAGGCAAAAGCTATCTCATCTGCCGATCCCTTTATAGCATTAGTTATATTTATTGAATCAAAGGGAACCCTTCTCCCGTCTCTTTTAACCACATATAGCATATTATTTTCCTCCAACCACAACATATTGTACTTTGCCTATTATACTCTACAAAGATTTTTATGGCAATTTTATAATAAACTATATTAAATTAATACCATGAATTTAGTTTTCTTTTCTTCCTTTTATTCCGTTTTTTAAACTCTTAGTAATATTGACATTACTTTAAATTTATTTATATATTAAATTTCTATTCCCAAAATATACCTTATACGAATATTATAATACTATACAAAATTTAGGGGGTATTTATTTTATGAGTTATACTACCAACAAACAACCTCAAGGTTATCCATACTTTGTCACAAGCAAATTAAGAGAAGACATGATTGGAGAACTAGTAGCAATAAATGATTATTCTTTTATAATTTCTAATTGTAGCATAAAAGAAATAAATGATGTTTTATCTCACATTAGACAAGAAGAACATAATCATTATGGAATGCTTTTAAAACTTCTTAGAAAACATGATCCTATGGAAATGGATGCTTATTTAAAAGTTATCTCACATACTGACTTAACACCAGCAAAAGAATACTTAACTGTAACTACTGGCGTAACAGATAAATTATTATTAAATTATCTAAGGGAAGGTATTAAAGGTGAACTTGAAGCTGTGATATTGTATGAACAACATTTAGCTGAAATACCTTACACAGATATACGAGAAACTTTACAAAAAATCGTATACGAGGAAAAAGAACATCTTGAAGAACTTACTCTAGTATTAACTAACTATGATAAAGGGAAATACGGTCCTATTGAAAAATAACATTTTTTTAAATTATTTCATAGTATAACATTGTTGTGATATAGTGCATATTATATATTATGATTTAATAATATATATGGTAATATACAAAATTATTATTCTATCATCTTGTTATTTTTACCATATTATAGTTGAAACTTCCAATGGTAAATAATATAATATAATTAATATTCATTATATTCAGTATTTTCGCAACAAATAATAAGGAGGAATGCGTATATGAAAAAAAATGATGAAATAAACACAAAAAATGAAACTAGTAACACAACTACCAATACTAATAAAGAATTAACCCAAAAGAAGCCTTTCTTAATTACCAAAGATGTTATAGACGATTGTCTATCAACTTCAATAGATTAATATCATGAGTACTATAAGAAAATTAAAGCAAAAGCAGAAACCTTTTGTAATTAGTTTCTGCTTTTACTAAAATATTTACCTAACTTCTTTAATTTCTTTCATAATTTGATATTTTATTTATTGTATTATCTTCATTTGCAAATACTACAATTGGTTTATACTCTTCTGCTTCTTTTTCATCCATTAAACAATAGCACATAATAATTACCTTGTCTCCTACTTGTACACATCTTGCAGCTGCCCCATTTAAACATATAACTTTACTATTTTCTTCACCTGGAATAACATAAGTTTCAAATCTAGATCCATTATCTATATCTACAATTTGAACCTTTTCATACTCTAATATATTTGCCGCCTTCATAAGTGCTTTATCTATAGTTATGCTTCCCACATAACTCAATTCTGCTTGTGTTACAGTTACTCTATGAATTTTTGATTTTAACATATTTAATCCCATGCCCTACTCCCCCAATTTAAAAGTAAAATTATCTATTAGTCTTGTTTTTCCAACAAAAACTGCAATAGCTACTAATACATCTCTATCTATATTTTCAACTGCCTTTAATGTAACACTATCTACAATTTCCACGTAATCAATTTTACTAAGAGCCGATTTACTTATTTCATTCTCTATTAATTCTTTTATTTTTGAAGCTTCCCTAATACCACTCTCTAGTAACTCTTTTCCTTTTTTAAGTCCATTGCTTAAAACTAAGGCATCTAGTCTTTCTTCCTTAGATAAATATTTATTTCTAGAACTTTTAGCAAGTCCATCCCTTTCCCTGACTATTGGGCAACCTACAATTTTTATATTAAAATTTAAATCTCTAACCATTCTCCTTATAACAGCTAATTGTTGAGCATCTTTTTCCCCAAAATAAGCTCTTGTTGCTTGTGATATATTAAATAATTTACTTACAACAGTGCAAACTCCTCTAAAATGGCCCTCTCTCTTTGCACCACATAATCCATCAGTTAAATTCTCTACATTTACATAAGTACAAGCATCATCAAAATACATTTCTTTAGGACCCGGATTAAATACTACACTTACTCCTGCCTTATTACATAAATCAACATCATTTTCTATACTTCTAGGGTATTTATCAAAATCCTCATTCTGTCCAAATTGAGTTGGGTTTACAAATACACTTACTATAACTCTATCATTTTCCTTTACCGCTCTATCTATAAGACTTTTATGTCCTTCATGGAGACAACCCATAGTTGGAACAAGTCCTATAGTTAATCCTTCTTTTTTCCATTCCGCAACATATTTTTTAACTTCATTTATTTTATTTAATTTCAACATATATAAACACACAAAACTGCATTAACAGCCTGTATTTCCCCCCTTTATATTTAAACCACTAGTATAATTTATCTAAAACACTTTCATCTATTTTGAAGCAATGTTCTTTTGATGGAAAAGTTCCCTCTTGTACTTCCTTTATATAAGCCTTAAAACCATCCTTCATAAGTTCACCTACATCTGCAAACTTCTTTACAAACTTAGGACTCATATCTGAAAACATACCTAACATATCTTGATAAACTAAAATCTGTCCATCGCAACCAGCTCCTGCACCTATTCCAATTGTAGGTATTGAAACCTCCTTAGTTATAAGTTCTGCAAGTTTTGCAGGTACACATTCTAGTACAATTGCAAAAGCCCCTGCCTCTTCTATCTTTTTCGCATCTTCTATTAATTTTTGAGCTTTTTCCTCATCTTTACCTTGTACCTTAAATCCACCAAATACATTTATTGATTGTGGAGTAAGTCCTATATGAGCCATTACAGGAATTTGAGCATTTACTATAGCTTTAATTTGATCGATTACAGTTGCTCCACCCTCTAACTTTACAGCTGTAGCTCCACCTTCTTTTATAAGTCTTCCTGCATTAACTACTGCATCATAGACTGAAGATTGATAGGACATAAAAGGCATGTCCCCAACAACTAAAGTATTCTTTACTCCCCTTGAAACTGCTCTAGTATGATGTATCATGTCCTCCATAGTTACACTTAGAGTATCTTCATATCCAAGACAAACCATCCCTAATGAATCTCCTACTAATATTCCATTTATACCTGATTCATCAATTAGTTTCGCAGTAGAATAATCATAAGCTGTAAGCATTGTCAGCTTCTCTCCATTATTTTTAGCCTTTTGAAATGTTGTTACAGTATTTTTCATTTATATTCCCCCCAAATATTTTTCCAATTCCCTATAATTAACTTCTGGATTTTTTATTTTAGAAAGTCTTAATAGATTTGAAGATAAACATTTATACATTTCTTTATCTTCATGTGGAATAACCTCCATATGTTTTTTTATTGTTCCTATGTCCCCTCTTTCTACTGGTCCAGTTATGGCTTTCAAAACTCCATTTTCCTTTAGGTTCTTTATATTAGACTCTATAAGTGGGAAAAATGCATTTATTGCATCTTCATTCGATATTCCACATTTGTTTAGATATTCACACCCTAAATCAATAATAGATAACACTAAATTAGACACAGTAACATTTGCTAAATGATATAACTTTTTATTTTGTGACTTCATTAAAAAAACCTTATTCCCTAAAGAAGATAAAACTGAATACAGGTAATGCAAATACTTTGTATCACCTTCTATAGAAAAATAAGCAGTATTTAATTTTTTATAGTCATTAAACTTATCGCAAAATGGGAACATTGGATGAATAGAATATCCAAAGGCACCTGAATTGTTTATATTTGAAAAGATTTCTGAAGATAATGAGCCACTGGTGTGGCATATAATTTTACCTTTAACGTCACAATTATACATTTTATTCCATACATCATGTATTGCATCATCAGGAGTAGTAATAAATATTGTATCACTATTTTTTATAAGATCACTTAACTTTTCATAACTATTAGAATTAGTAAATTTAGAAGCCTCATATGCAGACCTATAGGTTCTGCTATAATACCCTGAAATACTTAATCCTTTTTCAACAAAATATCTACCAAGAGAGAATCCAACTCTTCCCCCTCCAATAAAACCAATTTTCAATAGGCATCACCTCTCTATTTAAATTTAAGAAGCGATACAAAAGTCTCATTCCTGACGATATGAGCAACGAATAAAAATATAATATTATTTCTTTAATATAACAATTAGGTGTAGCTCCAAATAGATACTACCCATCTTTTTGATTTTATCATATTTTTTTCCATTATTAAATAAAAAATAAGAAAAACCTCAAATTATTTTTGAGGTTTCCATACATACTCTTCATCCTTATTTATATATCCTATTTTCCCCTTAACTTCAACAAGAGCTAATCCTTCTACAAATTCATAAGCATCAGTAAATTTAGGTTTTATTATCATTTCATTTTCCATATTTATATATCCCCATTTTTCATCTATCTCAACTGCCATAAAACCTTCGCTTATTACATCAATATTATCATACTCTGTTGGAATTATTACATTTGTATCTTTATCTATATATCCATACTTATCATTTTCACATACTACAGCATATCCATTAGAAAAGTCATCCGCTTCCTGATATTTAGGCTCGATTGCTATATCTCCATCTTTATTTATAAATCCAAATCCTCTCTTTACTTCAACTGTAGCTAATCCTTCTTTAAAATCTCCTGCTGATAAATATTTAGGCGGTATTACAATTTCTCCTTCTTTATCTATATATCCAAACTTTTTATTTATATCCACAGCTGCAACACCTTCACTGAAGCTATGTGCATAATCATATTTAGGTTCTATTACAACTTTTCCTTCTTTATTTATATATCCTTGTTTTCCACCAATTTGTACTAACGCTAATCCCTCACTAAAATTATAGGCATCAATAAAATTAAATGGAATCACTTCTTCTCCATTTCTATTTATATATCCCCATTTATATCCCATTTGAACTGAAGCTAAATCCTCATTAAATTCATTAGCACTTTTAAATTTAAAATCTATAACAGTTTCTCCTTTTTTATTTATATATCCGAGATTTCCTTCAATGCCCGCAATAGCTAAATCATCTGAAAATTCTTCAGCGTAATCATATTTAGGCTCTATTACTATTTCCCCCATTTTATTCATATAACCATATTTCTTATCTACAAGTATTGGATATAAAATTTCTTCAGTATTTTCCATTTTAATTCCTCCTAATTTACTAATTTATAGTTTTACACTATAGACTTATTTTATGCTACTTGCTCTGCCTTCCACTTATGATTTACCCATATCCCTATAACTTTTTTTCCAAGACCCCATGATTCAACTCTTTTAACAGCTTCCCTAATATCTTTAATATGTTGTTCTTTATCAACAGGATTACCAGCACAATCAAAATGCCCCACTACTGCGATTACCTTTGCTTCATGCTTATCAACCGATAATACTACTCTATCTTTTATTGATTGTATTAAAATTTCATTTTTACCTTCGGCCAATATTTTATCAGGTCCTGCTTCCGTAACCATATCTACATAATCTACATGATACTTATCCTTAATGAATTTTCTAACAGCATTTTGTACTCTTCCATCTATACAATTTATAGCAACTGCAAATGTCCCTCTCATATTTTAACCCCCTTTTAATTGAAACGTTATTATAAAATATACATAAATACTATATTATTTATGTCATATATATATTTATCTCTTAATTAATGTTTTAACACATTTTTATTTATAAATGTGTTAAAATAATATCTACCTAAAATTTTTAATAATTAATATTTATTATGAGAAAGGATGTTTTATTATATGGTAGCTATATCAATATCTGACAATGCATACTTTCAGCTTAAAAATCTGCTAGATATCCATAAAGAATATTCTTGTATACGCTTATCCTATATCAAAGGCTGTTGTAAATCTTGCCGAGTAGATATATTTTTAGATGATTTAATTGATAAAGAACACTATATAACAAATTTCATAAAAGATATAAAATTTATATATAATACAGATTTTAATGTTAATATTAATAATATAGAGATTGTATATAAAGATTCTTCATTTATGATTAAAGTTATTCCAAACAAAAATTGTTCTAATTGTAACTCTAAATCATCATCTAATAACTGCGATGGTTGCAATTCGTGTAATCACTAATACTCTATTATTATATATGGAGGTTTAAAGATATGCATTACTTATTTACTACATATAAGATTCTAACATATTTGAACCTTATATTTGCACTTTTAATTATATTCTTTGAAAGAAAAAATCCTTCCGCTACATGGGCTTGGTTAATGGTGTTAATTTTAATCCCTGGCGTTGGATTTATATTATATCTTCTTTTAGGTCAAAATTTGAGTAGAAGTAAAATGTTTAATCTAAAAACTACTGAAGATAGATTTCATAAGAAATTACTTTCCCAAGGAAAACAAATCACAAATGATACTATGGAATTTAAAGATAAAACTATGATTAATTATAAAGATATGGTTTATATGCATCTTGTTAATAGTCAATCTGTATTCACACAAGATAATAATGTAAAGATATATACAGATGGTCATAGTAAATTTAATGATTTACTAACTTCAATTAAAAATGCTAGACATCACATCCACATGGTATATTACATAATAAAAAATGATTCCCTAGGTAATTATGTACTAGATGCATTAACAGAAAAAGCAGCAGAAGGAGTTGAAGTTAGATTATTATATGACGGAATGGGTTGTTTAAGACTTTCAGATCATTTCTTCGATAATCTAAAAGCTGCTGGTGGTAAAGTTTCTTGTTTTTTTCCTTCATTACTGCCTCTTATTAATATACGTGTTAATTACAGAAATCATAGAAAAATTGCTGTAATTGATGGTAAAGAGGCTTATGTTGGAGGATTCAATATTGGAGACGAATATTTAGGTAAGAATAAAAAATTCGGTTATTGGCGTGATACTCACATAAAAGTAACTGGCAGTGCAGTTGATTCTCTTCAACAAAGGTTTCTCTTAGATTGGCGTTATGCATCTAATGAAAAAATTACTTTTGATAAAAGGTATTTTCCAACAAAACATTCATCTGGAGAAATAGGTATGCAAATAGTATCTAGTGGTCCGGATTCTGAATGGGAACAAATAAAAAATGGATACCTTAAAATGATTCAATCTGCTAAAAAAAATATTTACATACAAACTCCTTATTTTATACCAGATGAAAGCATATTTGAGGCATTAAAAATAGCTTCTTTATCAGGAGTAGATGTTAAAATAATGATTCCGAGTAAACCAGATCATATGTTTGTATACTGGGCATCTTTTTCATATCTTGGAGAATTACTTAAAAGCGGTGTTCAAGGTTACTGCTACAAAAAAGGTTTCATACATAGCAAAACTTTAGTCGTTGATGGGAAAGTTTGTTCCGTAGGCACTGCAAACATGGATGTTAGAAGTTTTAAATTAAATTTTGAAGTTAATGCCTTTATATATGACAGTAATGTCTCCTCTGAATTTGAGGACATATTTAAAAATGATGCTAGATATTCTATTAAATTAACTCAAGAATCATACGAAAATAGATCTATAATCATAAAATTTAAAGAGTCTATATCTAGACTACTTTCTCCAGTACTATAAAAAACAGCATTTTAATAATCAATGCTGTTTTTTTATTTATATATTTTCAATTTTTCTTCTCTCAGGTTTTTTATTACCTATTTTTTCTCTTCTTTTATTTAGTTCACTTCTAATTTCTTCTAGACTAGCCTCTTTATATACCATAAGTACAATCATGTGATAGATAACATCACAAATTTCTGCTACTAAATCATCTTTGTTTTCATTTTTTGCAGCCACAATAACCTCTGTTGTCTCTTCTCCTACTTTTTTTAAAATCTTGTCTATTCCTTTTTCAAATAAATAGTTTGTGTAAGAGTTTTCTTTTCCATATTTTTTTCTATTCAATATTACACTATATAGCTCTTCTATAACATCTATATTGTTCAATTGTACTCTCCCCTATATTTAAATTATTATATTTTAAACTATAATTCTTTATTGTATATTAAAACATAATTCTCTATATTTAATTCTAATATATTAAGCTATTATATATTATTCTATATTAAAACCTACAATCTATATTTCTATAAAAACAACTTCTATATTCCTTGTGACATGCATTTCCTAATTGATCTACTTTAATTAAAATAGTATCATTGTCACAATCTATACTAATACTTTTTACATATTGGGTATTTCCTGATGTTTCTCCCTTATTCCAAAGCTCATTTCTGCTTCTACTCCAAAACCATGTAGTTCCACTTTCTATTGTTCTAGCAAAAGCCTCTTCATTCATATATCCAAGCATTAACACTTCTCCATTTTTAAAATCTTGAATAATAGTAGGCACTAATCCATTACATTTTTTAAAATCTATTTTATCTATTAGTTCTTTTCTTCTCAAATTTACATAATCTTTAACTTCATTAATAGTAACTTCTCCAAAGTGAAACATAGAAGCTGCCAAAGCACCACTTACCGTTGTTCTTTCGAAAATATCACCAAAGTCTTGAAGTTTTCCACATCCACCTGATGCAATTACGGGAATATCCACAGCTTTACACACACCATCTGTTAATTCTACATCATACCCATCTTTAGTACCATCCGCATCTTTACTAGTTAAAAGTATCTCTCCGGCTCCTAATTCCTCTACTTTTTTTGCCCACTTAAACACGTCTAATCCAGTATCAATTTCTCCACCACTTATAACTACAATCCATCCGTCATCTTCTTCATTTCTTCTTGCATCTATGGCTACTACTAATGATTCTTTTCCAAATTTATCTGAAATTTTCTTTATTAAACTTGGGGTTTTTACAGCACCTGAATTTATTGATACCTTGCTTGCCCCAGCTTTTATTACTTTTTCAAAATCTTCAATAGTTCTAATTCCTCCACCTACAGTAATTGGTATAGATATTTTAGATGCAACATTTTTAACTACATCCATCATCGTTTCTCTTCCTTCAGAAGTTGCAGAAATGTCTAATAGAACAATTTCATCTGCTCCTTCTTTTTCATAAAGCTCTGCTATCTCCGCTGGATCTCCAACATTTCTTAAATTAGTAAACTTAATTCCTTTTACAACTCTTCCCTTATTAACATCAAGACATGGTATTATTCTTTTATTTTTCATACTTTGGCCCCCTATTTTTTATTTAACTTTATTGCCTCTTTTAAATTTATATTATTGGAATATATAGCTTTTCCAACAATTGCCCCATAAACATTAAGTTCTTTAAGTTTTTTAAGATCGCTTACGTCTTTAATTCCACCAGATGCTGTTATATCACAATTAATGCTTTCCTTTAATTTTAGTAATGCATCAAAATTTGGTCCATTTAATGTTCCATCTCTACTTATATCTGTAAATATAATATTGCTAACCCCTATACCTTCTATTTTTTTAGCAAAATCAATATAATTAATATTACTTAAATTTAACCATCCTTCTGTTGCTACATACCCATCTCTAGCATCTATTCCTACAGCAATTTTTTCATTATACTTTTTCACAACTTCTCTAACTAGTTTTTCATTATTTAATGCAGCCGTTCCCAGTATAACTTTGCTAACACCTATATCAATTAAGTAATCTATAGTTTCTATGTCTCTAATGCCTCCACCAAATTCTATAGGTACGTCTACCTTTTTTATGATTTCACAAACTGTATCCATATTTACACCTTTTCCCTTTAATGCCCCATCTAAATCTACAATATGAATATACTCTGCACCACACTCTTTAAACATAAGTGCCGTATCCACTGGATTTTCTGCAACTACTTGTGTTTTGTTGAAATCTCCTTTATATAGCCTAACGCACTTACCCATTCTCAAGTCTATTGCAGGTAAAATTATCATTAATTAAGCCCCCCTTTTATTTATATAATCCCCTTTGTAGACATCACCCCCCTTACTTTTTCATCTATTGATACCGCCTCTCTAATTGTTCGCCCTAATGCCTTGAAAATAGCTTCTATCATATGATGATTGTTTTTACCGTATAATATTTTAGTGTGTAATGTTATTTCTGCATTAAATGCAAAAGCTCTTAAAAATTCTTCCACAAGTTCAGTGTCCATACACCCTACCTTATCTACAGTAAATTCACAATTATAAACTAAAAAAGGTCTACCACTTATATCTATAGAAACAAAAGCTAAGGATTCATCCATGGGTAAAAAACAAGTTCCATATCTTTTTATTTTTTCTTTATTTCCTAAAGCTTCTTTAAACGCTTTTCCAAAGACTATTCCTATATCTTCTACAGTGTGGTGTGCATCTACTTCTAAATCTCCATTAGCCTTTATATCTAAATCTAAGAATCCATGCTTTGTCATTAAATTTAACATATGATCTAAAAATCCTACGCCTGTATCTATATTGTATTTTCCTTCTCCATCTAAATTCAAACATAAGCAAACTTCAGTTTCAGAAGTTTTTCTACATTTATTACTTTTTCTTGTAGTCATGGCTGTCCCCCTTTATTCATATACCTTACTTTCTAATATATTATGTTGTATTAAATTACATCATATTGATTTATATTAAGTTATAAAAAATTGTACTACATTATACTCTTTTATATCCTCTTATACCATTAATAACTTCCATGTTTTCTTCTCTACTTCCAACAGTTACTCTCATAAAGTTTTTTAATGTTGTATCATTAAAACTTCTTATTTTTATTCCACTTTTAATAAAGATGTCATTTATTTTGTTTGCATTTTCACTATAGATTAATACAAAGTTTGATTGAGTTTCATAAACCTTTAATCCCTCTATACTTTTAAGTCCTGTTACTAAATAATTTCTCTCACCTAAAACTTTATCTATAGATTCTTTTATAAATTTTCTATCATCTAATATAACTTTTCCTATAACTTGACTTACTGAATTTACATTAAAAGGTGGTTTTACTTTTTTTATCTCTCTTAAAAGTGTACTATTTGTTATTAAAAATCCTAATCTTAAAGCTGCACTTCCCAGTGCTTTTGATGCTGTCCTTAAAACTATTAAATTATTATATTTTTTAATATACTCCACTATAGAATCTCCATAAAACTCCATGTACGCTTCATCCACCACTACTACACATTTTACATTTTCTATTATTTTAATTATGTCCCTTTTAGGTATTACCCCTCCTGTTGGATTATTGGGATTTGAAAAAATAAACATTTTAGGATTTTCTACATTTATATACTCTATTACCCTATCTACGTTTAATGTAAAATCTTCATTTAAATCAAAGGATAAAACCCTACCTCCACGAACTTCCGTGTAAACTTTATACATTGAAAAGTCAGGATTAAGTGTTACTATTTTTTCATTTTTATCTAAAAAAGCACTTGCAAGTATCTGTATAAGTTCATCTGATCCATTTCCTACCATTATATTTTTTTCATCTATACCTATATAATTTGCATAAGCTTTTTTAAGCTCTAATGCATCTGGATCTGGATATCTATTAAATTCTAATTTCCTTAAGTTTCTTATTATTTTGTCCTTAATTTCCTGTGAAAGCTCTATAAAACTTTCATTAGCATCTAGCTTAATTTTATATTCCTCTTGTTTTGCATCATATGGTTTAAAATTTTTAATATCTTTTCTAAATAGTTCTTCAATCATTATTTAAACCTCACTTCAATTGAATTAGCATGAGCTGTTAATCCTTCTGTTTTAGCAATTGTCACTATATCATCTTTAACCTTTTTCAATGCATTTTCTGAGTAATATAAATAACTTGATTTTTTTATATAATCATCTACAGACAATGGTGAAAAGAATTTAGCACTTCCATTTGTAGGTAGTACATGATTAGGTCCAGCCATATAATCCCCTAAAGGTTCTGGTGCAAATTTTCCTAAGAATATTGATCCTGCGTTTTTAATTTCTCCAAGTATGGAAAATGGCTCTTTAACTAACACTTCTAAATGTTCTGGTGCTATAATATTTGCCATATCAATAGCTTCTTTTAAATTTTCTACTACTAGTATTGCTCCATAATTTTTTAAAGATTTTTTTATTATGTCTTTTCTAGATAATTTTATTATCTGTTTCTCTAACTCATCTTTAACTTTTATAGCTAATTCACTTGATGTAGTAACTAATGTTGAAGATGCAAGCTCATCATGCTCTGCTTGTGACATTAAATCTGCCGCTATAAATTTTGGATTATTATCTTCATCTGCTATTACTAATATCTCACTTGGTCCTGCTATCATATCAATATCCACATATCCATAGACACTTCTTTTAGCCATAGCAACATATATATTGCCTGGACCAACGATTTTATTAACTTTACATATGCTTTCTGTGCCATATGCAAGTGCAGCTATCCCTTGAGCCCCTCCAACTTTGTATATTTCATCAACGCCTGCAATATTCGCTGCAACTAAAATATTAGGATTTATACTTCCATCCTTTGATGGTGGAGTTACCATAACTATATTCTTAACTCCCGCAACCTTAGCTGGAACTGTATTCATGATTACTGAAGAAGGGTATGCAGCTGTTCCTCCTGGAACGTATATTCCAACCCCATCTAACGGTCTAACTTGTTGTCCTAATATAATTCCATCTTCTTTTGTAACCATCCAAGAATTCCTTTTTTGCTTTTCATGATAGAAAAAAATATTTTCTTTTGCCTTTTTAATTGCTTCTATAAAATTTTTATCCACAAGAGTATAAGCTTTTTTTATTTCATCCACAGTTACCTTTAAATTTTGTGAATTAATATCTTCACAATCAAACTCATTAGTGTATTTAATAACAGCCTTATCCCCATTTTCTCTAACAGCTTTTATAATTTTATCAACTGTTACAAGTACTTCTTTTTTCACACTTTGTGATCTATTTTTAAGAATCTTTATATAAGATTCTTTATTTTCCTCATTAATATTTATAATATCTATCATTTGAAATCCCCCTAATTGTTAACTACCCTATTTACATTTTCAATAATCTTACTAATTTCATCTTGTTTTGTTTTCATGCTAGCTTTATTTACTATCATTCTGGCACTTATACTACATATATCCTCCACAATCACAAGTCCGTTTTCCCTTAATGTTGATCCCGTTTCTACTATATCTACAATAGCATCTGCAAGTCCTACTATTGGTGCTAGTTCAACTGAACCCTCTATTTTTATAAGTTCAACATCAATTCCCTTTTTTCTAAAGTACTCTCTTGCTACCTTTGGATACTTTGTTGCTATTTTCTTTCTAGTATATCCCTTATAAATATCAACATTAGGTAAAGTAGCCACGGAAAACTTACACTTTCCTATCTTTAAATCCATAACTTCATAAAAATCCTTTTCTTTTTCCATCAACGTATCTTTTCCCACAATGCCTATATCAGCTGCCCCATAATCTACATATGTGGTTACATCCGGTGCCTTTACTAAAAAAAATTCTATATTATAATCTTTATTTTTACTATGAAATATAAGTTTACGTCCTTTATTAAGTAATTCACTAACATTCACACCAATAGCATCAAATATTTTGATAGCTTTCTCCTCAAGCCTTCCCTTAGTTAAGGCTATTTTTACATTTTTCAACTAACCGCCCCCTAATATATATCTATCTACATTAATAATTTTAAAATTTCATTAATAGTGCCATACCTTCTTTTTTCCCTTTTAATATCATATACTTCTATATTCTCTTCATGATTAATTAATATAGCCTTATCTATACACTTATATTTTGCGTACTTTATTGTATCTTCAATGCTGTCTCTTAAACTCATTTCACATATAATTTCATTTTTTTGTACTAAATCAATAATTTTATATGCTTTATCTAAATAATCATCTTCACAATATAAAATAGCTCTTCTAGGCTTATCTATATCTAAAATTTCATACATTTTAAGCGCTTTTATAATATTATCAATGTTAATTCCAAATCCAGTTGATGGAAGATTACATCCAAAGTTTCCTATTAAATTGTCATATCTTCCTCCACTTAAAATATAATCTCCAACCCCTTCTACATACCCCTTAAAAATCACACCAGTATAATAATCAATATCTTGTATCATTCCTAAATCAATAGACAAATATTTACTTAAACCCACCTTATCAATTATCTTATACAAATTTAAAATTTCATCTAATGCCTTTACTTGTTCACTATCATTAACTAAATTTTTAGCCTTATACACTACACTTATATCACCAAACATCTTTGGAAGTTGTTCTAGTATATTTATAGTATCTTCCTTAATAATTGCTTTTCTTTTTTTTAAGTATTCTTCTAATGCAGTATAATTTTTATTTTCAATTAAAGTCCTTAATATAAAAATATCCTCTTCATTTATATTTTGGTTTTTAATAATTTCTTTAAAAAATTTTGATTGACCAAGTTCTATCTTAAAGTTTTTAATCCCAAGTTCTAATAAAGATTCTATTGCTGTTATTACAACCTCCGAATCAGCTTTTATATTTTTAATTCCTATTATTTCTATTCCTGATTGAGTTATCTCACTAGTCTTTCCATTTAAATTTTCATTAATTCTAAATACATTTGACGTATAACAAAATTTCAATGGATAATTTTTGTAATTTACTTTAGTTGCTACAATTCTTGCTATAGGCATTGTCATATCTGGCTTTAAAACTAAAATTCTACCGTTTCTATCAAATAACTTATACATTTTTTCCTGAGCAATAGGTTGATTTTCAAAATTAAAAACATCATAAAATTCTAACGTAGGAGAAATTATTTCAGAAAACCCATTTAACTTATATAATTTTCTTAATTGTTTTTCCACGTATAATTTTTCTTCACATTCTTTAAACAAAATATCTCTCATACCATTAGGCGTATATTTTCTTAATTTACTCAATTCATCGCCTCCTTGTTTTAATGATTTACTATGATAAAGCATTAAATTATATTAAATGCTACTATTTATAGTTAAATTTGTCAATGCATTTCTTGAAATTTATTTTTTAATATTAAAACTTTCATGTGTTAATATACTGCCTATATAAAATTACCTATACTAGTTTGTTATGTACTTTAATACAAATTGCAAAAATTAAAATTTAAAATCTACAAACTAAATTTTACAAATTAAAAAGCAGTCGATATAAATCCATATCAACTGCTTTCTTTATAAAAAATCAAATGCTATAAAAATATACTATTTTAAATTAGTTTTTATAATTTCCTTTAACTTTTTCTTCTGATCATAAGCATCGCCTATATTGTGAATATTATTAGTACCAAACTCCATTTCCTCCATACTCTCTATATTACCTGCGCTACTAGAATAAAAATCAGTAATATTATCTCTATGGAGTCCTTTTTTTGTAACCCATGATTCGTAATTGTTCATCTTCATATCTATCCTCCAAGCTTACATCAAAATTGTTATTCTGCATCATATAATAAATTATTTGCGTATCATTAATATTATTTTCATTTAACGTAACTACAAAACTATCATTATTATTAGCTAAATTCATATAATCGTACACCTTACTATAATCACTAAGGTCCATTTTATTTTTTATGCTTAAACTATATTCTGGCATGTTGTCCTTCCTTTCACTGTGTTTAAGTTTATTTTCTTCAATTTTCTTTAAATTATTCTAATGATAACGATTATTATGTAATAAATATGTTGATTTATTAATAGTAATGATATACAATAAAGGAAACATAAATTAGTCCATAAGGAGGTCTTTTTATTATGAAGAATCTAAAAGGAACAAAAACAGCTGAAAACCTAATGAAAGCTTTTGCTGGAGAATCTCAAGCTACTATGAAATATACTTATTATGCATCTAAAGCAAAAAAAGAAGGATACGTACAAATCTCAAACATATTTACTGAAACAGCAGGAAATGAAAAAGAACATGCTAAAATATTTTTAAAATATTTATTAGAAGATAAATCTCTACCTGATACAGCTATAGATATTAATGCCGGATATGCAGTTGCCCTTGGTGACACAAAATCAAACTTAAATTCCGCAGCTAACGGTGAACAAGAAGAATGGGATGATTTATATCCACATTTTGCTAGCGTTGCTGAAGAAGAAGGCTTTACTGATATAGCTAAAAGCTTTAGAATCATAGCTGAAATCGAAAATCATCATAAAGACAGATATAGAAAACTATTAGCTAACATAGAAGATAATTCTATATTTAAAAAAGAAAGTCCTACATTATGGAAATGTTTAAACTGTGGATATATCTATGAAGGTGCTGAAGCTCCTGAAGAATGTCCTGCATGTAATCATCCACAAGGATATTTTGAAATATTATCTGAAAACTATTAATTAATAATAATGGAAACCTCAAATGCACTAAAATGCATTTGAGGTTTTTTATTAAATTCAAGTTTTCACTTATATTTATTTGATTTCATTTTTATTATTTACTTTCCTTAATGGAATTTATAACTTTTTCTGCTTCATTATAAGGAATCTCTTCATATCTTTCAAAATTCATTTTAAAATTTCCTCTGGCTCCAGTTAAAGCTCTTAAATCAGTTGCATATTTAAAAACTTCAACCATTGGTACTTCTGCAATTATTTTTTCCACACCTTCACAAGAGTCCATGCCCAAAACTCTTCCTCTCTTCTTGTTTATATCTGCCATAACATCTCCCATATAGTTACTAGGCACCTCAACTTCTAAATGCATTATAGGTTCTAACAATACAGGTTCTCCTTGCTTAATTCCTTTCTTATATGCAAGTGAAGCTGCAACTTTAAATGCCATCTCTGATGAATCAACTGAGTGATATGAACCATCATATAAAGTGGCCTTTAATCCTATAACTGGGAAACCAGCTAATACACCATGTTTCATAGATTCTTTTAGACCCTTTTCAACAGCTGGGATATATTGCTTTGGCACTACTCCCCCAACAATCTTATCTACAAACAATAAGTCAGTTTGCCCATCATCCCTAGGCTCAAATTTTATTTTTACATCTCCATATTGACCATGTCCACCACTTTGTTTTTTATGTTTTCCTTGTACATCTGAAGCTTTTCTTATGGTTTCCCTATATGGAATTTTAGGAGCTTTTAATTCTATAGATACTCCAAATTTATTTTTAAGTTTATTAGCAATTACATCTAAATGAGTTTCTCCTACACCAGATATTATAGTATCTGCATTTTCTTCATCTCTAGAAACTGTAAAGGTTGGATCTTCTTCCGTTAATTTATATAATCCTGATGATATTTTATCTTCATCACCTTTAGATTTTGGAACTATTGCCATAGAAATTACTGGTTCTGGAAAATCTATTTTTTTATACATAACTGCATACTTATTTTCACTTAAAGTATCACCTGTAGATGTGTATTGTAATTTAGGAACAGCTCCTATATCTCCAGCAACTATTTCTTTAGCACTAATTTCATCTTTTCCTCTAACAATATATAAATTACTGAATTTTTCTTGTTTTTTCTTATTAACATTATAAACAACACTATCGGATTTAATCTTTCCTGTCATAACTTTAAAAATAGAAAGCTTACCTACAAACGGATCCGCAACCGACTTAAATACAAATGCTGAAAAAGGCTTATTCTCATCCATTTTTATATTAATTGGCTCATTGTTTCCTGCATTGATTGCCTCAATTTCTCTACATTCTTTAGGACATGGAAAACATTGCATTATATCTTCTAAAAATGTATTAATTCCTATACATTTAAATGCTGATCCACAAAGTACAGGGGCTATGTCTCCCTCCCTTACTCCATTTATAATACCATTATATAATTCCTGATTAGTTAACGCCCCATCATTTAAATATTTTTCTAATAATACTTCATCAGTTTCTGCAACTGATTCCATTATCATTTTTCTATATTCATCTACCTTAGGTAATAATTCATTAGGTATTTTTCCAATTTCCATTTGTTTATTTCTAGAATTGAAAATTCTAGCTGTCATATCTATAAGATTTACAACACCTTTAAACTCTTCCTCTTTTCCTATAGGATATTGAATAGGTACTACAGACATTCCAAATCTATCCTTTAATTCATCTAACGCCTTTTCAAAGTCACTATTTTCTCTATCTAGTTTATTTATAAAAAATGCTCTAGGTATTTTTAGTTTATTTACATATTTCCAAGCTTTTTCTGTTCCAACTTTAACACCTGACTTACCTGATAATGTAATTATAGCAGTATCCATTGCCCTTAGTCCTTCTATCATTTCTCCTAAAAAGTCAAAATATCCAGGTGCATCCAATATGTTTATTTTTATATCATTATATTCACATGGTATAATACTTGTTGCAATTGATATTTTTCTTTTCTTCTCCTCAGGGTCATAATCACTTATGGTATTGCATTCAGCTATCTTACCAAGTCTGTCAATAGTTTTTGTACAATATAGTATGGCCTCTGTAAGAGTTGTTTTTCCTGAACCACTGTGACCTATAAAACCTATATTTCTTAAATTTTGGGTGCTATATGACTTCATTATGATTCCCCCTTATTAGTAACATATTAGTTATTACTATATTCTATTTTTTCTTTAAAACTCCTTTAATATTTCATGAATTTTCAGAATTCTTAGTCTTTTATTATGTATACTTGCTAAATTTGTCTATATTTTAAAAATTGATCTCTATATTAAACTTACTTTTTTAGGATCTTTTATATTACTATTATCTCTAATATTTATGTATAATTAATTTTTAACAGAAAAATAAAGCTAATTTTTATTATAAAGAATATACTAATCATCAGTTTCTTTGTCTATAAATAAAAAAACCTTGACTATGTTTAGCCAAAGCTTTTGATTTCGTTCATAGATTATATTAATTTTTCAAAAAATAAAAATGGCTCCGCGAAGAGGACTCGAACCTCCAACCTATCGGTTAACAGCCGAGTGCTCCACCATTGAGCTATCGCGGAACATTACCTGGCAATGACCTACTCTTCCACACCGTCTCCAGTGCAGTACCATCGGCGCTTTGAAGCTTAACCATCGTGTTCGGTATGGGAACGGGTGTTACCTTCAAGCCATAATTACCAGATTACTTATTAAATTTAAATTGAATGGCTCCGCGAAGAGGACTCGAACCTCCAACCTATCGGTTAACAGCCGAGTGCTCCACCATTGAGCTATCGCGGAACATCAATTAAATTGATAATTGACATTTAACAGTTATCAATTTTGAAAGATTTGTTCTTTCAAAATTGCACAGTGACAATAAATATTTGATCAAGCCCTCGACCTATTAGTATTGGTCAGCTGAATACATTACTGTACTTACACCTCCAACCTATCAACCTGATAGTCTTTCAGGGGTCTTACTAGCTTACGCTATGGGAAATC
>NZ_FXLO01000007.1 GCF_900176615.1 Clostridium massiliodielmoense
CATGTGTTAGGCACGCCGCCAGCGTTCGTCCTGAGCCAGGATCAAACTCTCAATTTAAAAGTTTAATCTTACTCAAATTTATTGACTGGTTTATTACCTATATTCTGTTTAATTTTCAAAGACCATTCTCTTTTGCCATCTCTTGACGACATTGTCTATTTTATAATAATTTATTTATCTTGTCAACAATAAATTTATTTAAAATTTATATTTACACGAGTTGTGTTTGTTGTTGTAAAGACAGATAGTATTTTATCAAAATTTGCATTTATCTTTTTAATTGTTTTATATGTATTTTTTTAAAATACATATCTTTTTCTTAAAATTATTCATTTTTTCTCACTTATATATAGAAAGACACTGTAGGATAAGTTGTATTAAAAAGGATACACTTTTTATATTGTTCTTAGTGTACCCTTTAAACTTTATATCTCTTTATTAATTATTCCATATACTGTTTTTTATCTTCAATTTATAAATTAAATTGCTTATCAAGTTCTTCTGAAAGTTTTTCATCATAGTTATCTACAAATTGATTTATAGCTTCATGTGGTTCTACATAAAATCCTTCTTCACTGCCAACAACATTCATAGCAACTAAATTTTTAGTAGCTTCTCCTGTAAACAGCGCATCCCATTGCTCCCTATTTACTATTTTAGAAAACTTATCATAATCTTCTTCTTTTAAGATTGAGTTAAATCTTTCATCATAAAATAAAATTAAATCCTTATTATTAGTAATTATAATCTTTTCTACATGTGCTGAAACTGGTCCTTCAAGTTCATCTGTCACCAAAATCAATCTTAAAGTGTTATTATCTTCAAATAGTTTTGCACATTGAACCTTCCATAAACCAGTATCATTTTTTACCCATTTATTATTATTAACTATGTCTTTTATTCTTTTCTTCCAATCCATATAGATATCCTCCTTAGTATTCTTTTTAGTATATTCTTATATATAGTATTTCCCTGTAAAAAATTTTTAAAAATAAAATCCCTGGAAATATTTTCCTGGGATTTAAAATTAATTATTTTCTTATTAATAATTAAAATTTAATAGTATCTACATTTTTTTAAATACTCTATACTATATTACATTGAAATTACATTGAATAAGGATAGAATTATAAGAACTATACCTAGAAGTATTCTATATATAGCAAACACTCTCATAGGTCTCTTCTTTAAGAAAGTAATGAATTTATCTACAACTATTAAAGCTACAATAAATGAAACTATAAATCCAATAGTAAGTCCAATTATATGCATTGATCCTAAAGTAAATATATTTATATCAAAAATAAGTGATTTTAATGTTAATCCAAACATTACAGGTAATGCTAAGAAAAATGAAAATTCTGCCGCTGCAACCGTTGATAATCCAACTATCCATGCACCTATTATAGTTGAAGCTGATCTTGACATTCCTGGCCACAATGCTAAACATTGAAAACATCCTATTATGAATGCTTGTTTAATAGTTACATTATCAATATCTCTTGTTGTAAATTTTCCTCTATATCTTTTTTCAGCAAATATCATCCAAATAGCACCAACTATTAATGCTGCTGTTACAGAACCTGGATTAAATAGCTTTTCATTTATTTTACTATGAAATTTTAATCCAAGAATTCCTGCTGGAACTGCTGCTACAGCTATATTAAGCCAAAATTTAAAACCTGATTTAGGTTTTGACGGAGCAAAATTTTCAAAACTGCTCTTAATCTTACCCCAATATAATACTACAATAGCCAAAATAGCTCCTAATTGTATTATCATGGTGAACGCATCTATGTATTGTTTGGTATATAACGAAGCTGGCATTACTCCTTCTTTAAAATTAATAAGATCTTCTACAATTATCATATGTCCTGTTGAAGAAACCGGTAAAAACTCAGTAATACCTTCAACTATACCTATAATTATAGCCTTAATTATAAACCATAAATTCTCCAAATTAATATCCCTCTTTCAATTACAATTTATTTATTTTCACATCTTAAAATTATACTATTTTAAAATTTGCTTTGTCTACTAATTTTTCTATTATTTATTTTTTATATTCAAGTCTTACTTCCCTTACAACGTTCTTACCATCTTCAGATAATTTGATATTAGTTATTCCTTCTTTTATTTTCAAATTAAAGTATTTATTTTTTTGTTCAAAAGGTGAATCATTAATACTTATGTAATACTTATCTTCCATAGAACTATTTTTAAAAACTCCAACACAAAGTTCCATTTTAACATTTTCATCTTGTTTATCTTTTTTAGATTTTTTACTTATATTAACCTTTGAAAATATAATAGTTGGTTTTTCATTTGTATTATAACTTTGTATTTCCTTATTAGGTTCCACTTCAAATAAATGCTTATCTTTTGTATAAATCGAAGGATATTCTAGTGGATTTTTTATAGATAATTGATTATTATTTGACTGACCTAAATAAGTTATATAGCAATTACTCTTTTTTATGTTATAAACTGTATTATCTATTTTTATAGTATAATTAGAAAAATATTTACTCATTTTTTTCTGATATTTTGCAGCTTTTTCTTCTCCTACTATATTTAAGTTATATATACCTTTATCTATAACTTCTATAGCGCTTACTGGATTATCTTTTTCTTTAACATATGTACCATTTATAACGTCTATCATTATCCACTTATTATATTTTTCATCCCATATTTCACATATAAATAAATCTGGACTCTCCTTTTTTAACTTTTCTTCTGCTAAAACAGTATATTTTCCTATTCTACACATTATATTTTCTGAATTACAAAACTCATTAAATACTGTACAAATTTCTAAATTTGAATATTGTTTTGATTTCTTCTTCCCACTTAATATGTCAGCAGCACCCTTATTTTCAATTTTATTTTTTTTACTTTTATCATACTCCATATTAGCTTTAACCCATTTCATAATATTTGAAGCTTTGTTTAATTTTTCTTTTTCTCTACCTACTATTTCCTTTAATTTATACTTACTATTTAATTCATTTAGTATCGGTAATTCTGATGTACCATAATATAGATTTATATTTTTATCTGTATATAAGTTGTCCCATTTTAATATAGTTAAATTATTTTTCACAGATAATTTTTGCATTTTTAAATTTATACCAATAACAAATCCTGCAATAAGTAAAACTAATAAACATCTGATTAATTTTCTTCCTCTTTTCATTTTTATCTCCTTAAACAAAATTTTTTTAAATAAAAACTACCACACTATAAAAGTATCGTAGTTTTATATATAAAATTAACATGGATTAACATGTACCATACAATGTTTAACTCTATCTGTAGTTATTTCAACTTTATTATGAACCTTTTCTGCAATATCATGAGCTTCACTTACGGATAAATTTTTATCCACACTAATTTCAACATCAACATACATTCTACTTGCATGCACTCTTGTTTTAAGAACATCTATCTTTATTACTCCCTCCACATTTAGAATGTTTTTTAATATTTTATTTACTGTTTCATTATCTGCGGAACAATCCATAAGTTGATTTGTTGCATCTATATAAATGTCTACTGAAACTTTCATAATAACTAAACATATAACAATTGATGCTATAGGATCTAAGATTAAATACCCAAATCTTGCTCCTAGTATTCCTATTAAACTTCCAACAGATGATAAAGCATCCGATCTATGATGCCACGCATCTGCCATTAAAGCAGAACTTTGTATTCTTTTGGCTCCCCTAACTGTATACCAGTACATCCATTCTTTTATTAATATTGATATAATAGCTGCATAAACCGCTATTATACTAGGTGTTGAGTAAATTCCTACCATTATATCCTTTATAGCTTTATATCCAATTCCAATAGATGTAAGTCCAAGTATCAATGCCAATAATTTGGCTACAATAGGTTCAAACTTCTCATGTCCATAAGGATGTCTTTTATCCTCTGGTTTTTTAGCTAACTTTAGACCAACCATAACACATATTGTACTTAAAACATCAGAAGCTGAATGTATACCATCTGATATCATAGCATTACTTTTTCCAATAAACCCAACTATAGTTTTCCCAATAGCTAACATTAAGTTTAATAAAATAGTTATCTTTGAGATTTTATTGCCTACTTTGTAACGTTCTTCGCTATTCAATATATGCACCTCATTTTTAATTGATAATAACAAATTATATATATTATTTAGTATATGCACTATCATCAATAAATTCAACAACTTTTTCTCTTAACTTTTATTATCAATTGATAATGATAATTGTAAATAAAAGGCATTGATTTCCGTTGTTGTTTTGGTACATATTTCTATTGTTATTTTACAGTTCCTCCCTCTAATAATTGAGTTTTAAAATATATTTGTTCATTTTTAACATTTCCTTCTATAACATCAATTAGTAGCTCACATGCTTTTTTTCCCATATCATATATTGGTTGTGCTATAGTTGTAAGTTCAGGTTCAATAAAGCTACATATTTTTATATTGTCAAATCCAATTATACTAATTTCTTCGGGAACTTTTATTTTTTTTCTTTTTAAAACTTTAAGTCCTCCTAATGCCATTGCGTCATTACTATAAAATATAGAGTCTACTTTCTTATTAGTCAGTAAAATTTCTTCTGTGGCCTTCATTCCACCTTCTAGTGTAAAATCCCCCTCAAATATAAGTTCAGAATAATCTATAGAATAATTTTTCATAGCCTCTATATATCCATCCATTCTCTGTTTAGATACATTTAATTTTCTTACTCCTGTAACAAATGCAATATTTTTTTTACCCTTATTTATAAGATACTCTACTCCTTCTTTTACTCCTAATTTATTTAAACAATAAACTCCTGGATAATCATTATCTCCATCTATATATCTATCTACTAAAACAAAAGATACATTATTTTTTTTTAATATTTCTAAGTTAGAAGTATCACCTTTCCCAGTTATAAATATAACTCCTTCTACTAATTTACTTATTAAAAGTCTTATGTATTGTTCTTCTTTTTTTCCATCGCTATCTGTATTACAAACTATTACATTATAATTTAGTTTATGTGCTATATCTTCTATAGCTCTTGCCATCTCAGAAAAAAATGAGTTTGTAATGTCCGGCAAGATTATTCCTATTGTCTGAGATTTATTTGTAGTTAAACTTCTTGCAACAGCATTTGGAATATAATTCATTTCCTTTGCTATTTTAAATATTTTTTTCTTAGTTTCTTCACTTATTTTCACATCTTTTTTATTTAATACCATAGAAACTGTTGCCTTTGTAACTCCAGCTACTTCTGCGATATCTTTCATAGTCACTTTCTTCATATAGTTTATTCCCCCACAAACTGTAATTAAATAATATTATATATGTTTTTTGTATAAAATGAAAACGCCGAATTTCTCGACGTTTTCATTTTATACCTTATTACTTAGTTATAAGCGTAAGCTTAACAGGAATTTGTTTTGGTATATTTTTTCCTTCTGAAATTTTTATAGCATTCTCCACGGCTGTTTCTCCCATTAATGCAGGTTGTTGAGCTACTGTTGCAACCATTTCTTTTTTATCAATAGCAGATCTTGCATCTTCATCTCCATCAAAACCAATAACCATAACATTTCTATTTGCTGTTTTTAATGCCTTTGCCGCCCCTAATGCCATTTCATCATTATGAGCAAATACTGCATCAAAATCTGACTGTGCTTGAATTATATTTTCCATTACAGAAAGTCCTTGAGCTCTATCAAAGTTTGCTGCTTGACTAGATACAACTTTTAAATTTGAATTTTTGTCTATTATATTGTGAAATCCAGCTCCCCTTTCTCTTGTAGCAGACGCTCCTGGAATTCCCTGTAATTCAACTACTTTAATATCTTTTTTATCCTTCAACTTATCAATTATATATTTTCCAGCAAGCTCTCCACCTTTAGTATTATCCGATGCTATATGAGATATAACTTCTCCTCCATTTGCTTGTCTATCTACAGTTATTACAGGTGTGTTTGCCTTATTTGCTACTTGAACAGAGTTTATAACTGCATCGCTATCTGTTGGATTTACTATTAATACAGAAACTCCACCTTGAATTAAATCTTCTATATTTGATCTTTCTTTTGCAGGATCATTTTGTGAATCTAACACTAGAACCTCACATCCAAGTTCTTTTGCCTTTTTCTCTGCTCCTTCCTTCATTGATACAAAGAAGGGATTATTTAATGTTGATAAAACCATTCCTATTTTTTTCTTTTCTGATTTTGTATCTTTTGTGCTACACCCTACAAGTGCTACAACTAGTAATATAGAGGTACAAATTGCTATAAATTTTTTCATTATGTTTTTCATATTTATCCTCTCTTACTTTTATTATTTTTTGTTTGCTTTTCTATCAACCATGACTGCTAGTAAAATTACAAGTCCTTTTACTATTAATTGATAATATGGTGATACATTTAATAAGTTTAATCCATTGTTTAAAACTCCTATAATCAATGCACCTATTATTGTTCCTGCTATACTTCCTTCTCCGCCAGCAAGGCTTGTACCACCAAGAACTACAGCAGCAATCGCATCTAGTTCATATCCTGTTCCTGCTATTGCAGATGCAGATCCTATTCTACTTGTTACCACAACTCCACTTATTGCAGCTGTTACACCAGATATTACATAAACTAACATCTTCATTTTAGTTGTGTTTATTCCTGATAATCTAGCTGAATCTTCATTTCCACCTAAAGCATATATATATCTTCCACATCTTGTTTCATTCAATACATAAAATGCTACTAAGAAAACTGCTATAGTAATAACTACTGGTAGTGGTATTCCTATAATCTCTGTGTTACCTATTTTCCCAAAAGCCTCTCCAAGCTTTGATACTGGTGTACCATTTGTATAAACTTGAGTAACTCCTCTAAATACAGTCATTGTTGCAAGTGTCGCAATAAAAGCTTGAATTTTTCCTTTTGCAATAACTACTCCATTAACTAATCCCACAATTATTCCAACTATTATAGCAACTATAATTGCTACAAGTATACTACAGTTCGCCTTAATTAAAGTTGCCGCTACAGCGCCACTTATTGCAAGGGTTGATCCTACGGATAAATCTATTCCACCTGTCAATATTACAAAAGTCATTCCTATTGCAATAATAGCATTAACTGATACTTGAGTAAGTACGTTTTTTATATTTGGCACTGTTAAGAATCTTGGAGATAAAATAGCCATTACAATACATAAAACCAAAAGTCCTAATAATGCCTTATATTTCATAACTATATCTTTAAAATTATTCTTCATAAGTTTACTCCTTTTTAATTATTTTTTATTTGTGTCTACCTACAGCATATGCCATTATAGTTTCTTGATTTGCTTCTTCACGTGACAACTCTCCACTTATCTTTCCTTCATGCATAACAAGTATTCTATCGCTTATTCCTAAAACTTCAGGCATATCTGATGAAATCATTATTATAGCTTTTCCATTACTTTTAAGTTCATTTAAAACTTCATATATTTCCTTTTTAGCCCCAACATCAATTCCTTTAGTTGGTTCATCTATTATGAGTACTTTAGGCGATAACATAATCCACTTTGCAAGTATTGCCTTTTGCTGATTTCCTCCACTTAATTTACTTATAAGTTGTCCCTCACTTGGAGTTTTAACTGATAACTTTTTAATATATTCTTTTATATCTTCTTTTTCTTTTTTTCTATCTATCTTTTTAAATGAATTTTCATAAGCTGCCAAATTTGAAAGACTCATGTTTTCTCCTACAGACATGCCTAGTATTAAACCTTCACCTTTTCTATCTTCCGAAACATAACATATTCCAGTTTTTATTCCCTCTTTAGGAGAACTTATGTTAACCTTTACATCATCTACAAACACATTTCCTGATTCCTTTTTATATTCGCCAAATATAGTTTTTGCAAGCTCCGTTCTTCCTGATCCCATTAAACCTGCAATTCCTAATACTTCTCCGCTCTTTATATCAAAAGTCACATTATTTACTTTATTTTTATATTGAAGATTTTCAACTCTTAATAATGTTTTTCCACCTTCAACTTTTTTATATGGAAATTGATCTTCTAGCTTTCTACCTACCATCATGGCTATTAATCCATCTTGATCTATTTCTGAAGTTCTTACATCACCTACATATTGTCCATCTCTTAAAACAGTTACTCTATCACAAATGGCAAAAAGTTCTTCCATTCTATGTGATATATATATAACTGCTATTCCCTTTTCTTTTAATTTTTGTATAACTTCAAATAATTTTTTAGTTTCTACATCTGTAAGTGCTGTTGTTGGTTCATCCATTATTATTATTCTAGAATTTTTAGTTAAGGCTTTTGCAATTTCTATCATCTGTCTATCCCCAACATTTACATCTTTAACTAATGCACTTGGATCTACCTTGCATCCAATTTGTTCTAAAAACAACGTACTTCTTTCATTAATTTCCGCTTTATTTATTCTCCTTGTAAACTTACTAAACTTTTCATTTCCCAAAAATATATTTTCAGCTACAGTTAGGTTAGGTAATACACTTAACTCTTGATGTATAATTGAAACCCCTAATTTTTCTGCCTCCTTTATATTATGTGGAAAGACTTCTTCACCCTCTATGAAAATTTTACCTGTATCTTTCGTGTAAACTCCACTAAGTATCTTCATTAAAGTAGATTTGCCCGCTCCATTTTCTCCAAGCAAAGCTAACACTTCTCCACCATAAGCTTCAATATCTATATTTTGTAGTGCTTTTACAGCTCCAAATGATTTTGATATACCTTGCATTTTTAGCATAGGTTGTCTCTTATCCATTTTATCCCTCCTAAAATACTACTCCAGATTTTAATATAATATTGGCATAAGGAGTTTGTTCACCAGTTCTTATTACTGCTTTACAATTGGATAACTCTTTTTTCAATTCCTCATGAGATATGAATGTTATTTTAACATTCCCTATTTCCTTTTTTATATTTTCAAAAGTTTCTGGGCTAACTTCTTTTGTTTCATGAGCAATTATAACTTCTTCCACTTGTTGTTCCAATAAAACAGATTTAAGGGTTTGTATAAATGTTGGAACTCCTTTTACTAAAGCCAAATCTATTCTTTTTGTATTGTCTGGAATTGGGAGTCCTGAGTCTCCAATAGCTATCATATCAGTATGTCCCATTTTTGAAATAACTTCACATATATTACTATTTAATAATGGCGTCTTTTTCATTTATACTTCCTCCCCATAAAGGTTTTGAACTTCTTTTAAGTATGGTATTGATGGCTCTGCCCCTTCTCTTTGTACAGTTATTGAAGATACCATATTGCCAAATTTTATTGATTTTTTAATATTTTCAAAGTTTATATTGTTAACATCTAATTTACTTGCAAATCCGCCTATAAAACTATCTCCAGCTGCAGTTGTATCTACTGCTTCAACTTTAAATGCCTGTACTAAATCCGAGTTTTCTTTTGTTATCACAGCTGCACCCTTTGAACCTAAAGTTATAATTACATATTTGATTCCATCTTCAATTAATACCCTAGATGCTTCTTTAGCACTATTTAAATCTGTAACCTGAACTCCTGTAAGTTCAAAAGCTTCAGTTTCATTTGGTATTATGATATCTGTATACTTTAATAATTCCTTATCAATTTCTTTAGCTGGTGCTGGATTTAAAATAGTCAATTTATTATATTTCTTTGCTAGTTTAAATCCTTCCAAAATCGTTTTCACAGGAACTTCAAATTGAGAAATCACAATATCACTATTTCTTATAACTTCGCTTGCCTCATTAATTTCTTCTTCTGTAATAGTCATATTAGCTCCTGAAGCAACAATGATTGAATTATTTCCTTCATCATCAACTGTAATTAAAGCCATTCCTGTTGAAACTTCCGAATCCTTAAATATATAATTTGTATTTATATTATTTTCTTTTAACTTATTAACTAATATTTGTCCATTTCCATCTAATCCAACTTTACTAATCATAGATACTTTTGAATTCATTCTAGAACATGCTATAGCTTGATTAGCACCCTTTCCTCCAGATATATTCTTTAAATCTTTTGCAAAAATTGTCTCTCCAACCTTAACCATTCTATCTATTTTTAAAACCACATCCATGTTTATACTTCCAATTACACAAATATTATTCACCTTAAATCACCTCTTTAGATTATGTTCTCGTTTACATTAGTAATATTAATTTAACCGGTTAAATTAATATTAAGTTATTTATATTAATATGTCAATATAAATAATTAAAAGATTTCTATTTTTTATTAGAAATCTTTTAATAACAATCTTTTATTATTCTGTTGCTGCATATATTGTACTAAAAGTATGTCCATTTTTTCACTTAGTCTCACAACATCATTATCAACTAAGCTATTAATTTTTTCCTCAACTAGCTCATTTAACCTAATTCTTAATTCTTCCATTTGCATTTTAATATAGTTTTCGCATGCATTATACATATTATTACCCCTTCTGTTTAACTTAAAATACTCAGTACCAAAATAAATACCAAGCATTATATTTATACCATATTTTTCAATATTTTTCAATATTTTTATAAATTTAGTGTTGTAAAATATATATTAGCATCTTCTTATATCGTAATAATAAGGATATTATATGGTTTAAATATTAATATCCTTATTATAAATCTATTTATCGTTATATACAATATTTCCATTTATTATTGTATATATAATTTTTGATGTACTTTCTAAAGGATTACCATCTGATATTACAATATCTGCATCTTTTCCTATTTCTAAACTTCCTACCTTATCAGCTATGCCTAATATTTCTGCTGAATTTATAGTTATAGCCTTTAGTGCTTCTTTGATTTCTAATCCTTCTTTAGCGGCAAGTCCAGCACAAAGTGGTAAATATTCTATTGGTATTACCGGATGATCCGTCATTATTGCTATTTTTACACCATTGTCATGAAGTACTTTAGGTGTCTTAAATGTTTTATTCTTTACTTCTATTTTACTTCTTGATGTTAAAGTAGGTCCAACTATTGCACATCTTCCTGATTCTTTTACATATTTAGGTATTAAATGTCCCTCTGAACAGTGATCTAATGTAAGTTCAACATCAAATTCTTTTGCAATTCTAATGGCTGTTAATATATCATCAGCTCTATGACAATGTGCTTTTAGAGGTATTTCTTTGTTTATTACAGGTAATAAAGATTCTAATTTAAAATTTTCTTCAAAATATTTTCCTTCTTTTAAAGCTTTTTCTTTCTTAACCTTATAGCTTTTTGCCATAGTTAGTATTTGTCTAATTAATCCTGCTGTTGCCATTCTTGTTGTTGGCATTTTATTTTTTGATTTATACACTCTTTTAGGATTTTCTCCAAAAGCTATTTTCATTGCAGCAGGCTCCTTAACTATCATATCATCAACACATACGCCCTCTGTTTTTAAAATCACAAATTGTCCTCCCATAGGATTTGCACTACCTGGACCAGTCATTACAGTAGTTACTCCTCCCTTTCTTGCATCAGCAAAAGATGTTTCCATAGGATTTATTCCATCTATAGCTCTAAGTTGAGGAGTTAGCGGATCAGTAGCTTCATTTACATCTAATCCTTCAAATCCCATATCTTGCTCAAATATTCCTATATGACAATGAGCATCTATAAATCCTGGGGTAACATAACCTCCTTTAGCATCTATAACTTTAACATTTTCACTAGCCTCTATATTTTGCCCTATTTCTGATATCTTTCCATCCTTTATAAGAATACACCCATTTTCAAAATCTTCTTTTGCCATAGTAATTATCTTACCATTTTTAATAAGTATCATTTCAATTCCCCCTTAATTCAACTTTATTATAGTTTTAAATTTAATATTATTACATTATAAAATAAAAATGATTATAATTGATAATTATAATCATTTTTATTTTATAATGTTTTATAATTTTTTTAAAGTATATATTAATTAAAACTATTCTAAAGAATTCTTACCGCTGTACCATATACTATAACTTCTGCCGCTCCTTGCATTATAGCACTAGTTGCATATCTTATGTTTATGATTGCATCAGCGCCTAATGATTTTGCTTCTTCCATCATTCTATTGGTAGCTATTTCTCTAGCTTCATTCATCATTTCACTGTATGCCTTTAATTCTCCTCCAACTATTGTCTTAAGTCCACTTAATAAATCCTTTCCAACATTCTTAGATTGTATTGTAGATCCCTTTACTAAAGATATTGTTTCTATTTCTTTTCCTGATATAAAATCTGTATTTACTAATATCATATTAATTTCCTCCTCAATTATAACAATGCATAATGTAATTTTTATTATATCATTTATGTACGTATAAATTATTACAAAAAATAAAAATGACAACAAAGTGCCATTTTTATTTTTGTATATCTTCGTATTCAACGTCTATAATCTTTTCTTCCACATTGTATTCTTCCGTGAAATTGTATTCCACATTTCCTGTTACATTACTTTTACTAGAAGCTACATCTTGAAACTTTAATCTTATCATTTTAATCCCTTTATAAGCTAAAAATCCAACTGCACATATTGGAACTAAAAAAACTAATCCTTTCAAAATTAAGCTAATTACAAACAAAGTAACTATCATAATTAAAAATTTATTTATTACACTTTTTACTCCACCATTATTCATATATTCCATCCATATCCCTCTTTTCTAAATATAGATTTCTGTATATTATATCATAAATACCATGAATTAAGTCCTATAAATGTATTAACAAACTATTAATTTAGAATCTTCTGAAGTATTCTTCTTTAAAACTATAGTCACTTCCTATAATATCATCTAAAGTTTTTAAAAGAGCTTCCTTTTCTTCTCCTAAAGTTGCTGCAAGAGGAGCATAATTAGATGCATGATTACTTCTAAATACACAGTTTTCAACTTCTAAATGTCTTATAAGTTCTCTTGTCTCCACCATTACTTCTTTTGGATTTAATAAAGTTATTTCTTTATTTGCTATTTTTTCATGCATTTCCGTTCCAGGTGCATTCATAAGTGTAAGTATTCCTAAGTAATCTGGATTAATCGCACTTATAACCCTTGCTGATTCTTTTGCATGCTGTTGCCATTTTTCTTTTCCACCAAGTCCAGAAATTAATGTAGCTGAAAGTTTAATTCCCGTTCTTTTTACCTTTTGACCAGCTTTAATCATTTCTTCAGATGTAACACCCTTGTTTACATCTTTAAGAACCTCATCACTTCCACTTTCCACACCTATATAAATTATATCTAATCCTAAATTTTTAAGTTTTATCAAATCTTCTTCGCTTTTTCTTAGGATATCTCCTGGAGTTCCATAAACTGCAACTCTCTCACACTCCGGAAATAATTCTTTAATTCTAATAAGTATCTTTTCTAAATTCTCAGTTTTTAATATTAAAGCATCTCCGTCTGCTAAAAATATTCTTTTTACATATTTATAGTATTTTCTTGATAACTCTAAATCTTCAAATACTTCTTCTAAACTTTTTATCTTAAAACTTCTATCTTTATACATATCACAAAAAGTACATTTATTGTGAGAACATCCAAGTGTAACTTGAATTATTAAACTATAGGCTTCACTTGGTGGTCTATAAACTACGCCTTCATATCTCATAAAATCATCCCTTCATCTTAAGTTTATAAACTATTTAAGCTAATTATATATTGTTTTAATAGTTTAAGCTACAAATTTTTTAAAATTATAATTTTCTTTATTACATCTTGGATATAATGATGCATCCCATATATGATCCTTTTTCATTTTTGAATCTGTTATATTAAAGTAATCATAACGCAACTCTTTATTTCCACTTGGCGTAATAGGGTTGTCCCATGTAACATCTACTTGATAATACCCATCATTTATTTTCACTATATTCCATGCGTGAGGTTCTGCTGAACCATCCTTACTTATACCTTTTCCCGTTACAAATAGTGTTTCTATACCAATAGAATTCAAAATTCTATACATAGCCTTTGCATATCCTTCGCATACTCCTACACCATTCACTAAAATGCCATAATCTGTATACGACTCTTGTGGTATATTACCTGTAAACAACCTTTTGTCGTAAGTTGAATTATTAACTAAATAATCATGTATAGCTAATTCTTTTTCATAATCACTCATATTCTCTTTTATAACCCTTTCTATTATATAATTTGTCTTCTCTTTAGACTTTTCTTTCATATATTCCATTTTCTCTTTTGAATAAAAATATTGAAATTCTACATTCATAATAGCTTTATTACTTGATATACCTATATTCCCTGATACCCCTTTATATCCATAATCAATTATTGGATTTTCTCTCAATATATCATTTATTATATAAAGAGAATAATCTTTAGAATTATAATTATTTATATTTAAAGTAATCTTACTTTTAAATGTTGCCATAGAATATCTTAAAGCCTTGTAAAAATCTTCCTTATTATTTATATTATTTCCTGGATCCTCAAAATCTTCTTTCAAAAGTGAATCTCCATTTAAGTCTTTGTTTAAATGATTATCTAAAGCTTTAGTTTTAAATTTAAATCTTACTCCTCTTAATAATCTTTTTCCTTCACTTGATTTTATTCCATCTTTAATTAATAAAATATATTCTTTATTAAACTTTAACTTAGATATAGGTTTTAAAATAACAAACTTATCTTTGATATTGTATTGTATTTTTATAGGTAATTCTTTTTCTGAATCTTTTTCTAATACACTAATATTATTTTGTAATGTACTTTTGTCTAAGGTTTTATTAAAATTAATTTTCCATTCCTTATTTGTATCAACTTTCTCAGAATAATTTAATGACTTATATATCTCATCTATAGCAAATACTCTACTAACTCCAAAACTTAGTTCCAATACCATACATACAAGAAAAATTAAAATACCTTTTTTTAATGTAAATTTCATTAAAATACTCCTTTCTAATATTTAATTTTATGTCATTCCTTAATAATTATTTAAAATATTTTCTTATTTTACCTTTTATTTTATTATTACCTATTATATGATATATTTATATAAATATTTTTTATAATAAAATCCACATAAAATTTTATTATATAGGTATTATTTAAATAATATTACTTAGGGGGTTAAAAGATGAAAGCAATTATAACAGTATTGGGGAAGGACACTACAGGTATCATTGCAAGTGTAAGTGATATTCTAGCAAAATCCAATGTAAACATTCTTGATATAAGTCAAACAATTCTTCAAGAATATTTTACCATGATAATGCTGGTTGATCTATCCAATGGAACAAAATCTTTCAAAGAATTAAAAGAAATCTTAGAAGAAAAAGAAAAAGAACTTAATCTTTCAATAAAAATTCAACATGAAGATATCTTTAATTCTATGCATAATATCTAAAAGTGGGTGTAAAAATGATTAGTCAAAATAAAATAATTGAAACTATTCAAATGATTGAAAAAGAAAAACTAGATATTCGTACAATAACTATGGGAATATCATTAATGGATTGCTGTGATTGTGATGGAGCTCGTAGCCGTCAAAAAATTTATGATAAAATAACAAGATACGCAGAAAATCTAGTTAAAGTAGGAAATGAAATAGAAACCGAATTTGGAATACCAATTATAAATAAAAGAGTATCAGTTACTCCAATTTCATTAATAGCACAATGCTGTAATGATGAAAACTACGTAGAATTTGCTAAGACGTTAGATAAAGCTGCTTCTACTGTAGGCATAAATTTTATAGGTGGTTTTTCTGCTTTAGTACATAAAGGGTATTCTAATGGAGATATAAAATTAATTAATTCAATCCCTGAAGCTCTATATGAAACTGAAAAAGTTTGTTCTTCTATTAATATAGGAACAAGTAAAAATGGAATAAATATGGATGCAGTAAAAAAAATGGGTCATATAATAAAGGAGACAGCAGAACTAACTAAAGATACAGGTGGTCTTGGTTGTGCAAAGCTTGTTGTATTTGCAAATGCTGTAGAGGATAATCCATTTATGGCTGGTGCATTCCATGGAATTGGTGAAGCAGAAAGTATTATAAATGTAGGTGTTAGTGGTCCTGGAACTGTAAAAAAAGCTCTTGAAAGTGTAAGAGGTCAAAGCTTTGATGTAGTTGCAGATACTATAAAAAAGACTGCATTTAAAATAACAAGAATGGGTCAATTAGTTGCTGCTGAAGCATCTAGAAAACTTAACGTTCCTTTTGGAATAATAGATTTATCTTTAGCTCCTACTCCAGCAGTTGGAGATAGTGTTGCTCATATCTTAGAAGAAATGGGTCTTGAAAGCTGTGGTGCACCTGGTACTACTGCTGCACTTGCTCTTTTAAATGATGCAGTCAAAAAAGGTGGCATAATGGCCGCTTCTAGAGTTGGTGGTCTTAGCGGTGCATTTATTCCTGTTAGTGAAGATGCTGGAATGATTGATGCAGTCCTAAAAAATTCATTAAATATAGAAAAACTTGAAGCAATGACTTGCGTATGTTCTGTCGGCCTTGATATGATAGCACTTCCTGGTACTACTTCTGCAGAAACAATTTCAGGTATAATCGCAGATGAAGCTGCAATTGGAGTTATTAATAATAAAACTACAGCAGTTAGGGTAATTCCTGTTCCTGGTAAAGATGTTGGAGATATGGTTGAATTCGGTGGATTGCTTGGAAGAGCTCCTATCATGAGTGTTAGCAAATTTAGCAGTGCTGATTTTGTAAACCGCGGTGGATTAATTCCTGCACCAATTCATAGCTTTAAAAACTAAGTTAATTGAGCATATTAAAAGGCATATTCTTATTAAATTAAGATATGCCTTTTAATTATCATAATGACTTATATTTCAAACTTTTTAATAAGCTCATTAAGCTTTTGTGCAAGTTCTAATTGTTTCAATGATGTATTTGCTACTTCCTTCATTGCATTATTAGTTGTTCCTAAACTTTCTAATATGTCACTTGTATGATTTGCAGATTCTTGTGAACTTGCTGCCATATTTTGTACTCCAGAAGCCGCCTGATTTATTGTGGCATTAATTTCCTCTGTCATAGATGCCAATGTTTCTGACATATTACTAATATACTCTGAATCTTCATAATAATCTTTTCCTGTTTCTAAAGATTCATCTAATATTTTAGTTACATTTTTGTTTATAAATTGAAGTATATCATCACTATTTACAGCTAAATTTTCAAATGCTGATTGTACCTTTTGAATTGTACTTTGTATTGTTGATACAGTATCTGCTGATTGTTCTGCAAGCTTTCTAACTTCTTCAGCAACTACCGCAAATCCCTTTCCATGTTCTCCAGCTCTTGCTGCTTCTATAGCTGCATTTAGAGCAAGTAAATTGGTTTGCTCAGCAATACCTGCTATAGCGTCTGCCATTACCCCTACTTCTTCTACTACTTTACCTTCTTGTATAGCTTTTAATATACTATCTTCTTTTTCTTTATAAACCTTTCTTGTATATCCAACAGCATTTTTTACATTTTGCTGTACTTTTATAGATCTCTCCTTAGCATTTAGTGCATTTTCACTAGCCTCTACAGATTTATTAGATAATTCTTCTACTGTTGTATTTATTTCTTCTATAGATGAACTTAATTCTTCACTAGATTTACTAGAATCTTGGATTTCGTTATTTATATTGTTAGTAAGTTCATCAACTTCACTTATCTTAGCTGTTATTTCTTGAACTGTGCTAGATAAATTTTCACTCATGTCCGACATATTATTAGAGTCATTTTTTATTACTTCTATAAGTTCTCTTATATTATGATGGGCTTCATTTAAAGCTAAAGCAGTATCACTAAATTCATCTTTGCCTGTAACTTTTATTTCTTCTGAAAAATCATACTTAGATAATTTCACAGCATAATTTTTTATTTTATAAAGAGCTGCTGTTATATCCCTTACAATAAATATGGTTAATAATATAGATACTATTATTGCAATAATAGTTATACTCATCATTTGTATTCTTATGTTTCTAAATGATTTTTCATTATTTTCATGCTGATTTCTTGCCTCTGAAATATTCATGTCACTAATCTTATTAAGCACTTGTTCCATATCTTCTCTTATTAATTTAACTTGAGAATTATAAACTTGTTGAGCTTCTGTATAATTTTTTTCTTTAACAAGATTTATTATATTATCTCTACCTTGTCTATATTTAGCTAATTTTTCTTTAAAATAATCATATAATTTTTGTTCATTTTCTCCTTTTGGTATTTTATCATAATGGTTCATAGCATTTACATCTCTAATTTTTAAATCTCCTATTTTTAAAATTTCATTATGTATATCTTCTTGACCCATATTTACATTATAGATAAGATTCATAAGACTTGCCTTTTCATCATTTAAACCTGCTTTTACACTTTCTATATCTCTAATAGCTAAAAGGTGCTTTGAATAAGTGGTATTAGATCCATTATTTATCTTGTTTGAATTTATAAGACCAGTTATTCCTGAAACTATAATAAGAAGTACTAAAACCCCAAAGCTAAATGCTAATTTAGCTCTTACATTAAACTTTCTCATGAAACCCATAAAATCCCCCCATTTTTTTGATAAATTTTATATAAATTTTAATATAGACTTTAATATTGTTTTTTTAAAATTACAATTTTAGATTTTAAGGATACTATAAAAATAAGGAGAGGAATTCACCATAATCCTCTCCTTACAATTATTGAATTATTTTATTTTACTTTTTAGCATTAATGCTAGTTCTAATTCTTGGGACGAGAACTCTTTAAATATAATATATCATATATTTATGTCTTTTTCTATATATTTATACATATTTTTCTATAATATTTATTTATTAGGCGTTTTTTCGTTAATTTTTTAATAATTTTAACAATAGTATTTGACATAATCTATTCAATAACTATAAATTCACCCTTTTTGCCGTTAAATTTTTAACAATGTTCGCTAAAAAAAATATTTTACTCACTTTATCTCAAATTGAATATCAATAATATTAACCCCGTTAATATAAATACTCTTGACAAATTAAATGCTATATTTCGTGTTCCCTTAATACATATAAAGTCTATAACATAGCCATAGCCTAATCTATCAATTAAATTTCCAAATCCTCCACCGATTATAAAGGAAAGTGCAAATTTTAGTCCTATATCCCCTTGATATTGCATCAGCCTAATAAAATAAATCATCGCACATAGAAGAAGTATTAAAGTTATCTTAACTACTAAACTAATTCCACCTTCATATCCATCTAGTTGCTTTGATTTTCTATCTTCAATCATCAACTTTAACTTATTTTCTACTAATTCTAAAGATTTATTGTCTTCCGTGTTTTCTAGTATAGCAATAGTCTTTCTTTTAGTCCATCTATCTACTAGGATTATTCCAAGTATTAAACTCCAAAATAGAAATGACATATTGTATCCCCCTTCCCCTATTAAATTTTAAATGGTATATGTATTATAACACAGTTATATCATTTCTTCAACTCTATTAGTACAGTTTTTGTAATTTTTTTCATTTTTATAACTTTTTTAACCAAAATAGGACTACTTTTTAATAGTCCTATTTTAAATACCCATTTAAAATCCATTCTTCATACAAATCTGGTTTTTCATCTTTTAATACCTTTAAAAATTTTTCTAAGTACATTGATTTTTTTAATCCTTTTATAAGATGACTTGGATATCTTTTATGCCTGCTATAACAACCTTTAGGATCAATAACCATAACATTTTCTTTTTCTTGTACAAAAATATCTTTACACCGTATATCTATTTTTGTAAACTTTAATTTTTTAAATTCCTCCAGTAATTTAATAACATTGGAAGCTAACGTTTTACTAAGTCCATGGGTTCTTATATAATCTCTCATACATTCCCCACCAACATAATCCCTTATCATATACAAATACTCGTATTTGTATGCTCTAGGAAAATATTTAGAACCATTTACTTTTTTTAATATAAGGTATTCAGATTTGCAACTTCGTACTGTTGTACATATTTTAATAACCTTGCCGTCCTCCATTAAAAAAACTTTTCCATGATGACCTTCTCCCAAAAACTTACACTTACTTAAATCAAGACCACAATTGTTTTCATAATCTTTATTCATATTAACACCTTTAATTGTATTAATTCTTATAATCATAATATGTATAATACACGAACTCGTGTATTATACATATTAATGTTATAAATACACTTTATTATTAAAAAATTAAATTTATGAATTTAATTTTTTTATCCATTTATTAGCAACCTCTGGTTTTATCTCTAAAACAGTTTTTATAAATTCATCTAATACATTCTCTTCTTCTAATTCTCTGAGTAAAATTCTTGGAAATTTTTCTACTTTAATATACGCTTTTCTCGGATCTATAATTTTTAATCTATAATCTTCTTGAACATAAATATGTCTTATAGACATATCAATTCTAGTAAATCCATTATTCTTAAATTCCTCTAATAATCCAAATAAATTATAGGCTATTTCTTTAGGCATTCCTTTTTCTCTTACATATTCTTTTAGCGATATTCCATTAACACATTCTCTAATTAAAATCTTATCTTTTCTTTTTAAGACTTTAGGGAAATATTCACTGCCTTCCATCCTTTTTAAGATGTTATACTCATCTATACAACTTTTTTTATTTTTAAATAGTTTTATCACATAATTGTCCGCAGTTTTGTATACCCTACCTTCTCTTCCTCTTCCTAAGAACTCGCATTTTTTTATATTTATTCCAAAATATTTTTTAATTATGTTTACCACCTCTATATGTTATTGCTTATATAACATCCCATAGTAATATAGTATTTAAATTATCATTTTAGGTGACATAAACATATAATAAAAAAGGAACTTATGATACTCATAGCATCTATAAATTCCTTTACTTTAAGATATTATTTTAATTTTATTCCTTTTTCTGTCTGAACTATTTTCTCTTCTTTAAGAAGTCTACCTATTGCTCTTTTAAAAGCAGCCTTACTTATTTTTAATCTTTCTTTTATTTCTTCGGGATTACTTTTATCATTTAGGGACATAAATCCATCATATTTTTTTAATTTTTCCAATATCATCTCAGAATCACTGTCCATTTGCTTATATGCAACTTCTCTTGTTCCAAGATCAAGCTTACCATCATCTCTTACTCTTATTATTCTACACTCTACTGTGTCTCCAATTTTTAATTCATTATAAACTTCACTTCTTGGAATTAAACCCTTGTATTTGTTATCAACTGCAACTAATGCTCCTATTTCTTTGTTTATTGAGTATATTGTTCCTTTAACCCATTCTTCCTTTTTATATGGACTATCCGAAGATAAAAATTTAGATACATAAGTTGTTGCAGTTAACCTTCCACTCTTATCTATATACATTCCTACTAAGTATTCTTTTCCTGGAAGAACCTTATACTTTTGTTCCTTAAAAGGAAGTAGTACATCACGTTCAAGCCCTATATCTACAAACGCTCCTATTCTTGTTGTATCCTTAACCTTTAGAACAGCTAATTCCCCCACCTGAATTAAAGGGGTTTTTCGTGTAGCAATTAGTCTATCTTCAGAATCTCTGTATACAAATACCTCAACTTCATCCCCTTCTTCTATACTTTCGGGTAATTGATTATTTGGAAGAAGAATATTGTCATTTTGTTCTCCTGTTGCCGCATCTAAATAAGCACCTATATTAGCTATATTTGATACCTTTAAACTTTGTATTTTTCCTATTTCAATCATTTATTATCCACCTTTTCTATTTATGATTATATACTATTTGTATTTCTATAATTTATTTTTTGTAATATTTATTCTATTATTAATATTTGGCTTAAATTCTATTTTAATCTACATTACTGTTTATAGCAAGATTTTTACTAAAAGTCTATCTTCTAATAATATTTTGCCCTTAAATAAGGTTTTAATGTTTTCACTTTTAAGGTTATATCTTATAGGATATAATAAGTATAAACTATATAAAGGGGGATATTATATGAAAACAATTGCGGCATTCTTTGATATTGACGGGACATTATATAGAGAAGGGTTAATTACCGAAATATTTAAAAAATTTATAACATCAGAATTTATAGAACCTGATCGTTGGTATAATGAGGTTAGACACTATTATGTTAAGTGGGATAAAAGAATAGGTAACTATGATGATTACCTTCTAAAAATGGCTGACATTTATATAGAAGCTATAAGAGGACTTCACAGAACGCAAGTAGAATTTATTGCTAAAAAAGTCATTGCATCTAAAGGGGATCGCGTTTATACCTATACGCGAGATATGATAGCTTGGCATAAATCTCAAGGTCATAAACTTATAACAATTTCAGGAAGCCCTGTAGAACTTGTTCGTGAAATGGCAATAAAACATGGATTTGATGATTATATAGGAACAGATTACTTATTTGACCAAAACCAAAAATACACCGGAGATATAATTCCTATGTGGGATAGAGTAAATAAACAAAAGGCTATAAATAATTTTGTTGAAAAATATAACATTGACTTAAATAAAAGTTATGCATATGGTGATACTTTAGGGGACTTTTCAATGTTTAAATCTGTTGGAAATCCAAGAGCTATAAATCCTACTCGTGAACTTATAAATGCTGTCATAAGCGATCCTATAGTAAGAGAAAAAGTAGAAATTGTAGTTGAAAGAAAAGATGTAATCTATAAATTAAATCCCTCAACGCTTAGTATACTATAATGCTTAAATATAAAATACTGTTAATAAAATATTTTATTAACAGTATTTTGATTACGCTATATGTTTTTTAAACAAAAATCTATAAAATTTTTTAGATAATCACTCAATACTTCGTTTCTATATACAAAGTTAAACTCTCTATAAAATTTTATGCTTTTCAAAGCATGGTCCTTAATATTTATAGTTTTTATAACTCCTAATTTACACTCTCTTTTTATAGCTTCTTTAGATATAATAGTATATCCTAAATTTGCTTCAACTAAAGCTTTTATAGCATCTATACTTCCTACTTCCATGTATATGTTCAAATCTTTAGGAGTGTATCCGCGACTTTTTATTTCGCTTTCGAAGTGTTTTCTAGTTCCTGAACCACATTCTCTCAAAATAAGTTTTCCATTAATTACTTCTTCTAATGTTACAAATTCCATATTTGAAAAAGGATGATCCTTTGATGCTGCTAAAACAAGTTCATCTTCCTTTAATTTTATATGCTTAAATTTACTTTTATCAAAAGGTCCTTCTATAAGTCCCAATTGAATTTCATCTTTTAAAATCTTTTCTAGTATTATATCAGTATTGAATACATTGAGAATAATATCTATATTGGGATAATTTTCTTTAAATTTTCCAAGAACCTGAGGAAGGACATATCCTCCTATAGTCAAAGTTGCTCCTATATTATATTTTCTTTCTAAAGAAAACTTGCTTTTTAATTTTTGACATATAATTTTTTCTTGACGATTTACTTCCTCTGCATAAGCTAAAAATTCCTCTCCTTCTTCTGTAAGAAATATATTTTTCCCTTGTTTATTTATAAATTTTATTCCATATGATTCTTCCAAAAACTTTATATGTTGAGAAACACCTGGTTGAGTTAAGTTAAGTATTTCAGCTGTCTTTGTATAATTTTTAACTTTCGCCAATGTCAAAAATGTAATTAACTTATTATCTAGCATCTTATTCTCCTAATCTAAAATTATAAATTTAATTATATACTATTATATTAATACTAACTTAAAGTATTAAACACGCTTACACCCTAGTACAAAATCTAGCATACTTAGGATTTTTATATGTCGAAACATCAAAATATAACTTTCTTAATTTTTCTGTTATATTTCCCGTCTTTTTATTCCCTATAACCCTGTCATCCACTTCAATAATCGGGGCTATACCCATTGCTGTTCCGCAAAAAATAACTCCTCTGCCGAATAAAGTTCTGTCCTTGTTATACTTCTTTCAATAACATCAAGTCCAAGTTCTTCCTTTGCAAATATCATTATAGTATCTCTAGTTATTCCTTCTAATATATTATCTGAAGGTGGTGGCGTTACTAATTGCCCTTTTCTAATCATGAAAATATTTTCTGCTGTCCCTTCTGATACATGTCCATTTCTAGTTAAGAATATAGCCTCATCATATCCTTTTCTTAGAACTTCCAAAGAAGCAAGTCCAGAATTTAAATATGCTGCTGTAGCTTTTGTTCTCGGTGGTAACATGTTATCTTCAACTCTCATCCAAGACGTAACCGCAGCTTTAAGCTCCTTCTTATCTGTGTATCCTCCCATAGGATTACAATAAATTAAAAAACGATCATCATTGTCCATTAATGTTGTTGCTATAGATTCTCCGGCTTTATATGCTACAGGTCTTATGTAAGTTGTGGTTTTAAGATTATTTTTTCTAAGTAATTCCACAGTTATTTCCATAAGTTCTTCTACAGTATAAGGTATTTTTATGTTCAAGGTTTTACAAGATTGAAGTAATCTTTCATAATGCTCTTTCATTCTGAATACATAGAGTTCATTATTTTCTTCGTTTAAATAAGCTCTGATTCCTTCAAAACACCCAAGTCCATAATTAAAAGCTTTAGATCTTATACCTATACTTACTGTATCCTCCATAACCATATTGCCCTGATAGAATACATATGAATCCTTCATTGCTTATCCTCCTTATAACAATTGATGTCTTGAAAATCCTGTAATTTGAAAATTCACAGAATTTTTTTTATTATATCATTCTAGTTTTTTTATGTCAATTTTATACTAATATTGAAGAAGCTTCCGAAATATTTTCGACAGCTTCTTCAATATATATTATTTAATTAAAAGGATGGAATTATTGCTCCCTTGTATTCCTGTTGTATAAATTTCTTTACTTCTTCAGAATTTACAGCTTCTTTTAATGCTTTTATATAATCTTTATCTTTATTATCTTCTTTTACAGCAATAATATTAGCATATGGTGAATCTTTGTCTTCTAATGCAAGAGCATCTTTTAATGGATCTAATCCACCTGGTAATGCATAGTTAGTATTTATTACAGATGCATCAACATCAGATAATGTTCTTGGAAGTTGTGCTGCTTCTATTTCTTGTATTTTTATGTTCTTAGGATTTTCATAAATATCAAGTTTAGTTATAAGTTCTCCCTTTTTAAACTTTAATAGCCCCTGTTTTTCTAATAATCTTAAAGCTCTTGATTCATTAGTTGGATCATTTGGTACTGAAATTGTAGCACCATTTTTTATATCTTTAACACTCTTTACTTTTTTAGAATATATGCCCATAGGTTCTAAATGTACTTTTGCTACGTATGTTAAGTGAGTTCCCTTTTCCTTATTAAATTGTTCTAAATAAGGAATATGTTGATAAAAGTTTGCATCTATTTCTCCTTCTTCAAGTGCAGTATTTGGTATTACATAATCTGTAAATTCTTTAATCTCTAATTTATATCCTTTTTTCTCTAAAATAGGTTTTACCTTTTCTAAAATTTCTTTATGTGGCTTTGGAGATGCCCCTACAACAATCGTAGTCTTTTTTCCATTATCATCAGCTGCTTTTTTACTTCCACAGCCAACTAATGAAACTACCCCTATAATTAATGTACTTGCAAGTAATACTGATAATATTCTTTTTTTCATATTCATTTACCCCCTAAATATTTTATATTAAATTTATTTTGTTACTTTCTTATATATAAGTGTTCCTATGCTTTGTAGCACTTGAACTAACACTATTAAAACTATTACTGTAACTATCAAAACATCATTTTTAAAAGCATAGTATCCATAATTCATAGCTACAGCACCAAGTCCTCCTGCCCCAATTACTCCTGCCATAGCAGAGAAACCGACCATACTTATAAGTGTTAATGTCATTCCAGATATAATTGACGGTAATGCTTCTTTTAACATTACTTTAAATACAATTTGAAATGTACTCGCCCCAAAAGACTTTGCAGCTTCAATGACACCCTTGTCTACTTCTTTAAGGGATGACTCTATAATTCTTGTTACAAATGGTGCACATCCTATAGTTAGTGGCACAATAGCTGCTGTTGTTCCTGTAGATTTTCCAACTATAAATTTAGTTAAAGGTATTAATACTATCATTAAAATTATAAAAGGAAAAGATCTCAATACATTTACAATAACATCAAAAACTTTGTATACAGCTGCATTAGGTTTAAGTCCGTCTTTATATGTAATAATCATAATAATTGCTGGTATGAAACCTACTACTATAGCTAAAACTGTAGATATTAAAACCATATATAATGTTTCCCAGAGTGCTGGTATTAATATTTCTTCCATATCCTATAACACCTCCCAATTAACATCTTTACATCCAAGATAACTAAATACTTCTTCTTTTTGTTCCTCTTTAATATTTATAACTAGACTCCCTAGAACACCTTCATTAAATTTTTCAAGTCTTCCCCAAACAATTGAAAAATCCATCTGAAGTTCCCTTGCCATTGATGTAATTATTGAATTTTGACTTAATTCTTTTGGAAAAAATATTTTTATATTTATACCTTCGTCCGGTAATACTTCTTCTTCTCCTAAAAGTTTTTTCATTTGTGTAGTAGGATGTAAAAATAGTTCATCCACATTACCTGATTGCACTAGTTTTCCTTTTTCCATTAAAGCAACCTTACTACAAACTTCTTTTATAACTTCCATTTGATGAGTTACTATTACAATAGTAATCCCAAGACTTTCATTTATTTCTCTTAGTAACTCTAATATTGATTTTGTAGTTTTAGGATCTAATGCTGATGTTGCCTCATCACAGAGAAGGATTTTAGGACTTAGCGTCAATGCTCTTGCGATTGCAACTCTTTGTTTCTGTCCACCACTTAATTCCTTAGGCATACTCTTTGCCTTATCATCAAGTTCAACTAACTCCAAAAGTTCTCTTACTCTCTTATTTATTTCCTCTTTCTTATATCCCCAAGTTTCCATAGGAAGCGCTACATTCTTCCAAACATTTTTTCTGTTTAATAAGCTAAAGTTTTGAAATATCATTCCTATTTCTTTTCTAAATTCCCTAAGTTCCTTTTCTTTTAGATTTTTAACTTCTCTTCCGTCCACTATAACATTTCCAGAATCATAAGTCTCAAGTCCGTTTATACATCTTAGAAGTGTAGATTTTCCAGCTCCACTGTAACCTACTATTCCATGTATTTCTCCTTTTTGTATATGAAGATTTATATCATCTAAAACTTTACTGTCCCCAAAATATTTCTCCACACTTTTTATTTCTATCATTTCAACACCCCCTAATTTATTTAAAAAATAAAGACCTAAGGATATCCTTAGGTCATATAAACTTCCTACTTATCCTCATCTTTCAGCTTGCACTGCAGGATTTAGCACCATTATATACAAAAATCGTATACTGGTTGCCGGGTTTCATAGGGCCAGTCCCTCCACCACTCTTGATAAGACTTATTTAATTTTACAATTTTCTCTCTAAACTGATATTTATTATAATACTTTATTCCTTTTCTGTCAATACTTTTAAATTTTATAACTTTTAATAACTTATTGAAATGCTTTATATATAGATTTTATAGCTATTTCAAAATCTTCTGCATCCACACCAATTATAATATTTATCTCACTAGAACCTTGATCTATCATTCCTATATTTACATGGCTTTTAGCAAGAGCTGAAAATATTTTTTCAGATGTACCTACTGCTTTTGCCATTCCCATTCCAACAGTAGATATTAGTGCCATATTAGGAATCACATGTATAGAATCTGGATTGCATTGTCTTTTTATTTCTTCTAGCAATTTATCTAATTTATTATCTAATTGTGCATCATCTATTACAATAGATATTGTATCTATTCCAGATGGCATATGTTCAAAAGAAATACCATATGTTTCTAATGCTGAAAGTAATCTTCTACCAAATCCAATTTCCGCATTCATATAAGTTTTCTGTACCACAATTGTTGTAAAATCTTTTCTACCTGCAATACCAGTAATTCTTCTTCCACCATTTTTATAGTTTACTTCATTTAATATTAAAGTTCCCTTATCTTGTGGTCTATTTGTGTTTTTTATGTTTATAGGTATATTCCCTTCTTTAGCTGGAAATATAGCCTCTTCATGCAATACAGATGCCCCCATATACGCAAGTTCTCTAAGCTCTTTATATGTAATTTTTTCAATAGGCTTAGGGTTGTCTACAATTCTTGGATCTGCCATTAAAAATCCTGAAACATCAGTCCAGTTTTCATATAACTTAGCTTTTACATCCTTTGCTAAAATAGCTCCTGTAATATCCGATCCACCTCTTGAAAAAGTCTTAATGTTTCCATCTGGCATAGCCCCATAAAATCCAGGTATAACAGCTCTTTCAACATTTTTTAGTTTACTTGTGATTAATTCTTTAGTCTTTTTAGAATCAAAACATCCATATTTATCAAATGCAATAACCTCAGCAGCATCTACAAATTCATATTCTAAAAAATTTGCAAGTATTATTCCATTTAAGTATTCTCCTCTACTAACGGTATAATCAACACTTACTCCTTGTGAAATTATTTTTTTCATATTAACTAAATGTGAATCTATATCCATTGACAATCCTAAATCTTTTACTATTTCCTTATATCTTTCATCAATAATTTTAAAAACATCATCAAAAGAAATCCTATTTTCAACGTGAGCATGACATAGGTATAAAAGATCTGTTACTTTATAATCTTTATCATTTCTCTTTCCAGGTGCTGAAGGAACTATATATTTTCTGTTACTATCCTCCAGAACAATTTTTTTAACCTTTTCAAATTGTTCTGCACTTGCTAATGAGCTGCCCCCAAATTTAGCTACTATAATATCATTCATGTTTAACACCCCAATTTAATTTATTCATTAATAGCGTATATATTCATAAATCTTATCACAAATTCAAATTATTTCAATATTTTTTTGCAAATTGCTATAAAAATATAGTATTTAAAACAAAAAGCTATATTATTAAGAAATATATATGCAATATATTTATTCACAAATTTAAAATTAGCACAATACATTGCAATATTTTATTCTTAATACTACAGCCTATTAAAGATTCTTGATTGTTTAAAATTAGTTTTTATGGTTAATCAATATATTCCTTGTAATTTTATTTAAAAACTATGCTGTTAATATTTCTACACCATCTTCAGTTACTAAAATTGTGTGTTCCCACTGAGCTGTTAATTTTCCATCTGCTGTAACAGCTGTCCATTCATCATCTAAAATTTTGCATTTCCAAGTTCCCTCATTTATCATAGGTTCAATTGTAAATGTCATTCCAGGAACTAAAACCATTCCAGTATCCTTTACACCACAATGATCTATAAACGGTTCTTCATGAAAATCTACTCCAACTCCATGACCACCAAATTCACGAACTACTGAATATCCTTTTTCTTTAGCTAATTTTTCAATAGCATATCCAATATCTCCAGTACAAGAATAAGGTCTAACCTGCTTAATTCCTATATCTAAACATTCCTTAGCAGTTTCAACTAATTTTATGGCTTCACTTGATGCATCTCCAATTATAAACATTCTGCTAGCATCTCCATAATAACCATTCATTCTACTTGTCACATCTACATTTACTATATCTCCATTTTTTAAAGGTCTATCACTAGGAATGCCATGGCATACTACTTCATTTATTGATATACAAACACTTTTAGGGTATCCCATATAATTAAGGGGAGCTGGTTCTGCTCCAAGTTCTAAAGTATATTCATGAACCCATGTATTAATTTGATCTGTAGTTACACCTTCTTTTATTTTTTCAGCCACCATATCTAAAACCTTTTTAGTAACTTTACAACTCTCTCTTATACCATCTATTTGTTCAGGTGTTTTTATAAGATTTCTTGGAGGAGCTATAAGTCCTTTTAGTTCAAGATCACTTAATCTTTCATCCATAACTAGATGACAACTTTTATACTTCTTTCCACTTCCGCACCAGCATTTATCGTTTCTTGATAATTTAGTCATTTATTCACCTTCTATAAAATTTTAATTTGTTTTAACTTAATTATATCACTTTATTTATATTTAACAATTTTATAGAATTTTTTACTTTAACATCCCTCTACCGAGTCTTTTCAAATTAACTTTAACATTTACTTCTATATTAGATTCACAAACAACCTTATTCCAGTCTGTCCCTGTTCTTCTTCCATATTTAGCTGCTGCAACTTTTCCAAGCTCTAAACAGTCAAATTTAATATCATCTTGCATCTTTTTTATAAATCTATGTCCTACTTTTTTTACAAGCTCTTCAGAATTTCTTTCTATTTTCTTTGTAACATTAGGATTATTTATAACATTGGTATATATTTCATTTTCTATAATCTCACTATCTAAAGTTAAATTTATAGTAAATTTATACTTATCTCCTTGTTTATCACAAGTTACCTTTCTTCTACTCAAAACATCTAAATTTGTATTTTTACCATTTTTATTTTGTAAATGTACAATACCTGACACATTATTTTCTCTCAATAAATTAATTATCTTTGCCTCTCTACTATCAGCAATATATCCAAGTTTATCTTTATTAAAAATTCCTAGACCTGTCATTTGAAAAATACCATCTTTTATTTCTATATAAGGTAAAACTATATTTCTGCCTTCTCCTTCCAATCTAGTATATACATCTATCATTTTATAATTACTCGAAAAAAAATTGTAATTTATTGAACTATCAATCATTCCCCTTATATAATCGGCTGCACTATTATATCCTCTTACTTTGAAACTTAGAGCATCCTTGGTATCTCCATTAAATATTGCAGCACGTGCTGTATCATTTGCATATGTATTATTAAATAAAATATTTGTAACAGGTGAAATTGATTTTTTTGCTACTTCCTTATTTATTAATAATACCTTTTCACTTCCTAGTATAAATTTCTTATTAGATTTTGTTTGTCTGTTTTCTCTAGTTTTTGCTAAACTTTCTGCCTTGCCATCAATAACTATTGTGTTTAATTGCTGATTTCCAGTTAGAAATTGATATACAGCTATAGATACATTATACATAGGATTTTTTTTGCTTTTAGTACTAAAATCATATCCTATAGCTATTGGAATATCTAAATTTTCTATAGGTACAAATTCACTTACATCTATTGCATATGAAATAATAAATATTAAAAGTATTCCAACTAAATAAACCTTTTTTAATGAAGAATATTTCACAACTATCAAATCCTTTTATCTTGTACTTGTTTAGTATTTTTTAAGTTCTTTCTTTCTTTTATATATGTTATTATAAAAATCAAAGTTAAATATACCACATTAAACAATACTGTAGAGTTTATTATTATATTCCCTATATATCTTCTAACTATTTCATTCTTATAAAAAAGAGAAATAATTATTAATATAGGAAATAATACTATAGCAACTGTTTTATTCTCTATATTAAAATTACATGCTAATCCAACAGATACATAGTAATAATAATTTGATACAGTTTTTATAATTACTATAGACCATAAGGATATGAAAACAAATCTAAAATTGTTGATTACCGGAACAACTATACTTTCAGTAACTAAGGTAAAAGGCCATGAACTTTTGGGTACTAATTCAGGTCCCAAATAATATATACTTATAAATACTATCCATGTATATATTATCATTAAAGTAAATATAGCTTTGAATATAGGTCTTTGTACCGTCTCTTTATTTTTGAAATAAGGATGAATTAAAAGCAAAAATTCTATTCCAGAATACTCAAATGTAGTTAATAAAACACCTTGAAATATTTTTTTTATGCTTGATTGAAATACTGGTTGAAGGTTTAGTATACTCCCACTTTTTAATGCTCCTATAGAAATAAATATAGGCAATAAAAATATAACTATTATTAATTTTGACATTCTAGCAATATTTTTTATACCTGATAGAGCACAATACCATGCAACCAAAACTATTCCAATAATTATATTTATTCTAGGCAAAAACGTTACTGCATATACTCTTAGCACATTTGTAAAACCCGCAGCTATGCTTGGAATCAGCATAAGAAATTCTATTATATAAAGCACTCCTAATACAGTTCCAAGTGTATTTCCAAAATATTTTTTACCTATAGAGATAATATTATCATTAGGAAATTTTTTCATTACATAAATAGATATAGCCGCTATATAACATGGATAAATTATTCCTAATATATTAGGTAACCACCCATCTTGCCCTACAACTTTTACTATATCATGAGATAATTTAAAAAATCCTATTCCAATAATACTACTGATGCACAAGTAATAAATTTCTTTTTCAGTTAGTAAATTATTTTTGTTTTTCATTCTTCTTACCTCTAATTTTTATTCCAATATTTCCTTGCCTTATTATATTTCTTTTTTCTATATCTTCCGGTCTCTTATTCATTTTTTGCAATGCAACCCTTATAAAACTGTCTTTCATTAATTCGTCTTGAATTGAAAAATATGGTACTCCAAAAGTACTCAATCTATATAAATGTGTAATTATTAAAAACCACCCTATAGCAATACCAAATATTCCAAAAAAATTTGCTATTGTAAGCATAGCAAATCTCAATAGTCTTATTGCTAAGGACATATCGTAATTTGGTATTAAAAATGTAGCCACTACTGTTATTCCTACTATAAGTGCTGTAGGGGGGCTTACTATCTTAGCCTCTACTGCAGTTTGACCTATAATTATACCTCCAACTATACTTAATGTTTGAGCTATTTTAGAAGGCAACCTCATGCCACCTTCACGTAGCAATTCAACTATTATTTCCATGGAAAGTATTTCTATAAATGGGGTAAGTGCAATTCCTACTCTTGATTGACTTATTGGGATTATAAATTGTACTGGTATTAATTGAACATTAAATTTTATAAGAGTTAAATATATTGATGGTAAAGTTACAATTATTAAAATACTAAGAAACCTTAATACTCTTGTAAAATTGGCAACCCAAAATCTTTGTGTATAATCTTCAACTCCATGGAAAAACTCTACAAATAATGCCGGTACAGTGATAACTTGTGATACACCCCTTAAAATTATTGCAATTCTTCCTTCCATTAAATTTGCCTCAACAATATCTGGTCTTTCTGTATTAAATACCTGGGGAAATATGGAGTATGTATTTCCTTCTATAAATTGTTCTAAAACTCCATTTGAACTCATTGAATCAACGTCTATTTTATTTAATCTTTGTTTTAATGTATTTAGTACATCTTCATTTACCAAGTCTTTTATATACATAAGAGATAAATCTGTTTGGGACCTTTTTCCTACTTTAAAATTTTCTATAGTTAATCCTTTTTCTTGTATTCTTCTAGTTATAATACTTATGTTTGTCTGAATATCTTCAACAAAACTCTCTCTAGTACCTTTTACTGAATACTCATTTATAGGATCAGAAATTCCCCTATGCTGTCCTCCTACACTACTAACCATAATATAGTTTTTTAAGTAATCAACTATGATTCCCGTGTTGCCTGTTCTTATCCCTTTAGCAAGTTCATCTAAATTTTTTACTATCTTTGTATCACTACTAGGTATATATCTTTTACATAAATACTCCGGCAAACTTTCTTCTAATTCTAGTTCTTCATTTATCTCTAACATTAACGGATTTAATATTGTTTTGTTTATAAGTTTTTTATCAGCCTCTCCATCCACATATATCACATATGCAGGAATCTTTTTTGTATTTCCAATTATAATTTCCTTAACCACAACCTGTGACTCAATTCCTAATCTTTCTATAACATTATTCACTATAGCGTTTGTTTTTTTCACATATCATCACCTTAAATTAGCATTCCACAATGTATAAGTTTTATTCCCCAAAATATAACTTTAATCATCAAAGTTATATTTTAATAGAAAACAAAAAGTATCCTAAAATGCTAACTTTTTTTAGCATTTCAAGATACTTTTTAAAACTATATATATAAACTTATTTAAATTTTTATAATTAATCTAAACTACTTTTTTTGTTGATTATTATATTTAATAGCACTCCGGCTATAGCAGCTAAACTTAATCCTGTAATTTTTACTCCTTCTGTTACAGATATTCCTAATGTTACACCTGTAAATTTCTCCACATAGCTTGTTCCAAGTCCTATTATTATTATTGTTGCTATTACTATAATATTTTTAGCATTAAATTCTACTTTTTCTTTACCTAATGTTTTAAATCCTATTAGTGATATCATGCTGAACAACATTAAGCTTATCCCACCCATTACTGGAACTGGTATTGATCTTAAAAATCCACCTATCTTAGCTATAAATCCAAGCCCTATTGCAAACACTGCTGTAATTCTTAAAATTTGTGGATTATAGTTTTTAGTTATAGCAAGAACCCCTGTATTTTCTCCATAAGTTGTATTTGCAGGTCCTCCTATAAGTGCTGCAAATGAAGTTGCAAGTCCATCTCCAAGTAAAGTTCTATGAAGACCTGGATCTTCTATAAAATTCTTTCCTACAACTTCTCCATTTGTTGTTATATCTCCTATGTGTTCCATGAATACTGCAAGTACTACTGGTGCTATTATACAAATTGCACCCATGTCGAATTTAGGTAATCTAAAGTTTGGCATTGATACAAATGGTGCATTAGCTATCATCTTCGTGTCTACTATTCCAAGTTTAAGTGATACCAAATATCCTACTATTACAGCTATTAATATTGAAAGTTGCTTTAAAAATCCTTTTCCTTTTAATGTTATTGATAAAGCTATTGCAAGAGTTAACCCTGCAACCATAAAATTTTTTGATGCCATATCAAAAGCTGTTGGTATTAAAGTTAAACCTATTACTATTATCATTGGTCCTACTACGTGATTAGGTAATACTTTTCTTATTTTATCTACTCCTATTTTCTTTACTATAAGAGACATTATTATATATATAAAACCAGCTACCATAATTCCACCTTGTGCATAAGCTAAGTCTCCATTAAATTTATCTCTAACCATTATTATACTTCCTATGAATGCAAACGATGAACCTAAGAAAACTGGAACTTTTCTTTTAGTGCATAAATGAAATATTAATGTTCCTATTCCTGCTGATAAAAGTGCTACAGAAGGATCAAATCCTGTAAGAATTGGTACTAACACTGTGGCTCCAAACATAGCTATTAAATGTTGCAAAGCTAATATCATTTTTTTTCCTATTTCTAGTACCCCTGATGTTTTTTTAATTTCAATGCTTTCTTTTAGAATTGTATTTTCAGACATGAAAAAACCTCCTTATAATTTAATTTCTAAGGAGAAATTTATCTTCTCCTTTTTTCAGCCTCACTGGACTGATTTAAAAAGTTATCTTTAAATTAATCTTGTAGACAATAAAAAACTTCTTGCCCGCTGACAAGAAGTTATAGTTATCTTAAAACTATACTTAACTATTAATCTTGTCAGCCTCACTGGACTACATTAAAGATTATCTTTTCTTTTTAATCATTATAACATCTTAAAATAATATTTTCAATATAAAACTTTTTATTTATACTTAATATACAAAACTTATACCCTTACATTCTAATAAAATTCTTAAATCAGATTTAATGCTATCTTCTACATCAATACTATTTTTTATTGCCTTATATGTTTCTATAATAATATTTTTACACAAAGTTCTACTAGGTACATCTATATCCTTTATAAACTTTATATATCCAATTACACTTTCATTATTTATATTTTGCTTAACATACATACTATTTTTAATAATTTTTGTTATATTTTTATTTTCACGTCTTTTACATATTTTAAAATATACTTTTCGTTTAACACTATTAAACTTTTCCATCCTCCTCACCTCTAATAAAAATTATAAAGATAACAGTATAATATATGATTATTCTTTATAAAATAGCACTTTTTTCTTTTAATAAAAAATATTTTTTAATAATTACTATTAATTATCCCAATAATGTGCTATTATTAATTTATAAATAAAATTTGTATGAGGTGATAAATTATGTTTAAATTACCAAACCTGCCTTACGATTATAATGCTTTAGAACCATATTATGATGAAGAAACTGTAAGAATTCATCATGATAAGCATCATCAAGCTTATGTCGATGGATTAAACAAAGCTGAAACAAAACTTATGGAAGCAAGAGAATCTAGTGATTTTTCTACAATTAAACATTGGGAAAGAGAACTAGCATTTAATGGAGCTGGAAATATTCTTCATACTTTATTCTGGGAAAATATGATTCCTGGTGGATCTGAACCAACTGATGAAATTTTAGATAGAATTAACAGAGATTTTGGTAATTTTGATAATTTCAAAAATCAATTTAGTGCAGCTGCTGCAGCTGTAGAAGGATCTGGATGGTGTGCTCTTGTTTGGATTCCTAGATTTGAAAAATTAGAAATTATTCAAATTGAAAAACATCAAGATTTAGCTATACTTGGAGCTACTCCTCTTTTATTACTAGATCTTTGGGAACATGCATACTATTTAAAATATCAAAATAGACGAGCTGATTTCATAAAAGCTTGGTGGAACATAGTTAATTGGAACATAGTTAATGAAAGATATTTAAAATCTATAAAATAAATACTTAAAATGGCTAGAGTAATTTACCCTAGCCATTTTAGTATTTATAAATGTTTTTATTTAATGTTATTTTTCTCCACTAATGGTTCTGCTGCCATATCCACTAATATTTCTCTTATATGTGATGCCTTGTCTTCATCTACAAGAACTATAATATAATCTCCTGCAAAAATGGTTGTATTACCTTTAGGAATTATTTCTTTTTGACCTCTTTTAATTGATACAAGCAAACAACTCTCAGGCCATTTTATATCCTTTATCTTCTTTTGTTCCAAAGAAGTTCCAAGACAAACTGCTACTTCTAATAATACTTTATTTGTGCTATTACCAATAAATTTATTTTTTCCACTATCATTTTTAGAAATAAATCTTTCCAATAATGATTCATATATAGGAGCTGACTTTAATGCATCTGCAACTACATAAGCTATAATAGAAACTACACTTAAAGAAAGTAGATTACTAAAAGAACCTGTCATTTCTGTAATTAAGATACTTCCAGTTATAGGTGCTCTTACAATTGCAGTAAAATATGCCGCCATAGCTAAAACAATAAAATTTCTAATATACATAGGATCTAGGTTTATTAATTTAACTAATATTTCTCCATATATATTTCCCGTTATTGCACCTATAATTAACAACGGCAAAAATATACCTCCTGGTACACCTGACCCATAACAAATCATTGTAAAGAAAAACTTTACAATTAAAATTACAAATAACATTTTTAAAGTCCAATTTTCATGGAAAAGATGCATTATAAGACCATGACCTGAACCTAATCCATTAGGATAAACTAATGCTAAAATAACCGCAATAATAAAAGGCACTATAGGTCTGATTTCAGGTTTTAACCATTTTGCCTTTCCGTACATATCTTGAGTTTTTAAAATCATCTTATTAAATGCAACCCCAAATACTCCAGTTATAATTCCTAAAATAATAAGATAAAAATAATATTTTAAAGGTATTGGACTAATAAGATGAAAATCGAATACTGGTCTTAAACCAAAAAATTGTTTAGATACAAAATCTGATGTAAGTGAAGCTGACATTGCAGAAATTAATATCAAAGGTGAAAAATTCTTATGAATTTCCTCAAGTGCAAACATCACTCCTGCAAGTGGCGCATTAAAAGCAGCTGCAAGTCCAGCACTCGCTCCACTAGTTATTAGATACTTTTCCTCTACATTAATTCTTTTAAATATTCTACTAAACCCTTGTCCAATAGAAGCTCCTATTTGAATTGAAGGACCTTCTCTTCCTAAAGATAATCCTCCACCAATAGCCAATATTCCACCAAAAAATTTTCCTATAATTACTGTAAGCCAATTCATTTTTAATTTTCTAAGTAATATTCCCTCTACTTGAGGAATTCCACTTCCTGAAATCATAGGTTCTTTTTTTACAATTTGTCCTATAATTAAAGCAATAGCAATGAATATAAAAAACCATAAAATAACTGTAGTAAAACTATGTATATTTGATACAAAGTGTTTTCTTGTAAAATTCCATATAGTTTCTACACCAAATCTATATAGAACCACAATTAATCCTGCAAAAAAGCCTACAACAGCACCTTCAAGTACAAGCTTTAATCTAAAATCATGCCAATGAATTAACGTATTGTACGTTCCATTCTTGTTCTCTTCCTCCACTGTGTATTTTTCACTCCTTCTTTTTAATTTTACACATACAACTTTAATTATAAACTTGAAAAATCTTATTATCAACTATAACTACAATTAAAAGTAAAAAAACCAATGCTTATATAAAATGTTTTTTCACTTTATATAAATCATTGGTTTTTTATTTTAAAAAGGAGTTAGTACTTACAAATTAATTTATATTTATTTTATGCTCCTATACCTATTTTTGAGAATAGTGCATAAACTAAAAGCATTATACATATTGATACTACTGAAACTGTTTTAGCATGTTTCCAAGGTGTAATATCAACTTGTTTAGTGTATTCTTGAATAAAATCTTTTTCTCTTGGTTTTATTTTTCCGATTATTAACATTATTATAACATTTACAGGGAATAATACACCTAATACATATAAGAAGTGTATATCTGATGCTACAAATTTAGATATTGTATATAACACTACATGCGCTATAAGTGCAATCTTTGGTGCTATTGCAGGAACTTTTTTACTAAAGAATCCAACTACAACTGCTGCAAGTATTGGCACATTGTAGAAACCAAAACATTCTTGTAGGTATCCAAATAATCCAGATGGTGCATAAATTATGAATGGTGCTATTGCTATTGATAATACTGCAAGTACAGTACCGAATTTTTTACCAACTTCAACAAGTTCAGCATCTGTAGCTTCTGGATTAAATACTGGTCTATGAATATCTAATGTATATAATGTAACTGCACTATTTAAAGCACTGTTAAATGAACTTAATATTGCTCCAAACAATACTGCTGCAAAGAATCCTAATAATGGTCTTGGTAATACATCAAGAACTAGCTTAGGATATGCTAAGTCTCCATTGCTTAATGTATTTCCATATAAGTGGAATGCTATAATTCCTGGTAATACTAAGAAGAAAGGTCCTAGAAGTTTTAAGAATCCTGCAATTAATGCACCTTTTTGTCCTTCTGCTAAGTTCTTAGCTCCAAAACATCTTTGAACTATTGATTGGTTTGTACACCAATAGAATAAGTTATTAAATAATAGTCCTGTAAATAATACTGGCCAAGGTACTAATGGTGCTTGTGCACTTGCTGGGTTTATTGCATTTAACTTTTCCGGATGTACAGTTACTAATGTATGAATACCATCTGCAAAGCTTCCATGTCCTAATGCTATTAATGCAAATACAGGAATTGAAAGTCCTCCTATTAAAAGTCCTACACCATTTACCGTATCTGAAACTGCAACTGCTTTAAGTCCACCGAATATTGCATAAATCGCTCCGATAACACCTATTGCTATAGCAGTTATTGCTACTGATTTAAATTGACTTACTCCAAATAATTTTTGAATTCCGAAAATTTCATTTAAAACTATTGCTCCTGAATATAAAACTGTTGGAAGGTATGTTACTACATATCCTATTAAAAATAATATAGAAATTATTCTTTTTGTCTTGCTATCATAACGTTCTTCTAAGAAATCTGGTATTGTTGTAATACCACTCTTTAAATATTTAGGTAAAAATACTAATGCCATTATAACTAATGCAACTGTTGATGTTGCTTCCCACGCCATTGGTCCCATGTTAGTCATATAACTATTACCATTCAATCCGACCATCTGTTCAGTAGATAAATTTGTAAGCATTAATGATCCACCAATTACAATACCTGTTAAACTTCTACCGCCTAGAAAATAACCATCTTGAGTATCTAAATTATCATCTTTAGTCTTGTACCATGCTACAACTGCAACTAATACAGTAAATCCTATGAAAGACATAACTGTCCAAATACCCACTTCAATTCCCCCTTGATCATAATTTTATATTTTTAAATTTCTCTTGGGTGTCATAACTCAATCGTCATTTTATTGCTTTTTATTTCTTTTTTCAACATTATTTTACACGATTTTGAAAATGTTTTCAAGTAGTTTTTTGAATTTTCTTGTTATTTTTAAAACGTTTTCAAAGTAGGGCTATAATTACAACTAATTCTCATAGAATTAATTGTAATTACGATTTTATTAAATAACTTATACTAAGCTCCTATACCAAATTTAGAGAATATAGTATAAATAATAAGCATTAAACAAACGGATACAGCTGAAACTGTCTTAGCATGTTTCCAAGGTGTAATATCTACTTGTTCTGTGTATTTTTGTACAAAATCTTCTTCTCTAGGCTTAATCTTAGCAATAACAATCATTACTAAAACATTTACCGGGAAAAGCACACCTAATACATATAAGAAATGTATATCTGATGCTACAAATTTAGATATTGTATATAATACAATGTGAGATAATAATGCAACTTTTGGTGCTATTGCAGGAACTTTTTTACTAAAAAAGCCAACTACAACTGCTGCAAGTATTGGAACATTGTAAAATCCGAAACATTCTTGTAGATATCCATATAGTCCTGCTGGAGCATACATAATAAATGGTGCTATCATAACAGATACTACAGCTAATATAGTACCGAATTTTTTACCAATTCTAACTAGTTCAGCATCGGTAGCTTTAGGATTAAATATCGGTCTGTAGATATCTAATGTATATAAAGTTGAAGCACTATTTATAGCTCCATTAAATGAACTTAATATGGCTCCAAAAAGTACTGCTGCAAAAAATCCTAGTAATGGCTTTGGTAAAACATTAAGAACCAATGTTGGATATGCCATATCAGGGTTACTCAACGTATTTCCATATAAATCAAATGCTATAACTCCTGGTAATACTAAGAAGAAAGGCCCTAAAAGTTTTAAAAATCCTGCAAATAAGGTTCCTTTTTGTGCCTCTGCTAAATTTTTAGCTGCAAATGTTCTTTGAACAATTGATTGATTTGTACACCAGTAGAACAAGTTATTAAATAGTAATCCTGTAAATAATACTGGCCAAGGTACTAGCGGTGCCTGTGAACTTGCTGGATTTATTGCATTTAACTTTTCTGGATGTACAGTTATTAGTGCATGTATACCACCAGTAAAACTTCCATGTCCTAATGCCAAAATTCCTAGTACAGGAATTGAAAGACCTCCTATTAAAAGTCCTATTCCATTTATAGTATCGGCAACGGCTACAGTCCTAAGACCACCTACTACTGAATAAATAGCTCCTATAATACCAATTAAAGCTACTGTAATAAATAGTGCTTTAAATTCACTTATTCCAAGCATTTGTGGAACATTAAATAATCCATTTAATACTAAAGCTCCTGAATATAATACCGTTGGAAGATATGTTACTACATATCCTAATAAGAATAAGAAAGAAATGATTTGTTTTGTCTTTCTATCATAACGTTCTTCTAAAAAATCTGGTATAGTCGTTATACCACTTTTTAAATATCTAGGTAAAAATACCAATGTCATTAACACTAATGCAATTGTTGATGTTGCTTCCCATGCCATTGGTCCCATGTTAGTCGCAAAACTTTGACCATTTAGTCCAACCATCTGTTCTGTAGATAGATTTGTTAACATTAATGATGATCCTATTACTATCCCAGTTAAACTTCTTCCACCTAAGAAATATCCATCTTGTGACTCTCTGTCTCCTCCACGTGTTTTAAACCATGCAATAAATGCAACTAGTGCAGTAAAAAACACGAATGTTGTTAATGTGAATAAATTCAAAAATACTCCCCCTACTCTTAACTGTCAAACATTTCCGTCAAATTCAATTAAAAATTCTTAAAATATTATAATTATAATATTTTAAGATGACATACTAATAAATATATTTAAATTAGTATGTCATATCTTCAAATACAAACTTATTACTAATCTTCTACTTTAACTAAATTTCCTGTTTCAAATGATTCTTTACAAGCATATGCAAGTGCTGTAGACTTAACTCCATCTTCAACAACTACTCCTGGTCTTCTGTTTTCTAATACACATTTAACAAATTCTTCAGTTTCGCTTAAATATGCTTGGTCAAATCTTTCTGGGAAACCTTGAACACATTCTTGTCTTGCTCCAGTTTCATCAAATACTGTAACTAGGTTCTTTTGAGGAACTGTTCCAACTCTTAATGTTCCCTTTGTTCCTATGATTTCAGTTTCTATATGATATCCATGAGCGCAGTTTCTTCCTGCTACAAATATTCCCATTGTTCCATTTTTAAACTTAACTAAAGCAGCTCCTGTTTCAGCATCATTTATTTCATTGAAATCAGGATATTCATATGCTCCACCTATAGCCCATACTGTATCAGCTTCTGATTCAAGATACCATCTTGCAAGGTCAAGATCATGTACAGCCATATCTAAGAATAATCCACCACTATAGTTGCTCTTAGCAAATTTTAAGAAACCTTCCATTGATCCTGCTGGATCTAATCCATAGCATCTTATAAGAACAGGTTTACCTATAGCACCTTCTTCTATTTTCTTTTTAGCATATGCATAAGAATCATCATATCTTCTCATGAATCCAACCATGAATATTTGATCTTTATGTTCATTAACTGCTCTTGCAACTCTTTTTGCTTCTTCTAAATACAATCCTAATGGTTTTTCACTAAACACATGGAAACCAGCATCTAACGCCTTTTCTATTTGTTCACAGTGGAAACCTGAAGGCGATGATATAAATATAGCGTCTAACTCCTTATTTTCAAGCATTTCTTCATAATCTGTGTAACCATACTTAATTCCCCATGCGTCTTGAACCTCTTTAACTTCTTCTTTAATTACACTACATACAGCTAAAAGTTCTGCATTTGGAATTCTAAAAGCAAGATTTTCCGCATGCTTTCTTCCAAGTCTACCTAGTCCTACTATACCAAATTTAACTTTTTTCATCTCTTATACCTCGTATTAGTAATATTTTGTGAAGCTCATAATTACAATATATATTTACCCTTAATACAAACTTAAACTACAAACATAAATATAACTTACAAACTATAACAACTTTTCTTACAAACTATAACTTTTTTCTGAACTTACTTTAGATTATAGTCCAGCTTTTTCTTCAATATATTTTCTAGCTTTTATAGCATATTCTAAAGGATTAGCTTTTGCAGGATCTTGTTCTGCTTCAACTAAAAGATATCCTTCATAGTTATTTTCAGCTAAAACTTTGAATAGTGGTTCAAAATCTATACATCCATCTCCTGGTACAGTAAATGCTCCAGCGTTAACAGCTTGTAAGAAACTTAATTTTCCAGCTTTTACTTTTTCAACGATTTCTGGTCTTACGTCTTTTAAGTGAACGTGTTTGATTCTGTTTACATATTTCTTTAATACTGCCATAGCATCTTCTCCAGAGAATACAAGATGTCCAGTATCAAATAGTAAATATACTAAGTTTGGATCAGTCATTTCCATTAATTTGTCGATTTCAGCTGTAGTTTGTACACCTGTTCCCATGTGGTGGTGATATACAACTTTCATTCCCTTGTCAGCAGCTAATTGTCCTAATTTGTTAAGACCTTCTGCTAGTTTTGTCCATTCTTCATCAGTGAAGTAAGGCTTTGCATCATATACAGGTTTGTCCATCATTCCTTGAATGCTGTGTCCTTGTTCTGCTACAACTACAACTTTTGCTCCCATAGCATGTAAGAAATCTCTGTGTTCGATGAAAGCATCTACAGTTTCTTGTAATGGCTTAGTTGTTAAGAAAGCACTAAACCAAGCACTAGCGATTTCCATTCCTCTTAATTCTAAAGCTTTCTTTAATACTTTAGTATCTCTTGGATATTTGTTACCTACTTCTGATCCAGTGAATCCAGCAAGAGCCATTTCACTAACACATTGTTCAAAAGTATTTTCTTTTCCTAATTCTGGTAGATCGTCATTTGTCCAAGCGATTGGAGCTATTCCTAATTTAACTTTATCTTTATTAAACATGATTTTCTCTCCTTTTTTAATTAAGATTAAATAAGTATATTTTTCATAGAATTAATAATTGTATATTTTATATTTACAGATATGTAGATTATATCTACATATCTGTAAAATTCATTAAATTTCTTAAATAATTTTATTAGAATTTGAATTCAGAAAGTTTAACTGGTCTTCCTTCTTCTAATGATTTTTTAGCTGCAAGTCCGATTAATACTGGTTGTAATCCATCGTTAGCATTTACTGGTACTTCTGTATCGTTTACAATTGCGTTAACAAATTGTCTTACTTCTTCACCAAATGATTGCATGTATCTTTCTAAGAAGAAGTATAGTGGTTTTTCAGAAGCTATTCCTTCTTCAGTGCTTATTACAGCTGTTGATAAAGTATCGTTTGCAGTAGCTACTGATCCTTTTGAACCAAATACTTCTGCTCTTTGATCATATCCGTAAGCTGCACGTCTGCTATTATCGATTACTCCTAGAGCGCCGTTAGCAAACTTTAATGTGATAATTGCAGTATCTATATCTCCAGCTTCTCCTATTGCAGGATCAACTAAAACTGCTCCGTTAGCATAAACTTCTTCAACTTCACTTCCTGATAAGAAACGAACCATATCAAAATCATGGATTGTCATATCTAGGAATATTCCTCCTGAAACCTTTACATATTCAGCTGGAGGAGCTTCTGGGTCTCTTGAAGTAACTCTGATTATGTGTGGTTCTCCAACTTTTCCAGCTAAAACTGCATCTTTAATAGCTTTGAAGTTGTGGTCAAATCTTCTGTTAAATCCAACTTGGAATTTCTTTCCTGATTTTTCTACTTCTTCTAAAACTTTTTTAATTCTTCCAAGATCATGGTCAACTGGTTTTTCACAGAAAACATTTTTTCCTGCTTGAAGAGCTTCTATTGAAATTTGTGAGTGAGTGTCAGTTGATGAACAAACTAATACTGCTTCAATTTCTGGATCATTTAAGATTGCTTTGTAATCTTTGTGAGTTTCTTTAACTCCCATTGATTTTGCCCATTCAGCTGTTGCATCATTCATAAATGGATCTGCGATTGCTTTAACTTCAGCGTTTGGAACATACTTAGCGATACTTTCAGTATGAACTTTTCCGATTCTTCCTGCACCAATAATACCTACTTTTAACATATACTCGTACTCCTTTACATTTTAAATTTATTTTTTCACTAGTTTCTCTCAATTATTTAAGAGAAACTAGTGGTATAAACTTCTAAAGTTTTAATTTGTTTTTTATTAATATCTTCTTGCTCTTTTTAATACTTCTTCTTTTGATTCATAAGCTTTTTGTATTGAAGGTTTGTTAGATACTTCTGCAACACCTACATGCCACCATGATTCATATCCGTGAGTCATAGTTTTTGGTAATACTTTTATATCTATTAATGTAGAAACTGTTTGCTTCTTAGAATCTTCTATAGCAGCTTTTAATTCTTCCATAGTTTTTACTGAATAAGTTTTTACTCCGTATCCTTCTGCAACTTTTGCAAAATCTATTGGAACTAACTCTCCATCTAACTTACCTGTTTCTTCATTTCTAAATCTGAATTCTGTACCGAAACTTCCCATTCCGTTACCCATTTGTAAGTTATTTATACATCCAAATGCAGCATTATCTAAAAGTACTACATTTATTTTCTTTTTATCTTGAATACTTGTTACAAGTTCAGAATGAAGCATCATAAAGCTTCCATCTCCAACTAATGTGTAAACTTCTTGATTTGGACAAGCAAGTTTTGCACCTAATGCACCTGCAACTTCATATCCCATACAAGAATATCCGTATTCCATATGATACGTATTAGGTTTTCTTGCACACCATATTCTTTGAAGATCTCCTGGTAAACTTCCAGCAGCTCCAAGTACTACTGCATCATCATCTATTAATTTGTTTATTTCTCCTACAACTCTAGTTTGAGTTAAGCAAGAACCCATTTGCTTATGGAATTCAGGTAATACATGATCAAGCTCTCCTGCTATTTCAGGTACAAATCCTTCTCCTGTATATTCAATATTAAATAATCTATCTAATTCTTTTACCCATGCATCCTTAGCATTTTTGAATTCTGTTGTATATGATGATTTATAACCAGTTTTAGCTAATTCTTCTCTGATTGCATCTAATGCAACTTTAGCATCTGCAACAACTTGTACTTCTGCATCTAATTTATAAGCATGAAATTCAGATACATTTATTGTTAAGAAATCAACATCTTCATTTTGGAATAATGATTTTGAAGCTGTAGTGAAATCAGTAAATCTTGTTCCTACACCTATTACTAAGTCAGCATCTTTAGCTATTACGTTAGCAGCATAGTTACCAGTAGTACCAATTCCCCCTAGGTTATATTCATAATCCCATTCTATTGCACTTTTTCCTGCTTGTGTTTCGCCAAATGGTATGTTAAATGTTGCAGCAAATTTTCTTAAAGCATCAGCAGCTTCTGAATATCTTACTCCACCACCACAAACAATTATTGGTTTCTTTTTAGATTTTATTAATTCAACTGCATCTCTTATTGATTCTGTAGTTGCAGGTCTTCTTTCTATTCTATGAACACGTTTTTTGAAGAAGTATTCTGGAAAATCATAAGCTTCTCCTTGAACGTCTTGAGGTAATGCTATTGTAACAGCTCCAGTGTTAGCTTCATCTGTTAATACTCTCATTGCATTGATCATTGCTGGCATAAGTTGTTCTGGTCTTACTACTCTATCCCAATACTTACTTACAGCTCTAAATGCATCGTTAGTTGTTATTGATAAGTTGTGAGTTTGTTCAACTTGTTGTAATACTGGATCTGGTTGTCTTGTAGCAAATGTATCTCCAGGTAATATTAAAACTGGAATGTTATTAGCTGTTGCTGTAGCTGCTGCTGTAACCATGTTTGCAGCTCCTGGTCCAACTGATGAAGTACATGCATATATTTGTTTTCTATGCATTTGTTTTGCAAAAGCAGTTGCAACATGAGCCATTCCTTGTTCATTACGTCCTTGGTGTACTTCAAGATCGCCAGGATCTTGTTCTAAAGCTTGACCAAGTCCTACAACATTTCCATGACCAAAAATAGTAAATATACCTTTAACAAATTTATGTTGTTCTCCATCGAATTCTACATATTGTTGATTAAGAAATTTAACTAAAGCTTGAGCTACAGTCATTCTTATTGTTTTCATATATTATTCCTCCCGTTTCAGCCTATTTCTGTGGCCAAATCTTAACATTAGGTTCTAATAACCATTCATGTTCTTTTGCATTAATTCTATCTGTCCATGGATTATTGTCTAAGTGTCTTATCATCCAGCAATAGTACATTGCATATCCTGGAGCAGATGTTTGAGGGTGAACAAGTCCACCTGGAATTGCAGCAACACTGTTATCAGTTATTTTGAAAACGTCATCTCCTATTATTGAGCATCCGAATCCTTGTGGTTTATTGAATCTATAATAATATATTTCTGGTTGTGGATGTTCATGAGGTATATAGCTTGACCATTTACCAGGATAAGTTATAACTTCTCCCATTACCATATTTGAGTAAGGTGCATTTGAATAATCAAATACAGTTCTAACTACTCTTCTTGCAGTATCATTCCATACTCCTTCACCAAAGATATCGCTTTGACAATCTTCTGGTGCATAGAATTTAGATTCAAATTCTTTATCGTTTGTTGTCTTTTGAATTAATACTTCAGCATCTGTAAGAGCTGTTATTTTAACTTCTACATTTTTTGAAACATGTAGACACCATGGATCTTCATCAAATATTGAGTGTCTTTCCATTACTTCTTTGTTTCCTTGCCATTCTATTTCAACTTTACCGTCTAATAATAAGAATGCACTTTCTTTTTTATTATCTAAAGCCACTTCAACTTGACCTTTTTCCATTTTATATATTCCAGTATCCATAAGCATATTGCTATGTTTACCATTCATATCTGTTAGAACATTATATCCTTTAATTAATGGTGCTATTTTTTCTACCATGACTCTCCCTCCAAATTAAGCTCTTGCTATCATTTCACCGTATTCTTCTTTTTTCTGTTTTATAAATTCTTTTACTTCTTCTACTGTTGGCATATCTTCTGAGCAACTGTGACTAGAAACTAACATTGCAGCTGAAGCACTACCAAATTCTAAAGCATCGATTATTTCCCATCCTTCAAGTAGAGCATACATAAATGCTGAACCATAAGCATCCCCACCACCGAAAGATTTTAATAATTTAATTGGGAATGGTTTTATTGAAAAGCTTTGTCCATCTTCAGTATAAGCAGTAGAACCATCTTTACCATGCTTAATAACTACTACTTTGTTTCCAAATTCAATCCATCTATCTGCAGTTTCTCTATCTGTACTTGATTCAACCATTAATCTTTCCATTAAGTCGAATTCTTCTCTTGATCCCATTACGATATCACTCATTTTACCAGCCATAGCATAGTAAACAGCAATTTCATCTAATGATTTCCAAGTATATTCTCTGTAGTCTACATCAAATAAAACTTTTGTTCCGTGTTTTTTAGCAAATTCAATTGCTTTAAAACATGCTTCTCTTGATGGGCTTGCAGCAAGTGCAGTACCAGATACAACTATCATTTTTGCATCTTTAATGTAATTTTCATCTATATCTTCTGGAGATAGTTGTAAGTCAGCTATTCCATTTCTGTACATTAATATACTACTTTCAGTTGGGCTTAAAATTTCAGTAAATGTTAATCCTAAAGATTCGCCATTTTTAGCTACTGTTATATGTGAAGTATCTATTCCTTCATTTTCAAAGTAGTTAGTAACGAATTTTCCGAATTGATCATCTGAAACTGTTCCTATAAATCCTACTTTTTTACCTAATCTAGCAAGTCCAACAGCTATGTTTGCTGGAGAACCACCAACATATTTATTGAAGTTTCTGCTTTCTTCTAGTGGTTTGTGGATATCAGTTGGATTAAAGTCTATAGCTACTCTTCCTATTGGAATTACATCATATTTTTTTGAATCATCAAATTTTATATTATTCATTTTGAATATCCTCCTAATATTTTTATGCTCTATTGCAACTTCCAAATATCATCATATGTTTCTTTACATTTTCATAAGCTGCGTCTATAACTTCACCGTGATAAGTGAAATAATTTACTGATTCATTCGCATCAAATAACATTCTTACTCTTCTTACAACATTATTAAATGTTGCTGTTGCTACATTTAATTTTCTTATTCCGTTTTTAACACAATTTTTGAAATCTTCTTCACTTATTCCTGATCCACCATGAAGTACTAATGGTACATCAACATTGTTATCGATTTCTTTTAATCTATCAATACGAAGCTTTGGTTCTTCCTTATATACTCCATGAGCATTTCCTATTGCTACAGCTAATGCATCAACACCTGTTTCAGCATAAAATTTATTTGCATCTTCTATACTAGTAACTCTTATGTCTATATCAACTGAGCCGTCTTCACTTCCACCTACTTGTCCTATTTCAGCTTCAACTGTTGCTCCATATTTTTTAGCAAGTTCTATGACTTCGTTAGTTTTCTTTATATTTTCATCTATTGGATAATGTGATCCATCAAACATTACAGATGTAAATCCTATTTCTAAAGCTTGATGAATTGTTTCTATATTTATACCGTGATCAAAGTGAACAGCTACAGGTACTTTTGCCTCTTTAGCCGCTGCAACCATTGCTGGTCCTATTATATGTAATGGTGAATATGGAAGTCTAACTTCAGCAATCTGAAGAATTAAAGGTGAATTTAATTCTTCAGCTGCTTTTATAGCCCCAATTACCATTTCCATATTTGCAACACTAAAGGAACCTACTCCATAGCCTTCTTTATCTGCTTTGTTTAAAATTTCTTTCATATTTACTAAAGGCATAGCAGGATCTCCTTCCAATTATTAAATTATTTCCATAATCTCTTATAAATTTCTATTATTTCTTCCTTGCTTGGTTGTCTCATTGTATTGTTAGGACTTCCACTTGCTAAAGCATCATCTGCCATCTTATCCATAACAGCAAAGAACTCTTCTTTATCTATTCCGAACTCTTCTAAAGTTGGTATGTTTATGTCTGAACATAATTTCGAAATTTCATCAACTACTGTTTGAGCTGCTTCCATATCAGTCATACCTTCTTTGTATGAACCAATGACTTTTGCAATTTCTGCAAAACGTTCAGGTGCTCCTTCAATTGCAAATTTTAAACATTCTACGAAAAGCATTGCATTTGAAATTCCGTGTGGTACATGGAATAATGCTCCTATTGGTCTGCTCATTCCATGAATGATTGTAACTGAAGCATTATTAAATGCTATACCTGCTTCAAGTGAACCAAGTGACATTTGATTTCTAGATTCAAAATCATTTCCTTCATTGTACGCTTTTCTTAAATTGTTGAAGATACGTTTTATTGCTGATAGTGCAAATGTATCTGATAAAGGTTGAGCAACTCTTGATGTGTAAGACTCAACTGCGTGAGTTAATGCATCTATTCCTGTTGCAGCTGTAACTCCCTTTGGTGCTGTCATTGTCATTTCAGCATCAACGATTGCAAGTTGTGGCAATAAGTTTGGTCCTTTTAATAGCATTTTTACATTGTTTACTGTGTCTGAAATAATTGTAAATTGTGTTGCTTCTGATCCAGTTCCAGCTGTTGTTGGTACTGCAACAAGTGGTGGTGGACAGTTTTCTATGATTTTTCCCATATAATCTGAAATTTTTCCTGGGTTTGTTATCATAGCGCCAATTGCTTTCATAGTATCAATTGGACTTCCCCCTCCTACAGCTATTAAAAAATCACACTGTTCTGCATTGTATATTTCAATTCCCTTATCAACCATAACATCTGTTGGCTCAGAATTTACTTTGTCGTATATTACGTATTTTATATCATTAGCATCTAATATTTCAGTAACTTTTGAAACGTTTCCTATCTTAACCATGATTTCATCTGTTACAATTAAAGCTTTTTTGCCAAATTCTTTAAGGTAAATTCCAGCATCTTTAAGTGCTTCCTTACCGTAAACTATTTTCTTTGGAACAATAATTTTATGTGCCATAAAAAATCCTCCTAAGTTCTATGTTTTTAGAAATATTTACTCTTCAATCCCAAAACATTACAAATCTGTACAAAACCTTACAACACTTACCTTGTGTTTTGATTAACTTTTGATTAAATTTTATCACCTGTTTTAATCGTTGTCAACATATTTTTAACCATAATTTTATAGTTTTATTTGTTATTTGATTATATTTTGATTAACTTTTGGAATTTTATCATGTAGTATACTCACTTTTTTGATTATATGGATAATATATTATGAAAAAAACTTGTATTTATATGCTTAATCCTATATAATGGTAATGATATCTATTGATTTGTATACTTGAGGAGGTTAAAAATGAAATCTCATAGAATAAAAGAAATTGAGAACTACATATTACAAAACGAACATGCTTCAATAGATACATTGTGTTCACTTTTTAACGTTTCTAAAAACACTATAAGAAGGGACATCACTGTACTAGAGCAAAAAGGAATTATAAAAAAAGTTTATGGTGGCATAACTTTAAATAATGAAGAAAAACTAACTGTTCCATTCGAGCAAAGAGAAGTTAAATATAAAGAAGAAAAATACTTAATTGCCAAATCCGCTAGTGAACTTGTAGAAGACAACGATATAATTTTTATAGATTCTGGAACAACAACAGTTCATATGATACCTTTTTTAAATGATAAAAAAAATTTAACTATTATAACTAATAATCTTAATATATTGATGAAAGCATTACCATACTCTAACGTCGATATATTATCTACAGGAGGAACACTATTTAGAGAAACTAACTCACTTATAGGAATAGAGGCATCTAACTTCCTAAAAAATTATAATATTTCCAAAGCTTTTATGGCTACCACTGGATTCTCTATTGAAAAAGGAGTTACTAACTCTTCTAATTTTGAATATGATGTAAAAAAAACTGTAGTTGAGAACAGTTCAAATGTAATATTACTAGCTGATCACTCAAAATTAGATACTGCATCCCTTAAAACTTATTGTAATTTAGAAGATATTGATTGCTTCATTACAGATAAACTTCCTCCTAAACAATACGTTAAATTTTTTGAAGATAACAGCATAAATCTAATTATCCCTAATAATTAGGAAATCCCTTATAAGTTAAAACTTATAAGGGATTTCCTTTTTTATGTCTTTAATAGCATTACTATACTACCATGAGTATGTCTTGATTAACTTTGAGCATATTGTTCATGAAAATTCTCTGCCACTCCAAAACCCTATTTTATAAGCTAGCATAATAGATGGATTATATTTCCATTATTCAAGATAAATAATGGTTCTTTACAATACAAATACCAAATCAGCTAATTCCTTTTGCGTCATCCCCCTTGATTTCTAAAATCTCTAACTTTATTTTTCACAAAATCTCTCCTCTTCTCATGTATTTCACATGAAGTATATTTCACATGAAGTGCACTCCATTTTTTTGTATAGAAATTCTAAAATTTCTTTGAAAATATTTACACTCAGTATATAATATAGCTTGTACTAAAATATGAAGGGAGACAAATATAAATGACTAAAAATTTTGCACATAGGGGCTTTAGTGGTAAATATCCCGAAAATACACTACTTGCCTTTGAAAAAGCGATTGAAGTTGGAGCTGATGGTATAGAACTAGATGTTCAACTTACAAAAGACAACGAAATAGTAATTATACACGATGAAGATGTTGCTAGAACTACGAATGGCACAGGATTAATCAAAGATCTTACTTATGATGAAATCAGTAAATTAGACGCATCTTACATCTATAAAGACCAATATGGTTTTAATAAGATTCCTACTCTTAGAGAATATTTTGAACTCATAAAAGATACAGATATAATTACTAATATTGAATTAAAAACTGGTGTAATAGAATACCTAGGTATAGAAAATAAGGTATGGGATATGATTCAAGAATACAAATTACAAGATAAAGTAATTATATCAAGTTTTAATCATTTTAGCATTATTCGCATGAGAAAAATAGCACCTAATCTTAAATACGGATTATTAAGTGAAACCTGGCTTATTGATGCTGGCAAATACGTAAATAACCTTCAAATACAATGTTATCATCCATTATATAGGAATTTAACTAATGATATTGTACAGGAAATTAAGCAATATGGTATAGAAGTTAACACTTATACTGTAAATACAGAAGAAGCTATTAAAGATATGATTTCTAAAAATATAGATATTGTAATTAGCAATTTTCCAGATTTGGTTAAACAAGTTATAGAAGAATATTAAAAGAAATTATGTTATAAGATCATAAATATACAAAAGGAGAATATATTTAATGGAAAATTTAGAAAAAGTTCTTTCACTTTTAAACTCATGGATATGGGGTAAATGGCTCGTATTTATATTACTAGGATTAGGGATTTTATATACAATTTCCAACGGATTTATTCAAATAAAACATTTTAGATTTATAATGAAAAAAACATTAATTGATTCTTTTAAAGCAAGAAATGTTGAAAAAGGACAGGGTTCGATATCATCATTTAAAGCAATGATGGTTACTCTTGCTGGAAATGTAGGAGGCGGAAATGTAGTTGGAGTTGCAACAGCTATAGTAGCAGGTGGACTTGGATCTATATTCTGGATGTGGTTTGCTGCATTCTTTGGTATGGCTTTAAAATATGGTGAAATAGTTCTTTCTCAATTATATCGTGGTAAGGATTCAAATGGAAATCTTTTAAGTGGACCTATGTATTATATAAAAGACGGCTTAAAGTTACCTTGGCTTGGAGTTGTAATCGCTATCTTTATGTGCATTAAAATGATGGGTGCAAATTTAGTACAATCTAACACCATATCTGGAATACTTAATTCAAACTATAATATACCTAAATGGATAACTGGTATTTTATTAATAACATTTTTAATGACAATTACACTAGGTGGATTAAAAAGAGTTGTTGACATAGCTACAGCACTAGTTCCCATAATGTCAATATTCTATATAATTACAGGAATACTTGTTATATTATTAAATATTCAAAACGTACCACATGTTTTTGCAACTATCTTTAGAGAAGCCTTTTCATTTAAAGCTGTTGGTGGTGGTGTTGGTGGTCTTGTAATTGCTAAATCTATGCAATTTGGTATAACTCGTGGAATGTATTCTAATGAAGCCGGTGAAGGAACAGCTCCATTTGCTCACGGTTCTACAATTGTTTCTCACCCGGTAGAAGAAGGTATTTTAGGTGTTACAGAAGTATTTTTGGACACTATAGTAGTTTGTACAATAACAGCACTTGTTATTGGTGTTACAAACACTCATAATTCTGGACTATCTGCGACCGTTATGGCAATTAACTCTTTTGGAACAATATGGGCACCATTAAAACATGCTGCAACATTAGCCCTTCTTTTATTCTGCTTCACAACACTTATAGGTCAATGGTTTAATGCAGCAAAAAGCTTTACTTATGCATTTGGTCCAAAAGTTACATCAGTTTGTAGATATATTTTTCCATTTTTATGCATTATAGGTGCAATAACTAAAATAAGTCTTGTATGGACTATCCAAGATTTAGCTATGGGACTAGTTGTAATTCCTAATATGATTGCTTTAATTGCACTGTTCCCTCGTGTAAGAGAACAGACAAAAGATTATTTTTCGAAGCAAAAGAACGTTTCTGTAAACTCAGAAAACTTCTAAACCTATATAACTTTTAAACATAGATTAATTTAATAGAAAACAGTCCTTGTATAAATATATACAAAGACTGTTTTTCTATTAACTAAACTTTACATAAATCATTTAGTTCTACCAACAGTTGTATTATCACATTTTCTATCTCTAAGTTCATCTATTGGATTAGGGGATTCCTCAAATCTATAATCCATTCCCTTTTTATTTATATAATCTTCTATAACCACATGACTTGCAACATCATTAAGATTTTTATTTACAATATTTTGATATTTAAAGAAATCATAATCATCTGGAAGTGTATCAACTTCTGCATAATCTTCCCTTTTAGCTGTTAGTCTTGCAGTCTTTAATACTTCTCTTAAATATTCTTTATTTGGTCCTAAATTAAGCAACTTTGGAAATGTTCCATTTGGTATAACTTGTTGCCAATCTTTATTTTCATATTCTTTCAAAAGCTCTGCAGCCTTATGTAAATGAGCAACTTCTTGAACAAAACATTGTTCCCATATTCTTTTTATATTTTCATCTTTTTCATCTTCATAACATGAATAATATAAATAGCACTCTGTATACTCATGCATTAAAAGTTCCTCAAACCACGTACATCTAGTATCTTTTAAACTTCCATATTGACTAACGTGTTGTTCTTCTACCATTCCAATTTCTAAATACAGTTTTCTACCTATATCATTTTTATATAAGGAACTAACATTCATATAATAATTCATTGTTTGTTGTTCGGCTGCGGTTATGATTCCTATATTAAGATTTGTCAACAAATCAGCCTTCTTGGAATCAGTAGATCTTTTTATGGAATCATAGGGATGACGATGATGTGATATTGTTGGTCTTCCTGGCATAATTTCCGTATAATGTCCTACTAAATTTTCAGCTTTTACACCTTGTTCCATCTCAAGCAAATCTGCATATCTATATAGATGGTCAAAATCCTCAAGCAATGCAAAATCAAGTGCATTTTTTACATCATGATCTTTTTCATGTTTTGCAAGAGCACAAGTTAAATCAACTGCAAGTTGTTCATAACTTATGGTTGTTTCTAATATAGTTTCATTTAATGGTCTTAGATTGCTTATCTTTTTTTGTTGTTGCTGCTCTATCCTTCTCATAAGAGCCAATTCTCGTCTTACATCATTATTATCACAATGACGTGAAAATTGATGTGAAAACCAGGTAGCTTCAAATTCTGTACCATTCATTAAAATTATACGTGTTTTAGTATATGGATCTACTTCATTTTTATCATACTTTGGAGGATATAATTTACCCCAATCTTCAATAGTAGATTCTATACTAACTGGTTTTTCTTCAAATGGATTTAAACTCATAAAAGCAACTCCTTTAAACATTATTAATTTATTAATTAATGTTCCTCTAATTATCCTTTTTATTCAATTGCTTATGTAAAGATTATACTAATTAAACCTTTAACAGATATGCTTAGAGAATTTAAATACATGTTATGTTAATGTTCAACAATTAATGTTAGAAGCAATAGTAATGTTATTTGCAGATTTAAATACATCTTATGTTAATGTTCAACTGGACAGGGTAACGTACAGGAAACATCTTGTCTATGATTTAAATACATCTCATGTTAATGTTCAACGCACAGCCTCTTTTTCTGATTCATTTAAATTTTTATATTTAAATACATCTCATGTATATATTTATATATACGAAATATAAATATATTTTAATATAAAAACATTGATTTTACTAGGTTTTAAAGCACTTTTTTAAATTTTAATGTAGAATAAATAAGATAATATTAGCAAATAATTTTTGACGTTTTTTTGACGCAATAGAATTGCTATCAACTTCTTAGATTTTTAGAAGATAATAAAAAACTCTAGGTTGACCTAGGGCTTTTTATTTGGGTAGTATATTCTATTAGTTACTTCAAAATATATATTCCCTCTGAAAAACAACTTAATCTTATATTTTTAAATCCATCTTTTAGAATTTGCTCTTTTAAAAGATAAACTTTATCAACATTTTTTGTTAAAATAATTAAATTGCTCCTATTAGTGGTCGCAATAAAAATATCATATCCAAAGCATATATTCAAAACCGGATTTATATATAGCATATTACTTTTACAATATAGATAACATAATAATATTTGCATTAGCACTACAGTAACTACCACATGCCTATTTCCCTCTTTGAAATTAACAAAATCAGTAGTTGCAAAAGATACTATATATGCCAAAATGTAATCCATAATCTTATTATTACCTTCACAAACTCCTGTTATTTTTATTGTTTCAGAGTAATTATTAGATTCTTTCAAAATAATTTTTAATATAAAATTACATGCTACAAGTAAAAATATTAAGATGTATAATATTATATCTTTACTATCTATACAAGATATCTCTTTTAATTTATTAAATGAATTAATAATATCACTTAATCCATAGTTAAGCGTTATTATTAAAATATATAGTGGTGAATATGATGATAAAAACATTACTACTTTTCCTAATTTATTCAACATACCACCTCCTATAATTATTATACTACAATTTAGTTTTCTTATCTGCTACAAAATTTTCTTGTGATATTTTTGAAGTTAAATAATCATTTTGTATTAGATGAATTAATTCTGAAGTATCATTAAATACAATTTTATTATCTTCAATTGACATATCTAAGTTTGCTTCACTTATTAATAATTCTATTCTTTCAATATCATTTCTCATCTTATCATTAAACCAATTAATATCTTCACTTGTAATTCTTGAAACCTTCTTCTTTATAGTGATTTTTTTACAATCGTCTTCAACTAATTGTAGATTTTTAACAACATCTAAATTTTTAATTATATTTATATTTTCATTAGCCTTCTTTGTGTATTCATCTTTATAATCAAATATTTGTTCAAAAGAATTTTGAACAAATATTGCTATATTATCTTCAAATATAACACAATCAAATTTATCATCAATAGATAGAATATCATCTTCTAATTTTTTAAGCCTACCCTGGTTAAAAAATGTTTTTAACTTTCTTTTTAAATAATTAGAGGATGAAAATTTCTTAAAAAATATAACTTTATTATCTTCTTTCTTTAAAATAATAATGTAAGCCTTACTACTTTTAATATCTTCAATAGAAGAAACAGTATTTACTGTCTCTATATTATTAAAATTCTCTTTTACATTTTCTAAATTACCTACATCTCCAACACTTAAGCTAGGAATTTTATCATCTAACTTTACTATAGGATCATAAGCTTCTATAGTTTTTCCTTCGGTCATATAAATAAATTTATCAATTAAACTGTCAATCAACTCTTTTTTTAAATTATTATCTAAAAGTACCTTTTTTAATTTATATTCTTTTGACATAAATAAACAATCTAAATCAAAGTCATCTTTATTATCAAATAAGCTTCTTACATTTTCTAAATTAAACATAAATCCTCCTTAAATACGGTATATTATTTTATTGTATTTCAATTGATATACCAGTATAATAGAGGTATAAGTAATGAAATACATATGATTATTAGAAACTACTGCTGATTGGTCGTCAAAGTGGTTTCTTTTTTTATTGTATATTATTTTCAATAATTAGACAAGCTTTGCAAAAAATAATAAAAACCCCTGGATTTTCTCCAGGGGTAAAATTAAATCATTAAATATTTATATGCATATTAGTACTTATATTTTACTTGTTATACAATTCTTTATTTTTTACATAGTGAAATATTAACAATCCTGCAAATATAAATGCTAGGACTGACCATATTTTTAAATCTGCATAACTTCCAGTATTAAAAATAGCTAATAGCCCACCTATTAAGTAAAATACTATTCCTGTTATTAATATACCTTTGCTTTGTTTAGATATTAATGCAAGTATACCACCTACTAACATACATATTGCTAATATCATACCTGAGCTTCCACTTGTCTCCCCAGTTCCAGATAAGGCATTGCCCACTCCAGCTGCACATGATTGAAATGTTATTAATAGAAATAAGATGATGCTAATTATTCCAACAACTTTTTTCAAACTACATCCCTCCATAATTTTATATTATATGTAATATATTTCATATAAATTATACAATATGTTTACACTAATTTCAAATATTGTATAATTTGTGACAAAAATAAAAAATAAAGGGATACTAAATTAATAGCATCCCTTAAAAATTACTTCTTAAATAAAGCTTTCCATGTCTCCTTCCCTACAATACCATCTGCACTTAAACTATTATCCCTTTGCAATTTTAGTATTGCATAATAAGTACCTTGACCAAAACAACCATCTGCACCCCATTGACCTACTGAATATCCTTTAGCAATCAATCTTCCTTGAATAATCTTAGTTATATTTCCTTTTGCTCTTTGTGTGACTATGCAGCATTTATTCAATGTTGTATATCCAAACCAACCATCTTCTTTTATTCCAGCGTGAAATTGAGTGTTTAATTCATGCTGCAACCTTATAACTATATCTCCATTTATACATTGCTTCCATAGAGGAATTACTGAACTATTACAAGTACTAGATCTAGAACAATTATCGTATTGATTTAGATTGTACTGCTCTATAAGTTGTATTAACTGTCTAGCATAATCTGGACTAGTAGCATATCCTGCTCTAACTAATGCGTTAGCCTGTCCAGTATAATTTTTAGCATTAAAAAATCCATTCTTCCTGTATCTAGGATTGTTAACTAGAAATAATGCATGGTCCTCTATACTTTCTGCATAACTAGAATAAACTCTAAATCCCCAGTTTTCCATAACGTGCGAACCGTTTCTATATTCTCCAGTACGCATATTAACCCTTGGACCTTTCCAACTTGCATCAGCTTTAATTCCAAATAAATTTTTATATTTACTAGATAGTTGACTTCTTCCCCATGCACTCTCTAAAATCGCTTGACTAATAGTTATTGACGCTAAAACCCCATGTTTTTTCATACTTGATATTGCTCCATCTTTAATTGAATTAATAAAATTTGTTTGCATTGACATAATAAATTACCTCCTAAAATTTTTATAAAATAAAAGAGCAACAATTACTGCTGCTCAATCTTATTTGCTATCTTGTCTACATTATTTTGTATGTTTTTAATATCTCCTTGCATATGCTCCACAAGCATACGGTTTGTAGTTACAACTTCCGTATTACTTTGATTTAGCTTTTCTAAGTTAGTATAAAGTCTTTCTTTATCTTCTTTTGCATCTTGTCGTTGCTGCTCTGTTAAAGTTTTTAAATAATAGCCTAACCCAATACAACAAGCTATAGGAAATCCAACTGTTTGTATTAAGCTCACTGCTTCTTGCATAATAATTACCTCTTTTCTTATTTTTTATATAAAAATAACGTACAATATTTAAACTGTACGCTTACTTCCAATTTTCCAATTTTTCTTGTACGTATTGTCTAACCCAATCTTCTGTTACAAAAGCATTCATGTCTGCGTCCACCACATTATGGGCGTCTAATATAATTCCCGTCGAGGAAATAAGTTGCAAATATCCACGTCCATCTCCTCTCTGTTTAGTTCCAATACCATTTACACTTGCTGTTCTTCCACCATCTATAACCACATAATCTGAAACTTTGCTCATCCTAGATCCTATCTTGTCCGCGTCGATAGTGCTGCAATCTATACAGCCACCATCTATAGTTGTTTCACCTCGTTCTAAGTTTCTGAAAGTTACATATCCATCTAAATCTATATTTAACGCCCTCATTCCTATCTTTTTATCCGACATATTTATAGCACTAACTAATGCATTGCCGTTAATTTCTCCTCCATCCACTACAAGGGAAATGTTATCTGCATTTTGAGTTATCTTAGAATTTAAGTTATTTCTAGTATTACTTACTTCTAATGTAATAGAGTTTGCAGTTTGTTCTATCTTTGTATTGGTCTTATTAATTTCTTCTACAGTAAGAGTAATTCTATCATCTTGCTGGTCTATTTTAGAGGTAAATTGTTTCTTAGTATTTTCTAAACTTTCTTTTACTTCATCTATAGAATTAGATAAGTCTGTAAAATCATCTTCTAGGCTCTCCTTAAAGCTTCCAAGCTCTATTTCTAAGTATTTTTCTAGTAAACTATCCCATTTATATTTAATTACCTTTTGCCTTATGTTTATACCCATTTTTAAGTGTTTAACAGTTACTATATCTCCTAAATTTACGCTCTCCAAACAACTATAATTTTTATATTCTTCTGTTTTACTAAGCTCTACAAAATCTACCTTATAATTAGTTTTAGGAATATCTATATGTTGAATTCGATATAACTCTTGAACTTTTTCTCTAAGCCTTCTTTTTACATCTGCTAAGGTTATATTTTTTTCGGGCTCCACTTTTATATCTCCAAAATGCATATGTCTGATTTTAGGATGTGGATACTTATCTAAATTAGGAGAATCTATATATTTTTCTTCTAACATAATTACTGAATCATTTTCTGTTAATCCTGTTGGCATAATCCTTGTAACGACTTCACTATTGTCTAAATCTTCTTCTAGTCCTAAAAGGTTCTTACCATAGCTTATAGTCACACCTTTATCAGTACCTATAAAATTAAGTATAGAAATATTAAAATTATCTCTTAATATCTCTCCGCCCCATCTACTAATAAGAGAGTTTTCATTTTCTCCTAATATGGCTTCAACTGGATTTTTTCTAACATAAAATGCATCTGATATCTCATTTATATTACTTGAACTACTAAAATTAGTTGGATATTGTGTATTATTTAAAATTCCTTTTAATGCAGTATCTCCTGTAACACTTCCTGTTCTATAACTTTCTATGAAATTATCTATTAGATCATAAAAAATATGTTTTGCATAACAAATCACAACCCCCATATTTTTAACTGGTCTGTATATACGAAATAATTGATAACCATTAGGAGTATTAGCTTTCACAATATTATCCTTAATTAAATAATTAGATTTTTTATCGAATATAGGATATTCTAGTTCTAATCCGTAAAAACCATTAAGTTCTTCTTCTACTTCACATCTTATACATTTATCCAGAACTGCAAGTCCATTGTGTGTAAAATCTATTTCCTTTGCATCATAAATATTAATTATTTTTATCACCTACCTATTAAAAAAGGCAATAAAAAAGACTTGTGAAAAGTCCTTAACTATAGCCTTAACATTTAATTTTAGTTCGCATTAGCTACCTATTACGCAGTATGTTCTGTTTCTTTATGTTCTACATCTTCTATTTTATCTGCTTTTTTAGTTACTTCCTCGTATACTGCAATAATTCTTTTATAATCTTCTTCTGAAAATGCATTACAAAAGTACATTACATCTACTTTCTTTCGTATTTCCTCTTTATCCATAGTTCCATAACGCAATTGATTTATTATTATTTCAGTTATATTTATATCTAAAGCCATATTATCTACCTACCTTATATTATAAATTTTGTGTTACTTTCATGTATCCCTTATCTATTAAAATTTTTTCTATTGCATCTAATCGTTTTGAATTAGCAATAATTTCCTCGGGTGCAAGTGTCCAATCTGTATCGACGAATCCTCTTTCTAATTTAACATCTTTAATATATACTTCATGTCCTTGTTTAGCATATAAAATACAACCAACACTTTGTCCAGATGGCTTACCAATGTTAACACTTTTTCTTTTCCATTCGGAATGTGTAATTAAACACGAAACACCTGTATCAGAAAAACCAACTAGCATTTGACTATCTTTTTTACATTTAACATAAAAAGATAGTACATAATTTTCATTTAAATCCAAATCAGCAGGATTCTGATAAATACCTATTAAATCTTGATTTGTATTTATTATGTGACAAGAATTATCTTTTATTTCAATTTTATTTTTTTCATTTGTTTCATTTGTTTGAAATCTTTTTGACCAATGAGTTAAACTTGATAGAGAACTATTTAATAAGTAATTTCTGCCACCAAAATTATTTAACTTATTCTTGTTTTCTTCATATTGTGAAGTAAGATTTTCTTTAAATTTTTCTAAATTAGTACCATCTTTTGCTTTAATATCTTCTGCTTTTAGCTCTATTGCACCTGTTTTGTTATTTACAGATTGTACAGGAACTTTAATGTTTCCTATTTGTTTTTCAACCTTTTTTATATCTTCTTTAGTTGCAATAGTTATACTAGGATCTATTTTAAGTGTTACACTTTCAGTATTGCTAACTTGTATAACTAGTTTGATAGTTAAATCCTTACCACTACCATTTTCAAGTGTTGGTTTATAAGTTTCTGGATATTTAGATACTATAAGCATATTGCCTTCATCATCAAATACTCCTACTTCTGAAATATTAAAACCTCCTACACTTGCAGGAATAAGTGTTTGTATAACTATCCAATTTGGATTTTTAGAATCTGTAGTAATACTATTTATATTGCCTTCCCAAACTTTATGCTTTAGATTTTCTTGATTTTCTGTAGGATTATAGTCTTTTCCGTCTCCAACTTGCAGTTTTGCAAAACTAACTTTAGTACCTAAAGCTGTAGCATTGGCTAATTTTGCTTGTCCTACGTTAGTTATTAATGTATAAAACTGTTGCTCAGCCATTTCTAATTATCATCCTCCTTTGGATAAATTATCGTCGTTTCTGTATCAATTGCGTTGCCAGTAGCAATATTTAAATTAGTATTTATTGCTATAGTTTTTGGGGTATATGGATAAATAGTTGTTGTTTCTGCACTTAATAAAGTTGTAGCTAAATTTAACTTACTATTTGTTGTAGATATTAAATTGTATACTGCTTCTAAATGTGCAGGTTGAATTTCTTCTATTATGTTATATAAACTATTTAAAGAATATGGGAAACCTTTATCAATACTCTCTAAATCTATTGTAAAATAAGACTCTTTATTATGTTCTGTTACTCCTACTCTATCTGCATAAGCTTTTGCAATTTCTTCTATAACTTTTATAGTTGTAGTACCTTGTCCTCTCAACTTTGCTAAGATACTTGCTCTACGTTCCTCTATAGATTTTCTAGTATCTGTATCAATGCCGACGAATTCTTCCCATAAATTTAAGCCCCAAGTTGCAGTATTAACAAAACATTGTGCTTTTAAATCCTTAACATCTAAATTTAATTTATCAATTTCCTTTTGTTGTGCATTATAAATATTTTGTATTTCCTTAATTTTATATATAAAAAAAGGTACATAGTTTTTAAGTAACACTATCTACCACCACCTCGATATTTTTAAGTATTGCTATACTATCTTTTTCAAGCTTAATATCTTTAATATCATCGTTTATTTTTAACTCTGTAAAATCTGTAACTTTAGCTACATTAAGTATACAATTAACTATTCTGTTATACCTTACTGTATCTGTTTTTAAACTAATAGATTTTAAATAATCTTGTATATTAGCTTGTATATCTTTTTTAATTTCTTCAAGATCACTTTTATTTGCGATTACTTTAACAGATATATTAAGTCCAACTTCTTTAATACCAACTATTGTAACATCTGCTCCAATAGGTCTAACTTCCTCAATATGTTTCGTAACGTTGTTTATAATTTCCGAGGAAGGTGCTTTACCATTACTATCTACAATTACAACTTTTACAGTACCTCTACCTTGCCATCTGGGAATTACAATTGCATTACCAACTCCACTTGTTTCCATAGCCCACAATTTATATTCATTTTTATTGCCACTTGTGGCAGGAGTTCTAACTTTTAATATTAATCTATTATAAAGTTGTTCATCAGTTTCAGTATCTCTACCATTTGCAACTTCACTAAGATTTTCTACTTTATCTATACCAATTAATGCTATAGGAAGTTGATTTATTTCTTTAGCTTTTACATTGTATTTTGTACCTTTTTCTAAAGCCTGTACAGGAATAACTACTATTCTATTATCTTTTATAGTATCTTCTTTAGTAGTTTTAAACCTTATTCCTAAAGACGTTTGTACTAAAGTACCTTCTTCTATTTTAGTACCTTTAGCACCATAAAATGTTATATCAGTTGTTGCATATTTCCCTTGCTTTCTAAAAACTCCATGTTCTTCAGCTCTCATTTCTAATTCATTACTATAATTATTTTCTAATGCAGTTTTAGCAAATACAGCATCTAAGCAATCATCTAAATCTTCTCTAGTATCTTCTAATTCAAAAGAAATGGGTGCAAGAGCATTATATGTAATAGTACCTTCATTTTTAGATACATCTACCTCTACATAATCTAACATTCTATTTAATATATCTTTGCTATATTCACTATACATTTACTTCCACATCCCCATTATAAACTGTTCTAATTCTAACTTTTGTATGTAAAATATCATGTGTTAAATCTGTTTCAACGCTTAATATTTCTTTAATATATTTATTAACCAGTAAACATTCTTCTGCAAATCTAAACATTTCTGCATCTACTAATTCTTTAGTAAAACTTTTTCCTCTTAATGTATTAAATTCATTTCCAAACTTATTATAGATTTTATATTTATATTTTTCTATTTGTAATGCCATCCAACACCAAACTTTTATAGCTTCATCTTTTTCAATTATAATATTCTCACCTAATTTATTATAAATGAATTTACCAGTCTTAAAATCAATTGCATATTCTTGAAATACTTCTAATTCTTCATTATCATTAGTAATAATATCTTCATCATTTAAATTATCTGGAAATATACTCATCACTACACCACCTTTGCAAGTACAATATAAGTTTGTAAATCTAAAGTGGGTAATATAGCAACAGTATCTCCAGTTTTTAATATTGTTTCTACTGTACATTCTTCTTTTGTAATACTTGTGTTATTTATAGTAACTTCTTTACTATGTTTTAATAAATCTTCATTTATTAATAGATTATATCTTTCTAATATTAAGTCGCCGACTTTAATTTTAATAGGATTTACACTTATAACTTGTCCTGTTGTAATGGAAGGCGGATTATTTTTGCTACCCATTTGTTCCATAATTTTCAGAATACCAACTACAGGATCTTGTTTCATACCTTTCACCTCCTAATGCATATGTAATAATTGTTCATATGTTGGTAATGCTTTTTTCTTTTTACCTTTTCTCCCCTTCTTTTTAACAACTTTTTTCTTACTCTTTTTAGCCTTTTTCTTAGCTTCTACTTTATCTTTTCTTTCAGCACGTTTCTTTTCACGTACCTGTTTCTTTTCTTCTCTTGCAGCTTTCTTTTCTTGCTTAGTATCAAATTTTTGTGTATCGTCGCTTTCTTTAGTATCCATTTTACATACAAAGCTTAATGTTAATTCTGTAATATATTGTCCTGAAGCTATGTCCCATGTGTGAGTATCAGCTATAATATGCATTTTTGCATCTTGTAAAATATCTATATAAGGAATTTGTGTATGTACTGCGTAACCTGTTCTATAGTCCCAATCACCTAATACTCTACACTCTACTTCTCTATCTATTCCATGTAATTTATTTTTAGCTACTACACTAGCATCTTTATCTTTTTCTTTAACATAGTTGTCTTGTAAAATCCCATAATAAGCTATTTCTCCATTATTTTGTAATTGATTTATGTAGTTATTATTTTCATCATAAATCTTTACACGATTAATCATGTTACCCATAGAATCTTTATAGCTAAAACTTATTAAGTTACCGTCACAAACAATATTATTAGGATCACTTGCAGGTTTAATAATTGTGTCGCTTAATACTCCACCCATCTCTCCTACATTAACTTTAATACCATCCATGTATATAAAATATTGTTTTCCTGTTTGTTTACTTACTTGTGTATAAAGTTCCATAATTGCATCATAGACTTTTTTTTGTGGTAACGCTCTTCTGAGTTTGATATTACTACTTGCTAAATTTCCTGATTGTTCTCCAATTTCATTTAGAATTTCTCTTGTGGCACTATGTGCTGTAATATTATTATAATTTTTTGTTATAGTATTTTTATTTAGATAGTAGGCATAATCAAAGGCTGTAAACTCTAAAGTATCTTCACTGCTAAGTGTTCTATCCACTACAATACCTCTAAATATTTCTTTGTTGTCTAGTGTAACCCACACTTTAGTACCTGCCCCTATTTGCATTTTACCAAGCAAAATATTGTTTTTTCTATCTGTACTACTATAGTAAATACTACAAGATAATTGTCTAGATACACTAGTCAAACTATTACTTAAAGATACACTTTTACATAAGTCAGTTATTTCATGGACGATATTATCATAAGATTTAAAAATTCTAATCATATTCTAATTTCACACCCTTGCAATGGTCGCCATTCTTTAAAGCTAATATTAAAATAAACATCTCTACTTCCATCTTGCTCTCCCCAAGTAAATTCCTCTATTGTACATTGTGTATTTAATTTAGTTCCTGTAATTACGCATCTACACACTTCTTTGCTAGTTCTTGCTTTTTCTAATACGTCTACGTACCAGTAAGGATCAAATACTCTAAATTCTAAAAAGTTATATTGTTGTTTTGGAAAAAAACTACTAAAACTCCATGTTCTTAAAGCTCTATTTCCTTTAATGCTTAGTTCACCAAAATTCATTATGTTTACTATTTTATTCATAGTTCCACCTGTAACATTAAAACTTGCAGGTGGAACAGGAAGTTGAAATATTTCTCCTCCTGCTTTTATCCAAAATTGCATATCTGGAAAGACATGTTGTTTCATAAAAATCACCTCAAGTTAAAAAGACACTAGAATTTGTCTAGTGTCTAAGCCATATTTGCTTGTTGTATTTGGAACTTCTTAAACAATTTGTTTACTATTTTATCAATATCAGCTTCTTCTCTAACAATAATTGTATCAGCTAACTTCTCTATATTAATACCATTATTATGTTCTTCCATTCTAATAGTTTCTTGTTTTGTTAGAACTCGCTCGCCTTCATGTAATTCTGCTAAATATCCATTGTAAGGAATTCGTCTTGAACCAACTGCATGACTTCCATCCGTTTTAACTCCACTCATATCACCATTTTTAATTAAACTAAGTGTTCCTTGTATTGGGTGTTTAAAGAATGTCTTTAATCCATCCCAAACCTTCTTAGCTTTTGCAACCTTTTCATGGAAAAAACTATCTAGAATATCAATCACAGCTTCAACAGGACGACTAAAAAAGTCTATAATTCCATCCCAAACACTTCTAATAATTTTACATGTACCTTTAAAAATCTTTTTTAATCCTTCCCAAGCTTTCTTCCAATCTCCCGTAAAAATTCCTACTAAGAATTCTATAATTCCACCAAATATATCGATTAGTCCCCCTACAATTCCACTTATAACATTTATAGCAATTGCGATTGTCTGGGTTATCATGCTAAATGTATACATTATTTTTAATAAAAATACTCCACCTATAAATTTTAGAATTGGCATCAAAATAGGCTTTAATTTTCCAAAAACTTGCTTAAATGTTTGAAGTAAGTTTTTTAATGGTGGTACGATTTTATTTTTCATATTTTTGAATGCTTTAACAACTCTATCAACCATTTTTTTTACATATTTTTTTATTATATTATAAAATTTAACTACATGTGCTTTTGTAATTCCTGTATATTTACCGATTGCTTTAGCTACACTAGCAAATGTTTTCTTTAATTTATTCCAATGTGTTGCTACGTAAATTGCTACAACTCCTAATAGTAAAAATACGCCTACAATTAACATTGCAGGTGATGATAAGAATTTTAATATCCCACCCATACGTCTTACATATTTTATAAATTTACTAATATTTTTTAAGGTACCACCTATACTACTAGTTAATTTACCAACGATTAACAAAACAGGTGCTATAGCACTAGCCATTAACGCAAATTTAACAATTGCCTTTTGTTGCTCTGGAGATAAATTTCTTAACTTATCTATAAATTTAGTTAGATATGTATTACCTTTGCGAATGTAAGGAATAAACATATTTCCAAAAGTCTTTCCTAATAATTTTAAGTGGTTTTTCATCAATTGTATTTGTCCTGATGTTTCTGCAAAACGTACATTTGCCTCATTTTGTAGTGCAGTATTTTGCTTCCACGCCTCTGTACCAAGTTTCACATTTTTAGTAAGCATTCCCTGACTTGTAGATAATCTTAGTAATGTATCTTTTGTTCTTACTTCTTTATAACCTATAGTATCTAGTAATGCCCCCAAGTTGCCACCTTGTTGCTTAAATTTATATAGACCATCTGTAAACATTTCAAGACCCTTAATACTATCCTTTTTCCATATATCTCTAAACTTATCCTTAGTTGTTCCACAAATTTTAGCATAATAATCTAAGAATTTTCCATTGCTCATTACTTGATTGTTAATATTCATCATTACTTTACTCATAGCAGTTCCACCTGCTTCAGCTTCAATACCCAAACTAGACATGGTTGCAGATAATGCCATGACTTGAGATTCTGTTAAGTTTATTTGTTTACCTGCACCTGCTAATCTCATGGCCATTGCTACAATATCAGCTTCGGTAGTAGCAGTGTTGTTTCCAAGATGAACAATTGTACTACCTAGCCTATCTATATTGTTTAGATTCATTCCCATTATATTAGAGAACTTAGCTAAACTACTTGCACCTTCTTCACCTAATAAATTAGTTGTAACATTTAATTCAGCAACAACCTTACTAAACTTTGTAATATCTTTAGATTTAACACCCAATTGACCAGCTAATTCACCATAGTGATGTAGCTCTGTTAGATCGACAGGAATGTCTAAACTCATGTTATCAAAATTCTTTTCAAGTTGTTTGAATTGTTGTTCTGTAGCATCAACAGTTTTTCTAATCCCGTTAAAACTAGACTCACAATCAATAGCTGTTTTAGCACTTGCAGTACCTAATGCTAAAGTAGGCAAAGTTACGTATGTCATTAGCTTTTTACCTGCACCTTCTAAAACTCCACCAACTTTTTGTATATTCCTACCATTGTATTGTGCTGTTCTAGCAAAATGTGCCATTGCTCCATCTGCTCTTTGTAAAACCCCTGTGAAGTTATCCCTTAATCTAAGTATTGCATCTATTACATGTGCCATTTTTTCACCTTCTTGTAAAAAACAAAAAACACCTTAATCAATTGAATCCAGGTAGTCAAAATCAAGATATGTAAAGTTTAAAGTGTCTTCGCTCAATTTAGCTACTTCCCAGTCTATTAAATTAACATCATCAAAAGTAACTCCATAAAGAGCTACTCTCTCAGCACCAGCATTATCCGGGTCAGCTAATTTTGAAATTATAGTAAATTCTGGTGTCTGTCCATTTTTTATTCCCATTGCTATTTTTTTTGTTAAACGCGAATTAACTTTATGCATTTTAACCGACCCTTTATATTCAACTCCAGTAACTTTTTGTCCTGGTCTTAAAGTTCCACACATAGGTACAGGCGTTTTCTTTAATGTTGCTTTCGCTTGTAATTTGGTAGTATTTCCGAATATCTCATTATCTATCCAACACTCACCGAATGTACCATTTATAACTTCCTTATCTCTCATATTTGCAGCCATTAATTACACCTCCACATCAAAATACAAATCTTCCATAGCATCTAAAATTGAAATTTTGCCACCCATGAATAATTTAGATCCTGTGTTATATTCTTTTATCTCAATTTCACTAAACTTCTCAGTTTTAATTCCTTGTTTTTCAATATATAGTTTTTGTTTAGTTACGTTCAATTCAGCATTATTCTGTCCTTTATTTAATATATTTTCTAATTCTAATTCTTTAAAATAAGCATTTACTTTAACAATAAATAAGCATTTATAATCATAGCTATTTGGATATTTGCTTACATAATTGTTTTCAAATTCTACTCTAATATCATCGTAAATCATATCCATAGCACTTATTATTTTTATCTTCTTCCAATCCTCACTCTTACCTTCTGCTATGGTCGTTAAACTGTTTACTGCTCTACCTATTTTGCATTTTTCACCGTCATTTATTAAAATTAGTTCCCCATTATCAATTGCTTTATCTGCATCTTCTATAAATTTTATAGATTCAACTTCAGGCAATACAAAATAAGTAGCAGATATAGATAAAGGTGTAGTTGCTAAAACTCCTGCTATTCTACTACAATATTGTGCTGTAGAATATTTCTTTTTCTCTGTATTAATTTCATCTGTTGTAAAATTAATAATTCCCTCATGATCTGCTTTATGATTTGGTAATATTGCTACTACCTTTTTATGTTTCTTATCTCTAAGTCCTTTTATCCAAGTTGCAACAGCTTCCGTTTCTTCTCCTATTTCTGGTATAGCTAGATAATTCCATTTACAATTCATTAAAGGTGTAAAAGCTTCTGTTACTTTTCCTTCTTTAGCAATAATAAAAACTAGCACTTCTTTAGTAGTTGTATAACCACCTTTCAATGCTAGTTTTATTTGTTCTTTATTATCTTCACTTAATCCCTTTGGAATTTTTTCTATGCTATCAAGTTTAACTGGATTTGTTAAACTTCCTATTGTATCTTTCAATACTAGAGCTACTGTACCCCTCTCACTTCTTTTCATAAGTGTTTGGGCCAGACTTTTGAAATTTATATCGATTTCTGGTAATCCCATTTTATCTACCTCGCTTAAGTTCTTAATAATTTTCCTATCATTTTTTCAACTGTCTGTGGAAATTCAGACTCCATCTGTTCCATAGACCTTTTTACCATATGTTGTCCTGGAACAAATCCAACTTCATTACCTTTTCTATCAAGTTGTATATGTCCTCTTTCAATCAAATGAAAATGTGGCGCAGTATTGGTCATGGTTGATTCCATGCAATCGCCATTCCATTTAGCTTTAGTAACTTTATATTCATCTTTTATATGTCTTTTATCTCCTGTTCTGTATGGAGTTTTTTCTTTACTCATGTCTTTTAATGTTCTAATACCTTTATTTAGAATTTTCTCTTCTGCATCAGGAAATTCATTTTTTATCCTTCGAAGTTCTTCTTGAAATTCATTTACTCCTCTAAATTCAAATGTATTCTCTCCCATCTTCCTCCTCATTCTCCTTACATTCCTGTTCTATAAAAGCCTGTATTATTTGCTTTTCTCCAATACCACATTTGTAATATTCAGAGGGAAATATATTTTTATATTTAAATAGATAATACATTGTATTTACTTCTACATCACTATAAATTAATTCTGTGATTTTTTCTTTTTTTTAGATTGATATCCATTTACTTCTTGAACAACTTTATCAAGATCATCTATTTCCCCATTTAACATTAACTTTTTCATTAAATCAATTGGTGTTGGAGCATTAAAATGTGCTTGCACTTCTTTATTTTTAAATATATCAGCACAAGATTCTACTATCATTAATGCTTTAACTTTAAATGTATTTACTATTTGTACATCTCCATCCATAATTTCAAGCGATTTTTCTTGTATTTCACTCATTATTTCAGGGTCTATTGCTTTAACATTAAAAGTAATTTCTTCACCTTTTAACTTTGCGAGTTTCATTTTCATTTCTCTTGCTGGTATTTCTAATTTACCTAAATCTTTTTTTAATAACATTTCAACTGCATTCATTCTATTCCCTCCATCTAATTGTTTTTTTAATCATTATTTTATATCTAATTCTTGCATTAATTCATATTCTTCTTGATTAGCATCTAAATCATCAAACCATTCTAATATAAAATTTATAGATAACATATTATCTTTTGCCTCTGATTGTATTTTTTTAGGAACTAATTTTCTTTCTTTTACACAAATATAAGGTAAAATCTTTTCTTTAATTGTATCTACCATTTTCAAATTTTCTAATTGTGTTTCTTCTTTTGAAAAATAATTTATAACTATCATATATTTATTTTCTGTTTTATTAACCTTAAACAGCTTTACTTCTATAGGTACAATTTCAATAAAAAAGAAAGGTCTTCTAAACCCTTCTCTTTCACTATTATCCATTGTTTTAACGCCTGTATTTTCCAATAATAAATTAATTGATTGCTTTAAATCAGTTAACTTAATCATTTAATCCCCTCTTTGTTTTAAATCTTCAGTGCATATCAATTCTAATCGCTCATTCATTTCATAAGGATTTATTATCGCATTTATATTAAATAATCTATTTTTATATTTAATAAACATTTCTGTATTAACATCTTTTCTATATCTAATTGTAACTTTATATATTTGTTCCGCCTCAGTTTTTCTATTTTCTATATATTCTTTTCCTCTAAGAGGTTCTATACGTGCATATACCTTTTTCTTTATCTCTTTTAACTTTAATACTGTGTCTTGAACTTCATTTTTTTCTTCAATAAATGACCATAAAGAAACTTTTTTATTAAGTATTCCTGGATTCATTTTTAATTCTCCATCCTTCCATTTCTAAAGATGTTAAGATTGTTTCTAAACTAAAGCTTAATTTAGCCGCATGAGAACCTATTGCGTTTACACATCTATTTGAATACCATTCACTTATAAGTAACTTTATGGCTAAGTTATATAATTCTTTAGCTTTTTCATCTAATAAATTATATATATTTTCATCTATACCTGTAGATGTAAATATATATGCTTTTGCAGCATTTAAAAAAGATGATATAGAGGAATCTTCCTCTTTATCATCTTCATCTATCCTTAAATATTGCTTTATATCTTTTAATTCCATAAAAATAACACCTCCTATTTAGCGGTGTTTATAGCTTCTATTAATTCTTTTTTATTTTTAGTAGAATATCCTGGTATATTTTTTTCTTTAGCAATGTTCTTTAATTCTTCAACAGTCTTACTTTCCAAGTCTTTAGAATCAGATAGCTCCTTTTCTTTCAATTCTGTATCTTCACTTACAGTAGGAGCTTTAGCTGGGAGAATTCTTAGATTTTGCTATTCTAAAAGCAGATTTTAATTTAATTTGGTGATCAAGCCACGCTGTCAATACAAAGCATTCCATACCAGTTTTAATATCTTTATCTCTTTCATAAAGCATATCTAAGTCATAGTTAAAATGTGAAAATCTAAAGTCCCCTACAATTGGGTCCTTTGCACTGTCACAAAATATAGCTGGTTTACCTAAAACTTGTTCTGGTTGAGCCGTATAAAGAGTGGCATTGCCATTAGCAAGTGTTTCTACAATATCCATATAATTAGCATAGGTCATGACTATTTTTGCATTTTCTCTATAGTCTTCATGTAAATCTGCTATAGCTGCTTTAATTGCTTTAAATTTATTTGCACCTTCTACAGTTTTTATTTTGTTTTGAGTCGAATAAAAGCTCATGTGTTCTTCTCCTGATTTTGGAGATGAAGCAAATGCAACTTTTCTTTCTTTTGCTGCTAAACCACTTTCTAATGCTGACTCTACAGTTTGAACAATATTTGTATTTGTTCCTCTTAGAATTGTTTCTGAAACCGGTGCAAACACCTTGAATTTGTGTCTACCAAACTGTACCGTGTCACCACTTGCCTGTAATTCCTTTGCAGTTTCAGTATCTGCTATAAAATCATCATTATCTAAAGTAAAAATAATTTTAGGTACTTCTAAGTTTGTTTCATTTGTAAAAGTAGATATATCTCTTAATGGATTTTTAACAAATGGTTCATGTAGCAATTCATTTTGCATAGTCTTAGGTAAGAATTTTTCTCCACCCGTTGAATTATCAGCACCTAAAGCATTTAAAATTTGTGGACTAACTGATTTATTAGCCATAGTTGCCTTTATTAATTCAGCTTTTGCATTAATAACTTTATTTTTAGGATCTTCTCCTAAATTTTTATTTTGTGCTGCTATTTTTTGTTGTTCTGCATTATCTAAAGCTTCTAATTGTGCTTTTAATCCATTAAATCTTTCTTCTAAATCTTTAACAGTTTGTTTTTGCTCATTTCTAGCTTCTAACGTGGTTTTTGCATCTGCGTACATTTCTGTTAACTTCTTATTTTCATTTCTTAATTGTTCAGCTATACCATCAAAAGTTTGTTGCAATACGAATCTATTCATTTATTATTCCCCCTCAAATTTTAGGTTTATTCTTTTTATTAATGCTTCTATTTCAGGATCTTTTATAATCTTTGTATTATCTATAACTGTGCTTCTCTTGTTATTATTTAAAATATTTTTAGGCACATTGTTATATTTCTTAAAAAGATTTGATGTACAAGCTACTGCCTCTATATTTTCTTCTACAGTAATATTGAAATACTTAGACGCATCTTCTCCAGTCATCCATGTTTCATTGTCCATTAATTTTGATAATTCTTCTTTAGTTACACCATCCTTTGCATTTGCTAAATATATATTTAATATATTTTCTTTACAACTATCTAAACAATCAGCTACTTCTCTTAGTTTTTTAGAATTATAACTGTCAAATAAAAAACATAAAGGGTTATGTATCATAAAGTTAGCATAAGAAGGAATTATAACTTCATCACCTGCAAGTGCTATTACACTTGCAATACTTGCTGCTAAACCATCTACATGGACTGTTTTTTTACCTTTATGTCTTCTTAACATACTATAAATAGCAATACCAGCAAATACAGAACCACCTCCACTGTTAATGTAAATGTCTATATCTTTACTGTTCTCTAATTGTTTAAGAAAATCTGAAACATCTTGCGGACATTTATCCTCTTCATACCAATAACTTTGCCAACTTTCTGATACTATATCTCCATAAAAATAAAGTTCAGCTTTATCTTCTGTTTGATTTTTTATTTCTATTTTACCTGTATTTTTAAATTCTCCTGTTTTGTCCTTTATTTTCAATTCTAATACCTTGCTCATTTAGACTTCACCTCCTTTCAAGTTATTTTTTATCTATTAAATCACCTATTTTATCTATTGGACACATATCTCTAGATACATAATATACATCTCCACCAGGTATTGGTGGCATATCTTCAAGCGCTCTAATTTCATTTGCACAAAACCAACTTGATCTAATTCCCTTAAAATAAAAATTACCCCTGGTGTTCATATCACCACGAGCAAATCCATTTAGGGACATTTTTGCTTGTATTCCATTATCTCTTTGAGGTATAGTTAAACATTTTTTACTAAATTCTTGCTCATACATTCGAGCAGTTGGTAGTATTGCATCTTTTATATATTCTAAATCAGATTGTTCGGCACTGGAATATACATTTTTACCAGCAGATAATTTACCAATAGGTATATTATAGGTTCTAGCTACTCTAGCAATAGTTATATCTTCTACTTCAAAAACTTTTGGATCTATAAAATTATTGTTTTTTAATTCTTGAATTTCCTTTCCTTGATCAAGATACAAAATTCCATTTTTCTTAAATCTTTGTATCATTTCATCATATAAATCTAAACTTGCTTCACTTAATTTATTTTGTAGTTTTATAACAACATTAGCTTTTAATCCATTTTTCATTTGATTTAGAGAAAACTCTTTTATTTCCATATCATAGTCTATAGTATTCGTAAGTACATCTAAAGGATTTATGGCAGTATACCCATCTTCACTTATGTGATTTACGTTTATTATATGTGAGCTATGAATATACAGTTCTTCATTATTAGATTTAATTTTAAAATATAATTCTTTTGTATCTTTGTCTTGTATAGGAGTAATATACTCATTTTTTAATATCCATATAGCACTTATATCATTGTAAGGACCATATTCTTTTATTGCATATGCAGAACCTTTTATGTTTCTTATTGTTTCCATGCACCTAATGAATTGAAAAGTAGTCATATATGAATTAGGTCCATATTCTAATAATCTAGCTAAGTCATTTTCTTTAGGAGTTAGTTTTTTATAATCCTGTCTTACAGAAATCGGCGCACTAGCAAGACTATTGCTCAACATAGATACTGCTCCAAAAATAGTTTCATTTGTTGCCAATTTTCTATTTGTAAAAGCAAAACCACTAAATCCACTATTTATTCTTCTTACATAAGGAGTTTTGAACATAAAATTTCTTATTTTATTAAGTATTCCCATGTATTCACCTCCTTCTATACATCAGGACTATAAAATATATCATTGCTTCCCTCACTAAGTATTCCCATCATTCTTGCATGTGATATAGTAGTAGATACTGCTGCATCTATTCTTTCACTACTTTTCTTTTCTTTCCAAAGTTTTAAGTTTTCTTTTCTATCCTTATCTTCTACAGCACAACTCATGCAATAACCTAAAACCGGATTACCATCATGCAAAACTTCACATTGATATACTTTCGCTCTAAAATCTTTTGTTGGTTCAGATAGCATAGCAAAAGTTTGAGGTATTTCTATTGCAAGAACACCTAATTCTTCAAATTCATCAGCTATATCTTGACAATGCCAAGGATCATATGCTATTGAATCTAAATCAAAACCATATTCTTTTTTCTTTTCTAAAATATAATCTGTTATATATTCATTTCTAATTTTAGCACCTGGTATAACAGTTATATATCCTTGCTTTACCCATAAATCATACGGTACCTTATCAGTTTTTTTCTTATCTTCTAAAGTATCTTCCGGAATAAAACAATGATTTAAAACTAATACTTCATCATTTCCTAAGTCAAATTCAAATGTAGTAGATGTTAAATCTATTTTGTCTGACATATCTATACCAACTGTACATTTGATTTCTTTTAAATCTGGAATAGTTTCTACTTTACACTTATTCCATTTTTCCATATCCATATATGGCTTATTCTTTTTTTGATTAGTCCATAAATTACATTGTTTTGTTAAATATTCTATTCTCTTATCTGTTCTTTCTTTAGCAGTTTTCAATTTATCCTTTAGTTTATCTAAACCTACCTTGTAGGTACTAACGATTGGATTAGCTTTAACTAAATTTAATATATCAAAAGGGTCATCCCCTTCATCTATTTCGCAAATCATCACAAAATATTTATCATCATTTATATCTATATAGGGACTAAGTATTTTTGAGCAATGATCATATTCTTCCTTACATGGGCAAAATATTTTTCTTCCTGCTGTTGTTATTATTGCAATAAGAGGATTATACCTTGTACCCATACCACTTTCCATAACTTCGACAGGTTCACTAGTATCAAACAAATGATATTCGTCAATTACTGCTAGTTGAGGATTATACGAATCTCCTTTTCTTAAATCTTCTTTTGTAAATATTGTCATTATGCTATTACTTTTTCTATGCAGTATTTCATTTGTACTTTCTCTTATTTTAAATTTTCTTCTTAAAATTTTATGACCTCTTATCATATTACATGCTTCATTGAATACTGCTTTAGCTTGCTTACTTACTGGAGCTAAACAATATACTTCAGAGCCTAAAACATGATATGGTGCTAATTCATAGGTTGTCATTCCAGCTAAAGTTTGCGACTTAGCGTTTTTTCTTCCTACCTGCTCATAAAATCGTTCAAATCTTCTATATCCTGTTTCTTTATTAATCCATCCATATACATTTCCTAAAACAAATTTAATAAATATATGTGATTTTATTTTTGTACCAGCTAAAGGTCCCTTACTATGTTTAAATTCCTCTAACCACGAGATAGCTCTTCGACCTTCATCTTCATCAAAATAATAAGGAAATTCCTCTGTATTTTCTCTAGACAAATCATTTAAAAATCTCTTACAAGCCCATTTATGTTTTTTACAAGCTATTATTTTTTTATCAAGTATTCTATTGCAATACTCAACTAGCTGTCCTCTTAAACTTAAAAAATTATCAAACTCAGTTGAATAATGGATATGTTCATCTAATTTACTATTAAATGTCTCCATATTTATCATTTAACTCTTTTTCATCATCACTGATTAATTCAGTATTTATTTCAATTAATTTTTGCCTACTTGCTGGAGTTAATCCAAACTCCACTGAATGTTTTTTTATTAGTTCAGAGTACTTAGTTTGAATTCTTATATATGGACTTGGAACTTCTTTAGTACTTCCATTTTTATTTGTTTCCATAACAGTTAGTGGTGAAGTATTTAATGCAATTGTAGATTCTATAAATTTATCAAAAGCATCCGAAAGTACTGCTAAAGTATGAACATCTAAATTAGCTAATACCTGAACAGGCTCTAATTCTTTTGCTATCTCCTTAAATATTTTCTTACTTCTTTTATTTAACCATGTCGGTGGTCTTATTTTATCTTTTGGAAGTTCCCCTAAAATCTCTTCTTGTTTTTCTCTAACTTCCTTTTCGTCTTTAGTTAAATGTTTTTTTAAAGTTTCTGTTTTTTGTCTAGGTCTAGCCAAAAATATTCCTCCTTTCTAAAAGATAACAATTATTACTTGAAAATAAAAAATCCCCCTTTTACTCTATAAAGGGAATTTTTCGTTTACTTGAGTGGGTCGCTGGTCTAGGAAACTTCCCCAAAACCTCCACTATAGGGGGGCGTACCTAGTAGCCAAGTCCCTTAGCACCTCTTGCAGAGCCTTACGCTTTTGTATGCCTTGCTTGTATACGCTATGTATCATGGCGTGAGTAGCTTCACTAACAGGTATGAGGTTTGTACTCTCTAGTCTAAGCTCCCAATTCTTATTTAGTTCTTCTATGTGATGTACTACACTAGCAAATACATCTTCTCTTCCATTTATATAATATTCATATAAATCAATTCCTTTGTGATCTCTTAGAACTTCTTCTCTCTTCTGCACCCATTCCTTAGTCTTGTAAAATTTATGTTCTTTAGTATTTTTTCTTTCTTTATCATACTGTTCGTTATAAATTTTCTTTTCTATTTTTTCTATTTTTTTATGTTGAGTACAATAAACTTCTGTTTTATCTATTAAATTATTACACCCAATTTTTCTACAAATTCTCTTAGGCAATGTATCACCTCTTTTGCAAGTTTGAAATTTTTATTTTGCATTTTGAGTTTACTGTTTTAGATATTGTGTTAAATTAATACAACTCTTATAATCATTGATATTTCAACATTCCTAATTATTATCAATTAGCAGTTTTATATTGTCTCATTGAGTTAAACTTAATAAGTTTTTTAATTGTTTTTAGCTATAAAAATGTTAATTCTGATACTGATTTATCTAATTCACTTTGTAATACTCCTATATATCTAAGAGTTATTCTTTGACTAGAATGATTAAATATTTCCATTAACTTAACAACATCATTGTTTGCTTTATAATGCCAATACCCAAATGTTTTCCTAAGTGTATGACATGAAATATGTATATCAAATAGTTCTCCTACTTCTCTAAGTATTTGATATGCTCTTTCTCTAGTTATTGGATTATTGGCTCCTTCTCTACTGTTTATTAAATACTCATAGTGTTCTTTGCCCTTGTAATATTTTTTTAATTCTAATTGTAGTTCTTTATTTATTAAGAAATTCTTTTTCTTCTTAGTCTTTTTTTCTATTATTGTTATGTGAGTTCGATTTTTTACATCTCTAACCCTCAATCTCAAAATATCCGAAATTCTTAACCCTGTATGTATACCTAAAAGAAATAATATATAATCTCTTTGATTATTTCTTTTAAGATACATTAATATTTCCCTTACTTTTTTCTTACTTCTTATAGGTTCTACATAATTCAACTACACCACCTTCCCCTTTTCTATATAAAATAAGGAAAGCACTCTATTAAGTGCTTTCCTTATTTTATAATGTGTTATCAGTTTCTTTTAACAATATGTTTTGCTATAAATAACACTATAATTCTATTTAAAATAAAATTAATAAACTTAAATATTATAGTTATAAGTTCTAACGTAAATCCAATCAAAATTTTAATTATCTCACTATAATTAAATATTAGATATACAAAAACTAAATATGCTATGACATACTTTGATAAATATGTTTTTCTATATAATTCACCCAACTTAAATACAGTACTCATTAAAGCCAACCCTACATTGTTAACAATAGCTAAATAAATCTTATTTTCTATGTTATCTATCTTACAAGCGTTTAATTCTTTGATTCTACTTTCAAATATTTCAATATGATTTTTAATTCTATCTAATAATATTCTATTTTTTTCACTTTCCATTCTTTTTTTAGTACTTTTACTTATAATGTACATTACTATTTCATTAAATAGTATAATCATATTACAATAGTTAATTTGCACTATGATCTTTTGTTTTTTTAATATATTATTAGCACAACTTAATATAATACTCATAATCATTACCATAATATTAATACAACAGCATAATATTATTAATTTTAGAATGTCCATTTCCTTAAATAAATCAAATTGCCAAAATATCAAAAAACATGAAGATGGAAATATACATCCTATTACAACTGCTATTATCTTTATACTTTTAGTGAAATTTCCATTTAAGCACTCACTTATTAACTGTTTCCAGTTAAATTCCTGATTAATATCATTGCATTTATTATTCACTTTAACTTTACCATCTATTTTTGATTCGTTTTCTAATTCACTCATATTCTTTCTCCTTTTAATACATATTTCTATATTAAAAGACATTTTCCTTCTTTATTTTTAAAATTATCTATTTTGTTTCCAAGCACCTCTGCTTCTCCTGTATGTATGTCCCTCCTGCATTAATTTTGAAAAATCTAGAGTGCTTTCATCTTTAAATTCTATTAGTTTTTTCTTGTATTCTTCATCTTTAGTCAATCTTATAAGATTATTAACTAGCATATAATTTCTAGGTAGTTGCTTCTTAATCGCTAGATCTATAAGTAACTTCCCAGTATTGAAATTTTTAATATGTGTATGTCCATATCTAAATTCTTTTTCTATATTTATAACTATAAAATTATTACATACAGGAACTATTATATATTCTTCTTTCTTATATACCTGGTTCATAAGTTTTCACCACCTTCTTTTATGAATAGAATCTCTTAGACTTTTCTAAGCATGTAAAAAGCACCTGAAGTTTTAACTCCAAGTGCTTTACTTATCCTCATATATTTTTATCCATCTGTAAACCGTCGCCCTTCCAACTTCTAAGAGCTTAGCCATTTCTACTTTTGAAATTTCTTTGTTTTTCATTTTATCATAGTACTTTTTAAAATCTTTTGGTAAATCATCTTTCTTTTTTTCTTCTCTTCCAAACCATTTTCCTGTTTTAGTTTTTCCTGTAGCTTTACATTTATCTACTCCTTGTTGAACACGTTCCTGAATAGTTTCTCTTTCCATCTCAGCTACTGCTCCAAATATAGCAAGTAATAATTTATAGGTTGATGTTGATGTATCAATTCCTTCTTTTATAATTTTTACTTGAACTCCTTTTGCAACAAGTGTATCTATAATTTCTATTAAGTCTTTTAAACTTCTGCCTAAACGTGAAATACTTTCACAGTAAACTATGTCTCCGTGTTTTACTTCCTTAATCATTTTTAATAGTTGAGGTCTATCTTTAGTTTTTCCTGTTATCTTATCTATATATTCTTTGTCAAAATTTATATTTAATTTATCAAGCTGCATATCTTGTCTCAAAACATCCTGGTGTTTTGTACTTACTCTTAAATACTTTACTATCATAATATAACCACGCTCCTGGTTATATTATAAAGTGTATCATTAAACTATTCAAATGCTTGATACATTTTTAAGCATAAAAAATAGCACTTTTTATTATAAAAATGCTATTTTCTATACATAAAAATAATGATGTATCAAATTATAGTTTTTTGATACATATGTTTATAGTAATACAATATTTTTTGTCAAGCACACTAATTATATAAAAATCTTTAAAATATTAAGCATACATATGAAAATAAGTGATTATTATTAATCTTAAATCATTATTTAATTGCTATAATTTTTTTCATCTGTTAAGTTATTCATATACAATATATAGGTATAAAAAAAGGTGTCGCCACAACACCTTGAAAATTTATCACCTATTCATGGAAGTGAGGTGATTAAATGATTATGTTTACTAGAGCTGAACTTCTAGCAATTGGAGGCATCATCGCCACAATAATGGCTCCAATAATTTCATTTGCTCTTCAAAAATTTTTTAAATAATATATAATATATTTATTTAAAATCTATGTATATAAAATATTTTATATACATAGATTTTTATTTTTAAACATATTAATTTAAATTCATAATAACACTATTTATATGTTCTGTCAGTATATTTTTAGAATTTTTATTTATAAAATTTATTTTTCTGACAATAATATATTAACACAGGTTTATTATTAAAATTCGCCGTAAACTCGTCATAAATTCGTCATAAACTCGTCACGTTTTTTATTTTAAACTTAACCATTTGCCTATACATTCAACCACTTCTTGTCTTTTTCTTCTTACAGTGGATTCCGTCATATTCAACCTTATACCAATTGATATATTCGAAATATGTTCAGCATTTCCATATTTTAATTCAACTAAATTTTTATAATCAGTTGATAACCTACTTAATATATAATCTATATCATCTATATCATCTTTTAACTCTCTGATTTTGAATTGAATTTTTAGTTTAGCTTTTATAGTTTTTTTTAACTCTATTTCTAACTTATCAAGTGCATTAATTATTTCTAACTCTATACCTCCACTTGTACTTGTTTGTACTTTATCTGTTGAATAATCTATTGCTCTTATATCTGAATCAATTGATACATTTGCTTCTTTTATGTCTTTTCTTATTTCTTCTATCTTTTTTTCTAAATTAAATTTTTTATATTCTAATCTAGATTTTTTTCTTATATTTTTATAGTGCCTATACAAAATGCCTTCTGTTTTTTTAAAATTTTCTGTATTCATTTATATCACTCTTTTCCATATCTATTAGATCTGGTCTATCTAACTTTTTACCATTGTCTTTTGTTGTTTCTTTAGCTATTAGTAGTACTAAAGCTTCTATAAAAATTATTATTCCAGCTATAACAACTAATGCTGCTAATGCCAATCCCACTTTAATTGCACCTCCTAAGAACTTGTCCATTAAGGCTATATATAACTTTATTTTTAAAATCTATTTTTGCTTTTAATCTTTTACCCTTTTTAAAGTAGATGCAAGATACTCCATGCACATAATCTTCTTCAAATAATCTTATTTCTCCATCTAATAATTTATTTAACTTTTCCCTCCATTCCAATTTTCTCTCCTCCGTTTACTTTATATTATTCTTTTCTTTAAATTCCTTTATATATAGTTCAAAGTCTTTAACTAACTTTTTCTCATGTGTTATATCCTTTTTAAGCTGTTTATACTTTTCAATGTTTTCTTTCCAAATTGGAGTTCCTTCCATAACCATTAGGTCATTTTCTTTTATTACTAACTGCATTTCTAATCCATGTTTTATTGCAAACATTTCTATTAAACTTAAATTAACTGTTTTCTTACTCACTTTTATCACTTCCCATTATTATCTTATACCCTCATTTTTAGCTCCTGGTACTTCCACCCCTTACTCTCTTTAACTGCTCCACCTTTAACTTTTACTTCTCTTTTCTCCTTTTTTTCTTCTTTCTTTTCCCCCTGCTAATATGAATATTTACAGTTTTTCTTTTTCTTATTTCCGTCAAATCTAGGAACACCATATTTAGTTAACAGCTCATATACGCTACACTTATTACATTTTTTACTGCACCCTTTACAATTCATATCCATTAATTCTGACAATAAAGTCAAATAATCTTCTTTTGACATAACAACATATTTATCTTTAACTCTATTCGGTTTTATTTCTATAGTATTTTCTTCTGCCTTTTCCTTATTTGTCATTAGGATCACCTTCTAATTCTTTATGGTAAAAAGTAACCTGTCCATTTTTATCTATGTCAAATATATACACTGTTTCCACGTCATTCATCTTCTTTCTATTATGAGAGTACAGTGTTTTAAACTGTACTCTCATATACTTGTTTGAGCTAAATTAAGCTATTATTTTAACTCTAGGTATTTCTTGTAATTCCTTCTTTAAGTACTCTTTTATATTTTTAATTGCTTGATTTCTCCATGCCCCACCATCAGCTTCAAATATTGCTGCTTTAGGACCTTCCTGCATACGGAATATGAACTTACTTAATGGTTGTTCTATCTCTGGAAATGTTCTATATGGTGCTAATGTTACTGGATTAGGTACCACCGCTTGTCCTACACTTGCTACTCCTGTTTTAATTGTTACTGCTTGACTTACACCATCATCCCCTGTGCTCTTTACTGCTTCATCTCTTATTAGTCCTGTGTATTTTAATAATAATTCTTTGTCTTCAGCATCTACAAAACTAGATTGAAGCATAATGTTAAATTGCTCTGTGCTTATAAATCTGTCATATACAACATTGTTAGGTAAAATAGCTTCTGCTTGAATAAATTCTTCTCTTTCTCTATCACTATTTAATGGACTATATAGTTTAACTTCATCATGTGACTTAACTTGAATTAATAGATGCTCTGGTAACATATCAATGTTTGATTTGATATAATCTACAAACCCAGTAAGTGTTGATAATGTTAAAGTTTCAGCTCTTGGCATTTTTACCCTTCTTAAATTTTTAGTTGTAAATAATCCTTGCTTTGTTTCAACTAATATTTCCTTTTCTTCTCCTAAACCAACTAAATACTCTAATGCTTCTCTATTCATCATTTTTCATTCCTCCAACTTTGTTATTTAACTAACTTAATTCCTGTAAGATCTACTGTTTTTTCTTCTCCAGTAGTTAAAATTTCTCCAGTTTCTTCATCTACTCTCATAACACTTTGTCCTGGAACTTGCTTCTTATACTCACTAGCAAGTATTCCGCCTTTTCCATCTGTTCCAATAACTATCTTAGTTGCAAGTGCTTTTGCTGGAGCTAATTTAGTTTTTGCTACAATTGATACTTCTGCTAACTCCCTATCTTCTCCACTATTAAAAGTCATTACTACATTTAGTTTTCTCTTAACTTTATAGTCTGTGTTAGGATCTGCAATATTTTCTAATACCTCCTTTAATGCTATATTGATTTTTTCTGCTAATGCCCCATCAGCAAATGATTCTAAGTTAATCATCTTATTCATAGTTTCTCCTCCTGTTATACAGTATTAATATTGTAATACACTATAGATATAGATTTATACAAAATAGGTCCTATACCTATAGTATTTAACTATCTAATATCCTTGCTCTTGTCTCCTATAATTTTCTTTATGCTTTTTTAAATATGCTTTCTCTATTTCTTCCGCAGTAAATCCTAAAGTATGTCCAACGCTTAGCCAAAAGTGCATTACATCAGCATATTCATCTAAAATCCTTTCTTTGCTTTCTGGACCTTTGGTACTCCAGTATTTAAAGCAACGTGTTGCATTTGCCAACTCTCCAACTTCTACATTTAGTGCTAATAATCTTTCATTCAAAAATTCCTTTTGTTCTATTTTTCCATAATGTTTTTCAACTATTGCAGCATCTAATTTCTTTTGCATTTCTAAAAATTTTTTTAATTCCATAGTGTTCCTCCTATAAATTTAAACTAAAACTGCTTGCCCTGTATAAAATTCTGAAAACATAAAACTTTCTTTATAGTTTTTGCCTTGAATAGTAATAATGTTTTTACTCTTAAATATAATCTCACCTTCAAAAATTCGCTCTGGTGATCTAGAACTATTTTGTGTTCTTATTTTTGCTTTATCTCCTATTTCTCTATTAACACCATATTTTTTCATTTTCATTCTTCCGTTTATCTCTCTTAAAACTTGCGTTTCTCTAGGTAATTCAACTTTATTTCTATCAATTTTTTTCAAATTAAAAAACTGTGCTTTTTTAGATACTGCATTTTCAGTTTTACCTATCTTTTCTCCTATTTTTTTATAAGTCATATTTTTAAAATTTTCTTTAAGAAAATTCTCCTGTTCTGGACTCCATTGACCATACATCTTAATTTTCTCCTTTCATTTCCTTTTTTATAATTTCTATCGCTTTATATACTGTATATCCTTCTCTATATAGTTTAATAACTTCTTCAACCCAAAAATTTATTTGCATGTCTATCCTCCACAACTAAAATGGTATATCTCCATCATCTACTGGTGTTACATCAGGATCTAAATATTCTTCATCAGAATTATTTTGTCTACTATTTTTAGAATCTAAAAACTGTATTTCATCAGCCACAATTTCAGTAACATATCTTTTATTTCCATCTTTAGCTTCATAGCTTCTAGTACGTATAGAACCACTTACTCCAATTTGACTGCCTTTGCTAACATAGTTGGCTGTGTTTTCAGCTATTTTTCCCCAAACTACTACAGGTAAAAAATCAGCTTCTGGTTGGCCATCTTTTTTATATCTACGATTTACAGCTAAGATAAATTTAGTTACCGCCTTACCAGCTCCTGGTGTAAATTGAAGTTCTGGGTCCTTAGTTGGTCTCCCAATAAGTACAACTCTATTCATTTTTGTTTTCCTCCATTTCTAATTGTATAAGCGTCATTATTGAATAATTTGCTAAATCTCTTAGTGTGTCATAAATGCTCTCATCATTTACCTTTTGTTTCTTAGTGCTTAAAGATTGAAGTCTGTTAACTTTGTCTGTAATTCTAGTTACCGCACTTACTATTCCTAATTTTTGAAATGTTTCTGAAAAACTATCACCATAATCATGATTTTTGTCTTTGTATATACCATTTAATCTCTCACATATTTCTTTGTGTTTCTGTACTTTGTCCAATTTTACTTTTCACTCCTTTTGGCAGTAGGATCTATCAAGTTTAACTGCAATCCCCTGAAAGATAACCCCATGAACTCCGAACTTATATGATGCTTTAACTCTTCTTTTGCTCCAGCTACATCTAAATCTTTCTTAAAGTCTTCTAAGCTTTTGTTATTGTTAAAGCTAACTTCCATGTTGTTTTTCACATTTCTATTAACTTTTTTAATCTCTTTAACTACTACTGATCCAGTTCCAACTATTGCTGCTGCATTTACTAATAATGCAATTGCCATCATATTCATTTTTATCTTTCCTCCTTTAATTCTTTCAAGCAATTTCTACAAATGTTCTTGCCTTTATAGTTAACTACGTCTCTAGCATTTCCACAGAATATACAAGCAGGCTCATACTTCTTTAAGATAACTTCTTCTCCTTCTACGAAAATTTCTAAGCTTGTTTCTTTTTCTCTAATATCTAAAGTCCTTCTTAATTCTTTTGGAAGAACTATTCTTCCAAGTTCATCTACTCTTCTTACTACACCAGTACCTTTCATATTTACCCTCCTGTTTACATTTTTATTTTAGTTAACATAATTTTGTATATGTTAACTAGCTTGATTTTAGGCTATCGTATTAAACATGTAATTCATTGTTAAAACATGCTTATTTGATTTTGTTCTATGAAAATTTTTTCTTTGAATCTTTGTTCTAGTTCTTCTAATGTTGCATTGATTTTAAATCCTGTTGGACTATCAACTTCATACTTTTTAAGTTTATCCCATAGATCCGGATAATTTTGATATAATTTTTTTAAACTTCCCATTCCTTGTTTAGGACATAGCCAACAACCTAACCTTTTAAATATAGTGTATAAAGGATTTAGTAAATTTCTTTCTTTTAGCATATTAATGCAATCTTTTTCATTCATCCCCCATTCAACCAATGGTAATCTATATATATTATCATGTTGGTATTCTTCTCTATAAATTCGATGTTTTTCATCTGCTGCTATACCTATAAAAATTTCATTTCCTTTACCTTCTGCCTTTTTTAAAGGTTTAATTTTTAGTTCTCTCTTAGCCCAGCATCCTAAACCGACTACTTGTGGGAAACCTCTTACTTGACCTTTTTTCTTACCTTTAGTCCATGGACTATAAAACCATTGGTCAAAGGATACATCTCCTTTAACAATTGTTATTTCCTTCTTTATATAATCTTGTACACGTTCTATATACCGGTACATATCCGGAAATTCTAGTCCAGTATCTGCAAAAACTATCTTATCTATTTTTTCTCCTTCTTCTATTAATTTAAGTAACATAGCGGTACTATCTTTACCACCAGAAAACATTACAATTCTCTTATAAGTTTTAAGCCATATTACCAATTCGCATAAAGCTTTTCTAATACTATTTTTAGCTTTAGTTTTATAACTTTCAATTTTTTTAGTTTTAAATTTAATCTTTAGTTTATTCAATATAGCTATAACTTCTTCATGAACTTCACACATTTTATTAGTAACTAGATCCATCATGTTAGAATCTATATCTTCTGTATATTCTGTATATTCTTTAAGCTTTTTTGAAGAACTTATTTCTATTATTTCTGTATCTTCTTTCACAAGATCTCCTTCTGTGCAATTAAATTCAAAGTAATTATCTTCATCTATTAGTTTTTTTCTTACTGCTTCAATCTCTTGAGATAACTTGTCTACACTTCTTAATGCTTGGTTTAAAACTAGCTTAGAATAAAATTCATGTTTCTCTTTATTCTCTTTATCTTCTACTAATTTACCTGTATAAAGCATTTCTCCAAATATCATTACCTCATCTTTGTTATTATCTAGTTTTGCTTTTCTTAAAAGTCTTTCTATATCTTTCCTTGTTTTTTTATCTACTTCTATATATTCCTTACGTTCAATTTTTATAGAATATATTTTTTCCACCTTCTTTATTTCATCTTCCTTTATCTATTTTCACTTCCTCCTGGTCCCAATGCTCCAAATGCCCCTTGATGTTTGATAATTTCTAGTGCTTGCTGTTCACTAAATCCTTCTTTTACTAATTCATCATAATAAGCTTTCTCATATTTTGCTGCCATTTTATAAGCTTCTACATAGATTTCAAAATTTTCTATCATTTCTTTACATGCATTTTTTAAGTTTAATGCATCTAAATATCCATCAAATTGGTTCAATCCATTTCACCTTCCTTTATTTTTGCGAACTAAATTATTTCTTCTCCTTCTTCGTTAAGAATTATTTCAAATCCACATTTGCAAGTTCTTTTAAAAGTATCTTCTTCAACTACTAATGTGCCCTCTCCATTTCCAACTTTATCATTTCCACAAACAGGGCAATTTCCATATTTGTTTATTAAACTTACTACTTTAAATGCTTCCATGCTCTCACCCCTTTATTTTCTATTCAAAAATATCAAGCATTCCCATTTCATCTGCCATGTTCATTACTCCCCATATAACAGTTGCTAAGTCTTTCTTTTTACAATCAGCAAATTCAATTGCTAAGTTTGTATTCCCTTCTACATCTTCCTTGCCTAAAGTAATTACTACTCCTTTATCTATTTCCTTTTCAGTTCCATCTTCATATTTCAAAACTATCCTTTGTACCAAACTTTCTTTTTGCTTTCTCATAATTTACACTCCTTCGCTTTATACTATTTTTGCGTATTAGCCGACATTCTTTAAATCAATATTTATTACATCGTTCTCCTCATCTGCATAAATAGCTTCAATTTCATAATCTCCATAGTCTAAAAACATAGTGTCATTTTTTCTTTCATCTAGATCATGTAGTGGTCTATATTCGGCTAATCGTGCAGTTGCATCATCTACACCAAACATTTCAAATTGAATTGGTTTGGCAAGTTCTAAAAGCAAGTCTACTCTTTGTGCTCTTAAAATTGGTCTTAGCTCTCTTAATTTCATGTTAAACCTCTCTTTCTACTGCTAAAATCAATACTTTGGGTTTTGCCTTAACCCATTCTTCTGCCTCTTCTTTAGAATCCCATTTGCAAACCTCATATAACCCTATCTTGTCATCTATTGTTTTACCTACGGGTATAATTTCACCTTCTTCTGTTTCAATATCAATTACCCATTTTTGTGATTCCCTATCAAATTTAGGTATTGCTTTCATCATTGTTAATCATCCTCCATTAATCTTAAAACTAAATTATTTTAAAATTACTTCTTTTCCTTCTAGCTTCAAGCTCTGAATAATAATTTGATTTTTCGAATCTATCACATTTAAATTTAATCTTATTTCTACTCAAATTTTCATTATCCATTCCATAGTAATAGCACTCGTCACAGTTGAAGCAACTTTTATCGATTACCTCTTTACATTCCTTTTCATCTATAAACGGATAAATCTCAACACTGTATTTGCATTTACCACAAAGACATCTATAGCATATATTTGCATCATATTCTATATGATCATTAGCTTCTAAAAAGGAAAGTTGCTTACTTTTCAAATTAACCACCTTCATTACTACTCTTCATCTTTATTATTGAATCATTTTCCAATGCTACTAGCTAATTCATACAAAATAAAAAATGTCATCCAAGGATGTTCAAACATCCAATCAATTAACCTCATCTATCCTTCCTTTCATTTCCCTCTTCCATTAAAATTTTTAAAGCTTCAGCAGCTGTAATCTCTCTTATGTCTCCAACTACTTCCCCGTCATCTTCTCTATAAACTTGTCCTTTATCTATGTTATACATTGCACTCACTCCTTTTTTTAAAATCCCCTAATTGTTAGCGAGCAACCGGATCTAGCTTAATAGTTCTTTTAAAAAGTTACTAGTTTTTTCTCTTCCTTTTATTTTCCTTATATCATTTCCTGTATTTCCTATAAAACTGCACATTTCCGTTAATCTACTATAGGTCCTATAATCATATCTCTCTTTTAATTCATCTATTCTTATATTTGTAGTTATGATAATAGGTAACTCTGAACTGTTTCTCTTTTCAATAATTTGATATAGCATAGATCTTGTCCATGGGATATCCGGCTCCGTACCTAAATCATCTATTATAAGTAAATCTGCGTTTTGTAGTGTATTCAAAACTGTAAAAATTCCTGCTTCATCTCCCCACAATTTTTTAGACTTTTCAATTCTTTCAATTAGAGCAACAGCTCCTATGCAAGTAGTAGGAATTTGTTTAGCTAATAGTTTATTTGCTATACATGCTGCAGAATATGTTTTCCCATTTCCAGGTTCTCCATGGATTAGTAGTCCTTTATTCTCCTCTTTCATTTTTTTGAAATTATTTATATAATAGTTAGCTATCTTAAATAACTTTTCATTTCCTATAGCGTGGTCCCAATTTTCCAATGTGCATTTTTTAAATTTTTCATTCATCATGCTATTTGATAGTATTCTTTTCAATCTCGTTTGTTTTTCATTATTTTGTTCCTTTATTTCTCTTTGCCTTATCTTTTCGCTTTTACATCTACAATTTACCGGAACTAGTATTTCTCCAAAATGCATTTTAACTATTTTATTAATTGGATCTCCACATATTGGACATCTAATAATATCTTTTTCGCTATATCGTGAACCCAATTCCGTCATCTTCGATTTCTTTAGCGTTAATCCTATCTTTTCCACTCCTATCACCCTTAACTTTTTGATTTAAATAACCTTCAAATTTATTTCCAAATAAGGTCTCTGGTCTGATATATTTCTCCATATCTGTCCCTAACCATTCAGCTACTTTTTTATCTATTACAGTATAAAAGTCTTTTTCTTCAAATCCTTCATTTGTTCTTGCATTTATTAAGTCTCTTGTTTTTTTAGTACTAGATTTATAGTTTGTATTAGCTTTTTTATTTAGATACTCAACTATATTTATATATATCTTTTTAATAGAAGAATCTTTAATAGAAGAATCTTTTGTTCCGTTGTTTTCACCGTAAGGTTCCGGTATTTTTACCGTACCCTCTCCGGTATTTTTACCGTACCCCTCCGGTATTTTTACCGTACCCTCTGTTGTTTTAACCGTACTACTTATTAACTCCCTGTACTTAGGTCCAACAGCATAAAAAGAGAATGTTCCCCCTTCCCTTTTTGTTTTATGTTTTAAAATGCCTTTTTCACAAAGAGACTTTAAAATCCTATAAAGTCTATCTTTACTTATTTTTAATATTGGCAATTCTTCTTTAGTTATTATTTCGTAATTTACCCAATAGTACATGTCATCTTTTAAAAACTCTTTAGCCATGTTTCCAGAATCTTTAAAATCAATAAAGTATCTGAGGATTAATGCTTGATCTATTGTTATCTTTAATTCAATCATTTTCTTTTGATTGAATCCTAGTATTGTATACTTCATGTTTCCTCCTTACTATATTTTTTAGCTCTAAGACATGGAGCTACTATTAATGGAAATGCTTTTATTTTTTAGATATGCATTTTAAATCAAGAAGTGTAATATATTAGATATACACATTTGTTAAAAAATATAATTAATTACTTATCTTTTTACTTATCTTTTTTTAATTCTTTTAGTTTTTCTAATATTTGTTTTTCAATTTCTAATATTTCTTTCATTTGCTTTTCCCCCTCTAGAGTTATTCCATGCTTTAATAATTTCATTTTCAGTAACTTTAAATAGTGTAGCTAATTTTTCAATTTTTAAATTATTGGGTTTGTAAAATCCATTTTCTATTCTTGAATACTGTTCTCTAGAAATTCCAAGTTCATGAGCAACTCTAATTGTAGTTATGCTATATATACCTTCTATATTATTTCTTAAATCTTTTAAAGTTGCTTTCAATATTTATCACCTCTTCTATATCTATATTATTTCACATTTTTGTAAAATTTTTAAGTTGGATTTATTCTTATTTTTGGCTTTTAAGTTATATTATTGTTCAATTACTTTAATTTTCATCATCTTTCACATTATTGTGACGTTTTGTGTAATATTCGTAAAGTATATTACATATACGTGTTGTAATGTCACAAATATGTGATATAATATAATTGTTAGGAGGTTTTATGACAATGGAATTTAAAGATAGACTTCTAGAATTCAGAAAAAGCTTAAAAATTAAAACTAAACAGGATATGGCTGAAAAACTTGGCATAACTAGATCTCTATATAGTATGCTAGAAAATGGCACTAGAAAACCATCCCAAAATGTTTTAGATAAGCTATTTGAAATTTCAAATAAACCAGATGAATACTGGCTGTATGGAGTTTCAAAGGAAAAAGATTATCTAGATAAAAGAGAATGTTTTAAATCTTTAAAAAGAGTTTGTAAAGAACTCAAATCTCTCAACATGTTAAATGATTTAGATAATTTAACAGATACCGAAAAGGAAATGTTACTTATGGCATTAAAAGCAGATTTAAAACATTTAGAAAAAAAGGAGTTATTAGAAAAAGAAGAGGGAAATTAATCCTTCTTCTTTTTCTTGATTTCTTTTATATTATTTAATTTTTTTAACAATTTAATTTCTATTTCTAATATTTCTTTCATACGTACCCCTCCTGAACTTTGCTACATACATTATAGAAGAATAGCTATTTTTCTAAACTAAACTTTAAAATTTATTTGGAGGATCGATCCTTTTCTTTTGCGCATCTTTAATATACATCTTTCTTTAAGTATCTTCAAATAGATCCATTTAACGATTTGTTAATCTAACACCTCAAAATTTACTTCGCAATATGCATGCAATACGAAAATTTTTTGTACTTTTTTATAGCGTTTTTTGTTTTTAATTCGCTATAGAGAATTTTTGTGAATAACATTCACATATGAGCAAATTATTAATTTAATATGTAATTAATATCTTTATTAATAACTTATTGCTATTTGTGTATTCTAACTAATATTTTCATAAAATTTTATGTGTTTACCAATGTTGTTAACAATTAGTATTATAATACAAAACCTTATGCAATGCGGTCATATTTTCAAAAAGCGTTCAACAAATTGGTGTAATTTTCTACTTGTTTTTATATGAATTTTGTGCATAAACTTAAATGCAATTATATTTTTAAAATAAACAGGAGGACAAATGTACGAATTTAAATTTATACTAAAAGAAAAAAGAATATTAGCTAAAATTACACAAGCAACTTTAGCGGAAAAATGTAACTTGACACAAAGTTATATATCTCGAGTTGAACGCGAACTTAAAAGTCCAACCTTAAAAAACATAATAAAATTTTCCAACGCCTTAAATATACACCCTTATGATCTATTAAAAATTCATAAAATTTTATAATAAAAGTGGTACACTTAGATACACTTTGATTACAGATACTGCACCTCTCTAGTATAATTTCCATGGGGGTGTAGTGCTTGATAAAAAAAGAAAATACTAGAATACAGATTACTATCTCTAAAAAACTAAAAGAAAAATTAAAGGAAAAAGCTGAATATGAAGGCAGAACAGTAAGTAATATGGCTGCTAAAATAATACTAGATTATTTTAAAAATAATACACTAGATTAAATTGGGGATGATGCTATGTTTAAACTTTTCAAAAATTTTATGAATAATCACAAAAATAATACTCCAGTTAAAGTTGAACAGAATATTTTTAGTACTAATGATATTCCTGAAAACTTTGAATTAAAATATGAATTTAAAAATGCAAAAGTTTATGGTGTTCAATATTGCAATCCGGACAAAAATAAGTTAGAACATGATTTTGTAAATCTTATATTTGAAAAAAATAAATTTGATTCAATGGCAGTTAAAGTTACTCAAAATAATATTAAATTAGGATACCTATCACGATATGACAGACCTAGACTGCTTACTCATACATTTTATAAAGAGCATGGTTTAGTAATAGCTAAGCTTAAAAGAATTAATAAAAAAACTATCTCTATTGATATGTTCTTTTATGATGATAAAAATAAAATATATAACGATATAGAAACTAAATTAATAAAAACATATACTAAAGACAGACAAGCAGCTCTTGAATTTATGAATTCTGGCGACAGGTTAAATGTTCAATATAATTTTAATACTGAAGCTTATGATGTATTTAATGATATTGGTGAATCATTAGGTGAATTAAACAAAGGTTTAAGTAAAAAGTTATACAGTCTAAATATATCTGATGATAATATATACTGTGATATTGCATATAAACACAGTGATTTAAAAGATATTGATGATCCAGACTCAAAAGTATATGGTGCTGATTTAATTGTAAGCTATATATCCAAAACTAATACGCTAGATTAATTCTAGTGTTTTTTATTATTACCATCCAAGTAGCTTATCTTCTAAGTCTTTTAAATCTTCTCTAGAATATTCTCTTTGAGGATAGTTATTAAAAGTATCTTCTTTACTGTACTGTTTAAATGCATTAGCACGTTCTCTATAGTATCTTTCTCTAGCGTTTTCTATAGCTTTAGCAACATAGTTATAAGCGTGTTTTTTAGATACACTAGTAGCGTAGTTTAATACAGACATAACATATCCCTTTATTCTAGAACTTCTAACACGCATGATCTTAAACATCTTTTCTATTATTTTTAACATTTCTTCTGTAGTAGATATTTTTTCTTGCTCTTTTATATAGTTTTCATAAACAGTATTAGTCATTTCAGTTGCATCACAACTGTTTAAAGTATCTATATCTTTAATAGTAGTGTTTATATTATAGTCTTTAGGGACATTCTCAATTGTTTCTATTGTAGTCGTATCAATACTTTGAGATGTGTTTTTTATAGTGCATTTCTCAGTACATTTTTTTGATTTGAAAAAGTTAGGGCTTATGGATCCATCTTCATTTAATATATATTTATTTGCATTATTAGACTCTCTTTTAACTAATAATAATTTTGCTTCTTCTAATTTTAAAAGCCATCTTAATACAGTAGTTGATGAAACTTTTTTATAAGTAGTATTATTCTTACTAGCAGTTTTAGATTGCTTTCTATTCCACATTTTTGTTAAAGATTCTTTGCTTATATTTATTTCTTTTGATTTAGACATATTGATAAGATAAGCATAAAAAGACATTAACTGTAGTTTCTTTTTACCATTTCTGAAATGCTTATTGAATTGATATTTAGTATATCTTTTGAATTGATATATGTATTGTTGTTTTTTCATAATAAAAAACCTCCTAAGATTTGTACTAAAATAACTAGTAAAAATCCTAAAAGGTTTTTAAAAACTATTGCATTATATGAATACTTAATATATAATAATCATATAATTTAGTTATGAAAACTTATTAGTTTTTACTTGGAATCCGTATCGATTAGATTGTTTGGCGACGGTTAAATCGATGCGGATGTGTTATTTTTTGTACATTTATTTAAATAACGCAACCGTTTATATATTTGTTTTTATGTTATTATATTACATTATAAATAAGAATATTGCAATATGTTTGTGGATAACTTTCTCATTTTTTTATAAGAGATAGCAAGTTATCCACAATTTTTATTTATATTAAAAGTATTTTATTCTATGAAACCATACCGGTCATATATACATATCATGGATAACTGTAATATAGGTATTAGTTATACCTTGAAACGTATATATACTGTAATTCTTTAGTAACGATAAATATAATAAAAACAATAAAAAAATATATAATAATTAATTTAAGATCTCCTGGATATCTGGATGAGCAAAGTTTGTGTAATTTATGCTTATTGTTTCATCGATGAGTATTTTTTTATTTTCCTGAAAAGGTCTTAGTATTAGAATGTCTGGAAAAATATTAGAATCTAATTTTTTATATTTATTCTGAAAGTGATTTGAATTATATATGTCTATTATTTTATTTTTAGATGTAAAGTGTGTATAGTCAATTTCCAGTATTAAAAAGTTAAGATAATCTTTATATATAAATTCTATATATGCGTCGAGTTCCCGATATTTTTTATTACTTTCTATAGTGTCTATTCTATATTTAGGAGTAAAGCTTTTTATAGTTGCTCCTGCATTAATTAGTTCTGCATATATATCTAAAGTCTTTAGATCATGTAGACCTAATTTTTTATTTAAATAATAAATACATTCTGATTGCATATCTTTTCTATATCTTTTTATAAATTTATTATCTGAGAGTTGTTTTAATCTTTTACGTGCTTGCTGGTACCCCTCTTTATTTTTAGTGAAAAATATTTTACTGCACTGATTAATTGTTATGCTCCCATACATTTTTATAAATTTTATTATTTCACTATCTCTTTTTTTTAGATACATATCTTAATTTTAGATTTAGTTTTAAGTTTTGGTACAGCTGCAGGTTTAATATTTTCTATAGGAGCATGAGAGTTTATTTTTTTATTGTTTTCTAAGAATTTATTAAAATCTTTTTTATCTGTAACTATACTATTTTTAATATAGTGTTTAATTAATTTATCATCTATATATAAGCTTTTAAACCATTCTCTTGTATTGCCATACATAAATAATCCTTTCCTGTTTTCAATATTAGTCAATTCATCAGTATCACAGACTACAAGGGAACTACTATTTGTATTCTGGGAAAATCCAATTTTAGTACATAAATTAGAACGCAAGCTAGGATCTAAAACAGTAGTATCTGGTCTTTGTATTCCAATGACAAGAAAGATACCTGATTTACGGAATTTTCTTACCATATGTTTTAAAATGTTATAACATTTTACCTTAGATTTATAATCATCTTCATACTGATTTTGAGGAAAGTAATCTGCAAATTCATCTAAAACTAGATATATATAGCTCATTCTCTTGCTATTAAAGGATTTATTATATTCTTTTATATTTTTACAACTTTTACTGCTAAAAATGGATAATCTTTTTTTATAGATATGCATTAAGTGTTCAAATAGCTGTTCTGATTCTTCAATTGTTTTAGCATACCCTTTTACTTGTTTACAGTTTTTAAAAATTTCATAATCACACATATCACTTAAATCTGAAAAATAAATATTTATATCTCTATCGGAAAAATTATGGATTAAATTTGTTATACAAAGTCTTATTATTTCTGTTTTACCTGAGCCTGTTTGACCTGATACAAGTACATGAGGAAAACGTGTTAGGTCTGATTTAAGATGCTCAAATTTAAGATTTAAGCCACAATAAAACTCATAAGGCTTAGTTGTTACTGGAGAGAATTTCGTGGTATCCGATAGTCTTTCTGTGATTATATCTATTGTTGCAGTTTTTAGGTTGTCATTTTGAGTTATATATGTGTTATAACTTAAACATGTTTCTATATTATCTTTTAAGTTATCTAATTTATCGTAACCAATACCATTTAGACTAACTATTACAGTATATCCAAATTGATTTTCCTCTACATTTATTATGTTATATTCTAAGTTATTTTTATAAAATATATTATTTATTTCTTTTCTTATTTTATATAAATCTCGTTTTAGTACTCTTTCGTATAAATACATGCCAGCTGCTGTAATAGTAAATTCAGTAATCACTTTTTAAACCTCTTACTAGAATTGCTACATAATGTATTTGTTATGCCAAGTCCAAATAGACTATAAAAAAATAATCTTTCTGGTCCTATACTGAATAAAAATTTTAATATAATTTTATCTAAGATAAATAGATCCATAATAAAACTCCTTTGAATATTATTAATAGTTTTTGGTAAAACTATATGTAAGAGATAGAGTAAGAATAAAAAGATAATTGTGGTTGGTTATCTTTAAAATATATTCTCACTCAAGGGTTTATATAAGCTATGATTGGCTTATATTTGGTGTAGGTACAAATGTACCGATTTGTTGAGATTTAACTAAAACAATACTATTAATGTATTTATCTAATTTTAGTAGTTGCTTTTTAGATAAAACTTTACATTGTAATTTGTCGTAAATCTCTTGCACATCGTTTTTATAGTTATTATATTTATAATCTCTATAACGATGTTTTTTAGAAATGTAGCTGTTTAATGTACTTTTAATATGTTGTATTTCTCTATAATTCAAAAATCCATTATCAACTGCAAATTGAAAATTACTAGATGTTTGAATATAAGTAGAATATACAGCTCTGTAGTACAATAATTCATCTGCATTTCTTGTGTTTTTTGTAGTTAAATTTTTTCTTATAAAAGTTTTTAATAAGTAATTAATCATTTTTTTCATGATGCTTTCTATAGTAAATTTCATATAACTTTAATCTTTTGTTATATGTACAGTAGAGAATTATTTCTCTACTTTTTTATTTTCTTTATTTTCAAAATAGACTCTTATGCAATGCTTTATAAAATTGCTTCTTTCACCTTTTTCTATACCTAATACTTTAGTATATAATTGCATATCTCTGTTAGATTCTTTAAAAGACACCTGTATTCTAGGCATATAATTTACACCTCATTTACTATTTATTTACTGTTATTGTATGTATAGTGTATGTAAATGTTGCCTGTCCACATGAATATATTTTTATAAAATTGTTGAGAATTAAAAGGTGAGGTGATGGATATGTTACGAAAGACACATTTAGCGACGGGACTAGCTGCTACATCTATTTTTATGAGAACACCAAAAGATTTTCTTATAGTTGGATTATTTACTGCATTAGGATCTTTGGTACCAGACATAGATGCTCCTGCTGCTAATTTATTAAAAAGATTGGAGTATATAAGTTATTTAGTTATACTATCTGTTATTTATATATTTTTTAGCAATAAGATTATACCTTTTATATTTCTTGCTATATTAACTGTATTTGCAGCTACAAGGAAGCATAGAACATTCACGCATAGTATATTATCTATGTTAAGTTTTACAGCTTGTATAGCTTGTATAAGTCTAAAAGGAGCAATATTTTTCGCAGTTGGATATGTATTGCATTTGCTATGTGACAGTTTAACTATTATGGGAGTACCGTTATTCTATCCTTTTATTGAAAAAAAATTCAGTTTTAAGGTCATGAGAACTGGAAGTAAAGAGGATAGAATGCTAGGAGCATTATGTTTGCTAATATTCTTCGGAATTATTGCAATATAGGTAACTAAACGGAAATTATGTGTAGTTTTTTAAAAAAAGATACAATTTTACATAAATGGATAGTATAATAGTAATATTATTATTTTTTTTAGGGGGAGATATTTTGAATATAGATTTTTGGGTTAAAATAGCTACTATAGGTTCAGCTATATTTGTAGGATATCAGGCTAAAATGTTAAAAACGGATTATAAAATAAAAAATCAAAGAGCTGAAATAGAAAAAGCTATAGAGTTATCTAAATTTTATCATGAAAATATATTAAGAGATAAGGCAGATTATATTTATAAAGTATTTAATTATATTGGTATAGAGGATCATATAAAACATTTAAAATATACAGATTTAAAAAAATTTAATAAAAAAGAATTATATCAGGTATTGGGAAAAAAGACTTTAGAGGATATTCATAGTAAATTAAAGAAGGTTGATGCAAAGATATTAAGTAAATGTGGTTATAAATTTTATATGTATTCTATGGATGAATATTTAAATAGTATTAGGGTTATAAATGGAATATCTGAAATCAATCGAGGTGAAAAAGAAGCTATTGCTACTTTGGATGAAAACTGTAATATATCATATATACATAGACATCAGTATGATTATTATGATCATAAATATAAAAATGAATTTAACATTGTTGTATGCGAAATATTAAATCAATTAGAATATTTTGCAATGAATTTTAATAGTAATATTGCTGATGAACGTACAGTATATCAATCTTTGCATCAAACATTTTTAGGTTTAGTAAAATTATTATACTTTAGAATTTCAGAAGTCAATAATTCAGGAAAGGATAAATATTATACAAATATAATAGATTTATTTAATAAATGGGCAGATAGATATAATAAACAACAACAACAAGAGGCAAGGTTAGAACAAGCAGTAACATATAAAAATGAGGGTTTAAAAAGATAAACCTATAACACTTTTAAGTTATAGGTTTATCTTTTTTATTATTTAATTCAAGTTCTTGATTTTTGTAATTAATATCTTCGTTTGTATCTTCTATGTTTGGTGAATATACATTGCAAAATTCTCCCCACATAAAATATACCCCCCTCTAGAGACTAATAAGTCTATGCAAATATGGTAACATTTAGAGTAGGATATGTCAATTTAATATTTATATTACAATAAATTAATAAATTACAATTATTATCTATTTAAACTATTTAGTACACCTTTTATTGCTTTTTTCTTTTTCTTTGTAGTTTCAGTTTTTTCTACTTTAATAGGAGCATTAAAATTCATTTCTCCTAAAACTTCTTTAACTACATCTTTTATCATATTTTTATTTGATAAAAATTCAGATTCTTTCATGTCTTTTCTTATAAGGTCTTTAATGTAAGTTGCAAAAGGTTTGTCTTGATTTTCAGCCCATTCTAATAATTGCTTTTCATTATCACTAAATGGTACTGGTTTACTTTTCCTTTTATTCATCATCCTCACCAAATTCATTATCAGCTACAGTTTGATATACTTTTTGATTTATAGATTGACTTTCTTGAACTAATTCTATTACTGGAAAGTGCTTTTTCCAGTAATTAATAGTGTCTGCACCACCTCCGCCAATAAGATAAATTTTGCTAGCATTTTTAACTTTAAAGTCATTATTAATAAATGATGCTATCTCAGTTATGTGATTTTCAACAATTGGTCTTATATCTGTTATATCAGTTTCAATATTATTTATAATTGCTGTCTTCTTGTTTAGTAATTTTTCAATATCAGTTGGTTTATAATCAGAACCTTTATTAAGATTTAAGTAACTAGATATGTCGGCGTACATTTTATACATACTTTCATTATAAGTTGCAGAATTAAGAATACTTAGCTCTTCCCACTGCGTTACATTTATTGTACCAGCACCATTATCAATTACAATTACATTAGATTCATCCTCGGTTAAAATAGGATACGCAGCTTCTATAAAAACTATACAATCAGTTATTCTTATAGTGTATTCTTTATCGTCAACAGTTATTTGTTGCTGTCCATAACCAATTATGTGTTTTTTTAGTTTATCACCTATTAGTTTATATTTCTTTTCAGGAATGCCTACTACTACATTAGCATCTATAAAATCTTCATTGTTTTCACTAAGCGCAATTGAAGTTAAAAGACACACTTTATAATATTCACTAAAATATCTTTCATCTCCAGTAAAGGGAGCACCTTGTCCTATAATATAATTTACACCATTATATTTAACGTAATGGACTTCTTTTTTATGCTTTCCAAATCCAACCTTTTCACCTATTTTTACTCTACTTGCAAACTTACCATCCGGAAGTTTAGTATAACCATTTCCAACATCTATACCTATATTCATTTTTATACCTCCAAATTTATTATTTACTAATATTATATCACGATGTATATAAAAAGTACATACTTTTTATATACATTATATATTATTTTTAATTTTAAAAGATTTAAGTGATACTTAGTATATACTTTTTGTATACAATATATATACTTGTCTATTTGATATTAACAATAATTGTACTATAAAAAATGATATATGTAAATAAATAACAAATATGTTATAATTGTTATAAAAATGTTATACTTATAACATAACTTTATGGAGGATATGAATTATGGATAGAAAAAAATTTGATGAGATGAGCGTAAAAGCACAGATAAATTACGTTAATAGTAAACTAGATAAAGGGTATACACTAACAAAGCTATGCAAGGAAATAGGCATTGGAAGGTCTACAGTACGGAAAAGATTTAAAGGACAAAAGTATGAATTTGATAAGGGCTTAAATAAATATGTAAGTTATAGTAAAGTTGATGACATAACATCAAGTGCGAAGAATACTAAAGCACTTGATAATACTAAGATTGATAAAAGTTATAATGACAACTTATACATAACAAAAGAGATAAAGGAAAATATAGTTGCAGAACAGGAGTGTGCCTACGATGTTACAGACACAACATTAGAAAAATTATATAAAAATACAAATGATATATTAAAAATGTTGGATTGGTGGAAAAATAAAAGTATAAAAAATAGTATAGATATTTCTAGACTAAATAGTTATGTTAATAAAACTAAGACAAGATCTTTTAATATTAATATAGATATATTAGATAAGTTTGTTAGCTATTGTAATAAGCACAAGGAGTATCAGCAGACAGATTTAATTTCTATAGCTCTATTAGATTTTCTAGATAAGTATAAATAAGAAAATATTGGTTAAGAATTTAGATAGGTGATAGCATGCGTAAATCTAAATCTTACATAAGCATAAAATTAGTTATATTTTTAAGTTTAATATTAGTTTTTGCAGCAGCTCTGGAGTTAAAATTCTAGAGCTTTTTTAAACTAGTGTTTTTGTGCATTTTTAGACTGAGTGCTAATCTTTGATAAATTCCTATACTTTTTCAAGTATTAAAAAGTAGCTTATAATAGCATTATAACTAAGTTTTACAATTCAATTTACTATATAGGAATTTTACCAGTAAGTAAAAACTAAATTTCCTATACGGTTAAATTTAAAATTTCCTATACTTTTTTTAATAATTTCTAGTATTATTTTCTTATATTTTTCCCAGTTTTAATATTAAAAAAAGGCATAGAGTTTGGCAGCTCAAAAACCGTATTTTATCTTACAGTTTTAGTTGTTCACCAAAAAAAATAAATTTAAAATTGCTAAAGACGTTTATATTACTGGAGTATAGGGTTTGTGTAATATATGATATTTTGATTTTAACGAAAATTCAAAAATGTCACGTGATGTTTTTAAAACATTATTACAAATAAAGTAAATTATTAAAAATAAAATTGGAAATAAAAAGACCTGGAGCATTAACTCCAGGCTAAATTAATTTATATAGTTAACATGTATTGCTATATTTCCCTCGGATATATTTTCAGCAATTTCATCTTCTGTTAATGCCTCATCATAGATAATATCGAAACCAATTTCGATATTATCTTCACCATATTTTTCACCAAAAGATAGTATCATATAACCTAATTGAGGTGTATATTCAAATGAACTGCTCTCTAGGAAGATATCTCCTCCTATGTCTTGCAAGTAATTCCAGATTGTATTTTTATTTAAGAGTTTTTCTCTTAAATATTCTAATTTTTTATTAATACCCCAAGTTTTATTAACTTGTATGTTTGGTTCTATTAATTCAACCATCTTTATACTCCTTTTTTTAATTAAATTATTATACAATTCTTAGTACAATTATTAAATTGTTCTTCTAATTCTTCTTTAGTAAAGTCTTTGCCTTCCATACTTAATATTAAATTATTATTTTTATCTAAGATTTTATATTCAGTGTTAGATATTTTAATCATCTTATAAATATTATTTTCAAATACAATAGTATGTTCTATTACAAATCTTTCGCTTGAAATAGCTCTATACAATTCTATTGCGTCTGGATTATTTTTATTAAACTCTATATCTTCTAATGCTGGAACAACTTCTTCAAGCTCATTAAGCAGTTTAGTCATTCCTTTGATGTTTTCCTGATTTTTATATATTTCAAAATCTTTTTTTATTGCATCTAATTTTCTCATAAAAATAATCTCCTCCTTATTTTAAAATATAATATTATTCAATTAATTTTAGTGCTTCTTCATAATCTTTTCTAATTTCATTTAATCTTTTTATTTGTTCATCAGCATTTAAATTTAATGCATTTATTAAGACATTTTCTACTGCTCCTACATAAATATAAGTTAAGTGTTCTGTATTAAATCCTTTTTTTACATAATCCAGAAAGAAATTTTCTTGCATTTCTCAATCCCCTTTATTATTTTAAAATTAAATCAATACATTTAGATGTATCTATACTATAACCCCAAGCGACTTTTTTATTTCTAAATTCTCTTAAAAAGTTTAAATTTTTATGATCTATAGCATCTAAAATTCTAAAAGCTAACTCATTTATAAAGTTAAAAGATACTCTTTCTACTTTTAATAAGAGCATAGCACGTTGTACTTTAGTTCTTACTTGTTCTTTATAGATTTTATCTCTATAAAACCTATCTATATTAATTTTTATGTCCATATTATTTACCTTTTTTCTCTAAGATTTTTTTCATAGCATCTTTAGTTATTAGCCACACTTTTCCACTCTTTCTAAAATCAACTTCTTCAACAAGATCATATTTACTGCGTTGACATATTGTCTTTAAAGTATTCATGTTTATGTTATACTTCTCAGATGCTTCTTTTAGATTCATTACATCTGTTAGTTTCAAATCTATCTCTCCTTCTAGCTATTCTATAATAAAACTTTCAAAACTACTTTCTAATTGATAAGGAGCTTCTATGCTTAAATCTTCTTCTATGTTTTTTGTATTTTTATAGTTTCTATTTACTATAAAAGCTTTTCTCTATTAATAATAACTTTTTCATTTTTCCCTATTTTTACATTTACTCTTACAACTCCATCTGAATTAACAATTTTTAAATTTCCCATAATTAAACCCTCCTATATTGTAAAATTGGTGGTTTTAAGGCAACCACCAAGCCATTGAATTTTAAGAAATTTTCTTTAATATATCTTCGTATGAATATACTTCTTCTTCTGATAAGTTTAATAAGTAATCTAATTCTTCTTTGTCTGTTATCTTTTTTAAGAATACATTACTAAAGTGAGTTTCATTTGGAATAAAAAATCTTCTTAGATTTTCTATCAATTCCCCTTTCTTTAAATTGTTTGGAATATTTGTTATTACCATTTCCAAGAATCCATAAGCACTAAATTTTACATTTTTCATTTTATCATATCTCCTTTTATATTAATTTTTAGCCTTCCGGCTCTCACATAGTTAATATAAAATGTTTTCCTTATCTTTAATTATATTATATCACCGTTTTCGGTGAAAGTCAAGTAAAAAAATATAATTATTTATATAATTTTACTATTTCTTCTTTACATTCTTTTACTGTAGCGAATAAAGTATCTTGTATTCTGTTTCTCCATGCTCCACATAAAGTTCTGTCATAATATTTAGCCTTGTTGTCTCCTAAATCTATAAAGCAATCGAAACAAGATTTAAAGCAATATACATTAATATATATTCTTCTTTCTTTCCAGTTCTTTATTTTTACTACTACGTCTGTTTCGCCATGAGTTTTAGTAACTTCTTGAACTGCATTTTCTATCTTTTCTTCTACACTTAACTCTGTTTCTTCTACTTCTTCTGAAAGAAGATATGAAATACATAATCCAAATTGTGTTTTATAATCAACCTCTACATATTCTTTTTTTATCTCTCTTGCCATTGCGTGAGCTTTTTTAACAACCTCTTTACTAAATTTCATTTTCCATATCCCCTTTCCTTATCTTTAATTATATTATATCACCGAAAACGGTGAAAGTCAAGGGGAGATTTATAATTTATTTTACAAAATAAAGAAAAAGTTTTAAAATATTACTAAGATAATTTTTATATTAACTAAGCGATATGTAAATTATGTTTATTATTATATTGCTATTAGTGTAATTAACTTTTATATTAACTATGTGGGAAGGTAGCTGGTCTTTTTAGATTAGCTACTTTTATTTTACAAAAAATAAAAAACAAGGGACACTATATAAAATAGTATCCCTTTAATTTTATATTAAGCTTAAATATTTAGCACTCACATATCCACCATGTTGGCCATAGTATGTGTGATACCAATCACCAACACGTTTGAATATCTTTACCTTATCTCCTTTATTTAATTTTCCGATAACGTTAGCTGTACTAGAAGTATCTGTGGAGCTTCTAACTCGAACTCCATTTCCAGTACAAATAGCCATGCGACCATCTAAAGAGCCACTAGATGTATTAGCAGTTGTTGTAGCTTTACCATTTTTGAAATTACTTAATGGGAAATACCTTCCTGGACAATTAGAACTGCCAACTTCTCTATGTCCATATACACCCATGTTTCCATACTTATTTTTTAGATAAGCTATTACTTGTAATCCAGCATTAAATTGTGCGTCAGGCATAGTTTTATCTACGTTGTGGTAATCTCCCTCGAACGCAACTCCAATAGAATTTTTATTAAAGCCTTTGCAATGTGATCCCATAGTCCACTCTGGTCTACCTCTATAAATAGAACCATCTTTTCTAATATAAAAATGATAGCCTATACCATTCCAACCAAACTCATCCTTGTGTAATTTGTGCAATCTTTCTACGCTCCAACCGTTGCACTCCGTATGATGCAAAACAATATTTTTGGGACTATTATTATTAGGTAATCCATTTCTAAATTTTAAATTTGTATCTATAATATTCATATTAATTCCCTCCATATCATATTTTTCTAAATTATAATCATTTATTAATTTTAAAATCTTGATTGTATACTTAGGATCTGTACAATATCCCCCATCAAAAATTGCTTGTATCTGCATTGTAGGATTAGTAGCTTTAAAAACTCCAGCTTCTATATACCATTCAGCTTTTAAAAATTTAGCATGGTCCAGTATACTTTCAGCCCAACTATTATAAATCCTGAAAGGTTGTTTAACAGTAACTATTCCACTTCCTGTCCATTCTTTTGTATCTATATTGGTAACAGGACCATTCCAATCACGTAAAGCTTTAATTCCAAATAAATTGTTGTATTGTTGTGCAAGAGTACTTGTACCCCATCCTGATTCCAATATAGCCTGTGCAATAGTTATACTAGCAAAAATCCCATATGTTTTTTGCGTTTCTATTGCTGCATCTTTGATTAAATCTATAAATTCTGTTTGCTTAGACATATAAAACTCCTTCCTTTATTTTTTTATAAAATAAAGAGCAAGACTATTTGTCCTGCTCTTTTATTTCTTTCTTATTTCCTTCTTTAAGTTGTACTAATGCATCTGTTATTTGTTGTGGAATTGGTACACCCAAACATGCACAGTTTTCTAAAATAGAAATACCTTCATTTGCTATGTAAAAATAACATGCAAGAGTTCGGAAAACCCAACTTCCAGTATTAAGTAACCTATCTAAGCTAACTGCTAATATAAGTACTATAAATATTACTGATTTCTTTAGTAAGCCTTTAAATCCTATTTTGCTAGATAATGTTTTGTTGCTTAGTGCTATTAATATTCCCATTACATAATCAGCTGTCATAAAAATTATTAATATCTGTAATGCTAAATCCCAGCTACCAAACAGTGTTGTAAAAATTGTTCCTGCTGCTGCAATTAACGTATTAAAAATATGTTTATCCATGTTTCCCTCCTAAAATAAAAGAAGTCCTGCAGGACTTCTTTAAGATAATTTTTTATATTCTTGTTTTAATGTACTGTTGTCCAATTCTGCGTAAATCATAGTAGTGTCCACACTTTCATGTCCCATTAATTTTTGTATTACTGTTACGGGCATGTTATTGTTAAGTGCTACTGTAGCAAAAGTATGTCTTAATAAATGTGGAAAAACAGATTTATCAAAGCCCGCTCTTTTTGCTATATTGTTTATTTCCTTTTGTATAGATCTTCTGCCTAATCTATTATGTGGCTTTTTGCTTGTAACAAACAATGCTGAAGAATCATCTTTCCTACTTTTTAAATATTCTTTTAGTAATAATTTTGATTTAATAGTAAAGTATACTCTTCTCTCTTTATTACCTTTCCCAGTAACTTTAATGCTTAAATCTTGCCAATTTATATTTTTTATATTTAATTTATAAACTTCTGACAATCTGCATCCTGTGGAAAATATAAATTCTAATAAAGCTTTTTCTCTAAGAGTATTGCAATTATTTCTAAGTGTTTCTAGTTCTTCTTCAGTTAAAGCATTTCTAAGTCTTTTACCTACCTTAGGTGTTTTAATTTTTTTAGTTGGATCTTTAAGTATAAATTCTTCATTTAAAAGCCAACCAAAAAAGGTTTTTAAAATAGATACTTTAGTTGATAATGTAGTTTCTTTTACATTTTTATTTACTAATGCTAAGTACATTCTTATATCCATTGTTGTTACACTATTTAAAGGTTTAAATACAATACTACCAAATTTAGAAATTTCTCTTTGATAATTCTCTAAAGTAAGAGAACTTAATCCATCCAACTTTTTGACTGCTAAAAACATTTGCAATTTTTCTTCTATATCGCTTGTTGCTAGAGTAGTTTCTTTAGTAATTACATCATAATTGTATAACACTTCTTCTATTACATTTCTTACTTTTAATTGTTTATTTAGGTCATGTTCTAATTCAGGTACTTCTAGAATTAGTTTCCCTAAAATTTTTATTACAGCTTCTTCATTATTATTATTTTTGATTTCTTGAAACATTTTTATTTCCTCCTTGCCTGGAGCAAAGATAAAAAATCCTTGCAGCAGGCAAGGGATTTATTTACCCTTGCCAGGTGTTATATTTTTTACTCTAAAAGAGCATTTATTTATGTTCTAATTAATTATTATAGCTTGTTTTGGTTAAATGGATTAAAAATTAAAAATTTTATATAAATTTAAATAAAAAACGCAATAAAAAAAGACTTCTAAAAGTCTAGATCTATTGCTTTTAATATTTGATTTTTACTTCGCATTAGCTACCTATTACGCAGTATGTTCTGTTTCTTTATGTTCTACATCTTCTATTTTATCTGCTTTTTTAGTTACTTCCTCGTATACTGCAATAATTCTTTTATAATCTTCTTCTGAAAATGCATTACAAAAGTACATTACATCTACTTTCTTTCGTATTTCCTCTTTATCCATAGTTCCATAACGCAATTGATTTATTATTATTTCAGTTATATTTATATCTAAAGCCATATTATCTACCTACCTTATATTATAAATTTTGTGTTACTTTCATGTATCCCTTATCTATTAAAATTTTTTCTATTGCATCTAATCGTTTTGAATTAGCAATAATTTCCTCGGGTGCAAGTGTCCAATCTGTATCGACGAATCCTCTTTCTAATTTAACATCTTTAATATATACTTCATGTCCTTGTTTAGCATATAAAATACAACCAACACTTTGTCCAGATGGCTTACCAATGTTAACACTTTTTCTTTTCCATTCGGAATGTGTAATTAAACACGAAACACCTGTATCAGAAAAACCAACTAGCATTTGACTATCTTTTTTACATTTAACATAAAAAGATAGTACATAATTTTCATTTAAATCCAAATCAGCAGGATTCTGATAAATACCTATTAAATCTTGATTTGTATTTATTATGTGACAAGAATTATCTTTTATTTCAATTTTATTTTTTTCATTTGTTTCATTTGTTTGAAATCTTTTTGACCAATGAGTTAAACTTGATAGAGAACTATTTAATAAGTAATTTCTGCCACCAAAATTATTTAACTTATTCTTGTTTTCTTCATATTGCGAAGTAAGATTTTCTTTAAATTTTTCTAAATTAGTACCATCTTTTGCTTTAATATCTTCTGCTTTTAGCTCTATTGCACCTGTTTTGTTATTTACAGATTGTACAGGAACTTTAATGTTTCCTATTTGTTTTTCAACCTTTTTTATATCTTCTTTAGTTGCAATAGTTATACTAGGATCTATTTTAAGTGTTACACTTTCAGTATTGCTAACTTGTATAACTAGTTTGATAGTTAAATCCTTACCACTACCATTTTCAAGTGTTGGTTTATAAGTTTCTGGATATTTAGATACTATAAGCATATTGCCTTCATCATCAAATACTCCTACTTCTGAAATATTAAAACCTCCTACACTTGCAGGAATAAGTGTTTGTATAACTATCCAATTTGGATTTTTAGAATCTGTAGTAATACTATTTATATTGCCTTCCCAAACTTTATGCTTTAGATTTTCTTGATTTTCTGTAGGATTATAGTCTTTTCCGTCTCCAACTTGCAGTTTTGCAAAACTAACTTTAGTACCTAAAGCTGTAGCATTGGCTAATTTTGCTTGTCCTACGTTAGTTATTAATGTATAAAACTGTTGCTCAGCCATTTCTAATTATCATCCTCCTTTGGATAAATTATCGTCGTTTCTGTATCAATTGCGTTGCCAGTAGCAATATTTAAATTAGTATTTATTGCTATAGTTTTTGGGGTATATGGATAAATAGTTGTTGTTTCTGCACTTAATAAAGTTGTAGCTAAATTTAACTTACTATTTGTTGTAGATATTAAATTGTATACTGCTTCTAAATGTGCAGGTTGAATTTCTTCTATTATGTTATATAAACTATTTAAAGAATATGGGAAACCTTTATCAATACTCTCTAAATCTATTGTAAAATAAGACTCTTTATTATGTTCTGTTACTCCTACTCTATCTGCATAAGCTTTTGCAATTTCTTCTATAACTTTTATAGTTGTAGTACCTTGTCCTCTCAACTTTGCTAAGATACTTGCTCTACGTTCCTCTATAGATTTTCTAGTATCTGTATCAATGCCGACGAATTCTTCCCATAAATTTAAGCCCCAAGTTGCAGTATTAACAAAACATTGTGCTTTTAAATCCTTAACATCTAAATTTAATTTATCAATTTCCTTTTGTTGTGCATTATAAATATTTTGTATTTCCTTAATTTTATATATAAAAAAAGGTACATAGTTTTTAAGTAACACTATCTACCACCACCTCGATATTTTTAAGTATTGCTATACTATCTTTTTCAAGCTTAATATCTTTAATATCATCGTTTATTTTTAACTCTGTAAAATCTGTAACTTTAGCTACATTAAGTATACAATTAACTATTCTGTTATACCTTACTGTATCTGTTTTTAAACTAATAGATTTTAAATAATCTTGTATATTAGCTTGTATATCTTTTTTAATTTCTTCAAGATCACTTTTATTTGCGATTACTTTAACAGATATATTAAGTCCAACTTCTTTAATACCAACTATTGTAACATCTGCTCCAATAGGTCTAACTTCCTCAATATGTTTCGTAACGTTGTTTATAATTTCCGAGGAAGGTGCTTTACCATTACTATCTACAATTACAACTTTTACAGTACCTCTACCTTGCCATCTGGGAATTACAATTGCATTACCAACTCCACTTGTTTCCATAGCCCACAATTTATATTCATTTTTATTGCCACTTGTGGCAGGAGTTCTAACTTTTAATATTAATCTATTATAAAGTTGTTCATCAGTTTCAGTATCTCTACCATTTGCAACTTCACTAAGATTTTCTACTTTATCTATACCAATTAATGCTATAGGAAGTTGATTTATTTCTTTAGCTTTTACATTGTATTTTGTACCTTTTTCTAAAGCCTGTACAGGAATAACTACTATTCTATTATCTTTTATAGTATCTTCTTTAGTAGTTTTAAACCTTATTCCTAAAGACGTTTGTACTAAAGTACCTTCTTCTATTTTAGTACCTTTAGCACCATAAAATGTTATATCAGTTGTTGCATATTTCCCTTGCTTTCTAAAAACTCCATGTTCTTCAGCTCTCATTTCTAATTCATTACTATAATTATTTTCTAATGCAGTTTTAGCAAATACAGCATCTAAGCAATCATCTAAATCTTCTCTAGTATCTTCTAATTCAAAAGAAATGGGTGCAAGAGCATTATATGTAATAGTACCTTCATTTTTAGATACATCTACCTCTACATAATCTAACATTCTATTTAATATATCTTTGCTATATTCACTATACATTTACTTCCACATCCCCATTATAAACTGTTCTAATTCTAACTTTTGTATGTAAAATATCATGTGTTAAATCTGTTTCAACGCTTAATATTTCTTTAATATATTTATTAACCAGTAAACATTCTTCTGCAAATCTAAACATTTCTGCATCTACTAATTCTTTAGTAAAACTTTTTCCTCTTAATGTATTAAATTCATTTCCAAACTTATTATAGATTTTATATTTATATTTTTCTATTTGTAATGCCATCCAACACCAAACTTTTATAGCTTCATCTTTTTCAATTATAATATTCTCACCTAATTTATTATAAATGAATTTACCAGTCTTAAAATCAATTGCATATTCTTGAAATACTTCTAATTCTTCATTATCATTAGTAATAATATCTTCATCATTTAAATTATCTGGAAATATACTCATCACTACACCACCTTTGCAAGTACAATATAAGTTTGTAAATCTAAAGTGGGTAATATAGCAACAGTATCTCCAGTTTTTAATATTGTTTCTACTGTACATTCTTCTTTTGTAATACTTGTGTTATTTATAGTAACTTCTTTACTATGTTTTAATAAATCTTCATTTATTAATAGATTATATCTTTCTAATATTAAGTCGCCGACTTTAATTTTAATAGGATTTACACTTATAACTTGTCCTGTTGTAATGGAAGGCGGATTATTTTTGCTACCCATTTGTTCCATAATTTTCAGAATACCAACTACAGGATCTTGTTTCATACCTTTCACCTCCTAATGCATATGTAATAATTGTTCATATGTTGGTAATGCTTTTTTCTTTTTACCTTTTCTCCCCTTCTTTTTAACAACTTTTTTCTTACTCTTTTTAGCCTTTTTCTTAGCTTCTACTTTATCTTTTCTTTCAGCACGTTTCTTTTCACGTACCTGTTTCTTTTCTTCTCTTGCAGCTTTCTTTTCTTGCTTAGTATCAAATTTTTGTGTATCGTCGCTTTCTTTAGTATCCATTTTACATACAAAGCTTAATGTTAATTCTGTAATATATTGTCCTGAAGCTATGTCCCATGTGTGAGTATCAGCTATAATATGCATTTTTGCATCTTGTAAAATATCTATATAAGGAATTTGTGTATGTACTGCGTAACCTGTTCTATAGTCCCAATCACCTAATACTCTACACTCTACTTCTCTATCTATTCCATGTAATTTATTTTTAGCTACTACACTAGCATCTTTATCTTTTTCTTTAACATAGTTGTCTTGTAAAATCCCATAATAAGCTATTTCTCCATTATTTTGTAATTGATTTATGTAGTTATTATTTTCATCATAAATCTTTACACGATTAATCATGTTACCCATAGAATCTTTATAGCTAAAACTTATTAAGTTACCGTCACAAACAATATTATTAGGATCACTTGCAGGTTTAATAATTGTGTCGCTTAATACTCCACCCATCTCTCCTACATTAACTTTAATACCATCCATGTATATAAAATATTGTTTTCCTGTTTGTTTACTTACTTGTGTATAAAGTTCCATAATTGCATCATAGACTTTTTTTTGTGGTAACGCTCTTCTGAGTTTGATATTACTACTTGCTAAATTTCCTGATTGTTCTCCAATTTCATTTAGAATTTCTCTTGTGGCACTATGTGCTGTAATATTATTATAATTTTTTGTTATAGTATTTTTATTTAGATAGTAGGCATAATCAAAGGCTGTAAACTCTAAAGTATCTTCACTGCTAAGTGTTCTATCCACTACAATACCTCTAAATATTTCTTTGTTGTCTAGTGTAACCCACACTTTAGTACCTGCCCCTATTTGCATTTTACCAAGCAAAATATTGTTTTTTCTATCTGTACTACTATAGTAAATACTACAAGATAATTGTCTAGATACACTAGTCAAACTATTACTTAAAGATACACTTTTACATAAGTCAGTTATTTCATGGACGATATTATCATAAGATTTAAAAATTCTAATCATATTCTAATTTCACACCCTTGCAATGGTCGCCATTCTTTAAAGCTAATATTAAAATAAACATCTCTACTTCCATCTTGCTCTCCCCAAGTAAATTCCTCTATTGTACATTGTGTATTTAATTTAGTTCCTGTAATTACGCATCTACACACTTCTTTGCTAGTTCTTGCTTTTTCTAATACGTCTACGTACCAGTAAGGATCAAATACTCTAAATTCTAAAAAGTTATATTGTTGTTTTGGAAAAAAACTACTAAAACTCCATGTTCTTAAAGCTCTATTTCCTTTAATGCTTAGTTCACCAAAATTCATTATGTTTACTATTTTATTCATAGTTCCACCTGTAACATTAAAACTTGCAGGTGGAACAGGAAGTTGAAATATTTCTCCTCCTGCTTTTATCCAAAATTGCATATCTGGAAAGACATGTTGTTTCATAAAAATCACCTCAAGTTAAAAAGACACTAGAATTTGTCTAGTGTCTAAGCCATATTTGCTTGTTGTATTTGGAACTTCTTAAACAATTTGTTTACTATTTTATCAATATCAGCTTCTTCTCTAACAATAATTGTATCAGCTAACTTCTCTATATTAATACCATTATTATGTTCTTCCATTCTAATAGTTTCTTGTTTTGTTAGAACTCGCTCGCCTTCATGTAATTCTGCTAAATATCCATTGTAAGGAATTCGTCTTGAACCAACTGCATGACTTCCATCCGTTTTAACTCCACTCATATCACCATTTTTAATTAAACTAAGTGTTCCTTGTATTGGGTGTTTAAAGAATGTCTTTAATCCATCCCAAACCTTCTTAGCTTTTGCAACCTTTTCATGGAAAAAACTATCTAGAATATCAATCACAGCTTCAACAGGACGACTAAAAAAGTCTATAATTCCATCCCAAACACTTCTAATAATTTTACATGTACCTTTAAAAATCTTTTTTAATCCTTCCCAAGCTTTCTTCCAATCTCCCGTAAAAATTCCTACTAAGAATTCTATAATTCCACCAAATATATCGATTAGTCCCCCTACAATTCCACTTATAACATTTATAGCAATTGCGATTGTCTGGGTTATCATGCTAAATGTATACATTATTTTTAATAAAAATACTCCACCTATAAATTTTAGAATTGGCATCAAAATAGGCTTTAATTTTCCAAAAACTTGCTTAAATGTTTGAAGTAAGTTTTTTAATGGTGGTACGATTTTATTTTTCATATTTTTGAATGCTTTAACAACTCTATCAACCATTTTTTTTACATATTTTTTTATTATATTATAAAATTTAACTACATGTGCTTTTGTAATTCCTGTATATTTACCGATTGCTTTAGCTACACTAGCAAATGTTTTCTTTAATTTATTCCAATGTGTTGCTACGTAAATTGCTACAACTCCTAATAGTAAAAATACGCCTACAATTAACATTGCAGGTGATGATAAGAATTTTAATATCCCACCCATACGTCTTACATATTTTATAAATTTACTAATATTTTTTAAGGTACCACCTATACTACTAGTTAATTTACCAACGATTAACAAAACAGGTGCTATAGCACTAGCCATTAACGCAAATTTAACAATTGCCTTTTGTTGCTCTGGAGATAAATTTCTTAACTTATCTATAAATTTAGTTAGATATGTATTACCTTTGCGAATGTAAGGAATAAACATATTTCCAAAAGTCTTTCCTAATAATTTTAAGTGGTTTTTCATCAATTGTATTTGTCCTGATGTTTCTGCAAAACGTACATTTGCCTCATTTTGTAGTGCAGTATTTTGCTTCCACGCCTCTGTACCAAGTTTCACATTTTTAGTAAGCATTCCCTGACTTGTAGATAATCTTAGTAATGTATCTTTTGTTCTTACTTCTTTATAACCTATAGTATCTAGTAATGCCCCCAAGTTGCCACCTTGTTGCTTAAATTTATATAGACCATCTGTAAACATTTCAAGACCCTTAATACTATCCTTTTTCCATATATCTCTAAACTTATCCTTAGTTGTTCCACAAATTTTAGCATAATAATCTAAGAATTTTCCATTGCTCATTACTTGATTGTTAATATTCATCATTACTTTACTCATAGCAGTTCCACCTGCTTCAGCTTCAATACCCAAACTAGACATGGTTGCAGATAATGCCATGACTTGAGATTCTGTTAAGTTTATTTGTTTACCTGCACCTGCTAATCTCATGGCCATTGCTACAATATCAGCTTCGGTAGTAGCAGTGTTGTTTCCAAGATGAACAATTGTACTACCTAGCCTATCTATATTGTTTAGATTCATTCCCATTATATTAGAGAACTTAGCTAAACTACTTGCACCTTCTTCACCTAATAAATTAGTTGTAACATTTAATTCAGCAACAACCTTACTAAACTTTGTAATATCTTTAGATTTAACACCCAATTGACCAGCTAATTCACCATAGTGATGTAGCTCTGTTAGATCGACAGGAATGTCTAAACTCATGTTATCAAAATTCTTTTCAAGTTGTTTGAATTGTTGTTCTGTAGCATCAACAGTTTTTCTAATCCCGTTAAAACTAGACTCACAATCAATAGCTGTTTTAGCACTTGCAGTACCTAATGCTAAAGTAGGCAAAGTTACGTATGTCATTAGCTTTTTACCTGCACCTTCTAAAACTCCACCAACTTTTTGTATATTCCTACCATTGTATTGTGCTGTTCTAGCAAAATGTGCCATTGCTCCATCTGCTCTTTGTAAAACCCCTGTGAAGTTATCCCTTAATCTAAGTATTGCATCTATTACATGTGCCATTTTTTCACCTTCTTGTAAAAAACAAAAAACACCTTAATCAATTGAATCCAGGTAGTCAAAATCAAGATATGTAAAGTTTAAAGTGTCTTCGCTCAATTTAGCTACTTCCCAGTCTATTAAATTAACATCATCAAAAGGAACTCCATAAAGAGCTACTCTCTCAGCACCAGCATTATCCGGGTCAGCTAATTTTGAAATTATAGTAAATTCTGGTGTCTGTCCATTTTTTATTCCCATTGCTATTTTTTTTGTTAAACGCGAATTAACTTTATGCATTTTAACCGACCCTTTATATTCAACTCCAGTAACTTTTTGTCCTGGTCTTAAAGTTCCACACATAGGTACAGGCGTTTTCTTTAATGTTGCTTTCGCTTGTAATTTGGTAGTATTTCCGAATATCTCATTATCTATCCAACACTCACCGAATGTACCATTTATAACTTCCTTATCTCTCATATTTGCAGCCATTAATTACACCTCCACATCAAAATACAAATCTTCCATAGCATCTAAAATTGAAATTTTGCCACCCATGAATAATTTAGATCCTGTGTTATATTCTTTTATCTCAATTTCACTAAACTTCTCAGTTTTAATTCCTTGTTTTTCAATATATAGTTTTTGTTTAGTTACGTTCAATTCAGCATTATTCTGTCCTTTATTTAATATATTTTCTAATTCTAATTCTTTAAAATAAGCATTTACTTTAACAATAAATAAGCATTTATAATCATAGCTATTTGGATATTTGCTTACATAATTGTTTTCAAATTCTACTCTAATATCATCGTAAATCATATCCATAGCACTTATTATTTTTATCTTCTTCCAATCCTCACTCTTACCTTCTGCTATGGTCGTTAAACTGTTTACTGCTCTACCTATTTTGCATTTTTCACCGTCATTTATTAAAATTAGTTCCCCATTATCAATTGCTTTATCTGCATCTTCTATAAATTTTATAGATTCAACTTCAGGCAATACAAAATAAGTAGCAGATATAGATAAAGGTGTAGTTGCTAAAACTCCTGCTATTCTACTACAATATTGTGCTGTAGAATATTTCTTTTTCTCTGTATTAATTTCATCTGTTGTAAAATTAATAATTCCCTCATGATCTGCTTTATGATTTGGTAATATTGCTACTACCTTTTTATGTTTCTTATCTCTAAGTCCTTTTATCCAAGTTGCAACAGCTTCCGTTTCTTCTCCTATTTCTGGTATAGCTAGATAATTCCATTTACAATTCATTAAAGGTGTAAAAGCTTCTGTTACTTTTCCTTCTTTAGCAATAATAAAAACTAGCACTTCTTTAGTAGTTGTATAACCACCTTTCAATGCTAGTTTTATTTGTTCTTTATTATCTTCACTTAATCCCTTTGGAATTTTTTCTATGCTATCAAGTTTAACTGGATTTGTTAAACTTCCTATTGTATCTTTCAATACTAGAGCTACTGTACCCCTCTCACTTCTTTTCATAAGTGTTTGGGCCAGACTTTTGAAATTTATATCGATTTCTGGTAATCCCATTTTATCTACCTCGCTTAAGTTCTTAATAATTTTCCTATCATTTTTTCAACTGTCTGTGGAAATTCAGACTCCATCTGTTCCATAGACCTTTTTACCATATGTTGTCCTGGAACAAATCCAACTTCATTACCTTTTCTATCAAGTTGTATATGTCCTCTTTCAATCAAATGAAAATGTGGCGCAGTATTGGTCATGGTTGATTCCATGCAATCGCCATTCCATTTAGCTTTAGTAACTTTATATTCATCTTTTATATGTCTTTTATCTCCTGTTCTGTATGGAGTTTTTTCTTTACTCATGTCTTTTAATGTTCTAATACCTTTATTTAGAATTTTCTCTTCTGCATCAGGAAATTCATTTTTTATCCTTCGAAGTTCTTCTTGAAATTCATTTACTCCTCTAAATTCAAATGTATTCTCTCCCATCTTCCTCCTCATTCTCCTTACATTCCTGTTCTATAAAAGCCTGTATTATTTGCTTTTCTCCAATACCACATTTGTAATATTCAGAGGGAAATATATTTTTATATTTAAATAGATAATACATTGTATTTACTTCTACATCACTATAAATTAATTCTGTGATTTTTTCTTTTTTTTAGATTGATATCCATTTACTTCTTGAACAACTTTATCAAGATCATCTATTTCCCCATTTAACATTAACTTTTTCATTAAATCAATTGGTGTTGGAGCATTAAAATGTGCTTGCACTTCTTTATTTTTAAATATATCAGCACAAGATTCTACTATCATTAATGCTTTAACTTTAAATGTATTTACTATTTGTACATCTCCATCCATAATTTCAAGCGATTTTTCTTGTATTTCACTCATTATTTCAGGGTCTATTGCTTTAACATTAAAAGTAATTTCTTCACCTTTTAACTTTGCGAGTTTCATTTTCATTTCTCTTGCTGGTATTTCTAATTTACCTAAATCTTTTTTTAATAACATTTCAACTGCATTCATTCTATTCCCTCCATCTAATTGTTTTTTTAATCATTATTTTATATCTAATTCTTGCATTAATTCATATTCTTCTTGATTAGCATCTAAATCATCAAACCATTCTAATATAAAATTTATAGATAACATATTATCTTTTGCCTCTGATTGTATTTTTTTAGGAACTAATTTTCTTTCTTTTACACAAATATAAGGTAAAATCTTTTCTTTAATTGTATCTACCATTTTCAAATTTTCTAATTGTGTTTCTTCTTTTGAAAAATAATTTATAACTATCATATATTTATTTTCTGTTTTATTAACCTTAAACAGCTTTACTTCTATAGGTACAATTTCAATAAAAAAGAAAGGTCTTCTAAACCCTTCTCTTTCACTATTATCCATTGTTTTAACGCCTGTATTTTCCAATAATAAATTAATTGATTGCTTTAAATCAGTTAACTTAATCATTTAATCCCCTCTTTGTTTTAAATCTTCAGTGCATATCAATTCTAATCGCTCATTCATTTCATAAGGATTTATTATCGCATTTATATTAAATAATCTATTTTTATATTTAATAAACATTTCTGTATTAACATCTTTTCTATATCTAATTGTAACTTTATATATTTGTTCCGCCTCAGTTTTTCTATTTTCTATATATTCTTTTCCTCTAAGAGGTTCTATACGTGCATATACCTTTTTCTTTATCTCTTTTAACTTTAATACTGTGTCTTGAACTTCATTTTTTTCTTCAATAAATGACCATAAAGAAACTTTTTTATTAAGTATTCCTGGATTCATTTTTAATTCTCCATCCTTCCATTTCTAAAGATGTTAAGATTGTTTCTAAACTAAAGCTTAATTTAGCCGCATGAGAACCTATTGCGTTTACACATCTATTTGAATACCATTCACTTATAAGTAACTTTATGGCTAAGTTATATAATTCTTTAGCTTTTTCATCTAATAAATTATATATATTTTCATCTATACCTGTAGATGTAAATATATATGCTTTTGCAGCATTTAAAAAAGATGATATAGAGGAATCTTCCTCTTTATCATCTTCATCTATCCTTAAATATTGCTTTATATCTTTTAATTCCATAAAAATAACACCTCCTATTTAGCGGTGTTTATAGCTTCTATTAATTCTTTTTTATTTTTAGTAGAATATCCTGGTATATTTTTTTCTTTAGCAATGTTCTTTAATTCTTCAACAGTCTTACTTTCCAAGTCTTTAGAATCAGATAGCTCCTTTTCTTTCAATTCTGTATCTTCACTTACAGTAGGAGCTTTAGCTGGGAGAATTCTTAGATTTTGCTATTCTAAAAGCAGATTTTAATTTAATTTGGTGATCAAGCCACGCTGTCAATACAAAGCATTCCATACCAGTTTTAATATCTTTATCTCTTTCATAAAGCATATCTAAGTCATAGTTAAAATGTGAAAATCTAAAGTCCCCTACAATTGGGTCCTTTGCACTGTCACAAAATATAGCTGGTTTACCTAAAACTTGTTCTGGTTGAGCCGTATAAAGAGTGGCATTGCCATTAGCAAGTGTTTCTACAATATCCATATAATTAGCATAGGTCATGACTATTTTTGCATTTTCTCTATAGTCTTCATGTAAATCTGCTATAGCTGCTTTAATTGCTTTAAATTTATTTGCACCTTCTACAGTTTTTATTTTGTTTTGAGTCGAATAAAAGCTCATGTGTTCTTCTCCTGATTTTGGAGATGAAGCAAATGCAACTTTTCTTTCTTTTGCTGCTAAACCACTTTCTAATGCTGACTCTACAGTTTGAACAATATTTGTATTTGTTCCTCTTAGAATTGTTTCTGAAACCGGTGCAAACACCTTGAATTTGTGTCTACCAAACTGTACCGTGTCACCACTTGCCTGTAATTCCTTTGCAGTTTCAGTATCTGCTATAAAATCATCATTATCTAAAGTAAAAATAATTTTAGGTACTTCTAAGTTTGTTTCATTTGTAAAAGTAGATATATCTCTTAATGGATTTTTAACAAATGGTTCATGTAGCAATTCATTTTGCATAGTCTTAGGTAAGAATTTTTCTCCACCCGTTGAATTATCAGCACCTAAAGCATTTAAAATTTGTGGACTAACTGATTTATTAGCCATAGTTGCCTTTATTAATTCAGCTTTTGCATTAATAACTTTATTTTTAGGATCTTCTCCTAAATTTTTATTTTGTGCTGCTATTTTTTGTTGTTCTGCATTATCTAAAGCTTCTAATTGTGCTTTTAATCCATTAAATCTTTCTTCTAAATCTTTAACAGTTTGTTTTTGCTCATTTCTAGCTTCTAACGTGGTTTTTGCATCTGCGTACATTTCTGTTAACTTCTTATTTTCATTTCTTAATTGTTCAGCTATACCATCAAAAGTTTGTTGCAATACGAATCTATTCATTTATTATTCCCCCTCAAATTTTAGGTTTATTCTTTTTATTAATGCTTCTATTTCAGGATCTTTTATAATCTTTGTATTATCTATAACTGTGCTTCTCTTGTTATTATTTAAAATATTTTTAGGCACATTGTTATATTTCTTAAAAAGATTTGATGTACAAGCTACTGCCTCTATATTTTCTTCTACAGTAATATTGAAATACTTAGACGCATCTTCTCCAGTCATCCATGTTTCATTGTCCATTAATTTTGATAATTCTTCTTTAGTTACACCATCCTTTGCATTTGCTAAATATATATTTAATATATTTTCTTTACAACTATCTAAACAATCAGCTACTTCTCTTAGTTTTTTAGAATTATAACTGTCAAATAAAAAACATAAAGGGTTATGTATCATAAAGTTAGCATAAGAAGGAATTATAACTTCATCACCTGCAAGTGCTATTACACTTGCAATACTTGCTGCTAAACCATCTACATGGACTGTTTTTTTACCTTTATGTCTTCTTAACATACTATAAATAGCAATACCAGCAAATACAGAACCACCTCCACTGTTAATGTAAATGTCTATATCTTTACTGTTCTCTAATTGTTTAAGAAAATCTGAAACATCTTGCGGACATTTATCCTCTTCATACCAATAACTTTGCCAACTTTCTGATACTATATCTCCATAAAAATAAAGTTCAGCTTTATCTTCTGTTTGATTTTTTATTTCTATTTTACCTGTATTTTTAAATTCTCCTGTTTTGTCCTTTATTTTCAATTCTAATACCTTGCTCATTTAGACTTCACCTCCTTTCAAGTTATTTTTTATCTATTAAATCACCTATTTTATCTATTGGACACATATCTCTAGATACATAATATACATCTCCACCAGGTATTGGTGGCATATCTTCAAGCGCTCTAATTTCATTTGCACAAAACCAACTTGATCTAATTCCCTTAAAATAAAAATTACCCCTGGTGTTCATATCACCACGAGCAAATCCATTTAGGGACATTTTTGCTTGTATTCCATTATCTCTTTGAGGTATAGTTAAACATTTTTTACTAAATTCTTGCTCATACATTCGAGCAGTTGGTAGTATTGCATCTTTTATATATTCTAAATCAGATTGTTCGGCACTGGAATATACATTTTTACCAGCAGATAATTTACCAATAGGTATATTATAGGTTCTAGCTACTCTAGCAATAGTTATATCTTCTACTTCAAAAACTTTTGGATCTATAAAATTATTGTTTTTTAATTCTTGAATTTCCTTTCCTTGATCAAGATACAAAATTCCATTTTTCTTAAATCTTTGTATCATTTCATCATATAAATCTAAACTTGCTTCACTTAATTTATTTTGTAGTTTTATAACAACATTAGCTTTTAATCCATTTTTCATTTGATTTAGAGAAAACTCTTTTATTTCCATATCATAGTCTATAGTATTCGTAAGTACATCTAAAGGATTTATGGCAGTATACCCATCTTCACTTATGTGATTTACGTTTATTATATGTGAGCTATGAATATACAGTTCTTCATTATTAGATTTAATTTTAAAATATAATTCTTTTGTATCTTTGTCTTGTATAGGAGTAATATACTCATTTTTTAATATCCATATAGCACTTATATCATTGTAAGGACCATATTCTTTTATTGCATATGCAGAACCTTTTATGTTTCTTATTGTTTCCATGCACCTAATGAATTGAAAAGTAGTCATATATGAATTAGGTCCATATTCTAATAATCTAGCTAAGTCATTTTCTTTAGGAGTTAGTTTTTTATAATCCTGTCTTACAGAAATCGGCGCACTAGCAAGACTATTGCTCAACATAGATACTGCTCCAAAAATAGTTTCATTTGTTGCCAATTTTCTATTTGTAAAAGCAAAACCACTAAATCCACTATTTATTCTTCTTACATAAGGAGTTTTGAACATAAAATTTCTTATTTTATTAAGTATTCCCATGTATTCACCTCCTTCTATACATCAGGACTATAAAATATATCATTGCTTCCCTCACTAAGTATTCCCATCATTCTTGCATGTGATATAGTAGTAGATACTGCTGCATCTATTCTTTCACTACTTTTCTTTTCTTTCCAAAGTTTTAAGTTTTCTTTTCTATCCTTATCTTCTACAGCACAACTCATGCAATAACCTAAAACCGGATTACCATCATGCAAAACTTCACATTGATATACTTTCGCTCTAAAATCTTTTGTTGGTTCAGATAGCATAGCAAAAGTTTGAGGTATTTCTATTGCAAGAACACCTAATTCTTCAAATTCATCAGCTATATCTTGACAATGCCAAGGATCATATGCTATTGAATCTAAATCAAAACCATATTCTTTTTTCTTTTCTAAAATATAATCTGTTATATATTCATTTCTAATTTTAGCACCTGGTATAACAGTTATATATCCTTGCTTTACCCATAAATCATACGGTACCTTATCAGTTTTTTTCTTATCTTCTAAAGTATCTTCCGGAATAAAACAATGATTTAAAACTAATACTTCATCATTTCCTAAGTCAAATTCAAATGTAGTAGATGTTAAATCTATTTTGTCTGACATATCTATACCAACTGTACATTTGATTTCTTTTAAATCTGGAATAGTTTCTACTTTACACTTATTCCATTTTTCCATATCCATATATGGCTTATTCTTTTTTTGATTAGTCCATAAATTACATTGTTTTGTTAAATATTCTATTCTCTTATCTGTTCTTTCTTTAGCAGTTTTCAATTTATCCTTTAGTTTATCTAAACCTACCTTGTAGGTACTAACGATTGGATTAGCTTTAACTAAATTTAATATATCAAAAGGGTCATCCCCTTCATCTATTTCGCAAATCATCACAAAATATTTATCATCATTTATATCTATATAGGGACTAAGTATTTTTGAGCAATGATCATATTCTTCCTTACATGGGCAAAATATTTTTCTTCCTGCTGTTGTTATTATTGCAATAAGAGGATTATACCTTGTACCCATACCACTTTCCATAACTTCGACAGGTTCACTAGTATCAAACAAATGATATTCGTCAATTACTGCTAGTTGAGGATTATACGAATCTCCTTTTCTTAAATCTTCTTTTGTAAATATTGTCATTATGCTATTACTTTTTCTATGCAGTATTTCATTTGTACTTTCTCTTATTTTAAATTTTCTTCTTAAAATTTTATGACCTCTTATCATATTACATGCTTCATTGAATACTGCTTTAGCTTGCTTACTTACTGGAGCTAAACAATATACTTCAGAGCCTAAAACATGATATGGTGCTAATTCATAGGTTGTCATTCCAGCTAAAGTTTGCGACTTAGCGTTTTTTCTTCCTACCTGCTCATAAAATCGTTCAAATCTTCTATATCCTGTTTCTTTATTAATCCATCCATATACATTTCCTAAAACAAATTTAATAAATATATGTGATTTTATTTTTGTACCAGCTAAAGGTCCCTTACTATGTTTAAATTCCTCTAACCACGAGATAGCTCTTCGACCTTCATCTTCATCAAAATAATAAGGAAATTCCTCTGTATTTTCTCTAGACAAATCATTTAAAAATCTCTTACAAGCCCATTTATGTTTTTTACAAGCTATTATTTTTTTATCAAGTATTCTATTGCAATACTCAACTAGCTGTCCTCTTAAACTTAAAAAATTATCAAACTCAGTTGAATAATGGATATGTTCATCTAATTTACTATTAAATGTCTCCATATTTATCATTTAACTCTTTTTCATCATCACTGATTAATTCAGTATTTATTTCAATTAATTTTTGCCTACTTGCTGGAGTTAATCCAAACTCCACTGAATGTTTTTTTATTAGTTCAGAGTACTTAGTTTGAATTCTTATATATGGACTTGGAACTTCTTTAGTACTTCCATTTTTATTTGTTTCCATAACAGTTAGTGGTGAAGTATTTAATGCAATTGTAGATTCTATAAATTTATCAAAAGCATCCGAAAGTACTGCTAAAGTATGAACATCTAAATTAGCTAATACCTGAACAGGCTCTAATTCTTTTGCTATCTCCTTAAATATTTTCTTACTTCTTTTATTTAACCATGTCGGTGGTCTTATTTTATCTTTTGGAAGTTCCCCTAAAATCTCTTCTTGTTTTTCTCTAACTTCCTTTTCGTCTTTAGTTAAATGTTTTTTTAAAGTTTCTGTTTTTTGTCTAGGTCTAGCCAAAAATATTCCTCCTTTCTAAAAGATAACAATTATTACTTGAAAATAAAAAATCCCCCTTTTACTCTATAAAGGGAATTTTTCGTTTACTTGAGTGGGTCGCTGGTCTAGGAAACTTCCCCAAAACCTCCACTATAGGGGGGCGTACCTAGTAGCCAAGTCCCTTAGCACCTCTTGCAGAGCCTTACGCTTTTGTATGCCTTGCTTGTATACGCTATGTATCATGGCGTGAGTAGCTTCACTAACAGGTATGAGGTTTGTACTCTCTAGTCTAAGCTCCCAATTCTTATTTAGTTCTTCTATGTGATGTACTACACTAGCAAATACATCTTCTCTTCCATTTATATAATATTCATATAAATCAATTCCTTTGTGATCTCTTAGAACTTCTTCTCTCTTCTGCACCCATTCCTTAGTCTTGTAAAATTTATGTTCTTTAGTATTTTTTCTTTCTTTATCATACTGTTCGTTATAAATTTTCTTTTCTATTTTTTCTATTTTTTTATGTTGAGTACAATAAACTTCTGTTTTATCTATTAAATTATTACACCCAATTTTTCTACAAATTCTCTTAGGCAATGTATCACCTCTTTTGCAAGTTTGAAATTTTTATTTTGCATTTTGAGTTTACTGTTTTAGATATTGTGTTAAATTAATACAACTCTTATAATCATTGATATTTCAACATTCCTAATTATTATCAATTAGCAGTTTTATATTGTCTCATTGAGTTAAACTTAATAAGTTTTTTAATTGTTTTTAGCTATAAAAATGTTAATTCTGATACTGATTTATCTAATTCACTTTGTAATACTCCTATATATCTAAGAGTTATTCTTTGACTAGAATGATTAAATATTTCCATTAACTTAACAACATCATTGTTTGCTTTATAATGCCAATACCCAAATGTTTTCCTAAGTGTATGACATGAAATATGTATATCAAATAGTTCTCCTACTTCTCTAAGTATTTGATATGCTCTTTCTCTAGTTATTGGATTATTGGCTCCTTCTCTACTGTTTATTAAATACTCATAGTGTTCTTTGCCCTTGTAATATTTTTTTAATTCTAATTGTAGTTCTTTATTTATTAAGAAATTCTTTTTCTTCTTAGTCTTTTTTTCTATTATTGTTATGTGAGTTCGATTTTTTACATCTCTAACCCTCAATCTCAAAATATCCGAAATTCTTAACCCTGTATGTATACCTAAAAGAAATAATATATAATCTCTTTGATTATTTCTTTTAAGATACATTAATATTTCCCTTACTTTTTTCTTACTTCTTATAGGTTCTACATAATTCAACTACACCACCTTCCCCTTTTCTATATAAAATAAGGAAAGCACTCTATTAAGTGCTTTCCTTATTTTATAATGTGTTATCAGTTTCTTTTAACAATATGTTTTGCTATAAATAACACTATAATTCTATTTAAAATAAAATTAATAAACTTAAATATTATAGTTATAAGTTCTAACGTAAATCCAATCAAAATTTTAATTATCTCACTATAATTAAATATTAGATATACAAAAACTAAATATGCTATGACATACTTTGATAAATATGTTTTTCTATATAATTCACCCAACTTAAATACAGTACTCATTAAAGCCAACCCTACATTGTTAACAATAGCTAAATAAATCTTATTTTCTATGTTATCTATCTTACAAGCGTTTAATTCTTTGATTCTACTTTCAAATATTTCAATATGATTTTTAATTCTATCTAATAATATTCTATTTTTTTCACTTTCCATTCTTTTTTTAGTACTTTTACTTATAATGTACATTACTATTTCATTAAATAGTATAATCATATTACAATAGTTAATTTGCACTATGATCTTTTGTTTTTTTAATATATTATTAGCACAACTTAATATAATACTCATAATCATTACCATAATATTAATACAACAGCATAATATTATTAATTTTAGAATGTCCATTTCCTTAAATAAATCAAATTGCCAAAATATCAAAAAACATGAAGATGGAAATATACATCCTATTACAACTGCTATTATCTTTATACTTTTAGTGAAATTTCCATTTAAGCACTCACTTATTAACTGTTTCCAGTTAAATTCCTGATTAATATCATTGCATTTATTATTCACTTTAACTTTACCATCTATTTTTGATTCGTTTTCTAATTCACTCATATTCTTTCTCCTTTTAATACATATTTCTATATTAAAAGACATTTTCCTTCTTTATTTTTAAAATTATCTATTTTGTTTCCAAGCACCTCTGCTTCTCCTGTATGTATGTCCCTCCTGCATTAATTTTGAAAAATCTAGAGTGCTTTCATCTTTAAATTCTATTAGTTTTTTCTTGTATTCTTCATCTTTAGTCAATCTTATAAGATTATTAACTAGCATATAATTTCTAGGTAGTTGCTTCTTAATCGCTAGATCTATAAGTAACTTCCCAGTATTGAAATTTTTAATATGTGTATGTCCATATCTAAATTCTTTTTCTATATTTATAACTATAAAATTATTACATACAGGAACTATTATATATTCTTCTTTCTTATATACCTGGTTCATAAGTTTTCACCACCTTCTTTTATGAATAGAATCTCTTAGACTTTTCTAAGCATGTAAAAAGCACCTGAAGTTTTAACTCCAAGTGCTTTACTTATCCTCATATATTTTTATCCATCTGTAAACCGTCGCCCTTCCAACTTCTAAGAGCTTAGCCATTTCTACTTTTGAAATTTCTTTGTTTTTCATTTTATCATAGTACTTTTTAAAATCTTTTGGTAAATCATCTTTCTTTTTTTCTTCTCTTCCAAACCATTTTCCTGTTTTAGTTTTTCCTGTAGCTTTACATTTATCTACTCCTTGTTGAACACGTTCCTGAATAGTTTCTCTTTCCATCTCAGCTACTGCTCCAAATATAGCAAGTAATAATTTATAGGTTGATGTTGATGTATCAATTCCTTCTTTTATAATTTTTACTTGAACTCCTTTTGCAACAAGTGTATCTATAATTTCTATTAAGTCTTTTAAACTTCTGCCTAAACGTGAAATACTTTCACAGTAAACTATGTCTCCGTGTTTTACTTCCTTAATCATTTTTAATAGTTGAGGTCTATCTTTAGTTTTTCCTGTTATCTTATCTATATATTCTTTGTCAAAATTTATATTTAATTTATCAAGCTGCATATCTTGTCTCAAAACATCCTGGTGTTTTGTACTTACTCTTAAATACTTTACTATCATAATATAACCACGCTCCTGGTTATATTATAAAGTGTATCATTAAACTATTCAAATGCTTGATACATTTTTAAGCATAAAAAATAGCACTTTTTATTATAAAAATGCTATTTTCTATACATAAAAATAATGATGTATCAAATTATAGTTTTTTGATACATATGTTTATAGTAATACAATATTTTTTGTCAAGCACACTAATTATATAAAAATCTTTAAAATATTAAGCATACATATGAAAATAAGTGATTATTATTAATCTTAAATCATTATTTAATTGCTATAATTTTTTTCATCTGTTAAGTTATTCATATACAATATATAGGTATAAAAAAAGGTGTCGCCACAACACCTTGAAAATTTATCACCTATTCATGGAAGTGAGGTGATTAAATGATTATGTTTACTAGAGCTGAACTTCTAGCAATTGGAGGCATCATCGCCACAATAATGGCTCCAATAATTTCATTTGCTCTTCAAAAATTTTTTAAATAATATATAATATATTTATTTAAAATCTATGTATATAAAATATTTTATATACATAGATTTTTATTTTTAAACATATTAATTTAAATTCATAATAACACTATTTATATGTTCTGTCAGTATATTTTTAGAATTTTTATTTATAAAATTTATTTTTCTGACAATAATATATTAACACAGGTTTATTATTAAAATTCGCCGTAAACTCGTCATAAATTCGTCATAAACTCGTCACGTTTTTTATTTTAAACTTAACCATTTGCCTATACATTCAACCACTTCTTGTCTTTTTCTTCTTACAGTGGATTCCGTCATATTCAACCTTATACCAATTGATATATTCGAAATATGTTCAGCATTTCCATATTTTAATTCAACTAAATTTTTATAATCAGTTGATAACCTACTTAATATATAATCTATATCATCTATATCATCTTTTAACTCTCTGATTTTGAATTGAATTTTTAGTTTAGCTTTTATAGTTTTTTTTAACTCTATTTCTAACTTATCAAGTGCATTAATTATTTCTAACTCTATACCTCCACTTGTACTTGTTTGTACTTTATCTGTTGAATAATCTATTGCTCTTATATCTGAATCAATTGATACATTTGCTTCTTTTATGTCTTTTCTTATTTCTTCTATCTTTTTTTCTAAATTAAATTTTTTATATTCTAATCTAGATTTTTTTCTTATATTTTTATAGTGCCTATACAAAATGCCTTCTGTTTTTTTAAAATTTTCTGTATTCATTTATATCACTCTTTTCCATATCTATTAGATCTGGTCTATCTAACTTTTTACCATTGTCTTTTGTTGTTTCTTTAGCTATTAGTAGTACTAAAGCTTCTATAAAAATTATTATTCCAGCTATAACAACTAATGCTGCTAATGCCAATCCCACTTTAATTGCACCTCCTAAGAACTTGTCCATTAAGGCTATATATAACTTTATTTTTAAAATCTATTTTTGCTTTTAATCTTTTACCCTTTTTAAAGTAGATGCAAGATACTCCATGCACATAATCTTCTTCAAATAATCTTATTTCTCCATCTAATAATTTATTTAACTTTTCCCTCCATTCCAATTTTCTCTCCTCCGTTTACTTTATATTATTCTTTTCTTTAAATTCCTTTATATATAGTTCAAAGTCTTTAACTAACTTTTTCTCATGTGTTATATCCTTTTTAAGCTGTTTATACTTTTCAATGTTTTCTTTCCAAATTGGAGTTCCTTCCATAACCATTAGGTCATTTTCTTTTATTACTAACTGCATTTCTAATCCATGTTTTATTGCAAACATTTCTATTAAACTTAAATTAACTGTTTTCTTACTCACTTTTATCACTTCCCATTATTATCTTATACCCTCATTTTTAGCTCCTGGTACTTCCACCCCTTACTCTCTTTAACTGCTCCACCTTTAACTTTTACTTCTCTTTTCTCCTTTTTTTCTTCTTTCTTTTCCCCCTGCTAATATGAATATTTACAGTTTTTCTTTTTCTTATTTCCGTCAAATCTAGGAACACCATATTTAGTTAACAGCTCATATACGCTACACTTATTACATTTTTTACTGCACCCTTTACAATTCATATCCATTAATTCTGACAATAAAGTCAAATAATCTTCTTTTGACATAACAACATATTTATCTTTAACTCTATTCGGTTTTATTTCTATAGTATTTTCTTCTGCCTTTTCCTTATTTGTCATTAGGATCACCTTCTAATTCTTTATGGTAAAAAGTAACCTGTCCATTTTTATCTATGTCAAATATATACACTGTTTCCACGTCATTCATCTTCTTTCTATTATGAGAGTACAGTGTTTTAAACTGTACTCTCATATACTTGTTTGAGCTAAATTAAGCTATTATTTTAACTCTAGGTATTTCTTGTAATTCCTTCTTTAAGTACTCTTTTATATTTTTAATTGCTTGATTTCTCCATGCCCCACCATCAGCTTCAAATATTGCTGCTTTAGGACCTTCCTGCATACGGAATATGAACTTACTTAATGGTTGTTCTATCTCTGGAAATGTTCTATATGGTGCTAATGTTACTGGATTAGGTACCACCGCTTGTCCTACACTTGCTACTCCTGTTTTAATTGTTACTGCTTGACTTACACCATCATCCCCTGTGCTCTTTACTGCTTCATCTCTTATTAGTCCTGTGTATTTTAATAATAATTCTTTGTCTTCAGCATCTACAAAACTAGATTGAAGCATAATGTTAAATTGCTCTGTGCTTATAAATCTGTCATATACAACATTGTTAGGTAAAATAGCTTCTGCTTGAATAAATTCTTCTCTTTCTCTATCACTATTTAATGGACTATATAGTTTAACTTCATCATGTGACTTAACTTGAATTAATAGATGCTCTGGTAACATATCAATGTTTGATTTGATATAATCTACAAACCCAGTAAGTGTTGATAATGTTAAAGTTTCAGCTCTTGGCATTTTTACCCTTCTTAAATTTTTAGTTGTAAATAATCCTTGCTTTGTTTCAACTAATATTTCCTTTTCTTCTCCTAAACCAACTAAATACTCTAATGCTTCTCTATTCATCATTTTTCATTCCTCCAACTTTGTTATTTAACTAACTTAATTCCTGTAAGATCTACTGTTTTTTCTTCTCCAGTAGTTAAAATTTCTCCAGTTTCTTCATCTACTCTCATAACACTTTGTCCTGGAACTTGCTTCTTATACTCACTAGCAAGTATTCCGCCTTTTCCATCTGTTCCAATAACTATCTTAGTTGCAAGTGCTTTTGCTGGAGCTAATTTAGTTTTTGCTACAATTGATACTTCTGCTAACTCCCTATCTTCTCCACTATTAAAAGTCATTACTACATTTAGTTTTCTCTTAACTTTATAGTCTGTGTTAGGATCTGCAATATTTTCTAATACCTCCTTTAATGCTATATTGATTTTTTCTGCTAATGCCCCATCAGCAAATGATTCTAAGTTAATCATCTTATTCATAGTTTCTCCTCCTGTTATACAGTATTAATATTGTAATACACTATAGATATAGATTTATACAAAATAGGTCCTATACCTATAGTATTTAACTATCTAATATCCTTGCTCTTGTCTCCTATAATTTTCTTTATGCTTTTTTAAATATGCTTTCTCTATTTCTTCCGCAGTAAATCCTAAAGTATGTCCAACGCTTAGCCAAAAGTGCATTACATCAGCATATTCATCTAAAATCCTTTCTTTGCTTTCTGGACCTTTGGTACTCCAGTATTTAAAGCAACGTGTTGCATTTGCCAACTCTCCAACTTCTACATTTAGTGCTAATAATCTTTCATTCAAAAATTCCTTTTGTTCTATTTTTCCATAATGTTTTTCAACTATTGCAGCATCTAATTTCTTTTGCATTTCTAAAAATTTTTTTAATTCCATAGTGTTCCTCCTATAAATTTAAACTAAAACTGCTTGCCCTGTATAAAATTCTGAAAACATAAAACTTTCTTTATAGTTTTTGCCTTGAATAGTAATAATGTTTTTACTCTTAAATATAATCTCACCTTCAAAAATTCGCTCTGGTGATCTAGAACTATTTTGTGTTCTTATTTTTGCTTTATCTCCTATTTCTCTATTAACACCATATTTTTTCATTTTCATTCTTCCGTTTATCTCTCTTAAAACTTGCGTTTCTCTAGGTAATTCAACTTTATTTCTATCAATTTTTTTCAAATTAAAAAACTGTGCTTTTTTAGATACTGCATTTTCAGTTTTACCTATCTTTTCTCCTATTTTTTTATAAGTCATATTTTTAAAATTTTCTTTAAGAAAATTCTCCTGTTCTGGACTCCATTGACCATACATCTTAATTTTCTCCTTTCATTTCCTTTTTTATAATTTCTATCGCTTTATATACTGTATATCCTTCTCTATATAGTTTAATAACTTCTTCAACCCAAAAATTTATTTGCATGTCTATCCTCCACAACTAAAATGGTATATCTCCATCATCTACTGGTGTTACATCAGGATCTAAATATTCTTCATCAGAATTATTTTGTCTACTATTTTTAGAATCTAAAAACTGTATTTCATCAGCCACAATTTCAGTAACATATCTTTTATTTCCATCTTTAGCTTCATAGCTTCTAGTACGTATAGAACCACTTACTCCAATTTGACTGCCTTTGCTAACATAGTTGGCTGTGTTTTCAGCTATTTTTCCCCAAACTACTACAGGTAAAAAATCAGCTTCTGGTTGGCCATCTTTTTTATATCTACGATTTACAGCTAAGATAAATTTAGTTACCGCCTTACCAGCTCCTGGTGTAAATTGAAGTTCTGGGTCCTTAGTTGGTCTCCCAATAAGTACAACTCTATTCATTTTTGTTTTCCTCCATTTCTAATTGTATAAGCGTCATTATTGAATAATTTGCTAAATCTCTTAGTGTGTCATAAATGCTCTCATCATTTACCTTTTGTTTCTTAGTGCTTAAAGATTGAAGTCTGTTAACTTTGTCTGTAATTCTAGTTACCGCACTTACTATTCCTAATTTTTGAAATGTTTCTGAAAAACTATCACCATAATCATGATTTTTGTCTTTGTATATACCATTTAATCTCTCACATATTTCTTTGTGTTTCTGTACTTTGTCCAATTTTACTTTTCACTCCTTTTGGCAGTAGGATCTATCAAGTTTAACTGCAATCCCCTGAAAGATAACCCCATGAACTCCGAACTTATATGATGCTTTAACTCTTCTTTTGCTCCAGCTACATCTAAATCTTTCTTAAAGTCTTCTAAGCTTTTGTTATTGTTAAAGCTAACTTCCATGTTGTTTTTCACATTTCTATTAACTTTTTTAATCTCTTTAACTACTACTGATCCAGTTCCAACTATTGCTGCTGCATTTACTAATAATGCAATTGCCATCATATTCATTTTTATCTTTCCTCCTTTAATTCTTTCAAGCAATTTCTACAAATGTTCTTGCCTTTATAGTTAACTACGTCTCTAGCATTTCCACAGAATATACAAGCAGGCTCATACTTCTTTAAGATAACTTCTTCTCCTTCTACGAAAATTTCTAAGCTTGTTTCTTTTTCTCTAATATCTAAAGTCCTTCTTAATTCTTTTGGAAGAACTATTCTTCCAAGTTCATCTACTCTTCTTACTACACCAGTACCTTTCATATTTACCCTCCTGTTTACATTTTTATTTTAGTTAACATAATTTTGTATATGTTAACTAGCTTGATTTTAGGCTATCGTATTAAACATGTAATTCATTGTTAAAACATGCTTATTTGATTTTGTTCTATGAAAATTTTTTCTTTGAATCTTTGTTCTAGTTCTTCTAATGTTGCATTGATTTTAAATCCTGTTGGACTATCAACTTCATACTTTTTAAGTTTATCCCATAGATCCGGATAATTTTGATATAATTTTTTTAAACTTCCCATTCCTTGTTTAGGACATAGCCAACAACCTAACCTTTTAAATATAGTGTATAAAGGATTTAGTAAATTTCTTTCTTTTAGCATATTAATGCAATCTTTTTCATTCATCCCCCATTCAACCAATGGTAATCTATATATATTATCATGTTGGTATTCTTCTCTATAAATTCGATGTTTTTCATCTGCTGCTATACCTATAAAAATTTCATTTCCTTTACCTTCTGCCTTTTTTAAAGGTTTAATTTTTAGTTCTCTCTTAGCCCAGCATCCTAAACCGACTACTTGTGGGAAACCTCTTACTTGACCTTTTTTCTTACCTTTAGTCCATGGACTATAAAACCATTGGTCAAAGGATACATCTCCTTTAACAATTGTTATTTCCTTCTTTATATAATCTTGTACACGTTCTATATACCGGTACATATCCGGAAATTCTAGTCCAGTATCTGCAAAAACTATCTTATCTATTTTTTCTCCTTCTTCTATTAATTTAAGTAACATAGCGGTACTATCTTTACCACCAGAAAACATTACAATTCTCTTATAAGTTTTAAGCCATATTACCAATTCGCATAAAGCTTTTCTAATACTATTTTTAGCTTTAGTTTTATAACTTTCAATTTTTTTAGTTTTAAATTTAATCTTTAGTTTATTCAATATAGCTATAACTTCTTCATGAACTTCACACATTTTATTAGTAACTAGATCCATCATGTTAGAATCTATATCTTCTGTATATTCTGTATATTCTTTAAGCTTTTTTGAAGAACTTATTTCTATTATTTCTGTATCTTCTTTCACAAGATCTCCTTCTGTGCAATTAAATTCAAAGTAATTATCTTCATCTATTAGTTTTTTTCTTACTGCTTCAATCTCTTGAGATAACTTGTCTACACTTCTTAATGCTTGGTTTAAAACTAGCTTAGAATAAAATTCATGTTTCTCTTTATTCTCTTTATCTTCTACTAATTTACCTGTATAAAGCATTTCTCCAAATATCATTACCTCATCTTTGTTATTATCTAGTTTTGCTTTTCTTAAAAGTCTTTCTATATCTTTCCTTGTTTTTTTATCTACTTCTATATATTCCTTACGTTCAATTTTTATAGAATATATTTTTTCCACCTTCTTTATTTCATCTTCCTTTATCTATTTTCACTTCCTCCTGGTCCCAATGCTCCAAATGCCCCTTGATGTTTGATAATTTCTAGTGCTTGCTGTTCACTAAATCCTTCTTTTACTAATTCATCATAATAAGCTTTCTCATATTTTGCTGCCATTTTATAAGCTTCTACATAGATTTCAAAATTTTCTATCATTTCTTTACATGCATTTTTTAAGTTTAATGCATCTAAATATCCATCAAATTGGTTCAATCCATTTCACCTTCCTTTATTTTTGCGAACTAAATTATTTCTTCTCCTTCTTCGTTAAGAATTATTTCAAATCCACATTTGCAAGTTCTTTTAAAAGTATCTTCTTCAACTACTAATGTGCCCTCTCCATTTCCAACTTTATCATTTCCACAAACAGGGCAATTTCCATATTTGTTTATTAAACTTACTACTTTAAATGCTTCCATGCTCTCACCCCTTTATTTTCTATTCAAAAATATCAAGCATTCCCATTTCATCTGCCATGTTCATTACTCCCCATATAACAGTTGCTAAGTCTTTCTTTTTACAATCAGCAAATTCAATTGCTAAGTTTGTATTCCCTTCTACATCTTCCTTGCCTAAAGTAATTACTACTCCTTTATCTATTTCCTTTTCAGTTCCATCTTCATATTTCAAAACTATCCTTTGTACCAAACTTTCTTTTTGCTTTCTCATAATTTACACTCCTTCGCTTTATACTATTTTTGCGTATTAGCCGACATTCTTTAAATCAATATTTATTACATCGTTCTCCTCATCTGCATAAATAGCTTCAATTTCATAATCTCCATAGTCTAAAAACATAGTGTCATTTTTTCTTTCATCTAGATCATGTAGTGGTCTATATTCGGCTAATCGTGCAGTTGCATCATCTACACCAAACATTTCAAATTGAATTGGTTTGGCAAGTTCTAAAAGCAAGTCTACTCTTTGTGCTCTTAAAATTGGTCTTAGCTCTCTTAATTTCATGTTAAACCTCTCTTTCTACTGCTAAAATCAATACTTTGGGTTTTGCCTTAACCCATTCTTCTGCCTCTTCTTTAGAATCCCATTTGCAAACCTCATATAACCCTATCTTGTCATCTATTGTTTTACCTACGGGTATAATTTCACCTTCTTCTGTTTCAATATCAATTACCCATTTTTGTGATTCCCTATCAAATTTAGGTATTGCTTTCATCATTGTTAATCATCCTCCATTAATCTTAAAACTAAATTATTTTAAAATTACTTCTTTTCCTTCTAGCTTCAAGCTCTGAATAATAATTTGATTTTTCGAATCTATCACATTTAAATTTAATCTTATTTCTACTCAAATTTTCATTATCCATTCCATAGTAATAGCACTCGTCACAGTTGAAGCAACTTTTATCGATTACCTCTTTACATTCCTTTTCATCTATAAACGGATAAATCTCAACACTGTATTTGCATTTACCACAAAGACATCTATAGCATATATTTGCATCATATTCTATATGATCATTAGCTTCTAAAAAGGAAAGTTGCTTACTTTTCAAATTAACCACCTTCATTACTACTCTTCATCTTTATTATTGAATCATTTTCCAATGCTACTAGCTAATTCATACAAAATAAAAAATGTCATCCAAGGATGTTCAAACATCCAATCAATTAACCTCATCTATCCTTCCTTTCATTTCCCTCTTCCATTAAAATTTTTAAAGCTTCAGCAGCTGTAATCTCTCTTATGTCTCCAACTACTTCCCCGTCATCTTCTCTATAAACTTGTCCTTTATCTATGTTATACATTGCACTCACTCCTTTTTTTAAAATCCCCTAATTGTTAGCGAGCAACCGGATCTAGCTTAATAGTTCTTTTAAAAAGTTACTAGTTTTTTCTCTTCCTTTTATTTTCCTTATATCATTTCCTGTATTTCCTATAAAACTGCACATTTCCGTTAATCTACTATAGGTCCTATAATCATATCTCTCTTTTAATTCATCTATTCTTATATTTGTAGTTATGATAATAGGTAACTCTGAACTGTTTCTCTTTTCAATAATTTGATATAGCATAGATCTTGTCCATGGGATATCCGGCTCCGTACCTAAATCATCTATTATAAGTAAATCTGCGTTTTGTAGTGTATTCAAAACTGTAAAAATTCCTGCTTCATCTCCCCACAATTTTTTAGACTTTTCAATTCTTTCAATTAGAGCAACAGCTCCTATGCAAGTAGTAGGAATTTGTTTAGCTAATAGTTTATTTGCTATACATGCTGCAGAATATGTTTTCCCATTTCCAGGTTCTCCATGGATTAGTAGTCCTTTATTCTCCTCTTTCATTTTTTTGAAATTATTTATATAATAGTTAGCTATCTTAAATAACTTTTCATTTCCTATAGCGTGGTCCCAATTTTCCAATGTGCATTTTTTAAATTTTTCATTCATCATGCTATTTGATAGTATTCTTTTCAATCTCGTTTGTTTTTCATTATTTTGTTCCTTTATTTCTCTTTGCCTTATCTTTTCGCTTTTACATCTACAATTTACCGGAACTAGTATTTCTCCAAAATGCATTTTAACTATTTTATTAATTGGATCTCCACATATTGGACATCTAATAATATCTTTTTCGCTATATCGTGAACCCAATTCCGTCATCTTCGATTTCTTTAGCGTTAATCCTATCTTTTCCACTCCTATCACCCTTAACTTTTTGATTTAAATAACCTTCAAATTTATTTCCAAATAAGGTCTCTGGTCTGATATATTTCTCCATATCTGTCCCTAACCATTCAGCTACTTTTTTATCTATTACAGTATAAAAGTCTTTTTCTTCAAATCCTTCATTTGTTCTTGCATTTATTAAGTCTCTTGTTTTTTTAGTACTAGATTTATAGTTTGTATTAGCTTTTTTATTTAGATACTCAACTATATTTATATATATCTTTTTAATAGAAGAATCTTTAATAGAAGAATCTTTTGTTCCGTTGTTTTCACCGTAAGGTTCCGGTATTTTTACCGTACCCTCTCCGGTATTTTTACCGTACCCCTCCGGTATTTTTACCGTACCCTCTGTTGTTTTAACCGTACTACTTATTAACTCCCTGTACTTAGGTCCAACAGCATAAAAAGAGAATGTTCCCCCTTCCCTTTTTGTTTTATGTTTTAAAATGCCTTTTTCACAAAGAGACTTTAAAATCCTATAAAGTCTATCTTTACTTATTTTTAATATTGGCAATTCTTCTTTAGTTATTATTTCGTAATTTACCCAATAGTACATGTCATCTTTTAAAAACTCTTTAGCCATGTTTCCAGAATCTTTAAAATCAATAAAGTATCTGAGGATTAATGCTTGATCTATTGTTATCTTTAATTCAATCATTTTCTTTTGATTGAATCCTAGTATTGTATACTTCATGTTTCCTCCTTACTATATTTTTTAGCTCTAAGACATGGAGCTACTATTAATGGAAATGCTTTTATTTTTTAGATATGCATTTTAAATCAAGAAGTGTAATATATTAGATATACACATTTGTTAAAAAATATAATTAATTACTTATCTTTTTACTTATCTTTTTTTAATTCTTTTAGTTTTTCTAATATTTGTTTTTCAATTTCTAATATTTCTTTCATTTGCTTTTCCCCCTCTAGAGTTATTCCATGCTTTAATAATTTCATTTTCAGTAACTTTAAATAGTGTAGCTAATTTTTCAATTTTTAAATTATTGGGTTTGTAAAATCCATTTTCTATTCTTGAATACTGTTCTCTAGAAATTCCAAGTTCATGAGCAACTCTAATTGTAGTTATGCTATATATACCTTCTATATTATTTCTTAAATCTTTTAAAGTTGCTTTCAATATTTATCACCTCTTCTATATCTATATTATTTCACATTTTTGTAAAATTTTTAAGTTGGATTTATTCTTATTTTTGGCTTTTAAGTTATATTATTGTTCAATTACTTTAATTTTCATCATCTTTCACATTATTGTGACGTTTTGTGTAATATTCGTAAAGTATATTACATATACGTGTTGTAATGTCACAAATATGTGATATAATATAATTGTTAGGAGGTTTTATGACAATGGAATTTAAAGATAGACTTCTAGAATTCAGAAAAAGCTTAAAAATTAAAACTAAACAGGATATGGCTGAAAAACTTGGCATAACTAGATCTCTATATAGTATGCTAGAAAATGGCACTAGAAAACCATCCCAAAATGTTTTAGATAAGCTATTTGAAATTTCAAATAAACCAGATGAATACTGGCTGTATGGAGTTTCAAAGGAAAAAGATTATCTAGATAAAAGAGAATGTTTTAAATCTTTAAAAAGAGTTTGTAAAGAACTCAAATCTCTCAACATGTTAAATGATTTAGATAATTTAACAGATACCGAAAAGGAAATGTTACTTATGGCATTAAAAGCAGATTTAAAACATTTAGAAAAAAAGGAGTTATTAGAAAAAGAAGAGGGAAATTAATCCTTCTTCTTTTTCTTGATTTCTTTTATATTATTTAATTTTTTTAACAATTTAATTTCTATTTCTAATATTTCTTTCATACGTACCCCTCCTGAACTTTGCTACATACATTATAGAAGAATAGCTATTTTTCTAAACTAAACTTTAAAATTTATTTGGAGGATCGATCCTTTTCTTTTGCGCATCTTTAATATACATCTTTCTTTAAGTATCTTCAAATAGATCCATTTAACGATTTGTTAATCTAACACCTCAAAATTTACTTCGCAATATGCATGCAATACGAAAATTTTTTGTACTTTTTTATAGCGTTTTTTGTTTTTAATTCGCTATAGAGAATTTTTGTGAATAACATTCACATATGAGCAAATTATTAATTTAATATGTAATTAATATCTTTATTAATAACTTATTGCTATTTGTGTATTCTAACTAATATTTTCATAAAATTTTATGTGTTTACCAATGTTGTTAACAATTAGTATTATAATACAAAACCTTATGCAATGCGGTCATATTTTCAAAAAGCGTTCAACAAATTGGTGTAATTTTCTACTTGTTTTTATATGAATTTTGTGCATAAACTTAAATGCAATTATATTTTTAAAATAAACAGGAGGACAAATGTACGAATTTAAATTTATACTAAAAGAAAAAAGAATATTAGCTAAAATTACACAAGCAACTTTAGCGGAAAAATGTAACTTGACACAAAGTTATATATCTCGAGTTGAACGCGAACTTAAAAGTCCAACCTTAAAAAACATAATAAAATTTTCCAACGCCTTAAATATACACCCTTATGATCTATTAAAAATTCATAAAATTTTATAATAAAAGTGGTACACTTAGATACACTTTGATTACAGATACTGCACCTCTCTAGTATAATTTCCATGGGGGTGTAGTGCTTGATAAAAAAAGAAAATACTAGAATACAGATTACTATCTCTAAAAAACTAAAAGAAAAATTAAAGGAAAAAGCTGAATATGAAGGCAGAACAGTAAGTAATATGGCTGCTAAAATAATACTAGATTATTTTAAAAATAATACACTAGATTAAATTGGGGATGATGCTATGTTTAAACTTTTCAAAAATTTTATGAATAATCACAAAAATAATACTCCAGTTAAAGTTGAACAGAATATTTTTAGTACTAATGATATTCCTGAAAACTTTGAATTAAAATATGAATTTAAAAATGCAAAAGTTTATGGTGTTCAATATTGCAATCCGGACAAAAATAAGTTAGAACATGATTTTGTAAATCTTATATTTGAAAAAAATAAATTTGATTCAATGGCAGTTAAAGTTACTCAAAATAATATTAAATTAGGATACCTATCACGATATGACAGACCTAGACTGCTTACTCATACATTTTATAAAGAGCATGGTTTAGTAATAGCTAAGCTTAAAAGAATTAATAAAAAAACTATCTCTATTGATATGTTCTTTTATGATGATAAAAATAAAATATATAACGATATAGAAACTAAATTAATAAAAACATATACTAAAGACAGACAAGCAGCTCTTGAATTTATGAATTCTGGCGACAGGTTAAATGTTCAATATAATTTTAATACTGAAGCTTATGATGTATTTAATGATATTGGTGAATCATTAGGTGAATTAAACAAAGGTTTAAGTAAAAAGTTATACAGTCTAAATATATCTGATGATAATATATACTGTGATATTGCATATAAACACAGTGATTTAAAAGATATTGATGATCCAGACTCAAAAGTATATGGTGCTGATTTAATTGTAAGCTATATATCCAAAACTAATACGCTAGATTAATTCTAGTGTTTTTTATTATTACCATCCAAGTAGCTTATCTTCTAAGTCTTTTAAATCTTCTCTAGAATATTCTCTTTGAGGATAGTTATTAAAAGTATCTTCTTTACTGTACTGTTTAAATGCATTAGCACGTTCTCTATAGTATCTTTCTCTAGCGTTTTCTATAGCTTTAGCAACATAGTTATAAGCGTGTTTTTTAGATACACTAGTAGCGTAGTTTAATACAGACATAACATATCCCTTTATTCTAGAACTTCTAACACGCATGATCTTAAACATCTTTTCTATTATTTTTAACATTTCTTCTGTAGTAGATATTTTTTCTTGCTCTTTTATATAGTTTTCATAAACAGTATTAGTCATTTCAGTTGCATCACAACTGTTTAAAGTATCTATATCTTTAATAGTAGTGTTTATATTATAGTCTTTAGGGACATTCTCAATTGTTTCTATTGTAGTCGTATCAATACTTTGAGATGTGTTTTTTATAGTGCATTTCTCAGTACATTTTTTTGATTTGAAAAAGTTAGGGCTTATGGATCCATCTTCATTTAATATATATTTATTTGCATTATTAGACTCTCTTTTAACTAATAATAATTTTGCTTCTTCTAATTTTAAAAGCCATCTTAATACAGTAGTTGATGAAACTTTTTTATAAGTAGTATTATTCTTACTAGCAGTTTTAGATTGCTTTCTATTCCACATTTTTGTTAAAGATTCTTTGCTTATATTTATTTCTTTTGATTTAGACATATTGATAAGATAAGCATAAAAAGACATTAACTGTAGTTTCTTTTTACCATTTCTGAAATGCTTATTGAATTGATATTTAGTATATCTTTTGAATTGATATATGTATTGTTGTTTTTTCATAATAAAAAACCTCCTAAGATTTGTACTAAAATAACTAGTAAAAATCCTAAAAGGTTTTTAAAAACTATTGCATTATATGAATACTTAATATATAATAATCATATAATTTAGTTATGAAAACTTATTAGTTTTTACTTGGAATCCGTATCGATTAGATTGTTTGGCGACGGTTAAATCGATGCGGATGTGTTATTTTTTGTACATTTATTTAAATAACGCAACCGTTTATATATTTGTTTTTATGTTATTATATTACATTATAAATAAGAATATTGCAATATGTTTGTGGATAACTTTCTCATTTTTTTATAAGAGATAGCAAGTTATCCACAATTTTTATTTATATTAAAAGTATTTTATTCTATGAAACCATACCGGTCATATATACATATCATGGATAACTGTAATATAGGTATTAGTTATACCTTGAAACGTATATATACTGTAATTCTTTAGTAACGATAAATATAATAAAAACAATAAAAAAATATATAATAATTAATTTAAGATCTCCTGGATATCTGGATGAGCAAAGTTTGTGTAATTTATGCTTATTGTTTCATCGATGAGTATTTTTTTATTTTCCTGAAAAGGTCTTAGTATTAGAATGTCTGGAAAAATATTAGAATCTAATTTTTTATATTTATTCTGAAAGTGATTTGAATTATATATGTCTATTATTTTATTTTTAGATGTAAAGTGTGTATAGTCAATTTCCAGTATTAAAAAGTTAAGATAATCTTTATATATAAATTCTATATATGCGTCGAGTTCCCGATATTTTTTATTACTTTCTATAGTGTCTATTCTATATTTAGGAGTAAAGCTTTTTATAGTTGCTCCTGCATTAATTAGTTCTGCATATATATCTAAAGTCTTTAGATCATGTAGACCTAATTTTTTATTTAAATAATAAATACATTCTGATTGCATATCTTTTCTATATCTTTTTATAAATTTATTATCTGAGAGTTGTTTTAATCTTTTACGTGCTTGCTGGTACCCCTCTTTATTTTTAGTGAAAAATATTTTACTGCACTGATTAATTGTTATGCTCCCATACATTTTTATAAATTTTATTATTTCACTATCTCTTTTTTTTAGATACATATCTTAATTTTAGATTTAGTTTTAAGTTTTGGTACAGCTGCAGGTTTAATATTTTCTATAGGAGCATGAGAGTTTATTTTTTTATTGTTTTCTAAGAATTTATTAAAATCTTTTTTATCTGTAACTATACTATTTTTAATATAGTGTTTAATTAATTTATCATCTATATATAAGCTTTTAAACCATTCTCTTGTATTGCCATACATAAATAATCCTTTCCTGTTTTCAATATTAGTCAATTCATCAGTATCACAGACTACAAGGGAACTACTATTTGTATTCTGGGAAAATCCAATTTTAGTACATAAATTAGAACGCAAGCTAGGATCTAAAACAGTAGTATCTGGTCTTTGTATTCCAATGACAAGAAAGATACCTGATTTACGGAATTTTCTTACCATATGTTTTAAAATGTTATAACATTTTACCTTAGATTTATAATCATCTTCATACTGATTTTGAGGAAAGTAATCTGCAAATTCATCTAAAACTAGATATATATAGCTCATTCTCTTGCTATTAAAGGATTTATTATATTCTTTTATATTTTTACAACTTTTACTGCTAAAAATGGATAATCTTTTTTTATAGATATGCATTAAGTGTTCAAATAGCTGTTCTGATTCTTCAATTGTTTTAGCATACCCTTTTACTTGTTTACAGTTTTTAAAAATTTCATAATCACACATATCACTTAAATCTGAAAAATAAATATTTATATCTCTATCGGAAAAATTATGGATTAAATTTGTTATACAAAGTCTTATTATTTCTGTTTTACCTGAGCCTGTTTGACCTGATACAAGTACATGAGGAAAACGTGTTAGGTCTGATTTAAGATGCTCAAATTTAAGATTTAAGCCACAATAAAACTCATAAGGCTTAGTTGTTACTGGAGAGAATTTCGTGGTATCCGATAGTCTTTCTGTGATTATATCTATTGTTGCAGTTTTTAGGTTGTCATTTTGAGTTATATATGTGTTATAACTTAAACATGTTTCTATATTATCTTTTAAGTTATCTAATTTATCGTAACCAATACCATTTAGACTAACTATTACAGTATATCCAAATTGATTTTCCTCTACATTTATTATGTTATATTCTAAGTTATTTTTATAAAATATATTATTTATTTCTTTTCTTATTTTATATAAATCTCGTTTTAGTACTCTTTCGTATAAATACATGCCAGCTGCTGTAATAGTAAATTCAGTAATCACTTTTTAAACCTCTTACTAGAATTGCTACATAATGTATTTGTTATGCCAAGTCCAAATAGACTATAAAAAAATAATCTTTCTGGTCCTATACTGAATAAAAATTTTAATATAATTTTATCTAAGATAAATAGATCCATAATAAAACTCCTTTGAATATTATTAATAGTTTTTGGTAAAACTATATGTAAGAGATAGAGTAAGAATAAAAAGATAATTGTGGTTGGTTATCTTTAAAATATATTCTCACTCAAGGGTTTATATAAGCTATGATTGGCTTATATTTGGTGTAGGTACAAATGTACCGATTTGTTGAGATTTAACTAAAACAATACTATTAATGTATTTATCTAATTTTAGTAGTTGCTTTTTAGATAAAACTTTACATTGTAATTTGTCGTAAATCTCTTGCACATCGTTTTTATAGTTATTATATTTATAATCTCTATAACGATGTTTTTTAGAAATGTAGCTGTTTAATGTACTTTTAATATGTTGTATTTCTCTATAATTCAAAAATCCATTATCAACTGCAAATTGAAAATTACTAGATGTTTGAATATAAGTAGAATATACAGCTCTGTAGTACAATAATTCATCTGCATTTCTTGTGTTTTTTGTAGTTAAATTTTTTCTTATAAAAGTTTTTAATAAGTAATTAATCATTTTTTTCATGATGCTTTCTATAGTAAATTTCATATAACTTTAATCTTTTGTTATATGTACAGTAGAGAATTATTTCTCTACTTTTTTATTTTCTTTATTTTCAAAATAGACTCTTATGCAATGCTTTATAAAATTGCTTCTTTCACCTTTTTCTATACCTAATACTTTAGTATATAATTGCATATCTCTGTTAGATTCTTTAAAAGACACCTGTATTCTAGGCATATAATTTACACCTCATTTACTATTTATTTACTGTTATTGTATGTATAGTGTATGTAAATGTTGCCTGTCCACATGAATATATTTTTATAAAATTGTTGAGAATTAAAAGGTGAGGTGATGGATATGTTACGAAAGACACATTTAGCGACGGGACTAGCTGCTACATCTATTTTTATGAGAACACCAAAAGATTTTCTTATAGTTGGATTATTTACTGCATTAGGATCTTTGGTACCAGACATAGATGCTCCTGCTGCTAATTTATTAAAAAGATTGGAGTATATAAGTTATTTAGTTATACTATCTGTTATTTATATATTTTTTAGCAATAAGATTATACCTTTTATATTTCTTGCTATATTAACTGTATTTGCAGCTACAAGGAAGCATAGAACATTCACGCATAGTATATTATCTATGTTAAGTTTTACAGCTTGTATAGCTTGTATAAGTCTAAAAGGAGCAATATTTTTCGCAGTTGGATATGTATTGCATTTGCTATGTGACAGTTTAACTATTATGGGAGTACCGTTATTCTATCCTTTTATTGAAAAAAAATTCAGTTTTAAGGTCATGAGAACTGGAAGTAAAGAGGATAGAATGCTAGGAGCATTATGTTTGCTAATATTCTTCGGAATTATTGCAATATAGGTAACTAAACGGAAATTATGTGTAGTTTTTTAAAAAAAGATACAATTTTACATAAATGGATAGTATAATAGTAATATTATTATTTTTTTTAGGGGGAGATATTTTGAATATAGATTTTTGGGTTAAAATAGCTACTATAGGTTCAGCTATATTTGTAGGATATCAGGCTAAAATGTTAAAAACGGATTATAAAATAAAAAATCAAAGAGCTGAAATAGAAAAAGCTATAGAGTTATCTAAATTTTATCATGAAAATATATTAAGAGATAAGGCAGATTATATTTATAAAGTATTTAATTATATTGGTATAGAGGATCATATAAAACATTTAAAATATACAGATTTAAAAAAATTTAATAAAAAAGAATTATATCAGGTATTGGGAAAAAAGACTTTAGAGGATATTCATAGTAAATTAAAGAAGGTTGATGCAAAGATATTAAGTAAATGTGGTTATAAATTTTATATGTATTCTATGGATGAATATTTAAATAGTATTAGGGTTATAAATGGAATATCTGAAATCAATCGAGGTGAAAAAGAAGCTATTGCTACTTTGGATGAAAACTGTAATATATCATATATACATAGACATCAGTATGATTATTATGATCATAAATATAAAAATGAATTTAACATTGTTGTATGCGAAATATTAAATCAATTAGAATATTTTGCAATGAATTTTAATAGTAATATTGCTGATGAACGTACAGTATATCAATCTTTGCATCAAACATTTTTAGGTTTAGTAAAATTATTATACTTTAGAATTTCAGAAGTCAATAATTCAGGAAAGGATAAATATTATACAAATATAATAGATTTATTTAATAAATGGGCAGATAGATATAATAAACAACAACAACAAGAGGCAAGGTTAGAACAAGCAGTAACATATAAAAATGAGGGTTTAAAAAGATAAACCTATAACACTTTTAAGTTATAGGTTTATCTTTTTTATTATTTAATTCAAGTTCTTGATTTTTGTAATTAATATCTTCGTTTGTATCTTCTATGTTTGGTGAATATACATTGCAAAATTCTCCCCACATAAAATATACCCCCCTCTAGAGACTAATAAGTCTATGCAAATATGGTAACATTTAGAGTAGGATATGTCAATTTAATATTTATATTACAATAAATTAATAAATTACAATTATTATCTATTTAAACTATTTAGTACACCTTTTATTGCTTTTTTCTTTTTCTTTGTAGTTTCAGTTTTTTCTACTTTAATAGGAGCATTAAAATTCATTTCTCCTAAAACTTCTTTAACTACATCTTTTATCATATTTTTATTTGATAAAAATTCAGATTCTTTCATGTCTTTTCTTATAAGGTCTTTAATGTAAGTTGCAAAAGGTTTGTCTTGATTTTCAGCCCATTCTAATAATTGCTTTTCATTATCACTAAATGGTACTGGTTTACTTTTCCTTTTATTCATCATCCTCACCAAATTCATTATCAGCTACAGTTTGATATACTTTTTGATTTATAGATTGACTTTCTTGAACTAATTCTATTACTGGAAAGTGCTTTTTCCAGTAATTAATAGTGTCTGCACCACCTCCGCCAATAAGATAAATTTTGCTAGCATTTTTAACTTTAAAGTCATTATTAATAAATGATGCTATCTCAGTTATGTGATTTTCAACAATTGGTCTTATATCTGTTATATCAGTTTCAATATTATTTATAATTGCTGTCTTCTTGTTTAGTAATTTTTCAATATCAGTTGGTTTATAATCAGAACCTTTATTAAGATTTAAGTAACTAGATATGTCGGCGTACATTTTATACATACTTTCATTATAAGTTGCAGAATTAAGAATACTTAGCTCTTCCCACTGCGTTACATTTATTGTACCAGCACCATTATCAATTACAATTACATTAGATTCATCCTCGGTTAAAATAGGATACGCAGCTTCTATAAAAACTATACAATCAGTTATTCTTATAGTGTATTCTTTATCGTCAACAGTTATTTGTTGCTGTCCATAACCAATTATGTGTTTTTTTAGTTTATCACCTATTAGTTTATATTTCTTTTCAGGAATGCCTACTACTACATTAGCATCTATAAAATCTTCATTGTTTTCACTAAGCGCAATTGAAGTTAAAAGACACACTTTATAATATTCACTAAAATATCTTTCATCTCCAGTAAAGGGAGCACCTTGTCCTATAATATAATTTACACCATTATATTTAACGTAATGGACTTCTTTTTTATGCTTTCCAAATCCAACCTTTTCACCTATTTTTACTCTACTTGCAAACTTACCATCCGGAAGTTTAGTATAACCATTTCCAACATCTATACCTATATTCATTTTTATACCTCCAAATTTATTATTTACTAATATTATATCACGATGTATATAAAAAGTACATACTTTTTATATACATTATATATTATTTTTAATTTTAAAAGATTTAAGTGATACTTAGTATATACTTTTTGTATACAATATATATACTTGTCTATTTGATATTAACAATAATTGTACTATAAAAAATGATATATGTAAATAAATAACAAATATGTTATAATTGTTATAAAAATGTTATACTTATAACATAACTTTATGGAGGATATGAATTATGGATAGAAAAAAATTTGATGAGATGAGCGTAAAAGCACAGATAAATTACGTTAATAGTAAACTAGATAAAGGGTATACACTAACAAAGCTATGCAAGGAAATAGGCATTGGAAGGTCTACAGTACGGAAAAGATTTAAAGGACAAAAGTATGAATTTGATAAGGGCTTAAATAAATATGTAAGTTATAGTAAAGTTGATGACATAACATCAAGTGCGAAGAATACTAAAGCACTTGATAATACTAAGATTGATAAAAGTTATAATGACAACTTATACATAACAAAAGAGATAAAGGAAAATATAGTTGCAGAACAGGAGTGTGCCTACGATGTTACAGACACAACATTAGAAAAATTATATAAAAATACAAATGATATATTAAAAATGTTGGATTGGTGGAAAAATAAAAGTATAAAAAATAGTATAGATATTTCTAGACTAAATAGTTATGTTAATAAAACTAAGACAAGATCTTTTAATATTAATATAGATATATTAGATAAGTTTGTTAGCTATTGTAATAAGCACAAGGAGTATCAGCAGACAGATTTAATTTCTATAGCTCTATTAGATTTTCTAGATAAGTATAAATAAGAAAATATTGGTTAAGAATTTAGATAGGTGATAGCATGCGTAAATCTAAATCTTACATAAGCATAAAATTAGTTATATTTTTAAGTTTAATATTAGTTTTTGCAGCAGCTCTGGAGTTAAAATTCTAGAGCTTTTTTAAACTAGTGTTTTTGTGCATTTTTAGACTGAGTGCTAATCTTTGATAAATTCCTATACTTTTTCAAGTATTAAAAAGTAGCTTATAATAGCATTATAACTAAGTTTTACAATTCAATTTACTATATAGGAATTTTACCAGTAAGTAAAAACTAAATTTCCTATACGGTTAAATTTAAAATTTCCTATACTTTTTTTAATAATTTCTAGTATTATTTTCTTATATTTTTCCCAGTTTTAATATTAAAAAAAGGCATAGAGTTTGGCAGCTCAAAAACCGTATTTTATCTTACAGTTTTAGTTGTTCACCAAAAAAAATAAATTTAAAATTGCTAAAGACGTTTATATTACTGGAGTATAGGGTTTGTGTAATATATGATATTTTGATTTTAACGAAAATTCAAAAATGTCACGTGATGTTTTTAAAACATTATTACAAATAAAGTAAATTATTAAAAATAAAATTGGAAATAAAAAGACCTGGAGCATTAACTCCAGGCTAAATTAATTTATATAGTTAACATGTATTGCTATATTTCCCTCGGATATATTTTCAGCAATTTCATCTTCTGTTAATGCCTCATCATAGATAATATCGAAACCAATTTCGATATTATCTTCACCATATTTTTCACCAAAAGATAGTATCATATAACCTAATTGAGGTGTATATTCAAATGAACTGCTCTCTAGGAAGATATCTCCTCCTATGTCTTGCAAGTAATTCCAGATTGTATTTTTATTTAAGAGTTTTTCTCTTAAATATTCTAATTTTTTATTAATACCCCAAGTTTTATTAACTTGTATGTTTGGTTCTATTAATTCAACCATCTTTATACTCCTTTTTTTAATTAAATTATTATACAATTCTTAGTACAATTATTAAATTGTTCTTCTAATTCTTCTTTAGTAAAGTCTTTGCCTTCCATACTTAATATTAAATTATTATTTTTATCTAAGATTTTATATTCAGTGTTAGATATTTTAATCATCTTATAAATATTATTTTCAAATACAATAGTATGTTCTATTACAAATCTTTCGCTTGAAATAGCTCTATACAATTCTATTGCGTCTGGATTATTTTTATTAAACTCTATATCTTCTAATGCTGGAACAACTTCTTCAAGCTCATTAAGCAGTTTAGTCATTCCTTTGATGTTTTCCTGATTTTTATATATTTCAAAATCTTTTTTTATTGCATCTAATTTTCTCATAAAAATAATCTCCTCCTTATTTTAAAATATAATATTATTCAATTAATTTTAGTGCTTCTTCATAATCTTTTCTAATTTCATTTAATCTTTTTATTTGTTCATCAGCATTTAAATTTAATGCATTTATTAAGACATTTTCTACTGCTCCTACATAAATATAAGTTAAGTGTTCTGTATTAAATCCTTTTTTTACATAATCCAGAAAGAAATTTTCTTGCATTTCTCAATCCCCTTTATTATTTTAAAATTAAATCAATACATTTAGATGTATCTATACTATAACCCCAAGCGACTTTTTTATTTCTAAATTCTCTTAAAAAGTTTAAATTTTTATGATCTATAGCATCTAAAATTCTAAAAGCTAACTCATTTATAAAGTTAAAAGATACTCTTTCTACTTTTAATAAGAGCATAGCACGTTGTACTTTAGTTCTTACTTGTTCTTTATAGATTTTATCTCTATAAAACCTATCTATATTAATTTTTATGTCCATATTATTTACCTTTTTTCTCTAAGATTTTTTTCATAGCATCTTTAGTTATTAGCCACACTTTTCCACTCTTTCTAAAATCAACTTCTTCAACAAGATCATATTTACTGCGTTGACATATTGTCTTTAAAGTATTCATGTTTATGTTATACTTCTCAGATGCTTCTTTTAGATTCATTACATCTGTTAGTTTCAAATCTATCTCTCCTTCTAGCTATTCTATAATAAAACTTTCAAAACTACTTTCTAATTGATAAGGAGCTTCTATGCTTAAATCTTCTTCTATGTTTTTTGTATTTTTATAGTTTCTATTTACTATAAAAGCTTTTCTCTATTAATAATAACTTTTTCATTTTTCCCTATTTTTACATTTACTCTTACAACTCCATCTGAATTAACAATTTTTAAATTTCCCATAATTAAACCCTCCTATATTGTAAAATTGGTGGTTTTAAGGCAACCACCAAGCCATTGAATTTTAAGAAATTTTCTTTAATATATCTTCGTATGAATATACTTCTTCTTCTGATAAGTTTAATAAGTAATCTAATTCTTCTTTGTCTGTTATCTTTTTTAAGAATACATTACTAAAGTGAGTTTCATTTGGAATAAAAAATCTTCTTAGATTTTCTATCAATTCCCCTTTCTTTAAATTGTTTGGAATATTTGTTATTACCATTTCCAAGAATCCATAAGCACTAAATTTTACATTTTTCATTTTATCATATCTCCTTTTATATTAATTTTTAGCCTTCCGGCTCTCACATAGTTAATATAAAATGTTTTCCTTATCTTTAATTATATTATATCACCGTTTTCGGTGAAAGTCAAGTAAAAAAATATAATTATTTATATAATTTTACTATTTCTTCTTTACATTCTTTTACTGTAGCGAATAAAGTATCTTGTATTCTGTTTCTCCATGCTCCACATAAAGTTCTGTCATAATATTTAGCCTTGTTGTCTCCTAAATCTATAAAGCAATCGAAACAAGATTTAAAGCAATATACATTAATATATATTCTTCTTTCTTTCCAGTTCTTTATTTTTACTACTACGTCTGTTTCGCCATGAGTTTTAGTAACTTCTTGAACTGCATTTTCTATCTTTTCTTCTACACTTAACTCTGTTTCTTCTACTTCTTCTGAAAGAAGATATGAAATACATAATCCAAATTGTGTTTTATAATCAACCTCTACATATTCTTTTTTTATCTCTCTTGCCATTGCGTGAGCTTTTTTAACAACCTCTTTACTAAATTTCATTTTCCATATCCCCTTTCCTTATCTTTAATTATATTATATCACCGAAAACGGTGAAAGTCAAGGGGAGATTTATAATTTATTTTACAAAATAAAGAAAAAGTTTTAAAATATTACTAAGATAATTTTTATATTAACTAAGCGATATGTAAATTATGTTTATTATTATATTGCTATTAGTGTAATTAACTTTTATATTAACTATGTGGGAAGGTAGCTGGTCTTTTTAGATTAGCTACTTTTATTTTACAAAAAATAAAAAACAAGGGACACTATATAAAATAGTATCCCTTTAATTTTATATTAAGCTTAAATATTTAGCACTCACATATCCACCATGTTGGCCATAGTATGTGTGATACCAATCACCAACACGTTTGAATATCTTTACCTTATCTCCTTTATTTAATTTTCCGATAACGTTAGCTGTACTAGAAGTATCTGTGGAGCTTCTAACTCGAACTCCATTTCCAGTACAAATAGCCATGCGACCATCTAAAGAGCCACTAGATGTATTAGCAGTTGTTGTAGCTTTACCATTTTTGAAATTACTTAATGGGAAATACCTTCCTGGACAATTAGAACTGCCAACTTCTCTATGTCCATATACACCCATGTTTCCATACTTATTTTTTAGATAAGCTATTACTTGTAATCCAGCATTAAATTGTGCGTCAGGCATAGTTTTATCTACGTTGTGGTAATCTCCCTCGAACGCAACTCCAATAGAATTTTTATTAAAGCCTTTGCAATGTGATCCCATAGTCCACTCTGGTCTACCTCTATAAATAGAACCATCTTTTCTAATATAAAAATGATAGCCTATACCATTCCAACCAAACTCATCCTTGTGTAATTTGTGCAATCTTTCTACGCTCCAACCGTTGCACTCCGTATGATGCAAAACAATATTTTTGGGACTATTATTATTAGGTAATCCATTTCTAAATTTTAAATTTGTATCTATAATATTCATATTAATTCCCTCCATATCATATTTTTCTAAATTATAATCATTTATTAATTTTAAAATCTTGATTGTATACTTAGGATCTGTACAATATCCCCCATCAAAAATTGCTTGTATCTGCATTGTAGGATTAGTAGCTTTAAAAACTCCAGCTTCTATATACCATTCAGCTTTTAAAAATTTAGCATGGTCCAGTATACTTTCAGCCCAACTATTATAAATCCTGAAAGGTTGTTTAACAGTAACTATTCCACTTCCTGTCCATTCTTTTGTATCTATATTGGTAACAGGACCATTCCAATCACGTAAAGCTTTAATTCCAAATAAATTGTTGTATTGTTGTGCAAGAGTACTTGTACCCCATCCTGATTCCAATATAGCCTGTGCAATAGTTATACTAGCAAAAATCCCATATGTTTTTTGCGTTTCTATTGCTGCATCTTTGATTAAATCTATAAATTCTGTTTGCTTAGACATATAAAACTCCTTCCTTTATTTTTTTATAAAATAAAGAGCAAGACTATTTGTCCTGCTCTTTTATTTCTTTCTTATTTCCTTCTTTAAGTTGTACTAATGCATCTGTTATTTGTTGTGGAATTGGTACACCCAAACATGCACAGTTTTCTAAAATAGAAATACCTTCATTTGCTATGTAAAAATAACATGCAAGAGTTCGGAAAACCCAACTTCCAGTATTAAGTAACCTATCTAAGCTAACTGCTAATATAAGTACTATAAATATTACTGATTTCTTTAGTAAGCCTTTAAATCCTATTTTGCTAGATAATGTTTTGTTGCTTAGTGCTATTAATATTCCCATTACATAATCAGCTGTCATAAAAATTATTAATATCTGTAATGCTAAATCCCAGCTACCAAACAGTGTTGTAAAAATTGTTCCTGCTGCTGCAATTAACGTATTAAAAATATGTTTATCCATGTTTCCCTCCTAAAATAAAAGAAGTCCTGCAGGACTTCTTTAAGATAATTTTTTATATTCTTGTTTTAATGTACTGTTGTCCAATTCTGCGTAAATCATAGTAGTGTCCACACTTTCATGTCCCATTAATTTTTGTATTACTGTTACGGGCATGTTATTGTTAAGTGCTACTGTAGCAAAAGTATGTCTTAATAAATGTGGAAAAACAGATTTATCAAAGCCCGCTCTTTTTGCTATATTGTTTATTTCCTTTTGTATAGATCTTCTGCCTAATCTATTATGTGGCTTTTTGCTTGTAACAAACAATGCTGAAGAATCATCTTTCCTACTTTTTAAATATTCTTTTAGTAATAATTTTGATTTAATAGTAAAGTATACTCTTCTCTCTTTATTACCTTTCCCAGTAACTTTAATGCTTAAATCTTGCCAATTTATATTTTTTATATTTAATTTATAAACTTCTGACAATCTGCATCCTGTGGAAAATATAAATTCTAATAAAGCTTTTTCTCTAAGAGTATTGCAATTATTTCTAAGTGTTTCTAGTTCTTCTTCAGTTAAAGCATTTCTAAGTCTTTTACCTACCTTAGGTGTTTTAATTTTTTTAGTTGGATCTTTAAGTATAAATTCTTCATTTAAAAGCCAACCAAAAAAGGTTTTTAAAATAGATACTTTAGTTGATAATGTAGTTTCTTTTACATTTTTATTTACTAATGCTAAGTACATTCTTATATCCATTGTTGTTACACTATTTAAAGGTTTAAATACAATACTACCAAATTTAGAAATTTCTCTTTGATAATTCTCTAAAGTAAGAGAACTTAATCCATCCAACTTTTTGACTGCTAAAAACATTTGCAATTTTTCTTCTATATCGCTTGTTGCTAGAGTAGTTTCTTTAGTAATTACATCATAATTGTATAACACTTCTTCTATTACATTTCTTACTTTTAATTGTTTATTTAGGTCATGTTCTAATTCAGGTACTTCTAGAATTAGTTTCCCTAAAATTTTTATTACAGCTTCTTCATTATTATTATTTTTGATTTCTTGAAACATTTTTATTTCCTCCTTGCCTGGAGCAAAGATAAAAAATCCTTGCAGCAGGCAAGGGATTTATTTACCCTTGCCAGGTGTTATATTTTTTACTCTAAAAGAGCATTTATTTATGTTCTAATTAATTATTATAGCTTGTTTTGGTTAAATGGATTAAAAATTAAAAATTTTATATAAATTTAAATAAAAAACGCAATAAAAAAAGACTTCTAAAAGTCTAGATCTATTGCTTTTAATATTTGAATTTTAGTTCGCATTAGCTACCTATTACGCAGTATGTTCTGTTTCTTTATGTTCTACATCTTCTATTTTATCTGCTTTTTTAGTTACTTCCTCGTATACTGCAATAATTCTTTTATAATCTTCTTCTGAAAATGCATTACAAAAGTACATTACATCTACTTTCTTTCGTATTTCCTCTTTATCCATAGTTCCATAACGCAATTGATTTATTATTATTTCAGTTATATTTATATCTAAAGCCATATTATCTACCTACCTTATATTATAAATTTTGTGTTACTTTCATGTATCCCTTATCTATTAAAATTTTTTCTATTGCATCTAATCGTTTTGAATTAGCAATAATTTCCTCGGGTGCAAGTGTCCAATCTGTATCGACGAATCCTCTTTCTAATTTAACATCTTTAATATATACTTCATGTCCTTGTTTAGCATATAAAATACAACCAACACTTTGTCCAGATGGCTTACCAATGTTAACACTTTTTCTTTTCCATTCGGAATGTGTAATTAAACACGAAACACCTGTATCAGAAAAACCAACTAGCATTTGACTATCTTTTTTACATTTAACATAAAAAGATAGTACATAATTTTCATTTAAATCCAAATCAGCAGGATTCTGATAAATACCTATTAAATCTTGATTTGTATTTATTATGTGACAAGAATTATCTTTTATTTCAATTTTATTTTTTTCATTTGTTTCATTTGTTTGAAATCTTTTTGACCAATGAGTTAAACTTGATAGAGAACTATTTAATAAGTAATTTCTGCCACCAAAATTATTTAACTTATTCTTGTTTTCTTCATATTGTGAATTAGTTTTCTTTTCAAATTCACTGTACCTCGTATTAGTAACATAGTTATTAACGTTTAATTCTTGTTTTAATTTATCTCCAGCAGTAATTGTATTTTGTAAATTATCTTTAGTTTTATTAGCAGTATCTATTGTAGTATCTAAAGTATTTTTAATATTATTAGCATCTTTCTTTACATTGTTCCACTCTGCTACTCTAGCAGTTTCAGCTTTCTGTCTAGCTTCTTCATTGCTTATTCTAGTATTTTCATTGTTCTTTCTTTGTTGTTCATACGTAATTCTTGCTAGTTCATTTTCACCTCTAGCACTTTCAGCTTTCTGTCTTTCTTTTTCTCTAACATACTCTTGTTGCATTAAGTCTAAATCTTTATCTGTAAAGTAAGTATCATCATTATATACAGATTTCTCAACTTTAATGTTGAAAGTAGCACTAGTTATTTTTAATAAATTACTATCGAATACACTTATATCAGCTTGTATTGTGCCTACTTTTTCTAACACTTCTGGACTTAATTTAATAGCCACATTTCCTTCTTTAGCACTAACTATATCCGCCATATATAGTAACACTCTTTCATCTTCTCTTAGGAAGTTAATACGTACAGTACAGTCGCTTAAATCTACTGCTAAACTATTCTGTAGCAAAGTAATATTAAGTACAGAATTATTATCAAACTGCTTTAATCCTGTAACTGTACTTATATTTTTATTCTTAGTATCTATTTTTAAATTAAATATCTTATCTATTATAAACACCTCCAATTCGGTATAATTTCTACTTTAGATACATTACCATTCCAATTTATTTTATTTTCTTCTACTAATAGAGGGAACTCTCCACACATCTTGTTATTACAATTTTGTGTATCTTTATAGCACTCCTGTATTGTACTATCTAAAGTTATATGGTCTTGTACGTCTTTTAGTTTTATAGAGTTATTATTTATATTTAAAGTAATATCTCCTTGTCCGAAAATCGTTACTTTAGGTTCACTTTCTACTGTAAATTCTGGACTATATATAATAGTAGGTTTTTTTATTTCTATAGTAGAATTATCGATATAATATTTAAATGGATCACATACAAAAGTAACTGTAAAATCTCCTGTTATATAATCAACATCTGTTCCCTCAAATTTCACTTCTTTAACCTTAAAAAAGAAATTGGCTAAATAGTCTAGTTTTAAAATTCCAGAACCATCTAACCAATTATTTAATAATATTGTCTTTTCTTCTACATCAGTATCTTTAATAGTACATTCAAATGTTAGTTCTATATTTTTATAAGCTCCCGTGTCTTCTGTTAAAGTTCCACTTCTGCCAGGTACTTCAATATGCTTAATTACTTTTTCAGCTTTAAGAATAGGAGGTCTTTTACCTATATATATTCCTAAATCCTTAGAGTACTTATTATTAAACTCAAATCCATACAAATTTAAAACCTCCTTTTATTCCTAAAACTTAATTCTTCACTCATGTATGGTGCAGTAACCCTTGCTATAGTTCTTCCATCTAGTTGTATTATTATAGGCTTTTCCATACCCATATTTTTAAAAGTATCTATTAATATATCTGATAGCTTTTCTATAGGAAGTACCGCTTCTGGACCAGCTTCACCACCAACCATTGGTCTATCTCCGTTAATACCAAATACAGTTGGTTTTGTAAGTATTCCACCTTCTGCATACCAATCTACCCCAAGATGTGGTACTTTAGGTGGTGCTAAACTAAACTCTCCATCTAATTTAAAATGAGGTAATTTAATATGTGGGAATTTAATACTAAGTCTAGAAAAGAACCCTTTAATTCTTTCCACTTGTTTACCTACAAAATCTGCTGCAGCTTGAATAGGTTTTTGTATAATTCCTTTGATAGAATTCCATACACTACTTGTAACACTTTTAATACTATTCCACACACTAGTAATTACACTTTTAACTCCATTTACTGCTCCAGTAACTACGCTTTTTATTCCATTCCATACACCGCTTATCACACCTTTTATTCCATTCCATACGGAACTAGTAACTGATTTAATAGCATTCCATACTGTTGTTATTACTGACTTAACTACATTTATGGCAGAAGTAACTACACTTTTTATGCCACTCCATACTGTAATTATTACACCTTTGATAGAATTCCAAACAGTTGTAGTAACACTTTTAATTGCATTCCAAACGGTTGTTACTATATTTTTTATTGCATTTATAACTGTTTGAATTGTAGTTTTAATTGCATTCCAAATAGGAAGTACGAAATCTTTTATGTTATTCCATATAAGCTCCCATATAGCTTTTATTATATTTAACTCAGTTTGTATTATAGTCTTTATTATGGTTATTACTGAAAGTACTATAGCTTTTATAACTTCCCACAACATTTGAAATGGCCATTTAATTCCTTCCCATATGGTTATAAATATATCTACTATAGCTTGCCATGTAGTTGAAAAGAAATCTTTTAAACCATTCCAAACATTTTCCGAAACCTCTTTAATACCATTCCAAAGATTATATAACCATTCTTTTATACTTCCCCAGTTTTTATATATTAAAAAAGCTGCCGCAGCAAATGCCGCAACTGCTAAAGTAACAGCTCCAGCTGGAGAACATATAAAATTAAATGCAGTTCCAACACCTTTTAAAATAGGTCCTATTAGTTTGACCCCATCAAAACACTTAATAAAACCTTTTATACCATCATTAGCTATTTTTAATTTAGCGGTATTTACTAAAAACCCACCAATCATTGTCCCAAATATAACTCCTAATGTTTCTAATAGAGTTTTATGTTCTTCTACAAATTTTTTAAAGCTTTGCCATTTTTGATTAACCTTTTCTATCTTAGCCGGTAAATCTTGAAGTACTACCGCCAGCTTTTTAAAAGCATCAACTAAGATACCTTCTTGCATTCCACCTAATTTAATAAGCAAACCTTCCCAAGCACTTTTGACTCCAGCAATAGCTCCACCAAGTCCACCATCCATAGTATCAGCCATTTTCTGTGTTTGCCCATTACAGTTACCTATAGCTTTAGTCATTTTATTAAATTCTTCATCACTAGAGTTTACAACAGCAAGCATACCACTCATTGCTTCTTGACCAAAGATAGTGCTTGCCATCTGAGCTTTTTGTGCTTCTGTTAATTTGCTAAACTTTCCTCTTAATTCTTGCATAAGTGTAGCAAATGGTTTAACCTTACCCGAACTATCTGTAATTGAAATACCAAGTTTTTTCATAGCTTTAGCACTTTTACCAGTTGGATTTGCAAGTCTTGTCATAGCACTTCTTAATGTTGTTCCAGCTTGCGAACCCTTTATTCCTTTATTAGCCATAAGTCCAATAGCTACAGCAACATCTTGAAGTTTATACCCAAAAGCACCCGCAGGTCCCCCACAATACTTAAAAGTTTCCCCTAATAAACTAATATCTGTATTGGCTGATGCTGCAGTAGCACTTAAAACATCTGTAAACATTCCAGTATCTTTAGCCTTTAGTCCAAATTGTGAAAGTCCATCAGATACTATTCCAGCAGCACTTCCTAAATCTATAGCATTTGCAGTTGCAAAGGAAAGTACTGGACCTATACCACTCATTATTTCTCCAGTTTTCCAACCAGCTCTAGCAAGGTTCTCCATTCCTTGTCCAGCTTCCGTTGCACTAAACCTTGTCTTGGCTCCTAAATCCTCTGCTTTTGCCCTTAACTCCATAAATTGTTTTCCAGTAGCTCCAGATACTGCTTGAACTTTTCTCATTTGGTCGTCATATGTAGCGTAAGTACTTACTATTTTCTTTTCAAACGCTGCTACTGCGCCTACTGTAAATGCACCAGCTACTACCTTTCCTATCTTAGAAAAAGCTCCAGAAATTTTTCCTTCTGCATTTTGGGCGTGACCAGTTACATTATCAATTTCTCTGTTAGCTTCTCTTCCATTAACAGCAATACGCCCCATTAGGGCAAATAACTCCATCTATTCACCCCCTTACTTGTCTTTTATCCTTCCTAAGATTCTTTCAGCTTTCTCAATATTTGCTTTTTCCTGGTCCTTACTCATTTTTTTATTAGTTACACTTTGCTTAGATTGAATTTCTTTTTTCCACTCTTGAAAATCTTTATCTATATCTTTGTGTAACCATATTTGCCATAAATCTTCTTCTCTTTGCTCCTTGACTAAGTACAAAATAAAATCCGTTAGTTCCTCAAAATCCATATTGGATAAGAGTTCTAACGGATTACCATATCTTTTATATAAAATATCCTTAAACTTATTCTCACCTATTTGAATGATGAGAATATAAGTTTGAAAAAACTTTTTAATTCTTCTTTCTTAAAGAAATCCATAATCAAAGTATTATATTCCATAAAATCTAACTGCTCTATTCCTTTTACTTTAACATCACATAAATTAGCTAGTAGTTTATTAATATCTGATTGTGCATCATCTAAATTACACATTATTGTATCAGCAACATCAAGCATTACTTCTATACCTATGGCTTTATAATCTTCTTCTGATTTTTTACCCTTTTCAAAACTACCTTGTTTTTTTAAGAACTCTTTTACAGCTTCTTTTGCTCTTGTTTTAGACATAATCTTTAACATTAAGAATGTATCTTGACCGCCTAATCTTCTCATTTCTAATTTGTTTTCCATACTTATTCCTCCATATTAATAATTTCGTTCTGTTAAGTTATATGAACATTGATTCCCCTCAACCTATTGAAATATAATAGATTCACCACAAAAACATTACCTCCCAGAAAGGAGAGAGAAATCAATGAACAAAGCTAATAAAAAAATTACCTGCCCTAGATGTTACAGCCATAAGCTATATAAGTTTGGAAAAGACAAAGAAGGAAATCAAAAATATCAATGCAAAGAGTGTAAAAGACAATTTGCACCATCGGCTACGCCGAAAGAGCGTCAGCTCAAGGATTATCCTCGTTGTCCTGTCTGTAACAAAGGAACCTTTATTCATCATAATTATTCAAATTATATTAACTATCGTTGTAACGATAAGAAATGTAATCATAGTTTTTTCGTGGCGAAGCCTACGGCTATAAGCCCATCAAGCAATACCTATCTACAAGGTAAACTTGATTTTAAAGGTATGCGCTTTCCACTCCATATTATTTTAATGGCTTTAAACCTTTATTTTCTTAATGAAAGTTCTACAAGACATATATCTCAATGTTTGCTTAGAATTTTTAATGTAAAAGTATCCCACGTAACTATATCAAATTGGACTAAAAAATTTGCTAGCTATTTCAAATTAAAGTCTGATAAGTTACTTTATAATATTGACTTATCAGATTCTGATGAATGGCACGCAGATGAAACTGTTGTATTTATAAATGGTAAAAAACATTATCTATGGCTTGTTATAGACTCGGAAAGTCGATTAATCATTTCTTATCATCTATCCCCATATAGAGATGCTAAACAAGCTTTTAGCCTTTTTAACGATGCTAAGAAATTAGGATCTCCTAGAGCCATAGTTACTGATAGATTACCATCTTACAATATTCCAATAAAATCAGTATTCCAAGATACATTACACATAAAAGTACAATCTTTTAAAGATGATATTTCAAACAATATTATTGAATCTTTTAATAAAACATTTAAGTCTTGGTATAAAGGTTTAAAAGGCTTTAACTCTTTTGATAGCGCCAATAAGTTAATATCGGTATTTATATTTCACTATAATTTTATTCGTAATCATTCCTCGCTACGTGGTTTAACACCAGCTGAAGTATCAGGAATCAATTATTCAGTTAAAGCTAAAAATAATTGGTTATTAGCTGCCTAACGGCTAACGCTATCGCTTTTAATTAAGTCTATTTATTTTTAAAAATCTATAATAGGTAGGCTTTTTTGTCATACCACAAAATATTAATTATATAATTTTTATTATTTAAAGTAAGTCGTATAGTAATTTTGTGATTTTTAAAGCTATATTTTCATAATTAATTAACAGAACCAATAATTTCTATAATTTTTTAAATTTTTTTCGTGTGTTTTTATAACTTTTAATACTGCTTTTTTAAACCGTTTGTTTTGGTCTAATGCTTTATCTAAATACATATAACTTAAATCTGTAAAAACAAAGCCTTCCCTATATAATTGATAAGCTATTGTAAAAGCTATGCAGCCATATTCTTTTATTAATATATCTGCATGTTCTAGCTTCATAGGAAATTTGTGTATTAATTCAGCTCTTAATTGTTCATTATTCACAATCGTTCCTCCTTAAAAATAGAAAAGAACCCATTAATATGAGTTCTAAATTATTCTTGTGCTTTTTCAACTTCTTTATTAATTGGTGGAAAGTATATTCTAGCTGGCAACTTTCTATCTGCAACCTGGTCAGCGCTTCCGTGTGCTTCAAACTTCATTTTAAGCACTGCTTCATTATCATCTTTAGTTTCAAATTCAAGTCCACTTGTGCATAAAGCATTATCTAAAATAACTATAATAGGTTCATTACTTCCTGTCATAGTTCCTACTAGTGCTAAGTTATCTATATAATCACTATCCTCTAATTTACCTTTACCTTCAACAACTGTATAACCCTCTGGCGCTTCATCTGATTCAGCTTTTATTTCTCTAATTATTCCATTTAAAGCTAATCTAATATTTTCAGCAGTTACTTCCTTAACATTTACCTCCATTTCAGCATCAGAAGTTTGTAGTACTTCTTGCCCCTTAGCTTTGGTAAAAACTCCATCTACTTTTATTTGCCTATATTTTTGTTCTATTTTAACCTTGTTACCTTCTGCTGTAGCACCTAATAAAGTACCTTGCCATTCCTTCTTTTCCTTATTGTATTTTAAGTTCTTATATATTGCTCCAGCATCTACAAAATAATACTTAGGAGTATCTTTTGTATATCCTGTGGTTTGTAAACTCATTTTATTCCCTCCAATCTACCTTACAATATAATTGTAACCATCTTCTTTTTATCTGTTTATTTGTAGTAGGTATCATTCGCCTACCTGATACTTTAAATTGCAATAATACTTTATCTGTTAAAATTCTAGTTTTAATAAAATGCTTTCTTATATCTTCTGTTAATTGCTCTAACCTTAATGTATCAGGTCCACAATTATCAAATATATCTACATCAATATAAAAACCCTCTCTTGTATTTTCTAGTGCTTCACCAGAATAAGAGAAGGTCAAATATGGATATTTAACTTCATCAGCTGTATTAATTTCTAAATAGCTTTCTTTACATACTCTTTTAAATTCTTTAGTTAGTTTTTTTAATAAAGGTATCATATTATCACCTTATTTCTCTTAAATATCTATTTAATAGTTGGATTAACGCCTGTTTATTTTGCCTATAGGCTGGTCTTAAATAAGGTTTAGGCTTCATACCTTTTGTAAAGTGGAATTTACCGCTAGGGTCTACATATCCCCACCCACCTTTCCTACCTTGACCATTCTCTGCAAACTCTCCAGTACCAAACTCAACGTAAATTGCATAGTCAGCATTCGTTCCTATATATGCTTCTAATTTATCAACTACTATCTTATGATTAATACTTGTTTTTAAATTACTTGTATCAACTGGAGCTAATGCTTTAGCTTGACTTTGAATAACTAGTGCGGCAGCTTGTAACCATCTTAACTCTGCTCTTTTTATAGCTTCTTTACACGCTCTACTATTATCTCTAAACATTATGCTCACCTATAAATTTTAAATATATTTCTAAGTGGTTATGCATTGATACTGGATCATCTACTAAGACTATATTGTATCTATTATTTTTACTATCTATAATCCAATGCTTAGTAGTTATATCATCTCTATAATTTGTAATAATGATATGGGAAGATTCCTGGATAAAAGCATTATTTGTATTTGTTTCATCTCCAGTTAATAAATCCAAATATCCTTGCATCTTAAACAATTCATCTTCTTTTTCAATAAATCCACCTATACCATTATCTTTTTTAACAATTCCCATAACAGAAAAACTTGGTGCTCTTGAAGTATCCATTATGACCACCTCAACTTTTTATATTTGTCTAAAAATTTTAGTAATGCTGCTGGATAACCTTCTACACTTTCATTACTATTCATATCAAAATAAGTAGTTGATACTCTAGCTATTGTTTCTTGTTTAATGCCTATCTTATCAGCCATTTTATTATCATACTGTAATAATTTAATAACCCCTAGCTTAATATCGCTTGGATAATTAATTTTAGTTATAAGACAATTACATTCTTCTTCCTGTATATCTTCTTTGACTTTTATATATGTTTCAGATACCTCTAAGACTTCATATACTCCATTATTTTGAATACTATCATCTATATCAATAGTATTGCCCTTTCTAAATCCTAAGGCTTTAAAATTAACACCAGTTATTGTATTAGCCTCATTAAAAAATAAATGATTACTTACTCTCACTCTACTATCTAAAAACTTATTATTGGTCTTATTTCTTATCATAGTTTCTAAAGCTTTAAGCTTAAGTTCTAATTCAAAGTTTTGGCTATCATCTTTTATTTTTAATATCTTCTTAGCTTCTTCTAAAGATAAAATCAATTTATCACCACCTATAAAATAAGACTAAGAAAATTAATCCTTAGTCTATACTTCTGCAACTTTTTGTTTTGCAGTTAAACATGCTAAACAATCTGGGTGAACTACTTTAGCACCAAATACATATAATCCTTTCATTGCATCTGAAAAACTTTTTTCTGGTCTATAAGCTTCTACTTCTGTTACTTGTCCTGCAAAGCTTATTGCCATATCAGTTCCTGCCATAATTGAATAATGAGAAGCTGAAAAAGGAACATTATTAGACATCATTAGTTTAAATCCACTAACTGTAGCACCCTCTACGACTCCATTTTCTAAGATTTTAAAGTCTTTAGTAAAACGAGGGTCCTTAGATAATAATCCTAAATAAAAAGGTGGTAGAATAGCAAATCTGCCTACTCTTGGTACATTCTTATTATCTAGTTCAACTCCTAAATCAACTAAAGTATCATAAGCATTTGCTACTGTTATTTCAATTGGTTTAGATGTGCTACCAATTTTTATTTTTGCATCTTTAACGAATGCTGCAATAAATTTATCAATAACATCTTGAACTCCATAAGAAGCTCTGTTCATTCCTTTATCTATTAAAGTTACATTAGCTTGAGCTTTATCAACATCATCAACTTTAAAATTGAAATATTTAGCTTGATCTATAGTTAAAATAGTTTGATTTGATTGTAGTTCTTCTGGATCTTCAATAACTCCGCCTTTATAATCTTTAACTGTTACATCTCCCATTTGATTTATCTTAACAGTATCACCAAACTTCTTAATTTCTCCTTCATAATCTCTATTTACTGCATTAGCATATACTAGCTTCTTATCTAAATTAGCAAGCAACCTAGCACTCCATATTTGTGGTATAAAATTCTTTACTGACATTTAACATCATCCTTTCTTATTCATCAAATTTTAAATCTTTTATTGTATCCCAATTCTTATTTATTTCTTCTGGTGTCATGCTTTTTAACTGGTCCATTGTAAAACTTTGTGGTGGATTATCTGCTCCAGGTAACTTATTAACTATTATCTTTGGATTATCTTTATTAGGCTCTTGATTTTCAACTTTAAAAAAAGAAGCATTGTTCTCACCAAGCTCCTTTACTTTATTATCTAAATCTTTTTCAATATCTAACTTTTCAATATCCCCTAACTTATAAAGCATATAATCTAAGTCAATACATCCAGCATCTTTTAACTTACTCTTAATAGTAAATACTTTTTGATCCTTAGCTCTAGCCGCTTCTGATTCCGCTGCTTTGTTTTTATAATTTTCAATTTCAGTTTGTAGGCTCTCTATGTCCTTATTGTCCTTCTTAACTTTATCTAATGTTTTATTAGCTTCTTTTAAATCACTTTCTAGTTGTTCTTTTTGACTTTTAACCTTGTTATATCTTTCTTCTATGTTTTCTTCCTTAGTTGTATATATCTTATTTTCCTTCATTCCCCCTATTACCTTTTGTATTTGTTCATCTGTAAATCCTAATTTTTTTAATAATTCTTCCATATTAACCTCCTATATTTACGCTTTTATACGTGTTTTGCTTCACAAATATAGTTACTTATTTATTCTTTTACGCCTGTAATAAAGCTAAAAAGGCATAATAAAAGCACCTACTATTTTATTTAGTAAGTGCTTTATAGTAACTTTATTTGTGAAATTATTTCCTTTAATGGCTTACCTTGTATAACCCAATTATCAACCATATCTTCAAAAGTATCAAATGAATTATCATCTTCTATATTACCTGCTTCACCAGCATAAAATTTTTCTAAAGGACAGATCACATAATTTTTATCTTTATATAAAAATGCTATATCATCTGTTATTAATTCTTCTTTCAATTGCTTCAATGTTACTATTTTAATCATCTCCTTTTAATATATCTCTATGCTCATTTCTGTCTTTTTTGCTTAACTCTTTAGGACTTCTGTCTTCACAAATACCATCCTCGTTCCACTTGTATATATGGGCATGTTCTCCATGGATACCTAGTTTATGTTGCTTAGGTCTATTGTGGTTTCCTGAATGTATTTGTTTATACATTATACCATCTTTATTATATATAGTCCTATCTATCTCAACAAATCCATTGCCAAAATCTTTACTAGTTTCAACTACAGCATTAGGTTTATATTCTCTTGGAATACTTTTATGTTGCCCCTTCCAATCATCTGTTATTTTCATTATACCATCTTTTGTGTACCAATATCCACCTTTATAAACATCATCTCCAAATCTTTTACTATACCATTCATTATAATTTTCATATTCTATAATCTCCCTAGTAGTATTATCTCGCCTTAAATTTGGGGCTATATCTTCAACTATAGATATAGTGTCACATCTACAATGAATATCTTCACTAGCTGCTCCAAATAATCTAGGCTGTAATGCTTTATAACCTCTTATTTCAAATTCTTCATCTATGCCTATAGTTACACCATCTAAAGCTCTATGTGTATCTCTTGTTTTATGATCTAATGTTGAAAGCCATCTTTTCTTTAAGCCTATTCCTAATTTACTTGCTTCTTGATAACTATCTTCTCTTGCTAAACTTCTAAGCCTGTTACCTTCTGTTATAGCTATTCTTAAAGCTTGTTTGTAATCAGCTACTCCTATATTGCTTATATCCCCAGCTATATCTCTATACCCAGAACCATTTATAAGACCTCTTGTTAAAGCTCCTTTAGTTTTAAGCTTAAGATTATGTAAGTGTTTATCATATAATCTTTCACTTAACCTTAACCCATCTATAGGCATCTGAATAGCTTTTTCTACTGTTTTAGTATCAATCATTGTAAAATCTAATATTAAACCAGTCTCCACTTCTAACTGATAAAACAAACCATTATAAGCTTTAGAATAAGAATCCTGGGCATGGTTGCTTATCAAAGTTTCATTGTTTTTATAAGTATTATCTAGTATAACATTTATTTGATTAATCAATGATTTTAGCCTATCTACTTTCAACCATTCTTGAAAGCTTAATTCCCCATATCTATTTAAATAAGAGTTTAAAAGCTTTTTCATTTCTATAAGTGACGATTTATAATTAGTAAGCAATAACTTATTTGTATCCTTTTCTCCTTCTTTAAAAAGCTTTAATATCTCTAAATAATATTTACTAAGCTTCTCCATTGTCTTGATCCTCATTTATTTCTTTTTCTGTTATTGTATCTAAATTAATAGGCTCATAAGGTTGCATGTCTATTTTTTCTTTAACTTCTTCATAATCGAGTTCAAGAATATCACATAGTAATTTCAATACTGTATCATCATCAAGTCTTGTTGCAGCAGTAAGTATGTTATTTATTAATTGTCCTTGTTTTTCTGCTTCTATTTTTTCATTGTTAGCTATATCATTTTCATTAACCATAGTTTCACGAATAATATTAATATCAATATCCATGTAATTATAGGCGGTATTAAATCGTCTGTTAATATCATCTACTATAGCTTTTAATAGTTGCCTTATAAGTTTTCTTAGCCTTATCTCTGCTTTATTACATTTAAGGTCCAGTAAAGCATATCTGGACTTAATAACTACATTTGTAACATTTCCATCACCTACTTGAGAAGAATCAAATCCCATTCCAAACTTATATATAGATTCTTTATCTAGTCTTATTTTAGATTCTCTTGCTGCTATAGGAATATCTATAGTCTTAACATCTAATCCACCAGTTTCATCTACTCCTATAGTTTTTTTAGTCTTAAGGTTTAACGTTAATTCATCTAAGTTATCACCTGGATAACCTCTAACTACATATATTGCTTCCTGGAAGTCTTGCAAGTTATTTGATAAGCTACAAGCCATAAGGTCATAATCATCTATAAGTGCTTTAATAGGCTCTAAATCTGTCTTTTCATATTTATTATTTTGGAGCTTAAAAAATGGTATATAACCAAAACTTCCACCATCATAATAAGCCTTTTCATCTTCAAGAGTTATATGTGGTCTTGGATTTGGTTTTATACCATTGTCTAATTTAAATTCTTTGCTATCTTTATCCTGGATATAATAAGTTACATCCTTATCTGTCCATACCTCTGCTTTAGTAATTATTACTTCCTTGTTCTGGTCCTGTATTTTAGTATCATAATATCTCACTATGGATTTTAATTTATAATGATCTAGTTCATCATATACAGGAATAACACTTAAACTATCAGCTACCTGAAAGTTAATTTTATTACTAGAATCTACATAAGCATAAACATATTCAAGACCTTTATTACTAGCTCCTTCAATAGCATTTTGCAGCGTTTCCTGAAAGTCCTCATTAATATACTCTTTTAGTTTTTCTTGTAGCTCCTGGTCCTCTGTTACAACTTCTATAGGATTAGATAATAAATATTGTACCTTTTGGTCCACAAGTTCAGTATGAAATAAATGAGGTATTTTTATATTACTCCTATACTTATCTTCTTTTAAAACACCATTATTATCATAGTAGAATAACCTATAATTAAGTATTTCATGTTCTCCTTTATAATACTTAATACCTTCTCTAGCCTTTGCCTTACTTTGTGATACTCTATCCCTATCTATTGATTTTTTAAGTTCTGAACCATTCACCCTTATCACCTCCTAAACTAGCCATTTCTTTTTATTCATATCATCTTCTAAACTATATCTTAATGCATCTATTAAATGGTTATCCTTATCTACTGGTATAGGAAGGATATTGCCATTCTTATCTTCTTTATATTTATACTTGCTTATTTCATTTTTGAAGTTTTGACATCTCGGAGGTATTATAATTTCTAACCCTTGTAAAAACTTAATTCCATATTCAATACTTCCTGGTCCCTTCTTTGCTGATTTAGCATTTACCCTTAGTTTTTTAAATTCAGCTACTGATTTAGGTTCAGCACTATCACATATCACTCTACTGGAACCAGCCTTTTCTTTTACTAAAGGAGCTGATTCTTCATTTAACATTCCAACTACTTCTATTTCATCACATATATAAAGCCTTTTTCTTGTCTTATCTAAATGTGATTTTATATAAGCAAAAGGATCATCAGCAAATCCCCAGTCAACTCCATGCCTATAATTATCAAATGTCTTTTCAATATCACTAAAGTCTTGCACTTTCCAATTTTTAAATATAACAGCTCCAAGAACTCCCCAATTACCTAATGTATAAACTTCATAATAATATGGATCTGTTTCATTTTCTAATGCTGCTATATCATCATCCGTTAAAAACTTATTATCTTTATATGTGGTTTTAAGAATAGATACATTATTCTTTTCTACATACTGCTTATTATCTTCCCAAATGTTAAAATATTCATTGTATAACCAATGGTCCTTAAGTATTGGATTAAAACTTAAAGTTAATCTTTTAGTTACATCTGACCTTCCTCTAAGTCTTTTATCTAATTGTTTAACTGCTTTATATTCTGTTTCGGTTGCTTCCTCTACCCATATATCAGTTATTACCCCATCTACTGGAGTAATTGATTTAATCTTTTCAACATCATCTAAACCACAAAATAGTATTTGTTTTTTATTTATTTTACAAGTAATTATCATATCTGTTTTATTAACTTCAAAGTAGTCAGCAATCTTAAAATTACTTATTGCTTTTGTTATTTCATTAAGACATGATCTCTTAATTGTGTTTTGAACATTTCTAACTATTAAGTAATTTCTATGACCATTAAGCACATCTAAAACAGTTCTTTGAGCTAAAGAAAAAGATTTACCTGAAGATGAACCTCCAAAGTAAATCTGATAACGGTTATTATTATTTAATTGATGTTCTAAATATATTGGGTTAAATACTTTTGAATTAATGTTTAGATTAAGTGCCATATTCTTCACCATCTATTATTATATTTACTTCATTAGATAAACTACCATTTACCTCAACCTTATCAGTAAACATACCTAAATGCTTACCTAATAACTCTAAGGCTTTAACCTTATCACAAGTTTCAACTGATATTCCAAATTTAGTACTTTTTATTGATGATATTGCTCTCTTTTGGTCCTCTGTTAGATTATCAGTTTCCATAACTTCAACATCTTTATAAAAGACTTCTTCTTCATCAACCTTATGCCCTTGGTCATCTAAAATAGGTTTCATATACGATTTTTCAACTACTTTAGCGTAATCAGTTCCTTTTGCAAATGCTATTTTTGATAACTCCTGGATAACCATATCCTGTGTTATTTCTGTTCTTTTTTCTCTATCCTTCATTCTCTTTTCAATATAATCTTTAACGTTAGCATTTGTTAGCAACCTACTTGAATTTGCCCTTGCGGTTTCATCTTTTTTTATGTTTTTATAAGCTGCTTTATAAGCTCTAGTGGCATTGAGATCCACTAGATACTCATCACAAAATATTTTCTGTTTTGATGTTAGCTTCACAATGCCACCTTCCTTTACTCATATTTTTATAAAACTCAAATATCTGGATTGATTTAAGACATTGATAATTTTTGTTTCTTTATAAAATAAAAATATTTTTATATAAAAATTAATAATGTCTTAAATCAATCTAGATATGTTCTTAAGCTTAATATAAAAAGTTTGTTATACAGTTTACATTAGAATTAAATTTACATAATATTATGTATGTAAACATAGATTCTATTTTCTTTATTTTATTACTCCATCAATAACTATTCTGAAACAAGTCTCTACGCCACAATAAAAACCTTCAATGATTTAATATTGGGTTAGTATTTTCATTTAAATAATTTCCATAAAATGTTATAATGGAATTGCGTTGGAATTATCTTTGAAAGGAGGTCTTCACGTGTTAGTTTCTTTTATTTTTCATAAATATGCTAATATGTTTAAAAAAGCTAATCCTATGAAAAATACTAAACAAAGAAGCTACCGTAAAAGTAATCGTAAAGGCAAAATAATAAGTAAAAAAATTAGGACTAATATAAAAGGGTATATTAATCCTATAATAACTAGCCTGATAAGTACTTTTATAACTAAGTTAGTATTTTCAACGGATAGAATTATTAAATCTACCGACGTATATTTTTTAATCTTATCAGCAATGATATTGTTCACTTATTATTATTTGCATAAACACTAGATTAAACTAGGAACTTTTATTCCAACGTAAAGATCCTATATCTCAATATAAAAGCTTGATGTTTTTCATCAAGCTTTTATTTTTAATATTCTCTATATTATTATATTAAATTCACACAAAAAAGACACCCGTTTGGGTGCCTTGAACTAAGATTTACAGTATCCCTGCTGTGTTATCTTTTTCTATGATACTAGTATAGCATGATATTATTGTACATTGGGTATATAAAAAGTATATATTTTATATAACTTCTATATACCTCATTCCAGTAACAAAGAAATCATTTTCTTTACTGCTCTGTCTTCTGCTCTTTGGCAAGCTATACGAGTAAAACCAAGTTGCCTTGCTATATCTCTCCATTGCATTACTGGAGATGTCATATACTTTAATACTATTACATCTTTCTCAAATTCTTTTAATACAGCGACGGCTTTTTCTATTTTTTTAAAATTAATCTCATAAGCTTTTCTTGCTTTTTCTAATTCCTTTATTTTATCTGGTTTATTTACTATTCTATCTTCTAATTCCTTATTGATTTTAAATGTTTGTCCTGTTTTTTCTCCTATAACCATCCCTGTTATATCATAATTATTTTTTACTTCTTCTATTTCTAAAGCTTTAATTTCAGCTCTATTTTTATATATTAAATATGAATTTAGTATAGTTCTTGCTTCTTCTTTATCTCTTGCTAAATTGTTATCTTTCATTTATATCACCTCTTAATTTTGGATAAAAAAATACCGCTTATTCCTTTGAATAATACGGTGTTTTAAATATTTATTCTTTTAGTTGTTTAAAAAGAATATACTAATTTTTTAATTATGAAATAAATTAACCATTGTAATCATTAATATCAAACTCATAGTTTTTATAATAATACTTACGATCTTTTTCTGTAATTTGCCGAATAACCTTACATGGATTCCCTATTGCTATAGCATTATCTGGAATATCTTTTGTAACAACACTTCCTGAACCAATAACAACATTATTTCCAATGTGAACTCCAGGATTTACAACAACATTTCCTCCTAGCCAAACATTATCTCCTATTGTTATGCTTATTCCATATTCATATCCTGAATTTCGTGAATCAGGATGAATTGGATGACCTGCTGTATACAAAGAAACATTGGGAGCAAATTGAACATTATTACCTATGATTACTTTTGCAACATCTAAAATTGTACAGTTATAATTTGAGAAAAAATGATCTCCAATTTCAATATTTTTTCCGTAATCACAATGAAAAGGTGCCTTAATATGCACATCTACACCCACCTTTCCAATAATATTCCTTATCAATTTATCAATTTTTTTATCTTCATCTGGTAGACAATGATTATACTCATAGACCTTCTTTTCATTTTCCATTCGTTCTTCTAGTAATCCATCTAACCATGCTTTGTATGGAAGACCAGATAACATTCTATCTTTATGATTCATAATTATGCCCACCTTTCTTCCTATATATTATTTTGCATTTCCTTAAAAAATATGAAATTACTTTATCATTTAACACCGCATTATTCAATTTTCAAAGAACAAACAACACTTATTACAACTTTCTTCCTAATTTCAATCTTGCTTGTACATTTTTAAAAGCTCTTTCTATTATTGAATTAACATCAATCATGATCTCACCTCTCAATTATCTGAACATCACGTTTACTTACTTCACCAGCTTTAGTAGTATAACTGAATTTATTTATCTTCTTAACCTCATAAACCTTACCTAATTTACTTGAATACCAATCACTTTTATTAGCATTCATGATTATAATTTTCATGAGTTTTACCTCTTCTCTATTCTTAATATAGTTACAGCAGCAGCAACAATAAGTATTGCCGCTACTATAATTACTGAATCCTTCAATTTAAGCCCCCTATTTAGCATTTTTTAAGTCAAATCTTACTTGTTTATCAGCCTTCTTTAGCATTATAAAATCTTCATCTTCAAAACCGTCCATAAGATCCGGCATAGGACTTAATGTTGTTTCCCATCCGTAACCTAAAGTACCTAATACCTCTTTCCATCCTTTTATATCCGGTTCCCTTAATTTATCTCCATCAATCTGTTTTAAGACTGAATATATATGCCACAATATTTGCTCTTTACTTATTCTGGACATCCAAAATTCTCTACTGAAAACAATAAACTTATATCCTGTTAGCTCTGTTAATTGCTTTGGTGCTTTCTTAATCCACATAACTTCGTCATTTCTACTCATTTCATCTCCAACATAATCTGTATCCTCTAAGAATAAAATCTTATTTACACTTACAAGAGTAAACCCTACAATCTGTTCCTTATACTTATCCTTTATCTTTTGCGCTAAAGGTGCATAAAACTCATTCTTGATCCAGTGCTTTGAATCATATTTTCCATTGTTTAATGCTCTTATCTTTTGAACTTGTCCATTTCCAGTAGATTCAACATATTGAAGGTTATAACCTATACAATCTATTTCTTGTAATTCTCCATCATTATTTATAATTCTTATTATTGGCATTCTATTTTCCTCCTTTAAGCTTCTTTGCTGCTGCTCTCTTTTTCTTTAACTCCCCGTACTCAATCCAACCACTTGAACTATATTTCAATGATCTTGCTACCCATGTAAGCTTTAACTCCGGATATTTATAATCAAACATTTTCCTTCGCATTTCCCCTTGCTGGGTACTCATGCCTTTTACATCTATTAACTCTTCTGTACCGTCAACGTGATATATTAAAAAGTCTGGTGCATAAGTTATTGCCCTATGTGTCTTTCCATACTTTTTAAAACTTGGCTGCAGCTCATACTTAGGTTGTAACTCAAAATTTAATATCTTTCCTTGTGCTTTTAACTTTTTAAGGTATTCATAATACTTTCCTTCGTCTTTACTATCAAATGTAATACCATCAATTACTATCTTCTTTGAATTGTACTTACTCAATGTTGTCCAACCCTCCATTTCCTTCTTGTCGTTCTCTCTATGCCTTCTATATTTGTTGTAATAGCTTCACTTTTCTTTTTGTTCCTGAGATATCTTTTCTTGTAATAATCATTTATAACTTTTTTCATAAATTCATCCCTTGTAAGCTTTTTCTCCATAACATCACCTTATTAACTGACTATCAAATGATAACAAAGAGTTACAGCAACATCATTTGATAGCCTTAATCCTATCCCATAATACTTTTAACTATCTCATAATACTTTTTACTATCTCAATAGCTTCTAATACTGCATACCCTTCCTTATAAAGTCTTACTACTTCCTCTACCCAAAAGTTATTGTCCATACTTCGTGCTCCTTTATTTTTGCGAATCTATAACTGTGTCAAATTTGCTTTTTCTTCTTCAGTAACACAATATTCACATATTTTTTCTCCATCTTTATTGATATACCAATCAACTTCTCCAACAGTAATCAAATCGCTACATCTACTACATTCATATTGTATATAGTGTAAAGGATTATACCCGCTTATATTTGTACCTATAACTTCTTCCATTTCTCTTACTGTTGTTTCAGAAACTTCAAGTTCTGTTATTTCACCTTCTTCAATAGTCCCATAAACTTCGCTATGTTTCCCAAGTATCTCACCAAAATATACTTTTTCCCCTATAACTTCTTGAACTTCCGTTTCTTCTGCTATAAACATTCCTTCTACTTCACCTTGCCTACCACAATCCCAAAAAAATTTATATAGTTTTTTCATTTTGTTTTTCCTCCTTCATAATCTACTATTTTTACGTATCTTCCTTGTCCCAACCTAGTAGCTTCTTTTCCAGTTTGTCAAAATCATAGTTACGCTGCGGATGATTGTTGAACTCGTCCATTTTGTTACCATATACTTTATTTTCATATTTAACTTTTTTACTATCATTCTTTTCTAGTAGTAGTCTTTCATATTGCTTTCTGAACTTATCTGCACTTAATATGTTCTTATACCAAAAACTATGCTTTTGACAAAATACTATAAGTTCCTTCACTTCTTCTAAATCTCTTTTATCTATTCTTAATATATAATTAAATGTTTTTGCCCAGTTTTGAAAATTAGGCTCTTTAGCATTTGGATTATTAACTTTAATATGTTTGTACAAATATTCGGCTAGTCTGTATTCATTTGAATCAGACATATAGTTATTCTTATTATCATTCTTATCATTATTTACATTCTTATAATTCTTATCATTCTTGTTAGGTGTTAGCTGTTTGTTAGGTGTTTGTGAGCTGTCTGTTAAGTCTTTGTTAGGCGTTTGTGATGCGTCTGTTAGGTCTTTGTTAATTTGTTTGTTAGTTTCATTTTCTACCCCTTGGTAAAGCCCCCAATTTACTATGGTTATAAGCCTTCCTGTCTTTGTTACTTCCTCTGTTAGAAATTCATACTTTTTAAATTTTTTAATTGCAGTTCTAACATTTTGCTCTGAAATTCCTTTTCCACAACGTTTAACTATACTATCAATTGAAGTAACAAATTGTCCTGGTTCAGCTTTAAATTGTTTTCCTTTCCACTCCCATTCTTTGCCTTGGTGGTTTGCCATTCCAAGTAGTGCAATTAATATAACTTTTTGTTCTGGAGTGGAACTTTGCCATATTGCTTTTTCAAATAATTCTCTGTGTAATTTAAACCACCCTTGGCTCATGACTTCCCCCTACAATGCTTGTTTATATTCCTCTACAATGTTACTAAGTATCTCTTTGTATCTAGTAGGTTCTCTTAATGCTCTTTCTATTTCACCTACTATAGCTTGTATATCTCTGTCTTTTTCTCTTATCACATCTTCTTGCTTTTCTGCTGCTTCTATAAAATCACTTAATGCTATACTTAGCTTTTCTGATAACATTCTTACACCTCCTAAATATCTTCTAGTCTTAAAATTGTATTTAACTGTTTGATACTTCTGCAATAATCACAATGTCCACAACCTATAGGTTTTTCTTTTCCATTTTTAACTTTTATAAATCTAGGTAATAGTGTTTCAACTTCTAGCAATTTATCTTTTATAAAATCCGTTCCAGTGAATATCACTGCTTTGTCCGGTGGATCTTGTTTATCAACTGCTATTATGTGTGGTTGAAAATATTCCTCTCCTGCTCTATTTATTCTTTCTATTTCTGCATATACTGCCATTTGTAAAAGATAATCATAGTATTCAATAAAGTTTTGCTTAATTCTTAACTCATCATTCCAATACTTCTTGTGTAACTCCCTAGTTGTTTTTAAATCTGCAAATACTTTTTTATCTGGATTGTATATATCCATCATGCACTTCCACTTAGCTCCAAAAAGTTCTGCGGTCATTATAACTTCCTTTTGCCCTTCTCTAACCCTTTCTACTAATAAATCATTTGCTAAAGTTGAAATCATTTTATCTCCTAATTGGTACTTTGCATATAAAGTACCATCTTTCTTAAACAACTGCGGATTATTTTGCTTGAACTCTACTAAAGTTCCTTCGGACCATGCATGTACATATGATCCTAATAAAAACGCTTCATTTTCTTTCTCTTTCCATTCTCCATTAAGTTTAGCCATAGCCTTAGCTTCACATTGTCTAAAAGCTTTAAATTGAGATACAGAAAAATATTCCTTATCCGTATCTAAGCTAAAATAATTTTCCTTATTTAATTGCATTAGTTCTCACTCCCTTCAAATGGAGAACCCTTAAATATGTCTTCTTGAATTTTCTCTGCAGTTTCCTTTTGTGAGTCCTTTTTTTCTTCATTTTTAACTTCTATATTTTCAAAAGCTGACTTTTCTTTTGACTTTATATTGAAATAATCTTCTCTTTTAGCCATATTATCTTTTAAGCTTCTATAAACTTTTCTAAGTCTTATAAAATCATTTTCACTAAATACCTCACTAGAACATCCTATAAATTCTTCTATCATCTCTTTAGTTATTGCAAATTTATCTTCAAAAGCTTTAACCATTTTTCTAACTCTATCAATTAAAGGTTCAGTGTTGTTACTCTTTAAAGTTAGTTCGCATTGTTCTATAGCACTGTCTATTACATCACCAGGTATTACTCCTAATATACAAGCTCGTAATCTTCTAGCACCTTGATTTGCTACCATTTCATATACATCTCTTGGATCAGTTAATTTTGTATTACCTTTTTTCTTGCTATATCTTATATGTGGCACAGTAAATATTTTAGTTTGTCTAGTATTAGTTTCTAAATCCCATGCATAAGCCATGACCTGGCTTTCTTCATTCTTCTGTTCTAACTCTATAATTCCATAGTCAATATTTCCCCAATTTTGTGCCAGTGCTTCAGCAAGTCTTATTGATGGTCCAGTTACTTTCTGCCCTCCCCTAGGATATTCATACATAGATTGTTCGGCTAAACTTTTTCTTTGACAAGCTCTTAAAATTCTATTAAATGATTCAACTTCATCTCTTGGAAATCTCTTTGCTATTATCATGGCTGCTTGGACCTCTTGTGCCTGTCTAGTTGTTACCATTTCTGTTGTAGTTGTCTTTTGTGGTTGCTGATTACCATAAATATTTATAACTTCATTAGACATTAATCTTCACTCCTACATTTAAAATATAATTCATCATCTTCTTTGCTATAGTAAATTTCGCTTAAATAAAAATCAAAGTTTTCTTCATCATAAATTTTGCAATCACTAGCATTTAGTACAGCAATTTGTGCATTTATACTATCAATTAATACAGTTAATGCTTTATTCATAGATTTACATTCCCTCCTAAGCTCTATCATATTTAAAACTCTGACAAAACTCCTTATACATAGGCTTTATGTGCTTGTCCCAAACTTCCTGATATATATCTTGAGTTTCTTTAGGCATCTTTTCAAATTTTAAGTCTTTTACAAACATTGAATAACCAATCCAATCTACAAATATGTGTATAAGAGGTCTTTTATTGGTCTTTGATATTTCAAAAGCTCCTAGCTCTATAAACTGAGGTTCTTTAACTTTAGTTTGTAATTGTTTATTTTCTTCTAACAGTTGCTTATTACTTTCTTCTAAATAAGCAATTTTCTCATTTTTGTTCAATATCATCTCTTGTAGCTCTTTTAAAACATCTTCAAACTTCTTAGCTTTACTTGCAACTTCTATCTCTTCTCCAAAAAGATTTATTTGTTCATGCACTGCTTTACAAATCCTCCTATTTTCTTTATACTGTACTTGTTTGAATTTTTTAAATACTTTTTATTGAGCTGTTGACGCAGCTCTTTTTCTATAATCAAGAACTTTAAAAATTGCTTGTGCTGTTGTACCATACAGCTCACCTATTTTACTAAAGCTTAATCCTTGTGCTCTAAACTTCTTTATATCTTCAAGATCCTTATTAGTCCATACTTGATGTATTCTTGGATTAGCTTCTCCCTCCAAAACTTTATCTAAATATCTAAATGCCATCTCCGGTGTGTAATGTTTTTCTATTGCTATATGCAATGCAACTAAGTTCTCTAAATACATTTTTTCACCCCCTTCATGCACATTTATACTTTTTTAAAATGAATAAACTTATTTCTGCAATATTTAATACTTCATGTAAGCTTGTACACTTTTTAAAATTAATTCTGTTAAACTTAATATCATCTGTAACCATTTTTGCAATTGATTCAAATTCTTCTTTAGTTAAACGTCTATTAAATCTCCTTTCTAGTATTGCCTTTAGCATGTAATCCCCTCCTTAGTATCTAACTGGTGGTAAAATCTTATTTGTTCTTATATCTACTACTGTAAAACTCTCCCAATCTTGTGTAAGTCTTAAATAATTCTTTGGATCCAGTCCTAAACTACTTAATGCTTTCTTTTGTCTAAGTGACAATCTTTTTAAATGCTTCATGCTACACCTCCCAAGTTACTTCCCCATTTTCATATTTAAAAACCATGCTCTCATTTTTACTATCTGTAATTTTGATGCTATATCTATCCAACAACTCAACTTTAAATAAATGTTGAAAGTTTTCTTTTAAAAACTCAAGCACTTTAAACTGCTCTACTGTATTAACTTTCATGTTCTATCACTCCTTTAAACTTAAAAGTGGTGCTAAGTTAGCTAATGTTTTGCTTAATATACCTTTTAACTGCTCATTCTCTTGCTTTAATTTTTCTAACTCTCTTTCCATATGTCTGCGTTCAATAGGACTAAATCTTTCTAATTTAGTTCCCTCTAGCTCCAAAATTGTTTCCATATTAAATCTTATTGCTGGTATACCCTCAACTACGGGTATAATACCAGCTTTACGATATTCTTCTATAGACTTAACACTCATTTGCCATCTTTGTGCTAAATCTTTTTGAGTTAATAGTTTGTTTTCCATGTTTATTCCTCCTATCTGCTACAAGCTGCTTCTTGTAGTGCTTGATTATCAATAAACTTATTTATAAAGTACATTTGACCTTTCCCAGTAACTTTAGGTGTCTTGCTTATACTTATATGTCCATCTGAATGAGTAATAGATGTTTCTTTAACTTCAAATAATCCTAAATCCATACTGTATTGTGTAGGCATATTATAATCAGTGCCTTTTCTCTTAATTAAATAACCATTATCTCTAAGCCATTTAAAAAGTCTATTCTGCCCCATATCAACTTTATTTTGTTTTAATATCTTTGCTAGTTCACCAACTAAAATTGATGTATGACTTGTGTTTACTGCATCTGCAAATAATACTTTTGGCTTTTGCTCTTCAAGTTGCTTCTTTTGCTCTGCATTTTTCAGTTTTAAATTCTCCACACTTTTATTTGCAAATTCTAAAGCTCTTTTCATAATCATTTCTGGACTATTCCATGCTTTTTCTACTGCTATGAAATATTGTCTTGCTTGTTTTCCTTTTTCATTTCTTTGTATCATTGATATTTCTTTTGCCATGTCTAATTTTAAAATGTGAGTTTCTAAGTTTCGTGTTACCATTCTTGAACCTTCTTTTTTTTGAGCAGGTTCAATTATTGAAGTGTAATCAACATCTTTAGTAAAACCATATTCAATCATTCTTTTAATCCAATCTTGGTATTTGCTTTCAACTTCTAAAAACTCATGTAATTCTCTACCACTAATTATCACTTCACCATTACTATTCTGTTGTAATGGTATAAGTTGTTGATTTCTAAATATCTGTAAGTCATTCATGGTATCACTCCTTAATTTAACTTTTGTATTTCTGATTTCTTAAACAACTCTTTAAAATCACACTCTGGAAAAAACTTTTCTTGAATTATCAACGCTTCATCATACGTGAAAGGGTATTTACCAGCTATTTTTAAATTTAAAGTATTATACGTACGTCCTATTTCTTTTGCAATCAAAGGCTTTTTTATTTTTTTTCTAGCAATTTCAGCTTCTAAATTGTTATACATTGCCAACTTCCTCCTTAACGATATTTCGTTCATGACTTTATATTAAACTATATTTCGTTCAAAGTCAACGATATTTTTTGTTTTTGTTCTGTTTTTTATTTAATTGAATGAAATTTCGTTTAATATAATTGAATTTTCATAATTAAGGTGGTATTATATATTTTATGAAAGGTGGTGACATACCCAATGACTAAAACTGAAAAATTAAAACATATCATTTTAAGTAAATATAATAGTATAAGGGAATTTGCTAAAATCGTAGAAATACCAAGCACAACATTAACAAGTGCACTAGATAAAGATATTGGTGGTATGGCTGTTGATAGAGTTATAAAAATATGTGAAATATTAAAAGTGGATATTAAAACCCTTGAACCCTTAGACCAGAACCTATGCAGTAACAATTTATCGAAAAAAGAAGCAACATTATTGTCAAACTTTAATAAATTAAATGATGTTGGAAAAGAAGAAGCTATTAAACGAATTGAAGAACTAACTCTTATTAGTAAATATGCAACTACTGATAATCTATGTGCTACAGAAAAACCTTACCTAGTTGCTTGCCATGATGATGATTTATCTACAGAAGAAAAAGATACAATGAATGAAAAAATTAATAAATTTCTAAATAAATAAAGGTACTATAATATGAATGATTATGAAAATTTATTAGAGGAAGCACATAAACTAGGTACTACTGTTATAGAAATTGATTTAGGCACAGATAAACCTTGCGGAAAATGTGTTAATAATATAATTTTTATAAATAGTAAAATTAGCATAAAGGATAAATATTGCATTTTGGCTGAAGAGTTAGGACATTATAAACTAACAGTTGGTAATATAACCGACCAATCTAATGTTTCAAATCGTAAGCAAGAACTTGTTGCACGTAGATGGGGTAATAAGAAACTAGTACGTTTACTAGACCTTATAAAATGTTATAAGCATGGTGCTAAAACTAGATATGAAATAGCTGAATTTTTAGGTGTTACAGAAAATTTTTTACAAGAATCTATACATTACTATAGAGCTAAATATGGGACATGCTTTGTAATAGATAATTACACTATTTATTTTGAACCTTATCTAGGAATTATGGAGATGTTTTAAAAACCAACAAACTAAAGGAGTGACTCAATATGGGTTTATTTGATATTTTCAAAATATCAAAAATAAAAGGTGAAAATGAAAGATTAAATACTTTATTATTAGAAAAAGAAAAAAAACTTACCAATAACACATCTAAAATTAATGAGTTACAAAAAAAACTAGATGACTTAGGTGTTACAGAATTTTATGAAATTCAATCTAAAATAAAAAAACAAAATGAAGAATTAAATAATATTACCATTAAAAACACTGAAGTTAACAAATTGAATTTAGAATTAAATGAACAACTTTCTAAGTTAAATAAGTCTGTTGAAACTCAAACTAGAAAAATTTCTAAAATAAAAGAACTTTATAAAAGTATCGACTACTCTATAAATATGTTTATAAACACTGATACACCTCTCCAACAAATTCAGTTAAATGCTGAAGACTTAGATACTATTTCCAACCTTTCCCCTTCTGTTATATTAAAGTTGCATAGTATGGATGTAAAAAGCCTAAGAAAAGAATTTCGAAATAATGATAAATTAATTAATGATCTATTAGAAAAGTATTCTTCTAGATATACTACTAAAGCAAATAAAGCTATATACAATCTTATGGTTATAGCCCTTAAAGCTGAACTGCAAAATGTACTATACAATTTGAAATATGAGAAATTAGATGAGTGTATAAATGACGTAAAAAAAATAACCTTAAAATATTTAAAAATTGCTGGTGAAGGTAACCAAAGTATCTTAGGTACACTAACTAAATTTATTGGTGAAATAGAGTATCTATTTATAAATGCTGTTAAGATTGAATATAACTACTACTTAAAAAAGGAACAAGCTAGACAAGAACAACTTGCTATAAAACAACAAATGAGAGAACAAGCGGAAGAACAAAAAATGCTAGCTCAACAACAAAAGAAAATAGAAAAAGAGGAAGAAAAGTTCAATACTGAAATTAATAAAATTACAGAAATATTAAACTCTTCAACAGATTCAAATGAAGTTGACCAATTAAAAGCTCGTATTCTTGAACTTCAATCTCAACTTAATGATGTAGAATCCAAAAAAGAAGAAATTGCTAAGCTTCAAAATGGCAAAGCTGGTAACGTCTATGTAATTAGTAATATGGGATCATTTGGTGAAAATATATTCAAAATAGGTATGACTAGACGTATGAATCCTCAAGAGAGAGTTGATGAATTAGGAAATGCTAGTGTACCATTTAAATTTGATGTACATAGTTTTATTTTTTCTGATGATGCTGTTAACCTTGAAAAAAGATTACATACTATTTTAAATGAAAAAAGAGTTAACAAAATCAATCTTCGTAAAGAATTCTTTAACATTAATATAGATGAATTAGAAAACATAGTTAACGAAGTAGATCCTACAGCTGAATTTAATAAAACTATTTTAGCTGAAGAATTTAGGCAATCTCAATTTGAATAATTATATTTAGATTACTAATTGTATTATTCTTAATAAAATAAATTGGTAATCTAAAATTTTAATTATATAATGAACATATGTTTTTAAAAGGAGTGATTTTTTATGGATTATAACGTAACTTATCGACAGAAAGATAAAGGCTGGCAATTTATAATTAGTTACAAAGATAATGTGGGTAAGTGGAAACAAAAGTCCAAGCAAGGATTTAAAACAAAAAAAGATGCTAAACCTGTAGCCGAAAAGATGTTACAAGAACTAAAAAAGAATGTAAAAACAGTTAATAAATCTTTTGACAAATTAAAATTTGGAGAATTTGCTGATATATATATTGAACACGAAAAACTTTACAAACAATACTCTACAGTAAATTCTTTAATAACTGTGCTTAATAAATTTAGTGATTTGAATAATAAAGAAATGAGTAAAATAATATCATTAGATATACAAAAAATTGTAGATAAGATAACCAAGGAAGGATTAAATAACAATACCATTCGGTACTACTTAAAGAGAATTAATACTTTATTTAGATGTGCTAAAGAAGAATATAAAATTGTAGATGAAATTCCAACTAAAAATATCAAAATAGGAAAACCTATACCTACTAAAAAAAAGGCATTAACAGATACTGAAATTGAAGATCTATTGGAAACTTTTAAAAATGATAAATATTATTTGGTACTTTTCTTAGCAGTTAATACTGGTATGCGATTAGGAGAATTACTGGGACTTACTTGGGATAATATAGATTTTAAAAATAATACTATAACCGTAAATAAGCAATGGAAGAAAATACAAAAAGGCATTTGGGGGTTTGGAGATGTTAAAAGTAAAAATTCTAATAGAATAATTCCAGTTTCCTATGCAGTTATTAAGGAATTAATTAACCATAAAAATATTATAAATATTAATAATAGAATTCTTAATTTCAAAGCTACAAACTCTATTTGTTCTATTGTAAATTCAAAATTAAAAAAACGTGGCTTCGGTATAACTATCCACGAATTGCGACACACTTACGCTACTAAGTTAATTGCAAATGGAGTAGATTTTAAAACTGCTGCACAAATTTTAGGACACTCTGTAGAGCAAACTTTAAAAACCTATAGCCACGTTAATAACGATATGTTAAATAAAGCCCATCAAGTAATCAAAAATATTTTTTGAAAATTATTTTTGACGATATTTTTGACGAATTTCTTTAAACCTAGTAAATTCAATACTTACACGTCTATTTAAATACATCTCATGTTAATGTTCAACCATAGTAAAATAGCCATTTCTTATTTTCATTATACCCTTAAAAGCATTGAAAATAAACACTTTAGCTTATTTTTTCCCAACCGATTTTGATTATTTAGTTTTTTCATAAAAAGCCCTTAACAAACCTTTTAAATTCAAGAGGTATAAGTGATTTTATTTTTTAAATCGGTTGGAAAAGTAATAGCTCATTTTATTCTAATCATCTATCTTTTTTTGCTAAACTAGATGCGATTACAACAGTTAATGGAATTGCACATATAAGACCTATGCTACCTGCCATTGCCCTTATTATTTCTGAAGCAATTGGTTCTAAATTTATTATTTCAAGTGGATCCATTTTGAACATTGAAAATAAAAGCATAATATAAATTGCTCCTCCAGCATAGGCAAGTATTAATGTATTTGACATTGAACCCATAATGTCTTTTCCAATATTCATTCCTGATTTTATAAGTTCTTTTGATTTTATTTTAGGCTTTATCTCTCTTATTTCCCACATAGCTGAGGATACAGACATTGTTACATCCATTATTGCACCTAATGCTCCAATTATTATTCCACCATATAAAAGCCCCTTAAAATCAATATATTTGTTTTGAGGAATATACGCTAGCATTTGTGCATCTTCACTTCCGACACCTGTGAGATTTGCAATATTTCCAACTATCATAGCTATAATTCCCGCTATAACAACTCCGCCTATAGTTCCTAGAATCGCTGTTAGTGTCTTTTTATTTCTACCACTAACTAATGTCAATGTGAATATTACTGACAATATGCTTATAAATATAGAAACTAAAATAGGATTATAACCTTTCCTTATTAATGGTAATAACACAAATATTATTAGAAGTCCCATAAAATTTAAAGTTATTACTGATTTTAACCCTTTCTTTCCACCTATTAAAATTAACAATGCCATAAAAAGTATAACAATAAAATATAATATTCCTTCTCTAGATCTTTCATATATTTTTAAATTTACAACCTTGCCTCCATCTCCTTCTGTTAAATGAAGAAGCATTTTATCTCCTTTTTTAAACACTAACTTATAAGGTGATATCATCTCTACAGTATTTCTTACGGTATACTCTTCTCCCTTATGTTCTCCTGATATTATTTCTATTTTTAAATGTTGATATCTAATATCCGATTCTATTGGAGTATCCTTTTTATCTTCTTTTGTATCATCAAAGGTTATATCCATTACCCTTGCCTTAACAGTTTTGTAATCTGGCTTTTCCATTTGTTTTGAATAATATTCACTAAGTCCCTTGCTTTTCTCTTCCGCAAAACACTGTACACTAAAACATGCAGAAAATATGAATATAATAAATAAAAAAATATGTATTCTTTTTATTCGCTTCACTAAAAATCACTCCCTATAATCCTAAAAACGCTTTGTTTTATAATAAAACAAAGCGTTTTTAACTTTTAACCTTTTATGCTGGAATTAATAATTTTTGATTTTCAAATATCATATTTGGATCTTTTAAATTATTTAGTTTTGCTATTCTTCTCCAACTGATACCATATGCATTACCTATTTTTTTCAAAGTATCGTTTCTCTTTACTGTATAAGTAGCCCTTACATTTGAATTTTGCTTTTTAGGTATTAATATTCTTTGCCCCGGAAATATCATATTAGGATTTGCTATTTTATTATAACTTGCGAGTTCTCTCCAAGAAACTCCATATGCATTTCCTATTTTCTTTAATGTATCATTAGTCTTTACAATATACATAACTCTAACATTAGAATCAGTACTAACTTGTGGTTTTGGTGCTGGCTTTGGCTGTGGTTTTATCTCTGGTTTTACATCAGGTTTTGGCATTGGCACAACATTATCATGACATTCTTTTATATAGTCTACTACTTTTGGTGTTATTACCTTTGCCTCTTTTATTGCTTCAACTAGTACATCTCTTACAGGTATAAATGTTTCTACTACATTTTTAGCATTAGAAAAATCATATTTATCTCCACCTGTTAAAAGGAAATCTGGAACGGTTACTTTGTAGTATTTATTCATATCAAGTGGTGTACCATTAGTTAAAGTTATTTTAGTTATTCTATTTTCAAACGGTTTATTTTTGTCATATTCAACTTTTAATCCTGTAAATTGTCCATCTGTAACTTCAGGATTTAATATACCATGGTCTATTGCTTTTTTTAGATCTTTTCCTTGTAAGTCAAAGGTTACAAGTGCATTATCAAATGGCATTATTTCATACATATCTCCCATTGTAATATCGCCTTTATATAAACTTCTTCTAAGTCCTCCACCATTTTGAATGGCAACTTCTGCACCTGTCTTCTTTTGCATAACTTCACATGACCATCTTCCAAGTAGTGAAACAGTTCCCTTAGAAGCTCTATCATGAGTAAACTCCTTTGAGGCTACCCCTATTTTTTCACTTAATATTGGTTTTAATTTTTTATCATAATCATTATAAACTTCTTTACTCTCATCATCTGGAATAATATCATTCTTTATTTTAGATACATCCTCCATCTTAGGAACTATCTTTTTAACTTTATTATTTTCGTCTAATTCAATTGACATTGTTCCAATAGCACGTCCATATTTATAAGCTTGAATTATAGGTTTTCCATTTACAACTCCTATAACCCTTCTATGACTATGTGCTGATATAATTGCATCTAAACCATCTACTTTAGTTAAATCAACTGCCATTCCTGTTATTTTATTAGTTTTTGCATCTTGATAAGAATCAATATGAGTTAATGCTATAATTACATCTGGAACTCCTTCTTTTGCTTTTCCTTCTTTTAAGTATTTAATCCACTCTTCAGCTGATTTTACTGGATCCCTAAATTCAAGTCCAGTTACATTTTCTCTTTTTGTAAGCGTTGTTGTATTTGGATGAGCAAGTCCTATAAATGCAACTTTTAATCCATCTTTTTCAACTATCTTATAAGGTTTACTCCAAGATACAGGTAAATTTGTTTTTGTATCATATATATTTGCTGCTAAAAAGTCAAATCCACCATCTTTTTGCCATTTTTCCATATGACTAACTCCCCAGTCAAATTCATGATTACCTACTGCTGAAACAGTAACATTCATAGCTTTCATCATAGCTGATACTGGAGCACCATATGTTAAATTTGACATAGCAGTTCCTTGATAGTTATCTCCACCAGATACTACTATTGTATTAGGATTTTTACGTGTAGCATCCTTAACATACCCTACCATTTTAGCCATTCCAATGTTTTTTCCTGTGTTTCTTACATCTTCTGCTAAATTACCATGAAAATCGTTGAACATAAGTACGTCAACTACTTTATTATCTGATGTCATTTTTTCTTGTGTTAACGTATTCATTTTAGAGTTTGAAAGTTTTTCGTCTATACTACCTTGTGCAAATGCAAACTGAGTTGTCATAGTAAATAACATTGCTAATACTACCAAAAAACTTGTACATTTTTTTAACCTACTTCTTTTAAAAGTATTATTCATATTTCCTCCTCCTTATTAGGTTTGTATAAAAACTTAATTGTGAGCCATATTTTTTACTACGTGGTTTAATACCACACATTTTTTTCTGATCAACACATCTGTATATTCCTCTTATATATCAGTTTCCATAAAAAGAGGTATTTATCCATATATTGCTATTATATTAATTAAATTATATAATTATTTAAACAATCTGTAAAGGAGAGATATATTATGATAATTGACAATTTTAAAAATGCTGAAACATATTGTGGAATTAATAAAAATCTAGATTTAGCACTAAGATTTTTGAAGAATATGGATACATCAAATTTAGTACTTGGTAAAAAAGAAATACCTAATTCAGACTCATTTTATATTTATCAAGAGTATACTAGCAAACCTTTAGAAGATGGCAAATGGGAAGGTCATAAAAAATATATTGATATTCAATATATTTTAGGTGGCTGTGAAAAGATGGGTTATTGTCCTATTGAAAATTTAACACCATTAAAGCCCTATAATCCAGATACAGATTTTATATCATTAACTGGAGCTTCTGATAACTTCTTTAATGTATCTGAAGGAAACTTTGCTATATTTTTCCCACAGGACGGTCACATGCCAGGACTTGCAATTAATGAAATAGCCCCTATTAAAAAATTAGTTTTTAAAGTACCTGTGGAGTAGTAACTTTTTTTTAAAAACCAAAGACTGTTAATATTTATATATTAACAGTCTTTGGGATGTACTATTTATATTTAAAACTTATTTTTTAATACTTTTAAATGAAGCAGCTTGTTTCTTAATTCCCTTTTCAGCGGCAAATCTTTCAATACTTGATGCACCAAAGAATCCATCTATTTCTGGTATAGAATCAATAACATACTTAGCATCTTCTGGTTCAGCAATTGGTCCTCCATGACATATTACCATTATATCTGGATTTACACTTTTTCCAGCTTTAATGATTTCTTTTATTCTAACTATGCAGTCATCTAATGTAACAGCTGTCTTAGCTCCAATTGTTCCTTTTGTTGTAAGTCCCATATGTGCAACTAAAATATCAGCTCCTGCTTCAGCCATTGCTTTAGCTTGTTCTGGATTAAAAACATATGGACAAGTTAACATATCGAGTTCATGTGCCTTTCTAATCATTTCTACTTCTAATCCATATCCCATTCCTGTTTCCTCTAAGTTTTGTCTAAATACACCATCTATTAATCCTACCGTTGGGAAATTTTGTACTCCATTAAATCCTTGATCCTTTAACTGTTTCAAATAAACATCCATTACTCTAAATGGATCTGTACCACAAACTCCTGCTAATACTGGTATATCTTTTACAACAGGTAATACTTCTGCACCCATTTCAACAACTATTTGGTTTGCATCTCCATAAGATAACAATCCTGATAATGAACCACGACCTGCCATTCTAAATCTTCCTGAGTTATATATAATTAACATATCAGCTCCGCCAGCTTCACTACTTTTGGCTGTAATTCCAGTGCCTGCACCTACTCCTACTAATATATTTCCTTTAGCAACTTCACTTCTAAATTTATTCATATTTTCTTGTCTTGTCATAGTATTCATAATAGTATCCTCCTAAAATTTATTATTTGTTTTCTATCATATCAATTAACTTTTGTGCTGCTTGTTTTGCAAATTCTTCATCATTGATACCGTTTTCTAATTCTATAATATTAACTTTAGATTTATCTAATTTATTTCTTAGTATATTAAACAATGCATTATCTGCTTCTTTATCACAAAACGGTTGTCCGCTATAATCTATCATGGATACTCCATTTAAAGGAAGCATAACTGTTGTATTTCCCTTTGATTTATTCCACTTTTCAGCAAGCTTTTCACCAATCTTTTTACATTCATCTATAGAAGTTCTCATTAAAGTTACTGTTGGGTTATGTCTATAAAACTTTCTATCCTTAAACTTTTCCGGTATGGTATCAAATGGTCCAAAGTTTACCATATCACAAGCTCCAACTGACACAACTTGAGGAATATTATTTTTTATTGCAGCTTCACATCTATTAGGTCCAGCATTTAAAACTCCACCAACTATTTCATCACACCATTCAGTAGTTGTTAAATCAAGTACTCCTTTAAAGTAACCACTCTCTATTAAGGATTCCATAGTTTTTCCACCTGTACCTGTTGCATGAAATACCAAAACTTCATAGCCCCTATCTTCCATATACTCTTTTGCTTTATCTATACATGGAGTTGTAACTCCAAACATAGTTGCTGCAATTAATGGCTTATTATTTCTTACTTCTTTTGTATTGTGTTTTAACATACCTGCCATAGCAAATACAGCATTACTAAATATTTTAGTTGATATAGCATTTAGTCCTGCAACATCTACAATAGATGGAATTAATATAACATCACTAGTTCCTACATACTGTTCTGTGTTACCTGATGCCATAGTTGAAACCATTATCTTAGGAACTCCTATTGGTAAAGCTCTCATAGCTGGAGTTACAAGTGAGGTTCCTCCTGAACCACCAAAAGAGATTATTCCATCGAACTTACCTTGTTTATATAATTCAGGAACTAATATTTCCATACCTTTTGATAAACATTCTGTAGCTAATGCTCTATCCTTTTTTTCCACTATTTCTTTTAAATCATATCCCACTGCTTTTATAACTTCTTCATTAGATATATCTGCTTCAAAAGCCGGTTTAAATACCCCAGTATTTATTGTTAATGTCTTTATTCCTATCTCTTCAAATAAATTCTTAACATATAAAAACTCTTCTCCTTTAGTATCAAATGTTCCTGCAATTGCTACCGTTTTCATACTATACCCTCCTTTTCTTATACTTGAATAATTTAAAGAAATTTCTTGAAATTCAGTAAATTATGAATAAACATTGAAGTCACTGATTCTCTTGTTGTTTTCTTTACTATACCTTTATTCTACATTTCTCTCCCTTTTCAGTAAATGTGATTATATTATTCTTTATTGTGATTATATTAAATTTTGAATATTTAGAATTGTTCTCTATATTCTTTTGGTGTTTTTCCTGTATATTTCTTAAATATCTTACTAAATTGACTATAATCATCATATGCCACCATATTTGCTACAGTTTTAATTGGTATACTCTTGTTTAATAATATTTCACATGCCTTATTAATCCTAAAGGTTACCAAATATTCTGTGAAGCTTATTCCAACTTCCTTTTTAAACTTTGTACTTAAATATGATGATGATATATGTATAGATTCTGCTAGTTCTCTTATATACATAGGTTTCATATAAAAATCATGAATATATTTTTTTACATACTCTACACAATCTTCCTCCGAACCATTATTTAATTCCTTTAAAATTGCTTTATCTTCATCATATTTTCCAACATTGTCAAAAGCTTTTGTAGTATCTATAATAGCTTTTTCTATTGGTATTCTTTCAAAACAAGAACCTCCAATAAATCCTTGACAACCAGTATTTTGATAAAAAAATTGTGCATCTATAGGTGTTTTAATTGGACCTCCAAAAACTAATTTTATAATATTAGGATTTATCTTATCACACTCTTCAAACACTCTATTTGCAAGCTGCTTTGCAACTTCTAGTGATAATACTTTTGCAGCACCCATAAATCCTCCACAAGTAAGCCCTAAGTGAACACATATAATCTCTGCTCCAGCATTAATCATTTCTCGTGCTTGTTCTTCATTAAATACAAAAGCTATAGGCATTAGTCCTATTTCACTCGCTATTTTTATAGCTTCGACTTCCTTTTTATAACTTACCCCTTCCTCTTCCAACTTTTCTCTAAAAAATCCATCAATCAAACCAACCGTTGGAAAATTATTTATGCCTACGAATCCTTGCTCTTTTATTTTAATTAAATATTCCTTCAATTTAATTGTTGGATCTGTTGCATTTATTCCAAAAAATATAGGGGCGTCTCCCATAAGTGGCATAAGTTCTCTTGTACCAAAGTTCATTACAACTTCATTGCTATTAGAATAACACATGTAACTTGCTAGTGAGCTTCTTCCCATTTTTCTAAATATCCCTGCACTTATAGCTAAAACTATATCTGCTCCACTCATAATTGCGTATTTACTTGTAAAACCACTTCCTGATGCAATTCCTATAATATGTCCATTTGATTTTATGCGTTTTTTTAATTTATCTAATATATTATTCATATTATTTCTCCTTATAAACCTTATTAATTATATTATCCACTATTTTTTCAAGTAATAAATTTGATTTTTACAAATTAAATTTATTATAAAATCAGTATCATATTTATATTTTAATTATTTAACTTAACATTAGTATATTTTAAAGAAAAAAGTTGTGCAAATGTAAAAACATACTTTTCACATGTGCACAACTTTCTTTATATACTGATTATTTCTAAAATATGAGATTAAATTTTTATATACTTTTTCTTCTATTCCATACATACTATAATTTCTCCATTGATATTTTATTTAAAAGATTTTCTATAGCCCCTATGTATTTCTCTAATATATTATTTTTTATTGCTTCATAATCAATCTCATTATATTTATCTAATATTCCACTCATAAAAATCTCTCCTAGATTTTTATTCTAAGTTAGACTTATCATTGTAATTATATCATACCAATAAAAAAATTTTGCAAAAACAATATACTTTTATTATTATAAGTAAACTTTATAAATATATTTTTTATATAAAAAAACCTCACACTTAGGACTTGTCCCTTGTGTGAGGTTAAAAAATTTAAATTTTATTATTTCATAGCTTCTTCTATAGCAACTGCAACAGCAACTGTAGCACCTACCATTGGGTTGTTACCCATTCCGATAAGTCCCATCATATCAACGTGTGCAGGAACTGATGAAGAACCAGCAAATTGTGCATCAGAGTGCATTCTTCCCATAGTATCAGTCATACCATAAGAAGCAGGACCTGCTGCCATGTTATCTGGGTGAAGAGTTCTTCCTGTACCACCACCTGATGCTACTGAGAAGTATTTTTTACCCATTCCATAACATTCTTTTTTGTATGTTCCAGCTACTGGATGTTGGAATCTTGTTGGGTTTGTAGAGTTACCAGTGATTGATACATCTACTCCTTCGTGATGCATTATAGCAACACCTTCTCTAACATCATCAGCACCAAAACATCTAACTTCAGCACGTTCTCCTTCAGAGTATGCAGTTTCTTTTACTATTTTAAGTTCTCCAGTGTAGTAATCAAATTGAGTTTGTACATATGTAAAACCATTGATTCTAGAGATTATTTGTGCTGCATCTTTTCCAAGACCATTTAAGATAACTCTTAATGGATCTTTTCTAACTTTGTTTGCTGATTTAGCAATACCGATTGCACCTTCAGCAGCTGCAAAAGATTCATGTCCTGCAAGGAAAGCAAAGCATTTAGCATCTTCACTTAATAACATTGCTCCTAAGTTACCATGTCCAAGACCAACTTTTCTATCATCTGCAACAGATCCTGGAATACAGAAAGCTTGAAGTCCTTCTCCTATATTCTCAGCAGCATCTGATGCACTTTTACATCCATTTTTTATAGCTATTGCTGCACCTAATGTGTAAGCCCAACATGCGTTTTCAAAACAGATTGGTTGAATTGATCTTACGATATCATAAACATTTATTCCTTTTTCGTCGCATATCTTTTTAGCGTCTTCTATTGAATTCATTCCATACTTTTTTAAGACAGTATTTATTCCGTCAATTCTTCTTTCATATCCTTCAAATAATGCCATTCTTCTACACCTCCTAATTACTCTTCTCTTGGATCTATTACTTTTACAGCATCAGTAAATCTACCATAGTTTCCTGTTGCTTTCTTCATAGCTTCATTAGCATCCATACCTTGTTTTATCATGTCCATCATTTTTCCGAAGCTTATAAATTCGTATCCAATGATTTCGTTGTTTTCATCTAATCCAGTCTTAGTAACATATCCTTCAACCATTTCTAAGTATCTAGGACCTTTAGCAGCTGAACTATACATAGTACCAACTTGGCTTCTATGACCTTTTCCTAAGTCTTCAAGTCCTGCACCTACAGGTAGTCCACCTTCAGAGAAAGCTGTTTGAGTTCTACCATATACGATTTGTAAGAATAATTCTCTCATAGCAGTATTAATAGCATCACATACAAGGTCTGTATTTAATGCTTCAAGTATTGTCTTTCCTGATAATATCTCTGCTGCCATAGCTGCAGAGTGAGTCATTCCAGAACATCCTATTGTTTCAACTAGAGCTTCTTGAATGATTCCTTCTTTTACGTTAAGAGTAAGCTTACATGCTCCTTGTTGTGGTGCACATCTACCTACACCGTGTGTTAAACCAGAAATATCTTTAATTTCTTTTGCACTTACCCATTTTCCTTCTTCTGGTATAGGTGCTGGGCCATGGTTAGGTCCTTTTGCTACACAAGTCATTTTTTCAACTTCGTTTGTGTAATTCATAGTCAAAACTCCTTTCTTTTATAAAAAAACTTCTACTTTAAGAGTCACATAAAAGTAGAAGGGATTAACAAGTCAAAATGAATGTGAAATTTATCACAATAGTCACTCCTCGTATATTATATCATGAAATTTAATTAAACAACAGTAATTATGTACATTTTTGTTTTAAACCTTATGGATTTTGAAATATATATAAAGTAATTTTCTTATATTTTCTAATAAAATATTTATTTTCATTCTATTTTTACTTTTAATTATATATATGCATATTTTTTCATAATCATTTTTTGTAGTTCTTTGTATTATTTTGGTGCTTTTTTATTAATAAAGTTTTCTGAATTTTTTTAACAAAGTGTCCAGATATATTTCCTGGTGAAATTTTTGATAGTAATATCGTTACTTTATTTCTAAATCCTGGTATTATAATTCGTTTATTTTTTAATAATCCCTTATATGCAATTTTAGCTACTTTTTCAGCACTCATAGCTATGTTAATATCATCTTTTCCCGCTCTCTTAGAAAATTCTGTTTTTGTAGATCCTGGGCAAAGAGTTGATACTTTTATTCCGTAATCCTTAAGTTCTATTGTAAGTGCTTCCGATAATGATAATACATATGCTTTAGTTGCATAATAAACAGCTGTATATGGTCCTGGTTGATATGCACCTGTTGATGCTATATTTAAAATTTTTCCATATCTTCTTTCTATCATATCACTAGAAAATAATTTTGTTAAAATAGTTAATGTGGTTATATTAAGGTTTATTATGTCTATATCATTCTTATAATCTATATCACTAAACAATCCACAATTTCCTGCTCCTGCATTGTTTATAAGTATATTAACTTCTATATTTTCTTTTTTCAATTCATTAAATATTTCTAAAGCTGAGGATGTAACTGATAAATTTTTTTCTATTATCTTCACTTTCACATTAAACTTTTCTACTATTTCATTACTTATCTCTTCTAATCTTTTATAATTTCTAGCTATGATTATAAGATTATATCCATTCTTCGCAAAAATTTTACTTAGTTCATACCCTATTCCGCTTGAAGCCCCAGTGATTAGTACATTTTCATTTTGCAACTTATTTTTTCTCATTGGAATTTTCACATCCTAATTCTTATGGATTTTAGTAAATCAATTAAAATTTAACAATGGACAATTAACAGTTATAATTGAAATTCCTATGGAATTCCCTTCAACTACAAAAATGAACCTATTTCTTAATTTAATAGGTTCATTAATCTGAAATCTGATTCGTTTTGTCTTTGAAGAATTTATACTATTCTAAAATAATTTTATCATCAACTACTTTTACACTTATATTAGAACCTTCTTTAAACTTTTTAAGAAGATATGCTTCTGCTATCTCATCTTCAATATGTCTTTGTATAGCTCTTCTTAAAGGTCTAGCACCATATTTTTTGTCATACCCTATTTTTAATATATAATCCTTTACTGCATCATCAATAGTTAATGTTAATTTTTTCGCTTTAATCTCATTTTTTACTTCATCTATCATTAAATCAATAATTTTATATAATTCTTCTTTATTTAAATTATCAAACACTACTATTTCATCTATTCTATTTATAAACTCTGGTCTAAATGTTTCTTTTAATGCTTCTTTAACTCGAACTTCCATAACATCATAGCCTTCTTTTCCAAATCCTATGCTATCACTTTTAAAATTAGTACCTACATTTGATGTCATTATAATTACTGTATTTTCAAAAGAAACCTTTCTTCCTTGACTATCTGTAAGTCTTCCATCTTCAAGTATTTGAAGCAACATGTTAAATACATCTGGATGAGCTTTTTCTATTTCATCTAAAAGTATTACTGAATATGGCTTTCTTCTAATTTTTTCTGTTAATTGTCCTCCATTATCATATCCTACATATCCTGGAGGCGCTCCAATTAACTTAGATACAGTATGCTTTTCCATGTATTCAGACATATCTATTCTAATTAAAGCATCTTCACTTTCAAATAAATCACTTGCAACAGCTTTTACAAGCTCTGTCTTTCCAACTCCTGTAGGTCCAACAAATATAAATGAAGCTGGTTTTTTCTTTTTTCTAAATCCTAATCTATTACGACGTATTGCTCTAGATAAAGATTTCACTGCTTCATTTTGTCCTATAACTCTTTTGTGGAGTCTTTCTTCTAAGTTTATAAGTTTTTCTCCTTCTTCTTCTGTAATTCTTTGAACTGGTATTTTAGTCCAAGCTTCTATTACAAATGCAATGTCTTCTGTTGTCAATTCTACATCAGTGCATTCTTTCTTTAATTCATTTATTTTATCCCTTAATTTACATTCTTCCACTTTACAATCTGCTGCCTTTTCATATTCATCACTGTCAGCTGCTTTTTGTTTTTCATCTTGAATTTCTTTAAGTTCATCTTCTAGTGCCTTTAATTCCACTAAGCCCTTATTTTTTAGGTTAGCTCTCGAACTTGCTTCATCAATTACATCTATAGCTTTATCCGGCAAAAATCTATCGTTTATATATCTTTCTGATAAAATTACAGCATTTTCAATTACTTCATGAGATATTTCAACTTGATGATATTCTTCATAATAATTTTTTATGCCTTCTAGAATTTCTATAGTTTCCTCTACTGTAGGTTCTTCTACTAGTACAGGTTGAAATCTTCTCTCTAATGCAGAATCCTTCTCTATATATTTTCTATATTCATCCAAAGTTGTTGCTCCAATTACTTGTATTTCTCCTCTTGCAAGAGCTGGTTTTAAAATATTTGCAGCATTCATAGAACCACCTTGCGCTTCCCCTGCTCCCATTATATTATGAACTTCATCTATTACTAATATTACATTACCAGTTTCCTTAGCCTCATCAATTATAGACTTCATTCTGCTTTCAAATTGCCCTCGAAATTGAGTACCTGCAACAACCGCTGTAAGATCAAGTAAGTATACTTCCACATCGAATAACTTTGCTGGAACATTTTTTTCTGAAATTCTAACTGCTAGCCCCTCAGCAATAGCTGTTTTACCAACACCAGGTTCTCCTATTAATATAGGATTATTTTTATTTCTTCTATTTAAAATTTGTATTACTCTATCTATCTCTCTATTTCTACCAACTACCTTATCAACTTTATTTTCTTTTGCTTTATCAGTTAAATTTATACCATATTTATTTAAATATTTCTTCTTTTTCTTATTTTTAAATATATTTTTTGTTTTTACATTTGTATTGTCTTTATTATTAGATATATCTTGACTTAATATTTTATCTTTATCAAATTCAAGAGAATCCAAGTTTTCCGCATAATTTTCTTCATCATCTTTTGGAAATATTCCACTTAAAACATTAGTAAGAAAATTATTATCTGTTAACTCATCAATATTAGTATCTTCAAGTACTTTATTCATCTGTTCTGTTAAATTATCCATATCTTCTGAAGTTATTCCTGCTTGCTTCATAAATTGATCCATTATGGGCATACCCATTTTTTTAGCGCACTCTAAACATATTCCAACCATTTTTGTTTTTCCATCTTCTATTTTTGCTGTATATATAGTTGCTATATTTTTTTTGCAAATGGAACACATTTCCACAATTATCATCTCCGTAATCTATTTGATTGAATTTAATACCTGAAATACATTATATCATATTATTATCTATACATTTTAATTCAAACATCCCCTTTATACAAATTAATTTTTTCTTAACTTTTAAATTTGTACACACTTTTATTACTTCCTTAATACACTATATTAAGACTAATATTGGGAGGATGATTATATTGGATACTTCCCTATACAGAAAATTAGTAGTTGCTGTTAATACCAAAGTTCCACTAATAAATGGAGAATATGGTCAAGCTATAAATTTTGATAATGCTGCTACAACGCCCCCATTTAAAACTGTAATAAATGATATTATAAAATTTATGTATTTATATTCCTCCGTACACAGGGGCTTTGGATATAAATCTCAGTTCTCTACTAAAGTATATGAAAACAGTAGAAAAGTGGTTGCAAAATTTGTTAATTGCAATGTAGAATCCAATTCCATAATTTTTGTAAAAAACACAACAGAAGCTATAAATAAACTTGCAAGTACCCTTTATCCTAAATTTAAAGATACAGTTGTTTTATCAACAGATATGGAACATCACTCAAATGATCTCCCTTGGAGAAAATATAATATTGATTATGTTTCAGTAGATAAAAATTGTAGATTATCTATAGATGATCTAGAGTTAAAACTTCAACAATATAATGGTAGAGTAAAATTAGTAACTGTAACAGGTGCTTCAAATGTAACTGGATATAAAAATTCTATTCATAGAATCGCCAAAATAGTTCATAACTATGGAGCAAAACTTTTAGTTGACGGCGCTCAACTAGTACCACATTCCTTCGTTGATATGAAACCCATGGATTCAGATGAGCATATAGACTATCTTGCATTTTCTGCTCATAAAATGTATGCTCCTTTTGGAAGTGGAGTTTTAATTGCTCCTAAAGCAGATTTTAATGACATTGCCCCTGATTATTCAGGTGGAGGAACTGTAGATATTGTAACTCATGATTATATAAAATGGCTCGACACTCCAAGTAAAGATGAAGCAGGATCCCCAAATGTATTTGGAGTTGTCGCTCTTGCCTCTGCACTTGAAACATTAAATAATATTGGAATGCATGACGTTGAAAGATATGAAAACTATTTATGTAAATATGCTATAGATGCACTAAAAAATATTCCTAAATTAAAAGTTTACTGCGATGATAGTCCTAGTTACAATCATATAGCTACAATACCGTTTAATATAATTGGAATGAATCATGAAACAGTTGCTAAAATTCTTTCATATGAATTTGGTATTTCTGTACGTGATGGATGTTTTTGCGCCCAACCATATGTTCAAAAAGTATTAGGTTTAAGCAAGGAGGAAATAGATGATAGAATTTTAACTGGTAGCCATAAACCAGGAATGGTTAGAATAAGTCTTGGTCTTTATAATACCACCAAAGAAATAGATGTACTAATTTATGCCCTTACTAAAATTACCTCTAGAATAGAAGAATACAACAAAAGATATTCTAAACTACCTAATGACATTTATTTTCCCATATAAATTCTTTTTAAAATGTTGACAATTAATGAGTATTGATTCATTAATTGTCTTCTTAATTATTTATACGTCTAGCTTCTATATAAATTTTAACAGTAGTTGATATTATAGCTTTTTTAACTGTTAATTTATATTCTTTATCATCTATTTTCATAATTCTATTATCTATTATTTCGCATAGCATATCCACATCTACTTTTTCTACTTCTTTTCCTAAAACAGAATTATACTTTTCTTTAACATTTTTTTCTAAATTTATTTTTGTTATATCATTTTTTTCATTTTCCTTTGCAAATACAACTTCTACTTTAATTTTCTTTACTAGAACTTTTGTATTATTGAATTTTTGTATTTTTTCAAGTTCCATATTATTTTCTTCAATTACCGAATTCAAATCTTTTATTTCTCTTATATAATTGTCCATTCTATAACTAACTAAAATACTCATTAAAACAATTCCAAATATTCCTCCTATAAATAATCCAGTTGCAAAAAACGTAAAATACTTATTTTTTATTTTGTCCATAAAAATCCACACTTCTCTATAAGTCTTAAAAGTCCTATTGCCATATTTGCTCCAATTAATGCAGCTAATATATATATGACTTGTTTTATTAATGAATTTATATTTCCTCTAAAAAATCCTTCTTCCAATATTTCAAAAGAAGAAAATGTTCCTCCAATTGCAGTTGCAACTGCCCATATTTTTATATTCTCTCCTATTTCTATCATAGTTTTTAATGGTGGATGGTTTGTTATAATTGCGCCTACTCCCACTGCAAAACTTCCTCCAATTATTATTCCAAAAGACATTAAAAAACTATATATGGTACTAGTAAAAAAATTAGACACCCTATATCACCTTCATATTTATAAGAATAATATTCTTTATAAATTATGAAGTAGGTGTCCTTAATATTACATTTATGAATATATGTCCGAAAATTCTATCATTATTTTTTCTATTTTATTAGAATTTGCATTGCTATATTTCTTAGCACTTTTATTCTGCTTTTCTAATACATTGCATGGTAATTTAATTATAAATTCACTTCCTTCCCTAAGCTTGCTCTTTAAACTGATATTTCCACCATGAAGTTCTACAATTGACTTTACAAGCGCAAGTCCGATTCCACTGCCTTCCCTATTCCTTGAAAGAGATTTATCTACTTGAATAAATCTATCAAATATTATAGCTTGCTTTTCTTGTGGTATTCCAATTCCATCATCTTTTACAGATATTATAATATTATCATCTTCTTCATACATTGTAACAAATATATTACCACCTTTATTAGTAAACTTTACTGCATTTGAAAGTAAGTTTAATATAATTCTTTCTATTTTATCCACATCACAAGCCATTACTTTTTCTTCTACAAAAGTATCAAAAATTAAATTTATTCCTTTACTTTCTATATATTGAGCTACAGATAAAGTAATAGTTTCTACTATACTTACTATGTTGACATTTATCATATTCAACTCAAAAAATCCAGAATCTATTTTAGTAATATCAATTAAATTGTTTATAAGTCTTACTAATCTATAGCAGTTTTGTTTCATAGTATCCATATATTTATCTACTTTTTCTTTATTATCTAAGTTTTCGTTTCCCAATAATAGATTTAACATTTGATATCCGCTAAAAATAACATTTAATGGAGTTCTTAATTCATGAGAAATATTCGCAAAAAATTCAGTTCTCATTTCTTCATATTTTATACTTTCATTTAAAAGTTTTGTTCTTTCATCTACAGTTTTCTTTAGTTCTTTATTTAGCTCATTTATTTCTTTATACATAAAAGCATTTTCAATAGAAATTGCTGCTTGAGAAGCTATAAGTTCTACTATATCCAATCTTTTTTCATTAAAAACTCCAGAAGAAAATCTATTTTCTAAGTATATTATTCCAATAATTTTTTCCTTAGCTATTATAGGAGTGCATAAAATTGATTTAACTTTATTATCTACTATATATTTATCATCAAAAACTATATCTTCACATTTTCCATCATCTAAAAGAATACTTTTCTTTGTTCTAACAACATAATTCACTAAAAGCTTAGAGACTTTTGTGTACTCATCAAGAGTTATTGGATTTTCCATTATGGAGCATATCTCATCTCCTTCTCCTTCCGCCTCTATAAATAACTTATTATTTTTATTTAATATTAGGCATCCTCTTTCTGCACCAACACTTGCAATTAAATTTATCATAAGCTCTTTTAATAGGTTCTCTAGAACAATTTCTCCTGAAATAGATTGGAATGCCTTAATAAATTTCATGAATTCATACTTACTTCTCTTCATTTCAATAGAACATTCAAACATATCATCAATATATAACTTATTTACTATATTATTAATTAAAGAACAATCATTTTTGCCATAAGAAGAATTCTTTTTAAAGATTTCTGGATATTTATTTTCTAAATCCTTTACCTTTAACTTACATCCCCATCTTTTATAAAAAGTATATGCTTGAATTAAATATAGTTTACTTACAGTCATATTTCCTTGAGATTTATAATGATTTCCAGCAATTTCACTAATTAATGCTATATTATTTATCATATTATTCTTAGTTGCAATTTTTATAGCTTCATCATACAATCTCTCAAGCTTATATCCTTTATTCTTTACCCTATAAAATTCCGCCTTAATTAATATATACATACTCAAAAAATTGTTTGGATTTATATTTGCCATTTTTTTGATAAACTTCATGTAAGTTTTTATTTTCTTTATATAATTTCTTTTTTGATTTTCAGTGCATTTTTCAAATAATTTTATAGTTGTAAGACAAGCAAATACATAATATAAATTATTTATATAAAATTCATTTAAATTACATATATTTTTTTCTCTAGTCTCCATAATTTCTATAGAAGCTTCATAGTTTCCAAGCATATAATTTAAAACTATTTTATAAGTATATATGCCAAGATATTCATCCCTTAGCATATACCCTTTTCCGGATAATATACCTTTTTCCTCATATTCATCACCCATTAAAACATCTATTATGCGATTATTTAATGCTAAGTCATCTCTTATATCATAAGAGTTACTCTTTTCTATATCATCAATATATACTTTTATTTTATTTTTTATTTCTATTAAATTTTCACCTTTCATTAAAAACACAGTAACCATATTATTTACTGTAAATGCTGCACAACTAACTTCCCCAGCTTGCATACATATATCATAACATTTAGATAAGTGATTAAGAGTAATATTATAATCTTTGCTCCAAAGAACCATAAAATTAGAAAATACTGTATATGCCTTTGCATAAATAATTGTATCCATTTTTTTATAACATCTTTTTAAATCTTCCAAGGCTATATCATAACTTTTTCCGTAATTTTTTAATAAATCCATAATTAAAAACTCATAATTTATATTTGTAAAAACCTGATTATTAGATTTTGTATTGTATATATTTATTTGCATTTCTTTCAATACCAATAATATAAATAAATTTTTATCATACATTATTGCCAAAAAACTCATATTAAAAAATAACTTTCTAAGTTCTTCCATCATATTATTTTCTTTTACAATAAATTTATTATACTTACTACAATTAACAATAACATTTTTTATTATTCTAATTCTCAATCCTTCATAACAAACCTTTATAAAATTAGGTTTCTCTGAAATATGTATTCCTAAAACTTTTAATCCAGTTATTCCAGTTTCAATAGCCTTATCCATCTGTCTAAAGTATGTATATATGCAAACTTTCATATTATATATTTTTATAGTTTCCCATGGAGTTTTTACATTTTTTAGTATAACTTCAAAAAGTTCTTCTGCCTTTTCAAAATTTTTATTCATAAATTCACACTCTGCTAATTCTATACTAACTGCATAAGTTAAGTCATAATTCTCGTTCCAACAATTTTCTTCTAATAAATCATATGATACTTTAAAATATCTCAAAGCTAATTTGTGTATACCCGCCTCCTTATTTTTTAATCCAGCGGTCAAATTTAATTTAATTAAATTGTATATTTCATTATGCTCACTAATTAAATTTTTTCCTTTGTTTAATTGATTTACTACTTCAAAAAGTTTACTTTCTAACTTATCTTTTGAATACTTATTATAAAAATATCTTCCAATAAATAAATGATACATTTCTTTTTTTTCTTTAGTAATGCAATCATAGATTTGCATCTGTATTTGACTATGTGAAAATCTATATACTTTATTTTTAGTTGCATATTCATCAAGTATTATAACACCTTCTGTAATAGCAGGAATTATATTATTGAATACATTATTAATAGATATATCTAGAATTCCACTTATGGCTTTTAAAGAAAATTCTTGTCCTATACATGATGCAACTCTTAATATTTCTTTTGTATTACTCGGAAGATAATTGATTTTTCTGATTATTATTTCAAAAATATTATTTTCTATTTTCATATTTTTTAATAAATTCATATCCCATATCCATTTATTATTGCTGTAATCAAACTTTAGAACTCCATTTAAGTACATACTTTCAATGCTTGTCTTTATAAAAAATGGATTGCCATCTGTTCTTATATTAATAAATTTAACAAGTTCCTTTACATCTTCCCTATTACAACACAAAGTATCACATATTAAATTTTCTATATTGTATTTATTTAAAGATTCTAGATTAATATTTAATACACATTTCTGTTCTAATATTTCTTTTAAAAAATTATTATCTTTTATGTCAATTGTTCTAAGAGTAGTTAACATAAATAGATATTTATTTTCTTCATTTAAAAAAAATTTTTTTATAATATATAATGAACTTTCATCTAACCACTGTATATCTTCTAAAAATACTGCTATAGGTTTTTTCATATTAAGTATTGTTCTTATAAATCTAATTATAACCATGTTAAATCTACTTTTAGATTCTATAAATCCTATTTCTTCTAAAGGAGGTTGCTTTCCTATTAAAAATTCTGCTTCTGGTACAAACTTAGTTATAATTTGTGCATTATTTCCCACTGATTTTAAAATATCCTTTTTTAGATTACTTATTTCTTCTTCATCTTCCATTAAAATTTTATTTATAAGCATTCTTGCACACTCAATCAAAGGATAATATGGAACATTATTATTATATTTTTTGCATTTACTTGAAAGCAATATTCCTCCTTCCTTTACTATTCTTTTACTAATTTCATTACCAATAACAGTTTTGCCCATACCACTATCTCCTGATATACATACGTACTGTAATGTTCCTCTACAAGCCCTATGGTATTTATCCATTATAATCTTAATTTCTTTTTCTCTTCCATATATTTTATTAGTAAATTGAAGTTTGTCTGAAATGTCTCTTTCTCCTAAAGGAAAATTATATATATCTCCACTAAATATCAGCGACTTATAACTTTTTTTTAAATCTACTTTAATACCATATGTACTTTTATATCTTTCCTCTGCATCTTTTTCTAGTAACTTCATAACTATTTTAGATATAACCATAGGTATTGTGCTTTTAATTCTTTTAGGTGAAATAGGTATTTTATTTGTACTACAATATGATAATTTAATTTCATCATCTACTTCTATAGGTAATTTTCCTGTAAGCATCCTATAAAAAATAACTCCTAAAGAATAATGATCTGTTCTAAAATCTATATTTTTTTTCATTCTTCCAATTTGTTCTGGAGCCATATACCTTAAATTATAGTTAATATCTCTATACATAAATGTGGATTCCATTAACTTTACTTCTTTATTTATGTCTAAAATGATATTTTGGGGATTTAAATATTTATATATAATCCCTTCTTTATGTATTTCTGATACGGCATCAACAACTTTTAAAGCAATTTCAAGGAATTCTTTTATATTCATCTCTTTTTTATTACATATAAATTCTTCTAAAATTAATTCACCCTTTTTTTTATAATACTCCATGAAAATTTCCTCCATTTTTTCTACTTTATTTCATTATTGATACATATAATTATATATTATACTAATTCTTACATTTAGTGTAAACATTTCTTCATTTTTTTCAACATAAATAAAAAGAGCAGTCCTATTTCTGCTCTTTAAATAAGTTTTTTATATCATCATAAACTTTTTTTGTATCTTCATAGCCAAGATTATATAAAGCCTCCAATTTATCAACTTTTTTTTCTAATCTGTCAACTTTCAAATCCTTAGATGGTCTAATTACAATTATCTGACCTTTTTCTTCCAATTCATCTATGTAATCTAAAGTTTCATTGTACTCTTTATATCTATTAAGAATCTTATTTATCAATTTAGGATATTTTTTATATTTAAATCTTATAATTCTTTTATATTTGATTGGTTCCTTTCTATATTCTTTAGGTCTAGTTAAAACCACAATATTCTTTGTGTAACCATCCTTCATTGCTTTTCTTATTGGAATCGAATCAGAAATTCCCCCATCTAAATATGGCTCACCGTTTAAATTTACAATTGGAGTTACTAATGGTAAACTACTAGAAGCTCTTATTACTTTAAGTATATCTTTACATTGATTTTTTTCAAAATATACAATCTCTCCTGTTTTACAATTAGTTGCTCCTATCATAAATTTTTGAGTGGATTTTTTAAATTGTTCATAATCAAATGGTTCAAGTTTATTTGGTACTTCATCATAAAGAAATTTTATACTAAATATGCTTTTTTCTAGTATAAGATTTTTTATACCTATATATCGCGGATCTTTTATATACTTTAAATTTACATCTCTACTTCTATATCTTTGTTTAGATACATATGAAGAAGCATTGCAGGCACCAGCAGATACCCCTATGACATATGGAATGTAAATATTTTTTTCCATAAGAAAATCTAGTACACCTGATGTATAAATTCCTCTCATACCTCCACCTTCTAATACTAATCCTATATTATCCATTTCACACCTCCTTTGTATTAAATTTTAGTCAATTATTATCTATTATTCAACAACAATATTTTAATCAATAAAAAAACTGTTTATATATGCATTTATTTATACAGATATAAACAGTTTTTATAAATAATTTTTAATTTATATAATTAGCATTGTGTTAACTGAGATTTAACTTCTTGCACTTCTTGAGAAGTAGCCTCAGCTGCTGGTTTATAAAATCCTTTTTGATTAGCTAGTTCATATAATTGAAGTTGGTATTGTTCGTCTCCGTTTCTTTTTTGTTGAAGAGTTTCTCTTAGCTGCATATTACTACATTGAGTTATAATATCTCCATATTTTCCAACACTACTATTCACCATAGATAGTACATCATTCATCATATCTTTTTCTTGCACTTTTATAGCCTCCTTTATATTAAATATTTACTATGACAAAAATCCTATTAATTGTTGTGCTGTTTGAGATGCTGCATTTGCACCTTGCTCAAATATTTGTTTTACTTGTGGATCTTGAGATTGATTAGCATAATCTGTTAACTTAACTGTTATAGTTTGATGATGTCCTATTAAATGTCTTAAATTTTGTAATTCCAATTGATTTAATTGTGACATTTTATAATTCCTCCTTCTTTATCAATTTCTTTAATATTTTGTGTAACTTATTAAATTAATATTCAACTTTCTGTTTATATTATTTTTTATAAAGAAGATATATCATCTAACTTTTTTAATACTTTTTTATATCCTTCTTTTATAACGTTATTATTATATATCTCTTCATAAGTCATATTATCTATATTCCAATTAAAAACTTCTTTATATTTTTCACCATATATTTTTTTTAGTATAAGCTCACAATCTTCTTTAATTAAATTATATTTGAGATTATCTTTAATAGTAATATCTATTTCACCTATGTGATTGTTTAAAATTTCTATAATAGCATATAACTGATATATATAACTCAGCTCTTTTAATGTAAATTTTTTATTCAAACATGATATTACTTTTGAATATTCTTTATTCAAAGGTATTGGATATTTGTTTATGTAATTTTTCTGTTCAATCTTTTTTATATTTCTTATACTTTGAAATACAGCATTTGATATATCAAGCCTTATTATATTTACATTTTGCCTAAAACTTTCTAATCTTTTTATTTCATCATATTTTATATTTTCTTCAACTATTTTATTTTCAACTTCTGTACTTTTTTTTATGGAATGTCTTGCAGTAATCCATGTACATATTCCTCCAATCAGTGAACCTATTATGACTGATGTAGCTGATATTATAGGAGTTACAAATTCTTGTGGCAAACTAAGCATAAACATCCACATGTTCACACCATCCTTTTGATTATATATATAGTAAATAATATTTTTTCTTACTTTTTATATTTTCCTGTAGAATAAAATTTTATTACTTAATATACTATAATTGAAATATATGATATAATTCCTTTTATATATTTTTTAGCATAATACTCATAAATACAAGGAGGCGATAATATAGATAACTCAAAAGAATTAGGAATTGAAAGCATAGGAAAATTGCTAATAAAATTTTCTATACCCGCAATTATAGGAATGCTTGTTAATGCTCTTTATAATATAGTTGATAGAATTTATATAGGTAATATTCCAAACGGCATAGGTGCAAAATCTTTAGCTGGACTTGGCATAACTCTTCCATTGACTACTATAATAATGGCATTTGGTATGTTAGTCGGTCTAGGTGCTGCAACACTTATTTCAATTAAACTTGGAGAAGATAATAAAGATTATGCTGAAAAGATTTTAGGACAATCTGTAATATTAAATATAATCATTTCTTTGATTATATCTATTATAGGTTTAGTATTTTTAACACCTATTTTAAATATTTTTGGTGCCACTGGAGATAATTTATTTTATGCTAAAGAATATATATCAATAATACTTGCTGGAAGTGTATTTCAAAATTTAGGTTTTGGAATAAATAACAGTATTCGTTCTGAAGGCAATCCCAAAATTGCTATGAGAACTATGCTTGTAGGAGCATTATTAAATATAATATTAGATCCTATTTTTATTTTTGATTCTATTTTTAATATTAAAATAGGACTTGGACTAGGTATTAAAGGCGCTGCTATTGCAACTATTATATCTGCCACAGTAAATACTATTTTAGTTTTTCACTACTTTACTAGTAAAAATAGTGGTAGCATATTAAAAATAAGAAAGTGTAATCTTAAATTAACATTTAAAACATCTAAGGATATATTTTCAATAGGACTTTCTCCTTTTTCAATACAACTTGCAAATAGTGCCGTAGTCGCTCTTTATAATATGGGACTTCTTAAATATGGAGGAAATGACGCAGTTGCTGCTATGAGTATAATAGCTAGCATATCTACTATAATTTTCATGCCTATTTTTGGAATAAACCAAGGTGTTCAACCTATCTTAGGATACAATTATGGAGCTAAACTCTACCCAAGAGTTATAAAAGCTATTAAACTTGCTATAATTTCTGGCATTTCAATAGCATCTATTGGATTTATTGCCGTTGAATTTTTTCCTCATATATTATTTAAAGCTTTTGCAAAAGATGCTCCAAATCTTATTGTTTTAGGTTGTCATGGAATAAGAATTGATTTAATCCTTCTTCCACTAGTTGGATATCAAATAGTTACATCTAATTATTTTCAAGCTATTGGGAAAGCTAAAATATCTATATTTTTAAGCTTTTTAAGACAGGTTATAGTTCTTATACCTATAATTATAATACTTCCTAAATTTTTAGGATTAGATGGTATATGGTTATCTCAACCTATTGCCGATGTAGCAGCTACTTTAATTACTAGTTATTTCTTTATTAGAGATATGAAAATTTTAAGAAAACATGAAAAAATTATAAATTAAATTGTATTCTAGTAAAAACTCCAGTTGAAAACAGCTCCCTGTCAATTAGACAGGGAGCTGTTTTCAACTAAAGTTTTTTTATTCTTGTCCATAACTGTTTAAATAAAATTCCCTCATTTTATCTATATCATCTTTTCCTAAAGTAACAGTTCTCCCCAATATCTTTGAATAGATTACTGCTTTAGCTGACTTTTCAACAACTAATGCAGTTTTTAATGCTTCTTTTAAACTTCTTCCTATAGAAATACACCCATGATTTGCAAGTATAGCAGCATTTCTATTTTGAAGTGTATGTAGTACAGCATATCCAAGCCCTATATCTCCTGGAAGCTTATAATCACTAACTCTTACATCACCACCAACGATTTCTACCATATCTTCAGCAGCCGCTGGTATAGGTTTTCTTGCAATAGCAAATGAAGTAACATATTCACTATGCGTATGTACTATAGCACTTATATCCTCTCTTCCCTTATATATGGTTCCATGCATAGGAAATTCAATTGAAGGTTTTTTATCTCCATCAACTACATTTCCTTCAAAATCCATAATGACAACGTCTTCAGGATGTATACATTCATAATCTACTCCACTTGGAGTTATGGCCATTAATTTTTCATTTTCTATTCTAGCACTTATATTTCCCCATGTTCCAACCGTCATATTGCTTTTTAACATTAAAAGACCTGTATTTATTATTTCATCTCTTATGTCCTGAAATTTTAGCAACTAACTTCCCCCTCTAATTTTATTGTTTCTGTTAAGAAACTATATTTACAATTATAACTAGTAAATTTTACTTATTCAATTAAAAAATCATCTATTTTTAACTTTATAATTTAAAATAATATTTCTACAATTTTTATCATGATGTATACTTATTTATAACAATGTGTTTTAATATAGTAAACTATTTTTAGAAAAGGAGACTTAAATTTGCAAAAATTAATACTTAACTTAACTGATCAATTTAAAAACACCAATATAGCAATGAAACTTTTAGTTACACTTATAATAGTATTTAGCGCCTACTTTCTTATAAAGAGTATATCTAATATAATAGATAAGTCTAACTTTTGTTCTAGAGATACAATAAAATATAAAAAAGTAATTTCCTCAACTTTTAAATTTATATGCATAATTCTTATACTTCCTATATGGATGTATGATTATAAAGACTTGTTTGCATTTCTTGGAATATTTTCTGCTGCTATTGCATTTGCATGTAGAGACGTAGTTGGTAATTTTATTGGATGGATAACAATACATACCCAAAAACCTTTTGAAATGGGAGATAGAATTAAAATAGGACATAGTCTTGGAGATGTCTTAGAAATTGGATGGTTCTATACTACAATAATTGAAGTTACTACAACTGATAATAAAACTTATGGCCAAAGTACGGGAAGGCTAATATCAATACCTAATATAAAACTTCTAACAAAAGAAATTATAAATGAAACAAACTCTTTTCCATATACATGGATAGAAATTAATACTCTAGTAAGTATGGATAGTAATTGGAAAAAAGCCAAAGAAATAATACTTTCCATTGCCAATAAAAAGCTTGGAAATATTGAAGAAGAGGCTAAAGATGCTTTAGATATTGCTTCTAAAACACTTCCTATAAATTATCAGAACTTATCTCATACAATCTATACTTCTATAGATGATGGAAAAATTGTATTAACTCTTCGTTTTATATGTCGTGCTAGAAATTTTAGAAATTTACATCACTACATTACAGAAGATATTTTAACTGAATTTGCAAAACATAGTGATATAAATTTATTATAAAAGGATAAGTTTATAAATTACTTATCCTTATTAATTATTCTAATAATAGAAATAATAACTTGTTATCATATTGTTAATTTCATATTTAGTTGATAACTTTTTTAATTTTTCTTTTATTTTTATATAATCTAAATCATTATTTATTAATTTTAAAATTTGCTTATTTTCTACTTCGGTTACTTTATATCTAAAATCTTTCCAGATTTCATTAAATGTATATCTAAATTCCTTTTCTTTTATATCTAATTTTAAAATTTTATCAATGAATTTATAGAATTCTATAACATCGTAACTATTACTAAATTTTCTGCTTACCTCTCTATAAAGTTCTATTCCTCTTTCACTTATTAAATACTTATATTTTTCTAGCTGATCCTTAATAATAAGATTCTTTTTATTATTGTCTTTTATATTAAGGCTTTCCAGTGCTTTTATACATTTTATAGCTGATATATCTTTATCTTTTACCTCTAACATAATATCCACATCATATTTTTTTATTTTATCATAGTAACTTAAAAAGTTTTTTATATCCACAAAATTCGAATGTGCCCCTCTTTTCTTTGCAAAATCCTCATCAGAATAATGTATCTTAGGTTTCCCATCTTCTATTTTCCATGTAGAAATAACATTTTTAAAAATTTCATCTAAATTATTATCTAAGGATAAATTAAATTTATGATGTAAGTTATCAAATACAGCAGGAATATTTAGTTCCTTGCATAAACTTAAAACTTCTTCTATATTATACATTTTTTCATCATTCTCTATTATTAATCTTTTCTTAGCGGTTACTGACAATTTTTCAAAATTGTTTTTAAATCTGCATATAGCATTATCCTTTTCACTATAAACTCCACCTACATGTAAAACTATTTTATGTGTATAATCTAAGTCTAATGACTCCAAAAACTTAGCATGATATTCTATGTCCTTTATACTTTTATCTACTACTTCTTGTGATGGAGAATTTAATACAGTGTATTGGCCAGGATGCATAGATACCCTTATATCATTTTCTTTTATAAACTTACCTATATAGCATAATTCATCCTCAAAAATTTCCCACCATTTAATATCATTGATCTTATGACTTGCAAAAGGAATGATGTCAGAACTTATTCTAAAAAAATAAATATTATTTTTAATATTTTGTTCTAAAATTTTATATAGATCATGAAGGTTTTCATTAACACAATTATAAAATCTTTCATAATTAAAATTTTTAAGCATGAAACTTCTATTTGTCTTGTAACTTAGAATAATTGGAATACATGCATATCCTATTTTCATAAAACGCCTCTTTTCTATCTTTTGTTTCATAATTCCATCTTTTATTCTATAAATCTCTATGCTATTATTATAAAGTATGGTAAAACTAAAGAAAATTAGTATATTTAGGAGGTTATCTAATGAGCCAAAATGATCGTGTTTTGCCCTATTTTACAGCGTGTTGTGTTTCTGTAATTTTAGGACTTACTTTTATATTTTCTAAAACAGCTCTAAACATTGTAGATGCTGTTACTCTATTGTCTTTTAGATTTTTAACAGCTTTTTTAACTATAACATTACTTATAATTTTAGGAATTGTTAAAGTAAATTATAAAAATAAGCCTATAAAATATCTTATTATTTTATCATTAATAGAGCCTGTAATTTATTTCTTTTTTGAATCTAAAGGACTTAAATTATGTTCTGCATCACAAGCTGGAATAGTAATAGCACTTATTCCTATCTTTGTTGCTATATTTTCTTCTTATTTTTTAAAAGAGAAAAAAACTCCGCTTCAAATATTCTCAATAATTCTTTCAGTTTGTGGAGTTATTTATATTGTTTTAATGCAATCATCAGATTCCAATAAAGGTAGCCTACTTGGTATATTTTTTCTATTTGGTTCAGTTTTATGCGGATCAACCTTTAGTATATTATCTAAAAAGCTATCATCAAACTTTAAACCAATAGAAATAACCTATTTTATGAGTGGTCTTGCTACTATTATTTTTAATTCTATATCGTTTATAAACCATTTAAGATCACATACATTACAAGCTTATTTTGAACCTTTAAAAAATACTAATTTTATTATATCTATTTTATATTTAGGAATTTTATCTTCTGTAATTGGATTTTTCTTAATTAATTTTACAATTTCTAAAATAGATGTTTCTAAGTATTCTGTATTTGAAAATGTAACTTCTATAATATCTATATTAGGTGGAGTTATCTTTTTACATGAAAAACTTAAATATTATCATGGCATAGGAGCTATAATGATAGTATTGGGCGTTTGGGGTACAAGTTTTTTTGCCCACAAAAGAAATAATTCTGATATTCAAATAAGCCAACCTTCTAATTAAGAAGATTGGCTTATTTTTTATCTTTCACTTAAAGGTATATACTTTCTTTCTAATTTAACATTTTTGTAAGCTGGTCTTATTATTTTGAACTCACTAAGTATTTGTTCTATTCTATGAGCACACCATCCTGGAGTTCTAGCCACTGCAAAAATAGGAGTATATAAATCATTAGGTATATTTAGCATATCATATACAAGTCCAGAATATAAATCAACATTCGCTGTAATTGAATCATATCCCCTAATTTCTCTAAATATTTTCTTAGTTACTTCCTCTATATTCTTATATAAATTAAATTCTTTTTCCCCTCCCTTTTCCTTTGCTAGCTGTCCTGCTTTCTTTTTAAGTAATACCGCTCTTGGATCTGATAATGTATATACTGCATGTCCCATTCCATATATTAATCCAGAATGATCAAAAGCTTCTTTTTTTAATATTTTTATTAGATATTTTCTTATTTCATCCTTATCTTCCCAATCATTTATGTTTTCTTTTATGTTTTTCATCATATTGGTAACTTTTATATTAGCTCCACCATGTTTAGGTCCTTTTAAAGATCCTACTGCCGCTGCAATTGCCGAATAAGTATCCGTTCCTGTCGATGAAACTACATGAGTTGCAAAAGCTGAGTTATTTCCCCCTCCATGTTCCGCATGAATTATAAGGGCTAAGTCTAAAATTTCAGCTTCTGTTTTTGTATATTTATTGTCCGGTCTTATCATATACAAAATATTTTCTGCTGTACTTAAATCTTTTCTTGGCGAATGTAATACTAAACTTTTATTATCATAGTAATGAATTTTTGCTTGATATGCATGTGCTATCATTGTTGGCATTCTTGAAATTAATTCTATACTTTGTCTTAGTAAATTTTTTGTACTTATGTCATCTGGATTGTCATCAAATGAATATGCTGCAAGTATCGTTCTTTGAAGTTTATTCATTATATTATGGCTTGGAAACTTTAGTATCATGTCCTCTGTAAAATCTTCTGGAAGTTCTCTACTTTCTGAAATTATATATTGAAACTTTTGTAGTTGAGCTTTGGTAGGTAATTCTCCAAATAACAGCAGATAAATAACTTCTTCAAATCCAAATCGTTTCTCTCTATTACAAGCACCTACAATATCGTTTATATTAATTCCTCTATAAGTTAACTTTCCTTCATCAGGAATTCTTATACCATTTTCAATCTTATACCCATGAACATTTCCAACTTCAGTAAGTCCTACTAAAACACCTGTACCATTTTCATTTCTAAGTCCTCTTTTTACATCATATTTTTTATATAACAATGGATTTATAATATTATTTTTTTCTGCAACAATTGAAAATTCATCTATTATATTATCAAAAAGCACATTATTTCTTGAAAAAATCTCTTTATTTTTAATACTCATATCCCCAAACCCCCTATAATTATTTATATAAATTTTACACATACTATAAATACTTAAAAATATTTTACTTGTAATTTAAATTTTTTTTGCTAAACTATAATAAATAAATTACAGTAAGTATTTTACTAAGATTGGAAGTGATTTCATGACAGAAAACATTAATTTTGATTCAATGCTTATATTGTCTCTATTTGCCTTTATAACGCCAATTATAATAAATTCCTTTAAAAAATTTAGAGTTCCCTTCGTTGTTGGAGAAATTTTTATTGGAATTATAATTGGTAAAAGCTTTTTAAACCTAGTTAATGAAGACATCTGGATAGGTTTTTTATCTCACCTGGGATTAGCTTATCTACTTTTTTTAAGTGGTCTTGAAATAGATTTTGATAAACTAAGAGCAGGTAATAATAAAAAACAACTGGTAAAAAGACTTTTAATGTCTTTTTTAATGTTCGGTATCTCTCTCATAGTATCATTTATTTTATCTCTTTCACTATTTCACTTTGGAATTATAAAAAATGTAGGTTTTCTAACATTTTTATTTTCAGCTTCAGCTCCAGGACTCATTGTTCCTTTTTTGAAAGAGAAAAATTTGCTTAATACCGAATATGGTCAAACACTACTTATATACACATTAATATGTGAATTTATATGTTTACTAGCATTACCTATTATTTCTTCAACTATTAGCAGCGGTTTAACTTATAAAAATTTTTTATTTATAATATTATTTGTAGTAGCCTTTTTAATCTTTAAAGTAATTCAAAAGTTTTCTCACATTTTAGATTTATCAACAGCTTCCTTTAGAAATTTACACATAGGTGTTCGAGCTGCTTTTGCATTAATTCTTTTACTTGTAACACTTTCTAGTAAAATTGGTGCAGAAATAATCTTAGGCTCCTTTTTAGCCGGATTTATTTTTACATTGATACTTGATAAGGGCAGAGAAGATCTTATGCATGAACTGGATATATTAGGTTACGGTTTTTTAATTCCTATCTATTTCATCATGGTTGGAGTTAACCTTGATATATCATCTGTATTTACTGATCCAAAATCATTACTTAAAATACCTTTGTTTTTATTAGTAATTTTAATAGTTAAACTAGTACCATTTTTACTTATGTCACATATATTTGGATTCAATAAAGCTATATCTGGTGGATTGATTCTATCAGCTCAACTAAGTTTATTTATTGTAGGAGCTCAAATGGCATATAATTTGAAAATTATTACTTCCTCAGATTATTCAACATTTATACTTACTACAATAATATCCTGTATACTATTTCCTATGATCTTTGATAAAGCATTTAAAAGAGATAATATAGAAGAAATAGATACAGAACCTATAAATCATATTTCAATAATGGAAGTTGTACCTATGAATGAAAATATTCTAGGTAAATCACTTAAAGAAATATCCTTTCCCTATCACTTTAGAGTTTTCTTAATAATACGAGATGGAAAAGAAATTCTTCCTATTGCAGAAACTCAAATTTTAAAAGGCGATAGACTAATAATTGCTGGACTCGCTAGTAAGGTAGATGAGGTTCTTAACTTCTTAAATGAATGATTTTTATTTTATAAAAAGGTTATGCAAAACCTTAATATAGCATAACCTTTTTTCATCAGTATAAAATCATTTAAATTCTCTTTCTATAAAAGAAGTATCAAAATTTCCATCATTAAATTTTTTATTATTTAAAATATCAAATTGAAATTCTAAATTAGTTTTAACACCATCTATTGAAAATTCCCCTAATGCTCTTTTCATTTTTATTATTGCTTCACTTCTATTTTTTCCATAACAAATTAGTTTTGCAATCATTGAGTCATAGTTAGGAGGTATTTTGCTTCCATTGTATATTGCACTGTCTACTCTAACCCCAGCCCCTCCAGGGAAATGTACAAATTCTACTTTTCCAGGTGATGGTCTAAAATTATTTTTAGGATTTTCTGCATTTATTCTACATTCTATTGCATGCCCTTTTATTCTTATATCATCTTGAGAGATTTCCATTTTATAACCTGAAGCTATCTTTAATTGCTCCTTTACCAAATCAATATTAGTTACCATTTCTGTTACAGGATGTTCTACTTGAATTCTAGTATTCATCTCCATAAAATAAAAATCTCCATTTTTATCTAGCAAAAATTCTATAGTTCCTGCATTTTTATATTTAACAGCTTTGGCAGCCATAATAGCCGCATTTCCCATTCTTTTTCTAGTATCTATATCCATAATTGCTGAAGGCGCTTCTTCTAGTACTTTTTGATGTCTTCTTTGTATAGAACAGTCCCTTTCTCCTAAGTGAATTACATTACCATAATTATCTCCTAAAATTTGAAACTCTATATGTCTTGGATTTTCTATTAATTTTTCTATATACATTGTGTCATCACCAAAAGCATTTTTAGCTTCTGTTTTAGCTGTATTAAATACCTTTATTAGTTCTTCCTTAGAATTTGCAATTCTTATTCCTCTTCCGCCACCACCTGCTGATGCTTTAACCATTACTGGATATCCTATTCTTTCCGCTTCTTTTAATGAACATTCTTCTGTTTTAACTGCACCATTAGATCCAGGTACCACAGGTACTCCAGCCTTTATCATCATTTCTCTAGCTTTAGACTTATTTCCCAGGCTATAAATTGTATCAGCATCAGGTCCTATAAATTTTATATTGTACTCATCGCATATCCTTGCAAAATCGCAATTTTCAGATAAAAATCCATATCCCGGATGTATAGCATCTACATTTTTAAGTTTTGCAGCCATTATAATATTCCCTATATTTAAATAGCTTTCATTCGCAGTAGCTTTTCCAATACATACAGATTCATCTGCAAGTCTTACATGCATTGATTCCTTATCTATTTCAGAATAAACTGCTACGGTTTTTATATTAAGCTCTTTACATGCTCTTATAATTCTAACTGCTATTTCACCTCTATTTGCAATTAACACCTTTTTTATCATAATCATACCTCTTTCCAAAATATGTTTTTTAGTTTTATTCTATCTTTTTATTTTGAATAAAGGCTGATTATATTCAACCATTTCTCCATCTCGAACTAATATTTCCACTACTTCTCCACTTACTGTAGATTCTATTTCATTCATAAGTTTCATTGCTTCTACAATACATAAAACATCATTTTCTAAAACTTTACTTCCTACACTTACGTAAGGATCACTATCTGGACTTGGAGATTTATAAAATGTTCCTACTAATGGTGATGAAATAATTTCATACTCTTCATCATAGTTTTCTTCACATTTTTCTTTTATGTTTTGAATATTATTTACTTTATCCTTTGCTACCTCAAGTTTATCATTTATAGTAATTTCTTTAGACATTTTCATACATATATCTTTATCTTTTATTTCTACAACAGTTAAGTTAGAATCACTTACTGTTTTTATGATTTCACATATTTCCTTATAATTCAAAACTATCATCCTTTCAAATTAAAATTTTAAGTACTAAATAAGTAGCTTGGGAAGCTGATTTATAAGAGTATACACTCCTAAATAAGCCATAATAACAACAATAATTGCTCCGAAAATTGTCATCCATAAAGGATGTTTATAGTTTCCTACTATGTTTTTCTTATGTGCTGCAATCAACATAGTTCCTAACGTAATAGGCAATATCAATCCATTTAAAGCACCCACTAAAATCATAACTTTAACTGGTTTGCCTACAATTACAAATATAGCAGTAGATATTATAATGAATAATATTATTATAACTTTTGAATTTTCTTCTAGATTTTTATTAAAAGTTTTTATAAATGATACCGAAGTATATGCTGAACCAATAACTGAAGTTATTGCAGCAGACCACATTACAATCCCAAAAATCTTATATCCTATATTTCCTGCCGCAAGTTTAAATACCGATGCTGGTGGATTCACTGGGTCTAATGATAATCCTTTAGATATCACACCTAGAGTTGCTAAAAATAAGAATATTCTCATAAGTGAGGCTATTCCAATTCCCGTAAAACAACTTTTATTCATCTTAGGAATATTTTCTTCCCCTTTTATTCCTGCATCCAATAATCTATGTCCACCCGCAAAGGTAATATATCCTCCAACAGTTCCACCTACTAATGTTATAATAGCCATCATATCTATTTTTTCTGGCGAAAATGTTCTAACCATCGCGTCCCCAATTGGTGGATTAGATGTTAACACTATGTATATTGTTACAATAATCATTATAAGCCCCATTATTTGTGCAAATCTATCCATTGATTTTTGAGCATCTTTTATTAAAAATATTGCAATAGCTATTAATGCACTAATAATTGCTCCTATTCTTTCATCTATATTGAACAGCACGTTTAATCCCAATCCCGCACCTCCAACATTTCCTATATTAAATGCCAGTCCCCCTAATACTACAAGTAGAGCTACAAAATATCCAAGCCCTGGTACCACCAAGTTAGCAATTTCTTGTCCTCTCTTTTTAGCTACAACTATTATTCTCCATATATTTAATTGAGCTCCAATATCAAAAATTATTGATATTAAAATTACAAACCCAAAACTAGCCCCTAGTTGTCCTGTAAAAGTAGTACTTTGAGTTAAAAAACCTGGTCCTATAGCTGATGTAGCCATTAGAAATGCAGCCCCTAAAATTACCCCCATACTTCTTGTTTTATTTTCTTTCATATATTAGCCCCCTTATTTTTTAATTAAAATCCCCTAATTTTTACATCCTCATTTTCTAAGGCTTCTTTTATATTTCTTGCAAAACTTAAAGCATTTTCCCCATCTCCATGAATACATATTGTATCTGCATTAATTCTAATTTCTTTTCCACTTAATGTTATAACCTTTTTTTCCTTTACCATGTTAATTACTTGATTTATAGACTCTTCTATATTATTAATTAAAGCATTTCTTTCTCTTCTAGGAGTTAACGTTCCTTTTTCTGTATATGTTCTATCTGCAAACACTTCATTTGCAACTTTAAGTCCTATCTTTTCTCCCATTTCTACAAGTTTACTTCCTGCAAGTCCAAACAAAGTAATTTCTGGATTAAAATCATATACAGCCTCCGCAGTTGCTTCCGCTAGCTTTTCATCTACAGCTGCCATATTATATAACGCACCATGAGGTTTTAAATGCTTTATACTTCCTCCATTTGCATGTACAAATCCATATAATGCTCCTAACTGATAAACAGTTATGTTATAAACTTCTCTAGGTGATATATCAATTTTTCTTCTTCCAAATCCAATTAAATCATTAAATCCTACGTGTGCTCCTATAGAAACATTATTTTCTAAAGCCATTTTTACAGTTTCACTCATTACATCAGCGTCTCCAGCATGAAATCCACAGGCAATATTAGCTGATGTTATATATTTTAGTATTTGTTTATCATTTCCTATGGTATATGCACCAAAACTTTCTCCCATATCACAATTCAAATCTATAAAATTCATTTTTATATCACCTCGCAAATTTTAGTTTCAATGATGTTTTTAAATTTCTTATATCTTTTTCTCTTTTTATGTATAACTTTTGTGCTTCTTCTAATGAAATTTCCTTAAATTTTATGGTATCTCCTGGTTTAAGTTGTGCTAAAATTGGAATATCTACACTTATTGCTTCAGCTATTTTAGGATATCCTCCGGTAGTTTGTCTATCTGCTAAAAGTAATATAGGATTCCCATCTGCTGGAACTTGTATAGTACCTAATGTTACTGCTTCTGATAACATTTCTAGCTGAGATTTTAGCTTAAGCTCTTTTCCTTTAAGCCTGTACCCCATTCTATCTGACTCGGGAGTAACTATAAAATTTTCTTTAAATAAACTTTGTTTACTACTCTCATCAAAGTAGTCAAATTCTGTACCCTTAATTACTCTTATTATTGAATTTACATTGTATTTTGGAATTATAGTATTACTTACATACCATTTTGGATATGAAAATCCATTAGAATTAGCCTGAATTGAAAGATTTTTTATAATTTTTAATCCCATATAAGATGGTTCATTTAACATTAATTCATCATTTCTATTTAGCTTTCTTCCTTTGTATCCCCCGATTTCCGCTCTTATATATGTGCTTTTACTTTTCATAACTTCTTCTACATTAAAAGAACCCCCAAATGCAACATAACATCTTGCCCCTAATTTACATTGTCCGAAACTTAAAGTACTTCCTTTTTTAATAAAAATAGGTCTCCACATAGGAATCTTAATTCCATTAACTTTAGGTTCTATATCTCCTCCACAAATAGAAATTACCGTATCTTTATCTATTTGTATTTTGGGTCCTATTAATGTAATTTCCAATGCTGCATCGAACTCATTATTTCCAACTAATAAATTTGAAATTCTAAAAGCCATCTCATCCATAGCACCACTTACTATTACTCCATATTTTCTAAATCCGTATCTCCCTCCATCTTGAATGGTTGTTAAAAGTCCAGGTGATTTTATCTTTATGCCCATTTTAAAATTCCTTGTTCTTTTTCATATTTAATTTCATAATACTCAGCTTTTGAAATAGACTTAAATTTTACTATGTCACCTGCTTTCAAAAGACTTGGTGTTTCACTTTCTGGATTAAATAAATCTAGTGGAGTTCTTCCTATGAGTTGCCATCCTCCTGGAGTGGATATTGGATAAACTCCCGTTTGAGCTCCTGCAATTCCAACTGAACCTGCTGGTATTGATAGTCTTGGGGTCTTTTTCCTTGGTGTTGCTATTTTATCTGACATTCCTGCAAGATAAGGAAATCCTGGTGCAAATCCTATCATATATACCCTATTTTCATAACTTGAATGAATGTTTATGACTTCTTCTATACTCAAATTGTTGTATTGAGCTACAATTTTTAAATCTGGTCCAAATTCTTCTCCATAACATACGGGAATTTCTACTATTCTAGAATTATTACATGGTCTATTACTTAATTTATCTAATATTTTTTCTATTTTTATTTTTACTATATTAAATGGAGTTTGATTTTTGTCCTTTTCTAAGCTAATTACTTCTAATGGATCATAAAAAATAGTTAAACTTATAAAAGAAGGTACATATTCTATCATTCCTTTAAAAGGATTATCATCCAAGTATTGTGCTAGAGATTGTATTTTAAAATGGGTTTGTATGTTAATATCTTCACTAAATTTTAATGAAATTGCACAATCACCCATAGGTTTTATTGTTATTTTTTCTTTATCCTCCATTGAAGTACCCCCTATTTTTTATATTATTTTTCTAATGTATTTAGGAAAACTCACTTATCTTTACCTCATTTTTACTATATATATATATTACTACTAATTTAATTTTTTGCAAGTTTTTTTTTAAAAAATTCATTATAGTTTTTTCAGATTTTATTTTTATATAATTTTATACCCTCTACAATCCTTGTATATACTATATGTACCAATTAAATATCTCCATTTCATTTATGAATAATATTATTGAAATATTGAATTTTGCAAATAAAATTATTCATTTATATTTTTATTTGTAAAATTTTTCTATGAACCTATTTTTAAATATTTATTTTATTTGAATATTATTATTACTTTGTATTATTAAAAATTTTAATAAATATTATTATTCCATTTTGAAAAGAATATATGGTATACTAGAATCTCAAAATAAATTTTTAACATTGTACACTAAAGAAGAAAATGGAGGTATTTACTTATGAATCCAAAAAGAACTAAAATCTCAATAATAGGTGCGGGACTTGTAGGGTCAACTACAGCTTATGCATTAATGATGTCATCTCTAGTATCAGAACTAGTTATTGTTGATATCAATAAAGATAGGGCTATTGGTGAAGCTATGGATTTAGCACACGGAGTCTCTTTTGTAAGCCCTGTAGACATTTACGCTGGTGATTATTGCGATACTAAAGATTCTGATATTGTAATAATTACTGCTGGAGCAGCTCAAAAACCAGGTGAAACTAGACTTGATTTAATAAACAAAAACTATGAAATTTTTAAATCAATGATTCCTCAAATAACTCACTATAGCCCTAATGCAATACTTTTAGTTGTATCAAATCCTGTAGACATATTAACTTATATTACCTATAAGCTATCAGGATTCCCAAAAGAAAGAGTAATCGGTTCAGGTACTGTTCTTGATACTTCAAGATTCAGATATTTATTAAGTGAGCACTTTGATATAGATGCAAGAAACATACACACTTATATCATGGGTGAACACGGTGATTCTGAAATCGCTACATGGAGTACAACAACTGTAGCTGGTATGGATATAGAAGAATATTGTTCTCGTTTCTGCCATAAATGCAATGGACTTGAAAAATATGATATTGAAAACAGTGTTAAAAATGCTGCATATGAAGTAATTGAGAAAAAAGGTGCAACTTATTATGCAATTGGTCTTGCTGTTAAACGTATTGTAGATGCTATTTTAAGAAATGAAGATTCCATTTTAACCGTTTCAAGTCTTCTTGATGGACAATATGGTCTTAATAATATATATCTTGGTATTCCTTCCATAGTAGGCGCTAACGGTGTTAAAAAAGCATTAGAAGTTTCCTTAAATGATGATGAACTAAATAAATTAGTATCTTCAGCTCAAACTATAAAGAAATGTATTGATGCTTTAAATTTTTAATTTATAAAAAAATACCTATGTGGAGGAAATTATTAATATTTTTCCTCCACTATAGGTATTTAAAATAAATCATGCTAAATATCTTTTATAATTTTGCTTAAAATTGTAACAAAATTTAATTCTTCTCTAGTAAATTTTTTTACTTTAGACGGAATAGCTAAATATAATATAGCTTTCATAATATTTTTATTAATAATAGGTACTACCATAACAGAATACCACTCTGGCAAAACAGTTAATAAATCTGAATTAAACGTTTTATTCCATTCCATAATACACGTTCCCTGTTTTTGATTAATAACATCTTGAAGTATTTTTTCGTCACATACATATTCATAAGACCAATCTTCTTGAAGTTTCTTCCTCCCAAAATTTTCCTTTACTTTATTATCCTTTGATAAAAATATTAAATTAGCATACTCTGCTTCAGTTGTTCCCGTAATATGCCCTAAAATTTTATATATTTTTTGTTCAACTTTTAAATCAGAATTAACAATATCCATAAGTTCAATCATAGCAAGTACATTTCTTGAATCTTGAGTAAAATTTCCAGATATTATTCCTGTTAATTTACTTGTAACTTTAACTTTATTTTTAAATTCTTTTTTCCACACTTTGCATCTATTTCTTCCAGAATCCTTCGCCATATATAATGCTTGATCAGCTTTTTCAATGAGCTCTCTTTTTAATTGTGCTTGCTTTGGATAAGTTGATATTCCTATACTAATTGTTACAGGATTTTTTTCTCCTAGAATTTCGCTGTTTTCTACAGCTACTCTTATTCTTTCAGCTATATTTAAAGCTTCATTTTCTCCTATTCTAGGTAATATTGCTATAAATTCCTCTCCACCGTATCTTCCACAGATATCTCCTTCCCTTAAATTTTTCATAACTATATTGCATACATTATTTAAAACTTTATCTCCTACCTGATGACCAAAAGTATCATTTACATTTTTAAAATTATCTAAGTCAAACATTATTATAGAAAACTTATCATTATTAAGATTTGCATATTCTATACTTTCACTCAACTTATCTTCTAAATATTTTCTTGTATATGCTCCTGTAAGCTTATCAATAGAACAACTAATAGTTAACTGATACTTATCTATTATATACGCCATTAAATTAATTAACTTCATAATTTCATCTAATGTATTTTGATTTATATTGTTTAAAAACTTGCTTGAGCTTATATATACATATCCATTTATTATAGGATTTCTTTTTATATGTCTTTTTTCTTCATTAAAATTTAAATTTTCATTAGGATACAACATTATAGGAATACATATCAATGCTCTTTTTCTATCAATTGAAGACTTGTATTTGAAATTAGTAAAATAAACCTCATTGTTAAAAATATAAAATATATTTTTAGTTTTTTTCACTCTTTCAATAATATCTCTATTTTCTTCTCTTATGTCATTTCCAGTTAAGGATGCTATTGTTTTAAAATGATTTTCTCCATCTTCTATTACAATTTCCGCTTCAGTTGCTAAGGTTTTAGCCGATATATACTGTATTATTAGTTTTAAATTTTTAATAGAGTCACATTGTAGATTAGATATTATATCTTTTTGATGTTTAATCCTTATTGAGAAAAATTCATTATATATTTTCCCCATAGATTTCATGAATTTTTTACTATCTAATAGTTCTATAAATTTCTTAAACTGTAGCATCTCTTCTAAGTCTTTTTCTGAAGTTACGTTCATTTGTTCATGTAATTCTTTCTCATAAATTTCATCTTGAAAATACTCATTTTTTATGAAATCTATTCCTTGAAATGGCTTTATAAAATTATGCACATTAAAATATTTTAATCTGTATTTTTCAGGTATATCTTGCATTATATCTCTTATTATTTCACAACTTTCAAGATAATAATATACAGCAAAATTATATTGACCTTTTTCATTAAAATATTGACCTAACTTAATATATATACTACATTCAAATTTTTTATCTTTTACTTTTTTTACTAATTTTAATGCTTCGTATAAAAATGTTAGCTTTTCATCTTCTTTAAACACAATACCTCTAAAATACATTTCCTTAAATTTAACTCTATCATTAAGACTTACCCAATTGTCTTGTGATATATACTCTATTAATCTTAGTGCATATTTATTATGTCCTTGTTCATATAGAATAATTGCACAAATATACATATATTCTACCTTATTTGAGTAATCTTTGTATCTGCTTGCTATATCTTTTATATATTCTACATATTCATCCAAATTTACTTTTTCATTATCATCTATTAGTTTTATAAATACAAGTATCTGTTTTATTCGCCACTTTAATAAACTTTCTTCTCTTTCATAAGCTTTCAATGCTTTTTTTAAATATTCTTCAGCTTCCTTTAGATATCCTATATCTATTAGTATTTCTCCTTTTAATAAATAGTATTGATGAATATCTTCTATACTGCTTTTATTATTTTCAATATACTTTTCTACTAAACTAAGATTTTTAAATACTTCTTTATAGTTATTTAGTTTTAGCTGAAGCATTCCTATAAAACTTAAACTTTTAACTATTCCATTTCTATACTCCATATATTGAGATTTGTTTAGAGCATCTTTAAAGATTTTTAGTGATTTTTCGTAATCAAATCTTCTATTATATATTTCACCTAATTTATGAAGTGCTATAATTTCATAATATAAAAATTTATTTTTTTCACAAGTTTTAGTTACATTTAAGAGATATTCTTCTGCTATATCAGATATTTGATAGTAATTTTCATATATATTAGCTAAATTAATATAAGCAAAAACTATACCTTTTTTATAATTTACACTCTCGCTCTTCTTGTATACTAATCCATAGTCTCTAACAGCTTCATCAAAATTTTTAAGATCCAGATTACCTTTTCCACGTATGTTATATAAAACAACTTTAGGTTTAATATATTCATCTCCACATGCATCTATACCATCATTGCAAGTATCAACAACCTTTACACAATCACCTTTTACATAATATATATTTGCTAGAATAATTCTGCTATCTATGAATCCTTTTTGATATTCTTCTTCATTTAATATATTATCAACTAGACGTATTTTTTCCAAAGCTATATTATATTTACTCTTATTTAAGTATATATTTCCTTCTCTATTTAATATATCTATTTCATATTTTTTATTGCCTGTTTCAAGAACAATATTTCTTGCAGAATTTAATACCTTTTGGGCAGGTTTAAATTTAAATAAATCCATATATATATCTGCCATTTTTAATAATATTCTTATTTTTTCATCATTATATCTATAAGGTAATAACTGGCATGCCTTCTTTAAATTAAACAATGCCTCTCTATTATTTCTTAATGAAATCATTTTATTTGCATTTTCAATATAATATTCAACTGCTCTTATATTCTGGTTTGATTTTTCTAGATGATATATAATTTCTTGTCTATTTTCTATGTTTTCTTCTCCACATTTTATTAAAATCTCTCCCGCTTCTCTGTGCATCTCTACCTTCTCATTTATTTTATTGTAGACTAAATCCTTTAGAATTTTACTACAAAAATCATAAACAAACCCAGCATCTTCTATTTTTTTACACAGTATTCCTTTAGAAGTTAAATCATCTATAATGTTATCATAATTTAAACCATCCTTTTTCATGAACTCTTCTATTATTCTTTGAGATACTCCATCCGTAAATATAGATATAAACTCTAATATAAAGTATGACTCTGCTTCTATTTTATTTAATTCATTAATAGATGCTTGTTCTATAGAACGAGGTATAGGCAGTGAATCATAATCCCCATTATATGCAATATCCCAAGTTCCAGTATCTTCTTTAACATATAGTACTTCATTTAATAAAAGATTTTTAATAGTTTCTTCTATAAATAGAGGATTTCCATAAGTCTCTGAATATATTTTTTTAGAAAACTTTATAGGATATTCCGAAAGCCCTAATAGCTCTTCTATTAAACGAGCAGTTCCTTCAAATGACAAACCTTTTAAAGGGACGTTTACAGTTCCCTTATTCTTATTCATCCTATTTATAAAATGAAAAAATACTGAATCAAGTAAATCTTCTTCATTATAAGATAAAATTATAATTAAATTTTTTATAGATTTAGAATTATATATATACTCCAAGGCTTCCAATGAAAACTTTTTAAATACACTTATATTATCTATAATTATCACACTAGATTTATCCTTAAATACTTCTTTAATAAAGTTTTCACCTATCTTAAAAAGCCTCACCTTTTCATGAAATGAAGACATAGATTCTGATGATATAAACGACTTATCTTCTCCTATTTGCGGTATGAATTTCCCAAATTCTTCTTCATATGCTTCTCCAATATTCTCTCTACAAGAACAAATGATTTTTTTACCAAATTCTATAAAATTTTTATTTCTTTCACTGTTAGAAGATGGGAAAGTAGAATATACATTTACCCCGTCTAAACTTAGAATTCTTTCAACTTCTTTTAATATTTTTGTTTTTCCTATTCCAGTTTCTCCATGAACAAATATACATTTATTTTCTCCTTCTTTTTCTTTCATGAATCTATATTCTGATATGATTCTCTTTAATTCATATTCCCTATCTACTATAGGAATATTTACATTAATTTTTTCTATCTCATTGATATTATATGATTTATAACTAGTTGATAAAGCTTTATTAATATCATTAACTATTTCATTTATATCATGATATCTTTCTGTTGGATTATTATTAATCATTTTTTCTATTATTCTTTTAATTTCATCATTTGATAATAATTTTTCGTAATTTAAAAAATCACTATTAATTAATGAATGTATATCTGTTTTTAAATCCACTTCCACATTGTTTTTCATAAAAAATAATATGATCGCTAGAACTCCTAAAGAATATATTTCGCTTTCAATAGTTGAATCCTCACCATTTAATATTTCTGGTGCTTTAAATATTAGTCCTCCTTTTATTTCCCCTTTTAAATATGAATTTTCTACTTCAAGAGTAACTAAATCCATAAGTTTAACTTTAAATTTATTATCTTTCTTATATAATAAAATATTTTTCATATTTATTTCTTCATATTTTATTCCCCTTAAATTAAGATAATTTATTGCCTTGCATACTTGGATATATATATTAACGATTTCTTTATAAGATAGTTCTTTTATTAAATCATTTATTTTTAAATAGTCTTTTACATATTCACTTGTATAATAGTACTGTTTATATGCTAATTTTTTATTATCAATTAAACTTACTAATCCAAAGTCAAAAACCTTTAAAATATTTTGGGTTTCAACATTTGATAGGTCCGTAAAATTATTTATAAGAAAGTTAATTAAAGTTTTTGACAAATAATCGGAGTTAATTATTATTAATTTTCTTATTTTATTATCTACAATATCTTGTACAGCATATGAAGAAATCTTTCTATTTTGCTCAATTTTATTTATAATTTTATATTTATTGTTAATTAGCTCCACAAACTCACTTCCTTACTAATTATAGTATTATTTTTCCATATAATACTATAATTATATCACTTTACAATCTATTTTCCTATTGTACATATAATGAGATATGTTTTTATTTTATGTATATTTTTAGTTACTACTATATTTTCTTCCTTAAATGTTATATAATAAAATTAAGTATTTTTATAAAATTCTGAAAAAGGTGGGGGTATAAGTGGAAAAAAGTCTTGTTCTAATAAAACCAGATGCAGTAGAAAGAAATATTATTGGGGAAATCATCTCTTTTTACGAAAAACAAAATTTAAAAATAACAGCTTTAAGAATGCTTAAAGCAACAAAAGAAATTGCTGCAGAGCATTATGCTGAACATAAGGATAAACCTTATTATGATGAACTTATAGAGTTTATAACTCGTAGTCCATTATGTGCTATGGTTGTTGAAGGAGAAAATGCTATTGCTACAGTTAGAAAAACTAATGGTAATACAGATCCTTCAAAAGCTGATAAAAATACTATAAGAGGAACTTTTGGCATATCAAAGACTGAAAATTCAGTTCATTCTTCTGACAGTCCTGATAATGCAGAAAAAGAAATTAAACTTTGGTTTTAATTTTTATTTATTCATAGTATCTTATTTTATATTATTAAATTTATTTAGGAATTATACATTATTTATTTTAAGCTTAAGAATATTGACATTCTTAAGCTTAAAATTTTCTCACTATTTAAAATTTTCTAATTTAGACTTTAAATAAAAATATGACATACATGTTTTACCATCAAATATTTTTCCTTCCTTTATTTTCTTTTGGAATTGTTTTAAAGGTATCCATGTAATTTCGGTAACATCATCATCATTTAAAATACTATTTGATTTTATCTGATCCTTATTTATATGAACTTCAAATATAGTCATATTACTATTACTAAATCCCATAATTGGTTTATATTCTAATACCTTTTGTACATTCTCTTCTTTTACTTCTAAATTTGTTTCTTCCTTCAATTCTCTAACTAAACAAGTTTCTTTTTTTTCTCCTTCTACATCTAAGCATCCTGCAGGTATTTCTAAAGTTTCTTCCATAACTGCTGGTCTAAATTGCTTTACGAGTAAAATTTCATTAAATTCATTTAATACTATTGCTGCTACTGCATCGTAATTTTTCAATATATCATATTTTCTTTCTTTAATTTGTTTATTATAAACTTTTAACCAACCATCATACACTAATTTATCTTCCATTTTTATCACCTCAACTAAATATTATAATTACTTATTTTAAAAATATTATATCAAAAATATTTACATATATTCTTTTTAAATGGGCATCATATATATTGTCAGAAGGAATTAAGTTTTACAAAAGCATTAAAAATTTTTAAAGAGTACCTTATAGTAAGATTACTTTGTAAATTACTTGGAGGTGTTTCCATTGGGAATTTTTAATTGCTATTGATAAATTTATTAATGCTTATTTATAAAAATAGTTATTAATAAATCAATAGCTGAGTAAATTTTAACTTCTGATCATATAGATTAAGGTAGATGTTATAATAATATAGCATCTACCTTTTATCTTTTAATTTACATATTATTTTTTATATTTATCTTCTAATATCCCAATAAATTTTACTTTTATATTTATTATATATATATTTCTAGTGTAACTTATTTATAAATATAATTAACTAGATTAATATATCTTTTTTACTAAATACAATATGAGAAATTATATAACATACAACTGTCCAAACTGCTAATATGATTACTATAACTGTGGGAGTTAAATTAACATTTCCAAATCCCTGTATAATCCCTCCATTTAATATGTTAGGTGAAGAACCATAACTAGTAAATATAAATTGTGCAACCTTTTTTAATGCAGGGAATGATGAGAATATATTAAATACTATTACTAAAACTATACTTAATGCCATTGATACCATGCTACTTTTTAATACTGTAGATAGCATGAAGGTAAATGCCGTACAAGCTATTATGAATAATGCTTGTAACAAAAACATATTAATAATATATTTCCACATAGGAATAATAAATGTTGTTCCTGCTATAGCTCTTACTAATGGTTCTCCCATTTCTGGTTTTGCTGCTAAATTATATGCAAATTTTGTTCCTACTTGTACTGGATAATTAAGATCTCCAAATTTAAATATAAGTCCCATTACTAGAAAAGCTATCAATTCAATTCCTAGTATAAAGATAGTTGATGAAACTACTAATGTTATAAATTTTGCAAATAGTATTTTTCCTCTTGAAACTGGCTCTGTTAATAAGAATTTCATTGTAGGTGGTGTATATTCACCTGACACCATATCAGAACCAAATACTATAACTCCAACAACTAAAAATATAGTTCCTAGTAATCCCATTACATCTTCAATATAATCTATTGCTCTTACCTCAAATTTATTTTCCTTAGGTTCAATATCATTATTTAATAAATATCTCTTTTGTTGTAAATCTAATGTTAGCCTATCCTTTTCTACCTCTTGAATTTTAGATTGTTTTAATTGCTCTTCTGTTTCTTTAATTTCTTTCTTTAATGTAACTCTCCAATCAACTTTTCCTTTTTTTGCTTCTTCTTTTATTTCATCTATTCTTTTATACGCTTCAGTTATTTCTCTATCAAATTCTTTTTTATCTTCCTTAGGTATTTTAGGATTATTTTTCATATTATTTAAACTTTTTATTTGTTCATGTTCTCTTGCTATTCTATTTTCTGGTTTACTATCTTCTCTTATATGCTTTGCTTGATTATAAACTCCAAATCCTATAAATCCTAACAATAATACAAAGGTTATAATAACTACATAAGTTTTCTTTCTACTCATGAGTTTTATAAATTCATTTTTTATAAGTGTAAATATCATTAGTTTTTACCTCCTTCTACAAGTTCTATATATCTATCTTCAAGTTCTGCATGACTCTTATACACTTCTTCTATTTCAATATCACGTTTTACAAGTTCAAATATAAGCTTTGGTACAAAATTTTTCTTTATATGCATTTTAAATAACTCTTCTTTTAACTTTACATCTTTTACAAATTGTAATGTCACCAATATATCCTTACATTTTTCTTTGTTTTTAACTGATAAAACTATATTCTCAAATTCATTATTTATAACATCACCATGTACACTTTCAATGGATTGAATAACTCCATTATTTATAAAAGCTACCTTATCACACATAACTTGAATTTCGCTTAATATATGTGAGGATATAAAAACTGCTGCACTAGTTTCTTTTGCTACCTTCTTTACTATTTTTCTAAATTCGATGATTCCAGTAGGATCAAGTCCATTAGTTGGCTCGTCTAATATTAAAAGTTTTGGTTTTGTTATTAACGATGCTGCAAGTCCTAATCTCTGTTTCATTCCAAGAGAATACTTTCTTACTTTATCATCTATTCTTTCCTTTAATCCAACAAGTTCAATAATTTTTTCTACATAACTTTTTTTAATTTTTCTAACTCTTGCAATTTGCATTAAGTTTTCTCTTCCTGATAAATACGTATAAAGTTCAGGATTTTCAACAACGGCTCCAACTGCACTTAGAGCTAGTTCTCTTTCTTTTGCAATATCATGTCCATTTATAATTATGTTACCAGAGTTTGGAGCAATAAGTCCTACAAGCATTCTTATAGTAGTTGTTTTTCCAGCTCCATTTGGACCTAAAAATCCAAAAATCTCTCCTTCTTTAACTTCAAAATCTATTCCTTTTATAATTTCTCTTTTTCCAAGACGTTTACGTACATTCTTAACTTCAAGAACATTCATCATATAGCCTCCTTTTATTTTTTATTTGCTTCAAGAATTTTATTTGTTATAACATAAACCAAACATCCACAAAGTATCCCCATGAGAATTGTAATTGTAAATGCTCTGCTATTTAAACTTGCTAATTGTGGAGCTTTTATATCTCTAAGCTTCCATAAATCATAATGTGAAGATGTTATTGAAGCTGTAAAAGTTGCTCCAAGTAATCCAAAACATACAGATACTCCAATTTTAAATATAGGTTCTAGTGGCTTAAAAGCAATAATATTCCCTATTTTTTCAAGTTTAAATCTATTAAATGCATATATCATCAATGGAAATGTAATTACAGTAGCAATTATTAAGATTATAATTCTTAACTTAATAGGCATATAATATCCGCTAATAGAATAATACAGATCATTGGGATTGTTAAGATCCGGTACTTCGTACAATATTCTAAAACAATAAGATGGCAGCGTTAATGAAGAACATATATCAAATATTTTATTTTGTATACTTTGAAAGTATATTTGATCCTTACTAAATCCATATAATGATATAATTTGATTTATGAGTTCTCCTAATCCAATTGGCAATATTAAAAATATTGCTCCTACTATTCCACCTAAACCACATATTCCACTTAAACATTGTATAAGCATTATAAATGTAAAAATAAATATACTAACCAATAAGTTCATACAAATCCAAGTTAAAATCATCCTAGAAGTAACATAACTTCCAAGCAATTCTATATTCATAAAATACACTGCATACATAATGAAATATCCTATAGCTAAAGGAATTATCATTGTTGTAAATATGGAAAGCCATTTTGTAAATATAATTTCTTTCTTCTTAAATGGCATAGAACTTAAAATATCATACTTCTTTCCAATTAGATCATATCCAACAACACATGTCGCTATGGCTATAATTAAAATAGTCATAATAACAAATGTATCTCTATTTTGTAAATGCATAAGTAATGACCTTTTGTGCATTGCAAATACTTCTGATTGAGTCATATATTCACAATGATTATTTTTCTTTATACTGTCAATTGTATTTATAAACGGCATTATAATCATTGTTATTATCTGCAAATAAAATATTATTGCTATTGCTCTTATGTTTCTCCACTCTTTATAAAAAAGAGCTTTATTAAAATAATTCTTCATAATTTACCTCCTCTCCAACAGAATATATAAACATATCTTCAAGACTTAAATCTATTTCTTCTCTAAACATAATTCCGCAGCTATCTAACTTATTTAAAAATTCTTCTCCATAATTTTTTGTAACTATGTTATGTACTCGTCCTATTTTTTCAACATTAATTAGATCATTCCATTTTTCTAAATCTTTTGGAGGATTTTCTTTAAATACTACCTGTATTTTTCTAATTGACTGTTTCATATTTTCTATTGAATTTGAATATTTAATCTCTCCACCATTTATTATTGCAACACTATCACAAATTCTCTCAAGTTCATTTAAATTGTGTGATGATATTATAACCGTAGTTCCTCTATCTGCTACATCGCCTAGTAAAATATTAAAAAATTTCTTCTTGATTATAGGATCAAGTCCATTGGTAGGCTCGTCTAAAACTAATATATCTGGCATAATACTTAAATTAAGCATTATTGAAACCCTCATTTTCATTCCTTTTGAAAATTTTCTTATGGATCTTTTTACAGGTAATTTAAATATTTCATTTAATTTAAAGAACTTTTCCATATCAAATTTTTCATAAGATAACTTATAAAACTTAGCAATGGTTTTTAAATTAAATGTATTAATAAAATTATTATCATCGCTTATATATCCAATAGTTTTCTTTATTTCAGGATTTTCATAAATTGGCTCATCATTTACTGTTATTTTTCCATGATCAACGTCATAAATTCCTACCAAATGCTTTATAATACTTGTTTTCCCAGCGCCATTAGGTCCTATAAGTCCAAAAATACTTCCCTTTTTAACTTCAAAACTTATATCTTTTAAAACTTTCTTATCTCCTAATGTCTTTGAAACATCAGTAACCTTTATCATTTCTTTTTCACCTCTTTATAAAGCTGATTTATAATATCTATCATATCTTTCTTTTCAATTCCCATGTAATATGCTTCTACTATAATTTTTTTTATATCCTCTTTTAATTTTTCCATACTTTCTTCCTCCACTTTAGGTTTATAATTAGAAGATACATATGTACCTTTTCCCCTTAGGGTTTCAGTAACTCCCTGTCTTTCAAGCTCCATATAAGCCCTGCTAACAGTATTAGGATTAGCAGTAATCATGGATGACATCTCTCTAACTGATGGAAGCTTATCTCCAGGTCTTAGTATCCCCTTTAAAATGTTCTCTTTTATTGCATCTATTATTTGCTCATATATAGGCCGACTATTTCTACTATCAATTTTTATCAAAACTCTTTCACCTCCTAAAAACAAATGTAATTAATATAAATCACAATAAATTTATATTAAGTGTATTAACTGTATTGTGTGTATTAACTCAACTAATACACTTGGTACACTATTAGTATAGTATTATTTACTAAACTTGTAAACCCTTATTATAAAAATAAAGAAGTGATTGCCACAATAATTTGCAATCACTTCTTTATTTTTTTATTTCTATATCTTTTTTTATACTCATTAAAATTCCACTTACTTAAGAACTTTTCTGCGCTTTTACATCCAGATTCAAAAAGCTTTAAACTAGTTTCTTTATCTATGTCAAAGTCAGTAGTATTAACTCCTAATGTAGGAATAGGTATAGTTCTTACCCAATTTTTATTAGTTACATACACTTCTTCATTTTTATTTAGCATAGCTCTATTTATATCCATTAAATAAGGTATGAATTTTTCATTTCCTTTAGCTGTAAAACTGCTAGTATCTGATATAAGTTTCATTCCTATCGTTGGCCATTTAGGCACTCCCTCAACATCAAATATCCATATAGGGTAATTACTAAGTATTCCTCCATCGACTATAAAACTTATTTTATTTTTATATTTAAGTTGAACTGGTTTAAAGTATAATGGGATGCTTATGCTCATTCTAACAGCTCTTGCAATATCCATTTCCATAGGATCTATTCCATACTTTTTTATATCATCAGGTAAAATAAGCATATCCCCACGTGTTATATCAGATGCAATTATTTTCAAACGACTTTTTCCATTTTTACTTACATCTTTAAACTTTGTTTTTCCTTTTGCAATAAATAGCATCCTCATAAAATGTTCTATAGCATCTCCAGAATATATGCCTTTATTTTTTAACAAAGATACTCCCTTACTCATTAATGATGTTGGTTTAAATTCATATAATAATTTTTTATCTAAAAAATTATTATAATCTATATTCATAATAATTTCTTTTAATTCATTACTTTTATATCCTACAGCCACCAATGATGCTATCATAGCTCCTGCTGACGTTCCCGCAACATTTTCAATTATGCACCCTTTATCCTCTAAACATGATACAGCTCCAACAAGTCCTATTCCTTTTACTCCTCCGCCTTCAAATACAGCATCAATTCTCATAATAACTCCTAAATATATTTATTCACTTTTATAATATTCACAAAAAAACTATCCGTTACATAAAAACCTCATTCATTCGATTTAGATTCGGTGAAAAAAATGTTTAATTATGTTATAATTATAATATAACTAAACATTAAGTTGCAGGGGTGCCATTAGGCTGAGAAGAAATCTTTCTAACCCTTAGAACCTGAAACTAGATAATGCTAGCGGAGGAAGCAATAAAATTATATATTTATTATTGCTTTAACGCACTCATGATGTTTTACATATGAGTGTTTTTTTATTAATTAAATTATAGTGTTTATATAAATTACATATTATGTTGATTAATTATATAAATGTAAGCTTAAAAATTACAAAATTACTATATATCTTATTTTCAATTATAAAATTAATATTTTTTTATTTAAGGAAAAGTTTATCTATATATACTAGGAGGAATAATTTATGAAAAAAGTTTTAACTATTGCCGGTTCCGATAGTTGTGGTGGAGCTGGCATACAAGCTGACTTAAAAACTATGAGTGCACTTGGAGTATATGGTATGAGCGCAATATCAGCTGTAACAGCCCAAAATACAGAAGGAGTTGTTGCTGTTCAAGAAATCAACAAAGAAATAGTAGAAGCTCAAATTAGAGCTATATTTGAGGATATTAAAGTTGATGCTGTAAAAATAGGTATGGTTTCTAATTCACAAATTATAAAAACAATAAGAGAACTTTTAATAGAATATAAAGTTAAAAATATAGTACTAGATCCTGTAATGATATCTAAAAGTGGATATTATCTTTTGAAGCCTGAAGCTATTGATGAATTAAAAGAACTAATAAAAATTGCAGATATAGTAACTCCTAACATTCCAGAAGCAGAAGAACTTACAGATATGAAAATTACTTGCGAAGAAGAAATGAAAAAAGCTGCTCTAACAATAAAAGAATATGGAGTTAAAAATGTTCTAGTTAAAGGGGGGCATAGATGTGATGACTCAACAGATATTCTTTATTATAATAGAAAATTTATAGCTCTAGAAGGAAAAAGAATAGAAACTAAAAATACACATGGCACTGGTTGCACTCTTTCTTCAGCCATTGCAAGTTACATTGCTAAAGGTTATAGTATAGAAGAATCAGTAAAATTTTCAAAAGAATATATTACTCTAGCAATTAAAAACTCTTTTTCAATTGGGCATGGAGTTGGTCCTGTTGGACACTTTGTAGACCTATATGAAAAAGCTAGTTTAGACTATAAATAATTTTACTATTTAAATAGGAGGACAACAAATGTTAGAAAATATTTGTACTAACTTTAAAAAAGTTAAGGTAAAAACTCCATTAGTACAATCTATAACAAACTACGTAACTATAAATGATTGTGCTAATATCTTACTAGCTTATGGAGCTTCTCCTGCTATGGTAGAAGCTTATGATGAAAGTTATGATTTTGCTAAGCTTGCTTCTTGTATTTACATAAATTTAGGTACATTAACAAGAGAACAGGAGCAAGCAATTTTAATGGCATGTATCTCAGCTAAAAACAACAATATTCCTGTGGTACTTGATCCTGTAGCTTGCGGCGCAATACCACATAAAATATCTCTTATAAAAAAACTTTTTGAAATGGGACGAGTTGATATTATAAAAGGAAATATAGGAGAAATTAAATCTCTTGCAGGATATAATGCAAAAACAAGAGGCGTTGACTCTATAGATAATGGTAATGATTCTATAGATGCATGTATTCTTTTGGCTAAAAAGTATAATTGTATAGTGGCTGCAACTGGTGTTGAAGATATAGTAACAGATGGAAAAAGAACGGCATTAATTCAAAACGGAACTAAAATGTTAACTTTAGTTACTGGAGCTGGATGTATGGTTGGAGCTTTAACTGCTGCTACTGCTTCGGTTGAAGATGACAAATTTATCGCTACAATTACCTCCATACTATCTATGAATTTAGCAGCAGAACATGCTGAAAAAGAAGTTATTGGACCTGGAAGTTTTAAAGTTAAACTTATAGACAATATTTATCTATTAAAAGAAAATGATATAAAGAAAGAAGGTAAAATTCAATGGCTATAGATTATAAATTATATTTAATTACAGATAGAAGTTTTTTAAATGGACGCTCTTTAGCAGAATGTGTTGAAGATGCTATAAAAGGTGGTGTAACTCTTGTTCAAGTTAGAGAAAAAAATGTATCCACTCGTGACTTTTATAATATAGCAAAAGAAGTACAGGAAGTTACAACTAAATATAATGTTCCTCTTTTGATAAATGATAGAATTGATATAGCACTTGCCATAAATGCAGATGGAGTTCATCTTGGTCAAAGTGATATGCCAATAGAACTTGCACGAAAAATTCTTGGAAAAGATAAGATTATAGGAATCTCTGCTGGTAATGTTGAAGAAGCTATTGAAGCTGAAAAAGCTGGAGCAAATTATGTGGGACTTGGAGCAGTATTTTTTACAGGAACTAAAAAAGATATTGATGAGCCAATAGGACTTGCTGGTCTAAAAGAAATTACTGATAACATAACTATTCCTTCAGTAGCAATAGGAGGTATAAATAAAGAAAATGCCAAATCAGTTTTAGCAACTGGTGTAGATGGCATTTCTGTTATATCTGCTATTTTAAAAAATAATGACATAAAAAAATCAGCTCAAACTTTAGCAAATATTTAATATATTTTTAATAGCTAATGGACTTTTTATTTTAATCCATTAGCTATTTTTTATTCATCATCTATTTCTAATACTGATTCTTTTTTATAACTATTGTCTTCCATGTTTTTAGTATATTTTTTTATTTCTTCAACTTCTTCTTCATATTTATCTTTACATTCAGCTTCTTTTCCTATGACTCTTCCGTCTCTACATTTATAAAAAAATTCTATTTTCATAAAATTCACCTCCTATAATTATATATTAAATTTAGATGAATTTTATGCATTATAATATTCTTATTAATTAGCACTTGAATTTTTATGTTTTAAATATGAATCATAAATTTTACAACCAATTTCATCATTTATTTCCCTTATAGATTTTATATACATAAGTACACTACCTTCATATTCATGAGGATTTCCTAACAGTATTACTTCACAAGCACTTCTGAAAATATTTATTATACAATCCTCATTATGATATTCACTACAGTTTCTACATTGACACAATGTAAGTCCTATAGCATCTATCACTGACTTTTCGTCAAACAACTTAGCATCAAATAAAGGAATTTTCTTCATAGCTCCATCTATAATGGTAATATCTTTTTTCAAAGCTATTACTAAGTTTTTTCTACAATACCCTACCAAGCACTTTTCATTCTTACAACATTTACAAACATTTTCTCCTAAACAACATTCACTTAAAGCATCTATTAAATCATTAAAGTTTAAAATTTCTTTCATAATAGTCCCCCATTTGGATAATTATTATTAATTAATATTAATTATACATTAATGTTATAAAAAATACAACCTTAATACCACTTTTAGGTGAATATTTCAGTAAATATTTAGATTTTAATATAATAAAAGAATCTCAACTTTGAATGGCTCCATAGTGGTATACAAATTTCTCCTAGTATCCAAGCACAATAAAAAGCACTAAGCGAATTCGCTTAGTGCTTTAAGTTACCTGGCGACGACCTACTCTTCCACACCGTCTCCAGTGCAGTACCATCGGCGCTTTGAAGCTTAACCATCGTGTTCGGTATGGGAACGGGTGTTACCTTCAAGCC
>NZ_FXLO01000006.1 GCF_900176615.1 Clostridium massiliodielmoense
CATGTGTTAGGCACGCCGCCAGCGTTCGTCCTGAGCCAGGATCAAACTCTCAATTTAAAAGTTTAATCTTACTCAAATTTATTGACTGGTTTATTACCTATATTCTGTTTAATTTTCAAAGACCATTTTCTTTCGCCATCTCTTGACAGCTTATTCATTATATCAATTTGTTTCTTCCTTGTCAACAACTTTTTTTAAACTTTTTTAATTTCTTAAAATCATTTATTTATCTGTTGTTTCCCTGTTTCTTTGCCGTCTCTCGTGACGACAAGGAATATCTTATCAGAATTTTAACCTATCGTTTTTCATACACATCTATATTTTTAAAATAAAATCTTTAATGCTATATATTTCTTTTATTTTCTCAATTTTTCGCAAAGTGATACTCCAGGTAAAGTATATTTCTATATGAATACACTTTCAGTTAATCACCTTACAAATATTAGGTTAAATATAATTCTTCTTAAGCAATTAATACATCAAATATATAATTTATTAATTAAATAACCAATATTTTCATTAAACAACCATAAAAATAATAATTAAAATACCAAAAACACATTTAATCAAAAACCTCCGTCAAAAATTAACGGAGGTTTTTTTATAAATACATATAATAACTATATATCTAACTATATAAACTTAATAAACTATTTATAATTTATTAACTATCTCTTTAAACCTATTTCCCCTTATTTCAAAATTAGGAAACATATCAAAACTAGCACAAGCTGGTGATAGGGTAACTATATCCCCCTCTTTTGCAATGTCTTTTGCTCTATAGATAGCTTCATCAAATCCTTCTTCCATATAAATAGGTATGCTTATTCCCCTATCTTTCATAACTTTATCAAAAGCATCTTTAATTTTATCTTTAGTTAATCCCGTTAATACTAATGCTTTTATTTTATCATATCCTTCTTCTGCTAATGGCTCAAAAGGAATATGTTTATCATATCCGCCAGCTATTAATATTACAGGTTTTTCAAATGCTCTAAGTCCTGCAATTGTTCTTGTTGGACTTGATGCTATAGAATCGTTATAATATTTAACACCATCAATTTCCTTTACAAATTCACATCTATGTTCTACACCAGTGAAAGTTGTAGCAACCTTTGCCATACTTTCAATACTTGCATCTTCAGACACAAGACAAAAAGCAGCTAAAAGATTTTCGACGTTGTGCATTCCCTTTAACTTTATATCTCCTAAAGTACAAATTTCTTTTTCTAGTAAAACTAACTTATCTCCATTTAAATAAGCCCCATCTTTTATTTCTTCTTTTCTGCTAAATTTCATAACTCTCCCTTTAGCTTCTTCAGTTAAAGAATTTGTTATATCATTATCCTTATTTAAAACTAGCAAATCTTTATTCTCTTGATACTTAAAAACATTCTTTTTTGCATCAACATATTCTTCCATATCCTTATGAATATCTAAATGATTAGGTGATAAATTAGTAACTAACGCACAATTTATTTCCTCTTCCATGGTCATAAGTTGAAAACTTGATAATTCTAATACTACTTTATCTTCTTCTTTCATTTCTTCTATACTTGCAAAAAGAGGATTTCCTATATTTCCTCCAACCCATGTTCTATATCCCTCTGTCATTAATATGTTATATACAAGCGTCGTTGTTGTTGTCTTACCATCACTACCTGTTATTCCAAATATTCTTGCAGGACAATATTTAATAAATTCCTCCATTTCAGAAGTTATATAAGCTCCTGAATTTTTAGCCTTTACTAACGCCGGATTATCTATTCTCATAGAAGGTGTTTTAAATACAACGTCAAATCCTTCTAAATTATCTAAATAATTTTCTCCAAGTTCTAATTTTATTCCCTTACTTTTAAATTCGACTGCTACTTCGCCTAGAGCTTCCTCACTTTTCTTATCAAAAGCTGTTACATTAGCTCCTAGTTTAACTAGAAAGTGAATTAGTGGAATATTACTTATTCCTATTCCTACAACTGCTACTTCCTTATTTTTTATAAAATTCTTAAACTCATTAAAATTTTTTTTCATGAGAGAACCCCCAAAATGCTTAATATTATAAAGTGTTATATTCTAGTCAATTATAGCACTTTATATATTCTTATTGTATATATTTAAAACTTTTTTGGTGCTTTTTTATATTCAGAATTTTCATATTAAATTTAAAATAAAAACTTTTATAATATATATTGCAAAATTTTGTCGTAATATGTTATAATGTCGGAGTGTCGTAAGTATTTGATGGTGTGATTCCCCAGATTTTATTAGACACATAACATATCCCCATAATTAAACCTTATTTTCACCGGATGTATTTTTCCGGTGTTTTTTTATTGTATTTTATTTCATATAAAAAATGTATAAAAGCTACTCATATACAAGCAGCCTTTATACATTTATATTATTTGAATTAGAATTGTACCTTTTCTTCTAAGAACTTCTCTAATTCATCAATTGATAATCTTATTTGAGTCATATTATCTCTATCTCTTACTGTTACAGTATTATCTTCTAAAGTATCAAAATCAACTGTTATACAATATGGAGTACCTATTTCATCTTCTCTTCTATATCTCTTTCCTATACTACCAGCTTCATCATAGTCAATATTGAATTTCTTACTTAACTTAGCATACACATCTAATGCCTTTTCAGATAATTTCTTTGATAATGGTAATATAGCTGCTTTAAATGGCGCTAACGCTGGGTGAAAATGTAGTACAGTTCTAGTATCTCCATTTTCTAATTCTTCTTCATCATAAGCATCTACTAAGAATGCAAGGGCAACTCTATCTGCACCTAATGATGGTTCTATTACATATGGAACATATTTTTCATTAGTAGTTGGATCTAAGTAAGTTAATTCTTGACCTGAATGTTCCATGTGTTTCTTTAAGTCGTAGTCAGTTCTATCTGCAACACCCCAAAGTTCTCCCCATCCAAATGGGAATAAGAATTCTATATCAGAGGTTGCATTACTGTAGAATGATAATTCTTCTTCACCATGATCTCTAAATCTTAAACTTTCTTCTGTCATTCCTAAGTCCAATAAGAATTTCCAGCAATAGTTTTTCCAATAGTGGAACCATTCTAAATCTGTTCCTGGTTTACAGAAAAATTCTAATTCCATTTGTTCAAATTCTCTAGTTCTGAAAGTAAAGTTTCCTGGAGTTATTTCATTTCTAAATGATTTACCTATTTGACCTATTCCAAATGGAACTTTTTTTCTTGAACTTCTTTGAGCATTTTTAAAGTTTACAAAAATACCCTGTGCTGTTTCTGGTCTTAAATAGATTTCAGCACTTGAATCTTCAGTTACTCCTTGGAATGTCTTGAACATAAGATTAAATCTTCTTATGTCAGTATAGTTTTTCTTTCCACACTTAGGACATACTATATTATTTTCATCTATGTAATTCATTAATTCTTCGTTAGTCCATCCATCTGCACTAACATCATCTTTTCCATTAGCAGCTAAATGTTCTTCAACTAATTTGTCTGCTCTAAATCTAGCTTTACATTCCTTACAATCCATTAATGGATCAGAGAATCCACCAACGTGTCCTGATGCTACCCAAACTTCTTTGTTCATAAGAATGCTTGAATCAAGACCTATGTTATATGGACTTTCTTGAATAAATCTCTTCCACCAAGCCTTTTTTACGTTGTTTTTGAATTCAACTCCAAGTGGACCATAGTCCCATGAGTTCGCAAGTCCACCATATATTTCAGATCCTTGAAATATAAAACCTCTACCTTTACAAAGTGCAACTACTTTTTCCATAGTTTTTTCAAAAGCCATTTGTACATTACCTCCTATTTTATATTTACGTATAAAAAAAAGACCTATCTCACCTAAAGGGACGAAAAACATACTTCCGCGGTTCCACCCTTTTTGGCTATTAGCCCTCCTTACAGATTCATACACTCCAAAGTTCCATTCATAATAAGCCTTTAGTTGTTTCCACCACCCACAACCTCTCTTAGAAAAACTTAAAATTACTCTTCTTTGTCATTGTGCTTTATTCTCTTTTAATTTATTATATCAATTTTCAATAATACTATTTATCAAAAAATAAAAAATGGCTCCGCGGAGAGGACTCGAACCTCCAACCTATCGGTTAACAGCCGAGTGCTCCACCATTGAGCTACCGCGGAACGTTCATTACAATAAACATTATATCATGTTTTTTTAAAATTGCAATAGTTAAATTACATTTTTTTAAAATTTTTACCCTGACTATTTACTAATAATCAGGGTAATTTTATTTAATATATTTTTATACTATTTTGTTGGTTTCATTGTTGGAAATAGTATAACATCTCTGATTGAACTAGAATCAGTTAAGAACATTATTAATCTATCTATACCTATTCCAAGTCCACCTGTTGGAGGCATACCTATTTCTAAAGCATTTATGAAATCATCATCCATCATATATGCTTCATCATCACCAAGTTCTCTTTCTTTAAGTTGTTGCATAAATCTTTCCTTTTGAACTATTGGATCGTTTAATTCTGAGTATGCGTTACAGATTTCTCTTCCGTATACGAATCCTTCAAATCTTTCTGTTAATTCATCATTTCCTCTTTTCTTTTTAGTTAGAGGTGAATTTTCTTTCGGATAATCACAAATGAATGTTGGTTGCATTAGTTTTTCTTCACCAAACTCTTCAAATAAGGCAACTAAAATATCACCTTTTGTGCAATCTTTTAATTCTTTTTTAAGTTCTAATCCTTTTTCTTTAGCTACTTCTCTAGCTTCTTCATCAGTTTTAACTTCATTGAAATCTACTCCTGCATATTCTTTTACTGCATCCACCATTGTAACTCTTCTCCAAGGTGGTTTAAAGTCAATTTCAGTGCCTTCATACATAACTTTAGTTGTTCCATTAACTTTCTCACAAACATAAGCTACCATATTTTCAGTAATTTCCATCATATCATTGTAGTCAGCATATGCTTCGTATAATTCTATAGCTGTAAATTCTGGATTGTGTCTTACATCTATTCCCTCATTTCTGAAGTTTTTACCTATTTCATATACCTTTTCAAATCCACCTACAATAAGTCTCTTTAGGTAAAGTTCTGTTGCTATTCTAAGATACATATCTATATCTAAAGCATTATGGTGAGTTACGAATGGTCTCGCAGCAGCTCCCCCTGCTATTGGTGATAGAATTGGAGTTTCAACTTCTAAAAAATCTCTATTATCTAAGAATTCTCTAATAGCTTTTATTATAGCCGTTCTTTTCATGAATGTTTCTTTTACTTCTTCATTCATTATTAAATCTACATATCTTTGTCTATATCTTAAATCTGGATCTTTTAATCCATGGAATTTTTCTGGTAATGGTTTTAAAGACTTGGTTAATAATTGGAAATCAACAATATGTAAAGTTATTTCTCCAGTTTTAGTTTTGAATACTGTACCTGTAATAGAAACAAAGTCACCAATATCAAATGTCTTATATTCTTTAAGTTTTTCTTCTCCAACATCGTCAATCTTTATATATAATTGTATTTTTCCGTATCTATCACGAATATCAGAAAATCCTGCTTTACCATGTACTCTTTTAGACATAAGTCTACCAGCCACAATTACATTTTTTCCTTCTAATTCATCATAGTTATCTTTTATTTGTTCTGATGTATGAGTTCTTTCTACTTTATACACATCAAAAGGATCTTTTCCTTGCTCTTGAAGATTTTGAAGCTTTTGCATTCTTTCTTTTACTAGTGCATTAAATTCAGCTTCTTTTTTGGCTTCCATCTTCCTTGCCTTGATCTCTTCCTTTGTCAATTGCTTTTCTCCCATAAAAGCATCCCTCCGTTTATTCAGTTGTTTAAACCTACTTAAATTTTATTTATACTCTAATTTCCAAAATTTCAAATTTGCTTATTCCGTCTGGAACTGGTACATTAACCACATCCCCAACTTTTTTGCCTATTAATGCGCTTCCTACTGGTGATTCATTTGAAATTTTATTTTCCATAGGATCTGCTTCTGCTGAACCTACTATGTGGAAATCTATTATCTCATCAAATTCATAGTCTTTTACTTTTACAATAGATCCTACACTAACAGTATCTAATGATATTTCACTTTCGTCAACAACATTGGCATTTCTTAGCATATTTTCAAGTTGTACTATTCTTCCCTCAGCAAATGCTTGCTCATTTTTAGCTTCATCATACTCTGAGTTTTCGCTTAAATCTCCGTAAGAAAGTGCTACCTTTATTTTTTCAGTAATTTCTCTTCTCTTAACTGTTTTAAGATATTCTAATTCTTCTTCTAATTTTTTAACACCTTCGGCAGTCATGATATATTGTTTTGAATCACTCATTTTTTACTCCCCTTTAAAGTATTATTTATTTAAAATTTTATAATGTTATTGACACATAACTATTTAAGTAATTATAAAACAGTCAGTTTCTAATGTCAACACACTTATTCTACATTTTACCATAACTATATTATTATGTATATTTTATTCATGTATTATCTTAATATAGAACTTTATATAGAACTTTTTAGACTTCTTTTAACTATTTACTTCTTATTTTCCAATCTTTTTAGTATTAATTTTCCATTGAATATTTACTTATTTTACTTTAATTATTGGACCATTATAACTTTATTAAGTGTTAACCTTTTAAGTAATTTTTATACACTTAATATTATAAAACCCAAGTAACAGTATTTTTCTAATATTTATAAAATAAATTATATTATATGAACTACATTAATTGTTCTTTGTATTCTGTAAGAATTTTAACTACATCGTTGAAATCTTTTTCTATATTTATTTTATTTTTTATTTCTGTACATTTTTTAATTCCTTTTATGTACCAAGCTATATGCTTTCTCATTTCACGTACACCTTTAAGTTCTCCATGATACTGAACAGCAAGATTCAAATGTCTAATACATAAGTCTATTTTTTCTATTGGAGTTGGATAGACAATCTCTTTTCCACTTATAGCTAATTGTATTTGTTTAAATATCCATGGATTTCCCATAGCACCTCTAGCAACCATAATTGCATCACAATTTGTAATATTTTTTAATGCAAGTGCATTTTCTGCTGAAAACACATCTCCATTTCCAGTAACAGGAATTGATACACTTTCTTTAACTTTTCTTATTATATCCCAATCAGCTTTTCCTTCATACATTTGTGCTCTTGTTCTTCCATGAACTGCTATAGCATCTGCGCCTGCTTGCTCCATTGCCATAGCAAAGTCTACGGCATTTATATTATCATTGTCAAAACCTTTTCTAAACTTAACTGTTACAGGTTTCTTTGATATTTTTTTCATTTCTTTTACTATTTCCCCGGCAAGTTTAGGATTTTTCATTAAAGCAGAGCCTTCCCCATTTTTAACTATTTTAGGTGCTGGACATCCCATATTAATGTCAATTATACAAACGCCTTCATCTTCATTTAAAATCTCACAAGCTCTTGCCATAACTAATGGATCACTTCCAAATATTTGAGCTGCTACAGGTTTTTCTTCTTCACTTAGTTGAAGTAACTTTTTTGTGTTTTCATTATCATAATACATTCCTTTAGCACTTATCATTTCTGTGTAAACAAGTCCACAACCCATTTCTTTGCAAAGTCCTCTATAAGCTATATCGGTTACCCCTGCCATTGGTGCTAAAAACACATTATTTTCGAAACTCAAATTTCCTATTTTCATTTATATCCCTACTCTTTATTTTTTTCATAAATTACTCTAAGACCTTCTAGAGTTAAGAAAGGACATACCTCGTCTATTGTTTTAGATTCTTCTGAAATAAATCCAGCAAAACCGCCTGTTGCAATTACATATGGTTCTCCTTCTCCTAAGGCTATCATTTCTTGTTTGATTTTTGAAACTATATAATCTACTTGCCCAATATATCCGTAAACTATTCCAGCCTGCATACTTGATACTGTATTTTTGCATATTACATGAGGTGGTTTTATAAGTTCTATTCTTGGAAGTTTAGCTGCTTTTTCAAATAAAGCCGCTGCTGATATTTTTATACCTGGACATATTGCCCCACCTAGATAGTCTCCCTTTTTAGTAACTGCACAATATGTTGTTGCTGTACCAAAATCGATTATTACCAATGGCTTTTTAAATAATGCATGTGCTGCTACTGCATTAACTATTCTATCTGCTCCTACTGATTTAGGATTATCGTATTTTATATTTATACCAGTCTTAACTCCAGGACCAACAACTATTGGATCTATCTTAAAGTATTTTCTAATCATATGTTCAATTGAATACATTATATTTGGAACAACAGAAGATATTATAACACCTTCTATGTCTTTAGGATCTATGTTGTTATGTGATAATAATTCTAATACTTGTATACCATATTCATCTGCTGTTCTTTTAGCATCTGTTCCTAGTCTACATTCTAAAACTAATTCTTTTCCTTTATAAATTCCTAATACAATGTTTGTATTTCCTGCGTCTAAAACAAATAACATTGTCATGCACCCCTTAATAAAACTATAAGAGCAGTATATATACTGCTCTTATATTAGAATTTAACATCTTAAACTATAACAATTTAATTTTAACAACTGGTATCAATTTGTCAAGTATATTATATTAGAAAAGCCCTTGTATTGTGCCATCTTCTAAAATATCCATTTTATTTGCAGCAGGTACTTTTGGTAATCCTGGCATAGTCATTATATTTCCCGTTAATATAACTATAAACCCAGCACCATTTGATACTTTTATTTCTCTAACATTTACTTTGAAATTTTCAGGTCTTCCAAGTAAACTTGGATTATCTGATAATGAATATTGAGTTTTTGCAACACATATAGGAAGCTTATCTAACCCTAATTTTTCTATGTCTTTTATATCTTTTTCAGCTGATTTATCATATTCTACACCACAAGCTCCATAGATTTCTTTTGCTATAATATCCATTTTGTCTTTTATAGATAGTTTCTCATCATATAAACATTTAAAATTACTCTTTTGAGTTTCTACAACATTAATTACTTTTTCAGCAAGACTGATTCCGCCTTCTCCACCTTTTTCCCAAACTTCAGCAAGAGCAACTTCTACACCTTGTTTCTCGCAGAATTCTTTTATAAATTCTACTTCTTCATTACTATCTGTTATAAATTTATTTATGGCAACAACAACAGGTACATTATACTTTTTCATGTTCTCTATTTGCTTTTCAAGATTTGAAACGCCCTTAGATAACGCCTCAACATTTGGAATTGATAATTCATCTTTTGATACTCCACCATGATGTTTTAATGCTCTAATAGTTGCAACAACAACAACACAGTCAGGTTTTAAATTACCGTATCTACATTTTATGTCTAGGAATTTTTCTGCTCCAAGATCTGCTCCAAATCCAGCTTCAGTTATTGCATAATCTCCAAGCTTCATAGCCATTTTTGTAGCAAGTATGCTGTTACATCCATGTGCAATATTTGCAAAAGGTCCTCCATGGATTATAGCTGGTGTATTTTCTAGTGTTTGAACTAAGTTAGGCTTTATAGCATCTTTCATAAGCATTGCCATAGCACCATGAACATTTAAGTCTTTACAATAAATTGGTTCACCATCTAGGTTATATGCAACTAATATGTTTCCGAATCTTTCTTTAAGATCCATTAGACTATTACTTAGACATAGTATAGCCATTATTTCAGATGCAACAGTAATTGTAAATCCATCTTCTCTTAGGAATCCATTTACTTTTCCACCCATTCCAACTACTATATGACGTAATGCTCTATCATTCATGTCCATTACTCTTTTAAATAAAATTCTTCTTGAATCTATTTTTAAAGTATTTCCTTGATGTATATGATTATCTATAGCTGCTGCAAGTAAGTTGTTAGCCGATGTTATTGCATGCATATCCCCAGTAAAGTGCAAGTTTATATCTTCCATAGGCACAACTTGAGAGTATCCACCACCAGCAGCCCCTCCCTTTATTCCAAATACAGGTCCAAGAGACGGTTCTCTTAAAGCTATAACCGCCTTTTTATGTAGTTTACAAAGTGCTTGCCCCAAGCCTACTGTTATAGTTGATTTTCCTTCTCCTGCTGGTGTAGGATTAATTGCTGTTACAAGTATCAACTTCCCGTCCACGTCATTTTGTCTGTTTTTTAGTACGTCCAATGATATTTTGCATTTATATTTTCCATAAAGCTCTATATCATCTTCTCCAAGTCCTAGTTCATTAGCTATATCAGCTATTTTTTTCATATTTGCACCTTGTGCAATTTCAATATCACTTTTCATCCCTTAATAGCACCCCTTAATTAAATTTAACAATAAAACGCTATTATATTAGATTTTTTAATATAATAACGTTCATTATCCTTACTTATTTTTGATTATGTTTAATTACTTTTGAACATTCTTAACAAATTCTTCTGAATTTACGATGTATCTAGTGTGAGTTCCCTCTCCTATTTTTCCATCTTCATCATATGCTTCTACTTCAAAAACTAGTTTCTTTCTATCTACCTTTTTAAGAATAGTTTCACATCTAACTTTCATTCCAATTGGTGTAGCTTTCATATGTTTTACACTTATATCTATACCAACTGTAGCATATCCTTCTGGTAAACTATCCTTTACACTTGCTTGAGATGTGTTTTCCATTAAAGCGATCATAGATGGTGTAGCAAAAACATCCACTAATCCTGAACCTACTTTTTTTGCAGAATGTTTGTCTTCAACAACCATTTGCATTATACCTTTTGTTCCTTCATGTACATTAAATTCCATGATATCCACCCCTTTGTAATTTTTGATTTATATAAATTTTATAAAAAACAGAATATTTCTATTAATAATCATAATTATAAATAAAACAAAACAAAAAGTATAGAGTTTATAATAAAACTCTATACTTTTTAATAAACTAAATTTCCTTTTTATCTTCTTCTAAATGCGTATTATTAGCAAAAGCATCAGTAGCCTCCATATTATCATCTGATATGCTTTCTTCATTAACTTCTTCTACATCATCATGCTTTTCTAAATCTATAGCATTCTCTTTTTTCTTCACTTCTTCTAAAGATCTTCCTTCTATTATGGCATTGAATTCTTCTCCAGTTACCTTTTCTTTGTCTAAAAGAGCTTGAGCTACAGCATGAAGTTTATCTATATGTTCAGTTAATATTTGTTCAGCTTTTTTGTAAGCTTCATCAACTAAAGCCTTAACTTCATTATCTATCTCAAAGGCAACTTCTTCACTATAATTTTTAGACTTTCCAATTTCTCTTCCTATAAATACTTCATCATGCTCGCTTCCAAATGTTATAGTTCCTAGTTTTTTACTCATACCATATTCCATAACCATTTTTCTTGCAATACTTGATACTCTTTGAATATCATTTGATGCTCCCGTACTTATATCTCCTAGTATTATTTGTTCAGCAACTCTACCACCAAGTAATCCTACCATTTCATCTTTTAATTTTGATTTAGACATATAAGATGTATCTCTTTCTGGAAGATGCATTGTATATCCACCAGCCATGCCTCTTGGTATTATACTTATTTCATGAACTGGATCTGCATGTGGAGAGAATTTCATTACAATAGCGTGACCGGCTTCATGATAAGCTGTAAGCTTTCTATCTTCTTCATGAATAACTCTACTTTTCTTTTCAGGTCCAGCTATAACTCTTGTTATGGCTTCTTCTAACTCTTCCATTCCTATTTGCTTTTTATTACTTCTAACAGCAAGTAATGCAGCTTCATTCATTAAGTTTTCAAGATCTGCTCCTACAAATCCTGGTGTTCTTTTTGCAAGAACTTTAAGATCAACATCATCTGATAAACGTTTATTTCTAACATGAACTTTTAATACTTCTTCTCTTCCTTTTGCATCAGGTGCACCAACTAGTATTTGTCTATCAAATCTACCTGGTCTTAGAAGAGCTTTGTCTAATATGTCTGGTCTATTTGTTGCAGCAACTAAGATTATTCCTTCATTTACTCCAAAACCATCCATTTCAACTAATAATTGATTTAGAGTTTGTTCTCTTTCATCATGTCCTCCGCCAAGACCTGCTCCTCTTTGTCTACCAACTGCATCAATTTCATCTATAAATATAATACATGGTGAGTTCTTCTTAGCTTGTTCGAATAAGTCTCTAACCCTAGATGCACCTACACCAACAAACATTTCAACAAAATCAGAACCTGAAATACTAAAGAAAGGTACTCCAGCTTCTCCTGCTACAGCTTTTGCAAGTAATGTTTTACCTGTTCCTGGAGGTCCTACAAGTAATATACCTTTAGGTATTCTAGCACCCATATCTAAATATTTTTTAGGTTCTTTTAAGAAATCAACTATTTCTTCAAGTTCGCCCTTTTCTTCATCAGCTCCTGCTACATCTTTAAATGTAACTTTTTGGCTATCTGGAGCAGCAAGTTTGGCACGACTTTTTCCAAAGTTCATAACTCCTCTATTACCACCGCCACCACCTTGTGACTGTTGCATAAACATAACCCAAAAACCAACCATTACTAAAATCAGAATTATAGTAGGTATCCAGCTTATCCACATAGGCATAGATGATGCTGGTTCAAATTTAACATTTACAGAAGACTTTGGGTTATTTACAAATATATCTTGTACTAATAAGCTTTGTGGAACTACAACTTGAAATTGAGTCTTAGACTTATCGTTAAGTTCTCCTGCAACTGTTCTACCATCTTGTTTTATCTCAACTCTTGAAACTTTATTTTCAATCCAATATTGCTTAAATTGATTATAGGATATGGTACCTGATGTTTTACTACTTTCTAATACTGTCATAGCAGAAAAGAATAGAACTATCAGCACCACAATCCAAATTGTTGCACTTGAAAGTCTTTTTTTCACATTAATGCCCCCCATCTTTCCGTTATTTTTATAATTGATTCTATCATATGAATTTTTCCTTTACAATAATATAGTTTCAATATTTCTATTTAGTATATACACTTTCTTTTAGTATACCTATATAAGGTAAATTTCTATACTTCTCAGCATAATCTAATCCATATCCAACTAAAAATTCATCTGGAACTTTGAATCCTTCATACTTAACATCAACTTCTACTTTTCTTCTATCAGGCTTATTAAGGAGGCATGCTACTTCAACACTATTTGGTTTTTTAGCTTTTAAATATCTTTTTAAATATTCAAGTGTAGTTCCTGTGTCTACTATATCCTCTACAATAAGTATATCCTTTCCTTCAACTTCAAATTCTAAATCTTTAAGTATTCTAACAATTCCTGAACTTTCTGTAGAATTACCATAACTTGATACATCCATAAAATCTATCTGACAAGGCATTTCTACACATTTCATTAAATCAGCCATAAATGGTACAGATCCCTTTAATATTCCTACTAATATTAATTGTTTTCCCTTATAGTCCTCCGTTATTCTTTTTCCAATTTCTTTAACTTTTAGCTTTAACTGTTCTTCACTAAAAAGTACTTCTTTAATGTCATTTGTCATGCTATTATTCCTCTCTTTCAATTTTAATTTTCAATACATTATTGGTATCTTTATTAATTTTAAACTTATCACTTATTCTATATCCTACTATCCATGCTATATCTTCACCAAATATAATTAATGGTATACTATCTCTTTTACCCTTTGGAATTTTCAAATCTATAAATAAGTCTTTAAGTTTTTTGCTTCCATTCATACCAAATGGTATAAACTTATCTCCATTTTTTCTATATCTTAACTTTATGACACCCTTTATTTTATCATAATCAAAATACTTAATTAAAGGATTTTTATCAAATTTAATATCATCTTTACTTTTTATTATATTTAATGTAATTTTAAGTTTATAATTAGTTAATATATTCTCTTCAAATAAGTTTAATTCTGTTTCTTTATTACTTATCTGTACTTTTTGTTTACTTTCCTCTTTATATATATAAATATCTCCATAATTGTTTATAACTCTTATTCCGTTTGGAAGCATTATATATTTTCCTGTTGATTTTTTTTGGATATGAATAATATCATATATATGATTTTTTTCTAAATTATTTAAGTTACCCTTTATTTTCTTTAAGGCAATTCTTATAACTCTTGTTAAAACAGCTTCATGTTCCTTAAAAATTTCTCCCTTAAGTATAATTTTGTCTTCACTAGCTTCACCATACTCATTATATTTTTCTTTGGCTACATTATTTATGTATTCATTATCAATTTTAACAGTGTCAGAAAATCTATTTAAAACTTCTATAACATCAGGATTAAAGTTTTTCTGTATATATGGAATTAATTCTAACCTTATTTTATTTCTCGTATATATATTTTCAAAATTAGTTTTGTCTATTCTAGGATTTAGTTTATTTATCTCACAATAATTTTCAATTTGATCTCTAGTTAAATTTATAATAGGTCTTACAAAAATATTATCTCTAACAGGTCTAATACCAACTAATCCCTCAAGCCCAGTTCCTCTAAGTATTCTCATAAGAACCGTTTCTGCTTGATCATTTGCATTATGTGCAATGGCTACTTTATTTCCATTAATCTTACGTAGGACTTCCTGAAAGAATTGATATCTTACTTCTCTTCCAGCCATCTCACAAGAAATACCTCTTTCCTTAGAAATTTTATGCACATCTTCCCTTTTTACAAAACAAGGGATTTGTAAACCATGACAAATTTTTCTAACATATAGTTCATCATCATCAGCAGCTTCACCTCTTAGACAATGATTAATATGAGCAGCTACAAGCGTTATACCAAGTTTATCTTTAAGAGTATAAAGTATATGTAAAAGACATATGGAATCGGGGCCTCCAGATAGTGCTACAACTACTTTATCATTAACTTCAAACATATTATTACATTTAATGGTACTTATAACCTTTTCGATCACTATAAACCCTCCCATACTGTTCTATATTTATTCATTATAACATAAATAGAGGCTATATTTACAAATGACTAATTCTCCAAGCAATTTTAATCATAATAAATATAACCTACTTAAATTTTATAATTAATATTAGTATAAACTATAAACCTTGCTAACTATTGCTGTCATATCATCTTTAGCTTTTCCTCCACTAAGTTTCTTAGCATTAGAAATAAGACCATCCACTAATTCTTTTGGACTATTTATATTACTATTTTTTAAGTAATCTACTACCCAGTCAACTTTTCCTACATTATTATTGTTGTAATCTAAAACACCGTCACTTAGCATTATAATCATATCGCCACTTTTTAATTTTTTATGAGTTACTTCTAAATCAACTTTATCTAAAACTCCTATAGGCAAAGTATTAGATGTTATGATCTCTATATTATCTCCTGATTTTATAAAACTAGGAACTGCCCCAACTTTCATAAAATCTATTTCTCCATTATATAAATCTAAACTACTTAAATCTAAAGTTGAAAATTTTTCATTTTCAGAAAACTTCAATGACATTATAGAATTCACAGTGTTTATTGCTGTTTCTTTGCTTATACCAAAGTGTGTAAATTTTTCAATAAGCTCTACTGCCACCTTACTTTCCTCACTTGCCTCTGGTCCTGATCCCATTCCATCACTTATTATACACATGTAATCCCCATCAGAAGTTTTTCCAAAACTATAACTATCCCCATTATGCTTTTCTCCATTTTTACACTGCCTTCCAACATAAGATGCTACATGGAATTTTGCTGTTTCCTCAAAAGTCATAGTACACATACCTGTATCAGGATTTATTATACATCCTTCATCACTTATGCACATATTTTTTTCTACAGCTTCATTTATGAGAGGTAATATTTTTTTAAAACAAATTTGTGCTCCTCCACAAGATTTTAAATATATCTTAACAACTAATCTTTTATTTTTGTCATCATAACAGAATATATCATTATACTTAAACGTTTTATTTTCAAAAATTTTTCTAATTCTCTTTTCTGCTTCACTATTAAACTTTACATCAGAATTAAATTCTTCAATAACCTCTTTTAGGGAACTTGCCATATTATTTATTTGTCCTGCTACAATTTCACGCCCCTCACTTAATCTTTTTCTCCACATTTCATTTATAATATAATTATTAACTATATCTTTAGTATTATTTAAAAGTATAGTTCTCTTAACACATTTTCTATTTATCTCTTGTGGTAATTTATTTTTTTTACCCTCTTGATGATTTTGAATTAACTCACCAAAAGCTTCATAGGTAATATATCCTTCTTTTTTCCAACAATTATAATACATCTCGCAACCACTACAAACTCTATCAGCAAGATTTTGTATAAGCGCACTACTTTTATTCTTCATAACTAATTTATCATTATCAGCTAAATTATTTAAATTACCAGATATATTAACTAAAACATCAGAAAAACCATACAACCTTTGAAACAGCATGTCCTTAATTCTATTAATGTAATTTTTATTTAGATATTCCTGTTTCTTTTCCCAATCTAGCTCTAAATTTACTTTTTCATATACTCTATTAGGTATAATTAAGAATACAGCAGTTGCTACAATTATTTCTATTAACTTAAACTCTATATCTATATTAGAATATAATTTTAATATCAAAAAAGTAATAACATAAGATGTACTTGTTAAAACCTTACCGCTTTCTCTAAATATACCAGCAATTAATCCACATAATCCATAAACACTCATAAAAATAAGTATGTTTTGAGAAGATATGCCTATAATTGATCCTATAGCAATTCCACTAGCCGCACCTACATTACTTCCATTTATATAACTTATCACAAGTATAAAGTTTAATGCTAAAATATTTCTAATAGACACATCAAAAATACGTATTCCCCAAGTACCAGCTAATATAAGTGAAATTAATATTGATATACTTATTACTTCTTCACTTGTAAATAAATGTTTTGTTTTCAAAGACTTTAAACATATTAATGAACGTTCTAGAATAAAATATAATGGTATAATACAAATCATCTGTAAAAACATAGTTAAAAATGCAACATTCATTGTAATATGTCTAATAAAGAATTCACTTAATAATATTTCAAACGATGTAACAACAAACATAACTACTACACTTTTTATTTTGGATTTTTTATTTAAAAGATAAGACAATATAAATATAGTACCTGTCACTATTAGATATTGGGCAAGATTTGTAAGGTTATTGTTTAGAGATATGTATCCTATAATACACCCCATAGAAACAGGAACTATCATCCGTTCTGCTTGTATAACACTTGTAATTAACAAGGCTATTCCAAAAGGAGCAGTTGTATTATCTTCACTTAATAGTAAAACTCTACTGACAAGCAAAGCACTAACGCAATAGGCTAAATTTTTTAAAATAACAATTCGTTGTACTTGCCTTTTCTCTTTTTCTTCTTTACTCATACCCTTAACTCTTTTATATGGCAAAATTTCTGAATTACATTGCATATTCAGCACCTCCTAATTTCACAGTTACTAAAAAAGATTATAACAAAACTCTCTGGAAATTATTGTCAGTTACTGAAATAGATTTTATTTTTTCGTAAGACATTAACTTTATATCTTTTGTAATATTTTACTATTAGTGATTTTTTTCTACTACCTTTGTGAGAAAAATATATTCACATATATTTAGTTATATTTCAACACATGTGAATATATTTTATCCACACCTGTGGACAATTTATTGCATAATAATATATAAATTTAAAAATTACTGCAAACATTAAAAAATCCACAACTATTTAACGTTGTGGATCTTGGTAGCGGAAATAGGACTTGAACCTACGACACTTCGGGTATGAACCGAATGCTCTAGCCAGCTGAGCTATTCCGCCATATTTGATTTTACGAATATATTTCAAAAAATAAATGGTTGCGGGGACAGGACTTGAACCTGCGACCTTCGGGTTATGAGCCCGACGAGCTACCAACTGCTCCACCCCGCGATATTTGGTGCCGGAGACCGGACTTGAACCGGTACGGAGTGTTAGCCCCGCAGGATTTTAAGTCCTGTGCGTCTGCCGATTTCGCCACTCCGGCGCATGCAATTTATTGGTTATAAATTGCTGTTACTTATTAAGTTGTAACTGGTAGCGGAAATAGGACTTGAACCTACGACACTTCGGGTATGAACCGAATGCTCTAGCCAGCTGAGCTATTCCGCCACATTGGTTGCGGGGGCAGGACTTGAACCTACGACCTTCGGGTTATGAGCCCGACGAGCTACCAACTGCTCCACCCCGCGATATTTGGTGCCGGAGACCGGACTTGAACCGGTACGGAGTGTTAGCCCCGCAGGATTTTAAGTCCTGTGCGTCTGCCGATTTCGCCACTCCGGCGCATTACATCAAGTTTTGATGTTTTCTCTTTTGTTTCGTCGCTATCTCCTGGCGACATAGATTATTATATATTAATCACCTATAGTTGTCAACAGTTTTTTTAAAATAATTTTAGAAAAAATAAAAAGGACTGTCTAAAGTCCCTTTTATACTTATTATTAGCTCTTTTTAGAATATTTATTTCCTTTTACATTTTGATGTTTTCTTATATCTTGGAATCTTTCTTCACTATCTTTTAAGAATCTTGATATAGCATCTTCAAAGTTTACATTAGGTGTTGCTTTTTTCTTTTCTCTTTCCCAATCTATTTCAGCTGGTTTTACTGACTTTCTGGTTGGCATAGCTTGTTTTATAGATAAACTTAGTCTACCATTATCATCTACTGATATAACTTTTACTTTCACTTTGTCTTGTTCTTTTATATGCTCTCTTATGTCTTTTACATATGTGTCTGCTACCTCAGATATGTGTACTAGACCTGTCTTCCCCTCCACTTCTATAAATGCTCCAAACTTTGTTATATTCACTACTGTACCTTCTAAGATACTACCTAACTTTAAGGCCATGTTAATAAAACTCCTCCTTGATATGTTTATATATTAAATTATAATAAGCGATATTTAGTCTTTTTTTTGAACTACTGCACTTTCTCCGTGTTTTACGAATCCAAGTCTTTCTCTAGCTAATTCTTCAACATATCTATTAGTTTCAGATATTTTTATTGTATCTAATAACTTTTGATGTTGATCATCAACTTTTTGTAACTCAGCTTTGCAATTTTCTAGCTGAACCTTTTTATTTTTTATAGTTATTTGCTGATGCACTACTATGTAACAAGCATATATAACCATTACAGTCAAAATTATATTTTTGATTTTACTTTTATTCTTCATAACTATTCCCTCTAAAATTTATATTTTGACTCATACCTATATTTTAGTTTTCTTTTGTGTTTTATTCAAGGAATTTTTTAATTTATTTTTACCTGTAATCTTATAAAAGAATGTTTCTGTAAAATAAAAAAATATATTTTTCAATATTCTCAGAAATTTTAATATACTTTTTATTATTTTGTATTGAATTTTTAAAAAATGAATACTTATAAATCTTATATACATATATAATCCAAATGCAATATATAAATATAAATATATTCCTACATAAACATGACCAGTATACAATAAAAAAGAGAATACTGATATTGCCGCAAAAATCCAAAATAATATATCCTCAATAAAAGTTAATACTTTACTGGGATTTTCCATTCCTCTAATTATTCTATATATATCGAACAAAACCCCTGTTAGTACCCCTGCAAGTACACTATAAACTATTAAATTAAATTGACTTCTTATAGGAATTAACATACTTTTACCTAAATAACCTTGCTATTATACTATCTTTATCTTTCTTGCTTTCAGTTGTAGTATATACGCAGGAATTTATACGTCCTATTATGGCTACTTCTCCATTTTGGACATCTAGCTTTTGAACCTTAAGTCCTTCTCCTTTTATTGTTAAAGTTCCAAGTTTGGTGTCTAGAATTATTAGCTTTTCATCAAAACAGATGACTTCTACTACACCACTTATTTGCAACTTATTTCTATTTTCAAGTATTAAATTACTTTTCTTATCTTCTAATGATGTGTCTTTTTTTACTTCCATCTATATCCCTCCCCTTTATAAATATGTATATGTGTAAAATATTTAAAATATACTTTTATACCCAAAGGAAAGATACATAAAAAAGCATTATTAATAATACTCTTAATAATATATAGTATACTATTATTCTTTATTTGCAACTGTATTATCTAAAATAATTTCATACATTGTCTTAGCATCAGCCTTCGCAACGTGATGAGTAATATTTACAACTTTAGCTTTTAATGCACTGTTTGCAAATTTAACTTCTATTATATCATTTTCATTAACTTCTGTGCTTGGTTTTGCCACCTTATCATTTATAAATACCCTACCACTTTCGCACGCTTCCTTAGCTATAGTCCTTCTTTTTATTATTCTTGAAACTTTAAGATATTTATCTAATCTCATATTCTCCCTCCAATTATAAAAATAAAAAACCTAGATTTTCACCCAGGTTTTTTATTTTAAATTATTTTTCAAACAATTATTTATTGTTTACTATTTCTTTGAATTCTTTTCCTGCTTTAAATACTGGAACTGTTGCTGCTGGTATAGTTATTTCTTCTTTAGTTCTTGGGTTTCTTCCTTTTCTTTCAGCTCTTTCTCTTGTTTCGAAAGTTCCAAATCCAACTAATTGAACTTTTTCTCCATCCATTAGTGCTTCTTCTACACTTTCTATAAATGCCTTTAAAGCAACTTCTACATCTTTCTTAGTTAATTGGCTCTTTTCTGCCATGCTAGTAATTAATTCTGATTTATTCACTTTTGTTACCTCCTCTTATTAACCATTACATAATACTTGATTTAATTCTTCATTTAAATTAAAAATCCTTTTTATATAAATTTTTAATTAAAATAACATAAAAATTATTGTTCTTTTGACATTTCCCAAAATTTATCTAGTTCTTCTAATGTCATTTTAGTTATGTCATTTCCTAATTCTTTGACCTTAGTTTCTATGTAATAAAATCTTGATATAAATTTATCTATAGTATAATTTAATGCATACTCAGGGTCAATGTCAAGAAATCTTGCTACATTTACTGTACTAAAAATTAAATCTCCCAATTCCTCTGTTATTTTTACCTTGTTATGGGATTTGTATACATCTTTTATTTCATTATATTCTTCTATTATCTTGTCTAAAGCTGGCTCTATATTATCCCAATCAAATCCTAATTTTGATGCTTTTTTCTGAACTTTATCTGCTCTTATTAACGCAGGTAATATCCTAGATATATGCTTTAATTCATCAGTATAAGATTCAAATCCATGTTCTTTATGTTTAATTTTATCCCAAGTATCAAAAACTTCTTTAGAAGAATCTATTGTTGCATTTCCAAAGACATGAGGGTGTCTATTTATAAGTTTCTCACAGATTCCCTTAATTATATCATTAATATTAAAAAACCCATCTTCTTTTCCAATTTGAGCATGAAAAACTACTTGAAGTAATATATCTCCTAACTCTTCTACTAAATTTTCGTCATCATCTTTTTCTATAGCATCAATGGCTTCATAGCATTCCTCAATTAAGCTTCTTTTTAAAGATTTATGATCTTGCTCTCTATCCCATGGGCATCCATTTTCTCCCCTTAAAGTCTCCATTATATCTAATAAATCTTGAAAATCTGTTGCAGCCTCAAGGTCTTTTGGAATATATATTGATGTTAAATAATCAATATCTTCTTGTCTATCTAATTCATATAGAGGTATTTTTCTTATACTTTCAAGTTCTTTAACTCCTGCCGCCCTTACAAAATATATTTCCATATCATCTCTATAATATTCAAGAAGTGCAAGTTTAACTTCAGATGCTATAAATTTATTGTATACTTGTGTTATAACTGTTCCAACTCTTTTGTCTAAAATTTGATTTTTTATATCAAATGCATCTATAACCTTTATACCATTTACAGGATCAAGTTTTAAGCTTTCCATCATAGCGTCAATAAAACTTATAGCTGGAAATATATGAGTTTCTATATTTTTTTCTTCACAAAGTTTAAGCAATATATTTACTGATTTTTCTGCAACTAATGGATGTCCTGGAACTGCATAAACTATATCTTCATTTTCCTTATGCCTCTCAACCAAATCCTTAGCTATTGATTCATATACCTCATCAAATGCATCAGAACTTTCATACTTATTATCATAGCTTTCAAATTCAACTCCCAATTGTTTTAAATAGTTAACATTGGGGTGAATCTCTGTTCTAAAATATACATTCTTACTATTTTTAAGCATCTGAAGGGTTCCAATGGTAATTGCATCTTTGCTTCCTGGACCCAATCCCACAATTTTAATCATAGTTATTCTCCCTTTATCATTCAATACTTTATTAATTTTTCGTTGATTTAAGTTCAGAGTAATCAATTACTCCAAACAAAAGCATCAACATTGCATATACTACTATACCTAAAAATATAGCTATTATGCAAGCAATTGAATTACTCATTGTATAATTATAGACTTTTATATATATAAATACAACTGATAATATCATTGCCATAGATGCGTATGCTGGTTTTATAAATACTTTAGTTAAATCTATTTTTATATGTAATGTTTTCTTTATAAGTCTTATATTTAGTACAACTGCAACTAAATATGCTGAAATAGTACCAACTATAGCTCCATAAACATTTATATTAGGTATAGGCACTAATGCACTTGTTATTATAACTTTGACTATACATCCTATTAATAAATTGACTATTGGCATTTTTTTTGAACTAGTTGCTTGAAGAATAACTGTTGTAGTTTGAGCTAATATTATAAAAGGAATAGCCAGTGATGAATACTTCAGAATCATAGCTCCACTTGCTTGATCTCTAAAAATTAAGTTTAACACTTGAGAAGATAAAAAATATAATCCACAAAGAGATGGAAGAGCTATAACAGTAGATATTTTAATAGATGATAATATATTTTTATTTAATTGATCTCTCTTATTTAAAAAATAAGCTTCTGATATTATTGGAACAACAGATGCACATATAGCTGCTGATAAAGTTAATGGTACATTAACTAGTACTGCTGCTTTTCCTGTTAGTTGCCCATATAAAACAGCTGCTTCTCTTGATGAAAATCCAGCTTCAAGTAATCTTTGTGGAACCATAATGGAATCTATGACATTCATTATAGTACCAACAGCTGCTCCTAACGATATTGGTATTGCTGTTTTTAAAAGTTCATCCATAATATTAGAATCTAATTTTACTTTTTTTATATTAAGATTTTTAGTAACTCTTTTATACTTAAAAATTAGGTATATACCTGCAAGTATTCCTCCTGCAGCAGCTCCAAGTGTAGCTCCTCCTGCAGCATACTCAACGCCTTTAGGTAAAAGAATTATAGCAAGTCCTATCCCAACTATTACCCTTGCTACCTGTTCTAGTATTTGAGATATAGCAGTGGGTGTCATTGTTTGGAGTCCTTGAAAGAATCCTCTAAAAACACTTACTATAGATATAAAAAATGGTGCTATTCCAAGTGCAATTAATGAATAATATGCTTTTCTATCCCATCTAAAAAATGCTATTAATTTATCTGAAAATAAAAGCATAACAACGCTTGTACCTGCTCCAAGTATAATCATTAATAATAAAGCTTGCTTTAGAACTTGAATTACTCCTATTTTATTTCCTGATGCATTTTGTTCTGATATCATCTTAGACATAGCAAGTGGTACCCCTGATGCTATTGCAATAAATAACATATATAGAGGATATGACATTTGGTAATATCCAAGCCCTTCATCTCCTACAAGTATAGTGAGTGGTATTCTAAAAAACATTCCTATACATCTAGCAAATATTCCTGCAAAGCCTAATATAAAAGTACCCTTTATTAATGATTGCTTTTTCAAAATAATACCTCCAAAACATTACTTAGTATAAATATTTATATTTATATTTTGGAGATATTATTACTAAAATAAATAATGGCAGACAAGCTGCCATTATTTATTCCATTTGTTTTCCTAAGAATGATGCTGCAGCTTCTGCAAGTTTAATTTCAACATCTCCAAAAGAATTTTCTTCTTCTTTAGATGCAATTATTACAGCTCCAATAGCATCTCCTTCTGCAATTATAGGAACTATTACCTCAGAGTAATAATTTTCGCCTGTTTCTTCATCATCTGTTATAGGAATAGTCTTTTCATTATCTTCTCCCATTATTACAGAATTTCTTTCTTCCATAAGTCTTTCAAGTTCTATGCTTATCTTTCTATCCATGTACTCTTTCTTAGTAGCTCCACTTACAGAGATTATATTATCTTTATCACAAATAAGTATAATGTTACCAATAGTACTTTGTAATGCTTCTGCATACTCTTTAGAAAAATTACTTAATTCTTCAATAGGTGAATATTTTTTTAATATTACTCCCCCATCTCTATCTGTAAATATTTCTAAAGGATCTCCCTCTCTAATTCTTAAAGTTCTTCTTATTTCTTTAGGTATTACCACTCTTCCTAAATCGTCTATACGTCTAACTATGCCGGTAGCTTTCATTCAACGTTTACCTCCTTGTCTTTATTTTAATATGTTTGACAGTAATATTATCCGTCTAAACATGAAATTTTATACACAAATGTATAAGGTTTAATCTTTATGATAAAAAAAGATTTTAAATATAGACATTTATACCTTTATATAAATATTTCCTATCAAAGTAAAAAAAATGTCGAAACCCATTAATGTATAATTCTATTAAATTCTTCTTTTATAATAATAAATTACTTTTTTATAAATTGGTAGTAGAAATTGTTGGTAATATTTTTGTATTTTATGAAATACAATTCAATTTATACTGTTTTTTTATTATTTTTTGTCGAATTGCTATTATTATATATATTAAAATAAAAAAGCAACCTATATAGGTAATACTACCCAATAAGTTGCTTTTTAATACTCTTTTTCTAAAATTTTATGATATTTTATCTTCGTATACTTTTATCTTTGCATTATCTTGTATTTGCTTAAATTTATTTTTTATAGCGTTATCCTTTTTATCTTGAAGTAAGAATTTATTTATTTCATTTTTAACTTCAGCAAAAGCCTTACATGGTTTAACATCTTTCTTTATCATCTTTATTATGTGGTATCCAAATTGTGTCTTTATAGGGTCAGATATTTGACCATCTTTAAGAGGTAATGCTGAATCCATAAATTGTTCATCAAATCCAGAATTAACTACTGGAACTGTTCCTAAATCTCCACCTTTGTCTTTAGAACCATCTTGACTATATTTCTTTGCAAGTATTGAGAAATCTGCACCCTTATTAAGTTCTTCTTTTATTGACTTAATTTCACTTTCAACCTTAGCTACATCCTCTTGTGACTTAGGTTGAAGTATTATATGAGCTAAATGAACCTTTGTAGGATTCTTAGGGTCCTTAGGATACTTATCTTTATGTGTTTCATAGTATTTTTGCATTTCTTTTTCATCAACTTTTACATTCTTAGTAAGTTCATTTTGTAGCTTTTCTAATATTATATTATCTTTTACTAGATTTTCAAAACCCTCTTTAGTGAATCCGCTTGCCTTTACCACCTTTTCAAAATCTTGCTCAGTTTTAATATTTTGTTCCTTTTTCATTTGCTGAATCTTTTTATCTGCTTCTTTCTTTAACTCATCTTCTTTTGGAACTAACTTTAACTTTTCTGCTTCTTGTTTTAATGCTTCTTGGGCTGCCATTTGTTGAACAGCAACTACTTTAACTTGCTTTAATTGTTCCTTAACTTGTGGATTTTCAGCATAGTTATCTCCATATTGAGCTTTAAACTGTTCTTCATATCTTTTTACTGCAAAGTTTGAATCTAATTCTCCCTTTGTTATCTTCTTATCTCCAACTTTAGCTACAACTGTTTTATTTATAGCTTCTGGTGTCTTTTCTATCATGCTGCATCCAACAGCAGATACTGAAAATATACACATAGCTACTGCTGCAACTAATTTTTTTATATTCTTCACTTTTTATTCCCCCATTTTATTGTATTTTATCAATAGATTCATTTTATCATAAAATTATTTCATTTCCACTACAGTTTGTAAATATTGCAGAAATTCTCTCAAATGTAGTATTAACTCTTCCTTCTTTATTTTTCTTGTATTATACCCTAGTGAAGGTTCATCTCCTAACTTAAACATAACATTTTTACTGTACTTATTCATTATACCTTTTATTAATTTAGGATTTATATATTCCTTATTTTGGAATTTTATAATTACCTCATTTGGCTTTTCTTTCACTTCTACAATTCCTAGGCTATTTGCAATAGTTTTTATGTAAGCAATATTAATAAGATTGTCTACTGATGGCGGTATCTCTGAGAATCGATCTTCTAATTCTTCTTGTATATCCATCATATTTTCTTTAGAATCTATATTGGCAATTTTCTTATACACCTCTATCTTTTGAACTTCATCTTTTATGTAGTTCCTTGGTATATAAGCATCAACTTTTAAGTCAACTGTAGTTTCTATAGGCTCTTTATCTATCTCTCCTTTCACAAGTTTTATAGTATCTTCAAGCATTCTACAGTATAGATCATATCCTACAGATGCCATATGTCCATGTTGAGCTGCTCCTATTAAATTTCCAGCACCTCTTATTTCAAGATCTCTCATGGCAATCTTAAATCCAGATCCAAGTTCTGTAAAATCCTTAATAGCTTTTAATCTTTTTTCTGCTACTTCTGTTAATACTTTATCTTTTTTATAAGTTAAATAAGCATAAGCCATTCTATTTGTTCTTCCAACTCTACCACGAAGTTGGTAAAGCTGGGATAGCCCAAATTTATCTGCATCATAAATTATCATAGTATTGGCATTTTGAATGTCTAATCCTGTTTCGATTATAGTTGTGCATACTAATATATCATAATCTCTTTTCATAAAATCAAACATAACTTTTTCAAGTTCTCTTTCTGGCATTTGTCCATGTGCAATTCCAACTCTTGCATCAGGGACTAACTTAACAAGATATGCCGCCATTTCCTTTATGGAGCCAACTCTATTATAAACAAAATATACTTGACCTCCTCTATCCATTTCCCTAGTTATAGCATCTAATATGAGCTGGTCATTAAATTCTACTACGTAGGTTTGCACTGGATATCTTTCCTCTGGTGGCGTTTCTATAACACTAATATCTCTAATACCTGTAAGTGACATATGAAGAGTTCTTGGTATTGGTGTGGCAGTTAATGTTAATACATCAACATTTTTCTTTAAATTTTTAATTTTTTCTTTATGGGTAACACCAAAGCGTTGCTCTTCATCTACAATTAATAATCCTAAATCTTTAAACTCTACATCTTTCTGAAGAATTCTATGAGTTCCAATCAAAACATCAATATTACCAGCCTTAACCTCTTTTAATATAGCTTTAACTTGAGCTGATGTTTTAAATCTACTTATCATTTCTATCTTAACTGGAAAATCACAAAATCTTTGAACTAAATTAGTATAATGCTGTTCTGCCAAAATAGTTGTAGGAACTAATAAAGCTACTTGTTTTCCATCCATTACAGATTTAAACGCAGCTCTTACTGCAACTTCCGTTTTACCATAACCAACATCTCCACATAGTAATCTATCCATTGCCTTTGAAGATTCCATGTCCTCTTTTATTTCCTGAATAGCTGTAAGTTGGTCTGGAGTTTCATCATATGGAAATTCATCTTCAAACTGCTTTTGCCATACTGTATCTTTTCCAAATTTATGACCTTTTAAAGTTGATCTTATAGCATAAAGTTTTACTAGTTCTTCAGCTATCTCATTTATAGCTTTTCTAACTTTCTTTTTAGCTTTTGTCCATTCGTTTCCCCCAAGTTTATTCACTTTAGGAGATTTTCCTTCACTTCCTATGTACTTTTGTACTAAATCTAATTGTTCTACAGGAACATATAGTGTATCTCCAGCATTATAACTAAGTTCTAAGTAATCTTTTTTATGCCCCTGTACTTCTAATTGTTTAATCCCTTTATACACACCTATACCATGATTTGTATGAACTACATAATCTCCTGGCTTTAGCTCATCAAAGCTTTTAATCTTCCCTATACCTTTTTTATTTTTTCTTTTAGCTCTTTTTCTAGATTTACCGAAAAAATCTTTATCTGATATAACACAAAGCTTTAACTCAGGATATTCAAATCCTTTAAATTGATTTCCAAATGTTATTACAACTTCTCCAAATTGAATATTGTCTACAACGTCCTTATAAACACTTTCAATATCATAGTCTCTTAATGCATCAACTAATCTTTCTCCTCTTGGTCTAGTACCACTTAATATTAATATTTTGTATCCCTTACTTTTTTTACTATTTATTTCTTCTATTAAAAAGTCTAATTTTCCTCCAAAAGAATTTAAAATTGTTTGATTAAAAGTTTGTTTATGCTTTGTCTTTACTGCCTCATAATCTTTAGATATTAGATTTAAAGTTATAATATTAGATTTTTCTATTTTATCTAATATATCTTCCTTTGGCACTAAAAGTTCTACTTGTTTTGAAAGAATAGACCCTCTTTCTAAAAGTTGCTTATAGTTTTCTATAAATTCAAAATATACTGTATTAAGTTTTCCAAGGGATCTTTGTACATCATTTACAAACACTAATGAATCATCCATATAATCTAGTAATGTAGCTGTTTTTTCATAGAAATACGGAATAAAGCTATCTATGTTTTCAAAGCTCCATGTTTCTTTTAATGATTCTAAACTAGATAATGTATTCTTTTCTAAATTTTCTAGTAGTTCTTTATCATCTATTAATGTTTCTTTAGCTCTTTTTAAATCATCTTTTATAGAATTGTATCCCCTATCTATATTGTCTTTTGTAAGTATCATTTCTTTAGCAGGAAATATCTCAATAGATTTACACTTTTCTATACTTCTTTGTGATTCTGTATTAAAACTTCTTATGGAATCTACTTCATCTCCAAATAACTCTATTCTATATGGAATAGATAATACAGGAGAATAAACATCAATGATTCCACCTCTTATTGAAAACTCTCCTTTGCCTTCTACAATGCTTGTTCTTTGATAACCACCTTGTATTAATTTTTCACTCAATTCTTCAATATCAATAACATTACCAACAGAAATTTTCACTGTATATTTTTTATATAATTCAGGAGATATATAAGTCGATGCTAAAGTTTCTATAGATGCTACTATTACTTTCTTTCCTTTTTTTAACATTTCCTTTATTGTTTTTAGTCTTTCCCATCTTAAATCTCCAGAAATTGCATAAACATTATAAAAAGCAACTTCTTTATTTGGGAAATAATATACATTTGGTATATACAGAGACAAGTCTTCATATAGATTTTTAGCTTCAACATCACTATTAGTAAATACAAATATAGCTTTGTCTTCCTGCTCATATATACCATTTATAAAATAAGCTCTTCCTGATTCTGAAAGTCCTGTTATTTCAATAGGAAATTCCCTATTATTTATATTTTTTATTGTATTTTTAAATTGAATGTTCTTTAATAAAGGCTCAATAAGCCCCTTTAACCTCATGAGTATACCCCTCTCATTTACTGCTGAACTTTGAATCCATTAAATTTATTCATAGCTTCTGCAGTTCCTTTTTCTATAATGCTTTCTGTAGCATCATTTGCAGCTTCAAATACTTTAGATAATATTTCTACATCTTCTATGTTAAATTTTCCCAATACGTGAGATACCAAATCCTTTTGTATTGGCTGTCCTACTCCTACTTTAATTCTTGGGAAAACATCAGAACCAAAGTGTGCAATTATATTTTTTATACCATTATGTCCCCCCGCACTTCCTTTTTCTCTTATTCTCATTCTACCAACTTCTAAACTTATATCATCGTATATAACTATTACATTTTCATTAGGTATCTTATAAAAATCCATAGCTTCCTTAACGCTTTCTCCACTTAAATTCATATAAGTCAATGGCTTTAATAAAATAACCTTTTCTCCAGCTATAATCCCATTTCCATACATCCCTTTAAATTTTTTCTTATTTAAGTCTATATTGTACTTCTCTGATATTACATCTACAATATCAAATCCCACATTATGTCTTGTATGCTCATATTCTTTTCCGGGATTTCCAAGTCCAACTATTAAAAACATGTCCTTTACCTCCAATATCGTCTTGCTTTTTCCACACTTATCTATAATACATTAAAAATAACATTTTTTAAAGGAAATAGACAACTAACCCATGAGAACATACTCACGGGTTCTAGTCTATGATGTAAGTTTAGTAACTGAGAGAATTATATTTAAATCTATCAATTTTTCCCCTCTTAGTATCTTACATTTTATATTATCTCCAACTTTATGATATTCTAAAATACTTTCTATATCTTTAAATTTACTTATTCCTTTGTTATCTAATTGTACTATAATATCTGTTGGTCTTATGCCCGATTTCTCTGCAGCACCGCCTTTTACAACTTCACTTATGTAAACACCTTTTATCTTTTTTTTATCTCCTGAAACTACAGATTTTCCATTAATACCTATAGTAGTTTTTTTCACTTTGCCATATTTAGTTATTTCACTTAATATTAATCTAACTTCATTACTAGCTATTGCAAAACCTATTCCTGATACCTTTTTATTATTCAGCTTAACACTATTTATTCCTATGATTTCTCCTTGCTTATTACAAAGAGCTCCTCCACTATTTGTATGATTTATAGAAGCATCTGTTTGTAGTAGTTCGTATCCCGTCTCACCATAACTCAGCTTTTGGCTACATCCGCTTATTATTCCTAACGCTACATTTCCCGGAAATTGTTCTCCCATAGGATTTCCTATAGATATTGCAATATCTCCTATTCTAACCTTTGACGAATCTCCAAGATTTACCTTAGGGAGATTTTTAGCCTCTATTTTTACAACGGCAATATCAGACAATTCATCTTTTCCAATAAGTTTTGCCTTTAAGCAATTAGGGCTATTTGCTAGTTTAACATCTATTTCTCCTAATGAATCTATAATATGAGTATTTGTTAGTATATAACCATCAGAAGAAAATATAACTCCTGATCCTTTGAAATCATATTTATTTTCCTGGGAACCCATGGATTTTTCCATTATTCCTACAATGCTAGGAGCAACTTTATCTGCAACTTTTGATACAGTCTTAGAAACTTCCTGTACACTAGCTTCATTTAAATTATTATTTTGTAACTTTTCACTTTGAAATTGATTAAACTGCTTATAATTTTTTTCAATAGTTAATTTTGATGATATAATACCTGACACAACAGCAATTATAATAAAAATAATTAATTTCAAAAATTTTTTTATGCTATTTCTATTTTTTCTGAATTTAATATTTCCTAAATTATCCTGGTGTACATCTTGCCATTTCACTTCCTTAACATGGAAATTTTTATGATTCAATATTTATCACCTCCTATTACAAAATTTTTTATATACTCTAATTTGTTATTTTTTTAATGTAAATATAAATTTAACGCCTTTATTTTCTTTATTTTCAAACCAAATATCTCCACCATGTTGAGTAACTATTCTTCTAACAATAGATAGTCCAAGACCTGTGCTAACCTTTAATGTTCTAGATTTATCTCCTTTATAAAATCTATCCCATATGTATTTAGCATCTTCACCTGAAATATTAGGTCCATCATTATATACAGATATATATATATATTGCCCTTTTACTTTTGTCCTAACTTCTATATTTCCTTCTTCTTTTCCGTATTTTATAGCATTATCTATTAAGTTAGTTATTACCTGTATTATTTTGTCTCTGTCTACTAAAGCATACACACTTTCTTCTTCAAGCCATACCTCTACATTTAATTTTTTAGATTTAATAACTGTTTCAAACTTTATAATAGAAAGTCTTATTATCTCATTTATATCTTCCTTTTTCATGTTAATTACAAACTTTCCTGCCTCAATAGCAGATAAATCTAATAAATCATTTATAAGTCTTGTAAGTCTTTGTATTTCTTCATAAGCTATTGATAAATAATACTTTTCCTTTTCTTTTGGTATAATTCCATCTAATATTCCACCTATAAACCCCTTAATAGATGTTATAGGTGATCTTAGTTCATGAGACACATTAGATATAAATGATCTTCTATTTTCATCTACTTCTTCTAAGGATTTGGCCATTGAATTAAATGATGTAGCAAGTTCCCCTATCTCGTCATTTGATTCTATATTAACTCTTTTATTTACCTCACCTTTTGATATTTTATCAGCAGCACTGTTTATCTCCCCCAAAGGTTTTATTATTATCTTTTGAGAGAAGTAATAAATTATAATACTAGAACATATTATTGCGAATATAGCTGACATCCAAATTATTTGATAAACTCTTCTAAGTGGTGCTTTTATAAGCTCCATAGATGTACTAAATCTTAATGCACCTTGAAATATTCCTCTATAAAATATAGGTATTTCATATACATATCTTTTATTAAATTCACTATCCAAATCTTTCTTTTCAATAAAATTTCCATTTCGTAAATTTTCAAGTTCATCTACTAAAAGTTGATTTCCTATAAACTTCTTATGTTTAGGGTTAGATGCTGCATATACATATCCATATCTATCAAACAACAAAATATCCATAGACGAGTAATTAGACACATATTCTAATATATCATCTGTTTTACTAAGAGATGCATTTCCTTGTAAATACTGAATAGCTGCATTTGATAATATTTGTGACTCTGATATTAGCTGTTCTTTTCTCTGTCCTAGAAAATATCCTTCAAACCAAAATGATAAAAATGAAGCCAATATTATAAAACTCATAGCAATTATTAAACTATAGGTAGCTACCATTTTGGGAAATAGACCTTTTTTTCGCATCTACTTCACCTCGAATTTATATCCAACACCCCAAACTGTTTCTATTTGCCAGTTGGGACCTCCTTGAAGTTTTTCCCTAAGCCTTTTTATATGCACATCAACTGTTCTTGAATCCCCAGGATAATCATACCCCCATACTTCACAAAGTAATTGTTCTCTTGTAAACACCTTATTGCAATTACTTGCAAGGTAATATAAAAGTTCAAATTCTTTTGGTGGCATTTTTATTTCATTTTCTTTATATACAACGATATATGAATTTATATCTATAGTAAGACTTTTAAACTTAAGTACATCCTTATCCTCATTTTCTACATTATATCTTCTTAGTACAGCCTTTATTCTAGCTATTAATTCTTTAGGCTCAAATGGTTTTACAATATAGTCATCTGCTCCAAGCTCTAAAGCTAATACTTTATCAAAAGTTTCTCCCTTTGCAGTTAACATAATAACTGGAGTTTCAGACTCTTTTCTTATCCATTTCAAAACATCTATACCATCCATATGTGGTAACATAACATCAAGTAATACTAAGTCTGGTTTATATTCAAAAAAAGCACCTTGTGCTGATTTTCCATCATAACAGCATTCAGTTGAATAACCTGAACTTTCTAAGTACATCTTTATTATTTCACATATGTTTTCATCATCATCTACAATTAATATCTTTCCTAACATTCCTTCCATATCCTTCACTCCCTTTTTATAAATTATTATAAACACGATTTACTTATACTTTATCATATTTTAAATAACTTTTATCTTTTTAATACATAAATTAAAATAAATGTTACAATCATAATTTTAATCTTATGAAAAACAAGAGCATATAAGATATTAACTATCTTATATGCTCTAATTCACCAACTAGAAATTATACAAATAATTTACTTATTGAAACATCTTCATATATTCTTCTTATACCTTCAGCAAATATTGGTGCTACTGATAAAACTTCAAATTTATCTGATATTTTTTCACTTGGTATGTTTATTGTGTTTAAAGTAACTAACTTCTTAATTGCACTTTTTTCAATTCTCTCTATAGCTGGACCTGATAATACTCCATGTGAACAACAAGCATATACTTCTTTTGCTCCTCTTTCAATTAAAGCATTAGCTCCGTTAGTTATAGTTCCTGCAGTATCAATCATGTCATCAATTAAGATAACTGTCTTATCTTTGATATCGCCTATTACATTCATTACTTCACAAACATTAGCTTTTGGTCTTCTTTTGTCTATTATAGCTATTGGTGCATCTAATCTTTCTGCAAAGTTTCTAGCTCTTGTTACACTTCCTAAATCTGGAGATACAATAACAACATCTTCTCTTTCCTTAAATCCTGCTTCTAAGAAATATTTTGCAAGTATTGGTTCTCCACGAAGGTTATCAACAGGAATATTGAAATATCCTTGAATTTGAGCAGCATGTAAATCCATAGTAAGAACTCTATCAGCTCCTGCTGTTGTTATTAAATCTGCAACTAATTTTGCAGTAATTGGATCTCTCGCCTTAGCTTTTCTGTCTTGTCTTGCATAACCATAGTAAGGAATTACGGCTGTTATTCTTCCTGCTGATGCTCTTTTAAATGCATCAATCATTATTAAAAGTTCCATTAAATTATCATTTACGGGATTATGTGTTGGTTGAATAACAAACACATCAGATCCTCTAACTGTTTCATTTGTATTTACAGAAATTTCACCATCACTGAATTTTCCTACATTGGAATCTCCAACAGTTACTCCAAGCGCACTTGCAATGTCTTTTGCTAACTCTGGATGTGCATTACCTGTAAATATTTTAATACTTTTACCATGGGTTATCATATGTAGACCTCCTTAAAATTTTAAACACTGAATCTTTCTATTCCGTTACTTTTTTAGACCTTTTTTCGCTACCCAGCCCTTTATATTGACTTGTTTTGCTCTTGCAATAGCGAGATCACCTTCTTGAACCTTTTTAGTAATAGTTGACCCAGCTGCTATATATGTATTGTCTTCTACTTCTACCGGAGACACTAAGTTAGTATTACATCCAATAAAAGAGTTATCACCGATGATTGTTTTGTTTTTAGTTTTTCCATCGTAGTTTACTATAACTGTTCCACAACCGAAGTTACATCCACCACCAACTTCAGCATCACCTATATAAGTTAAATGAGAAACTTTAGTTCCATTTCCAATAGTTGATTTTTTGATTTCTACAAAGTCACCTATCCTTGCACCTTCACCTATTTTACTTTCAGGTCTTATATAAGCAAATGGACCTACTGTAGTATTTTTACCTACATGGCTTTCTAAAATTACAGAACTTTGAATATCAACTCCACTTTCAATTACACTATCCTTTATTCTAGAATTTGGATAAAGCATGCAACCTTTTCTAATTACAGTCTTTCCTTCTAAAACATTCCCAGGATATATTATAGTATCTTCTTCAATCTCTACATCTGTTCCTATATATGTATTTCTAGGATCAATTAAAGTTACCCCATTTTCCATATGTTTTTCATTTATTCTTAATCTTAATATTTCCTCTGCTTCTGCAAGTTGACCTCTAGAATTTATGCCTTTTATTTCATCTGGATCAACACTAATAGCTCCAACTTTGCAACCTTTTTCTTTTAAAAGTTCTATTATATCTGTTAAATAATATTCTCCTTGAGAATTATTGTTATCTAATTTGTCCAAATTATTTAGAAGTTCTTTTATATCAAAACAGTACATACCAGAATTAATTTCGTTAACTTTTAATTCTTCAGGACTGCAATCCTTGTGTTCTACTATTTTTTTAACCTCTCCGCTTTCATCTCTTATTATTCTTCCGTATCCAAATGGGTTTCCAACTATAGCTGTTAAAATAGTAGCCTTGTATTCTCCTTTGTTATGGAATTCTATGAAATCTTTTACTGTTGCACTCGTAATTAATGGAGCATCACCTGTAAATACAGCCACTACACCATCTTTTCCTTGTAGGAATTCTTTAGCACACATAAGTGCATGACCTGTTCCTAACTGTTCCTCTTGAATAGAGTATAAAACACGTCTATCTTCAGTAGCTTTTTTTACTTCTTCTGCTCCGTTACCTATAACTAAATCTATATCTTCTATATCGCTTTTTCTTAAAGTATCTATTACTTGATTAACCATTTCTTTTCCGCAAACTTTGTGCAAAACTTTAGGTAAAGTTGACTTCATCCTTGTACCTTTACCAGCCGCTAAAATCACAGCACTTTTATACAATACTAACACCTCTCAACACGGTATAAATTAACGCTTCACGGCGTATTATATACTTTTTAATATTAATGCCTATTATATTATATTTTATATAAGTGTTTTTTTCAACCTATATAACACCTATAATATATCATAAATACAGTATAATATGATATATCATGAAAACATAGCCAAAAAAATAATAAAAAGGAGTAATTAAAAGTAATTACTCCTTTTTATCTAATGTTCACTTGTTATTTCTTCACCATTTTCGTTGTTAGTGTTTTCATTCTTAACTACTTCATACTCATCTAATATTGCCTTTTGAATTTTCTGTCTTGTTTCTGTATTAATAGGATGAGCTATATCTTTAAATTCTCCAGTCGGAGTCTTTCTACTAGGCATAGCTATGAAAAGACCATTTTGTCCCTCAATAACTTTTATATCATGAACAACGAACTCATTATCAAAAGTTACTGATACAATAGCCTTCATTTTTCCTTCAGCAGAAATTTTTCTAATTCTTACATCTGTAATTTGCATTGAACTCCACCTCCAAAGATGCTTTAGTTATAGTATTCTCCATAATTTTTCTTTTTCCTTCTTATTATGAACATAATTTTTAGAAAATTTTATTTTTTATGAATCTTGTCTGGATAAACTATAGGATTATCATTTTCATCAATTCCTGCAAATTTTATAATTGACGTATAATCCTTAACTAATTTTTTGTCGGTATTTATGTTATCTACAAGTACTCCTATTCCTACAAGCTCACTTTCAAATTCCTTTAATAAGTTTATTATTCCAAGTGCAGTTCCTCCAGCTTTCATAAAATCATCTATAAAAACACATCTACTTCCTTTATTTATACAACGTTTAGAAAGTGACATTGTTTGAATTCTCTTAGTTGATCCTGAAATATAATTAATAGATACAGTAGGTCCTTCTGTTACCTTATTATCTCTTCTCACAATAACAAGATTAACTCCTAATTTCTTAGCAACTTCATAGGCAAGTGGAATTCCCTTAGTTTCAACTGTAACTACACAATCCACGTTTAGCTCTTTAAACTTAGATGCTAATATTATAGATGCTGTTTGTATTATCTCAGGATTAAACATTATATCACTTATATACATAAATTCTCCTGGTACTATTCTTTCCTTCTGCTTTAGGATTATGCATAACTCATCTGTAAACTCATCAATTTTTTCCTCAGAGATTCCATAAGTATATCTTATTCCTCCCGCAGCACCTGCAATTGTTTCAACATTTCCCATTGATAATTTATTTAATGTTTCTCTAACTACAACAATATCCTCACTTATAGTAGATTTTGCTGCATCAAACATCTCTGTAAATTTATTTAAATTTATAATTTTATTTGGATTTTCTATTAACGTCTTTGTAATAGCTGTGATTCTCTGATTTCTAGTAAACTTTTTCATATCTCTCTCCTATTTCAAATTTACGAATTATTTTTTAAAATAATCATGTTATTATTCATATTTTAGTCCAATTATTTACTATTATCAACACAATTTTAAAATATTATAATCTTTATACCAAATGTTTTATGATTGCAATAAAATTTTTTATAGTTATTTATAGTAATTTTATTTAATATTATTAACTAAAAGGTATTGATTTTATAAAAAGTTGTATATAATTAGATTGATAATATTTTTAATTATTTTATCCACTTAAGGAGCTGATTGATTTGTCATTTGATTTTTTAAAAGATAATAATAAAAAGGTACATTTTATCGGTATTGGCGGTATTAGCATGAGCGGGCTTGCCGAAATACTTTTAAATAGTAATTATTCAGTATCAGGTTCAGATAGAAGTGAATCTGATCTTACAAAACATCTTAAAGATAAAGGTGCAGAAATATACATAGGACACGACGGTAATAATTTAAAAAATGTGGATTTAGTAGTATATACAGCAGCAATACCTAGTAATAATCCTGAACTTGTAAAGGCTCGTGAGCTTAATATTCCAACAATGGATAGAGCGGAATTTTTAGGTCATGTAATGCAAGGTCACAAATATAATGTAGCAATATCAGGTACTCACGGAAAAACTACTACTACATCTATGCTATCTCATATAATATTAAGTGCTAATCTAGATCCAACTATTTTAGTAGGTGGAAATCTTGATGTAATAAACGGTAATGTAAGAGTTGGAAACAGCGAATATTTTGTTACAGAAGCTTGTGAATACAAAGCATCATTTTTAAAATTTTATCCTTACGTAGGAATTATATTAAATATAGAAGCAGATCACTTAGACTTCTATAAAGATATAAATGATATACAAAACACATTTTTAAAATTTGCAAAGCTTATTCCAAGCGATGGATTTTTAATTGTAAATGCAGATGACGAGAGATGTATTGCTGTATCTAAAGAAGTAGATTGTAATGTAATAACATTCGGAATAGATAACGGAGAAGTAAGAGCTAAAAATATAGTATTTACTAATGGACATCCAACTTTTGATGTTTATAGAAATGAAAAAAAACTATTTACTTTAACATTAAATGTTCCAGGTACTCACAACATTCTTGATGCACTAGCTAGTATAAGTTCTGCATTGAGCTTAAATGTTCCCGTAAATTCTATAATAGAAGGACTTTCAACATTTAATGGAGCCCATAGACGTTTTGAAATTAAAGGAAAAGTAGATGGAATTACTGTAGTTGATGATTACGCTCATCACCCAACAGAAATAAAAGCAGCTTTAAATGCCGCTAAAAACTTTCCTCACAAAAGAATATTTTGTGTATTCCAACCTCACACTTACTCTAGAACAATAAGCTTATTTGATGATTTTTCAAATTCTTTCTCAAATGCTGATACCTTAGTTTTAGCAGATATTTATGCTGCAAGAGAAAAAGACACTGGAATTGTAAGTTCAGATATGCTTGGAGACAAAATACGAGAAAATGGAGTAAATTGCAAAAACCTTCATAGCTTTGATGATATAGTAACTTTCCTAAAAGATGAACTTCAAGAAGGCGATTTATTAATTACAATTGGTGCTGGAGATGTTTATAAAGTTGGAGAAATGTTTTTAGAAGCAAAATAAGAACTAAAAAGAGACACTTCGTTTAATTGAAGTTGCCTCTTTTTTTGTTTATAAGTTTCTTTAATAGTGAAATCAAAATATAACTTCCCACTGCAACTATTATAATAGATGCCCCAGATGCTATATTAAAATAATATGAAATTGTAAGTCCTGCAAATCCAAATATAATTCCTAAAAATGAAGATACTATCATGATTGACTTTAAATCAAATGTAAATTGTTTTGCAATAGCTGGCGGAACTGTAAGAAGGGCTATTACTAATATTATTCCAACCACCCTAATTAAAACAACTATAGTGCAAGCTATTGTTACATATGTTAAATACTCTAAAAAAGAAGTATTAATTCCAAGTACCTGAGTAAATTCATCATCAAATAAGTATGCCTTAAAATAATTAAATAAAACCACTATAATAGCTACAACAATTATATCCAACACGCCCATTATTTTTACGTCCATACTAGAAACTCTTAATATGTTTCCAAAGAGATAAGAGTTCATATCTGGTGGATACCCTGGAGTAAAGGCTATAAATATTATACCAAGTGCCATACCAAGTGACCAAAACATCCCTATTAATGTATCTGAATTTGTATTTGTACTTCTATTTATTTTTGCAATTCCAAGAGATGAAAGTACAGAAAATATAAGTGCTCCTATCATGGGTTCTATCCCAAGAAAATATCCCATTCCAATTCCTCCAAAGGCAGTATGGGCAATTCCTCCACTCATCATAACTAATTTTTTTTCTACAACTATAGTACCAATTATTCCACAAACTACACTTGCTAAAATTACTGCAATAACTGCATGCCTCATAAAAGCATATTGAAAAAATGCATTAATCATCTAATTCCTCCCCACAGGCCTCCAAATGGCTTTGAATTTTATCCCTTAATATAGGCTCTATTGGGTAACTATATATCTTACTTAAAACTTCATTACCTGATTGTGCCTTTCCATAATAGTATAATTTATTATCTATACAAGCTATTTTAGTTGCATATGTTGAAATTATATTAATATCATGAGTTACAATTATTATTGTCATTTCACTACTTAATTCCTTTAAAAGCTCGTATATTTGAATTTTAGTGGCTGCATCAAGACTTGCAGTAGGCTCATCTAAAAGTAATATTTTAGGCTCAATTAAAAGTGCTCTTGCAATCAATACCCTTTGCATTTGTCCTCCAGATAATTGTCCTATCTGCCTATCTTTAAATTGATATATATTCAGTTTTTTCATTATATCTTCAACTTTTTCGTTATCTTCATCATTAAACTTATGAAAGGGTTTAATTTTACCCCCAAGTCTTCCCATTAACACAACTTCCCTAACACTAATTGGAAATTTCTTATCAAATTTAGTGAATTGCGGTACATATCCAACTAGACTTCTATTTTTCTTAGGACTTTTTCCAAATATCTTAATTTCTCCACAGGTAGGTTGTCTAAAACCTAATATAAGCTTTAATAATGTGCTTTTTCCCCCTCCATTAGGTCCTAAAATAGCTAAAAATTCATTACTTTTAATTTTTAAATTTATATTACTTAACGCAGAAACATCTTCATAATAAACATCTACATCATTTATCTCAACAATATTTTCCATAAGCACCCCTCATTCCACTTTAAACACATAAAATCATTTTAAACAATAATGCATATCAATTGCAAGATTTATTTTTAATTTTTACTGTATATTAAAAATTATAGTCCTAAAAATAAGATTTTAACCCTAATATTATAAATCATTTTATAAATTAAGTCTAAAAATATAAAAATTGGGGAAAAATATTAATAATTAAATATTTAGGAGGACCTTATTATGAGAAATTTTTTAATCTCTGCCGTAGTAGATATTATTCTTATATTTGCTTTTTACTATCTGTTTAGAGCAATGATACCAAAATCAACACGTAATAAACTATATGAAAAATACATAAGTTCATTTGCAAAGTTTGTTATATATCTATTTGTTGTAACACTTATAATAATAGGTATATCAACTTTAATTCTTTATAGAACTCGTTATGTAAATTACTTAAATGTGATTTCATCTGCCTTAGTATCAATTTTCGTAGGATTTGTAATATCTTTAGTTCCTACATCTGGAGCAGGAGATAAAAAAACTGAAAAATAGTTGTTTTTAATCAATTGTTATTTGAATATCACCCTATAGATTGTACTCATTCTGAAGATACAAAAGGACTAGTTCTTAAAATCAAGAACTAGTCCTTTTGTGCCTTTAATTAAAAATAGTTGAGTTTTAGAATTTTCATCAAGATTAACTACTATTGCATTATCATATCCAAACTCCTTAACTACTTTATTATTAATATCTATTACTCCCCATTTATTATCTAATTTAGCTATATAATAATTTTTATAAATATGTTTAATTTCATCATACTTAACAGGAATTTTATAATTACCTTTAGTATCTAGAACTCCGAATTTTCCTTGTTTTGATACAATAGCAAAACCATTTATAAAATTAATAGGTTCATCAAATTGAGGGTTTGTTAGAATCTTTCCTGTTTTATTTATAAGTCCCACTTATTATTTTCTGATATAAAAATTATATCATTTTTAAATCCGCATATTTGTTTGTAATTCAAATGCTTTATTTTTTTACTTTCTATATCTAAAATATCTGCACTCCCTATATTTTTCATCATAAAAATACTTTTAGAATCCCACTGATAAACATTATATATATTATTAGGCTTTACAATATAATTCCCTTTAATATCTATAACTCCTGTTAAATTTCCTAACTCAACCATTGCAAGTCCACAGTTGAATTCTGGCTTAATGCAATCAAATTTAGGTAATACTAAAAAATTTCCTCTTTTATCTATAGCACCCTCTTTTGAATCTATATCTACTATAGCAATTCCATTTGTAAATACTATAGACTTATCAAACTTAAATGGTATTGTTATATTTCCACTTCGATCCATACATCCCCATTTTCTATTTTGTTTAACACTTATCAAATCCTCACAAAACCCATTTACATCTTCAAACTGAAAATCTTTAATCACAGTCCCTTTTTTATTTATAAAACCCCATTTATGATTTTTATATACTGATATTAAATCTTTACTACTTGTAGTATATTGAAAATCGTCAAATTCATATGGAGCTATATTTTTCCCTTCTTTATTTAAAAATTCATATTTACCACCTTTATCCTTATAAGGTCTACAATTAGGATCATTTAAAGTGTTTGAAGTCATTTTAATTAATGAAGTTATTTCTTTTCCTGTAGAATCAATATATCCATACGTATCCCCTTATAATACTTCATAAATATCCTTTGTTATAAGGGATATAGCCTCATAACTTTTGCTTACAAACTTACCCTTTGTGTTAATTAACCTATATTTTAATTTCTTATGTTTTGTAAAATCGGTTACCATAACAGGAATTGTTTTTTGGACATTAAATTTTAAATAAAAATCCACATCATAAAATATATTATCACTAATTAGATTTCCACTAGAATCCATTAGTTTATATTTAGCTAATTTTTTATCTGTAGCTGTATTAACCGCATATACTCCTTGTCCAAGATATCTGATACTTGATATATTATTAATATCCTTTGCTAGATTAATTGTTTTCCCTGTATAACCTAAGGCCTGTTTACTTGGCATATTACATGATGTTAAAAACATCAAAGCTATAGGCATTATAATCTTTAAAAATTTTTTCATAGTACCCCACCCCTATTATTATCTAGAAAATATATTTAATTATATCAAATGATTTAATTATTGGATATATTAGTTAGTTAATTAGAAATTACATTCGTCCAATTATAGTTCGTCTCTTATGTGATTCGTACCCCTCATATCAAAATTTCACCATTAAACTATAATTATAGAAAATTTACAAATTATAGTATATCATGTAGATTGAATAGGATCAAATAAACTATTTGAATTAGTAAGAGACTATTTATTTCCATGATTTACGCTTGAAGATAAAACTACTTATAAAGACTTATTGGATACACAAATAAGATTATATGCACGAGAAGTGTAAGAAACAATTAATTTTAGAAAGGAAAAATATGATAATTTAAATATATCATATAAAGTTCACTATGACGTTTTATATCAATATCAATGGATCAACAATTCATGAATACTTCAATTATTGATCCATTGATATCTGGTAACATTTATGCTCCAACTTTTTTTATGTTAATGTTCATGGGGGTATTTATTTCTTACTCACAAAATGTTTTTATGAAAGCTAGTCAAAAATATTATGGTATTTTATTATCACTTGGCATGACAGAAAATGAGGTTAAGAAAAATATTAGTAATCTATTTTTTGTATTTCATATATGCAATAATAATTAACGTTATACTTAGTTATTATATTTTTAATTCACATGGATATAGAGGTATGGGTATTTTAATTACTGTTATTATTTCACTTACTTTTTTATTTATACATTTAATAATATATAAAGTATATTTTAATATATATTATAAAAAATCATTTCGGAATTAAGTTTAAATTAAAAAACATAAAATTTATAGTTGACTTTTTATAAAAATCCACGTATAATATTCTTTGTCGACGGGGTATAGCGCAGATGGTAGCGCGCGTGGTTTGGGACCATGAGGCCGCGGGTTCAAGTCCTGCTACCCCGACCAAAGAGTTAATTTTATTAACTCTTTTTTATTTTTTTGCAAAACTCACATCTCATAACTTTCAAATTTACCATGATATATTCTTTATCCCTATTTTGTATACAAATATATAAAAGCGCTAAAAATAACTATAAATATATTGTATACAATAAAGGAGACTGCACTATGAATAAAAATTTCGATAACTTATTTAGAAAATTAGTTAAAGCATATTATGAAAACAACTTTGAAGAAACAGTAACTCATATATTATCAAAAGAGGACACCGATAAAGAATATATATCAAAAGTCATTTCTTCATTGTGTGGAGTTAATGTAGAATTTGATGATAAATTTATCCTTAATCTAAAAAAGGCCATAGGAAATTATGAAATAAAACATAAAATTGTTCACAAGGTACATAATTGTTCTATGGACTGCTCTAAAGATGGCGAGGAAACCCTTTGTCAAAAATCATGTCCATTTGATGCTATTTTATTAGATAAAAAAACTAATAGTACATATATATCAGCTGATAAATGCGTAGATTGTGGTTTTTGTGTAAATGCATGTCCTACAGGCAGTATTCTAGATAAAATTGAATTTATTCCTCTTATAGATTTATTAAATAAAGAAGATATAGTAATCGCAGCAGTAGCTCCATCAATAATTGGTCAATTTGGGAAAAATGTTTCTATGAATCAGCTAAGAACAGCTTTTAAAAAATTAGGTTTTACTGACATGGTCGAAGTAGCTTTTTTTGCAGATATGTTAACTTTAAACGAGGCTTCTGAATTTAACGAAAATGTAAATTCCATAGATGACTTTATGATAACTTCATGTTGTTGCCCTATGTGGATGGCTATGCTAAAAAAATCTTTCAAGGAACTTCTTCCCCATGTTTCTCCTTCAGTTTCCCCTATGATTGCAGCAGGTAAAGTATTAAAAAAACTTAATCCTAAATGCAAGGTAGTATTTATAGGTCCTTGTATAGCAAAAAAATCAGAAGCAAAAGAAAAGGATCTATTAGGAATAATCGATTTTGTCCTAACCTACAGAGAAACCAAAGATATTTTTGCTTCATTAAATATACATCCTGAAAAACTAAAAGAAGATAATACTATAGAATATTCTTCAAAACAGGGCTTAATATATGGATTCACAGGTGGAGTGTCAAAAGCAATTTGTGATACTATAGAAACATTATTTCCAGATAAAAAAGATCTTCTTAAAACCACTAAGGCTAATGGAATTAAAGAATGCAGGGAGGTTTTATCATTGTTAAAACAAGGTGATGTGGATTCAAACTTTATTGAAGGCATGGGATGTATTGGTGGATGTGTTGGTGGTCCTGGTACTATAATTTCAAAAGAAGAAGGCAAAAAATCTCTTTCTAATTTAGCTACTAACTCTGAAATATCTATATCAACACAAAATCACTGGATGAAGAATATACTAAATAATCTAGATATTCATTCCATAGAAGACTTCCGAAATGAAGATAAAACAAAAATTTTTCATAGAGACCTTTAGGACTTTTGCCTTATTACCTTCAATTATGCTATCTTATAGTATATAATATTATAAACATCATTTAAGAAAAGGGGTGTTATTATGCTAAAAGATATAAAAGGCGCTATATTTGATATGGACGGCACTCTTGTTGATTCTATGTGGGTATGGACAAAAATAGATAAGGATTTTTTAGAAAAAAGAAATATAGAATGTCCAAATAATTTAAAAGAACAGGTTGAAGATTTATGCTTTCAAGAAGCTGCTATGTATTTTAAAAATACATTTAATCTAACTGAATCTGTTGAAGAAATATGTAATGAGTGGAACACAATGGCTTTGGACCACTATAAACATAATGTAAAGCTTAAACCCGGAACAAAAAAATACTTAGATTTATTAAAAGCTATGGGTATAAAAATAGCTCTTGCCACAAGCAATTGCGAACTATTGCTTACAGCAGCATTAAAATCAAATGGAATTTACGATTACTTTGATTCTATAACAAGAACGGATGAAGTAAGTCGAGGTAAGAATTTTCCCGATGTATATCTTCTTGCAGCCAATCGCTTAAATGTTAAACCTTCTCAATGTATTGTATTTGAAGATATATTGCCAGCAGTTGTAGGCGCTAAATCGGCCGGAATGAAAGTTATCGGAATCTATGATGATTTTTCAAGCTATCAAAAAGATAAAATTATAAATGTTGCTGACAGATATATCTATAACTATGATGATCTTGTTGGCGATGCAATATAATAAAAAATTATGTAGGAACTAAAGTATTTCCTACATAATTTTTTATTTTTTAAAATATTCTTTTCCTTGATATGTATCTTGGCTGTTAAACTTAGCATCTATGGCATTTAACACTTCCCACTTTTTTAAACTCCACATAGGACCTATTATTAATTTTCTTGGAGCATCCCCTGTTAATCTATGTATAACTATATCTTGTGGTAACATACTAACAGCTTTTACTATAATATCTATATATTCATCTTGCTCTAAAAATTTAAGTTTTCCTTGTTCATATAATTTAACCATAGGCGTTCCTTTAAGTAAATGAAGAAGGTGTATTTTTATTCCTTGAATATCTTTTTCTCTCAAGTATCTTATAGTATTAAGCATATCTTCTCTATCTTCTCCTGGAAGTCCAAATATAGTGTGAACTACAACATCTATATTTCTTTCTCTAAGTCTAGTTAAGGCATCTTCAAATACAGGAAGATCATATCCTCTATTTATAAGCTTTGCTGTATCTTCATTACTGGTTTGAAGCCCAAGTTCTACCCATGTGTATACTCTATCATTAAACTCACTTATTAAGTCTACGACCTCATCACTTAAACAATCTGGTCTTGTAGCTATAGCAAGTGCAACTACTCCTTCTTCATTTACAGCCTCTTCATACTTTCTTCTTAGTTCTTCTACAGGAGCATATGTATTTGTATACGCTTGAAAATATGCTATATACTTTCCCTTTTTCCACTTATTTTTCATCATCTCTTTTATATCATCAAATTGAGAACTTATAGAAAAATGTCTATCTCCAGCAAAATCTCCTGAACCTCTTTCACTGCAATATATACATCCACCTTTGCTTATTGTTCCATCTCTATTAGGACATGAAAAACCAGCATCTAGTGATATCTTAAATACCTTTTCTCCAAATTTTTCTCTTAGAAAATAATTTAAAGTATGATATCTTTTATCTCCCCATTTTCCTTTCATGCAAATCTCCTCTTCTTTTAAAATCTATTAAACAAAAATGTCTATAGAATATTATACACTATAGACACTTTTATATAAAATCACTTCTTTTTTTTAGATATTTTATATGATTTCAAATCAAGTTCCCATTCTCCAACATATTGGTTGTTCTTTTCTTTGCTATCTTTACTTATAACACTAAATATCATTTTATCCTTTTTAAACTCTCTAAAAACTACATTTACCTTACTTAGAGGATACTCCTGTTCAAAATTAGTTGGTATTGGTTCTCCACTTTCTGTATTAAACACCTTTATACATGTATTTTTATCTTTATTATATTGTATAAGTAATAACTTATCATCTTGGGAAAATACGATACTTTCTACGTTTGTATTTTTAAGCAAGTCACATACTAAAAGACTTTTTCCTATGGGCTTTTCTTTTATAACATTTGAAGCGTCTTTATTATCTGATGATTGACCATCTTTCTCTTTGTCTTTATTAGCACTTTGAGTTTGAATAGTATCATCTATCATTAAAATTCCAACAAAAGTTCCATCACCTTTAGTTGTTATTCCAAGCATACTTCCTGAATAACTTAAAGAACAAATTCCAAAATTATTTTTAGGTATTAGTTCACTTTGAAGTTTTCCACTATCATTTTTTGCATACCCATACTTGGGAATACCGTCCATATCAGTTATTAAAAATGTTTCAACATTATTTTCTCTTCTAAATCTTATTTGATTATTTTTCTGGAATGCTTCTTTAAAAAGAGAAGTTTCTACTTCTGTGATTTTGTAGTCCATGCCTTTTTTAGCAACCTTTATTCTGTATTCTATTAATTGAGTTTCAGGTTTACTTAATCCAGATTTTATAACATCTACTTTAAAGTCACCTTCTCCTCCACTTTCAGTAACTTCACTAATTCTATAACCTTTTATTTTCAATTCAGAAGGCTTTAAATTCTTAGTATCAGTTTTTGCTTTTTCCTCTAAAAGCTTACCTGCCTCATCATATTTATCTGCTTGTGTATAATTAAAGTATGATTCTACTATTTTAGTTGCAGTTTTCATATCAAATGCATCTTTTTCTTTTACATTTTCATATTGGTTCTTGTTACATCCTACAAACATAAAAATAGTTATAAAAATAAGTATATAACTTGTATACTTTTTTATATTTTTTATCACATCTTTCACCTCCCTTTAATTTATTTTGCCACGAAAATAAAATTTAATTTATATAATCATTATTTTTATTAAATTTTATATACTTATAATAATAGCTTGTTTCATAAATGTAATGGAGGTATTATCTTGAAAAAAAATTTAACTTTAACTTTTGAGCTAACAGCAGTATTTATTGGAACTATTGTTGGTGCTGGACTCGCTTCTGGTGAAGAAATAACTCTTTTTTTTACTAGATATGGCTATAAAAGTTTTATAGGTATTCTTATATGTATGTTTATCTATATATTCATGGGGTTTAATATAATACATATTAGCAATAAATATAATTTAGATTCTTATAGTTCATTTATAAAAACTGTTAGTCCAGGACTTTGGGGCAAAATAACTCAAATATTTACCACAATTTGCTTAATTACTAGTTCTTCAATAATTCTAGCTGGTAGTGGATCTTTAATTCATGAATATTTTCATGTTCAAAAATGGGTTGGAATATTTATAATGGTAGTAATTGCACTTATTACACTACTCAGAGATACCAATGGACTTATAGAAATAAATGCGTTTATAGTTCCTTGTCTTATAATTGTAATATCAACTATTTTTATATTATTTTTATTACTTTCTAAAGACACAGCTAATATAAATTATATAAAAAAAGTTCCTTCAATTAATGGAAGTTGGTTTATGTCATGCCTACTATATGGAAGTTTTAATTCTCTATCTTGTAGTGGAGTTCTTGTACCTTTAACTTCAGAAACACATGATAAGCCTTCCTCTAAACTAGGAATAGTTTTTGGTGCTTTAGGACTTACTATTCTCGCATTTATGATAAACTTTATGTTACTTTCAAATGTTCCTAATATATACAAATATGATATCCCACTATTATACGTAGCTAATCGTTTTGGAGGACTTATACAAATACTTCTTTTAGGCATTATGTGGCTTGAAATGTTTTCAACAGAAGTTTCTGATATTTATAGTTTAAGCAAAACACTTAGGGATGTATTTAAAATTCCATACAAAAGGGCTATAATACTTATATTACTTATTGATATTCCAATTTCTCAATTTGGATTTGTAAATTTAATAAGCCATGTTTATCCAGTATTCGGATTTGTCAGTTTAATTTTTCTAATACAATGTATCCTATTTAGAATTAAAGATAGACGTTAACAGATAAAAATTTATAGAACAACAAAGGATGTGATCTTATGTTAGAACACTGTAATCTATGTTATAGAAATTGTAACGTAAATAGATTAAATGGAGATATAGGTTTTTGTAAATCAAAAGCTAGAGTAAAACTTGCCAGAGTATCATTACATAAGTGGGAAGAACCCTGCATTTCAGGAAGTAATGGCTCTGGCACAATATTCTTCTCAAATTGCAATTTAAAATGTGTTTTTTGCCAAAATTACGCTATTAGTACTGATGGCATTGGAGAGGAAGTTTCAATTGAACGTTTAAGCGAAATATTTTTAGAACAACAAGAAAGAGGTGCAACTAACATAAATTTAGTAACACCAACTCATTTTGTTCCTCAAATAATAGCCTCTCTCAAAATAGCTAAAAATAATGGACTTAATATTCCTATTGTTTATAATACAAACAGTTATGAAAACATAGAAACATTAAGGCTGTTGGCTGGATATGTCGATATATACCTTCCTGATTTTAAATACTATAAAGATTCCTATGCTATTAAATATTCTAATGCTCAGGATTATTTCAAAGTAACTTCTAATGCAATAATGGAAATGTTCAAACAAGTTGGAGTCCCCAAATTTGATAATAATGGAATTATGAAAAAAGGTGTTATTGTACGTCATTTAATGATGCCAGGACTTTTATTTGATTCAAAAAAAATAATAGATTACCTATATAAAACATATAAACATTCTATATACATAAGTATAATGAATCAATATACACCAACAAAACATCTTTCAAAGTATCCTGAAATAAATAAAAAGGTTAATAAAAAGCACTATGATGCTTTAATAGATTATTGTTTGAGTCTAGGAATTAAAAATGCTTTTATTCAAGACGAGGGAACAGACTCCGAAAGTTTTATTCCTGATTTTGATCTAAGAGGTGTAAAAAGGTCCTAACAGTTAACTGCTAGGACCTTTTTATATAATGCATATCATTATATCCTCTTTTTATATCTTATATTTTCTTAATTCTTCTTTAAATTGTTCTGTTAAGCTTTTAAACTCAGAAATATTTCCAATTAAGTTTTTAATTTCATTAGTATAATGAGATACATTTGCACTAACTTCTTCTGAAGATGCTGAATTTTCTTCAGCAATTGCTGATAATGACTCTATATTATTATATATTTCTGCTATAGTTTCTGCCTCAGAAGTCAAATCATCTATTGTTTTTATCATAGATGCAGACACAGTTTGTATTGACTTAGTTGCATCTAAACTTATATCTCTAACTTCTTTAAGACTTCCAGTTTCCTTCTGTAAGACTGAATACTGAGAATCTATTTTAGTAACTAAATTTTTAATATTACCCACAAACTCTCCAAGATTAGTATTTATTTTCTCAACTGCACTTTGAGTTTGTTCCGCAAGCTTTCTAACTTCTTCAGCAACAACTGAGAACCCCTTTCCTGCTTCTCCAGCTCTTGCAGCCTCAATTGATGCATTTAACGCTAAAAGATTTGTTTGTTCAGATATTTGAGAAACAATTAAAACAATATCAGTTATGTTATGTGCTTTGTCCTCAAGTTCAATTCCTTTATTTCTTACTTCTTTAAACTTATTAAGAGACTCTATTATATTTTTACTTGAATTATCAACATTATTATAACTATTATCTATTTTACTTATGGCCTCTTCTAATTGTTCTTTATTTTTATTTTCAATATCAACAATACTTTTTAAAGCTTCAATATTTCCATTTAAAATGGTTGCAGCATTTTGAGTATTTTCAGCTTGACTTGTAGCTGCATCAGCAACTTGTTCAACTAAACCTGATATTTCTCCAGATGTAGCCATCATAGAGTCAGATATTTTATTTATATTTCTAACAAAAGTACCCATCTCATCCGTTACACCTTTAAATCCAACAAAATCTGCTCTAACAACTTTTCTATGACTTTTTAATAGTTCATACACATTTTCAAAAACATCTCCTGTAATAATTTGTCCATCTTCTGTATAATCACTTTTATTTATATGCTCAATTTCTTTTTCAATTAAATTTATAGGTCTAAGCAACATAGATACTATAAATGACGATACTAAAGCGGATATAGCAGATATTCCAAGTCCTTTTAATATGTTGTTACATCCAAGTATACATATACTAGTAAATAAAGATATTACAAATGTACAAACACCCACTTTCGCAGGTATACTTTTTATGAATCCTAAAGATAATATTTTATTAAATTTATATACTCTTTTATAAAAAATATCTTTTTCAAATGTAAATTCAAGTATTAGTTCACCGTTACTCCTACTAATTTCTTTTACATCTAAATTTTCTTTAAAATATTCAGCACTTCCATCAATTAAACCTAAACAATAATCATACATTTCTCTTTTTGAATGATATTTAAATATAGCTTTTTTATTTGATATTGGTTTTATATCAATAAGCGGTGGCTTAGCACCTTTGAACTTTTTAACCATCTCAACATGTACATCAAACATAGATCTAAAAAATGAATATAAATTTTCATGCTCAAAAAAAGCCGGAAAATCTTTAAAGAAAGTGTTTATATTATCTTTTCCTATAGATCTCCACAATTCATTTATACTTATATTTTTATTTTGAGATATATACTTCATTATATCGTGTACATATCTATCCTCCACATCTTCTATCGGAGAAAATATCCTATTTTCTTTCCATCCAACTGATCTCATAGCCAGCGTAACTATATTTTTATCATAAATTTTTCTGCATGTATTAAGCCAAGTTGCAACGATAGTCCCTTTCATTTTTTCCCCTCCAATAATGTTTGTTAATAAATTACAACTAATTACAAACAAAGAATTAAATACTATTTTAATTATATATTACTTTTCCATTTTTGTAATCCTCAATTGCATTTAACGACAAAAATATACTTTTAACGGAATATGTTCCTCAAAATTTAACATTTGTATACTATTTTACCTCAACAAAGTAATTATTGTATTTTTATTATTGAAATTCTATGTTATCATTAATATATAATTTATATTATTTATATTATTAATATTGATTTTACTTTACGTAAGGAGAATCCTTAACTATGAGAAAAATATCTATTTCACAAATAAAAGATGGTCAAATGCTGGCAAAATCAATTTATGATGCCTCAGGTAGACTACTACTTTCAAAAGGCACAAAATTAAAACCAGGATACAAAATGAGATTAACTAATATAGGGCTATTTTCTGTTTTCATAGATGATGAATTTTCTAAAGATATTGAAATGGATGAGATTATTTCAGAAAAAACTCGTGAAGAAACTAAGGCAGTATTAAAAAATGAATTTGATAAGTTTATCTCTAATCAAAACTACTCATCAAAAGAAATATTTAAAGTAGTTAATAATATAATTGAACTTATATTATCTAGAGAGGAAGTAATGGTTAATATTTGTGACATCAAGTCCAAGGATAAGTATCTCTATGAACATTCAATAAATGTATGTTTATTATCCTTAATACTTGGCATTTATCTAAATTACTCTGAAAATCGCCTTAAAGAGCTAGCTATAGGAGCTTTACTACACGATATTGGAAAACTCTTAACCCCTAAAGATGTAGTTGAAAAATTTAGAAATGGTAACCTATCAAAAGAAGAGTTTGAAATTTTTAAAAGTCACACTATAGATGGTTATGAAATTATCAATCAAAAAGAAGATATAAGTTACATATCTAAAGCAATTATACTTATGCACCATGAACATTGTGATGGAACAGGCTTTCCTTTAGGACTTACCGATGAGCAGCTCCATGAAACAGTTAAAATTGTATCCATATGTAATACATTCGATAATTTAGTTTCTGACTTCAGTGGTTATACAAAAATGGAAGTTTATAAAGCTTTGGAATATCTTATTGGCATGAGTGAAACCCTTTTTGACAAAAAACTTGTAAATGCTTTTGTCAAAAATATAGCCGCTTACCCTTCTGGTACAATAGTTAAATTAAATACAGGAGATTCGGCAATAGTCTTAAAGCAGAATACATCACTTCCTTTAAGACCTATAGTTAATATAATATTTGACAAAAACAGCTACAAATTAGATGAACCTATAACTATAGACCTTTCTAAAGAAAATACTGTATTTATTGTAGATACAGTAAATACTATATAATTTGCATATAAAATAAACCATAAGTTTTTAATTGAAACTTATGGTTTATTTTAAACCTCTATCTTGAGTTAGCAGGTTCTATATTTATCTTTTTACCCTTTATTGTGTTATTTTTCATTATTCCTAGTACTTCTCTTGCATTTTCCTTTGGAACTTCAACAAAAGTAAATTTTTCATAAATATCAATTTTACCTATTACTTTTCCTGGTATTCCAGTTTCTCCAGCTATGGCTCCAATTACATCTCTTGCTTGGATCTTATGATTACGTCCTATGTTTATAAATAGTCTAACCATTCCAGGCTCCGCACCTGTTTCTCCTATATTATCTTGTATATCTATAACTTCTTCCTTCTTTTCTTCGCCTAATGACATTTTAAGTAATGCTGAAGCTATATCTATAGTAGCAAAGTCCTCATCTAGTAAATTTTCTATGTAATCTATATATTTTCCTAAATGACCTTCTTCTATAGTATTTTTTACTTTTTCTAAGAAAGCATTAGCCTTAAACTCTTCTACATCATTTGCTGACGGAACTTCTGCTCGCTTAATTTTTGTTTTTGTATATCTTTCTATATCTCTTAATTTACGCATTGCCTTTCCTGCAACAAAAGTAAATGCTATTCCTGATCTTCCAGCTCTTCCTGTTCTACCTATTCTATGAACATAGTATTCTTCATCTTGAGGTAAATCGTAGTTAAATACAGCTTCTACATCATCAACGTCTATTCCTCTTGCCGCTACATCTGTTGCTACTAATATCTCTATAGTTCCATTTCTAAACTTATTCATTACACGATCTCTCTGAGGTTGCTTCATATCCCCATGAAGTCCTTCTGCAAAATATCCTCTTGACTGAAGTTCAGATACAACCTCATCAACTCTCTTCTTTGTATTACAGAAAATTACTGATAATTTAGGATTTCTCATATCTATTAATCTTGACAATACTTCAATCTTAAAGTTTTCCTTAACTTCTATATATCTTTGTTCTATATTAGGGACTGTTAATTGTCTATGAACTACCTTTATGAATTCGGCTTTAGTTTGATATTTTTTACTTAATTCAACTATAGCCTTAGGCATTGTAGCCGAGAATAGTATAGTTTGTCTGTTTTCTGGCACAGATTGGATTATTGTTTCTATGTCGTCTCTAAATCCCATATCTAACATTTCATCTGCTTCATCTAAAACTACCATCTTTATATGATCAGTTTTTAAAGTTTTACGATTTATATGATCTATAACACGTCCCGGTGTTCCTATTACTATTTGAACTCCTCTTTTTAGGGCTTTTATTTGACGATCTATTGGTTGTCCTCCATATATTGCAAGAACGTTTAATCCTTTTTTATATTTTCCAAGCTTAGTAACTTCTTGAGTTGCTTGTATTGCTAATTCTCTAGTAGGGCATAGCACCATGATTTGTAAATTTTTATTTTTAAGATCTATAGTATCTAGCGCTGGAATTCCAAAAGCCGCTGTCTTTCCTGTTCCTGTCTGTGCTTGACCTATTATGTCTTTTCCACTTAATATAAAAGGAATTGCTTTTTCTTGAATTGGAGAAGGTTCCTCAAATCCCATATCCGCAATTGCACTTTTTATTTCATCTGATATTGGTAAATCTTCAAACTTAATTTTTTCCATATTAACTTCCTTCCAAATGTTCGTTTTTATTTCATTAACCTAACCATTATATATGTATTATGTTCAATATGCAATAAATTATATTCGTAATTGTTGAAATATAAAATTAATTTATTATATTATACTTTTTAATTTGAATAAAATACATATAATTTCTTATAAAAAAAGAACTATTTAAAAAATTTAAACAGCTCTAAAAAATATACCCTTTATAATACATTATGAGTAAAAGCTACTATTTTATCAATCGGAATATCTGTAATAGCTCCTAAATTGTTACATACTATCTTATAATCATTATCTACAGGAAAAGAACCTCCATTACTAATTGGGCACTCTGGTGCTGAACCAATTCTAGTTATAAGCCTTAAAAAACATCTATTTACACTTAAAACAACTCCAGTAAAACCTAATCCACCTTCCCCTCCAGTTGTAACAAATATATTTACCGTTTGTCCTATGTACTTTGAAAAATGCGATGCAAGTTTCATATTTTTATTTACACTGTTTTTTATTTTAACTATTTTATCTTCATTCATAATATCACTTCCTAAAGATTTTTAATACTTCTATTTGTAATCTATATGTATGAATGTTTATATTTTTTTATGATATAAAATTTGACACCAACAAAATATTGGTGTCAAATAAAATAATATATTTTTCAAAATTAATTATTCAATGAATTGTGGACAAATGCTACAATTTTACATATAGGAATATCTGAAATTGATCCTACATTTTTTGCTTTGCAAGGAAATTTACTATTTTTTCCTATATCGTAGTCATCACTGTCACATTCTCCACAACCATTATCATATGGCGATTCCATATTGTGTCTATGGGAGCAACAGTTACCAAGGGAGCATCCTGGTGCTGGTCCTACTTGTGTTGTAAGTCTTACATAACATTCAGTTACATCTAATAATATCCCTGTAAAACCTTGTCCTGAGTCTCCCCCACTTTCAGTAAATATAGTTACTGTTTCACCTATATTTTTACACATATGCTTTGCAAAACTCATATCACACATCAATATCACTCCTTAATAATAATATATGAAAGTAAAATTTGTTTAAAATTTAATTAAAGAGCATTATGAACAAATGATACTATTTTGCATATAGGAATATCTGTTACAGAACCAACAGTGTTTCCATGACAACTAAATCTTTGGTGATGATGATGTTTTTCACACATATCATCTTCATCATTTCTTGTTCCAGGGAATCCAGAGCAACAATTTCCAAGGGCACATCCTGGTGCTGGTCCTACTTGTGTTGTAAGTCTTACATAGCAATTATTAACTGTTAATAATATGCCTGTAAAACCTTGTCCTGATTGTCCACCACTTTCAGTAAATATAGTTACTGTTTGTCCTACATACTTACATAAATGAGATACTAAACATAGTTCATCCATATATTTTCCCCTCACTAATTAAATTTTCTAATAGCTGTCCTTCTTTTTATCTTGAATTGACCATTTTCTATTCTAATACAAGCTTATTAATTGCAATTTCATTTGTCGGATAAAGTTTGTCTTTTGGACTAGCTATCCTAATTTCATATTATGTAAATTTATTGATATTGTTACTTATTTTACTTTTAATTAAAACAAAACAAGTTATAGCTTTTACGCCATAACTTGTTTTGTTTTCTATTCTGAGCTCAATACTAAATCATCTATTTTACATCTTAAAATACTTGCAAGAACAACCACTTTTCGAAAACTTGGATTTTTTTTATCCCCTCTTTCCAATTCTTCTAAATAGGACTTTGAAATTGAAGTTTCATACTTAGGACTTGCTGTAAGACTTTCTATATCTTTAGCTGTGTATCCTAAACTTAATCTAAACTCTCTGATCTTTCTACCATTTAACATTAAAAAGACCCCCCTATAAAGTTATTCCTATTACGATTATACTACTTTTAAGTATAAAGAAGTAGCCTTTTAATAGCATATATATTTGTAAATTAATAAATACTATTAATATATATTTATTTTATTAGGAGGTATATGTATGACTGTAATAAATAAACTAAATGAAACTATGGCTCTTTTAAAAAGTGCTGAATCTAATTTTCTAACGTTTTCATTAGATACTCAGGATCCAAATGCTAAACAAATGTATACTCAGATAGCTGATAGTTTAAATCAATCTATAAATACATTTCAAAGCAGAATAAACTTTGTTATGAGTGAGGAACCTTCCTATCAATCCGCAAAACCAAAGACCCCCGTACAAAACTTAGAAAATAGTTAATCCTTCATATAAAAACAAACTTAATTATTCTTATAATCCTATGAACATGATTAATTGATCCTATACTTATTTATAATTAATAAAAGTTGTTGATTAGCTATAAAATCAACAACTTTTATTAATTTATTGTAGTTCTATTGGATCATATTTTTTTAAATAATTTTCTATGTTTTGTTTATCTTCTATGCTTCCATATATAGTTAGCATACAATAACCTGGCTTTACTGTCTTGATAGGTCTATATAGCATTAATATTCCTACAAAAGCGGCAAACAAAACAGCTCCAACTCCAAATCCTAAAATTATATTAACTCCCGTTCCTCCAGCAGATGCAGAATTGAATATTGGTAATGATATTTTATTTCTTGAGTGAAATATAGAAATAAACATGCCTAGCACCCCACCTACTATAGTTGCTGCTAGAGTATACATTCCTTCTTTAAATGTAAATACATGCATATCATAAACTTCTTGTATATAATCTTCAGTTAGTGTTTTACTATTCAAATTTATTATATTATTGTTCATTAAATCATCTATTGCTTTTTGCATTGTAGCTTTATCTCTAAAATACCTAACTGTCTTATAACCAAAACGGGGGAGATTCTCTAATCTTTGCTTCATTTGTTGTTGCAATTGATCTTCTTTTTCTATTTCATGTTTACGTCTTCTCATATCTTTATTATTATTAACCATCTACTCCACCTCTCCATACTCTAACAACTTATCTAACTGAGCTTGAATATTAGGTTTTATCTCATTTTCCGATCCAATTATCCACCCATGGTTATATATTTGTCCTTTAGGAGATGTTTTCATAGGTTTTACTACTTGTAAATACTTAATGACCTCATCTGATATTTTATTATTTTCAACTAAAATCATAGGTCCAAATTTACCCTTATAACTTAATCCTGCTGCCGCAATTGTACTTTGCCATTCATTAGGGTTTGCAAAAATAAAGTTATGACCTGCTTCTGAAATTCCCCATCCAAAATGTCTAGGATTTTTATTTATCCACCATGCAGCGTTTTTTCCTACATCCCTAAATGATGCAAATCCTACAGCTTGAGAATATAAATTATTTCCTAAAGGAATATTTTGAATATATCCCTTTTTTAATAGTTCATCTTTAACATTTGTAGATACCAACTTTTCATTACCTAACATATACATATATGAACCACCATGTCTTAAATCAAGTGATTCACTAGTTTCCTTTGGAACGTTTTCTCTATTTATAAATAATATTGGATCTCCTGAATATGCACACCAAGCTGTTTCAGCTAATGCATAATCCGCCATATCAATGGGAACCGTCATCACTATATCTTTGTGATTTCCTTTGATTGCTGCACAATAATCATCAATTTTTTTTCCAAGATCAAATATATTTTTCCCAATTATATGTCTAAATTTAAAATTATTTTTATTTAGCTCTTCTTCTATAGCATCTCCTACATCACCAATTAAAATTATTTTTTTATTTCCATCAACTTTAATTCCTTTTGGTTTCAATCTTTTTATTTCGTCCATTGTAACTTTTGGTACCATATCTTTATCTATATATAAAATAGGTGCATTTATAGGATCATGCATAAGTCTTGCTGATAATATTGCCTCTTCCTTTTTATCTCCTCTTACAAGTATAATGCCGTTGGGTCTATTATCATTAAATGTTGCCGTATAACTTAACTGCGATATAGATACTGCTGTTTCATAAAAATCTTTTCCATAAACTCTAGTAGTATTACTTGTTATTACTGGTATTTGAACATTAAATTTTTCTTTCCTAAATTTATTAGAATAGTGTGGCTTGTAAATAAACATCAAATATATCGCTATAATAGCCAATACAATTTCTATTATCAAAGTAAGTTTAAATTTTTTATCCAAATTTTCTTTTGTTATCATATTATCACCCCTTATACAACACCAAGTTCTTTGCCGAATTTAACCAAAAGCCAATTTGGTATATATGATACTATTCCACCTATTACTACTGATAGATGCATGAATCCCCACCACAATATATAGTCTTCTTCTGGTATTCTTGGAGCATATACAACACTTAGCCACCACATACTTAAAGCTATTCCTATAAATATTGAAGTTATAGAAACAACAACCGGAACAAACGCCTCTTTTTTAGCATGTATATATGATATGTTTTTTATTTCTATAAACAAGTCTGGTACAAAGAAATATACACTTAGAATAAATGCTAGTATATACGAAACTATCATAAGAATTATTATTGGATTTCCTAAAAGATGTACTCCTGATTTTTCTGGTAATATAGCAATTGGTAATCCTATCTTTGTCATAATGTATTGTATTGCTATAATAGATGCTCCTCCAAAGGACAAAGTCATTACAGTAGCAACTAAAACTTGCTTCCACACTGGTCTCATACATATAACCTTATTGTTTACATTCATCCATGGGGAATCTACATAGGATATTATATATATCCACAATCCTAAAGCTCCTAAAAGTAGAACTGTTAATATCCACATAATCTTAACTAAAGGTGATAGTCTTCTCATTCTTAAAAATAGATGCAACGCAGTCCATATAGCTCCAAATATAGATATTAGAATAGAAACTATACATAACGCTTCAATTCCACTTACTCCACCATGCCCCATCATTTCATAAGAATTAATTCCCTGGGTATAATCTACTCTACTTTGTGTTCCATAATCCAAAATATTGTTACTTCCTATTATCCAAACATTATTGTATGGTCCTTCTGCACCACCTACCCAATAGTTTGGCTTCATTCTCCAAAGATAATTTTCAGTTATAGGTGATAGTCCTTTACTTTCAGTCCATAACATTGGACCTGTTCTTCCCTTAGTTGATAATTGTGATGCAAGGACTGCCATCATTGGATTAGCTTTTGAACATAATATATAGTTATGTCCTTCATTATTTCTATTTCTGTCTGATGCCCAACCCACTGAATTTTTTTCATCATTAAACCTAGCAAATTTAACAGCAAATGATTCAGGCTTAAAAGCTACAAGTCTATTTACTTTTGCTTTAAATGGTTTTAAAATTCCATCTCCATCAAGAGTCTTATCTGCTAATACATAAACATTTTTTATATTTTCATTTCTTAAAATTTCTTTTGATGACTCATATAATTTATTATCTTTATCTGCGTAAAGTAACATTCCTCCTTCTTTTGCAATCCATGTAGCTGATGGAATTGATGCTAATGGATTATCATCCTTAACTAAAAAGGCATATTTCTCATTATTTAATATATTAGGCATTCCATAAATATACCTTTGAAGCTCATCTGTTGTTTTATATGACAAATATGTAGATTTTAACTTAACATCTTTTAATTGAGCTTTTAAATTTTCTATATTTTTACCAAAAATAAATAACTGAGTTCCATTTATATCATTTATCCCCTTAGGTAGTGCTTCATTTATATAATCATAAGTTTTTTTAGACACACTATTTCCTACAGTCATAAGAACTGCATTGTACTTTCTAACTACAGGCATCATAGCTAATGCATCTTGCCAGTTATCTGACTGTAATACTATAATTGCACCTAAGTTACCTTCTTTATCCTCAGCAGGATATAAGATTTTTGACACTTCAACTCCCACATCTTGTGAATTTTCCCCTAGAACCCTTGTTGTATTTAATGTATTTAAATGAACCCTATTATATTGATTTTTATATACCGATGGATAAAGTAATCCTCTCAAAATACTTAAAGGTCCTAATAATAATACAACACATACTATACTAGCTAAAATAATAGATACCTTTTTCATACTTACCCTCCTACATTAAGTAGTCTTGCATAACGTTAGTCTATATTTAATATGCTCATTTCAATATTTTTTAATGTATCCTTGTAGAAAATTTTCACACTTCCTTTTTTAATTAATATACTAATATTGTAATTTCATTAAAAGAGGTGATGATATGTACCAAAATTTCATGCCCTATATTAATCCAATGTATATGTTAAACACTAGAAATGCCATGCTACAAGAACGAGAAATGGACTTAGCAAGGGTCTATTTTAAATCCCAACCTTTTGTAGGAATATTCCCAGTGGATGAAGCCATGTATAAAGGAACAGTATTTCCTAATCTTTATGCAGCCTATCCACCGCCAATAGGACAATTTGATAACAGGAGGAAATAATTATGGATCAATTTTCTTACAATACCCTATCTCGCGAAGATTTAATGAAAAAAATTTATGAATTAGAATTTTCCACTATTGATTTAAACTTATATCTAGACAATCACCCTGAAAATTCAGATGCATTACAAGCGTTTAATGAACTTTCTAAAAATACTAATAAACTAAAAAAAATTTATGAAGTCAACTTCGGTCCCTTAACCAACTTTGGATATAGTGAAAGTAGTTCTCCTTGGGCCTGGATTGATGAGCCTTGGCCTTGGGAAAAATCTCAAAAATAATTTAGGAGGGAAATATACTAAATGTGGATCTATGAAAAGAAGTTAGAATATCCTGTTAACTTAAAAAGAAAAGATCTTAGAATGGCTAAATTTTTAATAACTCAATTTGGTGGTCCCGATGGTGAACTATCTGCCGCCCTCAGATACTTAAGTCAAAGATATGCTATGCCATGTGGTAAAACTAAAGGTCTCCTTACTGATATAGGTACTGAAGAATTAGCTCACGTAGAAATAATATCTGCAATGGTACATCAACTAGTTGATGGTGCAAGTATAGATGAAATAAAAAAAGCAGGACTTGAAAGTTACTACACTCAGCATGGCATTGACGTATTTCCAGTAGATGCAAATGGAGTTCCATTTTCTTCTGCATATTTTCAAGCAATTGGTGATCCTATAGCAAATCTAAATGAGGATCTAGCAGCAGAACAGAAAGCAAAGATAACATATGAACATCTTATTTCCCTAGCTGATGATCCTGACATTAAAGATATTCTTAAATTTTTATGGGCAAGAGAAATCGTTCACTATCAACGTTTTGGTGAAGCTCTTGAAAATGTTGAAGATTCTATGGAAAGAAAAAAATTTTATTAATAAAAAAACCTGTTGCAAAAATGCAACAGGTTTCTATCTTATTATATGCTATAAATTTTTATTATATATTATAGAGTCTTTTATTATTTTTTAAAATTCTAGTAAATCCATCCCCAGGTACAGGTTTACTAAAGTAATATCCTTGTATTGTATCACATTTTCTAACCTTTAAAAAATTTATATGTTCCATAGTTTCAGTTCCCTCTGCTACTACCTTTAAATGTAAGCTTTTAGCAAGTTCAATTATTATATTTGCAATGGCACCATTGTCTTCTTTGGGTATTCCCATAATAAAAGATCTGTCTATCTTTAATCTATCAATAGGAAACTCTTTAAGATAACTCAACGAAGAATACCCTGTTCCAAAATCATCTATAGCAATTTTTACTCCTATATCTTTAAGAGCATTTAAAGTTTGTATTGCTTGCTTAGTATTCACCATAAGAATTCCCTCAGTTATCTCAACCTCTAAAAATTTTGGAGGTAACCCAGAATTTCTTAATGCATCTTTTATCACATCTACTAAATCTTCTTTTTCAAATTGAAGTGCAGATAAATTTACTGAAACAACTAAATTTTCAAATCCATTATCATGCCATATTTTATTTTGTCTGCAAGCTTCTCTTATTACCCATTCCCCCATAGGAATAATAAGCCCTGTCTTTTCTGCAAGTGGTATAAACTCATCTGGATATACTAATCCTAATTTAGGATGATTCCATCTTATTAATGCCTCTACTCCCATAACATTACCTGATTCAAGACTTACTTGTGGCTGATAATACAATATAAACTGATTATTTTCTACAGCATGTTTTAGTAAAGCAATCATTTCAATTCTTTTATAAGCATTTTTATTCATATCTTTAGAGTATATTTTATAACTATTTTTTCCATTTTTTTTAACAAAGTTTTGAGCAGACGTAGCATTCATAATCAAATCGTTTACGTTCAAAGCATCTAAAGGATAAATACTAATTCCTATACTAGCAGTTACAAAAACCTCTTGATCATTTATAAGAAATGATTTTGAAAATAGTTGTTGAATATCATTAACTCTATTTTCTATATATTCAACGTTTTCACAATCCGTTAAAACCATTCCAAATTCGTCTCCAGTTATCCTAGCTAAAAAGTAATTTTCATCTAGTGTTTTTAATCTTCTTGTCACATCTTTTAATAACTCATCACCATATGAGTGCCCCATAGCCTCATTTATAAATTTAAAATCATCTAATCCTAAAGTTAAAACTCCTACTAATCTTCCAGTTCCTTCTAATCCAATTATTTCTTCCTTTAAATTTTTAATAAATAATTCCTTTTGCGGTAATTCCGTAAGCATATCGTATTTTTTTAGATAATTAATGTCTCTTTCACTTTCTTTAAGTTTTGTAATATCATCAAATATTACTATATAATATGCCCGTAGATCTCTTTCACTAATTATACTTTTTCCTAAAACAGCTAAAGAATATGTTCTGCCAGATTTAGTTGTATACTCTAGTTCACCAGTCCATGTTTTATTTCGTTTAACATTTATAACTATATTCTTATAGAACTCTACTTTCACCTTGTTTATATCATGTATTCTTTTGTTCCTAACTTCTTCTATATTTCGTTCGCAAATTTTTAAAAATGTACAATTAGCATATAATACTGTTAATTTTTCATCTAAGATAACTATCCCTTCCTTAGAGTGTTCTATAATTTCAGAAAATATAGAATATTTAAGTTGCTCACTATTGTTTTTATATGAACTGGAAATATCATGAGAATCATGCAAAATAGATTTATCGTCTAAATTATTAACTTGCTGATTATTTTTTCTCATAACTCCCTCCAAATCTTTACTAAAATACCTAACATTGCGTAGAATTTCTATATAATTATATCATGTTTTTATTGCTTTTACTTATAATTTCTTTAAATTACTGTATAATGTCTGTATAATTTATAAAAAAGCCTTTAAGGGTTGTTGTTTTTACATAAAGGCTTTTTAATAACTATATATTCAATATTCGTGCTATATTTTCAGAAGTTTTTTCTATATTTTTTTCCCCCATTTTAAGAGCTTCATCTAAAGAAACAACACCCTGAAGTATTCCAACTATAGAATTTATTCCACATTTATATAATTCTTCAACACCTTCACCTATTCTTCCTGCAAATGCAATAGTAGGAATATTATATTTTCTAGCTATTGTAGACACTCCAAAAGGTGTCTTTCCAAATACTGTTTGTGAATCCACACTTCCTTCTCCAGTAAATACGTAGTCAGCATCTTTTATTTTTTCTTCCAGCTTAGTATACTTTATTACAAGCTCTACTCCTTTTTTTAAATCAGCATTTAAAAACGCCATAAGTCCAGCTCCAAGTCCACCTGCTGCTCCTGATCCAGGTACTTTTTCCACATCACAACCTAATTGTTCTCTTATAACTTCCGCATAATTTTTTAATGCCGAATCAAGTTTTTGCACCATTTCTGGTGTAGCTCCTTTTTGTGGTCCGAATATATATGATGCTCCATTTTCTCCTGTTAAAGGGTTATTAACATCACATGCAACTTCAATATTTACATTTTTTATCCTTGAATCAAAATTTGATAAATCAATTTTATCAAGCTTTTCAAGAGCACCACCTCCAAAAGCTAATTCTTGGCTGCTTTTATCATAAAATTTAGCACCTAATGCTTCAAGCATTCCTGCACCACCATCATTAGTAGCGCTACCACCTATCCCTATAAGTATATTTTTAACTTCTCTATCTAATGCAGACTTTATTAATTCACCAGTTCCATAAGTTGTTGTATATAATGGATTTCTTTTATCCTTTTTTATGAGATGAATTCCACTTGCACTTGCCATTTCAATTACCGCAGTCTTTCCATCTCCTAATATTCCATAAGTAGCCTTCACTTTATTGCAATCAGGTCCTGTTACCTCTATCTCAATGATTTGTCCATTAGTTGCATCTACTAACGATTGAACTGTTCCTTCTCCTCCATCTGCCATTGGAACCTTTATACATTCAGCATCAGGTATAACCTTCTTTATTCCTCTTTCCATAGCCTCCGCTGCTTCTTTTGCTGTCATACTTTCTTTAAAAGAATCTGGTGCTAGAACAAATTTCATATTATTCATTCCTTTCCTTAGTATATATTTATAATGTTTTATCTATAAATTTCTTTAAAAATTGCCTGAGGATTTATTAATCTTCAGGCAACTTGTTTTGCTTAATTACATTATAATTCCAAATATTATTGTTGACACTATTGTCATGGTTAATCCTATTAATGATTCATATGGTATAAGCTTTAATCTTTCTTTCATATCCACATAAACGCTACCACCAGTTGAATGGAAGAAACTTCCGTGTGGTAAATGATCTAATACAGTTGCTCCCACGTGAATCATAGCAGCTCCAGCTAATGGTTTAATTCCTAGTTGTAATATAGTTTGTCCAAACACTTGACTTGCAACAGCAGTTCCAGAAGTTGTAGATGCAGTTGCACCACCCATTAATATACCTGCTATTGGTGCAAGTACAAATGCTGGAAGTCCTAAAGAATTAATTCCATTTATAATTACGTCTTTTAATGCTGAGTTGGATATTATTCCTGCAATTGTTCCTGTACCTAATAATAATATTGCAACTCCACTCATTTTAGAAAGACCAGATGAAGCATATTTATTTATGTTTTTAATTTTCCCCATGCATAATGCTCCTATTACTCCTCCAACAGGTAGTGCAATAAGAGGATCAACACTTATATTGCAAATTGGTCTTAAAGCTAATAATATGATAGCTACAAGTGGACCTACTATAGCACCAAGAAAACTTGGTTTTTCTTCAGTGTTTTCTTCAATTTCATGCTCTTTTACATAAGATCCTTTACTAGATAATTTTTTAGCTACTATACATGTAACTATAACACCGACTATTGCAGGTATAATTCCTGCTCCCATAACAGATGTTAACGGTATCTTAAAAGCGTCTGAAGCTGCAATGGCATTGGGATTAGGCGACATAATATTTCCAGCCTTTCCTCCCCCTATCATAGCAATTAATATAGATGTTTTAGTTAAATTTGCTCTTTTGGCAATTGCAAGGGCAATTGGAGCTACTGTTATAACTGATACGTCTACAAACACTCCTACTGATGTCAACACCAAGGTTGCTAATGCTAGTGCAATAAGAGAATTGGATTCTCCAAGTTTGTCTACTATACTTTCTGCTATTTTTGCAGCCGCACCTGATTCAATAAGTACTCCTGCAAGAACCCCCGCTGTTAGTATCCTTAATATAGCAGGCATTATTCCCTTGGCACCACCTATCATTAAGGTAACGGTTCCAGCAAGTCCAGCACCACCTATGAGACCTCCTACTATGGCTCCCAGTATAAGTCCATAAGCTGGGTGAACTTTTCTTATGATTAATACAATTGATAAAATTAGTCCTATAATTGCTCCTAAAGCAGTAACTTGCATAATCACTCCCCCATTCATTTTGTTTTCTATAGGGTTATTATACTTCCTTTAATTTATAAATACATTAGCTCTTTGCTCAATTTTTTTATAGTGTCTATTGTTCAAATGCACAATAGACTATTTCAATTTATATAGAATACAAGCCACCAGAAGTTCCAATAGATCCATAGCATTTTTCGGGTTTTTTCCTGTAATTTCATGTATTTTTTTCAATCTATAATTCAGACTATTTCTATGGATATGAAGTTTTTCTGAAACATTTTTCACATCACAATTTAATACTATATATGTTATTAACGTATCTATTAATTCAAAATTATTTGTATCTACCAGCTTATTTACTAAACTTGTAACACTTTGCTCTTTAATATTATTTGATATAATGTCTAAAAATTTAACATCACTATACTTGCACAAACTATGCCCTAATGCTAATTTATTATTTATTTCTATAGCTCTTAATGCTTGTTGAGCTGATTTTGTCATTATCTCTTGGTGTAATCCGATTCCAATCTTTACTTTTTCATTTAGCTGATAATATATATTACTAACTCTCTTATAAAGTTTATTATCATACTTCATAAAAATAAGAACATCTTCTGCATTAAATCTTATTACATATTCACAATCATATATATACTTTTTTATTGTATTTATAATATTTTTCTTATCTTTGCCCTTTATAATTACTGCAACTCTATCTATGTTTAAATTTATTCCAAGTACATCTGCTCTTTGCAAAAAACTCTCATCATAATCATTATTTAAATATGACCATTGATATAAAAATTCTTCTTCTATTTGTTCTCTTACTCTTCTTTCATTAAACATATATTCCTGTCTTATTAGTAATTCAGAAGTAGCCTTTACAATAGATGCAAAAGAAATGACTTCTTTAGGATCACCACTTATACCTATAACTCCCATTAATGCCTTATTAAAATAAATTGGCATATTTACCCCTGGTTTTGCCCCGCCATTATCCTTATATACTAGATTTATTTTATTTCTAGAAATGGCATCCACTGCACCTTCATGTAATTGTCCTATTCTTTTCTTATCACCGCTTCCGATAATAATTCCTTCATTATTCATTATATTTACATTATATGGGATTACATTCATCATTCTGTCAACTATACTTTGTGCCATTTGCTCTGTAAGTTTTATCATAAATATTCCCCCTTACCTCACAAAAATTGCAACAATCTCTAACTTTAAATTTAATGTTTTCTATCTTCTACTATCTTTTTTATTATGTAATTCTCTATAAGTTCACTCTTACTAAATCCTTTTCTAAAATATCTTATTTGTTTATATTTTATTCCAGCCATTTCAAAATCTAAAATATCAATTCTATCTCCTTTATAAACTACAGGTTCTTTTTGTCCTTTTAAGTACACTCTTAATTCCATTTATTTGACCACATTCCTTTTTTCATTATTTAAAAAAGCATTTATATTAAGTTTAATTTCTTTAACTAAACTTTCCCTAGCTTCAACACTTGCCCAAGCAATATGGGGTGTTATAAGTAATTTTTCCTTATTTTTTATATATAGCAGTGGATTATCTCCATTTATAGGCTCGCTTTCCATAACGTCTAAAGCCGCTGCCCCAATAAAACTTTTATCTAACGCATGAGAAAGAGCCTTTTCATCAATTACTCTTCCCCTGCCTACATTTATTAATATGGCTGACTTTTTCATTATTTTTAATTGTTCTATTGATATAAGATTTTCTGTTTTTTCATTTAATGGACAATGTATAGATACTATATCACTAGTTTTCAATAATTCTTCTAAAGCTTTTCTCTCATATGATGAATTATTATTTTTTCCAGATGTAGAATAATAATTTACATCGCAACCAAAACTCTCTGCTATTTTAGCCACATTTCTTCCTATCTCACCAAGTCCTATTATGCCCCATGTTTTTCCTGAAATCTCCCAAAACGGTTTCATAAAATGCGTAAAGGTATCTTCTTTTGAATACTTACCACTTTTAGTATATTCATCATAGTATTTTAGATTTTCAAGTAAATAAAATATCTTTATCTTTTATTCTATTTACTACTTCACTAGATTTAGTAATATCATAAATCTCTACTTCACCAAATTCATTAAAAATATTTAAGTCTATATCCCTACCCAATGTTTTAGCATCTAATATAGCTATTTTTAGCATACTAACCCACCCCTTTATAAACAATTTTATTTATATATATTTTACTATATTACACTATAATATAATAAGATATATTTAAAGAAAAGCCTTATTCAACACAAATTATTGAATAAAGCTTTTAGCTTTTAAGATTATACTTTTAAATTTATAACTTAGTTTATATAATATTTTTCATTTCCATGAATCCATTTGTTTATTTGTTTTTCGTATTGAACAGAACCATCTGCAATAACCTTTATATACTTGGGTTTCCAATCATCTGATACTAGAGTAAAATTTGATTTCCTAATCCACATACGATTTATATCACTAAATTTAATGTTTGGACTTTTTATTTTCAATGTATAAGTATCTTCTTGATTTACTTCAAAATCATTTCCTGGGTTATCCAATGTCCATTCTTGAACAGTTCCATCTTTTCTTTCCATTCCAAAATAAACATAATCATCAGTACCTGCTGCAGCCTCATTTGCTGTCTTTATAACTACCATTAATCCATTAAATTTATGATCTTTTGCTGGTAATAAATTTTTTGATACATCATACAAAAATCTATATATACATCCTGCTGTCCCCATTTGTGCATTACTTAATGCATGTGTTATTGAATAATCCCAATCTTCATTAGTATGTTTCATAGTAGAATGACTATAATATAAGTTTTTCGCTTGTTTTGCCCATCCCCTACAATATTCTTTTGACCAGGAATCAAAATTACTATTTTTTAATGTATTAGTATAAAAATCCCCCTTTGTTTTACTACCCGTTGATTTAATTTTGTATTTATCTTTCCTCTTTTCTGCAAATGTTTCATACTTAGTGTGTCCTACACTATCTACTGCTGTTACATTAGCTGCATGATATGGAGTATTTAAATCTCCAAAGTAGTGCATTGCTTGCCCAAAGTACCAAGTTGCTTTTTCATAATCTCCCTTTTCCCATTCATTTCTAGCTAATGCTGTAAATTTTCTTACTTGAGATTCTGCTGTATCTTTGATTGAATATGAAAGATACCACAAATTGTCTTTTGAAAAATTATGATCTGTATCAGGATCCCAAAAATGATCTTGAAATAGCTTGTACGCATTAGGATCATAATCTGGATAAGTAGAACCTAACTGAAATTTGTGTAGGTTATCCTGTAGTATTTTAAAGTTCTGCTTTACAATTTCAGGTTCATCCTTTGACATATCATTTTCTAGTATTTCAATTGCTTGTGTAACAATCATTGAATGAGTTCCTGTACCATCTTTTTTTCCATCCCATGCATATGCCTTACTTGTAGCTCCTAAGCATGTAATTGAAATCACAAAAGCACAGCATAAACTTTTTAATAATCTTTTTTTCATACATTGCGCCTCCTTTTATTTAACTAAGGTATGCTTACAGTATATATGAAAATTTTTACTTTAAAAACATTTAATTCATATTCTGTTCATATTATTCCTTGTAAGTTTTAAAGGATAAAAAAAGGAAAAAATCAGCTACTTAAAGCTGACTTTTTCCTCTTTTCTAGGCCAATTTTTTACTATATACCATATTGCAATTATAGATGTAATACAAAAAATTATTATAGCTGGCTTTCCCATTAATAACATTTCATTAATATCTGATTTTTTAAATTCATCAGTACCTCCAGTAGGCAAAGAACATATTAAGTTATTTACGCAATGTATAGACATTGTTATAAATATATTTTTAGTTTTCATATATACAACACACATCATTACTCCGAATAAAAATGCTCCTATAACAGCAAGGTTCATATGCAATACTGCAAAAAATATAGACGATAAAATAATAGCTGGTCCTACTCCCCACCTCATTTTTAACCTATTTAAAATAACACCTCTAAATATAAGTTCTTCTACAATTGGTGCCAATATAACCACTAAGATAAACTCATAAACAGTATCGTATATTGTACCACTATTTTCAATTAACTTTTCACTCATCATTTTTTCCGCTAAACTAGGATTTATCTTATATACTATATATGCAACTCCTATAGCTGCTGCTATTGCAAGAATTCCATGCACAACAATAATTATTAGTCCATCTTTATATTTAGGCTTGTTTTTAAAATCTCTTATTGATTCCTTAAAATTAAACCCACTACTTTTAAGTTCATAAACAATAAACCCTATTAAAACCAACTGGGAAATTACGTTAAAAAAATTAAAGTTAAAAACACTTTGTGCATGCCCACCCATTTCCAAAACAACTTCTGCTGCTATAAATGTAGCAAATCCTATAAAAATATAAACTCCTAATAATACTGGTATTGTTATTTTTTCAAAGTACTTATCCATATTTAATGTCCCCTCACCCTAAATTTAATATAATTTCAAATATAGTCTTATATTCATCATTACTTTTCAATAAAATGCATCCATTATGTTTTTCAACTATTTTTCTTGCAATAGATAATCCGATACCAGTTCCCCCTGTTGATACTCTAGATAAATCGCCTCTTGTAAAAGCCTCAAATATTGTTTCTTTTATTTCATCAGTTATTCCTATTCCATCATCAGCTATAATTATACTTATACTAAAATCATTTTTTTGTAATCCCACCTTAAATCTTGTCTTACAAGGATTATATTTTATAGAATTAGACATTATGTTAGCTATAACTCTTGTAAACTCATTTCTATCTATTTTATGCATAATGGGTCGCTCAGGTATATCTATATCACATTCAAAGTTCTTTTCCTCTATCTCAAAATAAAAATCAGTAACTACTTCCCTTAAAAATTCACACATATCGGTATTTTCCATACACATAAAATAGTTTCCATTTCCAAGCTTTGCAAGTTCATGAACATTTTCAATTAAACTCGTAAGTCTTCTTGACTTATTATAAATTATATTAATATATTTTTGTTTTTTTACATCATCTTGTACTACACCATCATATAGAGCCTTAGAATATCCTTGAATAGATGTTATTGGCGTCTTTAAATCATGAGATATATCTGTAAATAGCTGCTGCTTAAATTGTTCATTTTTCTTTCTTTCTATATCTCCTTGTTGAATTTTTTCAGCCATAAAATTAAAGGCATCCTTTATTTCAGAAAACTCATTTTCACGCTTAAAACTAATTCTAGCTCCATAATCTCCTTCTGTCATTTTAGATATACCCTTCAGTATTTCTCTTAAAGGTCGTACTATTCTTCTAGATACCCATGAACTATAGATTAATATAACTAAAACTAATAACAATGTAATACACAATATTCCTTTTAATATCTTTGATACTGCTTTATTTATATACTTTTCCATAGAATTTTTTTTGTCTATATCTATTCTTATAGTGTCATTTGGTACCTTAACAACACAATAATATTTCTTATTATTAAAATGAAATGGTGCTATTGAATACAAGTAACTATTGTCTATTTTATCTATATCTAAATTTTGTTCTACATATAATAACAATTCATCTTCACTGTAGTGCATTTTTTTATCTTTCTTTTTTCCAATTATATGAACAACATCTTTATTATTGTTTAATATTTCAACCCAACCACCAATAGACATTATTTGTTTAGCATCTATATTTTTATAATCGCCTTTTATAATTACTTTTGCTTTATAAAATTTATTTATATCATTTTTATATTCACTTGAATCAATAAGCTTTCCTATACCTACAAATATTGCTCCAATACCTATAGAAAATATCATTACTATTAGAAGTAAGAATATTATATATTGTTTAAATGTGGTAGTATATACTCTTTTGTTCTGCCTTTTTAAACCAAACATCATACTGCTCCTTATTTAGTCACATATTTGCATCTAACTTGTATCCAAGTCCTCTTATAGTTTTTATATACTTTGGATTTTTCGAATCATCTTCTACCTTATCCCTAAGATTACTTATATGAACCATTATGGCATTATCATCTCCATAAAAGGGTTCCTCCCAAACATATTCAAAAATTTGTTTTTTTGTAAATACTCTCCCCTTATTTTCTAGCAGATAAGAAATTATTTTGTATTCCGTAGATGTAAGATACACTTCAATGTTGTCTTTATATAAAGTACATGTATTGATATTCAATCTTAAGTTGCCACACTCTAAATAACTTTTTTTCTCTTTTGGATTTACATATGTATTTTTTTTTAATTTATTATATCTTCTAAGTTGTGCATTTACTCTAGCTACAACTTCCATTGCATTAAAAGGCTTAGTCACGTAATCATCCGCTCCAAGATCCAGTCCTAGTATTTTATCACTATACTCACTCTTAGCTGAAAGCATAATAATTGGTATATCATACTTTTCTCTTATATTCTTTATAAGGTGATAACCATCTATTTTAGGCATCATTATATCTATAATTGCTATATCAACTTTATTATTACTTATGATTTCAAATGCCTCTAGTCCATTTACTGCTGAATATATACAATGCTTGTCTTTTTCTAAATATAAAGATAATAATTCAATTATTTCTTCTTCATCATCAGCAATTAAAATTTCAGCCATTATAATACCGCTCCTTCTTCATGTATATCTAACATATTTAAAAACTTCTTTAATTTATGTACATCAGTTATGTCCATCTTGCCTAAATTTATGTTTAATTTATTGTTTTTACCGTTTAATATTATATTATTTCTTTGTATTTCTTCATCAAAACTATAACTTGTTATTTCTTCAATATTTATAGATTCATATTTAGCTAACTTTTTGTTACATACATCTAATTTTTGATAATTACCTTTAATATAAGCACATTTTTTTATGTTATATACTTCAATTATACTATTTGTAATTTCTATTATATTGCATATTAATAAGATACCTCCTATTATAATAAACCATTTTCCTTTGCCATTTAATATATGTTTAAGTGACAAACTTAATATTATGAAAAAATATAATATACAACTTAATATCGTCTTAATATTCTTTTTCTTATAATCATTTGAAAATTGCAAAACTAAATTTTCTTCCATATTTACACCCCTTTATCTCTTTCAGTAATTATTCTATAAAAAATACTTTTACCCTTCCTTAAGAAATCCTTAAAATTATCTTAAGAAAAAAAAGATCAACTATTTTAAGCTGATCTTTTTTAATTCTTCTATCCCTATTCTATTAATAAAAAAACTCATCTTCTCTCCAAGTTCTGCATTTTTTTTATAATATTCTATAATCTTATCTATCATATTTAAAGCTTCTTTTTCAGATAATCCCTTTGCCACAATATCTGCAAGTCGTGGATTATAACCGGCTGAACCTCCCAATGTAACTATTAACGTTCCATCTATATCTGCTATAACTCCTATATCCTTACTATAAACACTTCCACAGGCATTTCTGCACCCTGCAACACCAATTTTAGTTCTACAAGGCATTTCCATCCACTGATATTTTCTAGATAACTTCATACCTATTCCTATAGTATTATACTTAGAACGTTTGCAAAATCCCGCTGGACACATCTCCACATTTTTAACTGAATTTTGGCTCTTAACTGCTGGCTTCATATCTAGTTCTTCCCATATCTTAGGCAAATCCCTTTCTTCTAAATTAGTTATCATTATTCTTTGACCTGATGTTATTTTTAAAGCTCCATTATATTTTTTTGCAACCTTTGCTATCTTCTCAAGATTCTCTGGAGTTATAAATCCTCCAGGTATATGTGGTGTTATTGCATATTTTCTTATACCATCTCTCACCTTTTGTAGATTTCCAAAATGATTAGCCACGCTGTTTTCCTCCTATATTTATCTATGTATAATATATTATCATCTATTATAACTTTTATACATTTCTTGACATACAACCCTCTACTTATAATTGCTATACTTATATATTTAGTATTATTATATGCTATTTATTCCTTGATATAAATAAAGTTTTTACATATTTTGTTTGTTTAATTTACATTAAAATTTAAGCTATCATTTTATATCGTATTTTTTCTTATACTACACTTTGCCACTCTTCCTAATTTGTGAACAATTGGTTAATTTTTATATTTTTAGTAGCATACTGGTTGGTTTTTATTTATAAGTGAGTTAGAATATATTATATATGTAAAATAAAAAAATTAATACACATATATACCATAAATGTTTTTTCTATGGTAAAACCTTTGTTTTAGAGACTATAATGTCCCAATTTTATAAACTGCTATAGAAAAATTTAATTACTGTATTAAAATAAAAGAAAAGAGGGGTTTATTATGTCACAAGCAGCAATTGCAATAAATGAAAGAGAAAAAACAGATACTGCTAACAAAATAAGAAGAAATGGACAAGTTCCTTGCATAATGTATGGAGAACATTTAGAGAAAGCAATTCCTATTAAAGTAAACTATAATGAATTAATGAAATTATTAAGAGAAAATTCTAAAGGCTCAATTCTAAAGTTAGAATTAAATAATGAAATAAGAAATTGTGTTATAAAAGAAATTCAAAATGACACTTTATCAGGAAAAATAATCCACGTTGACTTCCAAAATGTAAATAAAAATGAAGTTATTAAAATGACTATTCCTATAGATTTTGTTGGAATAGATAATTTACAACTTAGAAAATTAATCTTAGAAACTTTTATAACTGAGATAGAAATGCAAGGTAAAGTTGAAGAAATACCTGAGAATATTGTAATAGATGCTTCAACTATGAATTGTGATCATAAGATATTTGTACGCGATATAAAGTTACCTGAAGGTATAAGACTTTTATCAGAACCTGATGCACTTGTAGCTGTTGTTAACAGTACAGAATCTACTAGTGAACCAACTGATGAAAATACAGAAGAATAAAGAAGAGTAAAATAAGATCTCATTCACTTAATAATGAGATCTTATTTTATTGCATTTTTTAGCTACCTTCCATACAGCTTTGTACTCTCATAAATTTTTTGACCCAATGCTTTATTTATATCTTTTTTGTTAACCCTCCACTTCCAATTTCCTCCCAATGTTGATGGAATATTCATTCTAGCTTCTGATCCAAGTCCTAAATAATCTTGAATTTGTACTATTGCAAGATTTCCAACTGATCCTAAAACCCCTCCTATAAATCCCCAATTATACCCTTCTTCTTTATTAAGTTTTAAATATTTTATAGCAAAATCTTTTTCTCCTTTCTTGATGTTCTGAATCCATCCATTAACTGTATCATTATCATGGGTACCTGTGTATACAACACAGTTTTTATCATAGTTATGAGGGAGGTACAAATTTTCTCCTCCAGATCCAAATGCAAACTCTAATACTTTCATTCCTGGATATCCACTTTTCTCCCTAAATTCTATAACCTCCTTGGTTAAAAACCCCAAATCCTCGGCTATAATATCTATATCTCCTATTTTCTCTTTTACTGCATTAAATAACTTCATACCTGGTCCTTTTACCCATTTGCCGTTTACTGCTGTCTTCTCCCCATAAGGTACTTGCCAATATGATTCAAATCCTCTAAAGTGATCTATTCTTATTACATCATATAACTCACTACTTGCTTTAATTCTTTTTATCCACCATTTAAAATTAGTGTTTTCTAAATAATCCCAATCGTATATAGGGTTCCCCCAAAGCTGCCCATTTGGCGAAAATCCATCTGGTGGACAACCCGAAACCACTTTCGGTTTTTTATTTTCATCTAATAAGAATATTTCACTGTTAGCCCAAGTATCAGCACTATCCTCTGCAACATAAATTGGAATATCTCCAATTATCTTAATTCCATTTTCATTTGCATATTCTTTTAATTGATCCCATTGATTACAAAACACAAATTGTAAAAATATGTTATAGTCTATATCTTCTTTAAGTTCTATTCTAGCCTCATTTAATGCCTCACTCTTTCTCAATCTTAGATCCTCATCCCATGACTGCCATGATTTTAGATTGTTTTTATTCTTTAATGCCATATATAAACCATAGTCTTCTACCCATTCATTATTTTTTTGTCTAAAATTTATTACTTCCTCTTCATATTTTCCTTTACTATTTTGAAATGCTTTTCTCAAAATAGGCATTTTATTTTTTTCTATTTTTTCATAATCTACAACATCTTCTACCTCTCCAAAATCTATATTTTCATAATCATTGTTTTGTATTAAACCTTCTTTACATAACAAATCTAAATCTATAAGATATGGATTCCCTGCAAAGGCTGAAAATGATTGATAGGGAGAATCTCCATATCCAGTAGGACCCAAAGGTAATACTTGCCAATATTTTTGTCCTGACTCAACTAAAAAATCTATAAAACTATATGCTTCTTTTCCTAAAGTACCTATTCCATAAGGGCTAGGTAAAGAAGTAACATGCATTAAAATTCCACCGCTTCTCTCAAACATCTTCCCTCTCCTTTACTCCTATAATCTCATTGTATATACTAATGGGCTTTATACTTATCTCTATTATATTCCATATATAGTATTAAGGTATAATTTATTGAAAATAACATAATTATATTTATATAAAACTACTACTTTCCTTGAAATTTTTTAAATATATTTTTCCCTTATAATAAAAAATCCTACAGAAAGATTTTATATAATCTACTCCATAGGATAACTCTATGCATATATTAAAGTTTTTTTACAAACTCTGATTTTAAAAGCATTGCTCCGAAACCATCTATTTTGCAATCAATATTATGATCGCCATCAACTAAACGTATATTCTTTACTTTAGTACCCTTCTTTAAAGCATTTGAATATCCTTTTATTTTAAGATCCTTTATTATTGTTACAGAATCTCCATCGTTTAATATATTTCCATTTGAATCTTTAACAACATTTTCATCTGTAGAAGTCTCATTTTGTGACTCTAATGTAAATTCATGAGCACATTCTGGGCAAATTATAAGACTTCCATCTTCATAAGTGTATTCTGAATTACATTTTGGACAGCTTGGTAAACTATTCATAAATTCATTCCTTTCAATTTTGATTAATTATGTGCTATTTTGTGAAATTCTTTTATAATATATCATAGTACCACTATATTATCAAATACATTAATTTATATACTTATTAGTAATATTTTAAGTATTATTCTTTATAATCTGGCTTATTTCTAATTTTATCAAGCATATCTAATACTATTTTAATTGCTATAATATCATCTAAAAAACCTATTGGAAATATAAAATCAGGAATAATATCTATAGGAGTTATAAAATATAATAGTCCACTTCCTATTAAAAGTAGTTCTTTTATTGGTATATCTTTAGAACAAAATTGTTTGTACATATCCTTTAGCTTCTCTACAAATACTCCGCCCTTATCTATTTTTTCTATCTTATTATTAAAATTTTTATAAAGTACATTCTTTCCCTCATCTGTCTTTAGATATGCTTGATACTTGTTAAGTTGAGATTCTATCAACTTCTGAAGTTCTGAATTTTCAACTAGTGATGATAGTTTAAAAATATCATCAATACTCTCATAATTGTTGTTTATATCGAAGTGTACATTATGTTGAATATTCTCATTGCTTATGTTGTATCCATTTTCTCTCAATAATTCTTCTAATGGTATGTCTAATGCCTGTGCTATTCTTTCTAAATGATTCATGTTTGCCTTTTGTTTATGATTTATTATTCTTGATATTGTTGACTTATCAATTCCAGTTAAACTGCTAAGTTTACTTAAAGACAAAGACTTTTCCTTTAGTTTATTTTTTATAAATAATCCAAAATCATGTCTTTCCTCTGTATTACCCAACTCCATTCACCTCTAAAACACTTTTATATATTAATATGATATGAATTTAATAATATTATAGTGTTGATTTAATGTTGATTTTTCATCAACATGTTTTTGATATTTTAGGAACAGTTTTTGATATTTTCAATAATATGATATTATAAATAGCTCAAATTAATAGAGAGGTGCTTAAAAAATGATTCAGTCAATAATATTAGTTACATCTTTATGTATAGATGCATTTGTTGCGAGTTTTGGTTACGGAACCAATAAAATAAAAATTCCTTTTTCATCAACCACTGTGATTAATGTAGTTTGCTCCACGGTTTTAGCAATTTCGCTATTTGCAGGTTCTATAGTAAGAAAGTTTCTTCCTGAAAATCTAACTATTGCAATATGCTTTGGTATATTATTTATTTTAGGATCACTACGATTATTTGAAAGTTTATTTAAATCTCATCTAAGAAAAAACGATCTTACAACTAAGTCTTTTACATTTAAAATTTTTGATATTAATTTTAATTTAAATTTAAGTGCTGATGAAGATGTATTAGATACTAGTAATCATCGAATACTTAAACCAGGTGAAGCCTTCACCCTTGCCCTTGCTTGTAGTCTCGATGGTATGGCAATTGGTTTTGGAAGTGGACTTGCTGGTGTTAACTATTTCCAAGTTGTAGGTTTTTCATTAATTTCAGATATGGTTGCAGTAATGCTCGGCTGCTTCCTCGGAAGAAAGATAGCCGAAAAAATAGATTTAAATCTATCTTGGCTAAGTGGTACATTGCTTCTTGTCCTTGCTTTTATGAAGTTATAATAAAAGCCCCTTTCCTATAGGCGAAAGGGGCTTTTAAATAATAGTTTTATTATCTTAACTTTAGTAAACTTTTATATACTACTTTCTATATTCTTTTTTCTTGGAAATTTAATTTGGGATGCAAGTATACCTACCAATATAAACGCACACCCTATAAAGCCTCTTCTAGTCATTTCTTCTCCGAGTAAAAGAACACCACCAACTGCACCAAACACAGCTTCCATGCTAAGTATTATAACCGCATGGGATGGTTTTGCACTTTTTTGTGCTACAACTTGAAGCGTATAGGCAACTCCTACTGATAAAAAACCACCATAAAGCAATGGAACCATAGCATTATATATAGCTTGTAATGTAATAACTTCAAAACCTAATGCTGTTAGCAAACTTAAAATAGAACAAGTTATAAACTGAATACATGATAATTTTAATGAATCAACCTTCTTAGAAAAATAATCTATCATCAAAATATGTGTTGCCCAGAATATTGCACCTATAATTTCAAGTAAATCTCCATTACTTATAGAAAAATTGCTATTTATACTTAAAAGATATAATCCTATAATAGAAAACATTATGCCAACACATGAGCTTTTCTCTATTTTTTGTCCTATAAATACACCCATTATTGGTACAAGAACTATATACATTCCTGTTATAAATCCTGCTTTTGCAGCTGTTGTATATGCAAGTCCTATTTGTTGTAATGTAGCTGCTATATATAGTGCAATTCCAAGCATAATTCCAGGCAAAATTTGTGTTTTAAAATTTCCCTCAATAGCTATTTCATCACTATGATCTTTTTTCTTATTGCCATTAAAATAAAGAATTAAAGGGATAAGCGAAACCCCTCCAAGTCCAAATCTTATAGCATTGAAAGTAAATGCACCTAAATTTTCTGCTCCTACCCTTTGGGCTACAAATCCAAGCCCCCATATAGCAGCTGTAATTAACAAAAGTACATTTGCCCCTAATCTTTTGTTACTCAATTAAAACTCCCCCTTAAACTTTTATATTAGTATTAAAATATCATCCATTTGGATATTATTCAATATAATGAATTCTAACATATTATAAAACTTTAATAACTCCTCAAATACCTGTTTTTCCTTTTCACTAATAAATAGCTTTTGTTCTTCAATTGCTTCCTTTAATTCCTTTCTATACAACTATGAATTTCACACTTGCAATCTTTCATATTATACCATATATAACAATTATCACCATAATATCATATATTACTCTCAACATAAAAATAACAAAAAACATTCAGCTCTTTTGAGTTGAATGTTTTTTTGTTTGTTTCTATTGAGAGATATTAAACCTAGATACAAGTTCACTAAGTCTACCTGAAAGTGATGATAAATCACTAGCCGTTTGACCTATTTCCTCCATAGTTACAGTATGTTCTTCTGTAATTGCTGTTACACTTTCTGTAGATGCTGCTGTATCACCAGCTATTGAAGATGTAACTTTCATCTCTTCAATTGTTTCATCAGTTTTTTTAATCATATTTTCTGTAGCTGATGATACTTCTTTTACTACTGAGAATATATTAGCAATAGCACTTTCAATATCTTCAAAATGAGTTCTTGCCTCCAATGCTACTTGCATTCCTCCAGATATCTCCTTTGAGCTATCCTTCATACTTTCAGTTATATCAGATATTTGTGATTGTATTCCTTTAACTAACTCTGCTATTTGTTTTGCAGCACTAGAAGATTGTTCAGCAAGTTTTCTAACTTCATCTGCAACTACAGCAAATCCCTTCCCTTGCTCACCAGCTCTAGCAGCTTCAATTGCCGCATTTAATGCTAATAGATTAGTTTGATCTGCAATGCCCGTTATAACCTGAATTATTTCTCCAATTTCAGTTGATTTATTAAGTAATAGTTCATTTTCTTTTAAAGTTTGTTCATTACCTTTAACGATAACCTGCATATTATCAACTGCTTTATCTACAACTTTAAATGCTATTTCACTAATATTATGAGACTCCTCGGCAGTTTGGAGCATATAATTACACTTATTAGTAACTTGTCTACTTGAATTTCCCATATCATTAGTTTTTTCAACTGCTGAACTAACTTGTTCTGCTTGATGTGTGGCATTCTCAGATACGATTTGCATGCTATTTGCGACATCTTCAGTTAGTTTACCAAATTCACTACAAGAATTAGCTAAGTCGCATGATAATGTATTAACTTTTCGAGATTCTTCAGTAATATCAGTCAATAATGCTCTTAAAGCTTGTACAGTGTTATTAAATGCTCTTGATAAACTACCAATTTCATCATTTGAATTAACTTCTACAAAACCAGTTAAATCACCAGTTGATACTATATCTGCAAATTCACCAAGCTTCTTTAGTGGTTTAACAAGATATCCGGCCATAAAGTATAATGACAATGTAATTATCAACATAATACCTATAACTAACCCTATCATAATAAATAACATTTTATTAGCTTTTGCAAATAATTCACTTTCATAAACTACATTAACAACAGTCCAACCGGTTAATGGAACCTTTGAATAAAATGCAATCTTTTTTTCTTTCCCTTGTCCTAAATAAAATTTACCTTTTGTATTATTTTTAATAAGCTCCCCCAGTTTATTAAGTTCAGTATCATTTGTATTATAAATACTTTTTTTCATGGCTAAGTCTTTATCTGGATTAACAATAAATGTACCATCCTCAGCCAGCAACATTCCATACCCCTTTTTACCATATCTTATATTCTTTACTATGTCTTGAATAGCTTCAATTTTTAAACTCGAACTAGCCCCTGCAACTACATCACCTTTGTCATTTTTTAGCCATGCAAGCATACCTACCATATTAGAATGATATGCTTCAGAATATGATGGCTTTAGTATTACATCATAAGGCACTCCTCCATTGGCACTAAATCTTCTTGCTGCTTCTTCCGCTCCACCCTTTGCCCATGGTGAAGTGCTTGAAACTCCTTTATTAACATTAAGATAACGTGCTTTTAGTTTACTGCTTACAGAATCTTGGTTGTTCCACTCATCCTTACTTAAATTATTTATAATATGCAATGCTGCATATTCATTAGGATATGTATTTTTGATAAAATTCCAACGTGATAAATTAACTTCATCTATAAGTGCTATAGAACCATTATCAACAGAAAAATCCATATTGGGATTATTTTCTAATATGCGTTTCATCATTGGGCTATTAGCTGTTTGCTGCACTTCAGCCAATCTCCCCTGTAACCAAGTATTAATATAATCAGCTACTTCAACATTTCTTACTGACATAGAGTCGGTAAGTTCAGATTCAATTATATTACTGAAATTTATATATGATAGTCCCGTTAATAATGATAGCCCAACTAAAACTAATGGTAAGATTATTCCTAGTAGTTTTGACTTAAAAGATATCTTCATGTTTTAACTCCCTCTATAATATTTAGTTTTATTAAGTTATGAATATTACTTTTGTTGCCCTATGGGTAAATTTAATTACTGATTTTATCTTATATTATCATCTTGGAAATATCCATCTAACAACCATAGATGGCGTAATTCCTCATTCTTTTTGCCATTACTTTTCCTATTTCTCACCTTCTTCATAGGAACTCCAACAACTAAAGCATCTTCTTCCACATCTTTGTTTACTACTGAACATGCTCCGACTATAGCTTGCTTTCGTATTGTTACACCTGGCAAAATAGTGCATCTAGAATATATTTTTGCATAATCTTCAAATACTACAGGTTTATATTCTCTTATGGTATGATCATCTTCTAGATGAGAATGCGTAAATATGTAAGTTCCCTCAGCAATTCCAACTGAATTTCCTATAGTAACTCCACCCTTCGAATCTATAAAAACATCATTACTTAAAATTACATTATCTCCAATTTCAATTTTACCAGGTACATTGAACCTAACGTTATCTTCTGCTATGAAATTCTTACCACAAGATTTAAATAACTTTTTCGCTAGTATTCTTCTAAATGGAATTGAGAAATTAGTTATGATGCTCATTGGCGATTTATCTATTACATCCCATAAAAAATGTAAATACCTCCTTTCTTTTGAATAAGCTATATCTTTATTTTTAGGTAAATAATCAACATATAACTCTATTTCATCTAAATCGCTAATCGGCAGTGGGCACTTTAATATATCCAATACTTTTTTAACTCCATCATCAGTTACTCCCTTATTAACTATGTCTTTTACTTCATCTAATAAACAACTTATTTTACTCATGCAATATTCTCCTTTTTTAATTCAGCTAATTAATGCTTATAACTTTCTCTTTATAATCTTCCAGTATTGAGTTATAAGATATACTTAATGATTATATAAATATAATTTTTTACACATATATTTTAAATCAACAATTTTTAATAAATTTTCTAAATATACTATTAAAGTATGAATGTTTTCATGAAATATATTATTACATTATTTGCGATATTTTTCAACATTTTGGTCAAATTTCCCCAAATTATCCAAGTAAAATTAATCAAAATTTAAATTTCGCTTAATTTTACTTAATACATATTGTTATATTAAATCTTTATATTGATCCTTTTACAGTATTTTATAAAGAAACAACCTTAGGATTAAATTTCCTAAGGTTGTTTCTTTATAAAAATTTCTATTAAATTATTAATAAATATCTTTTTTATCTTATTATATTTAAGAAAATTTTTATTTTTATTTTCTTTCCGTTCTCCATAAAAATTTTTCCACCATGCTCTTTTACTATTTCTTTGCAAAGATATAGTCCAAGTCCCCTACTATCTTTAGAATTATTATTACTGTGCTTTACAAATGGTTCAAATATATTATCAAATATATTCTTAGGTATCGGGTTACTTCTATTTACAATCTCTATAATGTAGCTATTATCTTCTATATATGAATCAACAAATATTTTGTTTCCATTTTCTGAATACTTTATAGCATTATCTATTATATTGATCATAACTTGTCTAAGCTTATTTTCTTGTCCCTTAACTATTCCATGACTTATATTTTGTACTATCTTTAAAGAATACTTATTGGTCTTTATATTCATATCACTACAACTTTGAGTAATAAGCTTTTTCATATCAACTTCTTTAAATTCATCTTCAACTACATTTATTCCTTTAGATACATCTATAAGCTCCAATACTAATTTATGAAGCCTTTCACTTTCCGAATATATTCTTTTAATAGCTCTTTTATTGAATTCCTCATCTTGAACCATTCCTGTAAGCAATAATTCAGCATATCCTGATATAGCCGTTAATGGTGTCTTTAGCTCATGTGTCACACTATTGAAAAATTCCCTTCTCCCTTTTTCTAACTTATATACTTTATCCTTTTCAGCTTCAATAGTCTGTATTTGTTCTTTTATCTTATCCCTCATATACATGAATTCTCTTGTTAATATGGCAACTTCATCTTTACCATGCTCATTAATTGAAATATCATAGTCACCATTCCCAAGTTCCTTTACTGCACTTGTAAGTTTAGTTATTGGCTTAGTTACCTTGTCAGTCATCAATAATGAAAATATAAATATGGTTAAGAATATACCTATTTCTATTATATTTATTATGTTAATAGTCTTTTTGTAAGTGTTATATTGAGAATTAAAATTTTTCACAATACTTATTACTCCAATATATTCGTAATCAGCATATATTGGATAAGTCAATACTGCATTTACCCCTTTGTTTTCGTACTTTAAATCTGAAATTGCCTTGCCTTGAATAGCTATCTTATTGCTACAACTAATCATATTTTGAAATTTTTCATCAACATTTTGTGATATAAGTTTACTATTTATATCCGTTAGGCTACACTTACACTGATAATTTAAAGATATATATTTTACAATATAGTTACCTTCTTCTATTAAAGCATCTTTCTTATCCTTAGAACTATTAGTTAATAACTTGTACTTTATATATTCATTAGTACTATTCATTACCTGTTTTAAAGAATTATTAATTCCCTTTTCCATGTCAGAATTCAGAACATTTTTTATAGAAATATTCATTACCAAAATTGAAATTATTAATATAAAAATTAAACCACCTATAAATTTATCTCTTATCTTCATTTATTTTACCTCATAACATATCCCACTCCAAAAACAGTATCTATAATCGACGCCTCGTGTTTATCATTTAATTTACTTCTTAGTCTTCTAACATGTACATCAACCGTTCTAATTTCACCATCGTAATCAAATTCCCATACTTTATCTAAAAGTTCTTCTCTACAAAAAACTTTATTTCTATTTTTCACAAAAAACTCTAAAAGTTCATATTCCTTAGGCTTTAATTTAACCTCTTTATTGTTTTTCAATACAATTCTACCTTCTAAGTTAATTTTCACAGAATTATTTATGTCTATAAATGATTCTTCCGATGAATCTTTATATTTATTAACTCTTCTCATGGCAACCTTTACCCTAGTTAATACCTCTTTTATATGAAATGGTTTTGTAATATAATCATCTGCCCCTAATTCTAGTCCTAAAACCTTATCTACAATATCATTTCGTGCAGTTAACATAATTATTGGAATTATGCACTTCTTATTTATATATCTACATAAATCAAATCCATTTTCATCTGGCAAATTTATATCTAATAATACTAAATCCGGATTAAACAATCCTAAAGCCTCCTTCGCTTCACTTGCTAAAAACACACCTTTAACTATATATCCATCCGATCTTAACGCAGATACCAAAATATCATTTATAGATATTTCATCTTCAACTACTAAAACCTTAAATTTCACTTAAAATCCTCCCACTGTTTTAACATAATACAATTACATTATGCTAAAAATTCAAGGCACATATTGTTGTTGTATTTTCACTACTACATTATTTTCTAAATATATATGGCACAGAATACCTTTATACTGTACTCTATCTCCCATATCCATAGTTTTAAATTTATCGTAGCTTATTTTATACTTACGTACATCATCTTTATTAATTGTATACCCACAAACATATATTTCTGCATTTGGTGATACTTCATAAGTTTTTAAACTCTTATCTTTATTTCTAATATAATAATCATCATGAACTCTATTATCAGGCATTAAGTCATATCTGCCATCTTTTTTAGCCTCTATTTCAGCAGTATTGTCCTCTGGCCCCTTATTTAGATAAAATTCTACTTCATCAAATTTTAAATACCTTTTTCCTCCGCTTTCATAAACCTTACTTACACCACCTGTTCTCTTTATCTTTTGTATATCTTTAGATACTTCTTTTGGCTTTACTATTGTAATATTTAATTGAACTTCTCTATCATAATTATCTATTTTACCTTTATAAACTTTTGTACCTACTTTATTTGTATTAATGGTTTTATCTTGCCAAGTAACATCCACTTTTTCTTCTTTGTTATTTATTTTTGCTAAAATCTTAGTAGGTAGATTGTATGAGCTGTCTTTATTTAATTGTACATCTAACCTAGTGACTTCAAATTTAGATTTTATATCATTTAATAACTTTTTCATATTCTCTGTATCAACATTATTATTTACCGCCAACTTTATGATATAATATGCATCATCCAATCTATTTTTTTCCATATATCTATTCTTTATATCTATATAAGTTTCTTTGCTGGATTTATCCATTGAAATAGCTTTTTCAAAAGTGCTTTTAGCGTCCTCCCATTTTTCCTCATCTAAAAGCTTAGCTCCATCAGCAATAACTTTTTTTAATTCATTTTCTTGCATAGTGGCCTCTTTTTTTACATCATTAGTTAACACACTTGTTTTTTGTTTATTATTATTGCACCCTGATATCCCCAACAACATAGTTACTAATAGCAAAATCAATGCTCTTTTCTTCACATTCAACACCTCTTTCCATATGTTCTATATACATACTATCATAGTGATTTTAACAAGTTTAGTGAATTTGTTTCCAACTTGTTTCCATATACTAATTTTTCATAAAAAAATAGTAGCTAATTTAATTTTAGCTACTATCTGAAATACTATATTAATATGTTACCCAAGGCAAATATTGCTGTTCATATTTAACTATAACCCCATTTTTCAAATATATATAAGATAGTATTTGATCATATTGACCATTATTTAATTTACTAAATCTCTCATAACTAATCTTGTTTTGCGCCACAAAATCCTTTGAATTAACCATATATCCACATACACTTATACTAGCATTTGGAGCCATTTCATATACTTTTATAGGTTTATTAAAATCTCTAATATAATAATCATCATCTAATCTACCCTCTACCAGATAATCAGAGTGACCGTCTTAAATTGCCATTCTTTCAGCTATATCCATATCCGCCTCTGTATCTCTAAAAAACTCTACCTCTCTTGTTTTTAAATATCTTTTATTATTTTTAATATAAGTTCCCATTGCATATACAGTCTTTTTGACGGTTTTTACAGGTAATATATTTAAATTTAATTGAACCTCTCTATCATATCCCTGTACTTTACCTGTGTATTTTTTTACTTTAACTTTGCTTGTATCTACATTAGCATTGTTCCAAACAACTCCTACCTTTTTTTCCTCATTATTTATCTTTATTTTTACACTACTTGGCAATGAGTATTTACCATATTCATAAGCCTTTTCTTCTATAATAGGTACTTCAAACTTAGATTTTATATCACTTGAAAGTTTTTTCATGTTTTCAGTATCAACATTATTTTTAATAGCTAAATTTATAATTTGGTAAGCATCATCCATTCTTTTATTTTCCATATACTTATCTTTTATTTTAATATAAGTGTCTTTATTTAATTTATCCTCTGAAATAGCCTTTTGAAATGCACTTTTAGCTTCATCAAATTTCTTCTCAACTAAAAGCTTACTTCCTTCCTCAATATAACTCTTAATTTTATCATCTTTTAGATTTTCTTCCTGCTTAACATCTCTAGTAGCTACGTTACTTTTCGTTTCATTTGTACACCCTGAAAAACTTAATATAATCATGAATATTACCACTAACGAGATTATATTTTTTCTTTTCAAATATTTTCACTCCTTATATAATATATAAACATCTATTATAATATATATTTTAATTAAATAAATAAATGAGAAGTTTTAATTCATTTCCAAAATAGTTGAACTTATAACCTCTGTTTCATAAAATATTTTTAAATGTCAATAAATATTTTTCAGAAGTGATTATACTAAAAGCAATCTATTTTAATCTATTCATCACTAAAATTCTTAGTTAATCTATAGCTATATCATATTTCCTTGCTGCATATTTTATACTTAAGTATTATACCAAACACACTAAACACCACAATCATACTAATCATAACTTCATATGGTCTCCAAATCCCCATGTCAAACTGAAATCCAGACACTTCATTTATAATTTGTGATGATGCCAATGGAAAAGCATTTATAATTAATTGAGAAAGTTCTCCTGGTATCTTCATAAAATAAGCTGCAATAATATAAAGAATATTTATTGCAATTCCTATAGACACAGAGAAACTTGTCTTGGCAGTTTTATAAGATACCCACCCCATAATAGTTGTTAGAGCCAATACTCCTAATAATTCACTTAAAAACATTAAAAATATACCATCTCCTAGTGTAAAATTTCCTATAGAAAATAATGCAAATACTTTCAAGCTACTTTTTAAAGTTTCAAGACCTGTATATGACCCTACAATTCCTATTGTACTAAGTGTTGCTACTAAATTTAATAGTAATCCATATATTATGGTTGGCAAAAGCCGAATCTCCATCATTCGTTTTCCACATTTTGTTGCATAAATAATTTCCATACTACCATCTTCCATGCTATCTGAATAAGTGGATGCCGCAAAGAACGTAACCAAGAAAATAATTATTAAGTATATACCCTTAAGATTGTTAATTGCTAAATTCCAAATATAATATCCTGGGTATTTATAGAATGGTGTTTTTACCTTGCTTAGTTCCCTCATTGCCTTTGCCTGACTATTTTTAGGAATTTTTTCTATAAGTGCAATAGATTTTTCTCTCCAGCACTTATAAAAATTTTTAGCATAGTCATCAGGAAAATCTTCAATTCTATTTTCAAAGTATAATACTCCAGTATAAGAAAAAACTAATCCACTAACAAAATTTATAAGTGATTGATATTTCATCTCCTGTGACTTTTTATCTCTTACTTGTTGTAGCCCTAGCCACAACTTATCTTCGGTCATTGCGCCTGAATAAATACTTTCTTCTTTCAATGACCTAGTTAAGCTCTTTTTATCTGATATAAACGCTACATTTAATCCAATAGTTAAAATAAATATACCTATCATTGAAAATAGAACATATCTTGTAAAAACTCGACGCTTTAATTCTTGATATATCATATATTTATCTCCTTTTATAATTTAACGCAGTAAATAATATACTAAATACAAATATGATTCCACTTGCCATTATTGAAATTATAGGAATAAAAAAAGCTTTTCCCATAAATGTTGTAATTGGAAAATTTACAGCTCCTATATCTGCAAATACTACTTCACCCGGTATCAACATCTTAATTACATTAATAATAAGGCTATTTATATCAATAACTGAAAATAGTAAAAATCCTACTACTACTGTTAATGTTGAAATTTGAATGGCTCTTGAAGATTTTTTAACCACAGATGAAAGCCAAGTAGAAAATGCACCTATAACTAAAACTCCTATTCCTCCCAATACAAATACATATCTAATTAATTCTATTAATGTGCAAGAAAGTAAACTTCGCCCAACAACTTGTATTGATGTATTTAACGCATCAATCGGCAATAAAAGTTTAAGAAGCACAACATAAATTCCAACTCCACAAAGATAGATAATGGACGCCATAATTAACGGTATAACAATCTTTGCCACTGTGAGTCCTTTTCTACCGCTTTCTGTAGATTTGATTATTTCATCTATTCCATTCTCATTATCTTGCACTATAATTGATCCCGCAAAAACTCCTACTATAATCATAAGTATAAATGAGAAAAACACAATATGGCTAATTCCATCGCTCCATACTTCAAATCCACTATAATACGTATATGGTTTCTTCACACTACTCCACATTGATAAAGCTAACTTTTTCTCACTTTCATTACGTGCATTTTTTTCAATATAACTTTGATACCAACCATCTTCGTTTTTATAAAAATTTCGCCCTGCATCCTTAGGAATATTTAAAAGATTTTTTATGGATTCTCCTCTACTTTGTCTTAGTTTCAATTCCTGCATAATTAATTTATCAGCATAAACAGAGTATTGTAGCAAATTCTTATTTACTATAATATCTTCTTCATTACTTCCCTTTAACGAATTAAGTAGTACCTTGCAACCTTTGTCAAATTTCTTCTCAGTCATTTCTCCCGCAGTAATATTTCTATCCTTAGCTGCTACTTTAATTACCTCTCTACCTTTATATCCCTTGTAACACCCTGTCTGCATAAAATCCGCAGTAGCACCCCCTACAATAAACCAAGTCCATAACAACGCTAATGTTATTACGATTAATATATATTTTATAAATCTTTTAAAGTTAAGCTGTCTTTTTAATTCTTGAAAAAATACATCCATTTTTATACCTCCTTCACCCTTGAAAGGTAAAAATCATTAAGGGAAGGAGTTACTAGTTTACTGTTTTTCAATGGGGTATCTGCAATATATCGAATTAAAACTCTGTCCATACCTTCATTTCTGAAGTTCATAATTCTATATTTCTTCTCTAACTTTGACATGTCATTTTCTGAAACAACTGTTTCAAATACCTTACCATCAAGCATTTTAATTAATGATTGATTTTCTCCCAATGCAATTATTTGCCCCTTTTCCATAACTACAAGATAATTGGCAATAAACTCAATATCTGAAACGATATGCGTAGATACAATAATGATTTTTTCTTTGCTTATTGTCGTTAAATACTTACGGAAATTTTTTCTTTCCTCAATATCTAAACCCGCAGTAGGTTCATCTACAATTAAAATTTTAGGATTATTAAGCATAGCTTGACATATTCCAACTCTACGCTTCATCCCACCTGAAAGCTTATCAATCTTTTTATTTGAAACATCGGATAAATTAAACTGATTTAATAATTCACTAATTCGTTCAGTTCTTAAGTCTTTTTTAATTCCTTTTAATGCTCCAATATAATGTAAGAAATCTTTAACTGATTGATTCTTATCATATCCAAACTGTTGAGGTAAATAACCTATTTTGTCCCTATATTTATCACCTAACTCAACTATGCTAACACCGTCCAACATAATTTTCCCATTGCTTGGCTTTATATTTCCAACAAGCATTCTCATTAATGTGGTTTTTCCTGCACCATTTGGTCCTAAAAGCCCCCAAATTCCAGGGGTAAATTCAATCTTTACACTATTAACGGCTTTAAAATCTTTAAAATCTTTAGAAATATTATCAATAAATAATTTCATATCCTTTTCCTCCTGATTAAAACAATAAATAAACCTATCCTTTATCTTAAGTATAGCTAAGATAAAGGATAGGTTTATTTATAAATTATTCAGTATTTATAAAGATTTTATAAAGATTTAGGTAATGTAATAATAAATATAGTATGTCCCTCATAGCTTTCTGCAGTTAATCGCCCTTGATGTTTTTCTATAATTTCTCGTGCAATAGCTAAACCTAATCCCGCTCCAGCAGATTGACTCCTTGATTGATCTCTTCTATAAAACTTTTCAAATATAAGCTTTAGTTCCTGTTCACTAATTACATCTCCATCGTTTTCTACAAACAATTTTGTAACATATTCACAATCTTCACATCTTATTTTTATAATAGAATCTTTGTAGCTATATACTATTGCATTTTTTAATAAATTATTTAAAACCCTAGCAAGTAGTGATCCATCAGCATAAATTTTCATACCGTTTGGTATATCTATATCAATTTTTAAATTTTTATCCTTAAGTATGGGATATAATTCTTCAGCTAATTGTTCTAAAAAAAAATGTATATCTAACGAAGTCTTATTCAAAGGAATTTCCTGAAGATTAAATCGAGTAATATCAAAAAATTGATTTGTTAAATCTTCTAATCTATAAGATTTTTCTAAAAGCCTTTTTATATAGTCTTTTTGGGTGCTTTCTGGTACCTCAGATTCATTTAAAATTGTGAGATAACCAATAAGACTTGTTAAGGGAGTTTTTAAGTCATGTGCTAAATAAGTTATGAGGTCATTTTTTTTACTCATTTCTATTAAGATTCTTTGTTTTACAACTTCATTCTCATTAATAATTTCATTTATTTTTGCATCAATTAACTTAAATTCTTCAACGTTTACGGGCATTTTCCCTTTTGTTAATAAAAATATTCTATCTTCTAATTGACTTATTGTCCTTTTTCGCTCCTTATTTTTAAAGTATTTAGATGAAATATAAATAGCAATTTCTAAAAAAAGAAACCCTCCTATAGCTATATGTATTAATATATCTTTAAGCCGTCTCCATTGAAACGTTCCTCTTGTAAACTCCACTTTTCCAAGCGCCAATACCTTTTCCCTATCAAATAATATTTGCCTCTCAAAATATTCTGCCACAATTCCTTCTAGATTTAAATCAATAAACACCATAAATGCTATAAATATAATAAACGCTAAAATGTAATAGTTTAGTTTAAACTTTTTATGCTTCAATGATATAGCCTACCCCCCAAACAGTTTTGATATACTGAGGATGTTCAAAAGAATCCTGCATTTTTTCCCTTAAATTTCGAATATGAACTGTTATAGTATTTGTAGCTTTTAAATAATACTCATTTTCTCTTAATAAGTGAAATAGCTTTTCTCCACTTAAAACTTGTCCTTTATTTGATAATAATATCTCAAGAAGATTAAATTCTGTAGGTGTTAGTTTTAGTTCCTTACCATTTAAATTAACCTTCTTACTTTTTTTATCTAAAATTAACCCTTTATAATATATAGTATTATCTTCTTTTATATCTTCCCCATATTCCTTGTATCGTCTAAGCTGAGCTTTAACTCTTGCCATAACTTCTAAAGGATTAAAGGGCTTAGTAATATAATCATCTGCCCCATAAGTAAGTCCTATTATTTTTTCTTGATCTGCTGTTTTTGCAGTAAGCATTATTATAGGATACTTGTGTTTTTCACGTATACTTTTACAAACGTTTAGTCCATTTATGTCTGGTAGCATTAAATCCAAAATAACCAAATCTGGCTCTTTTTCTTCAAGAATTTCAAAAGCTCTCTTGCCATTTTCTGCTTCCCATATTTGAAATGATTCAGCTTTTAAATATATTTTTAATATATCTCGAATATCCTTATCATCTTCTACAATTAAAACTCTCTCCATTTAATTCCTCCATCTTAATATTCTTTTTTTAATTTATAGAAAAATCCCAATACTATCTTTTCTAGTATCCACCCTTCCTTTGCATAACTTGATAATTTCTTCATTTCATCTTCTTCACTAAAAGCAAGTCCACCAATCATAACATATTTATTTTTCATGAATATTCCTCCTTGCTACTTTTCAAAGCTTAATTAAAGTAATATATTGCTATATAAACTATATAAACAAACAATGTTTTTGTCAATTTTTATATTTAACGTATTATTTTAAATAAATATGATTTAATTAACAATATAACTATCTTAGTAAAACGAGAATAAAAAATTCATTAGTTTAAATAAAGTTTAAGTTAAGACTTACTACCTTTAGCGTAAAATTTAAAAGATTCTCCGATAAATTTCGATGCACCACTACCATATTTCTTATCAATTACTTTTATAAAATTAGAATTTGTCAAATAAAGTTCTGCCATATACCCCCAATGATTTTCTCCTGCATCTATTTTATAAAATTCATTACTTTCTTTAGTTGCGTCTGATATTTCTTCAACAATTTGTTGAATCTCATTTGAAGAAGGATCTTTACATAAATCAGATACAAGCTTATTGTATAACATTTCTAGTTTAGGCTGCTTATTTCCTAAATAAATTTTCAGAGCTTCTCCAATAAATTTGGATGCGCCACTACCATACTTCTTATCAACTTCTTTCATCCAATCAGAATATACAAAAAAAATTTGAACCATATAGTACCAGTGATCATCTCCATTTTTCATATTAAAAATTTCATAATCCTTTTTAGCTGTATTTGTTATTTCTCCAGCAATCTGTTGAATTTCATTTGAAGAAGGATCCTTATTTAAATCATATACTAACTTTTTATATAGTTCTTTTAATTTCGGATTATTATCCTCTAATAAATCTTTTTTAAATTTGTCATATTGCTCTGCTAGATTTAACATACCACTATTAAAATTTTTCTTAATAGCCCTAGCATATTTTTCAATACTTCCATATTTCTTTATAGCAATTTTAGCAATTTTGCCCTCTTTGGACTTAATTTTTTCAATTAATTCATTATACTTGTCTACACTTCCATAAAGTTTAATTATTTTATCCTCATTCTGTGTTTTAAATTCTTCTAATACATTAAAATATTCACTCATATCAAATTCTTTAAAACTCATTGTACTCTCCCCCTTTAATGTTTTATTTATAAGTTCAATTAAACCATTTAATCTTTTTCTTTTTAAAATAAGTAGCTTTTTCTGATTTTTTAGAGCCTCCATTTTATCAAAACATGGACTAAACATTATCTTTTTAACTTCTTTTAAAGGTATACCAATCTCCTTAAAAAACAAAATTTGTTGCAAAATTTTAATATCTTCCTCATCATAAAGCCTATATCCAGCTTCTGTAATTTCACTTGGTTTTAATAATCCTATTTCATCATAGTAATGTAATGAACGCACACTTATTCCTGTTAAATCCGAAACCTGTTTTACTGTTCTCATTTTTACACCTCAAAGTTTAATTTTATATCTATAGATTTTTATTAATATTTTTAACCTATATTTTCATATTACACTATGACGTGATGTTAGAGTCAACACTGATATAAAACAAACAAAAAAAGCCTTAACCAATTAATATCAACGGCTAAGGTTTTTTCATATTTATTTTATAAGCAATTGTTCTTTTGCATGAACAAGCATAGTAAGTAAATCATTGTATTTTGTATCTATATTAAATTCTTTTCCTTTTCTAGATACATATCCATTTATATAATCAATTTCTGTAAGACGATGTTTTTGAATTAAATCTTGATGCATTGATGGATAATGTTCTCCGGCTTGACTTGGATCATATACTGCTTCTACTTTGCTTGCAACTTCTTCAACATCCAAAACTACACCATATTTATGAGCAACCTCTGAAAATTCTTTTATAATACTTCGAATAAGCTGAGGGGCTTCTTTTAGTTCTCCAAACTGTTTAATATTGCAATCTAAAATTGTACAAGTACTATTTAAAGTTCCATTAACACAAGCCTTACGCCAAATTGAGAACATAACATTTTGACTATAATGTGCTTTTAAACCAGCTCCATTTAAAATATTACAAATTTCTTCTGCTTCTGTCTTCATGCTTGAATCAATGTTCTGAATTTCTAAACTGCCATCCCCAGTTAATATAACATGACCTGGTCCTTTTAAATTGGCTGTCCATAAAGTTACTCCCATAAATATATTTTTTTTGTCTATATACTTTTCCAAAGTTTCAGTGTGTCCTAATCCATTTAATAAACATAGCACTTTTGTATCCTTACCTAAAATTTCTCCTACAGCCTTAAGCATAGGTTCTAATCCCATTGATTTTGTAAATAAAATCACAAGATCAGGAACTTCATGAGCATTTTCAGGTAACATTGCTGGTATTTTTACCTTTTTTAAATGTTCATTTTCTTCAATGGTTAATCCGTCTTTGTTTATAATATCTACATGTTCCTTCCACGAATCTATTAAAAAAACTTCATTGCCAGCTTCATGTAGCATATATCCATAACGAGACCCCATAGCTCCAGCCCCAACAATTGAAATTTTCATATTTTCACATCTCCTCTTTAGTATATATTACGCCTTAAATATATTTATAGATACTCTCATCATACAAATGTATTACCTTTCTGCAAAGTAAATCGATAAAAAATGCCCCTATAAAAGGTATAACTATGAATGCTATTACAGCTCCAAAAATTGATCCTGTAGGACTATTTATTGAAGCAAGTGGACCAACTAATCCAACTAATCCAAATCCAGCACTACTAGGTGTACCTACAATGTTGAATATATAAGCTCCAATCCCACTTAAAATTCCATTTAAGATAATAGGCACTGCTATTATTGGGTGAGCAACTAAATTTGGCATCATCATTTTCATAGCTCCTAGTAAAATGGATAATGTAACTCCACTTTCATTTACCATTCTTGATCCAATTACTAAAATTGCTGTACATGCGGCAACTCCGATAGCAGCAGCACCAGCACCTAATCCATTTATCCCTATGGCAATACCTATTGCTACAGTTGATATTGGTGAAATAATTAAAATTGAAAACGAAACACTAATTAAAATGCACATTAATAGTGGTTGTAAAACTGCAAAATTATTAATTATATTTCCTATTACAATAGTAATCTGTCTTATATATGGAAGTGTAATCATTCCAATAACACCAACCGCAGCTCCCACAATAGGTAACAAAAGAATTGTTAGTGATTTTAATTTATTTCCTATTAATCTAACAAAATAAACAGCTATAAATGCTACTAGCATTGTATTTATTAAATCACCTATGCCAATCATTTGTACCCCATTACTAGTAACTTTATATGCACCTGAACCCAAAAACACCGCTGCACCTACTACAACTGTTTGCATAGGTCCAAGCTCAAATTGTAATGCTACTAATACACCTACAAGAACTGGAACAATAAATTGCATTATATTAACAGCATTATAAAGTATAGAAAATATATGCGAAGTATTTATTAGTCCCTTAAATATGGCACCCAAAATTGCATTTGGAATCAATCCTACAACTATTCCAGTTGCAGTACCAGCTAAAACCTTATTTAAATAATCCTTAGGTGTTAACTTTTCTTTTTCTATTACATCCTTTGCCATAATACTTTTCTCCTTTCTACCGTTAACTTTATCTTTAGCAATTGTTCATTTTTTATCATATTGTTTTTTGATTTTAAAAAATTTTTCAATATCAAATTAATAGAAAGTTATATTTAAATTGTAAACTTATACTTTTCTTTATAAAATCTCAATAAAAAAGTAGCTAACACCTTGATAGGTTAGCTACTTTTTTACTCAAAACAGATATAAAAACCGTATTTACTTATGATACGGTTCACCTGTATTAATCTTATATGCTCTATAAACTTGTTCTAACAAAATTACTCTCATAAGTTGGTGTGGAAATGTCATCTTTGAAAATGATAATTTATAGTTGGCTCTATCTAATACTTCCTTTGCAAGTCCTAATGACCCACCTATAACCAAAGCAATATTGCTTTTTCCTGTTACACCTAAATTATCAACAAGATTTGCAAGCTCCTCTGAAGACACCATTTTTCCATTTATGTCTAAGGCAATAACATACATATTCTCTTTTATATGAGCTAATATTTTTGATCCTTCTTTTTGTTTTATAATAAGCTCATCTTTTTCTGAAGCATTATCAGGTGTCTTTTCATCATTTAATTCAATAAAATTTAACTTGCAATACCTCGAAAGCCTCTTAGAATATTCATCAATTGCTAATTTTAAATACTTTTCTTTTAGCTTTCCAACACAAATTATCGTTATGTTCATTACTTCTCCATTCTTTTGATAATGTTTATTTTCTCTACAATCTTATCTTGTACTTTTTCTAGAATTTCATCCTTACTTTTTCCCTCTTGAGGATACTTCGCAAAAGCACATTCCAAGAAATATTTTTCGTGTGTTTTACTACGGTTCTTTTCATCATTAAATAACTTTTTTATCTCATTATTTAGTTCTTCTTCACTACCATGCTTCAAATCTTTAAATATAGTAACAAAACTTTGTGGTCCATACTTTGTAAATATTTCTGCATCTGAAAATAACTTTTTTAACTTAGGATATACCTTTGCAGTTAATTCATCATACTCTTTTTCTACTTCTTCTGTAAACTCATCTACAGACTTGAATAAAGTTAGCATCAATAATGAGAACCCACTAGAACTTTTATTTGAACTATAAACTTTTTCTTCTAGGTATTTATTGAAATCTATACTTTTTTCTTTTTCCATATTTTCACCAGCTGTAGGCTTTAATACTTGTGTTACTATTTTACTATCTTTACTATTTTTTTCAATGTCTTTTACTATCCTTTTCAATAAAAATTTTCCTTCGAAGGGTCTTAAAACATAATCTGTAGCTCCTGCTTTTATCCCTTCTATAAACGTTTTCCTTTTATTTTCTGATGTTAGTATTAATATAGGGCACTTAATTCCTTTATCCTTTATCTTTTTTATTATATCTATTCCGCTTTCTTTTCCTAAATTTACATCGGTGATAATTAATTCAGCATCATTATTTAACCTTTGTAAGGTATTAAATACTTCAAAAGAATTTTTTGCTTCATATACTGTTATATTATATTCTCCAACCAACTCTCTAATCGTATTTATACTATATGGTTTGTTATCTATCATTATTATGTTCTTCAAAAAACCAGCTCCTTAAAACTCACTAGACTCATATGTTTCCTTATATTACTATTCGTTTAAAACTTGGTTTTCTGAATTAATTTTAAAATAAAAAAATGACTACACATAAAATGCAGCCATTTTTTGTGAATACTATGCGTTTTTTCCACAACATTTTTTATATTTTTTACCGCTTCCACATGGACATGGATCGTTTCTTCCAACTTTGTCTTCTCTAACTATAGTCTTAGAAGCTCTCCATTCATTTCTTATTTCTTTTCTTTTTTCTTCTGAGAATATTCCTTCCCATTGTGGAAGATTATATAAATAATCTGCTTTAGCATCTATCATATTAAAATATAAATTTTCGAAGTTAACTTCTAATTTAACTTGAGTATCTTTTGATATACTTTCTATATCCATTTGTTCTACAAGACTTTCATTTATACCATCTAAAAATCCAACAAAGAAATATAATGGTGTTTCAAATTTTTCTGCTAATTCTTCTGTTGTTCCAGAAAATACTTCTTCATGATCTGCTAATAACCCAGAATATATATTTCTTTCCATTTCGCCATATTCTTTCCAGAACGCAGCTTCTCCTTTATGTTTTACATACTCTATAACCATGTCTGTCCATTCTTTATATAAACTCATTTTCTATTCTCCTTCTGTAAACTATACTTTATTTTATTTTCGTATTTTATTTATATCATCTTTACTAAAAGGTTTTGATATATCATAGTTACCACCTAGAATATCTACGCTTTTATTATTAATCAGTATCTTAACCTTTTTAATAGATTTTATCTGATTTAAGGATAAAACTATTCCCTTTAAACAAGCTTCTTCTGTGGCTTTATTCATTTTGTATTGGGCATCTTGGCTTAAATTAATATATGCAATGTTATTCTTTATAGAAAAACTTAAAATCTTTGTGTCCTTTGGTAATATAGGTTTTAGTTTACTCTCAATAGAGGGACCTTTTATAAGTTCTCTAAGTATCATTTCTCCTAAAAGTTCTTCCTTATTTATTATTCTCTCTTCTTTTAGCACATCAACATTTTTTTCGTTTTTTGACGCATCAAAATATACATTTAACTTAACAAATGAATCATCGTCTTTAGATAACTTTAATACCTTTAATTTCTCATTGTTGTTTGTTGATACTTTATCTTTGTCATCGCATCCAATAAAAATTATATTTAAAGAAGCTAGTATACATATGAGTAAAAATATTTTGTATATTTTTTTCATAATTGTATCCTCCTTTAAACCTCCATATAATTGCTTGGCATACTTCTCTGTGCCATACTAATGTTAATATCATTATTCAATTTTATTTTATTTTCTCTAAGCACCCCTACAACAGTTTCATATGCAAGATCTGGGTAATTATTTGTCTTACTTAAATGTCCCAAAATAATATTCTTGCAATTATTCTCAGTCATAGTAACTATGGCTTTTCCACAATCATCATTCGATAAGTGACCTACATTGCTCAAAATTCTTCTTTTTAAGCTATATGGATATGGTCCAAACTTAAGCATTTCAACATCGTGATTACTTTCCAATAATACTACGTCAGCATCTTTTGTATTTTCTCTAACTTCATCAGAGAAATATCCAAGATCCGTAGCTACACAAACCTTACTTTTTCCTGAATAAACCGAATATCCAACTGGATCTACAGCATCGTGAGATATACTATAATTAAATATATCTATATCTCTTATAGTAATGTTTGCACCTTTTGAAATTATATTTATGTTTTCTTCTTTTATCTTTCCTATGTTTTTGTTCATACTTTTCCATGTAAGTTCATTTGCATAAATAGGTATATTATATCTTCTTGATAATACCCCTACCCCCTTAACATGATCTATATGCTCATGAGTCACAAATATTCCGTCTATCTCATTAGGATTTTTATTTATTGATTGAAGTGCCTTTTCTATATGTTTTCCAGGTAATCCAGCATCAATTAAAATGCTACTTTTTCCTGAAGATATATAAACACTGTTTCCACTACTTCCACTATATAAAGGACAAAATATCATTATACTTCTCCCATCCTAATACTGAACCCTTTTAATTTTGGCGCCTAATTTATTAAACTTTTCTTCTATATAAGGGTATCCTCTGTCTATATGTTCTATATTAGTAACTTCAGTTATTCCATGGGCAATAAGTCCAGCTATTACCATAGCAGCACCTGCTCTTAAATCTGTAGCTTTTACTTTAGCTCCACTTAAAGCTTCTACTCCTTCAATCATAGCTATATTATTCTCTACAGTTATTCTTGCACCCATTTTCTTTAATTCATCTACATGCTTGAATCTACTTTCCCAAATACTTTCATTAACTATGCTACTTCCTTTAGCTATGCTTAATATAGTAGTCATTGGTTGTTGTAGGTCTGTGGGAAAACCAGGATATGGAAGAGTTTTAATGTTTACCCCTGTTAAATTTTTTGTACTTTCAATAGTTAAACTGTCACCATTTTCAATTACATTTACGCCCATTTCTATAAGCTTAGCACTAATAGATTCTAGGTGTTTAGGTATAACATTATTTATAGTTACTTTTCCACCACAAGCAGCTGTAGCTATCATATATGTTCCAGCTTCTATTTGATCTGGTATAACACTGTAGTTACATCCTGTTAATTCTTTTACTCCATTTATCTTTATTACATCAGTTCCTGCACCTTTAATATCAGCACCCATAGAGTTTAAGAAGTTTGCGACATCTACAATATGGGGTTCCTTTGCTGCATTTTCAAGGACAGTTTTTCCTTCTGCAAGTGTAGCTGCAAGCATTACATTTATTGTAGCTCCAACACTTACAACATCAAAGTATATATTAGTTCCTACTAACTTATCTGCTTCAACAACTACAGCACCATGTTCTATAGTAACCTTTGCTCCTAAAGCTTCAAATCCTTTTATGTGTTGATCAATAGGTCTAACCCCTATAGCACACCCTCCTGGCATTTCTACTCTGGCTTTTTTAAATCTTCCAAGAAGTGCACCGATTAAATAATAAGAGGCTCTCATTTTTCTAACGTCTTCTGTATTTGCATCGCTGCTATTTATAGATGTACTGTCTATTATCACAGTATTGTTTTTTCTTGTTACTGTAGCTCCTAAGCTTTCAATTATTCTTTCAATACATTCAGTATCACTAATCATAGGTATATTATCAATAACACAAATTCCCTTGCTTGCCATTATAGCCGATGGTAAGATAGCTACAGCAGCATTTTTTGCTCCACTAATCTCTATATCTCCGTTAAGAGGTCTACCTCCATCAATAACCAGTTTTTCCATATGATTATCCATCCTTATTACTTATTTTTTATATTTATTTAATTTATTTTTTAATTGATTAAATATATGATTTACGAATTTTAAATTCGTAAATTATATATTTAATCCTAATTTTAAATTTTTACAACAATATTATATAATTTTTAATTATTTGTTATAACTTAACTTCATTAAGTATAAGTTAGTCATCCATATCACTGTTTTTCATTCACAAATCATAGACTTAACTCAAAACCCTTTATTATATGAGCAATACTAGGTTTTTTAACATATAAATTGCAAATTAATTTTTAATTTTTGTTTGTTACATATACTTTTGTACAAATACTATATTATATTTTTAATTTATTTTTATAACTTACCTTTGTTAACTATACATCCACTCTATAATCGCTTTTTTTCATTCATAAATTTCACAACTTTTATTATATCATTAATGTTAAGTTTTTTTAACATATAAATTACAAATTAATTTTTAATTTTTGTTTCTTACATATAGTTTTATAGAAATACTATATCATATTTTTAATTTTATTTTACAACTTAATACATTAGCTCTTCATATAACCGTTTTCCATTCATAAATATATGCTTATTTATAATTATATTTTTCGGTGGTTTCTATAACAAGTGGTATTTTATTGCAATTTATTGGTGAAACTCTATTTTAACTGGATTAGATTTATAAAAATTACATATTTAATGTACAAATTACTTAAATATGATATAATATCAATTAATAATCAATAAATTCACTGCCACTGGGGGATTAAAATGAAATATCATTTAGTCGCATTGTTTGATGATGAATCTAACAGATTTATAGAATCAACACAAAAAAAACTATGTAAAAAATATAGACTATATAAAACAAATAATCATCAATTCTATATACACGTACAAACAATAATAAATCCTGACATGGATAAATTAAATAAAATTGTTAATGACACATTAGCACCTTACAAAAATTTTAAGGTACAAATAGATCCTAGTTTTCATTTAGATAAATCCTTAAAGACTGTAAATTTAAGAATTTTAAAAAGAGGATATATAACAAGAATTATCAGAAATATTTCTGACACTTTACATTTAAGCGGATTTAATATACAAAATAATCCTAAACGTGAACTTCTAATTTCTCTTGCAAATTCCAATTATTCCATGAGAAAATCTGCAAGTGGAGACACGCCAACAACGCTTGCTTATAGAAATTCTGATATGAGTTACAATTACATAAAAATAAACCGTTTTGAGCTTTGGAAACCAATTAATAACAAAAAAGACGTACTAATGGTTGACTATCCACTTAAGATGTTTTAATAAATAATAAACCATTTCGAGGTTAATTATCCTTGATTTTGGTTTATTTTTTTACAAAACTTTATGTAAACGTTTGTTGATTCTTCCAATATTTCAGAAAATACTATAGAATAGATTAAGGGAAAACTAAAGAAAGGCGGAATTTTAAATGAATCTGGATAAGTTATTTAAATTACAGCATACTCTAGACGAAAGAATTATTAAAGAACATAATTTACATGGTGAATCTCTTTGCTCAAAAAAGATCCTTGCTCTTCAAGTTGAAGTAAGTGAACTTGCTAATGAAACTCGTTGCTTTAAATTTTGGAGTACTAAAAAATCTTCTCCTAAAGAAACAATATTAGAAGAATATGTAGACTGTCTTCATTTTATATTAAGTTTAGGACTTGAATGGAATTACTGTGACATAAAATTAAACTGTAAAAATTATGATAGCGAATTGACAGAAAAGTTTAACAATATTTACATAGATATCAACGATTTCGTTGTTTGCCCATCAAAGGATAACTACAAAACTCTTTTCGAAGATTTTTTATGTTTGGGACATGATTTAGAATTTGCTTCTGAAGAAATTGAACAAGCGTATTTAGACAAAAACGTTATAAATCACGAAAGATAAGATAGTGGATATTAGCTTTATATTTTAGCATTTATTTTCCTTTCAACTTTCATATATTATGTTCCTTTTGGGGCATACTAGACTTGGAAGGTGATTTTATGCTTGGATTTATTTATTCAATAGTAGCTGGTATTTTTATGAGTATTCAAGGTGTGTTTAATACACGTCTTGGGGAAAAAATAGGACTCTGGGAAACTAATACTTTAGTTCAAGGTATCGGATTTATAATAACTTTAATAATTATGTTTTTTGCAGGCGAAGGAAATATAAAAAATATATCTACTGCAAATAAACTTTATTTACTTGGAGCACCACTTGGTGTAGGTATTACATTTACAGTTATGCAAGGTATCGGGAAATTAGGTCCTGCCTATGCAACATCAGCAATACTTATTGCTCAGCTGTTGTTTTCAGGCATAATAGAAGGGTTTGGATTATTTGGTTCCGAAAAAATTAATTTTGGTATTACTAAAATATTAGGTTTTATTATTTTAATCATTGGAATATTAGTTTTTAAGTGGAATAAATAAGGAGCTAGTGGGGACTAACTCTTTATTTTTTTATCTGTTAACACTTCCTGTAGAAAAATACTATATTATAATAGAGTATTTGTTTAGGAGGATATGTATGTTTTCCTTGAAAAATAAGGTAGATATAAATTTAAAAAATGCTATAGATAGTAAACTTTATAAAAACTATAGAGTTATTATTCATTGTAAAACTTTCCAAGATAAAATAGAAAAAAAACTTCAAAGATACAAATGTGAAATAATACGATCAATTCCATCAATAGGCTGTATATGTGCTTATGTTTCTTCTTCCGTTATTGAAAGGATAATAGAACATCCTCAAGTTGACTATATATTTTTTGATAGTTATGCTTTTTTGTGTGGCAATAATAGCGTGCTTTCTTCTAATGGTATTTTCTTTGACATAAATTCTAAATTTTCAGGAAAAGATGTGTGCATAGGAATTGTAGATAGCGGAACTTATCCTCACGCTGATTTAAAAAAACCTTTAGATAAAATAACCAATTTTAAAGATTTAATTAATGATTTTAATTATCCCTATGACGATAATGGACATGGCACTTTTATAAGTGGCCTCATTTGTTCCAATGGTTATAGCTCAGAAGGAGTTTATAAAGGAATCGCTCCTAGAAGTAAAATATATATGATAAAAGCATTTAATAGTGCTTCCCGTGGATTTATATCTGATATTTTATTTGGAATAGATCTTTTAATTAATGAAAGTGCAGAGTATGGAATTAAAATAATATGTCTTCCATTCGAAATTGTAGACTATAATGAATTTGTTTTATCTCTTTTTTCTAAACTTTTTAATCTTGCCGTAGAAAAAAATATAACTGTTATAGTTCCTAGCGGTCATAATGGGAATGTAGAAAATTCTTTACGGGGTATAGGTCTTCTTGAAAATTGCATAACAGTAGGAGGAATAGATACTACCAGTAGTAAAAAGCCTTATCTTATGTCTTCTGCTGGTGGAAACACAAAACTTGAAAAACCCGATCTTTGTGCAGCTTGTGTGGATATTTGTTCTTTAAAATCTGATACTAATTACATTTCAGAAAGAAACGGTCATAAACTATATCCACGTCCACTTAAAGAACCATACACATTCTTTACTGGTACTTCCTGTGCTTGTGCTTATATAAGTGGTATTTGCGCATTATTATATGAAAGTAATCCAAATTTAACATACAAAGATGTATCCTCTTTACTTAAAATGTCTTGCAACTTACTGGATATGCCAAAATCCATTCAAGGATGCGGAATAGTTGACATTCATAAGTTATTTTCAGCAAAATAAAAAAGTGATTGCGCCCCATGCAATCACTTTTTTCTATTTGCAATGTAATCAATGATAATTGCTATTGCTCCATCACCAACTACATTAGTTGCAGTACCAAAACTATCTTGTGCTGAATGTAATGCTATCATAAGTCCTTGTTGAGCTGTATTAAACATTAGCATATCTTGAAGAAGTCCAAGTGCTGCCATAACTCCACCACCTGGTATTCCTGGTGCTGCTACCATAGTTACACCTAACATAAGTATGAAAGATATCATAACTGTAAACGTAGGATTTTGACCATTTATAAGCATAACTCCCATAGACGCTAATACCAAGGTTATTGTATCTCCAGCTAAGTGAATTGTTGCACATAGTGGCACAACAAAGTCAGTTATTTCTTCAGATACTCCGTTTTTCTTTACACATTGTAAATTCACTGGAATAGCTGCTGCTGATGATTGTGTTCCAAGAGCTGTAAAATATGAAGGAATCATATTTTTTAGAGCTTTCATTGGATTCTTTCCACTTACAATCCAAGATAATCCGTATTGAATTATTATATATACTACTTGTAATAATAACAATATTACATATACAGAAGAAAAAGTTTTTAATGTCTTAAAAATTTCTCCTAAGATTGTTAATCTTACAAATATACCGGTTATGTATAATGGAACAAATGGTATTACAACTTTCTTTACCACAAGAGACACTATATCTTGAAAATCTCTCATTGTACCTAATAATGTTTTCCCTTTTATATATGACATTCCTATTCCTAACATAAATGCAAGTACAAGTGCTGTCATAACACCCATTAAAGGATCTATCTTTATAGTAAAGTATGGATCCAATTTAATTGATGACTTTTCAGCAACAGTTGCTGCCTTTATAACCTTTGGTAGTATTGCATTTCCCACAAAATAAGCCATTATTCCTGAAACTACTGTTGATATATACGCTATTAATGTAGTTATAATTAATAATTTACCTGACTTATTTCCAAGATCAGCAATACTTGGTGCAACAAAACCAACTATTATACATGGAATTATAAATTTTAAAAAATTAGAAAATATATCAGTGAAAGTTATAAATATTCTAGATACAGAGTATACACCCAAATTTTTTGAAATATATCCTATTAAAATACCTAAAATTATACCTAGAATCAACCTTGGCAAAAGGCCTATCTTCTTCATATAAAAAAGCCCCCTTGTTTATCTTTTGTACTTATTTTGAATACACTTGTTTATTTATGAAACACAATAAATGTTATCACCTTTTAAAAAGCTTGTCAATGTAAATATTTTGTATATATAAAGTAATATAAAAAACTGATTAAATTAAACTTTACTTTAATTTAATCAGTTTTTAATTATATTTTTATTAATTTATTCCCTTTCTTATAAGCTCACGTCTTAACCATTCCAAAGCTCTTATAACAGTATGTTCCCTTACTCTTTGTCTATCTCCAACTAAGTGTAATTCCTTAGTTTTTATGTCTCCTTTTATATATATTCCAACATAAACAAGACCTACTGGCTTTTCTTTAGTTCCTCCATCAGGCCCTGCAATACCTGTTGTTGAAATTCCAATATCGCTGCCTGTAACTTTTGCAACTCCTTCTGCCATTTCTGCTGCTGTTTGACTACTTACTGCACCATATTTTTGTAATGTGTCCTTCTTTACTTTTATTCTTTTCATTTTAGCTTCATTACTATAAGTAATCATTCCTTCTTTAAATACAGAAGATATTCCAGGATAATTTACAAGTCTACCAGCAAGAAGTCCTCCTGTACAAGATTCCGCTGTAGCAATACTTATATTATTTTCTATAAGCATTTTTCCGACTACCTCTTCAAGTGTTACCTCTCCATCTGCATATACAGAGACACCTAATCTATCTCTTATTTCCTTTTCAACAGGCTGAATCAATCTTTCGGCCTCTTCTATAGTCTTTGCTTTAGCTGTAATTCTTAAAGTTACCTCATTATCCTTTGCATATGGTGCAACTGTTGGATTTTTTGAGCTTTCAAGTATATCATCTATAATTTCAGCTACTCTACTTTCTCCAACTCCTAAAATTCTTAGTGTTTTTGAATGAAGTATATTTTCTTGAAACTTCCTTAAATATGGAATAAGACTTTCTTCAAACATAGCCTTCATTTCTCTTGGTGGTCCAGGAAGAACAGCTAATATTTTTTTATTTTCTTCTATAATACATCCTGGTGCTGTTCCATTGTTATTTGGCATTATTATAGCCTCTTCTGGGAAACAAGCTTGTTTTTTATTGTTTTCTCCCATAGGTCTATCTATTTTCTTAAAGTATTCTTCTATTCTTTTAAGTGATTCATCATGTAATTTTGATTTTTTTCCTAAATATTCAAAAGCAACTTCTTTTGTTAAGTCATCCTTTGTAGGTCCAAGTCCTCCTGTAGTTATCACAAGGTCAGCTCTTTTAAAAGCTAAATCATAAGCTTCTTTTAATCTTTCAGTATTATCACCAACAACTGATTGATGATAAACTTCTATACCTAAATCAGCCAATCTTTTTGATATATATTGGGCATTTGTATTTACTATATTTCCAAGCAATAATTCAGTTCCTACAGCTAATATCTCAGCCTTCATAATTATACCTTCTTTCTTTTTCACTACAAATATTATACCAAAATCTTAATTATAAACACAGATAGTTGAAAACAAATTTCAATTTTAATAAAAAATAATTCCAATATTTACTATAATAATTTATCCTAATAACTCCCCTTATATTCCTTATTTAATGTTAAAATTATGATTGCTTAGCTATATAAAATACTAAACATGAAAGGACATAAACAAATGAAAAAACTTTTTAAACTAACCCTAATGTTATCATTAATGCTATTACTAGTTTCATGTTCCTCAAAAGAACAAAAAGAATTTAACAATGCTTTAAACCTTCAACAAAATAAAAAATATGATGATGCAATAACTCTTTACAAGGATATTATTGATAATCATCCAAAAAGCACACTAGTATCAAACTCAGATGTAAAATTAAATGAATGTATTGACCTAATTGTGAAACAAGGAGACCAATTAGTTTCTAAAAAAAATTATGTTAGTGCTATCTCTTATTATGAAAATGCCGCTAAGTATAAACCTACCGATGATACAATTAAAACTAAAATTAGCAATTGTAAAAAACTTGCTATAGAGGATTTTAAAAAAGATGACACTATAGCCAAAGAATCTGCAAACAACTCTAAAAACACTCATGCAAAAGAAGAATATAAAAAGGCGTTAGATGTGTTAAATAAATGTAAAGGCACCAAAATTACTAATTTTAATACAAACAGCAAAATATCTCAAATGATGGTTAATTGGGAATCCGCTTGGGAAAGTCAAGATATTAATATTTATAAAAACTACTATGATGCTGATTTTATTGGTATTGTTAATGGAAAAACTATGGACTATACACAGTGGATGAATTATAAAGAGGAACTTTTTAACAAATACTCTAATATTACTTTAGCAAGCAAACTTATTGACGCTACACTAAATGAAGATAAAATTACTGTTAGGTTTGAACAATGGTTTAATGGATATGGTTCTAATCACTACTCCGACCATAGTAATAAGGAATTAATATTTAGATACTCTGCCGATAGAGGTTGGCTTATAATTAGTGAAAAAACATATTAAAATTAAAGTATGACCTAAAATCTAGGTCATACTTTATTCCAAAAATCATTTAATTTGTCCTTAATACTTTCTTTCCCATCTACCCGAAATATATCTTTCCATTCCCTAGGTAATAATTTAAAGTAACTAGAATACCTAAATCTCTCATCTATTAATAAAACTGACCCTCTGTCTTCTTCTGTTCTTATAACTCTACCTGCTGATTGCATTACCTTGTTCATACCTGGGTATATGTATGAATATTCAAATCCTTTTCCGTTCTTATTTTTAAAATAATCACTTATTATGTTTCTTTCTAGTGAAACCTGTGGTAATCCAACACCAACTATTATACTTCCAATTAATCTATCATGAGTTAAATCAATTCCCTCTGAAAAAAGCCCACCCATAACAGCAAATGCAAGTAATGTAGTTTTCGGATTTTCACAAAATTTTTCAAGAAACTCCTTACGCTCTTCCTCACTCATATAACTTTCTTGGCGAATTACATTAATCTCTTGATTTTCTTCTATAAATCTCTCATAGACTTCATTCATATATTTATATGATGGAAAAAACACTAAGTAATTTCCCATCTTCTCACCTATAACAGCTTCTATATCAGAAACCACACTATCATATGTAAATTCCCTCATTTTATACTTAGTTGAAATTTTAGAATCCATCATAACGCAAAGATTTTCTCTTTTAAAAGGAGATGATAATTTTACCCTATAGTCTTCACCAGTTCCCCCTAAAATATCAATATAATAATTCATTGGCATCAATGTAGCTGAAAAAATTATAGTAGCTTTACATTTTTTCATAGTTTCACTTAAAAGATAAGAAGGATCTAAGCAAAACATTTTAAGAAAAACCTCATCATTAATTTTCTCAGCATATGTTACATACCTTTCATTATAACATTCATAGGTTCTTATAAATCCTAATGCCTTAAAATAAAACTCTAAAAGAGATTCTTTAAATCCATCTAAAGCATTTTTATTTTCTAGTAACCACTTTTCACAAACATAAGTAAACTCCCTAAGCATTGGTATTAACTCCTTTGGAGGTTCATTAACAACCAAAGTATTGTCCTTTGCTTCACATTCTTTTCTTATATCTATGAAATATGAATTTATCTTATTTAAAATCTTTGAAACACCCTTTGCACCTTTTGATGTATCTTTTTTTAATTTTAATATTTCCTTTTTGCTTATATCCGCTGAAAACATCTCTCTTGCTCTATCTACTAAATTATGTCCTTCATCAACTAGTAGTGTAAAATCACTGTTTCCCTCTGAAAAAAATTGTTTAAGTGATACTCTAGGATCAAAAACATAATTATAGTCACATATTATGCAATCACAAAAATTGCAAAGTTCTAAGGAAAACTCAAATGGACAAACCTTATGCTTTCTTGAATACTTTTCTATAACTTCTCTTGAAAATATATCTTCTTTATAAATGTCAGAAAGAGCATCATTTATTCTATCAAAGTGTCCCTGTGCAAACTCGCAAACCTCTGGATTACACCCATCTTCTTTACAAAAGCATACCTTATCTTTAGCTGTAAGTGTAACACTTTTTAATTTAAGCCCTTTGTTTCTCATATTTTCTATTGCCTTTTCTGCAGCAGTTCTTGTAATTGTCTTTGCAGTTAAATAAAATATTTTTGAAGTATGCCCTTCTTCCATAGCTTTAATAGTTGGAAAAAGTGTAGCTATAGTCTTTCCTATTCCCGTTGGAGCTTCTGCAAAAAACTTTTTTCCTTGAACCACAGTTTTATAAACTCCAACAGCAAATTTTCTTTGTCCCTCTCTATAGGTTTCAAAGGGAAAACTTAATTTCTTTATGGATTGATCTCGTATACTTTGAAAGTTTTTTAATGTTCTAGCCCATCTAATATATCTGTCTACAACATCAAAGAAAAAGTCTTTTAACTCTACAAAACTAAAATTTTTCTTAAATCTTTTTATGTCCTTACTTTCCATTTCATAATATGTAAGTTGAATATCTATATTATCTAAATTATTATCATTGCAATAAATAAAACCATAACATTTAGCTTGAGCCCAATGAAGAACACTATAGTCTTCCTCAATTAATTCTAGTGGTTTTGTTGTGGTTTTTATTTCATCTATAATTACATTATTATCTTCTTTTATAATTCCGTCAGCACGTCCTCCTACTTCTAATACAATATCCTCTGTTTCTACTATATAGGAAAGTGTCACTTCTGGAGTATAGTTATCTCCAGATGATTTTTGTATTTTTTGATGTGCCTTTATAGCATCTACATTTCTTGAACTTCCCATAAATGTAGATGCCAAATTTCCAGACCTAAGTATAAACTCCACAAGATTTCTAATGGATACTTTAATGGTACTCTTATCCTCCATAGCTTTAATCCTCTCCAAATTTATATTATCCTTTTATTATACCAATAAACTTTTAAATAAATCGAACTTAATGCCTTACCTATTCATCTAATATATAGAAATACAAATTCGGTGGTGATGCTTTGGATATATTTCATCTTAAATTAAGAAAAAAACAAAAACAATTTGAAAAACTACTAAATCCAATTTTAGATAAATTATATAAAATAGCATTTAGTTATATGAAAAAACCTTCTAAATCCGAGGATGTTTTGCAAGACTCTATACTTATAGCTTATGAAAGGTTAGATTCACTTAAAGATATAAATAAATTTAACTCTTGGATAACTTCAATATTGATTAATAAATGTAAAGAAACTTTAAGACATGATAATATAATTCATTTTGAAGAATTATATTATACTACCTCTAATATAATTGAACACCAATCTAACCAATATACAAATATAGATATAAATATTGACCTAATAAACTATATAAATCTTTTAGATGATAAATATAGTGATGTGATTATACTAAAATATTTTGCAGACTATACAATCAAGGAAATTGCAAATACACTAGAAATTCCAGAGGGTACAGTTAAATCACGACTTAATTTTGCAATGAAAAAATTAAAGAAAATCATGAATAAGGAGGGATTTATCTACAATGAATTGTAATTTTGTACTTAATAATTTACATGAATACATATATGGTGAATTAGATAATGATTCATATATAGCTATTAAAAATCATTTGTGTTGTTGCCCTCAATGTAATATGGAATATATTAAGCTAAAGAAATTGTTAACTAATGATATAGAAGAACTAACCATAATTAAAAATTCTATAGTTCCTCCTAAAAATCTACATAAAAAAGTTCATAAAACTCTAAAAAAACATAGTATCTTTACACCAAAATATATAATAGCAGCTTCATTATTATTTGCATTTTTAATTATAGTTCCTTCTGTTACTGCGTATTTTAAAATCCACAAGTCATTAGCTAAATATAAAACTGTTTCTCCAGAAATTGTTCAAAGATTTAATACTGGTGAAGGCAAACAAATAAATGAGTCTTACACAATGAATGATATTAAATTTACTGTAGATGGAGTAATTAAAGAAAAAAATACTATAAGTTTACTATATTCAGTGAAACTTATTAATAATAAAAATACTAACTTTGCATTGCCAAGCAAAGTTAATGTACAAGACCAACTTGGATTTAAAAGTGAAATTCTCAATGAGATTGCTAGCCTAGAAACTTCATTTAAAGACAAAGAAACAAAAGGAATTTTATCGTTTAAAAAACCGTCCATTTTTTCTAATAAAATATCTTTGAGAATTACTTGTTTTAATAAAGGATTTTATAAAGGATCTACAGCTAATAAAATTGATTATAGAGAAATTAATAACGCCTATGGTAACTGGCATATTGAGTTTGAAATTCCATAAGAAAGGAGCCTTTTTATGTATAAACCTAAAACAATAACTAAAAAATATAAATTATTAGCGCTAATACTATTTGTACTACTTAGTATACCATTTTTAATCACTATGTTTTCACCTAGTAGTAAAAGTATATTCTATAATGACATAACAACTCCTATGAAAAGCAATTATACAATGAAACTTAATGAAGTTAAACAGTCAGATAACACTAATATTCTTTTAGATGAAGTATTATTAGATCTAAATGCAGTATATATTAAATCTCGTATTTGGGGAGATGATAAATTAGTTGCAATTGAACTTAATAAAACCCCCAATGATAAACTGCCTATATTTACTTTTACAGATTTATGGATTGGATCAAGTTTGAAGTTTTCTCCTTCGGCTAAAGGAAATTTTAGATTTGCCTTTAATGAAAATAAAATAATAAATCCTCTGTACTTAACCTTCTATTTATCCAATGGCAAAAATGTAAAATTTAAAATAGAAGATAAAACTAATGTAAAATCTGCTACCCAATTTATACCTATAAATAAGACATTAAAATTTGATCTAGGTAAAAAAGAACCTCTTTATTTAAAGTTTACTAACTTAACTGTAGGACTTACCTATACAAAACTAGAGGTTAACTCTAACTTTTACCCTAAAGATGTTGAAATAACCCTTACTTCAAATAATAAAAAAGTAAAATATTTTAGCGGTGGTTATGCAGGAGGAGTTATGGGAAACTTATGGTTTGATCCTGTTGATTCTAATAGCTTAATTATCAATGTGAAAAATACTAAAACATCAGAGGAACAATCAATTCCCATTAAAATAAGTTAGGAAAAATCTTAAAATGATTTTTCCTAACTTATTTTAATGAAACATTACGTATCCATTTTTATTTTATATATATATACAGGTCTAATTTGTTTATCTTCAAACCTGCTTAAATAATTATAAAAAGATATATTTATACCATTTTCAGTGTGTTGTGCCATAAATAAGTCATATTTTCCTATCATCCAGTTAAATCCCTTATCTACAATTACTTGAGTATGATACGGAATCTTACTATCAGAACTTCCATATTGAATAACATCTCCTATATCCAAAAAAGCATATAGTTGTTTAAAATTATATAATACTTTTTTAGCAGTACTTTCTATATACATAGCTGCTTTATTTTCTCCAAATCCATCTTCATTTCCCCAGTATCTTCTAAAGTAACGAGCCGCTCTCCAAGTAATAGATATGTTATCTAAATGTTCTGTACTATTAGTATGACAAAACCAAGACTCTACTCTATCCCAATCACTACCTTCTTCTGGCATTCCACCAGCTCTTAATACTTGGGATACAAAATTAGCACAATCATCATTTTCAAAATACGGATATTCCGATGTATTTGGCATTAAAGCATACTTTTCAGCATAGGCTTTTGCTAAACCACGATTATAATTTGAATTTAAGTGATTAATTTTGTAATTTTTTTTATAATACTCTCCCATCTCAATCCTCTAAAAATTGTTTCAATAATATACATATACCTTTTTTAGTTTCTTTATGTCCTTTTTTAAAATTTTATTGAATATTTTTACATATCTGCGTTAATCTCTGCATCATTTTCTTTCATTTCTAATTTCAATAAATCCTTCTTAAAATATATAATAGTACAAAAGGCTATAGCCGATGCCACCAAAATACATATACATGGCTTAACTTTATCAATACTAAATCCAAAAATAATACATCCTAAAGGCATTGCCGCCATGGCAAAAGACGACATAACCGTATTTACCCTACCTAGCATATCCAATGGTACTTCTTTTTGTATTGTTGTCATAAGTACAATATTATTAATTGTTACTACAAATATTATTAAAAATCCTAAAATGGCTAGATGAATATACGCAACCATATTGGTTTTAAATAAATTTAGATACATTGATGATTGTGAAAGAGCTAATATTACCATAAGCATTGATATTACTATCATACTAATAAACATACATTTATTGGCTCTAACATTTTTTGTAATAAATCCACACATCATTGCTCCAACTATCATTGCCCCTGTTGCTATTGATTGCAATAAACCAACCTTTACATCTGTAACTCCAAGAATCTCTTTTGCAATATAAGGGTATGCCACATTAAAAACTGGAGTAAACACAAAATTTATTATTATAGCTATTGAAATAGTGATAAAAATAAATCTTTTATTTTTTATAAATACAACCCCTTCTTTGAAATCTCTTTTAAATAACTGAAAACTTATATCTTTATTTTGCTTATTTGACCTTGGGATGTTTATAAATGCTTCACTTATTCCTGACAATATAAAACTTATTGAGTTTACAATTAATACAGGGAAAATTCCTAAAAGTCCAAGTAGCATTCCTCCAAGTATAGGTCCTAAAATTGTACCAACATTCATTACAATTGAATTAAAACTATTAGCTTCTACTAATTCTTCTTTTTTTACAATGCTCGGTATTACAGTAGATATTGCTGGTTGAAATATTGTTGATATTAATGATAATAAAATAGCTAATACATAAATGCTAAGTAAACTTAAACCATGATTAGTTTTAAAAAATAAAGCATAAATTCCAACTATAATTCCACTTAATATATCACAATATACTATAATTTTTTTCTTATCTAACCAATCTACAAACACCCCTGCAATTGGTCCTAACAATATTGGTGCAATCATTGAAACTGCAAGGACTGTACTAAATTTAGCCCCTGATCCTGTAATTTTTAGTACATACATAGATAATGCAAATTCTTGAATTCCTGTTCCCAGTAGTGATATTAACTTACCAAATATAAGTAAGAAAAAATCCTTTTGTTTTAGTAATTTTAGATTCATAAATTTAGCCCCTTTTTATAAAATTTAATTCTTTAATAAATTATAGAATTATTAATTGTTTTTCTAAATTATAACAATAATCCAACATTTATTCAATTTATTTGTATTTTTAGTAATTTTATTACTATTTATTTGTAATATTGAAAATATTGTTCTCAAGTAAAAGTAAAAAACCACCTAATATAAGGTAGTTTTTATTTAATCATCTGTTGTTTAGATTTGTTAATCTTAATATAAACTTTTAAATATAATTTTTATTATTATGCTGTATTATTTTTCTATTAAATACTGTATCCACTCTTCTTGCTTAGATAAAAAAAGCTGTATATAATACTTAAAATCTATTTTGCTTAATTCAGTATCATTAGACCATTCAAAATAATTTATGTTTGATAAAAAAAAGTAGAAATTTTCATCCTTTAGTAATTCAACTATAAGCTTATTTTTATTTTTTAATTTATTAGAATCATCCTTGTTTAAGATAATATTTCTAATTATACCCAATAATAAATCTGTAACTTCTACGCCTATCTCTTCATTTTTTTCCTTATAATAACAATTACTTATTTTGTAATTTTGTCCTCTATACATAGCCTGAATATTTAATTGTTGTGATATATTTTCTTTTAAATTTCGTTTTTCATATTCCGTAGCCTTTTCTATAAATATATCAACGTCAACTTTAGCATTATTACCATGATTCCTTAACAACCCATATAGTATTCTTTCAGGTAATTTACTATAAATCATATCTTCAAATAACCTAGCATCTATATTTTTATCATTCGGCTTTTTATAATTTATAATATTAAATGAAATCAACGAAGAAAACTTCATAATACATTGTATTACTTTCTTAATTAACTCTCCTTTTTCAGAATGTCCACTATAGTTTTTCCAATGTAATTCAAACTCTTTACTTTTTAATCTATCATTAATATCTTGTATTATTTTATTATCATACACTAAAGAAGGTATAAGTAGTCCACCCATAGTAGTTGGTCTATCACCTTGCTTTCCACTCTCATCAAAAAATATTTTCACATTATTATTTCCCATTAAAACTTCCTTCTTTCATTGCCACGTTAGAGTATAATTTTAGTAGGCAAAGATAGTAGTAAGTACTATTTAGAAAAATTAAAAGGAGATACAAAAAGTATCTCCCGTGTACGTAATATATCCATTATAATGTAAGTTGCTGAGACTATACAGAAATGGGTGGTATTGTGTACAATACAAGTTTAAATGATAAAGAGATAACTTTCAATGATTTAGAGAAAAAAATATATAAATATGCATGTGATGAAGCATGTAGGCTTATGAAAGAGGTGCTAACGCACCTAGACCGTAGGTTGATGGATGAAAGGAATGCTAAGGTTTATAGAAATAAAGGTTTAAAACATACATGTATAAAAACTATTATGGGGAATGTAGAGTTTAATAGACGTATATATGAGTACAAAACTGATGATGGAAAAATAGCTAGAAAATATCTTTTGGATGAGTATTTACAAATGGATACTATAGGTCATATTTCTAGTACTTTAGTAGAAAAAATAGTTGATAATGTAACTAATGTATCTTTTAGAAATACTTCTAGTAACATTAAAGAACTAACAAACCAAGAAATTAGCCATACGGCAGTATGGAATGTAGTACAAAAATTAGGTTCTAAAATAGAAGAAAAAGAAGAAAGAAAAATACTGTTAAATAAAAAAGGACAACTAAATGGTGCAAAAGAAGTTAATGTTTTATTTCAGGAGATGGATGGTATCTGGTTAAGCATTCAAGGAAAAGATAGACCTAAAAGAGGAAAATCTAAGAAAAAAGAACTTAAACTTGGAATAACTTATGAGGGTTGGAAAAAAAGAAATGGAAGCAAAGATGCTTATGTAGTTGAAAACAAAATAGCCTGTGCTAGCTTTAGTAATAGTAAAAAGTTTAAAGAATTAAGTGATGCTACTATTGCAGAAACTTATAATACAGATGAAATAGAAATAAGAATTTTAAATGGAGATGGTGCACCTTGGATAAAACAGAGTATAGAGGAAGAAGGAGTATATTATCAACTAGATCCATTTCATAGGAGTCAAGCAGTGATAAGAGCTGTGCAAGATAAAAAAGAAGCTCATAAGTTAATAAAGATGTTAAATGAAAGAAAAGTAGAAGAAAGTTTTGAATATGTGATAAATCTAATGGTTAAATATACTGAAGATGAAAATAAATTTAAGAAGTTAGAAAAATTATATACGTATCTTTTTCAAAATAAAATTGGATTAAGACCATATCACTTAAGAGAAGAAATACAAATGCCAAAAGCTCCAGAAGGTCTAGAATACAGAAGTCTAGGGACAATGGAGCATAATATCTGCGATATACTAGCTCAAAGAATGAAAGGAAGAAAAATGAGTTGGTCTATTGGTGGTGCCAATAATTTGGCTAAGATATTAGCTGAAAAAGCGAGTAAGCGAATATATAATGTGATAAATGAAGTATGTTCAGGAATTGTTTCACAGGATAAATTAGAGACAATAACAGAGATAATTACGCTAACAGCAGCTGATGTAAATAAGAAAGTAAAGAAAAATAAGTATTATCCTGTACAACAATCAAGTATACCATTTACAGGCTACGCCATGACTAATGGTAGAAAAGCCATACAGAGTTTTTTTCAACAAAGAAATTTTAGTGAACTTATTTATAGATAATTTAAAAATTTCACATAAAAAGTTAACGGGATAAGTGCGCCCTTTCGGGCTGCGGGCGAAGCCCTTTGGAATGAAAAATTTAACTTAATTTATAATGGATAAATTTAAAAGTAAAATTGCCCACAAGAACTTGACACAAACCATTGCCACAAGGAACTTGACACAATCAACTATGTCTAGTATCATATTTATATAAATCAAATTTATAGTATATATTTCATGTGTATTGAATAATATATTACTAGATGGAAAACTTCTCGTATTTTATACGCGAATATTTCATTTAGGTAGGAAGTCCTCGTATTTTATATACGATTAATTCCTGCCATTTTAACTACCTAAGGTAGTTTTTTTTATATATCTAAAAACTCAGTTTTTGCAACCTCCATAATAAGCTTATCAATATACTTATTAGGTACATCATTAAACACTTTTACAATTTCTCTTATATCATTAAATACCCTATACTCACATTCCTCTTCAATAACTTCATTATTAATTTCGAATCCATTATAATCATACTCTATTTGCAAATGAATCTTGTTTATATAAACCAATAATTTATCTTTACATGTTTTATAAAAGGTATATTTATGTGTCAATTGATGGTCTTCATTCATAGAAATTTTAGGTATTATACACACACATTTAGGTGTTTCACTATCATTAACTATCAGTTCAGTTTCCGTTATCTTTTTTCCTTTAAACTGTATTTTTTTATATTCACATAATTCATTATTAACTTCATTTCTTTTTATCACCAATGTAATTAAAGAACTGTCTATTGTTTGCATATATTTTTTTAGTGATTTAATTATCATATTAGACATTGCCATATCATTGTTTTGAGCATGTTCTTCGCATTCTCTAAAAAACTTTACATCTTCTTGCGAAATATAAATATTTTTTCTTAAAGCATCCGCCATATATTCATCTCCTCAGCCGAACATTAATTGTGTATATACTTATAGTGCGCATAGTGTGTATATGTTTACTTCTATTTTAATCTAACATACTTTTCATTAAATTTCAAGATTATCCTCTTAAATTATTAAAACCCCCAAATCCATAATGACTTGGGGGTTTTAACTATTATAATACCTTACTTAAAAAGCTTTTTGTTCTTTCTTCTTGTGGATTTGTGAATATATCATTTGGATTTCCTTCTTCAACTACAACTCCACCATCCATAAATAATACTCTATCGGCAACTTCTCTTGCAAATCCCATTTCGTGAGTTACAACTACCATAGTCATACCTTCTTTTGCAAGTTCTTTCATTACACCTAAAACTTCTCCAACCATTTCTGGATCTAGTGCAGAAGTTGGTTCATCAAACAACATTACATCTGGTGACATTGCAAGTGCTCTTGCTATTGCTATTCTTTGCTTTTGTCCACCTGATAATTGATTCGGATAATTTTTAGCTTTATCTTTAAGTCCTACACGCTCTAATAAGTTTAATGCTATTTTCTCTGAATCTTCTTTTGAATGTTTATTTAACTTTATAGGTGCAAGAGTTATGTTATCTAAAATATTTAAGTTGGGAAACAAGTTAAATTGTTGAAACACCATACCCATCTTCTGTCTTTGAAGATTTATATCATTTTTCTTTGATGTTATTTCTTGTCCTTCAAAAATTATCTCTCCTGAAGTAGGTTCTTCTAAAAGATTAAGGCATCTTAAAAATGTACTTTTTCCTGAGCCTGATGGTCCAATTACAACTACAACTTCACCCTTTTTTATATGGGCATTTACTCCCTTTAATACTTCTAAATTACCAAAACTTTTGTGCAAATCTTTAACCTTAATCACTTAGCTTCATCCTCCTTTCAAATATTCCTAATAATTTTGAAAGCGTAAATGTTAATATAAAATACATTGCTGCTGCTGTTAAATATGGTGTAAATATCTTTAATGTTGCTCCTGATGCTGCTTGTGCATTACGCATAAGTTCTTTTATTCCAACTACCGACACTATAGATGATTCTTTTATGACTGTTATAAATTCATTTCCAAGGGCAGGTAATATATTTTTTATTGCCTGTGGAATTATAACATATCTCATTGCCATACCATGAGTTAATCCAAGTGATCTTGCAGCTTCCATTTGTCCTTTATTTACTGACTCTATTCCACTTCTAATTATTTCTGCAACATAAGCTGTACTATTAAGTGCAAGTGTTATTACTATCATACTAAGCCCTGTAAAATCATTTCCCATTATATCAATCTGAGGAAGTTCAACTCCTGCGTTTTGCAGTAGTGTTGGTATTCCATAATAGAAAATGTATACTTGTACAAGTAAGGGAGTTCCTCTGACTATTTCTATAAATACACTTGAAATTATCTTTAATATTTTAATTTTAGATAACTTCATCAATGCAAATATTGTACCTAGTATTGATGAAAAAATTACTGTTATTAATGATAATACTATTGTTATACCTGCACCATTTAAGAAACAAGGTAAATAAGCCTCTAAAAATTCTTTAATTTCTGTCATTTCATTCCCCCCAAATTTGCTTTAATTATTTCTACTGAACTAAGTCCTTTAATTCTTTTGAATACTTATCAACCATTTTTTCAATTTCATGTTTTGAATTTAATCTATCTATTGTTTTGTTTACTGAATCAACAAACTCTTTATTTCCCTTTTGAATTCCAACTGCTGAACCCTCATTAGGTTTTCCAACATTTATGTTTGCTATAGTTGTTCCTGGATATTTTGCAACATAAGCTTTTGCAACAGGTTCTTCAACGATTACCGCATCAACTTTTTTAGTTTTTAATGAAGTTACAAGTTCATTAACTTTTCCAAGTGAAACAACCTTAGCACCTTTTATTTCTTCCTTTGCAATTTTTTCTTGAAGTGAAGTTATTTGAGCACCTACTTTTTTACCTGAAAGACTTTGAACACTTGTTAACTTAGATTTGTCTTCATCTCTTATAATTACACTTTGTGCTGCTCTATAGTAAATTTTAGAAAAATCTATTTCCTTTTCTCTGACTGGTGTTGGATTCATTCCTGAGATAACCATATCTATTTTACCTGACTTTACTGAAAGCACTAATGGATCAAAATCCATATCCTTAACTTCTAATTTAACATCTAAATCCTTTGCTATTTCTTTTGCTATGTCTATATCAATACCAACGATTTCTGGCTTACCATCTTTAACTTGTTGTGCTTCATATGGTGGATAATCAGCACATGTTCCAAGTACTAACTTTCCTGACTTTTTGATTTGCTCTATCTTTGTTAGATTTTTACCACCTTTTGCATCTTTATTTTTATTGCCACATCCAACAAATAATGTAGCTCCCATTGTTAACATTAATCCACATATTATAAATTTAATTTTTTTTCCTTTTAACATTTTTAATCCCCCTGTATCTCTTGATGTGTATTATTATACTCTTATATTCATAAATATGCAATAGTTTTGTGAATATTTATGTATATTTTTTATAATTTTATTTATAATTATGCATACAATGTATAAAAAAATACATAGCATGTGTTTGGAATTTTCCATACTATGTATCAATGTATATAATATTTATTCTGCATATTCTCCAATTTTTCTGTACTTATCATATCTTCTTTTTAATGTTTGATTTATGTTTTCTTTCATACTCTTAAAATCTACAGTTAATAACTCCTCTTTTATGTTTTTTGCCATTAACTCTACATCTTTATGAGCTCCACCTTCTGGTTCTTCTATAATCCTATCTATTATGTTATACCCTTTTAAATCTTGGGCTGTTATTTTCATTAATTTTGCTGCTTCTTTAACTTTTGAACCATCTTTCCATAGAATTGCTGCAAATCCTTCTGGAGAAAGTACTGAATACACACTATGTTCAAGCATCCATATTTCATCTCCAATAGATAATCCAAGAGCTCCTCCACTTCCACCTTCCCCAATAACAATTGAAATTATAGGTGTTTTTAATAATGCCATTTCCATTAAATTTTTAGCAATGGCTTCTCCTTGACCTCTTTCTTCTGCTCCAACTCCACAAAATGCTCCTGGAGTGTCGATAAAACAAATAACTGGTCTTTTAAATTTTTCTGCTTGCTTCATTAACCTTAGAGCTTTTCTATATCCTTCTGGATTTGCCATACCAAAGTTTCTTTTTATATTATCTTTAGTATCGCGTCCTTTTTGTTGCCCTATTACAGTAACAGGCATTCCATTAAATTTAGCAATTCCTCCAACAATACTAGGATCATCTTTAAATCCTCTATCTCCGTGTAATTCTATAAATCCATCAAAAATTTTCTCTATATAATCAAGAGCTGTAGGTCTCTCTTTTAATCTAGATAATGTTAGTTTATCTAAAGGAGATAACTCCGTATACAAATTGGCTTTAAGTTCTTCAAGCTTACTCTGAAGTTCCTGTACCTTAGCTGATAGATCTATTCCATGTTCCTCTGAAAATCTATTAATTTCATCTATCTTTTTTTCTAGTTCAATAACCTGCTTTTCATTTTGTAACAAGTATATACCCCCTTTGACTGCTTCCTAATCAATCTAGTGTAATTCTAAAATTTTATATAATACCTTTTTTAATTCATTTCTCGCAACAATTTTATCTAAAAATCCATGTTCTAAAAGAAATTCTGCACTTTGAAAATCCTCAGGTAACTTTTGTTTTATTGTTTGTTCTATAACTCTTCTTCCTGCAAATCCAATTAAAGTACCAGGTTCTGATAATATAATATCTCCAAGCATTGCAAAGCTTGCAATGACTCCTCCTGTTGTTGGATCTGTTAATACTGGTATATATAAAAGTCCAGCTTCATTATGTCTTGCTATTGCAGCGCTAGTTTTAGCCATTTGCATTAGCGAAAACATACTCTCTTGCATTCTGGCTCCTCCAGATGTTGCGAATATTATTACTGGTAATCTTTCTTCTGTAGCTTTTTCTATTGCCCTAGTTATTTTTTCACCTACAGCAGATCCCATACTTCCCATCATAAATCTACTGTCCATAGAAGCAACTACAACATTTTTTCCATAGACTTTCCCCTTACCAGTAATTACCCCTTCTTTAAGTTTAGTTCTTTCTTTTATTCCCTTTAATTTATCTTCATACCCACTAAACTGAAGTGGATTTTTTGATGTAATATTTTCTGCAAATTCTCTAAATGTTCCTGTGTCTACTATTAAGTCAATTCTCTCCCAAGCATTCATTCTATAATGCTTATTACAGAATTTACATACCTTTAAATTGTCATCTAAATCCTTTTTATAAAGTATTTTGCCACACTTATCACATTTAATCCACATACCTTCAGGTATATTCGGTATATTATCTTCGTTTGTATCATCTTTAGAAGTATTTACAGTTATATATTTAGTTTTCTTAAATATAGGATTAATTTTAAACATAATCTTCACCTACTCCTAATAGCTTTTAGCTATCATACCTTCTTTTTAATATCCAAATTCTTTATTTATAAATCCAGTGTTATATGTTCCTTCTTGAAAGCTTTCATTATTTAAAATTTCAAATTGAAAAGATATATTTGTATCTATTCCATCTAAAATAAATTCTCCTAATGCTCTTTTCATTTTACTTATAGCTTCATCTCTATCTTTTCCATGTACTATTAGCTTTGCAATCATAGAATCATAATTAGGTGGCATTTTATATCCTTGATATAAAGCACTGTCAATTCTTACTCCACTTCCCCCTGGAATACATGTTATATTTATAGTTCCCGGTGATGGCATAAAACCCTTAGCTGGATTTTCAGCATTAACTCTGCATTCTATTGAATGTCCACTAAATTTTATATCTTCTTGAGTTACATTAAGTTTACTTCCATATGCTACTTTGATTTGCTCTTTTACTAAATCTATTCCTGTTATCATCTCAGTTACAGGATGTTCTACTTGTATTCTTGTGTTCATTTCCATGAAGTAAAACTCACCATTTTTATCTAGTAAAAACTCAATTGTTCCTGCTCCCTTATAATTTACAGCCTTGGCTGCCTTTACAGCAATATCCCCCATCTTCATTCTTAATTCCTTTGTCATTATAGGACATGGAGTTTCTTCTAACACTTTTTGATTTCTTCTTTGAATAGAGCAATCTCGCTCTCCAAGATGTACTACATTTCCATGATTGTCTCCAAGTATTTGAATTTCAACATGCTTTGGATTTTCAATGAATTTTTCCATATACATGCTTCCATCTCCAAAGGCAACTTCAGCTTCTCTTTTAGCGGTTTCAAACATTTTTGTAAGTTCATCAGCATTTCTAACTATTCTAATTCCTCGTCCACCGCCACCTGCTGCTGCCTTTACCATAACAGGATAACCTATTCTTTCAGCTTCTTTTAATGCTTCCTTTGCTGTTTCTACATTTCCTTCTGTACCTGGAACAATAGGAACATTTGCCTTCATCATAATTTCTCTTGCCTTAGATTTATTGCCCATATTATTCATAGTTTCAATATCCGGTCCAATAAAAATAATATTACATTCATTACACATTTCAGCAAATTTACTGTTCTCAGATAAAAAACCAAAGCCAGGATGGATTGCTTGTGCTCCTGTAAGTACAGTTGCACTTATTATATTCTCCATATTTAGATAACTTTCACTTGGCTTTGCAGGTCCAATACATACAGCTTCATCTGCCATTTGAACATGCAACGCATCTTTATCTATGTCTGAATATACAGCAACAGTTTCTATTCCCATTTCCCTACATGCTCTAATTATTCTAACTGCAATTTCTCCTCTATTAGCAATTAAAATTTTATTAAACATATATTTCACCTACTTTCCTACTGCAAACATTATTTCAGCCTCAACAGCCTTTTCACCGTTAACAGTAGCTATAGCCTTACCAATTCCAGCAGGTCCCTTCATTTTTATAATCTCCACTTCTAATCTAAGTACATCTCCTGGAACAACCTTACGTCTAAACTTAGCTTTATTTATTCCACCAAAATATGCAATTTTACCTTTAAATTCATCCATACTTAAAAGTGCAATTGCTCCAAGTTGTGCTAATGCTTCTATTTGAAGAACTCCAGGCATTACTGGTTCCTCAGGAAAATGTCCCTGAAAAAAGTACTCATTCATAGTAACGTTCTTATAACCTACAGCTCTCTTTCCCGGTTCTAATTCCTCTACTTTATCTACAAGTAGGAATGGATATCTATGTGGTATAATTTCTTGAATTTCTTTTATGCCAAGTACCATTGTATTTGCCCCCTATACTCTAACTTTAAATAGTGGCTGTCCATATTCAACCATTTCTTCATTTTTTACTAGTATCTCAACTATTTCGCAATCTTCTTCTGCTTCTATTTCATTCATAAGCTTCATAGCCTCTATAATGCAAAGAGTATCTCCCTTTTTAACCTTACTCCCCACCTGTGCAAAATCATCTTCATCTGGAGAAGGTGCTGCATAAAAAGTTCCTACTATAGGTGATTCTATAATGGTTAAATTATCATCCTCTACTTTAGTCTCTTGTACTTTTTCTATAGTTGCTTCTTTCTCTGAAATACTTTCTGAATGCTTAATTTCTTCTTTATAATTATTAATAGTAGTTACTGGTACTGTATCTTCTCTACTTATACCTTCTACTATTTCTCCTTTTTTCATAGCAATCTTAATATCTTTTGTCTCTATTTCTAAAGATGTAAGCTCTGAATTACTCATTGTTTTTATAATTTCTTGTATTCCTTTATAATCCATGACCTATTTCTCATCCCATTTCTTTAAGATTATTGTTGAATTGTGTCCTCCAAACCCTAATGAGTTAGACATTGCATACTCTATGTTTTCTTGTCTACCTTCATTTGGTACATAGTCTAAATCACACTCTTCATCAACTTCCCTATACCCTATTGTTGCAGGTATAAACCCTTCTTGTAATGCCTTTGTGCAAACTATAGCTTCTACTGCTCCAGCCGCTCCAAGCAAATGTCCTGTCATTGATTTAGTTGAACTTACAGGTATTTTGTATGCATTGTCTCCAAATACAGTTTTTATAGCTGCTGTTTCAAACTTATCATTGTATGGTGTACTTGTTCCATGAGCATTTATATATGAAATTTGACTTTTTTCTATATCAGCATCTTTTATTGCAATTTCCATAGCTCTTGCTCCACCTTCTCCATTTGGTGCTGGTGAAGTTATGTGGTATGCATCACAAGTTGCTCCATATCCAACTACTTCAGCATATATTTTTGCATTTCTCTTTAATGCACTTTCAAGGGATTCTAATACTACGATTCCCGAGCCTTCTCCCATTACAAATCCATTTCTTTCTTTGTCAAATGGAATGGACGCTCTTAGTGGATCTTCACTAGTACTTAATGCAGTAAGTGATGTAAACCCTGCAACAGCAAGTGGTGTAATTGATGCTTCTGCTCCTCCTGCTATTATTACATCTGATATTCCATTTCTTATATTATGAAAAGCCTCTCCTATCGCATGAGTACCTGTTGCACAAGCTGTTACTATATTAGTACAAATTCCTTTAGCACCGAATTTAATTGCTATATTTCCAGCTGCCATATTGCTTATAATCATAGGAATAAAAAATGGAGTTACTCTATTTGGTCCTTTTGCTAACATCTTATTATGTTGTTCTTCAATAGTTGCAATTCCCCCAACTCCAGAACCAACAATAACACCCATTCTATCTTTATTTACATTTTCATCTGTAATTCCTGCACTCTTTACTGCCTCATCTGCTGCTACCAATGCAAAATGACAAAACTTATCAAGTCTTCTAGCTTCTCTTTTTTCTATAAAATCTGTAACTTCAAATTCCTTAACTTCTGCTGCAAGTTTTGCCTTATAATCTGTAGTGTCAAAAGCTGTTATTTTATCTATTCCACACTTACCTTCTCTTATTCCATTCCAAAATTTACTAGCATCATTACCTATAGGAGTTATAGCTCCCATACCAGTGATTACAACTCTATTTTTCAACTAAATTCACTCCTTATATATGCATTCCGCCATCTACACTTATGACTTGACCTGTTATGTAAGCTCCCATATCAGATGCTAAAAATGCAACTGTGTTTGCAATATCTTTTCCTTCCCCAATTCTACCTAGAGGAATATTCTTCTTTATTTCATCTTTAACTTTATCCGATAATATATCCGTCATATCTGTCTTTATAAATCCTGGCGCTACTGCATTTACAGTTATTCCTCTCGTAGCTATTTCCTTTGCTACCGACTTTGTAAATCCAATTATTCCTGCTTTTGCAGCTGCATAATTTGATTGACCTGGGTTTCCTGAAAGTCCAACAACAGAAGAAATATTTATTATTCTTCCACTTCTTTGCTTCATCATTATAGGAACAACATTTTTTGTGCAGTTAAATACACCTTTTAAATTAACTTCTATTACCTTATCAAAATCTTCTTCTTTCATTCTCATAAGTAATGTATCTTTTGTTATTCCTGCATTGTTTACTAAAATATCAATTGATCCTAACTTTTCTTTAGCTTCATCTACTATTTTTTTTGCATCTTCAAAGTTACTTATATCGCCTTGAATTGCTATAACTTTAACACCTTTTGATTCTATTTCTCCTATGACCTCTTTAACTGAGGCTACATCACTTCTATAATTTAAAATAATATTAGCTCCAAGCTCTGCAAGTTTTATCGCAATAGCCTTTCCTATTCCACGACTTGAACCTGTAACTATGGCATTTTTTCCAGTTAACATTATTTCACTCATTAATTCTTATCTCCTTTTAATTCATCTGCTGTTTTTTCTAAAGACTTTAAATCTTCAACATTTAAAACTTTTACTTTTCTGTTTATCTTTTTTACAAATCCAACTAAGGCTTTTCCAGGTCCAATTTCTATAAAAGTATCTACGCCTTCTTGAATCATATTCTTTATTATGTCTTCCCAAAGCACTGAACTCATAACTTGCTTTTTTAATATTCCCTTTATATCACTAACACTTTTTATATAAGTTCCTGTTACATTTGTCATTACAGGTATTTTTATTTCTTTTAATTCTATATTTTGAAGTTCATTATATAGTTTTTCTCCAGCACCTTTTAGCATAGAACTGTGAAACGGTGCGCTAACTTGAAGCTTTATAACTCTCTTTGCACCTAATTCTTTTGCTATGTCTAAAGCTTTATCTACTGCTTTTATTTCCCCAGCAATAACTATTTGTGATGAACAATTATAATTAGCAACTTCCACAATTCCTTCACTAGATGCTCTATTGCAAGCTTCTTTAGTATTTTCTCTGTCTAAACCTATAATTGCAGCCATAGTTCCAACCCCAAATGGAACTTCTTCTTGCATAAACTTTCCTCTTTTTTTAACTACCCGTACGGCATCCTCAAATTCTAAAATTCCACTACATACTAAAGCTGAATACTCCCCAAGACTAAGTCCTGCAACTACATCTGGCTTTATTTCAAACTTTTCTAGTGCCTTTAAGGCAGATATACTAGTTGTAAGTATTGCAGGCTGAGTATTTTCCGTTTTATTTAATTCCTGAGCTTCTCCACTAAAACATAACTCACTTATAGAAAAACCTAGCGCATTATCTGCTTTATGAAATACTTCTTTGCTTTCTTCTATATTCTCATATAGCTCTTTTCCCATACCAATATACTGAGCTCCTTGACCTGAGAATAAAAATGCAATTTTACTCATGTTGTCCCTCCGCTATAAAGCTACTTATTACATTATTTGCTTCATTAAATAGTTCTTCTATAATTTCCATGCAAGTTTGTTCCTTTTTTATAAGTCCAGCAATTTGTCCAGCCATAACAGAACCCATTTCAACATCACCATCTCTTGCTGCTCTTGGAAGTGATCCCGCTCCTAAAGCTTCATACTCTTCTATTGTTGCTCCTTTTTTTTCTAAGGCTCTAAACTCACGCACAAGCTTATTTCTAAGAACTCTTACTGGATGACCAGTGGCTCTTGCAGTTACTGCCGAATCTATATCTTTTGCCTTTATAACTTTATTTTTATAATTTTGATGAATAGTACATTCTTTAGAAACTAAAAATCTAGTTCCCACTTGGACTCCAGATGCACCAAGCATAAATGCTGCCATAACACCTCTGCCATCACCTATACCACCTGCCGCAATTACAGGTATATTCACAGCATCAACCACTTGTGGTACAAGTACCATAGTTGTAAGCTCTCCAATATGTCCTCCAGCTTCACATCCTTCTGCTATAACAGCATCTGCTCCACTTCTTTCCATTCTCTTTGCAAGGGCAACTGAAGCTACAACTGGTATCACTGTAATTCCGTGTTCCTTCCACATCTCCATATACTTTCCAGGACTTCCCGCTCCAGTTGTAACAAGTCTTACTCCTTCTTCACATACAAGTTTTGCTATCTCATCTGCATTGTCACTAAGAAGCATTATATTAACTCCAAATGGTTTATCGGTTAATCTTTTGGCTTTTCTGATTTCATCTCTTACGTACTCTACAGGAGCATTTGCCGCTGCAATTATTCCTATCCCTCCAGCATTTGATACAGCTGCTGCAAGTGAACTATCTGCAATCCAAGCCATACCCCCTTGAATTATTGGGTATTTTACTCCTAGTTTTTCAAATAAAGTGCAGTTTTTCATGCCGTCCTCCTATAAAATAAGACTGCGTATTTGCAGTCTTTAATTTTAATTTTTTATGTCTATTCACATCTTGAATCTATATATTTTACTAAGTCTCCAACAGTTTTTACATTTTCAATATCTTCATTTGGTATTTCTAAATCAAACTCATCTTCTATTTCCATTACTATTTCAAATATGTCTAAAGAATCTACTCCTAAATCATCTTGGAAATCTGATTCTAATTTTATTTCATCCTCACTAATTTCTAAATGGTCTGCCATTACCTTTTTTACTCTATCTAATGTCATTTCATTTTCCCCCTTAATTGTTTTAATTTTTATATTAATTCCACTGAATTAAGTGTGCTCCAAATGTAAGTCCTCCACCAAATCCAACTAGAATAATTTTATCGCCTTTTTTTAGCATGCTCTTCTCATTCATCTCATCCAAAGCTATTGGTATACTCGCTCCTGATGTATTTCCATATCTATCTAAGTTTATATAAAATTTATCCTGTGATACATTTAACTTTTTAGCTACGTATTCTATTATTCTTATATTTGCTTGATGAGGTACTATATAATCTATGTCCTCTACTTTATAATCCGTATTCTCTAAAACCTTATGGACAGAATTAATCATTGCATTTACTGCAAATTTAAATACTTCTCGTCCTTCCATTGAAAGCTTATCATCAAAATTATCCTCTACATCTACATATGGGTTTTCAACGGGAAGTGCATTACATTTTAAAAACTTTCCACCAGTACCATCTGAACATGTATACTGAGAAATAAGTCCTATATCTTCGCTTCTAGTTAAAATTGCTGCACCAGCACCATCTGCAAATAATATACATGTACCTCTATCTTCCCAATTAATCATCTTAGATAATGTTTCAGCTCCAATTACTAAAGCATTCTTACTTTGTCCTGTTTTTATAAACTGGCTTGCTACTCCTAATGCATACATAAATCCAGTACAAGCAGCACTTATATCAAAGCATGTAGCCTTTGTAGCACCTATAGCTTCTTGAACAATACAAGCAGTCGATGGTACAAAGCAATCTGGTGTACATGTAGCTACAATAATTAAATCTAAATCTGTAGCTTTTATAGAAGATTTTCTTAGAACATCATTTGCTGATTTTATTGCCATATCCGATGTATTTTCACCTTTTGAAATTCTTCTTTCTTTAATACCAGTTCTTTCTGTTATCCATTTATCATTGGTGTCTACAATTTTTGAAATATCCTGATTTGTAACGATATTATCTGGTGCATATCTACCAGTGTTTTCAATCTTTACATTATACATAATCATTATTCCTTCTTGTTTTGATTTTTTTCCAAATAATTATTTTTAAAAAAGTCATTTAGCTTACCAAGTGCCTCTGTTAAAACTATCTCTTGTTCATCACTTAGTCCATCTATTGTTGCATTTATCATGTCCGAATGAAACTTTTCATGAACTCTATATGCAAGCTTTCCTTTTTTAGTTAGTATAATTTTAACCACTCTTCTATCATTTTTATCTTTTTGTCTTTCAACATACTCTTTTTTGACTAAATTATTTATTGCAGTAGTTAATGTTCCAACAGTTATTCCAAGATCTCCTGCAATCTCTGACATGGTTCTTGGCTTATACATTCCAATAGCTTCTATTGTATGTATTTCTGTTACTGATAAATCATTTAACTTTCCTGACTTTAATGCCGTCTGCTCAATAGTTAATATTTCATTAAAAGTACTAACTAAAAGTTCATTTAAAATTATTTTTATATTCTTATCCATTATATATCACTCATCCCTCTAAATCTAAAATTCCCTCAACTAAAATATATTTGGATAATCAAATATTTTGATAGTCAAAGTATATATTAAAAAATGCTATATGTAAACTAGAAAAATTTATTAAATTTATTTATTTAAAGGAGTAATACGCAATATTTTCATATATTTTAATTAATAATTAAGCATTACTCCTATTTAGTATATTTTTCTTTAATTTTTAAATTTCTAGCATAACTCTTTGATTATAATAATTACTTTAGTTTTAATTCTCTAAATCTATTTAATGCTGCTGTAACCTCATGTTTCCTTATAGCAGCAAGGTTTCCAGCACCACCACTTTTAGAAGAAACTATAATAAGTCCTCTTTCATTAATATCCTTTATAACTTTATCTACTACATCACACAAACTTATTTTATCATTAACAATATTCTGCTTTATATACTTTATAATCTCTCCAATAGTATTAATCTGACTTTTATCTACTATTTGTTCTAAATATCTTAAATCTATTTCACATTTATTATAAAGAAGTGCTTCTTTGCCAATTGACTTTATTTTTACTCCTTTATATCCTTCTTTAAAACTATCTTTAAGTAAAATTCTATTAAATTTCAAGGAATATGATTTTTCTTTTATATTTAATTTATTATTAGTATTTTTGACTATTTCCTTTGCCTTTTTAGTTACATCAAAAACTTTATACTCATCCATCATAATAACATTATCAGCTATAGAAAAATAATCTCCTGAACTTCCTACAACCATAATTGTTGAAATTTCATTTTTCTCATATATTTCTCTTGCCCTTAATATAAATGGTGTTATAGGTTCCTTATCATCACTTACAATCAATTGCATATTTTTATCCCTAATCATAAAATTAGTAGCACTTGTATCTTCATCAATGAGAAGTACCCTTGCCTTGCTTTCTATTGCTTCAACAATATTTGCAGCCTCTGATGTACTTCCACTCGCATTTTCAGTGGTAAACCTAACTGTATCTTTTCCATTTGGAAGATTATTTATAAACATTGATATGTCTACCCTTTCAATACTTCTCCCATCTTCTGCTCTAATCTTTACCGCAGTATCATCTGTTATTACAAATTCACGTCCATCACCTTTAATGTGATTATATACACCAAGTTCTACAGCCTTTAAAAGTGTAGACTTACCATGATATCCTCCACCTATAATTAAAGTTATTCCTCTTTTAATGCCCATTCCACATATTTTTCCCTTATTAGGTAAATTCATTTCTATTTCTAATTCTTTAGGACTTATAAACTTAACTGCATTATTTTTTAATGGCTTTTCTGATATTCCACTTTCTCTCGGAAGTATTGAACCATTTGCTACAAATGCACATAACTGAAGTTCATTTAATTTATTTCTTATATAATTTTGATCTTCTGAAAGACGTACACTGTCTATTAGCTTTTCTTTATTAATGTTATTGAAATATAAAGTTTTATCTACTATTTTAGGTATAAACTTAAAGAATATTTCTTCAGCTTCCTTTGATAGTACTCTTCTTCCCGCTGCCGGAAGCCCTACTTCTATTCTAGCTTCTACCTTATCTTTATCAATACAAATAGCTGTCCTATCTAATACTTCTTGACCACATCTATCTATATTCAAAACTCCACTTTTCCCTGATCCCTTAACTCTAAAATAAAATTTACTTATATTATCATAAAATAATCGTGTTAAAAAATCAGTTAAAGCTATTCTTTTGTAAGGTGCATCAAAAAATTCTTGTGGAAATTTTGCATTATTTTGATTTACTCTAATTCTAATTCTAGAGGGAGTTGCAAATGGATCTCCCTGAACACTATCTACATATAATGTATATTTTTCAAAATCATATGCTCCTGCTATGTCTTTATATGCCTTATATCCTTTTCCATTTATACCTTTTAGTATACTTAATAAATCAACTGAATTCTTCAAACAAACTGCCTCCTACCATAAACTTATGTATTTAAAATACCACCAAATATTGTTTATTTCAATAAATGTAGTTTTCCTTCTATTCTTTAATTTATTGAGTAAAACCCATTATTTTGTTATAATAAACTTTAAGGGTACTATATATAGTGTTTATAATAGAAAGGTGTGACAGCATGAACACATTCATGTTTAACCACAAGAATGTCAAGTACACTCTTGTAAGTAACGTATTTATAGATAGATTTATGACCTCAGCCAGAGGAAAATATATAAAGGTTTATCTCCTTAGTCTTAGATATTGTATGTCTGGTGAACTCGGAGTAAACTCAGCCACCATTGCAGATGCTCTTCATTTATTAGAGAGCGATGTTATGAATGCCTGGAATTACTGGAATGAACAAGGAATAATTAAAATGAACCCTCTTGATAACTCAGGTACTTATTCTATAGAATTCTTAGATTTAGATAACGTACCAAAGCAGGATTCCACAGATACTGATATACTATCAAATTTAAAAGATAACTCTATTAAAGGCATGATGAAAGAAATAGAACAACTCCTAGCACGTCCTCTTTCCAATAAAGAAATGACAATGTATCTAAGTTGGCAAAAAGATTTTAATTTTTCTCCAGAACTTATACTTCTTTTAATGCAGTATAGCGTTTCAAAGGGAAAACGTGATTATAGATATATTGAAAAAATAGCAATTTCATGGCATGATGCTAAAATTAAAACAGTTGATGACGCTCAAGCCTTTATTAAAGCCCATGAAGATAAATGGCTTAACATAAAAAAGATATTAAATTACCTCGGAATTAAAAATTCAGACGTTATGAAACCACAAGAACAAATGCTTGATAAATGGATAAGTGTTTATAAATTTCCTCTAGATATAATATATAAAGCTTGTGATATTTGTTTTGAAAGATTAAATAAAGCTGAATTTAAATATATAGATGGGATACTAAATAACTGGTTCAAAAATGATTTAAGAACTATCGAAGATATAGAAAAGAAAGATAAATTAAAAGGTAACTTTAAGAAAAAGAATTATTATGGCAATAATAACAATAATACAGATTCATTTAATAATTACGATCAACGCTCTTATGATTTTAATGAGCTAGAAAAAAAATTACTAGGATGGGATGATAATGATTAGGGGTTACCAACATAAAATATTAAAAATGTATGAAAAAATTAGAGAAGACGAAAAACATAATCTTAAAAATAGAAAAGAAGAGGTTTATTCTAAATTTCCGGAAATTGAAGAAATCGAAAAAGAAATAAATAAACTATGCGTAAAACTTTCTATTAGTGCATTTAAGCCAATACAAAATAGAGATGAATATTTAAAAGCCTTACGTGAAAAAATAACTGACCTTAGAATGAAAAAAACTGAGCTTTTAGTATCTAATGGTTACGATATGGATTATTTAAAGACTAAATACCAATGTTCTAAATGTAAGGACACAGGCTTTATAGGCCCTACTAAATGCGAGTGTTATAAACCAAAACTAATTAAATTATATTATGAAAACTCAGAACTTAGCCAATTGCTTAGAACTAATAATTTTAGAAACTTTAAGTATGACTATTATCCATCAACTCGCAATAACGATAATCCCAAAAGCCCAAGGAAAAATATGGAAGAAATCATAAAAACTATTATGTATTTTATAGAAACTTTCAATAATGGTAAAGATAACTTATTATTTTACGGAAATTCAGGAACAGGGAAAACTTTTTTAACTCATTGTATTGCAAAAGAACTTTTAGATAGAGGGAATTTAGTTATTTATAGAACTGCTGAAGATCTTATTAAAAATCTTAGAGAAATAAGACTTGAAAATAATAATGAACTTGAAGACCTACTTATAAATTGCGATTTACTTATAATCGACGATTTAGGTACTGAACAAATAACTAACTTTACTAAGACGGAACTTTTTAATCTTTTAAATAAGAGATTACTAAAAAACAAAAAAATGGTTATTTCCACAAACTACACACTAGAATTACTTCTTAAAACATATTCTGAAAGAATAACATCAAGATTGTTTGGAAATTTCACTCTATGCAAATTTTATGGCGAAGATATAAGAGTTAAGATAAATTTATCAAAAATGAAATCTCAAAATTTATAATTATATTTAATTCAAAGGCGTAAATTATACAGATTATAATTTACGCCTTCATTATTGACATAATGATTCCTATTATTTATTATTACTCAACTTATTTATCTACATTTTTAGGTAATTTAAGTATTTTTATTTATTAACAAAAAAATAAAAAAACTAAGTAATTTTACTTAGTTTTTTTCTGGTGCTGGCACCAGGACTTGAACCCGGAACCTACTGATTACAAGTCAGTTGCTCTACCAGTTGAGCCATGCCAGCTAATATGGCGACCTAGAAGGGACTCGAACCCTCGACCTCCGGCGTGACAGGCCGGCACTCTAACCAACTGAGCCACTAGGCCACATTAGTTTTATGGTGGGCACAACAGGGCTCGAACCTGTGACCCCCTGCTTGTAAGGCAGATGCTCTCCCAGCTGAGCTATGCGCCCATAAAACTTTAATGGTGACTCCTAGGGGAATCGAACCCCTGTTACCACCGTGAAAGGGTGGTGTCTTGACCGCTTGACCAAGGAGCCTTATTTAATTTGAAACTTGGTGCTGGCACCAGGACTTGAACCCGGAACCTACTGATTACAAGTCAGTTGCTCTACCAGTTGAGCCATGCCAGCTAATATATGGCGACCTAGAAGGGACTCGAACCCTCGACCTCCGGCGTGACAGGCCGGCACTCTAACCAACTGAGCCACTAGGCCACATTAGTTTTATGGTGGGCACAACAGGGCTCGAACCTGTGACCCCCTGCTTGTAAGGCAGATGCTCTCCCAGCTGAGCTATGCGCCCATAAAACTTTAATGGTGACTCCTAGGGGAATCGAACCCCTGTTACCACCGTGAAAGGGTGGTGTCTTAACCGCTTGACCAAGGAGCCTTAGTCTATTCTTTCGTGTTTCGGATACTTTGTTTCCGTCGCACCCGACGAAGAATATATTACATGATATTTGACAAAGTGTCAACACATTTTGTGCATTTTTTTTTAATTTTACTATTTATTTTTTCTGCTGTAAGGTGATTTTCTTGCAAAATCCCTTATTTAATCAATGTTTCAACACTTTTATCAATTTAAAAATTTATCATATTTTTTTATGTATTTTTATATAATTAGGCACATTTTTATTAAAATTTTTGTTATTTTTTATCTAATTTTATTTTTGAACTTATAATTTCTATATTGATTTCCTGTTTTTTTATTTATAACTTTATTTTTTTCTATTAAGTTTTATTCTTTTACTTTATTAAGATATAATAAAATACAAATGCATAACATAAGGAGAGATTGTTTTGAAACATGATGTTATTATAGTTGGCGGAGGCGCCTCTGGAATTATAGCAGCCATTAATGCTAAAAATTTAGGATTAGATGTTGCAATAATAGAATCTAATAATAGAATAGCAAAAAAACTTATAACAACAGGAAATGGGCGTTGTAATATTACAAATAAGAATATAACACTTGATAGATATCATAGTGAAAATAAAAACTTTTTTAAAAATATTTTAACAAAATTTAATGTATATACAATTGAGGATTTTTTTAAAACTATAGGACTTTACCTTACAACTTTAGAAAATGGTAAAATGTATCCTATGTCTCTTCAGGCTTCATCTGTAATAGATATACTAAAGTCTTCCCTAGAAGAAAGAGAAATTCCTGTTTACTTAGAAACTAAGGTAAAGGATATTATAAATTCTAAGAAAGGTTTTAAGGTTTACACTTCTTCAGATGATGATAGCACTAGAGAATTTAGGTGTAATAAGCTAATTCTATGTTGTGGAGGAAAATCAGCTCCTAAAACCGGCTCAGATGGCTCAGGGTTTACTTTAGCCAAAAAAATAGGCCATAGCATTATAGAACCCATTCCAGCTCTTGTACAGCTTAAATTAGATTATAAAAAGCTAAAATCAATATCCGGAGTTAAGTTTGATGGAAATGCTAAAATATTTATAGATAATAAACTTGTTCAAGAAGAAATTGGTGAAATTTTATTTACTGATTACGGTATTTCTGGGCCTCCAATACTTCAATTAAGCAGAAATGCATCTTATGAGATTTCAAAGGGTAGAAATGTTACTATATCAGTTGATATGATGAGTACTTTTTCTAAAGAAGATTTAATTCATTTCTTAGAAAATCACTGGGGTGTTTTTGGATACAAAAGTGTTTATGATTCTCTTATAGGGATAGTAAATAAAAAAATTATACCTATTCTTTTAAGAGAAGCTAATATTGAAAGTATACATAAACCTTGCTGGGAACTCACTTGGAAAGAAAAGAATAATATTTTTACACTTCTTAAAGATTGGAAATTTAATGTTATTGGAACTAATGGTTTTAATAATGCTCAAGTAACCGCTGGTGGAGTAAATACTAAGGAAATAGACCCAAATACCCTAGAGTCACAAATCGTACCTAATTTGTACTTCTGTGGTGAAATTTTAGATGTTGATGGTGATTGTGGTGGTTTTAATCTTCAATGGGCGTGGGCATCGGCTCTTGCAGTATCAAGTAACTTATGTAACATTTAGTTTATACATTAAGATCTATTAAAAATAAAAAACTGATAATAACTATACCTTATTATCAGTCTTAACCTTCATAAACTTTTATGAAGGTTCTTTTAATATTTTAATTATTCTTTTTCCAAACAGTTTCTCCCTCTGTTAGTACTTCTTCATTTTCTCTTAGTATTTTATGTACAAACACTACTTCGTCTTCATTTTCTTTAATTCTTCCAGTTAAAACTTTTATACTTTCTCCGTACATTGTTTCTTTTTTGTATGTTATTTTTATATCTTTAAGAGTGTAATTTAGTATAATATCTAGAGGAATACTTTCTATCATCCATGCTGCATATTTTTCATTATTAACGTGACCATTAGTATCAATATCACTATATCTTACTCTAAAATCTATTGATTTATATTCTTGTGGCAGTTTATCTATATTCTTTATCTTTAGTGGTGTTTCTTTATCAACAAGTCCATACGCTTCTATCATTTCATGTGATATTCTAAGTGGTCTTCTTCTTTTAGTGTCAATTAGGAGCCATACAGATTGTGCTGATGCTATAACCTCCCTATTTTCATCTAATATATAAAACTTCCTATAAGCATAAAATTTCTTTATAGAGTAAGGCTCTGTAACAGCAAATATCTTTTCCCTATACTTTGGATATCTCTTTACATTTATGTCCCACTTATATAATATCCAAGCCATATTATTTTTCATCATATAGTTAATTCCTACACCTAATTTTTCCGATTGAAAACTAGAAACATCTGTAAAAAAATCTATTATATTTGTAATTGTGGCCTGTTGTTTTAAGTGTGCCTCATAATAGTGAATTTCATATTCTTTCTCTGTTATAATTCCGTTCATAAGCATCCTCCTTAAATTCCACATTTTTAGTTAAATAGTTAAAAGCACTATAATGTGCATTTATTCTGCATAATTATAGTGCTTTTTAATATATTAAACTATTATATAGCCTTATTTAAAGCTTCTAAAAGTTTTTCAATATCCATACCATGAACCATAGCTGCTTGTTCTAAGCTTTCACCTTGTGCAGATGGGCATCCAACACAACCCATTCCAAAGCTCATTAATATTTCTATTGAATTTGGAAAATTTCTTACGATTTCTCCTATAGTCATATCCTTAGTTATTTGCATTCTCTTCACCTCGTTTCACTTTATTTAAAGTATATTATACCAAACTTGTAACAACGAATAAAGAAATTTTAAATTTCACCAACTACTATAGTTTGATCTCTCTTTGGACCTACTGATACTATAGAAACCTTTGTATCTGTAAATTCTTCTATTTTCTTTAAGTAAATCTTAGCATTTTCAGGTAATTCATCATAGCTTCTAGCATCAGCTATACTATCATCCCATCCGTCAAATTCTTCATATACTGGTTTGCATTTAGCTAAATCTTCTAAAGAAGCTGGGAAGTAGTCTATTACTTTACCATCAAATTCATATCCAGTACAAACTTTAATCTTGTCAAATCCTGCAAGAGTATCTATTTTAGTTACAACGAAGCTTGTAAGTCCAGATATTCTAGCTGTACTCTTTAAAATTACAAGGTCAAGCCATCCACATCTTCTTGCTCTTCCTGTAGTTACTCCGTATTCGTGTCCCTTTTCTCTTAATTTTTCTCCCATTTCATCAAGAAGTTCTGTTGGAAAAGGCCCTTTACCAACTCTTGTAGTGTATGCTTTTGCAATACCTACTGCTCCTGTTATAGCTGTAGGACCAACTCCTGCTCCTGTACAAACTCCACCAGCTACAGTGCTTGAAGATGTAACATATGGATAAGTACCATAGTCTATATCAAGTAGTGAACCTTGAGCTCCTTCAAATAGTACATTCTTATTTTTCTTCATTTCATCATATATTATTACAGATATATCTGCAACATATGGTCTCATTCTATCTGCATAAGCATTATATTCTTCAAATACCTTATCGAAGTCTAATTCTTCTCCACCATAAAGTCTTATTAATTCATTTTTATCATTTATGTTTTGTCTTAATTTCACTTCAAATACATCTTTATGCATTAAATCGCAGACTCTAATGCCACTTCTTTCAGCTTTATCAGTGTATGCAGGTCCTATTCCTTTTCCTGTAGTTCCTATATCATTTTTTCCTCTAGCTTTTTCCTTTAAACCATCAAGTATTCTATGATAAGGCATTATAAGTTGACCTCTATCACTTACTTTTAACTTTTTAGGAGTAACTTTAACTCCTAAATCTTCTAAATAATTTATTTCTTCAAATAAAGCCTTTGGATCTATTACAACACCATTTCCTAATACATTTATTTTATCTTCATATAATATTCCTGATGGAACTAAGTGAAGCTTATATTCTTTATCTCCTACTACAACTGTATGACCGGCGTTATTTCCTCCTTGGAATCTAACAACAACGTCTGCTGTTTCAGCAAGATAGTCTGTCATTTTTCCTTTTCCTTCGTCTCCCCATTGAGCACCTAATACTACAAAAGCTGACATATGTTTCCCTCTCTTTCACCATATATTACACTAATACTTTTCATCATAACGTAATATATTATTTTCTATTATAATTAATTATTTTAAACTATTTTTTAATTTTTTTCACTATATCCCTTGCTACAATTACCCCAGTTGAAGAAGCCTGCATAAGTCCTCTTGTAATTCCTGCTCCATCTCCTATTGTATATAAATTATTTATTTCAGTTTCAAATTTATTATTTGTATCAAATTTGCTTGAATAAAATTTAACCTCAACTCCATAAAGTAATGTATTTTTACTGTAAAGTCCTGGAGCTACCTTATCAAAAGCTCTAAGTGCTTCTATTATAGATGTTAAATGTCTTTGAGGAAGTACAAAGCTTAAATCTCCTGGTATTGCTGATTTTAGCGTAGGTATTGTAGTAGATTTTTTTAATCTTGATTCGTCAGTTCTTCTTCCTTGCAATAAGTCACCTAATCTTTGAACCATTATTGGTCCACCTGTTAACATATTTCCAAGCTGCGCTATATACTTTCCATAATCAATTGGCTGATTAAATGGTTCTGTAAATGATGTTGATACAAGCATTGCAAAGTTAGTATTGCTAGTTCTTAATTTTTCTTCTGAATAGCTATGACCATTTACAACAGCTATGTTATCATCATAATGTTCCTCAGATACAACTCCTCCTGGATTCATGCAAAATGTTCTAACTTTATTATCAAATGTATCTGAATAATAAACAAGTTTTGCTTCGTATAAATCTTTAGTTAAATGATCCATTATAGAATTTGGAACCTCAACCCTAACTCCTATATCAACTGCATTATTTTTAGTTTTTATATTTAACTTTTCTGCTTCCTTAGAAAGCCATTCAGCCCCACCACGCCCTGGTGCAACTACAATATACTCACCCTTAATTTCACATCTTCCATCTTTTGAATTAACTATAATTCCTGTAACTTTATTATCTTCAACAATAAGTTCTTCAGCTTCTGTAAGTTCGCTAAAGTCTGTATTGGTATTATCTATAAGATGATGATACATGTCTCTTAATACGTTATAAGCAAGCTCTGTTCCAAGATGCCTTACTGGACATTCAATTAAACGAATATTATGCTTACTTGCCTCATATTTAATTTCTTCAACTCTTTCATTATTTAAACCATGAACTACCTTATTTGCACCAAATTTTAAATATATATTATCACAATAATTTATAAGATTTTTACATTCCTCTTCTGAATAATATTCAAGTATTCTTCCACCAACTTCTGGACTTAATGAAAGCTTTCCATCTGAAAACGCTCCTGCACCTGACCATCCGAATGTTATTGCACATGGATTGCAATTAACACACTTGCCTGTTTTTCTTGCAGGACAAGTCCTTTTCTCTATATTTCTTCCTTTGTCAATTATCAAAACACTTAATTCAGAGTTTAATTTTGTTACTTCTAGGGCTGTAAATATACCCGCTGGACCTGCTCCAACTATTATAACATCATAATTATTTTTCATGGTTAAATCCCCCCTTACCTATAGTAGCAAAGGTGTATTCGTTAGTCAATATAAATTGCGAATTATTAATAAGTTTATTAAAATAATATTCGTAATTTTTTAATTTTTACACCTAAAAACTACCCACGTATACAAAATATAATAAATAAGGTTATTTTATTCACAGTATACGTAAAGAATATTGGCTTATATTTAATATTCTCATATTTTATATAAAATATAAAAAACCTATGAAATAAACTTTTTTATTGTGTATTTCATAGGTCAATATTTTTAAATTACTACTTAAATTAATTGCTTTATATTATTTAATATTTACTTAAATTAAAATTAATATATGTTCCCTACTATTTACTCATACTTTCAGCTTTTCTTACACATTTTTCAATAGATTCAATTACAGCTGCTCTAAATCCACTCTTTTCTAATGAATAAACAGCTTCAATTGTTGTACCTCCTGGCGAACAAACATCATCTTTTAACGCTCCTGGATGTTTTCCTGTTTCTAAAACCATTTTTGCAGAACCAAGAACAGCTTGTGCTGCCATTTTATATGCCTTATCTCTTGGAAGTCCTTCAAGAACAGCACCGTCAGCTAAAGCTTCTATAAACATATAAACATATGCCGGTGATGATCCTGTTAATGCTGTAACTGCATTGATGTACTTTTCTTCAATTACTTCCACCTTACTAAAGCATTCAAATAACTTAACTATTTCTTTAAGTTCTTCATCAGTTATATTTGCATTAGGACATAATGCACTCATACCTTCACCAACTAAAGCTGGTGTATTTGGCATTACTCTAACAACCTTTATATCTCTACCAAAATTCACTTCTGTTGTCTTAATATCTACTCCTGCTGCAATTGTAACAATAATTGTCTCTTTTTTTACTGTATCTTTTATTCCTTCAATTACAGACTTATACATATTAGGCTTAACTGATAAAAATAAAACATCAGCAAAATCTGCAACTTCATTGTTGTCATCTGTTACTAAAATTCCAATTTCCTCTTTCATAGCTTCTAACTTTTCTATAAAATGATCACTTGCTATTATATTTTTAGAATCAACTAATTTAGACTTAACAATTCCCTTAATCATAGCACTTCCCATGTTGCCACATCCGATAAATCCTATTTTCTTGTTCATAATAACCTCCTATGAAATTGAATTAAATGTTTATTGTATGATATAATTTGCTAAATTGATAATAATAATTTTATTATACACTTTTTATAAAAAACAACCTAATTATTAAATAAATTTAAGGGAGGCAAAACTGCTCAACAGTTAAATATTATGAAAAATTTAAGAGAAGATTATATAAAAGACGTAAAAAGAATTGTGGTAAAAGTGGGATCATCTACATTAACTTATCCTACAGGACTCCTTAATTTAAATAAAATAGAAAACTTAGTTAGACAGCTTTCTGATGCTCATAACCGTGGAATCGAGGTTATTCTTGTATCCTCTGGTGCTATTGCTGCTGGTATTGGAAAACTGGGACTTAAAGAAAGACCAAAAACTATTCCAGAAAAACAAGCTGCTGCTGCTGTAGGTCAAGGTATACTTTTACATATGTATGAAAAGATTTTTTCAGAATACGGAAAACCAGTAGGACAAATTCTCTTAACTAGAGAAGACTTATCTCATAGAACTAGATTTTTAAATGCTAGTAATACTTTTTATTCACTACTTGAACAAGGAGTAATCCCTATTGTAAATGAAAATGATGCTATTGTAGTAGATGAAATTAAATTTGGTGATAACGATACACTATCAGCTATGGTAGCAAGTCTTGTTGACGCTGATTTATTAGTTCTAGTTACAGATATAGATGGGCTTTATAATGCCAACCCAAAAACTAATCCAGATGCAAAATTCATTCCAGTAGTTGATGAAATCACAGATGACATTGTATCTGCTGCAGGTGGTGCTGGAAGTTCACTTGGCACTGGTGGAATGGCAACTAAAATTAATGCAGGTAAAATCGCAACATCTTCAGGATCATCAATGGTTATTGTAAATGGAGATAATCGTAATTTCTTAACAGATATACTTGATGCAAAAGAAGTAGGTACACTATTCCTTGGTCAAAAAGATCATGTTAAAGCAAAAAAACATTGGATGGCTTTTGCAACTAAACCAACAAGCTCTATAATAGTAGACGATGGTGCTGAAAAAGCATTGGTAAAAAGAAATAAGAGTTTACTTCCTAAAGGAATTATTTCTGTAGACGGTACATTTCAAGAAGGTGAAGTAATATCAATTCTAAATTCTAAAAAAGAAGAAATAGCCCATGGTATTACAAACTATAATTCTATGGAAATTGATTTAATAAAAGGACTAGATTCTAATGAAATAGAAGATACATTAAGTTATAAAAACTATGACGAAGTAATTCATAAAAACAACCTAGTAATACTAGAAAAAATATAAGGAGGAATTAAAATGAACATAGAAAATTACGTAATTGAAACAGCATCCCTTGCAAAATCCGCTGCAAGAAAAATGGCTATTATGAGTACAGTTACTAAAAATAACGCCTTAAATGCTATGGCAGATGCTTTAATTGAAAATACTGAAGCAATAATTGAAGCTAATAAAAAAGATATGGACAATGGTAGAGAAAAAGGACTAACTGAATCTTTACTTGATAGGCTTCTGCTTGATGAGGAAAGAATAAAATCAATGGCACAAGGTTTAAGAGATGTTTCATCACTAGATGACCCAATTGGAGAAGTAATTAGAATGTGGAGAAGACCTAATAACTTAAAAATTGGTCAAATTCGTGTTCCTCTAGGAGTTATTGGTATAATATATGAAGCTCGTCCTAATGTTACTGTAGATGCTGCTGCTATTTGTATAAAGTCAAGTAATACAGCTATCTTAAGAGGTGGTTCTGAAGCTATACACTCAAATTCAACTATAGCAAAAATAATTTCTGATGCAGCTGTAAAAGCTGGTCTTCCAGAAGGGGCTATAAACTTTATCGAAACTCCAAGTAGAGATGCAGTAAATATAATGATGAAACTAAATGGATATATAGACGTTTTAATTCCAAGAGGTGGAGCTGGTCTTATAAATGCAGTAGTTAAAAACGCAACAGTTCCTGTAATTGAAACTGGCACTGGAAACTGTCATGTATATGTAGATGCATCTGCTGATTTAGAAATTGCTGCAAATATAGTTATAAACGCCAAAACTCAAAGACCATCAGTATGTAATGCAATGGAAAGTTTACTTGTACACAAAGACATAGCTGATAAGTTTCTTCCATATCTCGCTGAAAAATTAAAACCTTTAAACGTAGAAATAAAGGGATGTAAAAGAACTCAATCTTTAGTTGAATCTGCAACAGAAGCAACAGAAGAAGACTTTGCAAAAGAATTCTTAGACTTTAAATTTGCAAGTAAAGTTGTAGACTCACTAGATGAAGCATTAGACCACATATATAAATACAGTACAAAACACTCAGAAGTTATAGTTACAAATAACTATGAAAACTCTCAAAGATTCTTAAATGAAGTTGATGCTGCTGCTGTATATGTAAATGCATCTTCACGTTTCACTGATGGTTCAGAATTTGGATTTGGTGCTGAAATCGGAATAAGCACACAAAAACTTCACGCAAGAGGACCTATGGGACTTAAAGAACTTACTTCTTCTAAATATATAATCTACGGAGAAGGTCAAACTAGATAATATAAAGATACCACCGAAAATAGTGCTGATAACTTTTGTCAGCACTACTTTTTTATGTTTTAATATGAAAATATATTCATCTTTAATATACACAATCTAATCTATAAATATAGTATAGAGCTTTTTTATTTATCTAAATATCCTTGTTATCCTTGTAAAACTTAGCATAGAGCTTTTCTAGCATATTAAAAGGAAGTGCAAAAAAACCTGCAACTCCCAAAATTACAGCTACAAATTCTCCTCCTATAGCTCCACCAATAAAGTATCCTGTAATCCCAATCAATATTGAAATTATTAAAGTTACCATTGTAATATCTCCCTATTTAAAAGACCATTATAAAAATTACAATGGTCTTTTAATCTCTTTACTCAAATAAATCCTTTGTTAGTTCTTGTATCTCTTTTCTTCTTTTTTCAGTTTCTTTGTAGTCTATAGTTATTGTGTCATGGTCAAATTTTAATACGTCTCCCTCTTTTACTTCCTTTGGGAGTTTATCTTTTAATATATTTACTACTTTTCTATCATCAAATTCTACTACTGCAAATTCTTCTTCAAATCTATCTATCGTTCCAAACATAATATCTCCTCCTTATACGTATCCATACATTCCTCTAACAGATACCTCTCCAGATACAATTTTATCCACCTTGCCATCATTATATTCAACTATCAATTCTCCATCTTCAGTTAACCCAATGGCTTTTGCAAAGACTTCATCACTTCTTTTTATTATCTTTACTTGTTTTCCTATAAGTGCAGAATTTTCTTTGCAAATATTTATAGATTTTTTTATAGTTCCACTCTTTATAAATTCATCATATAGAATTTCAAAGTTATTAAATACCTTTCCTACAAGTTCCTTACGTTTAACTTTACTTCCACCTTCTATTTTTATTGATGTAGCTATATTTTTTATATCTCCCGGGAAATCATCACTTTCTATATTTACATTTATGCCAATACCCATAACTATGTAATTTATTTTATTTAACTCTCCACTCATTTCAGTTAAAATTCCACATACTTTTTTACTATTTAAAACTATATCATTAGGCCATTTTATCGCAGACTTTAATCCTAATTCATTAATACTAATACAAACTGACGCTGCACCAATTTGAGTGATTTTAGAAGCCTCCATTGGTTCTATATCAGGTCTTAAAATAATAGACATCCATATTCCTTTAAATTTAGGAGATACCCACGTACGCCCAAGTCTACCTCTTCCTCCTGTTTGTTCTTCACTTATAACTACAGTTCCTTCTTTTGCTCCCGCAGCTCCAAGCTCTTTCGCTTTAGTATTACTTGAATCTATTGTATTATAATATCTTATATCTTTTCCTATGTAATTTGTCTTTAAATAAGGATTTACTTCTTCAAAGGTAAGTAAGTCTGGTGAAGAAATAAGTTTATACCCTTTTCTTGATACTGATTCAATTTCATATCCATCTTCTTTTATTGACTTCATATGCTTCCAAACAGCTGCTCTAGTTATACCAAGTCTTTCGCTTATTTTTTCTCCAGATATGAAGTTATCTTCATTTTCTTTTAATAGGCTTATTATATCTTCCTTCACATTAAATCCCCCTTCTACTTTTTAGATAATTATATCATACAAAAAAGGATAAGAACTTACTTGTTCCTACCCCTTAATTAATTATTTTTAAAATTTACCATTTTTTATATCTACATTTTTATAATTTAAAACAGATTACCTATAATTATCCTCTTTAAATCTTGTTAATGAAATTATCATTATCACTATATATCTAAATATTTAAAATTCTTTTTATTTCTTTCTTCATATTATCTTTTTTACAAACTGTTTTATGAAGAACTTCTCTTGCTTCTATATCTTTTATTGCCTTTGGTTCTTCGCATCCTACAAATTTATTCATTTCCTTTATAAGTTTAAAATCATCATAATCCTTAAACTTATTATCTAAAGCATTCATAACTGCATAAGTAAATTTGTATGGACTAGCTGTTGATACTATTAAAGACTTTGTATTATCATTAAATTCTTCTTTATACTTTTTATTAACACTATATGCAACAGATGTATGAGTATCAATTAAATATTTACTGCTTTGGTAAACTTCCTTTATACCTTTTCTTGTTTCATCTTCTGATGCAAAATTCCCATAAAAATCTTTAAGTTTTTCTTTCATATTATCACTTATTTCATAGTGTCCATTATTATCTAAACTATTCATAAGTTCTTTTACAACATCTGTTTCTTCCCCACTTATACTATATAAAAGTCTTTCAAGATTGCTTGAAATTAATATATCCATAGATGGTGATATTGTTGTTACAAACTCTCTTAGCTTGTCATACTTACCTGTGCTTAAAAATTCATATAGCACCTTGTTATCATTAGATGCACATATAAGTTTATTAATTGGAAGTCCCATGTTTTTAGCATAATAGGCCGCAAGTATATTTCCAAAGTTTCCTGTAGGAACAATTACATTTATCTTTTCTCCAATAGCAACCTCTTTCATATTGCACATCTTTAAATATCCGTAGAAATAATACACAACTTGAGGAATTAGACGTCCTATATTTATAGAGTTAGCTGATGAAAATACGTAATTGTTTTTATCTAAAAGATTTATAAAGCTTTCATCTCTAAAAATCTTTTTAACTCCACTTTGAGCATCGTCAAAATTTCCTTCTATTCCAACTACATAAGTATTGTTTCCTTTATGCGTAACCATTTGCTTCTTTTGAATTTCACTTACCCCTTCTTCTGGGAAAAATACTATAATTTTTATTCCATCTACATTTGTGAAACCTTCAAGTGCAGCTTTACCAGTATCCCCTGATGTGGCAGTTAAAATTACTATTTCTTTATTTAAACTTTGTTTTTTTGCAGATGTAGTTAAAAGATGAGGAAGTATTGATAATGCCATATCCTTAAATGCAAGTGTTGGTCCATGATAAAGTTCTAAGAAAAAATCTTCACCTACTTTTTTAACCTCTGCTATATTTTCTGTATCAAATTTACTATCATATGCTCTGTCTATACATGTCTTTAATTCCTCTTCAGTAAAGTCAGTGAAAAATTTACTCATAACAAAATATGCAAGTTCTCTATAATTCATTTTGCTTAACTCTTCTAGAGATTTGTCTATCTTAGGAATTTTATTTGGAACAAATAATCCTCCATCATCTGCTATTCCTTTTAATATAGCCTGTGATGCTAAAGTTTTATCTTCTCCTCCTCTTGTACTTCTATAAAAAATCTTTTCCATTTACCTAGCCCCCTAAAACCTTATTGTAACTTTTCTACTCTTATGATATTTTCTATATTTTGAACGCTACTTAACTTTTTCATTTCTTCCATTGACTTATTTATATTTCCTTCTAGTGTCTTGTGAGTTATAAATACTAGTTTTACAGATTCCTGTTCTTTCGCTTTTTGTATTACTGACAGTAAACTTACATCATGTCTTCCAAGAATACCTGCTATATTACCTAAAACTCCTGGTTCATCATTTACAGTCATTCTAATGTAATATTCACATTCTGTTTCTTCCATACTACTTATCTTTTTAGAATTTCCCAATTTATGTTTTGATAATTTAAATAATGGATCTGTTTCATTTCTTAGTACAGAAATTATATCTCCAACAACAGCACTTCCTGTTGGAAGATCTCCAGCACCACGTCCATACATCATTAAATCACCAACTGCATTACCCTTCAAGAATATTGCATTGAAAGAATCATTTACATTAGCAAGAGGATGTCTTTCTGGGATCATTGTTGGATGAACTCTTAATTCTAAAGTATCATCTACATCTTTAACTATTGCTAAAAGCTTAATTACATATCCAAATTCTTTAGCATAATCTATATCTATTGATTCTATCTTTTGAATTCCTTCTCTATATATTGAATCTACATTAACCTTTTTACCAAATGCAAGATAAGTTAATATTGCAAGTTTATATACAGCATCATATCCTTCAACATCTGATGTTGGATCAGCTTCTGCATAGCCTTTTTGTTGTGCTTCCTTTAGTGCTTCTTTAAAATCCATATTATCTAAACGCATTTTTGTTAATATGTAGTTTGTTGTTCCATTTATAATTCCTACTATTTGTTCAATTTTATTTGCTGTTAAACTTTCACTTAATCCGTGTATTATTGGAATTCCTCCAGCAACACTTGCTTCATAACATAATCTTACGTTTTGTTCTTGAGCTGTTTTTAAAAGTTCAGAACCACAAGTTGCAACTGCAAGTTTATTTGCTGTTACTACATGTTTATTATTTTTCATAGCCCTTATCATATATTCTTTAGCAGGATCAATTCCACCCATTAATTCTACTACAATCTTTATATTTTCATCTTCAAATATTTCGTCAGCATTAGTTGTTATAATCTCATCAGGTACATCTATACCCCTATTTTTATCTCTATCTCTAACTAATATTTTAGAAACCTCTATTTCATATCCCGATCTTTCTCTTATTTCATCCTTATTGGCATCTAGTATTTTCCATACTCCCCTACCTACATTTCCTAAGCCTAATAATGCAATACTTACCTTTTTCATAATTTATGCCCCCTTATTTATATCATATATTAATATTATAATTTTATTTTGTTTACCATCCACAAACAAATGTACTAAATATAATTACTATTATACTTAGTATTTATGAAATAATAAAGTACTTATATCAAATTATTTATAAATTTTCAATATGAGGAATTTTATTACTAAAAATAGTTAAATAAAAATCACATAACAAACTGTTTGTTATGTGACTACTTTATTTAGAATGCAATTACTAGACCACCGTCATCTGCATAAGTTGTACTTAATCCAGACATTTCAACAACTACTACATCTTTAAAGTTATATCTCTTTAAAACTTCTTCTTTAAATTTAAGAGCTCTTTCAAGACAATTACAATGAGCAATTCCAAGTACTTTTTGTTCTAAATTGCTTCCTTCTTCTCCAATTATGTCTATAAATCTTTTAAATGCTTTTTTATATCCTCTTGTTTTTTCAACTAATCTTATAGTTCCATCATCATTAGAACCCATAATTGGCTTTATAGATAACATATTTGCAACCTTTGCAATAATAGGATTTAGTCTTCCTGCCTTTGCTAAATGATCTAAGCTTTCTAATAAGAAAAATGTTTTCATTTCACTTATATATTTATTTACTTTCTCTACAATTTCAAACTCTCCTAAATTAAGCTTTGAAAGCTCATTTATTTTAAGAGATATTATTGTTTGACCTACTGAAGCTGTAACAGAATCAAATACATGAATAAACTTATTTCCTATTTCGTCTAAAAATAAATTTTTTGCAAGTACAGCACTATTATAACTTCCACTTAATTTTGATGATAAAGGAACTACAAATATACTCTCTTCTCCTTTATACTTTTCCATATAATCTTGTGGAGAAGGGCAAGCTGTTTTAGGAGCTGTTTTACATTTTTTCATATTTTCAATATATTCTAATCTATTTAAATCTTCGTTATCTATATATTCTTTGTCCTCTAATATTAATGTTAAAGGAGCAATATCTATATTCATTTCTTCTTTTAATTCCTGTGATAAATCACAACTACTATCTGCAACAATTTTTATATCCATATGCTTTATCCCCCTTACTTATTTAATATCGTTAAGAAAAAATACTGCAACAGTTCCAGGTCCTACATGGGAACCTATTACTCCTCCAATGGTACTTATTAAGAAGTTTTGACATCCAAATTCCTCCTTAAGTATATCTTTTACCTTTTCTGCTGCTTCTATATCATCTCCATGAGATATTGCAATTGTTTGATTCTCTAAATCTGCACCACGTTCTCTTACTAGTTCTAAAATCCTTTTTAAAACTTTCTTCTTTCCTCTAACTTTATCTATTGGAATTAGTTTACCCTTTTCTATGTCTAATATAGGTTTAATATTTAAAAGTCCACCTATTACAGCAGAACCCCTACTTACTCTTCCGCCTTTATATAAATATTCTAAATCATCAACAGTAAAAATTCCCTCCATGTGTTTACTGTTAAACTGAATATCTTCTAATAATTCTTCTTTAGTCTTTCCTTCCATAACCATTTGAACAGCCTTATAAACCACAAGTCCAAATCCTAATGATGCACATTTTGTATCTACAACATGTATATCGAAATCAGGATATTCTTCTAAAATATCTTCCCTTGCTATCATTGATGACTGATAAGTACCTGAAAGTTCTGATGAAAAACCTATATAAATACATGTATCATTGTTTTCAGCACACTCTTTGAAAGCATCATAAAATACATTCGGTGGTATTTGGGCTGTCTTATATATGTTGCCCTTTCTCATACCATCATAAACTTCTTTATGTTCAATAGTTACCCCGTCTAAATATGGTTCATCATTAACATATACATATAGAGGTAAAAACTTAATATTATACTTTTCAATAATATCTTTAGGTAAATCACACCCACTATCAGTTACTATTCTTATTGCCATTTTAAAATCTCCTTTATGTTCATTATAAAGTATAACTTGTACTTTATAGCATTTTTATTTTCATTACTTATTATTTTACTACAATAGTATATCTCAAATACCCTTTATTTTGTACTTTTTTTCTTGAATACTACATCTCTATGAAAATTACTTCTCTATGAAAAAATAAAAGAGGCTAAGATATGTTAGTAATCTCAACCTTCAAGCTAATAATTTTCTTGGTGCTCCTAACAGGATTTGAACCTGCGACCTACTGATTACGAATCAGTTGCTCTACCAACTGAGCCATAGGAGCATTTTATTTATACACACACAATTTTACTCCTAATTAAAAATTTAATCAATGGTTTATGGAATAATTAGTATTTTCCTTAAAATTTTTCAAAAATCCACTTATGCTATTAAAATTTATTATTATCTGCAAATATTAAACTAATCATATTTGTTTTTACTTCTAGCTTTATAAAACGCGCCATTTTAGACTTTGACTTTCTTTGACCTTTAGCGTATTATATAAGCATACAGGGTAATCACTTACTAGTACTTAATTACTAGCAAGCTAATTTAAATAAATATTTAATATATGTTAAGGAGGTTTTTTAAATGTTTGAAATGATTCCTTTTAGAAACCATGGAAATTTAAGAAGGAGAGAAGATTTTTTCAATAATTTATTTGATAACTTCTTTAATGATGACTTCTTTCCAAAAACTATGAATACTGGATTTAATGTAGATGTTAGAGATACTGAAAAAGCTTACTTAGTTGAAGCTGATCTTCCTGGAATGAAAAAAGAAAATCTAGATCTTTACTATGAAAATGGATATTTAACAATTTCAGCAAAACGTGAAGATTCTGTAGAAGACAAAGATGATAAAAACAACTATGTAAGACGTGAAAGACATTATGGAGAATTTAAAAGAAGTTTCTTCATAAATGATATTGATGAAAATAATATTGAAGCTAACTTTGAAAATGGCGTTTTAAAATTAGTTCTTCCAAAGAAAAGCAATGGAAATCAAAAAAGAATAGAAATCAAGTAATAAAAAAAGATGTGATTTTTATAGTCACATCTTTTTTTATTCTTGATGTATAATATCTAGTCTACCAAATTTACTGTACTGACCAAGCCAAGCAAGTTTTACAGTTCCAACTGGGCCGTTTCTTTGTTTTGCAATTATACATTCTGCTATATTTTTATCTTCAGTTTCCTTATTATAATATTCATCTCTATATAAAAACATAACAAGGTCAGCATCCTGCTCTATTGAACCAGATTCTCTAAGGTCAGATAACATAGGTCTATGATCTGCTCTTTGTTCTGGAGCACGGGATAACTGCGATAATGCTATAACTGGACAATGCATTTCTTTTGCTAATGCTTTTATGGATCTTGATATTTCAGATACCTCTTGTTGCCTGCTTTCTGACCCTGAGCTTCCACTCATAAGTTGAAGATAGTCTATTACTATAAGATCAATTCCATGTTCTATTTTTAACCTTCTACACTTAGATCTCATTTCCATAACAGATACTCCCGCAGTATCATCTATGTAAATACTAGATGCTGCAATAGGTCCTGAAGCTTTAGCTATTCTCTCCCAATCACCATCTTCCAATTCACCAGTTCTTAGTTTTAACATATCTACATTTGCTTCTGAGCAAAGTATTTTATATGCTAATTGCTCTTTAGACATTTCGAGTGAGAAAACCACAACATTTTTACCTTCTCTTATAGCTGCATATTCAGCTATATTTATAGCAAATGTTGTTTTTCCCATAGATGGTCTTGCTGCAATTAATATCATATCACCTGGTTGAAATCCTGATGTTTTTGCATCAAGTTCTGGAAAACCTGATGGGATTCCTGTTGTTTCTCCCTTATTATTAAAAATCTTTTCTATTTGCTCAAAGCCTCTTTCGAGAACATTACTTATAGGTTCAAAATCACTTGATGTTCTCTTTTCTGCTATATCAAATACTCTTTTTTCTGCTTTATCAAGTACGCTTGGTACATCTTCTTGATTTAAGTAACATTCTTCTGTAATATCAGCTGAAGCTTTTATAAGCTTTCTTAAAATAGATTTTTCTTCAACAATCTTTATATAAGAATTTACATTTATAGTTGATTCAACGGAATTACTTAATTCCGTTATATAAGTAATTCCGCCTACAATTTGTAATTTCTCAGTAGATTTTAATTTTTCTATTAATGTTACCATATCTACAGGAATGTCTTTTGAATAAAGCTCATATATAGCATTAAATATAATTTTATGACTTTCCCTATAAAAATCTTCTCCCCTTAAAGCTTCTGCTGATTGAGCAATAGATGTTTTGTCTTTAATCATACATCCAAGTACAGTTTGTTCAGCCTGTATATTATGTGGCAAAACTCTAAGAGGTGCTTCCATTTTTATCTCTCCTACTAGTAATTAAAATTATTCTTCAAAAACAATATTAATCAATTCCTCAATATTATCTACAGCTTTAATTTCTATGTCATTAAGACCTGTTGGTACTTCTCTTAAATTATCCTTAGGTATAACTACACACTTAATTCCTTTTCTTCTTGCTCCATATACCTTTTCAAATATGCCACCTACTGGTTTTACTTTTCCTCTTAATGATATTTCTCCAGTTACTGCAACATCTTGTCTTATTGGCTTATTTAAAAGAGCACTTATTATACAAATTGTTATAGCAGCACCTGCTGATGGACCATCTATCTTTCCACCACCTACTGCATTAACATGAATATCATAATCTTTTACGTCCTTATCTGTAATTTTTCTAATAACAGATGCAGCATTAAATACAGAGTCTTTAGCCATACTTCCTGCTGTATCATTAAATCTTACAGAACCTTTTCCCTTATCTTTAGCTTCAAAAATAGCCGATTCAATTTCTATTGTTGAACCAATATATCCACTAACTCCAAGTCCATATATATGACCAACTTCACCTTTTTCAGATTTTAAATTTTCTTCAAAAGGAGTTAATCTTGATATTGATATTATTTCTTCAAGATCTTTAATAGTTATTGTAACTTGACCTTCTGATATATCTTTATTGTATAAAACATATCCATAAGCATCAGCTAAAATATTTACAGCTTTTCTTCCTTCTATAGTATACTTGCTTATTAAACTACTTACACCATCTTCTAAGTTTATATTAAGTCTAAGTGCAGCATTTTCTACTATATTTTTTATATCATTTGCTGATAAAGGCTCAAAGTAAACTTCTGTACATCTTGATCTTAATGCTGGATTTATATCTCTTGGTTCTCTAGTTGTAGCACCAATTAACACAAAATCAGCAGGAGCACCATGTTCAAACAAATATTTTATATATTTAGGTATATTCTCGTCATCTGGATCATAATATGATGATGAAAATTCAACCCTCTTATCTTCTAATACTTTTAAAAGTTTATTTTGAAGTATAGTATCAAGCTCTCCAATTTCATCAATGAATAATACTCCACCATGTGCTTCAGTAACTAAGCCTGGTTTAGGCTCTGGAACACCAATTTCAGCTAAATCCCTTTTACTTCCTTGATATATAGGATCATGTACAGAACCTAGAAGAGGATTTGCAATTTCTCTTGGATCCCATCTTAAAGTTGTTCCATCTACTTCTACAAATTTTGCACTTTCTCCAAAAGGAGTGTGTCTAAGTCTTTTAACTTCTTCTAAAGCAAGTCTTGCAGCAGTTGTCTTACCTACCCCAGGAGGTCCATATAAAATTATATGTTGCGGATAAGGTGACGCAAGTTTGGATATAAGAGATTTTATTGGTCTTTCTTGACCTACTATTTCTGAGAAACTTTTAGGTCTTAACATAGATAGTATATTATTGGTCAATTTTACAGAATCTAATTCCTTTAACTTAGAATATTTTTTAAGAGTTTTTCCATTTTCAGAACCCTTTCTCTTTCTAATTATTCCAAGTCTAACATCTTCTATATATTTTTCTTGCTTTTCTATAATAGCTTTTTCAACATCTTTTTCTATGCTGTTTTCAACATATCTTCTTGCTACAACCTGAGCAATATATACTTTAGTATTTTCTATAGCCATTAAAATATTTTCTTCATTTGGAACTATATCAATTCCCTTACCATCACTAACTATTTTATTTATTGCATAAACTTTCTTATATATATCCTTAGAATGTAATTGTTTATTAAGTTTATGTTTTATAATTCTAGTTCTTATAGTTTTATCATCCATTATTTTTCTCATGATGTCCTCTAATACATCTATTTGTATTTCTAGAGGCATATTATCATTTAAAAAATCTATTTGCTTTTTTAATTTCTCATCTAATACTGAAAATTTCAATATAGTTTGCCCAAGGAAAATTTTATATTAAAGTTCCTTTGGGTATCCCCCTTTCATTTGGAAATTATTTTTCTGTAATAATAACTTTTATCTTAGTAGATATTTCTGGATAAAGTTTTAATTCAACTTCGTATTCTCCTAATTGCTTTATTGTTTCTGTAACAACTTTCTTTTTATCTATATCAACTTTAAATTGTTTTTTTAATTCTGTTGATATATCTTTATTTGTTATAGCCCCAAACAATCTGCCATTTTCTCCTGCTTTACCAAACATTTTTAATTCTTTATTTCTCAAGCTCTCAGCTAATGCTTGAGCTGCTTCTGTTTCTTCTAATTTCTTCTTTCTTTCTATTTCCTTTTGTCTATTTAATATATGCATATTTGAATCTGTAGCTTCTTTTCCAAGTCCTCTTGGTAATAAAAAGTTTCTTGCATATCCATCTGATGCATTTATAACTTCTCCCTTTTTACCTTTTCCTTTTACATCCTTTAATAAAATTACCTTCATTATTATTCACCTTCCCCTAAGTATTTATAAATAGCATTTTGCAATTTTTTCTTTGCATCTTTCATAGAAATGTTTTGCAATTTTGTTCCTGCCATTGTCATGTGCCCACCGCCGCCTAGTGTTTCTAATATAACCTGAACATTTATATCGCCAAAAGACCTTGCACTTATAAATACATCATCATTTATTTTAGCAATAACGAATGATGCCTGAACACCTGTAATATTTAGCAATTCATCAGCTGCTTGAGCAACTAGTATATTATCTTTTATATCAGGTGGACATGTAGCTATAGCTATATCGTCTTTGACTTCTGCTAAGCTCATTATTTCTGCCTTTTTTATATAAGTGTCCAGATGACCTGCAAACATCTTCTTAACATCTATTATATCAGCTCCAAGCTGTCTTAGATATGCAGCTGCCTCAAAAGTTCTAACTCCAGTTTTAAAATAAAAATTCTTCGTATCTATATAAATCCCTGCAAGCATCATCTCAGCTTCTAGTGGACTTATATTTTTTTTTGGACTTTCAATCATGTACTGTAACATTTCAGTTACAAGCTCACAGGTTGAAGATGCATATGGTTCTATATAACTTAAAAGAGCATCTTCTACAGCTTCAGTTGATTTTCTATGGTGGTCTATAATTACCACTCTGTCTATATGCGCTAAAACCTTGCTACTTTGAATATAATCCTTACTATTTACATCTACAAGTATAAGTAAACTATTTTTGTCATGAGAGTTTATAGCTCCCTCTGAAGATATAAAAGTCTCATCATACAAATTATTCTTTTTAATTCTATATACTGCATTTTCTATACCTGTATTTACTTCATCTAGTATTATCTTACCCCTTTTCCCAAGAGTTTTAACAACACTTCTGATTCCAATAGCAGCTCCTATTGCATCAATGTCTGGACTTACATGTCCCATTATATAAACATTACTACTTTCATTTATAAGATTAACTAATGCATGAGCAATAACTCTTGCTCTTACTTTAGTCCTTTTTTCAAATTCCTTAGTCTTTCCACCGTAAAATTGTAGATTGTCTCTATTCTTTACCACAACTTGGTCTCCACCTCTACTTAAGGCTAAATCCTTAGCAGAAGTTGCAAATTCATAATTCTGAAGTGGCGTTTCTCCACTAACACCAACACCAATACTTAAAGTAACTGTCAACTTGTTTCCATAATTTATTTCTCTAATATCATCTAATATATCAAAATTCTTATTCATTTCTTCTTGTATATCTTTGTAATAAGCAACTACAACATACCTACTAGAAGAATACTTTATAATCATAGCATTTAAACTCTGAGCATAATTTTTTATAGTTCTTTCTATTTCAGCAGATAATAAAACAGCTTTATCTTCTTCTGTAGTCTTTAATACATCATCTAAATTATCCACATCAATTAGCATAATTGTATGGTTATTTTTTTTAATTTCTTTCATAAGTTCTACTTCATGTGTAACATCACAAAAGTAAAAAATTATAGATTTATTACTTTTTGTAGAAGTTCCTTGATCTTCACTTGTATTTGCAAATATATTATAGTATTTATTTTTTATATTTACATATTTAAAAATTTCTTTTTCTCCATTTAAAATCTTATTTATATTTGTGTCATTTATTATATCTCTTAAATTTCTCGCTATAAATTCTCCCTTTTCAAATATCTCTAAAAATTTTTTGTTATACCATAAAATATCTCCTGTATTCTCTGCAATAACCAATGGAAATGGTGATTTTATTAGCAAATTTTTAGAATATATATCCATTTTAGAAGAAAAATCCTCTATGAATTTTTCCCATTCATCATTTTTCACTTTAGCACTCTTAGATTTATATAAAAGAAAATTCAAGTAACAAAAAAGAAGAATGCCTCCTATTTTTACATGACCTAGTATAAAAAAAAGAGAGATAGTACCTAACATAATGACTATATAAACTTTATTTCTAAAAAAATAGTTATTATCCATTTTACTCCCTCGATTTTACCTTTCTTATTGGATTAGGATCAAATCCTCTTAAATTTAACAATATGTCTGCACTTCCTAAAACTAAATAAAGGTCTTGAAATAAAGGCATAAGAAATCCAATAATTAATATAGTTATAGTTACTCCTCTAGATATTTTATATCTTCTTCTTAATAAATGTGTTAAATAACTCATTCCATCAATAATAATGAGCATCATACTTATATTCTGAAATATAGAACCTAAGTATCCACCCCAAATAATTCCTCGTGATTTTAACATTACACCTAGGCAAGTTATTATTATAGTTAAAGCAACTACTCTATTAGATATATAAATCTCACTGAAAGAAACAGGTTTTTCCATATTATATCTTAATTTAGTTAAAATTTTATAAGTTATTAAGTAATTTATATATCCTTGTATAAGGCTATTTATAATAAATACTATTGGCAAAATTATAAGCATATTTCTTAAATTTATTTGATTTATAATTTCGTTAATTTTACTTACTATATCTGGAGAACCACTTTGCTGAATATAAACATTTCTTAAATCTATATAGTATTGTCTTATTACTTCTATTGAAGAATTTAAAGTATTTAATATTCCTTGTTTGCCTATAAATAAAGCATATATTAGATATGTAATTATATTTCCTAGTAATATTGAAATGGATACTACAATCAAAGATATTGTACTTTTCCTTTTATTTTTTATACAATACCCAAATGCACAACCAGTTAATCCATAAGATATTCCAGAGGCTAGTGCTGTAATACCTCCAAAAAATAGACTTGTTACTATGATACTCATAATTACAGCAGTAAAAGCAACTTTATAGTTATATCTAATATAAAGTAATATTATTGGAATTGGCAAAATAAACATACCTATGAACGCTAAAATAGGTATTGTAGTTGTTATAAGTGTTATCAACATTATAATTACAAACATAATACCAGTTTCAGCTATTGCTTTTGGTGAATAACTTTGTTTTTGCATATAATCCTCCATATATTATCTTTTAATGTGTCTTTGTAGTCTAGTTAGCCCCTTACTCTCTTTTTCTATTATATCTTCTTCACTGATACCTATTTTTAACTTAGTCTCTATTGTTTCATCTATATCTTTGTAAGAATATCCAAGCTTATCTCCTAATAAATATAAAATTATTATAGCCCCTGAAATACATTCTAAAATTGCATTTTGTGCAACATTACTTCCTCTTGACAGTAATTTAAAAAAATCTCCTATTATGCATAGAAGTTCAGCCTTTAGGTTTTCTATTATTTTTATATTGGTCATAATATTAAAATCTTCGTTTTTCATATAACACCATCCTCAATATATGCTATATATATATTTTAGTTATTTTTAACCATATATGCAACTTTAGTTTATTTTTCAGTGATATTATATAAATTTAACCTTATAACTATATCAAAAAAGCAGTGTCCTATTTTGACACTGCTTTATATTCTTATTAGTCTGTTGTAAATGGTAATAAAGCTACATTTCTAGCTCTCTTTATTGCTAAAGTTAATTCTCTTTGGTGCTTAGCGCAGTTACCAGAAATTCTTCTTGGAAGTATTTTTCCTCTTTCTGTAACATACTTTCTTAATTTGTTTACATCTTTGTAATCTATTGAAGATGATTTATCTGCACAAAAAGCACAAACTTTTTTTCTTCTTCTCTTTGCACCTCTTTTATTTAAAGCCATATCTTTTCCCTCCTTAACCTAAACTTATTGACGTAAATTATTAGAATGGTATATCTCCATCATCTATTGGAGTAATTTCTTCATCATAACTTTGATTAAAATCATTGTCATTGTTTGATGAATCAAATTCATTCATTCCTGTAGATCTTGGCTCTGTTCTCGAGACAGCATTTCTTGAATCTAAGAATTGCACCTCATCAGCTACAATTTCTGTAACATATCTTCTTGTTCCATCTTTAGCTTCATAACTTCTTGTATGTATTGCACCACTTACTCCAACTTGACTACCTTTTCCAACATAGTTGGCTGTATTCTCAGCTTGTTTTCCCCATACTACTATAGGTAAAAAGTCAGCATCTGGTTGGCCTTGGCTTTTAAACCTTCTGTTAACAGCTAAAGTGAAAGTTGCAACTGCTTTCCCAGCTCCTGGTGTAAATCTTAGTTCTGGATCTTTTGTCAATCTTCCAACTAAAACAACTCTATTCATCTTTACACCACCTATTTTTCAGGATTAACTACCATAAATCTCATAACTCCGTCAGTAATTCTGAATACTCTTTCTAATTCTCTAGGTAACTCAGGATTAGCTTTAAAGTTGATTAGAGTATAGTATCCTTCGTTGATTTTGTTTATAGGATAAGCAAGCTTTCTTCTACCCCATTCATCAACGTTTTCTACTACTCCGCCTTCTCTTTCTATTACACCCTTAAACTTTTCGATAGCAGCTTTAGTAGCTTCTTCGTCTAAAGAAGGATTTAATATAAATAAAGTTTCGTAATTTCTCATTGATTTCACCTCCTCCCCTTGGACTAACGGCTGTGCGTGTGACACAGCAGGGATCACATTTCTTAATTTTATCATTACAAGTCGTAAAAATCAAGATATTATTTTTATTTCCTTTTATTTCAATTTAATTCATTATTTTTCTAAATTTTGTGGTTTATTTTGTTTTACTATCTTCTTTACCATTTTTTCAAACTTACTTCTAGGTAACATAACAATTCTGTCGCATCCATTACATTTTATTTTTATATCTGCTCCAACTCTTATTATTTCCCATTCTTTACTGCCACAAGGATGTTGTTTTTTCATTTCAACAATATCTCCTAAAAAAAACTCTTTAGCCATAGTATCACCCCTTATACCCTTTGTAATAAAATAATAATATAAACTAAATTACTTTTGTAAATTACATTTTTTTAGTTTATTATATTTTATATACAATTATATAATAAATTAAACAATAATATAATAAATTAAATAATGATATAAGTATATAGTTATAAATACTTTTATAAAAACAAAAGTTTAAAGGAGATTATAATGTGTAGCTTACTTTGTATTTTAAAGTCTATATTATTCGGTTATATTATAGGAATTTTAATTTCTATACCTCTTGGTCCTTCTGCTATAGAATCAATTAATAGAACTATTTCTAGGGGATTTAAAGAGGGTTTTTTAGTATCTTTAGGCGCTATTAGCGCTGATATTTCCTATCTAATTATAGTTAATTGTGGCCTTCTTAGTCTTTTAAAATTAAATAAAAATGCGGAGTCTTTTTTTTGGATTCTTTCAGGTATTGCTATGATTTTAATTGGAATTAACTCTACTAGAGAAAAAAAATATTGTGATGCTTCAAAAAAATCCTATTCTTTTTTCGCTGGATATGTAATAACTTTTCTAAATCCAATGACTCCAGCTTTATGGATAGCTATAAGTACAACAGTTATAAATAATTGGTATGATGAGGGCTTTTTCATATGTAGTTTATCTATTATTTCTATGATAATAGGAATGATTTCTTGGTTTGTACTTTTGAATGTACTTGCCCTTAAGGGTCTTAAACTTGCTAAACCAACAAAATCAAAGAAAATAACCACAGTAATTAAATACAGTATATTAGTATTAGGTGTATGTTTTTTAATCTTTGGAATTTATAAAGTTATCGGTGCATAGGCTGCTAACTATTACAATAATTTTACATATTATTGAATAAAAATTCTTTCTTTGGTAAATAATTTTTAACAAAGGAGGAATTTTTATTATGAATAATAAAGTTATATTAAAATCTGCAGAACAAAATTGTATATATAAACTAAGAGATAACTTGTCTGATAGACTATATGAAATATTAAAAACTAAACGCCCTATAGTTTTTTTGTGTATTGGAACAGATAGATCCACTGGAGATAGTTTAGGCCCTTTAGTTGGGGAAAAATTAAAATCCTTAATTTCAGATGATTTTGGATTATATGGGACTTTGCAAAATCCTGTACATGCAAAAAACCTAAATAAAACTTTAGATGAAATTCATGATAAGTATACATATCCTTATATAATTGCTATAGATGCTTGTCTTGGAAAAATTGATAGTATAGGAAATATAATTTTAGAAAACAAACCTCTTACACCTGGTGCTGCTATGAATAAAAAACTTCCTAAAGTTGGAGACCTAAGCATAACTGGTATTGTAAATGTATCTGGCGCTTTGGAATTTATGGTTCTTCAAAATACTAGATTATATACTGTAATGCATATTGCAAATGTAATATCCTATGGTATTTACCATTCCATCCTAAAAACAATAGGTTCTGATAGTATCTCTAACTTTAACTCACTATTTAATAATACATTAAAAAAATTAAAGACTAAATATAAATAAAATCCTAAGAATTACAAATTCCTAGGATTTTATTTATATTATTCATCTATATTTTCTGAGGCCTTTATTAAAACTTCCTGCTCTTCTTGTGATAAATCATATCTTGAAATTCCTTTGTCTATAGGTTTTGCATAAACCGTACTATCATTTCTTCCATATATACCGGTAATAACAACTCCATCGTTATTATTATCTAACAGTGCTATTGAAAAACTAAGATCACTACCAATATCTTCAAAAGCCTTATATCTTACAATTCCAACTCTTTGAACACATTTACTTAGTCTTTCACTAAGTTCCTGTTGTTGATTTCTGACTTCAGATGATTCTTCTTTAACTTCATCTATTTTATCTAAATAAGAAGTTATAATTTCTTCTAAATTTTTATTATTGATTCCTCTTGTAAGTTTTCTTTGTCTCTTTTCTAGTCTGCTCATAGATTTTAAAAGTGCTAACATAATAATTAGTAATATCACTACAACAAATATAAGAGCCAGTATTATGTAGGGTTGTACACTAACTAAATGTGTCATTATTTGTTTCATACTCCTAGTCCTCCCTAAATGTTTCACGTGAAACATTTTGAAAATTATATTTTTAAAATATCAATTATTCTCTGAAGATCTTCTTCTGAATAATATTCTATTTGTATTTTACCTCTATTTCCCTTAGACCTCAATACTACTTTTGTATTAAATAAACTTTCTAATTTATTTTCTATATCATCATAATACGGTTTTATATTATCGTGTTGTTCTTCCTTTTCTTTTATACTTTTTTTCTTCATGTTTTTTATAATAGATTCTGTTTGTCTTACACTTAGCTCTTTATCTATTATCTCTAATGCCATTTTATATTGAATTTCTTTATCATCAAGTGCTAATAAAGCTCGTCCATGCCCTTCTGTTATTACTCCATCGATTAAATAACCTTGAGCTCTAAAATCTAAATTTAATAACCTCATGCAATTTGTAATAGCAGTTCTAGACTTTCCTATTCGTTTTGATAACTCATCTTGTGTTAGTTTAAATTCATCTATTAATTTTTTGTATGCTATAGCTTCTTCTATAGGATTTAAGTCTTCCCTTTGTATATTTTCTATTAGTGAAATTTCTAATACCTCTTTATTACTTAACTCAACAATAACTGCTGGAACCTCTTTAAAACCTGCCTTTTTAGCAGCTCTCCATCTTCTTTCTCCTGCAATTATACTATATATATTGTCCTTCTTTTGTAATATTAATGGTTGAATTATTCCATGTTGTTTAATTGATTCTGATAACTGAATTATCTTTTCTTCATCAAAATTTTTTCTAGGTTGATCATTATTGGGTTTTATTAAATTCATATCAACCTTTAGCATTGAATCTTTATTCTCTAGAGATTCTTCTGGTATTAATGCCCCCAGTCCTTTTCCTAATCCAAATTTTTTACTCAATGTTTACCACTTCCTCACTTTGTCTACTTAAAAATTCATTTAGTAAATTTCTATACGCTTCTGCTCCTTTGCATTTATCATCGTAGAGAACTATTGGAAGTCCAAAACTTGGTGCTTCAGCAAGCCTTATATTTCTTGGTATTGTAGTTTTATAAACTTTATCTTTAAAATATTTACTTACTTCTTCTGCAACTTCATTACACAATTTAGTTCTATTATCATACATACTCATAAGTACCCCTTCAACTTCTAAATCCTTATTTAAAGATTTTTTAACCAATTGAATAGTATTTATTAGTTGTCCAACTCCTTCTAGTGCATAAAACTCACATTGTATAGGAATTAAAACACTATTAGCCGCGATGAGAGAATTTATTGTTAAAAATCCTAAAGAAGGAGGGCAGTCTATAAATATATATTCAAATTTATCTTGTATACTTTGAATTTTTCTCTTTAATATGGTTTCTCTCTCTTTTACATCTATTAGTTCTACTTCTGCACCAACTAAATCCATATTAGAAGGAACTATATAAAAATTATTAATAAGTTCACTTTCGATTATAGCATCTTCTATAGAAACCTCCGAAGTAAGCACATCATATATTGAGTATTTTATTTTATTTTTATCAATTCCAAGTCCACTTGTTGTATTTCCTTGCGGATCGATATCAATAGATAGTACCTTGTGACCATTCATAGCTAAATTAGCACATAAATTTATATTAGTAGTAGTTTTTCCAACTCCACCTTTTTGATTAAAAATACATATGACTTTCATAATTTTCCCCCTCAAAACAAACCTCTAGTATATATAATTTTAGTAAATTTTATTTTAAAACCTAATTTTATACTGTTAATATATATATTATAATATCTTATGACACTTTTATAAACAAATATAAAATAAAAACACCTAAAATTTCTTTGATTTTAAGAAACTTTAGGTGAATGTTTCACGTGAAACATTTTATAATACTATTTAAATTTACTTTTTAGGAATACTTATTATAACTTGTATGTTCTTGTCTGACTCCTTAGTTCTATATGTAGCTGTAACTCCATATTTATCAAATACTTGTTTTACAGTATTAACATAAACCCTAGGAGCAAATATTCCTTTTATTTTTTTCTTTCCATCTGCTGCAAGTTCTTCTCCTGATAACTTTAACAGTTCTTTATTTATAAATTCCTCTGTCTTTTTTACATTTAGCCCTCTTTTTATAACATTTTCCAATACTTTTTTTTGAAGTTCCCTTGTAGGTAACTTTAAAAGTGCTCTTGCATGTCTTTCTGTTAAATTATTTTCTAAGATTTCTCTTCTTATATCCTCATCTAATTTTAAAATTCTTAATTTATTAGCAATAGTTGATTGTTTCTTTCCAATAATACTAGCTAATTGTGCTTGAGTATATTTGTGCTCTTTTATAAGATTTTCATATGCCTCTGCTTCTTCTAAAAAGCTTAAATTTTCTCTTTGGATGTTTTCTAGAAGCGCTATTGCAGCTGAATCTTTATTACTAATGTCAGTAACTATTACAGGAACTTCTTTTAGTCCGATTTTTTTAGCTGCTCTAAATCTTCTTTCTCCTGCAATTAGTTCATACTTGTTACCTTCTATTTTTCTAACAGACAAAGGTTGAATTATTCCATAAGTTTTTATAGACTCTCCTAATTCATCAATAGTATCTTCATTAAAGTATTTTCTAGGCTGATAAGTATTTGGAATAATTATATCAGTAGATATGTACTCAATATCCTTTTTCATAAATTCCCCATCCCTCTATAATTTACTAATATAAATACTATTTTAACATTAATCTCATAATTTTTGACAATAATTTTAAAGTTTTTATAAAAACTTATATTAGAGGTTTTTTAGTTGCAGTTCCAGGCTTTCTTGGATACTGCTTAGGTGTATTCTTTATTTTTTTAATAATAACTAAATTATGTTTTAAGTCACTATCTTCTATTTCAACTTCTCTTATTTCTTCTAATTTTCCACCTAGAATACTTATAGCTTTTTTAGCTATCTTAACTTCATCATCAACAGCAGGTCCTTTTAATGCTACAAAATATCCTCCAACTTTTACGTAAGGCAAGCAAAATTCACTTAAAGAAGCCAAATTAGCTACAGCCCTTGAAACTACTGCATCAAATTTTTCTCTATATTTAGGATTTTTTGCAAACTCTTCAGCTCTGCCATGTATAGTTTCTACATCATTTATTCCTATATTAGTTAAAATATCATCTAAAACATTAATTCTTTTCTTTAATGAATCTAAAAGAACCATATTCACATCTGGTCTCATTATTTTAATAGGAATACCAGGGAATCCGCCCCCGGTACCTATATCTATGATTTTATTTGCTTTGCTTAAATACTCAAATTGAAATATCTTCATTGAATCTATAAAATGTTTTTTTATTATTTCCTCATCTTCAGTTATAGCAGTAAGATTTACTTTTTCATTCCAGTCTTTTAATAAATCTTTATACTGAATAAACTGATCATACTTCTTATCATTAAATTCTAAATCAACATTTTCTGCTGCAATATTTAATATATCATAAAATATTTTTTCACTATTCAATTAAACTTCTTCCTCCTTATGACCTTTATTTCTGTTGTATTGTTCTAATACTATTAAAAATACAGATATATCAGCAGGAGATACCCCTGAAATTCTAGATGCCTGACCAATATTTACTGGTTTTATCTTATCTAATTTCTGAATAGCTTCCGTTCTCAGTCCTTTTACTAATTTATAATCAAATTCTTTTGGAATTAATCTATTTTCTAATTTCTTAAATTGTTCTACTTGTTCTAATTGTTTTTGAATATATCCCTCATATTTAGATATAATATTAACTTGTTCTTGTACATCACGTGGAAGCTCTTCTCTATCTTTATCTAAATCCCTTACTACAAAATAATTTAGCTCTGGTCTTTTTATAAGCTCATATAAACTTATTGGTTTTTTTAATCCCGCTGAGTTCAACCCTTCTAAAAATTTATTTACTTCTTGCTTGTTCGTTATTTGAATATTCTTTAATCTTTCTATTTCATCTTCTATAGCTTTTTTTCTCTTTGTAAATTTTATATATCTATCTTCTTTTACAAGACCTATATTATGACCTATTTCTGTAAGTCTTAAATCAGCATTATCTTGTCTTAATAACAATCTGTATTCTGCACGAGAAGTCATCATTCTATATGGTTCATGTGTTCCTTTTGTAACTAAGTCATCAATAAGAACCCCAATATATGCATCTGATCTTTTTAAAACTAAAGGTTCTTTTCCTTGAAGTTTTAATGCCGCATTTATTCCTGCCATAAGTCCTTGACACCCAGCTTCTTCATATCCTGAGCTTCCATTCATTTGTCCAGCTGAAAATAATCCATTTATATTTTTAAACTCTAAAGAAAGTTTTAATTGTGTTGGATCTATACAATCATATTCTATTGCATAAGCTGTTCTCATCATTTCAGTATTTTCAAGACCAGGTACACTTCTTAACATTTTAATTTGAACATCTTCTGGAAGAGAACTTGACATTCCTCCAACATACATTTCTTCTGTATTTTCTCCTTCTGGTTCTATGAATATTTGATGTTTATCTTTTTCAGGAAACCTCATTATCTTATCTTCAAAAGAAGGACAGTATCTTGGTCCTACACTTTTAATTGAGCCGTTATAAAGCGGAGATCTGTCTATATTTTCTAATACAACTTTTTTAGTTTCATCTCCTGAATAAGTTAGATAACATGATATTTGCTCTCTTTCTATATTCTCACTCATAAATGAAAACGGAACTATGTTATCATCACCTTTTTGTTCTATCATCTTTGAAAAATCAACAGTTCTTCTATTTATTCTAGCTGGAGTTCCCGTCTTAAATCTAGTTATTTTTATACCACTATCTATTAAACTCTGTGATAACATATTAGCTGGAGCAAGGCCACTTGGACCACCTTCATAGTTTATATCTCCAATTATTATTCTAGATTTTAAGTAAACTCCTGTACATAGTATTGCTGCTTTAACTTTATAATAAGCTCCATTCTTAGTTAAAACACCTTTAACATTACCATCTTCTATATCAACCTTTATAATTTCTGCCTGTTTCAAATTTAAGTTCTCTGTAGTCTCTAAAACATGTTTCATTCTTTCTGCATATTTCCCTTTATCAGCTTGTGCTCTTAATGAGTGTACAGCTGGTCCTTTAGATGTATTTAGCATTCTAGATTGTATATATGTGTGGTCTATATTTATACCCATTTCTCCACCTAAAGCATCAATCTCTCTTACTAAATGTCCCTTTGCTGTTCCCCCAATGTTGGGATTACAAGGCATCATTGCCACACTTGCAAGGTCAGTTGCAAATACAACAGTACTTACCCCAAGTCTTGCACTAGCAAGTGCTGCCTCGCACCCTGCATGACCTGCACCTATAACTGCTACATCAAATTCACCTGCAAAATAACTCATATTCCTCTCCCCTTACTTTCCTAAACAAAATTTAGAAAATATCTTATCTATTATATCTTCTTCTACTGTGTCACCGTTAATTTCTCCAAGACTTTTCCATGCATTTCTAAGATCAATAGACGCAAGATCTATTGCAAATGTATCCTCTAGAGCATTTTTAGAAGCTTCTAAACTATCCTTTGCTCTAATTAAAGCTTCCTTATGTCTTGTGTTGGTTATCATAACATCCTTTGAAGTTACTTTTCCGCTAAAGAATAATTCTTTTATAACTTCCTTGAATTTATCTAATCCACTACCAGTCTTTGCTGATATTTCTATTATATATTTAGAATTTAACTCTTTCAAAGCTTCTTTATCAATTTTTGATTCCAAATCAACCTTATTTAATAATACTATATATTTCTTATCTTTTATAAAGTTAATTATCTCCTTATCTTCATTATCTAAGGATCTACTATTGTCAAGAACCAATACTGTAAGATCAGAAGTATTTATTTTTTCTCGTGATTTTTCTACACCAATTTTTTCTACAACGTCATCAGTATCACGTATTCCTGCTGTATCCACTATTTTTATAGGAATTCCCTCAATACTCATATACTCTTCAATTACATCTCTTGTTGTACCAGGTACATCAGTAACGATAGCCCTTGTTTCCATTAGCAACGCATTTAAAAGCGACGATTTTCCTACATTAGGCTTACCTACAATTACTGTATTTAATCCTTCTCTCAAAATCTTTCCTTCATCTGCATGAGCTAATAATGAGTCAATTTCATCAACTAATTTGCTAACAGATTCTCTACCCTTTTCAGAAGTTACTTCTTCTAAATCATCTTCTGGATAATCCACAGTAGCCTCTATACTTGCAATAATTTCAAGTAACTTATTTCTTATTTTACCTATTTCCCTGGAAAGCTTCCCTTCTGACTGTTCAAGAGCTGACTTTGCGCTTAACTCAGTTTTTGCACTTATTAAATCAATAACAGCCTCCGCTTGACTTAAATCAATTCTTCCGTTTAAAAAAGCTCTTTTAGTAAATTCTCCAGGTGATGCAAGTCTTGCACCGGCTTTTACAACTTCCTCAAGAATTCTCTTTGTTACTACAACTCCACCATGGCAATTTATTTCAACTACATCTTCAGCCGTAAAACTTCTAGGTCCTTTCATGTAGCTTACTATAACTTCATCTAACTTTTCCTTTGTATCTTTATCTATAATAAATCCATATCTCATAGAATATGTTCTAATATCATCTAATTTTCTATCATTTTTTCCACTAAAAATACTGCTAACAATACTTAATGCCTTATCTCCTGAAACTCTTATAATTGATACTCCACTCTCACCTAAATTAGTAGCAATTGCTGCTATAGTATCAAACTCCTTCATGACTTCCATCCTTTCTAAATTTATAAACCTTTTTTATTATAAAGCAAAAGAAAGCCTCAATCTAGGCTTTCTTTTTTAAATCTATAACTACTCTTCTATGAGGTTCTTCTCCCTCACTATATGTAACCACGTACGAATTATTTTGAAGTGTTGAATGAATGATCCTTCTCTCATAAGGATTCATAGGTTCAAGCTTTACAGACCTGTTAGTTTTTCTAACTTTATAAGCAAGCTTATCTGCTAATCTTTTTAATGTTTCTTCTCTTTTACTTCTATAATTTTCCGTATCTAAGGTTACTTTCTTATATTTCTCATTATTTTCTTTATTTACGACTAAACTAACTAAATATTGAAGGGAGTCTAGAGTTTCACCTCTATATCCAATAATTAATCCCATGTTAGGACCTACAAGATTAATTTTAAGTACGTTATCTTCTTCTTTAATCTTTATCTCTGCAAGCACTCCCATAGAATCTAATACATCTCTTAAAAACTTTTTAGCCATATCTTCGGCCTTTTCTTTAACAATAACCTCAACCTCGGCATCTTTAGTTTTAAATATACCAAAAATTCCTTTGCTTCCTTCTTCTATTACATTAGTTTCAACTTCATCTATTGTAACATTAAGTTCTTTAAGAGCTTTTGAAACTGCATCTTCTACAGTTTTTCCACTCATTCTTATAGATCTCATGTTTGATACACCTGCCTTCCAAATGTTAAAACTAGGCATACATCTCCAATATTGTTGTTTAAATTACTTAACTTCTTCTTTTTTCTTATTTTGAGAACGCTGTGTAACTAATGTTTGACCTATTTGGAATAAACTATTAGTTACCCAATATAAAACTAATGCTGTTGAAAATTTAAAACTCATATATGTTATAAAAAGAGTCATAAATCCACTCATCATTCTTGTTTGTTTAACTTGAGCACTATCTGCATTCTTAGAAGTCATCATTGCAGTTGATAAATAAGTTAATAATCCTGATAATAATGGTAATATCCATGTGTACCACTGACTTGGACTTAATACAGCCGGATTCATTAATTTAAGTCCTAAGAAAGTTACATTTGATATGCTAGGGTCAATTTTACTTAAATTGCTAAATACGTAATAAAGAGCAATAAGTATTGGCCATTGAATAAGTAGAGGTAGACAACCCCCTAAAGGATTTACACCATACTCTTTATAGAGTTTCATCATTTCTTGTTGTTGTTTTTGCGGATCATTTTTGTACTTATTTTGTAATTTTTTCAACTCTGGTTGGATTTCATTCATGGCAACTTGAGATTTTATTTGCTTATAATTTAAAGGAAATAATACTAATCTAATAATAATAGTTACTATTATTATTGTTAAACCATAAGATATATTTGGGTTTGTAACCACGCTATGAACCCAATTATGCATTACTTGAAAAAATTGAATAAAGGCATTATTCAACCAATTGATTGAAAAAAAAGCCAAACCATAATTTCCGAAAAGAGTTCCCAAGGCAAAACCTCCTTAAACCTATTTAACTGGATCGTATCCACCTGGATTAAATGGATGACACCTTAAAATCCTTTTTATAGCCATAATACTACCTTTAAAAGCGCCATACTTATTAATAGCATCTAGTGCATACTTAGAACAAGTTGGGTAAAACCTACAACAAGGCTTTTTTAAAGGAGATATATATTTTCTATAAAACTTTATTATATGAATTAATATTATTTTCAACATTAATTATATAGACCTGCCCTTTTTAATAAATTAGTAACAGAACTTTCTATTTCTTTATAAGTTTTATCTTTTGATTTATTTCTAGCAACAAAAACTAGATCATACTTCTCTTTTAAATTGTTACAGTTTAATCTGTAACTTTCACTAATCAATCGTTTCACTCTACTTCTAACTACACTGTTTCCTACTTTTTTACTAACTGATATTCCTACTCTACTTGTATCTATATTATTATTTTTAAAAATATACAGCACTAACAAACTATTAGAATATGATTTTCCTCTTCTATACACTCGACGGAATTCTACATTTTTTCTTATTCTTTCATTCTTTTTCATTATATAAGTGCTCCTTTTTTTTCTGCAATTGCAGAAAAAGGCCACCAATGCGGCCTCTTATGCTGTCAATTTTTTTCTTCCTTTTTGTCTTCTTCTTTTAATGATGTTTCTTCCAGATAAAGTTCTCATTCTTTTTCTGAAACCATGTTCTTTTTTTCTTTGTCTGTTTTTTGGTTGGTATGTCATCTTCATGTGTATACACCCCCTTTATTTGTAGATACTATTGCACTTTATATTAAGCAATACTATTCATCTTATCATCTCAAAATAGTTTTACTATTAAATTATATATAGACACCTTAGTATTGTCAAGATTTCAAGGCATTGTTGATAAAATTTTAGTTATTATTTGTTTTTTGTGGATAAGTTCTTGAACACTAGGTATTCTTTTGATATTATTATTGATGAACTGTTAATAATTTTAATCTTATTACACTTATCCACAGGTTGTGTATAAGTTTGTGGATAACTTGTTCAATTCTTACTAACAATAACCTTTTATTTACTATATTTTATACTATTTATCTCTATCTATTCATGTTGGCAACTGTTAATATCTATTTTATTATTATTGTTAATAACCTATATTTAATTTTTGTTATCCTAATTATTATACACATGTGAATAAATTTATTATATTTGTCAACAAATTATAATAGAAGGTAACCTTATTGTTGATAACTTGTTAATGTTTAAATTTTACATATTTAATTTATTAAAAAAATTATTTTTTGATAGACTGGAGGTCAAAAAATGAATGCCCAATTAGAACAACTATGGAGCAAAACTTTAAATATCATAAAAGGGGAACTCACTGAAGTTAGCTTTAATACCTGGATAAAAAGTATTTCTCCTATATCAATAACCGAAAATACAATAAAATTAGAAGTTCCCAATGATTTTACAAGAGGCATTCTTGAAAGTAGATATAAAGATCTTATAATAAATGCAATAAAACTTATAACTTCTAAAAAATATAACATAGAATTTTCAATAACTTCAGAAGAAATTTTTAATAATAATCAAACAAATAGAACTAAATCAAATAACCCTAATATAGTCGTTAATGATGAAATGACCTCTATTTTGAATCCCAAATATACATTTGATTCATTTGTAATAGGTAATAGTAATAGATTTGCTCATGCGGCTTCTTTAGCTGTTGCCGAGTCTCCTGCTAAAGCATACAATCCGCTCTTTATATATGGAGGAGTTGGACTTGGCAAAACTCACTTAATGCATGCTATTGGTCATTACATACTTCAAAATACACCCAACGCAAAAGTTGTGTATGTTTCTTCTGAAAAATTTACTAATGAACTTATAAACTCTATAAAAGATGATAAAAACGAAGAATTCAGAAATAAATATAGAAATGTTGACGTACTTCTTATCGATGATATTCAATTTATTGCTGGAAAGGAAAGAACTCAAGAAGAATTTTTCCATACTTTCAATGCTCTTTATGAAGCTGACAAGCAAATAATTCTATCTAGTGATAGACCACCAAAAGAAATACCTACATTAGAAGATAGACTTCGTTCTAGATTTGAATGGGGACTTATTGCTGATATACAAGCTCCTGATTTTGAAACAAGAATTGCTATATTAAAAAAGAAGGCAGATGTAGAAAACCTTGATATACCTAATGAGGTTATGGTTTATATAGCAACTAAAATAAAATCAAATATCAGGGAACTTGAAGGCGCACTAATAAGAATTGTTGCCTATTCTTCTCTAACAAACAGAGAAATTAGTGTAGATCTTGCAGCAGAAGCTCTAAAAGATATAATATCAAGCGAGCAAAATAAGCAAGTTACAATAGAACTAATACAAGATATAGTATGTAACTATTTTAACTTAAAAATTCAAGAACTTAAATCTTCTAGGAGAACTAGAAACATAGCCTTTCCAAGACAAATCGCTATGTATTTAAGTAGAAAGCTTACTGATATGTCTCTTCCCAAAATAGGAGAAGAATTTGGTGGACGTGATCACACAACTGTAATTCACGCCTATGAAAAAATCTCAAACATTCTAAAAAAAGATGAATCTTTAAGAAATGTTATTGATGATTTAAATAAAAAAATAACTAACAATTAACAGGTGTTTATAATATATACTTAATTTTATGTGGATAAAATAAAAATATACATTAGTTGCTTATTATTGTGGATAAAGGTTAAGCTTTTGGAGCTATTTATCCACAATAATTTTTCCATTAATTTTGGCTAATTTATTAAGGTTTGAATGGTTATCCACATATCAACAGCCCCTATTACTATTACTACTATAAAAATATATCTATTCTATCTATTTATAATCAAAATTTAATTGTGGATAAAGGAGGTACACAACCATGAAATTTACATGTGCTAAAAATAAATTACAAGAAGCAATATCAATAGCACAAAAAGCTGTAACTGGAAAATCACCTATGCCTATACTACAAGGAATTCACTTGTCAGCTAAAAACAATGAAATCACATTAATTGGATCAGATATAGATCTTAGTATAGAAACTAAAATAGAAGCAGATGTTGAAGAAGAAGGTACAATAGTTGTTGATTCTAAAATATTTGGTGAAATTATAAGAAAACTTCCTAATAGTTCAATAAGAATCAACACTACAGAAAATAATTCTATAGAAATATTTTGTGAAAAATCTAAATTTGATTTAATTCATATGGATGCTGATGAGTTTCCAAGTTTACCTAAAATAAATGAAAACATAATTTTTAGCATACCTGAAAAAATATTAAAAAATATGATTAAAGGTACTATTTTTGCTATAGCTCAAGATGAAACAAGACCTATCCTTACAGGAATTTTATTTGAAGTTAGAGATGAAAAACTTAATTTAGTTGCATTAGATGGATACAGATTAGCACTTAGAAGTAACGAAATAAATAATGAAAATACTATAAGTGCAGTAATTCCAGGAAAAACATTTAGCGAAGTATCTAAAATATTAAGTGAAGATGAAAAAAGTGTAAATATAACTTTCACACCTAACCATATTTTATTTAATCTAGGGGAAACTAAGATTATATCTAGACTTTTAGAAGGAGAATTTATAAAATACAATTCTATAATTCCAGAAGAATATAAATTAAAGGTAACAGCCAAAAGATCTGAATTATTAAATTGTATTGAAAGAGCATCTCTAATGGGAAAAGACGGAAACACTAATCTTGTAAAATTTGATATTAAAGATGACAACCTAGTTATCACTTCCAATTCTCAATTGGGAAAGGTTAGAGAAGAACTAAATATTATTTTGCAAGGGGGCGAATTACAAATTGCATTTAATTCAAAATATTTAATTGATGTTCTTAAAATTTTAGAAGACGAAGAGATAATAATGGAATTTGATAGCAGTGTGAGCCCTTGCGTTATTAAGAGTAAAGACGAAAAAACTTATACCTACTTAGTTTTACCAGTAAGGCTTTTAAATGCTTAGTTATTTGTTTATAAAAAACAATTTGGAGGAATATATATGCAAGAGATAAAAATAAGTACAGAGTTTATAAAATTAGATGCCTTTTTAAAATGGTCGGGGATTGCTTCAATGGGATCTGAAGCTAAGTTTTACATACAAAATGATGAAGTTTCAGTAAATGGAGAGGTTGAAAACAGAAGAGGAAGAAAGTTAGTAATTGGTGACATAGTAGAAATTAACGGGGATGCATACAAAATTATTTAATATTTAAACTTAGTTAAGATATAAGATATATGGTATAATTACAATAGGTGTTATTATGTATATTAAAAATTTAGAGTTAATTAATTTTAGAAACTATGAAAGATTATCTTTAAATCTCCATAGTGGTATAAATGTCTTTATAGGAGACAATGCGCAAGGAAAAACTAATATTCTTGAAAGCATATATTATTGCAGTATAGGTAAATCTCATAGAACCAATAAAGATAAGGAACTTATAAAATGGGGTGCTAGAGATGCTTATATAAGTATTTATGTAAGTAAAGAAAGATTAGATAAGAAAATAGATATTAAAATATTCAAAGAAGGTAAAAAAGGCGTTAGGGTTAATTCTATAAAATTAAAGACTATCTCAGATCTTATAGGTGTTTTTAATGTTGTAATGTTTTCCCCAGAAGATTTAAAAATTATAAAAGAATCGCCTTCCTATAGACGAAAATTTTTAGATATTGAACTCAGTAAATTAAATAAAAAGTATTACCACAGTTTAGTTATATATAATAAAGTTTTGAATGAGAGGAATACTATTCTTAGAAAGTGGAACTCAAACAAAGAAGTTACTGAAGTTTATGATTATCAATTAAGTAAATATGGAAGTTATATAATAAAAGAGAGACTTAAATATATAGAGTCTTTAAGTTTAAGGGGAAATAAAATTCACAAGGATATAACTTCACAAAAGGAAAACATAGAATTTAAATATATAACGTCTATTAAAGATTTAAGCAACATTCAAAATGATTTTTATAATATATTAAGACAAAATATAAAAAAAGATTTTGAAAAAGGAAGCACTTCATTTGGTCCCCACAGAGATGATTTTGCAGTAAATATAAATGCTACCGACACGAGAATTTATGGCTCTCAAGGTCAACAAAGAACAGCGGTATTAACTATAAAACTTGCATCATTAGAGATTATAAAAGAACAAACAGGGGAATATCCTGTTCTTTTGCTAGATGACGTTCTTTCTGAATTAGATATAAATAGACAAAAGTATATTCTTAATTCAATAAGAGAATTTCAGACAATTATAACAGGAACGGGTTTAATTGACATTAGAGAATATTTAGATGATCATGTGAAGTTATTTAAAGTTACAAATGGAACAGTTAATGAATAATCGTCTAAGGAGGATAACTTATGTTTTTACATTTAGGAGAAAATGTAGTAGTTCCATTAAAAGATATAATTGGTATATTTGATCTAGAAGCTACAATGTATAGTTCAGATACTATACAATTTTTAAGAATGGCTGAGGAAGATGGGTTTGTTGAGAGGATAACAAAGGATAATCCAAAATCTTTTGTTGTTGCTGAAGTTAACAAAAAGAGTAAAATTTATTTATCACCTATTTCTTCTTCTACCTTAACAAAGAGAACTGAAAATATGTTCTATGAACCTAAAGAATAAGTTAGGAGGACATTCATGGAGAACAAACAAGTATATGATGAATCGCAAATACAAGTACTTGAAGGATTAGAAGCTGTTAGAAAAAGACCAGGTATGTATATTGGAACAACAGGAATAAGAGGACTACATCACTTAGTTTACGAAATAGTAGACAATAGCATAGATGAGGCCTTAGCTGGTTTTTGTCAAAACATAAAAGTATTCATACATAAGGATAATTGCATAACAGTAAAAGATGATGGTAGGGGTATGCCTGTAGGTATGCATCCTAAAATGAAAAAACCAACAGTAGAAGTTATAATGACTGTGCTTCATGCTGGTGGTAAATTTGGTGGAGGCGGATACAAGGTATCTGGTGGTCTTCACGGTGTTGGCGCTTCAGTTGTTAATGCTCTATCAAAAGAGTGTAAAGTTGAAGTAAGAAGAGACGGACATATATGGAGTCAAGTTTATAAAAAAGGTAAAGTTGATACCGATCTTACTATTATTGGTGATACAGATGAGCATGGAACGTCTGTATATTTTGAGCCAGATGATGATATTTTTGAAGAAGTTGAATTTGATTACTCAATATTAGCTCAAAGATTAAGAGAGTTAGCTTTTTTAAATAAAGGAATAAAAATTACTTTAGTAGATGAGAGAGAAGAAAAAGAAAGAAAAGATGAGTTTCATTACGAAGGTGGAATAAAGTCATTTGTTTCTTTCTTAAATAGAAATAAGCAAACTCTTCATTCCGAACCAATATATGTAGAAGGAAATAAAGATGATTATTTAGTTGAAGTTGGGCTACAATATAATGATACATACAACGAAAATATCTTTTCTTTTGCAAATAACATAGATACAGTTGAAGGTGGAACTCACTTAGCGGGATTTAAAACAGCGCTTACTAGAGTATTAAATGATTATGCTAGAAGATATGGGTTTTTAAAAGAAAATGATAAAAATCTATCTGGCGATGATACAAGAGAAGGTCTTACAGCTGTAATTTCAGTAAAACTTACAGATCCTCAATTTGAAGGTCAGACAAAAACAAAGCTTGGAAACACTGAAGTTAGAGGAATTGTTGACTCTATTGTATCTGAAAGGGTAAGCATATTTTTAGAGGAAAATCCTGATACTGCAAAAATAGTAATAGAAAAATCATTAACAGCAGCAAGAGCAAGGGAAGCTGCTAAAAAGGCTAGAGAACTTACTAGAAGAAAAAGTATTCTTGAAAGTACATCACTTCCAGGTAAGCTTGCAGATTGTTCTTCTAAAGATCCATCAGAATGTGAGATATATCTAGTCGAAGGAGATTCTGCAGGAGGTTCTGCGAAACAAGGAAGAGACAGAAGATTCCAAGCAATTTTACCACTAAGAGGTAAGATTATGAACGTAGAAAAGCAAAGACTTGATAAAATATTGAATTCAGATCAAATAAGGGCTATGATTACAGCTTTTGGAGCAGGTATTGGAAAAGAGTTTGATATAGAAAAAATAAGATATCATAGAATCATAATAATGACCGATGCCGATGTAGATGGTGCACACATAGCAACACTATTACTAACATTCTTTTATAGATATATGAGAGAGTTAGTGGATGACGGACATGTATATATTGCTCAACCACCTTTATATCAAGTTAAAAGAGGCAAAAGTGTTGATTACGCTTATACAGATAATGAACTTCAAGAGGTTTTAGTACAAATGGGCGGAAAAGATAAAAATACAGAAATTCAAAGATATAAAGGTCTTGGAGAAATGGATGCAACTCAATTGTGGGATACTACTATGAATCCAGAACACAGAACATTAGTTAAAGTTACTATAGACGATGCTATGAGGGCCGACGAAGTCTTTACTATTTTAATGGGTGACAAAGTAGAGCCGAGACGTGAATTTATAGAAGAAAATGCTAAAAAAGTTGTTAACTTAGATATATAAGGTTAGTAAAGAGGTGTTAAGATGAACAACGAAGGTAATATTATACCGAGAGACATAAGTAAGGAAATGCAAAGAAGCTATATAGATTACGCTATGAGTGTTATTGTTGGTCGTGCACTTCCAGACGTAAGAGATGGATTAAAGCCAGTTCATAGAAGAATTTTATATTCAATGCATGAACTTGGATTAACTCCTGAGAAAGGATATAGAAAATCTGCCAGAATAGTCGGTGATGTTTTAGGTAAATATCATCCACATGGTGACACTGCTGTATATGACTCTTTAGTTAGAATGGCTCAAGATTTTTCTATTAGATATACTCTTGTAGATGGTCACGGAAACTTTGGTTCCGTAGATGGTGATGGTGCAGCTGCAATGAGATATACAGAAGCTAAGATGACTAAAGTTACTCTTGAGCTTCTACGCGATATAAATAAAAATACAGTAGATTTTATACCTAACTTTGATGGAGAAGAAAAAGAACCTTCAGTTCTTCCTTCTAGATTTCCTAATTTACTTGTAAACGGATCTTCAGGTATAGCAGTTGGTATGGCAACAAATATACCACCTCATAACTTAACTGAAGTTATAAACGGTATAAATAAATATATTGATAATCCAGATATTTCAGTGGCAGAACTTATGGCAGAAATAAAAGGGCCAGATTTTCCTACAGCAGGAATTATAGTTGGAAAATCAGGAATAAAGAAAGCTTATGAAACTGGTCGTGGAAAAGTTATAATTAGATCAAAAGCTGAAATAGAGGAAGATGAAAAAGGTAAAAATAGAATAGTTGTAACAGAAATACCTTATCAAGTAAATAAAGCTAGACTTATTGAAAGTATAGCAAATTTAGTTAAAGATAAGAGGATAAATGGAATCTCAGACCTTAGAGATGAGTCAGACAGAGAAGGTATGAGAATTGTTATAGAATTAAAAAGAGATGCCAATGCAAATGTTGTACTAAATCAACTATATAAACACACAAAGATGCAAGACAGCTTTGGAATAATAATGCTTGCACTTGTTAATGGTGAACCAAGGGTATTAAGTTTAAAAGAAGTTTTAAAACATTATATAAAATTCCAAGAAGAAGTTATAACAAGAAGAACTCAATTTGATTTAGATAAGGCGCTAGCAAGAGCTCACATATTAGAGGGACTTAGAATAGCACTTGATCATATTGATGAAGTTATAAAATTGATACGTAGTTCTAAGACAACAGCAGAAGCAAGAGAAGGGCTTATAAGCAAATTTAATCTTTCTGAAAAGCAAGCAAATGCAATACTTGATATGAAACTTCAAAGACTTACTGGACTTGAAAGAGAAAAAATTGAGGAAGAATATGCAAAGCTTATGGAAAGCATTAAATACTTTAGAGAAATACTTTCAGATAAAGATTTATTATTAAAAATAATAAAAGATGAGTTAAATGAGATTAAAGTTAAATACGGTGATGAGAGAAGAACAGAAATTGTTCATGGCGACGGAAATGATATAGATATAGAAGACCTAATAGAAGAAACAGATGTTGTCATAACTCTAACTCATGCTGGATATATAAAAAGACTTCCTGTTGAGACCTATAGTGCTCAAAGAAGAGGGGGTAGAGGTATTCAGGCAATGACAACTAAAGAAGATGACTTTGTTGAGCATATAATAACTTCATCAACTCATGATAATATACTTTTCTTCAGCAATAGAGGAAGAGTATATAAACTTAAAGCGTATCAAATACCTGAAGCTGGTAGAACCGCTAAAGGAATGAACTTAGTAAATTTACTTCCTTTAGAAAAAGATGAAAAAATTCAGAATGTAATATATTTAAAAGAGTTTAAACCAGATAGATATTTAATCATGGGAACTAAAAATGGCTTAATAAAGAAAACTTCACTTGATAAATATTCTTCTATTAGAAAAAATGGATTGAATGCCATTAATTTAAGAGAAAATGATGAACTTATAAGTGTAAGAGTTACAACTGGAGATTGTAATATAATCTATGCTACTAAAAATGGTTATGCAATAAAATTTGATGAAAATGATGTAAGACCAATGGGAAGAAATGCAACTGGAGTTAAGGCAATTACTCTAAGAGATGATGATGAAGTTGTAAGTATGGAAGTAGCATCAGACGAAAGAGATCTTTTAGTTGTAAGTGAAAATGGATATGGTAAGAGAACTCCAATTAAAGAATACACACTTCAAAAAAGAGGTGGAAAAGGAGTTATAACTTATAAGATATCTGAAAAAACAGGACTTCTTATTGGCGCAAGATCTGTTGAAGATGAAGATGAATTAATGCTTATAAATGACAGTGGTATAGCTATAAGAATAAATGTATCAGATATATCAGTTACTAGCAGAAATGCTATGGGAGTTACTCTTATGAGAACTGTGGAAGAAGAAAAAGTAGTTACTATAGCTAAAGTTAATATAACTGAAGAAGAAATAGAAGAAGAAAAAGAGAGTGTGTTAGAAGAAGATAGTAGCGAAATTGATATAAAAAATAGTGGTATAAATGATATAGAAGAAGAGAATGAAGAAAATATAGAAGAATAAATAGAAATAATGATCTTACTTTTTAAGTAAGGTCATTATTTTTTTATATTTATTTAATATACACAACCTGGAGTGTCAATATGATATATTTTGAGAAATTAAACGATAATAGTAGTAAATAGATTATAATTTATTATAATAAAACATGATATATTTACATTAAACATATTATTTTGATAAGATATGCCTTGTCGTCAAGTGATTACGACAAAACAAGTCAGAAAAAACTTTGAAAAAAGTGTTGACAAAGAAAATTGATTGTGATAAACTAAGGAAGTCGTCGAGAGATGGCAAAAGAGAATGGTCTTTGAAAATTAAACAGAATATAGGTAATAAACCAGTCAATAAATTTGAGTAAGATTAAACTTTTAAATTGAGAGTTTGATCCTGGCTCAGGACGAACGCTGGCGGCGTGCCTAACACATG
>NZ_FXLO01000005.1 GCF_900176615.1 Clostridium massiliodielmoense
ATTATGGCTTGAAGGTAACACCCGTTCCCATACCGAACACGATGGTTAAGCTTCAAAGCGCCGATGGTACTGCACTGGAGACGGTGTGGAAGAGTAGGTCGTCGCCAGGTAACTTAAAGCACTAAGCAATTAGCTTAGTGCTTTTTTATTTTAGATGCGTCCAGCATAGAGAATAACTTACCAATGTAATTATTTTTTTAGTTTTGCATAAAAAGTTTTACCTTTAGAATTGGATACAGATATTCTAATTTTACCTTTGGAGTTAGATGTGGAATTTATAGACATTCCTTTATCCATATGGATAGCACCTTTAATGTTTTTGTTTAAAGTTAAATCAATGAATCCAGAATTTTTCATTGTAGGATCACTAATTGCTATTTCAATATCGTTCTTGTTTTCTTTTAATATGATAGAAGCCTTACTATTTAGTGAGATACAATCTATAGTTTCATTATTACTAGAAAATTTATTAGCGCAAATCATGTTTAAGTCAGTATGTTTGACAGCTTGAACATTTTTGTCATTTCTCAATATGTTGATTTTAGGATTTGCATTATAACTCTTAAGATCATCTAAAGAGATATTAGGCAATAATACGTATGCGTAAGATGCTTTTTTAGGATTTTTTCCATGATTAATCCACATTTCTAGGAAATTCTCTTTAAGAATTAAAGAGTTACCTAAGCTATCTTTAGGTGAATTAGAACCTATATTTGCCCATATTCCGTTATTTAAACTTCTTTTTACATTGATTGAGGTTTTGTTAGGAAAATAATATCCTATATTAGAATTTGGAGTATTTCCACTTAAATGTCCCCAAGATATATTCTTTAATATTTTAGTGTTATTCTTAGCTGCATTAAAGGTTCCGAGGTTTGTATTAAATACATTAGTATTATCTTTTTTTAATTTTCTATTTTCTATAATAGTTTCTATGATTCTATTATCTGAACTGTTTATATCTGATCCAAGACATACAATTTCTTTATCAAACATAAACCAAGATTTTTTACCGTTAAGGGATAGAAAGTTTTTAGAACTTAATGGTATTGATTTGGCGTATGGTGAAATACCTTGAAATTCCATTCCGTTTATGCCATAGTCACCTAATGTAACACCACCTACCCAATCCTTTTGTGATAATATCGCACAAGCTTTACTTGGTTCCATTTTAATAGTATCTATGGTAGTACCAGGAATCCTATAAGGATTTATAGTAGGCCAGAAGTTTTCACTGTATTGTGATAAATCATTATTATATAAGTAGGTCATACCATCATTAGTATGCCAACCTTTTCTATTTTCGTTATTCATAGATTCATAGTTTGATATTCTAGAAGAAAACATACTAACTCCAAATAGGTATCCACTCCTTTTATGAATTACTCTATCCATTAACGGAAAATTTTTATGACATGATTTTTCTGATAGTGGTTTCACTGAAGAATCATTTAATAAATTTTTAGCATCATTTATCATATTTATAGATGATTGATTTTTCAAATGGTTATATAGAGTATCTGATTGCAGTAAATATTTTGTAAGACTTTTAAAATGAGATAAATATGGTTCATCAGCTGAATGACAAAGAATTAGTAGAGAGTTAATGATGTCATGACCACTAACTCTATCGTTATAATTATATCTGGATATAGCTCTACCTCTGACCATATCTAATGCAGCACCTCTGTATAAAAAAGGTTCAAAGGAATCTTTTATAAAGTCATATAATATTTTAATTTTATCTTTGTTTATTTGACATGGTGAATCCTTTAAAATACTATTAACCTCTAGTAAACCACTAATAAATACATTTCCATAGGTTCCTACATAAGGCACGCTACCATGTTGTATAAATGATCCATCAGTGTAAAAGCCATCACCGTTATTGACATAATTAAGTAAGCTTTCTAAAGCATCTTTACTCATTAGAACTTGTTCCGAATTTTCCGATAAAATCCCAAGGCCGAGAGCTATTTTGGCTACATCAACTCTATTAGCTGCTTTTGATTCACGATATGGATTTGGGTGCAGTTTTGTATATCCAGAGTGAAATGGATCTGGTTGATAAAAATATATAGCATTCATATAATTTTTTAAGCGATTAGAGTCTAGATTATCATGTAAAAGAATGCATATATCAATTAGTGTTTTAGGTGTACCTATTTCCCAACTCCACCAATTACCATATTCCGTATTGAGGTTTGAGTTGTATTTATTTTTATACATCCAATCTAAGGAATATAAAATTGAGTTTAATAAATTAGGATTTTGATTTAAACTACCGGGTAATACATAAGCCTTTGTCATAGTTAAAATTCTCTTATAATTAGATACTATATTGGCAGAACGTTGAGTTGGAGTTAATGAACTTAAATCCTGTATATCATTCCATAAATACTTTTTGGAGCTATCTTTATTAATCGAATTCATATATTTTTGGGCATTTTTATTTAGGGATTGTACTAGATGATTAATATTAGAATCATTTTTATCTTGATTGATACCTGTAATTGAAGTGGCCCATTTTTTTCTTAAAGTTGAATATTCTTTTTTAGAAATTTTCGGAGGAGTATTAGTATATTTGACAGTTACCAAATAGTATGTTGTGTTTTTAGGCGTAGTGGCAGAGACAATAACACATCCTTTTTGTAACCCCTTAATAAGTCCAGAATTAGTTACACTAAGTATATCAGAGTTATAACTTTGATATACAGTATTTTTAATATATTTTGAGTTTATAGGAAGTTGCATAGTTGAGTTTTTTTCTATAGTTAAAAAGTTTTCTTTAGGTATTATATTAGATTTAGTCAAAGCTTGTTGTGATAATTGAGTGTTTAAAGTGACACGATTTTCAAGTCCATAACAGGTTGTAAATTTTGAAAAGAAAATACAGTTAGAAAATAACACTGAAGTTAAAAATAATGTAATCTTTTTTTTGTTCATAAAAAGCTCCTTTCCTATATAAAATGATAGTAATAAATTGTCATTGCAAATTAAAATAACGTTTACATTTGCGTAATTTAATAATACCATTGATTTTACTGGAATATCAATGGTATTTTGGATATATATATAATAAAAATTTATATAACTATTTTTCTTTTGCAATAGTTAGCAACTGTATTATCATGAGTTACAACTATTATTGTTTTGCCCATATTATTCATTTGAGTTAATAGTTTAAGAACTATATCTCTGTTTTCAGGGTCTAAACTTCCAGTAGGTTCATCAGCTAAAACTATATTTGAAGGTTTTAATATTGCACGAGCAATAGCAACTCTTTGTTGTTCACCACCAGATAATTCATAAACTTTTCTTAATTCGTAATCAGATAATCCTACCATATTTAACGCATCTTTTTTTAATTTATCTTTTTCGGATTTAGTTCCTTTGGTAAACCTTAGAGCTATATCTAAATTAAAATTTACATTTTCATCATCAACTAAAGCGTAATTTTGAAATAAAAATGATATTTTATTTCTTAAAAGTTCACTTCCACTTTTTTTATTGACACTTGGGTTTTTTATTCCACATATATTTATTTCACCAGAAGTTATAGGCTCAATGCATCCAATCATGTTTAGAAGTGTGGTTTTTCCTTTCCCGGACTTTCCTAAAATAGCAACAAAATCATTTTCCGCTATACTAAGATTTAAGTTTTGAAAAATAGTATGTGATCCAAATTGTTTTGTTACATTTACTAATTTTATAATTTCATTCATAGCTATGCTCCTTTAATAATAGTATTTAAGGTTCTATTTTCATTAATATTTATTATGATATACTCAACTAGTATATACAATGAAATATAAAGTAAGACTAATGCTAGAGAATAAATATTTAAGTTATTATGACGTATAGTTACTCCAGCAAATACACTTAATATAAGAAAAATAGAATCAAGAAGTATTCGTCTTTTATGTTTAGAAAATAAGCCATATCCACATAATTTTTTTATTGCAAGTTCTTTTTTCCTCATTTCAAAACTTATGGAAAGTTCCTGCCAACTTATAAAGGAAGAAAGTGCAAATAAGATAATGCAAGCAACTGTTGCAATAGACATACTTAGTTCTATTTCATCTTTTTCGTGTGCAAAATAATCACCAATGCTTTTAAAACGCAGATTATTGTCACTTAAATCACATTTTTTTATCATGTTTTGTAGTGGTTGTTTATTATATTCATTAAGTATATTCAATGGAAGTTTTACTGGATTTTTTAATCCACAGCTTTGAAAACCACTTTTATCAAGTGAACTCATATTGTGTTTGGTATAAATAGTTATAATAGGATTAATGATTTCCTTTGTATCATCTTTAGAAGTAGGCGTAAGATTAAAAAGATTAATAGTTTCATAATAATATAGTTTTATACTAGAGTTATTATTTACAGGATAACCAAAATTTTTAAGACTATTGTTTCTCGAGATACAATAAGCTTCTATAAGTTTATTTATTTTTTCACTTTCATTTTTTTTATTTTTAGGTATTAAAATTATTGTATCAGAATCATTATCATTTATAACAAGGTTACTTCCCTTATCATCTTTTAATTTTAGAGTGTGAAAATAATTTTTATTTACTTGTAAAAAGTTTATTTCATATAAATTTTCTTTTACAAACTTTGAAGCACCAGGTGTATTTTTATAATTATCAGTACTTATTTTATTATAACTAAAATAATAGGCTCCTTTATCATTTACATAATCATATAATTTAGAGAAATCATCGGATAATTTATTACTCTTTCCACTAATACTTTCTATATCATTACCTATTGATGTTCCAGATAATATAGCATAATTAGAATACTTGTCCCAATTTTTAATAAGTTTATTCTCATTATAAAGTTCAGTAATAATTCCAGAGAGGAATATGATTACTATCATTCCAAAGCAAAGAAATGACAACTGTAGGACTTTACTAGTAGTTCTTAAAAATTTTATATTCCTTTTACCTTTAATTAAGTTATTTAATTTTTGACTTCTTATATATCTAAAGGTTAATAATGAAACCAGTAATTGAATTGCAACTAAAATAATAAGACCCATAAATAATCTAATTACAAAAATCGAGTTTACAGGTTTATATTTGTATAGAAGAAAGCTATTATAAATTAATCCAACTAAAATAGTCATAAATAACTGAGGTAAAGTTAAATCCCACCATATATTTTTAGGTAGTAATCCATTTAAGAGCATTATGGATATCTTTTTATTTTGGCTAATAGTGTAGAAGACATTTATAGCAGCATATAAAAGCAGTATTAAGGGTATACAAATGATATATACTACTGCTGTGGTAGACATACCAGTAGCGTGGGAGTTTCCTTCGATAGTTAAATTATCATATGGAATTTTAGTTTTTACCGAGAGTTCATTTATAAATTTGGATAAATTAGTATTACTATTAGAGGAAATTATATAATCTCCATCTATATCAGATTTATTCCAAGCAGTTTTTAAATTCATAAATTCTACATTATCATCACCAAATGCGTCAAAAATAGGATTTTTATTAGAGACAGTGCTTAGTACCATTTCATTTTTAAGATTTTTCATGTCAAAGTTCTTACGACTTTTCATAATAACTGATAGGGAAACTGAAGAATTAGCGGGTATGTGTATTCCTTTCCTTAATACTAAATGACTATTATTAGATACATATCCTGTTTTAACAACAGTGATAGAATACTTATTTGAAATTTTAATTATGTTTTCCTTAATTTCTTCAGTGTCCTTATTTTGTATATCGCTGTTATTAATATATATTTTTTTAGAAATAGAACTGCTTCCCCAATTTTCCCAACAAACTTTATCTTCATGAGAAGTGTACTCGTATGCTATAAATCCAAAGAATATAATTATAATAGTAGAACAGATCCATAAGATTTTTTTCATTATATCACTAATTAATAAAAATGTAAATAAATACAAAAATAAAATTATTTATTAAAATATATCAAATTTTAAATATTGGTTTACTTTAAATATATTTATGATTATTATAAATATATATAGATTATTAGGAGTGAATTTTATGGAAAAAAATTTTTTAACTAACTCTATGAATTTAGCAAAAGAAATAGCAATTAAAAAACTTCAAGAGGGAGATATAGCAGTAGATGCTACAATGGGGAATGGAAATGATACAGTATTTTTAGCAAGACTAGTTGGGGAAAGTGGCAAAGTTTATAGTTTTGACGTTCAAAGTACAGCGATAGAAAATACTAAAAAGAGAATTATTGATAATAAAATCAATACAAAAATAGAATTAATACATGATGGTCATGAAAATATAGATAAATATATAAATGAAAAATTAAAATTAGTTATGTTTAATTTGGGATATCTTCCAAGTTCAGAACATAATATTACTACTAAGGCAGAAACTACTATAGGTGCTGTAAAAAAATCATTAGCTATGCTAGAAAAAAATGGTGTGGTATTATTAGTAATTTATCATGGACATGAAAATGGTAAATTAGAAAAAGTAGCTATAGAGGAGTTTACATCTAATTTAAATCAAAAAGAATATAATGTTATGAAATTAGGATTTATAAATCAAATAAATAATCCTCCTATATTAATAGCAATAGAGAAAAGGTAAGCATAGTATATTGAATTTATCATTAAAATGTGATAACGTAAATATAGACAGTTCGTAAGCCTCCTGTCTATAAACAAAACTAAGGTAAACACGATAAGAATTTTTTTGTTGTACTCTAATTTAATAAATTAATTAGAGTGTTATTTTCGATCGTTTAACTACCTAGTTTTAGGTAGTTTTTTTATTGCAAAAAATTATTACTTTATAAGTGTTTCCTTGAAACCACTAAAAAAACAAGGGGGAGTTAATTATGAAAACATATGAGTACAAATACGCAATATAGGCAAGCTATATGTTGTAATAAGGCTTATTTTTAAAAGTTTATTAAGGGGTGAGATTAAATTGAAAAACATTACGGTCAATAAGATAGCAAAAATAGGAATTGTTGCGGCAATATATGCTGTACTCACAGCAGTAATAGCTCCTATAAGTTATGGAGCTATTCAGTTTAGAATTTCGGAAGTTATGACTTTACTTGCATTTATAGATCCATTATATATACCTGGATTAGTTTTAGGATGTGCTATATCAAATTTATTTAGTCCACTTGGAGTAGTGGATGTTGTTGTGGGAACTACAGCTACATTTATAAGTGTTTATATGATAAGTAAGAGCAGGAATTTGCTTGTGGCATCCTTATGGCCAACAATAAATTGTGTTTTTGTAGGAGCAGAATTATATTATCTTCAACATCTTCCATTTTGGCTTATATCATTACAGGTTGCAATTGGTGAATTTGTTGTTGTGACTTTAATAGGATATCCTATGTTTAGAATTTTAATAAAAAAAGATCATATTATAAAGTTGTTAAAAGTAAGTAATTAGGAAAATTGGTTACAATATGATAATAAAGTTAATTTAAAAATACAAATCTAGAAACCTAAAGGAATGGTATGAATTGACTAATTTATATGAACTTTATTATAGTTCACCAATAGGAATTTTAAGAATTAAAAGCACGAAATATGAAATTTTATCATTAGAATTTGTAGATGAAAAGATTCTTAATAGAGAAAATACAAGTATTTTAAAAGAAGCGAGCAAACAGTTGGACGAATATTTTAATGGGATTAGAAAAGAATTTGATTTAAATATTAGATTAGAGGGAACTGAGTTTCAGAAAAAAGTATGGAATGAGCTTTTAAAAATACCTTATGGCGAAGTGATAACATATAAGGATATTGCTATTAGAATAGGTAATGAAAAAGCTGTTAGGGCAGTTGGAAATGCAAATAATAAAAATAAAATCCCTATAATTATTCCTTGTCACAGAGTTATAGGCAGCAACAGAAAATTAGTTGGGTATTTAGGGGGATTAGACAAAAAGCTGTGGCTTCTAAATCATGAAAAATAATAAAATAAATAGCTAGTAACATAATTTTGCATTATGTTACTAGCTATATTATGTTTTAATAATATTATATTTCAATTAAATTAATTATATATTTTTAGTTTCCTAATCTAAATTAATTTAACATATATTTTATATTATTAAACCTACTTAAAAATTAATAAGCTTTTCCCCAGTAAACCATGTGTTTAGCTTCTTTTCCACAGCATATACATTTATCTGTGATTTCTTCTTGTTCAAATGGCATACATCTAGAAGAAACCCCTGCAACTTCTTTAAGTTTTTCTTCACAATCAGTATCTCCACACCACATAGCTTTGATAAATCCTGGTTTAGTATCTGCAATTTCTTTGAATTCATCTAAAGTTTTAGCAGTGTAAGTATGTTCATCTCTATGAGTTCTTGCGTGTTCAAGCATAGAGTTGTGGATTTCATCTAAAAGTTCAGGAATTTTTGTTTCAAGTTCATCCATTGATACAAAAATCTTTTCACGAGTGTCACGTCTAACAAGAACAACTTGGTTGTTTTCGATGTCTTTTGGACCAACTTCAAGACGTACTGGAACACCTTTCATTTCATATTCATTGAACTTCCATCCTGGCATTTTATCGCTAGAATCAACTTTAACTCTAGCAACTTTAGAAATTCTTTCTCTAAGTTCTTCGGCTTTATCAAGAACTCCTTCTTTGTGTTGAGCTATAGGAACTATAACAACTTGAAGTGGAGCTATTCTTGGAGGTAATTTAAGACCGCTATCATCACCATGTACCATGATTATTGCTCCAATTAAGCGAGTAGTTACACCCCAAGATGTTTGGTGAACGTATTGAAGCTGGCTATTTTTATCGTTATATTGAATGTTAAATGCTTTTGAGAAGTTATCTCCAAAGTTATGAGATGTACCAGATTGCAGTGCTTTACCATCATGCATTAAACTTTCAATTGTGTAAGTTGCTTTTGCACCAGCAAATTTTTCTTTTTCAGTTTTTTGTCCTTTTATAACTGGAATTGCTAAAACATTTTCGCAGAAGTTTGCATAAACATTTAGCATATCTATTGTTTCTCTAGCTGATTCTTCAGCTGTTGCATGTGCTGTATGACCTTCTTGCCATAGGAATTCAGTTGTTCTTAGGAAAGGACGAGTTGTTTTTTCCCATCTTACAACAGAGCACCATTGGTTATATTTTTTTGGTAGGTCATTGTGTGATTGAATGATTTTTGCATAGTGATCACAGAATAAAGTTTCTGATGTTGGTCTTACGCATAATCTTTCAGCTAAATTATCATTGCCACCTTGAGTTACCCAAGCAACTTCAGGTGCAAATCCTTCAACGTGATCTTTTTCCTTTTGAAGTAAGCTCTCAGGAATGAACATTGGCATATAAACATTTTCATGTCCTGTTTCTTTAAATTTATTATCTAAATATTTTTGGATATTTTCCCATATAGCATATCCATAAGGACGGATAATCATGCATCCTTTTACACTTGCATAATCAACAAGCTCAGCTTTTTTTACAATATCAGTATACCATTTTGCAAAGTCTTCATCCATTGGTGTTATAGCTTCAACGAATTTCTTTTTCTTTGACATATCTATTCCTCCTAAAACATTTTTATCTATTAAATAGTTTATATTAAAATAAAGAATGGCAAAAAATAAAAATAACTCAAATCCCTGTAGGGACCGAGCTACGGTGGTACCACCCTTATTAATATATTTTAAGTTAATATATTCTCTCAAATTTATAACGGTAAAATCCGCTGTATCCTACTATTATTTCAGTACAGAACTCAAAGGCTGGTTCAAAAATATTCTCTTAGAAACATCTCACCAAATAGTTTCCTCTCTTTGAAAAGAATGAAATTTTACTATTCCTTATCACAGTAATTAATATTAAATTATCATTCTTATATGATAAGAGTTTATTTAAATAATGTCAATAGTAGACAGATTAATGACAAAGAATTTTTTCAATGGTATTATAAAAATAAGGTTAATTATAGAAGATCAAAGGGGATGACACTATTGAAGGAACTTATAAAATTAAAAAGGGAAAAGATGAAGGAGTATATACAAGTACCACATGATAATGACAGGTTAAAGCCTTATATTGAAAAACCTCTTATTAGTGCTGATGGAATTTTTACAAGAACACAATTTTCAAGGGACAGGGATAGAATAAAATTTTCAAGAGCATTTAGAAGACTTGAGCATAAGGCTCAAATATATTCTCATGAAAAAGGGGATCATTTTAGAACAAGACTTACACATACACTTGCAGTATCTCAGATTTCAAGAAGTCTTGCGAAGAACTTAGGATTAGATGAAGAACTAGTTGATGCTATAACTTTGGGACACGATATAGGACATACTCCATTTGGGCATCAAGGAGAGAGGACTTTAGATAAAATTATGTCTGGAGAAGATGATTTATCTGGAAAAATAAAATATAGTATTAACTATGGTGGATTTAAGCATAATTTTCATTCATTAAAGGTTCTTGATGAACTTGAAGTAAAGCATAGGTATCATAAAGGATTGAATCTTACATGGCAAGTAATGGAGGGAATATTAAAGCATACAAAAATTAGAAGACATAAACCTAATGAATGTACAAATTGTGGTGGATGTTGGGATATAAAGAGATTTGTAAATGATGAAAATTTTCTAAAAGAGTATATGGACTATAATTTTTCAGTTACATTAGAGGGACAAATAGTTGCAATAGCAGATGAAATAGCTCAAAGACAACACGATATTGATGATGGACTTATGGATAAAGATTTAGGCATAACTTTAGATGATGTTTGTGATTATTTATTATGTGAATTTAAAAAGATAGCTATAGAAATGGAAACTGTTCATACTAATAGCATAATGGATAAGTATTCTCTATCTCATCTAGATAATTTAAAATATTTAATAGAGGGTATTGAATATATAAACATGGATATAGGAATTGAAAGAGAGAATTTATATAAAGTAGGAACACTATCAACAAGAGTTCTTAATTTCTTTATTCAAGATGTAACTATAAGTTCACTAAAAAATATAGGCAGTATAACTGAAAATGATATTGAAAGAAAAAATGACAGGCTAATTATTAAAAAGAAGGTTATAGATTTTTCTTTTGCTGCTAAGAAAGTAAATGATATTATTGAAAGCTATATAAAAAGAAAGATACTTAATTCATATAATGTAAATAGATTCGATGCTAAAGCTGTGTTTATTATAAAGCAATTATTTAAAGCTTATTATTCAAATCCAAGACAGATGCCAGAATATATATTGGAAAGATTATTAAATAGAATAAAGCCTATTTTAGATAATATATATGATATTAAGTTTTGTGATGGAAAAAAGATAAGAGATATAAACTTTGTTGATAGTAAACCAGATGAAGTAAATAGAATTGTTAATCTTATGAAGCTTAGAGTAGATTTTAAAGAATTAGATATTCCAGAAGGATTCAATATGGAAAAGATAAAATCTATGGGATATATAAATGAAGATAGAACTTTAAATAAGACTAAATTAACAAAACTTGCAAAAGCTAATTATAATGAAAAATTTGATAATGCAGAGTCTATGTTAAAGGCACTGGCAGAAATACAGTATGCATATTTATCCGTTATTTGTGATTATATTGCAGGTATGACAGATAATTTTGCATGTACTGAATTTAAAAAATTATATTTAGTTATATAGCAGGTAATGTTTATATTAGATATATAACTTGAGAGGAATGTTTTTATGGGCAAAATATTGGTACTAGCAGAAAAGCCTTCAGTAGGAAGGGATATAGCAAGGGTTTTAAATTGCAAAAAAGGTGGAAAAGGATTTTTAGAAGGAGATAAATACATTGTAACTTGGGCCCTTGGACATTTAGTTACATTGGCTGATCCAGAAGCTTATGATAATAAATATAAATCATGGAATATAGAAGATTTACCTATGATTCCAAACCACTTAAAACTTGTTGTAATAAAAAAGAGTGGTAAGCAGTTTAGTACTGTAAAAACACAGATGAATAGAAAAGATGTAGAAGAAATTGTAATTGCCACAGATGCAGGACGTGAAGGGGAATTAGTTGCAAGATGGATAATTGAAAAAGCACATATTAAAAAGCCGATTAAACGTCTTTGGATTTCATCAGTTACTGATAAAGCCATAAAAGATGGATTCAAAAAATTAAAAGATGGTCGAGAATATAATAATCTTTATAAATCCGCTATTGCCCGTGCTGAAGCTGATTGGTTAGTGGGAATTAATGCTACCCGTGCTTTGACATGCAAATATAATGCACAATTATCTTGTGGAAGAGTACAAACCCCAACTATAGCTATGATTGCACAAAGAGAAGAGGAAATTAAAGATTTCAAACCTAAAACTTATTATGGAATAGAAGCTAAAAGTGATAAGTTAAAACTGGTTTGGCAGGATTCAAAATCCAATGATATAAAAACATTTAATAATAATAAATGTGAAAATATAGTTAAAAATATAAAAAACAAAGATGCTAAAGTTGAGGAAGTTAGTAAAACTAAAAAGAAAAAGTTTTCTCCACAATTATATGATTTAACAGAACTACAACGTGATGCAAATAAAATATTTAATTTTTCTGCAAAAGAAACTTTGTCTATAATGCAAAGATTATACGAAAATCATAAGGTATTAACTTATCCAAGAACTGATTCAAGATATTTAACAGAAGACGTTGTAGATACTATTAAAGATAGATTAAAATCTTGCGGAGTTGGAACATATGGCAAGTATGCAAATAGGCTTTTAAGAACAAATATAAAGGGAAATAAAAGTTTTGTAGATGATAGTAAAGTTTCAGATCACCATGCAATTATACCGACAGAGCAAAAATTTGCATTATCATCATTAAGTGATAACGAAAAAAAGATATATGACTTAGTAGTTAAAAGATTTTTTGCTGTTTTATATCCACCATTTGAATATGAACAAACAACAATAAAAGCAAAAATCGGAGAAGAAAATTTTATTGCTAAAGGAAAAGTTGTTTTATCAAATGGATGGAAAGAAGTGTATTCAAGTGATTTTGAAGACGATATAGAAGATGAATTAAAAGAACAAATTCTTCCTAGCATAAACAAAGGAGATAATATAAAAATAAATTTAATATCCAAAACAACTGGAGAGACAAAATCACCGAAGCCATTTAATGAAGCTACATTACTTTCTGCTATGGAAAACCCAGTAAAATATATGAGTGGGGAAAGCAAAGAACTTAAAAAGACAATAGGGGAGACTGGAGGAATTGGAACAGTTGCAACTAGAGCTGATATTATAGAAAAATTATTTAATACTTTTTTAATTGAAAAAAGAGGTAAAGATATTTTTATAACATCAAAGGGAAAACAGCTTTTAGATTTAGTTCCAGAAGAATTAAAGTCCCCAGCATTAACAGCAGAATGGGAACAAAAACTTACTGCAATATCTAAGGGTAAACTTAATAAAGACAAATTTTTAAATGAAATAAAAGATTACTCAAAGGATACTGTTGATGAAATAAAAAATAGTAAAGAAAAATTTAGACATGATAATATGACAAGAGTGAAGTGTCCTGAGTGTGGTAAATATATGCTTGAGGTTAACGGTAAAAAAGGTAAAATGCTCGTATGTCAAGATAGAGAATGTGGATATAGAAAAGGAATTAGTAGGATAAGTAACGCAAGATGTCCTGAATGTCATAAAAAATTAGAACTTCGTGGAGAAGGGGAAGGACAAATTTTTGTTTGTAAATGTGGATACAGAGAAAAATTATCTGCATTTAAAGAGAGAAAGAAAAAAGATAGTGGAAAAGTATCTAAAAAAGAAGTAAATAAATATTTAAGAAAGCAACAAAAGGAAGATAATGAACCATTTAATAATGCATTTGCAGAAGCATTTAAAAAATTAGGATTAAAGTAAGATAAATAAAAAATCCATGGACTTTTCAAAATCCATGGATTTTTTATGTTTATTTATTTAAATTACTTAAAAGGGTATCAATTTCTTTCGCAGAATTTAAACTTAAAACTCTGTTACTAAGTTCTTCAGTTTCCTTTACAGAAAGAGAAGAAATTAATTTTCTAGCTGGCAGTATTGAAATAGCACTCATACTAAATTCATCCAAGCCCATTCCAAGTAGAACAGGTATTAATCTTTCATCACCAGCTACTTCACCACACATACCAGCCCAAATTCCAGCTTTATGTGCATTATCTATAACAAGCTTTATAAGTCTTAAAACAGCAGGATTCATAGGAGTATAAAGGTAACTTATTTTTTCATTAATTCTATCTACAGCAGTAGTATATTGAATTAAATCGTTAGTTCCTATACTAAAGAAATCTACATGCTTTGCTAGGATATCGCTTATTATAGCGGCAGAAGGTACTTCTATCATCATTCCAACTTCTATATTAGACGAAACTTTAATACCTTCTTTTATTAAAGCTTCTTTAGTTTCGTTTAGGATATTTTTTGCGTTTAATAATTCTTCAAGGCTTGATATCATAGGAAACATTATTCTAAGTTTTCCATGAACACTAGCTTTTAATAAGGCTCTTAACTGAGTCACAAATAGTTCTTTTCTATCAAGACAAAGTCTTATAGCTCTATAACCCAAGAATGGGTTAGCTTCTTTTGGAAGATTAAGATAAGGAACTTCTTTATCTCCACCTATATCTAAGGTTCTAATTACAACAGGTTTATTTCTCATTGATTCTAAAACTTTTTTATAGGACTCATATTGTTCTTCTTCAGAAGGAATTTCATGTCTATTCATATATAAAAATTCAGTTCTGAAAAGACCAACACCTTCAGCATCGTTTGCAAGTAGTCCTTCTACATCATCTGGAGTTCCTATGTTTCCAGCAAGTTCTACTATTTTACCGTCAGTTGTTATACTTTGTTTACCTATTAATTCTTTTATTTCTTTTTTATAATTTTCAAATTTTGTTTTTTGTTCTCGATAATTATTAAGATCTTTTTCACTTGGATTTATTATAATCTCGCCAGTTTTACCGTTAAATGCAATAATATCACCGTTTTGAACTTTTTCTGTAATATCATTAAGACCAACGACTGCAGGTATTTCTAATGTTTTTGCCATTATTGCAGTATGCGATGTTTTGCCACCTATATTAGTTAAAAAACCTTTTACCATAGACTTATCCATAGAGGCAGTAACAGAAGGAGTTAAATCTTCCGCAACTAGGATTACTTCCTCAGGTAGTACAGATACATCTATAACTTCTTTACCTAAAAGGTAAGTTAATACTCTCTTAGATACATCTCGAACATCTGCCGCTCTTTCTTTTAAGTATTCATCTTCTATAGATTCAAAAATTTCAATCATTTGAGATACAACTTCATGGAAAGCAAATTCAGCATTTAGTCCAGATTCTATTTTTTCCTTAGTGGGTCCTACAAGTTCTGGATCATTTAAAATAAGTAAGTGAGCTTGGAAGATTTGGGCTTTATCATCACCAAGTTCTTCAAGTACAGTAGAATGTATTTTTTCAAGATCACTTTTAGCTTTTAAAATAGCATTATCAAACTTACTTTTTTCTTGTTCGATGTCTGTAATAACTTTTTTTTCTATGGCCAATTCTTCTTCTTTTAAAATCAAAGCTTTTGCAATGGCTATGCCAGGGCATACTCCAATTCCTTTAATCATAAAAATTACCCCCTATGTTTAAGTAATTATAGTAATATTAATTTAAAGTATTAAGTAATTCAACTAAAGCATCCATTGCTTCTTTTTCGTCTTCTCCAGAAGTAACTATAGTTATTTCTTGACCTTTTTTAATTCCACTACTCATTAAGTTCATTATTGATTTACAATTACATCCATTTATCTTGATGTCACTTTTAAATTTATTACATAAAGTAGCTATATTTGCTGCTGGTCTTGCATGAATTCCATTTTCTGCTTTTAATATTAATTTTTTTTCCATAATTAATTCCTCCTAAATAATTAGAAATTTATTTTTAAAAGATTCTCTTCATTTTTAATGTTTCCATCTTTAAGTTTTTCTATAGATTTAAATTGTGATGAGTTGGTAATAATAATTGGAGTTACTATTGATTTTGCTTCTTTTTTAATTAAATCTAGATCAACTTCAAGTAATTTATCACCAGATTTAACCTTGTCTCCTTGAGATACGAAGGCTTTAAATCCGCGACCCTCCATCTTAACTGTATCTATACCAACATGTATTAAAAGTTCAATTCCAGAGTCAGTTATGATACCTAATGCATGGTTAGTCCAAAATAATTGAACTACTGTACCATCTACTGGAGAAGTTATAACTCCAGATGTTGGTTCAATTGCAATGCCATCGCCCATAAGTTTTGATGCAAATGTTTCATCAGGAACTTCTGATAAATCTAAAATCTTTCCTGAAAGAGGGGAAGATAAAATCTGTGAATTATTAATATTTTGATTATTTGTGAAATTATTTTTATCTTCTTCAGATGAATCATAATTTGTTAACTTATCTAAATCTTTACTAGAAGAAATATCTTCACCAGATGATATTATAGATTTTATTTCATCTTTTATTCTTTCCGCTTCAGTTCCGAAAATAGCTTGAACATTATTACCGTTTTCAAATACTCCAGCAGCACCTAGTGCCTTTAAAGTAGATTTGTCTATAACAGAAGGATCTTTAAGGGTAAGTCTAAGTCTGGTAATACAAGCATCCAAAACTTCAATATTATCTTTTCCACCAATTGCAAGTAGAATAGATTTAGCTTTTTCACTACCTTTAATATTTTCAAACTTTTTATTTGCTACAAGGTCCTCATCATCACGACCTGGAGTATGAATATTTAAAAATTTTATTGTAAAGTAGAAAACTACAAAATATAATACGAAGAATGCTAAACCTACAATCCATATAAGCCATGGTCTACCAGCGAATTTAAATCCTAAAACATAGTCTATAAAAGATGCTGAGAAGGTATAGCCAAGTCTTATTTTTAAAAAGCTTGTTATTAAACCAGATAAAAACGCTGTAGCAACATGGAATACAAATAATATAGGAGCTACAAATATAAATGAAAATTCAATAGGTTCTGTAATACCTGTTAAGAAGGCTACAAAAGCAGCTGAAATCATCATTCCAGAGATTTTTTTTCTGTTTTCTTTTTTAGCAGCTAAAATCATTGCAAGTGCAGCAGCTGGAAGTCCAAACATTAATATAGGATATTCTGCTGCCATAAAGAATCCGGCAGTGGGGTCGCCGTGAAAGTATCTTGCGGTATCACCAAAGTATTTAATTCCATTTGAGGTAAATTCACCGAATTGATATAAAAATGGAGGATAGTACATATGATGAAGTCCTAAAGGTATAAGTAGACGTTTTCCAGCTGCATAAAATGCTGGACCTAATATAGAAGAACTAGCCCAATGTGCAAAAATATTTATTTTAGTTTGTATGAAAGGCCAAATTGATGCACCAACTACTGCAAAAATTAAAGAGAATACAGAAGTTATAATTGGAACAAAACGTTTACCTCCAAAGAAACCAAGAACTTGAGGCAATTTTATATCATGGAATTTTTTATATAAAATCGCTGCTATAAGTCCGATCATAATACCACCAAATACACCCATGTCTATAGAAATACCAAGTCTTTGACCTGTAGCTACAAGTACGGCTTGAAGTATTAATTGCCCAATAACAGCAGCTAAGGCTGCAACAGCTTCACCACCAGAAAAACCTATGGCAACTCCAACTGCAAATATAAACGATAAATTAGCGAAGATTGCATCTCCAGCAGTAGCTAAATTTTGAAATATAGGTCCAAATCTTCCAAGTAAATCATTTTGTCCGAATCTTAATAAAAGACCAGCAGCAGGAAGAACTGAAACCGGTAACATTAGGGATTTACCAATCTTTTGTAAAACGCTAAATACTTTCCCTTTGTTGTTATTCATAATATATACTCCTTTCGCAATATATCGTTCTGTTAAGTTATATGAACATTGATTCCCCTCAACCTATTGAAATATAATAGATTCACCACAAAAACATTACCTCCCAGAAAGGAGAGAGGAATCAATGAACAAAGCTAATAAAAAAATTACCTGCCCTAGATGTTACAGCCATAAGCTATATAAGTTTGGAAAAGACAAAGAAGGAAATCAAAAATATCAATGCAAAGAGTGCAAAAGACAATTTGCACCATCGGCTACGCCGAAAGAGCGTCAGCTCAAGGATTATCCTCGTTGTCCTGTCTGTAACAAAGGAACCTTTATTCATCATAATTATTCAAATTATATTAACTATCGTTGTAACGATAAGAAATGTAATCATAGTTTTTTCGTGGCGAAGCCTACGGCTATAAGCCCATCAAGCAATACCTATCTACAAGGTAAACTTGATTTTAAAGGTATGCGCTTTCCANCTCCATATTATTTTAATGGCTTTAAACCTTTATTTTCTTAATGAAAGTTCTACAAGACATATATCTCAATGTTTGCTTAGAATTTTTAATGTAAAAGTATCCCACGTAACTATATCAAATTGGACTAAAAAATTTGCTAGCTATTTCAAATTAAAGTCTGATAAGTTACTTTATAATATTGACTTATCAGATTCTGATGAATGGCACGCAGATGAAACTGTTGTATTTATAAATGGTAAAAAACATTATCTATGGCTTGTTATAGACTCGGAAAGTCGATTAATCATTTCTTATCATCTATCCCCATATAGAAATGCTAAACAAGCTTTTAGCCTTTTTAACGATGCTAAGAAATTAGGATCTCCTAGAGCCATAGTTACTGATAGATTACCATCTTACAATATTCCAATAAAATCAGTATTCCAAGATACATTACACATAAAAGTACAATCTTTTAAAGATGATATTTCAAACAATATTATTGAATCTTTTAATAAAACATTTAAGTCTTGGTATAAAGGTTTAAAAGGCTTTAACTCTTTTGATAGCGCCAATAAGTTAATATCGGTATTTATATTTCACTATAATTTTATTCGTAATCATTCCTCACTACGTGGTTTAACACCAGCTGAAGTATCAGGAATCAATTATTCAGTTAAAGCTAAAAATAATTGGTTATTAGCTGCCTAACGGCTAACGCTATCGCTTTTAATTAAGTCTATTTATTTTTAAAAATCTATAAATAGGTAGGCTTTTTTGTCATACCACAAAATATTAATTATATAATTTTTACTATTTAAAGTAAGTCGTATAGTAATTTTGTGATTTTTAAAGCTATATTTTCATAATTAATTAACAGAACCCAATATATTAATTTTACGTTACCAGTTAGGGGATAACTAGTAACGTAAATAAGTATTAGCCATGACGTAACATAGTAAATTGTTTAAATTGTTAACGCTATAGTAAATTGTTATGAGGTTACAGAGTTGTGGGAAATCGGTCAATATATTAGGGGTATTTTGACAAAAAAAGGCATGAACTAAAATTTAGGTAATAGGACAAAACATAAATAAAATATATTTATGAAAAATCCTTACTAAATTTTAGCTCATGCCTGATAATTCAGTAACACGCTAACAATTTACTATGCTATTTAATTTCATTATATGGATAGTGATGTATCCAATTTCATCTTCTGGTACGGAGATTTGTAAAACGTTTTCTATAATTTTCGAAACGTCATATGCTATCTTGTATTCAATTATATTCTTTTTTTTCAATTCTGTCAATAAATTATTTTTTAAACTTTTACCGTTTTTTATTCTATTAAGAACTCCTCTTATATGGTTTACAAATCCTTTATATTCAAAAGAGGTCGGATCTAGTGTTATATTAAGTTTTTTAGAAACAAAATTTAAGATAGTATTAATTAATTGTGCATTTTCTAAAGCGTCTTTTTTAGATTTTTCTTCTAATCCGCCACATATATGGAGTGTTATGAATCCAATTTCAGCATCGGGAAAAGTCATATTTAGTCCCTTGCTTAAAATATTTACGGCTTTTTCTGCAGCAGCATATTCTTTTGGGTATAGAAGTTTAGTTTCATTTAAAAATGGATTTTCTAAAATCATCCCAGCTTTTAATCTTTTTATGGTGAACTGAATATGATCCATTAAGCTAACATGAACTTTAGGATTTAAAGGTTTATTAAATTCTTCTGAAACTATTTTTAAAATATCATTAGTTAATTCTGCAATTTTAGGATCTAGATTATTTGTGAATTGTAAAGAAGCATTAATGTCTAATCCTTGTAGAGAGATAAATTTGGATTCTATTCCAGAAAAGTCTTTTATAGTTTCACCAGACTTTTTACCAAAACCAATACCTTTACCAACTAGTATGTACTGAATACATTGAGAATCTACAAGAAGAACATTATTATTTAAAACTTTAATGATTTGATATTCTTCCAAAAGAAAAGCCTCCCTTGTAATAAGATTTACACATTTCATTATAAGGAATATAATTATTTAACTCAACTATAATTTATTTAATAAAATATTATAGGATTTTATTACGAGATTGCTATTAATTTCATATAAATGATGTTATTCTTATAGGTGTCCATAATATATTTAGAAGGGGATGAGATAATGTATAAAATATGTGCAGTCATAGTTGGAGTTTTGCTAGCTACCATGGTGAGTATTAATGGATCATTATCAGGACAATTACCGAATAGTTCAGCATTAGTTGTAATACATGTAGTGGGATTAATAACAACGGTGATACTATTATTATTAACAAGAAAACGTTTTAATTTAAAGGGAGTTCCTTTTTATTTTTTATTTGGGGGATTTGTTGGATTTTTTGTAGTGTTTTTGAACAACGTTTGTGTATTAAAAATAGGGGTTGCACTAACTTTAGCAATTAGTTTACTTGGACAATCAATAGTATCTGGAATAATAGATCATTATGGATTGTTAGGAATGGATATACATAAGTTTAGAAAAGAAAAAATAGTTGGATTTATTATTATACTTATAGGAATTATCATAATGACTATGTAGTTAAGGGGGAGAATTTATGATGTATTTAATGCTTTCATTTATTGCAGGTTCAATTATTATTATATCAATGACGCTTAATTCTAGATTATCAGATTATATAGGACTGTTAGAAGGAACCCTTATAAATTTTTTAAGTGGACTAATTCCTGCTGCTATATATCTACTGATTAATTATAAGAGTACCAACTTAAATATAGATATTTTCAAAAATGTTCCTATTTGGATGTACTTTGGAGGGGCTGTTGGGGTATTGGTAGTATGCTTTTCAAATTTTGTAATGCCTAAAATACCTACTATATATACAACGCTATTAATTTTTATTGGACAACTATTCGTAGGAACTATTGTAGACTACTATTCAAATGTTCCTATATCCAAATATAAATTACTAGGAGGAGCTTTAATAATAGCTGGATTATTTTATAATTTTAGAGTTGATAAAAAATACTCCGATTCATGTAGTGACTAATTAAACTTAACATAATGATAATGTTTGACATTGAGTATAAAATTTTATATTATAAGTTAGCAATAAAAAAGTATACGTATGCTATTGTTATCAAACAAAAATATATTTTTAGTAAAATTATAAAAAATACAAAAGATAAAATGTTTATACGAGATGAGGAAAATGAGTGGGAGTAGTTGGCGTTTTAATTTCTTTAATTCTTCTTATGTATTTGGCGTATAGAGGTATTTCAGTTGTCATATTATCAATTATTTTAGCAATGTGTGCAGTAGTAATGAATGGAGAAAATCATATTATGGCTATGTACACAGAGATATTTATGAAATCATTTGCCATGTATGTCAAGCAGTATTTCCCGGTGTTTTTGATAGGAGCTATATTTGGAAAGATAGTAGATGATTCGGGATCAGCTAAAGCAATAGCAAATATTATTGCTAAAAAGTTGGGAGTACAAAGAGCAATTTTAGCAATTGTTTTATCAGTTGGAGTATTAACGTATGGAGGGGTTTCGGTATTTGTTGTTGCGTTTGCGGTATACCCAATAGCAGCACAATTATTTAAAGAGGCAGATATACCTAAAAAAATCATACCAGCTTCAATAGTGTTAGGATCATTTACATTTACTATGACATCATTTCCAGGTTCACCACAAATACAAAATACAATACCTATGCCTTTTTTGGGGACAGATGCTTATGCAGCACCTATACTAGGTACTATAAGTGGCATATTTATGTTTGTATTAGGAATGACGTGGTTAACTTATAGAGCAAAAAAATCTAAAGCAGTTGGAGAAGGGTATGGAGAATATATCAATGAAGCTATTGAGGATAACGATAAAAATTTACCTACAACGGGTGTAGCATTTTTGCCTATCATATTAGTTTTAGTTTTAAATTTTATATTATCCAAGTTTATATTTGTTAGTAGTAAATACAACAGTGCTTATTTGGAAAAACAACCATATCTAATAAATTTATCAAATGTTTCTGGAACTTGGAGTTTAATTATAGCTTTAACTACATCTATAATTGTTGTAATAGTGCTTAATTATAAAAGAATGAAAAATTTGATACAGACTATTAATGAGGGGATATCTGGTGCAATTTCTGCAATAATAAATACATCCTCTGTGGTTGGATATGGAAATGTAATAAAAATACTAACAGGTTTTATAGTAATTAAAAATGTAATTATGAATATTTCAAGTAATCCTATAATTTCCGAGGCTATATCAGTGAATCTTTTAGCTGGAATAACAGGTTCAGCATCGGGCGGAATGAGTATAGCTTTAGGAATACTAGGAAAACAATACTTGAATATGGCAAATCAAATGGGAATAAGTCCTCAAGTATTACATAGAGTAGCTACTATAGCTAGTGGAGGACTTGATTCATTACCGCATAATGGAGGAATTATAACATTGCTTGGTGTATGTGGAATGACTCATAAAGAGGCATATAAAGATATAGCTGTATGCTCAGTAATCATACCTATATTTACATTAGCTATAATAGTCATTTTAGCTAACTTTGGTGTAGTATAAAATCACTTAATATTAATACAAAATAAACTTCAGAAACATTAGAGTTTCTGAAGTTTATTTTTTTATTGCTTATTTAGCAAAAATTTAACGAATATTATTAAAATTTATAATCACTAAAGGAGATTATTAATTTACAAATGAAAGTTTATAAATAAATTTAAGTAAATACAGGTATTTATAGGATAAATTTATTGAGAAATGAGAAAAACAGCTATCTATATTAAACGACTAAATGTATAAATATAAGACAAAAATATATAATATAAACTATAATTTGACATATACTATAAAATGTTGTATATTAGATATATAATTGGAATAGTGCACATTTCAAGTTATACATTAAGTTATACATTAAATAGTTAAAAATTTAGCAAGATAAAACATTTACATGGGGTGTGGTGAAATAACCTTAATTTAAGAACAATAAAAATCACAGTAAATGGAGGAAGAACAATTATGGGAGTAATTAGTATAGTAATTTCTTTAATTCTTCTTATGTATCTTGCATATAGAGGTGTTACAGTTCTTATTTTGGCACCAGTTTTAGCGTTGTTTGCGGCATTTATGAATGGTGGAGATCATATAATGGCCACATATACTGAAATCTTTATGAAGTCGTTTTCATTATATGCACGCCAATACTTTCCGATATTCTTATTAGGCGCAATATTCGGAAAAATCATGGATGATTCAGGATCAGCTAAAGCTATTGCAAAGGCTATTGCCAATAAATTAGGCGTAGAAAAAGCAGTTTTAGCAGTTGTTTTAGCTGTTGCAATATTAACATATGGTGGAGTTTCAATGTTTGTTGTTGCATTTGCGGTATTCCCAATAGCAGCACAATTATTTAAAGAAGCAGATATACCTAAGAGATTGATACCCGGAGCTATTGCCTTAGGATCATTTACATTCACTATGGCAGGGTTACCTGGTTCTCCACAAATACAAAATACAATTCCAATGCCTTTCTTTGGAACAGATGCTTATGCAGCACCTATGCTTGGAATTATAGCTAGTATATTCTTATTTGGTGGTGGTATGGCATGGTTAACTTATAGGGTTAAAAAGGCTAAAGCTAATGGAGAAGGATATGGAGTTCATAAAAATGAAAAATTTGAAACAGTAAGTGATGAAAATTTACCGTCAATATTAGTATCAATATTGCCTATAATATTAGTACTAGTGGTTAACTTTATATTATCTAAGTTAGTTTTTGTACAGGGTAAATATGATTCAGCGTATTTAGCAAGTAAACCATATATGACAACATTAGGTAAGGTTTCAGGTACTTGGAGCTTAATTATAGCACTTGTTATATCAATTATAGCTTCAGTAGCATTTAACTATAAGAGAATGAAAAATGCAGTAAAAAGCCTTAATCAAGGTGCTTTTGGTTCACTTCTTGCTATAATAAACACATCTTCAGAAGTTGGATATGGGAATGTAATTCAAACTTTAGCAGGGTTTGCAATAATAAAAACTGCTATAATGGGAGTGTCAAGTAACCCAATTATTTCAGAAGCCATATCAGTAAATATTTTATCAGGTATAACAGGATCAGCCTCAGGGGGAATGAGTATTGCCCTTGGAATACTAGGACAACAATATTTAGATATGGCAAATCAAATGGGAATAAGTCCACAAGTTCTTCACAGAATAGCGGCACTTGCCAGTGGAGGATTTGACTCATTACCACATAATGGTGGTATTATAACTTTACTTGGTATATGCGGAATGACTCATAAGGAATCATATAAAGATATTGCAGTATGTTCTGTATTTATACCACTATGTACTTTAGTTATAGTAGTAATTTTAGCTAATTTCGGAATAGTATAAAAAATATAAACCAATATAGATTCCAATATGTTATGTAACTCCAAGAAAGTTTAAACTTTCTTGGAGTTTATTTATTTGCTCTGTAAATCATACCTCTTACAATTTTTCTGTATTTTTCAGAAACATCAGGACATGATTCAAGGATAGAATCTATTATAAAATCTATATTAGAATCACTTACTTCTTTGGATTTTATATCTGAATCAACAATTTCTTCAGTATCAAGTGAATCATATATTTTTTTAACAATAGGAGATTCCATAACAGTATCTTTCTCTAAACATTTTTCTGAAAAATACAAATTATCATCAATGACTAGAAATTGACCATAAACATATTCTTTGTTAAAATTATTTTTTAAATGTTCAACATGTTTTATATCAAGTCTGTGATTATCTTTATCTCTTGTTAGAACACATCTTATTTCTAAATCGAGTAATCTTTCTTTTATATGTTTAGAAAAATTTCCTCCAAGTTCAGAAATAAATCTTTTCATTGATATAGTTTTACGAATTTTATAAATTTGTCTTGCCATATAAATTCTCCTTTTTATTAGTATTTTTGTGTTATTTAAAAGTGGACAATAAAATATAACATAAAAACCACCTGTATAAAGGTGGTAAAATTATTTTATGATTTTTTATTTTTAGTTAGAATATGGAGTTATACAAAAGTTTGATCTTGTGTTGGTATATAATAATTAATATGTTACTTATAGTATACCATAATAATTAACAATTAACAAAAAATATATTTTTTATTCATAACTTAAAGCATCAATTGGATTAAGTCTAGCTGCTTTCATTGCAGGACTTATACCAAAAACTACTCCCATAAATGTTGCAGTGCCAAGTCCTAGAAGTATAATTGAAACAGATGTTTTGGCATGGATTTTTATTATTGCAGCTATAGCATGAGCAATTCCTATTCCAAAAAGTACTCCAATAATTCCTCCAATTAAACAAATTACTATAGATTCAATTAGAAATTGAAAAAGGATATTTTTGCTTGTAGCACCTAAAGCTCTTCTTATTCCTATTTCTCTAGTCCTTTCTATTATTGCCATATACATTATATTCATAATGCCAATTCCACCTACAACTAGTGAAATACTAGCAATACTAGCTACGAATCCTGTTAAAATAGAACTAACTTTTCCTATGGATTTTGCCATCTCTTCCATGTTTAAAACTTCATAAGTACCATCTAAGTTTGAGGTATTATTAAGTTTATCAGCAATTGTTTTTGAAACTTCTTTAATATCATAATCCTTTGTTATACATATTTTTAATTGCTTTGCAGAGTCATCTCCAAAGGTTATACTCCAAGTAGGTCTTGGAATATATATGGAGTTAAAACTCATAAAAGAAGCACCTGATTCTTCCATTACACCAATTACAATCATAGGTTTATCCGCAACTTGTACTATTTGTCCTATGGCATCATTATCTTTAAAAAGTTTATCTTTTAATGCTTTATTTATAATACATACTCTTGATACATTAGAAAATTCCTTCTTATTAAACGTTCTTCCAGTTATGATTTTATCTTTAGAAATATTACTAGTTTCATTACTGCATTGTATACTTATCATTTCTGATTTATTATCAATTTCCATTTGAGTCATAGATGAAAATTCTTTTTCTACACTATCAACGCCTTTAGTGTTTTTTATTTTACTAATAACAGAATCATTAAATGCATCTAAATTTTCTTTAGTAGAGGAATCTTCTCCAGGAGTAAACATTAAAGAAATAGAACGAGTACCATCACTACTTATTATGGATTCTTTAATTTCATCTCCCATACCATTTCCTAGGGAAACGATGGCAATTAAACTGCTAATTCCGAGTACAATACCTATAAGAGTTAAAATGTATCTAAGCTTATTGTCTATAATAGAGGAGAATGCCATTTCTAAAATTCCTTTTAAATTTTTCATTTTAACACCTCATCTTTAAGAATTGTTCCATCTAATATAGTTATTAATCTATCAGCATAGCTTGCAATGTTTTTATCATGTGTAACTACGATTATGGTTTTACCTTCACTGTGAAGTTTTACAAACAACTCCATAATAGATTTTCCAGTTTTAGAATCTAAAGCACCAGTAGGCTCATCTGCTAGTATGAAGGAGGGCTTGTTTACTAATGCTCTAGCAATAGCTATACGTTGTTTTTGACCTCCTGACATTTCTTTTGGAAGATTATTTTTATGACTTAAAAGTTCAACATTTTGCAGTGCTTTTAACACTCTATCCTGTCTTTCTGATTTACTTATTCTAGGTCCATAAAGTAGTGGAAGTTCAATATTACGAAATGCATTGAGTCTAGGTAGCAGATTAAAACTTTGAAATACAAATCCTATAGATTCATTTCTAAAGAGGGAAAGTTTTTCATCATTATAATCTTTAACTTCAACGTCATTTAATTTATAAGAACCATCAAAAATTTTATCTAAAAGTCCTATTATATTCATTAAAGTAGATTTACCACTACCAGAAGGTCCCATAATAGCAACAAATTCACCTTTTTTTATTTCAAGGCTAATATCTTCTAGAGCTTGAAATTTATCCTTACCTTTACCGTAATATTTACAGACATTGGTGATTTTTATCATTGTTTTAAAGTCACCTCATCCTCTTCTTTTAAGTTTTTAGGAGCATCTACAATTAAGGTTGCACCTGAATCTAGTCCACTTACAAGAGCATAATTTTTTCCATCCTCTTTAACTTCAACATTTTTTGAATAAACTTTTTTATCTTTTATAATCCATACAAGTTTATGGGTGTTATCTACATCCTTATATACAGCATTTTTAGGAAAAACTATTTTTTTATCAACATTTCCTATCTTAATTAGAGCGTGGAATCCATTTTGGAGTTTATCCTTAAAGTTATCTGGAACTTTAAACAAAATATCATAGTTAGATACTTTAGGGGATGCACCAATTCCGTTTGGCATACCAGTAGGAGCATCATTTGATGGATTATTATTGATTTTTACTATTTTGCTAGTGTAATATTTTTTATCAATTGCTTTAAAATTTACTTTACATGGTGTACTAGTTTTAATATTAGGTAATTCATATTCTGTTAGAGAACCTTTTATTATTTTATCAATGCTTTCAATTGTAATAATGGGATTAGAAGGATTATTGTTGCCTAAATTGATAGCACTAACTTTTCCGTCTATAGGGCTTTTTATAGTTAAGTTTTCTTTTTGTTTCTTTAATTCTTTTAGTTCAATTTCAGAAGCTTTTATAGTATCTTTTATTGCTTTAATTTTTTCTTTAATACTTTCGTTTGCAGGAGAAGGTATTTTCTTATATTCTGAATCTAATAAGTTAATTTGATTTTTATTATCTTTCATTTGAGATTCAGCAAGAGAAATTTTACTATTCAAAGTATCTCCATTATAAATTATTAAAGTATCACCTTTTGATACAATGGCATCTTCTTTAACTTTAATTGAATAGTCATTTCCCTTAGATGGATCTAAGTATATATTTTCTGTCTCCTTTGGATAAACAACGCCATTTATTATAGAACAATTATCTGCATTGTTAGATATAGTATAGGTACTAACTTTATTCCCACCTTTTTTGTTTACTAAAAATGATATTAGTGGTACAGCTATTAAAAAAATTATCAAGGAAACTATTAAAATTAATTTTTTCTTTGATTTTTTAGAATTATTACTCATTTAATTTCACCTCTTTTAAAAGTTTTGTAATAAAAAAATAACCTATAGAAAATATGTTCTATAGGTTTATATCATCTTTTACTTCTTCAGCACCTTCATTGGAACATTGGATTTCTAACTTTTCAAATAATCTTAAAATAGCATAAGATGCCCATAGATTTAGTAAAACGCCTATTAAAGCACTAATAAGCATAGGAATTTCAAATTTTTGACCTATAAATGCACTAACAAAGCTAAGTAATGTAGCACCTATATATCCATAGGTAAAAACTTTTTTCCAGTGAACAATTCCAATAATACTTATAAAGAATGTTAGATTTATAATCGTTAGTAATATCTTTTGTGATAAAGTTGTATTAGCAAATTGAGTAATTTTTGATACAGGACTAATCCACAGTGCAATCAAATTAATAACACTTCCGATAACTCCTAAACATAGCCAACCAGATAATACACATCCTCTTTTTAATTTTTCTTCCATAATAACACTCCTTTGCGTTTTATATAAAGGTAAATTCTATTAAATATTGTTAAATAAAATACAATAATTATTAAAATTATATATTAAAGGATGTATAAGAAATGATTTCTTTATAAATTCTTTATAATTTATTTTTATATGGTAATATATTCATATAGTTGTATAAAGTATTTATAAAGAAAGATGGTTGATATTATGGCAATTATGATTCCAGAAACTATTAGTGCCTTAGAGAGTGTTACAAGTGGAGAAAAAAAAGTATTTAAAATATTAAAAGATTCATTACCAGAAAATAATATTGTATGGTTTGATTTAAGAGTAAATAGAAGGTATCCAGATTTTATAATTTTATCTCCTAAACTTGGAATTGTAGTACTTGAAATTAAAGATTGGGAAATCAAATCTATAGAGTCAGCAGATATAAATGAGTTTAAATTAAAAACACTAGGAAATTGCGTAAATCCTATAAAACAAGCTAGAACATATATGTTTAATATTATAAATGAACTAAAAAAAGATAAAAAATTAATTAATAATGATGGTAAGTATAAGGGAAATTTAAATTTTACATATGGACATGGGGTTATATTTACTAAAATCACTAGAAATCAATTTAATTTTGAAGGAGTGTTAGATGAAAAGTCTGTTATATTCCAAGATGAATTAAATTTAATAGAAAAGAATCAAGATAAGGATATGCTACTATCTAAGCTTCAAGATATGATACCTATAAAGTTTGAATTTGATGAGCTTAACTTAAGTACAATAGATAGAATAAGAGGAAATTTATTTAAGGAAGTAAAGTTATCAAAGGATAATGATGAAATTTTTAAGGTTATGAATTTAGAACAAGAAAAATATGCTAAGGGACTTGGATATGGACATAGAGTAATAAGAGGGGTAGCTGGAAGTGGTAAAACTGTAGTATTAATTTGTAGAGCAAGATATTTAAAAGAGGTACATAAGGATTGGAATATACTAGTGCTTTGCTATAATAAAACTTTAGCTGCATTTTTAAGAAAAACTATAAATGGTGATGAAAAAAATAGTAAAGTAGATGTAATTCATATTCATGGATTGATAAATAGAATTTCTAAAGAATTTGGAATGAAAACAGCCATATATGATAATCAAGTTACAGAAAATATTTCAAAAATAACAGATGAAATGCTGGAAAAACTTAATAAATATGATGCTATTTTAATTGATGAAGGACAAGACCTTGAAGCTGAATGGCTACAGTTTATTGTAAAAAATTTAAGAGACAGAGAGTATAGTCACTTATTACTTGCATCAGATGGAGCGCAAAATTTATACAGTAGAAAATATACATTGAAATCTGTAGGTATAAAAGCAGTTGGAAGAACAGTTATTATGAGAGAAAACTACAGAAATACAAAGGAAATTTTGAAACTGGGGAATGATTTGTTGTTAGATCATGAGGTAAATAATAATAACGAAGATGAAAATGAATTTATAATAGAGGCCAATTCAGTTTTAAGAAGTGGACCAATACCACAAGTTATAGAAGTAAAAAATTTTGATGAAGAAGTAAAAAATATAATAAAAGGAATTAAAGAATTAAAGAATAATGGACTTGAGTATGGAGAAATTGCAATTCTTTATCCTTATGGTAAATATAAAGGACTTGAATATGTAAAAATAATAAAAGAAAAGTTAAAAGAAGCTTCTATAGATTATGATATTTTAAATAAAGATTACAATAAATATGAATTTAAATATGATAAAGATAGAGTAAAAATATCTACAATATACAGTGCAAAAGGATTAGATTTTAAAGCAGTATTTATATGTGGAATTAATGATGGACTTATGAAAAGAAAAGAAGAATCTAAAAAATTACTATATGTAGGTATAACAAGGGCAAGAGATATTTTAAATGTTACATACAGTGTGAAAAATGAATTTACAGATGTAATGATGAAAAGTTATAAAGCAATGATAGAAGATAAATCTAATAAAATTTTAAAAGAAGTTACCTCAAAAGAAATTGAAAAAGAAAATAATCAAAATAATATTAACTCAAAGGATATAGAAAGATCTGAAAATGATAATAAAAAAAATAAAAAAGAGGGTTCAGAAAAGAAGGGATTTTTAAGTAAAATACTTGGTGGAATTTTTAAATAAAAATGAGTTTAATTAAAACAGTGCAAAAGGGGTAAAAATTAAAAATGAAACTATGTATTTTTATGAGTACATAGTTTCATTTTATAGGGGCTAAGGGATATGATGATATGTGAAATTAAGAAAAGAAAAAATTTTTTAATAGCTATATTATTTATTTCAATAATTTTTATTAGTAAAATTGTATACTCAAATATAAGAACAAAAAAATGGAGAGAAGATATACAATATGTAGCAACAACATTAAATAAAAATCATCCTAATTTATATGAGAATACATCAAAAGAGAAATTTAATAATTCTATTGAAAAGTTAAAAAAGGATGTTCCTAATTTAAAACAGTATGAAATAGAATTAAGAATTCAGGAAATTTTATCTACGCTTAGAGATGGCCATACTAAGATAGATACACCAAAACTAGCTGAAGAAATTTATCCTTTAAGACTTATATGGTTTAAAGATAAATTAATAGCTATAGAAGCAGAGGATAAATATAAGGATGTTTTAGGAAAAGAGCTTATAAAGATAAATGATGTTCCTATAAATGACGTATTAAAGGAGATAAATAAGTTTCCATCTTATGAAAATGAACAAAATTTAAAAGTTGTTAATTCTAATATTATTTTATGGTATAAGGTATTGAAATGTTATGGGATAACAAATAGTAAAAATACTACTTTTACTTTTAAAGATAATGATAAAAAACAAAACATTAATATGTATCCTATTAGAAATTTAAAAGATGAAAAACTAGCAAAGTTAAGAGATTTTGCACCTAAAAAACCAGTTAGAATTGAATATGATCCAAAGAGGGATGACATAAACTATTGGTATAGATATATTAAAGAAGATAAAATATTATATCTTCAAGATAATAGTGCTACACAAGGAATAGTAATTAAAAATAATAAAATAGTTAAAGATGGGTTTCAAGAGTTAAAGGATAAAATACAAAAAACTGTAGAGAGTGAAAAGATTGATAAATTCATAATAGATGTAAGATACAATAGGGGAGGATCATTTAAAGGATCAGAAATTTTATATGAAAATTTAAAACCTTATTTATCAAATGCTAAAACATTTATATTTACAGGGCCAGCAACTTTTTCAGCGCCTATTATAGAAACAGTTAATTTAAAACTTAAATACCCTAATAAAATAATTTCTCTAGGTGAAGAACCAGGACAATCAATAAAATTTTATAGTAGAGAAGTATTTAAATTGCCTAATAGTAAACTTATATTATCCTGTTCTGTAGCTTTAATAGATATGACTAAATCTAATGTAACTATACCGGATGTATATATACAAGAAACAATAGAAGATTTTAAAAATGGAATAGATCCTTTGTACGAATGGGTTAAAAAATATGATGGGAAAAGTCCCCTTACTATAAGATAGTAGGGGAATTTTATAGAATAAAGTAAATAAAATAATATAGTATAAGTATATTATGTATATATATGTATATAGTATTTGCGTTATATGATAAAATATATATAATAATGTAAATAAAAACTAACAGAAAGGGAGATTTATACTTGGAAAAGGATGTTTTTAGTTATTTAGATAAAGATTATAGATATTTAAATAATTACATAAAAGACTTTAATGAAGCATTATTTACATCTCCACATAGTGCAATTATAAAGGGAAGAACTTTTGCCGAAAAGCTAACTCAAGAAGTATCAAATCATGAAGGATATGGATTGCTTAACAACAATACACAAGCAGAAAGATTAAGAAAATTAAAAGATGAGGGAGTTATAGAAGGTGAAATAGATGATTTGTTTCATACTATTAGAAAACTAGGAAATAAAGCGGCACATGAAGATGTAGAGGGGGAGTTGGAAGCAGCTCTAAGTATACATAAGTGTATTTATAAGATAACTTGTTGGTTTGTTGAAAATTATATTGATTATAAGTTTGAGTCTAATCCATATAGAAATCCAATGCCAAAAGAAAATAAGTCATCTAATATAAATGAAGATATATTATCAGGATTAATAAAAAAAGCTTTTGCAGAGAATATGCCTGTTTTAAGTTCAGTATTTGGAGGAAACAAAGCTACTAAAGATAAAGAAAATTATGAAATGGTAGAAAATGATACTAAATTAATTACTGAAGATAAAACTACTGAAGTATCAGTTGATAGTTCAAAAACAAATAAAAAAGATGAATCAGCTGAAGATATTCTTGAAGATCTTATGATTGAAAGCATTATTGGCAATTCAGCTGAAGATAAAAAATGTTTAATACAAGAATTATCGAGACTAAAAGAGTCTTCCAAGGAAGCTGTTGAGGGTTTAGGAGAATTTACTCCTTTTAAAAGGTACATGCATATTGAAAGAGAAGCACAAGCAGAATTACAAGAATTAATATTTAAAGCAAATGAGTCAGATAAAGCTCAATTAATTTTAGTATGTGGTAGTGTTGGAGATGGTAAATCTCATATAATATCGTATTTTAATAATAACTATTCAGATGTTATGAAAAATTTTATACTTCATAATGATGCTACTGAAAGTTTGGAACCAACTAAAACATCTATGGATACATTAAATGATGTCTTAGATGATTTTAGTGATGAAAAAATAGGACAAAGTAATTCTAAATTAATACTTGCTATAAATCTTGGAACACTTAATAATTTTATAGATTCTCAGTATGGAGAGAGGTTTTCTATTTTAAAGAAGTATGTTCAAAAGAAGAAAATTTTAGAGACAAGTATTGAAAATAGTAGTTTTGATGAGGAGAGTTCATTCCAATTCGTAAACTTTAGTGATTATCACATATTTACACTAAAAGATGGTAAGGTACATTCAAGTTATATACAAGCCTTAATGACTAAGATTACAGATTCATCAGAATATAATATTTTTTATAAGTCATATAAGAAACATTGTAATCAATGCAATAATTGTGATTGTTGCCCAATTAAGGCTAATTATGAACTATTAAGTAATGAAAAAGTACAAAAAGCAATAGTAGAATTATTGGTTCAATGTATTATAAAAAATAAAATAATAATATCAACAAGAGCATTATTAAATTTTATGTATGAATTAATAGTTCCAAGATCATATATTGATGTTAATTCTCCAGTATTCAAAAAGGACATATATAGGTTAAATAATTTAGACTATATAAAGTCCCTTATGCCAAATATAATTTTTAATCATAAGGAATTATCATTTATATTTGAAGCATTAAATACATTAGATCCTTTAAATGTAAGAAATCAAAAAGTGGATGATTTTATAATAGAGTTTAATAACTCCACAGACATATTACCATATTTTAAAGAGTATATTGATTATCCCAAGGGGTATATTGACAAAGTTAGTAAAATAGAGTTACAGAAAACTGAAGATAAAAAGATAAGATATGAACTACTAAAGTTATTTATAAGAAGTTATTATGTTTGTGGCAAAGGCGATGTATTATCACTAAAAGATTCAGTATATGAGACTTACATGGAAGCACTATATTATTGGAACAGAGGGGACAAACCAAAGCTTAAAAAGGTATATGAAAATGTTAAAAATGGAATTGTAAAATGGAATGGTGAAGCTGATAAAGATCAAATTAATATTTTTATGGGCAAAAACCAGATTAAATATAAGGTGAGTGAAGATATAGAATTAAAGGTAGATACAAGTAATTTACCTAAGAATGATGAAACTGACATTAAAAAGTTTATTACAACATTAAAATTAAAATATAAAAGTGAAAAATTAGGAAAAGCTTATGAAATAGATGTAGATTTTTCATTATATCAATTATTAATACAGGTTATTAATGGATATAGGCCTAATAAAAAGGACAAGAATCAATTTATTAAGTTTATTGAATTTATTAATAAACTCGAAGAAATAGGATCACAAGATGAGAAAATCATATTTACTGAAAAGAATAGAGATTTTAATAGAAAATACAAGTTGGAATATGATACTGAATTTGAATTTTATAGATTTGTGGAGATATAAGATATGAATGAAGAAAAGAAATATAACATAGATTTTGATAAAATTAAAAAGACATTTAAATTTAAAGAAAATGGACTAACTCATAGCCAAGGAAATCAATTCAAATTATTGCCCTATGCAGCTAATGAAAAAACATTAGTTTCAAATTTTGGAGGAGTTGTAGGTGCGTTTTCTAGAGCTATATGCGATAAAAAGCTAAAAAGTGAGTTTAATTTTAATGAATTTATTGAAAATGTAGTGGATGAAATAGGAGAATTTGAAGGAGAAACAAGCAAAGAAGTATTTAGAGATATAATAAAAACTATGTTTATAGATAAAGAAAATTTATTTGATTTTGATATTAAAACTATAAACTATATATCATCAACAAGTGCAGATGAAAAGATAGCTAAGTTTTTGTATTCTGTATTATTTGATGAAGAACTAAAAGATTTAGTTGTAGAACATTATGATAGAAATGTACAAAATGTATTATATAGATTGGTTTTGAATGCTTTACCAGAGCTTGAAAATCAAGAATTTAAAAACGAGAAATATAAATGTTATTTGCCTTTTGTAAAAGAATTATTTGTAAAGGATTTTAAATTTCTTATAGAGAATGAAGAGTTATACAAGGATTCATTAAAAAGATTTCTTGAGTATTACTATATGTTTTATGTATCTCAACTAGCTATAAAGCTTTCGAAGTTTGAAAAAGCAGATATATATAAACCAGAAATTATTTATTACACATTAAGTTGGGAAAGTACATCTAAGAATAGAACAGCATATAAGTTTGGATGGGAATTACTTAAGAATAACGTAAATTCACTATTTTCTCATGCTATTACTTTAGAATTCTTAAATCATCATGGATTAGATAAACAATTAGGATATGTTGAGTTATTTAATTTATTTCAATTTATAAATCAATTTGAAATAGAAAACGATATTGAAAAATTATGCGAAGAATATATAGATAGAAGAAAATATGGAATAATATGGAATAATTTTAAGGTTAAAAGAAAAAAAAGTGGATGTATAGCATTTGATAAAGTATATAAGTTATATGAAGCAATTGAGTATCAATTTGATAATAAAAATTCAACAAGAGGAAGAGCTAACCAAGCGTATAATAACTGGTACATAAAATTTGTACATAAAAATTTTGCAAAGAAAAGAGGAGCACTTGGATATAATTTGAATTTAACTGAAGAAGATATAATCTTAATGACAAAAATATGTATTAATAATAATAATAAGTTAAAATTAAGAGTTCTATTTGATGAATTTGAAAAAAGAGGAATGTTCTTTGATAGAGACTCAAAAATTAAGATAGTACAGTTATATGAAAAGTTAAATTTATTAGAAAAGAAATCAGATAGTGGGGATGCACAATATGTTAGATCAGTTTTATAGTTATTTATCAAGCAAAATAGTAGAATTTTTTAGTACTAACCCTTTAACTTCAGGAGCTAAATACAATATTCAATTTGAAAAACAAGAGCAAGTAAGAGCTTTATATGAAGAGCTTAAAAATACTACTTTGTATAAAGAATATAATTATAAAGATGATAAGGGAGAAATTAAATATAAATCATATCTTTTAAATTTTCAAGGGGTAAAGCTTATAGTGTCAGCAACTATTAATAATGTACAACCAGACTTTTTAACTAGACTTAGAAACATGGTTGGAGTAGAACCAGGATATGAAGATAAGGCTATACTTTTTATTCATGATACTAATCTTGATAGTATTATGGGAGGAACAGAATCATTTAGCAAGGAAGGAATGCCTTTTCATATAAGCTCAATCCAAAAAGATATAAAAGAAAAAGTATCAATTTCAGAATTTAGTGATGTAGATAAGGCTATTATAGATTTAGACTTAGAAAGAAAAAGCAAAGACTTATTTGGAGAAAATATTTCAATCTTTGAGTATAGAGATTTATTAGAAATAATTGATGGAACTTGCATTGAAAAAGAACAATATAAGAATTTTGGACTTTTCTATGATAGTGAATTAAAAAATCTTACAGGTAAAGAACTTAAAAAGAGAATGGACACTAATGCAATTTACTATAATAGAGTAGATGAAATCCATAATTATGGCAATCCTGAAGTTCAGCTAGAAAAATATTTTGATGAAAAAGGAGTAGATAAATTAGAAAAAGAAAATTGGAAGGATACTGATTATAAAGATGTAAATAAATTTATAGAAGAAAAGAAAAAAGTAAAACCTTTAGAATATAAAGAATCTAATCAAGAATGGGATAAAGAGGAAGGTTCATCTAAAGCTAAGTCAAGAATTAGAAATATTATAGTTTTCAACGAAAATGGTTCAGATAGTGTAGATTTAGAAATTACTTTTGATGATTATCTAAAAAATGAATTTTTAGATAGAAAAGCACTAAAAGGATTGGTAGATGTAAGTACATCAGGAAGAAAGATAAAGGCAACAATCTATAAATCAGAAGTAGATACTGATTTTTATAAAATAGTTTATAAAAACGATAAAAATGTGAAATTTGAATTTAAAATTGTAATGCTTGAATGCAGTCCAAAATACTTAGAGAGTATAAAAACAAAGTATTCAATAGTTATGAAGGGAAAAAGCAACTATATTTCTGTAAATACAAATGATTCAAATATAGTATTTAATGAATACGCTAAAAATTTAAATAGATGTAGCATTGAGTACAATAATGAAACAATTGATGTTAATGAAGATGATAAGCTAATAGTAAAAGTTAGTGAAGATTTTGAGTATGAAAATGATAGTGATCTTGCTAGATTTAATTTAAAAATAAACCAATGTATAATTCCATTAGGAATTATGGGCACAAGTGAAAAGGTTGCACCAATAGAAGGATTAAAAGTATGGAAGCTAAAAAGAGAAAAAAAATGTGACTTTAGATTGGTTGGAGACAATAAACTTCAGCATGGAACTAAAGAATATTTTACTAGAGATGATTTTAGAAGAAATCTACAACTAGAAAAACAAATAATAGAAAGTGAAGGAATATATTTTATTGAGTCTACTGATGGATTAGAATCTATGAATTTAGAATTAAATCCACAGTTAAAAGCAGATTATAATGAAATCATAAGATATTTTAGTATCTCAAATAAGTTACCAAGCTTAACATATTTAAATGATGAGCTTGAAAATTTATACAAAAAATTTATAAAGATATATATAAGGGCGCTAGAAGAGATAGAGGAAGGTTCTTATCTTACAAAGGAACAAAAGAATTTATTTAAAATTGGAGTTATAAAAAGAGAAATTGAAGATAGAGAATTAATGCTTACACCACTACATCCTCTAAATATTTCATATCAACTTCATATAAATAAAGAAACTAGTGATGAAAGTATGGATGATGAAATTATTAAAAAATTTACTTCAACGTATCTTTTACCATATATATTAGATGATAATAGTAGTCTTTATATTCCAATGGAACAACATCATTCACCAGAGTGGAAGTATTATGTTGATGAAACTCTTCCAAGATATAAAAGTTCAAGAGATTTTGTATCTAAGTTAGTTCATGAAAAGATAGAAGAGTTTATTGGACATTTTAAATACATGTTCAATATGGGGAATAATGCACCTATAAGAATAAACTTAATAAATACAGGTGATAGCAAAGAAATTCTTCAAGGAATATTTAAATATTATATTAAGCAATTAAAAGCAAACAAAACTAGGGGAGTTTTACCAATAGATTTATTTATATATTCAAGGAATACTATTACTAATGCTTTTGAGGAAGTTGCATTTAATGATGATATTAATGATTTAAAAGAAACTTATGGATTAGATTTAAATGTAGATAATATGTCAGAAGAAGATGTATTAAACTTATATAGAGACAGAGTACATTTTTATTCAAAAAAAGTTGAAGATGGGATAGAATATGCTCATATTACATTCATAGAGATGACAAATGATGTAAAAACTATAACTTCAAAAATGGAAGATATTCCATCAGGAGTAATATTAAATGGAGTTATTTCAGGAGTACCTTCAGTATTTTTAGGTGATTCATATAGAACTGGATTTGGTACCAAATATGCAAATACAGATAATGATTTAATGAAATTAGCAATGAATCTTAATGCTTTAAATGCAGCAAGTGGTGGAGAACCATATAATAATAAGCAGTGTAAAGCAATATCAATAACTAATAAAAGTAAAACTACATTAGATGGTATTTATGAAGCGAGTCATTGGGTAACATTTATAGACCCTAAAGTTGATTTGAATTTCTTTAAAAATGATCCAGATGCTAAAGATTTATTAATTATACATTATAGTGATCAGTATACTACAGCAGGTGGATATGATGCTATAACTGTTACAAGAAAATCAGGTCCTTACCAAAGAATTATTGAAGAATTTTTAACTCAAAAAGGAATTAAAAATGCACATGACTATTCACCAAAGATAATAAATATGTTTAATGCTGTTAATGGAGATTGGTTATTAAGATTATTATCAAGCAAATCACATTTACCAAAAGAAAAAATAAGCATATTGTCGGCTATAAAATTAGCACTTGCTGAATTTAAAAAGGATGATATTATTTGGGTTCCAATATCATTAGAAGAAGTGCTTAGGGTATCTGGTGGAGCTGGACTTAAACAAACAGAAGGATTTTTCTCAGCTAAAAATTTAGGATTTGAAAAGAATGGTGCAACTAGTGATGATATTCTTTTAGTAGGAATAGAAAATATAGAAGAAAACATATTTGTTCACTACTATCCAATAGAAGTTAAAATAGGAGAAAACAATTCTTCGTATATACAAAAAGGGATAGAACAAGCAAAATCAACTAAAAAGATACTTAATGAAACATTATTGCCAAATGAAAATGGATTCATTAGCAGTACTCAAAGAGTATATCGTAATTTTTTGATGCAATTAGTTATAACAAGTGCTGAAAAACTTAACCTTTATAATGTATGTAGTGAAGAAAATTGGAAAAGTGTAATTAATTCTGATTTAAGAAGAAAACTACTTAATGAAGAATATGAAATAAGTAATTCTATTCAAAATACACTTGGGCAAGCAGCAGTTATATCATTTAAAAAAGGTAATTTATATAATGATATAAGATTAGACGATGGTGTCATGGTAATTGAAATGTCAGAGGAAGATGGAATTAATTTTATAACTAAGAGTGTGGGAAAAATACGTGAATTAGTAGATGGTATTAACATAGAAGGAACAGATATAAAAGCTATAAAAATAGAAGAATTAAAAAATGATAAAGAAGAAATTATTAAAGTTGAAGAAAATTTTACAAAAATAAAAACATATAAATCAGATAATGTAGATATGCTAGGAAAAATACAAGAAACTAAAACACCATTAGAAGTAATATCAATAGAATCTGAATTACAAGCCAAGGAAGAAAAAATAGAAAATAACATAAATACTCATTTTAATAGTAGTAATGAGGGTGATACGTCTATAGAGTTTTTACAAGAGGAAGAAGAAAATATAAGAGTATTATTAGGTAATAGTAAAGGTAAAGATATTTATTGGGAATTTGGTGATAAAGGCTTAGGTAATAGGCACTTATTGATATCTGGAAAATCTGGACAAGGTAAAACATATTTTATACAGTGCTTATTATTAGAATTATCAAGAAGAGGAGTTCCGAGTATAATATTTGATTATACTGATGGATTTAAAAGTTCCAAGTTAGAGCCAGAATTTAAGGAAGCTATATCAGATAATTTAATACAATTTATAGTTGCAAAGGATAAATTTCCAATTAATCCATTTAAGAAAAATAAAAAAGAACTTGATGAAGATATTTATATTGATGAAGACAGCATTGATATAGCAGAAAGAATAAAATCTGTATTAGGATCAGTCTATAAACAATTAGGAATACAACAATTAAATTCTATATATCAAGCTACAATTAGTGGAGTAGATGAATATGGAGATGAAATGAATTTTAGATATCTAAGAGAAAAATTGGAGAAAGATAATAGTGGGCCAGCTAAATCGGCAATAGGTCAATTGAATCCTCTAATAGATAAAAATCCATTTGATAATACAAAAGAATTTGATTGGAACAATATATTGAATGATAGTGGAAAAATATTCATTATCCAATTAACGGGATTTACAAGAGATGTTCAATTAATTATAACTGAATTGATTCTATGGGATTTATGGTACTTTACTGTTCAAAATGGCAGTAAAGACAAGCCTTTTTCAGTGATATTAGATGAAGCACAAAATCTTAACTTCGGTGATAATTCTCCATATACAAGAATTTTAACAGAAGGAAGAAAATTTGGATGGTCGGGATGGTTTGCTACTCAGTTTTTAAAAGGTCAAATGAATACTAGTGCAATTAACAGATTACAAAATGCAGCACATAAAATATATTTTGCACCACCTGATGAAGAAATATCCAATATTGCAAATACGTTATCAACTAATACTGATGAAAAAAAATATTTGGAACGGGAGCTTATGAAATTGCAAAAGGGAGAATGCATATCGTATGGTCCAAATAGAACTTTAGATAATACATTGAGAAATTTAGTGTATAAGGTAAAAATTTTATCATTAACAGATAGAGGATACTATGAATAATTTTTAAGAAAGTTTGTCATACAGATAGAAAGTTAATACAATTAAATAAAATTATATTAATTGATGAAGTTGATAACTTCTGAAGCAGAAACTTTGCTTCATTAAAGAAGATACTAAAAGAATTAAGAGAGTTTGGAGTATGAACAATACTTTTCGATTCGATTGCATAGTGATTTTTCTATATGGGAAAATGACTATACAAAATATATTTTAATTCGGGTAATTCATAAAGTGGTAGACTTATAAAGTAGTTAAAGTATAGAATAGGGATAAGATTATTTATACCAATAATAGAGTGGGTGGGGAATATTTAGAGAAGGATCATGTTTTGAGACAGATAAATTCTGTCTCTTTTTGTATTTTACTATAAAAATATAAACTTATAACATATAATGTGCTAAAATATACATGATGATAAATTTGTAATATATTATAAATTTTTGGGAAAATAGGTGATGGTAGCATGACTATAATAGAAGCGATAAAAGAGATTTTATCTAAGGGGGAAACTGGATTAACTAGTAGAGAAATGTATAAAAAGATAGTAGATAAAAACTTATATAGCTTCGGGGCAAAAGATCCTAAAGCTATAGTAAATGGAATAATAAGAAAGCACTGTTTAGGAATTGACTTTCCAACGGCTAGTCCTGTGAAACATTTTAGGGTAGTTAAACAAACTGGACATGTTAATTATTATTTATTAAACAAAAATAATAATAAATCATTAACAATAAAACAAATAAAAAATAATGAAAAAGAATTATTACCTGAAGAAAAAATGATGAGAGCGTTTAATGATCATGTGATTAATATAAAACAGCAGCTTATAGAAGAAATATTGGATTCGGATCCAGCATTTTTTGAACAATTAGTATCAGATTTATTAATAAAAATGGGATATGGATATGATGAATATGCGAGCAAAATAGTTGGTGGATCAAATGATGGTGGAATTGATTGTATTATTGATGAAGACAAATTAGGATTAGATAAAATAAATATACAGGCTAAAAGATATTCACAAGATAATGTGGTTGGGAGACCAGTTCTTCAAATGTTTGTTGGTGCAATGGAAAATGTCCAAAAAGGAGTATTTATTACTACATCATCATTTAGTAAACAAGCATTACAATATGCTGAAAAGCAGCAACAAAAGAATTTAAAATTAATTGATGGAGTAATGTTAGCAGAATTAATGGTTAAATATGAGGTTGGTGTTACTTCAATTAAATCGTTTAATACATATAAAATCGACAAAGATTATTTTAGTGAAGGATAATTATGATAACTTACATTATAAAAATATATAGCAAAACGGAGGAGTTACTCAATGCAAAACGTAAGTAATATGAGTGCAGAACCTAAAAATCTATTTCAAATACTTACAGGAGATTCGAATTTTGAAATACCGGTTTTTCAAAGAGATTATTCATGGAAAGATGAGAACTGGAAAGAGTTATGGAATGACATTTCTAATGGATTTAAGGAAAATAATAAACATTACTTAGGTTCTATAGTATTAGTTAATAATAAAGGAGTCAAAGAAATTCTTGATGGACAACAAAGGTTGATAACATTATCAATTTTAATAAAGTCTATACATTGGTGCATAAAAGAGTTGATAAACAATAATATTGATGTGGAACAAAATAATATTAGGTTATCTAAGATAGGACAACTAATTTTTGAAGAAGATATATATAATCCAAGTGAGGTTTCAAATAAAATAAAATTAAATGATACAAATGATTGTGTGTATAATAACTATATAGTTAAGGATGAAGAATATAAAGTTGATGTTGATTCTAAAAGCAATGAATTATTAATAAAATGTTATAAGTTTTTTAAAAAAATTATAAAAGAAACTTGTATTAATAATGAAAATAGTACACTGGATATAAAAACATTGTTAGATTATTTTAAATACATAAGTGAAAATATAATAGTTGTTGAAATCACAGTATCTGATTATGCAAATGCATATGTTATATTTGAAACTTTAAATGATAGAGGTCTAGAATTAACTGTAACAGATTTATTAAAAAATTATCTTTTTTCAAAAGTTCCTCCTAAAAAACATAGAAAAGTACATTTATTATGGAATAAAATAATTAATCGTATTGGAGAAAAAAATCTTACAAAGTATATAAGACATTTTTGGAATAGTAGAAATAAAAAGGTTACTGAAAAAAGTCTATTTAAAGCTTTAAAAAATTATATTGAATCAGGTGTATTAGTTGAGGAGTTTTTAGTTGAATTAGAACAAGTATCAATAATATATAAGGCTATAGTAGATGTGGACAATGAAATATGGAATAATGATGTAGAGTTAATTAGGTATTTAAATGAAATTAAGTTATATAAAGTAGATTTATGTTATCCAGTAATTCTTGCTGCACAGTTAAATATTGAGAAAGCAACTTTAAAAAGAAAAATTTTTAAATTATGTTCAAGAATATCTTTTAGATATATAACAATATGTAATGGAAGTCCAGGAGATTTAGAAAATGCATATAATAAATTGTGTTTAAAGATTATAAAAGAAAAAGATGATTTAGATTTTAATTATATATTGAATTCGATGAAGGAATTTACAGTACCAAAAGAAGAATTTATTGCATCATTTACAAATAAGATTCTTAAAACAAAAAATAACAAAAGGAAAATATTGGAAATTTTGAAAGCTATTGAAAGAAATATAGGTGGCACTTTACCGGAAGATTATACTATAGAACATATTTTACCTGAATCACCAAGTGAAGAGTGGCAAGAAGAATTTGGAGATGATATTGATCACTATAAATATAGAATTGGGAATTATACTTTGCTCAAAAAGGACAAAAATAGTGAAATTGGCAATAAAATGTTTTCTGATAAAAAAATTGAATATAAAAATAGCGCTTTTAAAATGACAAAAGAAATTGCGAATAAAGATAAATGGACAATTAGTGAAATAGAAGAAAGACAAAGGAAAATGGGTAAGATAGTAGAAACTATATGGTCAATATAAAAACATAAAGAAATAAGTTGAATAGTAAAAAGTATAATTATTCAATAGATATAAAAAAGCGATAATTAAAAAATTTTCGCTTTTTTTATATCGTCTAAATTAGTGGTTTTATTTAATGTAAGTCTTATGAAGGTAGAACTTTTATTTTCAAATCCAATTTCTTTAATAACATAAGATGGTTCTCCAATTCCGCAGGCTGATCCAGAAGAAATAGCACATTTGTCAGCCATATCCCTAATAAACATATCATTAACAATACCAGGAATTAGCATTCCTATAACTCCAGGAATGTGATTTTTTGGATCACCCAAAAATTCAATACCAGGATATTTTTTAGTAAGCATTTTCTTAGCTTCGATTTCTAGTTGTGACATTTTTTCTATGTATTTATTCATATTTCTTTTGGCAATTTCGCAAGCTTTACCAAATCCTACAATGTTATGAACAGCAGATGTTCCAGCTCTATATCCTCTTTCTTGTAGTCCTCCATGAATTAGTGAGGTCATTTTGTAATCAGATAATCCTGTTTGTCTAACAAAAGTAGCTCCAACACCTTTTGGTCCATATATTTTATGGGCTGACATAGAAAGAAAATCTACAGGAACTTTTTTTACATTTATATTTATTTTACCCAACACTTGAGTAGCATCGGAGTGAAAAAGAACTCCATTTTCTTTAGCTATAGGACATAAGCATGCTATATCATTTAATGAACCAATTTCATTATTGCCCCACATAAAAGAAGCAAGAATAGTATTTTCTTTTATTGTTTCTTTAAAATTATTTTTTCCAACTTGAGCATACTTATTTACAGGAAGAAATGACACTTCATATCCACGGTCTATCTTTTTTTCAGCACTTTTTTTCTTTAAAAATTGACTTGCTATGGATTTTTCGGATTTATTCCAGAATACGTCACCATTTAGAAATTTACATGTTTGAAGTACTGATTTATGTTCTACAGTAGAAGTAATTATGTGATTACCTTTTTCCTCGTAGTATTTTTTATAGTCTGCTACACCTTTAATGATAAAATTATTGCTTTCAGAAGCTCCCGCTGTAAATATTATTTCTTTAGATTCTGCATTTATTAAAGCAGCAACTTGTTCTCTAGCTTGTTCTACAGCTTTTTCAGCATTTACAGCTAGTGTGTAGTATCTGCTAGAGGGGTTACCATATTCCTCTTTCAAATATGGTAACATTGCTTCTAGCACTTCAGGATCAATTGGAGTTGTAGCGCTATTATCTAAATATATCATATATTAGCATCCCCTTTTTGTAGTAAGTTAGTTAAGAACTTTTCTAAATTACCACCTGCATATTTATACTTATTATATAAAAGTTCAGCACCTCTATCTATATGTAGTTTCATAAAATGTGGGTAATATTCATCATCGTTTATGTGTCTTTCAAGTTTTATTTCTATAAGGGCTTTGTATATTGAGTCAAATTCACCAGTGACGGTAGATCTTTGAAGTTCTAAGCCATTTGTATCATTGTTTTTATATTTTTCTATAGATTGGGTTTCATTTAATGACATAGAAACTGCTATTTTACTTAAAGCAAATGGTTTAAGATTTGAACTTTTACTAATTTCTTCAAAGATGTCTTTTGTTTTTTTTGATGTTTTTAATCTAAATCCCATAATTACACCTCAAAATATCCATTTTTAACTTCAGTTTTTCTTAAATGTGTATTGTATAATAACAAGTATTCATCACATATATAAGGTTTAATAACCTTGTATAAATCAGTATCAATTTCTTTATTAGTAGAAAGAATTATTACTTGTTTACTTATGTTTGGTAAATATTTAGTAGTTAATGCGTTCCTATGAGTTTGGTCTATACGAGCATAAGGGGTATCAATTATAAATGGTATATCAATACCAGAACTTTTTATAATAGCCCAAATTAAGCAAAGAATGTAAATTTGCTTTTCCCCATTTGAAAAATCATTTATGTTTACCTTTGAGCTTAAGTTAATTGAACCAAAAACATCATTACTTATCTTTTTTTCAACTTCTTGGTTGGTTGTAACATTATAATGTGAATATAAATCTTCTAAGAATTTAGCACCATACTTTTTAGATACGCCATCAAATCCAAGATTTTTTATAATATTTAATATATCAGTGGTATTATAATTTTTATTGATATAAAGAGTAGAGTTAAATTTGTCATCAATAACAATGCTATTTACATAGTTTTCTTTTCTGATTATTGTACTAAATATCTTAATAAATTCATCTTGTATCAATTTTATTTTATCCCTAGTTAAGTTTGTAAGTAACTCATCTAAGTATGATATAAGGTTAGTTGACATGTTTAAAACATTAGAATTTTGAAGTAATGAAGTATATTCATTTCTTGCTCTAGTAAGATGATATTCTTTATTCTTAAGTTCTTCATATTTTATTTCAATCTTTGATTTTGTAACAGCTAAAGTGTTTTCAATTTCATTTATTTCTTCATTTATAAAATGAAGAGATTCTAAATAGCTATTTAGTAGTTCGCCGGAAATTGTTGAGTTTAATCTTTTTCTTAAATCTTTTAATGTAGCTGTTATTTCTGAGACTTTGTTAAAACCATTAATAATTTCTAATTTATAATCTTTTTCTTTCGAGATAATATTATTAATAGTAAAAAGTATAGAATTTTTTTGCTCAGGTGATAGTTCTAAAATACTTTTCATACTTTTCAATTCTTTTGTGTTAAACATATTAGAAAGTATAGTAATGGCGATTTCATTATAAATGAAATCTGATTTATCGTTAGCCAATTGATGTTTAGATAATGATTTCTTTATAATATTACCTGACAACTTATTTTTAATGCTATTATAAGAGGTTAAGGATTCTTCTTTATAGATCTGTTCTTTAATAGCTTTTAAAACATCAGTTACTAATAAAAAGGGAAGGGTATCGTTACAAAAATCCTTAGTATATTGATTTATATAAGTACGTTCATTTTCAAGCTTACTAATTTCAGAATTTAAAGTAGCCTTTTCAGATTCTAAAAGTCCACCACTGTTTTTAAAATCTTTTTGTAGATTACTTCTTTTTACTAATAAATTTTCAAGATGTTCTCTGTTTAAAATTACGGTTTTTTCTAATTCTTTAATTTCATTTTTTATATTATTAGTAGAAGAAGATAAACTATCAAAGTTTATTTGAGCTTTTGCCAATTTTTTATTTGATTTTGATTGTGATCTTTGATGAGAAAGTAATCGTTTCTTTAATATTTCAAAAGTATCGTAATTAAATAGTTCAAGCACTGATTCTTTCAAATGGTTGCTTGCACTTTTGCCTGTAAAGAAATCACTTAATTCTTCACCATCAAAGAAGAAAAAGTCAAATAAAGATGGTGGAATCACTGATTTTAAATATTTATCAAAATATAGTTTATCTTCATCATTTAAGGCTTTACCATCTAAAAATACATTAAAATATTCATGTATCTTTTGTTTTTTATAATTCCACGAACGTTTTAGATAATATTCGTTTATTTTAGTTCCTTCTTTAAAAGAAAGACTTAAACTAATAAAACATTCTATTTGGTCATTTTTGAATGCATTATCGTTAATACTATCTTTAATTTTAGTTAGATAATTACTATTTTGACCTAAGTATCCATAGGTAGTAGGGCCGTAAATACATAATTTTATTGCTTCAAATAATGTTGATTTACCAGCTCCATTTTCTCCACCTATTAGAACTATATTTTTATCATATTTAGGAGCAAATGAGAAGGTAGTTTCATTTTCATATGATCTAAAGTTTTTTAGTGTAATACTGTTAATTATCATCTTATATCTCCTCAATAATCGCTTTGTGTAAATGTTTCTGATTAAGAATCTTACTAATTGACTTATCTAATATAGTTTTATTTGTAAAATATTTGTATTTATTTGTTGCAATTAAAAGTTTATTTACTAAGTCTTGATCAATTTCATGTTTATTACATAAATTAGCTATTTTATTTAAAGTATCATCATCAAAAATAGGTTTTTTAAAATCATCCCAAGGAAGTTTTTCACCCATAACTTCGTAATATAAATCAACTAGTGTTCTGCGAGTTAGATCTTCTTCTTTATCCCATATTTTATCAATAGTTTCTAGCTCTTCTTTAGTTATAAGTTCAATTTCATATTCTTCATTTAGAAGGTTTTGAGTTTCTAAAAGTTTTTTTAGTATTAATTTTCTAGCTTTAAAATTAAAAGGACCATATCCAAGGACATTTATAAATTTACCTTTATCATCTGAATAAATTTTAGAATTATCTATTTGTAAATTCTGATTTATTGGTAATAATTCTAAATAGAGTTTATCTTTATCATCAGAGGTAAGGGATACATCTTTTTTCAACATTGTTTTGGAAATTTTTAAATCTATATAATATTCACCGTTAATGTTCTTGAAAATATAATTATCATTTAGAATATTGTTTTCTAAAAGGGGTATTTTATCTAGATATACCTTTTTATAATAATGGTTACCATCTCGTCTATATGTCATTCTATATTCGTGTTTGTTACGTATAGTTAAAATCCAAGATCTAAAATCTAGTAGAGGTTGTAACCATTCTTCACCGTTTTCTATGAATCCAGTCAAAGACTTATCTTTATTAACTACTGTACAAATCCAACATCCAAATCTTGAATTACCACAAGAAGGGGTTTCCTTATCATTAGTAACAGTAAATGGACATTCACCACCATCAGCGCCCATGTATAATTGATGTAGGTCATTATTACTTGTATTCCAAGGAGTAGTTCCATTATCACTAAGCAATATGTTCCAAACATCATCTGTAGTTAAATCTACAATAGGGTTATATACATATGTATTTGAAAGAGAACCATGAGGTGTTAAAAGATACCCATCAATTTCTCTATTTTTAATTCTTATTCCTCTTGCTATACTTTCAGATTTTCTAACACCAAGCAGTACCACAACTTCACCATTTTCTTTTACTTTATTTTCAATAAATGTATTAGAAGGTTTAATTTTAAGTCTTTCTGTACACCATCTAAATCTTATAGAAGTAGGGGTAGGTAGTCCTTTACCAATTATATTAGTCCAATATGTATTGTTATAGTCAGGATGAACCATATGAGTATGTAATGGAAGGTCTTTAGCTTTAGCACCATCATTTATTAATTTAGAATTTTGTTTTAAGTATCCCAGAACTATAGGGTTTTCTATTAGTGTATCTGATGAAACGACGTAAACATCTTTATACCTTTCTTCAGGGGATAGACTTTCTAACATCATAAATGTTAATTGAACTACAGTAGTACTATCTTTACCACCACTATAGCCTATAACCCAGGGTCTATTATCATTTTTATAAACTGTTTTCATTTCTTGAAGAATATCATTTACTTTGTGTTGTAATTCTGTATTCATTATTAATCTTCCTTTTTAAAAGCATTTTCTAATTTCTGTTCTTCTTTAGTTAAAGATACATTTAATTTAGTTTTTATTAAATTGTTTGTTAGTCTTACATAAGTAGCACTTTTTACAATACGCCCATTAAGTCCTATAGCTCTGTGTTGCCAATCAGTTAAATTAGATCTATGCCAATCTATATTTTTTACATTTGAAAGTATTTTTTTCCAATGATATGGATTATTTATGTATAAATAGTTGCCTACTAATCCTAATGCCTCTAAAACTACACCATGAGAACTAATATAATCAGTTCTGAAAAGATGGGAATTAATATTTTTATTAAAAACAAATTGCCATTCTTTCATATTTTCACACAATACATCCCAAAAGTCTTTTACGAAATTAATTGTTTTAGAATCATTAGTGGGTAGTTTATTTACTAATTTTTTGTTAGTTTCATTAATACTACTTAAAGTAAATAATCTAGGTGAAAATTTAGATAAAGATGGATTTTCTTTATCTGTATAATGCTTTAAATATTTGTTTTCTTCAAGTAATGATTTTGTAATCATAGCTATCGGATCTCTTGAATCATATAGAATTCCAATTGATTTAGATACATTAACAGCGTGTTTATTTAAGTCTGCAAATATTTGTTGACTTCTTTTTAAGCCTTCATCAATAAATAAAACAACAGAAATAGTCTCATTACCTAATTCAGGGGATACTTTTAGAGCTTCTTCTATGGCTGCTCTTCTATGTTGACCATCATTTATAAGTAAATGACTGTCCATAGAAACTTTAAGATTACCTATTTGTTCATCGAAGCTTTTATCTAAGGGTGAAAATTCAAACTCACCATCTATTGAAGCCGTGATAGATGAAAAAACATAACATTTTGGGTTATCCACTATATATGTAGCTATTTCAGGAATTCTAGATTTATTAAGTATTCTTTGAGCTCTATGTTCAGGTGGTAATTCATCATCAGTAAATATAAATAGTTTAGATAAAATTGATAAAGGACACATTATAACGAAAAAGTCTCTAGTTGCTTGATTGCCCTTAATTGCAGGGAATGTATAGAAAAAATTAGTTTTCATAAAGCACCTCCTACGTACGTATATATACTCTAACATATTATAATACGTACGTATAGACTAAGTAAATAGGTTTTAAGAAAAGAATAAATTTACATTATTGGTTAGTGACATTGCATATAAAAACAAATTTTTAATGATTCATAATTATAATATTTAAAAATTTGAGTGAAGTTATTGCTAGCCATTTTGTATTTATTAATATAGTTAACACTAAAGAGAAAAGTAGTATTTTTGAATTAACAGGATTATTAAAGTTAAAGTAAATATATTGTTAAACAATATATTGGGATTTATGTTATAATTATCATGTAATTTACAAAGTTATTTTATAAACAAGATTATAAGGAGTGCTGATTGTGAAGTGTCAAAAATTTGGACATTGGATGTTAGATACTAATTTTAAATCTATTCCATTAAGTTAAAAAGAATATTACAAAGGGAAAATTAAATGTTTATGAAGATACTATTTGGGTAAATTATGCTCTAAAATCAGGACAAAATCATATTATAAAAGATGATATTATAAATATATGGGGAAATGTCAAAGGAAGAAAAAAATACACGGTTGTAATGGGAAATAATATTACGGTACCAGAAGTTGATGCCGTATATATTGAATTATTAAATTAACATTAAAACAAATATTTTATAAAGGGTGAAGTATATTGAAGAAAAAGTTAAAAGCAGTATTATCAATATTATTAATGATAATTAGTTTTGCAATGCTTTGTCAAAAAAGATACAGTCCACCTTTAGGGGATTACCTACTAGAATTTTTAGGATTAAAACCTTGGAGCAATAATTATAGTGGTATTCATATTACATTAATATTATTTGGAGGGGTTCTTTTATTATCAATATTTTTAGTTAAAAGGTATTTTATTGATGCTTTTAAAATAAATAAGATGCTAACATTTATTTTACCAATTATATGTATATTTGTTGTGTATATTACATCAGGAATTATGGTAAAATCCATAAAGAAAAAAGCTCCTAATTTATTGTCTATAGGAGTTACTGAAAAACAAAATTATATTAGATATGAATTTAAAGATAACAAATTAAAAAAAATTTCAACAAAATTTAAATTGACTAATTATAGTAACGAAAAAAGGGAATTTTATATAAATATAGATAATCCGTTTTATAGAAAAGAAGGAACTAAACCTATTGAATTTTACGATAAGCAAGATAAACCAGTGAAATTTTCCTTAGAAGGAAATGAAAGTAGGGACTTTTTATTAACTTCAGATGAATTTAAAATTGTAGGTGGAAGGCAAAGATCTACTGGAAGTGATGATGAAGGTATTAGTGAGTTAATATTAAGTAATGATCTAGGACATAGATTTATATTGAGATGGGATGAATTCTTAAAATAAAAAATATCTAATAGTATAAGCTGAATCCATCGCTTATATTATTAGCTATTTTTATTTATGAAGAAATAATTTTAAAGTGTGTGAAAACTACTATGTAAACCTTACAATTCATAGTAATGTACTCGGGTTAACGTATTCATAACAATATACCAGCTTTGTAATAATAATACATTACATATACAATATAATTGTGGAGAAAATAAAAAATAAATAAGGAGTTGGTATTAATGGCATTATCAATTAAAAACAAAAAGGAATTTAAAAACTATGTGGTTAATTCACTAGTGGAGAAATTTAACTTTAATAAGGATGCTGCAAAAGATTTAGTTAGCAAAAATGGAGTAATAGAAGACCTTGAAAACAATCCTGAAAAAGTAATGAATTTTGATGCAGAATTTATAGCAGAAAAATTAGTAGCAAAAAGCAAATTAAATTAAAAACTAGTAATACAAACTAAATAGTATTATTAGTTACCAAACACTTGAGAATAGAGAATGTGTTTGGAACTAATAATTTTTTTTATTACCTTGAAAATCAAGGCTTTTTTTATTTTTTGAGAAGTACATATACTATATAAAAAGACTACATTATTTTACAAAGACTTTTTAAATTTGCTATATTTTGATATAATAAACTGAGTAATGCAAAAATTTTCTAATAATAAATTATCACATTAAATAATATTCCGATAAAATAATAATTTATTAATTATTATTTTATATTGGAATGCTGAGGGGGAATATATGTGAATTTTTATAAAAACTTAAAGTTATCTACCCGTTTAATAATTGGTTCTTTTATAGCTATATTTTCGATGGTGATTATAGGTTCAATGGGAATACTTAATATGAATAAAATTAATAAATCTACTAATTATTTATATTACACTACTATAAAATCAATCAATTCCATTAACAAAATAGATAAGAACTTATTAAATATTTATGAAGCTGAAAAAGTAATGAGGTATATTGAAGATGAAAATGAAATAAGTAAATTAATAAAAGAAATAGATAACTTTATGCAAGAAAATCTCAAACAAATTGAGATTTATAAATCGACTATTGATGATAATGAAGAAAGAAAGCTTTTCACTGAATTTGAAAATAAATTACATAAATATAGAGAATCTGGACAAACATATGAAAAGTTAATTCTTAGTGGAAGAGCAGATGAAGCTATAAGTAAATCTTCTAATGTTGCAAAAGAAAGAAATGATATGAGGACTAAATTAGACAAATTAGTACAATTAAATGAGGAATGGGCAAAAGAAGTTATAGATGATAATACAGATACTTACAATAAGTCATTTTTAACGATTATAAGTATTATTGTTGCTTTAGTTATATTAAGTGGTTTAGTTGTTTTTTTAATAGGAAAAAATATAAAGAAATCTTTAGCTAGTATAAAAGGATTATCACATAGATTATCAAATTATGATTTATCAGAACCAATTATAATAACTAGTAATGATGAATTTGGACAAATAGGTAAAGGATTAAACAGGGTACAAGAAAATATTAGTTCTCTTATAAAGAACATTATAGATAGTACCCGAGAGATGAATGCATCAAGTGATGAATTATCATCAACTGTTGAAAAAATGGCTTCAAAATTTCAAAATATAAATACATCAACAAAAGAAATTAATTCTCAAGTACAAGAAACAAGTGCAACAGCAGAAGAAATATCTGCATCGGTGCAGGAAGTAGATTCAAGTGTTTCAGTATTATCAGGTAAAGCTATTGATGGAAGCAATAGTGCAATTGAGATAAAGACAAGGGCAGCTGAAGTTGAACATAATAGTAAAATTGCATCCGAAAGCACAAGGGATTTATATATTGAAATGGAAAAAGAAGTTTTAAAAGATATTGAGCAGGGAAAAGTTGTTGAGCATATTAAAGTCATGGCTGATACTATTGCTAGTATAGCAGAACAAACCAATTTATTAGCACTTAATGCCGCTATAGAAGCTGCAAGGGCTGGAGAGCAAGGAAAAGGTTTTGCAGTAGTTGCTGAAGAAGTAAGAAGATTAGCAGAGCAGTCTTCTGCGGCAGTTGGAAATGTAAAATTTACTATAGAAAAGGTACAAGAGGCTTTTGAAAATTTATCGGTTAATAGTAGTAAATTACTAAAGTTTATGAATGATAGAGTAGTTTCTCAATTTGAAACTTTTGTACATGTAGGAGAGCAATATGAAAGAGATGGGGTATTTATAAACAATATGTCTGAAGAATTGGCTACTATGACAGAAGAAGTTTCAGCAACAATAGATCAAGTTAGTGAAGCAGTTCAAAACATGGCAGATATGGCTCAAAGGTCATCGGAAAATTTAAATAGTATACAACAAAATGTTAATGAATCTACTAAAGTTATGGAACAGGTAGAATACACAGCACAAACTCAAGCAGAACTTTCAGAAAAGCTTAATAAAATGGTTGAGAAATTTAGAATTTAAAATGAAAGAGTATTTGTAGATTTATATAAATACTCTTTCATTTACTATTATCTAGATCTTTCACAATCAGAAGGGTATCCAAATACATCCCTAGCACTTTCGGTAGGACCATGTTTCTTATTTACTTTTTTAAAATGTCCATCTTCTTTTTTATTATTTTGAGTTTTTTTCATTTTATTATTTGATGACAATTAAATCACCTCCCTTACAACTAAAAGTAATCAACTCCTTAAATATATTAAGTATGTCCTTATTATGGACAATAAAAACATTATTATGTATTAATAAATTTAAAATACTATGATAAGAACTGTGTAAACATTTCAATTAAAAGGTTGGAAAGTTATGTAACGTATACATCATAATTTGCATTAGTTGTTAATAAAATGAATATTGTATAAAATATAGTTGTAGATAAGATACAAAATAAAAAAAGGAGTGGTTATTAATGGCATTATCATTAAGAGAAAAAGAACAATTTAAAGAATATGTAGCAGAGGTTTTAGTTAATAAATATAATTATGAAAAAGAAGCAGCTAAAGAATTAGTATCAAAATCCAGAGTAATAGAACAGTATGAAAATAATTTAGGAAATGAACCTGAATCAGTAATGAATTTTGATCCAGAATTTATAGCAGAAAAGTTAGTAGCACAAAATAAATAGTTCTTTTAAATAAATATAATAAACAGACAATTGGAGAACCTTGACATCAGGTTTTTTTTTATTTTTTGAATAAATATATATTTTTAAAATACATTAGTATTGAAATAAGGTACCTTTTAGTATAATATTACACTAAAAGGTACCTTATTTCATGTTGAGATTATGTAGAAAGTGAGGTAAGGAAAATTAAAAGTTATATTAGATATGATTAAAACATATTTAAAGTATGTTTAGGAGGAAACCATGATAACAAGTATTTTAAGAATATTATTAACAAGGTCTTTTAAACCATTAAGGTTTACAAATGATGTAGTTGGAGAAACTGAGCTTAGCATGAAAGAATTTGGAGTATATGTACATATACCATTTTGTAAAACGCTATGTCCATTTTGTCCCTATAACAAGGTTAAGTATGATAAGAAATTGGCTTTTAAATATAAAAAAGCATTAATAAATGAAATAAATTTAGCAGGAAAAAAGCATGGAAAGAAAAATATAACTAGCATATATTTTGGAGGAGGAACTCCAGCTCTTATGTTGGAGAGTTTAGGAGAAATTGTAGAAACTATTAAGCAAAATTTTAAAGTTAAGTGTAATATTGGAATAGAGTTACATCCAACAGATATTAATGAAGATATGCTTGGAAAATTAAAAGACATAGGATTTAATATGATTAGTGTGGGTATACAATCTTTCAATAAAAAGTGTCTTGATAATTTGGAAAGAGAATATATTGATGGAGCAAGCAAGGTAAAACTTGTAAAAGAAGCTGGATTTAAAGTTGTAGATGTTGATTTAATATTTGGCATAAAAGATCAAGATGAAGAACAAATAAAAAATGATTTTTATACTGCTTTTAATGTGGGGGCAACGCAAGTTTCTACATATCCATTTATAGATTTTTCGTATGCAAACAATAAAAACAAGCCTTTGAATAGGAAAAAAAAGAAGAAGTTTTTAGAGTGTATTAATAAAATTAGGTCTGATATAGATTGTGATAGAACTTCTGTATGGACATTTGGAAAAAATAATATAGACAAGTATTCATCAATTACAAGAGATAAATATATAGGGTTTGGACCAAGTGCTGCGACATTAACGTCTAGGGAGTTTAAGATAAATACGTTTTCTGTTGAGGAATATATTAAATGTACTAATAGTGGTAAAAAAGCTACAGCGCTTACTATGAAATTTAGCAAAAGAACAAGGGCTCTTTATTGGTTATTTTGGAATGCGTATACGTTAAAGTTAAGTAACGAAAAATTTTATGAATTATTTAACGTTAACTTAAAAGAATTTTTTAAATTAGAATTAAAAATAGGAGAAATGTTTAAGCTTATAAAAAAGGTGCCAGAAGGATATATACTTACGAAAAGAGGAGCATATATTTATCACTTAATGGAGCAAAAGTATACACATGAATATATAGATAAAACATGGAGAATAACAAGAAACAATCCTTGGCCGAAGGAGATTATTTTAAAATAAATAATATGTTATAATTAATGGATAATGTTTTATAATACATGATTATTATAAAATTTCAGTTTCATTAAAGGGATGAATATAATGTCAAATGAAATAGATGATTTAATAAATAAGCGTAAAGTTATTTGTAAAAAAGAAAAAAATAATCAGATTGCATATGCAATATTATTGATTTTAATAGCTATAATTTTGGGATTAGTTTTGTGGAAAAATAATCATCAATATATAGCTTGTTGGTTTATTGGAATTTTAATTGGAATTACTATGAGATACTCTAGATTCTGTTTTACAGGTGCGTTTAGAGATCCTTTTTTAATTAGAAATACAAAACTCATAAGGTCAGTGTTGTTAGGCATGATGATAAGTACACCAGGATTTGCTATAATTCAATATTTATATCTGAATAAAAATGTTATGATATATGAAAGAATTCCAGGTACAGTTGATCCAGTTGGAATACATATAGCAATAGGAGCTTTTTTATTTGGAATAGGGATGATTTTGGCAGGAGGATGTAGTTCAGGAGTTCTTATGAGAATAGGAGAAGGACATTTATTACAATGGATTGTACTTTTAGGATTCTTAATTGGTACAATTCTTGGAGCAAAGGATTTTCCATTTTGGTATAAAAACGTGATGAATTATGGTAAGGTTATTTATTTTCCAGAATATATAGATTTAAAAGTTGTAACTATAATTCAAGAGATAGTTTTAATTATTTTATATAAGATAGCAAATTTATATGAAAATAGATATTAGTATGTATGGAGGAAGTTTTATGGCAGCAAAAGAACTTGATTGTTTATATGAAGCATGTCCGGTTCCTTTAATTAAAGCAGTAAAGGAATTAAAAAACATGAATTCAGGGGATATTTTAATTCTACATTCTGATCACAGTTGTGTTGGAATAAGTGTTGAGGAATGGGGAGAGAAAAATCATTATCCTGTACGTGTAGTAGAAATAGAAGATGGGGAGTGGGAAATTTACATTCAAAAGCCAGAGTAACCATTAAGGGGGGGGAATATGGGGTCTATCAAAAAAGCTTTAAAAAGACCATTGCCATATTGGATAGGTGGAATTCTTCTTGGAATACTAAATGTAGTTTTGCTAGCATTAAGTGGAATTAGCTGGCAGATAACTAGTGGATTTTTATTGTGGGCTGTTGGAATTTTACAATGGCTTGGTTTTGAACCTTTAACATGGCAATACTTTAGTCATTTTAGATATTATTATGATTCTATAGTTGTAAATCATAATGTATTTTTTAATAAATATACAATTTTAAATTTAGGAGTGATTTTGGGTGCATTAATTGCCACATTACTTGCATCACAATTTAAATGGAAAAAAATAAAAAGCAAAAGACAACTTATAGTGGCTCTTATTGGTGGAATTATGATGGGATATGGTACAAGAATAGCATTTGGATGTACTGTAGGAAGTTTTTTTAGTGGAATACCATCTTTTTCTATGCATGCATGGATTTTTGGCATATTTGTTATGTTAGGAGCTTATGTAGGAACTAAGATTTTAATGAAAGTTTTTATGTAATAATTATATAATAAATGTAGGAGGAGATAAATCCTCCTTATTTTTTTTAACAAAAACCTCTTTTTCTAGAAATTATAAAGTCTACAAACATTTTTTCATATTCTGTAAATGAATAGTTCTTTCTAAAAGCGATGTAGTAATCAAAAGTTACCTTGAAATTTTTTAATTTTATTATTTTTAAAGATCCTTCTTTTAATTCTTGTTTAATTACAAGTTTAGGTAGAAAAGAAAAGCCTTTTCCAGATATAATGGAAGATTTAATAGCTTCAGGTGAGTTTAAAGAATAAATTACATTTAAATCTTCTATTTTCAATTCATGTTTTTTTAGTTCATTTTCTATTAGATATCTTGTTCCAGAATTCTGTTCTCTTAAAATTAAAGGTAATTCTTTTAATTCTTCTAAAGAAATTTCTTCAGGTGTATTATTTACATTTGCAACTAAAACTAGTTCATCAGATATTATGGTTTTGGTAATTATTTGAGTTTCTTCTGATGGTTTGTATTGAATGATACCAATATTTATACTATGATCTCTTAGTTTTTCTATTACTTCACTTGAATTTGATACATCCATGTTTATATCAACTTTTTTATTGAATTTTTTAAAGGTGTATATGCTACAAGGTAGGGCATATTCACCTACACTTCTGCAAGAGCCTATAATTAATCTTTGTTGCTCTTCTTGTAAACTTTTTAAGTCTCGTTCTATATTTCCTTGAATTGATAGCATTGTATTTGCATAATCAAATACTACTTTACCCTCTTCTGTAAGTTCAACGCCTTTGTTACTACGGTTTAGTAAACTCACACCTAGTTCTTTTTCTAAATTTTGAAGTTGCATACTTAATCCAGGTTGAGTAACATGTAGAGTTTTAGCTGCTTTTGAAATGCTATTGCATTTTACAGTCATATAAAATGATTGAAGATATTCAAGATTCACATTCTCACATCCTTGAAGTTATAAAAAATAATTAATTATATATGTTTACATTTTAACACTACATTTAGTAAAAATAAATGTTATTTACAGTTAAATAGTGAGTATGTATAGATTTAATGATAATAAGGCAAAATATTATATTGAAAAAACAACTCTAAAGTTAGAGAAATACAGGGGTATAAGGAAGTGTTATGGTACATAACACTTCCTTATTATAAAAAAGACCTAGAGTATATTATAATGACATTGAGAGAAATTTAACAATTTAAATGTCAATTGGGAGGTAATAGTATAGTTCAAATACTAGGAAACATAGTCGCATTTATTAGTAAATATTTATGGAATTTGTTTTTACCGTTAATTATATTAGCATCAATATTCGTTAATTATAAAATGATAAAGTTTAGAGGAATTATAAGTAAGAAGGACAAAACAAAGTGGAAATTATCTAAGATGAAAAGCGCTCTTTCAATATCACTTTCTTCAAAAATTGGTACTGGCGCCATAATTGGAGTTTTAGCAGCAATGTGGAAAACATCTAATAATGGTATTGGGGGAGAGAGTATAGTTTTATGGGTTTTTATAGGAATGTTTTTACTAGTTCCTTTGACATATTCTGAAGTTTTATTTTCTCAAGTAACTAGAATGAATCCAAGAAAGTTTATAGATAAATATATTGGAAAAAAGGCAGGAGCTATTTATGCTGTTTGTTTAGTAATATTATATTCCTTTGGATTTGTTGGATTTCAAATGACAGGAATACAAAGTGTTATAAATATATTTTCTAAACAAAACTTGAACTATGAATTTACTCAAAATGGAAGATTGTTTTTTATAGTGGTGCCGATACTTTTGGTAGTTTCAATTATAGTGGTAACTAAAAATCATAGGATTTTTATAAATACATTAGGTTCACTAGTATCAATAATAATTTTACTTTATGGAATATTTTTTATAGTATTTGTGTTTTCAACTAGAAGTTTTATACCTAATTATTTTTCAGAAATTTGGAAAGATTTTGTGAATTTCAAATCTGCATCTGTAGGTATTCCAATAGGTCTTATAGTAGGGCTTCAAAGAATTATCCAAATAAGTGAAACTGGACTTGGAACCAGTGCACTTGCAAGCTCATATGCTGAAAATTCTCCAAGACGTGAAGCATTTATACAAATGATATCAACTATTATTACAACATTTATAGCTGTTGTAATAACATCTTATGTTTTTATGTATGGAAGATATAATTTGGGGATAGCTTTAACAGGAGATGGATTTCATAGAATAGTAGGTTATTTAAGTAGCATAATTACTGTAACTGGATATTTAGGAGAGGGAATTATCATGATTTTCTTCATATTGTCAGGACTTACAACAGTGCTTGGATCATTCCATTTTCTTAATATAACAATAAATATAAGTGAAAATAAGAGAATTTTATTTTATTTGACTTTAATAACATTATCAGGAATTTTAAGTATTGCAAATTTTGACGTGATTTTTGATGCATCTGATCTTTTAATGTTCATAGTTGCATCTATAAATATTTTAGCAATGGTTATATTTGTATCAAAACATATAGAGAAATTCAATATAAAAACGGGAGGTATAAATAATGAGTAAAAAATTTTTAATTATAGGTGGAGTTGCAGGTGGAGCATCTACAGCGGCGAGATTAAGAAGACTTAGTGAAGAAGATCAAATAATAATGTTTGAAAGAGGACCTCATGTATCATTTTCAAATTGTTGTCTACCATATCATTTAAGTGGTGTAGTAGAAGAAGCTAGTAGTTTAGTTCTTATGAGTCCAGAAAAATTTTTAGCACAATACAATATAGAAGCTAGAGTAAATAATGAAGTCATAGCTATTGATAAAGACAAGAAAGAAGTAACTGTTAAAAACGTATTAACTGGAGAAGAGTATAAGGAAAGCTACGATAAGTTAATGTTATCTCCTGGGGCAAGACCAATTGTTCCTAATATTAAAGGTATTGAAGATGTAAATGTATTTGCAGTGAGAAATGTCGTTGATATAGACAAGCTAAATAATTTTGTAAAGGCAATGGAAACAAAAAATGTATCAGTAATTGGTGGAGGATTTATAGGAATAGAAGTTGCTGAAAACTTAAAAGAGGCTGGATATAATGTGACTTTAATTGAAGCTATGCCACAAGTTATGAAGATATTTGATTATGATATGGTACAAATTCTTCATAAGGAATTACATGATCAAGGTGTTAATTTAATTGTTGGAGATAAAGTGAGCTCATTTGAAAAAGATACTGTCGTATTAGAATCAGGAAAGAAGGTAGAAGCTGGGGCTGTTGTTATGGCAATAGGTGTTATTCCTGAAACTGAACTTGCAGTTAAAGCTGGACTTGAACTTGGAGTTACAGGAGCAATAAAAGTAGATCAAAATTACAGAACTAGTAATCAAGATATTTATGCTGTTGGAGATGCTATTGAAGTTTACAATGCATTAACTGGTAAGATGATGAAGTTACCACTTGCAGGACCTGCTCAAAAAGAAGCTAGAGAAGCTGCCGACCATATGCATGGAATGCTTGTTAAAAACACTGGTTACATTGGTTCATCAGTAATAAAATGTTTTGATTATAATGGAGCATCAACTGGACTTACTGAAGGAATGATAAAAGCTCTTAACTTAGATATTAATTATGAAGTTGTTAAAGTAATACCAGGAGATAAAGTCGGTTTAATGCCAGGATGTGAGCCACTTCACTTTAAGCTACTTTTCGAAATTCCAACAGGAAAGATTTTAGGAGCTCAAGCAATAGGAAGAGGAAATGTAGATAAGAGAGTAGATATAATTGCCACAGCGATTAAATTCAATGCAAAAATAGATGATTTAAGAGATTTAGAATTATGCTATGCACCACCATTTGGAACTGCTAAAGATGTAGTTAATTTTGCAGGATATGTAGGTTCAAACTTACTTCGTGGAGCATTTAAGCAAGTTTCAGAAAGTGATGTAAGAGGACTCGTTGAAAATGGAGCTTTCATAGTTGATGTAAGAGAAAAGGATGAATATGAATTAAGTCACATAAAAGGAGCTTTAAATATTCCTCTTAGTGAGTTCAGAAAAAGAGTAAATGAAATTCCAAAGGATAGACCGGTATACTTGCATTGTAGAAGTGCGCAAAGAAGCTATAATGCAGTAATGGCACTACAACACTTAGGATTTACTAATGTATACAATATATCAGGTGGATTTATGGGAATTTCATTCTATGAATATTTCAATGATCAAACAACTGGAAGAGAAAAAATAGTTACAGACTACAATTTCTTATAATAAATAGCTAAAAGGAGCTTTGCTCCTTTTAGTTTAAAAATCAAAGGAAGGGAGTAAATATATGAAAAAAAAACAAATATTTATTGGATTCGTACTTTTGGCACTTCTTATTATATTTGCAGGTATTCAATACACAAAAGATTATAAATTAGCATTACATTTGATAATTGGATTAACAATAGGTTATGTTATGCAAAGATCAAGATTTGGATTTGCAGGAGGTATAAAAAAATTATATGTAACAGGTGATGGCACATTAACAAAGGCTTTAATGTTCTTATTTTCAATTACTTTAATAGTTACAGCAGCAATACATTATGGAGCATATGTTAATGGAGCTGAGGTGTTTTATAAAGTTGCAGGAACAAATGCACCTGTAATACCAGGTTCTGATTATGTTGAACCAGCTAATATAGCAACTATACTTGGTGGAATATTATTTGGTATAGGCATGATGCTTGGTGGTGGATGTGCATCAGGAACATTAACAGATGCAGGTGAAGGACAAGGAAGAGGATTTATAGTATTATTTTTCTTCTGTACAGGAGCATTATGGGGTGCCCATGATATGCCTTGGTGGAAACAAAGTATATTTTTTAAGATTCATAAGCAATTATATTTACCAGATATCTTTGGATATATAGGAACAATAGTACTTTCATTATTAGGATTTTTAATAATTTATATAATAGCCAGTAAGTATCAAGATAAAAGAAGAAGAGAAAATACTCTTGCACTTGAACAATATGAAAAGTGGGAAGAAGAAATGGAAGAATCTAAAGAATATAAATTCTTTAGTAAGGAAACTTATCATAAGTTCTTTGTAAAAAGATGGTCATTTTACACTGGTGCAGTATGCATTATGTTAATGTTTGTAACAATATTAGTTACTACAGGTACAAGCTGGGGAGTAACAGCTGTGTTTGCAGATTGGGCGGCTTGGTTTTATCAAGCTTTGGGAATTATAGATATATCTAATTGGCCATGGTTTGCATCAAGAATGGATGGAATACGTGGAGGATTCTTTAATGATCCAGGTTCTATGAGAAATGCAGGAATATTGATAGGAGCATTATTATGTCCATTGTTAGCTGGACACTATAAGTTTAATAAAAATTTTAAGCTTAGAGATGGATTGTATTACGCACTTGGTGGATTACTTATGGGATATGGTGCAAGAATAGCTTTAGGATGTAATGTTGGAGCATTATATTCAGGTATTTGTAACATGTCATTATCAGGATGGGTATTCTTGCCTTCATTAACTTTAGGAGGAATACTAGGAGTTAGACTAGTTAAAAAGTTAAAAGTGACAATATAATAAGTAATATAAATAAATGAATTAGTCAAAAATAAAAGTTAAAAAATAAAAGTTAAAAAATAAAAAATATCTACTTCTAATTTAAATTAGAAAGTAGATATTTTTTATTTTTTGCAAGGTTTTTTTATGTAATTGTTTATGTTATCTAGAACTTCATCTTGTCCTACATAAACTAAAATATCATTTACTTGAATAGTAAAATAAGGTCCAGGAGAGACAAAAATTTCATTATCTCTTTTAATTCCTATTATTGTTGCTTTAGTATTGTGCCAGAAGTTAAGCTCTCCAATACTTTTACCAACTGCAATACTTCCTTCTTCAACAATACTTTCAAAGTGAATAATATTTTCAACATTTTTAAGTTGGGTTGCAAATTCTACTATGGATTTGATATTGTGTTCAATTTTTTCGTCAATTAGTTTTTTTTGCTTTAATAGTTCATAAGTTTCATTGTTAATAGATGAAAAATCAGATTGGGTTTTAAATTTATCTATAAAAATTTTAGCATTTTTTCTGCTATTTATTATTATTCCACTTTTGTCATTGACGTTTACTACGTCCATATCCTTTAAAAGTGCTATTGAGCGTCTTATAGTTTCAGGAGATACTTTATATATACTAACTAAAGTAGTTCTACCTGTTATTTTAGTTCCCTCTAAAAATTCATTACTAACTATTCGAGATGCTATATCAACTGCAATTTTTATATAATTAGGTGTTTTAGACCTTCTTGCCATTTTTAAATACACTCCTTTGCCAAATATGATTTTAACACTGTATTAAAAAAATGTAAAACATAAAACTATTTGATTATTGACAACTTATATGTTATTATTAAGTTGCTATATTGACAACTTTAACATTGAAATAAGTTGTCTTTTTTAATAAGCCTTGTAACAACTTTAAAAAAATAAAAAGTAGTCAAATAGGGGGGAGTTTATGAAAGAAAAAAAAGATAATTTTATTTTTAGAAGTAGTATATTAATATCCGTATGTATATTCATTTGGGCATTATTTTTTCAAGAAGGATTTAATGATATTGTAAATAATGCTTTAGATTGGATTTCTAATAATCTATCTTGGTTTTACTCTGGACTCATGGTGAGTTTCTTTGTTTTCTGTATATGGCTTTTCTTTAGTAAATTTAGAAATGTAAAATTAGGTGATGATAATTCAAAACCTGAGTTTTCAAATATAAGTTGGTTTGCTATGCTCTTTAGTGCAGGTATTGGAATAGGGCTTGTGTTTTGGGGCGTTTCAGAACCTCTAATGCACTATTTAAATCCGCTTGGCATGACAGGGGGAACTACAGAGGCTAAAGTTTTTGCTTTTAAAAAGTCCTTTTTACACTGGGGAATTTCTGCATGGGCATGTTATTCAGTTTTAGCATTAGCAATTGCTTATATGCATTTTAGACGAAAAAAACCAGCTCTTATAAGTAGTCTTTTAATACCATTAATAGGGGAAAAGAGAGCTAGAGGAACTATAGGAAAAGTAGTAGACATTCTAACTATTTTTGCAACTATATCAGGAATTGTAACTTCTCTTGGAATGGGAACTCTTCAAATAAATAGTGGACTTAATTATTTATTTGGAATACCAGAAACAAAGGTAGTTCAAATAACAATTATAGCTATTATAACAGTGCTTTTCTTAATATCAGCATGTACTGGAGTTAAAAAGGGTATAAAATATTTATCAAATTTAAATATGTTTTTTGCAGTTATGCTTTTACTTGCTGCAATGATAGTTGGACCATTTAAAGAAATGATTGTGAATCTTGGAAGTGGAGTGATGAATTATTTTGTCGCTTTAGTAGGAGAAAATAATAATATATTTTTAAATGGACCTTGGTATAAACAGTGGACATTATTCTATTGGGGATGGTGGATTGCGTGGGCTCCTTTTGTTGCCATATTTATAGCTAGAGTTTCAAAGGGAAGAACAATAAAAGAATTTATAGCTGGAGTATTATGTGTACCAGCAGGATTCTGTCTTATATGGTTTACCGTTTTTGGAACAATTGGAATGAATGTACCTACAAGTGTTGCAAGTCTTGCTATTCAAAAGGTAGAAACAGCATTTTTTGTTATATTTAATGAGTATCCAATGGGATTTGGAATTTCAATTTTAGCTGTTATATTACTTTTTACATTCTTTGTTACAAGTGCAGATTCAGCTACCTATGTACTAGCTGTTATTGCATCTAATGGAGAGAATAATCCTTCAAATGTAAGAAAAATAATACTTGGAGTTATTCAATCTTCATTAACAATAGTATTATTATTCGCAGGAGGACTACAAATGGTTCAAAATGCCTCTATACTTATGGGATTACCTTTTGGAGTCATAATGCTACTTACAATGATTGCATTTAGAAAAGAACTTAAAACAAGTGAAGTATATGGTGAGAAAAAAGTTAAAATTACAGATAAGCATCTGGATAAATATAAGGAAAAATACAAAGAAAAAGCGTATGGAATTAAGGTTACTAAACAAAGAGTAAAAGAAGTTTAATATAAAAAATTCTGCTGATAAGATTATATCAGCAGAATTTTTATTTTAGCTCTCTGGACACTATTTCATCTAAAACTTCTCCAGCAGCAAATATTATTGAATTACATCCTTCTTCTTCTGTTCTATACATAGGCTTAAGTTCGTTGCAACTTTGACTTTTTAGCTTTTTTTGAAATTTTTCTTGAAATTCTACAACTAGACTTTTTAAATGATCACTTTTATGGGCTGTTTTATCAGTAAACATTATACCTAAAACAGCTAATGAACCAGAAATAGCTCCACATGTAGTTCCAGTCCACATACCGCCACTAAAAGGTGCCAAAGCTTTTAGTGTCTTTGTGTCTAGATTTAGATTATATGCTTCATTTGCAGCATAAATCATACTTTCAGAACAACTTAAGTCATATCTTGACTTATCTCTATATTTTTTCATTACATCAATAAACATTAAATACCCCCATAGAATCTAAATTATTATTTTTTATATTTTTTGTGGTTAAGATATCCAAACCCTAAAATAAATACTAAAACTAAAAGTCCAGCAAATAATGGTGCAAAACTATTGTTAGCCATATTATACCTCCTATATTATCATTTGTTTCTCTATTCAAATAAATGTGTTATAAAATAATTATATTACATATTAAATCATAATAAAACTCTCTAAATTTGTATAGTATAGTCAGAATTTTATAAAAACTCGAAAGAAGTAATGTAAAGGTTATAAAAAGAAGTTTCAGAAGGTGGATAACGTATACATTACAATCCATGCAATTGTAATTATTTGCGTTGGTGGATAAAATATACTTATACAAAAATAACATATAAATATAAGGAGAGGATCTTATGGTATTATCATTAAAGGAAAAAAGTGAATATAGAAGATATATTGTGAATTCTCTAGTCCAAAAATTTAGATGTTGTGAAGAAGATGCAAAGACTATGGTTGAAAACTCATGTATACTAGATGAAATAGCAAACGATTTTGATAAAGTAATATGCTTCAATTCTGATGAAATAGCAGAGCTTCTTATTTCTAAAAATAAACAAAGTTAGTCAGTCAAGTCTATAGAGTATCTAAATTTTTCACCTTTTACTATGGCTACAGTATATTCAATAACAGTTTGTTTTTCATAACTAATTCTTTCTACATTCATACAAGCTAAAGGTTCTTTTATATTTGCATCTAAGTATTTTTTTACTGTATTATTAGCTAGTACAGGATAGAAAGTCTGTTTAGCTTTTGAAAAATTCACATTATAATCATATCTTAGTATATCATATAAAGCTTTTTTATTTAAATCTATAGTTTCAAAGTCCTTAAATCTTTTAGTTGGTAGATAAGTTGTTTCAAATAAAATCGGTTCATTTTCAATTTTTCTTATTATTTCTATTCTATACACTGTATCTTTTGAAGTTAAATTCATAATTTCACATACATTTCTTTTAGGAGTAATTATATCTAAACTTATTAATTTGTATTTTGGAATTCTTCCGTATTTTTTTATTTCATCTGAAAAATTATATAGATTACTTAAATTTTGTGAAAAGGGACGTACAGATACAAAGCTGCCTTTTCCTCTTTCTTTATAGATATATCCATATTTTTCAAGTTCGCTTAAAGTCTGACGTACAGTAGCTCTACTTACTTTATAGTCCTCTGACAATTCATTTTCAGAAGGTAATTTAAATCCAGATCGCATAGTTCCACATTCTATTTTTTCTTTAAAAATATTATAAAGTTGAATATACAAAGGTATATCGCTTTTTTTGTCTAACATAATTAAAAGTCCTCCCTAGATTGCTATACAAAACAATATATAATAGTTTTATTATAGCATTTAAACTTAATAAATTTAATATGTATGACCTTGTATATACAAATTATAGAAAAATTACTAGCATATCTGAGAAAATAATAGAGAATAGTAGAAAATATTCAGAAAATAAAGTAAAAACAGTAAATTCATTAAATGGTATAATATAATTAATATTGACATAAGTTATAAAATAAAGTAATTTATAGTTAGTGCAATACTTTTAGTAGTTGTATTTTTTTTAAAGATACTTGTACGTACAAGTAAAAAGAAACGTTTCGTTAAAACTGAATATAATTTGTAAAAAAATTTTTTTACAACAACTTGTACGGACAAGTTGTTGAGGAAACTAGGTTAATATTTACATTTATGATAGTGGAGAGAGGAGAAAATATCATGCTTTTAACTGTTAGTTCTTTTTTATTTTTTACAATTCTGGTGGCGATTATTTCTTATATAAAAACAAAAGGTAGTGATACTACAGCCAAAGGTTACTTCTTAGCAGGAAGAGGATTATCAGCAACTGTTATTGCAAGTTCTATGGTTTTAACAAGTTTATCTACAGAACAGCTAGTAGGGGTTAATGGTGATTCCTATGCATCAAATTTTTCCATTATGGCATGGACGGTAACATCTATAATACCTTTAATTGTTTTAGCAGTATACCTCTTGCCTAAGTACCTTAAAGGTGGTTTTACAACAATTCCTGAATTTTTCCAAGAAAGATATGATGAAAAGACAAGAAGATTGATGTCAATATTATTTTTAGTTGGATATACATTTGTTATGATTCCAGGCTCATTGTATTCAGGAGCCATAGCTTTTACAAAGATATTTAATGTATCAGAGATGTTCCATTTAAGTTTTTCAGCTTCCTTATGGATTATAGTTTGGATTACTGGTATAATTGGAGGCATTTACGCCATATTTGGTGGATTAAAGGCTGTTGCTGTGTCAGATACATTAAATGGTATTGGATTATTTATAGGAGGATTACTTATACCTGTATTTGGTCTTCTATTCATTGGAAAAGGTCATATAATGAATGGATTAAATATTATTTTAACTCAGCATCCAGAAAAACTAAATGCAATTGGTTCATCAACGTCATCAACTCCATGGACTACAATATTTACAGGAATACTAATAGTTAATTTTTTCTATTGGAGTACAAATCAAGCTATAGTTCAAAGATCTTTAGCTGCTAAAAATTTAGCATCAGGTCAAAAAGGAATATTGATGGCAGGAGTTATGCTACTTTTATTACCTGTAATATTAAATTTACCAGGAACAATCTCATATGTAGTGTTTGGTGATACTCTTGCAAAAGCAGACTTTGCATATCCAGCTTTAGTTGCTAAAGTACTTCCAAAATGTTTTTTAGGATTTTTTACAGCAACTATTTTAGGAGCTATACTAAGTACATTTAACTCTTTTGTAAATAGTGCAGCTACATTATTCTGTGTAGATATTTATAAACCAAAAATGAAACCTAATGCTACAGATGATGAAATGATTAAAATGGCTAAGATAGTAAGTACAATTATAGCTTTAATATCTATGTTTATAGCACCATTACTTCAATATGGTACAGATGGTATATTCCTAATATTAAGGAGATTTGCAGGATTCTTCAATATTCCAATAGTAGCACTTGTATGTATTGGTTTCTTAAATAAAAAGGTATCAGGAAAAGCAGCAAGAATAACTGTTTATGCTCATATAATTTTATACTACTCACTAGTTTGGGTATTTAAAGTTAAAATAAACTTTACTCATGTAATGGGAGCATTATTTGTATTTGATGTTCTACTAATGTTAACGTTATCAGTTAAGTTTAAAAGAAGTTCACCATATGTTCCAAACAAAGTTAATAAATCTAGTGTAGATTTACACTACTGGAAATATTCTATACTTACAGGTTTATTACTAGCATTTGCATTAATATACATGTATGGAGTTTTATCTCCAATAGGAATAGCAACTAAAAATCCTACTGGAAAATTTGGAATGTATTCATTAATTTATTGGTGTATAACAATTGCGTTTTCTTTAATATGTCACAAAAAATTTGTTGGCAGTTGTATAAAAAAGAATAAAAATCAAGTTTCAGAAATAGCTGAATAAGCTTTTTAATATAAATGACATAATTATGAGGTGAGAATATGAAAAAGAAGAATATACTTTTAATTACTAGCGATCAACAACATTGGAATACTATAGGAGCATTCAATAATGAAATAAAAACACCTAATTTAGATAGATTGGTTAAAGAGGGTACAACATTTTCAAGAGCTTATTGTCCAAACCCTACATGTACACCCACTAGATGTACTATGATAACAGGTCTTTATCCAAGTCAACATGGTGGATGGTCACTTGGAACAAAGATGCCTGAGGATACTTTAACTATAGGGGATATACTTCAAGATAACGATTACAGAACTTCGCTAATTGGAAAAGCTCATTTTCAACATAATCTTCAAAATGAAAAATATCCATCTTTAGAAGCAATGCCAATTCTTCATGATTTAGATTTTTGGAGAAAATTTGATGAAAAATTTTATGGATTTGAGCATATTGAATTAACTAGAAACCATACAGTAGAATTTTTAGTTGGACAACATTATGCTATTTGGATGGAAGACAATGGACTTAAAAATTGGAAAGATTATTTTCAACCGCCAATAGGAAATTTAGATCCAAAAGCAAAAAGGGTTTGGGATATCCCAGAAAAATATCATTATGATAATTGGATTGCAGAAAGAACCAATGCACTATTAGAACAATATAAGGATAATGATGAAAACTTCTTTCTATGGTCTAGTTTTTTTGATCCACATCCACCATATTTTGTACCAGAGCCATGGGCATCAATGTATAATCCTGATGATATTACATTGCCACATTATTTAGATGGGGAACATTTAACAACTTCTCCTATACTTGAAAAGACTCAAGAAGAAAACCCTGATTTTTCAGAGTACTATGAGCCAAAGGACAAAAACTGGTTACATGGATGTCATTCACATCTTCAAGATAAGGAGGAATTAAAAAAAGATATAGCTATATATTATGGAATGGTTAGCATGATGGATCACTATATAGGAAAAATACTAGATAAATTAGAGGAACTTGGAATGGCAGAAGACACTATTGTAGTATTTACAAGTGATCATGGACATTTCTTTGGACAACATAATCTTATTGCCAAAGGACCATTTCACTATGAAGATATGATAAAAATACCACTTATTGTTAGGGAACCAGGAGTTGTACCCGCAAATAAAGTTAATAATTCACTTCAATCTCTTGTAGATTTAACTCCTACACTTTTAAGTAAGGTAGGAATAGAAGTACCAAGAACTATGGCTGGAAAAGATGAAAGTAGTGTATGGAGTGGTGAAAAAGAATCTTTAAGAACTTATGTAACTTGTGAAAATCAACATACAGAAACTACAGTTAATTTAAGAACTTTAGTAAATGATAGATATAAAATTACTGTATATTATGATAGAGAACATGGAGAATTATATGACTTAGAAAAAGATCCAAAAGAATTTAATAATCTATGGAATAATCCAGAATATGCTGGATTAAAATCACAAATGTTATTACAATTTATGTGGGCGGAAATGGATAAGGTTCCACTTTGGATGCCAAGAGTAAGTCTTGCATAGATAATTTTAATAATACAAAGCTCTCTTCATAAAAGCTTTGTATTATTTTAATTAAAAAGATTATTATTACATAATTGCAAAAAATATTTGACAAATTCAAAAAATGGATTTAATATATAAACATAAAGATATATACAAGATATGTGGTTCATTAGTAGTGGTAATAACAACATTATAAGTTATGCTTAAAATAAATAAGTTAAAAAATGATTATTGAATAATCATTTTATTTTTAATAAAAGTGGTAATGACAACATTATGACAGTAAAGAAAATAATAAATAGTAAAAACTATGTATTGTCTATACAAATATTATCACCATTTAAATACAAATTAGCTGGTAATGATGTCATTACTAATTTTTAAAATGTGTAATGCTGGTGTAAAGGTTTACTGAAACTTTAAGTTAAATAAGGAGTGTGATAGTGAATAACAAAGTTTAGAACTAAGAAAATTCATTACTTTTAGAAAGGGGAAGAATACATGGCAACAAATTTTTTATGGAAAATTGATGGTAGCATTGTTGGAGGATATATTCTTATCACATTAATTGTAGGATTATTTATACGTAAATATGTAAATAATGTAGATGATTATTTATTGGCAGGCAGAGAAGTTGATTTATACGCAGGAATGGCATCTTTAGCAGCAACAGAATTTGGAATAATAACATGTATGTCAGCATCTCAATTAGGTGTTAAATATGGATTTTCAGGAGCTTTAGTAGGTATATTATTTGCAACAGTAATGGTTATTGTAGGTAAGACAGGATTTTGTATAAATCCATTAAGAAATGCGGGCGTTGTTACAATACCAGAATTCTTTGAAAAGAAATTTGGCTCAAGAGTTAGATGGGCAAGTGGAGTTGTAATAGTTCTTGGTGGACTTTTAAATATGGGAGTATTCTTAAGAACAGGTGGAGAGTTTCTAGTTTATACTGTTGGGTTAAATCCTAAATATTTAGAGATAACTATGACAGCATTATTGCTTGTAGTAGCAGTATATACAGTACTAGGTGGAATGTTATCAGTAATTGTAACAGATTATATGCAATTTATATTAATGAGTGTTGGATTAATAATAGTTACTATAACAATTATTTTCAAAGTAGGCTGGGGAAATATAATAAATGTAGCTTATGCACACAATGGAGCTGGGGCGTTTAATCCATTTGTAAATGAAGGATTGGGATGGAAATATGTACTATATACACTTCTATCAGTTTCAGCAACAGTTTTAACTTGGCAAACAATGGTTTCTCGTGTACTTTCAGCTAAAAGCACTAAAGTAGCACAAAAAATGTATACAAGAACAAGCTTTTTCTATGTAGCACGTTCAATTATACCAGTAGTATGGGGTATTGCAGCACTTGTAGTATTATCTCCAAGTCAACTTGCAGGTAATCCTTTACATGCCATGCCTAAAATGCTTGCAAAAGTACTTCCAACAGGATTAATTGGAGTTTTATTAGCAGCAATGTTAGCAGCAGATATGTCTACTGATTCGTCATATTTATTAGGATGGGCAAGTGTAATTTATAACGATATATTAGTTTTAATTCATAAAAATTCTTGGGAACAAAAAAAAGCTATATTAGTTAATAGAGTACTTGTAGCAGCAATAGGAGTTTTCTTATTAATATATGGTCTATGGTATCCATTAAAGTCTGATTTATGGGTGTATATGACTTTAACTGCAACAATATATTCCGTAAGTGTATCTACACTTTTAATAGCAGCTTGTTATTGGAAAAAAGCAAATAGCTGGGGAGCTTATGCAGCTATAATATGTGGAGCAATTTGTCCAGTATCTTTTCTAGTATTACAACAAGTACCAGCAACATCAACTTTAGCAGAATCAATAGGACCATATATTTCAGGAATAGCTGGGTTTGCATGTGCATGGATAGGAATGATTGTAGGATCAGTATTAAAGAATAAATTTGCACCAAACAATATGCAAAATACTTCTGTTAAGGAGGTCGTATAGTATGAAAATGTTTTGGACTATTTTAACAGCTGTGGCATTGATATGGTACGTGTTTACAACATTAATTGTAGGTGTAAAAGGATATCAAGATTTAAAGAAAATGCTTCAAACAATAGGGGCAAGAAATAATCAATAGACTGGAGTGTATGAGTATGAATAATAATAAAGTTAATATAATTTCTATTATTACTGATGATCAAGGATATTGGTCTATGGGATGTTATGGCAATGATGATGCTATAACTCCTACTTTAGATAGTCTTGCAAATAATGGTATAAGATTTGAAAACTTCTTCTGTGTATCTCCAGTATGTTCTCCAGCTAGGGCATCTATTTATACAGGGCGTATACCATCACAACATGGAATTCATGATTGGCTTGATGAATGGAATAATGGATATACTACTGAAGAATATTTAAAAGGACAATCAACATTTGTAGATATATTAGCTAAAAATGGTTATGAGTGTGCTATGAGTGGAAAATGGCATCTAGGAGTTGCAGATAAACCACAAAATGGATTTAAATATTGGTATTCACATCAAAAAGGGGGCGGTCCTTACTATGGAGCTCCAATGTATAAAGATGGAGAACTTATACACGAAGAAAGATATGTAACTGATGTTATGACTGATTATGGATTAGAATTTATAGAAAAACAAAAAAATAGTGAAAATCCATTTTATTTAAGTTTAAATTATACAGCACCTCATGCACCGTGGAGTCCTGAAAATCATCCACAGGAACTATTAGATTTGTATAAAGACTGCCAATTTAATTCTTGTCCCAAAGAGGGAAAAAATGATTGGAGTATAGATTATATATTTCCCAAAACAGAGGATGAGAGAAGAGAAGTTTTAAGAGGATATTTTGCTGCATTAACTTCTGTGGATAATAATATAAAAAGAGTTATAGACAAGCTTAACGAAATGGGAGTATTAGAAAACACATTGATTATATTTACTAGTGATAATGGAATGAATATGGGTCATCATGGAATATTCGGAAAGGGAAATGGAACAAGCCCTGTTAATATGTTTGATACTTCTGTAAAAATTCCTTGCTTTATTACTAAAATAGGAGATATTAAGCCACAAGTTTCAACTGATTTACTTAGTCATTATGATATTAGGCCAACTTTAATGGAGTATCTAGGTATAGAAGATGAAATTGATGAAGGGGTAAAACTACCAGGAAGAAGTTTTGCTTCATTATTAAGAGGAGAAAAGTTAGAAAGAGATGATAATGAAGTAGTTATATATGATGAATATGGTCCTGCAAGAATGATTAGGACTAAAGAGTGGAAGTATGTTCATAGGTATCCAGCAGGTCCTCACGAATTATATGATTTAGTTAATGATCCAGATGAAAAAGTTAATCTTATAGATGATGAGGATAAGAAGGATATTGTAAAAGAATTAAGATATAGACTTAAAAGATGGTTTATACAATATGTGAATCCAGAAATAGATGGAGCTAAGCTACCTGTATTTGGAGGTGGTCAAGCTGGGCTTGCTGGACTTTGGGGAAAAGATGAGGCAACTTTTAAAAGATATGATTCAGATTTTATATTTAGTTGTGATGGAAAACTAAAGAATGATTAACAAGCTATAAGGAGGAAATATGTGCTATTTAGGAATAGATGGAGGCGGAACAAAAACCGCATTCGTTTTAATTAATGATAAAGGTAATGTATTGGCTGAAATAGAGAAGAGTACATGTCATCATATGCAAGTAGGATTAGATGGATTTGAAAATATTATAAAAGAAGGCGTTAAAGATATCTGTAATGTAGCCAATATATCTAATACAGATATAAAATATACGTTTCTAGGTATTCCAGGTTATGGTGAAGTTGAAAAAGAGGATAAATGTATAGAAGAAATTTTAAAAAATATATTTAAAAGCGATAAATTTACTGTAGGAAATGATGTTGTAGCTGGATGGGCAGGTAGCCTTGCTTGCAAAGAAGGAATAAATTTAGTTGCAGGTACAGGAAGCATAGTCTATGGAGTAAATGAAAAAGGAGAATCAGCAAGGTCTGGTGGATGGGGTTATTTTTGTGGAGATGAAGGCTCTGCACATTGGATTGCTAAAAAAGGAATTGAAGTCTTTACAAAACAATCAGATGGAAGATTAGAAAAAGGTGAACTTTATAATGTATTTAAAGATGAATTAAATTTAAAAGAAGATTTTGATTTAATAACTTTAATACATGATGAATATAAACTTTATAGAACAAAAGTTGCAAAACTTGCTATGCTTGTTGGTAAGGCTGCTGAACTTCAGGATAAAGAAGCGATTAAAATTTATGAAGAAGCTGCAGAGGAATTCTACTCAATGATAAAAGCAGTTATTGATAAATTACATTACACAAATAACATAGTAATTTCATATAGTGGTGGAGTTTTTAAAGCGGGAGATAATGTTTTAATTCCCCTTAAACAAAAATTAAAAAATGTAAAATGTGATATAAGGCATCCCATTTTATCTCCTGTTGTTGGCTCAGCTCTTTATGCATATAAATTAGCGGGAAATGAAATTACAGATAGAATAATAAATAATCTTAGAATGGCATAAAGATAGACAACACCACAAAATGCTACTGGTATATTTAATATCAGTAGCATTTTTATATATAAAATAATTAATATTTTTAGTGTTGTCTATACATTAGCATTTTAGCTGCATAATTTAATTTAGAAATATTTTTTTGGAAGAAACCTTTAAAAGATTCACAAAAGATATTATCATTAATTTTATTTGGGAAATTAGGTTCTTTATTTCTTCTGCAGCCGCTTCTACACAATGGATACCACTTGCAATTTTTACATTCGTCATTATGATTTAAAGATAAATCTATAAAATTTTTAGTTACATTTGAATTAAAGAGTTCAGAAAAAGTTTTTTCTTCAATAGAACCTATTTTGTATTCATCAAGTACATAAAAATCACAAGGATAAACGCTTCCATCACTTTCTATCACAAATTCGCAAGAGCAGAAACCATTCATACAACAAGATTTAGGATTGTTGCCTAAAAGTATTGATAACAAGTCATCAAAATATCGTATGCTTACAAATCTACAATCTAAAAAATCTTTAAACCATAAATCAAATAGTTTATTTAAAAATGTTTCATAATCTTTAGGATTAAGTGAATATGGGTGACTTCCGCGAGAGTCATTTATTGGATCAAGACAAGGGATAAATTGAAGAAATCTAAAATCTTGTTTTTTGAAAAACTTATAAATTTTATCTATATGTCTTGATGTATTTTTATGTACAACAGTAAGGATATTATATTCAACTTTATATCTATTTAAAATTTCTATATTACTCATTATTTTATTAAAAGAGCCTTTTTTATTTATATCTAATCTATATTTATCATGAATTTCTTTCGTGCCATCTAATGAAATTCCAACTAAAAAGTTGTTTTCCTTAAAAAATTTTGCCCATTCTTCATTTATGGTAGTTCCATTAGTTTGAATAGCAAAAAAAACATTTATATTATTTGTGTTATATTTTTTAATAAATTTTATAAATTCTCTAAAAAAATTAATACCTACTAATGTAGGCTCTCCTCCTTGAAAAGCAAAGGTACAGTTTTCTTCTGCTTCATTAAAAGCTCTTTTTACTATAGTTTCTAATAAATCAAGCTTCATCATTCCAAAAGATTGAATTTCTCTATGATTACAAATATCATAATAAAAACAGTAAGTACATCTTAGATTACAATTACTAGATGCAGGTTTGATTAGCATAGATAGTGACTTCATAATATTATCAACACCTTATCGTATAATAGTTTATTTTATTTCGTATTCATCAGAAATGTATTTTATATTTTTTAAATTTCTACCTATTTTAATAAAAGTTTTTACTCCATGTATACCTATAAGAGTTCCTAAAATTATAAACAAACATCCTACAATATGGAGAGCATTACTCTTGGGAACCTTTATTAAAGTACATCCAGCAACAACTAGGCTTAAAAATGTTCTAAGATATGATAGAAAAGTTCTTTCATTGGCAAGAATAGTTCTATCTGTTGCTAAAAGATCTCTTAAAATTAGTTCATCTTTTTTAAAATTGAAAACATTTTTTTCTTTAATATTCAAAGGGATCACTCCTTAATATGCATAATGAAGTGGTAATACATAGATATTTAAGAGTTGGAGTTAAAAGTAAATCTTGAAAGTATAGTAACATAAATCCATGTAAAAGTAAAACCATTTTATCCATAAAAATGAAAAAGAGTGATTGACAAAAAAAATATAATATGATAAACTTTAAAGCAAGTGGTATGTACAACATAATAAGATGACAAGAAGGTTGGAGGAACATGTTAGAAGTAAATAAAAAAAGCTGTGTACCTTTGTATTATCAGCTAATGAATGTAATACTTGAAAAAATTGAACTTGGAATACTGCAAGAACATGATAAGCTTCCTTCAGAAAGAGAATTATGTGAACAATATGATATTAGTCGTTCCACAGTAAGACAAACAATGCAGGAACTTGAAAACAATGGATATGTATATAGAGAACATGGTAAAGGAACGTTTGTTTCATCTCAAGCTGTAAAACAGGATTTACTTAAATTTTATAGTTTTACTGAAGAAATGAAAAAAATAGGAAAAGTACCAAAGTCTATTGTCATGAGTTTTGAAATCGTTAAAACTACGGAAAGTGTTGCTGAAAAGTTAAAATGTAGTAGCAATGATGAAGTATATAAAATAGTAAGATTAAGACTTGCTGATGACAATCCTATGATGTATGAAACAACATACTTACCTGTTAAAAGATTTCCAGAGCTTACAAAGGAACAATTAGAAGCTAATTCTATGTACGATGTATTTAAGAAAAAATACGGCGTTCATTTTACTAAGGCTGAGGAAACATTTAGACCTGTTCATATGAAAAATCATGAAGCTAAAATGTTAAAAGCAGATGTAAAAATTCCGAGTATGATGATTGAAAGGTACACATTTGAAAACAGTAATATTATTGAGTATACTGTGGATATTGCAAGAGGAGATCGTTTTGAATATCGAGTAGTATTACAAAAATAATTAAAAAAGTGATTTAAAAAATAAAAATAATTTTTTTTAATATAACTGGTAATGACAACACAACAACATCATCAGTAAATTAGGAGGTACAATAAATGAAAAACTTATTAGGTTATAGTGAAGAATATTTAAAAGAGAGAAAGGGTTATATAACAGCTAAGGAAATTTGTAATCAACCTAAGTTATGGAAAGAAACTTATGAGATTATTTTAAGTCAAAAAGAAGAATTAAAAACTTTCTTAGATAATTTTGCAAAGAAACCTAATGCTAGAGTGGTTATTACAGGAGCTGGAAGTTCTGCTTTTGTTGGAAATAGTGTAGTTGATTATTTAAATTCTAAAGAAAATATAAAAATAGAAGCAATAGCAACAACAGATATAGTGTCTCATCCATTATATTATTTTAAAAAAGATGAGCCAACTTTATTAATTTCTTGTGCTCGTTCAGGAAATAGTCCGGAGAGTACAGCTGCAGTTACGCTTGCAGAAAAAATAGTAGATGATATAAATCATTTAGTTATCACATGTAATCCAGAAGGAAAACTTGCTTTACATGCAAAGAGAAATGATAATAATTTTTTACTACTAATGCCAGAGGAATCTAATGATAAAGGGTTTGCAATGACTGGAAGTTTTAGTACTATGCTTCTTTCTTGTTTATTAATTTTTAATTTAGATAAGTTAGAAACAATAGGAAAACAAATAGAAAATATAATCTTGCAAGGAGAAAATGTTTTAACTAATAATGTAGAATTAATGAAAAAAATAGTTGCAGAAAAATTTAAAAGAACAGTATATCTTGGAGCTGCAAATGCTTTTGGACTTGCAAAAGAATCAGCATTGAAAGTTTTAGAACTTACAGCAGGTAATGTTGCAAGTTTATATGATACACCACTTGGATTTAGACATGGACCAAAATCAATTATTGATGATGAAACATTAATAATTATATTCTTCTCAAATGATACCTATGCAAGAGGATATGAATATGATTTATTAAAAGAATTATATTCTCAAAATGGAAGTCATAAGGTACTTGCTATTTCAGAATATGAAGATAAATCAATAGAAGATAATTCAGATTATTTTATAGCTATTAATAAAGAAGAACAAGAATATGAAGATGACAGTTTCTTAACTTTTGATTATTTATTAAATGCTCAAATGTATGCATTTATAAATTCAATGGAACTTGGAATTGGACCTGATAATCCATGCCCAACAGGAGAAGTAAACAGAGTTGTTAAAGGAGTAATTATTCACGATTATAGATAAAAACTTAAACCAATATATGAAGGTGCTATAGATGAGATATGTAATTAAGTGCAAAGAAGTAATTTTAGAAAATGAGATAAAAAATAATGTTGGCATATTAGTAGAAAATGGATTTATCGAAGATATAAAGGAAAGTATTGAATGTGATTGTGTTGTGGATTTAAGTAAATATACTTTAATTCCTGGACTTATAGATATGCATTTTCATGGATCTATAGGATATGACACAATGGATTCTTCATATGAGGCTATTAATGAAATTTCTAAATATTTGGCAAAGACAGGAGTAACCTCTTTTTTACCTACTACAATTACTGCACCTATGAAGAAGATAGAAAATGCTGTAGCAAATGTTGCAGATTCCATGGAAAAAGGTGTGGAAGGTGCTGAAATTTTAGGAACGTATCTAGAAGGACCATATTTAACACCTGAACACAATGGAGCTCATCCAGTAGAACTAATGAGAGAACTTGATATAGAAGAGTTAAAAAATATATTAAAGGTTTCAAAAAATACAATAAGAGTTGTAACAATGGCTCCAGAAAAAGAAGGGGCAAAGGAAAGTATTGAGTTTTTGAGAAGTCAAGGAGTTAAGATTTCACTTGGACATACTAATGCTACTTATGAGGAAACAATGAATGCATTTGAAGTAGGGGCTTCCATTGGGGTTCATACTTTTAATGGGATGAGAGGAATCCATCACAGAGAACCAGGAGTTGTAGGTGCAATAATGAAACATCAAGATGCTGTAGGAGAACTAATTGCAGATACAATTCATGTAAATCCTATTGCCATGGAAATACTTTATAAGATAAAAGGACTTGATGGTATTTGTCTTATAAGTGATTGCATGAGAGCCGGTGGATTAAAAGATGGAAAATATATGTTAGGTGAACTTGAAGTAACTGTTACCAATGGAATTGCAAGAGCTGATTCAGGATCTCTTGCTGGAAGTACATTGAAACTTATAAATGGAGTGAAAAATATTATGAATTCTACAGGAATTCAATTTCATAAAGCACTTCAAATGGCTACGCGCACTCCAGCAAAAGCACTTGGAATGTACGATACCATAGGAAGTATAAAGGTTGGGAAAAAAGCAAATTTGGTAGCGATTGACAGAGGATATAATGTAAAAACTACTATAGTTAATGGAAAAGTTGTATTTAAAAATATAGATTAGCTTATATTAAGGGGAGGAATTTACATGTTTATTGTATCAACTAAACAAATGATTTTAGATGCTCAAAAAGGAAATTATGCTATACCAGCGTTTAATATACACAATCTTGAAACTATACAGGTAGTTGTAGAAACTGCAAATGAGATGAAATCACCAGTTATTTTGGCTGCAACTCCAGGAACAATTAATTTTGCAAAAAAAGATTATTTATTAAGTATAATAGCTACAGCAGCTAACAATTCAGAGGTGCCTATAGCTTTCCATTTAGATCATCATAAAGATTTTGATATGATAAAAGAAGCTATAGATTTAGGGTGTAAATCTGTTATGATTGATGCATCAGATTTACCTTATGAAGAGAATATAGAAAAAGTACAAGAAGTAGTAAGATATGCTCATAAACGTGATGTAACAGTAGAAGCTGAACTTGGAAACTTAGTTGGGCAAGAAGATGATTTAATAGTAGAAGAAGGAAAGTCTCAATTAACAGATCCAGCTATGGCAAAAGATTTTGCAGATAGAACAGGAATAGATACTTTAGCAGTAGCGATTGGAACAGCTCATGGAGTGTATAAATCTGAACCAAAACTTGATTATGAAAGACTTAAAGCAATTAGAGAAGTTGTTGATATACCATTAGTTTTACATGGAGCAAGCGGAGTTCCAGCAGAAAGTGTAAAAAAATGCATTGAACTTGGAATATGTAAGGTAAATATAGCAACAGAATTGAAAATACCATTTTCAAATGCGATGAAAGAATATTTTAAAGATCATCCAGATGCAAATGATCCTAGAAAGTATTTTATGCCAGCAAAGGAAGCTATGAAAAAGGTTGTAATGGATAAAATTCGTATGTGTAATAGCTTTAACAGAGCGTAGGTGATATTTGATGATAGGAATTATTACATTAAACCCATCTGTAGATAGAAGATATATGATAGATGATTTAAATCCTAATTTTGTCCACAGATGTGAGGATTATTCCTTCACAGCTGGTGGAAAAGGATTGAATGTAGCAAGAGTTGCTAATCAACTTAAGCAAGATTCTATATGTTTAGGCTTTCTAGGAGGGTTTTCTGGAAAGTTTATTGAAAGTAAGTTAAATGAATTAAATATAGAAAATGATTTTAGTTGGATAAGTGGAGAAACAAGAACATGCCTTAGTTTAATAGCTGAGGGAGAGGATCAAGTTGAAGTATTGGAAAAAGGTCCTATTATTAATGAAGAAGAATTAGAAGACTTTAAAATAAAGTTTGAAAAGTTATTAAATAGGGTTAACTTAATTGTTGCATCAGGAAGTCTGCCAAAGGGAATCAATAAAAACTTTTATAATGAATTGATTAAAATGACAAAAGAAAAAGGAAAAAAATTCATTCTTGATGCTAGTGGAGAAACTCTTATAGAAGGCATAAAGGGCGGACCTTTTCTTGTAAAACCTAATAAAGAGGAATTAGAGGGAATAACTAAAAGAAAAATACAAACTTTAGAAGAAATTATAGAAGCATCAAAACAATTAGTAAGTATGGGAACTGAGAATGTGGCTGTATCATTAGGTTCAAAGGGAATGTTATTTGTATCTAAGGATAATGTATATAGAGTAAAAGTTCCTAAAATAGAAGCTGTTAATGCAGTTGGATCAGGGGATAGCACTGTAGCTGGATTTGCAACTGGATTTGATAGAAACTATGAAATTGAAAAGATATTAAGGTTAGCCAATGCTTGTGGAGTATCTAATACTATGGAAAAAGAAACAGGAGTAATTAGAGAACAAAAAATTAATGCTATAATGGATAGCATCGTAGTAGAGAAACTATCTTAAAATACAATTTTATCATCCTACTAAAGAGAAAATTAACTTATCCCATAGTTAATTTTCTCTATATAGCAATGAAAGGTGAAAAAAAATGATAAATATTATAGAAAATAAATTTTTAAGAGTAGCTGTAAAAACTCATGGAGCAGAACTATGTAGTTTAAAATCATTAAAATCAAATAAAGAGTATATATGGCAAGCTGATGAAAAATATTGGAACAAACATGCACCTATTTTATTTCCCATAATAGGATTCTTAAAGGATAATGAGTATGAATACAATAATGAAATATATAATCTTAATAAGCATGGATTTGCAAGAGATTTAGATTTTAAATTAATCAATAAGAAAAAAGAAAAATTAGTATATTTACTTGAATACAATGAGTATACTTTAAAAAAATATCCATTTAAATTTCAACTATATGTGAATTATATTTTAGAAAATAAGAAACTAAAAATAGTTTATGAAGTTGTAAATAAAGATAATAAAGAAATGTATTTTTCAATAGGAGGACATCCTGCTTTTAATTGTGATATAGAAAGTAAAAGACAATATATCAAATTTGAAAAAGAGGAAAATTTAAATACATATATATTAAATTTAGAAACAGGACTTTTAGAACATGATAAAAATAGAATATTACAAAATAAAAATGTATTACCTTTAGACTATGAATTATTCCATCAGGATACATTAGTATTTGAAAGGATTAATTCAGATTCACTATACATCATGGATAGTCATGCAAAGGAAAATTTAAAAATAACAATTAAAAAATTCCCATATCTGACATTATGGAGTCCTAAAGCCCCATTCCTTTGTATTGAACCGTGGTATGGTGTGCCAGATTTTATTGATTCAAAAAATAAAATTGAAAATAAAATAGGTATAGAAAAGTTAGAAGTTGAGAAAATATTTAGGTGCAATTATGATTTAGAAATCATATAAAGAATAGTGGATTATATTAAAAAGTCTACTAAATATTAGAGAGATGCTATTAATAAAAGCAATGTATATGATATATTTTATATACATTGCTTTTGTTTTATAAATAATTATGATAAGGATTGTCCAAGTGCATCTGCTGCAAGTATAGCTGCGTATACATCATTAGGAGTGACTTCAAAAGGCATATTATATATTGTTTCTCCTTCTGCACAAGATGTTTTGGATACTTCCATAAGCTTTTCTTCATTTATTTCATTAATTCCAAGTTGTTTTAAAGTTACAGGAAGACCAAGTTCTATACAAAATTCTAAGACTTCTTGAATTTCTTCCATTGGACTGTTTTCAAGTATTAATTCAACTATTGTACCAAAAGCTACTTTTTCTCCATGATATAAGTGATGACATTCTTCAAGAACTGTAAAACCATTATGAATAGCATGAGCAGCTGCAAGGCCAGCACTTTCAAATCCTATTCCACTTAAATAAGTATTAGCTTCTACAATATTCTCTACTGCTTTTGTACATACCTTCTTTTCAACTGCAAGTTTAGCTTTCAAGCCATCTTCAATAAGAGTTTCATAACAAAGAGTTGCAAGTGCTAAGGCAGCTTTTGTTATTTTCCCACCAGACATATTATTCGCATTTGCTTTTGCACAAGCTCTAGCTTCAAAGAATGTTGCAAGTGCATCACCCATACCAGCTACTAAAAGTCTTGCTGGGGCTTTAGATATAATTTCTGTATCCATTAAAACTATATCCGGATTTTTAGGAAGAAGTATGTATTCACTAAAAGTTCCGTCTTCAGTATAAATAACAGATAAAGCACTACAAGGTGCATCTGTGGAAGCTATAGTTGGAACAATAACAACAGGAGATTTTTCATAATAAGATACCGCTTTAGCTGTGTCCAAGATTTTTCCGCCACCAACACCAACTACAACATCACAATTATTTTCAGCACAAACTTTTTTTAGTCTTTCAATTTCATTATGGGAACATTCACCATTAAAGATTTCAAAAGTTATTTTTGAATTAGTGTTTTGAAAGCTTTTCTTTATTACATCACCTGTTCTTTTAAAGCCACTTTTACTCACTATAAATAAAAATGATTTTCCAAGATTACCTATGTGATCATAAATTTTTTTTAATTCCCCATTACCTTGTACATATTTTGAAGGTGAAATAATTATTTTTGCCATTTTATATCACTCCTTATAAAGTAATAGAACATATATATTAAAGTAATAATATATATAAATACATAAATAATGTACTATAATAATAGTGTACTATAATTCTGTAAAAAAAGATATTATAAGATGTATATTACATAAAAACCATATTATAAATGTAAATATATTTTGACTATAATATTATAAAAATATGAAATTTTACGAATGGAATACAGATGTAATCAATAAGGCTACAATATGGAAAAATAATGTTTATGATAAAAAAAATACATCTTGTATTTTGTAGTACAAGTTATTTATAATAATTATTTATATAAAATATTTATATAAAATAATCAAGAGAGGTAAAATTTATGAAGAATGCATTTAAAGTTTATAAGCGAGATGTAAAGAAGGTAGTTACTAATTGGGTAGCTTTAGTAATAATTATGGGACTTATGATTTTACCATCATTGTATGCTTGGTTTAACATTAAAGCCTCTTGGGATCCTTATTCTAATACGAAAGGAATATCGGTAGCTATAGTAAATAAGGATAATGGAGCAAATTTCAAAAGCATGAGAATAGACGCAGGAAGAGATATAGTAAAAGAACTTAAAGGTAATGATAAAATAGGCTGGAAATTTGTTGACGAAAGTGAAGCCAAGGCAGGAGTTGAGAATGGCAAGTATTATGCAAGTGTAGTAATACCGGAGGATTTTTCTGAAAAGCTATTATCAATATTAAAGGATAAACAAGAAAAACCTAGTTTAATTTATTCTGTTAATGAAAAGGTTAATGCTATAGCTCCTAAGATTACAGATAAGGGAGTAACTACTGTTCAAAGTGAAGTAAGCAAAACTTTTGTAAAAACTGTAAACAAGAAAGTTTTAGATATTATGAATCAAGTAGGTGTGGAACTTGACAAAAGTAAGCCCAAACTTAAAGAATTGATTACAATGATACTTTATGTAGATGATAGAATACCTGAAATAAATAAAGGGATAGATGAACTTCAAAAAGGTGCAATTACAGCAGATGAGTTTTTAGGTAAAATTAAAAAGGATATCCCATTACTACAAGATACTATTATTAAGGCAAAGGGTATAGCAAGTACTGGTTCAGTATTTTTAAGTAAAACAAAGGATGGATTACAAAAGATATCCCCATATATAAAAGAAGACTTAATACTTGCAAAAGATTTAAGTAGTTCAGCAGAAATATTAACAAGAGAAGGAGCTAATATTATATCTGAAAGTGCTCCTAGAGCAAAAGAATTATTTACAAAGGCTAGAGAAAAGTATCTAAATGTAGAAGATAATTTAAATAGTGTAATAGATTTGCTAAATTATTTAGACAGAGATAATAGTAGTAGAGTAATAACTAATCTTAAAGAAAAGCTTAATTCTATAAAATCAAAGGTTAATAGCAAGATAAATATATTAAATAATGTAATAGGTGCTATAGATAGAGGAGAGCAACCTTCTATAAGTATGTTAAATAGACTTAGTGATAAAGCATCAGATATTACTCCTATGTTAAGTGATATAATAGGAAGATTTGATTCAGAGATATTACCAGCAATAAATCAATTTATTGCACAGTTAACATCTGTGGCTGATAACACTATGTCAATATTAAATAATGCTAATGCAAAGATACCAGAACTTACAGGATTATTAGATAAAGGGGAGTTAGGGGCAGAAAAAGCGAGTGATGTAATTAAATTACTAAAAGAAAAACTTCCTCCTATAGAAAAATCGATTCATGAAGTGGCTGAAAAACTTAGAAAATTAGATGGAGATCAGCAATTAAATGAAATTATAGAGCTAATGAAAAATAATGCTGTAAGTGAGAGTGATTTTATAGCAAATCCTATAAACCTAAAAGAAAATAAGGTGTTTCCTATTCCAAATTATGGATCAGGTATGTCACCATTCTTTACAACATTATCTTTATGGGTAGGTGCATTGTTATTGGTATCACTTCTTTCTGTTGAAGTTAAGGAAATAAAAGGAGTAAAATTAAATACTTCGGATATATATTTTGGAAGATATTTGACATTTATGACAATTGCTATATTTCAAGCACTGATTGTAAGTTTAGGAGATATGTTTATATTAAAAACTTATGTTGTAGATAAGGTACCCTTTGTAGTAACGTCGGTATTTATAAGTATGGTTTTTTCTGTAATAATATATTCTTTAGTTTCTATTTTTGGAAATGTAGGAAAAGCAATGGGAGTAATTCTTTTAGTTCTTCAAATATCAGCATCAGGTGGTACATTCCCAATACAAATGACACCGACATTTTTCCAAAGATTAAACCCATTTTTACCATTTACCTATGCAATTGGTGGTATGAGAGAATGTGTTGGAGGAATTTTAAGAAGTACATTATTTAAAGATATGGCTATTTTAAGTGTATATGCAGCGATACCGTTACTTGTAAGTGTGCAGTTAAAACATAAACTTCTAGGTATGAATAAAAAATTGGTAAATAAGTTAAAACAGTGTGGTCTTGTAGGACACTAATTGGAAAATAAATATAAAATATATTAATAGATTTTATTTATATATTAATATATAATTATTATGATATGCCTATAGTTTTATAGGCATATTTTTTTGTGGGGGTGATTGATATAAATAACAATTTAACAGAAGGAAAAATATTTTCAACTCTTGTAAAATTAGCTATACCAATTATGGGAACATCCTTTGTACAAATGGCTTATAATATGACCGACATGATATATATTGGTAGAATAGGAAGTGGTGCTGTAGCAGCAGTAGGTACTGCTGGTTTTTTTACATGGCTTGCTATGGGGTTAATTTTAATATCTAGAAGTGGAGCTGAAATAGGAGTATCTCAAAGTATAGGGAAAAATGATATAAAAGGTGCTAAAGGATATGCTAAAAATACAATAATATTAAATATATTATTAGCAATAATGTATGGCGCTTTTTTAATTATATTTAGAAAAGAACTTATAGGATTTTTCAATTTAGGTAACAAAGAAGTTATAGATATGGCAATAAATTATTTAGTCATAGTTGCAATTGGAATGAATTTTTATTTTATAAATCCTGTATTTACTGGTATATATAATGGCTCTGGTGATAGTAGAACTCCTTTTAGATTTAATGTTGTTGGACTTGCTAGTAATATGATATTAGATCCGGTTCTTATTTTTGGAATAGGGCCATTTCCAGCGCTAGGAGTTAGAGGAGCTGCAATAGCTACAGTATTTTCGCAAGTAGTAGTAGCTGCATTATTTATATTGTCGGTTAGAAAATCCACATTAATTAGAGGCTTTTCATTTAAAGATTTTGATACAGAATATATGAAAAATATATTTAAATTTGGATTTCCTATTGCTATGCAAAATGCACTATTTTGTATCTTTTCAATGATGATTGCTAGAATAATTTCAGTTTGGGGAAATGTTGCAATAGCAGTACAAAAGGTAGGTTCTCAAATAGAATCAATATCGTGGATGACAGCGGGAGGATTTCAAACAGCCATAAGTGCATTTGTTGGACAAAACTATGGTGCTAAAAAATGGGACAGAATAAATGAAGGTTATAAAACAGCTATGATGATAGTTGGGACTATAGGAATTTTTTCTACATGTCTTTTAATGTTTGGTGCAAGACCGATTTTTGCATTTTTTATACCAGAAGAAAGCACAATACCTTATGGAGTTGATTATCTTAGAATTCTTGCGATATCTCAATTTTTTATGTGTATAGAAATTGGTACAGCTGGAGCATTCAATGGAATGGGAAAGACTATGCCGCCTGCTATTGTAGGAACATTGTTTACTGGACTTAGAATACCTGCAGCTTTAATAGTATCTAAGTATTTAGGTCTTAACGGTGTATGGTGGTGTATAAGCATTAGTAGTATTATAAAAGGAATTGTTTTGACATTATGGTTTATAATACTTAAGTTTAGAAGAAAGAAAAGAATAAAACAGATTGTTTAAAAATAATATTTTAAAATCAAAATGGACTGTCATATCTAGAAATATATCTAGATGTAACAGTCCATTTTTTATTTGTTAAATTCTTGAACTAATTTTTCAAATGCTTGAATAGAATTTTTTATCATATTGAAATCTACACAATATGAAAGTCTAAAGTATCCAGGACAACCGAATCCACTTCCTGGTACTAAAAGAAGGTTGTATTTCATAGCCCTTTTTACAAACTCTACATCATCATCAATTAAAGTTTTAGGGAAAAGATAAAAAGCACCTTCAGGTTTTACACATTCAAAACCTAGTTTTGTTAAGTTTTCATATAGAAAATTTCTTCGCTTTTCATAAGCACTAATATCAACTTTTGCATCTAATGAATCTGAAACAACCTTTTGGAAAAGTGCTGGTGCATTGACAAATCCTAGTGTGCGATTGCAAAAACTTAATGCACTTATAAGAGTATCTACATTTTGAATGTTACTACTTACTGCTATATATCCAATTCTTTCTCCAGCAAGACCAAGTGATTTACTGAATGAATTAATTATTATAGTATTTTTAAATATAGAAAGTATATTTGGAAGTTTTGTATTATCATAAACAATTTCACTATAAGGTTGATCAGATAAAACAAATATAGTTGTTCCAAATTCTTTTTCTTTTTTATTTAATATAGATGCTATATTTTTTAAAGTACCTTCACTATAAATAACACCAGTTGGATTATTGGGATTATTTATTATAATAGCTTTAGTTTTATCTGTAATACTGTTTTCAAAAGCATTTAAGTCTGGCTCAAAAGTTGATGTATTGGGAGGAACAACTACAGTTTTACCACCATGATTATCTGTATAAAAATTATACTCTACAAAATATGGTGCAAAAACAATTACTTCTTCATTAGGATTTAATAAAGATTTTAAAACAACATTTAATCCACCGGCAGCACCAACTGTCATAACTATATTTTCTTTAGAAAGTTTAATTCCACTTTGTTTTTCTAAACTTTCAGCTATTTTTTCTCTAACTTCTGGATAACCTGCATTACTCATATATCTATGAAGTCCTTTTTCTTTACCTAAGATATGTTTTTTTAAAGAATATGTAACTTCAGTAGGTGGTTCAGCATAAGGATTTCCTAGGCTATAATCATATACGTTATCCTTACCATATTTTTTTTCAAGTTTTGCCCCTTCTTCAAACATAAGTCTTATCCAAGAAGAATTACTTAAGTTTTTTACTACTTTTTCTGAAAACATAAAATCGCCCCTTTATTAAGATTAATCTGCTAAATAAAAGTATTTATAAAAATAGCATTAACTTCATTTTAAAATAAAATACAAGTTAATGCTAGATTATTATTTTAATTTATCAATTATAACTTTAGAATTATACATGGATGCCATTTTATTATTATATACACCAATTAAAGTTCCTTTATAAGTCTTGGAAATATTACTATGAATCTCTGTAAGTGTATTATTAGATAAATCATTTATATATATGTTATCTTTATTTATTACATATATGCTATTTTTATCTACGCTAAATGGAAGAGAAGTTTTGTGCCATACAGTATCATCTAAACTTCTGTGGTAAATAGTATTAGTTTTTTTATTTTTTAAACTAGCTATATATATAATTCCATCTCTATCCGTAGTTATAAGTGAAGGATTTTTGATTCCATGAACATTTAATTTTTTTATTTGATTATTCCTAAATACACAATTAATGGTGTTGGAAGGAAGTTTTTCATAAATTATAGTGTCGGTATTTAACATAAGCTCTATATTTTTTATATTATCATCTGGAATTTTAACTTTCTTATCTTCGTTCATTCTACTTAGTGTAAATAAGGAATTTCTTGAATAAGAGTTTTCTAACTTTATTAAATTCATACCTGTTAAATTAGAAATTTTCATATCTTTGACTTTAGAATTTTTATTATAAATGATTTTTACATCTTTTTTATTTTCATTTTTAACTTCATTGAGTTCATCTTTTTTAGCATCGTAATAGTAAAAAGTAAATATAGTATTTTTAGGTGTGTCTTTTTTTACTGATATATATATTCTTTCAATGTTTGGAATCCATCTACAACAAGATATAGACAAGTTTGAAGGAATATCTATAGTTTTTGTTGCATTATCAACAGTATTAACAATTTTTAATTCACCATCATCTATGTAACTTATATATTTAGCATTATAAGAAAGTTTAATATCTTTAACGTTGCTTGGCAAAGATATTGGATCAGGAATTTTTGATTTCATATTATTATCAACAACTTCCTTGAATTTCATGGAAGTTGCAATATCACGTTTTCCAAGGACAAATTGATCTATTATAAATAACACAGTAAGTTGTAGTATAAGCCCAAAGGCTAAAAAGAAACATAGTTTTTTTATATTTTTATAAAATAGTTTATTTTTTTTCATAGATACACTCCAATCTAAGGTTCTACATAAAATATAGAAGGAATAGGTCTTTCTCCAACACTATCACAAGGATTATTTATAACCTCACCATCATAGTACATAGTTGCTGAAGAACCACCATCTAAATTAGTTGCATTGTATGCTCCTTTTTCATATAAGATATCTTGAAGCTCATCCATACGAAGTCCATCTCTTTTAAACATAGTTCCATCTGCTACTAAAAATAAAATAGTACCATCTTTTTTTTGCCCAATTGCGGTTCTTGGAGCCATACCAGCACCACCGTCACCTTTAATTTTAGCTTTTTTGCCATCGACTATAAGGGAAGGCTTATAACATAATGCTTCTATACAGTTTAATTTTCTTAATTCATTAATAGTATATTTTCCAAGAATGAGTTTGCCTTCATTATTAAACGCTATAATATCTATTTTGGTATTGGTACTTACAGTTTTCCAAATAACTTTTCCATGAGACATTATAACTCCTTCAGGAAATGCTCCCGTTCCAGAATATTTTGTACCATTTGAAGTTTCATCTGTAAATGAACCTCCATTTATAGCTGCTATTGCATTAAAATCTTTTGCAATTTCACTTGTAGGTTCTCCAACTTTACCTAGTTTTTTAGCATATCCAACTCTTACTTTTTTAGGATTACTAATTTCCATTAAATAAGCTTTAAAACGAGAATTTTCTAAAACTGATAGTTTAATGTTGTTTTCATCATCAGAATTTATATGTATGTTATTAAGTCCTTCCTTTGATTGAGAGATTGTTTCAATACAATTTTCGCTTAGAATATCTTGAATTTGTTTATCTGATAAAAACATTTTTGCAATCCATTGATGAGTCATTGTGGTCATGGACATACCAACTAATGTAGTTTTTACGTTATTAAATGGACCATGAAAGGCAATAATAGGAGTAGAAACACAGCAAAATATAAATTCTAATAAAAGAAATTTCATTATTTTAAGTTTAATTTTTTTCTTCATAATATTCTCCTAATAAATTTATTAAAGATTTATTGTTTTATATTATAATATTTTACACAAAATTCCAGATGGGTGTCAATATTATGGTGATAAATATGTTATATGTTTATTATTAACCAAAATGTTATTTTAATTCAATAATGCTTAATATATACTAAAAGTACAGATAAATTAGAAAGGTGGATTAAAAATGAATAAAAGACTAAAAAGTAAAATAGTTTTAGCATTAGTTACGGTTATGACAGTTCAAACATTGATATTTAATTACCCAAGAGAAGTTCATGCTGTAGATTTAAGTTCCAAAGCCGTATCACTATTCAAAGATAAAAAATCATTAGGTGGATTTGAACTTGTATCAAAAAAGTATATAAAAGATTTAAATTGTAATTCTTATGAATATAAACATGTAAAGAGTGGAGCGCATCTTATATTCTTAGATAATAAAAATGAAGATAAGATGATTTGTGTTAATTTTAGAACCCCTACTAAAGATAGTACTGGGGTAAATCATATTATTGAACATTCAGTTCTTCAAGGTTCCAAAAATTATCCTGTAAAAGATCCATTTATACAGATGAGTAAGCAATCATTAAATACTTTTCTAAATGCAATGACAGCAGCTGATATGACTATGTATCCTGTATCAAGTAAAAATGATAAAGATTTTAATAATTTAATGAGTGTATATTTAGATGCTGTTTTTTATCCTAATATGATAAAAGATGAAAGGATTTTTAAGGAAGAGGGATGGAGATATGAGCTTGATTCTAAAGAAGGGGAATTAAAGTATAATGGTATAGTTTATAATGAAATGAAAGGTGTCTATTCTGATCCATCTAGAGTTTTAGTAAATGCTATATCAAAGTCGCTTTTCCCAGATACCATATACAAAAATGAATCAGGAGGAAATCCGGATAATATTCCTGATTTAAGTTATAAGGAGTTTGTGGATACATACAAGAAATACTATACTCCTTCTAATAGTTATTTTTATTTATCAGGAAATTTAAATATAAAAGATACTCTAAAATTTATTGGAGAAAAATATTTAAATAATTTTGATAATGTAGAAGTGGATAGTAGCATTCCTCTGCAAAAGCCATTTGAAAAGAGAGTAGAAAGTGTTGCTGAATATTCACTACCAAAGGGAACCGATACTAAAAATAAAGCCTATTTAAGTGAAAATTATGTTATAGATAAATCGCCAAATAAAGATATAATGTTAAAGTTCTCATTACTAAATATGCTGCTTACAGGGACACCAGCATCACCACTTTCTAAGGCTATGAAGGAAAATGGTTTAGGAGAAAATATAAGGTCTGAGTTTAATCCAAACTATGCTCAATCAACATTTAGTATTATTGCATCAAATGTAAATGAGGATCAAAAAGAAAAGTTTAAGCAGGTTGTAGATAATACTTTTAGAGATATAGTTAAGAATGGATTTGATAAAGAGTTAGTTCAGTCATTATCTAATCAATTTAATATTGTTAGTCGTATGGGAAATGGAAATAATCCTCTTATGTATAATATGTTAATAATGACAAGTTGGTTATATGGAGGAGATCCTACATTATATTTAAATATGGATATTGGTAACATAAGTAAAATTATAAAAGGTGGAGAATTAGAAAAGATGATAGAAAAGTATTTTTTAGATAATAAACATTCATCTTTAGTAGTTTTAAAACCTTCCCCAGGTCTTCAAGAGAAAAAAGAAGGGGAATTAAAAGAAAAGCTAGCGTCTATAAAGAAATCCTTGTCTAAAGAAAAAGTAGATAAATTGATAAAGGATACTAAAGAACTTAAACAGTGGCAAGGTACACCAAACACAAAGGAAGAGTTAGACAAATTACCTACCCTTACTCGTAGTGATATAGATAAAAAAATAAGAAAACATAATACTATAGAAGAAAGTGAAGAAGGAATTAAGATTCTGAAACATCCTATTTTTACAAATGGGTTAAATTATGTATCACTATATTTTGATACATCAAAAGTTCCGCAGGATAAGCTTGGATATATAAATTTATTAGAATTGATTTTTGCAAAGGTAGATACTAAAAACTATACAAAAGATCAATTATTAAATGATATTATGGCAAGTTCAGGTGGAATTCGAATAAATAACAATGCATTTCAAGATTCAAAGGATAATAATAAGTATTATCCAAAGACTAATGTAACTATAATAAGTTTAAACGATAAGCTAGATAAGAATTTTAACATTTTAAATGAGATTATTTTTAATAGCAAGTTAAATGATAAAAAACGCTTAAAAGAGATAATTTCTAGTGCAAAGATTAATTTAGAAAATCAGTTTATGACTAATGGATTCCAGCTAGCTAATGAAAAAATACTTTCATATATATCTGAATCAGGTAAATATAATAACTATCAAAATGAAGGATTTTATAAGTTTCTATGTGATTTAGATAAAAATTTTGATGGTAAAAGTGATGAGATAATAAAAAATTTAGAAACTGTTAGAGATATTATATTTAATAAGCAAGATATGATAGCAAGTTATACTGGTGAGGAAAAGGATTATAAAAATTTTATTAGCAATTTTAAAAGCTTCTCTAAAAAATTAAAAAATGAAAAGTTAAAAACTGAAAATTATAAATTTGATGATTCTAATGTAAATGAGGGAATAATAGCTCCTTCAAAAGTTCAATATGTACTTAAAGGTGGAAACATAAAAGATGCAGGGTATGAGAATACTGGAAAGCTTGAAGTTCTTGCTAATGTTCTTGGAAGTGGATATTTATGGAATGGTATAAGAATAAAAGGTGGAGCTTATGGTGCCAATGTATCAGTTAATAGTGGAAATTTATTATTTTCATCATATAGAGATCCTAATTTAAAAGAAACTATAGACATATTTGATAAAGTACCAGATTATCTTTCTAATTTTAATGCAGATGAAAAGGAAATGACAAATTATATAATAGGAACTATAGGAAAACAAGATAGTGCCATAAATCAATTAAGCAGTAATCTTGGACCTATTTCGGAAGGCGTTATAGGAGACAATATGTATATAACTGGTGTTACAACAGCAGATATACAAAAGCAAAGAGAAGAAATTTTATCAACAACATCAGAGGACATAAGAAATTTTGCAAAACTTGTAGATGCTGTTTTAAAGCAAGACTATTTATGTGTTGTTGGTGGAGATGCTAAAATAAAGGAAAATGAAAAAGAATTTGTTTCTATAAAAAATGTTTTAGATTCTAATAATAAAAAAGACTTGACTATGACTATGGAAAAGAAGGAAAATGTACCTGTAGATAAAATTTTTACAGTTAAATTTTCTAGAAAACTAGATAAAAGTACAATAAATACGTCTAACATATATATATTGGATGAAAATAATCATAAAATAAGTGCAGTGATTAGTTATGATGAGAAAAATAAATCTGTTGAAGTAAATCCAAATGCTAATTATGAAAGTGGAAAAAAATATACTTTATTTATAAAAGGAATTCAATCAGCTAAAGAAAATGGAAATATAGTTAAGTTAAAAGCACCAATTAAAATGGAATTTAAAATAAAATAATAACTGTAAGCCAGATTCTAAGTAGGAGTCTGGCTTATAATTTAGGGGGAAATTTTTTTAGTATGAAAAATATAAAAAACATAGGATTAGTAGCTCATGTAGATGGAGGAAAGACAACAACTACAGAACAGATGATGTATATTTCAGGTTCAATAAGAGAGATTGGAAGTGTAGATAAAGGTTCAGCTAAAATGGACTACAATAGTATAGAGAAAAAAAGAGGAATTACTATATTTTCAGATCAAACAAGTTTTACTTGGAATGATGCTGGTATAAATTTAATAGATACTCCTGGACACATAGATTTCTCATCAGAACTTGAAAGGTCATTAAAGGCATTAGATGGTGCAGTGCTTATAGTTTCTGCTGTAGAAGGAGTACAAGCATATACAGAAACCATTTGGAATCTTTTAAGAAAAAATCATATACCAACTTTAATATTTATAAATAAGTTAGATAGAGTTGGAGCAGATATAAAAGAGGTTTTTAGTCAAATAGAAAATAATTTAACTGAAAAGTATTTAAAAATACAAAGAATTGATGGATTAGAGGAAAATTTTAATGAAACAATAGATTTATTAGGAAATGAAGAATTTTATAATGATTCAAAAGATAAGGTAGAATTAATAGAAAAGTTTGCTGAAATAAATGAAGAAGTTTTAGAAAAATATTTAGAAGGTGAAGAAATCACAAGAGAATTTTTTATAGATCAGTTAAAAAAATCAGTATATGAAGGAGAAGTGTTTCCTGTATTATTTGGCTCTGCTATAAATGGAATAGGCATAAAAGAACTTTTAGATTGTATAGAAGGAATTTTGCCATATAGCAGTGGAAATGATGATGAAGAATTTTCGGGAGTTGTTTATAAAATAAAGTATGATGATAAAATAGGTAAACTTGCTTATGTAAGAGTCTTAAATGGAAAAGTTAAAGTAAGAGATAGTGTATTAAATAATATAGGAGAGGAAGAAAAGATAACACAAATAAGAAAATATAATGGAGATAAATATAATGCAGTTGATATCTTAGCTTCAGGAGAAATAGGAGTAATTTGTGGAGTTAAAAATATAAAAGTTGGAGATGTTTTAGGAAATAAAGAGGGTATAAATATTATAGATGAAGCTAGTGAATCTGCATTGATATCAAGGGTAGTACCACAAAATGAAGAAGATATATCATCTCTTTTGAAAGCATTACAAGTTTTAAATGAAGAAGACCCGTCACTTCAATTGGAATACAATTCTGAGAAAAAGGAATTTAGCATAAGCATTAAGGGATTAATACATATGGAAGTTTTAAAGGAACTTATACAAGAAAGATTTGACATAGAAGTTGAACTTTTAGAGCCAAAAGTGAATTATTTAGAAACAATAGGAGAAGTAACAAATGGATTTTGCCATTTTGAACCTAAAAAGCATTATGCAGAAGTTGAGGTTAAGATAGAACCAAATAAAAGGGGTAAAGGGGTAGAATTTATATCTGAAATTAATGGAGATATACTGCCATATCAATATCAAAACAATATAGAAAAAGCATCATATGAAGCGATACTTCATGGTCCTTTAATAGGAGGAAAAGTAACAGATATAAAAATAAAACTTACAAATGGTAAGCATCATTTAGAGCATACTCATGGTGGAGATTTTAGAATAGCAACTATAAGAGCTATTTATCAAGCCATGGAGAAAAATAAAAATATAATTTTAGAGCCTATATATAAGTTCAAAATAGTAGTAAGTAAAGAAATGGGTGGAAAGATTATGACTGACATTTTAAAGATGGGTGGAAACTTTAATGAACCAGAAATATTGGGAGAGAAGATTATAGTAACCGGAGAAGTGCCAGTTGCAACTTCTATGAATTATAAATTACAACTTTTATCATCAACATCAGGAAAAGCCATAGTTAATATGCAGTTTTCAAAATTTGAAGTATGTCATAATCACGAGGATGTAATTAAAGATACAGAAAATGTAGTTGAAAAGGAGGATTCAATTTATAATGGAATCTCTTTGTTTAGGGAAAAGAAAAAGATGAAAAAAGTTACTTTAGATGATGAGTAAATGAAGAATAAAGTGAATAAAAGATAAATAAAAAAGCTATTATTTAGTATGGCTAAAATACTAAGAATAGCTTTTTTATAAGTAACTATAGAATACTTATAAAGTAATTATCTTAAATTTTATTTAGTTTCTAAATATTCATCATAAGACATTCTCTTATCTATTATTCCGTCAGGAGTAATTTCTATAATTCTGTTAGCTATAGTTTGTATAAACTCATGGTCATGAGAAGTAAATAATACGTTACTCTTAAAGTCACGAAGACCATTGTTAACAGCTGTTATAGATTCAAGGTCAAGATGGTTTGTTGGTTGGTCTAAAATTAATACGTTAGCGTTAGATAACATCATTTTAGATAACATACATCTTACCTTTTCTCCTCCAGATAATACATCAGCTTTTTTAAGAGCTTCTTCACCAGAGAATAACATTCTTCCAAGGAATCCTCTTAAATAGCTTTCTGATTTTTCTTCTGAATATTGACGTAACCAGTCAACTAAGCTTAAATCTACACCGTTGAAGAATTCAGAGTTATCTTTAGGAAAATAAGAAGTTGTTATAGTAACACCCCATTTAAATGTTCCACTATCGGGTTCCATTTCTCCAGTTAATATTTTAAATAGTGCAGTTTTAGCTATTTCATTTTCACCTACAAAGGCAATTTTATCATCTTTAGCAACTATAAAACTTACATTGTTTAAAACTTTTTCACCATCAATAGTTTTAGTTATACCATCAACCATTAAGATGTCTTTTCCAACTTCTCTTTCCATAGTAAATCCTACAAATGGATATCTTCTGCTAGAAGGTTCAATATCATCTAAAGATATTTTATCTAGAAGTTTTTTACGAGAAGTAGCTTGTTTTGATTTAGAAGCATTAGCACTAAATCTTGCGATAAAGTTTTGTAATTCTTTAATTTTTTCTTCTTTTTTCTTATTTTGATCTTTTGCCATTTGAAGAGCAAGTTGGCTAGATTGATACCAAAAGTCGTAGTTACCTACATATAATTTAATCTTACCAAAATCTACATCAGCTATGTGGGTACAAACATTATTTAAAAAGTGTCTATCATGGGAAACAACTATAACTGTACCTTCAAAATCAATTAAGAAATCTTCAAGCCAGTTTATAGATTGTATATCAAGGTGGTTTGTAGGTTCATCAAGGATTAATATTCCTGGTTTACCAAATAACGCTTGAGCAAGTAAAACCTTAACTTTTTCAGAACCACTAAGATCAGACATCTTTTTATAATGTAAATCAGTATCGATTCCAAGACCTTGAAGTAATGAAGAAGCTTCACCTTCAGCTTCCCATCCGTTTAGGTCAGCAAATTCACATTCAAGTTCTGAAGCTTTAATTCCGTCTTCATCTGTAAAAGGATCTTTTGCATAAAGAGCTTCTTTTTCTTTTATAATTTCATAAAGTCTTTCATTTCCCATAATAACTGTTTCTAAAACTTCGTGTTCATCATACTTATAATGATCTTGTCTTAAAACAGACATTCTAATGTCAGAAGGGATACTTATATCTCCTGTATTAGCTTCAATTTCTCCAGATAATATTTTTAAAAATGTACTTTTTCCAGCACCGTTTGCCCCTATAACACCATAACAATTTCCAGGAGTGAACTTCAAATTAACATCTTCAAATAGTTTACGATCGCCGTATCTTAAACTTACGTTGTTTACTGTAATCACTGCATTACCATCCTCTACTTAAATTTTCATAATCATTGCGATATTATATCATAAAACTAAGGTAATTACATCTTCAAAACTTTTTATTACAGTAAAAATAAATATTTTAGGGAAAAAATTTACAAATTATGGGACATAAATAAAATTAAATGATAATATAGTAACATAGAAAATTAAAAGAAGAAAGGTTATTATAAATGAATAAAATAAAAAAATATTTATTCGTAATATCTTTTGATGCACTTTCATCATTGGATTTTGATTATATAAAAGAACTACCTAATTTTAAGAATTTTATAAGGGAAGCGTCCTATTGTAAAAATGTGCGTAGTGTACTTCCGACTTTAACTTATCCAGCACATACTACAATAGTTACAGGTAGATATCCTAAAAATCATGGAGTTATAAATAATAAATTATTACAACCTAATTCTAAAAGACCTGATTGGTATTGGTATAGAAAGTATATAAAAGGGGATACATTATATGACATGGCTATAAAAGATGGAATGAAAGTAGCAGCTTTATTGTGGCCCGTTACAGGAAAATCAAAAATACAATATAATATGCCAGAAATATTTCCTAATAGATCTTGGCAAAATCAAGTTATGGTTTCACTATTTAGTGGTAGCCCTATGTTTCAGTATAAATTAAATAAAAAATACGGATATTTACGTAATGGAATACAACAACCATATTTAGATAATTTTACTCATAAGTCTATGATTTATACTATAGAAAATAAAAAGCCAAATTTGACCTTTGTACATTACACTGATTTAGATTCTATGCGTCATATATATGGATTTAATTCAAAGGAGGCAAGAGAGGCACTATTAAGGCATGATGCAAGACTTGGAGAGATAATATCTACTTTAAGAAAAAATAATATGTATAAAGATACAACTATTGTTGTACTAGGTGATCATAGTAGCTTAGATGAAGATAAGATTATAAATTTAAATGTATTGCTGAGAAAAAGTGGATATATTAATATAAATAAAGGTGGAAAGATTTTAGAGTATAAGGCTATTGCACATAGTTGTGACGGATGTACTTATATATATACAAATAAATATAATTTTGAGCTAGTAAATAAGCTTTATGATTTAATAAATAATTTTAATAAAACGTATAATTGTATAGAAAAGATTTATTCTAAGGAAGAAGCTACACAATTAGGAGCTGATCCTAATTGTACTTTTATGCTTGATGCTAAAAAAGGGTATTACTTTTTAGATAATGTAAATGGAGAGCTGATTCAAAAAATAACAGATGAAAACTTTGATAAAATAGAAGGAGCTACAAGAGCAACTCATGGATATTCACCATTTAAACCTAACTATGATACCGTATTTATGATAAGTGGAAATGAAATAAATAAAGGTGTTGTTGTTGAAAAGATGAATTTAGTAGATGAAGCTCCTACACTAGCTAAGGTAATGGGACTTGATTTAAAAAATTGTGATGGGAAAGCTATAGAAGAATTTTTGTTACAAAATAAAATGGAAAATAAGGAAATAAGAAGGAGATAGAAAAATACAAGGAGGAGAAAGACAGAGGGAGTAGGAGAATAGAGGGAGTAGAAATAGGAGATAGGGAGAAAGAAAAATACGTATGTAGAGAACAGAGGATAAAGAGTAGGGTATGAAAGACAAAAGGAGAGAAGGTTTAGGGGAAATACTATTTTGTGAGTATTTGTAATCTAAACTTTCTCTCCTGCTTTTTATTTAAGTTATTTAGCTAAAATGCAGTACAAGGGTTGCCTATAAAATTTTTTTCAGCAGTTTCTATTAATTCATTAATTAAATTTTTTACAGAAACAATTTTATTTATTTTATATACGTTACTTCCAGCGAAAAGTAATCCTTCGTCTATATTTCCTTTAACGGCGTTAATTAATGCTTTTGATATACAATAAGGAGCTTCTTGTGGATTGCATGGTTTTAAGCAGTTATAAAGACATCTAACATTGGAAGTAGTATTTTCTACAGCGTCTATAAATTTATTTCTAATTGCCCTTCCAGGCATGCCAACAGGACTTTTAACTATTTGGATATCTTCTTTTTTAGCATTAACATAAGCTTCTTTCAGAGCATAATCTGCATCACATTCATTTGTTGCAACAAATCTAGTTCCCATTTGTACTCCGTCAATACCTAGATTTAAAATTCTAGCTATGTCATTTCCATCAAATATACCTCCAGCAGCTACTACTGGAATATACTTATTATATTTATTACAATAACACTGAATAGATTTTTTTACATCTATAGCTATCTCATCCAGAGAAGTTATTTTATTTTGTAGTTCATCTTTATGAAAACCTAAGTGTCCACCGGCCATAGGGCCTTCTACAATAATTAAATCGGGAGAAGTATTGTGTTTTCTATCCCAAGATTTACATATGAGTTTAGCTGCTTTAGCAGATGATACTATAGGAGCGATTTTTACAGAACTGCCCTGTACTAATTTTGGTAAATCTAAAGGAAGACCAGCTCCAGATATAATTATATCAATATTTTCTTCAACACATACTTTTACATAGTCTTCGTAATTATTAGTTGCCATCATTAAGTTTACCCCTAATATACCATTAGGACTTTTAGCTTTTGCCATTCTGATTTCATTTCGTAAAGCTCGTAAATTTGCTTCAAGGTTATTAATAGCAAAGTCTTTTTCTAAAAAGCCAATTTGTGCAGCTGAAATAACACCTATTCCACCTTCATTAGCAACAGCTGATGCTAAATTGTGAAGTGAGATTCCAATTCCCATACCACCTTGGATTATAGGAGTTGAGACCTTTAAATTTCCAATAACTAATTGTGGTAGTTTCATAATATATCACCTAATTTCTTTTGATTATCAAAACGTTTGATAATCAAAGTTTAAATTAAAAACTAGGTTAAAGTCAAGAAATTTCGGGTTTTATTTCTGGTGCTTTTTTTTCTTTAGCTAAGATTATCACTGAGAGTAATATTAAAATAGTGCCAAATATAATAGCTAAAGTTAATTTTTCTTTAAATAATAATATACCCATAATTATACTTACTATAGGTTCGCAAGTAGCAAGTATGGATGTTGAGGATGCACCTATTATTTTTAAAGCCTTTATAAATAATATTGTAGAAGTAATAGTTGAAATAATAGATATACCTAAAATTGATGCATTTATATAAAAGTCAAAACTTATTATTAAGTTGTTAGTTAGTATTGAAAATATAAGTAGTGTTATTCCTGAAAAAAGAGAGAAATAAAATACAACTACTGTATTATCTAATTTTTTTATTTCATCTTTATTCATTGCAATAATACATGCTGCATAGGTCAAACCAGATAATATTGCAAGAAATATACCAAGTGGATCTATACCTTGACCTTTTTTACCAGCTAACACATATACACCTGCTAAAGAAAAAACTAGGGCGAAAATCTTATTTTTAGTGAAGTTGTCTCTATATAGTACATAGCTCATTAATATAACGGCTGCAGGATAAACAAAATGCATTGTAGTTGCAAGTCCTACAGATATATATTTATAAGACAAAAATAATCCAATCCCTGTAGATGTATAACCTATACTTCCTATTAGAAAAACTTCTTTTAACTGTTTTTTATTTATTTTGAAATCTACTTTTTTAATTACAAAATATAAAAATAATATAAGTGCAGCAAGTAAAAACCTAAAAGTTAAAACTGAAAAACAGTTACTTCCGTGATTATATGCTATCTTAGCAAAGATAGGCATAAATCCAAAAGCAGTTGATGATAAAAGTGCATAAATTATACCATTAATTCTTTTCATATTCTCACCTCAAAACTCTATAAATTTATAGTAATTTGTTACATTTAGTTAAATACCAAAAGTTATTATAGCATAGAATTATTGAGTAGTTTCTATAAATTAAAAATAAATTTTAATAAAATAAGAGTACTTATTTTTATATTATTTTTTTAAGAAAAAATGGTTATATTTTTTATATAAAATTTATAAAAAAGGATTAGGTAGTAATAAAATTTTATAATAAAATTTCAAAATAAAAGGGAGGAAATCTTCAGAAATTATTGAAAATTCAAGGAATATCATTTTAATTATAATATATACTAGTATATTATAAAAAATAGCTGAATTTAAAAGTATAAAGAACGTGAATTTGTTATAAGGAGAATTATAGAATTAAATTAACTTAAATACTTAAAAAATAGAAAAAAAGTTAAAAAAACAAGAGTATTTCAAAGATTAAGTTCCAAAATTAGAATATATAAACAAATAAGTTATGACAAAAATTTAACAATTGGTTTATAATAAAAGCATATATAAATATTAATTAATAAACCAATACATTGAAATTACATGGGGGTGTAGTTAATGGCTGTTATCACAACGACAGAGGAAGCGGTAAAGAATATTAAAGATGGTATGAGAGTCGCAATAGGAGGATTTTTCGGAATAGGATCTCCTGTAGAAACAATTGATGCAGTTGTAAAAAGTGGTGTTAAAGATTTAACATTAATTTCAGTTGCAGGTGGTTCACCAGGTGGTGGAAGAGATATAAATAAGCTTGTAAGAAATAGGCAAATAAAAAGATTTATAGGAACTCACATAGGAACAGATAAAGACTTTATGGATCAATACAATAAAGGAGAAGTTAAAGTTGAATTTAATCCTATGGGAACTTGGATAGAGAGATTAAGAGCTGGTGGAGCAGGATTAGGTGGAATAATTACTCCAACAGGACTTGGAACAGAAGTTGAAGAACATGCTGAAAAGATAACAGTAGAAGGAAAAGAATATTTGTTATATCCACCATTAAAAGCAGATATAGCTATAATAAAAGGATATAGAGCTGATAAATATGGAAATGTAGAATATAGAGGAATATCTTTAAATACAAATCCTGTACTTGCAACAGCAGCAGATATAGTTATTGCAGAAGTTGATGAAATTGTTGAACCAGGAGAAATTGAAGCAACAGCTGTTGGAACTCAAGGTATTTTTGTAGATTATATTGTTAAGAGTATGCCTTTTAAAGAAAGAACTCAAGATTATGAAGAATATTGGAAAGAAAATAATAAATTAAGATAGGAGGTAAAGAACGATGGATGCTAGAGATGTTATAGCACGTAGAATAGCTAAAGAATTTAAAAATGGAATGGTAGTTAATTTAGGAATCGGAATTCCTACAGGATCAGCTAACTATATACCAGAAGGAGTAGAAGTTATACTTCAAACTGAAAATGGAGGACTTAGATTTGGAGCTGCTCCAAAAGTTGGAGAATCAGATCCTGACTTTGGGAATGCAGGAGGAGAACCTGTAACAATGTTACCAGGTGGATCTGCATTTGATCTTGCTACTTCTTTTGGAATCATAAGAGGTGGACATGTTGATATGACGGTTTTAGGTGCTCTTGAAGTAGACCAAGAAGGAAGCATAGCAAACTGGAAGATACCAGGAGTATTTGTACCTGGAATGGGTGGAGCTATGGATTTATTAGTTGGAGCACAAAAAGTTATAGTTTCACTTACACATACAAATAAAAAAGGGGCACCTAAAGTATTGAAGAAATGTAAATTGCCTTTATCAGCTGCAAAAGTTGTTGACTTAATAATTACAGAAAAAGCTGTTATGAGAGTAACTGATGTTGGATTAGTATTAGAAGAAGTTGCACCAGGAGTTACAGTAGATGAAGTTGTAAAACTTACAGATGCCGATTTAATAATTCCTGAAAATGTTAAAACAATGGATATATAAAAGTTAAATTTAATTATAAACGTACAATTTAAAATTAAATAGATTGAGTTAAATAAGAAATCAGCTTTAAATAAAAAAGGCTGATTTTTTTTATTTAATTATTTTTGGATAAATATTTAGATAAATAGAGAAAATAGTATAAAGAAGGGAAGTGATTTATACATGGATAAAGAAATAAAAGATGTATTATCAAGTATCCAATGTGAAATAAAGAAAATGAATGAAAAATTAGAACATGTTGCTTCAGTAGCTAATAATGGAGATTATACTTATACAAGTGATTATGATATTAGCGATGATAGAAATCAAAGATAGTTAAATCGACAGGTAATATTACCTGTCGATTATAAACTTAAATAGTTACTAGGCTTATAAGATACCAATCAATTTTATAAAAATGATATTAGTATAATAATAAATAATATAGACAAGCTTTTGTTTAAAATTAGCATATGTATATAGTAGGATTATATTAATTAATAATAACGGCATATATTAGGGTGTATTTTTCACTAAAAAAGGTGTCATAATTAAATTTTTATTGTATAATTAAATGTATTATGTAGTTTTAGAGAAAAATACCGAAAGTATTAATATAATTAATATGTATAGTTAAATGAAAGAAAGGTGAAAAAAATGGAAAACAATAATTCTTCATCTAACTTTATAAAAAATATAGTTATAGAAGATTTAAAATCCGGAAAAAGAAAAGAAATAATTACTCGTTTCCCCCCAGAACCAAATGGATATCTACATATAGGTCATGCAAAGTCAATTACATTAAACTTTGAACTTGCAGATGAATTCAAAGGAAGAACAAATTTAAGATTTGATGATACAAATCCAATAAAAGAGGATACAGAGTACGTGGAATCTATAAAAGAAGATGTAAAGTGGCTAGGTTTTGATTGGGAAGAATTGCATTATGCATCAGATTACTTTGATGAAATGTATAAAAGAGCAATATTATTAATTAAAAAAGGTAAGGCATATGTGTGTGATTTATCACCAGAAGAAATGAAAGAATACAGAGGTACTTTAACTGAGCCTGGAAAAGAAAGTCCATATAGAAATAGAAGTGTTGAAGAAAATTTAGACTTATTTGAACGTATGGCTAAAGGTGAATTTAAAGACGGAGAAAAGGTTTTAAGAGCTAAAATAGATATGGCATCTCCTAATATAAATATGAGAGATCCTATAATTTACCGTATAGCTCATGCAGAACATCACAACACAGGAAACAAGTGGTGCATATATCCAATGTATGACTTTGCTCATCCACTTGAAGATGCAATAGAAGGAATAACTCACTCAATATGTACATTAGAATTTGAAGACCATAGACCATTATATGATTGGGTAGTGACAGAGTGTGAAATGGAAAGTCATCCACAACAAATAGAGTTTGCAAGATTAAACTTAACTAATACAGTAATGAGTAAAAGAAAATTAAAGCAACTTGTAGATGAAGGATTTACTGATGCTTGGGATGATCCTCGTATGCCTACTATCTCTGGATTAAGAAGAAGAGGATATACACCAGAAGCTGTACGTAATTTCTGTAGAGAAATCGGTGTTGCTAAAAATAATAGTTTAGTTGATGTAAGAATGCTTGAACATTTCATAAGAGAAGATTTAAAAACAAAGGCTGCTAGAACAATGGCTGTTTTAAGACCATTAAAAGTAGTTATAACTAACTATCCAGAAGGTCAAGTAGAAATGTTAGAAGCTGAAAACAATCAAGACAATCCAGAAATGGGAAGTCGTGAAATTCCATTTACAAGAGAAATTTATATAGAACAAGAAGACTTTATGGAAAATCCACCTAAAAAATATCACAGATTATATGTAGGAAATGAAGTAAGATTAAAAAATGCTTACTTTGTTAAATGTACAGATATAGTTAAAGATGAAAATGGAAATGTAGTAGAAGTACATTGTACTTATGATCCTGAAACTAAGAGTGGAAGTGGATTTACTGGAAGAAAAGTTAAAGGAACAATTCATTGGGTAAGCGCTGAGTATGGCGTACCAGCAGAATTTAGATTATATGATTCATTAATATTAGATGATGAACAAGATGAAAATAAAACTTTTCTTGACAATGTAAATCCTAATTCTTTAGAAATACTTCAAGGATTTATAGAGCCATATATGAAAGATGCAAAACCAAATGATAAATTCCAATTTGTTAGAAATGGATATTTTAATGTCGATCCTAAATATACAACAAAGGATAAATTAGTGTTCAATAGAACAGTATCTTTAAAAAGTTCATTTAAATTAGGAAAATAAATATAAGCTTTAAGTTTAACATTTAAAATTTATAGGTTTTCTATTTGATTTATATAAGTTATTAATAAAGGGGCTGTCTTAAAATTATTTTGAAACAGTCCCTTTTGTGTATTGAAAGTTAGATACTCCGCCAGGAGTATCTATAGTAAAAAATAAGAGTATATATTAGAATTTTAGAGCAATATAAATATAAATTAATTAAAATGATAAATATTGCAGTATGAATTAGTAAAATTATGATAAGATATTCCTTGTCGTCACGAGAGACGGCAAAGAAACAGGGAAACAACTGAATAAATAAATGATTTTAAGAAATTAAAAAGTTTAAAAAAAGTTGTTGACAAAGAAGAAACAAATTGATATACTGAATAAGCTGTCAAGAGATGGCGAAAGAAAATGGTCTTTGAAAATTAAACAGAATATAGGTAATAAACCAGTCAATAAATTTGAGTAAGATTAAACTTTTAAATTGAGAGTTTGATCCTGGCTCAGGACGAACGCTGGCGGCGTGCCTAACACATG
>NZ_FXLO01000004.1 GCF_900176615.1 Clostridium massiliodielmoense
GAATATCTGGTGGTAATGGCTTGAAGGTAACACCCGTTCCCATACCGAACACGAAGGTTAAGCTTCAAAGCGCCGATGGTACTGCACTGGAGACGGTGTGGAAGAGTAGGTCGTCGCCAGGTAATGGATCTTTAGCTCAGTTGGTTAGAGCAACCGGCTCATAACCGGTAGGTCCGGGGTTCGAGTCCCTGAAGGTCCACCATTTTGGGGGTATAGCTCAGTTGGGAGAGCACCTGCCTTGCACGCAGGGGGTCAAGAGTTCGAATCTCTTTATCTCCACCAAATTATAAGAGTAGTCAAATATGACTACTCTTTTTTCGTTTAAACTTATTTTTAATTTAGTTTTATCATAGTATAATTTAATTAATTATATTAAGAAAGGCGAATATATTATGATGCAAAGAGTAAAACAATTTTATATGAATGTTACCTCTAAAATAACCTATAATGATAAAATATTTATAGAAAAATATTTAAATAAAAATGAAGTTAAACTATTTTATAACCTATCAATAAGTGAGCAATGTCATAGTGTTAGAGTTGCAAAAGACATTAAAAAATATTTAGACAACAAAAATGAATATTTAAAATATGAATTTGACAAAAAAGAACTAATCAGAGTTGCATTGCTTCATGATATAGGAAAAATAAGATGTCATTTAAATGTATTCGAAAAATCTATATTAGTATTATTAGATAAATTTACAGAAGGAAGACTAAAAAATTTTAAAAATATAAAAAAGGTAAATGTTTATTATAATCACGGAATTATGGGAGAAGATATATTAAATAAAATGCGATATAGTGAAAGATTTTTGTATTTAGTTAAAAATCACCATAATAATGATATAATAGGAGATGTGGAATTAGATATATTAAAAAAATGTGATGATAGAAATTAAGGTGGGGACATAAATGGAGTCAGAAAAAAGAAGAGAATATATAAAAGAAATGCTAAATAATAATGTTAAACCTAAAAAAGGTCAAGAAATTGCAAATAAACTTGGAGTAACAAGGCAGGTAATAGTAAAGGATATAGCTATATTGAGAGCTACAGGTATGAATATAATAGCAACTCCCCAAGGATATGTTATACCTAAACCTCATACCAATGCTATAGAAAAAATAGTAGCTGTATACCATGAGAGAAAAGATATAGATGAAGAGATGCAATGTATTGTAAAGTATGGCGGTACTATAAAAGATGTCATTGTAGAACATCCGGTTTATGGGGAAATAAAGGCTATGATAATGGCTAAAACACCATATGATGTTCAGAAATTTATAAAAAATCTCAATAATAATAAAGCAGAGCCTTTATTAGCTCTTACTAAAGGAGTTCATTTACATACAATTGAGGTTGATAACATAGAAAATATGAAAAAAATTATTAATGAGTTAAGTAACAAAGGATTTATTATTAAATAATAAAAGGTGGGATTAAATGAAAAAAAATAAGCTAGTTATTGTAATGTTTTTTTGTATTGCTTTAGTGGTGTTTTTTTTGAAAAAAATTGTTAATGTAATTATTAACATTAAATGGTTTAGAGAAGTTGGATATTTATCTGTTTATTTAAAAAGATTTACTGCTGTAATTTCATTATCTATACTAGTATTTTTGATATGTTTTATAGCTATTAAGGTTTATTGTAAAAGTATAAAGAAGAATCTAACTAAAAATAACACATTTATAGATGTAAATATTGAATCTAAACCTAAAGTCAAAAAAATTATTAATGTTTTAACTGTAATCGTATCCCTTTTTATATCTTTAAATTTTTCATTAGGATATTGGGATAAGATATTAGAGTTTATAAGTAGCACTAAATTCAATGTTAAAGATCCTATTTTTAATATGGATATATCATTCTTCATATTTAAATTGCCTTTAATAGAATCAATTTATAGTAGTTTATTATCATTGGTGATACTTTTAGCATTTATCACTGTTATTGTATATATGGTTTTAAATGTTAAAGATAGAGTTACTTTAGGAAGAAAAATAGACAGAAATTTTATAAGTATCAATAATTTTAAAAGTGGAATTACTAAATTTGCAGGAAAGCAATTAGCTGCTTTAGGTGCATTACTTTTATTATGTATATCATTGGGCTACCTTATAAAAGCTTGGGATTTATCATATTCGCCAAGAGGTGTTGCATTTGGAGCCAGTTATACTGATACTAAGGTAACATTAAAATTTTATATAGTAATATCTATAGTAGCTATAATTTCATCTATAGTTGTAGCTTTTAGTATATTAAAATCGAAAATAAAGCCAATTATTGCATCTGGTGTTATCATAGCTGTACTTGTAGTTTCAGAAGGTGTAATATCAGGTGCATGGCAAATGTTAGTTGTTAAATCTAATGAAAGACGTCTTGAGACACCATTTATAGAATACAACATGAAATATACTAAAAAGGCATTTGGCATCGAAAATGTCAAAGAACAGTTATATCCATTAACTAATGTTCTTAATAAGAAATCTTTAGAAAGTAATAAAGAAACGATAAATAATATAAAAATAAATTCAGTTGGACAGGCTTTAGAATTCTACAATCAAGTAGAGAGTAAAAAAAATTATTATACTTTTAATGATATTGATATAGATAGATATAAAGTTAATGGCAAATATACTCAAGTGTTTATAGCACCTAGAGAAATAGATTATGAAAAGTTACAAGAAAAAGCAAATACATGGCAAAATAAGCACTTAACATATACCCATGGATATGGTGTTGTTATGAGTAAGGTTAATTCTGTAACTGCGGAAGGAAAACCTGATTTTGTAATAAAGGATATGCCACTTGTAAACAATTCTGGAGTTGAAATAAAAGACCCTAGAATGTATTATGGTGAAAAAACTAATGAGTATGCTATAGTAAATACTAAATTAAATGAAATGGACTATCTAAAGGATAGTGGAGAAAATGCAACCAAAAATTATGATGGTGATGCAGGAATAAAAATGTCCTTTATTAATAGAATATTATTTGCTATTAATAAAGGCGATATGAAATTCTTACTATCAAGTGACATAACAAGTGACAGTAGAATTTTAATGAATAGAAACATAGTAAGTAGAGTTAAAAAAATAGCTCCATTTTTAAAGTATGATAAGAATCCTTATGTAGTAATTAATAATGGAAAACTGTATTGGGTAATAGATGCGTATACTGTATCTAATAGATATCCTTTCTCAGAACCTATAGATAATATTAATTATATGAGAAACTCTGTTAAGGTAATAATTGATGCAGTAAATGGAACAACTAATTTCTATATTATAGATCAAAAAGATCCTATTGTAGCTACTTATTCTAAAATATTTCCTGGGTTATTTAAAAATCAAAAGGAAATAAAAGAAGGTTTTAGGGAACATTTTAAATATCCTCAAGATTATTTTGCTATTCAGTGTAAGGCTATGGAAAGATATCATGTTAAGAACTCAGGTACATTTTTCTCAGGACAAAATGTATGGGATGTTGCAAAGACACAAAAAGATATAGATGGTAAGAAATCAGTAAATGAAGCATCTTATTTAATTATGAGATTACCTGGGGAGAAAAATGAAGAAATGATTTTACTTCAATACTTTAACCAATACCAAAGAGAAAATATGATAGCATTATTTGGTGCTAGAATGGATAGTAATAACTATGGAAATCTAGTATTATATAAATTTCCAACAACTAAGAGTGAAACTGTAAATAGTCCTATGTTATTTAAACAGAAGATTAAACAGGATACTACAATATCCAAAGAACTTTCGCTATGGGATGCTAAAGGGTCTCAAGTTCAATTTGGGGATACAATGATAATACCTATTGACAATTCTCTTCTTTATGTAGAGCCTCTTTATTTAAGAGCAGATTCAGAAAGAAGTATTCCTGAAATGAAGAGAGTAATTGTTGCTTATGGAGATAAAATTGTTTTAGCAGAAAATATAGAAAAAGCACTTGAACAGTTATTTAATTATAATGAAAAAGAAGATAATGTAGAAAATATAGTTTTCGATAAACAGCAAACTATACCTCAAGAAATCAAAGATGCTAAAGCATTATATGAAAAAGCATTACAATCACAAAAAGATGGTAACTGGGCCGAATATGGAGAAAGCATAAAAAGGCTTGGAGACATCCTAAATAAATTAAATTTAGATAAATAAAGATATATATGGTAAATAAAAGGAAAAAGTATACGGTTTATAGTTTAAACCGTATACTTTTTGTATGTTTAAGAAACAATTTATAGAAAAATTTTTGATGAAATGTTAAAATTATATTAATGAAAGTTTTAGAAAGGAAATCGATATGAAAACTAAAAATTGTTTATATATTGATAATGAAAAACTGAGATTAAAAAAAACCTTTATATTTATTAAAGAAACTATAAAGAAAACTCTTAATGAAAAGGGAAAAATTATAATATTTACTGATAATTTATTTTTTAACGAAACTCATGAGATTTTTGATGATGAAATGGAAGTTTTATTTGAAAACATAAATAAGGAGAATATATTTCTGGAGATTTGTGATGATTATGAAATGTATTTTGATCATTTATTAAAGTTAGTTAATAATATTTATAGTGTTAACAACAATATACTTGTTATATGGAATGTAAATAATATACAAAAATATGAAATTTATAACAGATTTAAGAAATTAATATCATGTTTTGAACATAAAAATATAAAGAACTTAGTATACATAAAAAATAAAAAGTATAATTTTGATACATTTTATAATTTTTCTAAGAGTTTCGAGCAAATAGTTATATATAATAATAACAAAGAACTTATATTTAATGAAAAAGAGGATTTTTATAAAGCTATAAATTTCATATGTTCTTATGGTGAATTAAAACATCAAAATGAAAATTTACTCTTCTTCAATAATGTAATGACTAATATTCCTATGAATTATCATAAAGATGATTTTCAAAAGAATATAATGAGTAAATTAATAGAACTGTGGGATTTAAATTTTTGTTGTATATATGTATCTAGCAAGGAACATGAAAATATTATAGCCTTAGATAATTACTATGGTATTACTAAAGAGCATAAGTATTATTTAGTAAATGATGAAGATATAATATCTTTTCAAATTGATATAAACAATAAAATAAAGAAAAGAAAAAATAGTATATATATAGATGTAGATGATATAAATAATAAAAAGGTTAGAGAAAAATTTTTAAAACTTTCCATTAAAGAGATGATAGGAGTTTATGTTGAATACCATAATTATATTGAAGGTGTAATTTGGGTAGGAAAATATAAAGATAGTGGAGTAAATATAGAAAAAGATTTAGATTATATAGAGTCAATGTGTAAAACAGTGTTTTCATTAACACAAGAGCAGAGGAAGTTTTTTAATTTAAGAAATAAATTTATTGAGAATGAAAAGCTTAAAAATATGGGAGAGATGGCAGCAGGCATAGCTCACGATATAAATAATATTTTAACACCAATTATTGGATCTGTAGAACTACTAAAAGATAAATATAATGAAGATAAAGTTATATCCAAGCAATTAAAGGTAATAGAAATGTGCACTTACGATGTTACAAATATAATTAGTAAATTAAAGAAGTTAACAGTAAGTTGTAGCAGTAATGATATGATAGATATATTTAACGTGAATGAAGTTATTTTAGATGCCATTGCATTAACCAAAAATAAGTGGTTAAATGAAAGTATATTAGATGGTGTAAAAATTAATATATTTACAAATCTTGATTCTAATGAAAGAATTCAAGGAAATATAACAGAGATAAGAGAAGTTATTATAAATATAATAAGTAATGCTGTAGATGCTATAGAAAAAGATGGTCAAATTAGAATTTCTACAGTGGATAAAGACGATTATGTTGTAATAGAAATAGAGGACAATGGTGTAGGTATAAATGAAGGTATAGAAAATAGAATATTTCAACCGTTTTTTACAACGAAGGGAAAGAAAGGTTCAGGACTAGGTCTTAGCATTGCATATAAGATAATACAATCTATTGGTGGCAATATTAGGTGTAAAAGTGCTAAGAATAAGGGTACTAAATTTATAATAAAAGTACCTATATGTAACATAAAAAAAATAGAGGAAAATAAGAGTCATAAAAAGATTGGTGATAGTTTTTCTAAGAATGTACTTGTAATTGATGATAATAAAGATGTTCGTAATGTTTTATTGCAAATAATAAAATCTGTTACACAGTGCAAAGTAAAAACATGTGATGTTAATAGTCTTGAAGATGTTGAAATGGAACTTTCTAGAAGAAAATATGATATAGTTATTTGTGATTTTTCTATGCCTAATATAAATGGACTTGAAGTTGCAAGAAAAGTAAAGGAACTTGATAAAAATACATATTTTTGCTTAATGACTGGGTGGATAGGAAATTTAAATGAGGAAAAAATGATTTTTGTTGATGAAATTTTAAGTAAACCACTTACAAGAGAAGTAATAGAAAATTTATTTGTTAGATATGAAAATATGTATTCTCTTAGTTAGTTTTTTTTGCTTAGGAGGAATATTTATGGATTATGATGTACTTATATTAGGGGGAGGGCTAATAGGATGTGCTGTTGCATATGAACTATCAAAATATAGTTTAAATATAGCTCTTATTGAAAAAGATTATGATATAGCTGATGATGTTGCTTTAGTAAATTCATCAATTATTTTTGACGGTATACAAAGTGGAGATAATATAATGTCTAAACTTGAGTATATGGGAATGAATATGATTAAGGATTTAGCAGAGAAGTTCGATGTTCCATATAAAAATGTAGGGTCTCTTATAATCGCCAAAAACGAAAAAGAAGAAAAGGAAATAGATGATATATATAATAAGGCAATAAAAAGAGGAGTTCCTAATATTTATATGTTAGAAAAAGATGAGATAAAAGAACTTGAACCAAATTTAAATATAAATGCTACAAAAGCAGTGTATTCTAAAAATACAGGGGTTATATGTCCATATGATTTAGCTATTGCCTATGGAGAAATAGCATTTGATAATGGAGTATCTTTTAAACTTGAGGAATTGGTTGAAGATATAAAGCCTACAAATAAAGGGTTTAAGGTAGTTACAAATAAAAATAAATTTACATGTAGAATGGTTATAAATACCACTCCAGAGGATTATAATTTTGATGAGTTTACTGAGAAAAAATGTAAACATAAGGGATTTTTAAAATATTTCTTGATTGAGGGAACTCCTGATAGTAAATTAAATAATATAGTTTTTACTAGAAAAGGGGGAAGTGATGAAATTATACATACATATCCTACAGTGCAAGGAAATTATATAGTTTCAGTGAATACTGAAACTAATATTACTTACAGTGAATGCTATAATATAGTTAGTAAATTAATTAAAAATATAAAACCTGTAGATGTTAATACTTTTTATAATTCTCATTTTTATAATGACCTTATAATCATTGATGATAGCTTAGTTGATAAGGGATATATAAAAATCTCAGGAAAAAATTATGCTGAAGTTACTATGACAGCTTCAATTTCTAGAATAATTTGTGAGACTATAGAGAATAATCTAAAATGTAAGTTAAAGAAAGATTTTAACGATAAAGTAAGAGAAACATATAAGTTTAAAGATATGACTAATGAAGAGAGAAATAAGTTAATAAATGTAGATAAAAACTATGGTAAAATTATATGTGCATGTAATATGGTAACAGAAGGGGAAATTGTAGATGCTATAAGAAGACCTCTAGGTGCTAGAACTGTTGAAGGAATAAAAAGAAGGACTGGCGCCGGTGCCGGTACATGTAATGGAGCTCATTGTTTAAATAAAATAATATCAATTTTAGCTAGAGAAACTAATAAAAGTATGACTGATATAGTTAAGGATTCAAAAAATTCTAAGATATTATTAAACAGAATAAAGGAATTTAATAATATGTAATAGGTTGGTGTTAATAGTGTGTGAGGCTAAAAAAATATTTACATCCATAGTAAGAATAAAAGGTTCAAAATATAATGTTGTTCCAGTAAGAAGCAGTGCGCCAATAAATAAAACTTTGTTAATTGAATGTTCAAAGGCGTTAAGTAGAATACATGTTGGAGTACCAATAAAGTCTGGAGATATCATATGTAGAAACATTTTAAATACTGGTGTTGATATAGTTTGCACAAGAAGTATATGTAGCTAGATTTTTATAAAAAGTCTTTTTATGTAAATAGATTATTGACATTTACAAGTATTATACTTATAATTAATTAAAAATTGATATTTAAACCATTGAGGAGAATAGTAGCAATATGTTTTAGTTTTAGAGAGTGAATGGGTGGTGTGAATTCATACTAAAGATTTTGTGAATCCAACTCTGAGGGATTGTGATAAACAATACGGTAAAACCGTTAATATTTAAAGTGGGTTTATTTATAAACCAATTAGGGTGGCAACGCGGAGTCTTTTCGTCCCTACATTAATTTGTAGAGAAGGGCTCCTTTTTTTGTGTCTTTATATATAATAATACTAGATTCAATAAGGAGGAAATTCATATATGTTAGATTTAAAAAGAATAAGAAACAACCCAGAAGAAATTAAAAAAATTATGCAAAACAGAGGAGAAGATTTTGATAATAAGTTAATTGATGATGTTGTTGCATTAGATGAAAGAAGAAGACAAATATTAGTTGAGGTTGAAAAGTTAAAAAGTAAAAGAAATAGTGAATCATCTCAAATAGGAAAACTAAAAAAAGAAGGAAAAGATACAAGTGCTATAATGGCCGACATGAAAAAACTTTCTGATGATATTAAAGCATTTGATGTAGAACTTAATGAAGTAGATGAAAAAATTAAGTATATAATGCTTAGAATCCCTAATATTCCGAATCCAAATGTACCAGATGGGGAAACTGATGCTGACAATGTACAAATTAGAAAATGGGGAGAACCAACAAAGTTTAATTTTGAATCAAAAGCTCATTGGGATATTGGAACAGGCCTTGATATTCTTGATTTTGAAAGAGGAGGAAAAATAGCAGGTTCAAGATTTACAGTTTATAAAGGATTAGGTGCAAGACTTGAAAGAGCAATTATAAACTACTTTTTAGATATGCATACAATAGATCATGGATATACAGAAATACTTCCACCATATATGGTAAACAGAGATAGTATGACAGGTACAGGACAACTCCCAAAATTTGAAGAAGATGCATTTAAAGTAGAGAATAATGGATACTTCTTAATTCCTACAGCAGAAGTTCCTGTAACAAATATGTATAGAGATGAAATATTAAATGGAGATGATCTTCCTATAAAACACGCTGCTTATAGTGCATGTTTCAGAGCAGAAGCTGGTTCTGCTGGAAGAGATACAAGAGGACTTGTACGTCAACATCAATTTAATAAGGTTGAACTTGTTAAATTTGTTAAGCCAGAACATTCATATGATGAACTTGAAAAATTAACTAATGATGCTGAAGATGTATTAAAGGGACTTGGATTACCTTATAGAGTAGTTAGAATCTGTAAGGGTGATTTAGGATTTACAGCAGCTCTTAAATATGATATAGAAGTTTGGATGCCAAGTTACAACAGATACGTAGAAATATCAAGTTGTAGTAATTTTGAAGATTTCCAAGCAAGACGTGCGAATATAAGATATAAAGAAAATGGAAAAGGAAAGCCTGAATTTATCCATACTTTAAATGGATCAGGTGTTGCAATAGGAAGAACTGTTGCGGCTATACTTGAAAATTATCAAAATGAAGATGGTACAGTAACAATACCAGAAGCTTTAAGACATTATATGAGAAATTTAGAAGTTATAAAATAAATTTTGTAAAATTAGTTGACAGTGTGACGATATGTTGTTATAATATATATCGTCGCAACATGGAGAGATGGTCGAGTTGGTTTAAGGCACCGGTCTTGAAAACCGGCGTACGTGAGAGCGTACCTAGGGTTCGAATCCCTATCTCTCCGCCATTAAAAAAATAATAAGAAGTTATTGACAAACTTGTATATACATATTATAATATACAAGGAAACACGGAGAGATGGTCGAGTTGGTTTAAGGCACCGGTCTTGAAAACCGGCGTACGTGAGAGCGTACCTAGGGTTCGAATCCCTATCTCTCCGCCATTAATTTTAATTTAAAATGTAGGACTTGGAGAAATACTCAAGAGGCCGAAGAGGCGCCCCTGCTAAGGGCGTAGGTCGGGTAACCGGCGCGAGGGTTCAAATCCCTCTTTCTCCGCCATAACACTCAATATGATATTGAGTGTTTTTTAATGACGTATAATTCCCATGTAGCATAGGAGCTATAGGCACATGGACTTAACCTGCAGTAAGAGTTTAATGTTTGATTTTTGGTAGTTCCTATGTTAAAATATATATATTACATGCGTGAGTAGCTCAGTTGGATAGAGTAGCTGGCTACGAACCAGTTGGTCGGGGGTTCAAATCCTCTCTCACGCACCAAAAACCTTTGAAATATTATATTTCAAAGGTTTTTTTATTACTTAAAAGGAGAAGTAAAACCATGGAGTATTTCATAAATGAATTAAAAGGAATGATTAATGACTTTAAATATGGTTGGAGTGAATTTTTTAAATATGAAATAGTGACAAAGTTAATGCTGACAATACTTATAATTCCTATTTTCTCATTCCTTATAAATGTGCTTATGAAAAACAAAGGATTTTATGTTATTTCAAACAAGCAGATACTAAAGTTTGGAATGTCAAAGCAAGGTGTGCTTGCTATATTTATATTTTATATAATGGCTGTTTTTGTTATTTTAATTGAGATAGGCGGACTTATAGTTATAGGAAACCAAATACTGACTAAGAAAAAGAAATACAAATTTTATTCTATATTAGGATTTTGTTTAAAAAAGAGTCCAAAATTCATTGGAATAGGTGGAGTTTACGCAGTATTGTTTTATCTAGTATTTGTAAATTTAATTGGAATTCAACCATATTGTGTTTTTGGTATACCATTAAAATTGCCAGGATTTATACAAAGTTATATTGATGAAAGTTCATGGATGTTTATGACTGAAATTATTATTTTGGTATTAATGTTAATGCTTTTTATAAGGTGGATATTTACATTTCATTTTATAATACTTGAAAATAAATCTGCAAAGAAAGCTCAAAAGGAAAGTTGGAAACTTATTAAAGGAAATTTTAGAATTTTTATAAACAATTTTTTAATAATAGCAATTTTTACTGGGTTTATATTTTTAATTTCCTATGTAACGTGGATAATAATATTACAGCAGCTAATGTATAGGGTAAATTATAATGTTTATTTAGGAAAAGTATTTATAATATCTGTAATTTTAATAAGAAAATTCTTAGGACTTTTAGTGTTTTTTATACTAACCCCAATACAAATTCACTGGATAACAAGATTGTTCTATATCTTAAGAGATAAAGAAAATAAAAAAATTATTAATATAGATCTTAAAATTAAAAAAAAGCTAAGTATTTTAGATAAGCTATTTTTGAAAAAAAAGACTTTTATATTTATATTAAGTGTAGTTTTAATAATACTTAGTTTAAGTATAGGACTTGTAATAGATAGTGCATTAGAAATGATGTATAACGTAAAGGTTACGGCACATAGGGGAAACATACAAAGAGCTCCTGAAAATACTTTGTCATCTGTAAGAGAAGCAATTAAATCCAAAGCTGATTTTGCTGAAATTGATGTTGTAGAGAGTAAAGATGGTAAAATATTTTTATCACATGACATTAATCTAAAAAAAAATATAGGTATGGATAAAGAGGCGTGGCAGCTTAATTATGATGATATAAAAGAATATAATAATAAGTTTAATCCTACTAGAATCTTTGAGGATAAGAAAATGCCATTATTAAGTGATTGCATGGATCTTGCAAATGGTAAAATTAAATTGAACATTGAAATAAAGGCAAGTCCACATGAAAAAGATATAGTAAAAAAGGTTGTAGATATGATTAAAGAAAAAGGTTTTGAAAAAGAATGTGTTGTAACTTCTTTAGATTATGAAACAATTCAAGAAGTTAAAAAATTAAATTCTAAAATTAAAGTGGGATATATAATGTTTTTGGCAAAAGGGGATATTCAAAAATTAAATGTAGATTTTTATAGTATGGAAGAATCGTTAGTTTCTCCAGATATAGTGTATATAGCTCATTCCATGGGAAGAGAGGTACATGTATGGACTGTTAATAATATAAATAGCATGAAAGATTTTATAGATATGGGGGTAGATAATATAATAACTGATGAATCTGAAGAACTTATATATCTGTTAAAAGAACTAAAAAGTGACTCACCCCATGAAAAGTTTTTTGAGATGATAACAAAATAAAAATATTTTATACAGAAGCGAGGATATATATTAAGTGTCCTTGCTTTTAATTATTCAAAACATATGTTATATTTTAAATAATAAAGAATTAATTTGAAAGTATAAGATATTATTAATAGATATATTTAATTTTAAAAACTAAATATAAAAATAGTATAAGTTTTTGTTTTGCTTTTACATAGTAGGGAATGATATAAATATATTTTAATAAAATAATGGGGTTAAAGGAGAGAATTTTATGAAAATAACAGTAATAGGATACTGGGGAGCATTTCCTGAAAAAGATGAAGCTACAAGTGGGTATTTACTTCAAAGTGGAGATCATAACATACTGATTGATTGTGGGTCAGGTGTGTTATCTAAAGTTCAAAACTATGTACCACTTTCAAAAATAGATGCTGTAATACTTTCACATTATCATGGAGATCATGCAGCTGATATAAAGGCGCTTCAATATTCAGCTCAAATTGATATAAAGAATAAAATTAGAGAAAATGAACTTCAAATATATTCACATGATTTGAGTGATGATTTTAAAAGTTTAACATTAGAGGGTATTTCTAAGTGGCATAAAATAGATGATGCTACAGAAATTCAAATAGGAGATTTAAAGGTTAATTTTAAATGGGGAAAGCATCCTGTACCATCTCTTGCTATGAGATTTGAGAAAAATGGCAAAGTGTTTGTATATAGTGGTGATACTGAATGGTGTGATGGTATTTTAGATATATCAAAAGATGCTGATTTATTTATTTGTGAAACCAACTTTTTAAATAAAGATATTGGAAGTGGAAAAGGCCATCTTACATCAGGTGAAGTAGGTAAGATAGCCAATATGAATAATGTAGATAAATTAGTATTAAGTCATCTACCACACAATACAGATTTAAATGAACTTTTAAATGAGGCAAAGAAAGAATTTAGTGGAGAAATTTATAAAGCTTATTCTGGAGAAGAGTTTAATCTATAATTTAGTTCCTATTTTCTCACCCATTACAACCTTACACTCAAATCCTTTTTGAGTTTGTTCTAGAATATCTTTATCCACTATAATTTTAGTTTTTTCAAAAAATAAGATTATAGTGGAACCACCAAATTTAAAGTAGCCTTTCTCATCACCTTTTATAACAGATTCATTTGGAGTGTATGTTTGTATAATAGAACCAACACAAGTTGCACCTACATCAACATATAAAACATCTCCAAAGTGCTTTGAGTGGAATATACTATATTCTCTTTTATTTTCACAGAATAACTTAGGCACCTTTTCAAGGGCAATTGGATTTACTGAGTAATAGGATCCAGAAATTTTAATGGCTTCTTCACAAATTCCATCATCTATAAAATGAAATCTATGATAATCAACAGGGGCAAGTCTAAATAAGAGACAAGTACCGCCAATATATTTTTCTGCAAGTTCTAAGTTTTTTAAAAGCTCATCTAATGAATAAGTGAGTCCTTTAACTTGAATTAAGTTATCAATATCTATGTTTTCATAAGCAAACAATCTTCCGTCAGCAGGTGATATTAATATATTTTCATCGTAAATTATTGGTCTTGCATTGGTGTTAAGTTTTCTATAAAAAAAGTCGTTAAAAGATTTAAAGTCGGATTTTTTTAATATAAATTCTTTTTCGTTAATATTAAACTCATTAATAAATTTAGATACTTTTTTTGAACTGTGTTTTGAGTCGCAGTATTTTCCATATACTTTTGAAAAGAATTTTTTCTTTACCATAAGTTCTAAAAAATTTAGTCCAACTGGAGAGGAATAAATCCATTTTAAATAATTATCTCCAGCAACTTTTTCAATATCATATATTTTTTCTGTTCTATTAAAAACCTTTATCATGCTTTTCACCGTATCCTTAATTTAGTTTAATTATTATATAAATATTAACACAAAAAATTCATATAATTAAGTACTGTCTTTATCTTTAAAGGGAATATACAGTATATAAAAAAATAGAAAGAAACTTAACATAGTACATATACAAATAAATAATTGATTTTTTGGTATAAAATTAAATGAATATAAATTAGGATTTTCTTTCAAATAACAATAGTTTGAGTTTGTTAGATAATTTACTAAAATTGTTATACAAAAATATAATGAGGTATAAATATATGTTGTTTTTAGTGAATTTAAATTTGGTTTGTATTTATGAATAAACATCATGAATAAGACTGAAAGTAGTATGCCTCCATGAGATATAAAAAATTGAATAAATATATAATGAGGAAACGGATAGAGTGTAGTATCATGAAATATTAAAGCTATACTAGCACCTCCAAGTCCCCAAAAGTATAAAATATCAAAAATTTTTTTAGACTTATTAAATAGCATTATTATTGAAAGAATTACCGAAATTCTACAAGGGTATAATGGTAGACATTCTTGTAGTACAAATTTATTGTTTGATATATACCAAAGATATATGGAAAATTGATGTAATATTAAAATATATGCTATTCCGTGGGAAATAAGTTTTTCTTTTGAATATTTCATAAGAGAGTTTCTATATATATAAATAAAAATACATAACAAAGTAATAATTATTAAACTTACAATATGAGCATATGAAAAAAGACTTAAATTTTCGCTTTCATCTAGTGTTCTCCAGAATATATATGAGTTCTTCAAGAAGGTCACCTCTTAAATATGTTTATATAGTAAGTATGATAAAATAAGATATTTTTATACTAATTGATATATAGTGAATACTTGCTAAATATACCTATATATATATTATTTTTATAAGGTTGACATTAAATTAAAACTGAATTAAACTAATAGAGTAAAATATAATAAGCATCCGTAGCTCAGTAGGATAGAGCGTCCCCCTCCTAAGGGGAAGGCCGGGGGTTCGATTCCCTTCGGGTGTACCAAACTGCAACGAGTATATTGTTGCAGTTTTTTAATAGAAAAAAGGAGTATTTATGAAAAAAAAATTTATGGATATTGCTTTAGATGAAGCTAAGCTAGCAATGGAGAAGGATGAAGTTCCAGTAGGTGCTGTGATTGTTAGAAATGGAGAAATTATTGCATCTGCACATAATCTTAGAGAAACTTTAAATGATCCTACAGCTCATGCAGAAATGTTAGCAATTAAAAAAGCAAGTAGTGTACTTAAAAATTGGAGACTTAATGAATGTGAAATGTATATTACTTTGGAGCCATGTCCAATGTGTGCCGGAGCGATAATACAATCAAGAATAAGAAAAATTTATATAGGTACAATTGATCCTTCGGCAGGATGTTGTGGTTCTGTTTTAAATCTAACAGAAAATATATATTTAAATACAGCATTAGGTGTAAAATGGTTTAATGACAATAGGTGTAGTGAAATATTAATTAATTTTTTCAAAAGTAAAAGAAAATAACGATTTATACGATATATAAATAAATGGTAAATATAATACAATTATTATGTTATAAGTGATATTAGTGGAAAGATGGCTGAGTGGGTTAAAGCAATTGACTCGAAGTCTTTCTGCCAATATAACATTTAAAGAGGGTAAAAAGATGAAAAAAATAATTTCTATATTAGTAACCTTATGTATGAGTACAGTATTATTAAGTGCGTGTAGTAATAAGGAAGATGATAAGAATAAAGATTTTGATACGGCGAGAAGAAAAATAGAACAAAATGCATCTAATGATTCTACAGGGGGAAGTTCATCAATATCCCCATTAACAGCTAATAATGCTAATACTGATGCAATAAAAAAAGTAACTGATTTTGAAAATTACATAAAAGGAAACAATGAAGTTTTAAAAAGTGCATATAATAATAAAATACAAGTTCAAAAAGGTGCAATGGAGTTAAGGCTTAAGGAAAGACTAGAATTAGATTTAGAAAGAATAAATCTAGGTATGGATTCAAGTTTAAAAAAGTATATGAAAAGTGAGGATAAAAAACAGCAACAAACTAAATTAAGAGACAAGTATAAAGAAGAGTTAGATAAGCAAAGAAAGGTATATGAAGATAAAATAAATAAGTTAAAAAAAGTATTTGATGATTATGATAATAAAATAAAAGGGGTAGAAGCTAAAAGGGATGTAGTAATACGAGCTATGACTATATTGGATGAAAATAGGCCTACTACAAAAAAAGCTTTAAATGATGCGAAAGATGAAATTGCAAAAAATATAGTAAAAACTATTAATAAAGAAGTTATAAATATTGAATTTAATAAATATAAAGATAGTATAAATGAAGTTGTAAAGTGGAGAAACAATGAATTACTAAAAATAAAATAGATTGATACTAAATATTATGATAAAATGTAATATGTAGAAACATAGAGAAATATACATTAAGATATTAACATTAAAAACAATTATATCTATTGAAATAAATATTAATAAATAGTATAATAGTCTTTGCTTAATATAATAATATAAAAACAATATCTTATGGAGAGATGTCCGAGAGGTTGAAGGAGCACGCCTGGAACGCGTGTGTAGGGGAAACTCTACCGAGGGTTCGAATCCCTCTTTCTCCGCCAATTGTCGTGCTAGACGGGAAGTTAGCGGTGTCCTGTACCTGCAATCCGCTATAGCAGGGTTGAATTCCTCGTTGAGGCTTTAAAATGGGAGGTCTGGCTTATATAAGTGGCGTTGAGAATTGGGCCCTACGCAATAGGAACTCATGAACCCCGTCAGGTCCGGAAGGAAGCAGCGGTAAGTGAGAACTTCTATGTGCCGTAGGCAAACCTGGTTTGAGTTAACTATATAAGTAACGCTTCTGTTTTACTGTCAATGCGAGGTGCACGACTTTAAAAATGGATATAAAGACGCAGTTAAAGCGTCTTTTTTTTATATAAAAAATTATAACTTAGTATGTTATAATATTTAATAAATGGCTAAAATAGTGTTTAAATAGATAAGAGGTGTTATTGTGGGGTATACTGCTTTATATAGAGAATGGAGACCACAAACTTTTGATGAGGTTGTAGGTCAAGAACATATAACTTTAACGTTAAAAAATCAAATGAAAAATAATAGAATAGCACATGCATACCTTTTTTGTGGTACAAGAGGAACGGGAAAAACCTCTACTGCAAAGATATTTTCAAAGGCAGTTAATTGTTTAAATCCCCAAGATGGAGAACCATGTAACGAATGTGAAATGTGCAAAAAAATAAGTGCTGGACTTTCAATAGATGTATCTGAAATGGATGCAGCATCACATAATAAGGTAGATGATATTAGAGATCTTATAGAAGAAGTTAAATATCCACCAAGAGAGGGTACATATAAAGTTTATATAATGGACGAAGCACATATGTTAACTCAAGGTGCAGTAAATGCTTTTTTAAAGACTCTAGAAGAGCCGCCAGAAAACGTAATATTTATACTTGCAACAACAGATCCACAAAAGTTACCTATAACTATATTATCAAGATGTCAAAGGTTTGATTTTAAAAGAATAAAAAGTGATGATATACTTGGAAGATTAATGAAAATAACAAAGAAACAAGGTATTTTTGGTGACAACAAAAGTTTAAAACTTATAGCAAGAATGTCAGATGGAGCTATGAGAGATGCTTTAAGTATACTAGATCAAGCCATATCTATGGGAAATGGAAAAATTGACTATAATCAAGTAATAAATATGTTAGGACTTGTAACTAATGAAAATTTATTAAAGCTTACAAATACAATAATAGATAAAGATGTTGAAAATTCTATTAGAATTATAGACGATGTAGTTTATGCAGGAAAAGATATAAATTTGTTTATAAAAGATATGATACATCATATGAGAAATTTAATGATGGCAAAGGTAACTCAGAATCCTGAGGATGTACTTGATATGTCAGAAGAAAATATAAACTTTTTAAAAGAACAAGCAAATAAAATTCGAATAGAAGAAATAATGAGATGTATAAGAATACTTCAAGAATGTGAAGAACAATCTAAGTGGAGCAAACAAGGAAGAATATATTTAGAACTTGCAGTAATAAAAATGTGTAAAATAGAGTATGATACATCAAAGGAAGTATTGTTATCAAGAATAAATAAGTTAGAAAAGGTTATAAAAGAGGGAAATATAACTGTAAATACAAAGCCTATAATTGATGGGGCAAAAAAACCTAGACTGACTCATAATAAAATAACTGAACATAAAAAACATGTTGCAGAAACATGTAATGCGGAAGAAGAAAATAAGGATTCAAAGATTACATTAGATGATGTTAGAAAATCATGGAAAGACATACTAGAGATTTTTAAAGCAAGAAGACATATGGTACTTTATGCATCTTTAGTAACAGGCAGAGTAGAGGAATGTAGTCGAGGAGTTATAACAATAAAGTATGATTCTCAATATGCTTTTAATATAAGAAGACTTGAAAGAGAAGACAATAGGAAAATAATTGAAGAAATATTCTCACAAGAACTAAAAGAGAAAATAAGAATAAAATATAGTGTAGACAAAAAAGAGGAGAAAAAATCTCCTGAAGAGATATTAAAAGAGGCATTTGGAGAAGATTTAGTAGAAATAATTGATGAATAAATTACTAAATGATAAAATAATAAGGATTAGAAGAAAGACTATGGAATAGAAAGTAATAAATAAAATATAGGAGGTAATAAGATGGCAAGAGGTGGATTCCCAGGAATGGGCGGAGGAATGAATATAAATAACTTAATGAAACAAGCACAAAAGATGCAACAACAAATGCAGAAAGTTCAAGGTGAGCTTGAAGAGAAGGTATTTGTTGCATCAGCAGGTGGCGGAGCTGTCACAGTTAAAGCTAATGGAAAAAAGGAAATAATAAGCATAAATATAGAACCAGATGTTGTTGATCCAGACGATGTTGAAATGCTACAAGATTTAATATTAGCTGCATGTAATCAAGCATTAAAAACAGCTGATGAAGAAACAGCAAATGAAATGAAAAAACTAACAGGTGGTTTAAATATGCCTGGAATGTTCTAGGCTCGAGGTGAATGAATTGGATTTTTATCCTATAGCTATAGAAAAATTAATAGAGGAGTTTGCAAAATTACCTGGTATCGGGTATAAAACTGCTCAACGATTAACATTACATGTTCTAAATCTTCCTAGTGATGAGGTAAGAGAATTTGCTAATGCTTTAGTAAAGGCAAGAGGAACTATAAAGTACTGTTCTGTTTGTGGAAATTATACAGATAGCGATCCTTGTGCTATATGTTCAAATCCTAATAGGGATGAAAGTATAATATGTGTTGTTGAACAACCTAAAGATATAATCTCTTTAGAAAAGATAAGAGAATATAATGGGACTTATCATGTACTTCATGGAGTAATATCTCCAATGTCAGGAAAAGGACCAGAAGATATTAACTTAAAAGGACTTATCAGGAGAATAAATGAAAATGTAAAAGAGGTTATTGTAGCAACAAATCCTAATGTAGAAGGAGAAGCTACAGCTATGTATATATCAAAAATTTTAAAACCTCTAGGAGTAAAAGTAACAAGAATTGCACATGGGGTTCCTGTTGGTGGAGATTTAGAATATGCTGATGAAGTTACTCTATCTAAAGCTTTAGAGGGAAGAGTAGAATTATAAAGCTAAATATTAAAACTTCTATTTTAGATAAAAATAGAAGTTTATTTTTTAATCTAATATTAATCATATTACATTTAAACCAGTATAATATAAATGTATAATATATATATGGGAGGGATATTATGGAATACATAGGAAGTTTTATGATTGGAATTATATTACTATATTTAATTGTAAAATTATTAGCATGGCCTATAAAAATCCTATATAAACTTATTATAAATGGAGTTTTGGGAGCAATACTTTTATTTGTGGTAAATTTAATAGGGTCACATATAGGTATAACGATAGGTATTAATGCATGGTCAGCGCTTATAGCAGGATTTTTTGGAATACCGGGGGTTGTATTTCTAATAATATTTAAAATGTTCTTATAAATGGTGTATAATAGTTTAAATCTAAAATTTTTAGTTGAAATGAGGTGAATTTTATAATTATATGAATAAGAGATTAGGTAAGATAATAGGTATATTTTTAGGCGTGTTTATAATCTTTAATATAATTACTGTAATAAGATTTAATAATATAACCGAAGATATAAATAGAAATTTTAATAAATTAAATTATTTGGAAAGAAATATTGATGAGCTTTCAGAAAATATAAATAAGATAAATTCAAAGCAGGACTGGATTACAAATAAAGATTATAAGGTATTGGAATTAGATAAAGATTATAAAAATATTACTATTATGATATATGGTAATTTGAAAGAATTAGAAAACAACTCTAATTTATATTTGTTATATGGAAAAGTTGGAAAAACAACATCGGATGAAATAGAATGGAATAAGGTTCCGCTAGATATATCTTATGGTCTTAAATTCAGTAAAACATTAAAATTACCTTATAACGAAGATTATAGATTTAAAATATTAGCAGAAGGGCCTGTAAGATCAAGAAGTGAAGAACTTTTATATGTTTATTTCAAGAATGAAATAAAAAATAGAATATCAACTCATATATTTGAAAATACTAATGCTAATGATAAGGATAATATAAGACTTGATGTTAATATAGATAATAATTATAAATCACAAGAAAAATTTAAAGTTAGAAATATATTTGTAAATGTGTATTCAAATAATACATTAAAAGATACTATAAATGTATATTCACAAGGCAAGTCAGCTAAAAACAGTAATATAAAAGAAATACCGATATATGATAAAAACAATAATTTGATAGAGAATGATGATGGTAAGGTAGAAAAGTTAAATTATAATGTAAAAATAAAAAAAGATGAAAATAATGTTATTAATAACAAGTTTGAAATTGTAATTGAGGATTATATGGGTGAAAAATTTATAGAAGAATATCCTAAAAAGAAGTAAGTTATGATGAAAAGAAGCTAAGAAAAGTAATTTTTCTTAGCTTTTTTTCACTAAATCACGATTACGCAACCTAGTGTGTCGCATACAGAAAAAACGAGATAAAATAAGTTATAAAAAGTATATTCAACTTATTTTATTTATATAAAAATATAGTTCAATATAATATAAAATTTTTATGATAGTATATTCCTTGTCGTTGAGAGAGACGGCAAGCAAAATAGTTTGTAACTTAATGAAATTAAATTAACTTAAAAAGTTAAAAAAGTTTTAAAAAAGTTGTTGACAAAGAGATTTAAAATTGATATACTAAATAAGCCGTCGAGAGATGGCGAAAGAAAATGGTCTTTGAAAATTAAACAGAATATAGGTAATAAACCAGTCAATAAATTTGAGTAAGATTAAACTTTTAAATTGAGAGTTTGATCCTGGCTCAGGACGAACGCTGGCGGCGTGCCTAACACATGCAAGTCGAGCGATGAAACTTCCTTCGGGAAGTGGATTAGCGGCGGACGGGTGAGTAACACGTGGGTAACCTGCCTCAAAGAGTGGGATAGCCTTCCGAAAGGAAGATTAATACCGCATAACATTATCTTGTGGCATCACAGGATAATCAAAGGAGCAATCCGCTTTGAGATGGACCCGCGGCGCATTAGCTAGTTGGTAAGGTAATGGCTTACCAAGGCGACGATGCGTAGCCGACCTGAGAGGGTGATCGGCCACATTGGAACTGAGACACGGTCCAGACTCCTACGGGAGGCAGCAGTGGGGAATATTGCGCAATGGGGGAAACCCTGACGCAGCAACGCCGCGTGAGTGATGAAGGTTTTCGGATCGTAAAACTCTGTCTTTGGGGACGATAATGACGGTACCCAAGGAGGAAGCCACGGCTAACTACGTGCCAGCAGCCGCGGTAATACGTAGGTGGCAAGCGTTGTCCGGATTTACTGGGCGTAAAGAGTATGTAGGTGGGCATTTAAGTCAGATGTGAAATTCCCGGGCTTAACCTGGGAGCTGCATTTGATACTGGGTGTCTAGAGTGCAGGAGAGGAAAGTGGAATTCCTAGTGTAGCGGTGAAATGCGTAGAGATTAGGAAGAACACCAGTGGCGAAGGCGACTTTCTGGACTGTAACTGACACTGAGATACGAAAGCGTGGGTAGCAAACAGGATTAGATACCCTGGTAGTCCACGCCGTAAACGATGAATACTAGGTGTCGGGGGGTACCACCCTCGGTGCCGCAGCAAACGCATTAAGTATTCCGCCTGGGGAGTACGGTCGCAAGATTAAAACTCAAAGGAATTGACGGGGACCCGCACAAGCAGCGGAGCATGTGGTTTAATTCGAAGCAACGCGAAGAACCTTACCTAGACTTGACATCTCCTGAATTACTCGTAATAGAGGAAGTCCCTTCGGGGACAGGAAGACAGGTGGTGCATGGTTGTCGTCAGCTCGTGTCGTGAGATGTTGGGTTAAGTCCCGCAACGAGCGCAACCCTTATTATTAGTTGCTACTATTAAGTTAAGCACTCTAATGAGACTGCCGCGGTTAACGTGGAGGAAGGTGGGGATGACGTCAAATCATCATGCCCCTTATGTCTAGGGCTACACACGTGCTACAATGGCTGGTACAACGAGCAGCAAACCCGCGAGGGGGAGCAAAACTTGAAAGCCAGTCCCAGTTCGGATTGTAGGCTGAAACTCGCCTACATGAAGTTGGAGTTGCTAGTAATCGCGAATCAGCATGTCGCGGTGAATACGTTCCCGGGTCTTGTACACACCGCCCGTCACACCATGAGAGCCGGTAACACCCGAAGCCCGTGAGGTAACCGTAAGGAGCCAGCGGTCGAAGGTGGGATTGGTGATTGGGGTGAAGTCGTAACAAGGTAGCCGTAGGAGAACCTGCGGCTGGATCACCTCCTTTCTAGGGAGAATGGAAGCAAAGCTTCCAGACTGGGAACCTAATTCTGTTTAATTTTGAAAGACTAAGTCTTTCTATAAAATAATAATATGGGGGTATAGCTCAGTTGGGAGAGCACCTGCCTTGCACGCAGGGGGTCAAGAGTTCGAATCTCTTTATCTCCACCATATATGGGTCTATAGCTCAGCTGGTTAGAGCGCACGCCTGATAAGCGTGAGGTCGATGGTTCGAGTCCATTTAGACCCACCACTTTTGTCAAGTTTTATTAATTGACAATTAAATTGTTCTTTGAAAATTGCACAGTGATAAAGAAACGAATTAATAAGATTAGAAATAATCTTAAACCTAGACACTAATAAAAATTAGTAAATGATGATAGATCAAGCTACAAAGGGCGCACGGTGAATGCCCTGGCACTAGGAGCCGATGAAGGACGCGATAAGCTGCGATAAGCTACATGTAGGCGCACATAGCCTGTGATATGTAGATTTCCGAATGGGGAAACCCATCTAGCTACGCTAGATACTGTATACTGAATACATAGGTATATGGAGGTACACCTGGGGAACTGAAACATCTAAGTACCCAGAGGAAGAGAAAGAAAATTCGATTCCCTAAGTAGCGGCGAGCGAACGGGGAAGAGCCCAAACCAGGAACTTGTTCCTGGGGTTGTGGATAGATCACAACGCTTTGATTTCTTTAGTTGAAGAGAGCTGGAAGGCTCCGCCATAGAAGGTAATAGCCCTGTAAGCGAAAAAGAAAGAAAAGTAGATCTACTCCAGAGTACCACGAGACACGTGAAACCTTGTGGGAAGCTGGGAGGACCATCTCCCAAGGCTAAATACTACCTAGTGACCGATAGTGAAGCAGTACCGTGAGGGAAAGGTGAAAAGAACCCCGGAAGGGGAGTGAAATAGAATCTGAAACCGTGTGCCTACAATCGGTCGGAGCACATTAAAGTGTGACGGCGTACTTTTTGTAGAACGGGCCAGCGAGTTACGATGTGCAGCAAGGTTAAGCACTTATGGTGTGGAGCCGAAGGGAAACCGAGTCTGAACAGGGCAACTAGTTGCATATTGTAGACCCGAAACCGAGTGACCTATCCATGGCCAGGATGAAGCGGAAGTAAAATTCCGTGGAGGTCCGAACCACGTTGGCGTTGAAAAGCCATGGGATGAGCTGTGGATAGCGGAGAAATTCCAATCGAACTCGGAGATAGCTGGTTCTCCTCGAAATAGCTTTAGGGCTAGCGTCGGGTAATTAAGTAGTGGAGGTAGAGCACTGAATGGGCTAGGGGCTGACAACAGTTACTGAACCCTATCAAACTCCGAATGCCATATACTTGTACCCCGGCAGTCAGACTACGAATGATAAGATCCGTGGTCAAAAGGGAAACAGCCCAGACCATCAGCTAAGGTCCCAAAGTGTAAGTTAAGTGGGAAAGGATGTGGGATTTCTAAGACAACTAGGATGTTGGCTTAGAAGCAGCCACTCATTTAAAGAGTGCGTAATAGCTCACTAGTCGAGAGATCCTGCGCCGAAGATGTAACGGGGCTCAAACTTACCACCGAAGCTATGGATGTATACTTTGTATACGTGGTAGAGGAGCTTTCTGTACAGGTTGAAGCCATACCGTAAGGAGTGGTGGACAGTACAGAAGTGAGAATGCTGGCATAAGTAGCGAAAAACAAGTGAGAATCTTGTTGGCCGAATATCTAAGGTTTCCTGGGGAAGGCTCGTCCTCCCAGGGTTAGTCGGGACCTAAGCCAAGGCCGAAAGGCGTAGGTGATGGACAACTGGTTGATATTCCAGTACCGCCATGATGCGTTTGACAAATGGGATGACGCAGGAGGATAGGATGTGCGCACTATTGGATGTGCGTCTAAGCACTTAGGGTGTTAAGTAGGCAAATCCGCTTAACATTAAGCCTGAGGTGTGATGGGGAGTCATTTTTGACGAAGTATCTGATTCCACGCTGCCAAGAAAAGTCTCTATGGAGCAAAATGGTGCCCGTACCGCAAACCGACACAGGTAGATGAGGAGAGAATCCTAAGGCCGTCGGAAGAATTACTGCTAAGGAACTCGGCAAATTGACCCCGTAACTTAGGGAGAAGGGGTGCCTACGAGAGTAGGCCGCAGTGAATAGGCTCAAGCAACTGTTTATCAAAAACACAGGTCTCTGCTAAAGCGTAAGCTGATGTATAGGGGCTGACGCCTGCCCGGTGCTGGAAGGTTAAGGGGAATAGTTAGCGCAAGCGAAGCTATGAACTTAAGCCCCAGTAAACGGCGGCCGTAACTATAACGGTCCTAAGGTAGCGAAATTCCTTGTCGGGTAAGTTCCGACCCGCACGAATGGCGTAATGATTTGAGCACTGTCTCGGCAGTAAATCCGGTGAAATTGTAGTGCAAGTGAAGATGCTTGCTACCCGCGGTTGGACGGAAAGACCCCGTAGAGCTTTACTGTAGCTTAGCATTGAATTTCGGTATTGTCTGTACAGGATAGGTGGGAGACTTAGAAACCAGGGCGTCAGCTTTGGCGGAGTCATCCTTGGGATACCACCCTGATAGTACTGGAATTCTAACTGGAGGCCATGAATCTGGTCACAGGACATTGCTAGGTGGGCAGTTTGACTGGGGCGGTCGCCTCCTAAAAGGTAACGGAGGCGCCCAAAGGTTCCCTCAGCGCGGTCGGAAATCGCGCGTAGAGTGCAAAGGCAGAAGGGAGCCTGACTGCGACACATACAGGTGGAGCAGGGACGAAAGTCGGGCTTAGTGATCCGGTGGTTCTGTATGGAAGGGCCATCGCTCAACGGATAAAAGCTACCTCGGGGATAACAGGCTGATCTCCCCCAAGAGTCCACATCGACGGGGAGGTTTGGCACCTCGATGTCGGCTCGTCGCATCCTGGGGCTGTAGTCGGTCCCAAGGGTTGGGCTGTTCGCCCATTAAAGCGGCACGCGAGCTGGGTTCAGAACGTCGTGAGACAGTTCGGTCCCTATCCGCCGTGGGCGTAGGAAATTTGAGAGGAGCTGTCCTTAGTACGAGAGGACCGGGATGGACCAACCTCTGGTGCACCAGTTGTCACGCCAGTGGCACAGCTGGGTAGCTATGTTGGGAAGGGATAAACGCTGAAAGCATCTAAGCGTGAAGCCCACCTCAAGATTAGATTTCCCATAGCGTAAGCTAGTAAGACCCCTGAAAGACTATCAGGTTGATAGGTTGGAGGTGTAAGTACAGTAATGTATTCAGCTGACCAATACTAATAGGTCGAGGGCTTGATCAAATATTTATTATCACTGTGCAATTTTGAAAGAACAAAAAAGTTCTTTTTAATTGACAACTGTCAATTAAAGAAGATCTGGTGATTATGGCTTGAAGGTAACACCCGTTCCCATACCGAACACGATGGTTAAGCTTCAAAGCGCCGATGGTACTGCACTGGAGACGGTGTGGAAGAGTAGGTCGTCGCCAGGTAATGGCTCCTTGGTCAAGCGGTTAAGACACCACCCTTTCACGGTGGTAACAGGGGTTCGATTCCCCTAGGAGTCACCATTTATAATTTTATATGTGCAGGTGTGGCGGAATTGGCAGACGCACTAGACTTAGGATCTAGCGCCTTTGGCATGGGGGTTCGACTCCCTTCACCTGCACCATTTATTTATATGCGGGTATGGTTCAATGGTAGAACGTCAGCCTTCCAAGCTGAACACAGGGGTTCGATTCCCCTTACCCGCTCCAAATTGCGTCTTTAGCTCAGCTGGATAGAGCAACGCCCTTCTAAGGCGTGGGCCAGGAGTTCGAATCTCTTAAGACGCACCATATTATTGGGATATCGCCAAGCGGTAAGGCATAGCACTTTGACTGCTACATGCGTAGGTTCGAATCCTGCTATCCCAGCCAGTTTTTTAAGTTCTTTAATAAAAGAACTTTTTTCTACAATTAAATATAATTTATGGCTTCTTGGTCAAGAGGTTAAGACATCGCCCTCTCAAGGCGGAATCAGGGGTTCAATTCCCCTAGAAGCTACCATAGATCATGCTTTTATAAATTTTAAAAGCATGATTTTTTATTTGTGTAAAAAAATAAGTGTACAACTAAAATATATTAAGAAAACACTAAAAAAGTTATCAACATTGTGCATAACTTTTTATAATAAATGTGGAAACTTAATTAATACTATAAATATAAATTAAAATCAATTATTGTGGATAACTTATATGTAGTTTGACAGACTAAAATATCTATAAGTTATTAATAAATTAAAATTAAATATGAATTGAGGGAGTATAATGAAAATAAATAATGTTTTAACAGCAAAGTTTATAAAAAGACCCAATAGATTTGTAGCTTATGTATATTTGAATAATGAAGAGATAAAAGTACATGTTCCTAACACAGGAAGATGTAGAGAAATTTTAGTTCCAGATACAACAGTAGTATTAAGGAAGGGAACAAACCCTAATAGAAAAACAAAGTACGATTTAATCGCAGCGTATAAAAGAGACAAATTAATAAACATAGATTCTCAAATACCTAATGCTGTGGTAGAAGAGGCTTTAAAGAATAATAAAATACAACCTTTAGTAAAGTTTAATAATATAAAAAGAGAGCAAACATTTGGAAATAGTAGATTTGATTTTAAATTGTGGGATGATAAAAACAATGAATATTATTTAGAAGTTAAGGGTGTTACTCTTGAGGATAACGGGAAGTGTATGTTCCCAGATGCTCCTACAGAAAGGGGAACTAAGCATATTTTAGAGCTTATAGAGATAAAAGAATCTAATATGGGAGCTGGAATTTTATTTTTAGTACAATTAAGTGGTGCAAAAATATTTTCTCCACATAAAGAAATGGATAAAAAATTTTCAGATGCTTTAGTATTAGCAGAGAAAAAAGGGGTAGATATTTTTTGTTATGATTGTAGTGTAGGTGAAGATTATATAGAAATAAAAGATTCTGTAGATATTGTCCTATAAATTAATTAAAAGTATTATATTGGTATAATTAACTATACTAATAAACATAATTAGACTATAATTAAATTACAAGTTAGCACTTATTTTAGGGGGTAAATGCTATGATTTATAAATTTTGTCCTATATGTGGAAACAAATTAGAACTCAGAGATAGCTGGGATGAGGGGTATGTACCTTATTGTCCTATAGATGATAGAATGTTCTTTGATTTGCCAAAACCGTGTGTAGTTGTCGCTGTATTAAAGGAAGATAAAGTTCTTTTAATGAAACAGAGCTATATATACAAGGATTCTAAAGTGTTAATTTCAGGATATGTAGATATTGGAGAAGAAGCAGAAGATACTGTTATACGTGAAGTGAAAGAAGAAACTGGCATAACAGTAAGTAATGTTAAATATTTAGGAAGTGATTTTGTAGAATCCACTGAGCTACTTATGTTGACATTTAGAGCTGATTATTTAGAAGGACAAATTTCAAAGTCAGATGAAGTGGAATGGGTAAATTGGGTTAATATAAATGATGCCTTACCACAAATGACAGAAGATAAAATAGGAAAAAGAGTTATAAGAAAGATTTTAGAAGAAGATGGATATAATTAATTTGTAAGTGTTTAGTATATTGGAGGGATGAAGTATGTCAGTTATCCAAGATAACTGTGAAAGATGCACAGAATATAAAAATAATAGATGTGATACAAAGGTAAGTGATTGCATGTGCAAAGGATGTCCTAGAAATTTAGCAGAATGTTTAATTACAAGATATTGTAGAGAAACCGAATCAGTTATATGCAATGATGATGAGTATTGCTATTAAAGGTATAGAGGAATTTTTCTATATCTTTTTTATTTATAATAAAATAAGTTAATTAAGGATTTTATAATAAACTATAGTGTATTTTTTAGTGAGATTAGGAGAAAATATGTATTAACATAGAATAACATTCTAAGGCGGTGTTAATACATGATATCTAATAGTATGAAAATGATAGTAGCACAAAATTGCGTTGGGTATGATCCTAAATATACAATTGCATTACTAAGCATGTTAAGTACTTCAGAGAGTTGTTCCAATTGTAAAAACTTCATAGGAGGAAGATGCACCAAGGATTTATTTGATGAAGTAATAGATGCAATAGGAAGAAATTAGCAACGAATTTTAAATATAAAATAACTGAAAATAAATTTATTTGTATAGTAAAAATAAATTGTGTATAATATTTAATACTAAATAATTTTTAAGCTGCGAAATAATTCGCAGTTTTTTTAGTATAATAAAAGTAAGTGTGTATTAAAAAACATATAGGGGATGAAAAGAATTTATGGGAAATTGGTTAACAAGAACAGAAAAGATATTAGGGGTAGATAATATCGAAACACTAAAGAAATCTAAGGTGGTTATATTAGGAGTTGGAGGAGTAGGTGGCTTCGTTACAGAAGGCATTACAAGAAGTGGTATTGGAAATATAGTATTGATTGATAAAGATGTAGTTGATGAAAGTAACATTAATAGACAAATAATCGCTACTACTAGTACTATAGGAAAGTCTAAAGTAGAGGTTATGAAGGATAGAATAAAGGATATTAATCCAGAATGTAATGTAAAATCATATAAAGTATTTATAAATCAAGATAATTTAGGGGAATTAATTGATTTAGATACTGACTATGTAATCGATGCTATAGATACAGTATCTTCGAAAATAGCATTAGCTGTTTGGTGTGAAAAAAATAATATAAATCTTATAAGTAGTATGGGAACGGGAAATAAACTTGATCCAACAAAGTTACAAGTAAGTGATATATATAAAACCAAAGTTTGTCCCTTGGCTAAAGTTATGAGAAGAGAATTAAAAAGATTAAATGTAAAGCATTTAAAAGTTGTATATTCCGAAGAATTACCTATAAAACCACAAGTAAAAGAAGAGGAGAAAAACATAAGAAAACAATCTCCTGGTAGTGTTTCATTTGTTCCTTCTGTTGCAGGACTTATTATTGCAGGAGAAGTTGTAAAAAATTTGATCAAAGAGGATGGAAAACATGACCAAGAAAAGTATTGAAGTAAAAAAATTTATTCCCATAGTATTTGTTTTCATAATGATGATTTTAATAGCTATGTACGATAATGTAAGAGGACCTTTTGTACCAGCTATTAAAAATGATTTTGCTGTTAATAATAAAGAAATTTCATGGACACTTTTAGCATGTTCGCTAGGATATATGATTTTTACATATTTAGGCGGATTTTTAAGTGAAAAAATAGGACATAAGAAAGTTTTTATATTAGGATTTTTATTAATAATTTTATCTCCAATAGGACTGTTTTTCTCTAAGAACTTTGCTTTATATATGTTAAATTTATTTATATTAAATGCTGGGCAAGCTCTTATAGCAATAGGTGTAAATACTATGATTCCATTGATTGCTGTTGGCTTTCAAGCAATTTTAATGAATTTAACACACTTTTTCTATGGACTTGGAGCTACTATAACTCAAAGAATATCAGGAGTTATGTTATATAATGGAATGACCTGGAGGCAAGTATATTTAATTATAGCTATTATATCAGGTATTATATTTGTAGCATTTATATTTATAAGGATGCCAAGTACAACAACTAGTACAGAAACAGAAAAGATAGATTATAAAAGTATACTAAGTAATAAATTAGTTTATTTATATATGGGAACATTAGGATTTTATATGGCAGCTGAACAAAACACAGGAAGTTGGTTTGTAAACTTTATGTATGATAATTATGGATTTAATGAAAAGAAAAGTTCGTTTTATGCTGCATTATTTTTTGGAACACTAACTATTGGAAGACTACTGGGAGGATTTATAGTTGAAAAGGTAGGATATTTTAAAAGTGTTTTACTTTCAGTATCTAGTGCATTAATATTATATTTAGTGGGATTAATATTAGGACAAAGTGGAATAATTATAATATCAATTTCAGGACTATTCTTTGCAATAGTATTCCCTACAATGGTTGTAACTTTAAGTCATGTATTTAAAAAGAATATATCTTATATTACTGGGTTAGTTGTAACAGTAGGGTCATTTATAGGTATGATTATGAATTTATTAATAGGATTCCTAAATGATATTATAGGTGTTTATAAAACTTATTATATAATGCCAACATGTTTATTATTATGTCTTATTTGTGCTTTCTTAATTTATGTAAATACTAGGAGCATGGTGGATAGAGGTTAAATAGGAGAGAAAAAAATGTTTAAACAAAATGGTGTTGAAATTATAAAAGCAAATAGCAAAAATACAGAATACATTATAAAAGATACATATGGAATTAATATAGGTAGAATATATATATTAGATTTTAGCAAAGAAAATAAATATTGTTGCATAAGAATGAAATTTTATAAAAAAGATGTTAAATACCAAAATCATTTAAAACAGTCTATTACTATGATAATAGATAAAATATATAAAGCCACATCAGTTCATAAAATGACGTTTATTACTAATGAAGATATAAACGTTTCACCATTTGTACAACTTGGATTTATGTTAGAAGGTGTAATACAAGATAGTGTAATTAATAATGGTATATATGAAAATGAGTTGATTTTTGGTATAGATATTAAAGCCTTTAAAAATTCTAATAATATAAATGTATTTAGACTCAGGGGAAAAAGAATTGAGCTTAAAATTTTAACACCAGAGGATTCTAAGAATGTATATGAGTACTATATTAGAAACAGAAAATATTTAAAGCCTTTTGAACCAGCAAGAGATGCGGAGTTTTATACATTAAAGGGTCAAAGAGAACTTTTAATGGAAGGATATAAACAGTTTCTAAATGGTACGAGTGTGAATTTTGGAATATATAAAGATAAAACATTTATCGGAAAAATCCAATTAAGTAATATAGTTTTAGGAGTGTTTCATAATGCTTTTGTGGGATATTCTATAGATGAGAAATATCAAAAAAATGGATACATGAAAGAAGCTTTAAATTTAGTTTTGGATTATGCTTTTGATGATATGGATTTACATAGAATAGAAGCAAGTACATTAGTGGATAATATTCCTTCACAATGTGTATTAAAAGATTGTGGTTTTGAGGAAGTTGGCATTAGTAAAAGGTACTTATTTATCAATGGAAAATGGAGAGATCATAAAATCTTTTATATAACAAAAGAATAAATATGTTTAAACCCAGTGGTATTTTACTATTGGGTTAATTTTTATTAATGTATACTTACCCCGGAGTGTCTATAGTATAAAATTTAAGAAAAATGAAGAATAATAGAGGGGAAAAGTTGTAATTTGTCGTAATAAATCAATTAAAGAAAACATAATGATTATTATTTTGATAAGATATTCCTTGTCGTCACGAGAGACGGCAAAGAAACAGGGAAACAACAGATAAATAAATGATTTTAAGAAATTAAAAAAGTTTAAAAAAAGTTGTTGACAAAGAAGAAACAAATTGATATACTGAATAAGCTGTCAAGAGATGGCGAAAGAAAATGGTCTTTGAAAATTAAACAGAATATAGGTAATAAACCAGTCAATAAATTTGAGTAAGATTAAACTTTTAAATTGAGAGTTTGATCCTGGCTCAGGACGAACGCTGGCGGCGTGCCTAACACATGCAAGTCGAGCGATGAAGCTTCCTTCGGG
>NZ_FXLO01000008.1 GCF_900176615.1 Clostridium massiliodielmoense
AAAGAAGATCTGGTGATTATGGCTTGAAGGTAACACCCGTTCCCATACCGAACACGATGGTTAAGCTTCAAAGCGCCGATGGTACTGCACTGGAGACGGTGTGGAAGAGTAGGTCGTCGCCAGGTAACTTAAAGCACTAAGCGAATTGCTTAGTGCTTTTTTATTTTTTTGTGTTTAATAAATTATAAACTTAAATATCTTATGATTTACTAAAATATTTATATTACTATTTAAATTTATAGTTTTAAAATTAAATTTTTTAATTAACAATATATTATTAGTTTATGTATGTATTTATTTCTCTAAGTAAATAATATCTTATATATGTGTATTTATAAATTTGTATACTAAACAACCTAGGTTATTTACTTAAAGGAGAGAAAATAGATGAAAAAAAATCATAAACTTTTATTATGTATATTTTTATTAGTTGCTTTTACATATTGTACTAATAAGATTAAAGTAAATGCATTGGCTGAAGTTGCTACTTTTAATTCTAATAAGAGTATTGAAAAATATATTCCAGCAGGATCAGAACTTAAAAAGCCTATGTATCCTAAAAGAGCAAAGTATATTATGTATGATGATTTATATGGAGATAAAGAAAAGGAAGTTATAATTACATTAAAAGATAAAAATGATAAAAATACAGGGGGATTTATAGTTTTAAAAAAAGATGGAAGTTCTTTTAAAGAGGTATTTAAGGAGTATGGTGAGAATAAGAATATATATGAAGTAACCTTTGCAGATTTAGATGGTGATAATAAAGATGAACTTTTAGTTGGATTTTCTACTGAAGAACCTTCAAAAAATATCCTCAAGATATATAAGTATAGTGAAAAAGATGATAAATTAAAGGAAGTGGCTAGTCATAATTATTCTAAACTAGATGTTAAGTTAATGGAGAGTGATAACAGAAATAGTGATAAAAAGAAAATAGCAATTTGGAATAAACTCGATGGAGATGTTTATCTTGTCAATGTTTTAAAATATGATGATAATAAGCTTATAGAATCAAAAGAGGATTATCCATATTATTTTGATAAGGTTGTTAAATATTATAAATTAAAGTTACGTAAGAACAATAATAAAAATAGTGCAACTATGTGGTATTATTTAGTTGATGCACAAATTAAGGCCAATAAACAAAAGGAAGCTTTAAATAGTATATATGAAGTAAAAAAGATAAAACCTAAAGGCTATGAGAATATGGAGGATATGTTTAAAAAATTAGAGAAATCTATAGTAGACAACTTTAAATAATGCATAAGAAATAGATAAATAATATAGAATTTTTTAGTAGCAATTAATAACCAATTAAGAGGGTAATAAGTATATGAGTTTTCATGTAAGAAAATAAAGTAGATATATAATAATAAAAATATTTATATATCTACTTTATTTTTATATGTGTATAATTATAATTAAATGGAAAATATAATTGGGAGATGATTTTGGTGGATAAAATTGAAAAATTAAAAGAGATTGTTGATGGGAGTTCAAAGATAGTGTTTTTTGGTGGAGCTGGGGTTTCAACTGAAAGTAATATTCCTGATTTTCGTTCTGAAACAGGGCTCTATAAAACGAAGAATAATTTCACATATCCTCCAGAGGTTATGTTAAGTCACAGTTTCTTTATGAAAAATACAGAAGATTTTTTTGATTTTTATAAAAAGAAGATGGTGTATAAAGCTGCAAAACCTAATGATGCACATATAGCACTTGCTAAGCTTGAAGAAATTGGAAAGTTGACAGCGGTTATAACTCAAAATATTGATGGACTTCATCAAATGGCTGGATCCAAAAATGTTTTAGAATTGCATGGATCTATACTTAAAAACTATTGTATGAAGTGTGGAAAAAGTTTTGATTTAGATTATGTAATGAATAGTAAAGAAAGTATACCGTATTGTGATGCTTGTGGAAAGATTGTAAAACCTGATGTTGTTTTATATGAAGAAGAATTAAATATGGATGTAATGTATAGTGCAATTAAGCATATTCAAGAGGCAGATACATTAATTGTAGGAGGAACATCACTAGTTGTATATCCTGCTGCAGGACTTATACAATATTTTAGTGGAAAAAATTTAGTGCTAATCAATAAGGCGGAAACTTCTTATGATGACAAAGCTGACTTAGTAATACATGATAGCATAGGCAAGGTTCTTAAAAAAGTTTTATAGGTTTTATAATGATTACTTGTATCAATTTTATAGAAAGATTTTATCCAATATAAGAGGTTAAAGTATATAGTTGTATATAGCTTTTAACCTCTTACTTTTTAGAAATATCTATTGTATACTATGTAGGTGACTATATACTTATGAATACACAAGTAGGAGGGAAAAACTTGAAGGAACACAATAATAGAGAAGGCTTTTCATCGGGACTTGCAGCATTTTTTGCAACACTCGGTTCGGCTGTTGGATTGGGAAACATATGGAAATTTCCATATGTGGTAGGTTCTAATGGAGGGGCTGCGTTTTTATTAGTTTATTTTGGATTTATCCTATTTATAGGGCTTCCAATTATGATTAGTGAATTCTACATAGGAAGGAAAACTAGAAAAAATGTTGTTGGAGCTATAGATGAACTTACAACTAATAAGATATGGAAAGGTGTAGGAGGGTTTTCTATACTTGGTGCATATTTTATATTATTTTTCTACAGTACAGTGGGAGGATGGGTTTATTCTTATGTATTTAAATCCATTGGAGGAGCATTTAATGGATCCACAACAGAAAGTGTAAAACAGCAATTTTTAAGTACTACAAATGGTATGATTAGTCCTATAGTATGGCAGTTAGTAGTTATAGTTGTTGTTTCTACTATTTTAATATTAGGCGTAAAAAACGGTATTGAGAAAATAACAAAGACACTTATGCCTGTATTATTTATACTTATTTTAGCTTGTGATATTAAGGCGTTAACATTACCTGGAATGGGAGAAAGTTTTAAATTTTTATTTAAGGCAGATTTCTCTAGTTTAACTACACAGGGTATTTTAATGGCAATGGGATTAGCTTTCTTTAAGATGTCTGTAGGTATGGGTGCTATGATTACTTATGGTAGCTATTTTACAAAGAAAGATAATATGATAAGTACTGCAGCTAAGGTAGCGGTTTCAGATACTATAGTATCTCTTCTAGTTGGATTAGCAGTATTCTCCGCAGTGTTTACATTTAATATGAAACCAGAAGGAGGACCTGGACTTTTATTTATGACAGTACCTTTAGTTTTTACAAAGATACCTTTTGGAACAGTATTGTTAGTATTATTTTTTATTTTAGCATCAATTGCTGCAACTACAGCTATGACATCTATGTGTGAAGTTGTTGTTGTTTATTTTGTAGAGCAAAAGGGAATGTCTAGAACAAAGTCAGTTATATTAAATGCATGCATTATCTTTGCATTTGGGATATTTGCAACGCTTTCAGCAGATAAAGGAGCACCTTTAGGAGCATTTACTATTGCTGGACTTAGAATTTTTGATATTTTTGATTACTTGTCTTCTAATATAATTTTACCATTAGGAGGACTTTTTATAGCAATATTAATTGGATATTTTATTCCTAAAGAAGATTTACAAGAAGAACTTTCAAATAATGGGGAACTTAAAAACTATAGATTGATAAATATATGTAGATTTATATTAAGATATATTACTCCAGTATTAGTTTTAGTTGTATTTTTAAGTTCTATTGGAATAATAAAATAGTTAAAATAAAAACTTCCTAGAAAATAGGAAGTTTTTATTTTACTACAGGTTCTAATATATATAATTTATTAGTATTACAGTTAATTACACCTCTTGCCCCTATAGGAAGAGTGAGTTTAGGATAATCATGTCCTGACATAAAGTTGGAAAGTGTAGGTTTCCCTAAAGAAAAAATTTTATCTTCTAATATTTCTTCTAGAGTTAAGCTTCTCTCATAATGAGGAAGAGTACATTTAGTAAATTGTCCTATTATAAAGCCACTACAATCTTTAAGTTTACCGCCAAGTTCTAGTTGAGACAACATTCTATCTATTGAATAAGGTTCCTCGTTTACATCCTCGATAAATAGAATATTATTTTTGGTATCTATTTCATATGGTGTGCCCATAGTTGATGCTATTAATGATAAATTTCCCCCAACAATTTTTCCTTCAGCTATTCCTTTAATGTTACAGAAGGTATCTATGTTTACTGGATTAATTAGATTATAAGGTCTAGTACCAGTCATAATTGTGCTAAATAAACTATTATATGTTTCTTTATCTTTAAGATTGGATGTAGCCATAGGACCATGAAAAGTTATAAAATCACAATTTGATGATATAGTGTTTAGAAGAACTGTTATATCACTAAAACCAACTAAAATTTTAGGATTTTCTTTAATCTTTTCATAATTAAGGTATGGAAGTATTCTCATAGCACCATATCCGCCTCGAACGCATAAGATCATAGAAACATCATTATCTAGAAACATATTCATAAAGTCTTCAGCTCTATTTTTGTCTGTTCCTGCAAGATAGCCACGCTTATCATATAAGTGTTGTCCTTCTTTTATTTTAAATCCTCTTTGTTTTAAAAATCGTATAGCATCTTTAATTCTATCAGGATTTTCAGGACTCGATGGAGAAACAAGACCTATTGTATCGCCAGGTTTTAACTTATTACATAACATATAATCACATCCTATAATATTTACTTATTAAATAAGTATAGTACACGTTAATAATTTATTATTTTATATTTAGTTTTAGAACATATTTCTTTTGTTTAAGAAGAAAATGCTTGCTATAGCACTAAGTAAAATTACGCTTATAATTATACTGAATCCAGGACCTGCTGGTGCATCTGACCAAGGAAGTCCTGTAACATTCATACCAAATATTCCTGAAAATATATCTGGAATAGACATAACTATAGTAACTGATGCTAGAAGTTTCATCACTAAGTTTAGATTATTAGATATAACATTTGCAGAAGCATCCATAGTGGCGTTTAATATATTTCCATATATACCGGTCATCTCTATTGCTTGTTTAATTTCAATTATTACATCTTCTAGTATATCTTTATCCTCTTCATACTTTTGCATTATAGAAAGTTTGAGCATTTTTTCTAAGGTTACTTCATTTGCTTTGAGTGAAGTAGAAAAGTATACTAATGAGTTTTGAAGCGATAATAATTGCATAAGAACTTGATTTGTCATAGATTTATGTAATCTTTTTTGAATCATTAAACTCTTTTTCCCTATTTGTCTAAGATATAATAAAAAGTATTTTGAAACTCTATATAGTATTTGTAGTATAAATCTTGAGCGCTTAAATGTATAAAAAGAACGGATATTTCCTTCTATAAAATCTGTTAGTATTTTGCTGTTTTTAAGGCATATAGTTATAAGTACGTCCTCAGTATGAATTATTCCAAGTGGATATGTATCGTATGTTAAGGAGTTTTCCTCCATCTCAGTAAATGGAATGTCAAATATAAAAAGAGAATTATTATCTTCAATATCAATACGTGAAGTTTCTTCTTCATCTAAAGCTGCATTTAAAAATTCAATTGGAACTCCTGTTTTTTTAGAAATTAAAAGTATTTCTTGTTCCGATGGAGATATCAAATTAATCCAACATCCGGGCTCTATAGAATCTAATTTTTCTAAATGTTTATTTGTATCACTAGATGTTTTATATATACAGATCATAAAGTCAATCCTTTCTAATAAGTATTAAAGCGAGTACTAGTTTATATAATAACTTATTATATTATTATAACGTACTATTAAATGTTACTACAAATAAGTTAAATGGTATAGAATTTAATAAAATATCTATTTGAAGTATATAGTATTATTATAATAATATAGTTTAATAGTAAAATAAAGTAAAACGAGAAAATAGGTTAAAACACTATCTTTTTATTTATGTAATCGTTAGAAATTACAAAAGATTACTCTAAATCATCATAAAAAGCAAAAAAACAACTTGTAATACCTAATACAAAACTAGTATAATCTCTATGTGAAATGAATGAATTTATGGAGGAGAGAAATGTATAAGGAAACAGTAGCAAGAAAAAAGGTGTCAAGTATAGTTGTGATAGTAATGTTATTGACTGTTTCTATAGTATTATCAGATATGAGTAGAAATATGAGGTTAGGACATAATGAATTTGGTGCTATCTTAACGATTTTATTAACTGCATTCATATTTGTGCTTATATTAATACAAATACACAAGTGTAGTATAAAATACAAATACTCTATAATTGCAGATGAATTAATAATTTATAAACTTAAAGGTTATAAAGAAGAGGTAATGGAAAGTATTAAAATAAAGGATATACAATCTATAAAGAAAACAAACAGACTTAGTTTAGTAGTTAACATGATATTAAGTAAAAGCTATAGTGGATTAAATTTAACGCGTGAGGTATATGCTTGTAGATATAAAAATAAACACATAAATAAGAAATTTTATTTTGAGCCAAGCCGTAAATTGGTAGAAAAATTACACTTATTAAGACAGAATAATTTATAAAAAGTAGCTAGATGCATTGCATCTAGCTACTTTTTAGCATTTCAAGGTTTCTTCTTTTATCTCTTTAAGTAGATTTTCATTGTTTATTAAGTCATAACCAGTTAAGGCAAGAGCCTTACTTACATCAAGAACTTTGTGTCTAGCAAAATCAGATAATGTTGCTTTTGCAAAATTTTCAGATGCGAAACTTATTGAATCATCATCTGTTATCTTAACTAGATATTTTAGAGTTGGTGCTATGGAAGATACATTTCCGAGGCTTAATCCATAAGGCACTTCAACATCTTCTTGTAAATCTATAATACCCGCTTCTTTTAGATTATGTGAAAAAATCCTAGATAAATTACAATTACATTTAAAGTTCTCACAAGGAACTTCAGGTAATGTAATAGAGGTTTTTATATTTAGCAATTCTTCTACGTGTTTTATAATTATACTTATTTTATTCTTAATTTCTTCTGCAATGAGAATATCAGGAGCCTTTATATAGAATGAAGTTACTATATTATTTGGTGGTACAATACGAGCTGAGTGACCATTTATTGTAATTTTATCTATACTGCAGTTTTTAGCATATCCCTTTACAATTGTATTTATAGAATTAAGAGTAAAAAGACAAGCATCAAAAGGTGTAAAAAATTTACTGTTATCTGAATTACAATTACAGGAACAATCATATTTTATTTTTATTGGTAATGTTGCTGGAGATGAACAGCAGTTAGCATTAATTATGCTAGGATGAGCAGTTAATACTACATCAATATCATCAAAAGCTCCTTGCTTTGACATTATAACTTTTGACCCACCTAAAAATTCTCCAGGACATCCTAAGACTATAACGCTTCCTTTAGTTTTAGGAATTACTTTAGATAGACCAATAGCAGCACCTATAGACATACTTGAAACTAAGTTACTTCCAACTACGTGACCTTTTTTACATCCACAGTCATATTCGCAGATGTAGCATATTTTAGGATGGCCATCACCAAATTTAGCCATAAAGGCAGTTGGAATATCTAAAAACTTTTCTTTTATCTCAAAGTTATTTTGTTTAAGGATATTAATTAAGTAATCGTGAGCTTTATGTTCACAAAAGCTTTCTTCTGGATTTTCATATAAATACTTGGATATGTTAAATAAATCATTTTCCATAGAAATTATGTGCTTTATAATTTCTTGCTTCATAAAGAAGACACCTCCCTTGTAACGATTATTTATTAGTATGCCCTTAGAAAAAAAATATATTGATAGTGGTTAATAAATTTATAAAAGTGTTGAAACGTATATGTAAAAACCATATAATAAATTGTACAAGCACATGGAATAAAATTCAAAATTAAGGAGGTGCGTATAATAGTGACAAACCTAGTAAAAAAAGTAACCAAATTATTCATAATATCTTTAGCGATACTTATATTCAATTGCACTAATAAAGCCTATGCTCAATCTAGTATTCCTCAAGTAGATAGAATTGCAGCAGAGTATGCAGGAGTACGTGAGGGGGATACTCAAACCTTTGATATATTATCAAAAAGCCCTTGTAATGTACAATATAGAGTTTGGCTATGTAATAAAAGAGATAATGTATGGAAAGATATAACAAATGGGTTCACACCACCTATGCAACCTAAATCAATATATAGTGTTAGAACACCCAAGCTAAAGGAAGGACAATATACAATTTCTGTTTGGGTTAAGAGATATGGAGTATCAAATACTATAGATAAAAGAGGATTTGACAGTTATCTTGCAACTAATATGAACTGTTTAAAGGATGATGGAAAAGGTGCATATTTAACTATAGACAATTTTACCCATAACTATGAAGTGGGACAAACCGTATCAATATCTAATAAAAATGGAAAAGACTATTTATATAATTATAATGTTTATGATCTTATAAATAGAAAAAATGTTACTACATCTGAGGCGTACAATAGTGAGGTATCATGGAAGCCAAGCAAAGAAGGACTATACTTATTAAGAGTTAATATAAAGAGTATAGAGAAGGTACCAGTTGCTATAGAAAATCCAGATGAAAACAAGGATAATATTGATAATAATATTAAGGACAATAAACAAGATATTAAGGTTAATGATGTTGAAAACAGTGACAACACTAATAATGAAATTATAAAAGATAATAAAGCTAATGAGGAAAAAAGTGAAAAAAAATCTTCAGAAATTGAAGAGGCTAAAGATAATAGTGATTTAAAAAATAATGCTGATTCAAAAAACAAAGAAAAATATAATGATGATGTAGATAATGAGAATAAAGTTATAAAAACTATATATGAAGATAAGAAAAATAGTGAAGTGGAAGACCACAATAAAAAAGATATACAAGTAAATAAGCAAAACAATAAAGAGAAAGTACAATTTAAAGAAGTTGAAAGAAATACTACTACATTTAGATTGATAGCTGTAGGAAATCCGTATAGAGAATTAATAAGACCAACTGTAACAGCATCTACTCAAAAAAGATCTAATGCTATACATGTGAGATCATTAGTTGTTGGAAATGCTAGTGAAGGGCAAATAATATATATAAAGTCTTCACCAAGTCAAGGAGCTTCTAATGTAGGCTATTTTTATGGTAGTTTACAAGGAGTTGATATATTAAAAACAGTAGGAAATTATTATTACATTGAGACAAAGGATTATAAAACGCTAAATAATGTAAGAGGATATGTATTAAAATCTCAATTAAAAACAGTTATACCAAACCAAACTTATACAATAACAGTTAAATTAGGACAGCAAAAGGTATATATTTTTAAAGGAGATAGTTTAATAAAGACTTTTACATGTTCAACAGGAATGAATTCAACACCTACACCTACAGGAGTGTATATGATTGGTTCTAGAGGAAGCTTATTTTATTCAGGGTCTTCGGTAATTTGTTATAATTGGGTCAGATGGAATAACAATTTCTTATTCCATAGTGTGTTATATGATAGAAGAGGAAATTTAATATTATCTGAGTACAAAAAACTTGGAACAAAAGCATCTCATGGATGTATAAGACTTCCTTTAGGAGATGTAAAATGGATATATAATAACATTCCGTCAGGAACTGCAGTTATAATTCAAAGATAATTTATTAAAAAAACGCTAAATTAAATTTAGCGTTTTTTTTAGTAGGATATATTATCTAAGTGTGGGATTATTGTGGAATAACTCTTCTAAATATTTCTTCTACCTCTTTTGTAAACTCAGAAAAAGGTTTTCCAGATTTTAAGCCTTCTCCTACTTTAGATATTCTTGTGAAGATATCAACGTCTGAACTTACAGCTACTGATTTAAGGTTTTTATCAGTTGATTTAGCTATTTTTTCAACTTCACTTTTAACTTCTTTTGTCTTCGCATCTTCAACATTTGGTTGCATATTAATTCCTACTAACGCTCTATCTCCTGTAATTACTACGGCTGAACTTTTAACTTCTTTTATTTTATTTACTGCATCTTCTATTTTTTTTACTCTTTCTGATGAGTAGTCTTCAGTTTTGTTCATACCATTTGTCATTCCATTAGTATCTTTCTTTACTTCTTGTTTTGTTGTTTCGTTAGTAGTATTTTTATTATCTTTTGTTGTATCCGAGGTAGTACATCCAATCATAGATAATGAAAGTACTAGAGCTGATACAACGGCTATGATACCTTGTTTCAAATTAATCACCTCAAAAATATTATGCTCAATTTTAAAATTAATATGAGTAAATAAGAAATAAGTATGTATTTTATAGAAATTAACTAAAAAATAAATAAAAATTTTTGTGGACAAAATAAAATTATATGTATTATTGAATAGACTATATTAAAGGGGCAATAATTTTAGATAGTTTTAGCAATTTATCTAAGGAGGTAATTATGCAAAAACGTAAATGTATTATATGTGGAAAGCCTCTAAATGATGGTATAATGATAAATGGAAGAGGAATATGTAGAAACTGTGAAGAAAGACTTATATATTCTCAGTCAGGAACGGATTTTTATGAATATTATATAAGTTGTATAAAAAAGGCCATTCCTAGTAATATCATAAGGAGAGTGAATTACAATTGGGAAAATTACCTCTTGTAGAAGGTGTATTAAAGTACTTTAATGAAAATAACGTAAGGTTTTCTATGCCAGGGCATAAAGGAAAAAAAGGATTTGAGACAACAGACATAGGAAGAAAAATGATAAAAAATTTTATTGATATAGATATAACTGAAGTTGATGGAGTAGATAATCTTCATGATGCAGAAGGAATAATAAAGGAGGCACAAGATTTATTAGCTAAGTATTATGGTAGCAAAAAAGCTTATTTTCTAGTAAATGGAAGTACAAGTGGAAACTTAACAATGATATTTTCATCCTTTAATGAAGGTGATAAGGTAATTGTTGAAAGAAACTGCCATAAATCAATATTTAATGGCATTATATTAAGAAAACTAAATCCTGTATATATAAAAAATAAAATAAGCAGTAAATATAATGCTCCTCTTTCTATAGATGAGGAGCATTTTTTAAAAGTATTAGATGAAAATCCAGATGCTAAAGGTATAATAGTAACGTATCCTAATTACTATGGAGTTTGCCCCAATTTGGAGTTTATAATAAGAGAAGCTAGAAAGAGAAATATGAAAGTATTGATTGACTCTGCTCATGGAGCTCATTTTGGAGTAACTGAAGCTTTACCTAAAAGTGCAGTGAAATTAGGTGCTGATATGGTTGTAATGAGTGCACATAAGACACTTCCAAGTCTTACTCAAACAGCATATATACATGTTAATGATGAAAAAAGTTTCGATAAGGTTGAATTTTATATTCATAGTCTTTTAAGTACAAGTCCATCATATCTTTTTATGTGTACTATGGATTATGCTAGATTTTATTTAGAAGAGTACGGAAAAAAAGATTATGAAAAATTAATAGATATTGCAAAGAAGTATAAAAATAAGATAAATCATATAAAGGGAATACACATTATATGTAAAGAAGATTTAAATGATGAAGAATTAGATTTGGATGAAACTAGATATGTAATTAATGTTGAAAAGGGATATAGTGGAGAAAAACTATCAAAATATTTAAGAAAAAATAGGATTCAAGCAGAAATGAATGATGGTCAAAATGTAGTTCTTATTTTAGGACCTTTTAATGATGAGAATGATTTTAAAAAGTTATATGAAGCTTTAAAAAAATGTTCATTGGAATCTTTGAAGGGTGAATATTATGATATATTGAATTATAATATACCAGAGATTAAGTTTACTCCTTGTAAAGTAATAGATAAAGAAAAAGAAATTATAGATCTAGAAAGTTCTATAGGAAGAATCTGTGGAGAGAGTATAGTTCCTTATCCTCCAGGAATTCCATTAGTGAATATTGGGGAAATAATAGATTATGAAGTTATAAAATATACAAAACATTATCTAAACAGTGGAGTAGATGTAATTGGAGTGAAAAGTGAAAATGGTAAAAGAAAAATAAAAGTTTTAAAAGATAAACTATAATACTTTAAAACAAAATAGGAGGATATGTTGGTGAACAAAGGAGTTTTTATTACATTAGAAGGACCAGAAGGTTCAGGAAAAACAACTATAGTTAAAATGATAGAAGAGTATTTAAAAAAAAATAATGTAGACTATATATCTACAAGAGAACCTGGTGGAATAAATATATCGGAACAAATAAGAAATGTAATACTAAATAGGGATAATACTGAAATGGATCCCAGAACAGAAGCTCTTCTTTATGTAGCATCTAGAAGACAACATTTAGCCGAGAGAGTTATTCCAGCATTAGAATCAGGCAAAGTAGTTATATGTGATAGATTTGTGGACTCATCTTTAGCATATCAAGGATATGCACGAGGAATAGGAATTGATGAAGTTATGGAAATAAATGAGTTTGCAATAGATGGATATATGCCAGATTTAACTCTATATCTTGATATAGAACCAGAAATTGGTTTGAATAGAATATCAAAAAATAGTGAAAGAGAAGTAAATAGATTGGATCTTGAAAAACTAGATTTTCATAAAAAGGTAAGAGAAGGGTATTTTAAACTTCTAGAAAGATATCCAAATAGAATAAAGCAAATTAATGCAAATCAATCTGTAGATAAGGTTTTTACAGAAGTAAAAAATTTTTTAAAGTCTGTGTTATGTGTTAAAATATAAATATAAGAGCATTTGTATTTTAGTGGAGGTATATAAGGGGGTATAAAAATGAAACTTGTAATTGCAGTGGTACAAGATAATTATGCTGATGATTTGATTGATGTTATAACAGAAGCAGGACATGGAGTAACTAAACTTGCAACAACAGGAGGATTTTTAAAAGCGGGGAATACAACACTTATGATAGGTGTAAAAAAGGAAGAAGTTGAAAAAGTTATTTCTATAATAAAAGATGTGTGTAGAAAGAGAAATCAAGTTATTACAACACCTTCACCAGTAACTGCGACAACAGGAGTATATGTACCATATACAGTTGAAGTAGAAGTTGGGGGAGCAACAGTGTTTGTGGTAGACGTTGATCAATTTATAAAGATATAGATTTTGGAGGTATGAGATGAGCTTTGAGAATATAATAGGTCATGAATTAATAAAAAAGGAAATAGAAAATTCAATAGATACGGGAAAGTTTTCTCATGCTCATCTTATTGTAGGAGAAGATGGAATCGGAAAAAGTCTACTTGCTAGGGAAATTGCATTAAAAGTATTAGGAAAGATAGAAGACAGAGATTATGTAGACATAATAAAATGGAAGATAGAAAAAAATAGGCAATCCATTGGAGTAGATAGCATAAGAGACATAATTAAGGAAGTAAATAAAAAGCCTTTTGAAGGAGACAAAAAAGTAGTAATAATATATAATGCAGAGAAGATGACAATAGAAGCTCAAAATGCACTTTTAAAAACCATAGAAGAACCTCCAAATGGAGTTTTAATAATATTACTTAGTCAAAATTTAGAGATGATGTTAGAAACTATAAGGTCAAGATGTCAAATACATAAACTTAAAAGACTATCATCAAGTGATATGGAAAAGTATATAAGATGTAACTTTCATGATTTAAGTGAAGAAGAAATAAAACAGATAATAATATTTAGTGATGGAATACCTGGACGGTGCAGAGTATTTTTGGAAGATCAGGGATTTCAAGATATTAGAAAGAGTACTTTGAATATACTATTTTCATTACAACAAAAAGATAAATATATTGTAAAAGAATATGAAAAATTTTTTTACAAATATAAAGGTGATTGGGAAGAAATTCTTAGTTCATTTGTTTCATATATAAGGGATATAATATTATATAAGGAACTTGGAATTACAGAAATAATCATAAATAATGATGTCATAGAGAAGATAAAAGAACTTTCAAATACATATTCATTAAAACAGTTAAATAGATTTATAGATATAATAACAGATGTGAGAAAAAATTTAGAAAATAGGGTAAATCCGGCATTAGCCTTTGATGTAATGTTATTAAATATGCAGGAGGTTTAGAATGATAACAGTTGTAGGTATACGATTTAAAAAATCAGGGAAAATATATTATTTTAGTCCAAATGGGATGGATATAAAAACAGGCGATTGTGTAATAGTTGAAACAGTAAGAGGAGTAGAATTTGGTCATTGTGTTATAGGGCCAAAACAAATAACGGAAGATGCAGTGGTAATACCCCTTAAAAATGTTATAAGAAAAGCTACTGAAGAAGATATAGAAAAAGATAGAGAAAACAAAGAGAAACAAAAAGAAGCTTTAGATATATGTTTAAAGAAGATAGAAAAACATGAACTTCCAATGAAGCTTATAGATGTAGAATATACTTTTGATAATAATAAAATAATATTTTACTTTACAGCAGAAGGAAGAGTTGATTTTAGAGAGCTTGTAAAAGATTTAGCATCTGTGTTTAGAACTAGAATAGAATTAAGACAAATAGGGGTTAGAGATGAGGCAAAAATGATAGGTGGTCTTGGACCTTGTGGAAGAACTATGTGTTGCTCCTCATTTTTAGGGGATTTTGTACCTGTATCTATAAAGATGGCAAAAGAACAAAATCTATCATTAAATCCTACAAAAATATCAGGAATATGTGGAAGACTTATGTGTTGTCTTAATTACGAACAAGAAACATATGAAGAAATAAAGAAAGAACTTCCAAAGATAGATTCTATAGTAGATACACCATATGGACAGGGAATGGTTATGGGTAACTCTGTAGTGAATGAAAGTGTTAAAGTTAAGCTTAAAGATATTGATGGAGAAGATATAATAAAACAAGTAAAAATCAAAGATCTAACTTTAGTTTCAGGAGAATATGAGTATTCAAGTAACATTAATGATGAAGATATTAAGTTAGAAGTTGAAGATATAGCAGACAAGTCCATGATAAAAGAATTACTTAAAGAGGACTAGGGAGGAAAATATATGAGAGCAGTTATGAATGTTTCAAATATTCGTTCCCAAAAAGATGTAGCAAATATAACAAAGTGTTTAGGAAAAAAAGAAGGAATCATCGCTTGCTATGTAAAAAAGGAAAATGGTAAGGTAGACATAGTATACGATAATTACTTTATAAGCTTAGATGAAATAAGGGAATTAATAGAGGATATGGGATATACTATTATGTAAAAATTTATCTTTAAAAAAGTAATGAAACGTGATAGAATGTTAATAGCATGTACATAAAATATGGGCGTGCATTTAAAGTTTTAGGGAGGTGTTTTTCATGGCATTTAAAATAGGTGATTCTTGTGTAAGCTGTGGATCATGTGCTTCTGAATGTCCAGTTGGAGCTATAAGCCAAGGAGATTCTCAATTCGACATCGATGCAAGTGCTTGTATCGATTGCGGAAACTGTGCTAACGTTTGTCCAGTTGGAGCTATCGCAGCTGAAGAATAATATTAAAAAAAGAAGTCGTCTTTTAAGACGGCTTTTTTTATTTCAATAACATATTAATTAAATTGTATAGTAAAGGGGCAAGAAATACAGTAGCAAGACCTGCAATTCCAATACATAAACTACTCATGGCACCTTCAGTTTCACCAAGTTCAACAGCTTTTGTTGTTCCTACAGCATGTGATGCAGTACCAATAGCAATTCCAATAGCAACTTTGTTTTTAACTTTAACTAATCCTAGAATAGCAGGTCCAATTACAGCACCTAATATACCAGTTAGAATAATAGCTCCAACTGTTACAGCTGATATACCACCTAATTGTTTAGATATTTCAATTCCAATTGGTGTTGTAACAGACTTAGGTAACATTGATATTGTAATAGGACTATCCAATTTAAATAATTTAGATAGTAGAATTACACTTGTTATACCAAGGCAAGAACCACTACATATTCCAACAACTATAGGAACAATATATTTTTTTAATAAGTGAATCTTTTTGTATAAGGGAACTGCTAAAACAATTGTTGAAGGTCCTAGGAAAAATGATATTATATGCCCCCCTTGATTATAACAATCTAAACTTATATTAAATCTAACTAAAAAGACCATTGTAAGTATAATACTTATAAGTAACGGATTTAAGATAGTTAATTTTGTTTTTGAATAAAGTATACATCCAATCTCAAAAGTAATTAATGAAATTAAAACTCCAAAAATAGGACTTGCTGTAAGTTCGCTCATTTTGTTCTTCCTTTCATCATAAATTCCACTATTATGCCTGTACATGCGATTATAATAACAGTAGATATTATAGAAATTGATACGATAGCAAATATTTTACCTTTTAATATAGAAAAACTAGCAAGTAAGCCTACCCCAGCGGGAACGAAGAAGAAAGCCAAATTATCTAATAAAAAATTACTTATCTCTTCAATCATTTCAACCTTAATAATACCAGTACATAATAAAATAAGAAGTATTAGCATACCTATAACACTTCCTGGTACAGGAAGACTAAATGCATGTTGAATTATTTGACCTAAAAAATAAAGTCCAAGAACTAGTGCTGCTTGACGTAATAATTTCAAATCGTCACCTCATCTCTTAGTTAATACCAATAATAATTATTTTAAAAATTATTTGATCAACAAAATATAGTTATATAATATAACTTTTTTTATCCAAAAGGTTAATTGTTTGAAAAGTAAATAAATAAAATATTTTATTAACAATTTAATATGATATAGGTTATAATATTACCTAAAAGTAAGATTAGTATAAATTTTGAATAAGTGGTGATATAAGTGGACTTATATTTAGTAAAAAATGAAGAAACTTTGGATGACTTACAATTAAATGGAATACAGGTTATTCAAAAAAAAGAAGGATTCAGATTTGGAGTAGATGCAGTGTTACTTGCTAATTTTGCCAACGTTAAAAAAAATTTTAATGTAATAGATTTATGTAGTGGAACAGGGATAGTTCCATTTATTATTGCAGGAAAAACTGAGGCTTCAAATATAAAAGGAATAGAGATACAAGAAGAAATGGTAGAAATGGCAGATAGGTCTGTTAAATTTAATAAATTAGAAGAAAAAGTAAGCTTTCTATGTGGAGATCTAAAAAATATAGATGTTTTAAAAAAGTTGCCTAAAGCAGATGTTGTTACTGTAAATCCACCATATAAGTTAGCTAATTCAGGTATAGTAAATCCTAGTGATAAGATGGCTATCGCAAGACATGAGGTTTGTTGTAATTTAGAAGACGTAATAATAGCATGTAGAACACTTTTAAAGGATAACAAAAGAATGTATATGGTACATAGACCAGATAGGCTTGCTGATATTATAACGCTTATGAGAAAGCATAAAATAGAGCCTAAAAGGATACAAATGGTTCATCCAAATACAAAAAAAGCCCCTAACATTGTTTTAATAGAAGGACAAAGGGATGGAGGGGCTTTTTTAAAGTGGGAGCCACCTATATATGTTTATAATGATAATGGAGGATATTCAGACCAAATTGAGAAGATATACGGTAGAAAATAAAAAAAGTATGAGGTGTTTATTGTGAGTGGAAAGTTATATGTAGTACCTACCCCTATAGGAAATTTAAAGGATATAACATTAAGAGCTTTAGAAATTTTACAAAATGCAGATATAATAGCAGCAGAGGATACACGTCAAACATTAAAGTTATTAAATCATTTTAATATAAAAAAGCAAATGATAAGTTACCATAAATTCAATGAAAATATAAAAAGTGATGATATTATTAATATGTTAAAAGATTGTAAACAAGTAGCCCTAGTTTCCGATGCTGGTACCCCTGGAATATCTGATCCAGGAAGTGTAATTATTAAAAGATGTATAGAAGAAAGTATAGAATTTGAAGTTTTAACAGGAGCTACAGCGGTTACTACAGCCCTTGTATATTCTGGGCTTGATACTACTAAATTTTTATTTAGAGGATTTCTTCCAAGGGAAAATAAGGATAGAAAGCCTATAATTGAGGATTTAAAAAATAGACAAGAAACATTAATATTTTATGAATCTCCTCATAGACTTATAAAAACTTTGGAATTTTTATATGAAAACCTAGGAAATAGGAGAATTTCAATATGTAGAGAGCTTACAAAACTTCATGAGGAAATACTTAGACTAACTTTAGAAGAATCAATAGCTTATTATAGTGAAAATGAAACTAGAGGAGAATATGTTCTAGTTGTGGAAGGAAAAAGTATAGAAGAGGTAATTAAGGAAGAACAGGAAGTTTGGGCGGATTTATCAATAGAGAACCACATAAAAAAATATATAGATGAAGGGTTAACTAAAAAAGAAGCCATAAAAAAAGTTGCAAAGGATAGAGGGGTACCAAAATCAGACATATATAAACATTCTTTAAATTTGTAATAAAAAATTAACAAATTTGTATTTACAATGTTACTATAAGAAAATTAATATAGTATTTCCACTGTAAATGTTGTCTATTTGATGGTATAATGAAAAATAGAGTATATGGAAAATGTAAAAAGATTAGTAGAGGAGATGATTTAAAGTGCATAAGAAAATAGCATCTGTTGTAGCTACTGCAGTGTTGTTAGTTACAATGAGTACTACATCAGTTATTGCAAGTCCATTATCGGATAAATTAAAGCAACAACAAAATAGCTTACAACAAAATCAAATAAATTATAAAAACGCTCAAAATAAAGTTGATGCATTAAATTCAAAAATTGAAAGTTATGATAATCAAATAGGAAACTTAATGAGAGAAATTGAATCAAATAAATCAAAAATAAGATCATTACAAAATGATATAAATAAATCACAAAAGGATATACAAAAAGCTAAAGCAGATATCAAAGAAGAACAAGACTTATATGATCAAAGAATGAGAACTATGTACATGAATGGTGGAATAGGTGGTTATTTAGATGTAATTCTTGGTGCTGAAAACCTAGGAGACTTATGTCAAAAGGTACAAGCTGTTAAAAGAATAAGTGATTTAGATAAGAAAATAGTAAAACAATTAAGAGATAAACAAGAAGATTTACAAACAAAACAGGACAAGCTTAAAACAGAACAAAATAAAGTTGTTACACTAAATAAAACTCAAGAAGAAAAAGTTAAAAAGTGTGAACAAGACAAAAAAGCTCAAGCATCTTTAGATAAAGAATATCAAAGAGAAGTAGCTTTATATGCTGGAAAGTTACACTCAGATCAAGCACAAGTAAATGCAACAATGAAAGCTATAGAACAAATGAGACAACAAGCAGCAGCTGCTGCTAGAGTTAGCTCAACTCCAGCAGTATCTAGAGGCTCAAGTTCAACTAGTAGTAAATCAACAGGTAGTTCATCACAAGCATCAAGACCAGCTTCAAGACCATCAAGGGGATCAGTAAGCGCACCAGCTTCAGGAAATGCAATAGTTAGCTACGCATACAATTTCATAGGTACACCATATAAATGGGCAGCAAATGGACCAAATTCTTTTGACTGTTCAGGATTTACTTGTTACGTTTATGCACACTTTGGAGTAGGACTTCCAAGAACATCAGGTGCTCAATCAGGTACTGGAAGTTACGTATCAAGGGATAGTCTACAACCAGGAGACTTAGTATTCTTTGGTAGTCCAGTTCATCACGTTGGTATATATGTAGGGGGAGGATGTTACATACACGCTCCAAGAACAGGTGATGTTGTTAAAGTAAGCTCATTATCAGGAAGATCTGACTACTCTGGCGCAAGAAGAGTTATGTAATTAAAGAAAATAATTAAAAATAGTATAAAAAGGTATCTAATGATTTTAGATACCTTTTTTTAATATAATGAAATAATTTAAATAAAACATCAAAAAAATTAAAAAGCCCCTATAAATAAGGGGCATGAAAATTAATATTCTATTTAGCTTCTTCTTTTAAAGTTTCTAAACAGCTTCTGCAGATATTTTTACCTTTATAGTTTATAACATTTCTAGCATCTCCACAGAAAATACAAGCTGGTTCATATTTCTTTAAGATGATCTGTTCACCATCTACATAGATTTCTAATGCGTCTTTTTCAGCTATATCTAAAGTTCTTCTCAATTCTATTGGGATAACAATTCTTCCTAGTTCGTCTACTCTTCTAACTACTCCTGTTGATTTCATTATAAAATCCTCCTTCAATATATTTAAATAAGTTTTTTACATAGTTCGACATTCGCCTTTTTAAATAATAACAAATATGACAAAACAAGTCAATATATAAAATGATGTTTTTTTGATTTTGTTACAAATTTCTTATCAAATTCCATCTAAAGTTAATATACTACCAATTTATTCAAAAGTCAATAGAATTTTTATATTAATATACAAAAATTTACTATACTCTATAACCTAGATAAATCAATGACTTGTGAATAATTTATTAAAAAACTATTAAAAAATAAGTAATATATTGTAAAAAGCCGTATAGGCATTTTAGAACGAATAAAATAGTAATTTAATGGATAATGATTCTCACAATGTCGAAAAAATCATATTAAATGTAAAATAATAGTTTGAAAATAATCATAAAGCATACACCATTGGAAGTTATAGTATATTTGAACAACATGAATTTCAATAAATTACTAATGTTGCAAACGATTTCAACACTATAGGAATAAACCTTTTGTTAATTGTAAAAAATAAGAAAAATTTTATTTACAATTAATAACTAAATGAGATTAGTTCTATATATAAATTAAGTTGTGTTTTATGCTATAAAGGGTACTATATATATTATGGTATAATTAAAAATTATATAGTTAGTAGGTGAAAGTATGGTAAATATAATTGAAAATATAAAGAAAGTAGTAAAAGAAATAGGTGGAGATGTCTATATAGTCGGAGGATACATAAGAGATAGATTACTAAATAATAAAGAAATATCAAAGGATTTAGATTTAATATATGATGGCGATATTAAACTACTTAAAGATAAATTAATTTTAGATGGATTTCATATAATTACTTTAAAGGATGAAAAACAAATATATAGAGCTATGTTAAATGATAATACAGTTGATATTGCATTGATTAATGGAAATTCAATAGAAGAAGATTTACGTAAAAGGGATTTTACTATTAATTCTATAGCTTTAAAATTAATAGATAATAAGATAATTGATCCATTCAATGGAAGAAGACATTTGAATTCTAAACTTATTCATCCTGTGAGTCAGAATAGCATACGAGATGATAATGTAAGAATATTAAGAGCATATAGGTTTGCCATTAAATATGGTATGCATTTTAGTAAGGAATGTGAAAAACAGATTATTGATAATAAAGAAAGTATAATGAGATTTCCAAAGGAGAGAATCTTTAATGAGTTTATGGGAATTATTAAATGTGATAAATTTGGAAGAGCCTTTGAAGAATTAGATACACTAGGGGTTTTGAAAAATTTACTTCCATATATAGAGGAGTTAAAAACAGTAGGAAAATGTAAGTATCATATAGAAGATGCCTTCACACATATGAATTTAGCATATAAGAATTCAAAAGCAGTATTAAATGGAGAACTTTCTATAGAGGGATTAGATTTAAATATATTTGATAAAGACGTAGCTGGTTTTCTAATGAAGGAATATTTCTCTTTTGCGGCCTTTTGCCATGATATAGGTAAGTTTGTTTGTTATAAAGATAAAGATGGCAGAGTGAGCTTTATAGGGCATGATAAAGAAGGCGCTAAAATTATATTTGATGTATGTAATAAACTTGGTTTCCCAAAAGAAGCTAAGAAGTTTATATATAATTTAACTGAAGCCCATATGTATCCTTTAGGATTGTGTAAAAATAATGTGAAAAATTACAAAAAAAGTTTTTATAAATTCTTTTTACGATATAATAAATATATACAATTTATATTAGCTCTTTCATTTTGTGATATGCATGCTACTAAAATGTTATATGATCCCAATGATGAAGAGAAAACATTTAAAAGTTTTTTGGAAAAGTTATATGAAGAGTATAAAGAGTTTCAAAATTCTATAAATTCTAATTGGGTAGATGGAAAACTAGTAATTGAAATTACAGGAGCAGAAGGGGAAGATATAAAGAAAGTTTTAAATGATGTTTACAAAAAGCTATATTATAAAGAACTAAATGATAAAGAAGATGTTTTAAAATATTTAAATAAAATAAAACTTTAATTAAGAGAGGGGTCTTTATAATGAAAATTTTTATTGATACAGCCAATGTAGAGGAAATCAAAAAGATAAGTAAATGGGGTATACTAGATGGAGCAACTACTAATCCATCATTAATTGCAAAAGAGGGAAGAGATCTTAAAGAAGTTGTAGAGGAAATATGTTCAATTGTAGATGGTCCAATAAGCGCTGAAGTTATTAGCTTAAATTATGATGATATGACAAAGGAAGCAAGAGAGCTGGCTAAAATTCATAAAAATATAGTTATAAAGATACCGATGTGTGAAGAGGGAATTAAAGCTGTAAATATTTTATCCAAAGAAGGAATAAGAACAAATGTAACATTAATATTTTCAGCTCAACAGGCATTAATCGCTGCAAAAGCAGGGGCAAGTTTTGTAAGTCCTTTTGTTGGGAGATTAGATGACATAGGTGTAGATGGAATAAATATTATTAAAGACATAGCAGAAATTTTTAAAACATATGGTATTAAAACAGAAATCATATCAGCAAGCATAAGACATCCAATGCATGTATTAGAAGTTGCAAAGGCAGGAACGCATATTGCAACAATTCCATATAAGGTTTTAGTTCAGATGATAAAACATCCATTAACAGATATAGGGATAGAAAAGTTTTTAGAGGACTATAATAAAAGTATATAAGTTTAATTATGAGCCTACACTTAATGTAGGCTCATATAATTAAAGGATGGCTTAGAATTATATTGTAAACATTTACTGCAGATAGTATACTAGAAGTGAATATTCAATTGAATCGACAGAATGGACACAATTATGGGAAAAATGAAAGATAATACTCAAAAATAATCGAATTATTCCACATTTTTTTAACAAGTTATCCACATGGGGTTGTGCATAATGTGGATAAGTGTACAAGGATTATAAAAACATAAAAGCTATAAACATAGTTAACAACAGTTTTGTACAAGTTATCCACATAAAATGTGAATAACTTGTACAAAAAGTGAATAATTCTCATTAGGAATTTATTGGATATAAAATGCAACTAATATTTCAAAGTAAAAGGTATTTAAATATTATGTGGAATTTTGGATACTATAAAGAAATATAATAGAAATTTATAAAAACTTGTAATAAGTTTATAATTACCGTACAATATACTTTATGTAATTTGTCATTATATACATAAGAACACTTATAATAGATAGGTAATTAACATAATGATATAGGAACAATTTTGATTAAGGTTATTAGGAAAATAGAAACATGGAGGTATTATAAGTGAAAAATAGTCAGGAAGTTTTAGAAAATATAAGTAAGTTTGCAAAAGAAATCTCTGAGAATAGTTTAGTTACATATGAAGACTTACCACAATACTCTTTATTCTTATCTCAAGTTATAGATTATTTAAATGATAGATTTGAAGAGGAGAAGTATACAAATAATATAGTTCAAAATTATATAAAAAATGAGGTAATATCTAAACCAGAAGACGGTAAAAAAAGAGGATATACAAAGTTGCATTTAACTCAATTGGTTCTTTTAAGTTATATGAGACCTATATTAACTACAGATGAAATAAAAAAGGTATTTGCACTTGCATTTAATGAGATAAATGATAGAAGTGACGATATAATTTCTTGGGAAAAGGCATATAAAATTTTTGACAAAATACAAAATGACAGCTTTGATAACTTTTTAAATGTAGATTTCTTTAATGAAGATAAACTTAGAGAGTTTATAGGATATGATGAATTAAAAGAAGAAGATGAAGAGAGGATATTAGTATTTTTAATAGTAATGAGCTTAATTGCAAAGGCTAGTGCTATAAAGAAAATAGCTAAAAAAATAGTAGATGAATATGGAGAAAAGAAATAACAATTTACAATTTGTATGCATAACTACTCTTAGAGGGTAGGTGATAATTTGTGGAAGCTTTAATAGGATTGATAGGAAATGTAGGATTTCCTATAGGTGTATCTATTTACTTATTAGTTAGAATAGAAGGTAAATTAGAAAATCTTACATTAAGTATTAATGAATTATCTAATGCTATAAACAAAATATCAAAAACTAATAGTTAGTTAAAGAGCCAGAAAATATCTGGCTCTTTGTGATATAATTAAAAAAAATTTACATTAAGGGGGCTTTTAAAATGGTAGATTTAAGGGGGAAAAGTTTACTTACACTAATGGATTATTCTAAGGAGGAAATAGAATATTTATTAGATTTAGCATGTAAACTTAAAAAGGATAAAAGAGATGGAGTGATTTATGATGATTTAAAGGGCAAAAATATTGCTTTAATCTTTGAAAAAGATTCAACAAGGACAAGATGTTCCTTTGAAGTTGCAGCTCATGATTTAGGAGCAAATACTACATATTTAGGACCTTCAGGTTCTCAAATAGGAAAAAAGGAATCTATAAAGGATACTGCAAGGGTACTTGGAAGAATGTTTGATGGCATTGAATATAGAGGATTTGGACAAGAAATAGTTGAAACTTTAGCTAAATACTCAGGAGTTCCTGTTTGGAATGGACTTACAGACGAAGATCATCCAACTCAAATATTAGCAGATTTTTTAACTATAAAAGAGCACATAAATAAGCCATTGAATGAAGTTTCGTTTGCCTATCTTGGAGATGGAAGAAACAATATGGCAAATGCGCTTATGATAGGAGCAGCTAAGGTTGGAATGAATTTTAAGATAATTGCACCAAGAGAAGTATTTCCAGATGAAAATTTAGTTAGAAAATGCATGGATGAGGCTGAAGAATCAGGAGCTAATATAGAAATTACAGATGATATAAATAAGGTAGAAGGAATGGATGTATTATATACAGATGTTTGGGTATCCATGGGAGAGAAAGAAAATGTTTGGGTGGATAGAATAAATCTTTTAAAACCATACCAAATTAACATGAACATTATAAATAGGACAGGAAATCCTAATGTAAAGTTTATGCATTGTTTACCTGCATTTCATGATTTAGAAACTACAATGGGTAAAAAGATATATGAAAAGTTTAAAATGGATGCATTAGAAGTTACAGATGAAGTATTTGAAAGTGAACATTCTATAGTATTTGACGAAGCAGAAAATAGACTTCATACAACAAAAGCTATTATGTTAGAAACTCTTAAATAATAGACTAAATTAACCAATAATATAATATATTTAGATAGATTATAACATTTTGCAATAAAAAGCAGTAAAACTACAAATACAAATGTACTGTTTACATTGACACAAATGTAAAAAATTAATTATAATTAAAAAGAAGTTTAACATAATAGAATTCTTCCGTGGGGCTAACAATGATAAGAATTCACTTAATAGGGGGTTATTGTTAGAGAGAGGAGTTTAATTGTGTCTAAAGAAAACAAAAGACGGACATTATCACAAGGTGCATATGAAAAAATACCAGGAAATGAGTATGAACCATATGTATCTGCAAGCTTAAATATGCCGGAACTTACAGTACAAGCTATTATTTTAGGTATGTTTTTAGCTGTTGTATTTGGTGCTGCCAATGCATATTTAGGATTAAAACTTGGACAGACGGTTGGTGCATCAGTGCCATGTGCTGTGACTTCAATGGCAATACTTAGAGGAATACTTAAAAGAGGAACTATACTTGAAAATAACATGGTTCAAACTATTGGTTCAGCAGGTGAATCAGTAGCAGCTGGAGTAGTATTTACAGTACCAGCCCTTATGATTTGGGGAATGAAAGTAAATATTTTCAATATAGCTGTAATGGCATTTTTAGGAGGAACTCTAGGTGTTTTAATATTAATACCACTTAGAAAATACTTTGTATCAGATCAGCATGGAGAATTACCGTTCCCAGATGGAACAGCATGTGCTGAAGTTCTAGTAGCTGGAGAAGCTGGAGGAAATTCTGCAAAGGTTCTATTTGTTGGAGGAGGACTTGCTGGTTTATATACGCTTTGTTCTAGTGGATTTCAACTTTGGGAAGAAGAAATTGGAGTTGGAATAAAAGGACTTAAAAATGGATGGATAGGAGCACAAGCTGTTCCAGCTTTACTTGGAGTTGGATATGTTATGGGACCTAGAATTGCAGCTGTAATGCTTGGGGGCGCTGTACTTGGATGGTTAGTGCTTATACCTACAATATCTTATTTTGGTTCTGGTGTTGCAGTTCCAATAGCACCAGCAACAGATTTAATTTCAACTATGGATGCAGCGCATATTTGGAGTAATTATATAAAATATATAGGAACTGGAACAGTTATATTCGGTGGTATATGGAGTTTCATAAAAATACTACCAGTTATGATTAACAGTTTTAGAATTGGATTCAAGCAGCTTTCAAAAAGTACACATGATTCAGGGGAAAAGGTCATAAGAACAGATGAAGATATTAATATGGGTATAGTATTCATGCTAATTGTAGCCATATTTATATTTATAGCCTTTTGTCCACCTTTAAAATTAGGAATTGTAAGAGCATTATTAGTATTAATATTTTCTTTCTTATTTGTACCAGTTGCAGCTAAAATGACGGGACTTACATCTAACAATCCAATTTCAGGAATGACAATAGCAACTTTACTTGTAACTTCTCTTATTTTAAAGAGTATGGGAGCTAAAGGTGAAGCTGGAATGGCAGCAACATTAATGGTTGGTATTATTGTATGTATTGCAGTTGGTATAACTGGAGATACTTCTCAAGACTTAAAAACAGGTTTCCTTGTTGGAGCTACTCCAAGAAAGCAACAAATTGGAGAAATCATAGGAGTTTTAATATCAGCTATTTTTATAGGAATTACTATAAAAGTACTAGTAAGTGCATATGGACTTGGAACAAAGGCATTACCAGCACCACAAGCAGTGCTTATGGCATCTTTAATTAAAGGTATATTTACAGGAAACTTGCCTTGGATACTTATATTTATAGGTATTGGTATAGGTGTTGTAATAGAAATGATAGGAATTCCTGTACTTCCATTTGCAATAGGATTATATCTTCCAATTTCTTTATCAACTCCTTTAATAATAGGGGGTGTAATTAGGGGAATACTAGAAAAAAGAAAGAAAGGGTATGAACTTGCATTAAGACGTGAAAGTGGAATATTATTTGCTTCAGGTTTTGTTGCAGGAGACTCATTAATGGGAGTTATACTTGCTATTTATTCTTACTTTGATAGTCAATATAAGCTTGGAAACCCTTTAGCTTTTGGTAAGGATATAGAGATTCTTCATAATGGATGGTTTACATTAATTCCATATATATTATTAATAGGTATGTTATATTATTATTCTAATATAAGAAAGCCGGAAGAACTTAATGAACAAGAAGGATAATAATTTATTAGAATTTATACCTTATAAAAATCTTTCGTATATTTATGATAAGGAAGAGGAAAGTAATAATATAACTATTATAATTAAAAGAAATAGTAAATTTGATAAGTTGATTTTAAAGATATTTAGAAAAGCACATAAAGAATTATATGTTCACCTTGATGAAATTGGAAGTTTCATATGGAGAAATATAGATGGGAAAAAAACAGTATTAAATCTATGTGAAGGTTTTATGAAAGAATATAATGTAGAACAGAGTGAAGCTATAAATAGAACTGTGTATTTTTTAAAAATATTAAAAAATAACAAATTTATAAAATTTACTGCTAATATTAAAAAGTAATTAAACATTAAGACATCTTAAATATAATATTTAAGATGTCTTTTAATTTATAAAAAAAGGACTATTTTTTTATAAATTGATAATTTAAACATAAAAAAATTAACATTCTAATAAATAACAATTGTAATATGAAGTATTTTTTGATAATATGTTATATATGCTTATTGAAAATTAATAAATTAATAAAAAAATACTATAAAATAATAAAAATACTAAAGAGGAGGATGTATATGTTAGATTTGTTGGGAAAGATTATATCATCAATTAACAATGTATTATGGTCGTATGTTTTAATTGCGTTACTTATTTTAATGGGACTTTATTTTACTATTAAGTCTGATTTTGTTCAAATAAGATACTTTAAGGAAATGTTTAAACTTCTAGGTGAAGGGGCAAGTAAGTCTATTTCTTCAAAGGGAGAAGAAAATCATGGCGTATCATCATTTCAAGCCTTTTGTATAAGTACAGCATCTAGAGTAGGTACAGGAAACTTAGCAGGAGTTGCTATTGCAATTTCAAGCGGAGGTCCAGGAGCTGTTTTCTGGATGTGGATTATTGCATTAATTGGAGCAGGTTCAAGTTTCGTTGAGAGTACATTAGCTCAAGTATATAAAACTAAGGACAAACATGGTTTTAGAGGTGGTCCTGCTTATTATATGGAAAAAGGACTTAATAAAAGAACACTAGGAATTGTATTTTCTATATTAATAACTGTGTCTTTTGGACTTATATTTAACTCGGTTCAAGCAAATACTATTTCATTAGCATTTGAAGAAGCGTTCGGAGTAAAAAGAATAGTGTTTGGTGTGATTTTAGTTTCCGTAACTGCATTAATTATATTTGGCGGAATAAAAAGAATAGCTAAGGTTGTAGAAGTTATTGTTCCTGTTATGGCTATAGCATACATATTAGTTGCATTAGTTGTTATAACTAAAAATATAATTCATGTACCAGCTATGTTTAAAATTATATTTGAAAATGCTTTTGGAATTAAACAAATAGCAGGTGGTACTCTTGGAGCTGCAGTATTAATGGGAATTAAAAGAGGATTATTCTCAAACGAAGCTGGTATGGGAAGTGCTCCAAATGCAGCGGCAACAGCTAGTGTAACACACCCTGCAAAACAAGGACTTATTCAAACTTTAGGTGTATTTACAGATACTCTTTTAATTTGTAGTTGTACTGCATTTATAGTTTTAATATCTGGGGCTTATACAAACAAAGGATTAGAAGGCATAAAGCTTACTCAAAATGCATTAAGTTCACAAGTAGGAAATTGGGGAAATACATTTATTGCAGTATGTATATTCCTATTTGCTTTTAGTTCTATAATTGGTAACTATTATTACGGAGAAAGTAACATAGAATTCCTTAAAGGTGGTAAAAAGTGGCTTATGATATATAGAGTTTCAGTTTTAGGAATGGTGTTATTCGGAACAGTTGCTAAAATTCAAATAGTTTGGGATTTAGCAGATTTATTCATGGGAACAATGGCTATAATAAATCTTATTGCTATTTGGAAACTAAGTCCTTTAGCATTCAAGGTATTAAAGGATTATACAAGACAGAAGAAAGAAGGAAAAGATCCTGTGTTTAAAGCTAGTCATATAGAAGGATTAGTAAATGCAGAATGTTGGGAAGACTAAAATACAAGTATATAAAAGAATAATAAATATATAGTAGGCTATTGATAAATGTTGTTTATCAATAGCTTTTTTAATTTTAAAAATACTATGTAAAAGCATTAAATGGTAAAAATTACAAAATGGTATTTACTAATTTTTGGAAATATACTATAATGAAATAAAATGGAATACACAAACAACATATTATAATCCATTATAGTATATAGAATAAGGGGGATAAAAATTAATGTCAAAAGGAAATAATATTGTAGATTCTTTTTCTGTACAAGTAATTGATGATGGTTATGCAGACACAAAATCTAGAGGAGAGGACACAAATATGATAGTAACACCTTCTTACGTAACATCATGGAGACCATCATATAATAAGGACAATGACCTACAGGAAGAAAAAATAGATAAATTAAGTAGAATAGAAGTTAAGGTAAATGGATCTAAATATTTAGTTGGAAAATGTGCTGTAAAGCAGGATAGAAATATTCAGTGGAATGGTGCATCGGACAAGCATGATGATACTTCTTTTGATATTCTTTTAAAAACTCATTTAAGCCTTTTAACTAAAAAACCTATAAGTAGAGTAAAGCTTGTTATGGGACTTCCTGTAACTGCTAGTTTAGATAAGGAAAGAATAGAGAAGATGAAAGCGAAAGTATTAAGACAACATAATTTAGGAGTAAGACTATATGGGGAGAAAGAATTTCAAAATAAGATAGTAAAAGTAGAAGATTTAATAGTAAAAGCACAACCTCATGGTACACTATGTGATCTTATATTAGACAGTAGTGGAAACTTAACAAATAAGGATTTAGCAAGAAAAGTTAATGCAATATCAGATATTGGAGGAAAAACACATAATCTTTATTTAGTAGATGCATTAGAACCGTTAGCAGATTTTTGTGATACAAAAAATAGTGGAATGTATATAGCTTATATGTGGATTAAGAATTACATAGAACAAGAGCTTCACTTAAATGTATCAGATGGACAAATTCAATATATAGTTGCAAGTGGACAAATAAAGGGATATGACCTAACACCTGTTATTCAAAAGGCTTATAGAAGTCTTGCAAGAAAAATTGTACTTGAAATAAGAACTGTTTGGGAAAATGCATTTCCTTTTATAGATAACATCATATTTACTGGTGGAGGAGCAACAATATTGAAGCCATATCTTCAAGAAGAGTTTAAAAATGCTATGTATTTAACTAGAAATCAAAATGCATCAGGTTTATTTAAACAAGGAATTAGAAAATGGAAGAGAAAGGCTGTCTAGGAGGTGAAATCTATGCAAATTTCTTTGTATATAGGTGAACGAAAAAAAAAGGACAAGATAGTTAATGAAGAACTTCTAAAATATATTGAAGGGGATAGAAGTGACAGAATAAAGGATTTAATATTAAAGGGACTTATATTTGAAGGTAATAAAAATATAGATGAAAAACTTTTAGACATGAGATATATGTATAGTAGCCATGAATTTTCAGCTATTACAACATTAGAACCTGAAACCATTGGAATTACAAGCAAACCTGCAATAATAACTAAACCTGCAAATGATATAAATGAAGCCAAGCCTGATTTTAGCAATATTAAAGTAAAGAGAACAGCAATAGATGATGAGGAATTGGAAAATAGGATATAAATTTAGGGTGCAATTGCACCCTAAATTTCTCTTTTAAGGATTTTATCAAGAGTTTCTTTATCTATATCAAGATCAACATCGAAATCTTTTGCATAATTAATACCCCATGAATAGATGGAGTATAATACAGGGATTATATGTTTTCCATAGTCTGTTAAGCTATATTCAACCTTTGGAGGAACTTGAGGGTAAACAGTTCTATTTACAAGTCCATCTCTTTCAAGCTCGCGTAATTGTTGAGTTAACATTTTTTGAGTTATGCTACCAAGTCTTCTTTTTAATTGGCTAAATCTAAGAGTCCTGTTTCTAAGATGCCATAGGATAACAGTTTTCCACTTACCACCTATTACATCCATAGTTAGTTCCATGCCACAAGAATAGGTTTTTTCATATATTTTTGACATTGTATGTACCCCCTAAATATTCCGTATAATTTATATACTATAAAACTTTTTATGTACTATGGTGAAAAATAATACTTATATAATATATACCACAATAGAAATATAGGTACAAGCCTATATAAAAACCATATTATAAATTTTTTATAAAAAAAGTAGATACTTTGGTAAATGAGCATATCTACTAAATGAAAGGAGTGGTAGATATGATTAATGCTAGAAATTATAAAAGCTCTTTAGTACTTAAATACCTTGCTGGAGCTGATAAAAAAGGTAGGGATGTTTTTAAGACTCAAAGACTTCAAAAATTGATTCCAGAAGCAACAGATGAAGATGTATTTGAGGTTGCACTTGAAATAAAAAAGCTTTTAAGATTTGAGGATGTTAGAATTTTTAGAGAAAATAATACTGTATTGACTAGAAACTAGATTATATATGAATATTGTTGAGGGGGTACAAAGTATGAGTAAGTTATTAGTAATGAACTTTTTAACTAATAAAGGAAAGAACATGAATATAAAGGTTAAAGATATAAAACCTGATGTGGAGGAAAAAACAGTAGAAGAAGTTATGAATACTATAATTGATAAAAATGTATTTTTAAGTGCTGCTGGAAAGCCAGTAAAAATAGATTCAGCACAGGTAGTAGAAACTATAGTAACAGAACTTAATGTATAGAAAAAAAGTCCTTCATTTGAAGGGCTTTTTTATTTTTGATTTATAAGACAAATACTTTGACTTGATATACCAAGACCTTCTCCTGTGAAACCAAGACCTTCTTCAGTGGTTGCTTTTACATTTACTTGGTTTTCATTAATACATAATGCAGAGGATATATTTTTTATCATATCTTTAACATAAGGAGCCATCTTAGGTTTTTGAGCTATTATAGTAGCGTCTATATTTATAATTTCATATGAATTTTCACTAAGTAATTTACCTACTTCTTTTAAAAGAAACATACTGGAAATTCCATTATATTTATTGTCTGTATCAGGAAAATGTTTTCCAATATCTCCTAGAGCTGCTGCACCAAGCAAACTATCCATTACAGCATGTATAAGAACATCTGCATCAGAGTGACCTAAAAGTCCCAAGTCATAAGGTATTTCAATTCCGCCTAATATTAATTTCCTGTTTTTGCATAATTTGTGGACATCATATCCCATGCCAATTCTCATAGTAAAAACCTCCTAAAAGCTAAGTTGTATAATTGTTAATTATAGTATAAGACAAACTTAATCAATAATACATAATGTAGCCAAAAAAATAAACTGCAATGACAAAATTGCAGTTTAAAAAGAGTAGGTATACAAATTGTTAACAAAAATATTTTATACTTTGTATTATAACATAAATATACAGAAAGTTTTGAAAAATTATAAAATAAGTATAGAATCCCTAGTTAAAATAAATTTAACTAGGGATTTTACAAGGTTAAAAAAGGGAATTACAGAGGTTTGTATACTTCATTATATTTAATAAACTTAAAAGTGTTAATAAATATTTTAAAAGTATAAAAGTTCTTTATATAGAAATTATTAACATATTATACACATGTATGTGGACAACTTATGAAATTTTATATGAATTTATATAAAATAAATAAAATTGTAATTAAATATGTTCTAAAATAGAACATATTCTATTACAATATATTAGAAATTAACATAAAATAAACAAGTTATTCACAGGCAAATTGTGGATAATGTGGATATGTATATAAAATTAAAATTAAATTATTCTATATGGTAATAAAAAATATACAATTAACATGAAATATACAGCTTATCCACAAAAAAATGCAGTGATTGTGGATAAGTTTTTGAAACACTTATTTATTAGGAAAAGTAGTTTAAAACATGTAAATATATTATACTATTTAATGGAATTAATTTATTTAATAAGAGAAGTGATGTAGTTAAAAATATAAAGGAGATAGTGAAAAAAATATGAAGGAACAAAATGAAAAGAAGCTCTTCGAGGGAAGTATACTAAAGAATTTACTTAGAATGTCTATTCCTACAATGATGGGATACTTATTTCAATCTGCTTATGATTTAGTTGATCTTATATGGATTGGAAAAATATCTTCTTCAGCAGTTGCAGCAGCCACTATATTTACCACTATATTTTGGACAGTGGATATTTTAAATGAAATAATTGGAACAAGCTCTGTTTCTGTAATTTCTCAAAGTTATGGTACTGGAGATAATGAAAAGACTACCATAGCAATAGAACAAACTTTAATATTTAAGGCTTTAGTAGCTGTTATTGCGGCAATTTTAATGCTTATATTTTTAAAGCCACTTATAGGATTTTTTACAAAAGATCCATTAGTTAAAGAAAGTGCGCTGAAGTATGGATATATAAGAATATTTTTCTTACCAATTATGTTTTCATCATTCACAATAAATACAGCGTTTAGGTGTATTGGTGATGCTAAAAAGCCTATGATTGTTATGATCGTAGCTGCTATATTTAATGTGGTGTTAGATCCTCTGTTTATGTTTGAAAAAATACCTGGAACAAGTATACCAGGACTTAATATGGGGATATTTGGTGCAGCACTTGCAACTGTAGTGTCTACAACAATTGCGTTTATATTAGCTTTGATTATTTTTATAACACAGGAAAAACATATAAAATTAAATTTTAAAAGATTATTTAAATTAGATTGGAGTATAGATAAGAAATTGTTAACTATAGGAATATCAAGTGGATTCCAAATGTTGTCTAAAAATTTAGCAGGAATAATGGTATTGAAGTTTGTAGCATTTTATGGCACACCATCTGTAGCAGCAATTGGTATAGGAAACAAGCTGATCAACTTCACTAATATGCCAATAGTTGGATTATCTATGGGATCAAGTGCTATAGTTGGACAATGTCTTGGAGCAAATAAAATTGATAAAGCTAAGGAATCTGCACATAAGGCGGGTATATTAGGTGCCAGCATAATGTCAATTTTAGCTATTTTAATATTTATATTTCCTGAATTTATAATGAGAATTTTTATAAGTAATGCTGAAGTTATAAGTATAGGTACATCTATGCTTAAAATAATAAGTATAGGACTTATAGCTATGGGAGCAACTATGGGTGTTGGATCTGTATTCCCTGGATCAGGATATAATTTCCCATATTTCATAGCAAGTTTTATAGGAAGATGGTGTGTACAAATTCCTGTTTTATTCATAGTGGTTAAGGTTTTAAATTTATCTATTTTGTGGGTGTGGTCAGTATTTTGTATAGCTGATTTTATTGAGATGACAGTTGTTTTTATATTTTATAAAAGAGGAAAATGGCAGAGAAGTAGAGTTTAAAAAATATTACCATGTATAATCATATATGGTAATATTTTTTAAAGTTGATACCGATTTCAATACGATTTTATAAAAAAATTTTCAAAATGCTATTGAATTATTATTAAGAGTTTATTATAATTATACAAAAGCTATGAAGGGTAGCAGTAAATAAAATTTCATTTTAAGAGAGTGGATGTTTGGTGTGAATCCATAATGAACTTTATTGAATCCGACCTAAAGCTGTATGGGAGTAACAACCTATGCCGGAGTTATCCGTTATATAATGAGGCTGCAATAAGGCAGTAAACTAAGGTGGTACCACGTGGATACTTAAGAATATATCTCCGTCCTTGAATTTTCAAGGATGGAGTTTTTTATTTTGGGGCGAGAAAATAAATAAAAGATAAATAGTATATATAGGAAAAGTGAAGAAAAAATAAAAAACAGAATATTGAGAATATATAATTAATTAAAATAGGGGGTTTTATATATGAGCACAAAGTTATTAATGACACCGGGGCCAACAAATGTGCCAGATAGAGTTTTAAAAAAAATGGGGGAGGAAGTACTTCATCATAGAACAAAAGAATTTGGGACAATGTTTGGAGAAATGAGTGAAAGACTTAAATATGTATTTCAAACTAAAAATCCAGTATTAACATTTCCAGCATCAGGAACAGGTGGACTTGAGGCAGCCATTGTAAATATGTTTTCAAAAGGGGATAAAGTTTTAGCTGTATCTTGTGGGGTATTTGGAGATAGATTTATAACAATTGCAAAAATATATGGAGTTGATGTAGAAGTATTAGAAGTACCATGGGGAACAGGGGTAAAGTTAGAAGAAATAGAGTATAGATTAAAAGATTATCATAAAGCACTTATAGTAACTCATAATGAGACATCAACAGCTGTAACTAATAATATTAAGGCAATAGGACAGTTTATGAAAGATAAAAATCAATTATTTATAGTTGATGGAGTTAGTTCTATAGGTGGAATAGAAGCTAAAATGGATAATTGGAATATTGATGTTTTAATTACAGCATCACAAAAAGCACTTATGTCTCCTCCAGGATTATTCTTTGCAGGGGTTAGTGACAAGGCATGGGAAGCTTGTGAGAAATCAGATATACCAAAGTATTATATGGATTTTAAAAGAGCAAAAGAGTTTTTACAAAAGCCAACACCACAAAATCCATATACACCAGCAGTATCATTAATAGCTGCAACTAATGAAGCATTAAAGATGATAGAAGAAGAAGGATTATACAATGTATATAAAAGGCATGAAACTTTAGCAAATAAATTTAGAACTGAAGTAGAGAAAATGGGGCTTAATATATATACTGACAAAAACTACTTATCAAATACAGTTACAGCAATAACTTTTGATAAGGATGGAATAGCAAAGCAAATTAAAAACAGACTTGAAGAAGAATTTAATATTGTAATTGCTGGTGGACAAGGCGACTTAAAAGGAAAAATGATAAGATTTGGACACATGGGGTGTGTAAATGAAGAAATGATAGATGTTAGCTTAGATGCTTTAAAAAAATGTCTATAATCTAAATCTTAAAATTTAAATATAAATATTATATTTAGGAATTTAAATAAAGTAGGGGGTTTTATATATGAATAAAGGAAGAGTGTTAATAGCTGAAAGTATTGATGAAGCTGGGGTTAAGCTTTTACAAAAAGAGATGGATGTTGACTTATTAATAGGAATAAAAAGAGAAGACTTGTTAGAAAAAATTCATGAATATGATGGACTTATAATAAGAAGTGATAATAGGGTAGACAAAGAACTTATGGAAAAGGCACCTAATCTTAAAATCGTTGGCAGAGCGGGAAATGGTGTTGATAACATTGATATAGAAGAAGCAACAAAAAGGGGTATTATAGTTGCAAATACTCCAGATAGTAATACAATTTCAGCTTGTGAAATAGCAATCGCGCATATGCTTGCTGGGGCTAGAAACTTTACTCATGCAGATTCATATTTAAAGTCAGGAAAATGGGAAAGAGATTTGTTTATGGGAAACGAATTATATAACAAAACTCTAGGAATAATCGGACTTGGACGAATTGGGGCATTGGTAGCTACAAGAATGAAAGCATTTGGAATGAATATAATAGCTTACGATCCATATATAGCTGATGAAAGATTTAAAAGATATGGAGTAGATAAAAAGGAAACTTTATATGAACTAGTAAAAGAAGCTGATATTATAACAATTCACACTCCAAGAACTAAAGAGACAATAGGAATTATTGGAGATCATGAAATAGAACTTATGAAAGATGGGGTTAGACTTGTAAATGCAGCTAGAGGAAAACTTATGGATGAAGATGCACTTTATAGAGGATTAAAAAGTGGAAAAGTAAAAAGTGTTGGACTTGATGTTCATGCTAAAGAACCGAGATTTGATAGTCCTTTATATGAGTTCCCAAATGTAACTGTAACTCCACACATTGGAGCAACTACTTTCGAGGCGCAAGAAAACGTAGGACTTACTATAGCGCAGCAAGTTATTAATGGTATAAAGGGAGAAATAGTTCCTAATGCAGTTAATTTACCTGGAATAAATAGAGTAGAGCTTAAAGAGTTGAAGCCATATATTGAACTTATAGAAAAGCTAGGTAAGCTGTATTATCAATTAAATAGTGAACCTGTAAAATATGTTGATTTAACTTACTGGGGAGATGTTACAAAGTTTGATATTGATGCTCTTGAAATAGCATTTCTAAAAGGACTTCTTCAACCTGTAAGTAATGATAGAGTAAACTATATTAATGCAAGAATAGTAGCAGAACAAAATGGAATAGGAATAAAACAGCAAAAGATAGAAGAACAATACAAAAATTATTCAAATCTTATTACTATAAAAATAACTAATAATAAGATGGAAGAATTCACTCTTGCAGGTTCAGTTTCAAGTAATCATGAAGGAAAAATTATTGAAATTGAAGGATATGAGGTAGATGTTAAGCCAAGCACTCATATGCTATTTGTTCAAAATAAGGACGTACCAGGGGTTATAGGTCAAGTTGGTACTATAATTGGAATGGAAGGAATTAATGTTGCTACAATGCAAGTTGGAAGAAAGGCTAAGGGTGAAAATGCTCTTATGGTATTAAATGTAGACAGCGAAGTCTCTGAGGAATCTATTAAAAAGTTTAAAGCGGTTAAAGATATTATTGAAGTGAAAGCAACAAGAGTATAATAGAAATTAACTTATAAAATAATATATAAATTAAAATAGGTATTAGATGTATCAATGTACATCTAGTACCTAAATTATTATTGGGGTGATTAATATGAAAATAGGATATGCTGCATCAGCTGGAGAAACAGAGGTTTTTGATACTATAGATTATGCTTATAAAAATGGATTTTCTGCTGTAGAACTTAATATAAATATGCCTATATTTTTTCCAGAGAAATTTAGCAAAGAAGAGAGAGAACAAATAAAAAAATATAGTAAAGAAAAAAATATAGAAATTACGTTTCATGCACCAGAAGACATATCTCTTCTTCAACTACAAAGTGAAATTAGGAGAGCTGGGATAAATAGAATAAAGGAAGTAATGGATTTTGGACATGATGTAGGGGCTACTAGACTTACTATGCATATAGGACCTGCGGTTTGTTTTACATTAACAAATAAAAAGGTATATTTAGATGAAGTATATTTAGATGAATACAAAGATGTATTAGAAGAAAGTCTAAAGGAACTAATAGAATATTCTAAAGGAAAAATAAAACTTTGTATTGAAAATTCAGGACGTTTTCCGGAAAAATTAGTTCAAGAAACCTTAAATAAATTATTGAAAGAGGAAGAAAATTTATTTTTAACATGGGATATAGGACATTCTTATGAAAACAAATATAATGAAGTTGAATTTTTCTTAAACCATGTAGATAAAATAAGAACTTGTCATGTTCATGATAATAATGGGTTAAGCGATCATCAAGTAGTGGGAACAGGAAATATAGATTTTAAATATCATTTTGATAAGATGAAGGATTCAGACATTGTTTATATTATAGAAGTAAGACCTAGGGATAAGGCAAAAGAATCACTCCCTAGATTATTAGAAAAAATAAAATAAATATATTACATAAAATCATATCTTATTTTAAGGTATGATTTTATGTTTTAAAAGAGGAGTTTATATGTAAAAAATGGAATATGTATAACTATGGATAAGGAGGAAAACATTCTTGTATAAAAACACACATAGTAATTACGATAATACATTATTATATAAAATTATGGGGGGATAAAAGAGTGAAAATAAGAATAAGAGTTTGCAAAATATTAATGGTAGTAGGATTATTTTTAACGATTTCGAAGACAAGCTTTGCAGCGGATATTAAACAAGTACCTACAAAATCAAATGTAAAGGTAAACAAAGCTTGGTGTGTAAGATTAAATCAAAACTTAGATGTTTCCACGATTAATACAAATAATATAGCAGTAAAAAGCAATAGTGGAAAGAAAATAAATATATCGGTTTGTAAGGGGGATGATTCAAAAACAATAATAGTATATCCTCAAGTTGGGGGATATGTTCCTGGAAAAAGTTATTATTTAGAATTGGGAACTGGAGTTAAAAGTAGCAATGGAAAACCATTATCAAAAGTTACAAGAATGACTTTTAATACAGCTAAAGAACTAGTAGACTTTACTAATTATAAATCTTTACCAAGCATAAAAACTGTTGAGATAATAGGAAAACCTGTTATTAAGAATAATAGTACAAGCTTTAAAATGATTTCTAATTTTTCATCATCAGTACAATATAGAGTATTCATATTTAAATATCCTGATGAAGTTTTTGACAATGCTGGTAATGAACGATATTCACATGTATCTTATGAAGAAATTACCAATGGGTATAGTGATAATATGAATCCTAATAATCCTTATATAGTTAGACAGGACCGAGGTTTAGATTCTGGGAAATATAAAGTTATGATTTATGTAAAAGCGTCAAGCAGACCAGGAATACATATGGATAGCAATACAGATTATGATAACTATAGCAGTATATATTTTAAAGTTCTTAATAAGAATATAATAAATGAAAAAAATCCAAATGAGATTTTAAAATATACAAATTATAATAAAACAATATATGAAGCTACTAAAAATCAGATGAAAGATGGAGATCCTAAGTATAGTGAAGGAAGTAATTGGATTGGCAGTAGTGAGAGTTTAGTTAAATATTATATGGATTCTAATAATTTTCTTGATGATTTAGGGAAATACCAATTTTTAAACTTAAATTATATGGAAGGTGTAACGATAGAAAATCTAAATAATATTTTAAGAGGAAAGGGTATTTTGGAGGGAAAAGGAAAAGCATTTTTGGATGGCGCTAAGAAAAGTAATATAAATCCGATTTATTTGGTATCACATGCATTACTTGAAACAGGAAATGGGACCTCTAAACTGGCAACTGGAGTTCTTGTAAATTCTGTTGATGGAAAAGCTGTTATACCTAAGAAAACATATAATATGTTTGGGGTTAGAGCAGTAGATAATAATGCTTTAAAAGGTGGATCTGAATATGCATATAAAAAGGGATGGTTCACTCCAGAAGATGCTATAATTGGAGGAGCTGAATTTATAGGAAATGGTTATATAAATAGCTCTAAATATAAGCAAAATACTTTATATAAAATGAGATGGAATATAGATGTTACATGGCATCAGTATTGTACGGATATTGGATGGGGCTATAAACAACTTAAAAGAATAAAAGATCTTATGGAACAATGTAAAGGTGCAAAACCTGTATTTGATATTCCAAACTTTAAATAATAGTTTAAAACCGGAGATAAGAATATCTCCGGTTTATTTTATCCTATCACTTCCATTATAATTAATTTTATATCTTAATTTTCTGTCTTTAAGATATTTTTCAAAAGAAGATAAATCCATAGAATCATTATTTGTTGAGGTATAGATTATTATGCTATTGTCTTTATTTTTTAAGTATTTATCATTTATAATGTTTTTTTCTTTTGCAGTATCTATTATTTTTTCAAGAGCATTATTGAGATTGAGATTTTTCAGTTTAAGACCTATTAATAGGTTTCTTCCATTTTCTTTTGTAGCAGATACGTTAACTACTTTGTTCCAATTATTTACTTTCAATTGAATTGTAGGAGGAATGTTTATAGTTATTACTGCTTTGGGTGCATGATAAGTATAGACATTTCTACAAAATACTATGGCTATTATGACTATTAGAAGGGCTATTATTCTTCTTAACACTTTAGGATTTTGATATGTAATATTTCCTGAATATATATCTCCTATATTTGGAGTGTAGTCTCTAATTTTAACATTAAAGATTTCTCCGTTTACAGTTTTTATGGAGACATAATTTTTACAAACTTTAATTACAACGCCTGTTTTTCGTTTCATGTATTCACCTACTTATATTAAAAATATTAAATATCATTTATATTATATCAAGTTATTCATAGGTTGTCCTTAATAATATATTAAAGAAAATAAAGGAGCAGACTGAACTGCTCCTTTATTATACTAAGGTGGCTTTAGAATACGGATTTTTTTCTATAAAGACTGGAACTGAGGCGTCTCCTTTAAATTCTTTATCTTTTTCAATTATTACATTTTTATCTATTATTACTCCAGTGAGTTTTGCATTTTCTTTGATTTCACAATTAGCAAGAATAATACAACCATCTACAGAAGCATCTTTGTGTATTATAACTCTTCTAGATATTATGCTGTTTTTAACGGAGCCGCCTATAATACAACCATTAGCTATAAGAGAATTTGATACATGTGAGCCATTCTCGTATTTAGTAGGAGGAGCATCTGTTACTTTTGTATAAATTGAACGAGGACCAAAGAAAAGTTCTTTACTAGTTTCATAATTTAGCATATCCATGTTGGTTTTATAATAAGAATTCATTGAATTTATGCACTCTAGATATCCTGTATATTCATAACCTTTTATATTAAGTGTTAGATTTTTAGAGTATACACAATCCTTTAGTGAATTATAGTATCCTGTGGATATACACTCATTTATGAGATTTATAAGTGTTTTTTTACTCATGATAAACATATCCATGGATATGTTTGAGATAGGTTTTACACCTATATTTTTTCCAACACTTATGACATCATTGTCAGAATCTAAATTTAGAACATTACAATTTAGAAAACTTGTATCAGCGTTGGATACTTTTTTATATATTATAGTTATATCAGATTTTTGTTCTTCGTGGAATTTAATTGCTTTTGAATAGTCTATGTTACAAATCATATTAGAAGATGAAAATAATATGTTATTTTGTTTACTTCTATAAAGATAGTCAATATTATCTTTTAATAAATATATGTCATTAGTTTTTGAATGCGTGAAATTAAAGTTAAATAAAAATAGACCGTTTATCTTTCTATCTAGATCCCAAGGTTTACCGGACTGAACATGATGTAGTAATGATCTTGAATTGCTTTGGGTGTATATACCAATATTGGTTATGTTTGAATTAACCATATTAGATAGTACAAAATCAATTAGTCTATACCGTCCCCCAATAGGTATTGCAGCAAGAGGTCTACTAGAGGTTAGGTTAGTTAAATCTTTGTCTTCTTCATTAAGACTTATTATTCCCATATAATCCTTGAACATGTAATACCCCCTAATTTTTAATTATAGAGTTTGTCTTTATTTTTTCACCATCTCCAATAACAGTTATGTCATCAGAATTGCCAATAACGCTATTGTTTTCTATAATTGTGTGACTTCCGATTATACATTTTCTAATAATTACGTTTTCTCCAATTTTTACATTACCCATTATTACGGAATCTTCGATTATGCTGTTTGCCCCAACTTCAACTTCTGGGAATAATACGGAGTTTTGAATTTTGCCAAATACGGCACATCCTTCCACTACAAGAGAATTTTGAATTATAGCGTTTGGACCTGTATATTGAGGAGGTTTTGATGGACTTACAGAGTAAATTTTCCAGTTTTTATTGTAGATATCTAATGGATTTTTAGTATCTAGTAAATCCATATTAGCTTGCCATAAGCTTTCTATAGTTCCAACGTCTTTCCAGTATCCTTTAAAAGAATAAGCATAAAGATTGTAGCCTGAATCAAGTAAGCTTGGAATTATGTTTTTACCAAAATCATGGTCGGAATTCTGGAGTTCGGAGTCTTCGATTAGAAATTCCTTAAGTATCTTCCAGTTAAAAATATATATTCCCATAGAAGCTTTATTGTTTTTAGGATGTTCTGGTTTTTCTTCAAATTCATATATTTTATCATCATCATTGGTATTCATTATGCCGAAACGACTAGCTTCATCTATTGCTACATCAATGACAGCTATTGTTGCATCAGAGTTTTTCTCTTTGTGAAATTTTAACATTTTAGAATAGTCCATTTTGTAAATGTGATCACCTGATAAAACTAATATATACTCAGGATCATATTTATCTATAAACATTATATTTTGATATATGGCATCTGCTGTACCCATATACCAGTTTCCTCCATCATTTCTCATATGTGGGGGAAGAATTGAAACTCCACCTCTATTTCTATCTAAGTCCCAAGGACTACCTATACCTATGTGGGAATTAAGTATGTGAGGTTCATATTGTGTCAATACTCCAATGGTGTCGATTCCAGAGTTAGAACAATTACTTAATGTAAAATCTATGATCCTATATTTACCACCGAATGGTACTGCTGGTTTAGCATTGTTCTTAGTTAGAATCTTTAGTCTAGTACCTTGTCCTCCTGCAAGAATCATGGCTAACATTTCTTTTTTTATCATTAACTTCACCACCATTTATTTTGTTGTTATAATCTTAAATAAAAATAATTACTTTAATCTGTAAATAATTATATTGAGAATATACCGAGGTGAAATATTGAAGAGATTATCAGTAATATATAGATAATATTACAATAATTTGTAAAATATTTCAATAGAAAACCCCCAACATATATACTTTATATGTATATATGTTGGGGATATAGATTATTCTAATGAATTTTTAAGTTAAACTTAGAATTAGTTATTTTAAAGTTATTTTTAAGACCAGATGATATATATACATCATGATTTTTAGTTACAAAGATGGCTTCTGTGTCTTTTATAGATTCTATTAATTTTAATCCTTTATCTAGTCCCATGGAAAATATTGTTGTGGATAATCCATCTGCATTTATAGATTTATCACATATTATGGAAACACTTACAAGTGAATTATCTATAGGATATCCTGTTTTAGGATTTAAAATATGATGATAGCGCTTGCCATTTTTTTCAAAGAAACGCTCATATATCCCTGATGTTACTATTGATTTATCAGAAATACTTATGGTAGCCCATGGGTTAGCGTCTGGCATAAATGGATCCTTAACTCCTATTTTCCATTGATCCCCGTCTGGCTTATTTCCCATTGTAACAATATTTCCACCTAAATTAATAACAGCATGGGAAACTCCATTTTTTTTAAGAACTTTTTTTACTTCATCTCCTGCATAACCTTTAGCTATGGCGCCCAGGTCAATAAGCATTCCTTTGTTTTTTAACATAACTGAACTATCTTTTTTATTTATAAGTATATTTTTATAATTTACTAAAGGTAGTTTAGAAGTTATTTCATTTTGAGATGGTATTCTAGCTTTATCAGTTCCTATATTCCATAACTTATCTATACAGCCTATTGATATATCAAATTTTCCTTCAGAAATACTAGAATAATATAGGCTTCTATTTATAACTTCAAAGACATCACTTGAAACTTTAACGTAATTTTTACCTGAAGATGAATTTATATTTGTAATTTCGGTTGAAGCTTTATTTATGCTCATTTCGTTTTGTATTTCATTAACTCTAGCATAAGCTTTATCTAGTACACTAGGGGATACTTTATCATAAACAGTGATTTTACATATGGTTCCAAGAAAAAGTCCATCTTTAGAGATTGGCTTAATTTCATCTTTCATACAACCAGAAAATAATAATGATGATACTATAATTAATGCAATAAATGCCGTGAATTTTTTAAATTTAAACATTGAATCCTCCTAAATACAAAGTAATTTAATTAGTTTTTTTAATTTTACCTTTTGTAATTATAAAAGTCAATTTTAAGCATATATAGAAATGAAAAGTTCCTTTAAATTAAAGTGGCTAAGGTAGTATAATGGAATTATAAATTTTATTTATTTTGATAAAGATAAGATTGATATTGTTTTTTTAAAATTTATTTATTGGGTTAAAATTAAGGAAGGCGGTTAATTTGTGAAGAAAATAGATAAGATATTGATAGTTATATTTTTAATTATATCTGCAATTGGTGCTGGAACTCTAAAGTATATTTCAAGTAAAAAGTACGCTGAAAATTTTGCAGAGATATATGTAAAAGGAAAGCTTTATAAGACGGTTTTTTTGAATAAAAAAAATCCAAAAGATGTGTTAAGTATAAAAACAGATTTAGGAGAAAATATTGTGGAAATAGAAAACGGTGGTGTAAGAATACTTGATGCCAATTGTCATGATAAAATATGTGTTAAAGATGGATTCAAAGATAAAGTTGGAGATGTTCTAGTATGTCTTCCTCATAAAATTATTATAAAAATAAAAGGAAATGATAATAAAAAAGAATATGATGATATATCACAGTAAGGGGTAAGTTGTAATGAAAACCAGAAAAATGACCTTCATAGCATTACTTGTAGCACAAGGACTTGTCCTTCATGTTATTGAGGGAATGTTACCTATACCATTTATAGCACCAGGTGCAAGGCTTGGACTCACAAATATAATAACTCTAATGGCTCTTTATATTTTAGATTTTAATGAGATTTTACTTGTAGTAGTTTTGAGAGTATTATTATCTACATTGATAGCAGGAAATATGTCTTCATTTATTTATAGTATAGCAGGAGGAATTTTCAGTTTCCTTTCAATGTACACATTAAAAAGGATTGGAAAAGAAAATGTAAGTATTATAGGGGTTAGTATTGTAGGAGCAGTATTTCATAATATAGGACAGGTTATAGTTGCTGGATTAATTATAAACAATGCTATGATTGTATCATATCTACCTATCTTGCTTGTAGCAGCCATAGGAACTGGAATATTTGTTGGCATTACGGGGAAATTTTTATTACCTTTTATAGAAAGGTTAAATTTAAAAGGATAAAGGCAAAGGGATAAATTCCTTTTGCCTTTAGTATATATCTGAGAATTCTATGTTTAATTTTTCGCTTTTAAATTCATAAGGTGATATATCTGAATAGAGATTTATATTACTATCTTTTATTGTAACTGAAGGAAGAGTAATTATAAATTCACTTCCATGACCTACCTTGCTATTTAATTTTATAAATCCGTTGTGTAAATCGACAAAGGATTTTACAAGTGAAAGGCCAACTCCACTACCTTCTTGGTTTCTTGATAATGATTTGTCTATTTGAACAAATCTTTCAAATATGATTTTTTGATGATTTTTAGGAATTCCAATGCCGGTATCTTTTATAGAAATATCAATAAAGTCTCCTTTGTCATACATATTAACTGTTATTTTACCACCAGCATTAGTAAACTTTATTGCATTAGATAAAAGATTTAATATTATACGTTCTATTAAGTGTGGATCACAAGCTATAATTTTTTCTTCAGTATCTGTATCAAATATAAATTCTAAGTTCTTTGAATTTATATAAGAAGAAGAATATAAACAAATATCTTCAACTACTTCTACTATATTATAATTTTCAGGGTGAATTTCAAAGTAACCTGAGTCAATTTTTGTTATATCTAAAATGTTATTTATTATTCTAACCATTCTATAAGAATTTTCTTTTATTACGTCACCATATTTATTAAAGTTCGTCCTCAAAGAGGAATCGCCATTTACTGATTGTAAAAATTGAATAGCGCTTAAAATTAGATTAAGAGGAGTTTTAAGCTCATGAGAAATATTAGCAAAAAACTTTGTTCTTAATTGTTGATAAGAAAGAGCTTCATCTAAAAGTTTTTTGTTCTCCTCAGCTTTTAGATGGGGGGTTAAATCATGACCTATGGTAACTAATCCAGAAGGATTATTATTAGAATCAAATATAGGTACTTTAAATATATCTAAAACTATCTTAGAACCATTATTTGAAAAGAATTCATCCTGATAATTAATTATTGATTTTTGCTTTAGTGTTAGAAAATCAAAATTCTTATATTTTTCAAGTCTGTTTTTATAAGTATTTGTTAAATTTATTAATTGTTCAGTAGTTTTATTTTTCCAATCAATGTTTTTAAGGTTTAAAAAGTTAACAGTTGCCTTATTAATTTCAAGCCAACGACAATTACCATCCTTAAGACATATAAGATCTGGAGATGAATTAATCAAAGTTCTAAGTCGTTTTTCACTTTCGATTAATGCGGTTCTAGTATTATGTTTTTCATAAAGGCTCATTGATAAAAAGATACATAATGTAATAATAAATATAATAAATAATAAAACTAGTATCTTAGGTATGGTATAAGATAAAGGTTTAAGATTTATAAATGAGCTTTTATATGGTAGTAGTGTCATTGGAATATCAAATTTGGTAATAAGATTATAATCAAATTTGTAATTTCCAATAGGCGTAGTAATTATAGGAATTGCGTTTGGATTCTCTCCCTTTAATATTCTAAGAGCTGTATTACCCAAAATTTCAGCTTCTTTTTCCCGAGAAATCATTTTTCCACCTAAAACGCCATGTCCTAAAAACATTTCCCAAATACTATACATTGGAATATTGAAATCCCTAGTAGACAATATTGTATCATTATCAATAAAAATAGATTCACTGTAATCAGTTGTAAATCCAGACAAAAGCAATACTATACTATTCTTAGAGTAGTTATTTAAAAACTCTTTATTATGTAGTAGGTTAATATTATCTAAAAATATAAAGTTAACTATTCCTTTAAAACTAGGCATAATATCATCTAATGATTTTTTTAATGATAATCCTTTTGAGGAGTTATCATTAATAACTATTACATTTTTAGTGTTTTTATTTAAAGATAATGCCATATCTATAGTTTCTTTAAGCGGCGTATATTCAATCATACCAGTAAAAAAAGGATTGTTTTTTAGTATTGATTTATTAGAAAAATTTGCACCGGTAAAGACTATAGGAGTATTAGGAAATAGTGATTTGTTATATTTTTTTAAAAAGTTAAGTGAGTCATCATCAATAGAAACAATTAAGTCAAATTTTTTTTGACGAAATTTTTCTTTATAAAATGTATATAGATTTTCAATATATTCAGAGTTATTAAAGGACTTAGTATCCATATATTCAATATTTATATCTAAAGACTCATTAGATGATTTTAATATAGGAATTAATTTATCTATTAAGTATTCTGAACGTTTAATGCATTTATCATATGAGTTAATTATGAGTATATGTTTTTGAGTCACATCATGTGCTAAAACTTCATAATAAGAACCATTAAAAAGAATAAAAGCAAATAAAAAAGTATAAAAAAATTTAGTAAAATTTATCTTGCGCTTCATTAACCAAATTCTCCATAAAAAAAAATTTTTATCATATTTACAAAAAAATAAAATTGTAAATATATGATAATTTTAGCACTACAATTATATGATTTCAATAATTAAATTATTAAAATTAAATATTTTTTCAAAATTACACTAAAAATCAATAAAATTTTTGCAAAAGTCTAATAATATATTAAGACTAGTTATGTAAGGAGGGGATTTTTTGAAAAAAAAACTTGTATTTTTAATTTTAATGGTGTATTTATGTAATATTTTATCAGGATGTGTTAAGATATCAAACAAAATGACATTAAGATTAAAAACAGGAGAAGCTTTTAGAATGCAAATTGATGGTGATAGAAGTTTTCAAGGACCATCAAATGAAACCATAGAATTAAAGAGCAGAGAGAGTTTTTTATGCAATGTTAGGAGTGTTAATGATGCCAAGGATATGGAAATAAAAGTAACTTTTGATTCTATTGATTTTAATACTAATATTAAAGGAAAAGAAGATTTGAAAAAATATCTATCGAATACAGGAATGTTTTTGGAGCAAGATAAATCAATATATTCTAAATTTATAGGAAAGAGTTTCAAAGTTAAAATAAGTGAAAGTGGTAAAGTAGAAAAAGTTATGGGGATAGATAATATAGGAAATGATATTTTAAAAAATGAAGAAGATAATAATAAAAAAGAGTTAGTTAAAAATTTTATAAAAAAGGAATTTTCAGAAGAAGTTTTAGAATCAAAGCTACAGAGAATAATAGCATTTTATTCTGATAAGAAAATTGATGTTGGAGATGAATGGGATAAGACTAATGAAGTATTAGCTAATATTCCAGTTGATGTAGATAATCAATATACTTTAAAAGAACGTAAAGAAGGTACAAGTGATATTATTATTGACGGAAAAATAAAGAAAAGAGAATCAGCTAAACCTATTAAAAATGATGATATGGAAATAAGTTATGAGGATATAAAAGGAAAGGAAAAAGGTACTATAGTAATAGAAAAAGAAAATAGAATGATTAAAACAGAAGAAATAGAAAGTGAATATGAAGGGAAAGTAAAAATAATGTTCAAAGATCCAAGTAAGGGCGCGGAGTATATTCCCATTTTTGCGAAAGAAAAGATAGTAGTTAATGTTTTAAAACAATAGTAGAAAGCTTCCTAGTTGTAAATTTATTAAAGCTTATTATAATTAATATTAGGATAAATGCTTTAGTATATAAATTTGAAAAGGGGAGATACGTTAATGGAAGCTGTAGTAAATAAATTTTTAAAGTACATTAGTTTTGATACAAAATCAAATGAAGATTCAAATACACATCCAAGTACAGAAGGACAAATGGTACTTGCTAAAGAACTTGCAAAAGAACTAAAGGAAATGGGAATGATTGAGGTATCTGTTGATAGTAAAGCCTATGTTATGGCAACTTTACCTGCAAATACAGAAGATCATGTTCCTGTAATTGGATTTGTGGCACATATGGATACAGCACCAGACATGAGTGGAAAAGATATAAAACCTAAGTTTATAGAAGGTTATGATGGAAACGATATTGTGCTTAATGAAGAAAATAATATTGTTTTGAAGGTTGAGGATTTTCCAGAAATTAAGGAATATGTGGGAAAGACTTTAATAACAACAGATGGAACAACTCTTTTGGGTGCTGATGATAAGGCGGGAGTTGCTGAAATTATGACAGCAATGGAATATCTAATAAATCATCCAGAAATAAAACATGGCACTGTAAAAATTGCTTTTACTCCAGATGAGGAAATTGGAGCAGGAGCAGATTACTTTGATGTTGAAAAGTTTAACGCTGACTTTGCATATACTGTAGATGGTGGCGCAATTGGAGAATTGGAATGTGAGAATTTTAATGCGGCAGGTGTTAAGTTAACTATACATGGAAGAAATGTTCATCCCGGTTCTGCAAAGAATAAGATGATAAATTCAATAACAGTAGGTAACGAGCTTGATTCAATGTTACCACAAAATGAAGTGCCAGAACATACAGAAGGATATGAAGGTTTTTATCATATTGTAGGATTTAATGGTACGGTGGAAGAAACTAAAATGCAATATATAATAAGAGATTTTGATAGAAGAAAATTTGAAGAAAGAAAAGCTACAATGAAAAATATTGTGAATGCTTTAAATGAAAAGTATGGTAAAAATACGGTAGTTTTAGATATGAATGATCAATATTACAATATGAAGGAAAAGATTAAACCTGTGTATCATATTGTAGATACTGCATTCAAAGCAATGGAGGAAGTTGGAGTAGTTCCAAAGGTAGTGCCTATAAGAGGAGGAACTGATGGTGCAAGATTATCATTTATGGGACTTCCAACACCAAATTTATTTACTGGAGGACATAATTTCCACGGAAAATTTGAATTTATACCTACATTTGCAATGAATAAGGCGGTAGATGTAATTTTAAAAATAATAGAACTTTATTTAAAATAATTAAATAGTTAAAAGGCTAGGATTAATAGTTTAATCTTAGCCTTTTTCTAATTGAATTTTCTTTTTACTTCATTAAAAACATCATCATTTACAAAGGGGGCGCAGAATTTAAATATTCTTTCATGTCCACAAGTTGGACAAATGCAAACACAAACATTATAAGGAATATTATCTATGATATGTACCTCTAAATTTTCCGCTACATACGAGTCACCGCAAATTTCGCAAGGAGTAGAATTAATAATGTTATATTCGCTTTCTATATATTTCATAATATCATTTAATACCATATTATTCCTCCTAATATTGAATTAATAAACATAACTAATGGTAGCATTTAAGAAATATAATTTCAAGAAAACTCAATATAAAATTTATACTTATAAGTATAATATAATAATAAAATATACTATTATTTGAAAGAAAGAAATATTAATATTGCATAAAAATGAAAATTTATATTGACAATACGATAAAAAAGTGATAAATTTTATTTAGACAAGTTAATAAAGTATATATTTAATCCTTCAGGGCAGGGTGAAATTCCCGACCGGCGGTAAAGTCCGCGAACCACTTTAGTGGTTGATTTGGTGAAATTCCAAGACCGACAGTAAAGTCTGGATGGGAGAATGGGATTAATTTATTAAAAAGTTAGGATAGATATGTTTATTTGCTATAGTTTTTATTGGTGGATATATTTATTTTAATAATTGTGTAGAATATAAGGTGCCCTGAAAATTAGTTTTAATTTTCAGGGCTTAATTTTTTAATAAATCTAAAAACAAATCTTACAGAATATTCGAAAAATAGCAAGTTTGTTAATTCTAAAATTCTCTTAATGTTTAAAATCCCTTTAGGAAAATAAAAAGTATATATTATATAGACAATTAAATATTACCTTATCGGAGGTGATTTAGTGGAACTCAAATTTATGAAAAAAGCAATTGAGTTATCAAAACTAGGTGCAGGATATACATATCCAAATCCATTAGTTGGAGCTGTAATTGTAAAGGATAACAAAATTATAGGACAAGGTTACCATGAACGCTTTGGGGGACCTCATGCAGAAGTAAACGCATTAAAAAATGCAACGGAGGATGTTACTGGGGCAACTATGTATGTAACATTGGAGCCATGTTCTCATTATGGAAAAACCCCACCTTGTGCAAATACTATTGTAAAAAGTGGGATTAAAGAAGTAATAGTTGGAATGAGAGATCCAAACGAATTAGTAGCAGGTAGAGGAATTAACATTTTAAAAGAAAATGGTATTAAGGTTACTGTAGGAATATTTGAAGAAGAAATAAAAAAAATAAATGAAATTTTTATAAAATATATTACAACAAAAAAGCCATTTTGTATTTTAAAAACGGCAATGACATTAGATGGAAAGATTGCAACGGTAACAGGAGATTCAAAGTGGATAAGCAATGAAATTTCAAGACAATACGTTCATAAAATACGTCATAGAGTTGCTGGAATTATGGTGGGGATAGGAACAGTGCTTAAAGATGATCCAAGTCTTACAACTAGACTAAAAGAAAAGGCTGGACGAGATGCAACTAGAATAATTGTGGATAGTAAAGGAAGAATACTACTAAATTCTAAGGTTCTTAATTTAGATTCTAAAGAAAAAACCATTATAGCAACAACAAAACTGGCAGATAAAGAAAAGATAGATGAAATAAAGAAAAAGGGAGCAGAAGTAATAATAACTCCAATAAAGAATGGAAAAGTTGATCTTAGATTTTTGATGAATGAACTTGGAAAAATCAATATAGATAGCATCCTGTTAGAAGGGGGAGGTACTCTTAATTATTCAGCTTTAAATGAGGGAATAGTTGATAAAGTAATTTCTTTTATATCTCCTAAAATAATAGGTGGACAAGATGCTAAAACTCCAGTGGCTGGAGAGGGTATCAAAAATATAAGTGATGCTGTAACTTTTCATAATATAGAAATATCAAGATTTGAAGAAGATGTGGTTATAGAAGGATATGTTAAAAAGGAGAATAAGGTATGTTCACAGGAATAGTAGAGGAAATAGGAACAATAAACTCAATATTTCAAAGTGGTGAAAATGCAAGAATAAAAATAGATGCAAATAAAGTTTTAGAAGATGTGAATTTGGGAGATAGCATATGTACAAATGGAGTATGTCTTACTGTAACAGAATATGATAGTAAAGGTTTTACTGTAGATGTTATGGGAGAAACATTAAGGCGAAGTAATCTTGGGGAATTAAAAAAGGGGGATAAAGTTAATTTAGAAAGAGCACTTGCACTTGGGGGAAGATTTGGAGGCCATATAGTTAGCGGACACATTGATGGTATTGGGGTAATAAAGGAATTTTCAAATGAAGGCAATGCTATATGGATAAGCATAGAAGCAATTAATGATATTTTAAAAAGTATAGTGTTCAAAGGTTCAATAACAATTGATGGAGTAAGTCTTACTGTTGCATATGTAGATGATGATATTTTTAAAGTTTGTATAATACCACATACTCAAAGTGAGACAATACTCACAAGTAAAAAGACAGGGGACAAAGTGAATTTAGAATGTGACGTTATTGCAAAGTATATTGAAAAGCTTTTAATGGTACAAGAAAAAGAGGAAAAGAAAAAGACAATTAATATAGATTTTTTAAAAGAAAACGGATTTTTTTAAGGGAGGAAAAGAAAATGGAACAATTTAAATTTAATACTATTGAGGAAGCTATAGAAGATATTAAAAATGGAAAAATGGTTGTTGTAGTTGATGATGAGGATAGAGAAAATGAGGGAGACCTTTTAATGGCTGCTGAAAAAGTTACTCCAGAAGCTATTAATTTTATGGCAAAGTATGCAAGAGGACTTATATGCATGCCAATGACAGAAGAAAAACTTAAGGAATTAGACTTAGACCAAATGGTAACAAACAACACAGATACTAAGGAGACAGCATTTACAGTTTCTATAGATTCAGTTGAAACAACTACAGGTATTTCAGCATTTGAAAGAGCGTTAACAATAACAAAGGCTGTAGAAAAAGGAGCAAAAGCTAAAGATTTTCAAAGACCAGGACATATATTCCCACTTAGAGCTAGAAAAGGTGGAGTTCTAAAAAGAGCAGGACATACAGAAGCTGCTGTAGACCTTGCAACATTGGCAGGACTCACTCCGGCAGGAACTATTTGTGAAATTATGAATGAAGATGGAACAATGGCAAGAGTGCCTGACCTTATGAAATATGTAAAGGTACATAATTTAAAAATAGTAACTATAGCAGATTTGATTGAGTATAGAAGAAAAACAGAAAGCTTTATTGAAAAACAAGGAAGTGCAAGTCTTCCAACTAAATATGGTGAATTTGAAATCATAGGATATGAGGATAAATTAACAGGAAAAGAACACATAGCATTAGTAAAAGGAGATATAAAAAACGGAGAACCAGTTTTAATTAGAGTTCATTCTGAATGTTTAACAGGAGATGTATTAGGTTCATTAAGATGTGATTGCGGAGATCAATTAGCACAAGCATTAAGACAAATAAACAAAGAAGGTCGTGGAGCATTACTATACATGAGACAAGAAGGTCGTGGTATAGGTTTAATAAATAAAATAAAAGCATACAAGCTCCAAGATAATGGAATGGATACTGTTGATGCAAATTTAGCTTTAGGATTTCCAGAGGATTTAAGGGAGTATGGAATTGGAGCTCAAATTCTTAAAGATTTAGGAGTTGAAAAAATAAGACTTATGACAAATAATCCTAAAAAGGTATCAGGAATATCAGGTTATGGAATTGAAATTGTAGAAAGAGTTCCAATAGAAATAGAATGTAACAACAAAAATGAATTTTATCTAAGAACTAAAAAGGAGAGAATGGGACACATTCTAAACTTTAAAAATATAAAAAAATATGATAAATCAATCAAGGAGGCATAATAATATGAGAGTATATGAAGGAAACTTAATATCAGAAGGAAAGAAATATGGAATAGTAGTAGGAAGATTTAATGAATTTATAGGAAGTAAATTATTATCTGGTGCATTAGATGCCCTAAAACGTCATGGAGTAAAAGAAGATGAAATAGAAATTTCTTGGGTACCAGGAGCATTTGAAATACCTCTTGTTGCTAAAAAAATGGCTAAAACTAAGAAATATGATTCAGTAATATGCTTAGGTGCAGTTATAAAAGGTTCTACAGCACACTTTGATTATGTATCAAGTGAAGTATCAAAAGGAATTGCAAATGTATCATTAGATACAGAAGTACCAGTAATCTTTGGAGTTCTTACAACAGATAATATAGAGCAAGCTATAGAAAGAGCAGGAACAAAAGCAGGAAACAAAGGATATGAAGCAGCAGTAACTGCAATTGAAATGGCTAACTTATTAAGTGAAATATAAGAAAGGCATTAGGAAGAAGAGAAGGTAAAAGATAGAAAGAGAGAGGAGGAAGATAGGAAAGAGAAGGGAAAACATTAAGAAATAGAAAAGGTGTTAGACGAACAAGATACTTTGTTCGTCTTTTATTTTAGGGAAAATTAAGTAGTGTAAATCACAATAGTAGTGTACATAGATTTAGACAACCCTTCATATATATTAAATAGAAGAGTATATGGCTAAATGAGGTGATGATGGATGATAAATATTATATGGTTTGTTCTCCTTGGTATAGGAATAGTTTTTGGATTGGTTACGGGAAATGGGGAAGTCTTATCGAAATCTATAATAAGCTCTACTCAATCGTCAGTTAAGCTTGTTATTGGGCTTGTTGGAATGATGAGCCTTTGGTGTGGAGTTATGAAAATAGCACAAAAGAGTGGCATTACGGAGAAACTAGCAATTCCCTTAAAGCCATTACTAAGGTTTTTATTTAAAGATGCATCAAAAAGTAAGGATGCCATGGGAAGTATGATAATGAACTTAACATCTAACATGCTTGGGCTTTCAAATGCAGCAACTCCATTTGGAATTAAGACAATGGAAGAATTACAAAAAATTAACCCAAAGAAAGATACAGCAACTAATGATATGGCACTATTTTTAGTATTAAATGCAGCATGTATTCAACTAGTTCCAACCTCTGTAATCTCAATGAGAGCGGCCTGTGGTTCTCAAAATCCAGGATTTATAATCTTGCCAGCTATCATGACAACTGGAATTGCAGCTATTATGGGCGTTGTTTATTGCAAGATTTTAGAAAAATTTTTTTAAACATTGAATAAGGAGGGGAAAAATTGAAATACTTTATAATATCTATAGTACCTATATTAATCGGATTCATTGTCATATATGGCATGATAAAAGGTGTTAAAATCTATGAATGTTTTATAGAAGGGGCAAAAGATGGATTGAAGCTATGTGTAAACATATATCCTTATCTTTTAGCAATGTTATTAGCTGTAGGAGTGTTTAGAGGCTCAGGAGCGTTAGGATACTTTATAAATTTTGTGAGACCAGTAGTCAAATTTATTGGACTTCCACCAGAAGTTGTTCCCCTTGTTATGGTAAAACCACTATCAGGTAGTGGAGCGCAAGGAGTATTTATGGACATACTAAATCAATATGGAGCAGATACATATATTGGACTTGTAGCATCTATAATAATTGGTTCTACTGAAACTATCTTTTATACTCTTACTGTTTATTTTGGCTCTGTAAATATTAAAAGGATAAGACATACTGTATGGGCAGCCGTAATGGCAGATTTAACTGCTGTAATAGCAGCAGTGGTAATAGCAAGAAGAGTTTTTGTGAATTAAATTATACTTTAATACTAAATGTTACATATATGAAACTTTTTTGAATAAAAGATTATATATAATAAATATAGATTAAATTGTAATAATATATGTAAAGAAGGGATGATAAATGAAGAAAATATTATTTCAAGATACAGATTCCTTATTTGAAAAGGCAGGACTTGGAGGATGTGTTGGTGCCTGTTTTGGAGCTGTATTTGGAAAGATGGTGCTATTTTTAGCACTGGGATTAACAATAGGAATAACTGCTGCATTAATTTATAGCTTAATATATTATGAAAAAAATAAGATAACTATAAAATAGGAATTGATTAGGAATAACCTAGTTAATTCCTATTTTATTTGTATCCGTATAAAATAACTGTGAAAATGACAGATATTGTGGTTAATATTACTTGAAATGTATTATATTCAGTTGTTTGAAAATACCATAAGAATATGTTATTATTAGATAAATTATTTTTTATACAAACAAATGTAGTTTATACACAAACAGAAATAGGTTTAGGGATTTACTCATTAAAGGGGAGTGTACATATATGATTAAAGTAAAAGTTCCAGGAACAACTGCAAATATGGGACCTGGATTTGATAGTTTTGGGATGGCTCTTGATATTTATAATGAAATAACAGTAGAAGAAATAGAGTCTGGTTTTGAGATGTTGCAAGAAGGAGAACCATCAGAAATACCATTAGAAGAAAATTTGATATATACAACCTTCATTAATATATTAAATAAATATAATTATAAATATAAAGGATTTAGAATAAATTTAGCTAAGTGTAATGTGCCTATGTCAAGAGGGCTTGGAAGTAGTGCCACATGTATAGTAGGAGGAATTTTTGCTGCCAATGCTGTAATGGGAGATGTTATGTCTATTGATGAAATAATAAAAGAAGCTGTAAAAATTGAAGGACATCCAGATAATGTAGTACCTGCAATTGTTGGAGGAATGGCTATTTCTATAATGGACAAAGATAATGTATTATATTCTAATGTAACAGTTCCTGATAGATTAAGGGCTTTTGTAATGATACCTAATTATAAATTAGGTACAGAAGAAGCTAGGGGAGTTTTACCTAATAGTTATACAAGAGATGAATGTGTTTTTAACATATCAAGGGGTGCAATGTTAGTAAATGCTATGAACAATGGAGAAATAGAAAAATTAAGATTATGTATGCAAGATAAGATACATCAAAAGTATAGGGGAGCTCTAATTAGAAATATTGATGATATATTTAAGAAAGCTTATGAACTTGGCTCTCTTGCGGAATTTATAAGTGGTTCAGGTTCAACTTTAATAGCATTTATAGATAAAGATAATAAGGAATTTTATGATAATATGAGAAGTTTTTTAGACACCTTAGAAGACGAGTGGACAGTACATTTATTAAAACCTAATTTTACAGGGGCAGAGATTATGTAGAACAGGGGACTAACTAGGAAAACCTAGGGGATAGGAAATAGGAATTGAGAATGGACAACTTTAGTAGAGGAAATTACAATGGAATTTCAGTAATGATTGTTAACTGAATAAGGGAGTAGGATAAAAAAGTGTTAAATAGGTAATTCCTAAAGGGGATTACCTATTTTTATGATTTAAAGTTTTATCTTAGTAGTTATACCCTATATACATGAGTATAAAGAAACTAAAGAACATAATTGCATTTAAAATGGCAGCCAGTATTCCCCATCGCCATTTATATTTAAATATTGCAATCAAGGATGTTATAAAACCTATAGGGCCAAGTATAAATGTATATGGCCAAGTAGGATTAACGGGATTAAACTTAAAAGGTATATTAAAGCTAGGTAACCATACTAAGATACCTATTAATATACATCCAATGGAAATTATTTTACAAGCTTTAAAGAGTAAGTTATTTGATGCTTCTGACATGAGATTCCCCCCTATTATAGTCATTGTTGAATTATAATTCAAAATTTAAAGCATAATCCTATATAAGTATAATTATATAATATTAGGATTATATTTACAAAAATATCTTACGGTTAAAAGTATTTAAATATATTTTTATATATTGTTTTCTAGTTTATTAAAAGCTTTTTTAAATAATATAAACATAATAATCCCATCAATTATCCATTGAATTCCCGTAATCCACCATACATATATTACAGAAAGTTTTAATATGGATACAAAGTAAAACATAAGTGGAAGTCGAATTCCCCAACTTGATATAAGTGATACAATGAATGGTGTTTTAGTATCGCCCATACCTTTTAATGCTCCTCCAAGTATAAGAGATATGCCCATTGGAATTTGTTCAATTGCAGCAACCATTAAACAAAGTGATCCTAGATGAATAACTTGTTTTTCACTTTCGGTTATAAATAATTTAATTAAAAAGTTAGGTGCTATTAAAAACATTGCTGCACATAAAGCCATAAATATTGTTCCAAGTATTGTGCAAGTGTAGGCATAATTTTTAGCTTCTTTAAAGTTTTTTTCGCCTATTTTATGACCAATTAGTGTAGTTGCTGCAACTCCAAATCCCCAACCTGCCATAAATGACACAGACTCTATTGTGGTAGTTATCTGATTTGCTGCAAAGGCAGTTTCGCCAAGTCGCATTATCATAAAGGCACTTAAAAGTCTGCTAATATCAAAGGCAGCCTCTTGAAATGAAGATGGGATAGCAAGAACTAAAAGTTTCTTTAATTTACTAAGGTTTAAGTTTAGTATATATTTAAGTCTTAATTTTATCTTAGACTTTGTAAGCATATAAAAAGCTGCAAATAAAAATCCAGAAATTTGAGCTATAGATGTTGCAATTGCAGCCCCTTTAACGCCAAGCTCAGGAAATCCTAGTTTACCAAAAATTAAAACCCAGTCTAAAGAAATATTTATTATATTGATTATAAGAGAAATAAAGAGAGGTGTTTTAGTATTCCCATAACCTCTTAAGACTCCATTTAACATACTAGTTTGCATAGTAAAAAATGAACCTAAAGCTATAATTTTCATATAATTGTTTCCTAAGGAGATAACGTTATTTTTAGCACCACCAATGCGAAGAATAGCACCTGAATTTGTAAATAATAATAGGGAAATAACAAATGAAATAATAAGTCCTATAAAAAAACCAATAGATGCATATTCTTCAGCTGATTCAAATTTTCTACCTCCAAAACGTCTAGCAACAACAGAAGTGATACCAATGGATATCCCCACAGCTATAAAAATATTAATAAAAGTATAGATTACCTCAACACTTAATCCAACAGCACTTACAGAGGCTTGTCCTCCATATCTTCCAACCATCATAGTATCAAGGACGCTTATGGTCATGTATAAAATCATTTCACCTACAGCAGGTAGGGCTAGGGATAGAACATCTTTAATATTTTCTTTGTTAAAAAGCATAGTATCACCATCCTATAAGTAAATATGAATAAAGTAAATTAATACTATTTTATAGTAAATTATTTAAAAAATATATAATAAAAAAACAGTTATTGAAATTTAGTATTTCAATAACTGTTTTGGTGTTTTGCTTTTAACTTACAACTATAAAATATCCAATGCAACCATTAATATCTCCTTCATTTATAGGAGGTGCATATATACAACCTACGCCTATTTCTGTAACATTAGGATTGTAAATATTGTTTTCTAATTTTATTGGTGCATGATATTTCTCCTTTGGTACTGAATTTGGATAATTATAAAATGTGCTTTTTAATTTAGGATTATATTCATATTTATTAATTTTAACTTCAATATATAATTGTTGTTGTTCCCAATTATATATAAAATCTCTAGCATTTTTATATATACAAGAAGATTCACTTATACATTTAACTGGTTTATTATAACTAAACAATTCTTTTGAATGATCTTCTAAACATATAGCTTTTTGAATATCTAAATCAACATTTTTATTATTTGTATTTTCAAAAGCATAAGGAATAGTTCCATTAGCCCAGCATTTAAAATTACAACTTATACTGCCAGGTAATTTATATCCAAGATTAGAATAAGAAAAGCTTAAATAACTTCTTTTAGCTGAATATTTACCTATAGCTATTAAATCATTACTTAATTTTAAAGGCTTTAATCCCTTTATTCCCCTTTTCTTGTTTATTTCTTCTACCATTTGTTTTTCAAGATCTGGTCGCCATATAAACTGACATAAAGAAAATTTATGAGTTTTATCTGTAATAAGATCGAATTGAGATTCATAACGACTAGTTGCTTTTGAATATGAAGGATAAAAACTTGGAGCATAAAAACTAGGAAAACCTTCATTTACTTTAGAATCAAATGCTAAAAATAATGAAGATGAACGAAATTCATCTATATTATTGCAATTATTAAAGTTGATAGTTAAATTAGGCAATTTCTTATAATAATTATAATCTGTTATTTCTTGATAATATTTATTTTTATATTTAGTATCAAGTATTTTCATGCTATTTACATAATCATTATAATGCCATATATTGTACATTTTTTTCATAAATTCATCAGATTTAGAACTAATATTGAATCTAAACCAATAATTAGGATCTTCACTTTCATAAAAACCTTTTTTTAGATTTCCGGACCTTTTACCTTCTAAAGCTTTAACTATTGTTTCTATACTATCTTTTTGAATTGGTTTACTGTTTTCTATTTTTTCTTTTTGTATTTTTGCTTTTTCAAGCTCTTCTTTACTCTTTACATTAAAAATCATAACTACTTGTTTTTTTATTACACTAGAATCTAGTGCTTTTATTCCTTTTTTAATTAGAATAGCATATTGTTCACCTACAATATATCCTTCTATTGGTGGTAATAATGCTATTGATTTCTTATCTGTACATAAATGACTTCTAGTATTCATTATTTTTCCATTCTTATCTATAACTATTAAGGTATCTTTAGTTATAGTATTAGAGTTAATTTCTTTATTAAAATCAATTGTAAAAATTTTGTTTTTAGGAACATCCATTGATTTAAATTTTGAATAATTACTATTTAAGTTTGATAAGATGGAAATATCGGTACCGTAGGCAGTTGTAGTATTAGCATGAACAATGATAGGTAGCAATAACAGTATTACACAATTTATTAAAAATAAAAATTTTTTTCTCATAATATCCTCCTATAATTAATATTTTATGTATAAATTATACATTTTTAAATATGTATTTACAAGTTTAGATAGTTAAAATTTGCAAATAAGCTGTCATATTAATTATATAAATGTGATATTATGTATTTGTATAATAAAGTTTGGAGGGAATTACAGTGCTTCAGTGGAGAGAATTATATAAAGAATGTGTTGAATGTCATAAATGTGACCTTGTAGAGGGCAGAAATAATATGGTTTTTGGAGAAGGAAATCCAAAAGCAAAATTAATGTTTATAGGGGAAGCTCCAGGGGCAGATGAGGATAGAACTGGAAGACCTTTTGTGGGAAGGGCAGGCAACCTTTTAACTAAAGGGTTAATGGCTTTAGATTTACATAGAGAAAAAGATTATTACATAACCAATATTTGCAAGTGTAGACCTGAAAATAATAGAAATCCGATGGAACATGAAGCTTACGCGTGTATACAATATTTAAGAAACCAAGTTGCTTTAATTAAGCCTGAAATTATAGTGTGCTTAGGTGCTGTTGCAGGTAAATATATAATAGATAAAGATTTAAGAATAACAAGAGATAGAGGAATGTGGGTTGAGAAAAAAGGAATTTATATAATGCCTATATTTCATCCAGCTGCAATTTTAAGAGATGACAAGAAAAAAGTTATGTTTTGGAAGGATTTAAAGGAAATAAAAAGAAAGTATTTGGAGATTAAATAAAATATGAATATTTATTATATAAAAAGGAAAAGATAACAAAGTAAAATTATACTAAGTTATCTTTTCTTTTTTATGATAAACTATTTAGTTTTTGATGGAGTTGATACTTCTTTAGCTTTTTCGTTAGGTGTATGAACACTTGGTAAGTTAACAGGAATATTTCCTTCTTCATTAAGTGTTGCGAATTCATAACCTTGACTTTTTAAGTATTCTATTATTCTTGGTAAAGCTTCTAGTGTAGTTGATTTTGTTGCAGCATCGTGCATTAATATTACAACGTGATTTTTATTTTTAGTTGTTGATTGAACTCTTGCAACAAGTTTATCAGCTGGAACATTTTGATGTTCAGCATCACCATTTAGTGCATTCCAATCTACATAAGTATAACCAGCATTTCTAGCAACTTGTTTGTATGGTGCACGTTTTTTACCATAAGAACCACCAGGGAAACGGATTACTTTTCCGTTATAATCGCCTAAAATAGATTTTAATATTTGATTACATTTTTCAAAATCATTTAAAAAATTAGTTGGACTGCTATATAAAAGTTTATAATCATGAGAGTAACTATGATTAACAATAGCGTGTCCTTTAGCTCTTTCTTCTTTTACTAGGTCTGGACACATTTCTGCCATTTTACCCATTATGAAGAATGAAGCTTTTACATTGTATTTATCTAATACTGCTAATACTTTAGGTGTTATTTTTCTAGTAGGACCATCATCAAAAGTTAAGTAAGCAATTTTTTTGTTAGGATCAAGTGGTGCTGTAGAACCTTGAGGTATAGTTGTTTTAGATTTTTCTGCTGGTGTATTAGAAGTTTGATTTTCATTTTTTGTTACATTGTTTCCATCTTTAGAGTTATTAGCTGAAGTTTTGTTTTCAACTGTTTTAGTTGAAGCTGGGTTTATAGATGTTTTAGTTTTTTTATTTCCAGCCATGAAACCTATGGAAAAAATAAATATAAAGCCAATAATTACTGCGAGAACTAAGCCGGTATTTTTACCGAATGATTTTTTCACTGTCATCCCATCCTTTTAATTTTAGTTAGTTTTTGATTTTTTTCATTTGGTCATCCCAAGTTTTAACATAACTTCCAGTTGCCCATTGGGCCATTACCGCTACTTCATTCTTTTCTAGATTCAGTGTCTCGATTGGAGAGTTACTTAAATCATTATTTATAATATTATATATAAGTATTTTTGAATTTGTTAGTACTACAACAAAGTTCTTGTCTGGAGAAGAGTATGCGTCTAAAGCATCTGGAATTTTTCTTTTTATTATATTCCAATTAGGAAATAATAAGTCGTATCCTATAAGTTCTTTTGGTGGAATTATGGGTATATCAAAATCTTCACAGTCTTTAAATGAAGATTCATCATAGCTTCCATAAAAGTAATTCAATCGTCCTTTTAAAATCCATTTTCCATTTTTACGAATAACTCCAAATGATTTATCGTCAGGATCTGGATTTAAATTTTTTCTTTCATTAAAATCAAGAGAATTTACATAAGTTGCAGCACCTTGCTTTAATGATTTTAATCCTTGTCGACCTAACAATTTTGATATAGATATTGAATAATCATCTTTATTGTTATTAAAGGTATCAATCGGTTGAACTCTTAAAGTATTATCTAGATAGAAGGAATTATTTCCATTAAGAAAACCTGATTTTAATTCCAAGGATATGTAGTCATCACCTATAAATAAAACGTCATCTATACAATATGAATCACCACTGTTTATTATATCATTTTTTATAGGACTTTTTATAAGTTTAGGGTTATTATTTTTAGTAATAGGATAAGTTAGAATTTGGTAACCATTAAAGTTATTGCTGCTTGTATAATTTGTAGTTACATACCAAAATCCTGTTTTCCTAGCATATACTAAATGAGGAATTGTATAAATGTTTTCAATCTTTGGTGTATTAAAATTAATCCAAATAGTTCTAAATGAGGGTCTATAAACTACTTTAGGACTATTTTTTACAGAAACTTCGCAACATGGTACATATGATTTTAATCCTAGTAAAAGTCCAGAATCTAAATTTTTAGGAAATGTAGATTGTTTTGAAGATTTACTATTAGAACTAATTTTATTGTTACTATTTTCATTAATTATTTCAGATTTTTTTGTAAGTAAAAAGAAATTATCATCTATTGTAGCAATTAAATTATTGTTATTTAGTTTTATAAATGATGTAAAATAATTGTCCTTATTAGTTACTGTTATAACTTGAATATCAGCTTGTTCAATATTAAGGATACTAGGAGTTATACCATAATTACTAGCAAGATAGCTAGTTGTATCAACTGTTTTTATTTTAAAATTTGGTGATATACAAGTTTTATCTAACAGTTCTAGTTTATCCTTGTCTACATAAATTATTTTTCCAATTTTGTCCTCAGCACTTTTAGAATCACCAGAGGATGTAGTAGGATAATATTTTTTTATAATCCACTCTCCAGATATAGCTATATCATAATTTTCTGGTGGTATTATTTTCCCTGGAGATATTATATTATTTCTGTTACAACCACTAATCATAGTGGTCAATACGAGTATCAATAAAAAACTTAAAAAATTTTTTATTTGATGCATTAATAAAACCTCCTAGTTTTTATAAGCAAATATATTTTAATACTCTGTAATATATAAAAAGTAACAAAACTATTAAAAAAGTATAGTAAATTATAAATTAGCTAAGGGCAAACATACAATAACTTCGGTGCCCTTATTTTCTTCACTTAAAATTTGAAGATTGCCATTGTGAAGGGAAATTATTTCACTACATATAGATAGTCCTATTCCGTTTTTTGATTTACTATTTTGTCCTTTATAAAATTTTTCAGTTACTCTAGGAAGGTCATCTAAAGGAATTCCACACCCATTATCTTTTATGTTTATAATCACGCTATCTTTATTTGAACTTAATGTTATTTTAACTTTACCATCAGATGCTGTAAACTTAAGTGCATTATCAAGTATGTTCATAAAAGATTGTTTAAGTCTATTTATATCTGCATATATATTTGGTATTTCATTTTTACATTCTAGAGATAGATGTATATTATCTTTAGAAGCTCTAGGTTGAAGTTGTTTTTGAAGATATATTAAAAGTTCATGGATATCTACATAATCTTTTTTTAATGTTATTTTTCCTGATGATAGTTTTGAGAAATCTAAAAGTTCTTCTACGAGATTACTTAGTCTATCTGTTTCTTCTTCTATTATTGTAAGACCATCTTCAAATTCACTTTTATTATTAGGATCACATAAACTTAATGCTACAGTCCATCCCTTTATGGAGGTTAATGGAGTCCTAAGTTCATGAGAAATTGAAGCTATAAATTCAGTTTTTAATTTTTCGTTTTTGAGGATTTCTTGTGCCATATAGTTTAGTGTATCAGCAAGTTTTCCAAATTCATCATAAGAAGATTTAGCTATTTTTTGTTTGAACTTTCCAGAAGCAAAAAGTTCTGCTCCTTCTGTGATTTCCCTTAATGGATGAGTTATTTTCCTAGATATTACTAAGCTTATAACACTGGAGATAATAATTACTATTATTGCTACAATCATAAAATAAAAAGCAATAGAACGTATGTGATTATCAATTTTGTTCAAAGAAGACACAAAACGTAATACACCTTGTATAGTATCTCCCTTTTTTAACGGTGTTGATATACTCATTATGTTTTCAGTGGAATCAGTGGCTTTGTGTATATAAAGACCTAAATGTCCAAGTAATGCTTGATTAAAGTCCTTTGATGTTGTTATATCGTTAGGAGAATAACCCATAGAATCCATTAATACATTTCCTTTTGTATCTAAAATTTGAACCTCTGCTGAGGTGTTTTTCCAAAATATATCTACATCGTTTGCAACGTTTTGTTTTAAATCTATAGAAGAAAGGTATGTGTTATAAAATTCGGCTGAAAGAGTTATTTGGTTTTTTAATAGTTCTTTTGCGTTATCATAAAAGTATTTTTTTATAGAAGTTAATACAATTATTTGAGAAATAACAACAGTAAAAATTATTATTCCTATATAACTTAAAGTTACTTTATTTCTTATAGATTTCAAATCAATCTTCCTTCCATATATATCCTACACCCCATACGGTTTGTAAGTATTTGGGGTATGAAGGGTCATCTTCAAGTTTACTGCGTAGTCTACGAATGTTTACATCTACAATTTTAGGATCTCCAACAAAGTTATATCCCCAAGCTAAATCTAAAAGCTTATCACGACTTAAAGAACGCCCTATATTTTCCATAAAGATTTTTAGAAGTAGAAATTCTTTTGGTGTTAAGTTTAGTTCTTTATCATTTTTGTATGCAATTTTTGAGTTCAAGTCTATTTTAAATTCACCAGATATTAAAATGTCAGATGAAGTATTACTTGAAAAGTTCATTCTTCTAATTAAAGAAGTTATTCTTGCTGCAAGTTCTAGTGGATTAAATGGTTTTATCATATAATCATCTGTACCATTTTCTAATCCTTTAATTTTATCCACATCTTGTCCTAATGCAGTTAACATTATTATACCAATACTTGAATAATTTTTTCTGAGTATTTCGCATACTTTAAATCCATCTATTCCAGGGAGCATAATATCTAAAATTACAACTACTGGATTTTCAGTTGTAACTTTTTTTAATCCGTCTTCTCCCGAAAAGGCTTGTATAACTTCAAAATTCTGTTTTTGTAAAACAAGTTTTATAAATTTACTTATAGATTGTTCATCTTCAATAACCAGTACTTTATATTTATGTTCCATAACTACACCTCTAAATATTTGATGAAATAATAAAAACATTTTATAATATTATATATTATTTTATACTATTAAGAGAAACAAAACAGTTACTATATTAGAAAAAACTTAAATAAATTTACATTTCTATTGTATGTACTAAATAAAAAAATAAACGTCAGATATAAAATATTACTAAAAATTGAATAAATAATTTTATAGATGATAATAATATTGACATATTAGTTGATTTGTCATAACATTTAATATAAGAATTAGAAATAAGTAAATGCTGTGAAAAGAAGAGTAGTATGTGAAAGTGTATAAAGAGAGCCAGAATAGGTGAAAGCTGGTTACATGGAAATATATGAAGATGGTCTTGGAGCATAATACCTGAATATTTTAGGGTATTACCGGTGCAACGGTTAGAATGCAAAGTGATAAAATTAACTTCGGTTAAGGAGTCACTTATGGAGGTTTATGTTGTAAGACATGAGCAAATTAGAGTGGTAACACGTAAATACGTCTCTAGGTAAGGAAACTTGCTTAGAGACTTTTTTTATTATGAAAATAAATAATATCAAAATAAATTCAATAAAACAGGAGGAATAAAAATGAATAAAGGTAATTTTTATATAACTACACCTATTTATTATCCATCAGCAAAATTACACATAGGAAATACATATACTACAATTGCAGCAGATGCAATTGCCAGATTTAAAAGATTAACAGGTTATGACACATATTTTTTAACAGGTACAGATGAACATGGTCAAAAAATCCAAAGACTTGCAGAAGGAAAGGGAATAACTCCAAAAGCTTATGTTGATGAAATCGTAGCAGATATAAAAGATTTATGGAAAATCATGAATGTAAGCTATGATAAATTTATAAGAACCACTGATGATTATCATATTGAAACAGTGCAAAAAATATTTAAAAAATTATATGATCAAGGAGATATATATAAAGGAGAGTATGAAGGCCTTTATTGCACACCTTGTGAATCATTTTGGACAGAAACTCAACTTGTAGACGGGAAGTGCCCAGATTGCGGAAGACCAGTTGAGAAAACTAAAGAAGAAGCTTACTTCTTTAAGATGTCAAAATACGCTGATAGACTCATTGAATATATAGAATCACATCCTGATTTTATACAACCAGAATCAAGAAAAAATGAAATGTTAAATAACTTTTTAAGACCAGGACTTCAAGACTTATGTATATCAAGAACTTCATTTGATTGGGGAATACCAGTAAGTTTTGATGAAAAACACGTTATATATGTGTGGATAGATGCACTTTCAAACTATATAACTGCCCTTGGTTATGATCAAGAAAACGATGAATTATATCAAAAATATTGGCCTGCAAATGTACACCTTGTAGGAAAAGATATATTAAGATTCCACACAATTTATTGGCCAATTATGCTTATGGCTTTAGATTTACCACTACCAAAACAAGTATTTGGACACGGATGGCTTTTAGTTGATGGTGGCAAAATGTCAAAATCTAAAGGAAATGTTGTAGATCCAGTAACTCTAGTAAATGAATTTGGAACAGATCCTGTAAGATATTATCTTCTTCATGAAATACCATTTGGTCAAGATGGAATGTACACAGGAGAAACATTTATAAAGAAAACAAATTCAGATCTTGCAAATGATCTTGGAAATCTTGTAAATAGAACAATTGCTATGATAAATAAATATTTTGATGGTGTTATTCCAGCACCAAAAGCTGAAGATGACATAGATAATGATTTAATAAGAGTTGCCCTTGAAGCTCCAAAAAAAGTTGAAGGAAAAATGGATGCATTAAAAATTCCTGAAGCATTAGATGAAATTTGGACTTTAGTTAGAAGAAGCAATAAATATATTGATGAGACTATGCCTTGGGCCCTTGCAAAAGAAGAAGATAAAAGAGAAAGACTTGGAACTGTTTTATACAATCTAGTGGAAGGTTTAAGAATAGTTTCTGTAATGCTTTCGGCTTTCTTACCTGAAACAAGTAAGAAAATAAATTCTCAATTAAACGTTCAACTTGCTACTTGGGACAGTATAGCATCTTTTGATGGAACAAGAGCTGGAACTAAAGTTGGGGAAGCAGTTGCAATATTCCCAAGAATAGATGTGGAAAAGAAACTAGAAGAACTTGAAAAAATTCAAAAAGAACAAATGGCAAAGGCACAAGAAGCACAAAAGCCAGCTATGGAACCAATTAAAGGAGAAATCACTATAGATGATTTTGATAAAATTGATTTAAGAGTTGTAAAAGTAGTTGCTTGTGAGCCAGTTAAAAAAGCAAACAAACTTCTTAAGTTAAAAGTAGATTTAGGTGGAGAAGAAAGACAGGTTATATCAGGAATAGCTAAATATTATAAACCAGAAGAATTAGTAGGAAAATATGTTGTACTTGTTGCTAACTTGAAACCTGTAAAGCTAAGAGGAGAATTATCACAAGGAATGATTCTTGCAGCTTCAGATGACAAGGATAAATTATTTGTAGTGAATCCAGGAGAATTACCAACAGGAAGCACTGTTAAATAAAAAGTAAAAGAAAAATCCCATTAAATGTTGCTCAAGCATTTAATGGGATTTTCTTAGTATATGGATTGAGTGCATAAGAGTTTAAAAACTACTTAAACTTAAAATAGGAATTTTAAATTGTATAATTCCTGAGGAATACGGGGCTATCTCATATTGTTGAAAATATATAATTAGATTTTTTTCATCTAAATTAAAAGAAATGTCACCGTAAATTCCTTTAAACGAATCTATAAAATAAACTTCAGGTTTTTGACTAATTTCATCATATATATATTTATTTATTGTTTCTTTATAATTAGGAATGTCTTTTAATACATCATGAAGATTCAAAACTTTTCCAGTCTTAAGATCTATATTGTAAGACTTCCTAAACGTACTACCATGAGCACCACCAGTAAATTCGTAATAATCTATATAAAAACTTATAAAGTCATCATTTAAAGTAAATACTTTAAAATTGGTGTATGATAAATAAGGTAGAAACTCGTAATTTTCTTTAATTGACTTATCTTTATTTTTCTTAGCTGCTTCTAAGAGTCTATCTCTAAAGGTCATTACATCATTTTCAATCATAGAATTTATTTGTTTTTCAATTGCTTTATTATTTAATCCAGCTATTACGGGATATTTTAAGTTGCTTTCAAAGTAGTCTTTCTTAGTTTGAGACTCCTTTGAAACAACTTTTACTCTAGATCTAAATAAATTACTTTGTAAATGACTTTTCTCAATTTGGGTAATATATTTACTAGAGGATATAGCATAAGGAGCTGTACTAGATAATAATGAAATTATTAATCCAGTAAAAATGAAATTATTCATTACATAACCTCCTGCAAGATATAATCTCTTACATCTTAATTTGATTTTAAACTAAAATATGTAAGTATATACTACAAATTAGTTACAACTTAATATAAACTATTATCCATAGTTTGCCCAAAAGAAACTTTAAAATTAAAACTAATTATAGTAAAATTACTATTATTAAATAAACGAGGGAGGAAATTGAAACATGTCATATACAAGAGTTTTATTTTCGGCTATTGTTGGGGCTATAATTGGATATATAACAAATTGGCTTGCTATAAAAATGTTATTTAGACCTCATCAGGAAAAAAGAATCTTTGGATTTAAAATACCGTTTACTCCAGGACTTATTCCAAAAGAGCAAAAGAGAATAGCTAAAAGCGTAGGTAATGCTGTAGGAGAACATCTTTTAACTAAAGATACAATGATAGAGGCTTTAAAAAATAATGAAGTTGATAGTAAATTTAAGACTTGGGTAAATAAAAAAGCCAAAAAAATTATAAAAAGCGACATATCCGTAAAAGAAGAATTAAAAAATTTGCTGGGAAGTAAAATTAATAGTTTTGTGGATAATGTAAAATCTAAGTTGTCAAATAGTATTCTAACTTTTGTAAAGAAAGATGAATTTAAAGTACAATTACAGGATGTAATAGTAAATTCCATAAAAGAAGAACTAAAAAGGAATCCAGAAGAGATAATTAACAGTTCTTTTTATCAAAATATAAGTAAAAATTTATTAGATATATCAATAAGATTTAAAAATTCTCCAGAATTTCAAAGTTATCTAGAAAAGGGTATTCAAAAGAAATTAATTAAATTAGAAAATGTAGATAAACCATTAGACGAAGTAATACCAATGGGAGTTATAAGTTCTTTAAAAGTATACATATATAATAAAAATTATGATATTAGTATGGGGATAAAGGAAATATTAAAAGATGAAAAAGTACAATTAAAACTCCAAAATGTTTTTTCAGAACTTATAAGTAATAATTTAAATCCTATGGTTGCAATGTTTTTAAATCCTACAACTATATACAATAAGGTTTACTCAGTATTAGATGAATACTTAGATAGGGAAGAAACTCAAAAGGAAGTAGCAATATTTATAAATGATGTTATTGATAAACTTTTAAAACTTAAATTATCAAACATTATGTCTGAACTTTCAGAAGATGCCAAGATTAAAAATGCAGAGGCAATTTCCGACCTAATATTAAAAAATGCATTGGAAGATGAAGTATTCCATGAAATATTATTAAAATTAGAAGAGAAATTTAAGGAACATGAAAGTGTAGAAGAATTACTTTTAAGGGCAAATATAAATTTAGATAAGATTTTAATACATTTAATAGGAAGCAAATTAGAAAAAATCGTGCAATCACAAGAAATTCAGGAAAAAGTTGAAATTTATACTGACAGTATAGTAAATAAGATTTTAGAAAGTAAAATATGTGAAATAACAAAGGGAAAAGAAGAAGAAATACTAAATGTATGTGATAATTTAGCTGAAACAGGATTTAATAAATTTATTCAAAATGAAGCTTCAGAATTTTTAGAGGTCTTTGATATAAGTAAGATTGTTGAGGATAAAATAAATACTTTTGAAGTATCTTTTGCAGAACAAATAATTTTACAGATTGCAAGCAAGGAATTAAGTGCAATAACATGGCTTGGCGCATTACTAGGATTTATAATGGGTCTTGTATCATCTATAATATCAAGAATATAAAGAAAAGTCTCCAAGAAGTTGGGGACTTTTTAGTTTTATAAGTAAAACATTTTAGATATAAGATCATGTTTGGTTTTTTTGGAGTTAGGGTAATTATTTATATATTTTAAAATAGAGTCCCTAATTTCTTTATATTGAATGTTGTTTATGTTTTTAGTGATTATAGGAAAACTTTCAGTTACGTCAAATGCTAATAATACAGCAGAGATATAATATATAGTATTTTCTTTAGGATTTTTAAGACGGCTCAGGTAAATAGGTACTAAATATTGATATTCACTATAATCATTATGTAAATAAGAATATAGTATATCCCGTTCTGTACAATATATATAATTTGATGTTCCTTCTATTTTAAAAATATAGCAAAGTTTATCTTTGCTAGAGTACACTCGTACTTCTTTATTATTGTATCTATATTTAGTAAAGGAATAAAAGAAATCATCTTTAGTAAGTTTGCCATGTGAAGAATAAGGCTCATTTTTAATTACAGGTATTTTTTTATCGAGTATTTTGCCAGGTACTTTTTCGTATAGTTTATAATAACAATCACAGTGCCAAGTATCACAAGTTTCATATACTATAAAGGTTTCATTTTGACTGGTTACCATTTTTATTTTAGTTTTAGTTGGTTGAAGTTGTATATAAATAAAAATTATAAATGATACAAAGAGTATCAATAGTACAGTTAAAACTTTAGAAATTTGTTTATCTTTTTCTGATCTACTTGGATGATCCATGATAATCTCTCCTTTTTATTTACAATAATATCATATTTATAATAAGAATATGATACGATTTTAAATTTATGGATAATTATACTATTTATATATGATTATTTTATTTATATATGATTATTTTATTTATATATAAATATTTTGAAATAACTGTTTACAATTTAAGATGTTAGTTGTCTTACTTATATAAGGACTTATTAATATATGGGGAGGGAGAAATGAATAATGATATTTTACTAGAGCTTTATAAAAGACAAGCGAGAATTATATTTGTGTATTTAATAAAGTGTGGATGCAAGACTGATGATGCTGAGGATATAGTTCAAGATAGTTTTGTAAAGGCAATAGAATTCATGGATGGAGTAGATGATGATAAAATATGTTCTTGGTTATTTGTAGTTGCCATGAATAACTATAAAAACAGATTAAAAAAGAAGAAAATAGCTACAGAAGTTAGTATATATGATGACAAGTTATATGAAACAATGGTTGGTAGCATGAATGTTCAAGAAGAAGTATTACAAGAAGAGAAGAAAAGATATATAGAACATTGTTTAAGTAAGTTAAAAGAAGAATATAGAATGTTATTAATTTTCAAATATGATTTAGAACTTAGCTATAAAGAAATCTCAAAGTTAATAGGATTTTCAGAAAATGTAGTGAAAACTTATCTATATAGAGCTAGAAATAAATTTAAGGAGATTTGGAGGGAAGAGTATAATGGAAAAAATAGATGATATTCTTGATGATGATAAATTAAATAAAGCTATAAAAAAAGGAAAAAGAAAAAGCAAGTTAAGAATAATTGCAACTTGTATACTGGTATTTATAGTAGGATACTTTATAAATAATCAGATAGTATTTAGAATGAGTATTGTTAATAGACAAAGAGAAGAAAAGAATATAACATTTTCTATACCTAATGGGCGATTAGGGGATGAGACTTGTATCGTTGGATTATTGGGGGGGGTTACTAGTTATAGTGTGTATAAAGAAGTTGGATGGCGACCTGTATTTTTATATAATTCAGCAAGAAGCTTTGGACTAGGATATCATAGCATAATATCAGCAGGTGGAGGATATGGAGGACATTCGATGGGTGGTTGGCCTTTGGATTGCTGGGAGAATGGGTATAAAAAGCTTATGTTTTTTCATCCAAATATTAAATACAAAGAGTATAAGAAGGATTTTAGTGAACTTGATAAAATTTCAAACGGAAAGATTATAGAGATGGGATTATCTCTTGATAAAGGATATAATGCAAGTGAGTTAAGAAGTATAATCCCCAATGCGAATATATCATGGATGTGGATAGACACTTATACAAAAGAGCAAATGGATAAATATAAAAAAGAAGCTAAAGAATATGATACAAGATCTACTTATATATCAGAACAAAGTACTTTAGGAGTAAGAACAGAGGGAAATATTGTGTTAACTCAAATTTATGAAGATAATTATAGTGGATTATTGAATACATTGAAAAAGCAAGGAAATAAGAAGTTGTATAAACATCTTAAAGAGAGAAAAAGCCCACCAGCTATTATAGGGGCAACGGTATATGGAACACCAAGTGAACTTAAAGTTTTAAGTAAAAATCCCCATATTAAAGCAGCTACAATTGGGGTTATGAGGGACAATAATTAAAAAATAAAAAGCTACTTTTAAAGGTAGCTTTTTTTATTGTTTAAATAAAAACTCTCCATTGTATAATTAAAATGCGGTCTGCCAACTGCAAATAAAAATACAAGGGAGGAAATGTCATGAATGACATACATAGTTTATCACACACTAAATGGTGTTGCAAATATCATGTGGTATTTGTACCGAAATACAGGAGAAAAGCATTTTATGGAGCAAGAAGACTAGAGATAGGATCAATTCTAAGAAGTTTATGTGAATGGAAATAAGTAAATATCTTAGAATGGAAAGTTGGAATAGATCATATGAACATGTTAATAGAAATACCACCGAGGATGTCTGTATCAGGCTTTATGGGAAAAGTAGTTAGATGATATATGAAAAATGAAGAAATGCAAGATTTAAGTATAGAAATAGAAGCTTTTGGTGCAGAGGATATTATGTTGATACTGTAGGAAAGAATACAAAAAATATAAAGGAATATATAGCAAATCAGATAAAAGAAGATCGAGGTAGTAAACAATTAGCATTCGATAAAGATAACTCTTTTAAGAGTAACTAATCGAATAGTGCACGTGGCAGATTGTTTTTTATATTTTCAGATAGGGCTATGCCCGAAAATGTAAAAGTTCACTAGTTTATAAAATGTACTCTTTGTTAAGGACAGTTTAAAAAAAGACTAGGAGGTACTAAGAAGATGATTTCTGTAGTTTACAGGAGTGATTTTTTTGAAATTCCATTGAACTCTATAATTATTATAGTAATCCATATATTCATCAATTTTTTCGAAGAGTTTAGAAAATGTATTATAATTCTTAATATTTGTTTCGTATTTAATATGTCCCAATAATGACTTATAAGGATTATTATCCCATAAAGTACCTTGTCTAGACATAGATTGTCTTATACTATATTTTTTAAACAATTACTGAAATATAGGACTAGTATAATGTGCTCTTTGATCTGAATGAGTAAATGAATTTGACGATATTAAATAATTACTTGATAAAACCAGTTTTTAAATAGTTTCAGTCACAATATCTGTCTTTAGATTTTTAGAAAGATTATAAGTTAATAATTCATTGATTGAACAATATAAAATAGTTGACAAATAATCCTTTTGACCTTTTTTATAAAATAGATATGTTATTTCAGTGAGGAATACTTTTCCGGGTACATCTTGTGAGATATTAAGCAATAAAGTACCAAATGTATAAAGTAGATCAAATACTTAGAGACTATTATAACTACTATAAAATGGGTGGAAATTTAAAATTAATGTACAAACTTTATCATAGGATAAAAAATATTTTACAAATAAGCTAAATAGCTGTATTAAAAGAGTTACATAATTTGGGAAAGGTTTAAGACTATAAAAGAGAAAACTTTGTTTAGAAAAATAAAATTCTATGCAATACTGTAAATCAACTTTTGAAGAGCCCGGTGCGGGAAATCCGCACGTCGAGTTCTATGGGGGTTATAGTTGCCAATGAGCAACTGGCCTACACGGAGACGCTAAATAAAATAAATATTTAGATATTAATCCATTATTTTTTTACCCATAGCATAAATTTATTAGGACAAATATTTAAAGCAGTTCCGAGTTTATTAGCTATTTCTTTGCTAGGTATCTTTTTACCGGATTCTATTTCGGAAAGGTAACTCCTACTTACACCAGATTTTCTAGCAAGTTCACTTTGAGTAATATTTCTTATAAGTCTATATTTTTTTATTATACAAATTAAAGTATACAAGTAAGTTATAACCCCTAAACATAAGTATTTTAATTGTATAAAATAAATTAAAATAAATTGAATAATAATGTGTCAAAATATATAGCATATTGTAAAAAAATAGTATACGATTTGACGGGAGCGAACACTTTTTATGGTATAATTACAGTACTAAAAATAAATTACCTAATTAGTATAAAGATATAAATTTAATATATTAAAGTACATTTTTGTATAAATTAGGTGGTGGAGGTAAAGTAATGACTTTAAAGGAGCTCAAAATAAAAATTGAAGATGAAATAAAGGTAAATAAGGAAATCAAGGAGGAGGATTTAGACATAGAAATTATTGTAAAGAATATTATAAAGATAAATGAAGATGCAAATTAAATGTCATCTCATTTATTTTTGTTTTTAAGAGCCCTTTCTATATCTTTTTTTAAAGCTTTCATTATTATGTTAATAGTTTCTTCAGGTATATCTTCAGGATTATCAAAAAAGTCTTGTTCAAGTAAAATATCAATAAGTCTTCCAGCGAGACTTTTAGTACTTTTGGAGCTTTTTTCAAGAAGATTTAAAGTATCTTCAGGTTCATCATTTAAGCTTTTTTTATCAAAAAATCTGAATGGAATCTCACACGCTTCTGATATTTTGTTTAATAAAATATAGTTTGGATAGATTCTGCCACTTTCTATATCTCCCAAGTAGCTTCTAGAGATTCCAATATCTTTTGCAAGTTCAAGTTGAGTATAATTTTTCCCTCGTTTTTTAGATTTAAGTGTTCTAGCTTTTTTTATTAATATCCCCATTTCATTTTTGCTTAAAGCCATATAAATCCCTCATTTCTATTGTAATTATACGTCAATAGCGTCACTAGGTCAATTAGATAAAGTACAAACGAGATACTGGGTGATAAAATACAATTCTAATGTAATTTCAAGGAAAAATAACGTAAATGAACGTCAAATTATCTTGAAAAGCCTAACTAAATGACGTAAAATTAGGTTGTGTAGAAAAAAGTACAAGTTAGAGAGGGGGGAGAACGTGGAGATTATAAAAATAATTCATACATTACCTTGGTATAAAAAGATGAAGATATTGAGAATTTTAAGAAGTTGGAGTCAAGTTGAAGCTGCTGAAAATTGTTGTACAAATTCAAAAGCTTATTGGCTATGGGAAAGTGGTAAGACATATCCTAGAAAAAGTAGTCAAAAAGCAATAGCAATGGCTTTTGGAGTACCATTGAATGAGATATTTGAATTTAAAGATATATAGTAGGAGGATAACTTTATGAATTACATAAATGAAGCAATAGAGTATTTGACTAGCTATAATGACTTGAAAATAGCCATTAAAAATTTAAAAAGTAAAGAAAATTTATTAAAGGAAAACTTGGAGGATATTAAATCAATGTCTTTAGATGGGATGCCCAAGGCTAGTAAGGTGGAACCAGATGATAGGATTGTAAATATAATTTTTAAATTAGATCAAATAAGAAATTACATAAAAGAAACAGAAGGTAAAACTAAAGATATAGACAATGTGCTTGAAAATTTTAGAAAAAATGATGGTGGGGAAGAATATGAAAAGATATTAAGATTTTGGTACATAGAAGAGTGGAGTAAAGTACGTATGGCACAAGAATTTAATTGTTCAGAACGTCAGCTTTATAGAATGAGATCTAAGGCGATAAGAAAACTGGCTATACAATTATTTGGTATAAAAGTTATATGCTAATGATAGCGATTTTTACATAGCGGTAATAATATTTCCATACGCAATTTTGCGAGCTAGCCATATTAGATATCTTAGAGATCAGAAATTGTTCTCTAAGAATTCTCTAGTATATGATTAGCTTGACTTTGGATTTTATAAATATTTCATTTACACTATTTGCACAGTCTAGATGCCTTCCAGTCGTGTACAATAAGGCTATATAATATATTGTTTTCTTGTAACGGTAATTTATAGTATTACTATCTATAACTTCTAAAATATATTTCATATTTACTTAATTTCTCAGTTGTCATATAAATGTTAATGAGTTGGAAAAATAGTTTACAGTTTTCTTTATCTATCGGTAGATAGTCTAGTTTATTGGTTATTAGCAGCTTATATTTACTAAAATGTTTAATTATAGCATCTATTCTTAAATCTCTACGTTTTAATTGTTACAAGGTGTGTTTTGGGTGATATGCTAGGGTGAAAGCTCAAATTAAAGCTTTTAACCTATTTTTTATGAGTAAAAATGTCTAATTTTATTATAGATTTGATCATATTGGCTTCTTTAAAAGCTATTTTATAAGCTGTAAGCCTAATAAGATCTAAATTATATTTGGTAGAAAAATCAATGACTTTGCCTAAATGATTAATCTTTTGAAAACTGTTTAAATACAATCTTCCTGTATTTAAAACAAATTCTGTACTTTTATTTCAATCTAGTCCATAGTTATCATTAAAATACTGCTACAAGATTTATTTATAATAATAAGGTATTTTGATAGAATCTTTGTTTTTGCATATTTAATTGCAAGAAATTTAATTGTTATTGTACATAAGGATATTAGTAAATTAATATCCATTTTATTTTACTAGCAATAAGTTTCAGGTTATACTGTCACAAAGATGGCAGAAAAGTTGACTTTGTATATAGTATAATTGAGTTGCAAGCGATATTGAGACATAAGGAGATTTTATAAAGGAGGTGCGTATATATTGCAAGTAATATAGTTTAAGTTTAAAAGATTTAAATAGTAGGTAGTTATGTTAAATAATTATGGAAACATAGATTTAAAAGGGGAGGTAATGATATGAAGAATGAAGGAAAAGTTTTAGTTAATATTTTTAAAGCAGTTGTAAAAAATGAGGACACTGGAGAAAAATTTGAGTTTGATACAGCAAGTGAAGCTGAAATTAAACCAGATTTAAGTAAAGGTAAAGAAGATATATTAAGAATTAAAAATAGAGTACAAGCAATAAATAGAACTGAAGATATTGTAATTGGATATGAAATAAAACTTAAAGATAATACTTTTAACCCTAACGTATTGGCACTTATAGAGGGTGGAAAATTTGATGGAACAAAATACATTGCTCCAATAATAGGAGAAACTGTTAGTAATACTCCTTATACATTGATTTTATATACAGAAGAAAAGGATTATGATGAAACAGTAGGATATGCAAAGTTTACATTTAGACATAATAGAGGTAAGGCTGTAACGTACAAAGTTAAAGATGGAAAATTCCATGTACCTGAATTTGTTTCTAAAAGTAGACCACATAGAGGGGAAACACCTGTAGATATAGAATTTATTAAATCTTTAGATGAAAGTGATCCAGGTAAACCATCAACTTCTAAACCAGGAGATGGAACTAAATAAAATACAGATTTATATTTAGAAATAACTATCTGTAGGAGGAATAATTTATGGAAAATTTAAAAGTAACAAGTATTGAAGAATTAAAAAGAATGGCTTTGCCAGATATAATAGAGCTTCCGCCGTTTAAAGAAGAGATACCTTTTGTAGCAAAAGTAAAAAGGGTATCTCTTTTAAATTTAGTACAAAAGGGAGTAATACCTAATGCTTTACTAAGTGCAGCGGAGGAACTGTTTTATGGAAAAGAATCTTCAAAGGGTGTTGATATGCAGCAAATGTCTAAAGTAATGGCTATTATGGCTGAAAGCACTTTAGTAGAGCCTTCCATAAAAGATTTAAAACAGGTAAATTTAGAGTTAACAGATGAACAACTAATAACATTATTTAATTATAGTCAACAGGGGTTAAAAGGATTGTCTACCTTTCATTCAGAGGGAGAGGATACTGAGCATAATAGCCATAAGTAATAAATATAAAATAAGGCCATCTCAGATTATAGAATTAAAGGATAGTTATGAATCTTTTTGTTTTGATGAAGCAGTGGCATACATAACTGCACAATTAGAAAGTGAAGATTCACCTATACCTAGATGGAGAGATGAAAAAGGAAGAATAAAACAAAACAATAATAAAGATGTAATTAAATGGATGAAGGGGCATTAAATATAATTTTGTTTGCCTCAATTTCTGTAGAAATGGGGGTGATAACAAATGGATAATGAAGAAATTAATAAGTTAAATGATTCAATTGATGATTTAGATGATAATTTAGAAAAAGAAAATGTAGATGATGTGTCTGAAGATATTACTTCAATAGGTGATGCCATTAATGAAGGAATCGTAGAGCCAGTAGAATCTGCATCAGAAACTATTGATGAATTTACTGAAAACTATGAAGAAAATATGTCTACAGTAAAGGAGTTTAGTGATTCTTGCACTGATAGTATAGAAAATTTTAAAGAATCTGTACAAAATATTAATACTCAAAATTCCTCAAGAGAATTAAAAGGTTTAATAAAAGTTACTGAAAAATCTAAAGAGGAACTAGGAACTGCAACAAAAATAATAAATTCTACTGATAGTTCATATAAGAGACTAGGTAATACAGTTAATCTAGTAGGTAATAATGTTGATCAGTTTAAATTAAAAACGAAGGAATCTATTAAATTTATAAATGAGTTTTCTAATGCAAGTTTAAATTGTAGTGATAAAGTACAATTATTAGGAAAAAGTTTTAATAATTATGGATCCTATGCAAATGTATTAATAAATCCATTAAAAAATGTTTCTTATTTAATGGATAATATTAGTGTTAAAGCGTCAAATGCAAGGGCTCAAGTATTATCATTAGTAGATGCATTTAAATCATTAGATGGAAAGAAAATAAATGTAACATTTAATAAAAAACAATATGTATCAATAAAAAAAGATATATTATTAAATGAACATAAAAACAAAATAATAAGTAAAAATACATCATCAAATAATCAACAAAGTGAATCAGATGGAAAACCAGAAAGTAAAGATGATGATGTAGATATACAAAAGTATATAGATTCAGCTAAAGCTTTGTCGCCTAGAAAAGTTAGGAAACATTTTAGAACGTTGAAGGATGATCTTAAGGATCCATCAAAAGATTTTAAATCAGCATTTAGAGGTACTGATGACGACGGAAATAAAATGAGTATTGGTCAAAGATCACAAAAACTCAGAAGTGGTTTACACGGAGCGGGTTCAGCTTTGACTACCGGAGTATCAACCCCTTTATATAAGGGGTTTAAATCAGTTATAAATACAGGATTAAAAAATGAAGAGAAGATAGCAAAATCCAAAGGTAAAAATGCTCCACCAGGTAAAGGAACTGCTGCAGTAAATCAAATTAAAGGTAAACTTAAAAATTTAGATAATTCTATAAATAAATTAAAACTTTCAATATATAATGCTATTCTTCCTGTTTTATTGAAGGTTTTACCTCTAATTTTAAGGTTCATAAATTTTTTAACTAAATTAGTTGATAAATTCAATAAACTACCAACTCCAATAAAAAACTTTATTGCTAATATAGCATTAGTAGCAATGGTTATTGGACCTGTACTAAATGTACTTGCAAATCTTATTGGTATTGTAAGAAAGGTAGTTAAAGTCTTTGGATTTTTAAAGAAAGCTGTAAGCATATTTAAGATGTTACCAGCATTAATGAGTCCACCAGTTTTAATAGCAATAGCTATAATAGCAGGATTAGGATTAATTATATATGAAGTTGTGAAGCATTGGGATACAATAAAGAAATATGCAAGTATAGTATGGGGTGGAATTAAGGATATAGTTCAGAAGGCAGTGGGGGGAACAGTTAAGTTCCTTAGAACAGCATTTATAGATTTACCAAAACATTTATTTAATATAGGTAAAGATATTATTAATGGGTTAGTAAATGGTATTTCATCTATGGTAGGTAAAGTAAAGGAGACTGTAGGTAATGTAGGACATAAGGTAGCTAGTACTTTCAAAGGAGTACTTGGTATTAATTCGCCTAGTAGAGTATTTATAGGATTTGGTGAAAACATAGCAGAGGGACTTGTAGATGGATTAGATGCACAAGATGCTGTTATAGGTAATAAAGTAAAAGGAATTTCAAATAAGATAAAATCAATAGGTAATGCAAAGCCTAAATTATCTGATATAGCATTAAGTGGAACTATAGGTTCTAATTCTATGGGAATGAATAGTGTAAATAATACTAATAATTCTAATCAAGTAACATTTAATCCTAATATACAAATGTATATTACTCTTTCTGATACAAAGAAAAATGGAATTAAAGAGATAACAGGAGAATTAGAAGCTATGACAATGTCAGCCATGAAAAATACTATGACCAATTTATTTATGAAAGATGCTATAAGAAGCTATTAGGAGGTAGTGCTATTGGATTATAAAGAACCTAAATTATACTATTGTACCCCAAATGGAGGAAAAGGTGCTGAGGTAAAATGTATAATAACTAATTACAATCCTCCTGTACCTATTTTAAATACAGTAGGCAATAAATCCTTATTAGGATATACACATTTTCAAGAAGAATTAAAAGCTGATACTAAAATTAAATTCAGTATCGCTTTTGATATTAATACGCAGAAAGATATAGATAATTTCAAAGAGTTTAGAAGTAGATATAGTGAATATTTTTATTTTGTAGATGAATTAAATACAACTTATAAAGGCAAACTCGTAAATGAATATAATATAGAAATGCCTATTGAAGGTGACATTTATTATATACAACTTGAAATATTATGTGGACATGACATTGTTGGATATAAGGAAGGTGCTACAAGTGAAAGTTAGACTAGAGATATATACAAAAACAACTACAGGCGGATATGAGAGTACTCCAACAATTATTACAAATGATGAAATAATAAGTATAAATATAGATAGAAGAATATTTGAAATAGGTACCTGTAGTGTAGTATTAGATAATACTAAAAGAGATAAGATATTACACGATTATTTAAATCATTATGGTTTAGGGTATACAGATAATTATAATATGATAAAACTTTATATTAATAATAAAACAGCATTTACTGGTGTTATTAAAGAATATAAATTTGATGAGGATAACAATACTTATCATTTTAGAGCTGATGATATGATATATAAAATATTTAGAGCTATAGATTGTACACCATACTTAATATATAAAAATACTACTGCAAAACAAATTATAAAAAGTATATTTAACCATGCTGGAATAAATAAAGTAAATTTTTCTAATGATATAGCTGATTATTCTGTTAATCAAATAAGAATAGAGTATAACACTATGTATGTAGATGTTCTAGAAAAATTTTTTAATACAATGTATGCTAGATTTTATTGTAATAATGATGGAAGTGTAGATATTGTAAGGGCATATCCTCCATATGATGGAGTTCCTATTACAAAGTATAAGCTTGAAAGTAAAGATTTTATAAGTAGTGGTCAATATGATAGAAGTGATAATAACATCAGAAATAAAGTAGTCGTAAAATCAGGTGATGCAGATGCACAAGCTTTTGAATGTCCTTATCTTGTAAAACACTGTAATGGAGAAATATATTTAGATGTTATAGATGAAGAACTAGCCAATACATTTGAGAAAAAAAGAAATGTAGCACTAAAATACTTTAGAGATAAATTAAGGCATAGCAAGAGGTTTAGCTTAACAACTGTAAATGGCAGCTTAGATAGGAAGATTGGAGACATAGCAAGAATTGTATTTAATAAATCTGAAGGTGCTAGAGGATGGGGAATGTTAAATGGCATAAGTTCAAGTATACAAGATGGAAATTGGCAAGATACTTTAGAAATTGAATTGTTAGTTGGAGATAGTTGGATACTTCCTCAAAAATCAAGTGGTAACTATATTATTAAAAGTTAAATAATAAGTAGGTGTTAATATGAAACGTATGAACTTTAGAGAGCCTGTAGAATATATAGTAAATCGTCATGAAAAAAAGAGAAATACAAAAATAAGTGTAATTGAAGATGCTAGTAATTTCAATTTAAAGCTTCCTGAATATCCAGTGAGGTTATTAAGAGATGGATCTAAAAAAGTAATAAAAGTAATATATGCAGAAGGCACAAGTTCACAATGGTCCAAAGAATTAATAAGAAATTCAAAAGGGCATGTATATAAAATAAAAACAATATTTCCAGATAGCTCTAGTAAAACAATAGAAATATTTAAAAATAGTAATTTAGTAGATTATATAGATTATGTGTAGGAGGTGATTTTATTGAGTTTACCTTCCTATGTTATAAATTTTGATGAACTAGTAGATGCGCTAGGTCAGTATCTTATGCATGGTGTTAAAGTTGATATAGGTGATATATTAGTAAATACAGATACTATAGAAAAACTTTTAAATGAAATAAATAACAAGGTACAAAATATTGATTATAGTGACCTAATAAATGCATTAAATGCTTTAGGAGCTAAACTAGATACTTTAAGTGGTAGTTTAGGTATTAGTGGTACTCAAAAAATATATGGGGAAATGTTAAAAATACCATCATTGCTTGGAAAATATATTATAGAATTCAGAGCTCCTCAAAATGGTAAAATTTCAGGAATAACTTATTCCCTAAGTTCATGGAACTATGAAGATTCATGGGATTTAGTTGTAGAAGATAAAAAAATATTTAATCAAGTTACAACTAAAGAATATGGGGAACATAAGAATTTTAATGTATTTTATCCTATAAGTTCAGGACAAGCAATTAAGTTCATTTTCAATAATAATAGTTATTCAAGTAAAGTGCTATGGGTAGATTTCAATATATTGGAGGATTAAAATGACTTTACCACGATATATAATAAATTTTGATGAACTTACAATCCCTTTAAAAGAAAAATTACTTAAGAGTATAGAAGATGAAACAAAATCTAAATACCCAGAGTTAAATACAAATAACATAGAAGAACTATTAGAAAGCGTAAAAGATGTACTCCCTAGGGAGGAATATAAAGGACTACAAAAAAGAATTCAATCATTTGTAAATTCCAAATATGAAGGCAATCAAAAAATAGTAGGTAAGTTATTAGATATTCCTCCCATAGTAAAAGAAAACAAAGTAAATTTTAAGTTCCAAAAGGATGTATTTATTACAGGAATACGATTAAATAAGACTGGATGGAAATTAGAAGATACATGGGATTTAATGATTAATAAAATTAAAATAATAAATAATGCAACTATTAAGGAAATAGGAGAGCATAAGTACTTTAATACTTATTATAAGGTAAATGCTAATACACCTATTTCTTTTATTTTACACAATAATAGTGGCAATAGCAGACAAATAATGCTGGACATAGAGTACTTAGAAGGTACTGAAAGTACAATAGTTAAGCCACCTAAAGCACCTGATATTAAGAATATTACAAATGATTGGGATATTGCTGTAAGAATGCAGTGGGAAGAGGGACCAGCAGATATAGATTTACATGGATTAATAGGAAATAAACACATATATTATGGCAAGAAAAAATATAGAGATATATATTTAAATTGGGATTACACGAGTCATTCAGATAACTTAAATCCAGAAGTTTTAAGTGTAAAGGGACATAAGAATGAAACCTTGAAAGTATATGTAAATAATTTTGGGGGAGACAAGCTCAAAGAACCTGTTGAAATAAAAATATATACTAAAGATACATCAGGAATTAAAGTTCTAAAAACATTTAAAATTAAAATTAATAATAATCGTAATATATTAAATGGTATATGTGAAATTAATTTAAATAATTATTCAATAACAAGTATTCAAAATAAATTAAAGAAAGATTTATAGGAGGAGATATTATGGCAAAAGAAGATTTTTATTATGTGGAAGGTAGTACTTCTGTTAGAGATATAATAAAAAGTTTAACTAAAGAAATAACACAAAATGGAGAAGGACATAAATGGGATTTAATTTATCCAGATAAAGCTGATAAAATTAAAGATTTTAGTTTAATGAAAACTAAAACATCTTATGGAAAAGAATTTTATGTAAGATTTGAAAGAACAGCGGCACTAACACCTACATCTGATGAACAAAAGTTACTAGATAAAGAGAAGTATACAAAACCATTTACAGAAGAAGAAATAAAATTAGTAAATAGATATGTAGAGAGTATGCCTATTACTTCTTCTGAAAAAGATTTAATAAAAAAGAAGCCAGATACTTTAACAACAGATCAACAAATACAAATGCAAGCTTTAAGATTTAAAAAGAAATTAACTAATGATACAGAGCTACTTTTACTTAGAAAGTATTACAATGGAGAAAGTTTAAATACATCTGAACAAAATGAATTAGACACTTATAGAAATTTACACAATTTAAGTTCAGATGAACTAAAAGGTTGGAATGAATTAAAGGACGAAAGAAGATTATATAGTGATAGCATAATTTTAATAATGTATAAACAATATAATGGACTAGAACTTACTGATAGTGAACAGCGTAATTTAGCAAGTTATAGAAACAATATGGAGCTTACACAAGCTGAAAAACAAAAATTAGCATTATTAAAAGGGCAGATGGATAATAGAAATCATATGTATATAACTATTGGAAAAGAAGCTCATAATACTAAAAGAATAGAAGAACATAATAAAAAGCAAGTAGAAATAGATGTAATTGATTTAGTAGAAGAAAGTTGTAGTGTTCCTTCTAGACTTGCATGGTATAAGGAGTTAACTGGAGATATAGGAGAGTGGCTTCCAGTACAATATTGGTTAAATATAACTACAGATGCAGTAAATCTTATATTAAGAGGAGATCCATCAGCAGATAATTATCCTTATAAGAACTATTTAACAAGTTATGCTTATGTAGGAACATTAAAACCAATAGAAGATTCTGCTTGTACTGATGATGAATATAACTTTGGAGTAACTACCTCTTCAGATATTCAACCATTCTTTACTAAAAAATTTGGAGCTAGAACAGCAACAGGAGTAACAGATGTGTGTATGGCAGGTAACAAAATAGGTATGCCTATGCAACCACATTATCCTGGATTCTATACAACTCATTCATTTATGGATAAGTGTAATACAGAAGGTAGTAGATGGAATCATAAAAAGCATCAATTTAGTGATATTACTTTAGTTCATCCAATAGATATGGAAAGAGGAAAAATGCGTAATGTACTTGTAGGTGATGGATCAGCTATATACGATATGGATAAATTAGTATATAAGAGAGACACTGATGAAGAAGAAAATTACAAGAAATTTAAGATTACAGCTCCATATTCATTCTTAAATAATAGTGCGCATAATCTTTATGTTCTTGCTATTAGATGTTATAAAACAACTGAATAGAGGTGAGCTAGATGCCCCTACATACAATACCCCTATGTAGTTTTAGTTATGTAGGGGAATTTTATTCTGGTGCTACATTTAAATATGATACTACTGAAAATATTGTAAAAAGTAGTTCCAAAATGCTTTATGAAAAATATAGAGGCAGATTAAGAAAATATGATAATAATACTTTGAATTTATTAACAAAAGAAGTTGTAAAAAACAAGGAATTCCAAATAAATTCTAGTAATATAGAATTTTATAAAAATATAGGAAAACAAGTAGAACAACTTTATAGAAGCATTAATAAAAATTATGAAAAAAGTTTGTTATCATTAGTAGAAAATCAATTACAATTCAGTAAGGTTACTCATTTAGTTAAGACAACTATAAAAAATATATTCATTAGTAAAAATAAAGCCTTAAATCGATATAATATAAGGGCGTTAAACATAGGTTATGGCAACAACTTAGAAATTAAAAGAAAAGCATCAATTAATTTTAATTTTTATAAACAATTAAAGATTAAGAGAAAGGCTAATGGTATTATTATCAATAAAGATTTAATATGGTTACACAGATTAAATGAAAGCCGTATTAATAAGAATGATTCGATATTTAGAGTTAAAAGGTACAAGCATAGAGGATTAGGTATATACAACATAAACAAAGAATTAGATAGTATTATTGACAGAGATATAGATCTAAAAAATAATAATATAACCATTGAAAGATGTAATGTTAAATTAATTATTAAGTCAAAAGATAAATATATCCAAAGAAAAGTGCATATAATACCTACAATCAATGTGTTGCAAAACCAATTGATGTATAAAGTCACAAATAATAATATATATACAATTATCAAAAATAAATATATAAGAAGAATAAACAATAAGAATATTGCAAAAATGAATTTAAATAAACTAATGAACAAGGTTATTACTACAAATATAGAGACTTATAATAACAAGTATACAAATAACTTTAAAAAAATTTCCACAAAATATATATCAAAAAATAAAAGTGTATATAGATTAAAAAAATGCTGTGTACCAAGGAAATTATTAAACTATAGTACTAATGAAAATTCAATATGGATGTATAGACTAAATAAAAATCGTATTTATAAAACTTTAAATAGCTATATGGATAAGATAGTCCGTAGAAGCATATATGTACAGAATAATATTGTTATATTAAACAAATATAGAATTAAATCAGCTTTTAAAGCCAATGAAAAGTACACAGAAAAATGGAGCTTGAAAAATATAGCAAATATATCATGCAATAAAATGATGTATAAAGATGGGCAGAAGAACATCTATACAAATACTAACAGTAGGTATATAGAGAAAGTAAATAATAAAGTTATTACAAATACTAATAAAAATAAATTAGTTTATGATACTACTATTAGAATAATTAATAAAGAAAGATATATAGGACTATACAAAGCTAGTATTTATAAAATAAGTAAGGATTACTTTATTGAGCTATCAGAATATAAAGAAAAAGCTATTTTCATTCATAATATTAAGAAGTTAAAAGCTGGTATTTCAGAAAATATGTATATAACAAAAAAAATATACAAATTAAATAAGACATCTAAATTAAATAAGACATCTAAATTTATATATAATTCTATTAGTTTATATGGCCTATATAAAGTTGTAAATATCTTTAAAACCAAACAATATGAACTAGGTAAATCTAATGGATCAATATTGAAAGAACAATGGTATTCCATTAAGAGTAATAATAGTAATAATTGTATCTATAAAGATAAGATATATGAACTGATTAAGTTTAATACATTAATTTCTAATGATATACAATGTTATTTTACAAATAAAATTATCAATAGTATCTCTAAGGATAAAGTATATAAGCTAACTAAACCAAACGGTTTAATATCTATGTATGTAGAAAATTATTGGATAAGTAAAATTATTAATACTAGTATTGTTAAAAATAGCTTATATGATTTAAGTAAAGGTAATAAAATAATATTCAAGTACATGCAAGGTTATTCATTAGATAAAACTATTAACATTTATAAAAACAACCAATATAACTTAATCAAGTGTAGTAACGTAATATTTAAGCGTATAATAGATTACACTTTAAATCAATTTACTAACATTAATATTTATAAAAACAATAAATATACCTTAAGTGGATCTAGTGAGACAATATTTAAGCATATAAAGGATTCTCATTTAAATGGAGTTAATAATATAGACACTTTTAAATCTAAGTTACATGAAGTAAGTAAATTTACTAACACAATATTTAAAGGTATATATGTTCAAGAATTAAATTCAATTACTCATACTAGTATTTATAAAGATAATCAATATGGACTAAATAAACATAGAAAAATAATGTTTAAGTTCATTCCAGATTATTATTTAAATACAGTTACTAATATTGGTATCTTTAACGAAAAACTATCTGGATTAATTAAAGTTAATAAAAATATACTTCAGTATATACAGGGTTATACATTAAGTAGATACACTAATATTAGCATATATAAAAACAACCAGTATGGATTAAGTAAATATATTAAAACAATACTTACTTATGTACAAGATCAATATTTAAATAGAGTTAGTTATATTAATATTTTTAGAGGTAGACTACTTAGGTTAGCTAAATTAAAGAAATTATTATGTATATTTGGAAAATATTATTTTATGGATAAATTAGCTAATAATATTTTCAAAAATATTCAATACAAATTAACTAGATTAAATAAAATAATATGGATTCAAACACAGTACTGCAGCTTAAATAAATCTATTAATAATATTTTCAAAGATAATCTATATAAGTTAAATAAATTTAATAAAGAAATGTATATACGTAAAAAATATAATTGTTTAAATAGATTCATAGATAGTATCTTTAAGTACAACTCATATGAATTAAATAAATTAAATGTACAAATAGTAAAATGTAAACAATATAACTTAAGAAAAGCTACTATGATTATATTAAAAAATATATATGATATTAGCATATTAGAAGTTATAAAAAGATGGTGGATATTAGAATCTAATGGTCCATATGATAAAAAGATAATACCATTTGATTATAACTATGGTAAATCTCCACTACAAGTAAATAGACAAGATAGAGAATATGGTTGTTTAACAGCTTTGGACAAGCATCCTATTTCATTTATGCCTTATTTAGAAGACTTAAAAGGAATAGATTTAAATTATGAATTAGAAGAAATGAATTTATCAATTGAAATAATGATTGAAATGGTAAATATAGTAGGAATGGTAATAAAACATAGTGAAAGTCAATTTACTAGATGCAGTGGTAAAGAAGCCATAGAGTTTACAATGGAGTCAGTTCTCAATTGGTTAAATCTAGAATCTACTATAGAAGAGATGAATAATAAAAATAGCAGAGAGCATTACTTAAGATGTTATAAATGGATCAGATGGGAAGCAGAAAAAGTTTGGTTTATGGCAGATAGAAATGATAATTTGGAGGCCTTTAGAGGTGTTAAATATGCCAATGTGTTATTAGATAATTTAATGGAATATATGGAATACCATCATTTTAATAAAGTGCCTCTTTGGAGAAATTTAAAAGCTATGGATGTTGAAAGACAATTTAATAGAGTAGTAACAAATAATGATTTAATGAAAAAATTAGACAAGTTAAAAGGTAAAAGACATTATGAAATAAAAACTGAAAACTATAAAAAAAATAATATTTTTAGGAGGTAATCTATATGGCAAATTATAAAGCAGTTACAAATCTAAATCAGGGGATATTTAATAGTCCTCGACAAAAAATGTGGGCAGTTATGAATAATTCAATGGGATGGAGAATTGAACTAATAACAAATTCTTTTGATGAGGCAAAGGAAAAAGCAAGAGAATTTATAAATAAAGGCGGAAGTTGTATGAGTATAGATAGTATTATGGTAGTTGAAATTGTACCAATTGATACAGTAATATCACCATCTATTTAGAGGATAAAATCATGAAACTCATAAAGATCAAAAATGGATTATTAGAAGCTGAGAATTTTTTCTTGGCTTCTTCTTTTTCTGATTTTGCAGGAAAAAGTAATGTTTCAAGAGATACTAAAACAGGTAAGTTAAAGTTAATCTCTAATGATAAAGTAGAGAGAAACTTTAATTATGAGGAGTTTGTTATAGAGCTTAATAAAGAAAATTTTAATACTTTAAATGAATTTGATTATTCAATGATTTATTTAGGAAATAATGAGTCTACATTTGGAATTAAAGATGCCAACATTAATCAGCAAAGTAAATTTTGGAAAATATTGAAAAGAGATAATTATATACAAGCTTATGTTAGTTCAGATAATCTTGATTATAAAAATATCGGTGGTATGAAATTTGAAGAACCTGTTATAAAACAAGGATTTGCAAAATATAGTCATGAAGATTTTATATTAAATAGTTATAGAGTGTATGGAGGTCCTTACGTAACCATTAAAAATTTTCCAGAAGGTACTATATGTGAATTAAATGATATAAAGAACAATTTGTTAAAGACTAGAACATTTGATAAAGCTTTAGAATGTAAGTTTTTTATAGATGTTATTATGAACGGATATTTTACATTTAAAGATTCAAAAGGAAATGTAATATATACCACAGATACTATGAATTTATCCTATGGTGATATTTGGGCAGTTAGCCTTTATAACTTTGAAATTATGTATAAAGGAAATATAGTTACTAATGTTAACCCTGCACTATTACAAGACTTAGAGGAATTAATAACAATTAAAAATATAGGAGATAAGCCTTACAACAATATTGAAATAGCAACAAAAACATCTAGTGACGATTTAATACAAATGAGTTTTGATGGAAAAAATTACAGAGAATCTTTAGTTATAGACAATATAAAACAAAATGAAAGCAAAGATATATTTGTAAAAATAATTAAAAATGCAAAAAATCATAATTTTACAGCAAGAGACTTTGAATTAGTCATCAATGAATAGAGGTGGCAATATGAGTGAATTTTTTTATGTTACTTTAGATAAAGATGTGGTAATTGATGATAATAAAATTTCAAGAAGCACAACTTGGAGCAGTGAACAAATCATGGAACAAATCTTGAATTATACAAATAGTTCACAAATAGGTGGTGGTTCAGGGTTGAAGTATATGGAAATAAATGATGTTGTAGCTATAAGTGCTGGAGGTACTATAGACAAAGATTATGATTTAGGAGAAAACTCCTTTATAATAACTACTCTTTATTTAGATATAGAAGATGGTAGTACTTTTCAATTTAAAATTTTTGATAAGTCTACAAATGGATTTTTATTGTATGATACGGATGTAGTTTCCCATTATACAGATAGTGTGTTCATTCCCTATAAAGATAAAGATGAAGTTAAAAAGAATAAACTTCACACACAAATAATAAATTCAAATAAAAACTCTCCAGTAACTTTTAAGTTAAAAATGTTAGGACTTGAAATAAATTGAAATAAGTGAAATATATTTTTAATAATTTAGGTTCTGTTAATTAATTATGAAAATATAGCTTTAAAAATCACAAAATTACTATACGACTTACTTTAAATAGTAAAAATTATATAATTAATATTTTGTGGTATGACAAAAAAGCCTACCTATTTATAGATTTTTAAAAATAAATAGACTTAATTAAAAGCGATAGCGTTAGCCGTTAGGCAGCTAATAACCAATTATTTTTAGCTTTAACTGAATAATTGATTCCTGATACTTCAGCTGGTGTTAAACCACGTAGTGAGGAATGATTACGAATAAAATTATAGTGAAATATAAATACCGATATTAACTTATTGGCGCTATCAAAAGAGTTAAAGCCTTTTAAACCTTTATACCAAGACTTAAATGTTTTATTAAAAGATTCAATAATATTGTTTGAAATATCATCTTTAAAAGATTGTACTTTTATGTGCAATGTATCTTGGAATACTGATTTTATTGGAATATTGTAAGATGGTAATTTATCAGTAACTATGGCTCTAGGAGATCCTAATTTCTTAGCATTGTTAAAAAGGCTAAAAGCTTGTTTAGCATCTATATATGGGGATAGATGATAAGAAATGATTAATCGACTTTCCGAGTCTATAACAAGCCATAGATAATGTTTTTTACCATTTATAAATACAACAGTTTCATCTGCGTGCCATTCATCAGAATCTGATAAGTCAATATTATAAAGTAACTTATCAGACTTTAATTTGAAATAGCTAGCAAATTTTTTAGTCCAATTTGATATAGTTACGTGGGATACTTTTACATTAAAAATTCTAAGCAAACATTGAGATATATGTCTTGTAGAACTTTCATTAAGAAAATAAAGGTTTAAAGCCATTAAAATAATATGGAGTGGAAAGCGCATACCTTTAAAATCAAGTTTACCTTGTAGATAGGTATTGCTTGATGGGCTTATAGCCGTAGGCTTCGCCACGAAAAAACTATGATTACATTTCTTATCGTTACAACGATAGTTAATATAATTTGAATAATTATGATGAATAAAGGTTCCTTTGTTACAGACAGGACAACGAGGATAATCCTTGAGCTGACGCTCTTTCGGCGTAGCCGATGGTGCAAATTGTCTTTTACACTCTTTGCATTGATATTTTTGATTTCCTTCTTTGTCTTTTCCAAACTTATATAGCTTATGGCTGTAACATCTAGGGCAGGTAATTTTTTTATTAGCTTTGTTCATTGATTCCTCTCTCCTTTCTGGGAGGTAATGTTTTTGTGGTGAATCTATTATATTTCAATAGGTTGAGGGGAATAAATGTTCATATAACTTAACAGAACGATAATTTATAAAAGGAGGATTATATGAAATGTTAGTTAAAGGAACTTGTGCAAAAAAAGATTTAATGATGTCAATATATAACGCAATTTTATCTCCAGGATCAAATTGGACTGAAATTTCAAGTAATAAAACAAATGATTTTAAGAAAGATGGTAATGATGGATGGGTTTTTAAAAGTCCTCCAATAGGACATAAAAAGCAAAGTATATTTATGAGATTAAAAAGCCATGATTTAAGTACTACTGAATCATGTGGAAACCATTTTTATATATGGTTAAGTGATAGTTATACACCTAATAATGAAGAAGGTAAAAATGGAGTGTTTACAAAGATGGGACAAATACAACTCATATTTTTTACTCCTAATGATAATAAAAAACATACTCCAGATACTTTATATAACTATTATATAGATATACTTGACCATAGGATTTTAATGATAATTGAACTTCATACTATTACAGCTATAACATATCCAAACTTTATGTATATTGGATATCCTGATTTAAGTACTAACTTAGAAGGTGAAGAATACACTAATCAATTTGTTGCTTCATCTAATTTGGGAGATTGTTCCAGAAGCAAAGTATATTGGCATAAGGCTCCTGGTGAACCAGGAAATAAAGGTCAAAACAATAAATTTGCATACACTTCATGTCAACTTAATACTTCAAATCCAACCCCTATGGGATTGTATCTACTTAATCCCATTTATTTTATAGGAGATGGTCTAGAAAATAACCTTCCTAATACTGGGCCTCTAGGCATTTTTGATGGAATATATGGTTTGCCTAATACAAATATAGTTAATGGTGATATTGTAAAAATAGGTAAGGATGATTACAAGGTATTTAATCTTAATCAATATTTAATTAATAATTCCAACAGTGGTTATTCTTGGTCAAATTATGGAGACGGTCATGTAGGTTACTATAACTCATTAAAAAATGTTACTTGCATTGCAATAAAAATGTAAGGAGATATATTAATGTCAATATATAATGGATGCATACAACCCACGCCTTTAATTTTATCATCTAAAAGAAACACTACTTCTAGTAAAGGAGATATTATTAAGTATTTAACTCCATTAAATGGTACCGTTGAAAGAATAAGAAAAGGCTCTATTACTAGTTATTTAATTACTAAAAAAGGAACTATAACAAGAATAAGAACCGGAATAAATACCAAGGATTTCCATGTAGCATTGTTTAAAAGAATACCACGAGAAAGAGTTTTAAATAAATATTATAATAAAAACCTCAAACTTTAATAGACGTATATAATAGGGGGTGTGAAACTATGAGTGAATTCTTTTATGTTACTTTAGATAAAGATGTGGTCCTTGATGATAGTATTCTATCTAATAAAACAGGATGGACAAGTGAGAAGATATATAGAGAGATAATAGATAAAAGACTTACTAAATTTGAAGAATTGGAAGATGTGGATGTAACAAGAAAAAAGGATAAGCAAGTTTTAGCTTATTCAGAGGCCACTGGTAAATTTGTATCTATGGATTTAAAGGGCTTGGGGGAATCAGGAGGAATAAACATACGACAGGTCACACAAATAGGCCTAAAAGGAAGTATTGATAAACCTCATATTGTTAAAATTCCTATTAATACTGTGGATTTTCGTGTGCCTCGTGTAAATGTTTTAAAATATAAAAATTACAATAGAGATCTTATTCAAATTAAAAATGAGTTTACAAAGGACGAGGAAATTCAATTTAAAAAAGATGACATGATTGTTTTTGATGAAAACGTACATTTTAAAACTGAATATGAAAAGAAATGGATTATAAATGAAGAAACAGATATAGCCGTTGAATCAAGTGTTGATATAAATTTAGATTTATTTAAATCTATAGAAAAATTTCATGATGATATTGAAGAAGGGGTTATAAAAAAACTTGGTATAACTGCAATACCTTATGATAGGATTTTAAATCCTGTTAGTGATATAAATTTATCAAATGTTAAACATATAAATGGTTTTGAATTAAAAGCAATAGGGAAAAATATTAGAATTGTAGTGTCAGATGATAGCGGGAAAACGTGGAAAACTTTTTCTGCTGAAAAATGGAACCATATTAATTTAAATATAGATGATATAAAAGAAAAAGGCATGACTATAGAATTCTTTAACAAAATCAATCCTTTATTTTGGAATGAATTAATTACAAAAGATAAAGTAAGATTTGCTTATTTATTTAGCATGGATAATATACAAGATACTGAAGAATTAGATGCTTTAAATTTAAAATATGATGGGCAAGGTACATGGATACAGGCTAAAGAAAGTGAATATGACGTTATTTATGAAAGTAATACTATACTTGCCATTTATGTTAAATTTAGTGGAGATATTAAGATTAATTACTAAAATTAAGTGAATTTTTGTTTTAATTTAAAATATCGGAAATAAAAATAGTATAAAAAATGAAGGAGATTTAAATTAATGTGTAAATGGAGCAATAATTTAACTTATAAGTTACCTAAAAATTGTTTTAAGAGTTCATCTTACCATTCTGGAGCATATGAATATACAGTAGAAAGAATGTTTAATAATGAGAATGATATTTCAACATATGCGGGGTTTCAAGTAGATTATCCTTCTAATAATGATTGGTTCAGTATTGATTTACAAAGTATGTGTAGACCATCAAAAATATCTTTACAAGCAAATAAAAATTTACATTTACCAAAGTCATTGAAAATAACAATGAGTACTAATGGTAAAAACTATGATTATATTGATACTATAACAAATATCTTAAATAATGATACAAAAATACATGAATATAAATTCAAAGAACCTAAGAAAAGATATAGATATTTAAAAATATATTTCCAAAATTCTAGAAACATTAGATTATGTGAAATAGCTCGAATGGAAATTTTTGAAAAGTTTAACACAAAATATTTAGTTAAACAAAACAATATCTACTATTCATTAAAGTCTTTATTTTATACACTTGAACAAACTAAAAATGATTTAGAAAAAGAGCAGTTTTATAAAGAGAATGGACTTTATGATATTAATGAATTAAGTTTAAAAAGAACTAGTAAATTAATTGATTTAAAATTAACTGATACTAAAGGAACTTATAAAACTGTTACACCCGTTGATTTTAATGAAATAACAGATAAAATTGAATATATTTACGAAAATAATCAGAAGAAAATTAAATATAATACTGAAGAATACCAATTGTTAGAATTGATAAAAAAAGAACTAGGATGTGAATTTCAAATATGCAAATGGGAAAAAGTTTAGAAAAAATATAAATTATTTTATTTTAAAACGTAGATATGAGGTAGATAAATGAAAATTAAATTTAATGAAAGTAGCACCTTTCACATAACTAATAAATATGTTATTACAAATATAAATAATTCAAACTACGTTGGGATAAGAATGTTGAATATTTACAATAATAATAAATACTACTATGAAGTTATGCTGAGAAATATTAGTAAATGTATGTTATTTGGTGTTTGTGACGAAGAACAAAGTCTTGGTGAATTAGTACGTTATGGTGATTTTACAAACTTTTTAGGAATTGACAACATAGGTGAATATTTAGTTCATGGAAGCTATGGAGCCTTTCAAGAAAGATTTGAGAATAATGACATAATTGGAGTTTGCCTAGATTTTGAAAATGAAGAAATAGGATTCATAATAAATAATAAATATTATAATTTAGGGAGTAAATTACTTAAGAAAGATACTAATTGGTATCCATGTTTTTTTTGTTCAAGACCTAATGAAGAATATTTTATAAATTTTGGAGATAGAAGTTTTAAATATTCTATACCTCAAGGATATAAACCTTTAGTAAATATTAAATTTTTATTTGAACAGAATGATAAATTATACACTATAAAATCAGATTTCTATGACACTTTAAATTTGCAATATAAGGCCATTGAATCAATTAATACTAATAATATAACTCATGGAGATTTAAAGAAATATGGTTTTAATAATATAGAAGATATATTGATTGAAACTACAATAGCTGAAGAAAAATTTAAGCCTGTAGATAAATTTAAAAATCTAAATAATGGTAAATTCAATATATTAGTTAAAGAACTAGATGATTAAAAATAACTTACTAGAATGTGTGGTAAAATATATGATATTAAAATACAATTTACATTTATGGTTGTTTTTCATACTATTGTAAGGATATACACTCAACTAAATATAGTTTTAATACCTATTAATATGGCTCAATGCAACTTGAGTGTGATTTTTGTCTTGGAGGATTATATTATACAACACATATAATGTGTCAAAATACAATTGATATATATGCCTATAGAGATTCATATGCATATATTAATATAGTTAATGTAGTTAAGATATAAGTAAGTTCATGTTACTTAAGGGATAATGAATATCATCATTTAGTTTTAAGGTGTTTAAGTAATAAAGTAATACTTAAAATAAATAATGATCTGATATTTAATAATTATATCGATAAGTCACACATATCTAATAAGAACATTAACTTTATTTTTTTAATAATGGCACACGATGATACAACTTATATTAAAAATATGGTTCTAATGGTGGACAAGGAAAGTGTTTATTTAATACAAAATAGATACATGAAGAATTTAGTCCTATTAATAAATTTAAAGGAATAATAAAATTAATAAAACAAAGAAATAAAAAAATCAAATATTAATATATTTTATATTATATAAAAAAGTCCCAAAAATATGGGTGAATTTTTACGGGGGACAAACTCATGAATGAAGAACTATGCAAAGAAAAACATAGACAAATAGATGAAACTTTTAAACTACATGATATAAGACTTAATAGTCATTCTAATAGATTAGATTTTTTAGAAAAATCAGATGCAGTTCACAATACAGAAATTAACAACTTATGTAAACAAATAGGAGATTTAATAACAACAATAAAATGGTTTATAGGCCTAACAATAACAACATTGCTAGGCTTTTTTATTTGGTTTGTACAATCAGGTATAAATTTTAAGGGGTGATTCTATGAAAATTTTTATAGATCCAGGACATGGTGGTAGCGATAGTGGAGCTACAGGGAACGGACTCTTAGAAAAAGATATAGTTCTTGATATATCTCTAAGAGAGGCAAAGATATTTAAGGAATTGGGACATGAAGTTAAATTATCACGAAGTAGTGATATATTTGTTCCATTAAGCCGTAGAGTATTAGGGGCAAATAATTGGGGAGCCAATTTATTTATTTCTAATCATATAAATGCTGGAGGAGGTGTAGGATCAGAAGTCTGGCATTCGATATATGGTGGAAAGGGCAAAGAATATGCTTCCATGATTGAGAAGAATCTAGCTAAAATTTTTAAATCCAGAGGTATTAAAAGCAAAAAGGGTAAAAATGGAGATTATTTATATGTAATAAGGAATACTAAAATGCCTACAATCTTAAATGAATTTGGTTTTATAGATAGTTTAGAAGATTCACAAAAACTAAGAAGAGAGGACATAAGGCAAAAGTGTGCTGAAGCTGTTGTATTTGGTATATGTACAAGAACTAATAAAGTACAAATTCCAAGTGAAAGTTCAACTTTAAAAAGATTATTAAAATTAACTGATCCTATGCAGTATGGAGATGATGTTAAATTAATACAGAAATATCTAAATAAACATGGAAATTATTGCAATATTGATGGTTGGTATGGATTTAATACAAGAAAAGCTGTAATGAATTTTCAAAATACAAACGGTCTTTCTGTAGATGGAATCGTTGGTAATAATACTTGGGATGTGTTAAGGAGGATATAATGAAATATGGTTAACAATAGATTGAAGAATTATGGGTTATGGTCTTCTTTATTTGCGTTTATTCCTATATTTTTAGAGGGGATTAAAGTTTACAATATTAATATTATATTACCAAATAACTATGAGATTATTGTAAAAGCTTTATTAGGACTTTTAGTATTAGCAGGTATACTTAATAATCCTACTACTAGTAATAAAGGTTTTATCGATGATAAAATAAATAAGTGTAATATTATAAAAAATGCAAAAGAATTTAATAAAAAGTAAATTTGGGGTTTAAATAAATGAGTTCTTAATAAAGCGGCTACAATTGGAGTTATGAGAGATAATAATTAAGAAAATAAAAATTCACTAGTTAAACTAGTGGTTCAGATTATTTAAAAAGTCTCCAGTTCTTGAACTGACCTTTGTCAAGTAGGCAGGAAATTAAATTAAAAATTGCAACTAGTGCTTGGCACCTATATTCTAAAGGTGCCAGGCATTTTAGATTTTTTTGAAATCTTTCTTCATTATAAAATCGTATATATTTCTTGATTTTTTAAATCAGTTCTTCCATTGAAAAAAAGTTTTTCCGTAAAACATCTCTGTTTTTAATGTCCCAAAGAAACCTTCTATGGGACCATTATCAATACACTCACCAACACGAGACATGCTTTGGAACATCCCTGCATTTCCAAGCTTCAGCTTAAAGATATTATTAGTATATTCAAACCCTCTGTCGCTATGTCTGATGGTATAGAAAATTGTGTTATATTAGTTAACCATTTTTCATTTGGTTTACTTATAGTAAAATCTCTGCCTAAAATATTTTCTTTTACGTAATCTGGTTTTGATATTTTATGATTTACTTTCTTTCTTCTTATTCTAGATTTAATTCCTAAAAAAGACATTAATCGATGTATGTATCCCTCTGAATAAGATGTTTGATTTAACCTATTTATAAACATAGTGATTCTACGATACCCTAAAGTACCATCCATCATATGTCGCATGATACTCACGTATCAAAGAACATAACAATTCATCTTGTTTTTCTTTATTAGGTTTTATTATCTTATTATATTTATAATAGGAACTTTTTGCTATTCTTCTTTTTTTATGAATTTCAAGCCTAAGTTCTACACGTTTTCTGAGCTGACGCTCACGTTCTAATTCTAGTTTTAGCTTCTCTATTTCACTTAAGGACTCTTCTGCAATTGAATGTTTTTTATGTGGTCATATCTTTTTAAGTCGAAGAGCATCTGGACCAGTGCTAATATATTTTTGAACCCACTGATATACTAACGCATACTTTATACCGTTTAGGTTGGCAGCTTCCTTATAATTCATGTTATTATTGATAACCCATTTTACAATCTCTACTCTTTCTTTATGAGTTGTTTTTCTTGATTTCATGGTATAGATGTCTCCTCCAGGTTTATAATCTTTGATCTCTATACCATTATAATACTTTTTAATCCATCTACGAATAACAGAAGTTGAAATATTATGTTTTGCACTTAAATCTGCTAATGAGGTTTCTGATAAAATACGTTCATTTATAACTGATTGTTTAAATTCTTTAGTATAAGTTCGGTTATGAATATAAATTTCAAAAGCCTTATCCCCATGAATTTGATAAGTTAAATACCATTGTCTTACAGTAGCATGATCTATTCCTATCCTTTTGGCAATACTCACCAAACTACCTTTTCCTGATTTTTATTCTTCACAAGCTTTAATTTTAATTTCTTTAGAAAATTTAGGTTTTCGTGACACAAAAAACACCTCCAAAATAGATAGTCTAATTTTAATTAAACTGTCTACCTTGGAAGTATCATATCACAATGCGAGGGTTTTTATTAGTTAACTTTTATAAATAAAACTTTTAAGTAATCTCCTTCAGGAAAATTTTTGGATATAGTAAAATGTTTAGGAAGAGTATGTTCCTCTAAAATTTCATAGAATTTATGAGATTCTTTAAAAGCAATATCTATATATTCTTTGAATTTTTTCATATCAAATAAAGCACAGTTTGTAGAGGCTAAGATAACTCCATCATGTTCAGTTACATCTATAGCAAGTTTTACTAAGTCCTTATAGTCTTTATTAGCACTAAAAATATTATTTTTAGATGTTGAAAAACTAGGAGGATCGAGAATTACTACATCAAACTTTAAATTATTATTTTGAGCATGTTTAAAATATGAGAATATATCATCAACTATTATATTATGTTTTTTATAGTCTATTTTGTTTAGCTGAAAATTTTCTATAGTCTTATCAAGACTTCTATTGGCAAGATCGACACTTGTTGTAATGGCACCACCTTTTGCAGCTGCCATAGAAAAGGCTCCAGTATAAGAAAATGTATTTAGTACTTTTTTATTTTTAGAATACTTATTTTTAAGAGAGTTTCTAACTTCTTTTTGATCTAAGAATATTCCAACCATTGCTCCGTCATTTAAATAAACTGCAAAGTTCACATTATTTTCTTTGATTATAAGAGGTTCAGGAGCTTTTCTTCCACAAACATAGCTGTTTTCATCTACAACCATTCCATTTTCATCAAATCTTTTTTTATCATAAATTCCGTAAAAAGGGACTAAGGATGTTAGTGCTTTTAGTATAACGTCTTTAAAAGCATAGATTCCTTTGCTATACCAAGTTATAAGATAAAATCCGCTAAAGAAATCAATAGTAAGACCTCCTATTCCATCTCCTTCACCGTTAAAAACTCTAAAGGCAGTAGTTGTTTTAGAAAAATAAAATTTATCTCGTTTTATTAGTGCGTTTTTGATTTTATCATAAAATAGTTTATAATCTAAGGCACTTTTGGGGCTGTTACTTAATACCCATCCATATCCTTTGTTTTGTTTTCCGTAGTAGCCTTTACCTAAGAAATTGTTTTTGTTATCTACGAGAGTTATTACTTGTCCCTCATTTTTTAATAGGCTTGTATCTTCTATGGCATCCTTGAATATCAATGGATAACCATTTTTATATTTTTTTACAAATTGTTTTTTTATAGTAAGTACAGTTTCGTTCATAATTACACCTTTCTATTTTATATTGTTATATTTAATAAAAGCATTATAATGATGTTAACATTAATTTTGAAATTATAAAAGTGTATTAAAAAGAAAAAAATACATATAATCATATGGTACGAATAATGTGATATAATCAAGGTATAAAGGTTTTCAAAAAAAAAGGAGGAGTTTTTGTGAAAAAAATAATTAATGATCCAAATTTGGTTGTTGACCAAATGCTAGAAGGTATGGTAGCGGCTCATCCTGAATATATAAAGAAACTAGATAATGCAGATGTTTTGGTTAGAAAAAATGGCCTAGCTAGAGGAAAAGTTGCTTTAGTAAGTGGTGGCGGAAGTGGACATGAACCAGCTCATGGAGGATATGTTGGAGAAGGAATGCTTGATGCGGCTGTTGCAGGAGCTGTTTTTACATCACCAACTCCAGATCAAATTTACGAGGCCATAAAGGCTGTTGATGGTGGAAATGGAGTATTACTTGTTATAAAAAATTACAGTGGAGATGTAATGAATTTTGAAATGGCACAAGATATGGCAGACATGGATGGAATAAAGGTAGAATCAGTTGTAGTTAATGATGATGTTGCTGTTGAAAATAGTACATTTACAGCTGGTAGACGAGGAATTGCTGGAACGGTATTTGTTCATAAGATAGCAGGGGCAAAAGCTGAAACTGGAGCTTCATTAGAAGAAGTAAAAAATGTTGCAGAAAAGGTAATTAATAATGTTAGAAGTATGGGAATGGCGTTAAGTTCTTGTATTGTACCTGCAGCAGGAAAACCTAATTTTACACTAGGAGAAGATGAAGCTGAAATAGGCATGGGTATACATGGAGAACCAGGTACTCATAGAGAAAAATTAAGATCAGCAGATGAAATAACAGAACATTTAGTAAATAAAATTTTAGAGGATATAAAGATAGAAAGTGGTGAAGAGGTAGCTGTAATGATAAATGGTCTTTCATCAACACCACTTATGGAATTATATATAGTGAATAAAAAGGTAAGTGAACTTCTTAAAGAAAAGGGAATAAAAGTTCATAAAACATTTGTAGGTGAATACATGACATCCTTAGAAATGGCGGGATTTTCAATAAGCTTATTAAAGCTAGATAAAGAATTAAAAGAACTTTTAGATGCAAAGGCAGATACACCAGCATTTAAAATTCTTGGATAGGAGGATCCTTATGAGCTTAAAAGGAAAACAAGTTATAGATATATTAGGAAAGATAAGTGAAAAAATTGAAGAAAATAAAGAATATTTAACAGAATTAGATGCATCAATAGGTGATGGTGATCATGGGTTAAATATGACTAAAGGTTTTAAAGCTGTAGTAGACAAATTAAAAGATGATGACGGAAGTAATATTGGGAACATATTAAAAAAAGCTGGAATGGCTTTAGTATCAAATGTAGGAGGGGCATCTGGTCCTCTTTATGGGACAGCATTTATGAAAGCTGGAGCTAAACTAAATGGAAAATCTCAAATTGATGTTAATGATTTTTTAGAAGTTTTAAAAGAAGCATTAGAAGGAATTAAAATGAGAGGGAAAGCAGATATTGATGATAAAACAATCATTGATGCTTTAGTACCTGCAATGGATGTTTTGCAAAAATCATTAAATGAAGGAAAAAATGATTTAGATATTTTAAAAGATGTAAAGGATGCAGCACTTAAAGGTGTTGAACATACTAAAGAAATTGTAGCTAAAAAGGGTAGGGCAAGTTACTTAGGAGAAAGAAGTATAGGACATCAAGATCCGGGAGCAACATCTTGTGCTTTAATTTTAGAAGCTATATATGAAGAAGTTAAAAAGTTACAATAGAAAATACTATAAGGAGGAGAGACATGGTAGGAATAGTTTTAGTATCGCATAGCAGTAATATTGTTAATGGATTAAAGGAACTAGCATCACAAATGGCTCCTACAGTTCCTATAGCTTTAGCAGGTGGAACTAATGACGGTGAAATTGGAACAAGTATGGAAAAGATAATGGATGCTGTTGAAAGTGTTTACTCTGAAGATGGGGTTATAGTAATGTTTGATTTAGGAAGTGCCTATATGAATGCTGAAATGGCTATAGAGTGTTTAGATGAAGAGAAAAAAAGTAATGTAAAAATAATAGATGCACCGCTTGTAGAAGGTGCTATAACAGCAGCAGTAGAAAGCAGTATAGGTAAAAATATTAAAGAAATTGAAGAAACACTAAAGCCTATGAAACTTGGAAAAATATCATAATAATTCGCAAAAAGAGATAAAAGCTTTATGGCTTTTGTCTCTTTTTTAAATGATATAATTCTAACTAATACATAAGAGTAGATTTTATAATATTGTAGCAAGATGATATAATTAAAACTATGAAAAATATATAAAGTTCGGAGGAAAAGTTTATGATTTTTGATTCACATGCACATTATGATGATGAAAGTTTTAACGAAGATAGAGAAAATGTTATAAAGGAAATTAGAAAAAATGGAGTTATAAATGTATTGAATTGTGGGGCTTCGATGAAAGGAGCTAGGGATTCTTTTAAACTTGCAAACAAATATGATTTTTTTTATGCTGCTGTTGGAATACATCCAGAAAATGCATATGAACTTACAGATGAAAATTATGAAGAAATAAAAGAAATGACTAAAAATCCAAAAGTAAAGGCTATAGGAGAAATAGGACTTGATTACTATTGGGATGAAAATCCTCCTCGTGAAAAGCAAAAAGAAGTATTTAGAAAACAGATGGAACTGGCAAAGGAATTAGAGATGCCTGTTATTATACATGATAGAGATGCTCATGGAGACACTCTTGAAATAATGAAAGAGTTTCCAGAAGTAAAAGGAGTAGTACATTGTTTCTCGGGAAGTGTTGAATTTGCTCGTGAATGTTTAAGACTAGGATATTACATTGGATTTACAGGAGTTGTCACGTTTAAAAATTCAAAAAAAGTAGTAGAAGTTGCAAAGGAAGTTCCCCTAGATAGAATTTTAGTTGAAACAGATGCTCCATATATGGCGCCAACTCCAAATAGAGGAAAAAGAAATAGATCAGACTATATAAAATTTATAATTAAAAAAATAGCTGAAATCAAGGAGTTGTCAGTAGGTGAGGTTTCAGATGTAACTATACAGAATGCTAAAAACTTGATAAAAATAAAAAGCTAGTGTAGAATATAATTAAATTTTTTAATGCCTAACTTAATTAACAAGTTTACCATAATTATCATATAGATTACTTGATGGGCTTATAAAAAATTAAACACATAAGTGTACTATGATAAACATAAGTATAACATTAACAATGTTTAACTATAAGATGAAACCTATGCCAATAGTGCATTTCTAGGAACTAAATTTTAAGGGCAAAGTTGATGAATTTGACGAATTAAATTATAAAAGGTATAATGGTTAAGTCAATTTTGTCAAGGAGGTTTATGTATGTTCAATAAAATAAAAGACAACATAAGAACCTACTTCTCGAATGGACCTAAAAAAATAGTTTTTGTATCCGTGTTAGTAGCACTGTGCGCAACGCTAGGCGTACTAATAAGCATGGAGAAGAGTGTAAATATTGTAGTTGACGGTAAAGAAACTAGTGTAATGACATATAAGAGCAATGTAGCAGCTATACTTAACAAAAATAATGTAGTCCTAGGTCCGAAAGATATAGTAGAACCAGACCTACAAAGTAATGTCAAAACAGGAGATACAATAAGGATAAGAAAAGCAATGAGTATACAGTTAGCCGTAGGAAGTGATGTAAAAACAATTCTTACAGCTGCAAATACAGTTGGAGATATGTTGTTTCAAGAAAAAATAACATTAGGTAAAGAAGATAAAATATCAGTGTCAAAGGAAAAAGAAATAAAAGATGGAGATAAAGTCTCTATTACACGAGTAAGCACTAAAGTAGAAAAGAAACTTCAACCTATTGAATTTGCAACTGAAGTAAAAAAGGACAACTCATTAAAAGATGGTACAAGAAAAGTTGTACAAGAAGGAAAAGCTGGACAAAGAGAAATAAATGAAAAAGTTATATATGAAAATGGAAAATTAATATCTAGAGAAGTAGTAAATCAGGCAATAGTTCAGCAACCAACGACGAAAGTTATTGCCATGGGAACTCTAAAAGAGCAACCACAAAGACTTTCACGTGGAGGAAGTGTAAATCACTCTAAAATGTATAGAATGAGAGCTACTGCTTATACTGCAAGTTATAGTGATACAGGTAAAGGTCCTGGGGATAGCGGTTTTGGAATAACAGCGTCCGGTACAAGAGTTAGAAGAAGTGCTGGTGGATATAGTACAGTTGCTGTAGATCCTAGAGTAATTCCTCTTGGAACAAAATTATATATAGAAGGATACGGCTATGCAATTGCCGAAGATACTGGTGGTGCTATTAAAGGAAATAAAATAGATTTATATTTTAATAGTGATAGCCAAGTTTCAAGTTGGGGAGTAAGATACGTAAATGTATATATAGTTAATTAGAGCGCTTGCGCTCTAATTTTTTTTATTCATATGTAATATATATTAGTTTTTGCTTGACATAATAAATGCAATAGTTAAAAATATTATGTATGGTAGTTTTTATGAGTATATAAATTATAGAATAAATTGAAATTTATATAAAGTTGGAGGCTTTTATTAAGATGATGATAAAAGAAGTTATAGTAGTTGAAGGTAGAGATGATATAACAGCTGTTAAAAGAGCTGTTGATGCAGAAATAATAGCAGTAGGTGGATTTGGAATCAACAAAAAAGTTATAGATAGAATAAAAGAAGCTCAAAAAAGACAAGGTGTAATTGTATTTACAGATCCTGATTTTGCAGGAGAAAAGATACGTAGAATTATATCTAAGAGAGTAAAAGGAATAAAGCATGCTTATATAAGCAAAGAAGAAGGACTTAAAGATGATGACATAGGAGTTGAAAATGCATCACCTGAAACTATAAAAAAGGCTCTTGAAAAAGCAAAATGCGAGGTTAAAGAAAAGAGAAATGAATTTGGACCGGAAGATTTATTTTTCTTTGAACTTACAGGAACTAAGGAAGCAAAACAACGTAGAGAAATTTTAGGAAGAGAACTTAGAATAGGTTATTGTAATTCTGCACAATTTATAACTAGACTTAATAATTATGGAATAAATAAAGAAGAATTTATAAAAGCTTTAAACAAAGCTAATAAGGAGATAGAAAATGGAAAAAGTAACGACTAAAGATGTAGTTCAAAAGTATAATTTTAAGTTTACTAAAAGCTTAGGACAAAACTTTTTAACAGATCAAAATGTTCTAGATGATATAGTAAATGGTTCTAATGTATGCGAAGAAGATTTTGTTATAGAAATAGGGCCAGGGGTAGGTACTCTTACTAAAGAGCTGTTGAAGAAGGCAAAAAGAGTATGTGCAATAGAATTAGATTCAGACTTAATACCTATTTTAACTGAGGAACTTAAAGGCTTTCCTAACTTTGAGCTTATACATAAAGATGCACTTAAAGTAGATTTTAATGAGCTAATTGGAGATGAAAAAAGTGTTAAGGTGGTAGCTAATCTTCCTTATTACGTAACTACGCCAATAATAGCTAGATTATTAAAAGAAGGATATAAATTTAAATCATTAACTATAATGATTCAAAAGGAAGTTGCAGAAAGAATAGCATCAGAGCCAAATTGCAAAGAGTATGGTGCATTATCAATTTTGGTACAATATTATTGCGATACAGAAATACTAAGAAAAGTACCACCAACATGTTTTATACCACAACCTAAAGTAGATTCTATAATTATAAAGTTAGATAGATTAGATGAACCTAGAGTTAAAGTTAAAGATAAAGAACTATTTTTTAAGATAGTAAGACAATCATTTAACATGAGAAGAAAAACTTTAAGAAACGCTATAAAAAGTTTAGGTGAGGTTTCGGGGGAAAATATAGAGAAGGTATTTAATGATGCAGGAATAGACCCAAGAAGAAGAGGTGAGACGCTGAGTTTACAAGAATTTGGAGATTTGGCTGATAGTGTATATAATATAAAAAAAGCTTAGAAGATTAGTATTTTTAATCTTCTAAGCTTTTTTTATAAAACTTTTTGTTCATTTTTTGAAAAACTCACATATATTATAATAATGAATAAGTAGAAAGTAGTAAGTTTAATAAAGTTGTATTGGAGGGAAACCTGTGACGGCTAAAAGAAATTATAGTAGATACTTTATAATATTACAGGAAGATGAAAAAGGATATTCAGTAGATCCTAATAAATTTCCAACGGGCTATGCCAAGGTGGAAAGAAAGAACAATAAGTGTAAGGTATCTTATTATGTTCAAAACTTAAAGAAGAGTAATGATGCTTATTGTATGGTTTTAATATGTGACAGAAAAAAGGATAAGAGACTAGTTAAATTGGGTGAAATTAACATAGACGATTATGGAAGGGCAGAAGTATCACATGAATATGATATAAATAATATTGCTAATTGTAATATACCTATGGACAATATAAAAGGTGCAGCAATAGTTAGAATTAAAGATTCTAATGTACATGGAGTATTAACTGGATTTGTAAGTGGTGACAAATTAGACGATTGGAAGAGTTATGTAGTAATAGAAGGACAAAGTAGAATGGAAGAGGAAGAAAGTACAGGAGAACAAGTAGATGATAAAGTAAAATCGCAACCAGAAAATGAAGAAAAGTTAGAAAGCGAAGAACAAGTAGAAGTCAATATATTTGATAAGTACGAAAGTGATATTCGAAAGCATAAAGAATCAAACAAAGAGGATTCTAGAAAAACAGAGTCTGTAGAAAAAGTTTCTGAAAAAAGTCTTGAAGATGATAAAAATGAAGAAGAACAAGTAGAAGTTAAAGTTGACATTGGAGAAAGTATAAAGAAAAATGTAAATGAAGATAGCGTAAGAGAAACAGAGGTAGTTGCAGAAGTAAAAGAGGTAGAAGGTGTTCATGATGAAATAAGTGAAAATAAAGAAAAGATTGATATCATCAAAGAAGAAAAAATAGAAGCCATGAAAGAAAGAATAAAAGATGAGATAAAGGATGAGTTAAGAGAAATACAAATACAACAAATGGAAGAAGATTTTAAAAAGATAAAGAATAATCTAGAAGAAGAGATTGAGGTTAAGGAAGAAAAAATAGAACAGGGTATAGAAGATATACCAAAGAAAGAAATAGAAGTAACTGAAGTGGAGAAAGAAACCAAGAAAACAGAGCGAGTAAGTGATCAAAAAGAATATATAGAGGAAAAAGAGAAAATTAAAGCAGAGGCGGAAGTAGAAAAGAAGAGCGAGATTGATGAAGATGACATTAGAAAGTGTCATTGCGATTGTAAGGATAAAAAGAAATCAAAAGACAAAAAGGAGTCAAAAGATAAAAAAGAATCAAAGGAAAAGGATAAGTGTCCATATGAAGAATATTGCCATATGAATTGGGAAAAGGAATACTATAAACATATAGTGGAAGGTTTAAAAGAAGAAAAGGGTGTATGTGAAGAATTAGGAAAATGCCAGTGGTACAAGATTGACTACATGGATTTAATTCAAATGAAACCAGCTATGGATTTTAGTAAGTATTCAATGTTATATTATCCAATGATAAATTATATTTCATATATAATGAGAAAAGGACATTATTTAATGGGATTTAAATATGATAAAGAAGGAAAAATGAAATATTTAGTATATGGAATACCGGGAACTAAGTCTATTGTGGATCAACCATTTAATGGGGCAACAGGATTTGTAACTTGGGTTCCTGCAAATGCTAATAAGGATAAAAATAATAATGGATATTGGGTTATGTTCTATGATTTTAAGAAGTGCACTGTAGTAATTCCTGTTAAAAAATAATGTTTCAAAGCTGACTGCTTAAATATTAAGTAGTTAGCTTTAATATTTTTTTGTTTTAAATCATATTATATAATATGTCAAATATATAGTGTGGAGGAAGTTTATGAAAATTATAGTGGTAAATAGAAAAAAACTAAAGATGGTGTGTATTTTATTTTTGCTAATGATATCTATTTTTGGTGTTGGAGAACTTATAAAAGGTCAATTAAATCCAGTAAGTTTTATGCAGAATGACATAAAGGGTTTAAAGAAGTATACAGCATTAGATGGTAAGTTTTCTTATGAGTTACCAGCAGAGTGGACGTGTAAGACTAAGTCTTTCCCAGGAAATCAGATAATCTATCATAATGAATTTATGGCTAAAGATATGAGCATAACAGGATTTGTACAAGTATGGAAAGATAAAGGTGATTTAAAAAGGTTCTTAGAAAATAGTAAAGAGGCATCAGAAAAAGCAAATAAGATTAAAAAATATAAAATAAAAAAATTAGAGTTAGAGGATAAAAAGGGATATTATATTAGATATATTATGGACATAAATGAAAAGGAATATATAGCTAATGAGTATTTTATTAAATATGATAATGGATTTATAAGATTTTCTTTCTTTAATAAAAAGGAAAATTATAAGGGAGATATGAATACACTTTATACTGCTATTTTAAAAACAATACAATTAAAATAATGTTAACGTCATTGATTTACATATACTAAAGTATTATAATTTTTATGAGAATAATAAAAGAAGCCTAGTGCTTCTTTTATTTGTATATGCCATAATATAAAAGAGGTGATAGCATGAAGAAAAAATTTAAAATTATGTGTTTAGCATTAATGGTCATATTTTCAACTTCATTAATGGGATGTTCTAGCATGAGTGCTTTGAAGGTAAAAATGGGATTAAAAAATAATGATTTTGAATATATAAAGGAAGGAAGAATAAGTAAAGTAGTTATACAAAATAATAGAGATAAGGGATTTACATTTATAATTACAGATAAAAGTGCTATAAATGATTTATATGGAATATTATCAAAGGCTAAAAAAGTAGACCAAAGGATAAAATTTAAACCTGATTATACACTTGAATTTTATGAGGGATTAGATAAGGTACATAAGTTTAACTATATAGCTGGACTAGATAAAAAAGAGGCAGGTAATCTTTACAGTGATAAGCAAATATTTGTTGTATCTAAAAGGTTAGATGATGATATAATGAAAAATTTCTATAATATAAGAATACCAAATGAATTTAAAAATGTTTATTATACATCTATTTTAAATGCTATAAAGGATTATAGAAAAACAATTGGTGATGATAAAAAGATAGGAATAGATCTTAATGATGAAGAAATTTCAAAGTTTGTTTTAACTATGGATGTTGAAGAGTTTAAAGATGAACTTGGTAAGAATGAACAAATAATTACTGATGATAATAGAAATAAATATGATATAACAATGGATATAACAACTGAAGGATATAAAAAAGATAAGTTTAAGTGTATTATAAAGTTTTATGATAAAATAAGTAAGAAAGAAACTAAATACTATTTTGTTGATGAATATTCATTAAACTCATGGAAGTTTAATTTTACCAAAGATAAGATGCCTAAAGGTTTTTAATAATAATTTGTAAGTTGCACTTAAATATGGTGTTCTTAAAAATAAATTTAAAGAAAAGCTATTAATTTTACACTTAGGAGGAGTTAAAATGAGCAATTGTGATAGTTGTCCAAGCAAGGGAACATGTAATGAACAAGAATGTTCAAAGATGTTACCTAAGTATGGTAATGTAAAAAATATAATAGGAATCATAAGTGGTAAAGGTGGAGTTGGAAAGTCTACTGTTACTGGAATACTTGCAGCTGAACTTTGTAAAAAAGGATATAAAGTTGGAGTATTGGATGCTGATATAACAGGACCATCTATGCCAAGAATTTTAGGAGTAAATAATGAAAGAGCAAAAATGCTTCAAGTTGAGGGAAATGAAAATGAACCACAGCTAATACCTGTTGAAACTAAAACAGGAATAAAGGTAATGTCTTTAAACCTATTAATAGAGGGAGAAGATCAACCGGTTATTTGGAGAGGACCTCTAATAACAGGAGTTTTAAATCAAATGTATAGTGATACAATATGGGGAGAACTTGATTATCTTCTTATAGATATGCCACCAGGAACAGGAGATGTTGCATTAACTATAATGCAAAGCATGCCTTTAAATGGAATGGTAGTAGTATCAACTCCACAAGACATGGTTTCTATGATAGTTAAGAAAGTTGTGGTTATGATAGAAAAAATGAATATAAATTTACTTGGAATAGTAGAAAATATGGCTTATATACAATGTGGTAACTGTGGAGAAAAAGTTAGAGTATTTAGCAAAAAACCAGCAGAAGAACATGTTAAATATTTAGGAGCCCCACTTCTTGCAGAAATGCCTATAAATCTTGATATGATAGAAAGTTTAGAAAAAGGTGAGATGGAAAGCTATATAAGGAATTCTGAAGTGTACAATGAACTTATAGATAACTTCATGGAGAAGTTAGGTAAATAATAATTAAACATTTAAGAAGGCGTTAAATCACTTTTATGAGCGTAAGAGTGATTTAATGCTTTTTTTATTTGAGGAAATATGTTGGGCTGGATAAATATAGTTTCGAATTGCAAATAATGATATAATATAACATATTATATTATAACTGAGAATATATAACTTGTAATTTTATCCAAGTTGTTAATATATGATTTAGTAAGGTGGCAGTTAGGGGGACATAGAAAGGAAATGAGTTATTATCAAATACTATTAAGATTAGGAGTTGCCATTGGTATAGGTATCCTTTTAGGATATGAAAGAGAATACAGTAATCGACCGGCAGGACTTAGAACTCATATTTTAGTGTGTGTTGGTGCATGTGTTATAACTATGATACAAACAAATGTGGGTTTTTTAGTTGGAAATAAAATATTAAACTGTCCAGCACTATCTACGGCAATGAAATCTGATATGGGAAGATTAGGGGCACAAGTTATATCAGGTATAGGTTTTTTAGGAGCGGGTACAATAATCCACGAGAAAGGATCGGTAAAAGGACTTACTACAGCAGCAGGAGTTTGGACAACTGCATGTATTGGACTTGCTGTTGGATTTGGATTTTATTTTCTTAGTATTGCTTCTGCCATTGGGGTTTTTCTTGTTATAGTTTTTATGAAAAAATTTGAAATATGTTTTTTGGATACAACTATCCCTGTTAGGTTGGAGGTTGTTTATAATAAAAATATAGACCTAAATATTCAATTATTAGAGTATTTTAAATATAAAAATATAGAAATAAAAGACATAAGGTATGTTATTGATTATAATTCTGAAAATGATCAGCATAAAAAATGCGAGTATAGTCTACTAGTATCTAGACATGCAAATTTAAAAAAGATAAAAAAAGGACTAGAAAGGAATAAGTGGATTATAGAAGTTAAAATAATATAATTAAATATATTAAAGGTAATATATTTATAGGGGTTTATCCACATACTAAAGTTATAAAATTGATTATGGGGTGGATAACATGAAAAAAGCAATAATTGGATTTATAATAGTATTAACAATATTTTTTTCTATAAATCCTAGAACTTTTGCATTATCAAAAGATGTTGATAAAGATGCATATGACGATTTTTTAATTACATTATTAGGAACCAGTATAGTAAGTACTTTAAATGAGTATTATGGTGAGCCAAGAGTATTCAACTTAAAGGGAGCTAAGATATTAGAAGTTAAAAAGGTTGAAGAAGAGGGATTATATTTTGTTGTAACAGTAACTGTTAGAAATTCTGATAGAAAAACAAATTCAAAGAATGCAATAGATACAATAATTTTAGCTAACACAAGTGATGGAGTTCATGTGGTTGATTTTAGGCATATAGATGAACCAACTTGTAAACCAATATAAAAAGGTGTGTAGACTTTAGAGAATAAAGTTTACACACCTTTTGTTTATCTTTTACTTCTTGCTTCAAAATCCTTTTGAAGTTCGTGAAGTCGTTTTGTACCGTCTTCACGTTGACGTTTAGCATCTTCTTCTATTTGTTTAGTTTCTTCAATACCTTGCACTATAGTTTGCCAAGTCTTTTCTAAAGTATCAATTTGAATTGAGCTTCCGGATGCAAGTTTTGCAGTTAATTTAGATTGAAGAGCTGTATTTTGAGCATTTCTAAGTAATAATTCATTAGTTTTTTCATCTAGTGCAGCCATTGCTTTTGCTTGAACTGCTTGTCTTTTCAAGGTAATAGCTTGAGTTAAACATTGTTTAAATACTGGTATAGTTACTATAAAAGCAGAGTTTATTTTTCTAACTAAATTGTAATTTCCCTTTTGTATTAGTTTTATTTGTGGCATTGTTTGAAGAGATACATTTTTAGCAAGTTCTAAGTCATAAACTCTTTGTTCAAGCATTTCAAGAACTTGAGTAGCGTTAGACAAACTTATTTGATCTATTTGTTCTGTACTGTTTTGAGCTTTAGCTTCAAGTTCAGGAATAATTTGAGATTTGAAATTGTCTACCACCAAATTACCAGCAGCTATGTATTTTTCTAAAGATTCATAATAATCCATATTTTTACTAAACATTTCTTCTAAGTTTTTATTTGAAACATTTATTTCAGATTCATATTTTTTTAGTTCTACATATACCTTATCAATTTCACCACCCATAGTGTGATATTTTTTGAATAGGGCATCAATAGAGTCTTGTGCTTTTTTAAATAATTTAGCAAAGAAACCTTGTTTTTTTTCTTCAGAAAAGTCCTTTATATCAAACTTATCCATTATCTTATTAAGTTGTATAAGTAATGTACCAGAATCTTCAACTTTAGTAGTTTCAATAGAATGAAGTATTTGGTCTGCAAAGCGAGATACTTCTGTTGCTGTATCTTGACCAAAATTCATAACACAATCAACATTTTTTACATCAAGATCTTTAGCTATAGCTAAAACTTCAGGTGAATTTTTAACAGTCTCTGATATTTCATTAGCTTTTTTTTCTAAATTTACTTCTGAAAAATTAGTAACCTCTAATTGATTTTCATTCATTGTAAAATGCCTCCTTTTATTTAAAAAGATTAGACCAAAATGAGCCAGATCTATCCTTAATTTTTTTTATAGAATTTAGATTAGGTATATTTAAATTAAATTTAATATCTTCAAGTTTATGAATATCATAAAAACTTTCATTTATATTAGTTTCTATATCATTGTAACCAGTAGGTGTAAAAATAGCTATATCAAAGCACATTATATTTAAGAATGTAAGTAGTATAATGTCAGAATCACTAAGTAAATTTTCATTATTATGGTAAATAATAATTTTGGGTATACTAAACGGATAGTCGAACTTTTGTATTAATTCTAATATATCCTTATCTATATTTAATATAGTTATTAATATTTTTAATTTAAATTCATCATCTACACTATTTTTAAATATAGGTAATTTTAGTAATAAATTTATTTTATCTATTATAACATTTTGAAGTGGTGTTTTTAAGTAAGAAAATTTATATAGTCTATGTTTTAATAAGTTTTCTTTATCTAAAACTCCATTTTTGAAACAATAACTTAAACTATACAAGTCATAATTAGAGTAATCATCATGTTTATATGGAGCTTTATAAATAAACAAAGTGTCTTTAGTATTTTTTAATGCTTTTAAATCATTCCAATATAGATTTAGATCAGAATTAACTCCACTTATTTTTGCGAATAGATTTGGAATGTATACTGTTCTGTTTTCAATTTTAAAGCCAGAACGTATTCTAGCTTCTTCATTCCAAAGAAGTTTCAATTCATCGTAAGTAGTCCTTAAGGTTAAAGGGGAAGTTTTGTAATCTTCAAATTGCCAAGGTTTAAATAGACCATCATCTTCATTATATATTACATTTTGAATTTCATTTGATGCCCTAAAAGCTACTGTTTCATGACGAGTTAATAATTCTTCCTTTGGAAATTCTCTAATTGCACAAAGATTAGGTAATACAGTGACATTTGAATAAGCATTATTTTTATCAACTTCTAAAAAGCTAGAATCATTTTGAGAATTCACATATAAAATATCACAACCCATTAGAGATAAAAAAATTAAAAAATAAGCTTCATGTTTTTTAATATCTCCGTAGTATAAAATTTTAGGGTTATATACATTGGAACTAGAGGTTTTTAAGTAGTCGAAACTTTTAAATAAGTTAGGAATATATTTATAAATCCACATAAGTAGTTTTAATGTGAAATTTTTTATCTTACTTAGGTTTATATTTTTTTCATCATTAATATAAAGTTCTAATATTTTATAAAAACTTTTTACTATAGATGAATTAATGCATTTTTCTCTAAGGTCAGGAAAAGCATTAATGTTTATTAAGTATTCTAGTAACAAATTTATAGAGACATTTTGGGGGGATTCTTGTTCAATACTAGAAAGCTTATTCCACATTGCAGAGGTTTTATTTATTATATCTATATTATTTTCTATTGGAATTTCATTTAAAAATTTTACATATAATGAATCAAAATTTTCAAGGTGTTTATCAAGTCTATATAAACTATTAAAGTAATCATCTTCATTATCTTCGATACCAATATATCTATAAAAATAACATGGAATGTTAGGAATAGATCCTCCAATAAAACTTCCTCTTTTATTTAATGATAATAAAATATCTTCAAATATATTTGTTGATGTTTTATTTGATGATTTTATATAATTCTCATCTAGTGGTTTTAATGATGAGGTTATGTTATCTTTATTTTTAATACAATTATTAAGTATAGGAAGTTTTTCTGATTTATTAATATCTAGGTTTGTTATATCTAAAGGTTCTTTATTAGGATTAGTAATTACCTTAGAATAATTACAATTAGGATCAATAGCTAAAAAGTCACCTTCATCTTGAGGATTTAAATATAATACATCGCAACCTATTTTAGATAAAAATATTAAAAATAAGACTTCATGTTTTTTTATATTACCAATATATAAGACTTTAGGGTTTATAATATCTGAATCTAATACTTTAGGAATATGGAAATCTCTAAGCAGATTAGATAAAAATTTATAAATCCATAAAGATAATTTTATAGAGAAGTTTTTTACTTTAGTTAAGTTTATATTCTTTTCTAAAGATATATATAAATTTAAAATATCTATTAAAGCTGTTTCAATGGATGAATTAATTAAAATATCGTTAAATTTAGGTAGATAATTATTTGAAAAAAGATTTTTAGCTAATGTAGCCATAGTTTTTTCATTTATTAGTTCTATTTTTAATTTATTGAATAAATCTTGAGTAAAATCTGTTATTTGTATATTATTTTCAAGCGGAATTTCATTTAAAAAGCTAGTATAAAGACCCTTAAAGGATTTAAGATTTTTATTTAGCATGTTTATTTTTTCATAATAATTATTCTTATTAGAGAATCCAACATATCTATAAAAATAAATAGGAACAATAGGAGATTGTCCATTTATAAATCCATTTCTTTTATTTAAAGGCGTAAGTATATCATTAAAAACATCTTTAGATGAAGTTAATGAGGAATGTATGAATTTGTTTATATTAATCATCTTATCATGCCTACTTTCATTTAAAATCATAAAATTTAAGTATAGTAATATTATACATAATGAATATAAGGGCTATCAAGAAAGAAAAGGTAACATAAAATCAATAGAATACAGTGTTTACATGTGATATACTAACCATAATTAGTGATAATTTGACAAAATGGGAGATGATTTTATGTTTAATTTTCGAGTACATCAAGAATTGACATGTATGGCAGAAGGAGAAGGACAATTTTTTGCACGTGCTGGAGCTATGATTGCAAGTCAAGGAAGCTTTAGTGCAGAAAAGGTTTTACTAGATCCTAATGAGAACAGGAGTATATTAGGTTCATTTGTAAATCTGGCAGCTAGAAAATTAACAGGTGAGAATATACATATAATGAAGGTTAGTGGCAATGGGAAGTATTATATGGCAAATAAGTCACAGCATATCAGTGTTATTAAGTTAAACCAAGGACAAAGTATATCTGTTGAAGGGGAAAATTTATTAGCTTTTACTGGAAATTGCAAGTATGGTGTTAAGTTTATTGGAAGTGGAGTTATATCTCAAAAGGGAATGTTTACATCTAAATTAACAGGGCAAGGTCCTAATGCAGAGGTTGCTATAACTACTGATGGAAATCCTCTTATACTTGAGACACCTTGTACAGTTGATCCTGATGCGGTTATATGTTGGACAGGCTCTGATCCTAGTTTTAAGACTGATGTAGGTTGGAAGACACTTATTGGACAAACTTCTGGCGAGTCCTATTCTCTTGAGTTTAATAGCTATGGAGAAACTGTAATAGTTCAGCCTTCTGAAAGAATTAGTGGCTTGAATATAGCTATAGATTAATAAAAGGTGGGAATCTAATGAGTCTTAATATAAATAAAAAAAATAAAGCTCCATCTATAGAAAAAAGGTATGGCAATCTAATTGTTGAAACTACAATTAAAGAAGATAGGGGAATTATAGATTTAAGTAGTTCATCAAGTTATAAAGATAATATATATAACACAATCAGTGAAGTTGCATCCACAAAGGTACAGGAAGAGAATGATGGAAAGAGTAAAATTGATAATGTAAAAAAACATAAAAATATAAATTCGATAATTTCAAGTAATAATGCTATGAAGTTAAAAAGAGGGCAAAAAGTATCATTAAATATAGATGAAAAGAAACTTTCTAAATTAGTAGTAGCGTTAGATTGGGATATAAATTATAGTGGAAGTTATGAATTTGATTTAGATACATCTGTATTTATGGTGGATTTTAATAAAAATACAGCAGAAGATAGGTTTATATTCTATGGAAATCCCAGAGATAAGGAAAATAGTGTAGTTTTGGGGGAAGATTTCAATTTAGGACTTAAAGAGTATTATGATGAAAGAATAATGATTGATTTAGATTTAGTTCCAAAGGAAATAGAGAAGCTTGCAATAACAGTTACTATATATGATGGGGAAAAGAGAGGAGAAAATTTCTCTCATATATCTAATGGAGCTCTTAGAATTATAGATAGTCAGGGAAAAAATGAAATTTTTAGTTATGAATTTAATGAAGGATTAAGATTAGAAACAGCAGTAGTTGTAGCTGAAATATATAGATATAATGAAGTGTGGAGAATTAATCCTGTAGGGAATGGATTTAAAGGTGGACTTCAAGCTCTATGTGAAAATTACGGAATAAAAACTCAGTGATATACGAACATTATCACTGGAATATTCTCTTGAAAGCCGTTTTTCAGTGGTGCGTAGCAAAATATTATAAAAAAATATATATAATTGTTCGTTATAATCATTGACTTTAATATCTCCTTTTGTTAATATGGACAAGTGTTAAAAAACTAGAAAGAAGGAGAATAATTATGGAGAAATTTTTTGCATTAAAAGAGAATAATACCACTGTAAAAACTGAAATTTTAGCTGGTATAACTACTTTTATGACAATGGCATATATACTTATTGTAAATCCTGCTATTCTTGGAGATGCTCATATGGATACAGGGGCAGTGTTTACAGCTACAGCAATATCAGCAGTTGTAGCAACATTGATAATGGGGTTATATGCTAAATTACCATTTGCACAAGCACCTGGAATGGGTTTAAATGCATTTTTTGCGTATAATATAGTTACTCAAATGGGATATAGTTTTGAATTTGCATTAACAGCGGTTTTGTTAGAAGGAATAATTTTTATATTATTAACTGCATTTAATGTACGTGAAGCAATAGTTGACTCTATTCCAGCAAATTTAAAGAAATCTATTTCTGTGGGAATTGGACTTTTAATTGCATTTATAGGACTTAGTAATGCTGGAGTTGTATTACATCCAAAGGATAATAGTACGATATTAGCTATTGGAAACATAACATCAGGAGAAGCACTACTTGCAATTATGGGAATATTAATAAGTGGAATATTACTTGCAAAAAACATTAGAGGGGCATTACTGTTAGGGATAGTAATTACTACAATAATTGGAATACCGATGGGGATAACTCATCTTCCAACAGCTATATTTAGTATGCCACCGTCAATAAAATCTATAGCTTTTAAATTTCAATGGCAACATATTTTTAGCATAAAGATGGCAATAGCATTATTCACGCTATTATTTATGGATATGTTTGATACAGTTGGAACCTTAGTTGGAGTTGCAACAAAGGCTAAGATGTTGGACCAAAATGGAAAAGTTCCAAATGTTAAAAAAGCATTATTTGCAGATGCTATTGGAACTACTTTAGGTGCATGTCTTGGAACTAGTACAGTTAGTACATTTGTTGAAAGTGCATCAGGAGTTGCAGAAGGTGGAAGAACAGGACTTACAGCAGTATCAACAGCAGTAATGTTTGCAATAGCATTATTCCTATCGCCTTTATTTGCAATTATCCCATCAGCAGCTACAGCACCAGCTCTTGTATTAGTTGGATTGTTTATGATGGAACCTATAAAGGAAATAGATTTAACAGAGTTTACAGAAGCTATTCCTGCTTTTTTTACAATAATAATGATGCCTTTATCATACAGCATATCTGATGGTATAGCATTTGGTATAGTTTCATACATATTCTTAAAAGCATTAACAGGAAAATATAAAGAAGTATCTATTGCAACATACATTGTTGGAGCAATATTCATATTAAAATTCTTTATACATTAATTATAAATTAAAAGCACATAAGCAATTTTAGCTTATGTGCTTTTAAGATTTTTTGGTATTAATCTAAGTATTATAACTAGATATTAATCTAGGTTTAGACCTTTTCTTTTATTTATAATAATATCTTCTAATCTATCTGCGGCTTTCATTACATCATCTTCTAATATAAGTTGTCCTCCAGTTAAGTTTACAAGATCTTCTGTTAAGACTTTAGTTACAAGAGGGCTACCAGTTATAAATGGTGGTTTTGCAAGATGAAGTGGTAATCCAAGTGCAAGACCAAAAGCACCATCTGCAAGAGCTTGTTCTTCAAGCCATTGTGGAGCAGATAAAACAAGAGGAAGCTTAGGTAAGTCAACATTTAAAAGTTTAGCAAGTTCTGTTGCAACAAGTTCAAGTCTTCCAATTGCAAGACATGGTCCGAAATTTAACACTGGTGGAATTCCAAGTGATGTGCAAACTTCTTTTAAGTTTTCTCCAGCAAGAGATGCAGCACTAGGAGACATAAGCCCAACATTTTCAAGTCCACCACTAGAACATCCAGCAGTTAATACTATAATATCTCTTTTTATAAGTTCTTTTGTTAGATTAACAGTGAATACATCATGTCCACCAGAAACTAAACTAGAGCAACCAACAACCCCTGCAACACCTTTGATTTTTCCAGATGATATAAGGTCAATAAGTGGTTTAAAACTTCCACCTAAGAAATCCCTTAGAGAATCTTCGCTAACTCCTGTAATTGAGTTATCATCTCCATGATTTTTGGGGAGGTTAATTTCTACTTTATCTCTTCTATTAAAGTAACTTTCTAGTGCTTTATCAATTATATGATTAGTAATGTTTTCTCTTTCATCATATGAATATTTAACGTATTCTGCATTGGCCTTTTTAGCAACATCATCAATACAAACCATCGGAACTTCAAATTTTTCTGTTATAGGTTCAATTCCAGGAAGTGTACAGTTAAATTCAGAAACTACAAGGTCAATACTACCAGTTGCAAGCATTGCTTCACTTGTGTAGTTATTGCCAGAGTGTCCTGAGAATACTTCACTGTAGTGTTCTCCCCTTAATTGAAGGTCTTGACCAACACAAGTAGAACCAACAAGTCTAAAGCCCTTAGCACCTAACTTTTTAGCCTTTGATACTACATCTTCTTTTATAAGTTCATCTTGAAGATGAGCTATCATTGAGTGCTGGTGGCCAGTTACCATTATATTTATATAGTCAGTATCAACTACATTAAATCCAACTTTAGCTAGTCTTATTTTGGGTTCTCCAAGCATTACATCATTTAGTAGGTTAGTTAATGTAAGACCATATAGTCCTGTTGAAATTCCTAGATTTAGACAGTTTAATAACATATCTACCGGATCACTGCTTAAATTTGTAGAGCTTTTTACAACTCCATCAAAAACTTCAGATTTAGCTCCACCAGGAAGTATATTTAGAGACTTCCAATTTTCAAAACGAGGCGCATAAGCAAGTTTTTCAACTAACTCCATTTTTTCAAATTTAGGTTTATATAAATCTTTAAGTACAGTATCAGCTACAAGTATAGCTTTCTTGTATATATCAGTTTCATTTATTCCGAATATATTACATAATTTATCTAATGCATGTTCTCCCTTTATAATACCTTTTTTCTCACCAGTTGATTTTAAGTTCCAAGCAGTATTTTCTATAACGTGAAGATAGCAACCTGCACCAGCTGAAACTGCACGAAGAAAGTTTCTTGCAACTATAGTATCTGCATCAGCACCACAAACGCCTCTAGGGGATTTTGGAGTTATTTTACAAGGTCCATTGGCACAAAGTTTACAACACACACCTTCAAGTCCGAATTTACATTTATTTTTTTGAGCTATAGCTCTGTGATGAGATGTTTCAACATCTAATTCAGAAATAAAATTTTCTAAAACTTTATCTGCTGAGCTACAAGTTGAACATGATGAACAATTTAAACAATTTGACATATGAGTATTCCTCCTTAAACTCTACTAAAATAGTATAGTTTTATCTAAAAAGTCTACTAAATTGGTATACTTTTATTTAAATATATGGACCCATCCATATATTATTTTTCATGGGTTGTGTTTAATAAATTTTGAAAATTAATAGCCTTTAAATTTGATACTAAAGTATTTTGAACAGATTCTAGTGCATTATGTATTACGCATTTGCTAGAACGATTCAAGTTACAATAATTAGGATCATATATACATCTATTCATGTAAATAGGGCCATCAATAATTCTTATTATATCTTCTATGGATATATCCTTTGGATATTTATTTAATGCATATCCTCCGTTAACACCTCTATAAGATTCCACTATTCCAGCGTGTTTTAGTTTTCTAAGTATTTTTAATAAAAATCTTATTGGTATATTTTCGGATTCAGATATATTTTTAGCTTCGATTTTTTCTCCATAACCTAGTTTGCATAGATATAACACAGTTCTTAGAGCATAATCTACTTCTTGAGTAATTTTCATTATAATTCTCCTATTCAGCAAAGTATACTTTTTTAGTGCAGTTTCAATATACTACTTTGATATTTATTTGTCAATGAAAAAATTATTTATCGAGGAGAAACGATTTCAATACGTGGTGGATTATATGTTGAAAATAATATAAAATATACTTAAAAAGAGTGAAAGAAGGTAGTATTATGGCAGTTAGTTTATCAAAAGGTCAAAAAGTAGATTTAACAAAAACAAATCCAGGTTTAACAAAGGTAATCGTAGGGCTAGGTTGGGATACAAATAAATATGATGGTGGAAATGATTTTGATTTAGATGCAGCAGCTTTTTTATTAGATGGAAGTGGAAAAGTTATATCAGATGCTGACTTTATTTTTTATAATAATTTAAAACATTCTTCAGAATCTGTAATTCATCTTGGAGATAATCGTACTGGAGAAGGCGATGGAGATGATGAGCAAATAAGCATTGAACTAAATAAAGTACCTTCTAATATTGAAAAGATAGATTTCACAGTAACTATACATGATGGAGAGACAAGACAACAAAATTTTGGACAAGTATCTAATGCATTTATAAGAATATTAAATGCAGATACTAATGAAGAATTAATAAGATATGATTTAAGTGAAGATTATAGTATAGAAACAGCATTAGTGGTTGCGGAGCTATATCGTAATAATGGGGAATGGAAGTTTAATGCTATAGGAAGTGGATTCCAAGGAGGACTTAGTGCACTTTGCGGCAACTTTGGAATAAATGTAGGATAAGTGAAAGCCTAGGGAATAGGAGAAGCATTAGGGAGTAGGGAATAGGAGAAACCTAGGAAGCAGGAGATAGAAAACCAATCTATAGGGAGTATAAAAAGGAAAATTGAGAATTGTCAATTATTAATTCAACAAAAACAAGGGAAGTGAGGGATAAGCATGGCAATAAATTTATCTAAAGGACAAAAAATAAATCTATCTAAGGAAGCACCGGGATTAAAAGAAGCAATAATTGGACTTGGTTGGGATACAAAACAATTTGATGGTGGTTTTGATTTTGACCTTGATGCATCTGCATTTTTAGTTGGATCTAATGGAAGAGTAAATAATGATGAAGATTTTGTATTTTACAATAATTTAGAACATCCAAGTGGTTCTGTAATACATACAGGAGATAATAGAACAGGCGATGGAGATGGAGATGATGAAGCAATTATCATCGATTTTTCTAAAGTTCCTGAAAGTATAGAAAAAATAGCAATTGCAGTAACTATTTATGATGCAGAAGGAAGAAAGCAAAATTTCGGACAAGTATTAAATGCTTTTGTAAGATTAGTAAATAAGGAAAATGGAGAAGAAATCTTAAGATATGATTTGTCAGAGGATTTTTCTATAGAAACGGCTTTAGTATTCTGTGAAATATATCGTCACAATGGGGAATGGAAGTTTAGTGCTGTTGGTAGTGGATTTCAAGGAGGACTTGAAGCTCTTTGCAAAAATTATGGATTAGAAGTTTAGTGACTATAAATTGTATTAGGAGGTCATATTATGGCTATTAACTTACAAAAAGGACAAAGAATAAGCCTAACAAAGGAAGATGTAAAATTATCAAGAATAATGGTTGGGCTTGGATGGGATCCAGTGGAACAGAGCAGAGGAGGAATCTTAGGTGCATTATTTGGTAAATCAGCACCTGAAATAGATTGTGATGCTTCCGTAATTATGCTGAATAAGGACAATAAAGCAGAGGAACTTGTGTATTTTGGTAATCTAAAGGACAAACATTCTAGTGTAATGCATATGGGAGATAACCTTACAGGAGATGGTGATGGAGATGATGAGCAAATTTTAGTGGAACTTTCAAAAATACCATCAAACATAACAAGGTTAATTTTTGTAGTAAATATTTATAATTGTGTAAAGAGAAATCAACACTTTGGAATGATAAGAAATGCTTTTATTAGAATATTAGATTTGCAAAGTAATAAGGAAATGCTTAGATTTAATTTAACTGATGATTATTCAAATAAGACAGGCATATATGCAGGTGAAATATACAGACATGAAAACGAGTGGAAATTTGCAGCTATAGGAGAAGGGGATACAGTTACAGGACTTCAACAAATGCTAAATAAATATAGATAAATTCATAAAAATACCTTAATCTAATTGTAAATTAAGGTATTTTTATGAACATTATTATAATTCTAGTATTAAGAACATACTCCTAAAATTTTTTATATAATATTATAAGGAGTGGATAGTATGTATAATAATGATAGAAAAAGTGCAGAACAACTTGCACTTGTTGCGGCGGTAGTTACTATTATAATATCGAGAAAGCTTACACCAGATCAAATGGGATTAGTAGGAGACTTTCTAGAGGTTTTAGGAGATATGTTAGATGTTATGCAAGCGCAAATGGAATATAATAAACAAATAAGAGAAAAATTTAAAAAATCATGTAAAAGAAAACGTAAAACATCATCTAATGATTAGAACTGATTTTTATCATGTATTATATGTTCATGATTTTTTAAATGGTTCATACAGTATTCATAATCTCCTGTACATTTAGAACAATACCTAAACTCCATTTCAGGATCATCTTTTTCAGTAATGCCACAAATAGTGCATCTATGAATTGTTTGTGTATTATTCATTTTATTTTTAAAGTTTTTTCTTCTAATATAATTTTTGCCTTTATTATTTGTAGCGGTAATACTATTTTTACCGAAAAATACAAGATAGTTTATTACAGAGATTATAGCTGCAAGTTTATAGGGAAGAGGATAAAATACAACTGAGTAAAGAACATATGCTATATCAAGAATAGCTAAAAATTTTACTTTTACAGGTATTAAAAAAAATAAAAGTAATTCATAGTCTGGATATAAACGAGCGAAGGCTAAAAATAAGGATAAATTTAAATATACAGCAGATACTGGTGCGTTTGATATAAAAGAAGCAATAGTAGTGCCTAACATGCCTAATAGATAGTATATATTAAATTTGAAGCTACCCCATTCATGTTCTAAGGAGACACCAACTATATAGTAAAAATAAAGTGCAAATATTCCCCAAAAGATACTCAAGTTTGGAGGAACAAATATATAAGTTACAACACGCCATAATTCACCCTTAAGAACTAAAGAAGGAATTAAAGTCAATTTGTATATTAATACAAGAAACCCATTAGGAAGCATATACATAAGAATAAAAATTAAAAAGTTTATTGTAACTATATAAAACATTAAATTTTTAATTGCGAATTTGCCAAATTTTCTTTCAAGATTATTTAACCAATTCATAAATTCACCACCTTTAATAATATTAGTATAAGATATATTCTAGCAAATAATAATATACAATTACATAGTTAATAGAAGTATAAAAAATAAGCTAGATAATAATAATTTTAATTATTTTTATCTAGCATTAATTTATGGAGATACATAAAATATAGATTGAATTTCTCTTTCTCCAGTGGATTTGTAGGGTTCACTAATAACTTTTCCATTATAATACATAGTAGAAGATGAACCACCGTCTAAGTTGACAGCATTATAAGCACCATATTCGTATAGTATGTCCTGTAATTCTCTTAAAGTAACAGCAAGTCTACCTATGTATTTTCCATCTATAACTAGAAATAAAATACTTCCGTCTTTTCTTTGACCTATAGCTGTACGAGGTGCAGTACCCCATCCACCATCACCAGATGTTATAGTTTTTTGTCCATTTACAATTAATGCTGGACCAAAAGATACAGCATCTTTTACATTTAATTTCATCATTTCATCTAAACTATAGTTTCCCACTAATAATATTCCATCTGCAGTTATTCCTGCTATACATATTTTTTCGCCGTTTCTTAAATTGTTATATACAATTTCTCCATTAGAAATAAGTATTCCACCAGGATTTCCATTAGATTCAGAAGGGTTAGTTTCTTCCTTAGAGTCATGGTTTGCTACAAAACCCCCTGCATTTATAGCAGCAATTGAATTATATTTCTTTGCCATTGCACTAGTAGTTTCACCTTTGGAACCTAAATGTTCATTATGACCAACTCTTATTTTTTTGGGATTTTTTATAACCAATAGATGTCCTTTAAACTTATCTCCGTGAATTTCACGTTTTTCAATTTCGTTTGTATCACTTATTTCCCCTGAATTAATTTTTTTTCTAAGTTCATCTATGTCTGATTGAACTAAAGTGTTTATTTTATTTTTACTTAAAATTTCATCTATATGTTTTCTAGATAAAAATGTCGTCGCTATCCATTGATGGGTTGAAGTTGTCATTGCGGAACCAACTACTGTAGCTTTTACATTCTCAAAAGGACCATAATAAAGTAAAAATGGCGCACTTATTAGGGTAAAAACAATTTCAAATAATAAGAAAAGTCTTTTGGGTAACTTTTCGCGAATTGATTCTTTATTAAACATGTAAACCACCTTTAATTATTTTATTAATATATTTTAATACTACTCTAAGTTATAAATAATAAGTGATACTTAAATATAGTTTATATAATAATAAACTATACATACTATTGTATAACTTAATAAGTTAAGATGCAATAATTGGAATTAATATTATACACACATATATATTATATAATTAATTTCAAAATAAACAAATGTAAAGTTTAATGTAATATTGTTAAATTTTAAGTATATGCTAAACTTAATAAGTAGATAACGAATTATTCCTTAAATTAAACCATGAAAGGATGGTTGCATTGAGTTATACATTTGATGAATTATCAAAATATGAAGTTTTTAAATTTTTTAGAGAGATAAGTAGTATACCAAGAGGATCAGGAAATGAAAAGTATATAAGTGACTATTTATTTAACTTTGCAAAAGAACGTAATTTGGAAGTTATACAAGATGAAGCTTTAAATATAGTAATTAAGAAAAGTGCTACAAAAGGATATGAGAATGCACCTACAGTAATTCTTCAAGGGCATATGGATATGGTTTGTGAGAAAAATAAAGATGTAAAACATGATTTCCTAAAAGAGCCCATAGATTTAATGATGAAGGGCGATTTTATAAAGGCAAATGGTACTACGCTTGGTGCTGACGATGGCATTGCTGTTGCATATTGTCTTGCAATTTTAGATAGTGATGATATTGAACATCCTCCATTAGAAATTTTGATGACAACTGAAGAGGAAAATGGAATGGGTGGAGTATCAAAAGTAAATGGGAATGATTTATCAGGAAGTATTTTGATAAATATAGACTCGGAAAAGGAAGGTGAACTTCTATCATCATGTGCAGGGGGGATTCGTAGTATAGTTAGGCTTACTGTTGAACTAGAGGATAGAAAGGAGGGACTTAAGCCTTACAAAATTATAGTTAAGGGTTTAAAAGGTGGTCATTCAGGTGTTGATATAAAAAGTATGAGAGGAAATGCAAATAAGATTTTAGGACGTATATTAAATTACATAAATTCTAAAATAGGTATTTTTATATCAGAGATAAATGGTGGATTAAAGTCAAATGCTATTCCTAGAGAAGCTGAAGCTGTGATTTTTGTAAAGGAAAGAAATGAAGAGGATTTAAAGGGGATAGTAAGTTATTTCAATGAAGTTTTTAAGAATGAGTTTAGTATATCAGATTCTAATGTTAATATTTCTTTAGAAAAGCCAGAGGAGAAATTATATAGAGTATTTTCAAAATCATTAACAAAGAAAATAATATTAGTTCTTATGTTTATGCCTCAAGGAGTTCAGACCATGAGTCAGAATATAGAAGGTTTCGTTGAGAGTTCAAGTAATCTAGGTGTTGTAGTTACAAAGGATGATGAAGTAACTTTTGAATGTGCTATAAGAAGTTCAGTTAAAACATTGAAGGAATTTATGGTTAGTAAAATAAGATTATTGTGCGATAACATTGGTGCTGCCATGACTTTATATGCAGATTATCCAGCTTGGGAGTATAAAAGGGAATCTTATATTAGAGATTTGTTTGTAGATGTTTATAAGGAAATGTATAGTGCAGAACCTAAGGTAACAGCAATTCATGCAGGTCTTGAGTGTGGAATACTTAAAGATATATTAGGGGACATAGATATAATTTCATTTGGTCCTAATATATATGATGCACACACGCCAAATGAAAGAGTGAGTATTTCATCAGCTAAAAAGAATTACAACTACTTACTTGAAGTTTTAAAGAGAATAAAATAGGAAAAACCACAAGTTTTTAAATAGTCTTTTATTAAAAAATATTTTAAATTAACTTGTGGTTTTATAATTTTAATCTATTTTAATTTTATTAGCAATTCTCCAGATTTAACTTGTTGTCCTTCCTTAACCACTATAGAAGAAACAGTTCCACTACTTGATGCTGTTATATTAGTTTCCATTTTCATGGCTTCAATTACAATTAAACTGTCATTTTCTTTAACTTCATCACCTTCATTAACAAGAACTTTTAATACTGTTCCAGGAATACTTGAACCTACCTCAAGTGGATTTTCTGGATCAGCCATTTGAGTTGATTGTGAATTTACCTTTGTAGAAGAAAATGAGCTTAAATCTTTTATTGTAATTTCACGTCTATTGCCGTTAACTTCAAAGTAAAGGATTCTATTACCATTTGAATCAACTTTACTTATTTCAAGAAGTTTAATTATCATGGTCTTACCTTCACTAATTTCAACTTGGCAAGTTTCACCTTCACGTAACCCGTGGAAGAAAATATCACTACCCATTTTGCTAAGATCTCTATCTTCTTGTATAGATTTTAAGTATTCTTCATATACATCAGGATATAGTGCGTAACTTAATGCATTTCTATTATTTGATTCCATTTTGAATTTTTCGTTTAAGTAAGCTTTAATAGCGTCGAAGTCTTCAGGTGGAAGTAGTTCACCAGGTCTACATGTTATAGGTTTTTCACCTTTTAATACAATCTTTTGAAGATCTTCTGGGAATCCACCATCTGGTTGACCCATCATTCCTTTAAAGTATGCAACTACAGAATCAGGGAATGCTAAATCTTTACCTTTTTCTAATATATTTTCTGGTGTTAAGTTATTTTTAACCATGAATATTGCAAGGTCTCCAACCATTTTAGAAGAAGGAGTTACTTTTACAATATCGCCGACCATTTTATTAACTTTCTTATACATTTCTTTTACTTCATTAAATCTATGACCAAGTCCAAAGCTTTCAACTTGAGGTTTTAAGTTTGAATATTGACCACCAGGTATTTCATATCTATATATTTCTGTAGAACCAGATTTTAATTCAGATTCAAATTTTTCATAAACAGGTCTTACAGCTGCCCAGTAATCAGAGATTTGTTGAAGATCACGAGGGTTCATACCTGTAGCCCTTTTTGTATTTTCAAGTGCTGCAACAACAGAGTTAAGAGCAGGTTGACTTGTAAGTCCAGCCATACTACTAATTGCAGTATCAACAATATCAACACCAGCTTCAGCGGCCATTATAACTGTAGCAACGCCATTACCAGTTGTATCATGTGTATGAAGATGTATTGGCATAGATATTTCTTCTTTAAGAGCTTTAATAAGTTTAAATGCTGCATAAGGCTTTAAAAGGGCAGACATATCTTTTATTCCAAGTATATGAGCTCCCGTTTTTTCAATTTCTTTAGCTTTTTTAACATAATAGTCTAAAGAATATTTATCTTTATTAGTATTTAAAATATCACCAGTATAGCATATACATGCTTCTGCTATTTTATTGTTTTTTAATACCTGATCAATTGCAACTTCCATTCCTTTAACCCAATTTAGAGAATCGAATATTCTAAATACATCAATTCCTGAATTTGCTGATTCATCAATTAAATTTCTAATTACATTATCAGGATAGTTTTTATATCCAACACCATTTGCTCCTCTTATAAGCATTTGGAATAGTACATTTGGTATTCTTTTTCTTAGCTCTTGTAGACGAATCCAAGGAGATTCTTTTAAAAATCTATATGCAACGTCAAAAGTTGCGCCACCCCACATTTCAAGTGAAAATGCATCTTTTTCAAGAACAGAAGTTGATTTTGCAACTTTTATCATATCAATGCTTCTCATTCTTGTAGCCATAAGAGATTGATGAGCATCTCTCATTGTTGTATCTGTAATAAGTAGTTTCTCTTGAGATTTTATCCAGTCTACTAATCCTTTAGGACCTTTTTCATCTAATATTTGTTTAGTTCCACTTAAATCTTTTGGAACAATTACTTTAGGAACCACCGGAACATCAAATTCTTTTTTAACTCCAAAAGTTTCGTTAACAACCTTTTCTCCTATATATTTAAGAAGGTTATATTCTCTATCAGTTTTAGTAAAGATTTTAAATAATTCATCATTTTCTTCTATAAAGTTAGTTGTACATTGACCTTCTACAAAAGTAGGGTGGTTTAGAACATTAATTAAGAATCCAACATTTGTCTTAACACCTGATATTGTAAGTTCTTTCATAGAACGAAGAGATTTTCTTATAGCATCTTCAAAGCTTCTTGCCCAAGTTGTTGTTTTTACAAGTAAGCTATCATAATAAGGACTTATTACAGCACCTGTAAATCCATTTCCACCATCAAGTCTTACACCGAAACCTGAACCTGTTCTGTAAACATTAATTTTACCAGTATCAGGTGCAAAGTTGTTTGTTGGATCTTCAGTTGTGATTCTACATTGAATTGCAAAACCTCTAGGTTTAACATCTTCTTGTGATTTTATTCCGATTTCAGGACATGATAAAGGTTTTCCCATTGCAACTAGGATTTGGCTTTGAACTATATCAATACCAGTTGTCATTTCAGTTATAGTATGTTCAACTTGAACTCTTGGATTCATTTCTATAAAGTAATGATTTCCGTGCATATCCACTAAGAACTCTAGAGTACCAGCACTTCTATATCCAACAGATCTAGCTATTTTTAATGCGTCGCTACAAATTTCTTCTCTTTTTTCTTTTGGTAATGCAAAAGCTGGAGTAAATTCAATTACTTTTTGATGACGTCTTTGGATTGAACAATCTCTTTCATATAAGTGAACTATATTTCCGTGTTTATCTCCAATAACTTGAACTTCAATGTGTTTAGGATTTTCTAAATATTTTTCAATAAATATATCATCTATACCGAAAGCTTTTTTAGCTTCATTTTTAGCACTTTTAAATGAAGGAATTAGTTCGTCTTTGTTTCTAACGATTCTCATTCCACGTCCACCACCACCGGCAGCAGCTTTTAGCATAATAGGGTATCCACAGTAGTCTGCAAATTTAATAGCTTCTTCCTCAGAAGTAACTGGTTTTTCAACACCTGGAATTGTAGGAACATTGACACTTTGAGCTACAAGTTTAGATTTGATTTTGTCTCCGAGTTTTTCCATCATTTCTGCTGTTGGTCCTATGAATTCTATACCTGCTTCTTCACATTTTCTTGCGAATTCAGCGTTTTCAGAAAGGAAACCATATCCAGGGTGGATAGCGTCAACGCCTTTTTTCAGCGCTAGACTTATTATTTCGTCTATGTTCAGATAGGCCTCAATGGGTCCTTGATTTTTGCCTATTAAATAGGCCTCATCAGCTTTAGTTCTAAAAAGGGAAAACTTGTCTTCTTCAGAGTATATAGCAACGGTTCTGATTCCTAGCTCGTTACAAGCTCTGAAAATTCTTATAGCAATTTCGCCTCTATTAGCAACCAAAACTCTTTTGAATTTTCTTATCATATTTTTCACTCCTTTAATTTTATATGTATAAATAAAAATATGTAATGTTGCAATATTTGATTTGCGATAAATTCATAATTTATAATAATACAATTATATATGAGTTAAATCATTATTTCAATTGCATATTTGAAAAAAATCACTTGCAAATTTCATAATTATTGATGATGAATTTTTACAATTGTACTGAAAGACACTTATTAAAACAATAAAAATGTATAAATATTCATCGAGCCTTGTGAAAATGTATATTTTATAATATGCGTATATGTTTATAATGTTATATTTTTTATATTTTATAACTTAATAAATATAATGGGCTAAGGGACAAACAATAAAATATTGAAGTCACCTTAACCCATTAAAAATATTAAATATTTATTTTTTATCTACAGTTTTAGTTTTTATTTCTTCTATTTTTTCTTTAAATTCGCGCAATGAATTTCTAACTTTTAAAACTTCATTACACTCGCTAGTAAGTTCAGGATCAATATAAATATCTTGTTCATATTTGTTACAAATTTTTTCACCTATTTTAGCATACATTTCTGTTAATTTATTTTCCTCTGAATTTACAGATAGTGTAAGCTTGGAAAGTTCCAAAAGGTCATTGGATTTCTTTGCTACAGTAGCTGAACCTTCTTTTGCAGTTTGCGCCACTGTACTTGCAGTATCCATAGCAGTTCTTTTTATTTTAGAGATGGTGTCTTTAATATCCATAAAACCAACCCCCTTAAATATTTTAGGTTTAATTTAATAATAGAGTATAACATATTCAAAGTCAATATATTCCAAATAAGCACAATAAATTATTTATAATATATTAATATATGTATATTGGAAATATAGTGTATAATAAAAGTAGATATAAATACTTAAGATAGGAATGATAAAGTATGAATGTAGCATTTTTTCTTACACCTAAAAAAGACGTGGTATATGAAAAGATAACTTCAACTATGAGACAAGCATTAGAAAGAATGGAGTATCATAGATATACAGCGATACCTATTATTGATGAAGAGGGTAAGTATGTTGGCACTATTACAGAAGGAGATATGCTTTGGAAGCTTAAAAATAGTCCAGATTTAGATTTTAAGAACACTAACAAAGTGCCTCTTAAAGATGTGCCAAGAAATGTAAAAAACTCTCCGGTACATATACGTTCTGACATTGAGGATTTAATTTCACTCGCTGTAAATCAAAATTTTGTACCAGTAGTCGATGATAATGACGTTTTTATTGGGATAATTAAAAGAAGCGAGATTATACAATATTATTATAATAAAAGTTTAAAAATAAAAGAAGCTTAGATAAATAAAAATAAGTAAGCAATTTAGCTTACTTATTTTTGGGTTTGAATAAAAGATTCCACAAATAAAGGAGTCTTTTATTCAAGTATTTATATATCTAAAAGGTTTCTAGTGTAATCTATATATAAATGTCTTAACAATAACATTTTAGAGTCCATTTCAATTTGAAGGTTTGATACAGTTTCAAGATCTTTATTTTCAATTGCCATACGAATTTTAGAAAATAAAGATTTAGTTGAATAAGAATCTTTCATTAGATATTGTCTTAATTCAGTTACCTTTTGCCATCTAGTAACATCAACATCATGAGCTTTGTTTATGTCGTGAAGCATTTTATAATTTCTTATATTATTAGAATGTTTAGGAATTATTCTATACAAAATTTCAGTTATCCATCTTTTTTCAACAGTACATTTGTAACTATTTAAAATTGCATCTGTAAATACGTCCCCTTCTTTAAGAATAGCAACTTTTTCAGGATATTTTTCAAATGCACATAAATTTTCATATACTGTAGCGGGAGCTTTTCCAAAGAGTGTATTTCTTTCTTCTTCAGAATAGTCCTCAAATACATCTTCTTCGCTTCTGTAAGCTCTATCTTTTTCAAGATAATCAGCATCTTCCCCAGCACTTTTTGAAAGTTCCTTTAGAAGATCATCTTCTGTTTTATTATTTTTAATTGCATAAGTTATTCCGTCGTTACAAGCCATGAACATACTAGCAAGTGCTAGATAAGTGTTTGTGTGAGGATTTGGAGAACGTAATTCAAATCTTGTGGAAAGAGGATTTTCAATATCACGGATAACACCTAATAATATTGTTCTATTCCTAGAAGGAATATCTACAGAATGACCAATTGATGTAACAATACAAATTGGTGCTTCAAATCCCGGTTTTAATCTTCTAAAGGCATCATTATTAGATGATATAAAAGGATTTATAACTTCATAATTTTTTAAAACGCCCATTAAAGAAGCATATCCATAAATACTTAAAAAGTGTTTACTTGTAGGGGCAAATAAGTTTATTCTCTTTCCGTTTTTTAATTTTAAAGCTATGCTTAAATGAGTGTGTTCACCACTACCTGCAACTCCTTCTACTGGTTTTGCAAGGAAGTTTACATCAAGACCGTGACGTCTAAAAGTTTCTTTTACAAGAATTCTAACTTGTAATTCATTATCAGCAGCTTGAAGGGCATCTGCATATTTCCAGTCCAATTCTAATTGTTCCATTATATGAGTTAATTTTCCACCTTCCCCTAAAGTTGCTTTAACACCACCTACTTCTTTATGACCCATTTCAGCTTCGAAACCATATTTATCCATTAATTCTAAGGTGTGTTCAAGGGCAGTTCTAACAGCACCTTTAGTCCTATTCCAGTATTGTTCTTGTAAAACTTCTGAAGTTGAAAGTTGTTCTATTTGGGCTTTTTCTTCTGGAGTTTTAACCCAAAATTCAAGTTCAGTGGCTGCTGTTGCAACAATATCATCAATATCATCAAAAGTTATTCCATAAACACTCAATAGTTCAGGGTGTTTTTTATAAAAGTTGAGAAGATTTTTTTCTATATTATAGATAGAAGATTTTAAAATGTGTCTAGAGTCTATAGCTTTCCCATCATGAATTAAGAAACAAGGTATTCTAAGAGTACCCACTGGTTTATTAGTTTCCTTATCGATGTTTTCAAAGTTATAATCAACAAACCAATTAACTTCAGTATCTGCAAGCATATCTACCTTTGCATTATTTAATGTTGCTATTCCAGGAAATGCTACAGAAGAACCATCAGTTTGAATAGCACCTTTTAAAAATCCATTTATATCGTCTAAAAATATTCTCATTGGTATTTTTGCATCAGTGTCATTCCCAGATAGGTCAATACCTACAAGGGATACAAATTTTATTTCGGGATGGTTATTTAATAGTTCTTTTAAAAATTTCTCGGAATGGTTATCTTTAGAAATATTATAGATTAAGTCTTTAAACATTATTTTCCTCCTATTCAATTTAAATGTATATAATATGTGAAGTTTTTTTTAATTACTATAAAATACGGTTATTTTTTATAAATTATAAAAAAATTCTATTATAAAATTAATAAATTGTCAATTACTTTAAATTGACTTTAATATAAATTAAATGGAAAATTTATTTGTAATATGAAAATTTAAAATTGAAAATACAAAAATATAATCTATAATTAAAGTATATTTAATAATGCATTTCTTGTTGTAGAAATAAATAGATGTATGGAGTATAATTTTACTTGTAAAATACTGTGAGTAATAAAATTAAAATTATATTTATAAATTGTAATAATATATGGAAGGGCTGAGAAACATGGATATTACAAAAATGCCCATAGGTTTTTTTGATTCAGGTGTCGGTGGATTAAGCGTTCTAAGAGAAGCTATTAAAATTTTACCTAATGAGGATTTTATCTATTTTGGAGATTCAAAAAATGCTCCATATGGTACAAAAACTGTAGATGAGGTAAAGAAACTAACTTTTAATGCAGTTGAATTTTTATTAGAACATAATGTAAAGGCTATTGTTATTGCTTGTAATACTGCCACAAGTGCAGCTATTGAGGATTTAAGAAATTCATATAAAGATATACCCATTATAGGTATAGAACCGGCATTAAAGCCAGCAGTAGAGTTACATAAAAAGGGCAAAATAGTTATAATGGCAACTCCAATGACTTTGGCTGAAAAGAAGTTTAATAAACTTATGGAAAAGTATAAAGGTAAATCAGAAATGGTGTCTCTTCCTTGCCCAGGATTAGTTGAGTATGTTGAAAAAGGCATAGTTAAAGGACAGGAAATTAATAGATTTTTGCTAGAAAAGTTATCTGTAATAGATAAAAAAGAGATATCATCAGTAGTACTTGGATGTACTCATTATCCTTTTATAAAAGAAGAATTATCTAAAATATTGGGAGAAGATGTTGTGATTATAGATGGTAGCGTAGGAACTTCGATTCAACTAAAAAGAAAATTAATAAAAGATAATTCTTTAAATTTAGAAGATAAAAAGGGAACTGTAAAAATTTTTAATTCATTAGATGATAATGACGAAGTTATTGGAATTTCTAAGAAATTATTAGGAATAGTGTAAGAAAATTATTTAGTTGTAAAATAGTATATTATGTTATAATTTAGTATAGCATAAGTAATAAATATTAAATTATAACAGTAACGAGATAGAGAGGAGAAAACAACAAATGAACCCAATAGTTACTATTAAAATGCAAAACGGAGATATAATAAAGGCAGAACTTTATCCTGAAGTAGCGCCAAATACAGTAAACAATTTTATTAGCCTTATAAATAAAGGATTTTATGATGGAGTTATATTTCATAGAGTAATTCCTGGATTTATGATTCAAGGAGGAGATCCAGATGGAACTGGAATGGGTGGACCTGGATACTCAATTAAAGGAGAATTCTCAGCTAATGGATTTAAAAATGATTTAAAACATAGCAGAGGTATATTATCAATGGCTAGAGCTATGAGCCCCAATTCAGCAGGAAGTCAATTTTTTATAATGGTTGCAGATGCACCTCATTTAGATGGTCAATATGCATCATTCGGTAAAGTAACTGAGGGTATGGAAGTTGCTGATAAGATAGTTAACTCTAAAACTGATTATAGTGACAGACCTTATGAAGATCAAGTAATGGAAAAAGTTACTGTTGAAACTTTTGGTGTTAATTATCCAGAACCAGAAGAAGTATAGTAGTAATAAGGAGAATAATATGATTGGACTAAATAGAAAAGTTTTACTTATATATGGATTTAACGAAGAAGAAAAAAACATACTAAAGATGTTGGTAATTGAAAATAAAATACCTAATTTTAAGTGTATAGATAAAAATATGGCTACAAGTTCACTAGAGTATATAATATGTGATGCAAATAATGATGAATATAATGGTGAATTACCAGAAGAAAAAGTAGTTTTATTCAATAGTTGTCAAGATAAAGAAGTAACTAAAGCTATTAGTGCAATTAAACAAAAAATAAATAAAGATGTTATTTTTGCAATGGTGACTGAAACTTCTATTAAATGGAGTTTTAAGGATCTTATAGAGCATTTAATTGAAGAAAGAGAATGGTTCAAAAATAACTCAAAGTAAAACATAATAAATTGAAATATAATAAGTTAAGATATGATGAATTAAAATATAGACCTTGAATTTAGTGATTCAAGGTCTATATTTTATAATGTTTTATTATTAAATGGAAAAAGTATATAATTTGTATTAGAATAAAGTAAATACTATGTTTTCAAATGATGTTAATTTGGAGGAATAAAAATGAGTAGGGTTGGAAGTAAAATAAGAGACGCTAGACTAAAAGCAAATGTGACAGAAAAACAACTTGCTAGAAAAATTGGAGTAGCTGAAAAATTTATAAAAGAAGTTGAAAGTGGAAAGAAAGTTATAAATGAAAGCGTAATGGAGAAGATTTCAAAGGTTCTTGGAAAAGACTTAAATGATGTAACTATGTCTTTTGAAGCTGAAGTTTATGAAGAAGAAAAGGTGCAAACAAAGAAAAACAATAAATTAGAAAAAATAAATGATATTTGGGATGATGCATTAGGATCAGTTTTAAAGCCTGTACCTGTTTACGGATATGATATGGCAAGAATAATTGAAATGCGAAAATTACCTATTATTAACAATAAGGTTGAGGGACATGCTAAAGATAAAGTTTTATACTTAAAAGTAGAAGATGATGATATGGTTGGATCTAGAATAGCTAAAGGAGATATCGCCTTTGGTTATATAACTCATGAGATTATAAATAATTCTCTTTGTCTTGTTGAATACAATGATGAAAGACATATAAGACAAATAAAGAGATTAGACAGTAATAAATTATTGCTTATTAGCAATGGAAATAGTTTAAGAACTGAAACTGTAACTGTAAGAGACATTAAGGTTCTTGTAAAGTTAGAAAGACTAGAGATAATATTATAATTTTAGAAAGCCATATTATTATACAGTAATTTTTAGAGTTATAGGTGTATTGAATGTGAAGATTTCAATCAAAATGCGACAAATTTCTTAAATAAAATAATATATAATATATAAAAGATGTGTGTTTTAGGGGGAAATTGAAATATGGATACTTCAACTTTTTTCAATACATTTACTGGTGAGATTCAAGAATTAACCATGTATACAGATGAGCACTTTAAATTGTATATTAGTATATTTATAGGGTTACAAGTTATTACCATTATTATGTTCCGTTTAAATAATGATAATTTAATATATAAGTTTAAAAAACAAATTCTTAAATTTATGTATAGTATATCAGTTATATTTATATTAGTTTTTTCAATAGAATCGATAGTATTTACTAAGAATAAGTATTTTTATATAATAAGTATACTGATGATTAATTACTTAATTGTGATGGGAATAAGACTAAGAAATAACATTAATAAATAATAGCAATTAAACTTTAGAACCTATTTTGTTGGTTAAGCAAAATAGGTTCTTTTAGTATACAAATTTAATCTAAGTTTATTGTGCTACAGGTCTTAAAATTTTCACTTTGCATCTATCTTTTAATGGAGCTGTTAAAGTTATGATAGATAATAATGAATTATCAACATTCACCATGTTATCAGCAAAGGTATCAACAGAATCTAATGCAAAAGATAGATAAGTTGTTTTGTAGTGCATAGGTATTATTAAGTGAGGATTTATTGCTCGAGAAACTAAAGAGGCAATTTCTCCGTTTATAGTATATATTCCCCCTACAGGAATTAATAAAACATCAATATCGCCTATTTCGTCTAAAGTTTCCTGTGATAAAGTATGACCTAAATCCCCTAAATGACATATTCTAAGATCATCAACTTCCATTACAAATATTGTATTTTTCCCGCGTTTAGCACCTTTAACTTCATCATGATAAGAAGGAATTCCTTTTATAGAGATTCCATGACTTTCAAATATACCACAACTATCTATAATATCAACATTACCTTGTATTTTTTCTGTGTAATCGTGATCATAGTGATGATGACTTATTGTAACGATATCAGCAGTGTCTGTATAAATTTTATATCCAACAGACTTATCAAATGGATCTGTTAAAATTTTTATTCCTCTAGAGTCCTCAATTAAAAAGGATGAATGACCAAACCAAGTTAGTTTCATTAAAGATACCTCCCGTATTATTTAATTATAAAATATTATATCATAACATAATATTTTATAATTAAATAATATCTGCTAAGTATTGCATTATTTTTTATGGTAAAATAAAATATAACTATTAACATAATAAACATAGTGAGGTGATATTTTGAAGCACATTAAAAAAATACTATTTATGTTTTGGGGTATTATGTTTATTACTTTATGTACTCCCAATAATGTTTTTGCAAGTACATATAAAGATATGGGACAAAAGTCTAATGTAGTACTTGATAAACAGTGGGTTGTTAAGTTTAATAAAGATGTAGACAAAAATACAATAAACAGTAATAGCATAATATTGCAAGATGAAAAGAGTAATAATATTTCTATTGATGTGATTTGTAACAACAATAGGCAAGTTACTGTATGTCCTCGAAATAAGTACAAGCCTAGTACGAAGTATACTTTATTTATAAAGGATAGTGTTAAATCTACTGACGGTAAAAGAATAAAAACTCCTGCAGAACTACAATTTTCAACCGAAACATTATACATAAAAACAGTTAATGACATAACAGAAGTTATAGGACAAAGAGCTAGTTATAATTTACCTGAAACTGTAGATGCGATAATGAATGATGAAACTACAAAGAAGGTACAAGTTAAATGGAATAAAACAGTTGTAGATACATCAAAACCAGGAACTTTTTCATTTGAAGGGAAAATTGAAGGATACCAAAGAATTATAGTTTTAAAATTAATAATAAATCCTAGGGATGTAACAGTTCCAGAAAAAGATTTTAAAGTGGTTATAGATCCAGCTTGCGGTGGAAAGTTACCAGCTTCAATTGGGCCTACTGGAATTAATGAAAAAGATGTTAACTTAAATATTGCATTAAAATTGGGCAATTTATTAAGTAACAAGGGGATAAAGGTTGCATATACAAGAAATAATAATGTTGTTTCTTGGAGTGAAAATGAGGATGATAATGCAAGAATTAAAATAGCAAATAATTCAAATGCTGATGTATTTGTAAGTGTTAATTCAAATTCTTATACAACACCTTCCTCTCATGGAATAGAAACTTATTACTATAAAGGTGATGCTATAAGTGAAAAACTTGCAAAGGATGTACAAGATAGTATAATTGCATCAACAGGGGGAACCAATAGGGGAATTAAAGAAAGAGACTTTGGACTTTTAAAAGGACTCCAAAAACCAGGGATAATCGTTTATCCTGGATTTATAACAAATTCTAATGAAGAAAAACTTTTAAATGATGCACAGTATCAAGATAAAATTGCCAAAGCTATAGCAGATAATATAGAAAAAAATATATCAAACTTAAATACTAAGATCAAATCTATTAGTGATATGAGTATAAAGGTATATCAAGGAGATAAGTATAATTTACCAGAGAAAATATCTGCAACTAATACTGATAATAAAAACATACAAGTTCCAGTTACTTGGGATAGAACTAGTGTAGATACAAGCAAAGTAGGTAGTATAAGTATAAAAGGAAAAATTAAAGGATATGATAAGACGGTAACAATGACAATAGCCGTAGTAGCTAGACCTGTTAAAAAAATTAAGGTTGCCATAGACCCAGGTCATGGTGGATATGATTCAGGAGCTCCAGGTCATAAGGGAGTACTTGAAAAGAATGTAGCACTAGCTGTTGGATTAAAACTTGGAGAAGTATTAAAAAATAGTGGTATAGATGTTGTTTATACTAGAACTAGTGATAAATGTCCTTGGCCAAGCAATAAAAATGCTGAACTTCAAATGCGTTGTGATATAGCTAACAATGCTAAAGCAGATTACTTTGTTTCTATACACTGTAATAGTGCAGAAACGGCTTCTGCGAATGGAATTGAAACATACTATGATAAAGATTCAGGTAGAGGCTATACTTTAGGTAAAAATATTCAAAATGAACTTGTAAATGAATTTGGGTATAGGGATAGAGGAGTTAAACCTTGTAATTTCTATGTAGTTAAACATACAAAAATGCAAGCAGTACTTGTAGAGTTAGAGTTTATAAGTAATTATAATAGGGAACAAATATTAAATAATCCAACGTATCAACAAAGATATGCAGAAGCTATTGCTAAAGGTATTAAAGATACAATAGGAAAGTAATATGCATATGTAAAATTTAAACAAGGTAATGAAATATGATGTAAAAAAGGTAACAGTATAGAAAGGAAGAGATAAATATTATTAAGAGTATTTGTAATATAATGTCTCTTCCTTTATTATATTTATAAATATGTAATTTATCACAATAGAAAAAGGAGACAGATTAATGAGAGAGAAGAGAGTGTTTTCTGCTAATTTATTTGGTATGATACTACTAATATTATTTAGTATAATGCCAACAGTTCTTGTGCCTGGTTTTAAAGCTCTTAATATACCTAGAGGATGGGATATTGTAGTTTTACAGGTAGTTCTATTATTAATGCCAACTATAATATATTTTATAATTACTAAACAATCAGTAAAAGAAGTATTGAGATTAAAGAAAATAAATTTAAAAAGCGTTTTTATAATAATTATTATAGCGTTTGTGGCACAACCCATAACGGTCTTTCTATCTTTGATAACTCAATTTATTTTTCCAAATAGAGTTGGAATGGTAATTTCACAATTAAATACAATACCGCTGATATTACAAGTTGTAATTGTTGCATTGACACCAGCAATATTAGAAGAAGTAACTATGAGAGGAATTATATTAAGTGGATATAAAAATATAGACATAAAAAAGGCAGCTATTATGACAGGACTATTTTTCTGTATGTTACATAGGGATGGAAATCAATCACTATATACATTTGCATTTGGAATATTATTTGCATATTTAGTTGAAATAACTGGGTCAATATTTTCATCAATGATATGCCATTTCACAATAAATGGAACTCAAGTGGTTCTAGCTTCGATTTTTACTAAGATTTTCAGTGGAAAATCTGGGGGAGAAGAACTATATGGTAAAGGAATACATTCAATACCATATAGTCAGTTAATTATAGGAGTAGTTGTATGGTTTATTATTGCTGCTATATGTTTTAAAATACTTATGATATTTATTAAAAAACTAATAAAAGTAAATAAATATGAGCAAATTAATAATAATGATGAATATATTCAAAATGAAAAAATATTAAACTGGCCTTTTTATGTATCTTTAGTTATTTATATTATTACGATAATTATAGAAATAGTATCTATATACAAGTAAAAAATAATATTATAAAATAATATTGGTAAATATATACTTTATATGCAAATATATAATATAATTAATTAAGGAGATTATATGAATTAATCAAAATAAGGGGGGAGTGTCTATATGAAAAATAATATAAATAATATGAATGAAGAAGAATTAAAAGTTTTCTTGGATAAAAGAATAGCTACATTGGATCAATTAATAAATCAATATATAAATTTAATAAAAGAAAAAACCAAAAAGAATAAGTTTAAGTCAATAAAACAAAAAGCATATTACATAAATAATATATATAACTATGTATCGTGGGTAAATGAACAGATAAAAATGAATGATAACGTATCAAGAGATACAAAAGTAATTCCAAGAAGAGGAGAAATATGGACTTGTGAATTAGGGCAAAATATAGGTTCAGAAGAAAATAAAATAAGACCAGTTATAATAATACAAAATGATACAGGAAACAAAAATGCACCTACTACGATAATAGCACCTATATCTAACAGGCCTAAAAAGATTGCTGTACATATAGAATTAAGAGAAAGTGATTATAAGTTAGAAAATGGAGAGAAAAACCATATAACAGGGACTGTGCTGTTAGAACAAATAAAAGTTGTATCGAAGGCCAGACTTGGAAGACATATAGCAACTCTTAATAAAGATTTTATGGAGATTTTAGACTCAAAGATAAAAATTTCTCTCAATTTGTAATTTATTTTTAGAAATTGAGTATAATAATAATATAAAATACATAAAAACTATAAAAAATACATAAAATTTTTAGTAAATTAGTAAAAAGATATTGATTAACATAAATATTAATGTTACAATAAATTCGTTAGTGATTTTACATACCTAATGTAGATTAGGAGATTATATTTCATATGATCCTTTACATAGTAACATACCTGGCATGGGCTAGGAGATTATATATCATATAAATTGACATATTGGAAGCAAAGGGATTGGTATAAACCAGTCTTTTTTGCTATAAAAATAAATTTTAAAAGTATAATAATAAATTGACAATAGAAAACTAATATAATATAATATGAGTTAAATTAATGTCAAAATTAAAAATATTTACAATTCATTAATAACTATGAACAGGAAAAGTATTTAGGATATATGCTTACAGAGAGTAGGGAGTGATGAGAACCCTATAGCTAAAGCTTAAAGAAAATCACCTGGGAGTTGAAAACTGAAAAAGTATTTTACTTAGTAAGTTTATCCGTGATTTCGCGTTAAGAAATAGAGTATGTTGGTACTTGAAGTGTGAATTTTCATAGGTGGTTATTATGCTACGTCCTTATGGGCGTGGCTTTTTTGTTTATAAAAATTAATTATTATAAGTGTTTTAAATGGTAATAATTAAACTAGTGATAAAAACAATAGAACTAATATTAAAATGATGAAAGGAGAAAAAATATGTACAATAAGATTGAAACATCAGGCAATTTTGTGAATATGGAAGAAAAAATAGCAAAACTTTGGAAGGATAAAGATGTTATTCAAAAGAGTTTTGATAGAAATGAAGATGGAGATTATTTTACTTTTTACGATGGTCCTCCAACAGCTAATGGAAAACCACACGTAGGTCACGTTCTTACAAGAGTTATGAAAGACTTAATCCCAAGATATAAGGTTATGAAGGGGTATAAAGTTTTAAGAAAAGCTGGATGGGATACTCATGGACTTCCAGTTGAGCTTGAAATAGAAAAGAAACTTGGAATTTCAGGAAAACCACAAATCGAAGATTATGGTGTTGAAAAATTTGTTAAAGAGTGTAAAGATAGTGTATTTAAGTATACAAGTCTTTGGAAAGATATGTCTGAAAAATTAGGCTTCTGGGTTGACATGGATAATCCATATGTAACATATCACAACACTTACATAGAATCTGTATGGTGGGCATTAAAAACTATGTGGGAAAAGGATCTTTTATATAAAGGACACAGAGTAACTCCATACTGTCCAAGATGTGGAACGGCATTATCTTCTCATGAAGTTGCTCAAGGATACAAAGATGTAAAAGAAGCAACTGCTTTTGTTAAATTTAAGGTTAAAGGGAAAGAAAACAAGTATATATTAGCTTGGACTACAACTCCTTGGACATTACCAAGTAATGTAGCTTTAGCAATTAATAAATCATATGATTATGTGGAAGTAGTAGAAAATGAAGAACATCTAATACTTGCAAAAGATCTTGCAGAAAAAGTACTAGATGGAGAATATGAAGTTGTTAAAGAATTTAAAGGTGAAGAATTAGTTGGAACAGAATATGAACAATTATTTAAGTTTGAAGTTCCAGATAAAAAAGCTTTCTATGTAGTACACGCAGATTATGTAACATTAACTGATGGTACTGGAATAGTTCATACTGCACCAGCTTATGGTGAAGATGATAGTATGACAGGAAAGAAATATGATTTACCACTTATAAACTTAGTTGATGGAGAAGGTAAATTTGTAGATTCAGTTACTCCTTGGAAGGGTATGTTTGTTAAGAAGGCAGATCCTAAAATACTAGAATTCATGAGGGAAAACGGAAGTCTTTATAAATCAGAGAAGTTTACTCACTCATATCCACATTGTTGGAGATGTGATACACCGCTTCTTTACTATCCAAAAGATAGCTGGTTTGTAAGAATGACATCGCTAAGAGATAAATTATTAGAAAACAATAATAAGATTAACTGGAATCCAGATAACATAAGAACAGGTAGATTTGGTAAGTTCTTAGAAAATGTTATTGACTGGGGAATTTCAAGAGATAGATATTGGGGAACCCCTCTTCCAATATGGGAATGTGAATGCGGACACAGAGAATGTATAGGAAGTATTAAAGAACTAAAAGAAAAGGGAATTAATGTTCCTAATGATATAGAACTTCATAAACCATATATTGATGGTGTTAAGCTAACTTGTCCACATTGTGGAAAAGAAATGACTAGAACAAATGAAGTTATTGACTGCTGGTTTGACTCAGGATCAATGCCATTTGCTCAGCACCACTATCCATTTGAAAATAAAGAAGTATTTGAAAAGACTTTCCCAGCTCAATTTATATCTGAAGCTGTTGACCAAACAAGAGGATGGTTCTATTCATTACTTGCAATTTCTACTGCTTTATTTGATACGAATTCATATGAAAATTGTATCGTTTTAGGTCACGTTCTTGATAAACATGGACTTAAAATGTCGAAGTCAAAGGGAAATGTTGTTGATCCATTTGATGTACTTAAAAATGAGGGAGCAGATGCTACAAGATGGCATTTCTATACTGCAAGTGCTCCATGGCTTCCAACAAGATTCTCTGAGGATGATGTAAAAGAAACTCAAAGAAAATTCTTAAGCACATTATGGAATGTATATTCATTCTATGTTTTATATGCTGAATTAGATCAATTTAATCCACTGGAATACAAAGACTTTGTATCAGATAATGTAATGGATAAATGGATAATGTCTAAACTTAATACTTTAATTAAGACAGTAGAAGAAGATTTAGATAACTACAAAATAACAGAAGCTGCTCTTGAACTTGAAGACTTTGTAGATGAACTTTCAAACTGGTATGTAAGACGTAATAGATCAAGATTCTGGACTACAGAGCTTACTGAGGACAAAATTGGTGCATACAAAACATTATATACAGTATTAACTACAATTGTAAAAGTTGCTGCACCATTTGTACCATTTATGGCAGAAGAAATTTATCAAAATCTAGTAGTCAACTTAGATAAAGATGCTATAGAAAGTGTTCACTTATGCACATGGCCAAAATATGATCTAAGCGTTGTAGACAATGAACTTGAAGGACAAATGGACTTAGCTTATAAGATAGTTAAACTTGGACGTAGTGCTAGAAATGGAGCTAACATTAAGAATAGACAGCCACTTGCTGAAATGCTTATTAGCACAAAATCTCTTCCTGAATACTATGGAGATATAATAAAAGAAGAGCTTAACATAAAGAAAGTTGAATTTGGTGCAGACCTTTCAAAATACGTTAATTTTGAAATCAAGCCTAACTTACCTGTACTTGGAAAGGCTTATGGAAGATATATTCCTGCTATAAGAAAATCAATATCTTCAATGGATCAAATGGAACTTGCTCAAAGCATAAACAATGGTAAATCTGTATTTATCAATGTAGATGGACTTGATGAACAAATAGAACTTACAGAAAACAATTTACTTGTAGCAATGCAAGGACTTGAGGGATTTGCATTTGCAGGAGTTAGCGGAGTTGGTGTAATTCTTGAAACAACTATTACAGATGAACTTAAAGAAGAAGGATTTGTTCGTGAAGTATTAAGTAAGGTTCAAAACTTGAGAAAAGAAAGTGGATTCGAAGTTGCAGACAAAATAAAACTTTATTTTGCTGGAAATGAAATTCTTGAAGCTGTAATTAAGAAATTTGAAAATCACATAAAGAAAGAAACTTTAGCGGTTTCGATATCTTACAATGAAGATAAAGATTATATAGATAGTAAGATAAATGGAGAAGAATTAAAAATAGCTGTTGAAAAACAAGCTTAATAAAGATATTAAAACCCCACTATCAAATTTGATAGTGGGGTTACTTATTTACTTAGTTCATTCCAATTTTCTATAATTTCGGTTAATTCTATTAGTAAATTATTTTTATCACGTGCTTTAGCTGCTCCACGTATTCTTGCTATATTTATTTCCATATCATATAATTGACCTCGTTCAACACTAAATTGAATTCTTTTTTGTATCTTTTCCCAAGCACTTTTTATATTCTCAGTATCATATTGAACTTTATCCCAATTTTCACGATTACAATTATCAATAGCTGAGTATACAAAAGACATCATATCATCAGAAGAGTTTCTAGGCTCTTTCAAGTATCTACCACTAAGCATTACTATAACAAATAAGATTAAAAGTGATACTGGAATAAGATACTTAATAAACTTATTATTCACAAAACCTCATTCCTTTCCATTATGATAATTATAATTTAATATGATCTTTGTATAAATCTATGTATAAATTATCTGGCGGACATAAGGAGGCTAAGAATACTTCAGATACTTTAATATTGCGAAGATTTAATTGTTCATTTAACCAGTCTATATTTTTGTTGCAGTTTTGTAAGTTCTTATCTATTATGACTCCATCATAGATAATTTCGAAACTAGGACGTGCCTGAGGAGCAGTTATATTTAAATCTTTTAAAGTTACATGATTATATTCACTTTTTTTTAGTACAGATAGCGTCCCATCTTTTTCTAAAAGGGCAAATTTTACTTCGTTTAAGTCAAAAATATCTTTGCTTCTCAATTGAGCTAGTAAATCATCCAATCTATATCTACGTTTTCTCATATTAGATTCGAGTATTTTACCATCTAACATAATAATTGTAGGTTTATCATCTATGTAGTCTGAGGCAGGTTTTGATTTTAATGTTATAAATTGAAATATAATAGCAAGTAAAACCCATATTGTTATACCAACCCAATGAGGCCAAGCTCTACTTGTTAAATCTGTAGTTAAACTTGATGCAGTTGACCCTATTGTTATTCCTATTATGTAGTCAAATAGGGTAAGTTCACTAATAAGTTGTTTTCCAAGTAATCTTGCAAATATTAATAATGTAAAAAATCCAATAATACCTCTAACAACTACAACAAGACCTTCATTCATAGAATCCCTCCTTAGTTGATTGTTTATTAAGATATAATTAGTATGCTAAAAAAATAAAATTTTATGAATTTATTATTATTTTAAGAATAATATATATGTAATGGTCAAAAATATTTTTAGGTAAAAACACTTACTTGTGTTTTAAATGTTTTATATTGTATAATTGATAATAAGAATAAAATAAAGTAGGAGTTGGTAATATGGCAACTTCAATAAAAGATGTGGCTAGAGAAGCGAATGTATCAATTGCAACTGTATCAAGGGTTTTAAATAATGTGGATGTAGTTAACGAAGATACAAAGAAAAAGGTTTTAGAAGCTATAAAAAAATTAGATTATAGACCTAATATTGTAGCAAGAAGTTTAAAAACACAAAAAACAAGAACAATAGGAATTATAATACCGGATATATCTAACCCCATTTATCCTGAAGTTGTAAGAGGTGCTGAGGATGTTTCAAATATTTATAATTATAATATAATACTTTGTAATACAGACTTAGAACCCGATAAGGAATTAGAATACTTAAGGGTACTTGGCGAAAAAATGGTTGATGGAGTTATATATATTAGTAATTCTTTAGAAGAAAGAACTATAAAAACTATAAAAGATAGTAATACTCCATTAGTATTAATAGAAACTAATGGGAGAGAAACAGAGTTTCCGAGTGTAATAATTGACAATAAAAGTGCAGCTATAGATGCTGTCAATTATTTATATAAAAAAGGAAATAGAAAAATAGCTTATATAGGTATTTCTGATGATGTAATAAATGCTAGTGCTATAAGACACGAAGGATATATTGCTGGACTTGAACAAAACAACTTATCTTATGACAAGAATATAACTTATTTTTGCAATTATTCATTAAAAGCTGAAGATGGATATGAGGCTATGAATAATATTTTAGAAAAATCAACAGATATAGATGCTGTATTTTGTGTTAATGATGAAATTGCTATGGGTGCAATAAATGCTCTTAGAGATAAAAATCTTAGGGTACCAGAAGACGTTGATGTAATGGGATTTAACGATACTCATGGTGCAGAATTCTTTTATCCAAGACTTACTACAATAGCACAGCCATTATATGATATGGGATCTGTTGCAACGAGAATGCTTATTAAGAAAATAAATAATGAACCGTTAGATAAAGAGTTATTTATTTTGCCATATGAACTTATTGAAAGAGATTCATGTAAATAAAAAAATTAATGTATGTCGAAAAGGCATACATTTTTTTTATACACTTAATTGGAATTTTATGGTATAATCAAAAAGCATAAGGTAAAAAATGTAAATAAAAAATAAATTAATTTAGCCTAGGAGGTATGCTTATGGACACCAGAGAAAGGCTGAAAAACGTTATCTACTATTTGATGAATGTAAATAATATGAATTCTAAAGTTGTAAAAAATATTTTAGAGTATAAAGATTTTTTCTGGGAAAAGAATCTTATAGCGCAAGGGTGTATTTTAAAAATAAAAAAGAATGGTACAAAGTATATAGAGATACAAAAGGAGTGCAAGAATTTATATAATACATTTTCAAAGCTATATTTAAAACTTCATAAAAGCAAAGGAGATCTAGAACTTATTTGGGGATATTGTTTTTTTACATGGAAGATAAAAAACAAAAATATAGCGCATCCATTATTTTTTTATAAATGTCATCTTGAGTTTGATGAAGAAAATGAAAGCTATATATTAGAACCTGTGGATAATAAATTTTATATGGAAATAGGAATTTTAAAAAATTTAAGCTTTGATCATATAGAAGAACTTCTAAAAATAAAGAATAAAATTGAAGATGAACTTATATCTATTCAAAAATTAGATGATATTGAAAAAGGAATGAAGGTGTTTGGAAAAGAATTAAATATAAAAGTACCTAAATTAAGGAAAATAGAAGGAGAATTAGTTGATTATAAAGAAATAGAAATTATTGAAGACATGCAATTTTATCATGAACCTATATTAATTTTTAGAAATCATGATGCAGAAAAATTGAATAGAGAATTAAATGATTTATTTAGATTTTTAAATGAAGGACAAGATGTACCATATACTTTAAAGGCGTTAGTAGATGATAATTATTTGATGAAAATAGATAAAAATAAGGACTTATGGAATGAAATTGGACAAGACCCTCTTTATCTATTGCCGGTTAGTAAGGAACAACGGCAAATAAGTAAGAAAATAGCCGACAATTTCGGAGTAGTTGTTAAAGGGCCACCTGGTACAGGAAAGACTTATTCTATAGCTAATCTTATTTGCAATTTTTTAGCTAATAATAAAAAGGTTTTGGTAATAAGTAATAAACGAAATATACTTGAAAAAATTTTTGATACTATACCTGAGAGTATACGAAATTTATGCATAAATTATAAAGAGGGTTCTTTAGAGAGCTTATCGTCAATATATAATTCCATAAATGGTTTTATTGATAAAATACACCTAAACCTCAATGAAGAGCAGGATAATATTAATAAATTAGAAAATGAATTAAAGCTATGCAGAAAAAAACAGGAAAATGTATATAGAAAATTAGAAATATCGAAAAATTTAGATGATAAAGAGATTAAGTATTTATGTAAAGATTATAAAATAAAAGGCATAAAGAAGTGGATAGAAGAAAATCGAAAGCAATATTCTTGGATAGATGATGATATAAAAAATATAAAAGAACCTCCAATTACTGATGCAAAATTTTCTAAGCTTTTATATATAATGAGTAATGTTACAAAAAAAGAAATTGATGAATTTAATCAAATTAGTGGATTATTATATAATATACCACCTTACTTAGATTTATTACAAAAAATAAAAAGGAAGTGTGAATTAGAAAGAAATAGAAGTAGTTATAGGCTGGCTGTAAAAGACTGGTGTATATCTTATAATTATAAATATAACTATGAAAATATACTTAAACTTTTAAAAAGGACACAAAATTTTTTAATATCTATAGAAAGTACTTGGATAGAAAGCGTACTTATGTGTGTTAAAAAAGGAGAGATAATTAAGGGGGTGCTGCAACAAACAATATTAAAATGTAATTATTATATAAAGAAAATAGGAAGTTTAAAAAAAGAAACTACTGGGTATAAGGTAGAAATTCCATTAGAAATGGAAAAAACATATCTATTAAGTAAGTTAGAAGACATATATAAACAATACAATCAAAAAGGAAAAATAAATAAAATATTTAAATTACTTCATAGTGAATGCGATGAAATATTGTTAAAATGCAAGGTCAATTCTAGACAAATATCCAACAAAAATGAAACAAAAATAGTAATGATGTTTATAGAGGAGGGATTAATAAAAGAAAAATTAATATCTCTTTGGAACAACTCAATGATCGAGTATGGAGCTGAAAAGATAAAAAATATTGATATAGAGACGCTATCAAATTTAGAGGATTATATAGATAAAATTGATATTATTATAAATTGGACTTCAAAGGTAGTAAATAAGATAAGAAGTTCAATGAAAGAAATAGTATTTTTAAACAAGATAGATTGGTATAACAAGGATACTTACAGCAAGCTTCAAAGAGGCGTATTAAGTATCAAATATATAAGTGAATATGAAAACATAAAAAGTTATATTTTAAACATAGAAAAGTTAATTTCTAAGGTTAAGGGATTTGAAGAAATAGGAGATGCTATTAATAGAAATGATATTGTTTCATTAAAACAGTGTTATAAGAGAATAGACAGACTAAAAAATTTAACTCCAAGTATTAGAGAAATGGAGTATATATCACAAAGATTAGAAAAAGTTTGTCCAAAACTTATAACAAAACTTATAGAAGAAAAAGATAGAATGAATATGCTCACTAAGTATAAAAATTTAAGTGTAGCATGGCTTTGGAAACAACTTAACTATGCCATTGAGGATGAGTATGATAAATTTAAGTTAGAAAATATAAATAGAGAGATACGAATAGAAAGGGAAAAAGAAAACCACATAATACAAAGTTTAGGTGCAAAAAAAGCTTGGTACAATACTGTGTCATCTTTAAAGGAGTACCAAAAAAGAAGTTTATATTCTTTTAAAGAGGCAGTTGATAAACTTGGAAGAGCATCAGGGAAAGATTCTTCAATGTATATAAATTTAGCTAAAGAAGAGATTAAAAAGTTTCGACAATTTGTTCCAGTTTGGATTATGTCACCAAAAGATATGATTGAAAATTTGAATATATCAGATGATATGTTTGATATTGTTATGTTTGATAATGCAAATGATATGAATTTGTTTTCTATATCTGCTTTATTTAGGGCTAAAAAAGCTATTATATTTGGAGATGAAAACCAAGCAAATGTAGAAAAATCAATACAGGATAATAAAAGAACAAAATTGTTTGCAAAAAAATATCTTAAAGATGTTCCAAATTGGCAGTGGATTAATATGAAGACAAGCATATATTCAACGGCATGTAGAGTATTTCCAAGTACAGTTTCATTAAAGGAGAACTTTAGATCTCCATCTGAAATAACTAATTTTAGCAGTAATTTGTGTTATTCAGGAAGGGTGTTATCAGCTAAGTCAGAGGGTACCTTTGGAGAACTATGGTCTCCTATTAAAACTGTAAATGTAAAGGGAAAAAGAGAAAGAGGAAATCCAATTAATTTAAAGGAAGCGGAGGCTATAGCTGATACAATAGTTGAGTGCTGCAGTAATCCTTTATACAAAAATATGTCCATGGGAGTTATATCTCTCTTAGGAGATGATCAAGGAGAAGTAATAAAAAATTTACTAGAAAAAAAACTTGGACAGGATAAAATTAAAGAAAGAAAAATACTTTGTGGAAATCCGTATACTTTTCAAGGGGAAGAAAGGGATATTATATTTTTAAGTATGGTAATTAGTAATAATGTAAAGTTTGCAACATTAACTAAGGATTCAGATATAAGAAGACTTAACATAGCGTGTAGTAGAGCTAAAAAGCAAATGTGGCTTTTCCATTCAGTTGAATTACAGGATATGAGTAAAGAATGCATAAGATATAAATTGCTAGATTATTGTATAAACTTTAAAACTATAAATAAAAAAGGTAATCTTAGAATAGCGTAAATTTATAATAAACGGAGGCTTACAGATGAAGTGCTATACAATAGGATATTCAGATAGAAAATTAGAAGAATTTCTTGAATTATTAAGATTATATAATATTGATTGCATTATGGATATACGTAATAATCCATATTCAAGTAATAACAGTAGAGTATATGATAAAGAAATTTTAGAAAAGCAAATTAAGCAATGTGGAATAAATTATATGTATATGGGAAATCAGTTAAGCGTGCAGAAAATTCATGATGAATTAAAAAAGAAGGGGAAGTCTATAAATTTTTATAATGCTTTAGAAGATAATATCTTTAATAAAGGCATTAATAAAATAGTTACAGGAATTAAAAGAGGACATAAGATTGCTTTAATGTGTGAAGAGAAAAATCCGTTTAATTGTAGTAGGGGAATTGTGATTGGATATGCACTAAAAAAGGTTGGTATTAATTTACAACATATAATAAGTGATATTATATGGAAAACTCAAGAAAGGATAGAGGAGGAGATTTATGTAACCTATGAACCTTTTTTTCAGGATAAATTTGTAAAAGCAACCATTCAGGATATGGTAGAAGAGGACGATTATGATAAGGTGAATTTTAATGACATAAAAAAAAGAGTGATAGAAGCAGGATATATAAAAAAATTTAAGGAAATAAGAAACTAAGTTTATAAGCTCACTCCCCCATGAGAGCATATAAATAAAGGACTATTGTGAAATATAAATGTTTCACAATAGTCCTTATTAATTTTTAACTGATGGCATTGTATAAGTCTGCATAGAATCCATTGTTGTTTAAAAGTTCATAATGAGTACCTTTTTCTTCTATGCCAGTGGGTGTTAAGACTATTATTTCATCAGCATTTTTAATTGTTGAAAGTCTATGGGCCACAATTAAAGTTGTTCTTCCCTTTATAAGTTCATCTAATGATTTTTGTATTATGGATTCTGTTATATTATCAAGGGCGGATGTGGCTTCATCTAATATTAATATTTTAGGATTTTTTAAGAAAACTCTTGCTATAGACAATCTTTGCTTTTGTCCTCCTGAAAGTTTTAAGCCTTTTTCACCTATATATGTATTATAGCCATCAGGAAGAGAGGTTATAAAGTTGTGAATATTGGCTTTTTTAGCAGCATCTATAATTTCATTGTAACTGGCATGTGGATTACCATATAGTATATTTTCTAAAACAGTACCTGTAAATAGGAATACATCTTGCTGTACTATTCCTATATGTTTTCTAAGAGATTTTCTTGTTATAGTAGAAATATCTATACCATCTATTGTTATTTTGCCTGAATCAATATCATAAAATCTTGGTAGTAAATTACACAAAGTTGTTTTTCCACCACCAGAAGGACCAACTAAAGCTATAGTTTTTCCTGCTTTTATATCAAGGTTTACTCCATTTAATACTTTCTTTTCTTCATCATCATATTTAAAAGTTACATTATCGAATATGATATTTCCGTGAATATCATTTATATCTTTTGCAGTATCAGAATCTTTTTCTTCTTCAACATTCATGATTTCGCAGAATCTTTTAAATCCAGTCATACCAGACTGAAGTTGTTCAACAAAGTTTATAAGTCTTTTTATAGGAGTCATAAACATAGTTATATAGAGAAGGTATGCTACATAATCTCCTAAATCTATAATCCCTTTATATGTAAAATATCCTCCTAAAGATAGTATAGCTAGGTTTAGGAAGTCAACTATAAAGTTCATTCCAGAAAAAAATTCAGCCATTGCTTTATAGGCATATTCTCTAGCTATTTTAAAATTAGTATTATCTCTTTTAAATTTTTTTATTTCATAATCCTCATTTATAAAAGCTTTGGAAACTCTATGTCCTGCAATTGAATTTTCAAGAGAAGCATTGACATTTGCTATTTTTACTCTTGTTTCAGTAAATGCTTCAGACATTTTTATTCTCTTTTTTATTGCAAACCATATTAAAATTGGTATGAAAGCAAAGGTAATTAAGGTTAAAGGAACATTTATAGTACATAAAATAATAAACGAACCGAGTAGCATTATTAAAGATATAAATAAGTCCTCTGGACCGTGGTGTGCCAGTTCTGATATATCCATAAGATCATTCACTATTCTGGACATTATTACTCCTGTTTTATTTTCATCAAAAAACTTAAATGGGAGATTTTGAAGATGAGTAAATATATCTCTTCTCATATCAGCTTGCATTCTAACTCCAACAACATGTCCCCAATATTGTAGAAAGTAGTTTAAGGCCTTTTTAATTAAATAGATTATAAATAAAATGATACACCACATTATAAGAAAGTTTAGCTTTTTATTTGGTACGTAATCATTTATTATGTTTCTAGTTATCATTGGATAAAACAAGTCACATATTGCCAATGAAAAAGCACATATTAAATCTAAAATAAATAATTTCTTATGAGGTGCGTAGTACTGCATAAATTTTCTTATCAAAAAAATAACCCCCTATCTTTTAGTTAATTAAAAATTAATTATATCATATAAATAAAAAGAACAATTTAACCAGTTATGCAAAATCAATAGAAAAAATGATTATGAGATGAATACTTTTATTTAAATGAAAGTATATATGATTAAATAATGAATACTATATATTGACAATATATAAGAAGTTGTAATAGTATTTAATTATACCCCTGTGGGGTACAATTAAAAAGGGGGAACATATATGACTTTAAAACTTTGGAAAAAATATTCATATATTATTTTGTTAATAGTTATATTTGGAGGATTTTTCAACGCTAAAATAGCTATTTTAGCTATTTTATGTATGTTAGGACCTCTTGTTTTGGCATTGTTAGGGAAAGGGAGATTTTGGTGTGGAAATATATGCCCAAGAGGTAGCTTTTATGATAGTGTATTAAAGAAGGTTAGTAATAAAAAGCCTGTTCCTAAATTGTTAAAGTCTAAGTTCTTTAGGATGGGTGTCATTGTATTTATGTTTTATATGTTTGGAAAGGGATTATATAAAAATTTAGGAAATATTTCAGGGATTGGATTGGTGTTTTATAGAATGATAGTTATTACAACTTTAGTTGGAATATTTTTATCTATATTTTATAATCATAGATCATGGTGTAACTTTTGTCCTATGGGAACTATAGCGGCTTTTATATCAAAATTTAAAAAACATAGAAAAACATTAAGAGTTAATTCTAATTGTGTATCTTGCAAACTATGTCAGAAAAAATGTCCAATGGGTATAGTCCCTTATGATTACAAAGGAGATATTTTGTCACATGTAGACTGTATACAATGTGGAGAATGTATGAGAAGTTGTCCTAAAAGTTCAATAAGATATTAATTTATTATAGATAAAAGTAAAAGCCCTTTGAAAGAAGAGCTTTTATTTTTTATAACCATGTGCTTATTGAATAGAATGTTAAAGTAAAAACAATATATTAATATATGTTACAATGAATTAGTGAATAATATATGGAGGTCGATTGAATGAATAATAAAACAAAAGCTGTTTTATATATGTTGTTATCTGCATTAGGATTTGCATTTATGGGTGCAATGGTAAAGCTAGCAGGAAATTTGCCAGTAATAGAAAAAGTGTTTTTTAGAAACTTCATAAGTTTATTTGTTGCTTTTGGAGTATTGAAAAAGGCTACCGGTCCTATACTTGGGAAAAAGGAAAATCAAAAATATTTATTAGCCAGAGCCTTGCTTGGACTTACGGGAATGTTTTTGTATTTTTATTCTATAGATCACTTAAAACTTGCTGATTCAGCTATGCTAAATAAATTATCACCATTTTTCATAACACTATTTGCCATAATGTTTTTGAAAGAAGAATTAACAGGCATGAAAATAGTATCAATGATTATTGTATTTGTAGGGGCATTGTTAGTTATAAAACCTCAGTGGGATTTAAGTATTATACCTGCACTTGCAGGTTTTTTATCAGCAGCATTTGCGGGTGGAGCATATACTTTAGTTAGGTTTCTAAAAGACAGAGAAAATCCATCCACTATAGTTTTTTATTTTTCATTAGTATCTGTACTTGGATCTTTCCCATTTATGCTTATGAATTTTATTATGCCAACTAAAATTCAATTTTTATACTTAATATTAACAGGAGTATTTGCTGCTATTGCACAGTTTTCTTTAACGTATTCTTATAAGTATGCTCCGGCATCAGAGGTTGCAATTTATAATTATGTTAATATAGTTTTTTCAGGAATTATAGGATTTTTTATTTGGAATGAAATTCCGGACAAATTAAGTATTTTAGGTGGAGTTATTATATTGATAATGGCAACTATTGTATATTTTTATAATAAGAAAAGATAGAAACAGAAAAGAGTATTCCGTAGATAGGTTATATCTACGGTTTATTTTTTATAATAGAACAAAAACAAACAAAAAATCATAAATATAAATAAAAATCGTTAAATATATAACTATATTGACAAAGTAAAACAGTGACAATATAATATAATTAACAAAAACAAACATAAAAGATAATAAACGAACAAAATGAGGTGAGAAATTGATACCTGCACAAAGGGAAAATTATATTATTGAAAAGCTAAGTGAAACTGGAACTATAAAAGTTGAAGACTTAGCAAGTGATTTAGGAGTAAGTCTCATGACTATCAGAAGAGATTTAGATAGGTTACAAGATAGGGGCATTTTATACAGAAGTCATGGGGGAGCAGTTTTAAGGTCACTTTATCCATTAGAACAAGCATATGATATAAAAAAAATTAGTAATATAGATGCAAAAAATAAAATTGCTAGTGCAGCTTTAGAACTTATAAATGAAGGGGATACTATTTTTTTAGATGCTGGTACTACAACTCTTGAGTTAGCTAAATTGCTAAAGACAAAGAAAGATTTAACTGTAATAACAGACGATTTGAAAATAGCTTTAGAATTATATAAAAGTAATGTAGAAACCTATATAGTTGGTGGAAGAGTACAAAAAAATACAGCGTGTATAATAGGACCTACAGCAGAGGATTTTATTAAAAATATTAAAGTTAATTTGTGCTTTTTAGGGACATCTAGTATTACTAGTGATGGACATTTATCAACACCGACTTTTGAAAAGGCATATTTAAAAAGAGAAGTTGTTAGAGCTTCATCATATTCAGTATTAATGGTAGATTTAAGTAAATTTAATAGAGAATCTTTTGTAAATATAATATCTATTCAAGAAATAAACTGCATTATTACTAATAAACATTTCAATGAAGGGGAGGCGAAGAATTTAGAGGAAAATAATATAAGAATTATAAATACTTAAAGTTATAGGGGGATGCATATGACAAATTATGTAGTTGTAGCAGATGATCTTACCGGTGCAAATGCCACGGGTGCCTTATTAAAAAAATTAAAGCTAAAAACTGTAAATCTTATAAATTGTTCTGAAGATAATTCTATAGATAAAGAAAAATATAATACTATAGTTTGCTCAACGGATAGTAGGGCAATAGAAAAAGAAGAAGCTTACAATAGAGTGTTTGAAATGACGAAATTGGTTAAAGATGAATCTATTAAAATTTATAATAAAAGAATTGATAGTACACTTAGAGGAAATATTGGAAGTGAAATAGATGCTATGCTAGATGCTTTAGATGATGGGAGAATAGCAATGATAGTACCATCATTTCCAGATGCTCAAAGATTAGCTATTGGAGGATATCTTATAGTTAATGGAGTGCCACTTGAAGAAAGTGATGCTGCACATGATCCTAAAAAACCTATAAGTACTTCTATAATAAAAACTATAGTAGAAGAACAAAGTAAATATGAAGTTGGAATAGTAAGTTTAAATTCCATAGTAAAAGGACCAGAAGCTATAAAAGAGGAAATACTGAATCTATACAAGAAAGGTAAACGTTTACTAATATGTGATGCTATGAGTAATAGAGATTTACAAATGATATCAAAAGCTGCATTATTAATGGATATAAAATTTATAACTGTTGATCCAGGTCCATTTACAGCATCAGTAGTAAATCAAATTATTACTAATGAAAAATCATCATATATTAATTCAAATAATAAAAAAATATTAATGTGTGTAGGAAGTATTACAAATACAACAAAAACCCAATTAGAAAAGCTTGGGAAAGATATGAAGCTTACAAAAGCTAAAATTTGTACAGAAAAATTACTAAATACAGATGAAGAAAAAGAAGAAGAAATAAATAGGATTGCAAATGAAATTTTACAAAATCAACATAAATCAAATGTACTTTGTATAGAAATTGATTCAATTTATCCAAATGAAAGGGTAGATTTAAGCATTATAGCTAAAAAACAAAATGTAACAATAGAAGATTTATCAGTAAAGATAAATGATGCTATTGCAGAGATTAGTTATAGAATATTAAAAAAATCTCCTTGTATTGAAGGAATATTCAGTAGTGGTGGGGACATAAGTGTGGCTATATGTAAGAAGTTTAAATCTGTAGGACTTGAGATTATTGGAGAAGTCATACCGCTCGCTGCTTATGGACAATTTATAGGTGGAGAATTTTCAAACTTAAAGATAGTTAGTAAGGGCGGCATGGTTGGAGATGAAAATGGAATGGAATTATGTATAAGATATTTACTAGAATCAATAAATAAAAATAATTTAACAAAATAGGAGGAAGAAATAATGATAAGACCATTAATTGCAGTACCAATAGGAGATCCAGCTGGAATAGGACCAGAGATAGTAGTAAAAGCATTAAATGATAAAGATGTGTATGAAAAATGCAGACCAGTTTTAATTGGGGACAAGGATGTAATAAAACAAGCTATAGGATTTTGTGATTTAAAATTAAATATAAATACTATAACTGATGCTAAAGATGGAAAATACGAATCCGGAACACTAGATTTAATAGACTTAAACAATGTAAATATAAGTGAACTTGAAATAGGAAAAGTTCAAGCTTTAGGTGGAAAAGCAGCTTTTGAATACATTAAAAAGTCTGTTGATATGGCAATGAACAAAGAAGTAGATGCTATTGCAACAACACCTATAAACAAAGAATCTTTAAAGAAGGCAAAAATAAATTATATAGGACATACAGAAATATTAGCAGACTTAACTTATACACAAGATCCACTTACAATGTTTGAAGTTAGAGGAATGAGAGTATTTTTCTTAACAAGACACGTTTCACTTAGACAAGCTTGTGACTTAGTTACAAAAGAAAAAGTATTAGATTATATTATAAGATGCACAAAAGCATTAGAAAAATTAGGAGTTAAAGATGGGACTATGGCAATCGCTGGATTAAATCCTCATAGTGGAGAACATGGATTATTTGGGGATGAAGAAATGAATGAAATTGTTCCAGCTATTGAAGAAGCGAAAAAAATGGGGTATAAGGTTGAAGGTCCAATAGGTGCGGACTCTGTTTTCCACTTAGCCCTACAAGGAAGATATAATTCAGTTTTATCCTTATATCATGATCAAGGACACATAGCAACTAAAACACTAGATTTTGAAAGAACAATAGCTATAACAAATGGAATGCCTATACTTAGAACTTCTGTTGACCATGGAACAGCTTTTGATATTGCTGGTACAGGAAAGGCAAGTAAGATAAGTATGAAAGAAGCAATTTTATTAGCTGCAAAATATTCACCAAACTTTCAAAGATAAAAAAAGGGCACCTCTTAAATAAATATAAGAAGCCGGCGAAGTTTCATTATAAAAAATAAGAGGTACTTATTTATTATACAAAATTTAAAATTGAAGTCAAATTAATAAAATATAAGATTTTAGAGATAAAAATTAAATAAGTTAATGAGGGGGAAGGAGAAATGGGAAACACACTATCTGGAAGTCAAATGATAGTTGGACTTGTTATAGGAATTAGTATATTAGTATTTTTAATAATAAAGACAAAAGTGCATACATTTCCAGCACTTATAGTAGCTGCTGCTACAACTGGATTAGTTGGGGGAATGCCGACAAATAAAGTTTTGGATGCTATATCTAAAGGATTTGGTAGCACACTTGGAAGCATTGGTATAATAATTGGTTTTGGCGTAATGATGGGACAAATATTTGAAATATCAGGCGCTGCGGAAAGAATGGCAAAAACATTTATAAAAGTTTTAGGAAAAAATCATGAAGAATTAGCATTAGCTATAACGGGATTTATAGTTTCTATTCCTATATTTTGTGATTCAGGATTTATAATATTATCTCCTCTAGCAAAAGCTATATCCAAAAGAACTAAAAAGTCAGTAGTTTCACTTGGAATAGCACTTGGGTTAGGTCTTGTTATAACTCATAGCTTAGTACCACCAACACCAGGTCCGGTAGGTGTTGCAGGAATCTTCGGTGTAAGTGTAGGAAGTTTTTTATTATGGGGCATAGTATTAGCTATTCCTATGGTTATTGCAGGTCTTATATATGCAAAATATGTTGGCAAAAAGATATATCAAATACCTGGAGATGAAGAGGATGAATGGTTAAGACCAGAATATCAAAAGCCAGTATATTATTCAGAAATGGAAGATGATAATAAAAAATTACCAAGTACATTTAGAGCTTTTGCTCCTATAATTATTCCAATAATATTAATTTTAATAAGCACAATAATATCTGTTCTTTTAAAAGAAAAGGTTATAGCAGAAAGCAATGTAATTGAAGTATTTAAATTTTTAGGAGCTCCTGTCATTGCTGTAGGAATAGGTCTTATAGTAGCTATTTATGGACTCGCAGGGAATTTAGATAGAAAAACTGTATTAGAAGAAATGGAAAAGGGAATAAAATCTGCTGGAATTATAATATTAGTTACAGGTGGTGGTGGAGCTTTAGGAATGGTACTTCGTGAAAGTGGTACTGGAGATTATATAGCAAGATTAATTGCAAGTTCTCATATGCCAGGTATATTAGTTCCATTTATAATAGCTTCAATTGTACGTTTAGTTCAAGGAAGTGGAACTGTTGCAATGATTACAGCCGCATCAATAACAGCACCTATGATAACAAGCTTAAATGTTAATCCTGTATTTGCAGGGCTTGGAGCATGCATGGGATCACTAATTTTCTCTTATTTTAATGATAGTTTCTTTTGGGTAGTAAATCGTTCATTAGGTATCAAAGAAGCAAAAGAGCAAATAAAGGTATGGTCAGTTACTACAACTATTGCTTGGGCTGTAGGATTTGTAGAATTGATAGTAATAAACTGTATATTTTAAAATCTAATTAATAAGAAAACGTTATCATATTAATGTTAACGTTTTCTTATTTTATTCTAGTTTATTTAATGGGATTGTGTATAAAAAATGGATGTATGTTCAATAATTAATTAATGTAATTATTAATATAATCGAGTAGAAGATAGGGAGTGAAATTATGAGAGTGGGGATTCCTAGAGGACTGTTATATTGCAGATATTATCCATTTATAATTACTTTTTTGGAGGAATTAGGTTCAGATTATATAGTATCTGAAAGTACAAATAAAAGTATCCTCAACGAAGGAATTAAATATTCAGTTGATGAGGCGTGTCTTCCTATAAAAATATTTCATGGTCATGTGGCAAGCTTAAAGGATAAATGTGATTTTATTATAGTTCCTAGAATAATGAAAGTTGAGGAAAACGAATTTATATGTCCTAAATTTTGTGGACTTCCGGAAATGATAAAAAATTCTATTGATGGACTTCCGAAAATTACAGAACTTCCACTAGATATATCATCACAAAAAAGTTCATATAATTGGTGTAAATATATTGGACAAAAGCTTAAAGCAAGGTCAGAAGATATAAGAAAAGCTTATAATAAAGCATTTCAAGAGCAAAAGAAAGTAAAAATAGGAATAAGAAATATTGATTATAAAATAAATATTGCTTTACTAGGGCATCCGTATAATGTATATGATGAATTTGTAAATATGAATTTAATAAAAAAGTTAAATAAATTAGATGTAGGGGTTATTACTGAAGAATTTGTTAGTAAAGATGATAGAGATAGAGAAGTTAATAAGTTGTTTAAAAGACCTTTTTGGAGTTTTGCAAAGAATGCATATGGGGCTGCTGCAAATTTTTATAAAAATAAAAGTATTGATGGAATTATATATATATCTTCCTTTGCTTGTGGAATAGATTCTGTGGTAATAGAACTTATAAAAGATAGAATAGGTAAGTTCCCATTATTAATATTAAAAGTGGATGAACAAACAGGTGAAGCTGGATTTATGACTAGAATAGAGGCATTTATAGATATGATAGAAAGGAGAAAAAACTTTGAAAATAACATTTCCAAACTTGGGTAACACATATATTGCAGCTAAGGTTTTATTTGATGGATTAGGTATAGAATATGTAATTCCACCGTTTAATAATAAAGAGGCTTTAGATATAGGAATTGAGAGTTCACCAGAGGAGATGTGTACGCCTTTTAAAATTATGATAGGAAATTATATTCAAAGTATAAGAAAAGGTGCAGATACAGTATTATTAGTTGGAAGTTGTGGACCATGTAGATTTGGTGAATACTGTGAACTTCAGATGAAAATATTAAAAAAACTAGGCTATAATTTGAATTTTATAGTTTTAGATAAGCCAGAGGATATAGGGAAAAAGGAATTACTAAGACGTATAGAACTTATAATGTCTGAAAGCAAAAAGAATAAAGGTGAAAAGATATTATCTATAAAAAGAGCTATGGAAGCTATAAATTTAATTGATTATATAGAAGAAAAAGTTCATTATTTAACTGGATATGAAGTTAATAAAGGAGAATTTAAGGAGTTTTTTTACAAATGTAAAAATGAAGTGATGAATTCATCAGATGATATAGAAGCTATAAAGATATTGAAATCATATAAAGATAAATTACATAAGATAGAAATAGATAAAAATAAAAATCCGTTAAAGGTTGAGATAATAGGAGAAATTTATACAATAATAGATTCTTTCTCAAATCTTGATATAGAAGATAAACTAATGGATTATGGTGTATCTACAAGAAGAAAACTGACACCCAGCTGGTGGGTTAAAGATGCTGTTATGGGGGTTGTAAATTTAAATTCTATGGATATAAAAAGAGCTTCAAAAGATTATCTTCCTTATTATGTTGGTGGTCATGCAAGAGAATGTGTGGGAGAAGCATTACTTGCAAAAGAAGATAACTTTGATGGAGCTATTCAAATATTTCCTATGGGGTGTATGCCTCAAATAGTAAGTAAGGCCATACTTACTAAAATATCAAAAGATAAGAAGTTTCCTATAATGACATTAGTTGTAGATGAAATGACAGGAGAAGGCGGATATGTAACTAGAATAGAAGCATTTTTAGATTTAATTAAGAGGAGGAAAAGTCATGTATTATATGGGAATTGATGTTGGATCTGTTAGTACAGATATTGTGCTTTTAGATGAAAGCTTAAAAGTTGTAGAAAAGATATATTTAAGAACTAAAGGAAATCCCATTAAAGTTATACAAGAAGGTATTAAATTATTAAGTGATAAGTATAAGAGTGGTGAAATTAAAGGAGTAGGAACCACTGGAAGTGGCAGACATATAGCAGGGGCTCTTTTGGGAGCTGATGTTATAAAAAATGAAATTACAGCGCACGCTATAGCTTCCCTTAACTTAGACAAAGATGTGAGAACTATAATTGAAATTGGAGGACAAGATTCTAAAATAATAATATTAGAAGATGGAATTGTCACTGATTTTGCTATGAATACTGTGTGTGCTGCTGGAACAGGATCGTTTTTAGACAGGCAAGCTGAAAGATTGGATATACCCATTGAAAAGTTTGGAAATTATGCATTAAAATCTAATATACCCGTTAGAATTGCAGGAAGATGTGCAGTATTTGCAGAGTCAGATATGATACATAAACAACAACTTGGATATAATCAAGAAGATATAATTAAAGGTTTATGCACTGCGCTTGTGAGAAATTATCTTAGTAATGTCGGAAAAGGAAAAGAAATTAAACCTAAAGTATTTTTTCAAGGTGGAGTAGCAGCAAATAAAGGTATAAAAAAAGCTTTTGAAGATGAGTTAGGATTACATATTTATGTTCCTGAAAATTATGATGTTATGGGTGCAATAGGTGTAGCTATTATGGTTTCAGAATTAGTAGAAAACAAAAAAAGCAACTTTAAAGGATTTAAAATTGGAGGAAGTAGTTTCAGATCTACTAGTTTTGAGTGTGATGGTTGTGCTAATCAGTGCGAAGTTGTGAATATAAAAGATGATCTAAAAATTGTAGGGTGTTTTGGAGACAAATGTGGTAAATGGAATAAAAATATCTGAAAATTCGAAAAAATGAGAAAACGTTTTAAATTCGAGAAAAACTATAAAAAATCACATATTTCATATTAAATTCTAAGAAAATAGGCCTTAAACGGAATTTACATAAAAAATGAATGTTGCTATAATTTAGAATGAAAGAAAAAATATGAAAGGAAGTTTTCCCATGAGCAAATTTTTAAAAAGAGTAACAATCAAATTGTTGTTGGTACCGTTTTTAGTGTTATCTTTAGCAACACCGGCATTTGCATCAGAAAATACTAGAAATACTAGAAACAATGATTATCCTATTGTATTAGTTCATGGTTTTATGGGATGGGGTCGTGATGAAGCCTTTGGATTTAAATATTGGGGTGGATTTAACGATATTCAAGAAAATATGAAAAGAAGTGGTTATAAGGTTTATACAGCTTCTGTAGGACCTATAGCAAGTAATTGGGATAGAGCATGTGAGTTATATGCATATATTAAGGGTGGACGTGTCGACTATGGAAAGGTTCATTCGAAAAAATATGGACATTTAAGATATGGAAAAACATTTCCGGGTTTATATCCAGAATGGGGAGAAAAAGATCAATATGGAAATATAAAGAAGATTCATTTAATAGGTCATAGTATGGGAGGACAGACTATTCGTACTTTAGTGCAGTTTTTAGAGCAAGGTTCAAATGAAGAAGTTACAGGTACTAATCAAAATGAACTATCACCTTTATTTAAAGGAAATAAGAGTTGGGTATGTAGTGTTACTAGTATATCAACACCACATGATGGAACAAGTATACTGGATTATAAAAATTTTGCTATTAATACTATTGTTCAAAAAATGCTTGGAACTTTAGCATCAGTAACAGGGAACAATAAAAGTTTTATATATGATTTTAAAGCTGACCAATGGGGACTTAAAAGAGAAAGTGGAGAAAGTTATAGTAAGTATGTTAGTAAAGTTTTAAATAGCGATATTTGGAATACAAAGGATATTGCAAAATGGGATCTTTCACCTCAAGGTGCTAAGGAGTTAAATGAATGGGTAAAAGCTCAACCAGATGTATATTACTTTTCTTGGACTACAAAAGCAACAAAAACTTTACCTATAACAGGCAGAGTTATTCCAGATCCTATATTTATGAATCCGATGTTAATGCCAACTGCAGAGATAATGACACATCATACTAATAGAGGTATAGATGGAATAAAAATAGATTCTAAATGGTTTCCTAATGACGGAGCAGTAAACGTTATCAGTGCTAACGGACCTAAACTTGGATCACATGATAAGATTGTTAGATATAAATTCTATGAATTACCAAAGAAAGGTCAATGGACAGATATGGGCATTATTGAAAATACAGATCATATGGACATTGTAGGAATTGCAAATATTAGAAATTTAAATGGTTTTTATAATAATATAGGAAAGCAACTAACATCTTTACAGAAATAGATTTATGAAAATATTATCATAATTTTAAATAAAACCCTAAAATACAAAGTTTATGCTATAATCTATATGAGTTACTATTATAATAAAGCTTTGGAGGGTTGAAAAATGGGGGAATGCATTGAAACACCCAGATATATTAATATAGCGGTGGATGTAGCGATTAGAATTTATAAAGGAGAACTAGTAACTGGAAATAGACTCAGTGGTAGATCCATTTTAGCAGGTGAGTATAATGTTTCTCCAGAAACCATAAGAAAGTCTATGAAGATATTGGAGGATAAAAAAGTTGTAGAAGTTAATAAGGGCAGTGGCATAGTAGTTAAATCTCCAGAAAAGGCTTATGAATTTTTAGAAAGCTTTAGAGAAAAGGAAGAAATAACTATTCTTAGAAATAACATTAAAGATCTTTTTCAGAAGAGAAAGAATATTGATAAAAGAATTGAGGAAGTAAATAAGAAAATATTAGACTATTCTTATAGATTTAAAGATACAGCTTTAGTAGAACCTATAGAAATTGAAATATGTGAAGATGCGACTATAGTTGGAAAAACTATAGGAGAAAGTAAATTTTGGTATAACACAGGTGGTACTATAGTATGTGTTAAAAGAAAAGAAAAAATGTTAGTATCTCCAGGACCACATCTTAGATTTAGTAAGGGAGATAAGATATTAGTAGTAGGTGATGAGGGACTATCAAATAGAGTAAAGTCTTATTTGTATAGTGAAATTAAGTAAAAATAAAATACAAGATAATTAAACTGTTAGGTACGTTTTACATACCTAACAGTTTTTATTTTAATAAATATAAATTATATACGTTTACATAATTGCTAAACTTTGACATTGAACAACTTTTATGCTAAACTAAAATTGTTTGTTTGACAACTTTAATAAAAAGTAAAGTTGTCTCTTCAAACTTAGTAAAAGGGGGAAAATTATGATTGAACTAAAAAATGTAAAAAAAACTTTTGAAAATACTGAAGTTTTAAGAGATGTTAACTTAGAAATAGAAAAGGGTGAACTCGTAGTACTTATAGGTCCTAGTGGATGTGGAAAAACAACTACTCTAAAAATGTTAAACAAGCTTATAAAACCAACATCTGGAAATATATATATAAATGGTGAAGATATATCAAAAAAAGATTCAATAAAGCTTAGAAGAAATATAGGATATGTAATACAACAAACAGGATTATTTCCGCATATGACAGTAGGAGATAATATAGGATTGATACCATATTTAGAAGAATGGGAAGATGAAAAAATAAGAAATAAAACAGTAGAATTATTAGATATGGTAGGTATGGAGCCTAAAAAATATATAGATAGATATCCAAGTGAATTAAGTGGAGGACAACAGCAAAGAATAGGTGTTGCAAGAGCTTTTGCTACAAATCCGGAAATAATTTTAATGGATGAGCCTTTTTCAGCACTAGACCCAATTACAAGAAATCAACTTCAAGATGAACTTTTCAATATACAAGAAAAAATGAAAAAAACTATAGTGTTTGTTACTCATGATATGGATGAGGCATTAAAATTAGCAGATAAGATATGTATTATGAAAGATGGAGTTGTACTTCAATACGATACTCCTGAAAATATACTCAAGAATCCATCTCATGGTTTTGTTGAAGAATTTATAGGCAAAAATAGAATTTGGAATCAGCCTGAATATATAAAAGCGGAAGATATAATCATAGAGAATCCAGTTAAAGCTGTTGGTAATAGAACTATATTGCAAGCATCAGAAATAATGGCTGAAAGACATGTAGACAGTATTTTGGTTGTAGATAAAGATAATATATTAAAAGGAATAGCTACTCTAAAGGATATAAGAAAAAGCAGAGAAAATGATAAAAAATTAATGATCAAGGATGTTATGAATAGCGATGTGGTTTGTGTAAATAAGGATAAATCTATTGTAGACGTATTAGAAGTTATGAATATTAAAAATGTTGGATATATTCCAGTAGTTGATGAAAATAAAAAATTATTAGGACTAATTACTAGAAGTAGTCTAATTAATGTTTTAAGTGGACAATTTTTAGATGTAGATGGGGTGGGTATGTAATGAAAGGTTTTCTTATATATGTAGCAGAAAGAAAAAATGAAATTTTAAATTTATTGCTTCAACATATAGGACTTACATTAGCTTCTGTAGTTGTTGCAATATTGATTGGAGTTCCACTTGGAATATTGATTTCAAGAAAGAGAAAACTTTCTGGACCAATAATTGGAGTGGCAAATGTAATACAAGCAGTACCAAGCTTAGCTTTATTAGGCTTTTTAATTCCGATACTAGGTATAGGTAGTACACCAGCTGTGTTCATGGTATTTTTATATTCTTTACTTCCAATTATAAAAAATACTTATATAGGGTTAAGCAGTATTAATCCAGATATGTTAGAAGCAGCAGAAGGAATGGGACTTACACCAGGTCAAAAGTTAAAAATGGTACAACTTCCATTAGCAATGCCTATTATAATGGCAGGAATTAGAATAGCTGCGGTTACAGCAGTTGGACTTATGACAATAGCTGCATTTATAGGTGCAGGGGGACTTGGATATATGGTATTTACAGGTGTTCAAAGGGTAAATAATTATATGATTTTAGCTGGTGCTATACCATCAGGAATTCTTGCGCTTTTAATAGATTATATAAGTGGTAGAATAGAGAATTCAGTTATTCCAGAAGGAATAAAGGGTACACCAAGTAACAAAAAAAGAAAAGTAAGATCAAGAAAAAGGGAAAAGAGAAATAAAAAAATAGCTATAACTACTGTAGCTATTATATGTACAGTGTTAGGAGGAACTTTAGCATATAGAGTTTATGATGATAATAGAAGTATAGTTGTAGGATCTAAAAACTATACAGAAGAACTTATACTTGGAAATATGTATGCTACATTACTTGAAAAAAATACAGAATTAAAAGTAAAAAGAACAGGTATAAATTTAGGAGGAGCAGGTGTTACATTTCAAGCCTTAAGATCAGGAGATATAGACTTGTATGTAGAGTATACAGGTGTTGCTTTAGTTAACATTATGGGAAGAAAAGCTGTAAATGATCCAGAAAAAACATTTAAAATAGTCAAGGACTATTTTAATAAAGAATATGATATTACTTGGATGGATCAAATGGGATATAACAATACTTATGTTTTAGCTGTTACTAAAGAAACTGCTAAGAAATATGGATTAAAGACCTTAAGTGATCTTGCCAAAGTTAGTAATAACTTAGTTTTAGGATGTACAATGGAATTCTCTGATAGACAAGATGGATATTTAGGAATGAAAGATTTTTATAATATGAAAGTTAAAGATGTTAAATCACTAGATGGTTCTCTTAGATATTCAGCACTTGAAAGTAAAGAAGCTGATGTTATAGATGCTTTTGCAACAGATGGACTTTTAAAGGTTTATAATCTTGCTAGGCTAGAGGATGATAAACATTTCTTTCCACCATATTATGCAGCACCTATTATAAGAAATGATGTATTAAAGAAACATCCAGAGTTGAAAAAAGTTTTAAATATGTTGGCAGGAAAAGTGAGTGAAGATGATATGACAGAACTTAACTATAAAGTAGATAAATTAGGACAAGACCCAAGAAAGGTTGCAGATGATTTCCTAAGAGAAAGAAAATTTATAAAATGATAAAGAAATAGCACAAATCTTAAAGGTTTGTGCTATTACAATTTAACTAACCATTATCTATATAAATGAATAATTAACACCATCCGTTATTAGAACAGCAATTATTCATCGGCATACACTGACAGCAGCACATTTCACATTTGTCATGTTTATGGTGTTTGTGATGTTTATGGTGTTTATGATGTTTTTTATGATCATCACAACAACAACAGTCGCAGCAATCACAGCAATCACAACAATCGCAACAATTACAGCAATTACAAGGGTCACAACATTGACAGCAGCAACAAGGTGCAGCAGGTTCACAACGATAAATTTCGTAAGAACCGCAATGCTTACAGCACGTAGGGCCGCAACCGCAGCATGGATTAGGTCTAGGAGGGTTGCAAGAACCACAACCATTACCACGGCCACCTAAACCTCCACATAATAAAGGAAATAATAAAGAACCAAACATAGTTAACTAACACCTCCATATAATAGGATTGTGTAGCTTGTCTAGGGTGGAGATATTGTGGATACTACATTATATTGATTAAGATCAAAAATTGTTAATAAAAAACAGCTTATTTTTATTTTGGTATTGACATACACAAAAATAATAGTATAATTTAACACAACAACTTAACAAAATATTTTTAAAATTAAATTTATGAATATACATGTGAAAATTAATCACATTATTGGAGGATATAACTATGAAGAATCTTATTAGAAAGGGAATAACAGCAGAATATTTTTATTACGGAAACTGGAGCTACTTTTTTAGCGCTGGTTATTTTTGCTACTCAAAAACTAAAATTCCTATTTCTAATGAGTTTAACGATATTTAGATATTGTTAATATTTTCGTAAATATATTTTGGAATATATTGAAAGAAGGCTCATTATGAGGCTTCTTTTTTTTATACATTTTATTAAAATAAATAGGGGGTTATAATATGATTATTGTTATGAAAGCTACAGCATCAGAAAGAAGTATTGAAAAGATTAAGGAACAAATTACAGCAAAGGGAATAGGAATAAATGATTCTAAGGGGCATAATTTTCGTATACTTGGCTTAGTTGGAGATACAAGTGATATTGATTCAAACCAACTTCAAGCAAATGACGATGTAGAGAGGGTGGTTCATGTGCAAGAGCCTTATAAAAAAGCAAATAGATTATTCCATCCAGATGACACTATAATAAAAGTTAAAGATACTATTGTTGGAGGAAACAAATTAACTGTGATGGCGGGTCCGTGTTCAGTTGAAAGTGAAGAACAAATTGTAAATCTTGCAAAGGATGTTAAAGAATCAGGGGCAACATTCTTAAGAGGAGGAGCATTTAAACCAAGAACTTCACCATATAGTTTCCAGGGAATGGGATTAGATGGATTAGAACTTTTAAAAATAGCAAGAAAAGAAACAGGATTGCCAATAGTAACTGAAATTATGTCGCCTAATTTAGTTGATAAGTTTGTAGAAGATGTAGATGTAATTCAAGTAGGAGCAAGAAACATGCAAAACTTTGATCTTTTAAAAGAACTTGGTAAGACGAATAAGCCTATTCTTCTAAAGAGGGGACTTGCGGCTACAATAGAAGAACTTTTAATGTCAGCAGAATATATAATGGCAGGTGGAAATGAAAATATTATTCTTTGCGAAAGAGGAATAAGAACATACGAAACATATACAAGAAATACATTAGATTTAAGCGCTATACCTGTAATAAAGAAACATAGCCATTTACCTGTAATTGTAGATCCAAGTCATGCAGGTGGGATTTGGTGGTTAGTTGAACCGTTGGCTAAGGCAGCTGTTGCAGTTGGTGCAGATGGACTTATGATAGAAGTACACAATGATCCTAAGAATGCTAAAAGTGATGGAGGGCAATCACTAAAACCAGAAAAATTTGATACATTAATGAAGGATTTAAGAGCAGTTGCAAAAGCAGTAGGAAAAGAAATTTAATAAAAGAGTTAATAGTGGGGTATTTATTATGGATGAAATAGACTTTAATGTGACTATTGTTGGTTTAGGACTTATGGGTGGTTCTTATGCTTGTGCATTAAGAGAACTTAATCCCCCAAAAATATATGCTGTAGATAAAGATGAGAAAGCTCTAAAACTAGGAGAAGAACTAGGAATTATAGATAAAGGATTTAAAGATCCAAAAATTCCTTTGAGTGAGTCTGATTTGGTAGTAATCTGTGTTTATCCTAAAGTGATAAAGGAATTTATAAAGGATAATATAAATAATTTTAAAAAGGGTGCTATTTTAACAGATGTAACTGGAATAAAAAGTGATTTTGTGGAAGAAATAAACAAAGTTTTAAGAGAAGATATGGATTTTGTTTTTGGACACCCAATGGCAGGAAGAGAATTTAGTGGAGTTAAGTATGCATCAAAAGATATTTTTAAAGATGCAAATTATATAATAACTCCTAATGATAGAAATAAAAGAGAAAACATTGAATTTTTAGAGAATCTAGTTAAAAAGATGGGGTTTTCTAGTGTAAAAAAGATAACCCCAGAATTGCATGATAAAGTAATAGGATTTACAAGTCAACTTCCTCATGTTATAGCAGTTTCTTTAGTAAATAGTGATAAGTTAGGAATAGATACAGGAAAATTTACTGGAGATAGTTATAGAGATTTAACCAGAATAGCTAGAATAAATACTAAGTTATGGACTGAACTTTTTATAGGCAATAAGAAAAATTTAGTTAATGAAATAGAAGAATTTCAAAAAAATATACAAGAATTAAAAATGACGATTATTAAAAATGATGTAAAAGGATTGTGTGAAATATTAGATACTGCATGTAAAAAGAGGGAGGAGATGTGTGAGTGAAAGAACTAAAAGTAAGTCTTGGAGAGAATAGTTATTCAATATTTATAGAAAGAGGGCTTATTTCTTCCATAGGAAAAAAAATTAAAGAATTACCTAAAGTTAATAAAATAGCCATTGTTACAGATAAAAATGTAGATAAATTTTATGGAGATAAATTAGTAAGTCAGTTAGAGAAAAATGGATTTGATGTGAAAAAAATAGTTTTAAATCCTGGAGAAAAGAGTAAATCTGTAGATGTGTTACTTAAAACATATGATAATTTATTAGATTTTAACATAACAAGAGGAGATCTTATAATTGCTCTTGGAGGAGGGGTAGTTGGAGATTTAACAGGGTTTGCAGCTGCAACTCTTCTAAGAGGTATTCCATATATTCAAATACCAACATCTCTTTTAGCACAAATAGATAGCAGTATTGGAGGAAAAGTTGCAGTAGACTTAAAGAGGGGCAAAAATCTAGTGGGAAACTTTTATCATCCTAAAGTTGTGTTTATAGATCCTAATATGCTACAAACGTTAGATACAAGATTTTTTTATGATGGCATGGCAGAAGTTATAAAATATGGGTGCATAAGGGATAGAAATTTGTTTTATAATCTATTAAATTATAATACACGTGAAGAACTTATAGAAAATGTGGAAAATATAATTTATTCTTGTTGTAATATAAAAAGAGAAATAGTTGAAAGAGATGAAAAGGATACTGGAGAAAGAATGCTTTTAAACTTTGGTCATACAATAGGTCATGCTATTGAAAAATATTTTGATTTTGAAAAGTATACTCATGGTGAGGCAGTTGCACTTGGAATGTATGCTATAACTAAAAAAAGTGAAGAAATGAAGTTAACAAAAGAAGGTACATCTAACCTTATAAAAGATATTCTAACTAAATATAATTTAAAATATGATATACACCTTGAAGATAAAGAAAGTATATTAAATGCTATAGCACTAGATAAGAAAAATAAAGGAGAATTTATGAATATAGTTCTTCTAAATGAAATAGGAAAATCTTTTATACACAAAATAAAACAAGAAAAAGTAAGTGACTTTATATAAGTAAGGGGCTGAAATTATGGAGAATATAAAAATTACTCCCTCAGAGTTAAATGGGGAAATTAATATTCCGCCGTCTAAGAGTTTAGCACATAGGGCTATTATAAGTGCTGGACTTTCAGATGGGGTTAGTAATATTGAAAATATAATATTTTCAGAGGATATAAAATCCACAATTAGAGGAATGAAAAGTCTAGGAATTAAAATTGATGATATTACAAATGAAAATAAGAAAAGTTTAGGAAGAAAGACTCTGAAAGTTATAGGAAAAGAGAAATTAACATTAGAAAATGATACTATAGATTGTTCAGAATCAGGCTCAACTCTAAGATTTTTAATACCAATAGCTCTAAGAGCGGAAAAAGCAGTTACATTTACAGGTAGAGGTAAGTTAGTATCAAGACCTCTTGATGTATATTATAATATATTCGAAGATCAAGGAATCAAGTATAAAACAACTAATAATCAGTTACCATTAACTGTAGATGGAAAGATAAATTCAGGTGAATTTCATGTTAAGGGAAATATAAGTTCGCAATTTATAACAGGGCTTATGTATACACTACCATTTTTAGATGGGGACTCTAAAATTATTATAATTACAGAATTAGAGTCAAAGGGGTATGTTGATCTAACAATAGATATGTTAAAGAAATTTGGAGTGGAAATTGAAAATAACAATTATAAAGAATTTATTATAAAAGGAAATCAAAAAAGTACAAGTAGGGATTATAGAGTTCAAGGGGACTTTTCTCAAGGAGCATTTTTTATAGTAGCTGGAATACTTGGTTCTAAGGTTAAAACATTAGATTTAGATATAGATTCTCTTCAAGGTGATAAAGCTATTATAGATATAGTGAAAAAAATGGGTTCTAACATTAAAGTGGGAAGAGATTACATAGAAACTAAAAAATCTAAGACATATGGAATAACAATAGATGCGTCAGAATGTCCAGATCTTGTGCCTATTTTAGCAGTTTTAGGATCAGTAAGTCATGGAACTACAAGAATCATAAATGCCGAAAGACTTAGAATCAAAGAATGTGATAGATTAAAAGCTATGGCAACAGAACTTTCAAAAATTGGGGCTGATATAAAAGAATTAGAAGACGGACTTATTATAAAAGGAAAATGTAAGTTAAAGGGTGGAGTAGTTGATAGTTGGAATGATCATAGAATAGCAATGGCAATGGCTGTAGCATCAATTAAATGTACAGAACCAGTTATAATACAAAACAGCATGGCTGTTAATAAGTCTTATCCTGATTTTTGGAAAGATTTTGAGAAGGTAGGAGGAATTATAGATGAGTGGAGTATGGGGAAATAAAATAAAATATTCTATATTTGGTGAATCTCATGGAAAAGCAATAGGAATAACTATAGATGGACTTCGATCTGGAATAGAAATTGATTTAGATGAAGTTAATAAAGAAATGAGAAGACGTGCTCCAGGAAGAAATAAACTATCTACAGCTAGAGCTGAAAAAGATGAATTCCAAATACTAAGTGGTATCTTTAATGGCATGACAACAGGTACTCCAATATGTGCAATAATAAGAAATTCTGATAAACACTCAAAGGATTACGAAAAAACTAAAAATCTTATGAGACCAGGTCACGCTGATTATACTGGATTTGTCAAGTATGATGGATTTAATGACTATAGGGGAGGCGGACATTTTTCAGGAAGACTTACAGCACCAATTGTTCTTGCTGGAGCTATTGCAAAACAAGTACTTGCTAAAAATAATATATTAGTAGGAAGTCACATAAAAAGTATAGGAAATATTGAAGAAGAATATTTCAATCCTATACATATAAAAGAAGATACATTAAAAGATTTAAAGAATAAAGAGTTTGTAACTATTGATGATTCAAAGGGTAAACTTATGCAAGAGGAAATTTTAAAAGCAAAGGAGGATATGAACTCAGTTGGCGGAATTATAGAGTGTGCTATTTTAAACCTTCCATCGGGTATTGGCTCTCCGTTTTTTGGTTCTGTTGAAAGTGTATTAAGTAGTTTATTATTTTCTGTACCAGCTGTAAAGGGAGTAGAGTTCGGAGCTGGATTTAACATTTCTCAAATGAGGGGAAATGAAGCCAATGATGAATTTTATATAGATGGAAAAAATATAAAGACTTATACAAATAATAATGGTGGTATATTAGGTGGAATTACAAGTGGAATGCCTGTAATATTTAGAACTGCATTTAAACCAACACCATCTATTGCAAAAGAACAACGTACTATTAATATTGAAACTAGAGAAAATACAACTATAGAAATAGAAGGAAGACATGATCCTTGTATAGTTCAAAGGGCGATTCCCGTAATTGAAGCAGTTGCTGCAATGGGAATACTTGAATTGATTTAAATAGGAGGTATTATAGTGGACGATTTAAAAAAATTAAGAGATGATATAGATTCTATAGATAGAGAATTAATTGCATTATTTCAAAAGAGAATGGAAACTGTACTTAAAGTTGCTGAATACAAAAAGAAAAATAATATACCTATATTAAATGCAAATAGAGAAGATGAAGTAATAAAGAAAAATTCTAAACGTATATATAATGAAGATTTTAAAAAACCAGTCGAAGAATTTTTAAAGGATATAATGAAAATAAGTAAAGAGCTTCAAGCAAAAAAGATATCAGAATAGAGGTATATGATATGAAGGAATTATATGGACTTATAGGTGAAAAATTAGGGCATAGTTTTTCACCACAGATACATTCATTAATATTTGAGAAATTAAAAGTAGATGGATACTATCATTTATTTGAAGTAGATAAAAATGATGTTTCAGGTATAATACCAGGATTCAAAACTTTTAAGGTAAGAGGGGCGAATGTAACAATACCGTATAAAGTTGATATAATAAAATACTTAGATAATATATCAGAAGAAGCTAAAAATATAGGGGCTGTTAACACTATCTGTTTTAAAGAGGGTAAAACAGAGGGATATAATACAGATTATTTTGGCTTTGGAATGATGTTAAATAAATTTAATGTAGATGTAAAGAATAAAAGTGTAGTGATACTTGGAACAGGGGGAGCATCTAAAGCTGTAAGACAATACATATTAGATAATGGGGCAAAGGAAATAACTTTTGTAACTAGAGATGTTAATGAGAAAAAGGATGACTTAAAAGAATTTAAAGTGATTTCTTATGATGATATAAAAAGCTTACAAAATCAAGATGTTGTAATAAACTGTACTCCATGCGGAATGTATCCTAAGCTTTCTAACTCTCCAATTACAAAGGAAGAAGTATCAAAATTTAAAGTTGTAGTAGATTTAATTTATAATCCAAAAGAAACATTGATTATGAAATATGCAAAAGAACAAGGCATAAAAGCTATAAATGGATTATACATGCTTGTGGGGCAAGCAGTAAAGGCTGAAGAATTATGGAATGACATAAAAATACAAGAGAATATTATAGACAGTATATATGAACATATTTCAAAGTTAGTTTAGAAGGAGATATTTCAATGAAGAAATTAACTAAGAATATAGTTTTAATAGGTATGCCTGGTTGTGGGAAAACTACAATAGGAAGAAAGCTTTCTGAAATTTTAAATGCTGATTTTTGTGATGTTGATGAATATATAGTTGATATTACTGGAAAATCCATCAATGAAATTTTTGAAAATGGAGAAGAGTTCTTTAGGGATATAGAAAGTCAGTCTATAAAAGAAGTGTCATCCTCAATTCCTAAGGTAATATCAACTGGTGGTGGAGTAATCAAGAGAAAACATAATATAGATGTACTAAAGAAAAAGGGGACAATATTTTTTATAAATAGATTATTGGAAGATATATGCAAAGATGTAGATGTTAAAAGTAGACCATTACTTAAAAATGGCACTGATAAGTTATATAAATTGTATGAGGAAAGGTATGATTTATATAGAATTTATTGTGATTATGAAATAATAAATGAAGATATGGACAAATGCATAAGTGATATTTTAAGATATATTTAAATATGTAAGAATTATTTAATTGTATAAATTTATAATTATTATAATGGTGAAAAGTTAATAGAGGGGTGTAAATAATGCAAGATATTTTGAATTTATCTTGCATTATTTACTTTAATTTTACTTTAAAGGTGCAAATGTTGCACAGTCAGTTTGTTCTGAAGTACAAGTATGTGAATCACAATTTGATTTTATTTCTATTCCTTTAGCAGTACAGCAATTATCACTAGCGTGGTATTTACAGCTGTTAACAACACATTTTACTCCAGAAATATGATTTTTATCATGAGAATTATTCATAAAAATGCCTCCTTGTTATATAATATAAATGTTACAAAATATAGTATTAGATAATAAAAAATATTTATTCGTAATTAAAACATATAAATATAAACTTATTATATTTTTAAAGGAGGAATTTCCATGAAGGTATTGCATTGGATAGGAGCGGTTGTAGTTTTTTTCTGGGTTTTAGGGCTCGTATTTAGAATAGGTGGAAAATTAATAAACTTATTATTAGTAGTCTCTGCTATAGTATTTCTTTATGATATTATTATTGGAAAGAAAAATAGAAATTAAAAAATAAAATAAAAAAATATTTTGAAAATTTCACGTACATTATTTAACGCTAAATAAATAATGTAAAGGTATAAAATATTAACTGGGGGAATAAAGTTGGCAGATAGAGAAACAATGATACTTATAAAAGAAGAAGAATTGAAAGAATTTTTAGAAAGTATGAAATATCAATATGGTGAAAACTATATGGAATATGATGAAGTTAAAGGAAGAGTTGAATTTATGGAAAATGTTATAAAATTATTAAAAGAGGGAAGAATATAATCAATGGTATTTATAAATAAACTAAAAAATACGAATATTAAAGGAAAAGTTGGAAAACATAATAATATAAATAACTGAATTGCTTAAATTGAATAATACATATGTTTATTGACAATAAAAGTTATATATGATACCATTGACTTAACGTAAAATATGATAAGCTAAGTAAGGAAGAAGATTAATATGAAGTGCAATGTTAGCTAGCTTTAGCTAATAAAAAATAAGAACTGACTGTATTATGGGCTTTGAAAATTAATACTAATCCTCCTATGATTAGGTAAGTTTACTTTTAGGTAAGTTTAGCAATGTTTAAGATGGATTGTTAAGTAGTAAGCCAATATTCTTGTTTTATAAATTAAAGGGTATATACTTAATTCAGTTAGGCTGTTAGGATTTTGTTCTTCTAATCTTGGTTAAAGATTAATGAAGCTTCAGTTTTTTATGATAACTGTAATGGTGTTGTAAAAAATAGTATAAACTAGCTTGTTCATTGATTTCTGTGTATAGTGATGTTTGACATTACTTTAAAACAAAAATCTATGTTCATATATTTTAAGGAAATTTTTTTTTAGGAGGATTTTTTAATGAAAACAGGAATAGTTAAATGGTTTAACGCAGAAAAAGGATTCGGATTTATTTCCGTAGAAGGAGAAGATGACGTATTCGTACATTTCTCAGCAATCCAAGGAGACGGATTCAAAACTTTAGAAGAAGGACAAAAAGTTGAATTCGAAGTAACTGAAGGAGCTAGAGGACCTCAAGCTGCTAACGTAGTTAAACTATAATTTGTATTTAAATAGATTGTTTTAAATACGTTAAATAAAGTGGTATTCATTTATGAATACCACTTTTGTTGTTTTATTTTGTTATTTTGGGATAATGAAATTCTGGTGCTATATCTATTATGTCTTTTGAACAACAGTAATTGATATCATCTTTAAGACCTAGATTAGATAATATTTTATAATGTTTTGCGTTGTGTACAAAAGAATGGATGTCTTTATTTTCGGAGTATACATAATGAGATGTTATTGCAATATCAGATAATTCAGCATCTCTATCTTTTAAAATACAATCTATTATATAACCAGCACAAACAAAATCATCTATAGAAAATTCACCATTTGTACCTGAATTTATAATTACTAAATCATTATCAAGTTCTAAAACTTTATTTGCTACGGATTTAGCATTTATCATAGCACCTATTAAAATATTCTTAGCACTCATGGCACCATGAATTGCTCTGGTTCCGTTAGTTGTTGTCATAACTAATGTTTTGCCATGAGCAACATCTTTTGTGTAATCTAAAGGTGAATTGGAAAAATCAAAACCTTCTATTTTCAAGGCATTTCTTTCCCCCCCTAATATATACTTTTCTCTATTATTTTTTACAATATCCATTGCATCTTCTACTTCAAGAACAGGTATTACTTCATTACATCCATTATTTAGTGCTGTTACTATAACGGATGTAGCTCTTAAAATATCTATTACTACAACGGTTTTATTTTTTATTTTTTCTTCTTTAATATCACTAGCTGAAATAATTAAGTCAATTTTCATAATGAATACCTCCTGATTTTTATATGAACCAAAGTATAAATTATACTTATTATAACCTATAATAGAATATGGTGCTATAAAACATATATAATAAGAATATGTGTCTAAATATTAAATTGGGGTGATTATTATGAATAACGAATTTTTTATAAAGAATAGACAAAGATTAAGTAAAAAGTTAGAAGATAATTCTATTATGGTGATGTTCTCAGGAAGAGCGCCGTATAAATCAGCTGATGAAACATATCCGTTTACGCCTAATAGAAACTTTTATTATTTAACAGGAATAGATAGAGAAAATATAATTCTTATGATGACAAAGAGAAATAATAGTGTTAATGAGATTTTATTCATTGAAGAGGAAGATCCAATAATGGCAAGATGGGTTGGAGAAAAGCTAAAAATTAATGAAGCAATAGAAGTATCAGGAATTAAAAATATAGATTATACAAAAGGATTTAATGATTTTATAGGAGAGTTAATTTCAAGATATGGATATGATAAACTTTATTTGGATTTAGAGCGTCAAGAGTGGGGAATATCATATACATATGCTCAAAACTTTGCCAAAAAAATAAGAGATAGATACCCATATTTTACTGTAAGTAATATATATAATGAAGTAAGTGAACTTAGAACTGTAAAAAGTGTAGAAGAAATAGAAAAAATAAAGATTGCAATAGGTATTACAAAACGTGGTATAGAAGAGATGATGAAACATGCAAAGCCTGGAATGATGGAATATGAAATAGAGGCGTATTTTGATTATGTTCTTACGTCAGAAGGAGTACGTGATAAAGCATTTAAAACAATAGCAGCATCAGGTAAAAATGCAACAGTACTTCATTATTCAGAAAACAATTCAAAATGTGGAGAAAATGATTTAATAATGTTTGATTTAGGAGCGCAATATGATTACTATAATGGAGATATTACTAGAACTTTTCCTGTAAGTGGGGAATTCACTGAAAGACAAAAGGAAGTTTATAATGTAGTTTTAAGGGGAAATAAAAGAATAATAAAGGAAGCAAAAGCTGGAGTTCCATACTTAAAATTAAATGAAATTGCAAAAGATGTATTAGCAGAAGGGTGTATGGAACTTGGAATTATTAAAGAGAAAAGTGAAATATCAAAATATTATTTTCATAGCATAAGTCATAGCTTAGGGCTTGATACTCACGATGTTGGAGATAGAGATATAATATTAAAGCCTGGAATGGTAATAACAGATGAACCGGGATTATATATACCAGAAGAAGGAATAGGTATAAGAATAGAAGATGATCTTTTAATTACTGAAGAGGGTTGTATAAATTTATCATCTGACATAATTAAAACAGTAGATGAAATAGAGAAATTTATGAAAGAGAATATAAAGTAATATAATTAAAAATAAAGTTAAAACTTACTAAAAGATTATATAAAATATGTATGAATATCAATATTTTAAAGGAACACTTAAAAATTATTAAATTTTAAATAATGAGTATATTGTGATTTCAAATTACTATATACTCATTATTTTTTATATAAAAATTATTCGGAAAATTTATAAAAGTATTTCAACAAAATATTATAAAGGAATTTCAAAAAATGTATAGAATATTATATTGATGATAAAAATAATAAATTTAACAATATTTGGGAGTGGTCGACGTGAATGTAGAAGTGGATATTAATAAAAATGATTATTGGAATTATAACAAATATTTAATAAAGCATATGCCAAGATTTACTCGTAGCTTTATATTAAATATGATTAGTATGCCTTTAACAGTATTAATAGTTATGATGATGTTAAAAAAATCTATTGCTAGTACTATAATAATGACCATCATTATTGGAGCGTTGGGAGATTTATTTCTAATATGCATAATAAAAATACAAGTAAATAAAACTGCAAAAAAGAGAAGTGATATATTAGGAACTCGTACTTTTGAATTGTATAATAAGGGAATAAAAGAGATTGGTGATATAAAAAATCAAATGCGTACTTGGAAAAGTGTAAGGGATATACAGGAGGACAAGGATAATATTTATATTTTTTTAGGAGGACTTGAAGCTAATATAATACCTAAGAGATCATTTGAATCTAAAGAATTATCACAAGAATTTTATGATAAATGCATGGAATATTATAATTCCAGTAAAAAACAAGTAAAAGGTAAGTAAAAATATTTTGAGAAGATATAATTTTATAAGTTAAAACATATAGATAATATTGTAAATGAAATAATGAGTAAATTTCATAATATGGTTATAATTTCAATAAAAGAAAGAATAAGGTTGAGAAAAAATGTTGTAATTGATATAATTTATCTTGTAATATATATGAGGAATAAAATTAGATATATAAAACTAATTTATACAAGCTCTAATAAATGAGAGGTAATCACAAATATATTAAATCAGTTAAAATGATAATTAATATAAAAATGATGATTTTAATTCTAAATTAATAAATGGAGAGTGACGAATTATGAGAAACCAATTTTATGACAAGTTAAGTTTAAATCCTATAATTGCTGCTGTTAAAGATTTAAATAAGTTGGATAGGGCTATAAAATCTCCATGCGAAGTTATTTTTTTACTAAAGGGGAATATATGTAATATTAAAGAGCTTGTAGAAAAGGTTAAGGCATCTGGCAAAAGTATATATGTACATATTGACCTTATGGAAGGCTTTGCTAGGGACAGATATGCCTTAAATCATATAAAAGAAAAGGTAAAACCAGATGGTATAATTACAACGAAATCTAGTTTGACAAAAATCGCTAAGGATTTAGAACTTTTTACAATTCAGAGATTGTTTATAATCGACAATTTATCTTTAGAAACAGGAATTACATCTATCAATTCAATTAGACCTAATGCTATGGAAATTTTGCCGGGAGTAATGCCTAAAATCATAAAACAAGTTAAGCAAGAGGTTAAGGTACCTGTTATAGCAGGGGGATTAGTAAATGATAAGGAAGATGTAATAGAAAGTTTGAAGGCAGGAGCTTTAGGGGTATCAACTAGTAAAGAAGTTATATGGCATATGTAACCATAAATTACAAAATATTATGAAATTTTTAAATAATATGATAAATAAAATATTTAAGTTGACAAAATATGCTTAGATGCTATAATAAAAGTATAAAAAATAATACGAAAAAGGCACAGTTCAGAGAGCCGTAATTTTTGGGTAATACTTATTGTCAATAGTAGCACTTACTATTGTTGTACAGTATACCTTTAAATTACGGCTTTTTTGTTTAGAGGAGGAGGTATAATATGTTTGATGTTACAATTGTTGGTGCAGGAGTTATAGGCTGCAGTATCGCAAGAGAATTATCTAAGTACAATTTAAAAGTATGTGTTCTAGAAAAAGGACCAGACGTAGCAACAGGTACTTCAAAAGCTAATAGTGGTATAGTTCATGGTGGACATGATGCGACACCAGGTACATTAAAAGCTAAATTAAACGTTAGAGGAAATGAAATGTTTGACAAGCTAGTTAAAGAACTTAATTTCCCATTCAAAAGAAATGGTTCATTAGTATTATGCTTTGATGAATCAGAAAAAGACGGATTACAAAAATTACTTGAAAAAGGACAAAAAAATGGAGTTTCAAATCTTGAAATCATAGGAAAAGAAAAAATTCTAGAAATGGAACCAAATGTAAATGATAATGTGGTAGGAGCTTTATATGTTCCAACTGGTGGAATTGTATGTCCTTATGAAATGACTATAGCAATGGCTGAAAACGCATACACTAATGGAGTAGAATTCAAATTTGAAACAGAAGTTAAGAATGTAGTTAAAAAAGAAAATGGTTTCACACTTGAGACAAGCAATGGAAATGTTGAAACTAATTTAGTAATAAATGCTGCTGGATTATTCTCAGATAACTTAAATAATATGGTTAGCAAAAATAAAATTGAGATAATAGCAAGAAAAGGTGAATATTGCCTATTCGATAAAACTGCAGGAACAATGGCAACAAAAACATTATTCCAATTACCAACTAAAATGGGTAAAGGGGTACTTGTAACTCCAACTGTAGATGGAAACTTACTTATAGGACCAAACGCAGTTGATGTAGAGGACAGAACTGATGTAGATACTACTCAAGAAGGAATAGATGATATATTAAATAGAGCTAAAACAACATTTAAACAAATTCCTATGAGACAAGTTATTACTTCATTCTCAGGACTTAGATCACATGATACGGTAAACGATTTTATAATAGGAGAAGCTGAAGATGTTCCAGGCTTTATAAATGTAGCTGGTATAGAATCACCAGGACTTTCAAGTGCTCCAGCAATAGCTGAAATGGTTGAAGGTATAGTTGTAGAAAAATTATCACCATCTAAAAATGAAAAATTCAACCCAATCAGAGAAGGTATTCCTAAATTTAGAGAAATGACAAATGAAGAAAGAAAAGAACTTATAGCTAAAGACCCAAGCTATGGAAAGATAGTATGTAGATGTGAAACTGTTACTGAAGGTGAAATATTAAATGCTATCAGAAGACCATTAGGAGCTAGAGATCTAGATGGAATAAAAAGAAGAACAAGAGCTGGTATGGGTAAATGTCAATCAGGATTCTGTTCTACAAAAATAGTTGCACTTCTATCAAAAGAACTAGGTATACCAGAAACAGAAGTAACTAAGTTTGGTGGAAAATCAAACTTATTAATTGGAGAGGACAAAGAAATCTAATGTTACACTTAACTCATAAAACATATTTATAAAGTTTGGGGGATTGAAAAATGAGAGAACATGATGTAGTAATTATAGGTGGTGGTCCTGCCGGTCTTGCAGCTGCTATAGGAGCAAGAGAAGAGGGCGTTCAAGATATCTTAATCTTAGAAAGAGATACTTGTCTTGGAGGAATATTAAATCAATGTATTCATAATGGATTCGGATTACACACTTTTAAAGAAGAACTTACAGGTCCAGAGTATGCTCAAAGATTTGCAGATAAAGTAAAAGAAATGAAAATACCATATAAATTAAATACTATGGTTATAGATGTAAGTAAAGACAAAGTTATAACAGTAGTTAATGAAGAAGACGGATTAGTAGAAATAAAAGCTAAATCTATAATTTTAGCTATGGGTTGTCGTGAAAGACCAAGAGGAGCAATCAATATACCTGGAAGCAGATGTGCTGGTATATACTCAGCTGGTGCAGCCCAAAAATTTGTTAACATAGATGGTTTCATGCCAGGAAGAGAAGTTGTTATATTAGGATCAGGAGATATCGGTCTTATAATGGCAAGAAGAATGACTTTAGAAGGAGCCAAAGTTAAAGCAGTTGTTGAACTTATGCCATATTCAGGTGGACTTAAGAGAAACATTGTTCAATGTTTGGATGACTTTGGAATACCACTAAAATTAGCTCATACTGTAACTAATATAAGAGGTAAAGATAGATTAGAAGGAGTTAGTATAGCTCAAGTAGACGAAAACAGAAGACCTATAAAAGAAACTGAAGAATATATACCATGTGATACATTATTATTATCAGTAGGTCTTATACCAGAAAATGAATTATCTACAAAAGCTGATGTAAACCTATCACCTGTTACATCAGGACCATTAGTAAATGAAAGTCTTCAAACTAACATTGAAGGAGTATTCGCATGTGGAAACGTGCTACATGTTCATGACTTAGTTGACTTTGTTACAGAAGAAAGTATTAACGCAGGTAAAAATGCTGCTAAATACTTAAATGGTAAGAAATTCGAGGGAAATGGAATTGAATTAGTTGCAACAGAAGGTGCAAGATACACAGTTCCAAAGACTATAAATCCTGAAAATATAGAAAAATTAGTAGATGTAAGATTCAGAGTTGGAGATGTATATAAGGATAGCTATATTTCTGTATACTTTGATGATGTTAGAGAAATGCATATAAAGAAAAGAATAATTGCTCCAGGAGAAATGGAAACAGTAAAACTTACAAAAGCTTTATTTGATAAGCATCCTAATTGTAAGAAGATTACTGTTAAGGTGGAAGGAGAGTAGGATATCATGAGTGAAATGAGAGAATTAACATGTATAGGATGCCCTATGGGTTGTTTATTAGAAGTTACTATAGAAGATGGCAAGGTTACAGATGTAAAAGGTAATACTTGTTTAAGAGGAAAGACTTATGCAGAAAAAGAATGTACTAATCCAACAAGAATAGTTACTTCTTCTGTAAAAGTTAAAGATGGTGAAATTGCTGCGGTTTCTGTAAAAACAGAAGCTGATATTCCAAAGAGCAAGATCTTTAAGTGTGTAGAAGAACTTAGAGGAGTTGTTGTACCTGCACCTATTAAAGTAGGAGATATAGTTGTAAAAGATATAGCAGGAACAGGTGTAAATATAATAGCTACAAAAAGTGTTGCAAAAGCAAATTAGTTGTTGCAAAACCACACAAGATATAGTAAAATATAATTAAGGCAAATGAAAAAAATGTATTTTATACAATTTGATGGAGAAAAATGAAGAATAAATAGATCTGGCGGAGAATAGAGAGAGCCATTATTAATATGAGGAAAACCTCCTCATAGATTAATAATGGCTCTTTTTTCTCCTTTTATAAAAAACATTTATACAAACGTTTTCAAAGAATAATATGTCAGATTTGGAATAGCTTATTAAATCACATTATGTAATGTGAATTGATAATAAAAAAAATAAGGGGGATGTACTTATGTCTAGATTTATGGCCGAATTTTTAGGAACTATGTTACTTATCATATTAGGTGATGGTGTAGTTGCTTGTGTATCACTTAATAAGAGTAAAGGACAAAATGGAGGATGGATTGTTGTAACAACATCTTGGGCAATAGCAGTTGCTGTTCCAGCACTTATCTTTGGAGCAATAAGTGGAGCTCACTTCAATCCAGCAGTAACAATAGCATTTGCTGCTATAGGTTTTGGAGGAATAACTTGGCAAATGGTGCCATCATACATTATAGCTCAAATGTTAGGAGCAATGTTAGGAGCTGCAATAGTATGGATTGCTTACTTACCACATTGGGCTGAAACTGAAGACCCAGCAGTAAAACTTGGAGTATTTTGTACAGCACCAGCAATTAGAAATAGTGCTGCAAACCTTGCAACAGAAATTATTGGAACATTTGTACTTGTATTTGCAATATTAGGATTATCAACAGTTGAACAAGCACCAGGAATTGGAGTATATTCAGTAGGATTAGTAATCTTAGTTATAGGTCTTGCATTAGGTGGACCAACAGGATATGCAATTAATCCAGCCAGAGACTTAGGACCTCGTATAGCACATGCGATATTACCTATAGCAGGAAAAGGTGGTTCAGATTGGGGATATTCTTGGATACCAGTAGTTGGACCAATAATAGGTGGATTAATTGGAGCATTTATATTCAAAATGGTATTTCCAGTTTAACAATTAGAAAAAATTTTTAATAGTAAATAGGAATAATTCATAATTAATTTTAATAGTTATTAATAGATAATGTCTATTTGTTAAATCTTTAAACCTATAATAAATATAGATTTAATGAAAAATAAATTATTTAGACCTTTGAGAGATGGAGAAGGGGAGGAATATTTAATGGAAAAGCAACAATATATAATGGCGTTAGACCAAGGTACAACAAGTTCAAGATGTATTATATTCAACAAACAAGGTGAAATAGTATCAGTATCACAAAAAGAATTTAAACAAATATATCCAAAAGCAGGCTGGGTTGAACATGATCCAATGGAAATTTGGGGAACTCAAGCAGGTGTTGCTAGAGAAGCTTTAGCAGGAGCTGGACTTTATGGAACAGACCTTGCAGGTATAGGTATTACAAACCAAAGGGAAACTACAGTAGTTTGGAATAAAATAACTGGTGTTCCAGTTTACAATGCTATTGTTTGGCAATGCAGAAGAACAGCTGAATATTGCGATACACTAAGAGAAAAAGGATTCGATAAAAAAGTAAAAGAAAAAACAGGATTAATCTTAGATGCTTATTTCTCAGGAACAAAAATAAAATGGATATTAGATAATGTTCCAGGAGCTAGAGAACAAGCTGAAAAAGGTGAATTAATCTTTGGTAATATAGATACATGGTTAATTTGGAACTTAACTAAAGGAAAAGTTCATGTAACTGACCATACAAATGCTTCAAGAACAATGTTATATAATATTCATGAATTAAAATGGGATGATGAAATATTAGAAGAATTAAATATTCCTAAATCAATGCTTCCAGAAGTTAAACCTTCAAGTTGTATTTATGGAAATGCTGATGAATTAATATTTGGAGCACCAGTTCCAATATCAGGAGATGCAGGTGACCAACAAGCAGCATTATTTGGACAACTTTGCTGCAAAGAAGGTATGGCTAAAAATACTTATGGAACAGGTTGTTTCTTATTAATGAATACAGGAAACAAAGCTGTTGAATCTAACAATGGACTTCTTACAACAATGGCTGCATCATATGCAGGAAAAATTGAATATGCATTAGAAGGAAGTATATTCATAGGTGGAGCTGTAGTTCAATGGTTACGTGATGAATTAAGAATGATAAGAAAAGCATCTGAAACAGAAAGATATGCATTAGATGTTGAAGACTCTAACGGAGTATACTTAGTACCAGCTTTCGTTGGACTTGGAGCACCATACTGGGATGCTTATGCAAGAGGAACTGTAGTTGGACTTACTAGAGGAGCTAAGAAAGAACACTTTATAAGAGCTGCACTTGAATCTATGGCATACCAAACTTTAGATGTATTAAAGGCTATGGAAGAAGATGCAGGAACAAGCTTAAAGACATTAAAAGTAGATGGAGGAGCTTGTGCAAACAATTTCTTAATGCAATTCCAATCTGATATATTAGATAAACCAGTTGTAAGACCAGAAGTTATAGAAACAACTGCTTTAGGAGCTGCTTATCTTGCAGGTCTTGCAGTAGGATTCTGGAAAGACGTTGAAGACTTATCTAGAAGTATCAAACCATCTCAAACATTCTCACCTAAGATGGAAGATATTAAGAGAATAGATTTAGTTAACGGATGGCACAAAGCCGTTGAAAGATCTAAAGGATGGGAAAAATAATAAATTAAATCAGTATATTCTACTAAAGGCAAATCCCTACCTATAGGGGTTTGTCTTTAGTTTTTTAAAGGAGAATAACTTATGAAAAAACACAAAAATTTTTTTGGTTTTATGATTATTTCAGCGATTATCAATATAGTCCTATATTATCTTATTCCGTATATAAAAATAAATGGGGTGATTATAGCTATAATAAATATACTAATTTTATATTTTATGGCAAAGTCAATTCACTTAGGCGATAGAGAATTAGATAACGATGTTATAGAAAATCACGATTCTAATGGGAAACAAGATAATAAAATAAAGGATTCTATACTAACTGCTTCAGAAGATATTGCATTTAATTCTCAACAATTACTATGGACTGCTCAAAATAATATTAATGCGTTTAAAAGTATACATGATATGTCATATAAAGTAGAAAACTATTGTCAACAAAATGCGGCAAGTTCACAAGAAATAAATGCAAGTATAAATCAATTTGTGTGTTTTTCTAAGAATTTAAATGAGAATATAATCAAAATGAGAGGATATTCTGTTGATTCTGTTAAGATGCTAAATGACAATAGAAATATAGTAGAAAGTATAGGAGTATTTTTAGAAGAACTAAATAATGAGATAAGCAGTGCATCTAACAGAAATGAAGAACTAATGGAATCATCAAACAATATATATTCAATAGTTGACTATATAAAACAAATTTCAGTACAAACAAATTTATTGTCTTTAAATGCGTCAATAGAAGCTGCTAGGGCAGGAGAAGCTGGTAGAGGATTTGCTATAGTAGCTAATGAAATAAAAAAATTATCTGAACAAACTCAGGATGCTATAGGTAAAATAGAAGATATAGTTCAAGATATATCTGGCAAAATTGCAAATTCTAATGATGCTATGGATAAATGTAATGATAAACTTGGAAAAGTAGAAGATGTGATGACTAAATCTACTAAAGTAATAGAAAAAATAAAAGTGGTTGTAGAAGATATAAAAGATTCTATAGAAAATCTTGGGAAGGAATCAGAAGAAGGATTAAAAAATGTTACAGAGGTAGAAGCAGCAGTAGAAGAAGTTGCAAATGCAGTAGAAGATACCCATAAGTTAGCCTATGATTCTATGGAGGAAGTTGGGTATGTAAAAGATAAAAATGAAGTAATGATAAAGGCATTTGATGATTTAATTAATATTTCTGAAAAACTACAGAAAGTTTCTTCTAAATTTAAAATGGAAAATGAGATTATATTTGGTGTAAATCCTTTTACTGCACCTAAAAATATTAAAAAGATGTATGTACCTATATTAGAAAATGTGTGCAAATCAATGGGATACAAAGCTAGAACTATAATAGTAAAAAATTATGATGCTTTAAGTGACAATATAAAAGAAGATATAATAGATGTTGGTTGGTTTTCACCATTTGCTTATGTAAATGCTCACGAAAAAGCAGGTGTAATTCCTATTGTTACACCAAAAATAAATGGTAAAGATTATTATAATGGATATATAATAGCAAGAAAAGATAGTCTTATTAAAAAACTAGATGATCTTAAAAATAAAACATTTGCATATGTTGATGAAAATAGTGCATCAGGATGTATATATGCAAAACATATATTAAGATCTAACAATCTAAATCCTGATACTACATTTGAAGAATCATATTTCTTAGGAAGTCATGATAATGTTATAAATGCCATATTAAATGGAGAAGTAGATGCTGGAGCCACTTATGATGAAGCTTTAGATAATGCTAGAAAAGAAGGTGTACCAGTAGATGATTTGGTTATACTTGCGCAAAGTGATAATATTCCAAAGGATGCCATTGCAGTTAACAAAAAAATGCCTAAGGAATTAGTTGATAAATTAAAGAAAGCATTTATAGAAGTTAAAAATCTTGAAAGTATTAATACTCCAATAGAAGGATTTATCGAAAGTATTGATGAAAAATATGATGTAATAAGAAAGATAAGATAACATATAGAAGGAAATGATATATATATTACAAGTTTAAACTATGACTTATTGGTCTCCCATTTAAGTTATAGTTTTTTTGTTTATGATACAAAAAACTACGCTAGTTATGTGTAATAAATTGAATAAAAAAATCATAGATATAACTGTAGCCAAAATTTATTTATTTTAAGGGGGAAAGCTTATGTCTAGAATGATGGCAGAATTTTTAGGAACAATGTTGCTTATCATATTAGGAGATGGTGTAGTTGCCTGCGTATCACTTAATAAGAGTAAGGGACAAAATGGAGGATGGATTGTTGTAACAACATCTTGGGCAATAGCAGTTGCTGTTCCAGCACTTATCTTTGGAGCAATAAGTGGAGCTCACTTCAATCCAGCAGTAACAATAGCATTTGCTGCTATAGGTTTTGGAGGAATAACTTGGAGCATGGTACCAGGATATATAATTGCACAAATGTTAGGTGCAATGCTAGGAGCTGCAATAGTGTGGATTGCTTACTTGCCACATTGGGCTGAAACTGAAGACCCAGCAGTAAAACTTGGAGTATTTTGTACAGCACCAGCAATTAGAAATAGTGCTGCAAACCTCGCAACAGAAATTATTGGAACATTTGTACTTGTATTTGCAATATTAGGATTATCAACAGCTGAACAAGCACCAGGAATTGGCACATATTCAGTAGGTCTTGTAATCTTAGTTATAGGTCTTGCATTAGGTGGACCAACAGGATATGCAATTAATCCAGCTAGAGACTTAGGACCTCGTATAGCACATGCTATATTACCTATAGCAGGAAAAGGAGATTCAGATTGGGGATACTCTTGGATACCAGTAGTTGGACCAATAATAGGAGGATTAATAGGCGCATTATTGTTTGCGGCTATATTTTAATTAGATATGTTAAAAATTTTTAAACGTTTTAGAGATATTATAAATCAAGATCATTATGAGCAAGTAGAAAGTACGGATATAAGTAATTTAGATGTTAATGGAAAGTATATAATGTCATTAGATCAAGGGACAACAAGTTCAAGATGTATTATCTTTAATAATACTGGAGAAATGGTATCTGTAGCACAAAGGGAGTTTTCGCAGATATATCCAAAGCCTGGTTGGGTTGAACATGATCCAATGGAAATATGGGGAACACAGCTAGGTGTTGCACAAGAAGCATTAAATAAAGTTGGATTAGAAGCTAATGATATTTGTGCAATAGGTATAACAAATCAAAGAGAAACTACTGTTGTTTGGAATAAAAAAAATGGTAGACCTGTTTATAATGCTATAGTTTGGCAATGCAGAAGAACGGCTGAATATTGTGATCAGTTAAAAAAAGAGGGATTTGATAAAAAAATAAAAGAAAAAACGGGATTAATTTTAGATGCATATTTTTCAGGAACTAAAATAAAATGGATTTTAGATAATGTACCTGATGCAAGAAAATTAGCTGAAAGTGGAGATTTAATATTTGGAAATATAGATACCTGGTTAATATGGAATTTAACCAAAGGTAGAGTTCATGTAACCGATTATACAAATGCTTCAAGAACAATGTTATATAATATTCATGAATTAAAATGGGATGAAGAAATACTGAAAAAGCTAGATATACCAATATCAATGTTACCTAAGGTAAAATCTTCAAGTGAAGTTTATGGAAAGACACATCCATCAGTAATAGGCGGACTTATACCAATATCAGGAGATGCTGGAGATCAGCAAGCGGCATTATTTGGGCAGATGTGCTTTAAAGAAGGTATGGCTAAAAATACCTATGGAACAGGATGTTTCTTATTAATGAATACTGGAAAGAACGCTGTTGAATCAAAAAAAGGATTGCTTACAACAATAGCGGCTTCAAGGGGAGAAGAAGTACAGTATGCGCTTGAAGGAAGTGTATTTATAGGTGGAGCAGTAATACAATGGTTACGAGATGAACTTAGAATGATAAAATCAGCTCCTGAATCGGAAGATTATGCAAATAAAGTTGAAGATTCTAATGGTGTATATTTAGTTCCAGCATTTGTGGGACTTGGAGCTCCTTATTGGGATGCATATGCAAGAGGAACCATGGTCGGAATTACTAGAGGTACCAAAAAGGAACATATAATTAGAGCCGCACTAGAGTCTATGGCATATCAAACTTATGATGTTTTAAAGGCTATGGAAGAAGATTCGGGAGTAGAGTTACAAGCTTTAAAAGTAGATGGGGGAGCTTGTGCTAATGATTTTCTAATGCAATTTCAATCAGACATATTAAGTGTAAATGTACAAAGACCGGAAATAATAGAAACAACAGCACTAGGAGCTGCGTATCTTGCAGGACTTGCAGTGGGATACTGGAAAAATAGTAATGATATAGCAGTGAATTGTAAAATATCTAAAACTTTTGATCCTCTAATGGAAAAAGAGAAAAGAGAAGAACTCATTAAAGGATGGCACAAAGCTGTTAATGTATCTAAAGGGTGGGAAAATAAATAAAAGTACAAGAAAGCCTATTCATATAGGCTTTCTTTAACATAAAATAAAGGTATAAAAGAATAAATTTGTTAAAAATAAAATAAAAAAGAAAAAATATCAAAAATAGTAGTTTTGCCATAAAAAACAGTGTAAATGATATATATTTAACAATAAATTGTGAAAAACATGGAAAAAAGTATTTGAAATATTCTATCAACTTGATGTATAATAATAGATGTAAACAACAAGTAAGTAACAATAGGTTGAGAAAGAACGTTGTTACATTAGTATACTATATATAGTGGATACTTTTGTAGGTGCAAGATTTTTTTTTAACTACACAAGTTAAAAAATTAACAATACATCGAACTATAAGGAGGGAATTTCAATGAAAATATGTGTTCTAGGTGCTGGAACAATGGGATCAGGAATTGCTCAAGCATTTGCTGTAAAAGGACATGAAGTTGTTTTAAGAGACATCAAAGATGAATTTGTGGAAAGAGGACTTAAAGGAATAGACAAGAATCTTTCAAGATTAGTTAAAAAAGGAAAGATGGAAGAAGCTAAGAAAAATGAAGTTCTTGCTAATATAACTGGAACAGTTGACCTTAACATGGCAGCTGATTGTGACCTAGTTGTAGAAGCAGCAATAGAAAACATGGAAATCAAAAAACAAATATTTGGTGATCTAGATAATATTTGCAAACCAGAAACAATTTTAGCTTCAAACACATCTTCACTTTCAATAACAGAAGTTGCATCAGCAACAAATAGACCTGAAAAAGTTATTGGAATGCATTTCTTTAACCCAGCTCCAGTAATGAAGCTTGTAGAGGTTATAAGAGGAATGGCAACATCTCAAGAAACTTTTGATGCTGTTAAACAAATATCAATTGAAATAGGAAAAGAACCAGTAGAAGTTGCAGAAGCTCCTGGATTTGTTGTAAATAAGATATTAATTCCAATGATTAATGAAGCTGTTGGAATATATGCAGAAGGAATTGCATCAGCAGAAGATATAGATACAGCTATGAAACTTGGTGCTAACCACCCAATGGGACCTTTAGCATTAGGAGATCTTATAGGACTAGATGTTTGTCTTGCTATAATGGACGTATTATATAAAGAAACTGGGGATTCAAAATATAGAGCTCATACACTACTTAGAAAATATGTTAGAGCTGGATACCTTGGAAGAAAATCTGGAAAAGGATTCTTTGATTATTCAAAATAATCTTATGAATATATATTATTAAGTTAGCAGTAAAATAAAAAACAAAAAATAAGGGGATTAATGGAGGAGATATCATGAAAAATGTAGTTATTGCAAGTGCAGTAAGAACAGCCGTAGGTAAATTCGGTGGAAGTTTAAAAAATGTACCAGCTGTTGAATTAGGTGCTATTGTTATTAAAGAAGCTATTAAAAGAGCTGGAATCAAACCAGAAATGATAGATGAAACTATAATGGGAAATGTTATTCAAGCAGGTCTTGGACAAAGCCCAGGAAGACAAGCAGCTGTAAAAGCAGGAATTCCAGTTGAAATACCAGGATTTACATTAAATAAAGTTTGTGGATCAGGATTAAGAGCAGTATCATTAGCTGCACAAATGATAAAAGCAGGAGATGCTGATATCGTAATTGCAGGTGGTATGGAAAACATGTCTGCTGCACCATATACTGTACCAGGTGCTAGATGGGGACAAAGAATGTTTGATGGCAAAATAGTTGATACTATGGTTAAAGACGGTCTTTGGGAATCATTTAATGATTATCATATGGGAATGACAGCAGAAAACATAGCTGCAAAATGGAATATTTCTAGAGAAGATCAAGATGAATTTGCACTTGCTTCTCAAAACAAAGCTGAAAATGCTATAAAGACAGGAAGATTTAAGGATGAAATAGTTCCAGTTGTTATAAAGACTAAAAAAGGTGAAGTTGTATTTGATACAGATGAACATCCAAGATTCGGAGCAGATATAGAAGGATTAAGAAAATTAAAACCTGCATTTAAAAAAGATGGCGGTACAGTTACAGCAGGAAATGCTTCAGGTATCAATGATGGAGCTGCTGCATTAGTTGTAATGAGTGAAGAAAAAGCTAACGAATTAGGAATTAAACCATTAGCTAAAATAGTATCTTATGGTTCAAAAGGATTAGATCCTGCATACATGGGATATGGACCAGTTGGTGCTACAAAAGTTGCACTTGAAAGAGCTAACTTAGAAGTTAAAGATTTAGACTTAATAGAAGCTAATGAAGCATTCGCATCTCAAAGTTTAGCAGTTGCAAGAGATTTAGGATTTAACATGGATATTGTAAATGTTAATGGTGGAGCTATTGCACTTGGACACCCAGTAGGATGCTCAGGAGCTAGAATCTTAGTTACATTATTATATGAAATGGAAAAGAGAGATGCTAAGAGAGGTCTTGCTACACTTTGCATAGGTGGTGGAATGGGAACTGCTATGATCGTTGAAAGAATGTAGTTCTTACAAATAAGAGAGTATAATTAATATATAAGTAGCGTAAAAAAGGATTTCACGATAATATATCGAGAAATCCTTTTTTATTATTGAAATTTGGTCACGAAAGGCTGAAATTTACATAATATAGAGTATAAACAATTGAAGTTGGAGTGTGTTTAGGTGATATATGCACTAATATTAGCCGGTGGAAAAGGGACAAGACTTTATCCATTATCTCGTGAAAAAAGTCCTAAACAGTTTTTAAAAGTTATAAATGAAAAAAGTTTTTTAAGAAATACTGTAGATAGAATTAGCCCGGTTGTAGATAAGGAAAATACTTTTATTGTTACAAATAAAGATTATATAGATAAAATAAAAAGTGACCTACCTGATATAAATCCAGAAAATATTTTTATTGAACCTGCTAATAAAGAGACCGCTTAATAAACAACATAGGTCATAATAAAATATTATATAAAATTAATTAAGTAATTAAAGGTAGAATATACATAAATTTTAAAAAAATTATTACTAATATAGAATATAAATGGAATATAGATTAAACTTATAATATACAGTAAAAATATATAGAAGTTTAGGGGGAGAAAATATGCGTATATCAGTTTTAGAACCAGTAGGATTATCTAAAGAAGAAGTTTATTCTATAGCAAAGCCACTTATTGATAAAGGACATGAAGTTATATTATTTGAAGACAAAGTTCAAGATAAAAAAGTTCTTATGGAAAGAGCTAAAGATGCAGAAGTTTTAGTTCTTGCAAATATGCCATTAGAAGGGGAAGTAATAAAATCAGATAACAAATTAAAAATGATTTCTGTTGCATTTACTGGAATAGATCATGTTGACGCAAAAGCATGTGCTGAAAAACAAGTTATTGTATGCAATGCCGCAGGATATAGCACTTCGTCTGTATCAGAACTTACTTATGGACTTATATTTTCTGTTCTTAGAAATATAGTACCATTAGACAAGGCTATAAGAGAAGGAAAAACAAGAGAAGGGTTTTCGCAAAACGAGATTTTAGGAAAAACTATAGGAATTGTTGGAACAGGTGCTATTGGAATAAGAGTAGGACAAATTGCAAAAGCATTTGGATGTAATGTACTAGCGTATAGTAGAAGTGAAAGAAAAGAAGCATTAGATTCAGGATTTAAATACGTATCTTTAGATGAATTATTATGTAAAAGTGATATAGTTTCATTACATGTACCATTAAATGATAAAACAAAAGGACTTATAAATAAGGAAAAAATAGAATTAATGAAACCATCAGCAATATTAATAAATACAGCAAGAGGTCTAGTTGTAGATAATGATGCTTTAGCTGAAGCCCTTAAAAAAGGAAAAATTAAAGGAGCGGGAATTGATGTTTTTGAATTAGAACCACCAATTGCAAAGGAACATTCATTATTTAATGCACCTAATGTTGTTGTGACTCCACATATTGCATTTGCTACAAAAGAAGCTATGTATAGAAGATGTGAAATAGTATTTAAAAATATAGAAAAGTGGTTAGAAGGAAATCCACAAAATGTAATGTTATAGAATATATGATAGAATATATATTATGTAAAATTTTATGAAAGGTGGATTTAAATGAGTAATATTGTTATTGAGACTATAAAAAGCAGAAGAAGTATAAGAAGTTATAAAAGAGAACAAATAACAGATAAGCAATTACAAGAAATTTTAGATGCAGGCATGCATGCGCCAAGTTCTCATAATAGTCAATCATGGCATTTTACAGTAATTCAAAATGAGAAGGTAATAAGTCATATTAGTGATAAAGCTAAAGAAGTAATGATAAGTAGTGAAGATAATAAGATAGTTCAAATTGGAAAGGGAGCAGGAAATATATTTTATGAAGCTCCTACGGTTATAATAGTTTCGGGAAATCAAAATTCTAATTCAGGTTCCACTATAGTTGATTGTTCAGCAGCAATTGAAAATATGCTTTTAGCAGCTGAATCTTTAGGACTTGGTTCTATTTGGATAGGACTTGTTAAATTTTTCTTTACTCTTGAAGATGAAGTTAAAAAGTTAAATATTCCAGAAGGATATGTTCCACACTATGCAATTGCAGTTGGACATAAACAAGATAATTTAGAAGTTAAAGAAAAAATCATAAAAAGAGATGTTGTAAATTATATAAAATAAATAAAAATCCCTTAGCATATAAATAGAATGATAACTAATATGCTGGGGGATTTTTTATGTCCAAAAATGAGCCAAAAATAAACTTTCACTATGGACAAGAAGATTTAAAAAATATCATAAAAAATATAGTAAAGTATACACTAAACAGCTGTGATACAGAAATAAATAAAAAAATTTTTAATGCAATTGCTCCTGATACTAATAAATTAAAAAGTGAAAAGGGGTGATTGTGTGAAAAAAGTTTGGAATGTAGCAATATATGCAAGAGTATCTACTGATAAAAAGGAACAATCTGAATCCATACCTGCACAAATTCAGGGACTTAAAAAATGGATTATGGAAAAGAGTAAAAATAGTAAAGATGATATATATAATATAGAAGATGTATATGAAGATCATGGATTTTCAGGATCAAACTTTAATAGAAGAAGCTTTATAAAAATGAAAGAGGATATAGAACATGGAAAAGTAAATATGGTTTTAACAAGAGATCTATCTAGATTCGCAAGAAATTATATAGTTGCGGGATACTATCTTGAAGATTATTTTAAAGAAAAAGGAGTAAGATTTGTATCTGTACTAGATAATGTAGACACAATAAATGAAGTTGACGATATTGTACCTTTTAAAAATATATTAAATGAAATGTATATTAAGGATTGTTCAAAAAGAACAAGAGATGGACTTAGACAAAGAATGATTAGAGGTTCTTCAATTGCAAGCAAACCTCCATATGGTTATAAATTTGAGACAACTTATGAAGGGGAAATAAAGAGTATAAAGCTTGTCTCTAAGGAAGATGAAACAACTAAAGTTGTTAAGGAGATATTTGATTTATATATACAAGGATATAGTATGGGTAAAATAGCAATGTATCTAAATGACAAGGGCATAGATCCACCATCTGCTAACGTTAAAAATTTTAATAAAGGAAAATCAAAAAAATGGAATAGTAACACTATAAGATATATATTAACTAATCCCAAATATGCTGGATTTATGGTTCAAGGAAGATGGAAAAAGGTAAGTTATAAAATAAAAAAAGTAAAAACTACATCAAAAGATCAATGGATTATAGGTAAGGAATTTAAAGGAATAATTTCAAAGGATACTTTTAAAAAAGTGCAAGAAATTATAAACAAGAGAAGAAATAAGTTTAGGCATAAAGATGGTAATATACATCTATTTTCTGGTGTACTTAAATGTAATGAATGTAAAGGTAGCATGAGCTATAGAACGAAATTTAAAGGATATAAATGTACCAATAGCCAAAAAGGCGGAGGAATATGTACAGCACATTCTATAAAAGAAGAATATTTAAAAAAGGTTATTATGAATGAATTAAAAAAACGTGTTTTAGAAATTAAAGATATGGAAGATATATATGCATTATCAAGAGAAATAATAAAGGGAAGAAATAATTATGAAAAAAAATTAGAGTGCTTAAATACACAATTATATAAACTTGATGGAAAAATTCAAAGTATATATAATGATAAGCTAAATGGAGCTATTAATGATAGAAATTTTACAATGCTAGTAACTATTATTCAACAGAAACAAGAAAATATAATAAATAAAAAAAATAAATTAATCAATGTAATTAAATCAGATGATTTGAAAGAGAAACAAGAGAAAACTTACAATTATTATAAAAGTTTTATAGATAAAATATTATCTTTTAAGGACTTAGATAGATTTATTTTAGAAAATTTAGTGGAACAAATTATTGTTTCAGAAGATAAAGAAAAAAAATATAAGGTTATAGATGTATATTATAAATTTAAAAACAATGATTTAGAGTGTTAATAATAAAAGTTTTACTTAATTAAAGACCTATAAACGTAAGTAAGAGACCGCTACATGTATAGGGCTTTCTGCAATTAAACTTTTAAAAAAAGATAAAGAGGCTGTAATGGTTGTACTTCCATCAGATCACTTTATAAACCAAGAATCTATATTTGTAGAAACTGTAAATCAAGCTGTCGAAATTGCTGAAAGAAGAAGAGGACTTATAACAATAGGAATAAAACCAACAAGACCTGAAACAGGATATGGATATATTCAAATGGGAAATAGAGTTAGAGGAAATATTCCTACATTCAAAGTAACTAGATTTACAGAAAAACCTAATTTAGAAATTGCAAAAGATTTTTTGATAGATGGTAATTACTTATGGAATAGTGGAATGTTTGTATGGAGAGCAGATGTATACTTAAGGGAGATGCAAAAATATCTTCCTGAAATGTATAATTGTCTAATGGAAGTGTATAAAACAATAGGAACGGACGAAGAAGAAAAAACTACAAATAGACAATATGAACTAATTGAGGGTATATCGGTAGATTTTGGGATAATGCAAAAGACTAGAAAAGCCTATGTAATTAAAAGTGAATTTCAATGGGACGACATTGGAAGTTTTTCGGCTATGTCTAGATTTGCTGATAATTATAGAGGAAATAGTGTAAAAGGGAAAACTTTTTTAGAACAAAGTGAAAATTGTTTTGTAATGGGAAAAGAAAAGTTAATAATAGGTTTTGGAATAAAGGATTTAATTATAGTAGATTCTGGAGATGTACTTTTAGTAATGGATAAAAACCGAGACCAAGAAATCAAACATTTAGTAAATTTATTAAAAGAAAAGCATAAATATGATGAATATTTATAAAATAAAAATCTTAGCTTCTTTAAACATACTTACAATTTATTTTCAGCATACCATTTTAGTAAAATGGAGAAGATATTATTGTAGACATGAAAATATCACTTAATAATTTAGTAGACTAAGAGATAATGAGAAGGGAGTTTTTACTAATGAATAATGATTATTTAAAAGAAACTAAAGAGTTAAATAAACAATCTGCTGAAAAAGCTGGTACTTCTGTTAATGCAGCTCCTAATATGAGTAACATGGCATATGGATCTACATTAGAAGAAGTAAAACAACAAAATGCACAATCAGCTACTAACGCAACAAATTCATTTGCAGCTATGAAAGATGCAGAAGCAACTAATTCATCAATGAGTAACTCAATGAATAACTCAGTAACAAACAATGTTATGAATTCTTCAACATCAATAAGTAACGATGCAAATGTACTTGCAAAGGTAAAACAAGAAAATGCTAAATCTGAGATGAATAAAGGACAATTAAAATAGGGTAATATAGTAACATAAAAAATATTATAAAAATAAGAAGCTAAAATTAAAAATAATTTTAGCTTCTTATTCATTTATTTATTTTTTTTACACATTCTAATAATTAATTTTACAACTTCATTTATAACTATTACTAAACAAGAAGTTAAGATAACTTTAATCCACATAATAGGACTTAATGAAACAGCATTAAAGAATCCTGAGAATAATTCTGTTATGAGAATTTGAACTATAGCTGTAATTCCTATTATTTGTAGTGCTACTTTATTATTTTTAAAGTAAGGGAATATACTACTTGTACCAAATTCTCTACAATTAAATGCGTTAAATAATGCATTAAAAGCAAATAGGGCAAATAAAACAGTTTCCATTTCGTTTGGTCCCTTAAATCCTGCTGGAGGAACTTCTGCTCCAAGTGGATTAAATACCATTTGTATCATTATTACGGCTGTTATATATATAGCATTTAATATCATGGTAATTAGCATATTTTTAGTAATTATGCTAGAGTTTCTATTTACAGGTTTTCTTTTTAAAACAATATCACGGACAGGTTCAAGTCCTAGAGAAAGGGCTGGAGGACCATCCATTATTATATTTACCCACAACAATTGTATTGTTGTAAAAGGCATTTCAAAGTCAAATATTACAGATAAAATAGCAGTTAAGAAGGCTACTATGTTAACCGTGATTTGGAATTGAATAAATCTTTGGAAGTTTTCATATATTCCACGACCCCATTTAATTCCTCTAACTATTGTTCCGAAACTATCATCTGTTAGTATAATATCAGCTGCATTTTTAGAAACTTCGGTTCCTGCAATACCCATTGCAATACCTACATCAGCTTTTGTAAGAGCAGGGGCATCATTGATACCGTCACCTGTAACTGCAACAACTTCATTATTACTCTGTAATGCTTGTACAATTCTCATTTTTGTATCTGGCTTTGAACGAGCAACTATAGCAATTGTTTTAATTTCTTCTCTTAATTCTTCATCTGATAGGGTATCAATATAACTTGATTCAACAGCTCTTAAACCATTTTGTAATAATCCAAGTTCTTCTCCAATTGCAATAGCGGTGTTTATATTATCACCAGTAAGCATTTTAGTTGAAACTCCGGCTTCTTTTGCTGTTCTAACGGCTTCTGCAACTTCAGGTCTTAGAGGATCTTTTATACCAACAAATCCTGTGAATACTAAGTCATTTTCAATTACACCAGATTCTGTTGACATTGCAACCTCAGCTTCAATATTTCTATATGAAAATCCAAGTACACGCATAGATTTCTTTTGAAGACTTTCTATTGCAGCTAGAATTTCATTTCTTCTTTCGTCAGTTAATTTTACTATTTCATTATTTATGTTTTCATAAGTACATAAATCTAAAATAACTTCAGGAGCACCTTTAGTTAAAACAGTACAATTACTTTCTTCTGTTATAATAGTAGACATTCTTTTACGTTTTGATGTAAAAGGAATTTGATGCATTATATTACTGTTTTCTCTTTCTTTTATATAATCATAAGAATCATTATATAGAAGTAATGCACATTCAGTTGCACTTCCTAAATATTTAACTCCTTCATCATTTTTTTCGATATCAGCAGTTGAATTAATTAAGCAATTATCTATAAAATAGTTACTACTTCTGCTTAATTCATTTCTTTCAACAAATTTACCATTAACATAAACTTTTTCGACGGTCATTCTATTTTGCGTTAAAGTACCAGTTTTATCAGAACAAATAACACTAACTGAACCGATTGTTTCACATGCCTCTTTTTTAGTTACAAGGGCATTTATTTTAGCCATTTTTTGCATTGTTATAGCAAGTGTCATATTAATCATTGTTGGAAGTCCTTCAGGAACTGCTGCAACTATTAATGCCACACAAACTACAAATGCAGTTTTTATAGGTTCAATAGAATCAAGGAAAGGAACTATTCCTGATGTATCAATATGTAATGTGTGAGCCATAATTAATTTTACAAGCATTATTATAAATAAGATACCTGCAATGGCACTAGATACTTTTGATATTTTTGATCCTAAATCTCCTAATTTTACTTGAAGTGGAGTTTCATTATTGCCATCATCAAGATTTTTTGCGATTCTACCCATTTCTGAAGAATCACCAGTGGCTGTAACTACAAATTTGCCTCTTCCATAAGCAATAAGTGTACCACCAAATACCATATTAATTTGTTTGGCTGGTATTGGGTCTTGTACTATAGTTTTGCCTTTACTTTCTATAGTAGACATATCAATAATTATATCTGATTTTTTAGAAACATCTTCAGATTCTCCAGTTAGCATATCTTCTCTAACTTTTAAATCAATACTTTCAATAAGTCTACCATCAGCAGGAACCATATCACCCATTTCAACAAAAACGATATCTCCTGGAGCTAAATCATTTTTACTTATTTGAATGATTTTTCCTTCACGCATAACCTTTACTTCTATATTTTCTGTCATTTTTGACAAGGCTTCTGCGGCTTTTTGAGATTTGCCTTCTGTTATGATACCAATAGCAATACCTATTGCTACAGCACAAACGATACCAATAGCATCTTGGAATTCTCCTATAATAGCACTTACAACTGCGGCTATTAAAAGAATTATCATCATAGGCTCTGTTAATGCATCTTTAATATCATCCCATATAGATCCTTTTTCTTGTTTTGTAAATTCATTAGGACCATATTTTTCTAACCGGTTTTTAGCTTCAGAATTAGATAAGCCTTTGTCTGAATCTACTTCTAATTCTTTTAAGACATTAGAAGCTTTTTCTTTAAAGTATTTCATATTATCACCCTTTTTTAAATTATATAAAATAAATTATATCATGATTGTAGTATAAAAAGTAATTTATTGTAACATAAAAAGAATATAATGTAATGAATTTATTGTAAATAAAATATAATAACAAAAAAACATTGCAATAATAATTATTATTATGTAAGATATATTGTGTGATTTCATTATATGCAAATTAGATATAAATTTTCCATAAGTTGATTCGAAGGTATTAGTAATATCTATTTAAAAATATTAACAATTATCAAGGGGGATAAATATGTTTAAATATTCACAGATTAAATCTCAGTTAAAGGATGTAATTAAGGATTTTCAAAAATTTGATGAAACATTATTAGAAAATAAAGAAAAGGAGATAGGTGATGCTGAAGTATCCAGTGTTGTAAGAATATTAAAAAATATACTTTCTGGAGCTAAATCAGTTAAAAGAACTATAAAAGGAATATTAAATACAACTACTTATATAAGTAACTTTAACGTTAGGTTAAATTATCAATCAGAAGAGTTAACTGATATATCAAACACCTTAAAAGATTCTAGTGAAAATTTATTGTCTGCCATGGAAGAATGTAGTGCAAGTATAAATGAGGCTACTTCATCAATAGCATCTAATTCTGATGCTATATCTATAATAGCTGATAATTCTAAAAAGGTTTCTAATTCATTGGATGAAAACGATAAGATACTTAAAAATATGAATGTTGCTAATAAAGAAATAATTAACAATTCTAAAGTTATGTCAGAAAGCATGACTAATTTATCATCAATCATCAAAAATATGAGTGAAATTGTAGATGGAATAGATAAGACAGCATCAGATACTAATTTACTAGCTTTAAATGCTAGTATTGAGGCTGCGAGAGCAGGAGAAAATGGCAAGGGGTTTGCGGTTGTAGCTGAAGAAATAAAGAAATTATCAGAAAATACAAAGGAACAACTAAAATTTATTGAACAGTTTATGAAAAAAATAGAAGAAGGATATGAAAATAGCAATAAGGGAGTAAAGAATACATTAAAGTCTATTGATGAAATAAATGAATATACCAATAAGATGTCACTATCATTTAAAGAAAGTAAAGAATTAGTGGAACAAGTATCAGATGAAATTACGGTTATGTCATCTAATATGGAAGAATTAACAGCAGTAAGCGAAGAAATAGGAGCAACAGTTAGTTCTATTAGTAAAGACACTGAAAATTTAGCTAATGTAGCAGAAAAATTAGGAGATAAATCTAATAATATAAAAGAAATATCAAATGAATTAGAAGTAATAGAAGATGATGTTTCTGATTTATCTAAGCTTACAGGCGAGTTAAACAAAATTGAATATTTTAAGATATCAAATGAAGATTTGGTGGATAATTTAGATAACGCAATTACTGCGCATACTAAATGGGTAGATACTCTTCAAGAAATGTCTCACAACATGGATATAAAGCCACTACAAATAGATGGACAAAAATGTGGATTTGGACATTTTTATCACTCTGTAAAGCCTAAAGATGAAGAAGTTTTAAAAATATGGAATGAAGTAGATAAAATACATGAGAAATTACATGGTATTGGACATATTGTTATGAATGATATAGAAAAAAATAATAAAAATGATGCGTTAAATCATGCTAATGAAGCTAAAAAACTATCAGAAAATATTATAGATAAATTTAATAAAATGAAAGAAATATCTAATAAATTAACACATGAAGGAAAATCAGTATTTTAAAAAATTCACATAAATTTCAATATGGTAACATAGGTTACATAAATATTATAAATTGCCCCGTATAATAAACTCATATCACGAGGAAAAAATAATTTGTTTATTATATAGGAGGTAATATTAATATGAGTATGTTTTGTTATCAATGTCAAGAAACAGCTGGATGTAAGGGATGTACTTCAAGAGGGGTATGTGGTAAAACTTCAGATGTTGCAAATCTTCAAGATTTATTAATTTATGTAGTTAAGGGAATTTCAATATATGATTTAAAAGCAGAAGAAGCTGGAATCAAAAATAGTGAAGTAGATAAATTTATAATGGATGCATTATTTTCAACAATAACTAATGCAAACTTTAGTAGAGAAGATTTTATAGCTAGAATAAAAGATGCTATAGCACTAAGAGATTCTATCAAAGAGCAGTTAGTTAAAAATAATGTACAAATAGATCATATAAAAGATGATTGTGCATTATGGAATGGAACAAGCGTAGAAGAATTTGAAGCAAAAGCAGTTACTGTAGGTATACTTGCTACTGAAAATGAAGATGTTAGATCTTTAAGAGAGTTATTAACATATGGAATAAAGGGTATGGCAGGTTATGCACATCATGCTTATAACTTAGGATATGAAAATGAAGAAATCTACACATTTATGAAAAAAGCGTTAGTATCCACAAGAAATGCATTATCTGTGGATGAAATGATAGGAATAGTTTTAGAGTGTGGAAAATTTGGAGTAGATGTAATGGCATTATTAGATAAGGCTAATACAGAAACTTACGGAAATCCTGAAATAACAAAAGTTAATATAGGAGTTAGAAATAATCCAGCTATTTTAATAAGTGGACATGATCTAAAAGACATGGAAGAACTATTAAAACAAACAGAAGGAACTGGAGTTGATGTGTATACTCACAGTGAAATGCTTGCTGCAAATTACTACCCAGAATTTAAAAAGTATGACCACTTTGTAGGGAACTACGGAAATGCTTGGTGGAAACAAAATGAAGAATTTGAAAGCTTTAATGGACCAATATTAATGACTACAAACTGTTTAGTGCCACCAAAGGAGTCATACAAGGATAGAGTATATACAACAGGTGCAGTTGCATTTGAAGGATTAAAACATATTGAAGATAGAAAAGATGGAAAACCTAAAGATTTCTCTGAAATTATTGAACATGCTAAAAGATGTGCATCTCCAAAGGAAATTGAAAGAGGAGAAATAGTAGGAGGATTTGCTCACAATGCAGTATTATCATTAGCGGATAAAATAGTTGATGCTGTAAAAACTGGAGCAATAAGAAGATTCTTTGTAATGGCAGGATGTGATGGAAGAGCAAAATCAAGAAATTACTATAGTGATTTTGCAAAGGCTCTTCCAAAGGACACAGTAATATTAACAGCTGGATGCGCTAAATACAAATACAATAAACTTGATTTAGGTGATATTGGTGGAATACCAAGAGTTTTAGATGCTGGACAATGTAATGATTCATATTCATTAGCAGTAATAGCACTAAAATTAAAAGAAGTATTTGAACTTGAAGATATAAATGAACTTCCAATTTCATTTAATATATCATGGTATGAACAAAAGGCTGTAATTGTACTTCTTGCATTATTACATTTAGGAGTAAAAAATATTCACCTAGGACCAACTCTACCTGCATTCTTATCACCAAATGTAGCTAAAGTTTTAGTTGAGAATTTTGGCATTGCAGGAATTGGAACTGTAGAAGATGATATTAAGTTATTTTTAGGAGAAGCTTAATTTTATTTATGAGTTCAACAGTACATTTTCTATTTCTTCTAGATTAAGTATAGTGATAGATTTTTTTTCGTAGTCAATTAGTCCATCATTTTTCATATTAGAAAGTTCACGAGAAAGGGAAGGACGTGTGATGCCAAAGGAATCAGCCATTTCTTGTCTAGAAGAAGAAAGTTTTATTTTCATGGATTTTTGAATTTTATATTCGTTTAAAATAAAGTTACAAAGTTTAGCTCTAATAGTTTCATAAGAAATATCACGGAGAATTTTGTTTAATTTAAGTATTCTATTAGAAAGTAATCTCATAAAGTTGTTTAAAAACAATGTATTTGAAGCACACATAGCTAAAATATCTTTTTTAGATATAAAAAAAATCTCTGAATCTTCAAAGGCAACTATTGTGGAAGGATATGTATTTTTATTAGAAAAAATAATAGCTTCCCCAAAAACGTTGCCTTTTTTTATACGATTTATGGAAACTATTTTTCCGGAAGAATAATTTTTTTGTACTTCAACACATCCATTTAAAACAAGTCCAATACTATGAATAGGGTCTCCTTCAATGGCTATGGTTTCTCCTTTTTCGTATTTTGTAATTTTATAATTTATACTGCTTATAGTTTTTAATATTTGCTCCTTTTCAAAATTATTAAATAAAAAACATAGATTTAAAGAGTTAATTAAATTATCCATAAAATCCTCCCATATTTTTAAATTAACTTAGTTTCTTTATTGATTTGGTAACTTAGGTTACATATTTATTATTATTATCCTATTATAATAAACTTATGAAATCAAGGGAATACAGAGATTAAGGGGGAAAAACAATGATAAGAAAGATAATATCTATAAATGAAGAGAAATGTAATGGTTGTGGAATATGTGCAACTGCATGTCATGAAGGTGCAATTGAAATCATAAATGGAAAAGCAAAATTAATTAAGGATGAGTATTGCGATGGTCTTGGAGATTGTCTTCCAGGTTGTCCTATGGATGCCATAAAGATAATTGAAAGAGAAGCAGATGAATATAATGAAGAAGCTGTTCAAGAAAGAATTAGGGAAAGAGAAGAAAAACAGATTTCAAATGAGGAAAGTGTGTCAGAGCTATCTCAATGGCCGGTTCAACTTAATTTAATAAATCCACATTCTGAGTTTTTAAATGACGCAGATTTGTTAATAGCAGCAGATTGTACAGCTTATGCGTATGCTAATTTTCATAGAGACTTTATAAAAGGACATATAACAATGATAGGATGCCCAAAACTTGATGATATTGAGTATTACAAAGAAAAGCTTACAGAGATATTAAGATATAATAATGTAAAAAGTATAAAAGTTATAAGAATGACAGTCCCATGTTGTGGAGGAATAGTAAGTGCAGTGAAAGAAGCTATGTTAAATAGTGGACTAATTGTACCGTACAGTGAAGTGATGGTAGATACAGATGGAAGTGTAAGATAAATAAAATATCATGAACAAAAGCTACAGATTAATTAGATTAATCTGTAGCTTTTCGTTTACTAAATAATCATATGGTTTAGGTTGTAGAATTTAACGAAAGTTGTATAATACTAATATAAGGAAATTTTTTCTGCCTAAACATAAATTATTATAAGGAGAGAAGAATAATGAATGATATACTAAAGGAAGATATTGAAGAAGATATAAAGCTGGAAGATGTTATAGACTTAGACTTTCTTCAAAAGTTTCAAAATGCTTTTTCAGATAGTACTAATATATCTAGTGTTAGTGTAGATGGTGAAGGAAATCCAGTAACTATTCCTAGTAATCATGCTGAATTTTGTACGATGACTAGAAGAACTGAACTTGGATTTCAAAGGTGTGCAGAGTGTGATAGAAAAGGTGGAGAAGAAGCATTAAGAACTGGAAAGCCATGTGTATATGAATGTCACGCTGGACTAATTGATTTTGGGGCTCCAATTATGTTAGGTGATAAGCAAATCGGAAGTATACTTGGCGGACAAGTATTAACAAAAGAAGTTGATGAGAGATACATTAGAAAAGTAGCAAAAGAAATAGGTGTAGATGAGGGAAAATATGCCGAAGAGGTAAAAAAGATAAGAATTACAGATGAAAAGACTATAAAGGCTGCTGCAGACCTTTTATATATAGTAGCTAATACAGTTTCAAATATGGGATATCAACAATATAAACTAAGAAGATCAATTTCAAAACTTAAAGATGATTTTGCTAAAATATCTGAGACAATGGAAGAAGTTTCAGCGACTTCGGAAGGCGTTTGTCAAAATCAAGAAAGTCTTAATACTGAAATATCAAATGTAAGAGATTTATCCAATAAAATTAATGAAATTTTAGAAGTAACTAAGAAAATATCAAATCAAATAAAAATCCTAGGATTAAATGCATCTATAGAATCAGCAAGAGCTGGAGAAGTAGGTAAAGGATTTGGTGTTGTTGCAAAAGAAATAAAAAAACTATCCGGAAATTCAAAAGAAACTGCTGATAGAATAGGAAAACTTACATCAGATATGCAAAATTATATTGATAGAACACTAGAAATATCTAATTCTACTCTTGATACAGTAAGAGAACAAGAAAGAGTTGTAGTAGGGGCTGCAAGTAGTATGGATGAAGTTTTAAAATTGACAGAAGAATTAAAAGAATTATCAAATAGTAAGAGTATAAAGTAAAGATAGTATAAAAAAGTTTACAGGTATGGTCTGTAAACTTTTTAGGATTCAAACACCTTTTTGTATATTTGAAAGGTGTTTTTTGCAGTTTTTTGCCAGGAAAATTTAGATGACTGTTTTAAGCTTTTATTGCTAAGACTTTCTCTAAGATTTTTATCATTTAATAGTCTTACTAATGAATTCGATAGTTCTTCTTCATTATAAGGATTTATTAATAAACCACTAGTTCCAACAACCTCAGGAATAGAAGTTGTATTGGAAGTTATAACTGGAGTACCACAACTCATAGCTTCAAGTGGAGGTAGTCCAAAGCCCTCATAAAGAGAAGGATAAACAAAAGTATCACATGCGTTGTAGAATATAGGTAGTTCTTCTTGAGGTATAAATCCAGTAAACTTAATTTTAGAAGTTAAATGAGAGTATTTTTTATTTAAATACTCACCTAAGTCTTTTCTAGCACCTACTATAACTAAGTTATAATCTTTATTTAAACTAGAATGTACTTTTAAAAATGAATTTATTAAAGAAGGTACATTTTTTCTAGCACTAAATCCACCTAAATAAAGAATAAAAGGATCACTTATATTGTACTTTTCTTTTAATAATGATTTACAGATATTCTTATTTAATGGTTTATACATACTGTCTGCTGCAAGGGGAGTTACAAATATTTTATCAGGGTCTATAGGAAAGAATTTCAGTATATCTTTTTTTGAATATTCTGATACTGTAATTATTCCATGAACATTTTGAATGATGTTAGGCATTTCTTTTAAAAATTTGAGTAAGTAACCTCTACCCACAGTTTCTGGCATAATATAAGGAATTAAATCATGAACTGTAATTATCTTTTTACATTTTATATTTACATCTAATCCTATTCCATTTTGAGGCACATGATATATGTCCATTTTATTTTTATTCAAATCATTACCAAAATAGCTTTGTTCAAAAAATCTCGGATGCTTTTTTGAAGTTATAAGTAATTCTGTATTTTCTTTATTAAAATCATCATAATTTTGTTCAGACCAATAAAGTCTAAAGTAATCTTTATTATATATATCTATTAAATTTCTAACTAAATTTTCTGTGTAAGTACCAATACCAGTGCCTCTATACCAATTGATACCCCTAGCATCAATGGCTATTCTCATTCTATCCTCTCCTTAACAGTTCCTATATAGTATTAATATTAAACAAATTTAAAAAGTGTGATATGAATTAATTAATATTTACTATTATTCACACACTAAAAAAAATATTCATATACTAAAATGAGAAAAAGGTTTTGGGGGAGGAACACTTGGAAACAGAAGAATTGAGAAACCTATTACAAAGAGAGTATGAAATTAATATTACAAGCATTGAAAAAATAAAAAGTATATATAGAGTTGTTGCAGATAATAAAGAGTTTTGTCTAAAAGTTATAGGATATGAATTTGGACATTTCTTTTTTATATTAAATGTTATAAAACATCTTCAAAACAATGGATTTTGTAAAATACCTGAATTAATAAAAAACAAAAATGGTATTGATTATATAAAAATTGAAAATAAGTATGCCTATTTTACCCCTTGGATAAAGGCAAGACAAAGCAATTATGATAATCCAATAGATTTAAATATGGCAACTAAAAAACTTGCGGAATTACATTTAAAAAGTAGAGGATTTAATGTAACTGAAAATATGAATCCTAGAATTGGATGGTTAAGGTGGATAAAGACATATAAAACTAGAAAAAATGAAATATTAGATTTTAAAAGTAGAATAAATAAAAAATATAAGAAATCTAAGTTTGATTGTATGTATCTTGGAATTATGGATGAAGAAATAAAAAGAGCAGATAGAGCTATTTTTAATTTAAGTAATAGCAATTATATAGAAAAAATGAAAAAAGAAATTTTATATAGAGGATTTTGTCATCATGATTATGCATATCATAATGTGTTAATTGATGATAAGAATTGTGTAAACATAATAGATTTTGATTATTGTATGTTAGATACTCATCTTCATGATTTATCTAGTCTGCTTATAAGAAGAATGAAATATGGAAAATGGGATACTAAAAATGCAAGTGAAATATTAGAGATTTACAATTCTATTAATAAAGTACAATACGATGATGTTGCTATTATGGCGGCTTTCATGGAGTTTCCTCAAGATTATTGGCAACGAGGAATTCAATATTATTGGGAGGAAAAGCCATGGGGAGAAGAGTTTTTTATAAAAAAGCTAGAAAGATATATAGAGGATAGAGAGGAAAAGGAGCAATTTATCGAGGATTTTAGAAATAAAGGTATTGAAAGACTTTAAATAGAGCAAAAGGTAGATAGAGGTGAATTTGATGACTGTTATATCTAAAAATCCATTTTTAGCCTATATGGAAAAGCAAGGGGTTATTCAAGGAGAATTTAAAGAAAAGGTTTCATTTAAAGATGCTAATGTAGAAAATTATATTATAAATCAATTGTATATAATAAGTGAGTTTCACAAAAAAGCCATGGGATATAATGATTATATAGGTCATAGGTTAGAAGATAAAAGAGGGAGAACTATAGAGCAGTACAAGGTATATACAAAAAGAGTAAAACGAAAATATAATGATATAAGGCAAAATTCACCACAAAATGATTTTGAAGAACTTTTATTAGGTTACGGAGAAGACTATTTAAAGAGAGCAGAAAAATCTATAAAAGATATTTATCATATTGGGTACTTAGAGATTATGAAAAGAAGTATGGATAGAAATGAAATTTGTTTAGGAAATACTTATTTTAATAGTCTCAGAAAAATAAAATTCATAGAAGCATTAAATCTCGAAAAGTGTTTTTATGACTTAGTAGAAATTGATGCTGCTACTTTTTTTAGAAAGCTTATGAAGAAAAATCTAAAATTAGATTATAAAAAATTAGTGAATAAATTTTGTGAATTTGAAAATTTAGATGATAGAAGCAATGTTTTTTTGCAATCACTTATAGCATATCCTACTGAATTTATGAAGTGTTGTAATAAATATATAACCAGTACTAAGTATATGATGTATGATAATAGATTAAACATTAATAAGAGTAAAGACAAATTAAAAAAAATCATAAGATGTGATTATAATATTTTATGTGAAGGGGGTGTAGAAAATTTTACAGAATGTAAGATATAAGGATAAAAAAGCCCTGGTTGAATATGATTTAAACTTAAAAATGTTTGAAACGTATGATTTTAAAATTGAAGATATTATTCCTGTGAGAAAAGTGTATATTTTAATTACAAATAAAGGAAATAAGATTTTGAAAAAAGTTGATTGTAGCATAGATGAATTAAATTTTATAAATTCAGGAATAAACTATATAAACAAAAATTCCTTCCATAGAGTATTTAATTTTACTAAAACCAAAGATGAAGAAGTTTATGTAATTTGGAATAAGAATATTTATTGTGTTATGGATTTAATTGATGGAAGAGAAAGTGAATATTCAAATCCATTAGATGTAATGGTTGTATCAAGGGGACTTGGACAATTGCATAAAGCATGTGAAGGATTCAGATATAAAAATAAAATAAGGTATCTTTGTGGAACTACAATTGATACATTTAAAAGAAAAAGTGAAGAGTTAAAAATATTTAAAAATGTAGTTAAACTTATTAAAAATAAAACAGAATTTGATGAGATTTTTATGGATAATGTTGATTATTATATAGGAGAAATAGACAGAGCTATCAATGTTTTAGAAAAGTCCAATTTTTATAAGTTATGTAGTGAAGAAGATAAAATTATATTATGTCACCATGATTTAGCGCATCACAATGTACTCATTAAAGATGAAGAAGCGTATTTTGTAGATTTTGACTATTCTATAATAGATTTAAAGGTGCATGATTTATGCAATTTTATAAACAAGGTAGAAAAAAGATCTGCATATAATTTTGATGAGCTGCAGTTTATATTAAACAATTATTATAAACACAATAATCTTACAAAAACAGAAATGGAAGTTTTGTATGGAATGATTATATTTCCTCAAGATTTTTACACAGTGGTTAAAGCATATTATACTAGAAGTAAGGATTGGTCATACGATGTATTTTTAGATAAATTAATTAAAAAGAATGGATTGAAGCAAGATAAGAGAGAATTTTTAGAGAAATTTAGAACAGAGATGATAAAAGGATAGTATTTGTTGATAATATAATGCAAGGTAGTATATAATAACTTTATAAAATTGTATATTAGCTTAGGTGTCTGATTAATTTCAGGTGAAAAGGGAATACGGTGAAAATCCGTAACAGCCCCCGCTACTGTAATGTGGACAAATCTAAAACCACTGGTTTATAAAACTGGGAAGGAAGATGAGGATGAAACTAAGTCAGGAGACCTGCCTAAGCTTTGGATAAAGACCTTTCGGTGGGAAAGAGTTGTTATAACTAGACCTATTTAAAATTTCATAGGTTTTTTTATGATAATTAAGTACGCTGAAAGGTGTACTTTTTTTATTTATATTGATTACAAGGAGGATACAAATGAAGGGAATAGTAGTATCTTCAAATGCCAGTGGTGGAGGAAAAACCACAGTAACTCTTGGACTTATGAAAGCGCTTAAAAATAGAGGATTTAGTGTTCAAGGATATAAGGTAGGACCAGATTACATAGATACAGCATTTCATAGCAAAATAACGGGAGTAGATTCCAGAAATTTAGATTTATTTTTAATGGGGGAAGATGGAGTTCGAGCATCTTTTTCAAGAGGAATGTGTGATTATGCTGTAGTCGAAGGGGTTATGGGATTATACGACGGAAAAGGAATAGATTCAAAATACTCAACTGCACATGTTTCTAAAACTATAGATTTGCCAGTGGTTTTAGTTTTATCACCAAAAGCACAAGTTGCAACTTTGTGTGCAGAGATAAATGGGATTTTAAATTTTGATGATATAAATATTGTTGGAGTTATATTTAATAATATAACTGAGGGATACTTTAGACTTTTAAAAAAAGCAGTAGAGAAGTTGTGTAACATAAAAGTATTTGGATATTTACCTAAGGATGAAAAACTAGTAATAGGAAGTAGACATCTTGGACTTATTCAAAGTAGTGAGATAGAAATGCTTAATGAAAAAATAAATTATTGTGCGGAGTTAATGGAAAAATATATAGATTTAGATTCTCTTTTGCTTGAATTTAAAAGTTGTATGAGATTTAAAGATGAATTTCATGTTAAAAATAAGGGAATAAAGATAGCTGTAGCAAAAGACAAAGCTTTTAGTTTTTATTACAAAGAAAATATTGAACTTTTAGAGGAAATAGGAGAAGTTACTTATTTCAGTCCATTGAAGGATGAAAAACTTCCAGAAGATATAGACTTAGTATACATAGGTGGCGGTTATCCAGAGGTGTTTAAAGAAGAAATATCAAAAAATAAAAGTCTTCTTAAAAGTTTAAAAGAAAAACTAGAGAGTGGTCTTAGATGTTATGCAGAATGTGGTGGGCTTATATATCTTATGAGTGCTTTTATTGATAAAGGTAATGAGAAGGAAACTTATTACAATATGGTAGATTTCTTTAAGGGAAATTCTTATATGACTAAAAGACTTCAAAACTTCGGGTATGCTAAAGTGAATGTTATAGAGGAGAATCTTATTTTACCTAAAGGATTTAATATAAATTGTCATGAGTTTCATAGATCTAAAATAGAGAGTAATGATACAAAGTCTTATTTAGTTGAAAAAGAAATGTATGATGGAAGTAAAAAGACATGGAATTGTGGATATATTAAAAATAATACATTAGGATCTTATGCTCATATACATTTTTTCGGAAATATTAAATTTATAGATTATTTAACAGAGAACATAAAGGGAGGAAAAATATTTGAGTAGTTATATAAAAAGTCCTATGGGAATTGAAAAAAGAAGTTTTGAGATAATTGAAGAGGAAATGGGACCACATAATTTTACTGAAAGAGAACTTCAAATAGTAAAAAGAGTTATACATACAACGGCAGATTTTGAGTATAAAGATTTATTGTATATAAGAGAAGGTGCTATTGATGAAGCCTTAAAACTATTAAAAAAGGGAGTAACAATATATACAGATACTAAAATGGCTCGTTCAGGAATAAATAAAAAGGCACTTGAAAAGTTAAACTGCAGGGTAATTTCTTATGTATCTGAAGAAGAAGTAGCAAAAATTGCAAAGGAAAGAGAGATTACACGTTCTATGGCGGCTGTTGAAAAGGCAGTTGAAGATGGAACTCAGTTTTTTGTATTTGGAAATGCGCCTACAGCAGTTTTTAAATTAAAAGAACTTGTAGAAGAAGGAAAAGCAAATCCTAAGTTTATAATAGCATGTCCAGTTGGGTTTGTTGGAGCGGCGGAATGTAAGGTAGAAATAGAAAAGCTAAACATACCTATGATAACTGTAAGGGGAAGAAAAGGTGGCAGTGGAATTGCGGCATGTATTGTAAATGCACTAATGTATATGTTAGCTAGATAAAAAGGAAATGAGTGAAAACCATGTTTGAAATGTATGTTGATTGTGATGGTAAAAAATTAAGATGTGGTTATACAACAGGTTCTTGTGCAGCAGCGGCGGCAAAAGCAGCTACAAGGATGTTATATTATGGTGGAAAACTTGAAAAAATTACAATAGATACTCCAAAGGGTATAGAAATTACTATGCCTATAGGAAACATAGAAATTGGAGAGGATTATGTTAAATGTTCTGTAACCAAGTTTGCTGGAGATGATCCTGATATAACTGATGGTATAGAGATTTATGCTACTGCAAGAAAGATAGAAAGAGGATATGTTTTAAAAGGTGGCAAGGGTGTAGGTGTTGTACGTGGAGAAGGACTTTATGTAAAAAAAGGAGAACCTGCAATTAATCCTGTGCCAAGACAGATGATACAAAAAGAGGTTATGGAAATTGTACCTAAAGATAAGGGAATAGAAATTACTATTTCTGTGCCAAAAGGAGAAGAAATTGCAAAGAGAACTTTTAATCCTAGATTAAATATTGAGGGTGGAATATCAATACTAGGAACTACAGGAATAGTAACCCCTATGTCAGAGGAAGCTCTTAAAGAGTCTATTGCCCTTGAAATAAAGCAAAAATATGCATCAGGAGTAACCCGTCCTGTACTTGTATTTGGAAATATGGGAGAGGAAAGGGCTAAAGCTTTAGGATTTAATAAAAATGATATGATTATAGTTTCTAATTACATAGGATATGCACTAGACATTTGTAGGCAAAAGGAAATAAAGAGTATTGCTCTTGTTGGGCATATAGGTAAAATGTGCAAAATAGCTAGTGGGTGTTTTCAAACCCATAGTAGAGTATGTGATGTTAGAATGGAAACAATAGCTTTAGAATTAGCATTAATGAATGCCCCTTTTCACATAGTAAATGAAGTTTACAATATGAAAACCACAGAAGGTGCTGTAGAGTTTTTAGAGGATAAATATAGTGAGGTATATTTAAGAATAGCACAAAAAATAAAAAGTAGAATTTATACTTATACCTATGACACTATAGATGCTGAAATTGTGATGTTTTCTATGGAGAAGGGTGTTATTGCAAGAGTTAATTAAAAAGAGTGGTGATATATTTTGGATAATAAAAAGGTTTATGTTGTTGGAATAGGACCAGGGAGCCGAGAATACATACTTCCAAAAGCCATAGAAATTATGGAGAATAGCAATATAGTTTTAGCCTTTGAGAGAATAGAAAAAAGTATTAGTTTTTTAAATAAACCAATTAAAAAAGTAAAAAGGCTTCAAGAAATATTAGATAAAATAAATGATGATCGATATAAAAAAGTATCAATTGCTGCAAGTGGAGATCCTAATTTTTATGGAATAACTGATTATATAAAAAGAAATTTTAATGGAAGTGTAGAGGTAGTTCCGGGAATAACATCTATACAATATTTAAGTGGCAAACTAGGAATTGTATGGAGCAAGGCTTATGTTGGAAGTATGCATGGAAGAGAAGAAGATTTTTTAAATATAGTTAAAAATAATGATGTTTCTATGTGGCTTACAGATAAAAAAAATTCACCACAGGAACTTTGCAAAAAACTGTGTAGTTTAAATGAAAAATATAAGATATATGTAGGAGAAAATTTATCATACGAACATGAGAAAATAACAGTTGGATATGCAGATGAATTAATACATAAAGATTTTTCTCATTTAAGTGTGATGATTATTGAGGGTGAATCAAAATGAAATATATAAAAGATGAAGAGTTTATAAGAGGGGAATCTCCTATGACAAAGGAAGAGGTTAGAATTTTATCCATATCTAAAATGGGTGTAGATGAAAATTCAAATGTCTTAGATGTTGGAGCAGGAACGGGTTCAATTAGTATACAGCTAAGTAAAATATGTAATAAAGGTGAAGTTATAGCTGTAGAAAAAGAAGAAAAAGCAGTTAAACTCATAAATGGAAATAAAGAAAAGTTTAGTGCAGATAACTTAAAAATAATTAAGGGAGAAGCACTAGAAGTGTGTGAAAGTATAAAAAGTAAGTTTGATGCTATTTTCATAGGGGGAAGTGGTGGAAATATAGAAGACATAATTTTAAACTATGAAAAAAAGCTGAAAAATAAGGGCAGAATAGTTCTCAATTTTATTACTATAAACAATTTATATAAGGCTGTGGAAACATTAAAAAATATAAATTACAAAGTTGAGTTTATTGAAGTTTCTATAAGTCGTTCATTTAAAAATACTTATATGCTTAAAGCAAATAACCCTATTTTTATTGTGTGGGGAGAAAAAAACGAGAAGATGGAGAGATAAAATGGCAAAGTTATATGGAATAGGTGTAGGTCCAGGAGACAAGGAGCTTTTAACTGTAAAGGCTGTAAAAACTATAGAAAAATGTGATGTTATAGTAGCACCATCTGCTATAAAAGATGGTGAGAGTATAGCATTTAATGCATCAAAAGATTATATAAAAGAAGATACAGAAGTTGTAATTATGCATTTTCCAATGGGAAAAGAAGATACTGATGAAAAAGTTAGGGAGATATATGAATTTATAGCTAATAAATTAAAAGAGGGAAAAGATGTAGCCTTTTTAACTATAGGAGATGCCTATGTTTATAGCACTTATGTACATCTTTTAAAGTATATAAACGAAAGAGGATTTGAAGTTGAAACCATAGCTGGAGTTCCATCATTTTGTGCATCAGCTGCAATTGCAAATGTTCCTCTTGTTATGGGAGAAAACTCTATAAAGATACTCCCAGCAGCTAAAGTAGAAGAAATAAAAGATGAAAAGTATGTTGTGATTATGAAAGTGTATCATCATGCTGAAACAGCACTTGATTTTCTTGAAAATAAGGGATTTTCTTATGTATATGTAAAAAATGCAGGAAGAGAAGGGGAAAAAGTATTAACAAATAGAGAAGACATATTAAAAGAAAAAGGCTATATGAGTTTAATTATAGCAAACAGATCATAGGAGGAGCGTTATGGTAACTTTTGTAGGTGCAGGTCCAGGAGATGTTGATTTAATAACAATAAAGGGAAGACGTGCTATAGAGAAAGCGGACATAGTAATATATGCAGGTTCACTTGTAGCAAAAGAGCATTTAGAGTTTTGTAAAGATGGGGTACAAATATATAATTCAGCATCAATGACATTAGATAAAGTAATTCATGTTATAAAAAATAATAGGGACAAAAATATAGTAAGACTTCATACAGGAGATCCATCTATTTATGGTGCAATAAAGGAACAAATGGATGAACTTGATAAATTAAATATAGATTACAAGGTAATACCAGGGGTAAGTTCTTTTACAGCAGCGGCATCATCAATAAAAAAAGAGTTTACACTTCCAAGTGTTACTCAAACGGTGATACTTACTAGAGTTGAAGGAAGAACCCCAGTTCCAGAAAAGGAGAAGTTAGAAAAACTAGCTTCAATAGGTGCAAGTATGGCAATTTTTCTTTCTGTATCAATGATTGAAAAAGTAGTGGATAGTTTAAAAAAAGGATATAAAAGAAACGTGCCAATAGCTGTAATACAAAGGGCTACATGGAATGATGAAAAAGTAGTTATAGGAACACTTGATGATATAGCTGAAAAGGTGAAAAAAGAAAACATAACAAAAACAGCTCAAATACTTGTAGGAGATTTTATTGATTGTGAATATGAAAAGAGTTTACTTTATGATAAAAAATTTTCTCATATGTTTAGGAAGTGATAAAAATAGTGAAAACAGTAATTATAAGTGTTACAAGTAGTGGGGATAAAATCGCTGAAAATCTTAGTAACTCAATTGTTGTGGATAAATTCTGTGGATATAATGAAGAAAATAAAATAAATGTGGATAAATTTCTGAGAGATGATGTAAAAAACATAGGAATTAAAAATATAACTAAAAGATATTTTGAAAAAGATAATACTATAATATTTATAGCATCTACAGGAATAGCAGTTAGAACTATAGCACCTTACATAGAAAGTAAGGATAAAGATCCAGCAGTAATCGTAATTGATAGTACGGGAAGATTTGTAATAAGTCTTTTAAGTGGACATTTAGGTGGAGCTAATGAAGTTGCTTTAGGTATAGCGTCTATTTTAGGAGCAGAGCCAATTATAACTACAGCAACAGATAATCTTAATATAGATGCACCTGATGTTATTGCAAAGGAAAAAGGGTATATTATAGATGATTTAAAGATGGCAAAAGAAATTGCATCGATGCTTGTGAATAATAAAAAGGTAGCTTATATTGAGGATTTTGTAGCCTTTAATAATAAACAAATAGAAGAGCCTAAAGGATACATAAAATCAGTTACTAGTGCAGATGGATTAGTTGTAGTTACAAATAGATATAATTTAGATTTTAATAAGCCATACCTTAAACTTATAAAAAAAAATATAGTTCTTGGAATAGGATGCAAAAAAGGAATTCCATTTAGTGATATGAGGGAAAAGATATTTAAGGTTTTAAAAATATATAACATAGACAAAAGAGCAGTAAAATCAATAGCTACAGTAGAAATAAAGAAAAATGAAGAAGCTATTTTAAAAATGGTAGATGAACTTAAATGTGATTTTAATGTATTTAAAGTAAAAGATATAAAAAAGGTTGAACATAATTATAAAGGTAGTGAATTTGTAAAAAGTGTAATAGGGGTAAGGGCTGTTGCAGAACCATGTGTAGAGCTTACGGGAGCTACTTTAATTACTGAAAAGTTAAAGCTAAATGGAATTACATTATGCATAGGAGTTTTAAAATAGTTTAAACATTTTTGAAAATAAAAAATGGAGATTTAATATAAATATAAAATTATTATATTTTAAGGAGATTAAGGAGAAAAGCATGAACAATAAAGGGAAATTATATGTTATTGGTATTGGTCCTGGTTCTTTAGATGAGATGAGTATAAGAGCTAAAAAAGCTATAGAAGAAAGTGAAATTATAGTTGGATATACTAAATACATTAAACTTATAGAGTCTCTAATTGAAGGGAAAGAAGTTTTTTCAACTGGAATGAGGGGAGAAATTGAAAGAGTAAAGTATGCACTAAATGAATCAAAGAATAAGATAGTGTCCATAATTAGTACAGGAGATGCTGGAATATATGGTATGGCAGGTCCAATTCTTGAAATGGCAAAAGATGAAGAAGTTATAGTAATCCCAGGAATTACGGCATCATCATCGGCTGCATCATTACTTGGAGCACCTCTTATGCATGATAATTGTAACATAAGTTTAAGTGATTTATTGACTCCTTATGAAGTTATAAAAAATAGAGTAGAATGTGCAGCAAAGGGAGATTTTATAATATCTTTGTATAATCCAAAAAGCAAAGGAAGACCTCATTATCTAAAAGAATGTTTAAACATTATAAAAAAATATAGAAATGATAACACACCAATTGGAGTAGTTAAAAATGCACTTAGAGAAGGACAAGAAATAACAGTTACAACTATGGAAAAATTCAATGATGATATTGTAGATATGATGAGTATAGTAGTTGTGGGAAATAGTAAAAGTTATATAAAAAATAATAAGTTTATAACCCCAAGAGGATATGAAAACAAAGTAAAAGGAGAAGTAAAGTGATAGGGGTAGTACTGGGTACTAGTGAAGGAAAGAAAATACTTCAAAGGTTAAATGAACTTACAGAAGACATATTTGTATCTACAGCAACAAAGTATGGTGGAGAGTTGCTAGAAGAATATAAATATAAAATTTTAAATACATCACCCTTAGATACATTAGGGTTTGTGGATGCGATAAAGAAAAATCACATAGAGTTAATTATAGATTCATCACATCCTTATGCAGTAGATGCAAGTAAAAATATAATGAAGGCTTGCAAGAAGTCCAATATTTTATATTATAGATATGAAAGACCATCTATTATGCGGGACTTTAAGGACAATAAAAACATAATTTCTATTAAAGATTACGATGAATTAGAAGAAGAATTAAGAGTTATAAAAGGAAATATACTCAATACTACTGGAAGCAAGAATATAGATAAAATCATTAATATGAAACTAAAAAACAGAGTTATACATAGAGTTCTTCCAAGTAGTGCTGTTATAAAAAAGTGTATTGATTTAGGAGTTAAAATAGATGATTTAATAGGAATAAAAGGACCTATTAGCTATGAACTTAACAAAGCTTTTATAAAAGAATATGATGCTAAGGCAATGATAATGAAGGATAGTGGAATTGCTGGAGGAACATACGAAAAGCTTAAAGCAGTTATAGATATGAATATACAGGGATTTGTTATTGATAGAGAAAATATAAATTATGAAAATAAGTTTACTGATATAGATAAGTTAATTAACGAAATTAGGAGAGAAAAATATGAAAAATACAAATAAAAGTGCAATACTTGTTGTGAGTTTTGGAACAAGTTATGAAGATACAAGAAAAATTACATTAGATGCCATAGAAGAAAAAATAAGAGAAGAATTTAAAGAGTTTGAAGTTAGGAAGTCATATACATCGAATATGATAATAAAAAAATTAAAAGAGAGAGACGGAATATTTGTTGATACTCCAATGGAAGCTTTAGCTAAGCTAAAGAAAGATGGATATGAAAAAATAATAGTTCAACCACTACATGTAATGCCGGGAGAAGAATACGATAAAATTAAGTTAGGTGTACATAAATTTAAAAAGGAAAAAGGCTTTGATAAAATAATTCTTGGAAAGCCATTACTATACCAAACAAAAGATTATGAAGTTGTAATAGAGGCTATAAAAGGAGATCTTGTGAAGAAAAATGAAGATAAAGCTTTAGTGCTAATGGGACATGGTTCATATCATCATGCAAATTCATGTTATGCGCTTTTAGATTATATGTTAAAAAGCAAGGGATATGAAAATACATTTGTTGCAACAGTAGAGGAAACTCCAACTTTAGAAGATGCTATAAAAAGATTGAAAGATAAAAATATAAAAAAAGTTACATTAAAGCCGTTTATGATTGTATCAGGAGATCATGCTAAAAACGATATGGCATCAGATGAAGAAGATTCATGGAAAACTATACTTGAAAAAGAAGGTTTTAAGGTCAATATAGATCTTCATGCTTTAGGTGAAAATCAAAATATAAGACAAATATATATTAATAATATAAAAAGTATTATATAAACAAAAATGAGTTATTGCTTTATGCAATAGCTTATTTTTATAAAAGAAATTGACAAATAATATCAAATATAATATAATCCGATTAAACTACTCGGAATTAAAAATGAGTTGTTTTATTATTTAAGAAGGATTAACATTATTAGGTGGCGTATATTATAAAGGGGGAAATTTTATGAAAATAGCAAAAAATTTAATTGAATTAATAGGGAATACACCGCTTGTTGAATTATCTAAATATAGTAAAAACAATGATTTAAAAACAAACCTTATAGCAAAAGTTGAATACTTTAATCCAGGTGGAAGTGTTAAGGATAGAGCTGGATATTATATGATAAAGGATGCTGAAGAAAAAGGAATTATAAATGAAGATACAGTTATTATAGAACCTACTAGTGGAAACACTGGTGTTGGGCTTGCACTTGTAGCAGCTATAAGAGGATACAAGCTTATTATAACAATGCCAGAATCAATGAGTCTTGAGAGAAGAAAAACTCTTAGTGCATATGGTGCAGAACTTATACTTACTCCAGCCAGTGAAGGAATGATGGGTGCTATAAAAAAAGCTGAGGAGCTTTCAAAAGAAATTCCAAATTCTTTTATACCGGGACAATTTGAAAATCCAGCTAATGCAAAAGCACATAAAGAAACAACAGCAAGGGAAATATGGAATGACTTAGATGGAAAAGTTGATATCTTCGTTGCTGGAGTTGGAACTGGTGGAACTTTAACAGGAATTGGGGAAGCATTAAAAGAAAAAAATCCTAACATAAAAATTGTAGCAGTAGAACCTTTAGATTCTGCGGTTATATCAGGTGAAAAACCGGGAACTCATAAAATTCAAGGAATAGGAGCGGGATTCATTCCTGAACTTTTAAATGTTGATATAATAGATGAAACAATAAAAATAAGTAATGAGGAATCTTTTAAGGCAACTAAAGAAATTGTGCAAACAGAAGGAATGTTTGTTGGAATATCTTCAGGAGCAGCCATTGCCGCAGCTAGTAAACTTGGAAAAAGAGAAGAAAATAGAGGAAAAAATATAGTCGTATTATTACCTGACACAGGATTAAGATACCTATCAACTCCTGTTTTTGATTAATCATTAATAAAAAGTGATTGCAGGATAAAAATATGCAATCACTTTTTATATCCTGCAATTGTTTCAAAGGCATTAACAGTCTCTTTTGCAGTTTTAAGCCAACTAAATTTTGAACTTCTAATTAAAGATTTATTTATTAGATTATTTCTTAATAAAGGATCTTCTAAAACATTCTCCATAGCTTCATAAAGTTCATCAATATTATAGGGATTTATGAGAAGGGCAGCATTCCCTACAACTTCTGGTATTGATGTTAAGTTTGAAGCAATTATTGGAACTCCTGAAGCCATGGCTTCTATTGGAGGTAGTCCAAAACCTTCGTAAAGAGATGGATATACAAAAACCTCACAAGCACTATAAAATATAGGCATATGTTCTAATGGGATAAATCCAGGGAATATAACTTTATCTGAAACATGTAATCTTTCAGCTGTATTTTTATAAAGTTCATAGGATTTACCTTGTCTACCTACAATAATTAATTTTAAATTAGAATAATTTAATTTGCTAAAAGCTTCTATTAAACCTACTATATTTTTCCTAGGACTAAAGCCACCTACATATAAGATATAATCATCGTTAATATTATAGTGTTTACTAAGAAAATTTTTGCAAATGTTTTTATCACGTGGAAAGTAAATATCCTCATTTGCTAAATGAGTCACAAAAATTTTTTCTTCAGGAAAATTAAAGGTTCTTATTATGTCTTGTTTTGAATAATTGGATACAGTTAAAATTCCATCGCACCTAGATATTATATTTGGCATTTCCCTTTTAAAAATTTCTAAATATGTTTTACCTACTGTTTCGGGCATTTTACAAGGAATTACGTCATGCAGAGTTATTACAAAAGGTGAGGTTTTATCTTTAGGTAACCCTACGCCATTTTGAGGTACATGATATAAATCTATATCCTTATTTTTTAAGATATTTGGAATATTTATCTCATTCCAAAATTCACCCTTCATATCCTGAATTACGTTTTTTATTTTGTAATTATTATTAAATTTTATATCATAAGTACTATTTTGTGGCATAAAAATTAAGTATTGATTTAAATAATCAATTTTATTTAATGAATTAACAAGTTGATAAGTGTAGGTGCCAATACCTGTTCCTCTATACCATTTTGCAGCTCGAGCATCAATTCCTATTTTCATAAAGCACCCCTTTAAGAAATAATTACTTAGTTTAGTATATTGTTACTAAAGCAAAAATGTTAATGAATGAATAGTTATTCTAAATGTGACATATTGTACATATAAATTTATAGGGGAGGCGATAATAATGATGAGGGAGTTTGAAATAGAAAGACAATTTGATATTAGAATTGAAAGTATAAAGCCAAATAAAGGAGTATATTTTTTAAAAACAAATAAAGGGAATAAGTGTCTTAAAAGAATAAACTATGGTGTTCAGAAGTTATGGTTTGTTTATGGAGCAAAAGAACATCTTATAAATCATGGATTTAATACTGTGGACAAATACAGTTTAAATGTTGATGGTGATCCTTATGCAATAGTGAATGAGGACATATATACATTATCTGAATGGATTGAAGGTAGAGAGTGCGATTTTCATAATGATGATGATATAAAAAATGCTGCTAAGGCTCTTGCAAAGATGCATATAGCTTCAAAGGATTATGATCCACCAGAAAATAGCAAGCTGAAAACAGATCTTGGAAGATGGCCACATCTTATGGAGAAAAGGGTTAAGGCTTTAGATAAGATGAGAAATATGGCTAGAAAGAAAAATAGAAAAGGTGACTTCGATTTAAATTATATTAAAACAATGGAGTTTTATAAGAAACTTGGAATAAGGGCTTTAAATGTTCTAAATAATTCCAAGTACATGGATATATGTGGGTATACAGAGGAACAAAAAACATTTTGTCATCATGATTTTACTTATCATAATATAGTTATTGATAATGATAATAATGTAAATGTTATAGATTTCGATTATTGTAAAAGAGAAGTTAGAGTTTATGATATTTCAAACTTTATAACGAAAGTACTTAAAAGAAGAGATTGGAACATAGATTGTGCAAAGATAATTATAGATTCTTATAATGAAGTAAGTCCTTTAGCAGAGGATGAATATAAGGTATTATTTGCATTTTTATTATTTCCACAACGTTTTTGGAGACTTGGAAATAGATATTATTATAATGAAGTTAATTGGGCAACTAATACTTTTAATAGAAAGATAGAAAATTTAGTGGCTGAGCAAGATCAATATATGAAATTTATTGAAGATTTTAAAGAAGTATATAATCAAAACGAAGATATATGAGTAAATATAAATTTTTCAAGTAGAACCATATAATATATTAACTTATTTTATATGGTTCTATTATTGTATTAATGTAGGTTATCATCCCAAGGATACATTTAGTTAATGATACTATTTTGGATTTGTAAACAATAGTGATACACATACATAATATGAAATTATAACTTATATCATTGGGGATGATAACATGAAGGTTGGAGATTTAGTGGTACGAAAATCCTATGGAAAAGATATTACCTTTAAAATAATAGAGATAAAGAATGCAGATGGAAAATATTTATATGTACTTAAAGGCATTAATATGAGAATAATAGCGGATTCTCCGATGGAAGATTTGGAGTTTGCAACAGATGAAATTGTTACTAAAAAGCAAATGAATTTTGATAAAAAAGTTAATAGTCGTATTAGAAATATTTTAATTGAAAGAAATGTAGGTAAAAAGTATAGGTCTGTAGAAGAAAAAAGAGGGAAGAGTAAGCCTCAAAAAAGTTCTAAAAAGGAAGAAGAAAATATGCTTTTTGGAAGACCGGGAAGAGTATTACACATAGATGGAGATCCTGAATACTTGGATGTTTGTTTAAAAACATATAAACAATTAAATGTTGAAGCTGTTGGGTATGTTATGCCTGAAAGGGATCAACCTATTCGAGTGCCAGAACTAGTAGTTAATATAAAGCCCGATATTGTTGTTCTAACAGGACATGATGCTATTATAAAGGATGCTACTGAATATATGAATTTAAATAATTATAAGAATTCTAAGTATTTTGTACAAACTGTTCAAAAACTTAGAAAATATGAACCCAATTATGATGATCTAGTTATATTTGCTGGGGCTTGTCAGTCATGCTATGAGGCAATATTAGATGCAGGAGCAAATTTTGCAAGTTCACCTAATAGGGTATTGATCCATTGTTTAGATCCTGTTTTTATTTGTGAGAAAATAGCTTATACAAATGTAGGAAAAGTAGTATCTATACATGATGTTGTTTATAATACAATAACAGGTGTTGACGGGGTAGGAGGATTAGAAACACGTGGGAAATATAGGGAAGGATTTCCTAAGTCAAAATATTCTTAAATAATGTAAAAGTTGTATTATATTCAATTATAAAATAATGTATATAAATAATATTATTACACATAATACAAATAAGAGTAGTTCAATAAAATAATTGAATATTAAGAATATATAGTGTTTTAATGAAAAGTTAACATAAAATTAATATTGACAAGTAGTATATATTAGTGATAAAATATTTAGTTACTTGACAATCACTAGGATATATTGTATAATATAGAATGTAGAAAGAGGGTGCTAGTGATGGAAGGAAGAAATGTATTAGCGTCCATAAAGGATAAGATGGATAATCATGTAGGAGAGAAAGTGACGCTAAAGGCTAACAACGGAAGAAGAAAGATTGTAGTAAATAGCGGAGTGCTAGAAAAGACATACCCAAGTATCTTTCTTGTTAGATTACAAGACGACACCCAAAGGACGGTCACATATAGTTACTCAGATGTTTTGACAAAAACAGTTCAAATAGACTTCGCAGGATAAATGAGGTACTGAATTATCAGTACCTCATCTTTTTTTTATAAAATAATCATATTTCTCATAAAAGATATATATATATTAGTTAGTAGGAAGTTTATGGGAGGTAGAATGGATGGCTATGGAATTGATAAAAGAGAGTATAGAATATAATCAACTTTTAGGAAAAAAAAATATTGATAATGTTGTAAAAGAGGAGTACGTTATACCTGATATACAACCAGATGTAGAAAAGATACTGATGTTAGATGCTAAACCGAAAATAACTAGTAAGGAAGTTATGCAGAATAAGGTTTATATAGAAGGACAAATAATTTGTAACGTACTTTATTTAGCTAGTGTAGATGAAGGTAAAGAGATTTTTAATGTAATTTATACAAAGGATTTTTCAACATATGCAGATATGGATGATGCGAAGGCAGATATGGACTGTACATTAGAATGCAATATTGAACATATAGAATGTAACATAATAAATGAGAGAAAGATAGTTATAGAAGGAATTATACAAATAGAAGCTGCTGTTTATAAAAAATATGAATTTGAAGTTATAAAGGATGTAGATTCATTAGAAGATATCCAGTTATTAAAGAACCCATCTTCAATTGACAAAATAATAGCTACACCTACAGGAGAGTTAATAAGTAAGGCGCATATTCAAGTGCCTATGGATAAACCTGAAATAGGTAAGGTAATTAATTGTGATGTTAGAGTTCATAAAAGTGATGTCAAATTATTAGAAGGAAAGGTACAAGTTGAGGCATTTACCCAAATTCAAATATTATATAAAGCAGCTGATAGTAAGGAACTTTGCACTTTAAAAGAAGATATTTATGTAAATGATGAAGTAGAGTGCTTAGATGTAACTGAATTTATGGAAAGTAATACGGAGTTTGTTGTAGATGATGTTTCATTTGACATTAAAGAAGATGATTTAGGGGAAAATCGTATTATAGATTTAGAAGCTTTAATAAAGTCCGAAACAAAGATTGTAAGCAAAGAACAAATAGATATGATAGAAGATGCTTATTCACCTTCAAAAATGTTAAAGATGAATAAAAAAGCATATGATCTTAATGCTATGCTAGGACAAAACAATGCTGAAATTATGGTGAAGGAAAATATAGATGTAAATGGATCAAAGCCAACAGAAGTTATAATGGCATTAGGAAATATGTTTATAACAGATAAAAAAATAGTTGAAGATAAAGTTCTAGTTGATGGACTATTAAATGTAAACATTTTATATAAAACTGAAGATGAAGATAATGGATTGGCTGTAATAAGTGAAGAAATTCCATTTAGTGCGGCAGTAGATATACCTGGAGCTAAGATTGATATGGAATGTATAGCAAAAGTTAGTTTAGAAAACTTAGAGGCTGGTGTAGAGGCTGGAACTATAGCTGTAAAATCTTTAGGTAAGATTTATGGTAATGTTAATTATATTACTCATAAGGACTTTTTGGTTGATATAGAGCCATTAGAAGATGAAATTGTGGATAAAAAGGCTAGTATAACAATATATGTTGTGCAAGATGGTGATACATTGTGGAAAATAGCTAAAAGATATTGCACAACTGTGGAAGATTTAATAAAAATAAATGGACTTGAAAGTGAAAATATTAATGTAGGGGATAAGATGATTATTCCTGGAAGAGCAATTATATAAAAATATCTCCATACTTAATTTTAAGTATGGAGATATTTTTATATAATTAATAATTTATGATATAATAAACTAATTAAAATTAAACTATTTTGGGGGAAATATTATGTTTTCTAAAGCATATGCTAAAATAAATATATCATTAGATGTAGTAGGTAAAAGAGAAGATGGTTATCATTTGTTACAGATGATAATGCAAAGAATTGAGTTATATGATATTTTAGACATGACGAAAAATAAATCAGGAATCAATATAAAATGTAATAAAAGTTATGTTCCTTTAGATGAAAGAAATTTAGTATATAAAGCTGCGAACTTATTTTTAGATACATATAATTTAAAAGGTGGAGTAGATTTTAACATAACTAAAAATATACCAGTTTCAGCTGGGCTTGCTGGAGGAAGTTCCGATGCTGCCACGACGCTTTTGGCTATGAGAAAATTATATAATATAGATGTAACTGATGATGAACTTTGCAAATTGGGATTAAAAATTGGTGCAGATGTTCCATATTGTATAAAAGGCGGCACTGCTTTATGTGAAGGTATTGGAGAAGAAGTTACAAAGATTAAAGGATTTAGAGGTCATATATTAGTTTTGGTTAAACCTAATTTTGGTGTATCTACTAAGGAAGTGTATAAAAATCTTGATATAAATAAGATATATAGACATCCAGATACAGAGGGGTTAATAAAAGCAGTTGAAAATAATGATTTAATATATGTTAGTGAAAATATGAGAAATGTTTTGGAAAATGTGACTTTAAAAAAGCATACTATAATAAAAGAAATAAAAGAAAAAATGATTAGAAATGGAGCTTTGGGTTCTATGATGAGTGGAAGTGGTCCTTCGGTTTTTGGATTTTTTAATGACATTTTGAAGGCTCAAAGATGTTATGAACATTTTAAAAATAAATATAATGATGTATATATTACTCGCACTATATAAAAAGAGATTGTACTAAATGTACAGTCTCTTTTTATATGTATATTTTCATTTATTAATACAGAAAATAGTGTAAAGAAAATGGGAGTGATAATGTGAAAGTTATAAACTTATTTACCAAATATTTCTTGATGCTATTGTTGATTCAAGGTTTCATAGCAGTTAGTCTAGACTCAACAAGTTTTAAAGACTCTGGTATGAATAGTGCAGCTACAAAGGCGAAGATTATAGGAAAATGGATCATGATACTGGGAGTGACTTTATATATATTAAGGTGGGTAGTTGCTAGTTAGTTTAATTAGAAAAAGGAAGTGGAAGTATTGAAGGAAAAGATAGACAAAACTATATCTAGTAATATTAAAAAGAATATAGATTACATAAAAGTTCTGCTGGAGAACAATTCGGATATAGTATATAGAGAATTTAAGTTTAGCCATTTTAAAACAGCCATAATATATGTAGATGGAATGGTAGATAGGAATTTATTAAATGATTATGTTCTTGAGAGTTTTATGGAAGAGGCAGAAGAAATATCAGAATTTAATGATATAAAAGATAGAATACTAACGGTGTCTGATGTAAAGGAAATAGATGATCTATCAAAAGGTATTGTAAGCATATTAAGCGGAGATACTTTGTTGTTAGTTGATGGATTTAATGTAGCTTGTGTTATAAGCTCGCGTTCTTGGCCTGCAAGGGGAATAGGAGAACCATCTGGAGAAACTACAATTAGAGGTTCCAGAGATGGTTTTTCTGAAACAATAAGATTTAATACTGCATTAGTAAGAAGGAGAATAAAAGATACAAGGCTTAGAATCGAATCTAAAGTTGTGGGAGTTAGATCAAAAACAGATTTGGCAATTACTTATATAGATGACATAGTTAATGTTGGTGTTTTAGATGAACTTAAGAGAAGACTAGATAAAATAGATATTGATGCAATACTTGATAGTGGATACATAGAACAGATGATAGAAGATGATTGCTTATCTCCATTTCCACAAGTACAAAGCACAGAAAGACCAGATGTAGTTGCAGCAGCTTTATATGAAGGAAGAGTTGCAGTGCTTGTAGACAATTCGCCATTTGCTATTATTGTACCTGCAACACTGCCAAATTTATTACAATCACCGGACGATTACTATCAAAGATGGATGAATTCATCAATTATAAGATTGCTTAGAACACTTGCAATAATAATGTGCATAACATTTCCTGCGTTATATATTGCTATAACATCATTTCATACATCGATTATTCCGGCAAGACTTGCTTATTCTATAGCGGCATCAAGAGAGGGAGTTCCATTTCCTGCGTTTATTGAAGCTATAATTATGGAAATTAGTTTTGATTTACTGCTAGAGGCTGTAGTTAGATTGCCAAGACCTATAGGGGCAACAATTGGTATTGTTGGCGGTTTAATTATAGGACAATCGGCAGTAAGTGCAGGCATTGTAAGTCCAATAATGATAATTGTTGTAAGTATAACTGCAATTACAGAATTTATAACACCTAATTATGGAGTAACTACAGGTCTTAGAATGACCAGAGTATTTTTAACTATATGCTCAGCTATTGTTGGATTATATGGAATAATACTAGGTCTTATTGTTGTTCTAGTACATTTAATAAAATTAAAAAGTTTTGGTATTCCATATTTAGCTCCGATTGTAAATCCTAATATAAGAGATTTTAAAGATGTATTTTTAAGATTACCTTTAAAATGGTTTAAAAAAAGACCTATGTATATGAATACTCAAGATAAAACAAGACAGGAATAGAAAGAGTGGTGATTATATACTTATGAAAAAAAATAATATTATAAGTAAATATGATTTGTTTGTAACTATGGTTGCCACTATAGCGGGAACATCTATATTTGCGTATCCGAGGATATTGGGTGAAAAGGTTGGAACTGATGGGTGGATAGTAATAGTATTAACGGGGTTAGTGATAGTACCAATCTTGTATATTATGAAAAAATCTATTGAGGTAAGTGAATATAGAAAATTTACAGATATGATTCAATATAACTTTGGAAAAATACTGGGAGGAATTATTGCTTTAGTAGTAATATTAACTGCTATTTTAGTGCTTTCCATGGAAATGAGGGTTTTTACAGAGGTCCTAAAAATGTATCTTTTAAAGAGAACACCATCTGAATTTATAATTATATTAGTTATTTTAGTTGGTGCATTTCTTGTAAGAGGAGAAATTGAAAGTGTAATAAGATTTAATGAAATAGTATTTTGGCTTATGTTTTTGCCTATATTAATAGCTATTTTATTTGTACTAAAAGGATCTGATTATACAAATATATTTCCGGTTTTAACACACAAACCTATAGATTATTTAGTAGGAATTAAGAGTAGTGTTTTTGCATTTTTAGGATTTGAAATTATATATATGTTATATCCTTTAGTTAAGAAAAAAAGGGAGGTAATGAAAGTAACATATAGAGGACTTATATTTGTAGTTGTTTTTTATTGCATAGTATCCATTACAACTGTGATTGTATTTTCTAAATCTTATATTTCTCAATTGTTATGGCCAACTATAACTATGTTGTCAACTGTAAATCTTCCGGGAACCTTTGTTGAAAGGTGGGAAGGGGCAATTATGGCATTTTGGTTTATATTTTTCTTTACTACTTATGTGAATTTGTATTATTTTAGTTCGGAGGTGGTAAAGGATGTATTTCATTTAGAAGATATAAAAATTTCAGTGATAGTTGTAACGCCTATCATATATTTATTATCTTTATATCCACAAAATATAGCTGAAGTTTATAAAATAAAAGAGAAGTTTTCTCCGTATATAGGACTAGGAGTTATGGTGATATTACCTATTTTATTACTTATAATTGGCACTATAAAATCAAGGAGAGTTAAAAATGAGGTATAAAAAGGTTGTTATTTTTACAATGGTATTATTTTGTTCTTTATTGACTGGCTGTTGGGATAAGGTTGAAATAGAGAGAAAGAGTTTTATATCTACAATAGCAATAGATATAGGAAAAGCTATAAGTAAACAAGAGGAATTTAAAAAAGTAAAATCTGATGAAATTTTTAATGAATCTCAATATAAAAAGCTTGATGTAACTTTTGGATTTCCCAATATAAGTGAGCTTGCACCTACACAGTCAGGTACTGCTACAGAACAAGTAATAACTACAAAGGCTTTTTCTATGCAAGATGCTATAAATGAGTTAGCTTCTAAAACTAGTAGAATTATATATACAGGACATTCTAAGTTGTTATTATTAAGTAATGAAGTAATGCAATATCCTGATGTATTCAAAGAAACTATAGATTTTTTTGAAAGGCAGGCAGACATAAATAGAATGATGTTTGTAATGGTTGTGGATGGAAAAGCGGAAAATTATGTTAAGTTTATACCTACTATGGAAAAAAATATTGAAACTTATATAAGTGGGCTTATGGAGAATAGTAGTACTAATTCTACTATATTACCAGTTACTTTAAATGATATGTTAATATCACTTTATAATGATAAAGATATAGCTATTCCAAGTTTAGAATTTGATAAAGAAGATAAATCAAAATTAAATATATCGGGAATGGCTTTGATTAAGAACTATAAACTAGAAGGATACTTGACGCCTGATGAAACATCATCTTTGGATATTTTAAGAGGAAAGGTAAAAGGCGGAAAGGAAACCATACTTAAAAATGGTCATCCAATAGAATTTGAAGTTGGAGGAATCAAAAGAAAAATAAAAATAGTTGATTCTAGTAATATAAATAAATTAAATTTTAGAATTGATGTAAGTTTAGAAGGACAATTAAAAGGATATTGTATTGGTGATGATCTCTTTAATTATACAAAGTTAAAAGACATTCAGCATGACTTTAGTCAAGTAATAGAGAGAAAGTGTGAAAAAGTAGCTAGAATCTTGCAAGAAGAACATCCTATAGACTTAATAGGATTAAAAGATTATTGTGAAAAGTTTTATCCTGATTTATATAAAAGTATAGGAGATAAGTGGCATTTTGTTTATAAAAATGCTAATATAGATGTAAATGTAAGTGTTCATGCAAGAAGAGTAGGCATAACAAAATAATTGATAAAGTTAATACTAATCAAAAATAAGTTGAGAAGATTTTATCTTCTCAATTTTTGTTTTTGCTGAAGTTATATTTTAAAAGATGTTAAAAAACTATGTATAAAATATGGAAAATAGTCAATAATCTTAAACATCAGATAAAAAAGGGGATGTTTAAAATGAAAAAGGTACTAGCTGTCATGATTTCATTAATAATTTTAACCGGGAGTGTATTAGTAGTTTCATATATAAAAGCAGATGCAAGTCAAAAATCAATTGCAAATAAATTAATAAGATTTCATGTAATTGCAAATAGTGATTCAACTGAAGATCAAGCTCTAAAATTGAAAGTTAGAGATAATGTTTTAAAATATATATCACCAAAGTTAAAAAAATCAAAGAGTATAGATCAATCAAGAGAAATAATAAAAGAAAATAATGCTGTAATAAATAAAATAGCTAAACAAACTGTAGAGGAAAATGGGTATACATATACTGTAAAGTCAAAGTTATCTCATGAGAATTTTCCAGTTAAAACTTACGGTAACATAACTTTACCTCAAGGAAACTATGAGGCGTATAGAATTATAATTGGAAATGGACAAGGTCATAATTGGTGGTGTGTAATGTTTCCACCACTATGCTTTACAGATATAACAAAAGGGGATGTAGAAGTTAAGAAAACTGATGATATGATGAAAAAAACTCTATCAAAAGAAGAGTATGAACTTGTAAATGATGATATGGACGAAAATAAGGTTGTATTTAAATTTAAAATTGCAGAAAAGATAAGGGAAGCTTATGAGGGTAAATAAATTATTGTATTATGTATAACCCCAATTATTAAAACAAATACTATTAATATAGATTATAAGAGAATAAGCGGGAGGAATATATACATATGAATAAGAAAAGAGTTATATATACAACAATTGTTTCGTTTATAGTTGTGTTCGCAACTACATTTGCTATTTTAATGACATTAGAGAGAAATGATTATAAAAATTATTTGCAAGGAGAATATACTAAAAGTATGTATCAATTGATTGATTCTGTTAAAAATTTAAAAAGTAGTCTTGCGAAATCTGCTATTGTAAATTCAAAGGAAGCTAATATTATAACATTTGGAAATATATCTAAATATGCAGATATAGCAAACGATAAAATACATTCAATTCCTGTATCACAAGAATATGTAGATGGAACTAGTAAGTTTTTAGCTCAAATAGGGGATTTTGCTCATACACTTAGTAGAAGTTCTTTTGAAAATGGAAAATTAACAGATAAAGATTATGAAAAGATAGAATCATTAAAAGATCAAGCAGATTATTTATTAATACAGCTAAGTCAAGTTCAAAAGGATATAAGCGAGGGAAAATTGAAATGGGGTGAAATAAGAAAGAAGGCTAATTCTAAACTTGGAAAAAGTTCTGAAAATCTTGCTTCGGATAAATTTAAGGCTATTCAAAATCAAGTATTACAATATCCAACATTAATAAATGATGGGCCATTTTCTGAAAATACACTACAAATAAGACCTAAAGTTATAGATGAAAAAGAAATTAAAGAAGAAGATGCAAAAAATATTATAAAGAAAATATTTGGAGAAAATAAAATAAAAAGTATAGTTAGAAAAGATGATCCAAAATCTAAAATACCTTCTTATAGATTTGGTATTAACTTAAATGAAAGAGCGGATGGTAATGAAATAGTTTGTGAGATAAGTAAAAATGGAGGTCATATTGTTTATTTAATAGATAGTAGAAAGGTAGATAAAAGTAGTATAGATGTTAAAAAAGCTAAAGAAATAGGTAATGTATTCTTAGAGAAGTTTGGTTATAAGAACATGAAACCAACTTACACACAAAAATCTGATAATACAATTACCATAAGTTATGTTTACAATAAAAATGATATAAACATATATCCAGATCAAATAAAACTAAAAATTGCATTGGATACTGGGGAAATAATAGGAATAGAATCAGATAAATATCTAACTTCTCATGTTGAAAACAGACAGATACCAAAGTCTAAGATTTCTGAGCAAGTTGCAAAAGATAAAATAGGAAAAAATCTTAAAATTGATTCTGTAAAATTAGCGATAATTCCAACAGAAGCTAATAAAGAAATTCTTTGTTATGAATTTAGTGGTAAATATAAAGATGATGAATTTATTGTTTATATAAATGCTGAAACTGGTTATGAACAAAGGATACTACAAATTATAAAAACATCTAATGGAGAACTTGCATTATAGTGTTATTTTAAAAGTGAATTAAAGGTAAACTATAAGAAGGAGATATCTGATTTTGAGGTATCTCCTTCATTTAAAAAAGGGTTCACATATTTAATAGATTGGTATATAATTTGAAGTGCGTCAATGTTCAAATTAGAAAATAAAAGGATATTAGCATATATTAATAGATAAATATTTAAAATATAATTCTTAAATTATAAGGGGAGAGCATTATGAAGAAAAAGGTAGCTATTCTTTTTGGAGGACAATCTACAGAACATGAAGTTTCACGTATTTCTGCATCTTCAGTTTTAAAAAATATTGATTTAAGTAAATACGATGTCTATCCAATAGGTATAACAAAGGATGGTAGATGGTTTGAATATACTGGAGCTATTGACAAAATAGAATCTGGTGAATGGGAAAAAGACGAATTTTATAAAAATCCAAATGGACAAGAAATTCTTTTTAATAGAGAAGTTGATGTAGTATTTCCAGTCATGCATGGACTATATGGTGAAGATGGCACAATTCAAGGATTATGTAAGCTTTTAAATATACCATGTGTAGGTCCTGGAGTTATGGCGTCAGCTGTATGCATGGACAAGGTGTATACAAAATATGTGTTAGAAAACTTTGGTGTAAAACAAGCAGATTATGTAGTGGTAAATGCTCATGATTATAAAAATAAGAAAACGGATATAATATCTACAATAGAAAATAAGTTAGGATATGATGTGTTTATTAAGCCTTCAAATAGTGGTTCTTCAGTTGGAATAAGTAAGGCACATAATAGACAAGAGCTAGAATCAGGACTTGAAGAAGCTTTAAAATTTGATAGAAAAGTATTAGTTGAAGTAGCTTTAAACGCAAGAGAAATTGAAGTTGCAGTACTTGGAAATGATGAACCTATGGCAGCAACTCCAGGTGAAATAGTACCTGCAAATGAATTTTATGACTACGAAGCAAAGTATTCAAATGCACAATCAAAACTATTATTACCAGCTAACTTAAGCCTAGAAAAACTTGAAAAAGTTAAAGAATTAGCTGTTAAAATATTTAAGATGTTAGACTGTGCGGGAATGTCTAGAGTAGATTTCCTTGTAGATAAAGAAACAGAAGAAGTTTATTTAAATGAAATAAATACAATACCAGGATTCACAAAGATAAGTATGTATCCTAAGATGTGGCAAGCAGAAGGAAAAGCTTACGGAGAATTAATAAGTGAAATTATAGAACTTGCAATTGAAAGGGATAATAAATAATAAATTCTTATGAGAGGAGAACATTATGACAAAAGCGTTAGCACTTATATCCGGTGGACTAGATAGTATATTAGCTGCAAAGTTAATAAAAGATCAGGGAATAGAAGTCATAGGAATATGTTTTAAATCTTACTTTTTTGGACCAGAAAATGCTAAGAGAATGACAAAGCAAATAGATATACCTTTGGAGGTAGTTGATTTTTCAAGGGAGCATTTTGATATGACAAAATCACCTAAGCATGGTCATGGAAAGAATATGAATCCTTGTATAGATTGTCATGCCATGATGATGAGATACGCTGGTGAACTTTTAGAAAAGTTTAATGCTGATTTTATTATAACTGGAGAAGTTCTGAATCAAAGACCTATGTCTCAAAATAAGTCTTCATTAAATGTAGTAAAAAAAGAATCCGGATTTGCAGATAAAATATTAAGACCTCTATGTGCAAAAGTTTTGCCACCAACAGAAATGGAGCTTAACGGTATTGTTGATAGAGAAAAATTACTTGGTATAACAGGAAGAGGAAGAAAAGTTCAAATGGAACTTGCTGAAAAATGGGGTATAAAAGATTATCCATCACCAGCTGGTGGATGTAAATTAACAGAACCTAATTTTTCAGTTAGACTTAGAGATTTAGTTGATCATAAAGAAGATATATCAGAAAATGATATTGAATTATTAAAGTTTGGAAGACACTTTAGGGTTTCGGAAAATGCAAAAATAATATCTACTAGAACTGCATCTGAAGCATCTGAAATAAAAGAATATCTTAAAGAAGAAGATGTAGCATTTTTAGTTAAAGATTTTAAAGGATCTATGGTTGCTATAATTGGAGAGCCTACAAAAGAAGATATAGAATTTGCCGCAAAAGTATCTGGAAGATATTCAAAAGGTAGAGAAGAAGAAAGTCTTAAAGTTATATATGGAAATTATTCTAAACCTTATACTAGTTCTATTGAAGTTAAGCCAGCAACTGAAGAAGAATTAAAAGAATTTATGATAGGATAAGGAAAGGGGGGTATTGTATGGGGAAAGATGCACTTATATCTATAAAAAGTGATCAAGTAGGTATTGAAGATGGCAAAATAGAAGTTATGACTAAAGGAAAGTTATATAAAAAGAATGATTTATATTATGCTGTTTATGAAGAAACTGAAATATCAGGAATGAAAGGCACCACTACCACTTTAAAGATAGGTTCAGATAAATTCAGTCTTGTTAGAATGGGAACAACTAATGCAAAAATAAATTTTGAAAAGGATAATAAGGATTTATCATTGTACAATACACCATATGGAGTTTTAGAACTTGTAGTGGATACTAAAAAATTAAATATAGATGTGAATGAAAATGGTGGAAGTATTTTAGTAAGATACAATATGGCTTTGACCGGACACAAGCCAATAAAAACATCATTAAGTATAGATATCAAAACTATGTAGGTATAAATAGCACGTAGTATAATTAAAAACTATGTGCTATTTGTATTTGTTTGGGAAATTACATATGTTTAAATTTAACTTACTTAGACAATAATTCTAATGAGGTGAAATTTATGTATAATTCCAATAGGTATGAAAATGTAATAAGTGCAATATGCAAAATTAAAGGTATAAGAAAAGGAGAATTATATAAAATATTAAAGGATAAGGAATGTAAATATTTATTATTTTTATTATTGAATAAAAATAAGTGTATAGATATAGATTCTATAAACAGAGATTTTTCTATAAATAGTAAAAGAGCTGTAAATAATAATATAAGAAAAGCTCAAGAAAAATTGCTTATAAATAGAGAATTTAGAGAAATTTATTTTAGTTTACAAGATGAATTAGACAAAAGACGAGATGTTTAATAAAATAAAATAAAAATAAATGAAAAAATATATAAAAAAGGGTAGCATAAGAATTGAAAATGTGATATTATCTTAAATATGTTTTAAAACACAAATAGAAATAGACATAATTAGTCTATTTTATAGGGTAATATTTATTATAATTAAGATTATATAATATGTCAACACTTTTTACATAAATTAAAGGAGGAATTATTTTGAGTACTAAGTATGTATTCGTCACAGGAGGCGTTGTATCTTCATTAGGAAAAGGAATAACAGCGGCTTCACTTGGAAGATTATTAAAAAATAGAGGTCTTAAAGTATCAATTCAAAAATTTGATCCATATTTAAATGTAGACCCAGGAACTATGAGCCCATATCAACACGGAGAAGTTTTCGTTACAGATGATGGAGCTGAAACAGACTTAGACTTAGGACACTATGAAAGATTCATAGATGAAAACTTAAGTCAAAACAGTAATGTTACTACTGGTAGAGTATACTGGTCAGTTTTATCAAAGGAAAGACGTGGAGATTATTTAGGAGGTACAGTTCAAGTAATTCCTCACATAACAAATGAGCTTAAAGATAGAGTTTATAGAGTTGCAAAAGAGAAAGATGTAGATGTAGTTATAACTGAAATCGGTGGAACAGTTGGAGATATAGAATCATTACCTTTCTTAGAAGCTATAAGACAAATAAAATATGAAGTTGGTTTTGAAAATGTATGTTTCATACACTTAACTTTAATTCCTTACTTAGGAAAAGCAGGAGAGTTAAAAACAAAACCTACTCAACATTCAGTTAAAGAATTAAGAAGCATAGGAATTCAACCAGATGTATTAGTATGTCGTACAGTAAAACCACTTCCTCATGAAGTTAAAGAAAAGATCGGATTATTCTGTAACGTAGATGCTAATGCAGTAATTCAAAATTTAGATGCTGAACATCTTTATGAAGTTCCACTAATGCTTCATAATGAAGGATTGGATACTTTAGTGTGCAAAAAATTAGCATTAAATTGTGATACTATAGATAATTCTGAATGGATTGATATGGTTCAAAAGATTAAAAATTTAAAAGAAAATGTAACTATTGGACTTGTAGGAAAATACGTAGAGCTTCACGATGCTTATATATCAGTTGTTGAAGCGCTAAATCATGGTGGAATACCTAATAATTCAAGTGTACATATTAAGTGGATCAATGCAGAACATGTTACTTCTGAAAATGTTGAAACTTACTTAGAAGATGTTGATGGAATATTAGTTCCAGGTGGATTTGGTGATAGAGGAGTAGAAGGAAAAATAGAAGCAATAAAATATGCTAGAGTTAACAAAGTGCCTTTCCTTGGAATATGTCTTGGAATGCAATGTTCAGTTATAGAGTTTGCGAGAAACGTATTAAACTATACTGATGCTCATAGTTCTGAAATAGATGAAAATAGTAAGCATCCAGTAATTGATATAATGCCAGATCAAAGAGATATCGATGAAAAGGGTGGTACAATGAGACTTGGATTGTATCCATGTAAATTAAAGGAAGATTCAAATGCATTTACAGCTTACGGAGAACCTGTTGTATATGAAAGACATAGACACAGATATGAATTTAATAATGAATACAGAAAAGAACTTTTAAATGCGGGACTTGAAATAACAGGATTAAGCCCAGATGATAGATTGGTTGAGATTGTAGAAGTTAAAGATCACCCATGGTTTGTAGCAACTCAATTTCATCCAGAATTAAAATCAAGACCAAACAGACCGCATCCATTATTTAGAGATTTTGTAAAAGCGTCTTTAGAAAATAAATAGTAGATATTAAATATAAGAGAGTAGTTAAATTATTACATTAACTACTCTTTTTTTACTGAAAAATACAAAAAAACTGATTGTATTTACAAAAAATTTAAGATATAGATTTATTTATGAAGGAAAAACAGAAGAAGTATAGAATCTATATATTTAGAAGTTTTAAAAATATGGAGGTGTTTTAAGTGATAATAGATACAGAAATAACAATTGCACTTAAAAATCCGATAGGTCAGTATGATATGAGAAGAGTATCCATATTTAAAATAAATAATATAGGAAATATATTTAAGTTTTTAGAAGTTATAGAAGTTAGTAAAAAACAAATTGGATTTAGAATACAATGTCCTATATGTGGGGAATATCACTATTATACTTACAAAAGTATGAGTTTTATAAAGGGAAGCATGACAATTTGTGGTTGTGAAAAATTAGGAGATCCTATATTCTTTATTGGGCAGAAGGAAAAAGTTGAAGATAAAATAAACAAATATAGAGAAGTTAATGAAAATATCTATGAAATGATTTAAATGGCTGAATATAATTGATGTAATCTGTCAATATTATGGATATATGGATAGATTACTTTTTTTTCTATTAAATTGCTAGATAAAAAAGTTAAAATAGGGTATAATCTAAAAAGTGTTACACTTCAAACATTTCTGTACGAGTTATTTCCCGAGATTATTATAAATAAATATTATTATGGAGGTGTTATTTTGGATAGTAAAGATTTAAGTGGTATGACTGTCGTTCAGTTGAAAGAAATGGCAAAAGAGTTAAAACTAACAGGCACAAGTAGATTAAAAAAACAAGAGCTAATAGATGCTATTAATAAAGCGATGCAAATATCTATAAATAAAGATGGTGTTATTTTAAAAGAAAACATAACTCCTAAAAAAGTACATAATTCTTTCAATGATAATATAAAAAATACAAAACAAAAATTAGTAAACAAAAGTGAAAGTATAGAAGAAGAAAATCCACAAGAAAAGGAAAAGAATTTTAAAGAAATGATACATGAATCTGATAGCGCAAAAGGTGTACTAGAAATTATAGAAAATAACAATTACGGTTTTTTAAGAGGGGAAAATTATTTAACTGGTCCTAAAGATATTTATGTATCACCATCTCAAATAAGAAGGTTTAATTTAAAAACTGGAGATGAAGTAACAGGTAAAGTTAGAACAGCAAAAGATGGAGAAAAGTTTCAAGCTCTTATATATGTTGAAAAGATAAATGGAGAAAATCCTGAAAAAGCTGTAGGAAGAAAAAGGTTTGAAAAATTAACACCAATCTACCCTAATGAAAGAATAAGATTGCAAACAGGTCAAGGAGACTTATCTTCTAGATTAATGGATATAATATCACCTATAGGTAAAGGGCAAAGAGGACTTATAGTTGCACCACCTAAGGCAGGAAAAACAACTCTTTTAAAGAAAATTGCTCATAGTATATCTAAAAATCACCCAGAATCAAAATTAATAGTTCTTTTAATAGATGAAAGACCAGAAGAAGTTACAGATATGCAAAGATTTATAAATGGAGAAGTTATATATTCAACTTTTGATGAAGAACCAGAACATCACACAAAAGTAGCTTATATGGTTCTTGAAAGAGCTAAAAGAATGGTTGAACAAGGACAAGATGTTATTGTACTTCTTGATAGTTTAACAAGACTTACAAGAGCATATAACTTGACAATTAATCCAACAGGAAGAACATTATCTGGCGGACTTGATCCAGGAGCATTAATAATGCCTAAAAAATTCTTTGGTGCAGCAAGAAATATAGAAGAGGGCGGAAGTCTTACAATACTTGCAACAGCTCTTGTTGAAACAGGAAGTAGAATGGATGATATGATTTTTGAAGAATTTAAGGGAACTGGAAATATGGAAGTTCATTTAGACAGAAAACTAGAAGAAAGAAGAATATTCCCAGCTATAGACATATATAAATCAGGAACAAGAAGAGAAGATTTGCTGTTAACTAAGCAAGAATTAGAAGCTTCGTTTACAATAAGAAAAGTCTTGTATAAGGAAAATAACACAGCTAGTGTAACGGAAAAGCTTATTAATTTACTTTCGAAAACAAAAAGTAACTCTGAGTTTTTAGAAAACTTTAATAAAGAAAAATGGGAAAGATAAAATCTTTCCCATTTTTTAAATTAATTATTTTTGATTTAAGTTGTATTTCTTCATGAACTTTTCGATTCTTCCGCCTGTATCTAATATCTTTTGCTTTCCAGTATAGAAAGGATGACATTTAGAACAAACATCGACTTTAAGTTCAGTATTAGTTGATCCAGTAGTGAAAGTATTTCCACATGCACATTTAACTACTGCATCATGATGGTATTCTGGGTGTAAACCTTCTTTCATTATTTTCACCTCGCTCGCTTATAATCATTCTTAAATAGAATAATTCAAACCGAATTGTCAACTCTTAAAATTATATCATAGGGTACTTTAAATAGCAAGAATTTTGTACTTGCAATTTAAAGGAATAAACATATAAAATAAGTAGTATGAAAAATAAAATACCATTGGGTAAAATTGTGGAGGGTACGTTTTAAATGAGTAAATTATATTTTAGATATGGTGCTATGAATAGTGGAAAATCAACAAATCTAATGCAAGTAGCACATAATTATGAAGAGAGAGGCATGAAGGTTATTGTTATAAAACCAAAGACCGATTCTAAAGGTGGAGACAAGGTGGTTTCTAGATTAGGAGTTACAAGAAAAGTCGACATGCTTTTAGAAAGTAATGAAAATGCTTATGAGAAAGTTAAGGAAATTTGTGATAAAAGTGGAAAAGTAAACTGTGTATTGGTAGATGAGGTTCAATTTTTAAAAAAGGAACAAATAGATCAACTTCTTGAAATAGCTGTTAAGTTAGATATACCAACAATATGTTACGGTCTTAGAACTGATTTTCAGATGAATGGATTTGAAGGAAGTATAAGACTACTTTTATTAGCTCATAGTATAGAAGAACTAAAAACTATTTGCAGTTGTGGTAAAAAAGCATTATTGAATGGAAGAAAAATAAATGGACAATTTGTTTTTGAAGGAAAACAAGTGGCAATAGATAAAGAGGATGATGTTGAGTATGAATCCCTTTGCCCTAAGTGTTATTTTCAATTTAGAGATAAGTATAGTAACAGATAATGTAAGTTCTAATAAGTTCTAAAAAAAGGGGTGATAATATGGGAAAAAAAGTTTCAGTTGGAGGACAGGCAGTAATAGAAGGAGTTATGATGAGAGGTTCTAAAGGAGTTGCTACTGCTATAAGAAAAAGTAATGGTGATATAGAAGTAGACTTTGATGAAATAGAACCCCTTACTAAGAAAAATAAAATGTTTTCTCTACCAATTATAAGAGGATTTGTGACTTTGATTGATTCTCTTATAATTGGAATAAAAACTTTGAATTATTCTGCATCATTTATAGAAGAAGATACAGAGAGTGATGAAGAACCATCTAAGTTTGATAAATGGATGGAAGATAAGTTTAAGGGGAAGGCCACAGATATTATAATGGCAATTTCATTTATAGTATCAATGGTTTTGTCAATCTTTATATTTTTTATAATACCTACTTTTGCAGCCAATGGCTTTAAAAGATTAAATGTAAATAATACTATTATTCTTAATATATTAGAAGGAATAATAAGAGTTGGAATTTTTCTTGCATATATATTTTTAATAAGTAAGATGGATGATATAAAAAGGGTATTTGAGTATCATGGTGCGGAACATAAGACTATATTTTGTTATGAAGGCAAAGAAAAACTTATTCCTGAAAATGCGAAAAAACAAGGTAGATTACATCCAAGATGTGGTACAAATTTTTTATTTCTGGTTATGATAGTGAGTATAATATTATTTTCATTTACTGGATGGAACTCTATATGGCAGAGAATATTTTATAGAATAATTTTATTGCCAGTAGTTTCAGGAGTAACTTATGAAATTATAAAATGGATGGGTAATAATAAAAATAAATGTACAAAAATATTATCTTATCCTGGACTTATGCTTCAAAAGCTTACGACAAGAGAACCTGATTTAGAACAATTAGAAGTAGCAATTGTTTCTTTAAAAGTAGCAGAGGGTATAGAAACTGTTGAGAGTATAAAAGAAAAATACAATAAACAGACAGAAAATAATGAAGCGATTAAAAATTTGCAAAGTGCAGATGAATATATATAATAAATTTTATATTAAAAATGTAGAACGGGAGGTGAGCGGATGACTATAGGAGAAGCGCTGAAATATGCATATGATATATTAAAAAGAGAAAATATAGATACCTATATGTTAGATGCACAACTTTTACTTCAAAAAGTTTTAAAAAAGGATAAGTTGTTTATAATTTTAAATAGAAGTGAAACAATATCAAATAATGATAAAGAAGAGTTTATTAAATTAATAAATTTACGTAAAGATAAGATGCCAGTAAAATATATTTTAGGTGAATGTGAGTTTATGGGATTAAATTTCACTATTAAAGAAGGTGTATTAATTCCGAGAGCAGATACTGAAATATTGGTTGAAGAAGTAATAAAAGAAATCAAAAACAATGGATATACTAAGATATGTGATGTTTGCTGTGGCAGTGGTGCAATAGGGGTTTCAATTGGCAAATATATAGAAAATTCTATAGTAGATTGTTACGACATATCAGACATAGCCATTGAAGTTACTAATAAAAATATAAATAGATTTTTACTTGAAGATAGAGTAAAGGTTAGAAAAAGTGATTTATTAACTGTAGCAAAAGAAGAAAATAAAAAATTTAATATTATAGTATCTAATCCTCCATATATAAAAGAAGAAGTGATTCCAACTTTAATGGACGATGTAAAGAAATTTGAGCCATATATTGCTTTGTGTGGAGGAGCAGATGGATTAGATTTTTATAAAAAAATAATAAATCAGAGTTTACAATTGTTAGAAGAAGATGGACTTTTGGCGTTTGAAATAGGATATGATCAAGGGGAAGAGGTAAAAGAACTTCTAATAAAAAATGGATTTAGTTGTGTTAGAGTTATAAATGACCTTGCAGGACTAAATAGGGTAGCAATAGGAAAAACAAATAAGGATAAAACCTTAAAGGACAAGGCTTAGAGAACTTATGGCAATTAACAGAAATTATTTATAAGTTTTTACTAATAAATAATTTTATGTTATAATATTGTAATGTGAAAATACAGATTACGGAGTGATAAATCTATGTTAGATAAATTGGATTTTACAGAAAATAAGTACGAAGAATTATCAATAAAAATTAGCGATCCATCTGTAATGGCTAATCAAAATGAATGGAGAAAACTATGTAAAGAGCATGCGGAGCTTGAAACTATAGTTACGAAGTATAGAGAATATAAAGGTAATAAAGAAGAATTAGAAGCTAATAAAGAAATGCTTTCAGAAGAAACTGACAAAGATATGAAAGAAATGATTCAAGAAGAAATAAAAACTCTCGAAGAAAATATAGTAACAGATGAAGAAGAATTAAAAATATTACTTCTTCCTAAAGATCCTAACGATGACAAAAACGTATTTATAGAAATAAGAGCAGGTGCTGGTGGAGATGAAGCAGCACTATTCGCAGCTAATTTATTTAGAATGTATACAAGATATGCTGAAAGACATGGTTGGAAAACTGAACTTATGAGCGCTAATGAAACAGATATTGGTGGATTTAAAGAAGTTGTATTTATGTTAAGAGGGGATTCAGCTTATAGCAAAATGAAATTTGAAAGTGGAGTTCATAGAGTACAAAGGGTACCTGATACTGAATCAAGTGGAAGAATACATACATCTACAGCTACTGTAGCTGTGCTACCAGAAGTTGATGACGTTGATATACAAATAGATCCTAATGACATTAGAGTTGATGTATTTAGAGCATCAGGACACGGTGGACAGTGCGTTAACACTACTGACTCAGCAGTAAGAATGACACATATACCAACAGGAATTGTTGTATCATGTCAGGATGAAAAATCACAACTTAAAAATAAAGAAAAAGCAATGAAGGTATTAAAAGCTAGATTATATGAAAAAGCTGAAGCAGAAAGATCTGCTAGCATATCAGCTGATAGAAAGAGCCAAGTTGGTACTGGAGATAGAAGTGAAAGAATAAGAACTTACAACTATCCACAAGGAAGAGTTACAGAACATAGAATAGGGTTAACTTTATACAAATTAGAAGCATTCCTTGATGGAGATATGGAAGAAGTTATAGATGCTTTAATTACAGCAGAACAAGCTGAAAAAATGAAAGCAATGGGAAATAATTAATAGGACATATACTAGTGAAGTTAGAGGTGTAACTATGAATATAAATAAAGCCATTAGAAAGCAAAAAAAGTCTTATAAGAGATTTATGCTAACTATGAGCTTTATTTTTTTGCTATTGCCTGCAATTTTATATTTTACACATATTTTTTCCGCATTTTTCATATCGTATTTAGTGTTTATAGAATCTTTAATAATTCTTGTTATGTTTATTAAAGCAGATAAGGAGAGATTAAAATTTAAAATAGATACTAAAATGAAAATTATAAATGGGCTTTGGGGAGGGAAATATGTGGTGCCTTGTGATAAAGTTAAAATGGTACATACATATAAAGAAGGAAAAGATTTAAGGATAATAGTTATATTAAGAAGTAAGTTTAGAAATCCTAAAATAAGAATAGTGGGACCTCAATTTATAAAAAAAAATAAATGGATTAAAAAATATTATGAAGAATTAAAAAGTGAGGATATATATAATCAATGTTATTATTTTATAATATATAAAGGTGGATATACTAAGTATCCATTGCTGGATGCTATATATAGAAATTGTGTACAAGCATATTTTACAGATGATTGTATAAAAAGAATAAAAGAATATAGAAAGTAAAGAATAAACTCTCCATTGGCAAAATAATTATAAATTAGGAATGGAGGGTTTATTTTGGATATTAAATTAATTTTTGTTGTAACTTTAGCTAGTATAATTTCATTGTTAGGAACTATGATAGGAGCTTCTATAGGGGTAATAATAAAAAATCCGTCTAAGAAAATTATTGGCAATATAAATGGACTAGCTGCAGGACTTATGCTTTCTGTGGTTATGATGGATTTAATACCAGAATCTATAGAAAAGGTAAATGTTTTTTATACAGTAGTATTTTGTATTCTAGGTATATGTACTATTATGTTAGTTGATATTCTTACGGAAAGTGAAAGAAAGTTTTTTGGTAATCGTAGTTCCAAAGTGGCATTTATGGCGGCTATAGGACTTATGATTCATAATTTCCCAGAAGGGATAATTATGGGGGCTGGATTTTTGGCGTATGCAACATTAGGAATTAAAATGAGTATAGTAATAGCAATTCATGATATACCAGAAGGAATTGCTGTAGCTGCACCACTTATGGCATCGAAAGTTAAGCCTTTTAAAATAATGTTGTATGCTTTTATTACGGCTTTTCCAACGCTTTTAGGATCTTGGCTTGGATTGTATATAGGTAATATTTCAAAGATAGTATTAGCAGAATGTTTAGGTGTTGCCTCCGGAATAATGCTATATGTGGTATTAGGACAAATGATACCAGAGTCTTTTAAAAAAGGAGAAAAAATAGATGTAACAGTAAGTAGCTTATGTGGAGTAATTTTAGGTATTGTAATTACAAATATATTATAATAAAATACATAGTAATGGTTAATTATAAATAAGTAAAGAAGTGAAAAAATATGAATACAAAAGTTAGTTATTTAGACTTAGATAATTTAGATGAAAAGGTTATGGAAGAATCGGGAGAAATAATAAGAAATGGTGGACTCGTTGTATTTCCAACAGAAACAGTATATGGACTTGGTGCCAATGCTTTAGATTCTGAGGCGGTAAAAAAAATATTTGTAGCAAAAGGAAGGCCACAAGATAATCCGCTTATAGTTCATATAGCAGATTTTAATATGAATGATTTAGTGAATAGTATACCTCCTATTGCAGAAAAAATTATTAATAAGTTTTGGCCAGGACCATTAACTGTAATTATGAAAAAATCACCTAAGGTACCTGATGTAACAAGTGCAGGACTTGATAGTATAGGTATAAGAATGCCATCAAATTTAGTAGCAAGAGAACTTATAAAAAAAGCAGGGGTTCCCATTGCAGCTCCATCTGCTAATATATCTGGAAAACCTAGTCCAACTAATATTGAAAGATGTATAGAAGATTTAGATGGGAAAGTTGAGTCTATAATTGGTGGGGAAAAGTGCGATGTAGGGCTTGAGTCTACTATAGTTGATTGTACTGTAGAACCGCCATGTATACTAAGACCAGGTGGAATAACATTAGAGATGTTAAAAGAAGTACATCCAGATATATACATAGATCCAGCGATTATGAAAAAAGCAGATGAAGATTTTAAACCTAAAGCACCAGGTATGAAGTACAGACATTATGCGCCGAAAGCGCCTGTTAAAATTATAGCTGGAAATTTAGAAAAAAGTATTGCAAAAATCAATGAAATGGTGCAAAATTATATAGATGATGATAAGATTGTTGGTATTATGTCAACAGATGAACATGTAAATAGTTATTCGCATGCTACAGTTAAATCATTAGGAAGTAGAAAAGATCTACACAGTATAGCTCATAATTTATTTAAAGTTTTAAGTGAGTTTGATTCTGAAAAGGTAGACATAATATTATCAGAAGCATTTGAGGAAGAAGAAATAGGAATTGCTATTATGAATAGGCTAAAAAAAGCTGCTGGTTTTGATATAATATATATAAATTGATGGGGTATTAAGTTTTAAAGGAGGTGCAGTATGAATATATTGTTTGTTTGTACAGGAAATACATGCAGAAGTTGTATGGCGGAAGTTATTTTCAACAAAATATCAGATATAGAAGAAGCTACGGCGTATTCAGCGGGTATTTCAGTTGTCCCTGGAAGCAAAACATCTTATAATGCTGCAAGTCTTATAAAAAGTAATTTTAATTTAGATATAAGTAATAGATTTGCCAAGCAGTTAGTGCCTAATGATTTGGAAAAGAATGATTTAGTATTAACCATGACGAAATATATGGAAGAACTTTTGAAAGATGCTTTTCCAGAGCATAATAATAAAATATATAATTTAAATTCATTAGTTGATATGGAGTCTGATATATCTGATCCATTTGGTGGAAACATTCAAATGTATCAGAATACTTTTCATTCTCTTAAAAAGAGTATAGGATTATTGATTAATAAATTAAAAGAAGATAGTGGTAATTAATACTAGTGTCTTCTTTTTTTGCATAAAACATTAAATTAGGAGGAAAAAGTCTATGAAAATAGCTATAGGATGCGATCACGGTGGAGTGGATCTAAAGAAAACTGTAATTGAACACTTACAAGAAAAAGGAATAGAAGTTAAAGATTTTGGAACTTATACTGAAGAATCTTGCGATTATCCAGAATACGGACAAAAAGTAGCAGAAGAAGTTGTAGCAAAAAATTATGACTTTGGTATAGTTATATGTGGAACAGGTATTGGTATAAGTATTTCTGCAAATAAAGTTCCAGGAGCAAGAGCTGCATTATGTCATGATACATTTAGTGCTCATGCAACTAGAGAACATAATAATGCAAACATACTTGCATTAGGAGCTAGAGTAACAGGTCCAGGACTTGCTTTAGACATAGTTGATAGTTTCTTAGGGTCAACTTTTGAAGGTGGAAGACATGAGAGAAGAATAGAAAAGATATCTGACATTGAAAAGAAATACTCAAAATAGTTAAGTTAAATAAAATTTATATAGCATTTTAAAATAATTTATTTTTAGGGAGGAATTTTTTATGAGTAAGGTAACACAAATAGCACATCCATTGATATTACATAAACTAGCTATTATAAGAAATAAAAATACAGGATCAAAAGATTTTAGAGAACTTGTAGAAGAAGTGGCTATGTTAATGGCTTATGAAGTTACTCGTGATTTACCATTAGAAGAAGTTGAAATTGAAACACCTATATGTAAAACAAAATGTAAAATGCTTTCGGGTAAGAAAATGGCCATAGTACCTATATTAAGAGCAGGTCTTGGAATGGTAGACGGTATGTTAAAATTAATACCAGCTGCTAAAGTAGGTCACATAGGAATGTATAGAGATGAAGAAACATTTAAACCTGTAGAATATTTCTGTAAAATGCCTCAAGATATAGATGAAAGAGATATAATTGTAACAGATCCAATGTTAGCTACAGGTGGATCAGCTATAGATGCTATAAATGCTCTTAAGAAAAGAGGCGCTAAAAGTATAAGACTAATGTGTTTAATATCTTCACCAGAAGGAATTAAAGCAGTTATGGATGCACATCCAGATATTGATATTTATGTTGGAGATATAGATGAAAGATTAAATGAACATGGATATATAATACCAGGTCTTGGAGATGCTGGAGATAGATTATTTGGAACTAAATAGTCATACAAAAAGAAGAGGGTTAGGGATATTATGTCCTAACCCTTTATTGCGTTTTGGATAGAAAAACATAGTGTTGATTAAAATTTAATAATTAAGTTGAAATGTTGATTATATTAATACAGAATACATCAAAAAACTTAATCTTTTTTTAAACTTCCGCATTAAATCTTCCAATTACTTAATTTATAGTATAGAATATTATAGGATAGATATATTATAATTATACAAAAGTAGAGGGATAGTATGGAAAGAATAGATAAATGTAATTATTATTTAGATATTTGTCAAACGATATTAGAAAGGGGAACTTGCTTAAGAAGAAATTTTGGAGCTATAATTGTAAAAAATGATGAAATAATTTCTTCGGGATACACAGGTTCACCTAGAGGAAGAAAAAATTGTTCTGATTTAAAATACTGTAGAAGAGAAGAGTTGAATGTAGAGAGAGGAACTCGTTATGAGCTTTGCAGATCTGTTCATGCTGAGCAAAATGCAATTATATCAGCTAGAAGACAAGATATGTTAGGTGGAATTTTATATCTTGCTGGAAAAGAAATGTCAACTGGACAATTAGTAAAAAATGCAGCGCCTTGTTCTCTTTGCAAGAGATTTATTATAAATGCTGGTATAAGTAAAGTTATTATAAGGGATACAATGACTAAATATAGGGTTATAGATGTAGAAGAGTGGATAGAAAATGACGATTCCTTGCAAGGGGACGGTTCATACTAACAAAAGGAAGGTTATAATTAAATTATGAATAGAATAACGGTTTTAACGGTAATTGCAGTGTTAATATCATTTATATTGACACCTTTTATGAAAAAAATTGCTTTTTATGTAAAGGCATTAGATGTGCCTAAAGATAAAAGAAAAATACATAAAAAACCAATTCCTTTATTAGGAGGAGTAGCAATATATATATCATTTTTAATAACTTTATTGTTAAAAAGTGGTAGTTTATATAAATCTGAAAAAGGATTACTAATAGGAGCAACTATAATTGTTATTGGTGGATTAATAGATGACTTGAAGGATATAAAACCTTGTGCAAAACTTTTAATTCAATTAATTGCAGCCATCGTTCTTGTGGCATTTGATATAAATATAGTAAGAATAACAAACCCATTACCAACAAGTAGAGCATTTTTAGATTTAGGATGGTTATCAATACCAATAACTATATTTTGGGTAGTTGGTATTACAAATGCATTAAACTTAATTGATGGTTTAGACGGCTTAGCGGCTGGAGTGTCGTTTATTTGTTCTGTTACTATATTTATAATAGCTGCGTTAAATGGAAGACATGAAGCAGCCCTTCTTACTGCTGTATTAAGTGGAGCTATATTTGGATTCTTACCATATAATTTCAATCCTGCATCTATATTTATGGGGGATACGGGGTCACAGCTACTAGGATTTTTACTTGCAGCAATATCTTTAGAGGGAACTATAAAATCAGCAACAGCATTTGCAATAGCGGTGCCTATACTTGCATTTGGTCTTCCTATATATGATACAATGTTTGCCATGATTAGAAGAAAGGTTAACGGAAAGCCTATAATGCAAGCTGATAGAGGACATCTACATCATAGATTATTAGATATGGGGTTAAGTCAAAGACAAGTTGTTATAATTATGTACTTAATAAGTGCTGTCCTTGGTGGAATTTCTATTGTAGCTATGCAAATAAGTAGTACAAGAGCATATTTTTTATTAACTATAGTAATAGTTATTATTACATTTGCAGCATGGAAATATGGATTTTTTAAGAAAAGAGATTAAATAAAGGTTGGAGGGAAACAATTGAAAAAGTTAAAAGTGATGAGTGTATTTGGAACTAGACCAGAGGCTATAAAAATGGCACCACTTATTAAAGAACTAGAGAAAAATAGTACAATTGAGTCAAAAGTATGTGTTACAGCGCAACATAGAGAAATGTTAGATCAAGTTTTAACTCTTTTTAATATAGTACCTGACTATGATTTAAATATAATGAAAAGAAAGCAAACCCTTAGTAGTATAACTACAGATGTATTAAACAATCTGAATGATATTTTAATTGCAGAAAAGCCAGATATAATTTTAGTGCATGGAGATACTACAACTACGTTTGCTTCATCTCTTGCGGCTTTTTATAATAAAATAAAAGTTGGTCATGTAGAGGCTGGACTTAGAACTTATGATAAGTATTTTCCGTTTCCTGAAGAGATGAACAGAAAACTTACAGGGGCTATAGCTGATTTACATTTTGCTCCTACTTTTAGAAGTAGAGACAATTTGTTGAAGGAAGGAGTAGCTGAGAACGATATTTTTGTAACAGGCAATACTGTAATAGATGCCATGAATTACACAATAGAGGAAAATTATACATTTCAAAATGAGGTGTTAAATGATATTAATTACAATAAAAGAGTAATAATGGTTACTGCTCACAGAAGAGAAAATTGGGCAGGGGGAATAGAGAATATATGTAAGGCATTATTAAAAATAAAAAATGTTAATAAAGATGTTGAAATTGTATATTTAGTACACCTAAATCCAATTGTGCGAGATGTTGTATACAAATATTTAGATGGGGTAGATGGAGTACATCTATTAGAGCCACTAGATACTAAGGAAACCCATAATTTAATGAAGAATAGTTATTTTATTATGACAGATTCAGGCGGAATACAAGAAGAAGCTCCTCATTTAGGAAAGCCAGTGTTAGTTCTTAGAGATGTAACTGAACGAATAGAAGCTGTAGAAGCTGGTACTGTGAAGATTGTGGGCGTTGATACTGAAAATATAGTTAAAGAAGCTAATAGGTTATTGATAGATGAAAAAGAATATGAAGTAATGAGTAAAGCTGTTAATCCTTATGGAGATGGTAAAGCTTCCGAAAAAATTGTAGAAAATATAGTGAAATATTTTAAAAATGTATAGTTAAATGTGCATTTAATGAAAAAATTTTCAAAAAAATATATTTAATTGAATTTCGCAAATAAATGTTAAAAAAATAACAAAATAATGTTGAATAACGACGAATAACCATGTATAATAAAAAGGAAGACAAAATTGTCGAAAAATTTTATATTATGGGAGTTGATATTATGAAGGAAGTAGTTATCGCAAGTGCAGTAAGAACAGCTATAGGCAGCTATGGTGGCGCTTTAAAGGACGTTCCAGCAGTTAAGTTAGGTGAAATCGTTGTCACAGAAGCATTAAAAAGAGCTAATGTAAAACCTGAACAAGTAGATGAAGTAATTCTTGGACATGTATTACAAACAGCTCAAGGACAAAATACAACTAGACAAGTCCTAATAAATTCAGGAATTCCTAAAGAAGTACCAGGATTCACTATCAATAAAGTTTGTGGATCAGGACTAAGAGCTGTATCATTAGCAGCTCAAATGATAAAAGCTGGAGATGTAGATATAGTCGTTGCAGGTGGAATGGAAAACATGTCAGCTACTCCATATGCTTTACCAGGTGGTAGATGGGGACAAAGAATGTTTGACGGAAAAGTAGTAGACACTATGGTTAAGGATGGTCTTTGGGATGCATTTAACCAATATCACATGGGAATAACTGCGGAAAACATAGCAGAACAATGGGGAATCACTAGAGAAGAACAAGATGCTTTTGCATTAAGATCTCAAAACTTAGCTGAAAAAGCAGTTAAATCAGGAAGATTTAAAGATGAAATAATTCCGGTTGTTATTAAAACTAGAAAAGGTGAAAAAGTAGTTGATACAGATGAATTCCCAAGATTCGGAACAACTGCTGAAACTTTAGCAAAATTAAAACCTGCATTTAAAAAAGATGGTGGCACAGTTACAGCAGGAAATGCTTCAGGTATTAATGATGGAGCAGCAGCATTAGTTGTAATGAGTGCAGAAAAAGCTAAAGAATTGGGAATTAAACCACTAGCTAAAATAGTATCTTATGGTTCAAAAGGTGTTGATCCAAGCATAATGGGATATGGACCATATGGGGCAACTAAAAAAGCTCTTGAAGTTGCAGGATTAAAAGTTGAAGATTTAGATTTAATAGAAGCTAATGAAGCTTTTGCAGCTCAAAGTATAGCAGTTGCTAGAGACTTAGGATTCAATATGGATGTAGTAAATGTAAATGGTGGAGCGATAGCTTTAGGACACCCAATTGGATGCTCTGGTGCAAGAATACTTGTATCATTATTATATGAAATGGAAAAAAGGGATGCTAAAAAAGGACTTGCTACACTTTGTATAGGTGGAGGAATGGGAACATCTCTTATAGTTGAAAGATAGATAAATAATTTTAAAGTAATATTATTGTAAAAAGGGAAATTTTATTTCCCTTTTTTATATTTTTCATTAAAAGTATGAATTTAAATTAAAAAATTTTTTTTGAAAATATTGAATAAAAAGTTATAAGTTCATTCAAACTATATTAGATGTAATTAATTAATATATGTATATTCAGCAATATAACAACAATGAAAACAACTACATTTTTGGTATGGCACTTAAATATGTGCTATAATATTCAGAATATTCGAATAAAAGGGTAAATGGAAATTAACTCTATCGAAAGTAGTTGAAAAATATGTAATCAAGTAGTAATCTCTAATAAATCAAGGATATATCTATTTAATATTATATTTTTAGAATATTTAGCGATTTATTAAAGTTTTTAAAGTTTGAATGTAAAATTAAGAGTAATATAATTATCCTTATTATATTACTTGTTTAGGAGGAGAAATGAATAACGACCATGAAGTTTATAATATGATAAAGCAAATGAAGTATTTAGATATTATTGTTTTATTTATATTAGTAAGTATTTGTTACATTATAAATAAGAAGTATATTGCTATTTGTACTCTTGGCTTTATGGTTTCCATTTCTAGTTTCTATTTAAATGCGTATATTACAGAATATGTTTTTAAAAAGAATATAGAAAAAAGTAACCTAATAACAATTTTAAGTTATTACATAAGAATATTTTTAATAACTATTATAGGAATTGTAGTATTTACATACAATAGATTTAATATAATAGCATATATATTAGGTTACACTTTTCGTTTCTTATCCTTAATTCTTTATGCTTTAGTTGTAAAGAAATAATACTTAGAGGGGGTGATGTAATAAATGGAGGAAGGTAAAGTTTTTTACTTGAATCTATCAAATTATAAGATTGCTATTTCTAATGTAGTAGTAATCCAATGGGCAATAATACTAATAACATTATTAATATGTGTTATGGTTACTAGAAAGCTAAAAAAAGTACCTGACAAAAAACAAACTGTAGTAGAAATGTTTGTTTCAGGTATAAAAGATATAATAAAAAACATTATGGGAGAAGAAGCGGTAGTGTTTACGCCGTATATAGGTACATTAGTTATTTTCTTACTTATAATGAATTTAGCTGGATTAGTGGGAATAGAGCCCCCAACAAAAGATTTTAGTGTAACTTGTGGAGTTGCAGCTATAAGTTTTGTAGTAATACAAGCTTATGCAATAAAAAAACAAGGATTAGGAGGCTATTTAAAGGGATATACTAATCCTATTTGGGTGTTGTTCCCCATAAATATAATGGAAAGAATAATGCTTCCGGTATCATTGAGTCTGAGATTATTTGGTAATATGACAGCTGCTGTAGTTATAATGGATTTGGTTTATAAAGGTCTTTCAAGTTTGCCACTTCCATTTGGAATTGCACAATTTGCAATACCAATTCCATTACATTTTTATTTTGATGTATTTGATGGTGGATTACAGATGATTATATTTACTATGCTTACAATGATAAATATTAAGATAATATCAGAACACTAAAACCAAAATGTAAATTTTAATTTCTATTTAGGAGGAATGTATTTATGATAAGTTCACAAGCGTTTGTAGCAGGAATGTGTGCAATAGGAGCTGGATTAGCATCAATTGCATGTATAGGTGGTGGTATTGGAACAGGTAACGCTACAGCTAAAGCAGTAGAAGGAGTTTCAAGACAACCAGAAGCTAGTGGTAAGATATTAAGTACTATGATTATAGGTAGTGCGTTATCAGAAGCAACAGCTATTTATGGCTTCTTAATAGCTATATTATTAGTATTAAAAATAGGAAATATAGGTTAAAAATTAGCTTGGCAACAGATGGGCCTGAAGGGAGGCTTTGGTTATAAATGGAATTTGCAATACCTACATTTGTTTGGACAATAATAAACTTCTTAGCACTTTTTGCAGTACTTTCACATTTCTTATTTAAGCCTGTAAATCAAATTATTGATAAAAGAAGTAGTGATATTGAAAATGATATAAATCAGGCTAAAATAGATAAAGATAAAGCACAGGAACTTAGAATTGCAAATGAAGAAGAATATAAAACAGCTAAAAAAGAAGGAAAAACAATAGTCGAAAATTATAAAGCAAAGGCTGAAAATGTTTCAGAGGAAATAATTTCTGATGCCCACAAGGAAGCAGAGCTTATTATTGAAAGGGCCAAGAAAGAAATACAAAGAGAAAGAGAAAAGGCAGAAGATGAAGTTAAAAATCGAACTATAGAATTATCTCTAGAGTTATCTAAGAAAGCTTTAGAAAGATCTATAGACGAAAAGATGCATAGAGAGCTTATAGACGAATTTATTTCTAAGGTAGGAAATTAACTATGTATGAATATTTAGATAGAAGATATGCCCTTGCTTTGTATGAAGTTGCTGAGAAAAATGGAAAAATAGATCAGTATATAGAAGAATTAAAAGAGATTGTTGATTTAATTAATAATAATGATGAACTTTCAAGAATAGTACATCACCCAGAAATAACTACATCTAAGAAGAAAAAGATATTTAAAGAAATTTTTACTGGAAAAATTGATGACGAGTTATTAGCTTTTCTATTAATACTTATAGAAAAAGATAGAATTCTATATTTAAAAGAAAAGATAAAAGAAATGGAAAAAATTCATTTAGAGAAACAAAATAAACTAGTTGCTCATGTTAAAAGTGTTATTCCTTTAAATGAAGAAGAAAAACAAATCCTAATTCATAAATTATCTGAACAATATAAGAAAACAATAATTCTAAAAGAAGAATTAGATAAAACTATTATAGGTGGGGTATATGTAAGAATAGGTGATGATGTAATTGATGGAACTATAAAAGGAAAGTTTGAAGAAATAAGAAAAAAAGTAATTAAGAATTAAATGCAGAAAAGAGGTGGAACTATGAATGTTAAGCCTGAAGAAATTACTTCAATAATAAAAAAGCAAATAGAAAGTTATGAACATAAAATCCAAACTGTAGACTCTGGTACTATAATACAAATAGGTGACGGTATTGCAAGGGTTTATGGAATTGAGGATTGTATGGAAGGAGAACTTCTAGAATTTCCTAATGATGTCTATGGTATGGCGTTAAACCTTGAACAAGATAATGTAGGTTGTGTTTTATTAGGACCTGAAAAGAGAATTAAAGAAGGGGATGTAGTAAAAAGAACAGGTAGAGTCGTTGAGGTTCCAGTAGGAGAAGCTTTAATAGGAAGAGTTGTAAATGCATTAGGTCAACCATTAGATGGAAAAGGACCTATAAAATGTACTCAAACTAGAGCTATTGAGCTTGAAGCACCTGGAGTTATTGAAAGAAAATCAGTAAAAGAACCTCTTCAAACTGGTATAAAAGCAATAGATTCAATGGTTCCAATTGGTAAAGGACAAAGAGAACTTATAATTGGAGACAGACAAATAGGAAAGACTGCTATTGCAATTGATACTATACTGAATCAAAAAGGCAAAGATGTTAAATGTATATATGTAGCTATAGGACAAAAGCAATCAACTGTAGCACATATAGTTAATACTCTAACTGAAATGGGAGCTATGGATTACACAATCGTAGTATCGTCTACAGCGTCTGATTCAGCACCACTTCAATTTTTATCACCATATGCAGGATGCAGTATGGCAGAATATTTTATGTTAAAAGGTGAAGATGTACTTATAATATATGATGATTTGTCTAAGCACGCAGTTGCTTATAGAACAATGTCACTATTACTTCGTAGACCACCAGGAAGAGAAGCGTATCCTGGAGATGTATTCTATATTCACTCTAGACTTTTAGAAAGAGCAGCTAAACTTTCTGATAAGCTAGGTGGAGGATCAATTACAGCACTACCAATAATAGAAACACTTGCAGGAGACGTTACAGCATATATACCAACAAATGTAATTTCAATTACAGATGGTCAGATATTCCTTGAATCAGAACTTTTCTATGCAGGACAAAAACCAGCAGTTAATGCCGGTATATCAGTATCACGTGTTGGTGGTAATGCACAGATTAAAGCAATGAAACAAGTTTCTGGAACTTTAAGACTAGAACTTGCTCAATATAGAGAACTTGCGGCATTTGCTCAATTTGGATCTGACCTTGATAATTCATCGAAAGAAAGACTTGAAAAAGGTAAGAGATTAGTTGAAATATTGAAACAAGATCAATATAAGCCTATGCCAGTAGAAAAACAAATAATAATTTTATATGCAGCTGTTAATAATTATCTATCTGATATAAAGGTTAGTGATATTAGAACTTTTGAGAGAGAGTTCCTGGAATATGTAGATACTCATTATAGAGATCTAGGATCAAAGATATTAGATAAAAAGGAACTAACAGATGATATTAAAGGAGAACTTAATACTGCTATTCAAGAATTCAAAAAGGTATTCTTGGCATAGAGTTATTTTGTAACCTTAGGAGGTGAAGTATGGCGGGCGCAGGGTTAATTGCTATAAAAAGAAGGATCAAATCCATAAATAATACTAAAAAAATAACAAAAGCTATAGGACTTGTTGCCACCTCTAAACTAAGGAAAGCTAGACAAAAGTTAGAACTTAATAATACTTATTACAGTTCAGTTAGTGAAATTATGAATGGAATATTAGCCGATAAAAATTTAGAAAAAGGTGTATATTTCAAAGATAATGGAGTTAATAAAAAATTGTATATAGTAATTACCTCAGATTCTGGTTTATGTGGAGGATTTAATGGTAATGTAATTTCAAAGACTTTAGAGACAATATCTGGAGATAGAGAGAATAGTGTTCTTATTACTGTGGGTAAAAAGGGAAGAACATATCTTAAAAAATTTAAAATAGACTCTATTGCCGAATTTGTTGAAATACCTGAAATTCCAACTTTAAAGGAAGTAAAGGCTATTTTAGAAAAGGCTTTAAATCTTTATTTAAATAAAGAAATATCAGAAATAAATGTAGTTTATACTGATTTTGTAAGTTCTGTAAAGCAAGAATCTAAAGTTAAAAAGTTGTTACCAATAACTATGGAAGAAGATAATAAAGAATTGAATTCTTTTGTTGAATTTGAACCAGATAAAAATATAGTTTTAGAAGGTATTTCAGAGTTATATTTAAAACAAACCTTGCTTAATTTAATGTTAAATTCTAAAACAAGTGAAGAGTCTGCTAGAATGACTGCCATGGACGGTGCTACAAGTAATGCTAATGATTTATTAGATAAGCTTAACTTAAAGTATAATAGAATTAGACAAAGTAGTATAACTCAAGAAATATCAGAAATAGTAGGTGGAGCACAAGCTCAAGAGTAAGGGAGGTATATCATGCCGGATAATAATGTAGGTAGAGTTGTACAGGTAATAGGACCTGTTATAGATATAAAATTTGATTCTGACTGCCTTCCTAATATTTACAATGCTATAGAAATTGATATGGGTGATAGAATACTTATAACAGAAGTAGAGCAGCATATAGGAGATGACGTAGTAAGAACTATCGCTATGGAATCTACAGAAGGTTTAAAAAGAGGTATGAAGGCCGTTAATACTGAAAAACCAATATCAGTACCTGTAGGAAATGAGATATTAGGAAGATTGTTCAACGTATTAGGAAAAACTATAGATGAAGAGGGCGAGTTTAAGGCTGAAGAATATTATCCAATTCATAGACCAGCCCCAACTTTTGAAGAACAATCAGTTGAACCTGAAATGTTTGAAACTGGTATAAAAGTTATAGACTTAGTAGCGCCTTATCAAAAAGGTGGTAAAATAGGTCTATTTGGAGGAGCTGGAGTTGGTAAAACAGTATTAATTCAAGAGTTAATCAACAATATAGCTAAAGAGCATGGTGGATTATCTGTATTTACAGGAGTTGGAGAAAGAACAAGAGAAGGTAATGACCTTTATTATGAAATGAAAGAATCAGGTGTTATAAACAAAACAGCACTAGTATTTGGCCAAATGAATGAGCCACCAGGAGCAAGAATGAGAGTTGCTCTTACAGGACTTACTATGGCGGAATATTTCAGAGATCAAGGGCAAAACGTACTTTTATTCATAGATAATATTTTTAGATTTACTCAAGCAGGTTCAGAAGTGTCAGCGTTACTTGGAAGAATACCTAGTGCCGTTGGATATCAACCAACACTAGCAACAGAAATGGGTGCTCTTCAAGAAAGAATAACATCTACAAAGCATGGTTCTATAACATCAGTTCAAGCAGTATATGTTCCTGCAGATGACTTAACAGACCCAGCACCAGCTACTACTTTTGCCCATCTTGATGCTACAACAGTTTTATCAAGAAGTATAGCTGAACTTGGTATATATCCTGCAGTTGATCCACTAGAATCTACTTCAAGAATATTAGATCCTAGAGTTATAGGACAGGAACACTATGATGTTGCTATTAATGTTAAGCATATATTAGAAAGATATAAAGAGCTACAGGATATTATAGCAATATTAGGTGTTGATGAACTTTCAGAAGAAGATAAATTAGTAGTATCAAGAGCAAGAAAGGTACAGAGATTTTTATCTCAGCCATTTACTGTAGCAGAACAATTTACAGGTATGAAGGGTAAATTTGTTCCTGTAAAAGAAACTGTTAGAGGATTCAAGGAGATAATCGAAGGTAAATATGATGATGTGCCAGAAGTAGCATTCCTATTTGTTGGATCTATAGAAGAAGCTTTAGAAAAAGCTAAGACTATGTCATAATAATAGGAGAGATAAGTATGGCAAAAACATTTAAATTAAAAATAGTTACTCCAGAGAAGATATTTTTTGAAGGTGGAGCTGAAAAAGTTAATTTAGAAACTACTGAGGGTAGAACTGAAATTTTATCTAATCATTCAGCTTTTATTGCAATGCTAATACCAACTAACTCAAAACTTATTACAGATAAAGGGGAAGAAAAGAAATTTTTTTCATCATCTGGAATATTAAAAGTTGATAAGGAAGAAGTTATAATGCTTTGTGATGCAGCAGAATGGCCAGAACAAATAGATAAAAAGAGAGCTGAGGAAGCTAAGAAGAGAGCGGAAGAAAGACTATCTCAAAAAGATGGTGTTGATATGAAAAGAGCTGAACTGGCTTTGATGAGAGCTGTAAGAAGAATAGATATAGTATAAAACTATCATAAAATAAAGTGGTGTAAATGACATTTTGTTATTTACACCACTTTATTTTTGCACATTTCTATGTGTAAAATTATATATTAATAGTATATTTTAGGTATATATTACTTGAAATAGGTTCATAATCTAAAGAGAAAACGGGGAGGGATAAACATGAATAATAATGTAAAAAACGGAGTATTATTTTTTATAATTACAATATCTATATTTTTGAATTGTAAGGTATCATATGCTTATAAAAATATTAACTTTTTTGATGAAATAATAAGGACTACTAGAAGTAATGTGGAGGAATATGGAGTTGAAACCCATTTTAAAACTAAAATAAATGGACAAGATTTGATAAGTTATTTTAATAATATGATTGGTGATAAGGAATATTATAAATTAATTAATTATAAAAATGAAAATAGTTGCTACATTAAATTCAATGATTATAATAATGCTGAAGGAATTATATCAATAGAAAATTTAAAATCTAATCCATTGGTGAAGGTTAGCATTGTTGAAAAAGGAAATTACAATAACTTAAAACAATTAAATAAATGGGTTAAGAACATAGAATGTAAGATATCTGAAGAAGGAAACATACATTATCAATATTTGAAGGCGAAATTACCTAAAGGTAGTTTAAACAAAGTAAATAAGGAATTGATAGAATTACTAAAAGGTAAAGGTGCTAAAAATATTGATTCAATAGAGATAAATAATGGATTTACAACTTGTGCATATACTCGTCAATACAAATCTAAGAGAATTAATGGTAAATTGATGGATTTTAACTATGCATTAAGTAATTATTCTTCAGGATCATATGTGACAATTGGAACTCCTGAAATAATTACAACTTACTAGCCAAGCAACAATGAAATGGAGAGGATATCAATGGAAAAGATATTAATAAAAGGTGGTAAAAAGCTCAGAGGGGAAGTTAATATAAGTTCAGCAAAAAACGCTATTCTTCCAATAATAGCAGCTAGTATATTATGTGCAGACAAATGCGTAATAAAGAATACTCCTATGTTAAATGATGTCTTTGTGATAAGTGATGTACTAAGAGATATAAAAGCTGATATAGACATAAATTCTAAAGATAATACAATGACAATAGATACTCAAAATGTTATAGATAAAGAACCTAATAGTGAGCTTGTAAGGAAAATGAGAGCATCATTTCTTATTATGGGTCCTATGATTGCAAGGTTTGGAAAGTTTAGATTGTCATTACCTGGAGGATGTAATATAGGAACTAGACCTATTGATTTGCATCTAAAGGGGTTTTCTGCGTTAGGGGCAACAGTAAACTTTGGACATGGTTATGTAGAGGCTTCTGCAGATAAATTAGTAGGAAATAAGATATATTTAGATTTTCCATCAGTAGGTGCTACAGAAAATATAATGATGGCATCAGTATTTGCACAAGGTGAAACAATAATAGAAAATCCAGCAGGAGAACCTGAAATACAAGATTTAGCTAATTTTTTAAATTCTATGGGAGCTAAAATAACAGGAGCAGGTACAGATAGAATTATAGTAGAAGGCGTTAAAAAATTAAAAGGAACAGAATACACGCCTATTCCTGATAGAATTGAAGCTGGAACATTTATGGCTGCTGCAGCTATAACAAGAAGCAAAATTAAATTAAATCATGTCAATATTACTCATTTAAATCCTATTATAGCTAAATTAGATGAAATAGGAGTAGGAGTGCAGAAGTATAATAATAGTATAGTTATTAATGGAGATAATGATTTAAAACCAGTGGATATAAAAACAATGCCATATCCGGGATTCCCAACAGATATGCAAGCACAAATAATGAGTCTTTTATGTACGATAGAAGGTACTAGTGTTATAACTGAAACTATTTTTGAAAATAGATTTATGCATGTTTGTGAGCTTAAGAGAATGGGAGCAAACATAAAAATAGATGGAAGGTGTGCAGTTATTGAGGGGGTGAACAAGTTAACAGGGTGTGAAGTTAAGGCCACTGATTTAAGAGCAGGAGCGGCACTAATATTAGCTGGACTTACAGCAGAAGGATATACAAAAGTAGGAAATATATATCATGTGGATAGAGGATATGTAGATATAGAAAAGAAATTTTTAGCATTAGGTGCTGATATACAGAGAATAAAATAATAATATTCTAATAGTTATAGATTGTGAGTTTATTTATTAATAATAAAATAAGTTCACAGTCTATTTTTATATAAAACTTTAATAATAAGTAATATATAAAATATTACATTAATACAAATATATTAGTCTTGTTAAATTTAAAGATAAGGAGAAACTGAATGAAAAAGGTTATTTTAAGTATAGCATTAATTATATTATTTATCACAGGACTTTCAGTGTTTGTAGTAGGGGTGGGAAGTCATGAGGAAAATTATAATGTAAGTGAAAAATATATACCAAAGGATGAAAGTAAAATAAAATCTAGTTATAGTAATGATGAATTAAAAATGAAAGTATATATAACAAAAAAGAAAACCATAGATTCAATTGAACTTGAAGATTATGTTAAAGGAGTTGTATCAGCAGAAATGCCGGTGGAATTTCCATTAGAAGCACTAAAATCTCAAGCTGTTGCTGCTAGAACATATGCTTTAGCTCATAAAGAAATTTTTGGAGCAGGAAATGCGCCTAAAGCTCATGGGGGAGATGTAAACGACACTACTGATTTTCAAGTTTTCATGTATAAAGATGATAGGATGAAAATGTGGCCTAAAAGTAGAAGAGAAGAGTTTTGGAATAAAATCACACAGGCAATAGAAGAAACAGAAGGCGAAGTTTTATCTTATGATGGTGAATTGGTTATGAGTCCGTATTATTTTTCTACCAGTGGTGGTAAAACCGAGGATGCAATAAATGTATTTAATAAGGAAATACCATATTTAAAGAGTGTTGATAGTCCGGGAGAGGAAAAAGCACATAAGTATATTTCAAATAATACATTTACTTGTGACTATGTAGCGAATAAATTAAATAATTGGAATTCAAAATGTAATATAAGATCTAAAAAATTGAAGAAACAAATAAGTATATTAGAAAAAAGTAAAGCAGGAACTGTAATGAAAATTAAGGTCGGAGAAAAAACTATAAGTGGCAGTAAATTTAGAAGTATTATTGGTTTAAATTCATCTAATTTTACTATATCGTTTAAAGGTAATAATATTATTATAACTTGTAGAGGATATGGACATGGGGTTGGAATGAGTCAATGGGGAAGTAAGGCTATGGCTAGCAAAGGATATAATTATAAGCAAATTTTAAAACACTACTATAAGGGTACTGATTTAATAAAATTGAATGTTAAAAAATAAATAGTATATTAAAAGGGTTAAGTTTTAGGTTATTGGTAAAAATTATTACTAATAACCTTTTTTTGTATTCATAAAATCGAAATATGTCTAATATTAATGGAAAATGAGGAAAATTTTTTAAAGAAAAAGTGTATTTTTTATTTGCTAACGGACAAACTACAAAAAGGAGGTGTTTTTATGGAAAACAAGGATAATAAAAAAAGTTTTACTAAATTTTTAAAGAAACAAGGCTTTTATATAGCTTTATTTGTTTTTTTAACTGTATTGGCTGTAGTTACAGCAATAACAACAAGCAATACTAAGGAAGCTAGAAAAGTTGCTAAAAATGAAGCTGTTAATAATATACAGCAAAAAGAAAACCAAAAGATGAATTCAAAAACAAAGGATGCTCTAGTACAAGAAGATAAAAAAATAGATAACGCAGTTGAAGTGAAAAATAATTTAAATTCGAAACAAAAGAAAAATAACATCAATAATTCTAAAAAAGAAGTTGCAGTTTCTAAAGTTTCACAAACTAATTTCATAAAACCAGTTGAAGGAAAGGTTGCTATGAAATATTCAGAAACACCTGTGTGGTGGGAAACTTCAAAATCATATAGACCGAACTTTGGAATAAACATAAATGCAAAAGTAGGTACAGTTGTAAAAGCTGTTGCAGATGGAAAAGTTAAGAAAATAGACAATAATGGTTCCTTTGGAACAACAGTAGTTATTTATCATCCTGAAAGTGGAAAAACTAGTGTTTATGGAAACCTAGATAAAAAACTAAAGATTAAAAAAGGTGACAAAGTAACTCAAGGACAAGAAATAGGAACAATCGGTAAAACTTCCTTGAGAGGTATGTCACAAGAAGTAGGAAATAATTTCTTGCACTTTGAAATACTTAAAAAAGTAGATGGAGATCCTCAATTTGCAAGTGAGAATCCACAAAAATATATAAAATATTAGTTTACTACTATTTTACATTTAAAAGCCATTTTCCGAGTATATTCGGAAGATGGCTAAATAATAAGTAGATAGAGTAATTTAAAAGAAAATAAATGCATATTTATAAATATATAAGGTTAAGGAGGTAGCAATTACTTTGAAAGATTACATTGAAGAAAGAGTGCTAGAAGTCGCAAAGTATATAATAGAATCTAAAGCTACAATCAGAAAAACAGCTAAAGTTTTTGGCGTAAGTAAAAGTACGATACACAAAGATATGACTGAAAGATTACCTAAAATAAATCCACAAGTAGCCAAAGAGGCTAAGGATGTATTAGATTTAAATAAATCAGAGAGACATATTAGGGGCGGAAAGGCTACTAGAATGAAGTATAAAACATTAGAAGGTTAAAAAAATCCTGTTTTTATGCGAAATAGAAGTATTTTTATGTAATACTATGGAATAAATGAGCATAAACGTATATAATAAGTATAGATAATATCATAGAGTAGAATATATAGCAAAGAGCAGGAGTGAAAATTGGGATGTTTTTCAGAATGAGTACAGATATGGGAATAGATTTGGGTACAGCCACAGTACTAGTTTATATTAAAGGCAAGGGAATCGTATTACAAGAGCCATCAGTTGTTGCTATTGATAGAAATCAAAATAAGGTTTTAGCAGTTGGAGAAGAAGCAAGACAGATGATAGGAAGAACTCCAGGAAACATAGTAGCTATTCGTCCTTTAAAGGATGGTGTTATATCTGATTATGATATAACTGAAAGAATGTTAAAGCATTTTATTAGAAAAGCATGTGGAAAGAAGAAAGTAGGAGCTCCAAGAGTTGTTATATGTGTTCCATGTGAAGCTACAGAGGTAGAAAAAAGAGCTGTAAAGGATGCAGCGGTAAATGCTGGAGCTAAGAAAGTATTCTTAATAGAAGAACCTTTAGCAGCTGCTATTGGATCTGGACTTGATATAACTAAAGCAAGTGGTAATATGGTTATTGATATTGGTGGAGGAACTACTGATATTGCGGTAATCTCATTAGGCGGTATGGTTGTTAGAAATTCAATTAAAATCGCGGGAGATAATTTCGATGAAGATATAATAAAATACATAAGAAAAAAACACAAGCTTATGATAGGCGAAAGAACAGCAGAACAATTAAAAATAAACATAGGTACTGCATTTAAAAGAGAAGAAAATGTAACTATGGATATCAAGGGTAGAGATTTAGTTACTGGTCTTCCTAAGAATTTAACTATAACATCAGAAGAGATGAGAGAAGCTTTAAGTGAATCCGTTAATGCAATTGCAGAATGCACTCACTCAGTATTAGAAAAAACTCCACCAGAACTTGCAGCAGATATAGCTGATAAAGGTATCGTTATGACTGGTGGTGGCGCATTATTACATGGCTTAGATAAGCTAATTGAGGAAGTAACAAAGGTTCCTGTATCTGTTGCGGAAGAATCTGTTTCATCAGTAGCACTTGGTACTGGAAACGTACTAAAGTTCTTGGATAAAATAGATGCATCTTATAAGGGAAGAGATATAAACTTAATAGATTAATCTATACTTAATATAAAACGCTCTATAATAAAATTATAGAGCGTTTTATATTTTGTTCAACTTTCCTCTTTACCTTTTAGTTGATAAAGATAATATGAATGAATTAATGAATGAACAATAACCTTTGACATATTAATAATGAGGTCTAATCTTATATTTCTATTTGTAAATAATTCATTAGAATCGCTAGAATCTACAATACCTATGATGGAGGTTTCACCTACATCAGGAAGAGATTTTCCAACGCCTTTACCTGGATGAATAGGGGATGTTCTAGCTTGAATTTCTCCTATGTTTTTTTCATTGCCTAAACAAGCATCTACACCTATTATATTTGAGTTAGGATAAATACGTCTAATTTCCTTTAATTTTTTATCTATGTTTAAAGCATGTATTGGATTAGAAATTGTCCCATATACTTTTAGGGGAAAATTTTTTAGGGTTAATATAGTGCCTACTAAAGGTCCTAGGCAATCACCTATACATCTATCTGTGCCAATACATACAATAATAGTATCTTCGTTAATGTAATCTTTAAAAAAATAGGCTATTTCATAATAAGATAAATTATCATCATAGTGAACTCGAACTTTATTCAAAAGCCACACCTCCTTGATAATTTATATGTAATGTTTTCAAACATTATGAAAATCAAAAAATAAAAAAGGTTGAAGTTATATCAACCTTACTATAAAATAAAAATTTATTTATTTTTTTTGTGCCAAACATTTAATTGATCAATATTTGAAAGTGAATTAAGAATATTATTTTTTAGCCCTGGAATATCTTCTTCAAGAGAATATGTAAGATTTTTCATATATTCTCTTTTAGTAAAGCCATTTGCAGGACAAGGATTTTCAACTATAGAAATATTTGAGTTTTTAATAAATGTTTTTATATTTTGTTCGTCAATATAAATCATAGGTCTTATTATATGAAGATCTGAACGGCTTAAGTATGTATCGGGTGAAAATGTATTTATGCGACCTTCATAGAACATGGACATTAATAGAGTTTCTATAGCATCATTTTTATGATGTCCTAATGCTACTTTATTACAACCAAGTTTCTTTGCATGGTCATTTAAAGAGCCTCTTCTTAAATTTGCACATAAAGAACATGGATTAGATTCTTTTCTTATGTCGAAAACTATTTCTTTAATACGAGTTTTGAACAAGTAATATGGTACACTTAGTTCTTTACAAATTCTTATCATTTCAGTAAAATCTGCTCCAGCACCTGGATCTAAAGTTATCGCTAGTAGTTCAAATGGTTGTGGAGAAAATCTTTTGTATGCGTTAAGTAAATACAATAAAGTAATGCTGTCTTTACCACCAGATAATCCTACAGCTATTTTGTCACCAGATTGAATCAAATCAAAATCGACTACAGCTCTACGTAGTCTGCTTAATAATTTTTGCATATGCATCCTCCGAGTTAAATGAGTTTATGGATTTTATTATAATATAGTAAACTACACAAATAAAGAGGAGAAAAATACAAGTATTTAAAAACAAATACATAAGTAAAAGTGAGAATAATGGCGAAAAACGGATAAAATAAAATAAAACTTCTTTAAATGACGAAAAATAACGTTTGAAATAAATTAAATATCAATGTATACTAATATTCGTTGACGCGGGAAAATATCAACGAAAAATAAAATACAAACTAAGCTGGCATGGCTCAACTGGTAGAGCAACTGACTTGTAATCAGTAGGTTCCGGGTTCAAGTCCTGGTGCCAGCACCAATAAGGAGGAATTCCCGAGTGGCCAAAGGGGGCAGACTGTAAATCTGTTGCGTTTCGCTTCGATGGTTCGAATCCATCTTCCTCCACCATTTATAAATGGGCGCATAGCTCAGCTGGGAGAGCATCTGCCTTACAAGCAGGGGGTCACAGGTTCGAGCCCTGTTGTGCCCACCATTTATAAAACAGTTGGTAAGTGTATTTTTAAAATTAAATACGGAGGAGTTCCCGAGTGGCCAAAGGGGGCAGACTGTAAATCTGTTGCGTTTCGCTTCGATGGTTCGAATCCATCTTCCTCCACCATATAAGAGACATAAATGTGTCTCTTATTTTGATTTTAATATAAATTGATACATGGAACAAATAGTTATATATAAATTTAATTATAATGGATTATAAATGCTAGTATGCCCCATTGACATAGTTATTTCTATATGATAACATTAAATTCGAAAATTAAATATTGGATAAGTAACATCTTATCAAGAGAGGTGGAGGGAATGGCCCTGTGAAACCCGGCAACCAGTATTTTAAATACTAAGGTGCTAATTCCTGCAGTATAATCTGCAAGATAAGAATTTAAATTGATTAAAACAACCTCTTCTTTTAAATTCTAAGAAGAGGTTTTATGGTTCTGTTAATTAATTATGAAAATATAGCTTTAAAAATCACAAAATTACTATACGACTTACTTTAAATAGTAAAAATTATATAATTAATATTTTGTGGTATGACAAAAAAGCCTACCTATTTATAGATTTTTAAAAATAAATAGACTTAATTAAAAGCGATAGCGTTAGCCGTTAGGCAGCTAATAACCAATTATTTTTAGCTTTAACTGAATAATTGATTCCTGATACTTCAGCTGGTGTTAAACCACGTAGTGAGGAATGATTACGAATAAAATTATAGTGAAATATAAATACCGATATTAACTTATTGGCGCTATCAAAAGAGTTAAAGCCTTTTAAACCTTTATACCAAGACTTAAATGTTTTATTAAAAGATTCAATAATATTGTTTGAAATATCATCTTTAAAAGATTGTACTTTTATGTGTAATGTATCTTGGAATACTGATTTTATTGGAATATTGTAAGATGGTAATCTATCAGTAACTATGGCTCTAGGAGATCCTAATTTCTTAGCATCGTTAAAAAGGCTAAAAGCTTGTTTAGCATTTCTATATGGGGATAGATGATAAGAAATGATTAATCGACTTTCCGAGTCTATAACAAGCCATAGATAATGTTTTTTACCATTTATAAATACAACAGTTTCATCTGCGTGCCATTCATCAGAATCTGATAAGTCAATATTATAAAGTAACTTATCAGACTTTAATTTGAAATAGCTAGCAAATTTTTTAGTCCAATTTGATATAGTTACGTGGGATACTTTTACATTAAAAATTCTAAGCAAACATTGAGATATATGTCTTGTAGAACTTTCATTAAGAAAATAAAGGTTTAAAGCCATTAAAATAATATGGAGTGGAAAGCGCATACCTTTAAAATCAAGTTTACCTTGTAGATAGGTATTGCTTGATGGGCTTATAGCCGTAGGCTTCGCCACGAAAAAACTATGATTACATTTCTTATCGTTACAACGATAGTTAATATAATTTGAATAATTATGATGAATAAAGGTTCCTTTGTTACAGACAGGACAACGAGGATAATCCTTGAGCTGACGCTCTTTCGGCGTAGCCGATGGTGCAAATTGTCTTTTGCACTCTTTGCATTGATATTTTTGATTTCCTTCTTTGTCTTTTCCAAACTTATATAGCTTATGGCTGTAACATCTAGGGCAGGTAATTTTTTTATTAGCTTTGTTCATTGATTCCTCTCTCCTTTCTGGGAGGTAATGTTTTTGTGGTGAATCTATTATATTTCAATAGGTTGAGGGGAATCAATGTTCATATAACTTAACAGAACGGGTTTTATTTTTGGGAGGGATATATAATGAGAAGATTATTTACTTCGGAGTCTGTTACAGAAGGACATCCAGATAAAATGTGTGACCAAATTTCTGATGCTATATTAGATTCTATATTAAAAAATGATCCAAATGGAAGAGTTGCTTGTGAAACTGCTGTAACTACAGGAATGGTCATGGTTATGGGTGAAATATCAACTAATTGTTATGTTGATATTCCTAAAGTTGTAAGAGGAGTTATTTCAGATATTGGATATACAAGAGCAAAATATGGTTTTGATGCAGAAACTTGTTCAGTATTAACATCTATTGATGAACAATCACAAGATATAGCTATGGGTGTTGATGAAGCGTTAGAGTCAAGACAAGGACAAAAAGACGATGTAGAAGCTATAGGAGCTGGAGACCAAGGTATAATGTTTGGTTTTGCTACAAATGAAACAGAAGAATATATGCCATTACCTATTAATATGGCTCATAAACTTTCAAGAAAATTATCAGAAGCTAGAAAAAATGGTACATTAGGATATTTAAGACCAGATGGTAAAACTCAAGTTACAGTTGAATATGAAGATAATAAACCAGTTAGAATAGATGCGGTAGTTGTATCTACTCAACATGATCCTGAAGTTACTCAAGAACAAATACAAAAGGATATTATGGAACATGTAATAAAGGCAGTTGTACCTAATGAATGGTTAGATGATGAAACAAAATATTACATAAATCCTACAGGAAGATTTGTAATAGGGGGACCTCATGGAGATACAGGTCTTACAGGAAGAAAAATAATTGTTGACACATATGGTGGATCTGGAAGACACGGCGGCGGTGCTTTCTCAGGAAAAGATCCAACAAAAGTTGATAGATCCGCAGCATATGCAGCAAGATGGGTTGCTAAAAACTTAGTTGCAGCAGGAGTGGCGGATAAAATTGAAATAGGTCTTGCTTATGCTATAGGAGTTGCACGTCCAGTATCACTTTTAGTAAATACTTTTGGTACAGAAAAAATTGAAGATAGTAAAATAGTAGATATTGTAAATAAAGTTTTTGATTTAAGACCAGGAGCAATTATTAGAGACTTAGAGTTAAAAAGACCAATTTACAGACAAACTGCTGCATATGGTCACTTTGGTAGAACAGATGTAGAACTTCCATGGGAACAGTTAAATAAAGTTGAAGAAATAAAAAAATATATTTAATTATATAAATGATTGTAGAAAGACCAATGCCTATGAGGTATTGGTCTTTTATTAGTTGAGAATAATATATGTATATCTTATAATTAATTTAAATGAATTAAATTTAGGAGAGGGTTTGCTATGACTGAGTTAAATGGAACTGTAGAAGGTATAGTATTTAGAAATGAAGAAAATGGTTATGTAGTAGCTCATATAAAATCTAATAAAAAAAGAATAACTATAACAGGATGTGTACCGTATGTGATGGAAGGTCAGAATCTAAAGTTGCAGGGGGAGTGGGTTAATCATCCCCATTTTGGTCAGCAATTTAAAGTTACTGCATGTGAGGAAATAGTTCCAAATTCTTTAGAGGGAATAGAAAAGTACTTATCTTCAGGAATTATATCAGGAATAGGTCCCGTAACTGCGAAAAAGATAGTAGAATATTTTGGAGAAAAAACATTAGATATATTAGATGAGGATATTGAAAAACTTAAAGAAATTGATGGTATAGGTACAAAAAAAGTTGAAACCATAGCTAAATCATATTCAAAACAAAGAGAAGTAAGAAACATAATGGTATTTTTACAGACATATGGGGTAACGGCTAAACAATGTGTAAAGATACATAAAAAATATGGGCATGATTCTATAAATGTTGTAAAAGAAAATCCTTATACATTAACAGAAAATATATCAGGAATAGGATTTAAGACAGCAGATAAAATAGCTAGAAGCCTAGGCATTGAAACTAATTCTCCTTTTAGAATTCAGTGTGGTATAAAATATATAGTAAATCAATTTTGTGGTATGGGAAATACGTGTATGCCACTAGATAAATTATTAAAACAATCAGTAGATATACTTGGTGTTAATGAAGAAGAGATCATGAATAACATTCAGGAAACAGTATTAAACGGAAAGCTAAAAGTCGAGACTATAGATAATGAAGAATATGTATTTACAATGCCGTATTACTACTGTGAATTGTCTGTTACAAGTAAAATATTAACTCTAAGTACAAGTGATTATGGAAATTTAAATATAGATGTAGATTCTGAAATACGAGAGTTTGAAAAAGATAATAATATAAGTTTTGCAAAAACTCAAATACAAGCCATAAAGGGTGCATTTCAAAGTGGAATAGAAATAATAACAGGGGGACCTGGTACGGGAAAAACTACTATAATAAAATGCATTACAGAAATATTTGAAAATGCTTCTATGACTGTATTCATGGCAGCACCAACAGGAAGAGCAGCTAAAAGAATGAGTGAGGCTACAGGAAGAGAATCTAAAACAATACATAGACTATTAGAACTTGGATTTAGTAATGATGATACAATGGAATTTTTAAAAACTGAGGAATCACCACTTCAATGTGATGTTTTAATAGTAGATGAAGCTTCAATGATAGATATACTGCTTATGAATAATCTTCTAAAGGCTATACCTATGGGAACTAGACTTATAATTGTAGGAGATGCAGATCAGTTACCATCAGTTGGTCCTGGAAATGTTCTTCGGGATTTAATAGAAAGCAAATGTATAAATGTTGTTAGGTTAAAGGATATATTTAGGCAAGCTGAAGAAAGCATGATTGTAGTTAATGCTCATAAGATAAATAATGGTGAAATGCCTATATTAAATAAGAAGGGAAAAGATTTTTATTTCCTTAATTCTCATGATCCAGATAAAATATTAGATACCTTGGTAGGATTAATAGATAAAAGACTTCCTAATTTTAATAAAGGATGGAATAAGATAAGAGATATTCAAATATTATCTCCTATGAGAAAAGGAGTTTTAGGAATAGAAAATTTAAACTTGAGACTTCAAGAGGTGTTAAATCCTAAGTCTAAAGATAAGGAAGAATTAGAATTTAGAGATATAACTTTTAGAGTCGGGGATAAAGTAATGCAAACAAAAAATAACTATAATCTAAAATGGACATCTATATATGACTCAACTGAAGAAGGGGTTGGAGTATTTAACGGAGATATTGGTTATGTGTTATCTATAAATGATGATAAAGTAACAGTAGTTTTTGATGAGGACAAAAAGATTATTTATGATAATATGTATTTAGATGAATTAGAACTTGCTTATGCTATGACGGTTCATAAAAGTCAAGGAAGTGAATTTCCTGTAGTTATAATGCCTATGTTTATGGGACCCCCGCTTCTCATGAATAAAAATTTATTTTACACGGGAATTACAAGAGCTAAACAAATGGTAGTTTTAGTTGGTATAAATAAGGCAATTAATTTTATGATAAATAATAATAGAAGTTTTGATAGATATTCAGCTTTAAAATGGAGAATTTTAAATATATTAGAGGGAGATTAGAAAAAAGTTAAAAATAGAAAGGGAGGGTGGATATGTATACCGTAAATAAAGATAATATGGATATTAAAAGTAGAATAATTGATAAGATGTTTAAATGGAGCTTATCAGATGAAAAATTTTTAAATATAGTATCCCCACCTTATAATTTTTCAGAAATATTCTTAAAATTGATAATGTTTTTTATAAGAAATAAAAAAAGAGTGTTATATATAACTAATGAAAAATTACATAATATAATCATAATAAATGATATAAGAAAGTATACAAATTTTACAAATTACATCTATTATGATGGAAATAAATATTGTAACAAAAGTTCTTTAGTAATAGTGTCTTCAGATAAAGTAAAAAGTATTAACGATAGATTTGATTTAGTAATTTATGATGATATAAAGAGTTTTTCAGATAATACTATAGAAGAAGTTTTAGAAATTACATTAAACTCATGTAAGCAATACGGTAAAATAATAACATATTTTATAGAGAAAATATTTCATAATAATAATGAAATAACTTTTCCTATAAGGGATAATTTTATGCCAATAATTGAACCTAAGTTTATAGAAACTAGAATAGATATAAATAAAGATATACCATATGTAATTTATGAATACATAAAATGGTCAATAAAAGATAATCGTAAAATGATAATTTTTGTGCCAGATGAAGTTAAAGTAGAAAATGTTTATAAATATATGTATGCATATTGTAAAAACTTAACTCCATATACCATTAAGTATCTAAATGGAAAGAGTTCTAGCAAAGTTTTATATAATTTAAAAGATTCAAGTGATTGCATAGTTGTAACAAATGATCTTAGTAATATAGATTTTAATTTTAAAAACTTAAATGTTATGGTATTTTTTGCAGACAATGAAAAGTTTAATTATAAAAGATTAGTATATCTTTGTGGTAAAGTGGGTATAAATGAAAATAGGCATACTGGAGAAGTAATATTTCTAGGAAACTGTGAAACGAATGATATAGATAAGGCAAAAAAAATAACGAGGTATTTTAATAAAAAAGCATGGGAAATGAATTTATTAGAAATATAAAATATTACACAAAGTGTTTTCTTGATTTAATTTATAGTGGAACAGAAAAGTGTATAATCTGTGGAGAAATTTCAGAAACTAATAGAATGTTATGCTTAGAGTGTATTAAAAGTATTAAACTTTGTAATAAAGAGACAGTACTTAACCAAGATGGATATAAATTTTATTGTTATAGTTCATTATATTATGGTGGAAGTACAAAAGAGCTAATACTAAATTTAAAGTATAAGGGTAAGTTTTTGGCAGGAAGAGAACTTTTAAGCTATCTTATAAATACTATAGAACTTTATAATATAAAGTTTGATATTATTACATATGTGCCATCTTCTAAAACTAAATTTAAAAAAAGAGGGTATAATCAAAGTAAGTACTTAGCTAAATTAGTAGCTGAGAGGACAGGAAAGAAACTTTTAAATACTCTAGAAAAAAATAAAGAGACAAAAGATCAGATAGGTTTAGATAAGTATGAAAGGTGGGAAAATCTAAAGGAATCATTTATATGTGTAGGTAATAATAAACTCATAAGGCAGAAAGTTTTATTAGTAGATGATGTTTTAACTACAGGGGCTACTGCTTTTTATTGTGCAAAAAAGTTAAAGAAAAGTGGTGCTAATGATGTTGTTATACTAACTGTAGCTAAAAGTAATTTATAAACATATCTACATTACATTATATCATATAAGTATAAAAATATCCTTTATAGATTAGTGTATTAACATTATGATATATAGAGAAAAATAAGTTTCTTGTAGTAAAAATTGACTAAATTTTCAGTAAATTAATATTAAATTAGTTGTTATTATTTGAAATAGGTTATAAAATATATATACAAGATAATAATTTATATCTTCAAAACATTAATTTATTAGATGTTAAATAACTAGAAGATATGCATGAAAGGGGCTGGCTTTATGAACATAAAAGTTAATGGAAAAAATATTCAAGTAACAGAAGGATTGAGGGATGCAGTAGAAAGAAAGTTATCTAAATTAGATAAGTATTTTGATCCTAATGTAGAAGTCATTACTACCCTAAGTGTACAAAGGAATAGTCAAATTGTAGAGGTTACTATACCTTTTAATGGTGTTATATTAAGAGCTGAAGATTCTAATAGTGATATGTATGCTGCCATAGATATAGTTTTAGAAAAGTTAGAAAGACAAATAAGAAAGCAGAAAACTAAATTACAAAGAAGGAAACATGGAGATGCATTAAAGTTTCAATTTATACCAGAATATGTTCCAAAAGATAATGAAGATAGTATAGAATCAAAAATAGTAAAAACAAAAAGATTTGCAATAAAACCAATGAGTAAAGAAGAAGCGGTTCTTCAAATGGAACTATTAGGACATAACTTCTTTGTATTTACAAATGGGGATACAGAAGAAGTAAATGTTTTATATAAGAGAAAAGATGGTCAATATGGATTAATAGAACCAGAGTTTTAAAAAATATTAGAATATAGGAAAAGGAGACTTCCCGTAGTCTCCTTTTATTTTTTTAAAAAACGTAAAAGGTGCTCAAAGTTTTTTAAAACTATATCTGATTCATATTCCGAATTTACATAATCATCAAGGGTGAAATCATCATTTAAAATTAACATTATTTTACAACCATATTTATAAGCTAAATCATAATCGGGCTTAAGTTTATCTACAACTAAAATTAAATTTCTAGAAGATATACTCAACTTACTAAATAAATTAGATGAAGTGTTTAATATATTCCTTTCAGGAATTAGTATTCTATCATTAAAAGTATTTATTATATATTCAAGTATACATTTATTTTTACAAAGGTTACATTTCATATTTCCTAAGGGACATAACTTGTAAGAAAATGATATAATACTATTAGTATTTCTTAAAAAAGCTAGATCATGAGCAGATAATTTAGTTGTATTTATAAATATAAAATTTGGATTTACATCATTTATTGGAATTTTTAATTCTATAAAATCATTCATATCCTTAGAAGTGCTTATAGAGGATGCGGAGAAATTTCCATATATTTTTTTTATGTATTGTATTAAAATAAAATTTGGAGACAATATATTTTTGTATTTGCATAAAAAATTGTTATTTATTAATTTTTTATAGCAAGAATGATGACTTATATCGCATTCGTCTGTGAAAAAAAAACAATTATATGGTAAAATATTGTTTATGAATTTCAATGCAGCGGGATCCACCGTATTATTTTTTAATAGCATATCTATATTAAACAAAAAGCAAGGTTCATTAGGTAGCATAATAAAAAATCCTTCCATATTAATATATGTTAATGTATAAACTTTTACAAATAGTATATAAAAAAATACATAAAAAAACAAGAAAAGACATAAACATAATTTATATTATGTCTGAAAACTTTGGAAATAAACACAAAAACTATTTAAAAAGTATAATATTGAACGGTTTATAAATAGGTGTTATAATCATTAAGTATAATAAAGTATAATAGCGAAAAAATATAATTTAGTGAGGATGAAAGTAATGGGATTGTTTGAAAAAATATTTGGTACATATAGTAGTAGAGAACTTAAGAAAATTATACCTATAATTAATAAAATAGATTCTTATGATGAAGAGTTAAAAAAGTTAACAGATGAACAATTAAGAAATAAAACAGATGAATTTAAGGAAATGTTAAATAAAGGTAAAACTTTAGATGATATATTACCAGAGGCATTTGCTGTAGCAAGAGAGGCTTCAAGCAGAGTGCTGGGTATGAGACATTTTAAAGAACAACTTATGGGTGGTATTGTTCTTCATCAAGGTAGAATTTCAGAAATGAAAACAGGTGAAGGTAAAACATTAGTTGCAACACTTCCAGCATACTTAAATGCATTGTCAGGCAAGGGAGTTCATGTAATTACAGTTAATGATTATCTAGCTAAAAGAGATAGAGATCAAATGTCTCAGTTATATGGATTCTTAGGATTAACTACAGGAGTTATAGTTCATGATCTAGACAACGAACAAAGACGCGAAGCTTACAATTGTGATATAACTTATGGAACAAACAATGAATTTGGATTTGATTATTTAAGAGATAATATGGTTATTTATAAAGAAGAAAGAGTCCAAAGAGAGTTAAATTTCTGCATTGTGGATGAAGTTGACTCTATTTTAATTGATGAAGCTAGAACTCCCCTTATAATATCAGGAGAAGGAGATAATTCTACTGATTTTTATAAGGTTGCAGATTTCTTTGCTAAAACTTTAAAAGAAGATGATTATACAGTAGATGAAAAAACAAACTCTGTTATTTTGACTGAACAAGGTATTGAAAAAGCAGAAAAATTCTTCCATATAGATAACTATGGAGATGGAGATAATATGCAAATTCAACATCACGTAGTTCAAGCTTTAAAAGCTAACTACACAATGAGATGTGATAAAGACTATATGGTTAAAGATAACGAAGTTATAATAGTTGATGAATTTACAGGAAGACTTATGGAAGGTAGAAGATACAGTGATGGTCTTCACCAAGCTATAGAAGCTAAAGAAAATGTTAAAATACAAAAAGAGTCAAAAACTCTTGCAACAATAACATTCCAAAACTATTTTAGAATGTATACAAAGCTTTCTGGTATGACAGGTACTGCTCAAACAGAAGAAGCTGAATTTAGAGAAATATATGGACTTGATGTAATAGTTATTCCTACACATAAACCAATAGCAAGAATAGATGCTCCAGATGTAGTTTACAAATCTGAAAAAGCTAAATTTAAGGCTATAGTTAATGAAATTGCTGAAACTTATAAAAAACAACAACCAGTGCTTGTTGGTACAGTAAGTATAGAAAAATCTGAACTTTTATCAGATATGTTAAAAAGAAAGGGTGTACCACATCAAGTATTAAATGCTAAGTATCATGAAAAAGAAGCTGAAATAATTTCTCATGCTGGTGAAAAGGGTATGGTTACTATAGCTACTAATATGGCTGGTCGTGGTACTGACATTAAACTTGGAGAAGGCGTTGAAGAAGTAGGTGGACTTAAAGTAATAGGTACAGAAAGACATGAGTCAAGACGTATAGATAACCAATTAAGAGGACGTTCTGGTCGTCAAGGAGATTCTGGATATTCTAGATTCTATGTATCATTAGAAGATGATTTAATGAGAATATTTGCATCAGATAGATTACAAGGAATTGTTGAAAAATTAGGTTTAACTGATGAAGATGCAATCGAAAGTAGAATGGTTAGTAATGCTATAGAAAACGCTCAAAAGAAAGTTGAAGGAAATAACTTTGATGTCAGAAAGAGCGTATTACAATATGATGATGTTATGAATCAGCAAAGAGAGGTTATTTATAAGCAAAGATCACAAGTTCTTGAAGGTGAATCTTTAAAAGAAGATATTCAAGAAATGATAAAATCTGTTATATCTGAAGCTGTTGATGCTCATATGAGTGGACTTGATGAAACTCTAGAAGAAGATTTAGCAAAATTAGTAGCTTATTTACAAGAAATTTATTTACCGAAAAATGCTGTGAATATAGATGAACTTAAAACAAAATCTGATGATGAAATAAAAGAGATTTTAATTGATATAGCAGAGAAAATATATAAAGAAAAAGAAGAAGAAGTCACTCCAGAAAGAATGAGAGAAATAGAAAGTGTAATTCTTCTAAGAATTGTTGATACTAAGTGGATGGATCATATTGATAATATGGATCATTTAAGACAAGGTATGGGACTTAGAGCTTATAGACAACAAGATCCAGTTCAAGCATATCAATTTGAAGGTAGTGAAATGTTTGATGAAATGATTAATGGAATAAAAACTGATACTGTAAAATACTTATTCCATATTCAAGTTGAAAAGAACATTGAAAGAGAAAGAGTTGTAAAAGAAACTTCTACTAATATGAATGGTGATGAAGGTGGAAATCATGAGCCAATAAAGAGAAAAGAAGAAAAGATTGGAAGAAATGATCTTTGTCCATGTGGAAGTGGAAAGAAGTATAAAAATTGTTGTGGAAGATAGATAAATTAAAAAATCCAGTTATACTGGATTTTTTAATTTATTAATTATTATTTATAGAAAGGGTGATTTTATGATAATCCAGTTAGAAGAAGCAAAGAACAAAGTTACTGAATTAAACTCAAATTTAGACGAAGTGAGGGTTTCACTTTGACATCGCTAAAATAGAAAAGAGACTTGGAGAACTTGAACACAAAATGCAAGAAAGTGATTTTTGGGATGATATAAATAAAGCCCAAGAAATTACTCAAGAGGCTAAAGGATTAAAAGATAGAATAGACGGATATAACAATACAAAAACACGAATAGAAGATTTAGAAGTTTTAATAGAAATAAGTATTGAAGAGGAAGATGAATCTTCCATAGAAGAAATATTGAATGAAATAAAAGAAATTGAAATTATAATAGATGACTTTAAGGTTCAAATTTTACTTTCAGGTGAATATGATAAAAATAATGCAATAGTAAGTCTTCATTCTGGTGCAGGTGGAACTGATGCTCAAGATTGGACTGAAATGCTCCTAAGAATGTATACAAGATGGGCAGAAAAAAAAGGATATAAAGTAGATACAATAGATATACTTCCAGGAGATGAGGCTGGAATTAAAAGTGCAAGTCTTAAAATAACAGGAGAATTTGCTTACGGATATCTAAAGGCTGAAAAAGGAATTCATCGTTTAGTTAGAATCTCTCCTTTTAATGCTAATGGAAAAAGACAAACATCATTTGCATCATTAGAAGTAATACCTGAGCTTAGAGAAAATCAAGACATAGAAATAAAAGCTGACGATTTACGGGTAGATACTTACCGTGCAAGTGGGGCTGGTGGACAGCATATAAACAAAACTGATTCAGCAGTTAGAATAACTCATATTCCAACTGGAATAGTAGTGCAAAGTCAAAGTGAAAGAAGTCAATTTCAAAATAAAGATACTGCTATGAGTATGTTAAAATCTAAACTTGTTGAACTTAAAGAAAGAGCTCATAAAGAAAAAATAGAAGATCTTTCGGGAGATTTAAAAGAAATAGGATGGGGAAGTCAAATAAGATCATATGTATTTCAGCCATATACTATGGTAAAAGATCACAGGACTAACACTGAAATGGGAAATGTTGATGCAGTTATGGATGGAGACATAGACAGTTTCATATTACAATATCTGAAGTTTAACAATTAAAAATGATTCTAACTTAGTTATATTTGTGTAGGTTTGAATAATATAGTTATAACTCCAAAAGACATATATTAGGAATTTAATTCCCAATATATGTCTTTTGAGATTATATTTATAAATTAGCAAATTGAACAACAATCATTATTATTTTCTTCTTCGCATACATCACAAATATCAGGTTTTGGTACTGGTTTTGGAGTTGGTTTTGGTTTGCTTACTTTAGCTAAAGTATATATAAATTGACCACAATCTTCCATAGTCTGTGTATCGATTAGTTTATATCCATCGCCAAGAAGCTTTGATAAAGCATATGCGCAATTTGATCCCCTAGGAATTCTTCTGTCACTAGAATAAGATACATATATGTCATTGCAGTGACACCAACCGCTACTTAATTCGCAAATAAGAATTATTACCTTTGCATTATTTTTCATTTAAAAGTTAACCTCCTTGTAATCTTAAAAAAACATTGTATAACGACTAAACTACAAGTTTAGTCTCTTTAATATGATATGTAAAATAATGGGCATGTGTTACAAACATAGGATCTATAAAAATTATATAATCCTATGTTTGCTTGTGTAGGTTAAAAAATGAGGTTTTAGTATGACTAATATTTTTGATGAATTAGGTTAAACTATAAATGTTAAAAATCAAGAAACATATGAGGGAGGAATTTTAAATGCCAACAGGAACAAAACTAGAACAAGCGCTAGCTTCAGCTAAAGGATTATCAGCTGATTTAAAAACTTTTTCATTAGATACAGATAATCAAGATGCTAAGCAAATGTTTAAACAATTATCAACAACAGTTGAGAATGTTGCACAAACTATTCAAGGAAGACTTGATTTTGTAAAACAAGAGGAACCTCAATATAGAGATTAAGTCTATTGAAAGAAATCCTATACTTTAGTTTTAGTAGCTAAGGTTTGGGATTTTTTTTATTGCAAAAATATAATTTGTATTGTATTTAAATAAAAAAATATGAATTAATATATACATAATAATAAAGTTAGGTATTGGACTTTTGATTTATATTAATGTAAAATTATGAGAGCGAGAGCAAACTATATTTAAAGATAGGATGGAGGAAACCATGACGAATATTAATGAAAAATTAGCAAAGGAATTTAATATTAAATTAAAACAAGTGGACAGTGTGATTGAACTTTTAGATGGAGGAAATACTGTTCCTTTCATAGCTAGATACAGAAAAGAAAAAACTGGCGGACTTGATGATGTGGTTTTAAGAAATCTTGCTGAAAGACTTACATATTTAAGAAACTTAGAAGATAGAAAAAAAGATGTAATAAGAATAATTGCAGAACAAGAAAAGTTAACAGAAGAATTACAATTAAAAATCAATAAATGTGAGACTTTAACAGAGGTTGAGGATATATATAGACCATTTAAACCTAAAAAAAGAACTAGAGCTACAATAGCTGTTGAAAAGGGATTAAAACCTCTTGCAGAAGTTATATTAAAAGGTGAGTTCACTGGAGATATAGAAAATTATGCAAAAGAATTCATAAATGAAGAGAAAGAAGTGCTAACTATAGAGGATGCTTTAAATGGGGCTAAAGACATAGTAGCTGAGGCAATTTCAGATGAAGCGGAATATAGAAAGTGGATAAGAGAGTATGTTAGAAAAAATGGAGTAATTGAATGTAGTGGAAGTAGTGATGAGCCAACTCCATATGAAATGTATTATGAATATTCAGAAGCTGTATCTAAAATACCTTCTCATAGAATACTTGCTATAAACAGAGGAGAAAAAGAAAAAATATTATCTGTAAAAGTAGTATGCGACACGGATAAGATAATAGATTATTTAAATAAAAAATCAATAAAAGATAATTCTATTACGGATAAGTATATTGAAGAGAGTGTGGAAGATTCATTAAAGAGACTTATCTATCCATCAATTGAAAGAGAAATTAGAGCGGAACTTACGGATAAAGGAGAAGAAGGAGCAATTGAAGTTTTTAAAGCTAACTTAAGTGCGCTTTTAATGCAAGCCCCAATAAAAGGAAAAGTTGTATTAGGATATGACCCTGGATTTAGGACAGGATGTAAAATAGCAGTACTGGATGACACAGGAAAGCTTTTAGACACCGCAACAGTATATGCAACTGCTCCACAAAATGATGTAGAGGGTTCAATTAAGATATTAAAAGAACTGGTATATAAACATACTGTAGATGTTGTTTCACTTGGGAATGGCACAGCAAGTAGAGAGTCAGAAGAAGTTTTAGCAAGACTTATTGATGAAGTAAAGAAAGAAATAGGAAAAGATTTATTTTATGTTGTAGTATCAGAGGCGGGAGCATCAGTATATTCAGCATCTGAGCTTGCATCAAAAGAATATCCTAATATAAATGTATCTATAAGAGGAGCAATATCAATAGGACGTAGACTTCAAGATCCTATGGCAGAACTTGTTAAGATTGATCCAAAATCAATAGGGGTTGGGCAATACCAACATGATGTTGCACCTAAGAGACTGGATGAATCTTTAAGTGGTGTTGTAGAAGATGTGGTAAACAGTGTTGGAGTAGACTTAAACATAGCAACACCTTCTCTTTTATCATATATATCAGGAGTAAATTCAACTATTGCAAAAAATATTGTTGAATATAGAGAAGAAAATGGTAAGTTTAAAAATAGAAAAGAATTATTAAAAGTAAAGAGACTTGGACCTAAAGCATTTGAGCAATGTGCAGGTTTCCTAAGAGTTACAGAAAGTAAAGAAGTTCTTGATAATACAGCTGTTCACCCGGAATCTTATAAAGCCACTAAAGGATTTTTAAAGATATTAGGATATACAGAAGAGGATATAAAAAATGGAAGGTTAAATGATATAGATGCTAAAGTTAAGGAAAATGGAGTAGAGGATTTAGCTAGGGAATTAGAAGTTGGAGTACCAACACTTAAAGATATAATAAAAGAAATTAAAAAACCAGGTCGTGACCCAAGAGAAGAACTTCCAAAACCAATATTTAAAAAGGGTATAGTAGATATAAATCAACTAAAACCAGGAATGATGCTTACTGGTACAGTAAGAAATGTAGCTGATTTTGGAGCTTTTGTTGACATTGGAGTGCATCAAGATGGACTAGTTCATATAAGTCAGCTATCAGATAAGTTTGTAAAGAATCCATTAGATATAGTTAAAGTAGGAGATATAGTTGAAGTTAAGGTGCTAGAAGTAGACGAGAAAAGGGGAAGAATATCTCTTTCAATGAAGAAGTAAACATTGAATTTTCTGAAAAACAATAGTATAATTAACTTAGATAAATTAAATAATTAAATAGTATCTTCAGGGCAGGGTGTAATTCCCGACCGGCGGTTAAAGTCCGCGAGCTTTATTTTTATATGGCTGATTTGGTGAAACTCCAAAACCGACAGTAAAGTCTGGATGAGAGAAGGTATAGATAGAGTTTTAATATGATTTTTTTGCCCTGATAACTTTATGTTATTAGGGTTTTTTGATTGTAACTCTACCCATAACCTTGAAGATTACAAAACAAGGGGGTTTATTATGAGACATAATAATTTAAACAAAATGATTAAAATATCATTATTATCTGTAATGGCATTTATATTAATGTTCTTTGAATTATCAATACCTATTTTTCCTGAGTTCTTAAAGATTGATATTAGTGATTTACCAGCACTTTTAGGTGCTTTTGCGCTTGGACCTATAGAGGGAATAGGAATCGAATTATTTAAAAATATATTAAAGGTAATATTCAAGGGAACTGCCACTGGATTTGTAGGAGAATTTGCAAACTTTATAGTGGGAGCGGTACTAGTTGTAGTAGCTGGATATATATATAAACGTAAAAAATCTAGAAAAACAGCAATTTTAGGATTAATAGTAGGTTCAGTTGTAATGTCAGTTGTTGCAGCAGTATTAAATTATACAGTATTTTTACCGCTATTTGCTGTAGCCTTCAAAGCTCCAATAGAGGCATTTGTTGCAGCTGGAACAAAGGTTAATTCTCATATACACAGTTTAAAAGATTTAGTTATGTGGTCTATACTTCCATTTAATTTGTTAAAAGGAGTTATAGTATCAACAATAACTTTAGTAATGTATAAGAGTGTATCACCTATATTACATAAAGAAGAGGTTTTACACCAAAATGGAAATGTAACGCCTATAAAAAATGAAAGATAAAAATACAATAGTAAATTTTAAAAGGCACTGAAAATTTATAATTTTTCAGTGTCTTTGTTTCATTGTTATAAAGTTATTTAGTTTAAAATATCTTTTTTCCACATAATGATTCCGTTTAAATTTGGACCGTAATAATTTTTTCTAAGACCCTCTTTAGTAAAGCCGTATTTTTCATATAGTCTTATAGCAGAAATATTATTTTCTCTAACTTCAAGCGTTATGTTAGGAACCTTTTTTTCTTTACATATATCTATTATTTTAGCCATTAAAATATGGCTATATCCATTGCCACGAAAATCTTTAGAAATAGCTATATTGGTTATATCAGCTTCATCAAGCATGAACCATAGACTTGCATAGCCTATTATAATATTTTTATCTGTATCTCTAAGTATTAAATACTTGTAAGAATTATCATTGAATTCACTTTTTAGAGAATCAAAACTAAGTGGATTTGAGAAGCTTGAATTATTAATTTCTAATACATCATTAAGATGTTTCTCTACCATTTTCTCAACAACTAAATTATTCATTTTCTTTATTTCCTAATTTCTTTTCATATTCTCTTTCAGCCTGAGACTTTCTAAGATATATAGGTGAAAATGTAAGTGGGTCATCAGCTAAACCTTCTTTTATTCTTTTAAGTCCAATTTCTCCAAGAGATGATGCACGAGCTAAATTAATATTGTTTGGTGCAAAGTTAACTTTTTCAAAACTAGCTGAAAGTTTTTCTTTAAATTTAGGAATGGCATCTCCAATAAAGCTTACAGAATCATAATTCCCATCTTGTATAGTGGATATTAAGTCATCAATATGTATAGCCATATAATCAGTTAATTTTTCTAAATTTCCATTCTTAAAAGAATATAAAGCTGTATAAACGTTATCTCTTAAAGCATCAATGATAGGGCATACAACGCCCTGTGTATAAGCTAAATTAAAAGCAAGTGCATCTAAAGAGGAAACCCCTATAAATAGTTTATTAGTAGCTGATGCAAGTCCTTTAGCAGTAGCCATACCAATTCTAAGACCTGTAAACGATCCAGGACCACTAGATACTGCAAATGCATCAATATCATCTAAAGATAATTTTAAATCGTTTAATAAGTTATCTATTAAAGGCATTAATATAATAGAATGTTGTTTTTTTCCGTTTAAATTAATTTCCCCTAATAGTTTATTATCTTCTAAAATAGCGCAAGAAGCACTAGAAGTAGAAGATTCTATGCTAAGAATTTTCATAGTGTAATCTCCTTTACATAATTATATTTGTTACCATGAGGAATTAAAGTTATTTTTCTAAAGTTTTCACCAAGTTCAGGCATTTTTTCTATTGTAATATTTAAATATTCTTCAGGAATTAATTCTTCAATATAATTAGCCCATTCAATTATACTAACCCCATCTCCAAATATATACTCATCAAATCCTATAGCTTCTATTTCATCAGGATCATTTACTCTATATACATCAAAATGATATAATTTAAGATTTCCTTCATATTCATTTACTATATTAAAAGTAGGGCTAGTTATATGTTCATCAATACCAAGTCCCTTAGCTATACCTTTTGTTATATGAGTTTTACCAGTTCCAAGATCACCAATTAAACATATAATATCTCCGCTATTTGCAAGAGCGCCTATTTGATATCCTATATTCACAGTTGAATCTACATTATTAACTACAAATTGCATTTATATCAACTCCTAAGATTTAATACATTAATAATAAAGTATAATGAATTACTAATTCATTAGTTATTTTATACTAAATATAAGAAAAATAAAAGTATATAAGAAAGTGATTGCAAATAATACAATCACTTTAGGATAGTGCATTTTTTAGATTATTAACAGCTTTTTTGCAAATAAAGTTTTTATATACCATATCATCTAAAATTTTATAAGCTTCCTCATTGTTCAATCCTTTTCTGTAAGGTCTATCTTCTGTTAGAGCTTGGAATATATCACAAACAGCAAGTATTCTGCATTCTTCACTTAAATCTTTAGATGAATATCCATTTGGATAACCTGTACCATTTAACTTTTCATGGTGATTCGAAGCCCATTCTTTTATATCAGGAATATCTTCTATTTTAGATAAAATTATATTTGTATAGTATACATGGGACTTTATTATACAAAATTCCTCTGGGGTTAGTTTGCCGTTTTTATCGAGTATAGAAGAAGGAATAGCGAGTTTACCTATATCGTGTAGTAATCCTGCTATTTTCATTTTATGACATTTTTCATCTGAGTAGCCTAAATGTTTTGAGATTTTAAAAGCGAGTTTTGCAATTTCTCGAGAATGAGTAGCTGTAAATGTACTTTTAGCGTCTATAATATTTGAAAATATATATGCTATATCTTCAAATTGTTCTAAGTTTAAGTATATGTCTAGTTTAGGGGCTATAGTATCCAATATAGAGTCAATAAAAGAAATATTCTGAAGATCAAACCAAAAGATATCTTTAGATGATATTTCAAAAAAAGCATTACATATTTTTGGCGAAAATATTTCATTAGAGTGAGACTTTACCCAGTTTATTATATAATCACGTTGTTTGAATATAGGAACTTCTGCATTATATAAAAGCTCTACTAAATCTGATAATCTTATAATTTGACTTTCCATAGGAATTTCTTTACCTTTTAAATTAAGAGGGCCTGTTCCGTTGAAATTTTCGTGATGGTATAGAATTATCCGAGAAAGATTATTAAAAATAGGAAAATCAGATACTATTTCAGATCCCTTAATACAGTGTTTTTTTATAAAGTCGGTTTGTGTATGACTAATTTTTAGACTATTAGTAGCACCTATATCATGTAAAAGAGTTGATAAGTATAAGTATTTTTTAGAATCATCGCTCAGATTTAGGAAATTAGCTAAAATCAATGATATATAAGTTGCTCTTTTAGAATGATTCATAAAATTATGTTTTGAATAATTTATATTGGAAATATTTTCGATTATATTTTTGTTATCTATTGAACTAATCTCAGCTAAATCTAATGCTAGAGATATTGAACGTACTGTTTTATCAAGACTTATTTTCATTTTAATACTCCTTCTTAAATGGCATTAGATATCATTTAAGATAATTTTAACATAATATATATATATTGTGAATTACAACTATAAGAATTTACGATATATGTAATAAAAGAAATTAATATAAAAAAACAACATTATTCAAAATTATGTAGTAAAAAATTTGTTTATTTAAAGGATAAATTTTGTTTTTGTGGAATAATATATTATATGGAAATCATAACATAATTTTATCTATATAAAGGAGAAACATAAGTGAAATTAGAGGTTAATTATAGATTACTAAGAATTGTTTTAGTTACTTTAGTTATTATGGGAGCCATCACACTTAATGTAAAGGTTTTCGGAAGAGGGGAAATTGTTCATAAATTTAGGATAAAAAATGATATATATGTAGATAAAGATCAAGAGTTTAATTATAACATATTAGATATTGGTGGAGATGTATACATTGATGGAAGATCTATAGGAAACATAGCTGTAATAAATAGTGATGTGCATGTGAATGGAGATATTCAAGGAAATATAATATGTTTATTTGGGAAAATTTATAGGGGCCAAAATTCAAGAATAATGGGAAAAACCATGGAGATTTCTAGCAGTAATAAACAGTACTTAATGAATGATAATGGGATTTTTAATAAAAATAATATATGGTATATTATTTTTGGATTAGTGTGTCTTGAATCTTTATATATTATAAATGCTAAAGAAAGAATGAAAGTTGCAAAGAATATGGAAAATAATTTAAAGAAAAAATTTAAGTATGGATATATAATTGAATTTTCTTGTTTTGTGTTGCTTTTAATATTATCATTTGCTCTTTTGGGATTGCAATTTTCACCTGCAATAGCATTAATACCTTTAATATCATTAGGTGGATTCCTTATGTATTTATTGGGGTCTATATCATTGATAGTATATTTTGGAATGAAAATAAATTCAAAATTAAATATAAAAATACCATACTTGTTATATATAGCAATAGCAGTTATTTTGTGTAGTTTTATAAGAAATATAAAATATTTTGGAATAGTATTTCAAGTGTTTTTAATAAATCCATTAGCTATGGGAGCAATTTATGTAGAATATCTACATAATTGCTTAAATAAATTAAATTATGAGGATAATAAAATTAAATCTCAATAAAAGACTTGCATATATTTAATTGCCATGATATAATTAATATCGTTCCATAGGGGTATGGCTCAATTGGTAGAGTAGTGGTCTCCAAAACCATTGGTTCTGGGTTCGAGTCCTAGTGCCCCTGCCAGACGTAAGACCAGTAATCGTAACGATTACTGGTCTTTTATAATATCATTTTTTAGGAGTAATAATTAAGCATATGGTTGTCTTCTCATCGTATGTCTAAGTATTACTTTTATTTTTATTATAAATCTAAGTATTATTTTAAATAATACTTAGATTTATAATGTTATTAGTTTTTGAAAAGTTATACTGTTTTTAAAAAGCATATATTTTTCATTATAAGTTTAATGAATATTATAAAAAACAAATAAAATTAAACATTAATAGGAATAAAATGTAATTTATAATGTAAAAATGTTGTAAAAAATGAAAAAATATAATATAATAAATCATATATTAACAAATGATAAACAAAATTAAAAAATTATACACAAAAGAATAGGGGGAAGAATATGCTAGATAATATAAAGGTTAAAGGAAAAGTCTTATTGATAACAGGTATCATGGCTTTAATAGCTGTTGTTGTTGGTATTATTGGACTTTTTTATTTAGGAAACTCAAATAAAAGCATGGATGATATGTATAACCAAAATTTGATTTCTACCAATCTATTATTAAATGCAAGAAATAATGTTAATAGAATAACTATGGATATGCTAAATCTTTGTTTAGAAAAAGAAAATGTAGAATATGAAACAAAGGTAATGGAGGACGCTGAGAAACATTTACAAGAACTTTCAACAAAATTAAAAAAATACACTTTAACAAAACTGGACTCTAATGAAATGGCTATGTTTGATAATATAAAAAATATAGGAAATAAATATGGAGAAGTTGTAAGTGAAGTCCTAAAATTAGCACACAATGATAAAAATGAAGAAGCATATAAACTTTTAAAAGATAATAGTAAAGTTATAGAAGATTTTAAAAATGAAATTATTAAATTAGGCGATTATAATGTAGCAGATGCTGAACATACAAAAATAACAAATAATGAACAATACAAAAGCGCAGCTAAATCAATAATATTTATTTTAATTATTACTATAATTTTAGGAATAGGAATTTCTATATTAATTGCTAGAGATATTGTTAATCCTCTAAAAGAAGTTGGAATGTATATTAAAAAGGTTGGAGAAGGAGATTTTTCCGAGTCAGTTAATGAGATACATATAAAAAGAAAAGATGAAATTGGTGATTTGATTAGAGGGACTGCTTCTATGAGAGAAACTAGTGTACAGTTAATTAAAAATATATTAAATGAGTCTGGCGAATCAATAAATGCTACAGAAAGTGTATTTAACATTGTGTCAGAAGTAAATGCAAGTTCTCAAGAGATATTGGCAACAACAGAAGAATTATCGGCAAGTATGGAAGAAACAGCCGCTTCAGCTGAGGAGATGAATACATCAGCAAAAGATATTAAATCATCTGTTGAAAATATATCTAATAGAGCAGAAGATTTATCTCAAAAATGCAAAGAAGTAAATGAAAGAGCTAAGAACCTTACTGAAGTCGCTAATGGATCTATGGAAGATGGATTAAATGTATATGAAAAAAATAAAAAAGAATTAGTAAAATCTATTGAAAATTCTAAGTCAGTTAAAAAAATAAATGTTTTATTAGAGAGTATAATTCAAATTACTGAACAAACTAATTTGTTAGCATTGAATGCTGCAATTGAGGCTGCAAGAGCAGGAGAACACGGAAAAGGATTTGCTGTTGTTGCTGAGGAAGTAAGAAAACTTGCAGAAGAGTCATCGGATACAGCAGGTGAAATTCAATTAATTATTAAGGATACTATTAAATCAGTAGAAGAATTAGCTGGCAATTCTCAAATAATATTGGACTTTATAAATAATAAAGTTGTTGGTGATTATAAGGAATTTGTAAAAATGGGAAGTATGTATAGTGAAGATGCGGAGTATTTTAATAATGTAGTAACTCAATTAAAATTTGTGTGTGAAGATGCTTTTAATTCTACAAATAATGTAATGGAAGTTATAAATAATGTTACTTCAGCTACTAATGAAGGGGCGGAAGGAACAAGTAATATTGCTAACAAAGTAGGTATTTCTCAAAAACATATAGATGAGTTAAGGGAAAAAGTAAGTGAAGCTAAAAATAGTTCGGAAGAATTGAGTAAGTCAGTTTCTAATTTTAAAATATAATAATCTTAATAAAATATGAAATCATAAATTATTTATAAGTTAGTTAAATAAGAAGTTATTGAAATTAGATTTTCAATAACTTCTTATTTAATGTAAAGTAAAATTTTAAGAAAAAGGATATGATATAATTATATAGATATATTTAAAGAAGGTGATTAAGTGAATAGGAAACAAAAATTTCGTACTTATATAGAAATGTTTAGTATATTCTTTAAAATAGGTGCATTTACCATTGGAGGAGGATATGCAATGCTTCCTTTAATTGAAAGAGAAATTGTTGATAAAAAATCATGGATAGAGAAGGAAGAGTATCTAGATATGATAGCACTTGCACAATCGTCTCCAGGACCTATTGCTGTAAATACATCTGTATTTGTGGGATATAAAATAGGAGGTCCATTGGGCATATTGGCTACAACACTAGGAGCAGTATTGCCATCGTTTTTAATAATATTATTAGTTGCATCATTCTTTGTGGGACTTCAAGACAATAAAATAGTAGAGAGAGTTTTTAAAGGAATAAGACCTGCCGTTGTAGCACTTATAGCAGCACCAGTTATAAGAATGGGCAAAGATGCTAAGATAAATAAAAAAACCATAATAATACCAATAATAGTGGCAATATTAGTTGGAGTTTTAAGGGTTACTGCAATAATTGTTATAATAATTTCGGCTTTATTAGGTATTGCTTATACAATATATTTAGGAGGTAAAAAAGATGATGCTGTTTAATCTTTTTATAACCTTTTTTAAGATAGGACTTTTTAGCTTTGGAGGAGGATATGCTATGCTATCTATGATACAACAAGAGGTTGTATCAAAACATGCATGGGTTTCAGCAGGTGAGTTTATAAATATGGTGGCAATATCACAAGCTACTCCAGGACCTATTGCTATAAATATGGCAACTTATGTTGGATTTAAAGTTAGTAATATACTTGGAGCTACATTTGCAACTTTGGGAGTTGTAATGCCTTCGGTTATTATAATGGTAATTATAACTAGATTTTTTGTTAAGTTTAAAGATAATAAGTATGTAGAAGGAGCATTTAAGGGACTAAGACCAGCCACAGTTGGACTTGTTGCTGCTGCCGCCGTATTAGTATCGGCTGGAGCTTTTATAGATTATAAAAGTATAATTATTTTCTTAGTTGCATTTATATTATCATTTAAATATAAATTTGATCCGATACTTATGATAATAATATCAGGAGTTGTAGGGTTTATAGTATATAAATAACAAATAGAAATCACACAACAACTTACAGTTATCGTGTGATTTGTTATTTATATAAAAACTATTTAAGAACTGATTTTAGTGTGTTTGCCATTTTTTCTAAATTTTCGATGTAGTTAGGATCAAGTGGAGCTAGTTGTTCAGCTTTTCCACCAATTTCTGTAGCAAAAGTTTTGGCTTGTTTGCTATCAGTTTCTGCCTGATAAAATATAGTTTTAACTCCTTTTGATTTAGCAAAATCAACGATTTTTTGCATATCTTGTGGAGTAGATTCTTTACCTTCCTTTTCTAAAGCAATCATTTGTAAACCGTAATCATCTGTGAAGTATCCAAATGCAGGATGATAAACTATTATTGCTTTAGTTTTTAGAGTTTTTAAAGAAGATTTAATATTGATATCAGCTTTATCTAATTTTTTTATATATTCTGATGCATTTTTTTCATATGTAGATTTATTTTTAGGATCTAAATTAGAAAGTTCATTTGTAATTGAATTTATCATAATTTTTACTCTCTTTGGAGATAGCCATATATGAGGATCACGTTCCTCAGGAGAAAATTCTCTATCTTTGTATGTCTTCCTAACTTCACTTGGTAAATCAATTATTTTAACATCAGGATTAAAATCCTTTGCTTTAGGTAATATTGAATTAGTTTCAGAAGGAACGTTCATAGTAAAGTATATTTTTGATTTACTAAATTTTTCTAAAAGATCTGGAGTAGGTTCAAAAGTTTCAGGACTTTGTCCTGGAGGTATCATTGTAATAACATTAACTAAATCTCCAGCTACAGATTTTACAAAAGTTTCTTCTGGAACAATTGATACAGCTACTGTTGGTTTACTATCTTTAGAATCATCTTTTGATGATATATTACCAGGTTTTTTTGCGCAACTAGTTAGTAAAAATATACAAGCAATAACTGACATAATAAGCATAGTCTTAAATATTTTTTTCATAATATCACTCCTTTAATTTAAAATGCAAATCATTTGCAAAAACAAGATTAATTATATCATTTAATTTAAACTAATTCAATCTATTAATGTAAATAATATTTTACAATTATAAATATTATTCTTAGTAAGTAGACATTAGTATATGTAAGTGGTATAATGACAATGTTTTTCATATATGATAATAATATTAGAGGAGAATCAGTATGAAAAGAATGTTAACACTTATAATAATTTTGTTTGTTTTTTTACTTACAGGCTGTGTAGCACAAAAGAACCCGAACTCTTCTAATAATAGCCTGAAAAATAATAATGTGTCTCAAGTTAATCAAAAATATAGTTTTGGACCTGTGGCGGATTTAGCAAAAATTAATGATAAGAAAAAAGAAGAATTACAAAGTGTACTAAATGGTTTAGGTGATATCCCAAAGGATAAGATATTATTTAATTCAATTAATGCAAGGTTTAATCAGGATGGAAGCTTAATCGTTGATTTATTTGTTCGCAATGGACATGAAGAATCTATATTTAATATAGATGTTCGTTTAAATCTCATAGAAGATGGAAAAGTAGTGGCATCAGCTCCTTTTAGTTTTACTAGAGAAGAATTTGGTATTCTTGAATCAAAAAACTCAAGGCCATGGACTATATTATACTATCCCGAAGATTTAAAAGAAAAAAATATTAAAATTGACAGCATCTCAATAGAAGGAGAAAACATTCAATACGAATACTAGCAATTATCTTGATTTGACCCTAAGCATTAGGGCATAAATCAGGATTTTTTTATGTAAAAAATTATGATAAAATAATCTATGTAAGGTATTGGAATGGAGGATGTTACCGTGTATCAATATGATGTAGTAGTAATAGGGGGAGGGACAGCAGGACTTTCAGCTGCCATTAAAGTTAAAGAAAGTGGAATTGATAGTATATTAATACTAGAAAGAGAAGATTGTCTTGGGGGTATACTTAATCAATGTATACATAATGGTTTTGGTAGTGATTTATTTAAAAAAGAATTTACTGGGCCTGAGTATGCAGAAAAATTTATAAATAAAGTAGAAGAATTAGAAATTGAATATAGACTTAATACCTGTGTTTTTGAGTTTAATGATGATAAAATATTAACGGCTGTTAGTAAAGAGGGTATAATTAAAATAAAGGCAAAAGCTATAGTGCTAGCAATGGGATGTAGGGAAAAGCCTAGAGGACTTATAAATATAGCTGGTAGAAAAAGTGCAGGTATTTTTACAGCAGGTTGTGTTCAAAAATTTGTTAATCTTGAAGGATATATGCCAGGAAAAGATATAGTTATTTTAGGTTCGGGTGATGTGGCACTGCTTATGGCACGAAGACTTAAATTAGAAGGAGCAAATGTTAAAGCTATTGTTGAAATTTTATCTTATGCAGAGGGAAAAGAAGAACTTGTTAAAGAATGTTTAGAAGATTTTAAAATACCATTTATATTTTCTCATACAGTGACTTATGTAAAAGGAAATGAGAGAATAACAAGTATTACAATAGCAGAAGTTGACAATAATAAAAATGTAATTAAGGGAACAGAAAAAGAAATAGAATGTGATACAGCTGTATTATCAGTTGGATTACTTCCAGATAATGAAATTGCTAAAAAAGCAGGTATAGATATATCATTGTCTACTAAAGGAATTTGTGTAGATGAAAATATGGAAACAAATATTAAAGGAATATTTGGATGTGGAAATGTAGTTTTTAATAATAATAACGTGGATGATATAACTTGTGAGGGACTTAAAACAGGGGAAAAGGTAGCACTATATATAAAAAAACAAAATGAAAAGCCTAAAGGTTAAGAGAAAACCATAGGCTTTTTCTAAAATAGTTTACTAAAACAAGATTTACATATTAGGGTTTTACCTTTGTTGGCAGATATAGAATCTTCTATGTTTTTTAATGGCTTGCCACAAATATCACAGCACATAATTGAAGAATTAGAAGAGGAAGTGTTTGAAATAAGATCCTTTTTTTTAGTGAGTGATGATTTGGTATTAGATGATTTTTTATTTGGCGGTGGGTTATAGTTTATAGGTTCACATGGAATTTTATTTTCTGATATTTCATAATGAACGTTATATGTACTCTCGCCGAACAATTCTAATTCAAATCGAGGATACTTATTATCATAGTGTTCTTCAATAATAAGACGTCTTATTTGAGCATCGTTAATGATAATGCCACTTTTTTCTATACCGTCAAATATGCTTTTGGGTATATTTGTTGTATCAGGATGTCTTTTTTTACTTTTATAATAAACTTTTAAAATAGCAATAAGAGATTCTGTAAGAACTATATTGGGATTTTGAAGTCTAGCTTCATAAGCTATTAATTCTTCATATACACCATATCTATCGTGGTATTTACCTGAATTAAATGGGAGAATTGCTCTTCCATGTACATTTGATAATTTAAAATTTGATTTTGTAATTGGTGATCCATGAACTATAATTTTGGCATAAGGTTTACACATAATTTTAACTCCTTAACTAATAAAATGAATATTACATAATTATTATAGCACATATGTTCGAAAGAACAAATAAGAAGAAAGAGGGAAGAATATGAGCAAAGATATAAAAATTCTTGCAATAGAGAGCAGTTGTGATGAGACGGCAGCAGCTGTAGTTGTTAATGGAAGAGAGGTTTTATCCAATGTTATAGCATCACAAATAGATATACATACTAAGTTTGGTGGAGTAGTACCTGAAGTTGCATCGAGAAAACATATAGAGGCCATAGGAATTGTGGTTAAAGAAGCTTTAGAAGAAGCTAATGTTACTCTTGATGATATAGATGCCATTGGGGTTACGTATGGTCCAGGACTTGTTGGTGCGTTACTTGTAGGAGTACAATATGCAAAGAGTCTTGCTTATGCACTAAAAAAACCATTAATTGGAGTAAATCATATAGAAGGACATATAAGTGCAAATTTTATTGAGTATAAAGATTTAAAACCGCCATTTGTGTGTCTTGTAGTATCTGGTGGACATACTTTTATAGTTCACATGAAAGATTACGGAGAATTTGATATTTTAGGAGAAACTAGAGATGATGCTGCTGGAGAAGCTTTTGATAAGGTTGCAAGAGCCATTGGACTTGGTTATCCAGGAGGTCCTAAAATAGATAAAATATCAAGAGACGGAAATGAAAATGCTATAGTATTTCCAAAGGCTAATTTTCATGATAAAGATTGTTTAGACTTTTCATTTAGTGGTGTAAAATCAGCAGTTCTTAATTATATAAATAAAATGAATATGAAAAATGAAGAAATAAATAGAGCAGATGTTGCGGCATCTTTTCAAAAATCAGTTGTGGATGTTTTAGTTGATAATGTAATTAAAGCTTGTAAGCTAAGAAAGGTAGATAAAATTGCTATAGCTGGAGGAGTTGCATCTAATACACATCTAAGAGAAGCTATGATAAATGCTGGAAATAAGAATAAAATTGATGTATTATTCCCGGCACCTATTTTATGTACTGATAATGCTGCAATGATAGGAAGTGCTGCATATTTTGAATATTTAAAAGGAGTAGCTGCACCACTTGAATTAAATGCTATACCAAATTTAAAGCTTGGAGAAAGATAATTAAAACATTTAAAGGTTTTATTTTTCAAGGCTAATATCATAAACATAGTAATGAGTTTTATTATAAAAAGGAGATTGATAAACTGTGAAAAAAAAGTTTATTATAATTTTTATCATTATTATGTCATTGATATTAGCTTTATTTTTATATAAAAATAATTTTAATTTTTTAAAAAGAAATAAAAAGATTGTTACAATAGCGGTAAGTTCTGAACCTATAACCTTAGATCCAGCTTATGCAAATAATAGTGAGGCAACTAAAATAATACCAAACTTATATGAGGGGCTTGTAAAGTATAAAGATGATTCAAAGGATATAAAGCCAGCTCTTGCCACTAGTTGGGATGTTGATGAAAGTAAAAAGGAATATACTTTTCATCTGAGAAAAGGAGTAAAATTCCATGATGGAGCAAAATTCAATTCTTATGCAGTGAAAGAAAATATAGAAAGACAATTGCAAAAAGGTGAGCAAAAGGCTTGCTTTAAAAAAGTGTTTAATGATGTAGCTGAATTTCAAGTTATTGATAAGTATACTATTAAGTTCATTTTATCTAAGAAAAAACCACAGTTTTTGAGAGAATTAGCAAATCCATGTGTGGCATCTATTGTAAGTCCAAAAGCAATAAAAAAGTATGGAGACAAGCTTTTTAATCACCCAGTTGGTACTGGACCCTTTAAATTTGAAAAATGGAGTAAGGGAAATTCAATAATTATTAAAAGAAACAATGAATATTGGGGAGAAAAATGCAAGGTTGATAAAATAATTATAAAGTTTATAAACAAAAATTCACAAAAAGTGGGTAAATTTCTAAGTAAGAGTGTAAATATTGTGGATAACTTAGATTCAAAAAGTGTAATTGACATACAAAAAAGCGGTGGGAAAATATTAGAACAGAAGGGTGAAAACATAAATTATATTAAATTTAATCATCTAAAAAGTCCTTTTAATGATATTAAAATAAGAAAAACTATATGTGAAAGCATTGATAGAGAAGAAATTATAAAAAAGTTATATCAAGGATATGCAACTAAGATAGAAGACGGAATTATGTATAATATACATGGAAATATAGATGAATTGCAAAAGATAAGAGAAAAAAATAATATTATAAAAATGATAATTTATTCAAGTCCTACATCTTACAATAATATAGGGGAGAAATTAGCTGAGTTCGTCCAGAAGGATTTATTAAAGAGAGAAATTAGGTGTACTATAGAAGTTGTAAGCTTAGATAAATATGATGACAAAATTAAAAGTGGTAATTGGGATATTATGTTTGGAGGAAAAGTTGGAGATGATATTTTAAAAAAGGAAAGAGATAATTTAAATAAAAATATAATATTTCCTATATGTAATTCAAAGTTTATGGCTGCATATGATGATTCTATAGTAAATTTTAAGTATCATCCCACTGGAATTTTATTTTTAGATAAAGTTGATATTAAGTAAAAAATATAAAATGCATATTAATTTTAGTAGAAACCCCCATAACGTGACGTTATAGGGGTTTTGAGTTTAAAGCATTTCTTCCCATTGTGCATATAATTGTTCAAGTTCAGTTTCTTTATCTAAAAGTTCTTTATTAACTTCTTCACTTTTAACAGGATCAGAATAGATTTCTTCAAGACATAATTTTTGTTGTAAATCTTCTATATTCTTTTCTAAGTCCGCAATACTTTGTTCTAAATTTTTAACTTGCAATTTTTTTTGTTTTTCAAGTTTTGCTTCTTCACGTTTCTTTTTCTTTTCAGTTTGAAGTTGTGTTTTGGTTTTACCTTGAGATTCTTCTATTTGTTGAAATCTAAAAGGATTTTTTTTCTTTTCAATATAATAGCTATAATTACCTAAGTATGTTTTGATACCATCTATATTTAGTTCATGTATTTTTTCTACTACCTTATTTAAGAAATATCTATCATGGGATATAACAAGTACAGTACCATCATAATCCATTACTGCATCTTCTAAAGCTTCACGTGACATAATATCAAGGTGGTTGGTAGGTTCGTCTAATAATAAAAAATTAGATTTTGAAAGTATTATTTTAAGAAGATTTATTCGACATTTTTCCCCACCACTAAGCTTATCAACTTTTTTAAACACATCATCACCAGTAAACAAAAAGGCAGCAAGAACACTTCTAATTTCAGTTGTAGTCATCTTAGGAAAGTCGTCCCAAACTTCATCAATAATAGTCTTACTTGGATCTAGGTTTGATTGTTCTTGATCATAGTAACCAATAAATACATTTTTCCCTAAAGAAAAAGTGCCTTCGTCTTGTTTGATTTTATCCATAAGAATTTTAAAAAGAGTAGTTTTACCACGACCATTTTCTCCAATTAAGGCTACATGTTCTCCTCTTTTTATATCTAAATTTAGATTTTCAAAAAGCAATTTATCTTCATAACGCTTAGAGAGATTTTCAGCATACAATACATCGTTACCACTTTTAATTTTAGCTTCAAACTTAAATTTATGCATTTTTTTATCGCTTGTTGGAGCATCAAGTCTTTCAACCTTATCTAAAGCTTTTTGCCTACTTTCAGCGGCTCTAATACTTTTTTCTCTATTGAAAGAGCGGTAACGTTCGATAATGTCTTCTTGGCGTTTAATCTCTGCTTGTTGAAGATTGTAAGCTTTTAGCTTTTCTTCATATGTTTTTTTCTTTAAATCAATAAATGCAGTATAATTGCCGTTATACATATCTAATTTACCATTTATAAGTTCAAATGTTTTTGTAGTTATAGAATCTAAGAAATATCTATCATGGGAAATTATAATAATAGTTCCTTTGTAACCTTTAAGATACTCTTCAAGCCATTCAATTGCATCTAAGTCAAGATGGTTCGTAGGCTCGTCTAGTAGAAGTATATCGGGACTAGACAAAAGAAGCTTACACAGGGCAACTCTTGTCTTTTGTCCACCACTGAGAATATTTATAGGTTTATCATAGTGTTCTTCTGTAAATCCAAGTCCTTTTAATACTTTACCTATTTCCGCTTTATAAAGATATCCACCGCGATTATTATAAAGTTCTGATAAACTAGTATAATCTTTTATAACTTTATTATGATAATCTGCATTTAAAGGATCATAAGGTTTATTCATTTCTTGTTCTAAGAAAGAGAGTTTATTTTCCATATCAATTAAATCTTTAAAAACTAAAAGCGACTCATCATATATAGTATTTTCGCTGTCTAAAGATAGATGTTGAGAAAGATAACCTATTTTTTTGTTTTTATCTAAAAATAAGTTCCCGCTATCATAATCAAGAGTTCTAGTCAGTATTTTAAACAATGTCGATTTACCTGCACCATTGGCGCCAACTAGGCCTACACGTTCTCCTTCATCTATATTAAAAGTTATATCTTTTAGTATTTCATCTATTCCATAGCTTTTCTTTAAATTTTTACAACTTAAAACGATCATAAATGTTCACCTTCCTGAGTATATTTTACTATGTAAGTATAAATTTTTGTAGTTAAATTTTTGCTAAAAAATTATCATTATAGTTAAGTATTTAACATAGTTTTTTTTAATACATTAAATAATAGGGTTAATTTAAAGACATATTTTTAAGATAATGATACTATTATCACATATAAGACTACATTATATTAACAAAAACTATAAAATTATGATTAAATAGTTATAACTAGTTTAAAAAAGAGCGTAAAAAATAGGATTTTAAGGGAATCCTATTATTGTATTCATAAAATAACTATAGTAAAATAATTAGTATCAATTAGTGTTGGAAATATTATAAGTATTAAAGCAATATATTATTTCTTTTACTGAAATTAAAATGAGGAGTGTAACATAAGTGGATAAAAAAAGAAATATTTCAATGGCCGTTATCAGGAGATTGCCCAAATACTACAGATATTTAGCGGAGCTTATGGATAATGATGTAGATAGAATATCTTCTAAAGAATTAAGTGAGAAGATAGGCTTTACAGCATCACAGATACGACAAGATCTTAATAACTTTGGAGATTTTGGACAGCAAGGATACGGTTATAATGTAAAAGACCTATATAATGAGATAAGAGCTATATTGGGATTAGATGAGGATTATAACATAGCAATTATTGGTGCAGGAAACATAGGTCAGGCAATAGCAAACTATACAAACTTTGATAAAATGGGGTTTAATTTAAAAGGAATTTTTGATGTTAATCCTAAATTGTTAGGATTAAAAATAAGGGATGTAGAAATAAGGGATATTGACCAATTAGAAAACTTCTTAAAAGAGGAGAAAATACATATAGGTGTAATTTGTGTAACTAAGAGCAATGCTCAAGATGTATGCAATACACTTATAAAAAATGGGGTTAAGGGGATATGGAATTTTGCACCGATTGATTTAAATGGTGCAGACAATGTAGTTATAGAAAATGTTCATTTAAGTGAAAGTTTACTTACACTTACTTATCTTTTGAATGGTTTTAACTAAACAAAAAAGGAAAATTTAATGACATTTTGAAAAATCTTATATTTATATTATTGAAAAATATAGATATAAGTTATATAATTATAATTGTAAGTTTTGTCTTGGGGTAATCATACCTAAATTTTTTTTAAGTTCAATTGTTACTATATTAACAATATGCTAGCTAAAATTTATGGGTGCAAGATAAAAGATGGGGAGGATTATTATGGAATTCAAAAATGTTTTGTTGCAAAAAGAAGGTAGCTTAGCTATCGTAACTATCAACAGACCTAAAGCTTTAAATGCTTTAAACACAGAGACATTAAATGAATTAGATTTAGTTCTTGACGAAATTGAAAATGATGACAATGTGTATGCTGTTATAGTAACAGGTGCTGGTGAAAAAGCATTTGTGGCAGGTGCTGATATTTCTGAAATGAAAGACAAAAGTGTATTAGAAGGAAGAAAATTTGGACTTTTAGGAAACAAAATATTCAGAAAACTTGAAACATTAGGAAAACCAGTTATAGCAGCGGTTAATGGTTTTGCTTTAGGTGGAGGTTGCGAGCTTTCAATGGCTTGTGACATAAGAATAGCTTCTGAAAAAGCTAAATTTGGACAACCTGAAGTTTCACTTGGAATTACTCCTGGATTTGGTGGAACTCAAAGACTTGCAAGACTTGTAGGTATGGGAATGGCCAAAGAATTAATTTATTCAGCTAAAAATATAAATGCTGAAGAAGCCTTTAGAATAGGACTTGTAAATAAGGTAGTTGCACCAGAAGACTTAATGGAAGAAGCTAAAAAGTTAGCAAATCAAATTGCGGGAAGGGCTCCTATTGCTGTAAAACTTTGCAAACAAGCTATAAACAGAGGAATTCAAGTAGATATAGATACAGCAATTAACATAGAAGCTGAGATCTTTGGGGAGTGCTTCTCAACAGAAGACCAAAAAGATGCAATGACAGCGTTCGTGGAAAAGAGAAAATTAGACGGATTTAAAAACAGATAGGCTTTAAAAACAGATAGGAGGTTAAGAAAATGAAGTTAGAATTTACTAGAGAACAAGAATTAGTAAGACAAATGGTTAGAGAGTTTGCTGAAAATGAAGTTAAACCAATGGCAGCTGAAATTGATGAAACTGAGGCGTTTCCAATGGAAAACGTTAAAAAAATGGCTAAATATGGAATGTTTGGAATTCCATTTGCTAAAGAATATGGTGGAATTGGTGGAGACTACTTATCTTATATACTAGCAGTAGAAGAATTAGCTAAAAAGTGCGGAACGACAAGTATAATACTTTCTGCTCACGTATCACTTTGTGCTTCTGTAATCGATACCTTTGGTACAGAAGAACAAAAAAAGAAGTACCTTCCAGAATTATGTTCAGGAAAGAAATTAGGAGCATTCGGATTAACTGAACCAAATGCTGGTACTGATGCATCAGGACAACAAACTGTAGCAGTTAAACAAGGAGATAAATATATCTTAAACGGACAAAAAATATTTATAACAAATGGTGGAGTTGCTGATGTATTTATAGCATTTGCTATGACTGATAAATCAAAAGGAACAAAAGGAATATCAGCATTTATAGTTGAAAAAGGATTCAAAGGATTCTCAATCGGTAAAGTAGAAGACAAGTTAGGAATTAGAGCATCTTCAACTACAGAACTTATTTTTGAAGATTGTGAAGTTCCAGCTGAAAACTTAATAGGAAAAGAAGGAAGAGGCTTTGGTATAGCTATGAAGACTCTTGATGGAGGAAGAATAGGGGTATCTGCTCAAGCACTAGGTATTGCTGAAGGTGCTTTAGAAGAAGCTGTTGAATACATGAAAGAAAGAAAACAATTCGGAAAACAATTATACAAATTCCAAGGTATGGGATGGATGGCTGCAGAATGCAAAGCTAAGATAGAAGCAGCTAGATACTTAGTATATAAAGCAGCTTACAACAAGATGACAGGAAAACCTTATACTGTTGAAGCAGCTACAGCTAAATTATTTGCAGCAGATACTGCAATGGAAGTTGCAACTAAAGCTGTTCAAATGTTTGGTGGATACGGATATACTAAAGATTATCCAGTAGAAAGAATGTTTAGAGATGCTAAGATTACTGAAATCTACGAAGGAACATCTCAAGTTCAAAAGATGGTTATTTCAGGAGCATTATTCAGATAATACATGAATTTAAGGAGGAAGAGAACAATGAAAATAGTTGTTTGCTTAAAGCAAGTTCCAGATACAAATCAAGTTAAAATAGATCCAGTTACAGGAACACTTGTAAGAGAAGGAGTTCCATCAATAATAAACCCAGAAGATAAGAATGCATTAGAAGAAGCATTAAGATTAAAAGATGAAAACGGAGCAACTGTTACAGTAATAAGCATGGGACCTCCACAAGCAGAAGCTGCTTTAAGAGAAGCTATGGCTATGGGAGCTGATGATTCTATATTAATATCTGACAGAGCATTCGCTGGAGCAGATACACTTGCAACTTCATATGCACTTGCAGGAGCATTAAAGAAATTAGATTATGATTTAATATTAGCTGGAAGACAAGCTATAGATGGAGATACTGCTCAAGTTGGACCTGAAATAGCTGAACATTTAGGAATCCCTCAAATCACTTATGTAGAAAAAGTAGATGTTGAAGGAAATACATTAAAAGTAAGAAGAGCTTTAGAAAATGGATATGAAATATTAAAAGTTCAAACTCCATGTCTTTTAACAGCAATTAAAGAATTAAATGAACCAAGATATATGAGTATGAAACATATATTTGGAGTATTTGATAAAGAAGTTAAAGTATGGTCAGCAGATGATATAGACGTTGACAAAGCTTTACTAGGATTAAAAGGATCTCCAACTAAGGTTAAAAGATCAATGACTAAAGAAGCTAAAGGACAAGGTGAAGTAGTTAATAAGCCAGTTAAAGAAGCAGCAGTTTACGCAGCTTCAAAATTAAAAGAAAAACACTACATTTAGTATATATATAGTAGAAGTGGAGGGATAAGTAATGAATATAGCAGATTTCAAAGGCGTTTGGGTATTCGCAGAACAAAGAGATGGTGAGTTACAAAAAGTAGCTTTAGAATTACTTGGAAAAGGTAGAGAAATTGCAGATAAACTAGGAGTAGAATTAACTGCAGTTTTACTAGGAAGCAAAATAGATGCTATGGCAAATGATTTATTAGCACATGGAGCTGATAAAGTTCTTTATGCTGATGATGAAAGATTAGCACACTATACAACAGGAGCTTACACAAAGGTAATTTGTGATTTAGTAGAAGAAAAGAAACCAGAAGTATTATTCATAGGTGCTACATTTATAGGAAGAGATTTAGGACCAAGAGTAGCTGCTAGATTAAAGACTGGATTAACAGCAGATTGTACTGCATTAGATACTGAAGAAGAAACAGGTCATTTATTAATGACAAGACCAGCATTCGGTGGAAACTTAATGGCGACAATCATGTGTACAGAAAACAGACCACAAATGTCAACTGTAAGACCAGGAGTTTTCGATAAATTAGCAGAAGATAAGTCTAGAGTAGATGCATCTAAAGTTGAAAGAGTTGCAGCTAACTTAACTGAAGCTGATTTAAAAGTAACAGTTGAAGATGTTGTTAAAATAGCTAAAGAAGTTGCTGATATCGGAGAAGCTGATATTCTAGTAGCAGGTGGTAGAGGAGTTGGAAGCAAAGAAAACTTCGCTAAACTACAAGAACTTGCTGATGCATTAGGTGGAACAGTAGCAGGATCAAGAGCAGCTGTAGATAATGGTTGGATAGATCACGCACTACAAGTTGGTCAAACTGGTAAAACTGTAAGACCTAAATTATACATCGCTTGCGGTATTTCAGGAGCAATACAACATTTAGCTGGAATGCAAGATAGTGATTACATAATCGCTATAAACAAAGATGCAGATGCTGCAATCATGAAAGTTGCTGATCTTGGACTAGTTGGAGACTTAAACAAAATAGTTCCTGAATTAGTAGCTCAAGTTAAAAGCTATAACTAGTAAGTAATATTTAAGTTAATGTTTACTCTACAAATTAGAGTAAACATTAACTATATTAAAATAAATATAAAGTATAATCGAGGAGGCAAAAATTATGAAAAAGGTATGCGTTCTTGGTGCTGGAACAATGGGAGCAGGAATTGCTCAAGCATTTGCTGTAAAAGGATACGAAGTTGTTCTAAGAGACATCAAAGATGAATTTGTAGAAAGAGGACTTAAAGGAATAAACAAAAGTCTTTCAAAATTAGTTTCAAAAGGAAAAATGGAAGAAGCTAAAAAGGAAGAAATACTTTCTAATATAACAGGAACAGTTGATCTTAACATGGCAGCTGATTGTGACCTAGTTGTAGAAGCGGCAGTAGAAAATATGGAAATCAAGAAGCAAATTTTTTCTGATTTAGATAAGATTTGTAAGCCAGAAACAATTCTAGCTTCAAACACATCTTCACTTTCAATAACAGAAGTTGCATCAGCAACAAATAGACCTGAAAAAGTTATTGGAATGCATTTCTTTAACCCAGCTCCAGTAATGAAGCTTATAGAAGTTATAAGAGGAATGGCAACAGCACAAGAAACTTTTGATGCTATAAAAGAACTTTCAGTAGCAATTGGAAAAGAACCAGTAGAAGTTGCAGAAGCTCCTGGATTTGTTGTAAACAGAATATTAATTCCAATGATTAATGAAGCTGTTGGAATATATGCAGAAGGAATTGCATCAGCAGAAGATATAGATACAGCTATGAAACTTGGTGCTAATCACCCAATGGGACCTTTAGCATTAGGAGATCTTATAGGATTAGACGTTTGTCTTGCTATAATGGATGTATTATATAAAGAAACTGGAGATTCAAAATACAGAGCTCATACATTACTTAGAAAATATGTTAGAGCTGGATACCTTGGAAGAAAATCTGGAAGAGGATTCCACAACTACGCAAAATAATATAGCATTCAATAAATTTTGTATAAAAGAGCCCTTGAGATACAATATCTTAACAAGGCTCTTTTTTTCATATAAATTTAAAGATTTATATGTGAATACAATAATTATTAGGGTAATATTATAGTAGAAAATATACACTTTTGATAATTAGGGGGATTCAAATGAACTATAAGCAAAACTTACATAGTGAAATAATAAAGAAATCTCACATTAGATCATTAACTTATGGAATAGAAAAAGATAGAGTTGTTTCTAAAAAAATATTAAGAGGAAAAGACTGTGTAATGAATATAAGAAAAAATGAAAAACTTATTAAGGCAGCTGTTCCTATGATGAATATATTACAAGAGATATTACAAGGTTCAGGTTTTTTTATAGTACTTACAGATGAAGAAGGGTGTATTTTAAATACTATAGGGGATTCAGATATTTTAAGAATAGCTGAAGAGATGAATATGGTAACGGGTGCCTATATGGACGAAAAAAGTATAGGAACAAATGCCATGGGTGTTACAATACAAGAAGATATGCCAATACAGATTTCATCAACTGAACACTTTATAAATGCATATCATAAATGGACATGCTCTGCTGCATGTATACATGATATACATGGTAACATAATAGGAAGTATAAATTTAACCGGAGCGTATGATAAGGTACATCCTCATACATTAGGACTTACAGTGGCGGCTGTAAGATCTATTGAAAATCAGCTAAAAGCTGACGAAATAAATAAAAAACTTATAGAATCATATGAATATATGAATACAATAATAGACTCTATGCCATCAGGGATATATACAATTAATTCAGAGGGGATACTTCAAAGCATTAATAAATATGCTTGCAAAGTTTTAAGGGTTAAAGAAGAAGATGTAATAAATAAAAGAGTAGATGAAATACTTCCAGATTGGCAAGAAATTTTAGAAAAATTAAATAATGGTGAAAACATTAGAGATAAGGAAACTGTTTTAAATGGAGATGTAAATGGCAGGTATAATATAAATGCAACACCAATAAAAATTCAAAATGAAGTTGTGGGAATGATTGTTTTATTTAAAGAAATACAAAATGTATATAATCTCATAAATAAATATAGTGGAATGAGGGCAAGATACACATTTAATGACATAATAGGAGAAAGCAAAGAAATAAATAGTGTTATAGAGTTTTCAAAGACAATAGCAAATAGTCCTTCAACTATTTTAATACATGGTGAAAGTGGCACAGGAAAAGAGCTATTAGCACAAGCTATTCATAATTATGGTTCTAGAAAAAATCAAAGTTTTATAGCTATAAATTGTGGAGCTATACCAAAAAGTTTAATAGAAAGTGAGCTTTTTGGGTATGAGGAAGGAGCTTTTACAGGAGCTAAAGTTGGAGGGCATCCTGGAAAATTTGAACTCGCAAGTGGAGGAACGTTATTTTTAGATGAAATAGGAGAAATGCCCTTAGATATGCAAGTTAAATTATTAAGAGTGCTCCAAGAGGGATATGTTACAAGAGTTGGGGGAAATGAAATAGTACCTGTTGATGTTAGAATAATAGCAGCTACTAACAAAAATTTGGAAGATGAAGTCCATAAGGGTACATTTAGAGAGGACTTATATTATAGACTGAGAGTAATACCAATAAAACTTCCATCTTTAAGAGAAAGAAAAGGAGATCTTGAAATATTAATTAAACATTATTTAAAGTTAAAGGCTAGTAAGTTGAATAAAGAAGTGCCTAAAATAGATAAGGAAATAATGAGTGACATGATAAGATATCATTGGCCAGGAAACATAAGGGAACTCGAAAATTATATAGAGAATTTAGTTAATTTAAATGGAAAGACTACATTTAAATTAAAAGTAAAAGAAGATGAAAGTGAACTAGGAGAAAATAGTTGTGAATTAAATAATGAAGTATATTCCATTGAAGAGATGGAAATCAGACTTATAAAAAAATGTTTGAAAAAATGTAAGGGAAATATGTCGCAAACTGCTAAAATTTTAGGAATTGGACGTAATACTTTATATTCAAAAATAAAAAAGTATAACATTTCTCTATAAAAAATAAATTATAACTTGTATTAAAATTGAACAGTGTATTAAAATTGAACATATACAATATGAAAAAATGTTCAAAAAAAGAACATAAAATTTGATGACATAAATTTATTTGTGAAGAATGGCTCTATTACTAGAGTGTAGCATGAACAAAAAGTTGGCATGAAAGTTGCTGAATATATTATTGTTAATAAAATAACAACTTAAAGGCAAATTACAAATCACAAATAACAGGAGGTCATACTATGGCAAGATTTACATTACCAAGAGATATTTATTTTGGGGCAGGATGCTTAGATGTACTTAAAACAATTAAAGGAAAAAGAGCCGTAATAGTTATAGGTGGAGGTTCTATTAAAAGATCTGGATTTTTAGACAAAATTGAAGGATATTTGAAAGAAGCTAATATAGAAACAAGATTAATAGAAGGTGTTGAACCAGATCCATCAGTTGAAACTGTAATGACTGGTGCAAAAGTTATGAGAGAATTTAATCCAGATTTAATAATAGGTATAGGTGGAGGTTCTCCAATAGATGCTGCTAAAGCAATGTGGATATTCTATGAATACCCTGAATTCACATTTGAAAAAGCAGTAGTACCTTTTGGACTTCCAGACCTAAGACAAAAAGCTAAGTTCATAGCAATCCCATCAACAAGTGGTACTGCAAGTGAAGTTACAGCATTTTCAGTAATAACTGATTATAAAGCAAAAATAAAATACCCTTTAGCTGATTTTAATTTAACACCAGATATAGCTATTGTTGATTCTGACATTGCACAAACTATGCCACCAAAATTAGTAGCCCATACTGGAATGGATGCCTTAACTCATGCAATAGAAGCATATGTTGCAGGATTAAGATCAGCAATTTCAGATCCACTTGCTATACAAGCTATTGTTATGGTTAGAGACAACCTAGTTAAATCTTTTGAAGGAGATAAGAAGGCAAGAGATGAAATGCATATAGCACAATGTCTTGCTGGAATGGCTTTTTCAAATGCATTGCTAGGAATTACTCATAGTATGGCTCATAAAATAGGCGCAGTATTCCATATTCCACATGGATGTGCAAATGCAATATTCCTTCCATATGTAATTGATTATAACAGAAAAGTATGTGAAGATAGATATGCTACAATAGCAAGATCACTAGGACTTAAAGGTAATACAGATAAAGAATTAGTTGATTCATTAATTGGATTAATTAATGAGTTAAATGTTAAGTTAAACATTCCATCAACTATTAAAGAATGGGGAGTAAGTGAAGAAGATTTCAAATCAAATGTTGAGTTTATGGCTCATAATGCAGTATTAGATGCTTGCACAGGTGCTAACCCTAGAGAAATTAATGATGAAACTATGGTTAAATTATATAACTGTACATTCTACGGAGAAAAAGTTAACTTTTAGAATAGATTTAATTATAGTAAAACTAAAGAAAACTCTCTTTACTGAGAGTTTTTTATTAGTTATAATTTAATAAAACATTTCAAGGTACATAAACTGATAAACAATTAATTTCATTATGCTTTGTAAGACATGCATATTATTAAAAAGGGTAAGAAAAATTCAAAACTATAATGTAAACATGGGAGGATAGCAAATATGTTTAAAATTGTAAAAAAAGAACAATTAGTTCCTAATATATATCTTATGGATATAGAAGCTCCAAGAGTAGCAAAATCAGCTAAACCTGGACAATTCGTAATTGTAAAGATTGATGAAAAAGGTGAAAGAATACCCCTTACAATTTGTGATTATGATAAAGAAAAGGGAACGGTAACTATAGTATTCCAAGCTGTTGGTCGTTCAACGGAAGAAATGGCAATGTATGAAGAAGGGGAATATTTCATGGATTTTGTTGGCCCTCTTGGAAGACCATCTGAATTTTTGAGTGAAGATATTAATGAATTAAAAAATAAAAAAGTATTATTTATATCTGGAGGAGTAGGTGCAGCACCTATATATCCACAGGTTAAATGGTTCCACGATCATGGAATGAAAGCGGACGTTATTATGGGGGCTAGAAATAAAGATTTATTAATCCTTGAAGATATGATGAAGGAAGTTGCTGATAATCTATATGTAACAACAGATGATGGTTCATATGGATTTAAAGGGCTTGTTACAGAGCAATTTAAAGATTTAATGGACAATCAAGGCAAAAAATATGATTTTGTAGTATCCATAGGACCAATAATTATGATGAAATTTGCGTGCCTTGCTACTAAAACTTATGGAATAAAAACAATAGTAAGTATGAATCCATTAATGGTTGATGGTACTGGAATGTGTGGGGCATGTAGAGTATCTGTAGGAAGTGAAACTAAGTTTGCATGTGTTGATGGTCCTGAATTTGATGGACATCTAATTAATTTTGATGAAGCACTTAGAAGACAAGCTATGTATAAGACAGAAGAAGGAAGAGACAAACTTAGAGAAGAAGAAAAACACTTAGAAAAGCATCACCACAAAAATGGTGGCGGATGTGGATGTTGTGGGGGTGATAAGTAATGGATAGAATGAAGAGAGTTCCGGTAAGAGAACAACGTCCGGAAGTTAGAAGAGAAAATTTTAAGGAAGTTTGCTTAGGATATTCTGAAGAAGAAGCGGTTAAAGAGGCTAGTAGATGTTTAAACTGTAAAAACCCACAATGTGTGAAAGGGTGTCCAGTTTCAATAAATATACCTGAATTTATTGAGCATGTTAAAAATAGAGAATTTGAAATAGCTGCAAAAGTTATAGCAAAATATAGCTCACTTCCAGCTGTATGTGGAAGAGTATGTCCTCAAGAAACACAATGTGAAGGTAAATGTATTCTTGGAATAAAAGGAGAGCCTGTATCAATAGGTAAACTTGAAAGATTTGTAGCTGATTGGTCAAGAGAAAATAACATAAATTTATCACAAACAGAAGAAAAGAAAAACATGAAAGTTGCAGTTATAGGAAGTGGTCCATCAGGACTTACTTGTGCAGGAGATTTAGCTAAAAAGGGATATGATGTTACAATATTTGAAGCACTTCATGAACCAGGTGGAGTTTTAGTATATGGTATTCCTGAATTTAGACTTCCAAAAGATACTGTAGTTAAAAATGAAATTGAAAACATTAAAAAGCTAGGTGTTAAACTAGAAACTAATGTTATAGTAGGTAGAACTGCTAATATAGATGATTTGATGAAAGAAGAAGGATTTAAGGCTGTATTTATAGGTTCAGGAGCAGGACTTCCTAAATTCATGGGGATTAATGGGGAAAATGCTAATGGAGTATTTTCGGCAAATGAATTTTTAACAAGAGTGAACTTGATGAAAGCTTACAAAGAAGATTATGCAACTCCAGTTAAGGTAGGGAAGAAAGTTGCAGTTGTAGGTGGAGGAAATGTTGCTATGGATGCAGCAAGAACAGCTTTAAGAATTGGAGCTGAAACTCACATAGTATACAGAAGATCAGAAGAAGAACTTCCAGCAAGAGTTGAAGAAGTTCATCATGCTAAAGAAGAAGGAATAATATTTGATCTTTTAACTAATCCGGTTGAAATTTTAGAAGATGAAAATGGATGGGTTAAAGGAATGAAGTGTGTAAGAATGGAACTTGGAGAACCTGATGCATCTGGTAGAAGAAGACCACAGGTTATAGAAGGATCAGAATTTATAATAGATGTAGACACAGTAATTATGTCTCTTGGAACTTCACCCAACCCACTAATTTCTTCAACTACAGAAGGATTAGAAACAAACAAGTGGGGATGTATAGTTGCTGAGGATGCAACAGGAAAGACTTCTAAAGAGGCTGTATATGCAGGAGGAGATGCAGTAACGGGTGCTGCAACCGTAATACTTGCTATGGAAGCTGGTAAGAAAGCTGCTAAGGCCATAGATGAATATTTAGGGAAAAGAGCTTAATATTCAATAAAAATTACTGTATAAAATAATATAGAACAAGTATTAATGTAAATTAAAAAAATATTAATATTAAAAAAAACACAAAAAATAAAACCTTAAAGGATTATAAATTTATTTATATATCTTTTAAGGTTTTTTATTTTTAGTATAATTAATAACTAAAAAGATGTTGAGTTTATATAAGAAAATTAGCGTATAATAAGAGTAATAAATTAATAAAAAATATAAGAAAAGGGGTAATTATATGGAATTCGATCATGTTGAATCAATAGATAACGGAATAGTGATAAAAGATGTAATAAACTTTGAACTTCCACATATATTTGATTGTGGACAGTGTTTCAGATGGAATAGACAGGATAATAGTAATTATATAGGAGTTGCTTTTAATAAAGTAATTGAAGTTGAAAAAAGAGAAAATGATGTAATAATTTACAATATAAATGAAGGGGAATTTGAAAAAATTTGGTGTGAGTATTTTGATTTATATAGAGATTACTCAACTATAAAAGATATTTTAAAAAAAGATCCACTTTTAAAAAAATCAGTGGAATTTGGTAATGGAATTAGGCTTTTAAAACAAGAGCCGTTTGAACTTGTAATCTCCTTCATTATATCAGCAAATAATAGGATTCCTATGATAAAAAGAGCTATTTTAAATATATCAAAGATGTGGGGAGACAAACTAGAGTATAAGGGGAAAATATACTATGCATTTCCAAATGTACAACAATTGAAGGATTGTACTATAGAACAATTATCAGATTGTGGAGTTGGTTTTAGAGCAAAGTATATATATAAAACTATACAAGATATCATAAATGGAACTATAAATTTAGAATATATAAAGTCTTTAAATGATGATGAATGTCACAAGGAACTACAAAAAATTAGTGGAGTAGGTCCTAAGGTAGCGGATTGTATAATGCTATTTTCAATGGAAAAGTATACGGCATTTCCAGTTGACGTATGGGTTAAAAGAGCTATGCAACATTTTTACTTAGCGCCGGATGTATCGTTAAAAAAAATACGAGATTTTGGCAGAAATAAGTTTGATCCATTTTGTGGATTTGCGCAGCAATATTTATTTTATTATGCTAGAGAAAACAATATAAAGCTTTAAAATTCAGTTATTTCACACAATTTAAAATAAAATAATTTTTTAAAAATCTGTTTCAAAAAATTTACTAATTCTATAGAAAACATGTTACATATTTAACAATAATCTGTTATAATAAGGTTGTCTAAAACGTAATAATGGTAACAAAAAATACATTTTTGTAAGTTAGGGAGGAAATAAGGTGAAGTTTGAAACAGAACTAAATAGAGTAAAATATGAAGTCCTAAAAGAAGTTGCAGTACTTGCTAAAGAGGATAGATTAGATAAGGAAAATGTTGAAAACATATCTTATAACTTGATAAAGGGAGATAAACCTCAGTATAGATGCTGTGTTTATCATGAAAGAGCAATAGTAAAGGAAAGAGCAAAACTTGTGGCTGGATATATGCCAAATGGAGATAGTCCAAAGTATATAAAACAAGATGAAAATGACGGAAGAGTTATGTATGTTATAGAAGCTGCATGCGATAGATGTCCTATTAATAAGTATACAATAACAGAAGCTTGTAGAGGATGTGTGCAACATAAATGTATGCAAGTATGTCCTGTTAAAGCTATTACAAAAATTAATGGAAGAGCTTATATAAATCAAGATGTATGTAGAGAATGTGGAATGTGTAAACAAGTATGTCCATACAATGCTATATCTGAAGTTATGAGACCATGTAAAAAAGTATGTCCTACTGAAGCAATATGCATATCACCAGAAGATAGAAGAGCGGAAATAAACAATGAAGAATGTATAAGCTGTGGTGCATGTATGAAAGCATGTCCATTTGGTGCAATATCAGATAAAAGCTATATAGTACCTGTTATAGAAGCACTTAAAGGTAACAAAAAGGTATATGCATTAGTAGCTCCAGCAATAACAGGACAATTTGGACCCAAAGTAACAGTTGGACAAGTTAAAGATGGCTTGAAGAAGGTTGGATTTATGGATATGGTAGAAGCTGCCTGTGGAGCAGATGCAGTTACATGTCATGAAGCTGAAGAATTTGTTGAGAGAATGGAAAAAGGGGATAATTTCATGACAAACTCATGTTGCCCTGCATTTGTATCATATATTGAAAAGAAATTTCCAGATCAAGTGGAAAAAATTTCGGGAACTGTGTCACCTATGATTGCAGCTGGAAGATGGATAAAGAAAAAAGATGAAGAGGCAATAGTAGTATTTATAGGACCATGTACAGCTAAAAAATCAGAAATTGGAAGAGAAGGTTTAAAAGATGTTGTAGATTATGTACTAACATTTGAAGAAATTGCAGCTATTTTTGGAGCATATGACTTAGAAGTTGAAGACTGTGAAGATTTAGAAGTTGAAGATGCTTCAGCTTTAGGAAGAGGATTTGCTCAAGGTGGCGGACTTAGTGCAGCTGTAGAAGATTATATAAAGAGCAAAAATATTGATGTTGAATTTAAACCAGTAAAAATAAGTGGACATCAAAATCTTAGAAAGTTTATGATGTTAGCAAAAAATAATAAATTACCAGGAAACTTCTTTGAAGGTATGATGTGCGAAGGTGGATGTATTGGAGGTGCAGCATCAACAGCACCTCAAATGAAAACTAAAATGGCTTTAAATAAGTTTGTAAAAGAATCTAAAAAACAACAAGTAATAGATAATGATAGGTTAGAAGAATATAATGATATAGAATTAGAAAGATAGATTTTAGAGAAAAAGGTCTAAGGGTTAAGTGCTCTTAGACCTTTTTATGTAGTTAGGGTAATATTAGGGGGAGGTGGTATAAAGTATTAGTTGTAAGGAATAATATAAATTGAAGAAAAAATAAGTATAAAGGCGATATACACAAATAAATAACTTAAATCAAAGTTATTGATGATATAAGTTAAAATGTGGAATTTGCTATTAAATATAGTATAAATTATTATAATAAATATATTAGCACTCGATGATATTGAGTGCTAACAGAAAAATAATAATTAAAAATTTAAAATAAAAATAAATTATACATTGAGGAGGTTTTGACTATGAGAATAAAACCACTTGGAGACAGAGTTGTAATCAAAAGATTAGAGGCAGAAGAAAAAACTAAAAGCGGAATAGTGTTACCAGGAAGTGCTAAAGAAAAACCACAGGAAGCAGAAATTGTTGCAGTAGGACCTGGTGGATTAGTTGACGGAAAAGAAGTGAGAATGGAAGTTAAAGTTGGAGACAAAGTGTTGTTTTCTAAATATTCCGGAACTGAAGTTAAGCTTGATGGAGAAGAATACACAATATTAAGACAGAATGATATATTAGCAATAGTTGAATAGAATTAAACAGAACGACTACTACATAATAAACGGTAGAAGTTGGTTATCAGATTAAAACAAGAAATTTAATTCATAATTACATTCAAATATTTTAGGAGGTATTAGAATGGCTAAGAGTATTTTATTTGGTGAAGAATCAAGACGTGCTATGCAAGCAGGCGTAGATAAATTAGCAAATGCAGTTAAAGTAACATTAGGACCAAAAGGAAGAAATGTTGTTTTAGATAAAAAGTTTGGTTCACCACTTATAACTAATGATGGTGTAACTATAGCAAAAGAAATAGAACTTGAAGATATTTATGAAAACATGGGAGCTCAACTTGTTAAAGAAGTTGCAACTAAGACTAATGATGTAGCTGGAGATGGAACAACAACTGCTACATTACTCGCTCAAGCAATCATAAGAGAAGGATTAAAAAACGTAACAGCAGGTGCTAACCCAATGCTTATAAGAAAAGGTATTAAAGTGGCTGTAGATATTGCTGTTGAACAAATTAAAAAATCATCAAAACAAGTTGATGGAAAGGAAGATATAGCTAGAGTTGCTGCAATATCAGCTGCTGATCCTGAAATAGGAAAATTAATAGCAGATGCTATGGAAAAAGTGGGCAACGAAGGGGTTATCACTGTAGAAGAATCAAATACAATGGCTACAGAACTTGAAGTTGTTGAAGGAATGCAATTTGATAGAGGATATTTAAGTCCTTACATGGTAACAGATGCAGAAAAAATGGAAGCTGCACTAGAAAATCCATATATACTTTTAACTGATAAAAAGATAAGTAATATACAAGAAATACTTCCAATACTTGAACAAATAGTTCAACAAGGAAAGAAATTATTAATTATTGCAGAAGATATAGAAGGAGAAGCATTAGCTACTTTAGTTGTTAATAAATTAAGAGGAACATTTACTTGTGTAGCTGTTAAAGCCCCTGGATTTGGTGATAGAAGAAAAGAAATGCTTAGAGATATCGCTATATTAACTGGTGGAGAAGTTATAAGTGAAGAAGTAGGAAGAGAATTAAAAGATGTAACTTTAGATATGCTTGGAACTGCTGAAAGTGTTAAAATAAGCAAAGAAAATACTACAATAGTTAATGGAAAAGGAAATAAAGAAGCTATTGTAGATAGAGTTGCTCAAATAAGAAGACAAATAGAAGAAACATCTTCAGAATTTGATAAAGAAAAACTTCAAGAAAGATTAGCAAAACTTGCTGGTGGAGTTGCTGTTGTTAAAGTTGGAGCAGCTACTGAAACAGAATTAAAAGAAAGAAAATTAAGAATAGAAGATGCTTTAGCAGCTACAAAAGCAGCTGTAGAAGAAGGTATAGTTGCAGGTGGTGGTACAGCATACCTAAGAGCTATAAAAGAAGTTGAAAAATTAACTGATAATAATTCAGAAGTTAGACTTGGAATAGCTATTATAAAAAGAGCTCTTGAAGAACCAGTAAGACAAATAGCTAATAATGCTGGACTTGAAGGATCAGTAATAATAGATAAAATTAAAAATAGTGAAGATGGAATAGGTTTTGATGCTTTAGAAGGTGAATATACAAACATGATGCAAAAAGGAATTGTTGATCCAGCTAAAGTTACAAGATCTGCACTTCAAAATGCTGCATCAGTTGCATCAACATTCTTAACAACAGAATGCGTTGTAGCAGAAATACCAGAAAAAAATCCAATGCCAGCAGCACCAGGAATGGGCGGCATGGGAATGGACGGAATGTATTAATAAAAATTAGTAACACTTAGATTTAAATAAATATAAAAATAAGAGGAAACCTTAATTTTGGTATCCTCTTATTTTTGTTTCCATATATTTTTAAAATCAATATTTGAAAGAGATGTAAGGATATTTCTTTGAGCATTAGGATAAATTTTTTCAAGTGATGTAAGTAGATTTTTCATATCTTCTCTAGTAGTTTTCTTATCCATGGGACAAGTACTCTTAATTACAGGAAGTTCATATTTTTTAGTGAGTTTTTCAATTAAATCTTCCCTTAAATATATCAAAGGACGTATTATACTAATATTTTTATCATCAAAATGTATATTAGGATGAAATGTACCGAGTTTACCTACCTTTAAAACATTCATAAAGAGTGTTTCTATGACGTCATCGCTGTTATGACCTAAAGCTATCTTATTTATATTATTCGCCCTAGAAACCCTAATTAAAGCACCTTTCCTAAGCTTTGAACATAAAGAACAAGGTTTTTTCTCCTTTCTATCTTTAAATACTACATTAGCTATATTAGTTTTTTCTACTATTATAGGAATGTTGTTATTGTTGCAAAATTCAATTAAAGGTGAAATATTTAATTCAAAACCGAGATCAATATTTATACCAACTAATTCAAAATTTTTTACAGATGTTAATTGTATTAGTTTTAAAGCAAAAAGCAAAAATATGCTATCTTTACCACCTGAAAGTCCGACAGCTACTTTATCGCCAGGAGAAATCATGTCATATTCTTCTATTGATTTTCTTAAATACCTTAAAAATTGTCTATTATATTCTTTTTTGAAGGTTATCATGGTTATCCTCCTTTATAATGTACAATAAAATATTATACTACAAGACAGTATGTTTTTTGCAAGTTTATTCTCAAAAATAACAGAAATAAATTGACAAAATTCAAAAACTCAAATAAAATAGATATAATAAAAAACACAGAGAGATAAAATATCACTTATATATACCCTGAATAAGGCGGGGAGTTTCTACCGGAAACCGAAAATTTCCGACTATGGGTGAGTGGATTTGTTGCATCAATTCACTCCTTATTATATAAGTAGATGAAATTGATGCTTTTTGATTTATATTTTAGTGTAAAAATGCAAAATATATTGAATATTATTAATAATAAATTGGGAAGGGAAGTTGATTATAGTGGCAGTGATTTTAAAACAAGCTTATACTTTTGATGACGTATTACTAGTACCAAATAAATCAGAAATTTTACCTAAGGATGTTTCTTTGAAAACTAATTTAACAAAGAAGATTAAATTAAATATTCCAGTTTTAAGTGCGGGAATGGATACAGTTACAGAATCTAAAATGGCAATAGCAGTAGCAAGAGAAGGTGGAATAGGAATAATCCATAAGAATATGAGCATTGAAAGACAAGCTATGGAAGTAGATAGAGTTAAAAGACAAGAAAATGGAGTAATAACAGATCCATTCCATTTAGCGCCAGAAAATACTGTTCAAGATGCACTAGATTTAATGGCTAAATACAGAATATCAGGTGTGCCTATAACAGAAGAAGGCAAATTAGTTGGAATAATTACAAATAGAGATATTGCTTTTGAAACAAATTATACTCAACCTATAAAAAATATTATGACTAGTGAAAATCTTATAACAGCTGCGGAAAATACAACAGTGGAAGAAGCTAAAGAAATTTTAAAAGGTCATAAAATAGAAAAGCTTCCTTTAGTAGATAAGGAAAACAACTTAAAAGGACTTATTACAATTAAGGATATAGAAAAAGTTAGAAAGTTCCCTAATGCGGCAAAGGATGACAGAGGTAGATTACTTTGTGGTGCAGCAGTTGGTGTAACAGCTGATATGATGGATAGAGTTGATGCATTAGTGAAAGCTAAGGTAGATGTTATAACAATTGATACAGCTCACGGACATTCAAAAGGAGTTTTAGTTGCGGTAAAAGAAGTTAAAACAAAATATCCTGAACTTCAAGTAATAGCAGGAAACGTAGCTACAGCAGAAGCTACAAAAGATCTTATAGAATCTGGAGCAGATTGTGTAAAGGTTGGTATAGGACCTGGATCAATTTGTACAACAAGAGTTGTTGCGGGTGTTGGAGTTCCTCAACTTACTGCAGTTATGGATTGTGTTGAAGAAGCAAACAAATATGGAATACCAGTTATTGCAGATGGTGGAATTAAGTATTCAGGAGATATGGTTAAGGCGTTAGCAGCAGGTGCTACAACAGTTATGATGGGTTCTATGCTTGCTGGATGTGAAGAAGCTCCAGGAGCAGTAGAAATATATCAAGGAAGAAGCTATAAAGTGTATAGAGGAATGGGATCACTTGCAGCTATGGCTTGTGGAAGTAAAGATAGATATTTCCAAGAAGATAATAAAAAATTAGTTCCAGAAGGTGTTGAAGGAAGAGTGCCATTCAAAGGAACTGTTATAGATACAATATATCAATTAATGGGTGGATTACGTTCAGGAATGGGATACTTAGGATCAGCTACATTAAAAGATTTATATGAAACTTCTAGATTTGTAGTTCAAAGTTCAGCAGGACTTAGAGAAAGTCACCCACACGATATTTCAATTACTAAAGAAGCACCTAACTACAGTGTTCAAGGATAATATAAATTTATAAACTATATATAAAAATCATTATTAATAATAAAGTTATAACATACCGCTTATAAATTGGGTAATACTAAACATGATGTATAGTATTATATTACAAAATGTGAAATTAGACGCTAGAATAAAAAATGATTGTGTATAAATCTAGCGTCTTTAATTAATAAAGATATATTTAGAAACTAGGAGGATAAAGAATGGCTATAGAACGTGAATTAGTTTTAGTAGTGGATTTTGGTGGACAATATAACCAGCTTATCGCAAGAAGAGTTAGAGAACACAATGTATATTGTGAAATAATACCATACACTACTTCTGTTGAAGATATAAAAAAGAAAAATCCGAAAGCTATAATATTTACTGGAGGACCTAACAGTGTTTATGGCGAAGGAACTCCAAGAGTGGAAAAAGAAATATTTGAACTTGGGGTACCTGTACTTGGAATATGTTATGGACATCAATTAACAGCGTACACATTAGGTGGGAAAGTTGAAAGTCCAGATATAAGAGAGTATGGAAAAACAGAAGTTAAGATTGATAATAACTCACCTTTATTTGATGGAATAAAAGAAGCAGATCAATCATGGATGAGCCATACTGATTATGTATCAGAAATTCCAGAAGGATTTAAAATAATAGCAACAACAGATCAATGTCCTGTAGCTGCAATGGCAAATGAAGAAAAGAAAATATATGGCGTTCAATTCCACCCAGAAGTTGAACATACATTATTTGGACAAAAAATGCTTGGAAACTTTTTATTTAAAATAGCTGATCTTAAAGCAGATTGGTCAATGGCATCTTTTGCTGAAGAAAAGATAAAAGCTATAAAAGAACTTGTAGGAGATAAAAAAGTACTTTGTGCATTATCAGGTGGAGTTGATTCATCAGTTGCAGCAGTACTTGTTCATAAAGCAATTGGTAAGCAATTAACTTGTGTATTTGTTGACCACGGTTTACTTAGAAAAGATGAAGGAGATCAAGTTGAAACTATATTCAAGAAACAATTTGATATGAATCTTATAAGAGTAAATGCAGGAGAAAGATTCCTTGGAAAATTAAAAGCAGTAAGTGATCCTGAAAAGAAGAGAAAGATAATCGGTGAAGAATTCATAAGAGTATTTGAAGAAGAAGCAAACAAGCTTGGACAAATAGACTTCCTAGTTCAAGGAACTATATACCCAGATGTAGTAGAAAGTGGAACTAATACATCAGCTACAATAAAGAGTCACCACAACGTTGGAGGACTTCCTGAAGACATGCAATTCTCTTTAATAGAACCATTAAGAGAACTATTCAAAGATGAAGTTAGAGCAGTTGGAGAAGAACTTGGAATACCTCATAAATTAGTGTGGAGACAACCATTCCCAGGACCAGGTCTTGCAATAAGAGTTCTTGGAGAAATAACAGACGAAAAATTAGAAATAACAAGAGAAGCAGATGCGATATTCAGAGAAGAAATTGCACTTGCAGGACTTGAAGAAAAGATATGGCAATACTTTGCATGTCTTCCTAACATTCAATCAGTTGGTGTTATGGGAGATGAAAGAACATACTGTCATACAATAGCATTAAGAGCAGTAACATCAAGTGATGCTATGACTTCAGATTGGGCAAGAATTCCATACGAAGTATTAGACAAAGTAAGTCGTCGTATAGTTAATGAAGTTAAGGGAGTAAACAGAATTGTCTATGATGTAACTTCAAAACCACCAGCTACTATTGAGTGGGAATAGACATAGACTGTTCAATGTCAGTATATTGCTGATGAATTAAGTAAAATACAGTGAAATGAGATTAAAATAATTCTTATTTTTAAATTAAATATATAAGTAAAAGTGTCTAGGATGTTTTCATATTAAATGAGATATTATAGACACTTTTTTGTTTTCAACTAGAAAACTGAACTGTTTAAAATATATTTAAAATCGTATAATCTTGTAAAAGAATATAAACATAACCAAGACAAAACAATAAGGAAGGTAAAAAATAATATGACAGAATCAATAGAATTATTAGTTTTGTGTAATTCTAAAACATATGGAAAAGAAATTTTTAAATGTGATTCAGAATTTGAAGCATATAAAAAATACAAAGAACTTGAAAGCTTGAAGGGGATAAGAAGTATTGTTAAAGCTAAAGTGTACAGAAAGAATGTTTTGAATACCCCTTTCATTGTAAAATATGAAGTTCTTGAAACTATTATATAGGAATAAAAAAATCTTTTATATTTTAATGTATTAAACAAAAGCTTAAAGTAGAATAATTATAATATGTACTTAGGAAAGTGTTTATTATAGAATATAAATATAATAGTATTATAAATTAATGAACGTATTATAAATTTTAAAATAGAATACTGAGAAATTCAATTAATGGAGGTGTAGAAAGTAGAATGAACGAGAAGTATTATGATAAATTTCTAAAAACATTAAAAGAAACAAAGGGAATTCATAATTCTCTAAATGAAATTTTAAAATATGACTTCATATATCATTCAAATAAAATAGAAGGGAGTACATTTACAACAGAAGCACTTCAGTTTTTATTTGAAAAAAATATAGTAATGGGAACTCATACATTAGATGATGTTCAGGAAACAGTTAATTCCTTTTATACTTTTGATATGGTATTAGATACAATAGATAAAAAACTTACTTTAGAAATGATAAAAGAATGGCATGCAAGTCTAATGTATAGAACAAGATTATATGATATGGGTTTAGCAGGAGTGTTTAAAAAATATCAAAATAAAATACTTGGGGCTGAATTTGATACAGCAAATCCATGGGAAGTAGAAAATAGATTAAATTCCATTATAGAAAAATTTTATAATTCAAGGGAAATTACAATTTATGATATAGCAAGATTCCATTTTGAATTTGAGCGTATACATCCATTTCAAGACGGTAATGGCAGAATAGGGAGGTTCATATATTTAAAGCAATTGTTAGATAATAGGTTAGACTTAAAATATATGGAGGGAGAATCAGCAGACGAATACAAAAGAGCTTTAAAAGAATCATCATTAAATAATATTAAGCCCTTAGTTGATTACTTAGAAAAGCAAAAGAATTTTATTAAAGAAAATGAAAGAATGTTTTAGTTAAATACTATGTAATTTAAAAATCACCAGTAATTATTAAGTGCAAATAATAGATAAAAACATGGGAAGACCGTTTTAATAGGTTTCCCCAATTTTTATCATTAGTTGTATTTTTTTTGCATATTAACTAAAAAGTAATGTTAAAAGTTTTTTAGAATATAAATGATTTCAATAGCCAAACGAATAACATACAAACCACAAATGATATGAGACCACATATAAAGACCAATATAAATTTTTGATATGGTCGTTTTCCATATTCTTGTGCCTTTTCAATTTCGTCTAGTCGCTTTCCCTTGGTGAATTCTACAATTTCTTTATATGTTTGAATATCATTATTCTTTTTATATATCTCAATTCTATGAGCATAGAACATTGATATACCCCATATTATAGCTGAAATAGCTAGGCCGTAATAGTTCAAAAATACAACTAATGGAACAATGGATACAATAAATAGTATTAATAATAACGTAAATATTGCTCCATCACGATTGAATTTTTCAAGTTGACTTTTATTAATTTCTTCTTTCATAATTTTTATATCTCCTTTAATTAATTGATCAAGAGATATATTGAATAATGAACTTAGTAGAAGAAGACTATGGATATCTGGATAACTTTTATTGTTTTCCCAATTAGAAATAGTCTGTCTAGTAACGTAAATCTTTTCTGCGAGTTCTTCTTGTGATAAGTTCAAGTTTCTTCTATATTTTTTTATTTGAGTATGAAGTTCCAAGACGTGACCTCCTTTTATATTTTGGTTTCCCTTGATCTAAATTTATCATATGGTATCCAAGAGAAACACGCTATCAAAGAGCTTTTACATAGAGCAAAAATGGGTGTAAAATATATTTTACACCTTCGTTGTAATAGTATATATGGCTTCTTAATGCTGTTATTTATTCGTAAAGATATAATTATTATTTTTTATTTGCAAAAAGTTTTACAAAGTTATTGATGTATTAATAATATCATAGATACGGATTATTAAGAAAGAAGGGTTTTTATATTAAAATTATATGAAATTTATAAAGAGGGTAACACCTTTACAGCAGATTACATAGGCATAAAAAACATAGAATGTGGATATAGCATTATGGAAGAATTAAAGAATGATTTTATAAAAGTAATTGAAAGGGGTATTGAAGGGCTGAATGAACATAATTTAAAACTTCCAACCTCTGAAGAGATAATAAAAGAGTTACAAGAACAGTTGGAAATTCAAGAAGTTGAAATGATGCAGTCTATTGAGTTTATAGATCATAATATAACAGTCTAGTTTTAGGCTGATTTTTTGAGGTTACTTATAAATGTGATTCACAAATTGAACTTTGAAATGGAGAGTAGCTTAAAAGAACTAGAAAATAATTTTAATTCATTAATGCAGAGAGCATTTAAGGGAGAATTATTCAGTTAAGAGGATGAATTTTATGAAGTTAACAATTAATAATTGACAATCAAGAGGGAAATTATGGAATAATTTCGGTGTATAGGGAGTTGTATGAAAAGTCTTGGAGAAAATCTAAGACTTTTTTGTATTAAAATTAGGGTAATTTAAAAGGTTTAATATAGGTAAGTTATAATATATAATATAAACAATAATAGATAATATACCTTATGGGTAATAAGGAGTGATATTTTATATGTTATATCATGCTTCGGGTGAGAGTGTTGAGTTTCCTGAAATTAGAAAGAGTAAGTATACGAAAGATTTTTCATGGGGATTTTATTGTACAAATAATTTTGAACAAGCTAAAAAATGGGCAAAACGAAATAGAAAGTATCCTACAATTAATTATTATACATATACAGAAAATAATGATTTGAAAATATTAAAGTTTAAAAATATGAATGATGAATGGTTAGATTTCATTGCAAAGTGTAGAATGGGATTTGTACATGATTATGATATTGTTGAAGGTCCAATGGCGGATGATACAGTATGGAACTTTGTAAATGGTTTTTTAGAAGGGGAGATTTCAAGAACTGCATTTTGGGAGTTAGCAAAATTTAAATATCCTACTCATCAAATGAGCTTTCATACTTTAAAAGCTATTGATTGCCTTAAATTTGAAAGAGGTGAGATTATTAATGACCGATGAATTTAAAAATGATTTATTTTATGTATGTTCTCTTATAGAATTTATAGGTAGAAAAACTAAAAATAGAAGATCAACAATTGTTCAAATATTAGGAAGGAAAGAATTAGAACGACAATTAGATATTGCAGAGGTTAATCATTGTTTATCATTTGAACAAGTTTCAGATGAAATAATAGAATATTTTAATATACAAGAGGGTGATTTTGATACTGTCGCATTATGTAAATATAATGTTCCAAGTGTTGAGTCTATCGGAAAAGTGTATCAAAGATTAATAGTAAGTGTACTTTTGGAGCAAAATAATTTAGTAGACGTTTTATTTGATGTATTTAATTCATTTATAAGTGATGAAATATCAGACTTTAATTCATCTGTCTATTATAGTAATCCACAATACTTACAGTATTCTTATTTAGAAGGAAAATTGTTGGAATAAATATGATAACTTGTCCTATAATATGGGAATAATATTACAATCTAAGATTTTTATAAGGAGAGATTGTAATGGAAAAATTTGTTGTTCAAATTGAACAGGAAATGCTAAGTATACTTAATAATATGCAGATGGAACAACTTCATAAGGTGTTGTTAAAAGAATTACAAGGACTGACCGTATCAAATAGTAAAGAAAGTGACAAATTATGTGAGGAAGTAGATTATTGTAATTTGTTTATATGTGCCAAACAAGTAGAAGGATTTTGTTTACCTTTTTTTCGTGGCTTGAAGATGAAAATTATATTTTAAAAAGTCCTGTAAGACGTATTCATAAAATAAGAACCGGAAAAGTTGTGAAGGAAATATATACAGATGAAAATATAGAAATAATGCGTGACAATTGCAAAGAAGTACGTGACCTTGCAATGATAGATTTATTAAATTCTACTGGAATGCGTGTTGGTGAGCTAGTAAAATTAGATATTGATGATGTAGATTTTAATGAAAGGGAATGTATTGTAGAGGGGAAGGGAAATAAGCAGAGAAAAGTTTATTTTGATGCAAAAACAAAAATACATTTACAAAATTATTTAAATGATAGAAAAGATGATAATAGAGCCTTATTTGTAACTTTGATATCACCGTATAATAGACTAAAAGTTAGTGGAGTTGAAATCAGACTTAGAAACTTAGGAAAAAGGCTTAATATTAATAAAGTTCATCCCCATAAATTTAGAATTTAACTAAGACTTCAAATTTATATTTGATTAGTTAAACTTATAGTAACATAAACTATACATAAGGAGAAATAGATAATATGAGAATAGAGGCGAGTTTAGAAGAATGGAGAGAGTTGTATAATGTAGCAATAGAAATTCATAAAATCAAACCTTGGACAAAACTTTCTGTTTTAGATTTAATAACGATATTTTTAAAAGGACAAGAAGAACCTTGTTTATGTTCAGTTATGGGTCAATTGGGAGAAAGATATGGTGTATATATGTATATTGGGGATGAAGCTATAACTGATTTCTTTCAATTAATCAATAGTAGTGATATGCCACATAATCAGATAATTCGTTATCAAAATAGTGTTATATGCCACTTTGGAAGTAGAGAAGAATTAGTAAAAGAGGAACGTGAAATTATAAAAAAGTTAGGTATAAAGTTTAGAGGAAAGAATAATTGGATATACTTTAGAGTAAATGAAAAGGGATATTCACCATATATGCCAGATAAAGATCAGGTTTTGATGATTACAGAGATTTTGAAAAATTTATATATGGCAATTGGTGCATTAAATGAAGGGTTAAATGTTAGATTTAAACAAGGAAAAGCTTTGTTTAGGGTATTTAATGAAGAAAGAGACTTATGGTTAAATTTTGAAGATAATACATATGTACCTCGGGAACGTTATATGGTTGCAGAAATAGATGATGAATTGTTTCTAAAAAGATTAAACAAACAGCCAAGAACAAATAATATATTAGAATTAGATGTTATATATTTAAGTACATTTATGAGAAGCAAAATCTTAGAAAAAATGTCCTTAATGAAATTAGCACTTGTGGTTGATGGAGAAACAGGAGAATTATTCCGAAATGAGATTGTAACATTAGAAGATAATGAAATGGATATATTGTTTAGATGTTTAATTGATTATATTACTATTATAGGTATACCAAAGATAATTTTAGTTAGAGATATATACACAAATAATGTGTTAAGTGATATATGTAGTAAATTAAATATAGAAATGCACATTTCGTCTACGCTATATAGTATAGATAGGTTTGCGGGTGCATTTGATCAAATACGATAGAAATTTATTATACAAAAGAAAAGGTGATTTATAGGTGTATAAGTTAATAGCAATTGATATGGATGGAACATTATTAAATAGTGAAAAAAAAGTATCTAAAGAGAATATTGAAGCAATAAATGAAGCAATGAAAAGAGGAAGAAGAGTTGCTATATGTACAGGAAGACCTTATAGTGGAATTGAACCTTATGCAAAGGAAATTGGGTTGTGCAAAGATGATGAATACATTATAAGTCAAAATGGAAGCTATGTTAGTAATGGAAGTGACACTAAAACTATATCTGCTAAATATTTAAAAGAACAAGAAGTAAATGAAATTTTAAGTTATCTTCAAGATAAAAATGTAGGTATAGTATTGGTAACGGATAAGGATTATTTAGCATATAATTGTGAAGTAAATGAAGAAATGAATCATGATGCAGCTTTAGTATTCAAAGAAATTAAAAAATTTGATGTAAATAAAAATAATATAGAAGATTTAAAACTTTTAAAAATTATGATTATGGATAAAGCTGATAAAATAGATGAGTTAATTAAAAATATGGATAAAAATATTACAAGTAATTTCTACGTAGTTAGGAGTATGCCTTATTTAATTGAAATTATGGCTAAAAATATAGATAAAGGATATGGATTATCAAAGCTTGCAAAGCATTTAAATATTAAGGATGAAGAAATCATGGTTATTGGTGATGAATTAAATGATATAGGCATGTTTAGAGTAGCAGGAATGGGAGTAGCTATGGCCAATGCAAATGAAGAAATTAAAAAATTAGCAGATTTTATTACTTTGTCAAATGATGAAAATGGAGTTAGTTATGCTATAAATTATTTTATGAAATAAATAATTTATAAAGTTTAACAGCCTAGTTTTTAGGCTGTTTCTTATTTTGTTAAGTGCTATAATTTATATATAGGAAATATAAATTATAAGGAGAATTAATATGGAGTTAATTAATGGGGTAATTACAATAATTGCATTAATGTTTTTTATACCTATAAGTGTATGGTTTATAAAAAAAGTAATCAAGACTATGAAAAGCTTAAATATTTTTTTCGTAGATAAACTTTTATATATGGAAAAGTTTATTTGGAATAAGTTTAAACCAAAAGTTATAAGGAGAAAATAATGAATATTCAAGGTGTTTTAATTGGGCTTAGTGCTTTTTTAATTATAGGGGCATTTCATCCAATAGTTATAAAAGGGGAGTATTACTTTGAAAAAGGAATATGGCCTATATTTTTGGTTGTAGGAATTATATTTTTGACCGCTTCTATATTTACCAAAAATCAAATGGGTAGTGCTATTTTAGGTGTTATAGGATTTTCGTGTTTATGGAGTATAATAGAGATATTTGAACAAGAAACACGTGTAAAAAAAGGATGGTTTCCACAAAATCCAAAGAGATTGAATAAAAAAGATAGACATTAGTAAATAAAATATAAGCTAATGTTTATCTTTAAATTTTTCATTTATATAAATAATCAATACTTTCTGCTTTAGGGCATAAGATTCATGTTGAAAGTATAACTCCAGTTTTTGTAGGAATATTAATAATTATTTGTGGAAATTATTTACCTAAGTGTAAGCAAAATTACACTGTAGGAATTAAATTACCATGGACACTTAACAGTGAAGAAAATTGGAATAAGACACATCGTCTAGGTGGATATGTATGGATGGCAGGAGGATTAATTTTATGTATTTTAACATGGTTAAATATATATAGACAAATTGCAACTATAGTAATAGTAGTAATTATTAGTGTTATACCAATTGTATATTCTTTTTTATTATATAAAAAGGGTATATAATAATCTAGTGTATTTAAATTTGTTAATGTAAATAATTTAAAGGTATACATGAAAAATTCAATTGTTAGTGTTTATAAATTGTAAAGTTTTTTAGATTATATAACTACAAAAGTATCTAGATAGTTTTCTTTTATAGTACCTTCATCTTGGAGGTATTCTTTCATAGCATCTATAGCTGTGGTTTCCAAATAGACTCTATTACTGCCTAAGTATTTTGGAACTGCCTGTTCTGTAATATAACTAACATTATAAGTTTTATTTGCATCAAGCTCAGTTCCTTCAATGTAAAGTTTTTGAATTCTATGCATTTTAGGATTTTCTATTTTTATATAAGCTTTTAATCCAATAGCTCTTTGAACATATCCTCCAGTTTGACCAAAAGGATTTTTACTATAAGTTTTATTTAGTTTAGTTTCTAGTAATTCTACTATTTCATATCCCTTCATTTGAACATTTATTATTTTAGGATTCATAGGAACTATATCATATAGTTGTTCTAAAGTAATAGGTCCTGGTGCAATTGGAGCTCCGTATCTCCAACCGTGAGAAAAGCAAATGGCATTTCCTGTTACATGGGAAATTGAATGAAGCAAAAAGTTGTCCATTGTAGATTCCATTGCAAGGGATCTATTTAGAAGAGAATATGTATTACCTACAACAATATTTAAGTCTTCGTTATATGGTTCGTAGATTTCTTCAACTATATTTTCAATTTCTTGATTTTTTTCAATATCTGCACCAACTGTAATAAGTTCATGATTAAAATCAACAACTTTACCATTTACTATGTCCAAGTCTAATTTTCCGAGGAATGAACCGTGACATCCAGATTGAATAAGTATAGCATTTCCTATTTTTATAGGAGAATTTAATCTGTTGTGGGTATGTCCGCTAATACATATATCTACTCCTTCAACAGTTTCTAGTATTTTATAATCAGTAGGTAATCCTAGATGAGATAATAAAATAATTATATCTACTTTATGTTTATTTTTTAGTTCTGAAACCACTTTTGGAATTTCTTCATATTCAGGGGACATGTATATACCTTCACTAAATTTTTGAGGAAATCCTTGTACTACATGTTCACATGCCATTCCTATAATCCCAACTTTTAAACTTCCAAAGGTTTTAATCATATAAGGATCAAAAAGTCTTTTTTTCTTGTCATATATATAAGTGTTGGCAGATAGAAGGGGATAATTAAGTCTACTTGATAATTCTCTTAAATGAGAGGGGGTATATGCAAAATCCCAATGAGCTGTCATGGCATCAATTCCCATAGCATTTAAGAGAGGAAGAACGGCATTGCCCTGTGTTTGGGTAGTTATAAATGTTCCATGAAATGTATTTCCACAATCTAAAAATAATGTATTATTTGAATTATCGTTAGTTTATTTGAGTTTATCATAAGTTATCACCTCAAGGTTTAATATAAAAGAATCCTTCAGATTGTTTATGTGCAAGTTCTACAACTCCACTAGGTACAACTTTTGCAAAGGAACAAAGTTCCTCAGGTTTTACAGTTACTTTTTCTAGTGCCTTTTTGCAACAAGCAAATGTTACTTGGCGTTTTACAAGTTCATCCATTTCCATATAGTTTTGAATTTATAGTTATTTGTTCTTTGAGGCTTATAACAGCCATTGAGTTAGCTAGAATTTCTATTTCAAAAGTTTTTCCAGACTTATTTCCTTCATCTAGCATATTTTTAGCATTTTCTAAGACTAATTTCCATTTTGCCGGATTGTCAATGTGATATATTACTTTCATAAAAGAACCTCCTTAAAAAATATATCGTTCTGTTAAGTTATAGTAATTTTCAGATTTTTAAAGCTATATTTTTATAATTAATTAACAGAACTAAATAAATTTAAATGTATACTATATATTTAGTAAAAAAATATATACTTATACAATGTAAAACAAAATTAATTAATATTTTTCAAAATAATTTTTATAGGATCATCACGGCGTATATTAACGTGCATTTTAGGATTACATTTAATATCAGGGATAGTTTTATGTTCGAAGTTACAAGTTCCGTCTGAAGACATACCGAGGTCTAATGGAAAACGGAATATATAGCCACTATTTGGTAGGGAACATATAGCTGGATCAAAACCAATACCATCTCCACCAGTAGGTTCTCCCATTAAAGTTGCAAAACCAGTGCTTTTTGCAAATACACTAAATGATTCAGAAGCAGAAAATACTTTTTTATTGGTAATTAAATAAATTTTGCCCTTAAATCCTATAGGGTATTGTGGATGAATTACATGCACACTTTTCTGGTAGTATTTAAATTTATTTTCTAGTTCAGGTGGTGTGTTTGATAGATTTTCTTTTTTAATTTTAGATATATTATCAAGGGAGTCATATTCTTTATTAAGTTTATTTTCAATAAAGTTTTCGCTAAATTTACCACCTCTAAAAGCTAAATAGGTATTATATACTACTGTTTTATTAAGGAGTGGTGATACAATATTTTCCTGCCAATAATTATCGCTACCTCCACCGTTGTTTCTTATATCTATTATTAGTACCTTATAATCTTTAACCTTTTGCAAAAATTTATAAATTACTTTTTTATCTGAATCTATATTATAGTAATCAAATGATTTTATATATAAATATGCAACTTTATCTTTTTCTAATATTTCAGTTCTGAAATTATTAGGAACAGGGTTTTTGTAAATATTGGGATTGTTTTTTTTATTTATGTTGTCATTATTATAAGAGTATCTTTCTAAAGATTTAGGTTTATTTAATTCATCAAGCCACGCTTTATTAGGAACATCAAGTTCAAGGCAGAGAGATACAAAGGGAGAGTAAGCTTTCTCTGGCATAAAATCAGTATGTCCATTATTTAATTCTTTTAATATATTTTGAAGAGTATTAAAAAATTCTTTATCATTTTTAGTTGATTTTATCATTGAAATATAGTCATTTTTTTTGTTTAACCAGTCTACTTTATTTTGTCTTTTATTTACTTCGAAATATGGATAATTTTCTTTTAGGATATTATACATATAATTAAAATCATCTATTTTTTCTTTTGTGGTTAATTGTTTTGGTGTAGAATAATCTTTTGATAAATTTTTGCACGGATTACTACAACTAGTAAAACACATCAGAAGTAAGGTTAAAAAAAGTCCCCATAAATATTTTTTCATTTTATATAGCCTCCTTAAAGTATTTAATATATAAACATAAAAAATAAGTTCTGTAATAATAATACAATAAGAAGGAGATATTTTCAAAATATTACATAATAATGAATGAAATATGATTTTCTTGTATAATCTTAAAGTTAATAGTCGGTGCTAGTAAATACAGATAAAATAAAAAATACCTATAATTATTTTAATCATAGGTATTTTAAAATTATTTAACTAAATCTTTAAACGTTGGGTCATTACGAACAGGATCAAAGTCACGTTCAGATTTTATAGTATCTTTTATGGTAGAATCCATGCTAAGTGCTATTTTTAGATATTTAATGGTATTATCAACATCTCCAAGTCTTCCGTATATACTAGCTTTTCCGTAATAACTCCAAATATAATTTTCTATTTCAAGTGCTTTATCGTACCATTTTAGTGATTCGTCATAATATCCATATAATTCATAAGCAAGAGCTTTATTAAATCTTCCATATCCAAAATTAGGTTTTATTTCTAAAGATTTATTTATGTTTTTAAGACCATTTTCAAAATCGTTTAGAAAACAAAGTGATATACCCTTAGTATTATATGCTTTATAAAATTTAGAGTCTTTTTTTATTATTTCATCACAAATTTTTATAGATTCTTCATATTTGTGTTGAAAGAATAAGGTGTATGCTTTTATATACTCTTTTTCAAATGTAGCTTCATCATTTTTTTTAATGTCTTTAGTATCATTTATTTTAGATACAGAAGAAGCCTTTGAAATTACAGATTTACTATTAGAAGTCTTTTTTACTGATTGTTTTGAGCAGCCTATATTAAAAATTAAACATGATGTCATAAAAATAAAAATTAGTTTGTTTTTTATAGAATATTTTATCATCATAACACCCCATAATAATATTAGTTAAAATCGTAATTCGGATTACTTATTCTTTCTTTAAATGTATTCATGTTGTGAAAGCCACTTATAAATACTCTATCTAAAGTAAATATACCGTCAGATTTGTCTGACCATCTTCCGTCAGTTGTAACTGCCATTTTATAGCCAGCATTTTCTACAGCTTTAACAGTATCATTGTTGTATTTACCACAAGGATAAGCTATGTATTTAACTTTTTTATTTAATAGTTTCTCTAATCTCTCTTTAGATTTTGCAATTGTATCATATTGTTTATCATAAGAAAGTTCTGTTAGAGTTGCATGATCTGCAGTATGACTTTCAACATCAAAACCGTTTTTGTCCATTTCTTTAAGCTGATCTTCTGTTAAATATTCTCCTGTGCCTATGTAGTCTGTTATCATAAATACTGTTGCTTTAAAACCATATTTTTTTAGTATAGGATAAGCAGTGTCGTAGTTGTCCTTATATCCATCATCAAAAGTTAAAACTACTGATTTTTTTGGAACAGGAATATTTTTTTCAAAGAAATCATATAATTCATCTAGGGTAAGTGTTGTGTAATTATTATCTTTTAAATATTTCATTTGTTTTTCAAAATTTTCTTTTGGAAGTCTTACACAGTTATCTTTTTCATATTTTATTGAATGGTACATTATAACTGGTACTCCCTTATCATTATGTTTTAAATCTTTTTGATTTATTTGTGGTTTAGTAGTATCTGCTTTAGTTTTAGTATCCTTAGCTACCTTTTTCTCTATTTTAGCATTTTCTTTAGATGATGTGGATGTGTTATTTGCAGTTTTAGAACATCCTATAAAAGATAGAGAAAATATTATAATACTAGCTAAAGCTAATGTTTTTTTCATAATTTATAACCTCCTAAGTATAGTTTTTATTTTACTATTAAAGTATATATATACTGATTGTATATTGCAATATTTAAGAGGTGTTATGGAAATATTAGACTGTGAAACTAGTGCAATAATGTGGTAATATGTACATATAGGTTAACAGTTAAGCGAATAATTAATAGTAAATTAAGTTTCTAACTTAAATATAAATAAAATATCTTTATTGGAGGTAATGAAATGAATAAAAGCTTAAGTCTTGATTTAACAAAAACAAAGCCATTTTTAAATGAGTATGAAATAGATCAGCTTCAACCAATGGTAAGTGCAGCTCATACTTTATTACATGAAAAAACAGGAGCTGGAAGCGACTTTTTGGGTTGGATAGATTTACCTATTAACTATAATAAAGATGAATTTGCAAGAATTAAAAAAAGTGCAGAAAAGATTAGAAACAATTCTGAGGCTCTTATAGTAATTGGAATAGGTGGTTCATACCTAGGAGCAAGAGCTGCTATTGAGATGTTAACACATACTTTTGGAAATGTAGCATCAAAAGAAGCTAGAAAAGCACCACAAATATTTTATGCAGGAAATAATATTAGTTCTACATACATGGCAGATCTAATAGAAACTGTAAAAGATATGGATTTCTCAGTAAATGTTATATCTAAATCAGGAACTACAACTGAACCTGCAATAGCATTTAGAATATTTAAAGACCTATTAGAAAAAAAATATGGAAAAGAAGGAGCAAAGGAAAGAATTTTTGCTACAACTGATAAAGCAAAAGGTGCATTAAGAACTTTAGCTGATTCAGAAGGATATGAAACTTTTGTAATTCCTGATGATGTTGGTGGAAGATATTCTGTATTAACAGCAGTTGGATTACTTCCAATAGCTACAGCAGGTGTTGACATAGATGAAATGATGAAGGGTGCTGCAGATGCTAGAGAAGAATATAGTATAGATGACTTAAGCAAAAACACTGCTTATAGATATGCAGCTGCAAGAAATGCTCTATATAATAAAGGAAAAAGAATAGAAATGATGGTTAACTTTGAGCCATGTCTTCATTATATGGGAGAATGGTGGAAACAGTTATACGGAGAAAGTGAAGGCAAAGATCATAAAGGAATATTCCCAGCAGCAGCAGATTTTTCAACTGATTTACATTCTATGGGACAATACATCCAAGAAGGTTTAAGAACACTAATTGAAACTCATTTAAATGTTGAAAAACCAAGAAAATCAGTAATAATTGAAGCAAATGAAGATAACTTAGATGGACTAAATTTTTTAGCAGGAAAAGATATGGATTATGTTAATCACCAAGCATTTAGAGGTACTGTAATTGCACATAATGAAGGTGAAGTTCCAAACATGATAATTAATATTCCAGAACTCACACCATATTACTTTGGATATTTAGTATACTTCTTTGAAAAAGCTTGTGGAATAAGTGGATATTTATTAGGAGTAAACCCATTTAACCAACCAGGTGTTGAAGCGTATAAGAAAAATATGTTTGCTTTACTTGGAAAGTCAGGTTATGAAGATATGAAAGCTGAAATAGAAGCAAAACTTAAGTAAAAGTTTAAAATAAAATATTTTTAAAGTAAATTATAAAAACCTTAGAAAATAAAAATTTTTTCTAAGGTTCTTTTGTTATGAATTATGAGATAATTAGAACATAATAAAAGGGAGGAGGGAAAAACTTGAGAATAATAGTAGATGCAGATGCATGTCCAGGAAGAAGCTTAATAGAAAAAGCTGCAATTCAAAACAAGGTAGAAGTTATATTGTACTGTGATATAAATCATGAACTTAAAAGTGATTATGGTGAAGTAAGAGTTGTAGATAGCGGTTTTCAAAGTGTTGATATGAAAATAATTAATGAAGCAAGAAAAAATGATATAATAGTTACCCAAGATTATGGAGTTGCAGCAATGGTTCTTGGAAGAAAAGCTTTTGCAATAAATCCAAAGGGACATATTTATGATAATGATAATATAGATAGGCTTTTGTTTGAAAGACATTTATCTGCAAAGGCAAGGCGTGGTGGAAAGAAAACTTCAAATCCTAAAAAGAGAACAGATGAAGATGATTTAAGATTATATAATAATATTTTAAAATTAATAAATAAAGCCAAAGAAAAATCCAACTAAAGTTAATGCTAGTTGGATTTTTCAAAATACATATTTAAACTAATGGGTTCTATAGTTAATTTATCGCATGTAATAGTAGATATTATATTTTCATTTACAGAGTATTTATCTACAAATTGATTCCATGTTCCATTTGGAATATTAATTTCTACATTATATTTATTTGAATTATATACAGCTAGTATAGTTTTAAAAATATCATTATTAGCATTATTTTTTAACAAAAATGCTACAGTGTTTTTAGGTGTATCATCAATAAATTTTAAATTAGATATTATATTTTCTTTTGAAGCCATCCTAAAAGCTGGGTGATTTTTTCGCATATTTATCAATGATTTTACATAATAAAATATATCTTTAAAGTCATATTTCCTATTGTAATCTATATTGTTTATTTCATCAGGAAGATTAAAACTATTTGAAATACCTTGCTTTGTTCTACAAAACTCAGCTCCAGAATGAATAAAAGGTACTCCTTGGCTTGATAGAAGTATTCCAAGAGAAAGTTTTAACATATCTTTTTTATCTTCTATAGAATCATCTGGATTTGTTAGTTCTAATTTATCCCAAATAGTGTGATTATCATGGCATGATACATAGTTTATACTTTGAAAAGGAGAACTATATATAGCTTTAAAATTTTTATAGTCTAAAGAGCATCCCATAATACAAAATTTAATTATGTCTTCTAAATTTTCTTTCCCATTTACAAAACCTTTATCTTTACTTGAAAAAATATTTCCCTTTACTGAATCACGGATAGTATCGTTAAAAAATCCTATTTTAGGAGTTATGGAAGAATTTTCTTGTATAGCCCTATTTTCCTTTGAAATAGTGGTTTCTAGATTCCATCCTTCACCATAAACCATTGCATTTTTATTTATTTTTTTTAATTTAGAAATTATAACATTCATTGTATCAATATCGTGAAGTCCCATAAGGTCAAATCTAAAACCATCTATATGATATTCTGTTGCCCAATAAGAAACTGAATCTACAATAAATTTTTGCACCATTTTATGTTCAGAAGCAATATCGTTACTACAGCCACTTCCATTAGAAAGTTTACCATTTTCATCATATCTAAAATAATAAAAGGGAAATATTTTTTCAAAATTTATAAAATGTTTATGAAACATATGATTAAATACAACATCCATATTTACTCCTATATTATTTTCATGGAGTTTTTGAACTAATTTTTTAAATTCTAAAATTCTACAAATTGGATCGTAGGGATTAGTAGAATAGCTTCCCTCAGGAACATTGTAATTTTGAGGGTCATATCCCCAGTTATAGTTTTTTGGATTTTTTTCATCTACACTAATATAGCTATAGTCGAAAATGGGCATAAATTGAACATGAGTTATACCAAGTTCTTTTATATGAGATAAACCTGTAGTCATATTGTTAATTGAGTGTGTGTTTTCTTCAGTAAGTCCTAAAAATTTACCTTTATTTTGTATATTGCTCGTATCACTTGAAGATATATCTCTAATATTAGCTTCATATATTATAGAATCTGTATAATTTAAAAGGTTAACAAAATTATCTCTATTCCAATATGATGGATTTGTTTCTTCAAAGTTTATTATAGCTGCCCTAAGTCCATTTACTCCAACTGCTTTAGCATAGGGATCAATTACTATATTTGTATTTTCATAAACAGTAACTTTATAGTTGTAAAATTTACCTTTTAAGTCATTTGGTAAGGCGATTGTCCAAACACTGTCTATTTCTTTCATTTTAAATTCTTGTGGAGTTTCATAAATTGTAGTATCTCCATTTTCATATATTAAAAGATTAACTGATTTAGCAGCAGGACTCCATAACTTAAAGATAGAATATTTTGGGGTATAGGTAAGTCCTAAATTACCATCATAATAATATCTATTATTAAATTGAGAAGATGTAAATAACTTGTGATAACTAGCTGTTATTTGATGGTTTTTATATATAATGTAACATTGTTCTTTTATGTCTATAAGTTCATTTAAGAATATAAGTACAGAGTTTTTATCATTAAAAGAGTGATTACAAATAGTAAGAGTTTTATGACCATTTTTTATTAACACATCATTTATGTTGAAAAATTCTGAATTATCAAATTCTAAAGAAAGTGTTTTAAAACTTAGAACATTTGCAAATAAATCACACATAAATATCCTCCTAAATAAGTAATTATTTATAAAAGATTTACGAAAATAAATAAACCTTATAATTAGTAACAGTAACATTATACTAAAAATTAGAAAAAAATTCTTTTACAAAAATTGGAATTATAGTATAATATACAGTAAACCGGGTTGAAAGTAAATAATGTTAGGAGATGAATTTTGATGAATGAAATTATTATTGGATGTTGTGAAAAATCTCCAAAACACAAAAATAGAAGAATAACTATTGAAATATTAAGTGAGCCTGAAGATGACTTACTTTATAAGTTTATAGTAGGATATGATGGAACTTGGGAAACGTTAAAAGATTTTGGAAGGGAGAAACAAATAGTATGGCAGCCTAGAAAAGGAGGCAAGTATATAATAATGGTACAAGCTAAGAAAGAAAATAGTGATAAAGCTTTAGACTATGTATCAAAAAAGGAAATTTTTTTAAAGGATCATAATGAAAGACTAATCAAAAATATTGCTTTAGATAAATATAAGTTAAGTATAGGAGAGAAGCTTCATATAAAAGTAGAAATGAACAATGAAACAAGTGATGAAGGACTTATATTTAGATATATGATAAATAAAAATGAAAATTGGCTACTTTTAAAGGATTATTCATTAGAAAAGAATTTTGTATGGAGTGCTAATATACCTGGAAAATATGAGATTTTAGTTCAATGTAAACATGTAAATTCAGATAAAAATTTTGAAGATGCAATGAAAGTTGGATTTGAAGTAAATAAAGTAGAAGAATTAGAGATAAATAATTTTAAGTGTTTAAATGAGGGTATTTTAAAAGATGAAGAATTAGTTTTTGAGGTGGATTCAAAATGCGATGAAGGAAGGACAAGCTTATATAAGTTTGTAAAGTTAGATGAACAAGGAAAAGTAACTTGTCTGCAAGATTTTTCTACTAAAAAAACTTTAAGTTACACTGAAAGTAAAAGTGGCAAATATAAATTATTGTGTTTGGCAAAGGATATGTATTCTCCTAAAAAGTATGATGATAGAGCGATTTTATATTATAAGGTAAAACCTTATGCAGATGTGAAGATAGAGAGCTTTTCAGCTAATATGAGTTCTCCTCAAATAGTAAATCAAAATATTGAATTTAATGCTAATGCTATTGGAGGAAAGGATTTAAGATATAGATTTTTAATTGAAGGGGAAGAAAATCAAGATAGTGGGTATATAAAAGACAGTTTTTTTAACTGGAAGCCTACTAAATGTGGAAAATACAAAGTGAGCCTATGGGTTAAGGATATATCATGTAGAGAAAAATATGAGGCTATAAGAGAAATTGAGTATAAAATTGATGAAATTCCTAGGGAACCAGTTAAGATAACTGATATATTAGTAAATAAAAGAGAAGATCTTTTGATTGGGCAAAATGTAAAACTAAAAGTAATGGCAAAGGGAGGAATGAAACTTTCTTATAGTTTTATAATTAAGAAAGATGGAAATCAAGTTGAAAGAATAGTTTACAAGCAACATAGTTATTTAAATTTTACTCCTAAAGAAGAAGGAAAATATGAAATAGAAGTTAGAGTTAAAGATAAGTATTCAAGAAAGAAATTTGACGCATCTAGTATAGTTTCATTAAATGTTTATAAATATATACCAGGTAGAATTGATTATATATTAGTAGATCCAAAAGAATATTATTTAATTGGAGAGCAAATAGTTGTAAATGTTATAACTAAAAATACAAAAGATATACTTTTAAAGTATTCTCTTAGTATAAATGGTCATACTGTTGAAAAAACTGATTATATAAAGAGTGATAGATATATATTAACGCCAAGATGTAGTGGAAAATACACAATAAAGGTATATGTAAAAAATGAGAAAAGCAACAAAGAATTTGATAATGCCAGGGAAATAACAATGGAGGTTAAAGAAGCAACCCCTATAAGAAATACTATCTTAAAATGCGACAAAGTGGAGTTTTTCTGCAATGAGCCAATAACTATTACAGCAGAAGGTGATGGAGGAAAAGATGTTATATATGAATTCTATCTTATGGAAAAAGGAGAATGGAATTTAGTACAAACATATAGCAAAAAAGAATACTATTCTTTTATACCTTTTTCAAAGGGTATGTATAAGGTTCTAGCGTTGTGTAAAAGTAGTAATAAAAAAGTGTCATATGAAGACTATTGCATGATAGAAATAAAGGTTGGGGAAAGAATAGAAACTAATAGTGGAATGTTAAAGGAATTACAAGGATTGAATTGTGCAATTTAAAATAAAAGAGTACTATTATATGCAATTGCAAATTAAATTTGATAAAATAGGAGAATATAAAAACACTAGATGAGGAGTGAAGTGCTTTGGAAAGACTAGATAAAGTTTTATCAAATTTAGGATATGGTTCTAGAAAAGAAATAAAAGCTCTTGTTAAAAAAGGTGAAATAGAAATTGACGGAAAAGTTATAAAAGATAATGGATTAAAGGTTGATCCTAACAAATCTATAATTAAAGTAAATGGTGAGAAAATAAATTATAGAAAATATATTTATATTATGATGAATAAACCATCTGGAGTAGTTTCAGCTACATTTGATAATTATGATGAAACTGTTATAGACTTATTAGATTATGAATACACAGTTTTTGATCCCTTTCCTGTAGGAAGATTAGATAAGGACACAGAAGGATTATTAATAATTACTAATGACGGAGAATTAAATCATAGGCTTACATCTCCAAAATGGCATGTTGATAAGATTTATTATGCTGAAATAGATAAAAGAGTGGATGAAAAAGATGTTGAAAAATTTGAAAAAGGAATAACATTAGATGATGGTTATAAATGTTTACCTGCAAAACTTGAAATATTATCCGCAGACGAAAATGGATCAGAAGTAAATGTAATTATACAAGAAGGAAAATTCCATCAAGTAAAAAGAATGTTTGAGGCAAGAGATAAAAGAGTTGTTTATTTAAAGAGACTTAAAATGGGAAACATATCATTAGATAACGAATTAGAAGAGGGAGAATATAGGGAATTAACAGAAAAAGAAATTGAAATTTTAAAATCTATTTAATATATATGGAGATTTATAAATAATATTTATGAATCATTTCATAATAGTTTGTTAACAAATAATTATGCAAAATACCTTGCATTTTATGAAGTTATTTAATATAATAACTTTTGTAAGGGAAAATAAAAAGAATGAATAGCCCCCTTTTTATTTAAGACTGTCCAGCCCCAGGATTAGTCTTACCCTATATAATACTTAAAAACACTATCAACCGGTGATAGTGTTTTTGCTTTTTTGTATATATTATAATGAATTAATAATTTTAATTTAAAGAATATATCACAAGAAAATAATCAAATTTCAGATAATTTAGAATAATTCTATGGATTGCTTTATATAAAATCATTTTATTGAATATGTTATGGTAAAGTATTAAAATATAAAGATGTGTAAATTTTATAGAGAAAAAAGCTATAAAATGATAGAATTTAATTATGGAATAATATTACTGTAAAGTGTTGTTCAATAATTGATGAATTAGGGGAGTGGACTTTTATGTCTGAATATAAATCAAAATTAGAATCTAAGCAAATGGATTACTTGTGCAAAGCAATACTTTCTTTAGAAAATAAAGAAGAATGTTATAGATTTTTTGAAGATATATTTACAATAAATGAATTAAAGTCTATAGAGCAAAGACTTCAAGTAGCAAAGATGCTAAAACAAAAGAAAACTTATACAGAGATAGCAAAGGAAACAGGAGCAAGTACTGCTACTATAAGTAGAGTTAATAGGTGTTTAAATTATGGTAGTGATGGATATAATGTGGTATTAGAGAGAATAAAGTGGGAATAATATATAATAAACTTCAAGAGGAGGGGTTATATGGAGTTAAAGGAACTGTTAAATAAAGAGCAATATGAAGCAGCTACAGCTATAGAAGGACCAGTTCTTGTATTAGCAGGAGCAGGTTCAGGAAAGACTAGAGTATTAACTTATAGAATAGCTCATATGATAGAAGATTTAGAAATTCCTCAATATAATATATTAGCTATAACTTTTACTAATAAAGCAGCTGGAGAAATGAAAGATAGAATAAAAAAGCTAGTATCTGAGAACATTGATAGTATGTGGGTATCAACTTTTCACTCTTGTTGCGTAAGAATTTTAAGAAGAGAAATAGACAAACTAGGATATAATAAAAATTTTGCTATATATGATAGCTCGGATCAAAAAAATCTAGTTAAACAATGTATGAAAGAACTTAATATAAGTGATAAAGATATTAATGAAAAAGAGATAATATCTAAAATAGGAAAACAAAAAGATAACTTAATAACAGCAGAAGAATATAAAAAAAGAAATGAAAAAGATTTTAGAAAAAATAGAATTGCTGAGGTTTATCTTTTATACCAAAAAAAATTAAAAAATAGTAATGCCCTAGATTTTGATGATCTAATTTTTAAAACAGTTGAATTATTTAAAAAGCATCCTGAAGTTTTAGAGTTTTATCAAAATAAGTTTAAATACATAATGGTAGACGAGTATCAAGATACAAATAAAACTCAATATCAACTTGTAAAAATGTTAGCATCTGCGCATAGAAATATATTCGTAGTTGGTGATGATGACCAATGTATATATCAATGGAGAGGTGCAGATATTAAAAATATTTTAGATTTTGAAAAGGATTATCCAGAAGCTAAGGTTGTAAAATTAGAGCAAAACTATAGATCAAAAGCTAATATATTAAATGCAGCAAATACAGTTATAAAAAATAATTCACAAAGGAAGGACAAAGTTCTCCGAACTCAAAATGAAAATGGAGATAGAATAAAAATATATAGAGCTTATTCCGATATGGACGAGGGAATTTTCATAGCAAATGAGATAAAAAGAATTATTAAAAAGGAAAATAGAAGCTATAGAGATTTTGCAATATTATATAGAACTAATGCTCAATCAAGAGTATTTGAAGATATATTTATGAAAAGAGATATTCCATATAGAATAATAGGTGGATTGAAGTTCTATGATAGAAAAGAAATAAAAGATATAACTGCATATTTAAAATTCATAAATAATCTTCAAGATGATATAAGCTTAAGAAGGATTATAAATGTTCCCAAAAGAGCTATAGGAGCAGCTACCGTAACTAAAATACAAGATTTTGCAAACTATATGGACGAATGTATGTACAGTGTACTTTTAGATGTTGAAAATATTCCAGGACTTTCAAAGAGAAGTATTTCTTCTATAAATAAGTTTACAAGTCTTATAAATGGGTTTAATAGAACAAAGGACAAAGTAAGTGTATCAAACCTTATACAAGAAATATTAGAGAGTACAGGCTATATGAAAGAACTTAAAGATTCTAATGAAATAGAGGATATTAGCAGAATAGAAAACATAAAAGAACTAGTATCTGCGGCTGTTGAATTTGAAAATACATCAGAAGATAAATCACTATCAGCATTTCTTGAAAAAATAACATTAGTATCTGACGTAGACAACTATGACGAAGATACAGATACTACAGTTATGATGACATTACATAGTGCAAAGGGACTTGAATTTCCAGTAGTATTTATGGTAGGTATGGAAAATGGAATTTTCCCAGGAGCTCAATCTTTAGAAAACTTTTCTGAAATGGAGGAGTCAAGAAGACTTTGCTATGTTGGTATAACAAGAGCAAAAGAAAGGCTTTATATGACTTCAGCTAGTACAAGAAAAGTCTTTGGGAGAACTGTTGCCTATAGTGAATCAGATTTTATAAATGAAATATCACCAAATCTAAAAGAGATGGTAAGAGAGGGCAGAACTGAAAGTGCGGTTACTTCATCATCTAGAAGATTAAACAGTGTTGCAAATGGAGCCACTTTAAATCATCATTCATTATCTAGCTTTGGAGTAAAAAAAGCTGAAAAAGCTATAAATTCTATATTAAGCAATAGTTATTCAACTTCAGATTCCAATGAAAAGGGAAGTAAAAAAGATTTAAATTTGGATGAAATAACAGTGGGAAGAAAAGTTAGTCATGATAAATTTGGAATTGGTACAATAGTTAGTGCGAGTAAAACTAATAATGACGTAAAAGTAACTATTGCCTTTGATAATATGGGAATAAAACAATTAATGTTTAGTATGGCACCTATAAAGCTTATTTAAGGCATGAAATTACAATAAATGTTAATGGAAACTAAACTTATAATGGGTTATACTAAAGTAGGTTTAGTTTCTAATTAGGTAAAGGAAGGTAAATTGAAATGGAAGATAAAAATCTATTAATTTATGAACTTGTAGAAGAGCTTAACAAATTAGCTTATGAATATTATGTCCTAGATAATCCTAGTGTATCAGACAAGGATTATGATAAAAAATATGATAAATTAGTAGAGCTTGAAAAGGAAACGGGATTGGTTCTTCCATATTCACCAACTCAAAGAGTGGGTGATGTAGTATTATCTAAGTTTAATAAATACACTCACAAAGGAAAACTTTGGAGTCTTGGGAAAGCACAAAGTTTAAAAGAAGTAGAAGATTGGCATAACAAGAATGTAAAAGTTGTAAATGAATATAACTTAACACATGAGGATAAATTGCCCCCTATAAAATATATAGTTACTAAGAAATTTGATGGTCTTACTATAAATTGTACATATAATGAAGATGGAATATTGGTTACAGCAGCTACAAGGGGTACAGGAGAAATAGGAGAAGAAATTACAGCACAAGCTAAAACTATAAAGACAATTCCTCTAAAAATGGATAATCATGCTGTAATAGAGGTTCATGGTGAGGCTATAATGACAAAAGAAGCCTTTGAGGAATATAATAAAGTAGCAGTAGTTCCTCTAAAAAACTTAAGAAATGGGGCTGCAGGAGCTCTTAGAAATTTAAATGTAAAAGAAACAGCAAGAAGAAATTTGTCGGCTTTTTTCTATGATATAGGTTATAACGAGGGAACTCCTTTTAAGACTTATAGTGAAATGCTAAAGTTTATAAAAGAACATGGAATTCCTATGGATGACTACGCAGAGCAATGTTCTACTGTAGAGGAAATAGAAAAAGAAATCAATTATATAGAAGAAATAAGAGATAAATTAAATTATGACATAGATGGTGCAGTAATTGCAGTAGATGATATGAGAACTCGAGAACTTTTAGGATATACAGTAAAGTTTCCTAAATGGGCATTGGCATATAAATTTGAAGCGCAAGAAGCAACTACTAAATTACTTGAAGTAGAATGGAATGTTGGAAGAAGTGGACGGGTTACACCTACAGCTATACTAGAACCAGTAGAAATTGGAGGGGTTACTGTAAAAAGAGCAACTCTTAATAACATGGATGATATAGAAAGAAAAGGTGTTAAATTAGGTAGCACTGTATTTCTTCGTCGTTCTAATGATGTAATACCAGAAATTATGGGCGTGGTTGAAGAATCACTAGAAGGAGCAAAAGATATAAAGTCACCTACTACATGTCCTTATTGTGGAAGTGAAATTGTGCAAGAGGGTGTTCACTATTTTTGTGAGAATACGCTTTCATGCAAACCTCAACTAGTTAAATCCATTGTTCATTTTGGAAGCAGAGAGGCTATGAATATAGCAGGGTTTAGTGAAAAAACAGCAGAACAATTATTTGAAGAGTTAGACATAAAGTCTATATCGGATTTATATAGAATAAGAAAAGAAGATTTATTAAAATTAAACCGTTTTGGGGAAAAGAAGGCTCAAAATTTAATTGATGCCATAGAAAATAGTAAAGATTGTGATTTACCTTCATTTATATATGCATTAGGTATTCCTAATGTAGGTAAAAAGACTAGCACGGATTTATGTAAAAAATTTAAAACTTTAGATAATTTAAAAGAGGCTAAGATTGAAGAACTTGTGTCTGTAGAGGATATAGGGGATATTGTAGCTCAAAGTGTTTTAGACTTTTTTAATGATGATACAATACTTAAAAGTATAGATGAGCTTTTAAGTCTAGGGGTAATTCCTAAGTTTAAAGAAGAAGAAATTGAGGAAAATATATTTAATGGAAAAACTGTAGTGGTTACGGGTTCATTAAGTTCATTTAGTAGAAATGAGATAAAAGAAAAACTTCAATCTTTAGGGGCTAAGGTAGCGGGCAGTGTAAGTAAAAAGACTGATTATGTCTTAGTTGGAAAAGATCCAGGTTCAAAATATGAAAAAGCCGTTCAGCTTAATATTAAAATTATTAGCGAAGATGAGTTTAAAAACATGATAGGATAGAACCTTTGGTAAAATGGAGGAGAAAAAAATGAAGAAGTTTATAAGTGCATTAGCATGGATATTTGTTATTATAACAAGTCTATGTTTGGTGTTTACTATGCTTTCAACTTGTAATATTATAAATATAAGTTATTTCAATAATTACTACATGTTTCAAAGTAGTATAGTTATTACAATGATTTTATGGAGTATTAAACAAATTCCTATAAGAAATGGCGGATGGACTAATTCAATCCTTTGTATGTTTATGGGCGTTGTAACTATGGTTTTTATGTTTATGAAGGTTTATTAATTATAAACAAAGAACATATCCACAAATATTGGTATATTTGTGGATATGTTCTTTGTTTTTATGGATAATTGTGGATACAAAATAAACCATTAATTTTCCAAGGTTTATTTTGTATAATAGTAATATTTTTTAGGAGATATGACATGTATCAACATCATGTAGTAGAATTTTGAAAAATATTGTGATAATCTAGAAATGTAGTTTATGTATATTTAGAAATATATAATATATTATCTATATATGGAGGGGTAAGTATGAATAATAAAATAAGAGTTGGAATAGTGGGCTATGGAAATCTTGGAAGAGGAGTGGAACTCGCATTATCTCAAAATGAAGATTTTGAGTTAGAAGCTATATTTACAAGAAGAGATCCAAGTAAAGTAGATGCAAATTCTAAAATGGTACATATATCAAAAATTGAAGATTATAAAGGAAAAATTGATGTTATGATTCTTTGTGGGGGCTCTGCATTAGATCTTCCAGAACAAGGACCTAAAATAGTAGAGAATTTTAATACAATAGATAGTTTTGATACCCATGCAAGAATACCTAAATATTTCAAGGCTATGGATGAAGTAGCTAAAAAGTCTGGAACAATAGGACTTATATCTATAGGATGGGATCCAGGTTTATTTTCTCTAAATCGTATATTGTCAGAAGCTGTTCTTCCAAATGGTAAGGACTATACATTTTGGGGAACAGGAGTAAGTCAAGGACATTCAGATGCTATAAGAAGAGTTGAAGGTGTTAAAAATGGAGTTCAATATACAGTGCCTGTAAAAAATGCAATACAAAGAGTACGTTCTGGTGAAAACCCTGAACTTGCAGTAAGTGAAAAGCATAATCGTGTGTGTTATGTAGTAGCAGAAGAAGAGGCAGATACTAAGAAAATAGAAGAAGAAATAAAGAATATGCCAAATTATTTTGCAGATTATGATACAGAAGTACATTTTGTAACTGAAGATATTTTAAAATCTCAGCACTCAGGAATGCCGCATGGTGGATTTGTTATAAGAACTGGAAATACATCAGATGGAAATAATCAAAGAATAGAATTTAGTTTAAAACTTAGTAGTAATCCTCAATTTACAGCAAGTGTTATAGTTGCTTATGCAAGAGCTGTATATAGACTTTCAAAAGAAGGAAAAAAAGGAGCTCATACAATATTTGATATTCCATTATCATATATATCACCTAAATCACCAGAGGAGTTAAGAGCAGAATTACTATAATAGAAATCCAGCAAAGCCAGTAAGGGTTTTGCTGGATTTTTTTCTATAAAGTAATGATATAATATAAATATGCATTAAATAAAGAAAAGAAGGTGTAAGAGTGATTTCAAAAGAAGATGTAGAATATATAGCGAGACTTTCTAAGTTATCTTTTAATGAAGAAGAGGAAGAAAAGATAATAAAAGATTTAAATAAGGTATTAACGGTTATGGAAAAATTAAATGAATTAAAAACCGATGATATAGAAATAACGGTTAATCCGTATTATATAGAAAATGAATATAGAGAAGATGAAATAGAAAAATCTCTTCCATTAGATAAGGTGCTTAAAAATGCACCAGAATTTAATAAAGATTATATAGTTGTGCCTAAAGTTATAGAGTAAAGGGGGTTAACAATATGAAGTTATTCAATAAAACAGCCCATGAACTTATAGATATGATTAAAAGTAAAGAGGTAAAGGTAGAAGAGGTTGTTAAAAGTTATATAGATAGGACAGAATATATTGATGAAAAAATAGGAGCTTATTTATATTTAGCAAAAGAATCGGCTTTAAAAGAAGCTAAACTTTTAGATAAAAAAATAGAAAAGGGAGAGTTACTTAAAGGGTTGTGGGGAGTTCCTGTAGGAATCAAAGACAATATAAGTGTTAGTGGAATGCAAAATACATGTGCCTCTAAAATACTTGAAAATTATATCTCTCCTTATGATGCTACTGTGATATCAAGATTAAAAGAAAACAATGGAATTATACTAGGAAAATTAAATATGGATGAGTTTGCTATGGGGTCATCTAATGAAAACAGTGCGTTTAAGGTTGTTAAAAATCCTTGGGATTTAGAGAGGATTCCGGGTGGTTCATCAGGTGGTTCGGCAGCTGCAGTGGCATCAAGAGAAATTCCATTATCATTAGGAACTGAAACAGGAGGATCTGTAAGACAGCCGGCAGCATTATGTGGAGTAGTTGGGTTTAAACCAACTTATGGAAGAATATCACGGTATGGAGTTACATCATTTGCGTCAACACTTGATCAGGTAGGAACTATAGGAAAGGATGTTACAGATTGTGCTATTTTAACGGAAATTATAAGTGGGTTTGATAAAAAGGATAGTACGAGTTCCAGAAAAATTGTTCAGAGTTATGAAAAAAATTTACATAAAGATTTAACCGGTATTAAAATTGGAGTGCCAGAGGAATTTTTTAAAGAAAATTTAGATGATGGTGTTAGAAAACAAATTGAAGATGCTATAAAAATTTTGGAAGAAGATGGAGCAAAAATAAAAACTTGTTCACTACCGTTATCAGAATATTCTCTTTCGGCATACTACATAATTTCAAGTGCAGAAGCTTCATCAAATCTTGGAAGAATGGATGGAATAAGATATGGAAGAAGAATAGATACAGTAGGTAAAGATGAAGACATTTATATTAAGTCTAGAAGCGAGGGATTTGGAGAAGAAGTAAAAAGAAGAATTATGTTAGGTACATATGTATTATCTAAGGGATACTATGAGGAATATTATGAAAAAGCTTTAAAAGTTAGAAGTTTAATAAAGGAAGATTTTAAAAGGGTATTAAAAGAAGTGGATGCTATAATAACACCAACATCGCAAGTCACAGCTTTTAAATTTAGAGAAAGAAAGAATGATGTTTTATCAATGTATTCCTCAGATGCGTATACAGTACCTGCTAGCATTGTTGGGCTTCCTGCAATATCAATTCCTTGTGGATTTAGTAAGGGGTTACCTGTTGGATTTCAACTTATAGGAGATTATTTTAGAGAGGACTTACTGTTTAATATAGGATATAGTTATGAACAGTCAACAGATTTTCATAAAATGATGCCTAAATTATAGGAAGAAAAGAGGGATAATATGAATTACGAAGCAATTATAGGTCTTGAAGTACATTGTGAATTACTGACAAAAACTAAAGCCTTTTGTGGATGTAGTACAGAATTTGGAGCAAAACCCAATACTCATGTTTGTCCTATATGTTTAGGACTTCCGGGTGCATTACCAAAGTTAAATAAAAAAGTAGTTGAATATGGCATGAAGGCAGGAATTGCGCTAAACTGTTCTATAAATAAATTATGTCGAATGGATAGAAAAAACTATTTTTATGTAGATTGTCCTAAAAATTATCAAATCACTCAAAGTGAATATCCTCTATGTAAAGATGGATATATAGAAATTTCTTTAGAAAGTGGAGAGACAAAAAGAATATCAATAGAAAGAATCCACATAGAAGAAGATGCAGGAAAACTTATCCACAATTCACAAGGAACTTTTGTGGATTTTAATAGAGCTGGAGTTCCATTAATTGAAATAGTATCTAATCCTGATATGAGAAATCCGAAAGAAGCTGTAGAATATCTTACTCATCTTAGAAGTGTGCTTAAAGCAATTGGAGTTTCAGATTGTAAAATGGAAGAAGGTTCCCTAAGGTGTGATGCAAATATTTCCATAAGGGAAAAAGGTAATAGTGAATTTGGGGTTAAATGTGAAATCAAAAACATGAATTCATTTAAGGCATTAGAAAAAGCACTTAATTATGAATTCAAAAGGCAAGTAGAGGTATTAAAGGTTAGTGGAAAGATAGCACAAGAAACTAGAAGATGGGATGAGGAAAATAATAAAACCGTAGTTATGAGAAGTAAAGAAGATTCTAATGACTATAGATATTTTCCAGAGGGAGATTTAGTTAGTATAAATATTTCAAATAATTGGATTGAAAAAGTAAAAGGAAGCATAGGAGAACTTCCTCATGAAAAGGAAAAAAGATTTATAGAACAATATGAGATTCCGGAATATGATGCTAAAATCATAACATCAAGTTTAGAAATGGCAGAGTTTTTTGAAGAAGCTACTAAGATAAGTAAAAATCCAAAGGCAGTGTCAAATTGGCTTATGGGAGACACATCTAGGCTTTTAAATAAAAATAATATTAAAATAAAAGACATTAAATTTTCACCAAAAGATTTAGGGGAATTTATAAAACTTATAGATAAAAAGATAATATCTAATTCTATAGGAAAAGATGTTATAGAGCATATGTTTTTAACAGGAAAATCTCCAAAGGATATAGTGGAACAAAAAGGATTAATTCAAAATAATAATAAAGAAGAAATTTTGAATATAGTAAAAAAGATATTAAAAGATAATCCGGAAAATGTTAATGAATATAAAAGTGGAAAAACTAAGCTCCTGGGGTATTTTGTAGGTCAAGTGATGAAAATTACAAAGGGAAAAGCAAATCCTAAGATTGTAAATGAAATCATTTTAAAGGAATTAAATATATGAAAAACAAGGAACAAATACTAAGAGTCTAGAATATTATATATTAGGCTCTTTTACAATTTTTATAAAAAATGATACAATATAGTAATAAATGGTATTGCGTATCATATAACGTGGTTATAGGATGGTGAAGTATATATATGATTAAGAATATATTCAGTAAAATATATTTTGATAAGAAAAGTGAGGAAATTAAGAGAGGAAGAAGTAAACTAAGGAGAATGAAAATTGATTCTGTATTAAGAATCTTAGAGAAAAATTGTAAAGTAAAAGGAACAGAATATACTATTTTGGAAAAAGATTATAATAGTATTTTAGTTCATCTACGAGGAAAGTATAAAGAAAACTTATTTAAATATCATAGAATAGATATGGTTTTCAAGGAAGATTATGAGGAATTTTTAAATGCTATGAAAAATCAAGGAATCAATAAAGGAATATATATAACAACAGGAGTTTTTGAAGCTGGACTTCACAAAAGAGAAAATAGAACTTGGTTCTTCAAAAAAATTGTATTAGAAGATTATAGATATTTTTTCAGAAAGCAATTAGGATTAAGAGGAAAGGTTTCTGATCTGTTTAAAAATAGGAAGATAAATTTTTATAAATATTTACCTGGTTAAAACAAGGTTTTGTTATTAAATGAATTAACAAAATTTTGTTTATTTTTTTTATCTATGGTTAATAATTAAGGTATATATTATTTGATAGAATGGATGAAAAAATTATGAAAAAGAAATTATATATATTAGTAGTAGTCATACTTTTAGCATTTGGAATATTTTTTAAAAAAGGATGTATAACTAAGAAAGTATATAATGAAAGTGTAAGAGATTATTTAGTTTATAGTATAAATTCTATGCCCAAGGATTTATTATTACTAGATGATAATAATATACGGGATAAAGATTTACAAATAGCACTTTTCGAGGGACTTGTATCTATGGATGAAAAAGGTAAAATAGTACCTGGTCTTGCACGTGAGTGGAAAATATCTAAAGATAAATTAAGTTATACATTTACTATAAGAGAAGATGCTAAATGGAACACTGGTGACAAGATAGTGCCACAAGATTTTGTGGATTTTTTTTCGAGAATTTTAAAAGAACAGAATAATACATATATAAATGAACTTCAATGTATTTTTGGAGTGAAAGAGTATATAGATGGAAAGAGAAATTTTGATGAAGTAGCCATAAGTTTAGGTAAAGATAATACATTAGAAATCAGATTAAACTATCCGTGTGATGATTTTATTAAAATATTAAGTCAACCCGTTTTTACCTTAAAAAGAAACTTTTATAACTTAAAAAATTGGAGAAGTGAGTATAAAAATATAGATTATTCGGGACCATATTTTATAGAAAATATATATGATGACGGAGAGGTAAGTCTAAGAAAAAATAATATGTACTGGGATAAGAAAAACGTATCAAGTAATAAAATTCATATAAAAGAGGGCGAAGTCACGGCTTTCACTTTAGCTCAATATAAATCAAATAGGGTAGATGTATTTTGTGATGATAATATATTACAAGATGAAGATAGAAAAAATGGAGAAGAATATGCAAAAAAAATAATAGGTGATGGAGTAAGTTTGAACTTTAATTTAAATAAAAACAACTTTGTGAGAGATATTAAGTTTAGAAAAGCAATAAAGTATTTTATAGATAAAGAACAAATAAAAAAAGAGCTAGGAGAAGTATTTAAGGAAACTTCTAGTTATGTACCTAATTCAACTTTAAATTTAACTAATAAAAATTATAGTATAAAAAGTGGAGAGGAACTTTTAAAAGATAGTAAGTATAATGGAGAAGTATTGAAACTTATTTATTTAAATAATGAAGATAAAAATAAGAAAATAATAGATTCTATTGAAAGAGATTTAAAAAAGGCTAAGGTAAATGTAGATATTAAGGGATATAATAAGGAAGAATTAAAAAATATTATTTACAAAGATGAATATGATATGGTTCTTCTCAATTATAATGGAGATTATACGATGCCAATAACTTATTTGCAAAATTGGATTAGTAATTCTAAACAAAATTCATATGGTTATAAGAATATAAATTTTGATAATTTAGTATTAAGGGGAAAAATATGCCAAAATAAATTAGAAGCTCAAAATAATTTTAATAAAGGAGAAAGAATTCTTTTAGATGATATAGCCACAATTCCTTTAGGCTTTTATGATTTTACAGTATGTAAAAAGGAATATGTTGAAGGGTTAGAGGTAAATAGTAGAGGAAGTGTTATTTTAAAAAAAGCCTATATTTTGGATAAAAATAAAACTTCCCATTAACTTAGGGAAGTTTTATTTAGCAAATGTAGTATTAAGAAAAATAAGTTAAAATTTTTCCTGCTATCAAATGTAGATTTACTAGCTTTAAATGTATTGTTACTTCTACTAAAAGTTACATTTTTAATAAATACAGGTGCGAGTTCAGCTAGTTCTGGTGTCTGAATATTTGCCATTTTAAAATATTGATCATCTAGTAAGTTTTCAGGTTTTGGATCAAAATTTTTATAATGCTCAACATCATCTAATGTTGGAATATCAGGCCAGCTAAGAAGAACTCCTGAATCTACAAGTTGATATTTAAAAATATTAGATATTATCTTTTCATCTACATCATTAGAAGATGAATTATATAATAAAGAGGTAAGATATAAAACTATCTCATCAGAGGAAAATTTAAGATCTTTATCTTCACTTTCTTTAACGAATATACCTAAATCTTCATTATAATATTCAAGAAGAGATTCTAAAAATTTATCACTTATTTTTTTAAATTTAAACATATTTGTATGTTTAAATAACATTATAGAATTTAAGTACATAAGTGAAGTATCAGTTATGCTATTATTTAATAGAGTATCATATTCTTCGTAAATCAAGTCAAAAATATCCAAAATTAGAGGTTTAACTTCCTCCATTTCAGAGTAAGTATAGAATACATTTAAATTAAAACATAAGTTACATTTTTCACTAAAAGAAATATTGTAAAGTTCGTCTTTAAAGTCAAAGAACATTCTTAATATATCTAATGCAAATGTATTAAATGCATTTTTCATATCTCCTTCTAAAAAGGTTGAACATTTATAAAATGCATTCATTAATAGTGCCTGTTCTGAGAATCTAAATGTTTTGTTTTTGGGTTTTAGTTGAATTTTTCCTGTTAATGGATCAGTTGAATCTTTTTTATCTACAAATAAACCTGACTCATCTCTCATGTACGATACAAAAAATTCTAATTGATTTCTTGCTATCTCAGTATAAAGAATACTCATATTATATTTTTTTTCATCTATATCTTTAAATGCTTTATAGTAATCAACAAGTTCTAATAGTGATAAAGTCATATAGCCATTGCTGAATACATTAATATCTTTCTTTTGCTTACCATCATCCCAACACAATTTATTATTTTTATTTTTAAGTTTTGCACTAGATTTTTTGTAAACACATAAAAGTGGAGAAATTGATTTTAATGTGTTAATATCAGTACGAGGTAAGTTTTTTAAATTAAGTTTTTTATGATCTATTACAATACCAAACTTTGAAGATAGAACAAGACTTTTAATAGATTCTTTGGATAAGTGGAATAGCTGGCTTTGTATTTGATCTATACTTAGTTTATTCATTCGTAAGAAAGGCCCTATATATCTTAACATATTTACACCACCATAAATTAATCCTTATAAAATAATATGAATAGATATACTAAATGATGATAGTTTTCTTTTAATAAAGGGGAGAATTTTATGCAAATAGGTAAGCTTGAATGGAAAGATTTAAAAAATATTATAAATGAAAATAGAGGAATAAAAAGAAAAGAAGTTAGAATAAGAAGTGGAATTGGAGAAGACTGTAGTGTAGTGGATTTTGGTGAGAATGAATGCGTATTATCTACAGATCCAATAACAGGGGCAATTAAGAATATAGGAAAATTAGCTGTACATATAAATTGTAATGATGTTGCATCTAGTGGAGTAGAACCGCTAGGATTATTAGTTACTATATTAGCACCACCAAGTTCAACTTTAGAAGATGTTAAAAGTATAATGAGTGAAATAAATGAAGAAACTAAAAAATTAAATGTTGAAATATTAGGTGGACATACTGAAGTTACTGATGCTGTAAATAAGATTATAGTTTCTTGTACTGTAATAGGAAAAACTAAAAGTGGAAGTGCAGTATCTACTGGAGGAGCAAAGGAAAATGATGATATAATAATAACAAAACAACTTTGTCTTGAGGGAACATCAATTTTAGTTAATGATTATTATGAAAAATCAAAAGAAGTATTAACGGATGAGGAAATTAATGAGGCTAAAAGTTATATAAATTATATAAGTGTTATAAAGGAAGGAAAAATTTCAGGAGAATTTGGAGTTAACTCTATGCATGACATAACTGAGGGGGGGCTTATAGGAGCTTTATGGGAAGTTTCTGAAGGTAGTGGAGTTGGTTTTGAAGTATATAAGGAAAAATTACCTATAAGTAATATAACTAAAAAGTTATGTGATTTATTTAAAATAGACCCTTTAAAGTTTATATCCTCAGGAAGTATGCTCATAACATGTAAAGATGGAGAAAAGTTAGTTGAGAAATTAAAACAAAATGGAATAAAGGCTTCTTTGGTAGGCAGAATTATAAAAAAAGAGAAGATAGTAGTTGAATCTAATAAAAATATAAATGTAACTTCTGTCGAAAGAGATGAACTTTTTAATATTGAAAAACATGATTAATTGGGAGGAATATAATGAAAAAACTTATTGTAGCAAGTAATAATCAACATAAAATAGAAGAAATTAAAGAAATGTTAAAGGAATTTAACTTAGATGTAATTTCATTGAAAGAAGCAGGGATCAATATAGATGTAGAAGAAAACGGTGTCACTTTTGCAGAAAATGCTCATATTAAAGCATCGGAAATATTTAAGATAGTAAAGGATTCAATGGTACTTGCAGATGATTCAGGGCTTATGGTAGAGGCTTTAAATGGAGAACCAGGAGTTTACTCTGCAAGATATGCTGGAGAACATGGAAATGATAAGAAGAATAATGAGAAATTGCTTTCTAAATTAAAAGGAATTAAGTTTGAAGATAGAAAAGCTAAGTTTATTTGTGCAATGGAGCTTATAGTGGATGAGAACACTTCTATAAAGGTTGAGGGAGAGGTAAAGGGCTATATATTAGAAGCACAAAGAGGAAAAAATGGTTTTGGATATGATCCATTATTTTATGTGCCTAAATTTGATAAAACTACAGCTGAAATGACATCTAAAGAAAAGAATTCTATAAGTCATAGAGGAAAAGCTTTAAAAAATTTAAAAAAAAGTATTGACGTATTATAAAATATAGTGTAGAATAATCCATGTCGTTAAGGCACAGAAACATTTCCACCGGAAATGTTAAAACGGGGTATAGCGCAGATGGTAGCGCGCGTGGTTTGGGACCATGAGGCCGCGGGTTCAAGTCCTGCTACCCCGACCACTTTAAGCGGGAGTGGCTCAGTGGTAGAGCGTCACCTTGCCAAGGTGAACGTCGCGAGTTCGAATCTCGTCTTCCGCTCCACATACGCGGGTATGGTTCAATGGTAGAACGTCAGCCTTCCAAGCTGAACACAGGGGTTCGATTCCCCTTACCCGCTCCAAATATGCGTCTTTAGCTCAGCTGGATAGAGCAACGCCCTTCTAAGGCGTGGGCCAGGAGTTCGAATCTCTTAAGACGCACCATGATTGTGCCACTAGCTCAGATGAAAGAGCAACTGATTCTTACTCAGTAGGTCCGGGGTTCAAGTCCTTGGTGGCGCACCATAAGATGGTGGACGTAGTTCAGTTGGTAGAGCGCCAGATTGTGATTCTGGTTGTCGAGGGTTCAAGTCCCTTCGTTCACCCCAGTATTGGGATATCGCCAAGCGGTAAGGCATAGCACTTTGACTGCTACATGCGTAGGTTCGAATCCTGCTATCCCAGCCATTTTGATTCACTAGCTCAGTCGGTAGAGCACATGACTTTTAATCATGTTGTCCGGGGTTCGATTCCCCGGTGGATCACCAATTTATTATTTTAAATTTATACGTGCAGGTGTGGCGGAATTGGCAGACGCACTAGACTTAGGATCTAGCGCCTTTGGCATGGGGGTTCGACTCCCTTCACCTGCACCATAAGCGGGAGTGGCTCAGTGGTAGAGCGTCACCTTGCCAAGGTGAACGTCGCGAGTTCGAATCTCGTCTTCCGCTCCACATACGCGGGTATGGTTCAATGGTAGAACGTCAGCCTTCCAAGCTGAACACAGGGGTTCGATTCCCCTTACCCGCTCCAAATATGCGTCTTTAGCTCAGCTGGATAGAGCAACGCCCTTCTAAGGCGTGGGCCAGGAGTTCGAATCTCTTAAGACGCACCATAAATGCGCCATTAGCTCAGATGGTAGAGCAACTGACTCTTAATCAGTGGGCCCTGGGTTCGAGTCCCCGATGGCGCACCATTTATGTAAAAAATTAATATGATATGTTTAACGGGGTATAGCGCAGATGGTAGCGCGCGTGGTTTGGGACCATGAGGCCGCGGGTTCAAGTCCTGCTACCCCGACCACATATGCGGGTATGGTTCAATGGTAGAACGTCAGCCTTCCAAGCTGAACACAGGGGTTCGATTCCCCTTACCCGCTCCAAATATGCGTCTTTAGCTCAGCTGGATAGAGCAACGCCCTTCTAAGGCGTGGGCCAGGAGTTCGAATCTCTTAAGACGCACCATGATTGTGCCACTAGCTCAGAGAAAGAGCAACTGATTCTTACTCAGTAGGTCCGGGGTTCAAGTCCTTGGTGGCGCACCATAGATGGTGGACGTAGTTCAGTTGGTAGAGCGCCAGATTGTGATTCTGGTTGTCGAGGGTTCAAGTCCCTTCGTTCACCCCAGTATTGGGATATCGCCAAGCGGTAAGGCATAGCACTTTGACTGCTACATGCGTAGGTTCAAATCCTGCTATCCCAGCCATTTTGATTCACTAGCTCAGTCGGTAGAGCACATGACTTTTAATCATGTTGTCCGGGGTTCGATTCCCCGGTGGATCACCAATTTAATATGTACTTTAAATGCATTCTGTGCGGGTATGGTTCAATGGTAGAACGTCAGCCTTCCAAGCTGAACACAGGGGTTCGATTCCCCTTACCCGCTCCATTTTTATTTTTTGCTTTGTGCGCTTATAGCTCAGCTGGATAGAGTGACGGACTTCGAATCCGGAGGCCACAGGTTCGAATCCTGTTAGGCGCACCATAAAATACCTTCCTTCGTTATAGGAAGGTATTTTTAATATAGGATATGATTGGCATAAGAAATAGATAAAATATCTATTCTGATAATTTCATTGAACAATTATTAAACAAATGTTATAATATCATGACCAAAATTATTAAAATTAAATACATGGGGTGGATAACAGATGAAAAAAACTAAAAAGATATCTTTAGCTGTAAAGATACTTTTGGCTTTAGGGTTGGGAATATTATTTGGTGTAGTTGCAAATATATTCTTTCCAAAAGAAATCAATGATAGCTTAAGTAAGTGGGTGCTATCTCCACTAGGTGAGATGTTTTTAAGATCAATAAAAATGTTAGTAGTACCACTTGTTTTATGTTCTTTAATATGTGGGGTTGCTAGTATTGGAGATGTTAAAAAGTTAGGAAGAGTTGGAGTAAAAACTATAATATATTTTCTTTTTACTACGGCTTTTGCAATAGTTTTAGCTATGATAGTGGCAAACTTTATGAATCCTGGAATGGGGACAGGAATAAGCTTAGCGTCTCAAGCAACTTCAGCAGTTAAGACAAGTAAACCACCATTTATAATGGATATGTTTGTAAACATGATTCCTACTAATCCTATAGAGTCTATGGTAAAAGGAGATATGTTACAAATAATAGTATTTGCTATTTTATTTGGTGTATGCATTACATTAATAGGGGAAAAGGCAAGACCTCTTTCAAATATAATATCTGAGATAAATGAAGTGTTATTAAAAATGATTAATGTTATTATGCTTGCTGCACCAGTTGGTGTATTTGCATTAATATCAAAAGTTATAATTTTTCAAGGCATAAATGCACTAATTCCATTGTTAAAATATCTTATTACAGTTTCAGTAGCATTGTCACTTCAAATTATAATAGTATACGCACCTTCACTTAAATTTTTAGGAGGAGTAAATCCGATAACATTCTTAAAGAAATTTTGGCCTGTTATGTTAGTTGCATTTAGTACATCTAGTAGTAATGCGTCTATTCCAATGAGTTTAAAAACTTGTGAAGAAAAGATGGGTGCATCAAAAGGAATTGCAAGTTTTACAATTCCATTAGGAGCTACGGTTAATATGGATGGTACTTCCATAATGCAAGGAGTAGGTACTATATTTATAGCTCAATTAGTTGGAGTTAATTTATCAATGCATCAAATGTTAATGGTAGTTTTAACAGCTACATTAGCATCTATAGGAACGGCTGGTGTACCAGGAGCAGGGGTAGTAATGTTATCTATGGTACTTGAACAAGTTGGACTTCCACTTGAAGGAATAGCACTAGTATTAAGTGTAGATAGAATAGTAGATATGTTAAGAACTGTAGTTAATGTTACAGGAAATGCAGCTACAACAATAATAATGAGTAATTCAGAAAAAGAACTAGACTTAGACGTATATAATAGTAAATAATTTAAAGATAATATAGAAATCCTAGATGAAATTTAAAATTTATCTAGGATTTTTTTATTTAGCTCTTGCTTTTTGTAGAAATTTCAATTATCATATTTAATATAAATCAATGTATCGAATAATTTCTGTGAAAAATCAAATAATGTTCGTGAATTCGTATATGATCGAAAATATGGTTCGATTGTTTCTACCAAATGGCCTTAAACTATTTGACTACGGGTGTTTATATTCATATATTATTATATTAGATTTATCATATGCATATAGTAATATTTTTTGCATATGTTCGTATAATAGTATGTGTTTAGAAAGATTATAAGCTCCCTTGTTAAATCGAGGGAGTTTTTTTAGTTACTAATAAAGAATAGGAGAAGGTATATTATATGGAATTATTAAAAAACAAGATTTTAGAAGATGGAAATGTATTAGGAGAAGATGTGTTAAAGGTAGATAGCTTTTTAAATCATCAAATAGATGTCCAACTATTAAATGAAATAGGAAAAGAGTTTAAAAGAAGATTTCAAAATAAAGATATAACAAAGATACTTACAATAGAAGCATCTGGTATAGGAATAGCGTGTATAGCTGCACAATATTTTAATGTGCCTGTTGTATTTGCAAAAAAACATCAAGGAAGTAATATGGACAAGAATACTTATGAATCAGATGTATTTTCGTTTACAAAAAACAAGTCTTATAAGGTAAGAGTTTCTAAAAAGTATATAAGTAGTGAAGATAAAGTTTTAATTATAGATGATTTCTTGGCAAATGGAAATGCGGCTTGTGGTCTTATAGATATAGTAAGACAAGGAAACGCTGAAGTAGAAGGAGTTGGAATTGTAATAGAAAAGGGATTTCAAGATGGAAGAGAGGCTATAGAAAGCAAAGGTGTAACTGTTGAATCTTTAGCTATAGTGGAATCAATGAAAAATGGCAAGGTTGTTTTTAAAAGTTAATATAAAATTTAAACTTATAAGGGGGATATTTTAATGAAGAAGATAACTTCTATATTACTAGTTTGTGTTTTAGCTTTAGGAACATTTCTAACTGGATGTGGAAATAGTAAGGCGACAAATAGTAATGAAAATAAGGGAAAAAAATTAAGTTGTTCAGACATAAAAGTAGGTTTTTTATATGTTGGACCAGTAGGAGATGGCGGTTGGACATATTCTCATGACCAAGGAAGAAAGTATTTAGAAAAAGAGCTTGGAACTAAGCCATCGGTAATTCAAGAATCAGTAAAAGAAGATGATGCTGAAGTTCAAAATACAGTTGAGAGTATGATTGATCAAGGATGTAATGTAATAATTGGAACAAGCTTTGGATTTCTTAATGGAATGTTGAAATCAGCAAAAGATCATCCAGAAGTTAAATTTATGCATTGTTCAGGAAATAAGATAGCAGATAACGTATCAAACTACTTTGGAAGAATATATGAAGCAAGATATCTATCAGGTATAGTTGCAGGAATGAAGACAAAAAGTAATGTAATTGGATATGTAGCAGCGCATGAAATGCCAGAAGTAGTTAGAGGAATAAATGCTTTTACACTAGGAGTTCGTTCAGTAAATCCTAAAGCTGTAGTAAAAGTTAAATGGACTAACACTTGGTATGATCCTGCAAAAGAAAAAGAAGCAGGAAAGGCACTTTTAGATGAAGGTGCAGATGTAATTACTCAACATCAAGATACAGCAGGACCTCAACAAGCAGCAGAAGAAAAGGGAGCATTTTCAATAGGATATAACACTGATATGGAAAGTAAAGCACCAAAAGCATATATGACAGCTCCAGTTTGGAACTGGGGACCATTCTATGTAAAACAAATAAAAGCTATTGTAGATGGTACATGGAAAAATGAAAGTTATTGGGGAGGACTTAAAGATGGAATAGTTGATCTTTCACCTCTTACAAAAAATGCACCTAAGGGAGCAGAGGAAAAAGTAAAACAGGTTAAAGAAGAAATAATATCAGGAAAGAAAAAGATATTTGAAGGTCCTATTAAAGATAATAAGGGTGCCCAAAAGATTTCTAAAGGTAAAGTTATGACAGATCAAGAGTTATTACAATTTGACTGGTTTGTAGAAGGAGTTCAAAATGGAGCAAAATAAAATTCCATATATAAAAATGAACAACATAACTAAAAAATTTGGAAAAGTTATAGCTAATAATAACATAAATTTAGAAGTTTACGGTGGAGAAGTTCACGCTCTTTTAGGGGAAAATGGAGCGGGAAAAAGTACATTAATGAACATGCTATCAGGGGTATATACTCCTGATGGTGGTTCAATATTGGTACATGGTAAAGAAGTTAAATTTACATCTCCAAAGGATGCTATAAATTCAGGAGTAGGAATGATTTATCAACACTTTAAATTGGTTGAGAATATGACAGCTGTAGAGAACATAATATTTGGTCAAAAAGGGAAGCTATTTTTAAATAAAAGAAAGAATATTCAGAAGATACAGAATATAATAGATAAATTTAATTTAGAAGTTGAACTTAATAAGAATGTATACGAAATGTCAGTTGGAGAAAAGCAGAATTTAGAAATATTAAAAGTATTGTATAGGGGAGCAAATATATTAATACTAGATGAGCCTACAGCAGTTTTTACTCCTCAAGAAAGTGAAAAACTTTTTAAAATAATTGAGAAAATGAAAAGTGAAGGATGTGCTGTTATTTTTATAACTCATAAGATGGATGAGGTTATGAAGATGGCAGATAGGATAACTATTTTAAGAAAAGGAGAAACCATAAAGACAGTAAATAAAAAAGATAGTAATCCAAAAGAACTAACGGAACTTATGGTTGGACATTCAGTAGAATTATCAATAAAGACAGTTCCATTTAAAAAAGAAAATAAACTTTTAGAGGTAAAAAATCTAAAAGTATTAAATGAAGATAAATTAGAAATTATAAAAGATGTTAACTTTGATGTCTTTAAAGGAGAAATTTTAGGAATTGCTGGAGTAGCAGGCAGTGGACAAAAAGAACTCTGTGAAGCTATAGCAGGTATTCATAAAATAAAAAATGGAGAAATAATCTTTGAGGGAGAAAATATAGCAGGAGAAAATCCGAGGGATATAATAACAAAAGGCATAAGTATGAGTTTTATACCGGAGGATAGACTTGGAATGGGACTCGTTGCTTCTATGGATATGGTAGATAATATATTACTTAAAAATTATCAAAGTCAAAAGGGCATGTTTATAAAAAGAAAACCAATTGAAGCAAGAGCCAAAGAAATGGTAAAAAAATTAGAAATAAAAACTCCTAGTATAAATTATCCAATCAGATATTTGTCTGGTGGAAATATTCAAAAGATATTACTTGGAAGAGAGCTTAGTTTAAATCCTAAACTTCTTATAATGGCGTATCCTGTAAGAGGATTAGATGTTAGTACATGTTATACAATATATGAACTTATAAATGAAGAAAAGAAAAAAGGAAGTTCAGTAATTTATATAGGAGAAGATTTAGATGTACTAATGCAATTATGTGATAGGGTTATGGTTATGTATAATGGAGAAATTACAGGAATCCTTAACGCTAAAAATACATCAAGAGAAGAAATAGGAATGCTTATGGTAGGTAAAAAATTAGAGGAGGAGGCTTTAGATGCTTAAAATTGTAAAAAAGAGTGAAATTAGTAGAAGTGAAAGTATAAGAATAAGAATTGTAGCTATTATTTTAGCACTTATATTAGTTGGAATTTTTATAGCTATATTAGGACTTAATCCTATAAATGTTTATTCATCTATGATAAAAGGATCTATTGGCTCTGACTATAAAATAAGACAAACAATAATAAAAGCGATTCCACTTATAATAGCTTCACTTGGAATAGCTGTAGCATTTAAAATGAAGTTTTGGAATATTGGTGGAGAAGGGCAGATTATTATGGGTGCTTTTTTAGCATCATTTGTAGCCTTAAAATTCCCCAATCTACCACAGGTAGTTTTACTTATTGCTATGGCTATTGCTGGAGTTATAGGAGGAGGACTTTGGGCGTTTATACCCGCATATTTTAAATCAAAGTTTGATACAAACGAAACAATAACAACTTTAATGATGAATTATATAGCAATAAGTTTTGTCACATATCTTCAATATGATTTATGGAAGGATCCAAGGGAAATGGGATTTCCTAAAATAAGAAATTTTTCTGATAACGCAATACTTCCAAAGATTTTAGGAATTCATATGGGATGGATAATTGCAATAGTTCTTGTAATCTTAATGTATATATTTATGGAATATACTAAAAAAGGATATGAAATTAGTGTACTTGGAGAAAGCGAAAAAACAGCTAAGTATGCTGGAATTAACATAAAAAAGACAATACTTGGTGCTATATTTTTAAGTGGTGGACTTTGTGGACTTGTAGGAATGATACAAGCATCCGCTATAAATAACACATTATCAGTAGAAGTTGCAGGGGGAGTTGGATACACTGCAATAATTGTAACATGGCTTGCATCTTTAAGTGCTCCTTTAATTTTATTAGTTTCAATATTGTTTGCAGCTTTGCTTCAAGGTGGTGCATATATACAAACTGCATTTGGTATACCAGATGCTGCGGCACTTGTTATACAAGGAACAATATTATTCTTTGTTTTGGGAAGTGAATTCTTTACTAAATATAAAGTACAATTTTCAAATAATAAAAAAATTAAAGAAAAGAAAAATAAACAAGTGGCAAAGGAGGCTTAAATATGGATTTAATGATATCATTTTTAAATGCGGCTGTAGTTGCAGGAACTCCTTTACTACTGGCTACACTTGGAGAAATATTAACTGAAAAGGTTGGAAATTTAAACTTAGGTGTAGAAGGTATGATGCTTATGGGAGCAGTTATGGGTTTTGCAGTAAGTATAAAAACTCAAAGTCCAGTTTTATCAATTATTGCAGGTGCTTTATCTGGAACAATTGGAGCTTTAATATATGCATTTTTAACAGTAGGACTTAAAGCTAATCAAGTAGTTTCGGGACTTACACTAAGTATATTTGGAACGGGATTTTCAAGTTTAGTTGGAAAAGGGCTAAACTTAATTGGACAAAAAACACCTGAAGCTGTGAAAAGATTTTTTGATATATATCCGATACCTATTTTAAGCAAAATACCAGTTATAGGACCTGTATTATTTAATCATGATATATTTGTCTATATATCATATGTACTAGCTATAATTCTTGGAATATATCTTTACAATACTAGAGTAGGGTTAAATTTAAGAGCGGTTGGAGAAAATCCGGCTTGTGCAGATGCATCAAGTATAAATGTAAATCTATACAAATATATAAATATTCTTATTGGAGGAGCATTATGCGGACTTGGAGGAGCATATCTTTCACTTGTATACATTCCTTCATGGCAAGAAAATGTAACAGCGGGTAGAGGATGGATTGCTGTAGCTTTAGTAATTTTTGCAGCATGGAATCCATATAAAGCTATAGTAGGATCTTATCTCTTTGGAGGACTTGGAATAGTTGCATTCAGATTTGAAATATTAACAGCTCATGTATCACAGTATCTAATAGATATGCTTCCTTATGTAGTTACTGTAATTATTCTTGTAGTATTATCAATTAAAAGTAATAAAAAAAATGCACCTCCAAATTGGCTTGGAAATGCATATTATAGAGAAGAAAGATAGAAATGTCCTCATGAAAATGTCCTTTTTTATGAGGACATTTTTCTTATATTGAAAAGTAATATTTTTAGTTATTATTGCAATAGGTATCCTTGATATGTAATTATATATATTGTGGGAATATATAAATTGAAAATTATTTATAGAAAGGATAATCAATGTGGGGAGACATGATATTAACGAAATATTAAATAAAGAAGAAAATGCTAAAGAAGTTTTAAATACTATTCTAGATATTAGTTATGATGGTATTGTTGTTGTAGACAAAAGTGGATATGTGACTATGTTAAGTAGAGCATATGCTGAGTTTTTAGAGGTAAATAGGGAAGATGTTATAGGAAAGCATGTAACTGAGGTAATTGATAATACAAGAACGCATATAGTAGCAAAAACAGGGATAGTAGAGTCACCAGAAATTCAAAAAATAAAAGGAAAATATACTATAGCCACAAGAATTCCTATAATTCAAAATGGGGAAGTACAGGGCGCTGTTGGAAAGGTTTTATTTAGGGATATAAAAGACTTTAATTTGCTTTACAATAAAATAAGTAAAATAGAAAGAAATGTACAGAAATATAATGCTGAATTTAGAGAAAGTAATTGTGCTATATATTGTTTTGATAATATAATTGGCAAAAGTAGTAAATTACAAAAGGCTAAAGAATTAGCTAAAAAGGCGGCACTTACAAAATCTAATGTATTACTAATTGGAGAAAGTGGTACAGGCAAAGAGTTATTTGCCCATGCTATACATAAGGCGAGTAATAGAGCTTATGGAAATTTTGTAAAGGTTAATTGTGCAGCAATTCCAGGGGAACTTCTTGAATCTGAATTATTTGGATATGAGAAGGGTGCCTTTACAGGAGCAAAAAAAGAAGGGAAAATGGGTAAATTTGAAGTGGCAAATGGAGGTACTATATTTTTAGATGAAATAGGAGATATGCCATTACATATGCAAGCTAAGCTTTTAAGGGTTCTTCAAGAAAAGGAAGTTGAAAAGATAGGAGCGGAAACTTCAAAGAAAATAGATGTAAGAGTTATTGCTGCAACTAATAAGAATTTATCTAAAATGGTTAAGGAAGGTAGTTTTAGGGAGGATTTATACTATAGATTAAATGTAGTTACTGTAAATATACCTTCTTTAAGAGAAAGAAAAGAAGATATAATCACATTGACAACGTTTTTATTAGGAAAGATATGCATAAAACTTGGAAAAGAAGTTCGGGGTATTTCCAGTAAGGCTATGGAGAAATTAGAGTCATACACGTGGTATGGAAATATAAGACAGTTGGAAAATATCATAGAGAGGGCTGTGAATATTGTAGATTATGATGAAGTAATTGATGTATGTCATTTGCCACAAGAGATTATAGGCAAAATAACGGAATTTTCTGTTGAAAAGTTAGAGGATGTTATTAATAGAACAGAAAAGGAAACTATATTAAATGCACTTAGAGCTTTTAATGGAAATAAAACTAAAGCAGCAAAAGCTTTAAATATAAGCAGAACTACTTTGTACGAGAAAATGACAAAACATGATATATTATTTTAGAAAATGTAAGAAAAAGCATACAAAAAACTTCAAAAAAAGAGTTTAGTGTAAAGAAATCAGTACAAATATAAAAGCGTTTACAGACATACTGTAAGAAATACTTTACAGTAAACGTTTTTAAAAGACATTTAAAAACATTTTTAAATATATATTTTAAATTATGAGAAATATGCATTAGTCTTAAAATCAGTAAAATAGCTAATGAATAAGAAATCAAAAAACTTTATTTGTCTAGAAAAAAAAGTTGGCACACTTTTTGCTACTACATTATGTTAAGAAAATAAGTTATGGAAATCTTAAGGAGGTAATGTTATGGCTTCAAAAGTAGTCAGCATTGAAAATGCAATTTCAATGATTAATGATGGAGATACATTAGTTGTTTCTGGTTTCGTAGGCTCAGCCCAACCAGAAGGATTATCAAGAGGAGTAGAAGAAAGTTTTTTAAATACAGGACATCCAAGAGATCTTACTGTTTTTTATGCAGCAGGACAAGGTGATTCTAAAGATAAAGGAATAAACCACTATGGACATGAAGGACTAGTAAAAAGAGTTGTAGGCGGTCACTGGGCATTAGCTCCAAAAATGCAAAAGTTAGCAATAGAAAATAAAATAGAAGCTTATAACTTACCACAAGGAACACTTTCTCAATTATTTAGAGATATAGCAGGAGGAAGAATCGGAACAATAACTCATGTTGGTTTAAAGACATTTGTTGATCCTCGTGTGGAAGGTGGAAAACTAAATGATGTAACAAAGGAAGATTTAGTTAAAGTTATTAATATAGAAGGACAAGAAAAATTATTATATAAATCAATACCATCAGATGTTGCATTTATAAGAGGAACTTATGCAGATGAAAAGGGAAATGTAACCCTTCAAAAAGAAGCAGTTACAACTGAAGTTTTATCAATTGCACAAGCAACTAAAAATTCAGGTGGAAAAGTTATAGTGCAAGTTGAAAAGGTAGTAGCAAATGGAACATTAGATCCAAGACTTGTTAAAGTTCCTGGAATATATGTAGATGCTATAGTTACAGTTCCAGCAGGAGAAGAAGATGCTTGGCAAACATTTGATGAAGTATATAGAGATGAATTCTGTGGAAATGCTGTAATTCCACTAGACTCAATAGAAGCAGCTCCATTAAATGAAAGAAAGCTTATTGCAAGAAGAGCTGCAATGGAATTACCTAAAAATGCAGTTGTAAACTTAGGTATAGGAATTCCAGAAGGAGTAGCTATGGTAGCTAATGAAGAGGGTATCGGTGATACTATGACATTAACTGTTGAAGCTGGTCCAATAGGTGGAGTTCCAGCAGGTGCTAGAAGCTTTGGAGCTTCAATAAATGCAGAAGCTATATTAGATCAACCATATCAATTTGATTTTTATGATGGTGGTGGACTTGATGCTGCATTTTTAGGACTTGCTCAATGTGACAAAACAGGAAATATAAATGTTAGTAAGTTTGGTCCTAAAATAGCTGGTTGTGGTGGATTCATAAACATAACTCAAAACTCTAAGGTAGTTGTTTATTGTGGAACATTTACTGCTGGTGGATTAAAAGTTGATATAGACAATGGTAAATTAGTTATATTACAAGAAGGTAAAGCTAAGAAATTCGTAGAACAAGTTGAACAAATTACATTCAGCGGAGAATACGCAATGGAAACTGGTCAAAAAGTTATGTATATTACAGAAAGAGCTGTATTTGAATTAAGAGAAGAAGGAATGGTTCTTACTGAAATAGCACCAGGAGTAGACCTTCAAAAAGATGTTTTAGATCAAATGGGATTCAAGCCAATAGTTCCAGAAGATTTAAAATTAATGGATGAAAGAATTTTCAAAGATGAACTTATGGGACTTAAATAGTACCTATAAGTTAATAAAACTGATTAATAACATTATAATTTCCCCATATCAATTATAATGTTGTTATATAGAAACCTATAAATTTTGGTTAATAATCCAAACCCCATGAAGTCACCTCTATACAAAAAAGTATAGAGGTGATTTTGCTTTGAAGAATTATTTTAAGCATTGATTTTAAAGTAATCATATGGTATAATTACCTAAAAGTTAATAAGCGTGCCTTTAACTCAGTACGAGATACTGGAAAGGGTAGACAAAGAGTTTTTGTCTTTATAAGTATATAGAGCGTATTTTATTATATATTAGTATACTCATGCCTTTCCAAAATCTTGGAAAGGCATTTTTTATTATACCTTTTAAATTGGTCCAGTGAGACTATAAGGGAGGAAGAGAAATGTTACAAGGAAGAAATTTAATTGACCCAATGGATTTTTCTGTAGAAGAATTAGAAGAAGTATTCTCTTTAGCAGATAAAATTATAGAAAATCCTAAAAAATATTCAAAGGTTTGTGAAGGTAAGCTTTTGGCTACACTTTTTTATGAGCCAAGCACTAGAACTAGATTAAGCTTTGAAGCTGCTATGTTAAGACTTGGTGGAAAAGTACTTGGATTTTCGGATGCTAATTGCAGTTCAGTATCAAAGGGTGAAAGTTTAGAAGATACAATAAAAATAGTTTCAGGTTATACAGATGTTATAGCAATAAGACATCCAAAGGAAGGTGCAGCAGAAGTTGCAAGTAAACATTCTTATGTACCTATCATAAATGCAGGTGATGGTGGACATCAACACCCAACTCAAACATTAACAGATCTACTTACCATTAGAAGGATAAAAGGTGATTTTTCTAATCATACAATTGGACTATGCGGAGATTTAAAATTCGGTAGAACAGTACATTCTTTAGTTAAAGCATTATCAAGATATGAAAATAATAAATTCATTTTAATCTCACCAAAAGAATTAAAAATTCCAGATTATATAAAAAGATTCTTGAAAGAAAGAAATATAGAATTTAAAGAAGTTGATAAATTAGAAGATGTAATAGGAGAACTTGACATTCTTTATATGACAAGAGTTCAAAAGGAAAGATTTGAAGATAAAGAAGAGTATATGAGACTAAAAGATACTTATGTACTAGATAAAGAAAAAATGAATGTGGCAAAAGAAGATGTGATAGTTCTTCATCCATTACCTAGAGTAAATGAAATATCTACAGATGTAGATGATGATAAAAGAGCATGTTATTTTAAGCAAGCAAGGTTTGGAATGTTTGTAAGAATGGCATTAATAGCTAAGGTATTGGGGGTAGAGTAAATGGAATTATTAATAAAGAATGTAAGAATTGTTGATTGGGCGCAAGACTTCTATGGAGATGTTTATATATACAAAAATAAAATTTATGATATTGGAAAAAACTTATCAAAAGATTGTCAAACTATAAATGGAAAAGGTAAAATTTTAATGCCAGCGTTTATAGATTTACATGCACACTTTAGAGATCCAGGGTTTACTGAGAAAGAAGATATTATAACTGGAAGTAGAGCAGCTGTAAGAGGAGGATATACGACTGTTAATCTTATGGCAAATACAAATCCTATATGTTCAAATATGGAAGTTGTTGATTATGTAAAAGAAAAAGCAAAGTCAGTAGGACTTGTAGATGTAAATCAGATAATATCAATTACAAAAGATTTAAAGGGAGAGGATATATCTCATTTAGATAAATTACCATGTAGCACTAAGTTTATATCAGATGACGGAAAAGGTGTTAAAGATAATAAAGTAATGATGGAAGCAATGTTAAAGGCAAAATCAAAGGGGATAACTATAATTTCTCATGCGGAAAGTCCTGAAATGAGTAATGTTGACATGAGGGAAGCGGAAAACTTAATGACTTGGAGAGATATAGCACTTTGTAAATTTACAGGTTGCAATCTTCATATGGCACATGTTAGTACAAAAGAGGCAATTAAGTATGTAAAAGAAGCTAAGGAAAATGAAGTAAAGGTAACTTGTGAGGTAACCCCTCATCACTTAGCTTTAGTGGGAGAAGATGTTTATAGAGTAAATCCTCCAATTAGAGAAAAAGAAGATGTAGATGCATTAATAAAAGGAATAAAAGATGGAACTGTAGATGTAATAGCAACAGATCATGCACCTCATACAAAGGAAGATAAGAAAAATGGTTCTCCTGGAATTTCTGGAATAGAAACATCTTTTTCAGTATGTTATACAAAGCTTGTTCGTGAAGAAAATATATCATTAAATAAATTATCAGAGCTTATGTCTAAAAGACCGGCAGAAATAATGGAAATAAATAAAGGACAAATAACTTTAGGGTTTGAAGGAGATTTAGTATTAGTTGACTTAGAAAAACAGTACACAGTAAATGCTGATGACTTTGAATCTAAAGGAAAAAATACACCGTTTAATGGAAAAAAAGTTTGGGGAGATATAGTCATGACCATTAAGGGTGGACGTGTTGTATATGAAAAGGCAACTGATTGAGACGAAGGAAAAGCCCAAATAAGATATAAGAAACAGGAAGTAGGGAGTAGGAAACAACAAGGGAAGATTATATGAATAAATTTAGAAAACAGGTTAAGAAAAGGGGGAAATGAATTTGATTATAGATAGATTATATGAGGAAGTAAATAAAAAAGGAAATGTTTGTGTGGGATTAGATACAGATTTAAGCTATATACCAGAAGGATTTTTAAATAATTATGAAAATATTGAGGACGCAATATTTCAGTTTAATAGAAAAATTATAGATGCAACATATGATGCTGTGGCTTGTTATAAGGTGCAAATAGCATATTATGAGTCTTTCGGATTAAAAGGACTTATGGCTTATAAAAGAACACTTGAATATATAAAAAAGGTTGGATGCATAGCAATATCAGATGTAAAAAGAGGAGATATTTCAAAAACAGCTGAAATGTATGCAAAAGCTCACTTTGAAGGGGATTTTGAAACAGATTTTATAACTGTAAATCCATATATGGGAATAGACAGTATAGAACCATATATGCCATACCTTGAAAATAAAGAAAAGGGATTGTTTGCACTAGTTAGAACATCAAACAAAGGTTCTAAAGATTTTGAGTATATTCAAAGTGGATCTGGAAGAAGAGTTTATGAAATTGTTGGAGAAAAGCTAGAAAAACTAGGAGAAAAAGTTATGGGACAGTGCGGATATAGTTCCATAGGTGGAGTTGTTGGATGCACAACATTAGAAGACGGAAAAGAGATAAGAAAGAACTTTGGAAAAACATTTTTCTTAATACCAGGCTTTGGAGCACAAGGTGGTGGAGCAAAAGAAGCCAATGTATATCTTAAAGATGGAAATGGTGGAGTTGTAAATTCATCAAGAGGGATTCTTCTTGCATATAAAAAATATGAAAATGGAGAAAAGAACTTTGATGAATGTTCAAGAAAAGAAGTATTAAAAATGCAAAAAGAGCTTGGAAGGGAGCAGTTTAAGTGGAATATTCAAAGGAAAAAGTAAAGGAAAATATAGAAATTTCCGAGGGGATATTTAAACTTACTGTAGAAGGAAAGTTTGATACAGTACCAGGTCAATTTTATATGTTAAAGGCTTGGGAAGAAGGGCTAGTTCTTCCAAGACCAATAAGTATTCATGATTGCAGTGATAATGAAATAGAGTTTCTTTATGCAGTAGTAGGAAAAGGAACAAAGAAATTAAGTGAATTAAAGAAAGATGATGAAATTGACATTATGGGTCCTTCAGGAAATGGATTTGATATAAATTCAATAAAAGGAAAAGTTGCTATAGTAACTGGTGGAATAGGAATAGGACCTATAAAGTATTTAATAAAAGAACTTAAAGATTGCAAAGTGGATTTATATTCAGGATTTAGAAATATAGATTATGGAATAGATGAATTAGAAAATTATGTTCAGTCAATTAATATATCAACAGAAACTGGAGAGAAGGGTTACAAGGGATATATAACAGATTTACTAGTTCCAGAAAAATATGATGTGGTTATATGCTGCGGACCTGAAGTTATGATGAAAAAAGTTGTTAAAATGTGCAATGAAAAAGATGTTACAGTATATGCATCAATGGAAAATAGAATGGCATGTGGAGTTGGAGCATGTTTAGTATGTACTTGTAAAACTAAAGGCGGAAATAAGAGAACTTGCAAAGATGGTCCAGTTTTCAGTGGAAAGGATTTGGTTTTTGATGATTAATGTAAATATATGTGGAGTTGATTTAAAAAATCCTGTAATTGAAGCATCAGGAACTTTTGGATTTGGAGAAGAGTATGAAGAAATCTTCGATGTTGAAAGATTAGGTGGAATTTCAACAAAGGGACTTACTATAAATCCTAAAGAAGGTAATGATGGCATTAGAATATGGGAAACTCAAAGTGGAATTATGAACAGTGTAGGACTTCAAAATCCAGGAGTTGATGTATTCATAAAAGATAAACTTCCTAAAATGAGAAAATTAGATACAGCTATCTTTGCAAATCTGGGGGGAGGATCTGTTGAAGACTACCTAAGAGGAATTGAAAAACTAAACAATGCAGATGTAGATATAATTGAGCTGAATATATCTTGTCCAAATGTAAAATCAGGTGGGATGGCATTTGGAATAAAATCAGATGTAGCTTATGATGTAGTATCTAAAGTTAGGGAAATATGCAAAAAACCATTGGTTGTAAAGCTATCACCTAATGCGGAAAACATAATAGACATGGCAGAAAAGTGTTGCAAAGCAGGAGCGGACGGAATTTCACTTGTAAATACTTTTAAAGCTATGGCAATAGATATAAACAAAAGAAAACCAGTATTTAATAATGTATATGCAGGACTTTCAGGACCAGCAATAAAACCAATAGCACTTAGAATGGTTCATGAAGTTTGCAAAAATGTAGATATACCAGTAATAGGAATGGGTGGAATTGCATCAGCAGAAGATGCTATAGAATTTATAATGGCAGGAGCAACAGCGGTGCAAATAGGAACAGCAAATTTTATAAAGCCAAACATAGCACTAGATATAATAGATGGAATAGAAAAGTTTATGGTTAGAGAAGGAATTAAAAACATAGAAGAAATAAGAGGAATTGTTTAAAAAACAAAGAGGCAAATAAGAAACAAGGGAGTAGGAAAAGATTAGGGAATAGAGAATTGTAAATTGAATAAATATATAAATTGGAGGAATATAAAATGAGTAATAATGTAAATGTTATAGAAGTATTAAAAGAGGTAGAAGCCCTACTAGAAGGACACTTTTTATTATCATCAGGAAGACACAGTAACAGATATGTACAATGTGCAAAATTATTACAATACCCAGACAAGGCAGAGATGGTATTAAGCGTAATTAAAGATAAAGTAAAAGATTTAGATTTTGATATAGTTTTAGGACCTGCGATGGGTGGGGTAATAGTTGCGTATGAACTTGGACGTCAACTTGGAAAACCAGCAATATTTACTGAAAGAGTAGATGGAAAGATGACATTAAAACGTGGATTTGAAATAAAAAAGGGACAAAAAGTTTTAATAACTGAAGATGTAGTAACAACAGGAAAATCATCAATGGAAACAGCAGAAGTTATAAAAAGTTTAGGTGGAGAAGTTATAGGAATTGCTTGTATAGCAGATAGAAAAAGCAGCAATATAGATTATCCAATATACAGTGCTATAGAACTTGAAATCGAAAGTTATGAAAAAGAAAACTGTCCACTATGTAAACAAGGTATACCATATGTAAAACCAGGTAGCAGAAAGATTAAATAGAAAATATTACTAGGTACATTTATAGTACGGTTGTGAAATAAATTATAGAATTTAAATAAAACTCTCCAATAATATGTTGGGGAGTTTTACTATATTAAATAAGTAATTTATCAATAAGTTCATGTTTAAATTTCTTAGATTTAGAATAATATTTTTAATATTTTAAATAAATTCTTGAATATGGTATAATTTTGAAAAAGGGGGCTGTTTATGAATAAAAATTTTTTAATAAGAAATATTGAATTTATATTGATAATGATTGTTGGATTAGTACATATAATATGTGGAATAAGTGCTATTGCATTTAATAAATATCCATGTAAGAAAGGAGCATTGAAAGAAATAGAAAAAGAGTATGGGACTGTTTCCGAAAAGAAATTATCTAAATTTGAAGGAACTAGATTTATAATTTTTGGTATATTATGGATAGTTAGTGCTATAATGCATATAAAAAAATCAGTGATTTTAGGTAAAATAATAATTTGTATTTGTATAATATTCCTTATACTATATTTTACTGTAAGACATAGAATTTTCAGCAAAAAGTAAGACAGAAGGAAAGTACAAAATTTCTCTATTATTATATGTAACTATATAAAACACCATCTATACCTAATACTATCTTAACAGCAACATATGAAACAATATATACCATTATTAGTTAATTGGAATCTTCTTTCACATTAATTTGATTAGCTAATTATTTCAATATAATACGGCTAATTTTATCTTCATTACTAAGTATTATATTTATGAAATTTTTTATATCTTTATCTGAATTAAAATATCTTTTGGGTATAGTTAAAACATGTGTGTATGAAATTTTTATAATAAATATATCATCATATTCATGAATAGTTACTATGTTTTTCCACAACAGTTTTAATGAACTTTTTTTCGATTTAATAAAAATTCCGTCTGAGTTTATAGTATAGTATTGCTGAAATTTAGTAAGAGGATTTTTATTAAAACTAATTTTTACTATAATAAAGCTTATTAAATAGCAAATTGCCAGTACACCTACACTTAAAAGTATAGAAAGAGACATGGCATTTTCATATTCAATATGAGAAAGAAGAACATAATAAATGGTAAAGAGAACTGACACAAAAATTAAACTTTTTTTTCGAATACAATAAAAATGAGATTTTTTAAATTCATTAAAAGTTAAAAGTCCTTTAAACTCCAAACAATTTTCTAAGTTAGTATCCATAAGTACTCCTTATAATAATTATTATTTAAAAAAATAGTTATTTCATTATACCATAAAAATATATACATTTTTACATAAAATTGTTACAATAAAGGTGAGATTTTAATTTAAAGGAGGAGTTATGGAAAATAAATTAAATGATAATATAATTTTAGAGTTTAAAATAACTTTTTCAGAAGTTAAGAGATATGGTTTTTATTCTTTAAGAAAAAAGGTTATATATCTTTTTATAGGTATTTTCATACTTTTCACTTTTTTACAGATGGGGCTTTCACAAGAAATTTGTAAATGTGAAGATTTATTAATATCATTAATAGTAAGTATTTTTTCGACAGGTGCATTTAGTTTTTCAACTTATAGATACATGAAAAAGTCATATTTTAAAAATCCATTTTTAAAACTTAAAGAAGTATATACTTTAAATAATAATGGTATAAATATTAGTACATCTCAAAGTGAAGTTCTAATATCCTGGGATGAAATTGTAAAAGCTAAGGAATTAAATGATATGATTATTTTAAATATAACTTCTCGTAAAGCAATTGTATTACCTAAAAGATACTTTAGGTCACAAGATGAAATAAATTCATGTAAGATGTTAATTAAGAAGAATGCAAAGGCAAATAATATTGATTTGTTAAAATAGAGCTAATGGTTTATACTAAGCTCTATTTTTATATTTAAGATATAGAAATTAAAAAAATAAATAATAAACCTATTGATAAAAATATATATCAATAGGTTTATTATTAAAAGTATTATTTAGAGTTTATTTTTATATTTCCTGTTGAACTATCATTTATTAAAAATTTAGTTCCATCGTTGGATTTTTTGATGCCATCGTCTATTTTAATATTATTATTTTTGGATTGTAAATTTATTGTACTATTTTTAGGAAGAGTTATAGTTGTGTTTCCTACATGATTTTTAAAAGTATAGCTATGATTTTTATTAAGTTTATCTACATTAAATTCAATATTTCCAACGTCAGAAGAAATGTGGGCACTTTTACTAGAGCCATCAAAATGTATATTACCTACATTTGAAGCAATTAGCAAAGTATCACTATAACTTGTAATGTGTATATTTCCAACATCACTAGCAACATTAATAGATTTATAAGAATCTTTAATAGAAGTATTTCCAGTTGTATTAATTATTTTTACATTTTCTATAAAATCGGGTATTTCTATATAAGTTTGAAGATTTAAGTTATTTACTTGACTTCTTTGTAGTTTAGGATAAGAAGAATCTATTGTAAGTTCTCCATTAGTATTTTTTATAGTATAATTAATTTTTTTATAGAAGTCTTTAACAGAAGCTTCGTTTTTACCGCCCACGGTTTTGTGGCAAGTAATGTTTATAGTGCTAATAGGTTTTTTTACAATAGTTAAACTACTATTAGAATCATTAATTGTAAGTGACTTTTGATTTTGAGTTTCAAAAGTTTTAGTGAGTGATCCTTCTTCTTTGTAAGGTGCGGATGAATCTATTGCTATAGAAACTCCACATGATGTAACAAATATTGTAGATAATATAAAAATAAAAAAAACATATAATTTACGAAATCTCATAATAAAAAAGCACATCCTTTTGTATATAATTATGGTGTATATTTACTATATTACCATAATTATATACAAAAATAAATTATAAGTTAAATTATATTACATTATATAATATTTCTAGTTAGATATGTTCCCTATTTTAAATTTACCAGACCTATTAAATGGATATACTATGAATTGAGCCTTACCTTTAATATCTTTCCATTCAATATAAGGATTACTCCACATTCTGGAATCTGAAGAATTATTCCTATTATCTCCCATAAAGAAATAACAATTATCAGGAACTTTAAAATTTCCAATAGGACCACCATTGTAAACTATATAAGGTTCCTCTATTTTTTGGTTGTTTACGTAAACTTCATTTTTTTCATTAATATTAATTTCATCTCCAGGAAGTCCAATCAATCTTTTTATCATGGATTCATTTTTTTCCTTAGAATTAAATACAATTATATCGCCATGATGTAATTTTTTTTCATTATGTACAACGGAAACCATAATTCTATCACCAGGTTTAATTGTTGGATACATTGACATTGATGGCACTCTAACTTGAAAAAATAAAAAACGTGATATAACAAAGTAACAAATTACACCACCAAGAATGGGTAATAAATAATTATTAAATAATTTCTTTAGTGTCATTATAATTTATTCTCCTATCTAAATATATATTTAAAGTTTAAATTAATAATAACATTGTTAGGTGAGTAGATAAATATGATTACTTGAAATTTTACATAATATTGGTTTAAACTTTACATAATAGTAACTTGACATATATTCCTATAAAAAGGTAATGTTAAAATAAGTATTACTATATAATTTCAGCAAATTTTATAGTAAATTAAAATTAACAAGGTATTTAATTTTGGAAAGGAGAAATTTGCTTGTGGATGGGGGCTTCAAATTAAAAGAAGTAATAGATGCGAAATTATTAAAAGATATACAAGACAATATGGCAAAAATAACTAATTTAGCTTATAACATAATTGACTTCACAGGAAATCCCATTAATAAGTATTGTAATTTTTCTACATTTTGCAATAAGATGAGGAGTACACCTGAAGGAGTAAAAATGTGTTATAGTGCAAATGCTCATGCAGGATTAGAAGCTGCAATAAGAAAGGAACCATATATATTTAGGTGCCCTGCAGGACTGGTTGATGTTGCAGTTCCCATAATTATTAATGAAAATTACTTAGGAGCCATATTATTTGGACAAGTGAGAATAAATGATTCTAAGCTTTTACCGATAAAAGAGATAGAAAATTGCGTTAATAGAAGAGTTATAAGTGATAATCTAAAAAAATCCTATGGTGAAAATATACAAATGGAATATGATAAATTGGTTTCTATAGCTAATCTAGTACAATTAGTAGTAAATCAGCTAGTAGAAAAATCTCAGTTAGCGTTAATTAAAGAGGAATTAAACTTTACTAATGTAAAACTTGCAAAAGAAAAGGAAGAAAGGCTTAAACTTGAGGAAATACTAAAAAATTATAAGATTAAAATTATACAATCAAATGTAAATCCCAATTTACTACTTAATACATTAAATTCTATATCAAGACTTGCTATAATTGAAAATGCCAATAGAACTGAAGAAATTACATATTTACTAGCCAATTTAATTAGATATGCTTCTAAAAATAGTGGAGAAAAGGTAACGATACAAGAAGAATTGGAAAATATGTGTATTTATTTGAAAATTCAAGCTATTATTTTTGGAAAAAGAATTAGATATAAAATTGATATAGACGAAAACATGAATACTATAAAAATACCATCAATGATTTTACAAAGACTTGTAGAAAATGCTGTATTAAATGGATTATGTCCTAAAAAAGATGGAGGACTGATTTATATTAAAGGATATTTTCTTAAAAATAATATTATTATTGAAATTAAAGATAATGGAGTTGGAATACCAGAAAATAAACTATATATGCTTTCAAATTTAAAAAGTAATGCCGCTGAGTGTAGATGGATACAGATATATAATGTTAATGAAATAATGTATTCTTATTATGGTGATGAGTATAAGATGGATATAAAGAGCAAAGTGAATAGAGGGACACTTATAAAGTTAAAAATTCCGTTTGTAGATTAAAATTTTTATATAAAGCTTTAGTATCATTAATACACAGGGGGGAATTATTATGTGTAGAGTAATGCTTGCAGATTGTGAAGACTTAGAGATTGAAGCATTGAAGGTGATAATAGACAGAAATGTTAAGTTAGCTAAAGTTATAGGAAAAGCACAAAATGGAGAAGAAGCGATAAAAATGAACGATGAATTAGATCCAGATGTTATATTTTTAGGATTAGCAATGCCTGGCATAAATGGACTTGAAGTTGCAAACATAATAAAAAAGAAAGATAAGAATAAAAAGATTATACTTATGAGTGCATACGATGACTTTAAGTTTGTTCAAAAAGCATTAAGAATAAAGGTTGATGACTATTTGTTAAAACCTATAAGACCCCAAAAAATAGTGTCAATATTGAATGAATTTATAAAGGATACCACAAGAAAAATTCAAGAGGAAAATACAGAAAATTGTACAGAAGAATTTAAAGAGGTTATAGAGTATATAGATAATAATTTTAAGAATGATATAACATTAAAAGATGTTGCGAATTGTGTAAATTTTAGTAGTAGTTATTTAAGCAAGCTTTTTAAAAAAGAAATGGGAATAAATTTTAATAGATATATTACAAAGATAAGAATTAATAAAGCAAAAGAGTTGCTCATAAATTCAACTATAAGTGTAAATGAAATAGCATTTAGTGTTGGGTATAATGAACCTAATTATTTTTGTAAGGTATTTAAAAAGATAGTGAAAATGACTCCTTCAGAGTATAGAACAAAAGCCAAATTTTATCACAAAAATATACTTATATGATAAGAAATTATCATAGACAAATAATTAACAAAAAATGTGTAACTTATATGTTCAAATAAGAGTGTTAATTAGATAAAAAAATATTAAAAGAAAATATGAAATAGTTATATGATAATTATATAGAGATAAAAGTAAAAAGGATTATTAAAAGACTAATGTAATCGTTTAAACTAATCAGGTGATAAGGCTAAATTATGTTAATATTAGGAGGAGAGAAAATGGATGTTTTAGAAAGAGGATTTAGTATACCAACTAAAAGAGTGGAAAAATTAAAAGAACAAATACTTTCAGCATCTCCATGTATAGAAGTGGAAAGAGCAAGATTACTAACTGAATCATTCAAGGAAACAGAGGATCAACCTATTATTCTTCGTAAAGCTAAAGCACTAGAGAAAATTTTAAATGAAATTCCTATAGTAATTAGGGAAGGGGAACTAATAGTTGGAAGTCTAACTAAGAATTCGAGATCAGCACAAGTTTTCCCTGAGTTTTCAAATAAGTGGTTAGTAGAAGAATTTGAAAAACTTCCTAAAAGAACATCCGACTCATTTCAAATTTCAGAAGAAGTAAAATCAGAACTTAAAGAGATATTTAAGTATTGGGAAGGAAAAACTGTAAGTGAACTTGCAACTTCATATATGCCGGAAGAAACTTTAAGTGCAATGGGAGCGAAAGTATTTACCGTAGCAAATTATTATTTTAATGGACTTGGACATATATCAGTAGATTATAAAAAAGTTTTAGAACTTGGATTCAAAGGGATAGTAGATGAAATTAAACAGCAAATGGATAAAGCAGATAAAAGTGATCCGGAATATATTAAGAAGAGAACATTTTGGGAAGCAGTAATCATATCATGTGAGGCTACTATAAATTATGCTAGAAGATATGCAAAATTAGCTAAAGAATTATCAGAAAAGACAGAAGATTCTAAGAGAAAAGAAGAACTATTAAAGATAGCTGAAATATGTAATAAGGTACCTGAAAACCCAGCAACAACGTTTTATGAAGCTTGTCAATCATTCTGGTTTATTCAAGCGGTAATAAGTTTGGAATCTAATGGTCATGCCATCTCTCCAGCAAGGTTTGATCAATATATGTATCCTTATTTTAAAAATGATATTGATAATGATGTTGTAACTAAGGAACAAAATAGAGAAATCCTTCAATGCTTATGGGTTAAATTTAATGATCTTACTAAAGTTCGTGATGAAACTACAACAAAAGCTTTTAGTGGGTATTCAATGTTCCAAAACTTGATAGTTGGTGGTCAAACAGAAGAAGGAAAAGATGCAACTAATGAATTATCATATATGTGCCTTGATGCTACAGGTAGTTTAAAGCTTCCTCAACCATCTCTTTCAGTTAGAATATGGAGCAAAACTCCAGAAGAATTCTTATTAAGAACTTGTGAGCTTACACGACTTGGAACAGGACTTCCTGCATTTTATAATGATGAAGTTATAATTCCAATGCTTGTGAATAATGGTATGACTTTAAAGGATGCAAGAGACTATGCCATTGTAGGATGTGTTGAGCCACAAAAACCAGGTAAAACGGATGGCTGGTATGATGCTGCATTCTTCAATTTAGCCCAAATAATAAAGTTAACTATAGATAATGGAAAAATGGATGGAAAACAAGTTGGTCCAAAGACAGGTGAATTTACAGAATTTAAGAATATAGATGAAATCATAGAAGCATACAAAAAACAAATGAAGTATTTTGTATCTCAAATGGTTTCAGCAGATAATTGTGTTGATATAGCTCACAAGGAAAGAGCTCCACTTCCATTCCTATCTGCAATGCTTGATGATTGTATAGCTAAAGGAAAATCAATTCAAGAAGGTGGAGGACATTATCGTTTTTCAGGTCCACTAGGAGTTGGTATTGCAAATGTGGGAGATTCATTTATGGCAATTAAAAAGCTTGTATTTGATGATGAAAAAATAACTTTAGATAAATTAAAACAAGCACTTGATACTAATTTTGGTGAAGATGAAAAAGATGAAGGTAAGAAAAATGAATTACAGGGAATAAAACAAATGCTTCTTCATAGAGCTCCTAAGTTTGGAAACGATATAGACGAGGTTGATGAATTTACAAGAGATGGAGCATTAATATATTGTAAGGAAGTATTAAAGAACTTTAATCAACGTGGAGGTAAATTCTTGCCAGGATTATATCCAGTTTCAAATAATGTTCACTTAGGAAGTCTAGTTGGTGCAACACCAGATGGAAGAGAAGCATATCAGCCTATAGCAGATGGAGTTTCTCCAACTAGAGGTGCAGATGTTAATGGACCTACTGCCGCTGCAAATTCTGTAGCAAAATTAGAACATTATGCAGCACCAAGTGGAACTTTATTCAATCAAAAATTTAACCCTAATTCATTAAAAGGAGACAATGGTCTTAAAAATTTAGCAACATTAATACGCAGTTATTTTGACCATAAAGGAATGCATATACAATTTAATGTAGTTGATAAAAATGTATTACTTGATGCACAAAAACATCCAGAAAAATATAGAGATTTAATAGTTAGAGTTGCAGGATATAGTGCTCAATTTATTTGTTTAGATAAGGGAATTCAAGATGATATTATAAAGAGAACGGAACAAGATTTTTAAAATATATTTATAAACTTTAAGGCTTGAATTAGTTTCAAGCCTTAAAGTTTACCTTCAAAAAAGGGAGAGAGGTGTACTATGCTAAAAACTAAAATTAATTATGAAGAAAAGGGAAATGTTTTTAATATACAAAGATTTTCAGTAAATGATGGACCAGGTATTAGAACTATAGTATTTTTAAAAGGATGTCCTTTATCATGTCGTTGGTGTAGTAATCCAGAATCTCAAAGCAGATATAGTGAAATTTTATTTAATGATAAAAACTGTACTGGCTGTCACAGATGTGAAAAAGTTTGTACGGAGAATGCAATAGATTTTAATCACAAGTATAGGATTATAAGAGATAAGTGTATTCAATGTGGAGAGTGTATAGAAAATTGTTATTCAGGAGCAATTGTAAAAGTAGGAGAAAAAAGAAGTGTTAAAGAAGTAGTTGAAGACGTAAAAAAAGATTTTGTTCAATTTAGACGTTCGGGAGGAGGGGTTACCTTATCAGGAGGAGAACCACTTATACAACCACGATTTATATTAAATCTTCTTAAAGGGTTTAAAGCAGTTGGATTAAATACTGCAATTGAAACTACTGCATATACAAGTAGGGGTATAATAGATAAAGTTATGAAATGGATAGACTTAGTTCTTTTAGACATAAAAACAGTAGATACATTAAAACATTTAGAATACACAGGAGTTAGAAATGAGATTATATTAGAAAATGCAAAAAGAATATCTGAATTAGGAGTTAAAACAATAGTAAGAGTGCCTGTAATTCCTGGTTTTAATGCGGATGAAAAAAGTATAGAGGATATAGCGAAATTTGCTACAACTTTAAAGATGGTAGATGAAATTCATCTTCTGCCTTACCATAAACTGGGAGTAAACAAGTATGAATGTCTAGGAAAAGAATATAAAATAAGTGATGAAATTAAAACTCCTACTAATGAGTATATGGAAAAATTAAAGTCTGTAGTAGAAAATGTAGGATTAAAATGTAACATTGGAGCAGTTTAGAAGTTATAAAGTTAAGCAGACTATATGTTATTTATATTACACATAGTCTGCTTTTAACTTAAAAAATAATCTATTTATTTTTTATTAAATCTAAAGTTTTATTATAAACTGTATCATATTTACTTCTGGATATATCCTTTAAATTTGTTTTTAGATAATTACTATAATCTTGAATGCTTTGTTCTACATATATATGAGGACTTATACAAACTTCCTCATCTACAGTACCATCTTCATTTATAGTAAGAGCTACAGGAATTTGTATCATTAAATTACTTTTAGGAAGACTTATAGGTGAAGAAATAAGACCTGTACCATCTCCACCGGTCGTAGTACCTACAATTGTGACATTTTTTAAGGTTTTTATTTTATCTATAAAATTTTCTGTAGCTGAATAAACTTGACCATCTACAAGAACATATACAGATCCTTTGAACTTTTTAGAAGTTAGAAATTGATAGTTGAATTTTACATCTTTTACATTAAATCCATCTAAGTTATAATTGTTTTTAAGGACAGATTCTTTATTAAGGAAAGTAACACGTGCTGCATAGTTTGATGATTGTATTTTGCTATCATTCATAAACTTAGTGTTTCTCATACATTGATAATACTTAGGATATTTATCAGTTAAAAATGAACTTAAAAAATAAGAATTTTCAAGGTGACCTCCGAAATTACCGCGTACATCTATAATCAAATTGTCATATTTATTTAAACTATTAAAAAGGTCACTTATTTTCTTTTTGTCTTCTTTAGGATTTTTAAAATGAAAACTTTTAATTCTAAGGTATGCAAGTTTACTATTAATTTTATCTGCAGTTATATTTTCGCCACTACGCTGTGGATTTGAGTAGTACCAAGTATTAAGGTCATCATTAAATTTGTTATAATTAATTTGTGCTTCTTTTTTTGTACCATTGCATAATACTTCTACCATATCTTTAGAATTGTCATATTTCCAATACTCATCAAATATTGAATAGTTTATATTTCGTTTAGTATCTCGAAATAAAAGAAAAGTTTGTTTATTAGAATTTATATAATCATTGATATTTTTTCCATTTATCTTAGTTATGAAACTGTCAATTGGAATATCCTTATTTTTTGATTTAATTACTATGTATTTTCCCTGAACATATTTTAGCTTAATGTCTGGCAGATAAATGCTTTGGTTTTGAATATTCATCCAATAATCATATTTTTTGAGTTGCTCTTTTGGGGCATAACTTGGTAGACCCCCCCTGTATATATAACTATGTCCGTTTTGAAGACAAAACATAGTCTGGTTTACATTTTTAAAAAACTCATTATCATTTTTTGACTTTGATATTTTTTTTATAAATTCATCCTTGTGGCTTAAAAAATCATAATTAAAAACTTTCCTTTTTACTTGGAAATATGGATAATTATCCTCTAAAAAGTTCAATAAGTATACAGCATCTTCTTTGTAATTCTTATATTTTTCATAGGACTTATAGATGAAAAAACCACTTATACTTATGATGACACAAATTACACTTATAAATATTCGTTTATAAATCTTTTTCATCACGATCTCCTTTCATAATACAAATGAGGTAGTAAAATAATATAAAATGTGATAATTATTTATTCTACATAAATGGAGATTTTCCTCTAAAATATTTCAAGAAATTTACTTTGTTTGTAAAAACCATACATGGCATTAGTGAAATACACATTAATATAGAAAGTAAGAGTTTTATGTAAAATTTGTATAATATATGATATAATTTATTGTAAAATTATTAAAATAACAGAATCTGTTAATCAATGTTCATATAACTTAACAGAACGCATAAATACAAAAGGGGGATGTTATATGAGAATACCAAGTTTAGCTGGTATTTTAGTATTTGGATTTCTTATAGGGGGGATTCTTAGTTTCTTTGGAGTTATAATAAAATATTTTAATGTTGTAGATATTATTAACTTGTATGATGAAAAAAAACACGATAAGGACAAAGTTTTGAAAGTTTTTGGAAGAAATTTTATCCTTGTTGGAATAAGTGAAATTACTATATCTTTAATTAGTATATTTATAAATGAAATTTATTATGGTTATATAATTCTTTTTTTAGGGTTTATTGTGATTTCGGGTATGAGTATAACTTTTTATCAATTTTTTACGAGGTGCAAAAATACAAACAATGATAAATAATATGTACAGTAGTTTCATCGGCATGCCATTCATCTGAATTGGGTATATTATTGATATTTTTGATTTCCTTTTTTTATTTTTTCCAAACTTATTTAGTTTGTGAGTGTGGCATCTAGGATATTTCGAAATAACAAATAAGGGGAGTGGGTATGTTAAGAAATTACTTGTAAACTGTGGAAGAGTTGTTCAATTAGATGCTTTAGGTGTGGAAATATGGAAAGTTGTATTAGCATCAGTAGGTTTAGCAAGGGCTATAACTGGATTTACTTATACTATTTTGAATGGAGGAATGTTATATTGGGAACTATTAGGTTTTTAATTTATGATGTTATTAAAATTTTGCTTTTAATATTTGGGGTAATATTAATTATTTCTCCAAATAAAATGCTAAATTACTTTATAAAAAAAGATTTAGAAAACCTTAAAAATCCTAATGAAAAAATTTATAAAAGTAAATCAATTAGAAAAACAGAAAAAATATGTAAAGTAGGTCGAGTATATTGCATAGGAATAATTTTAGTTGATAGACTTATTAGAAATAGTGAATTAATGGTTATAATGGTATATATTATTATACCCATAATAGGTTTACATTTATTAGAAAAGAAGTTTAAATAATATACTAATATATTATGGATGAGGGTACATTTTCTATTGACAGTAAATTGATATTATCTAAGTAATTAGACTTTATTGACACATACAATAAAAAGTGTTACTATTATAGAAAAATAAAAGAAATTTACTAAAGTCCTTTAAGGTAGTCCGAGAGACTAATAAGGTACTTATATTTATAATTTTAATATAGTTATGATATGGTATCCTTCTGTCTTAAAGCAGAAGTTTTTTTATACGGAAAAATAGAATATTAACCTTTAATTTAGTCCAGAGAGATTAGAAAGGTGGTACTTGGAGTGTATATTTAATATGCTATAAGTATGACGTTTATAATGATGGTGAATTTAAAAAACCTTCTGCTCTGTGGCAGAAGGTTTTTTATTATATTGACATGAAAAAATTAAGGTGATAATCTATGTATAAATATGAAATTTAATGTATAAAAATTCAAAGGGCTATTAAGAAGTTATAAATACGAGGGGGTAATAAAGAATGAATGGAATATTGTATCTTGAAGATGGAACGGTTTATAGTGGGAGATGTTTTGGAAAACATGGGACAGCTGTAGGAGAATTAGTTTTTAATACGTCTATGACTGGATATGGGGAAATTCTTACGGATCCATCTTACGCAGGTCAAATAATAAATATGACATATCCGTTAATAGGGAATTATGGAGTTAATGAGGAACATCTGGAATCAAAAAAAATATATGCTAGAGGACTTGTGGTTAGATCTATTTGCATGAACCCTTCAAATTATACATCAGAAGAAACTGTAAGTAGTATGCTTGAAGAAATGAATATCATAGGAATAGAGGCTTTAGATACAAGAAGTATTACAAAAAAAATAAGAAATAAGGGAAATATGAGATGTGTTATTACTAGTGAAGATTTAACAGTAAGACAACTTCAAAGTTACTTTGAAAATATAGAATATCCAAATAAATTTGTACAAGAAGTAAGTACAAAAGAAAGCTATCATATAGAAGGAAAAGGACATAAAGTTGTTTTAATGGATTTTGGTGCTAAAAAAAACATAGTTGAATGTTTAAAAGCTAAAGGTTGTGATATCACCGTAGTACCATACAATACAACTTTTGAAGAAATAATGAAAATAAATCCAGATGGAGTAATGCTAAGCAATGGACCTGGAGACCCAAAGGATGTTCCAGAAGTAGTAGAAACAGTTAAAAAAATAGTTAAAGTTAAACCTACATTTGGAATATGTCTTGGACATCAGATTTTAGCACTTGCATTTGGTGGGGACACATACAAAATGAAATTTGGACATAGAGGCGGAAATCATGGAGTTTATGATATAGAAAGAGATAGAGCATTTATAACATCTCAAAATCATGGCTATGCAGTAAATGAAAATAGCATAAAAGATAAAGATTTAAGCATTACTCATATAAATCTAAATGATAAAACTGTTGAGGGAATGAAACATAAAACTTTACCGGTATTTTCAGTTCAATTTCACCCAGAAGGTGCACCTGGACCTTGGGATACAGAATATTTATTTGATAAATTCATGGAAATTATGTAGAGGTTATAGGAGGTAATTGTATGTCATTAGATAAAAGTTTAAAAAAGGTATTAATTTTAGGTTCAGGTCCAATAATAATAGGTCAAGCAGCGGAATTTGACTATTCAGGAACACAGGCTTGTAAATCAATAAAAGAAGAAGGAATAGAAACTGTACTTGTAAATAGTAATCCAGCTACAATTATGACGGATTTAAACATAGCAGATAAAGTTTATATAGAACCATTAAAAATTGAGGCTGTGGAAAAAATAATAGAAAGAGAAAAGCCAAACGGAATACTTGCTGGATTTGGAGGACAAACAGCACTTAACATAGCTATGGAACTTCAGGAAAAAGGAGTTTTAGAAAGGAACAATGTAAAGCTTCTTGGAATAAATGGTCAATCTATAAAAAAAGCAGAAGATAGAGAAGAGTTTAAGGAACTTATGCTTGAAATAGGAGAACCAATACCAGAAAGTACAATAGCTGTGAATATGGAAGAATGTAAAGCATTCGTAAAAAGACATGGATTACCTATAATAATAAGACCAGCCTATACATTAGGGGGAACTGGTGGTGGTATTGCAGAGACTATGGAACAATACCTTGATATTTGTGAACTTGGATTAAAGATGAGTCCAATACATCAGATATTACTTGAACAAAGTGTTGCGGGATGGAAAGAACTTGAGTATGAAGTAATAAGAGATAAAAAAGACAACTGTATTATAATATGTAACATGGAAAATATAGATCCAGTTGGAGTACACACAGGAGATAGTATAGTTGTTGCACCTTCTCAAACTCTTACAGATAAAGAACACCAAATGCTGAGAAATTCAGCCCTTAAAATAATTAGAAGTTTAAAGATTGAGGGTGGATGCAATATACAGTTTGCACTAGATCCTATAAGTAATAAATATATAGTTATAGAAGTAAATCCAAGAGTTAGTCGTTCAAGTGCTTTAGCGTCAAAAGCAGCAGGTTATCCAATAGCAAAAATAGCATCTAAAATAGCAATAGGATATAGTCTTGATGAACTTAAAAACTATGTAACCCAGACATCAAGTGCTTGTTTTGAACCAGCTCTTGATTATATAGTAGTAAAAATGCCAAAGTGGCCTTTTGATAAATTCAATACAGCAGAGAGAAGACTTGGAACACAAATGAAGGCAACAGGAGAAGTCATGGCAATTGATAGAAACTTTGAAAGTGCGTTCTTAAAGGCTGTAACTTGTTTAGAAAGTAAGATAATTGGATTAAAACTTCAAAATGGTGATGAACTAACAGATGATGAACTTATAAATAAAATTAATATGCAAGATGATGAGAGAATATTTGCTATAGGTGAAGCATTTAGAAGAGATTTCACAATAGATTTTATACATGATTTAACTAAGATTGATAAATGGTTTTTAAACAAAATAAATAACATTGTAAAAATAGAAAAAAGACTTGAAAGTAAAAATATAGACAACGAATTAATATGTGATGCAAGCACACTTGGATTTACAGATGAGCAAATAAGTAAATTATCTAATATGGATGTAAAGAAAATACAAATAGTAAAGAAATTAAAAAATATATATCCAGTTTATAAAATGGTTGATACATGCAGTGGAGAGTTTGAAGCTAAAACACCTTATTACTACTCATGCTATGAAAAAGAAGATGAAAATATAGTTACAGATAAAGAAAAGATAATGGTAATTGGTTCTGGTCCAATTAGAATAGGGCAAGGTATAGAATTTGATTACTGTTGTGTTCATGGATCTTGGGCAATTAATAATGCTGGATACGAATCAATAATGGTAAATAACAATCCAGAAACAGTAAGTACAGACTTTGATACATCAGACAAACTATATTTTGAATCATTATTCATAGATGATGTTATGAATGTAATAAGAAAAGAAAATCCAAAGGGAGTAATATTACAATTCGGAGGACAAACTTCTGTAAACTTAGCTGAAAAACTATCACAAAGGGGAGTAAACATACTAGGAACTAAGTTTGAATCAATAGATTTAGCAGAAGATAGAGAAAAATTTAGAGAATTACTTGAAGAATTAAATATAAAGACACCTACTGGAAATGCTGTAACTTCAATAGAAGAAGCATATAAAGTAGTTGAAAAGCTAGGATATCCGGTAATAGTTAGACCATCATATGTAATAGGTGGTAGAGCTATGGAAGTTATATATGACGACAAAGCCTTAGAAAAATACATGAAAGAAGCTGTAAGTTTGAGCAGTGAACACACAATAATAGTAGATAAATATGTAAGAGGAACGGAAATAGAAGTAGATGCAATATGTGATGGAGAACATATATTAATGCCTGGAATAATGGAGCATATTGAAAGAACGGGAGTACACTCAGGTGATAGTATAACAGTATATCCATACATGACATTAAGTGAAGACACTATAAAAGAATTAGTTAAAAACACTAAAAAAATAGCAACAGCATTAAATATAGTGGGACTTGTAAATATTCAATATGTCTTTGATGGAAAGGACATCTATGTAATAGAAGTTAATCCAAGAGCATCAAGAACAGTTCCTATATTAAGTAAAGTAACAGGAGTACCTATGGTTAACATAGGAGTACAAACTATGCTTGGAGCTAAATTAAAAGATTTAGAATATGGAACAGGACTTTTGAAGTGGAGTGGATTACATGCAGTTAAAGTTCCAGTATTCTCTAATGAAAAGTTAGCAGATGTAGATACTTATTTAGGACCTGAAATGAAGTCAACAGGAGAAGTTCTAGGTGTTGATTATGATTTAGATAAAGCCATATATAAAGGATTTATAGCAGCTGGAATTAACATAGAAACTAAAGGTGCAATATATGTATCACTAAAAGATGTAGATAAAGAAGAGGGAAGCGCTATAATCAAAAAATACTATGACTTAGGATTTAAAATATATAGTTCAGAAGGAACAGGAAAAACATTTCAGAAAAACGGAATAAAGAATACAACTATAACTTTAGATGAAGTGTTTAAACTTATAAGTAATTCTGAGATAAATTTAATTATAAATACACCTACAAAAGGGAACAATAGTGGTAGTACAGGATTTAAAATAAGAAGAAAAGGTTCAGAATATAAAATACCAGTGTTTACTTGCATAGATACAGCTAGAGTATTCCTAAAAACTATAGAATTAGTTAAACACAATAAAACTGTAGAATATAGATCATTAAATGAGTATTTTGATAGATAAATGTAAATAAAAAATGTAAATAGTAAAAAAATCCTAAGAATGAAAAAATCTTAGGATTTTTTTCATAATATATTTGGTAAAAAGGAGATAATATATTATAATTGTATTGTGTTGTTATAATAAATGTAGATATTAAAAATTTATAAATATGTATAGTTTTGGTTGGAGGTGAGAAAATGCCAAAGCCTAGTATTTTTAGTAACAACTACGATAAGCAAATGAAAAGACGAAGAAGAATTATAATAATGATAATAGTAGCTATAGTTATTGTTCTAGGAGTTATAGTTAGTGGAGCATTTAAAAAATTATCCTCTAGGAATAAATCATCCAATAAAGAAAATATTAATAAAAATGTTGAAACTAATGAAAGTAAAAAAGCTGATGATACAAAAAAAGTTATTCCTAACAAGGATCAAAATAACAATAAAAACTATACTGTAAAACTTTCTAATGGAACAGAAATTAAGTTACTATATAATATAGTAAATAATGAAAAAGAATATATAAAGGTTGAACCTAAAGATATAAAATATACAATTAGTCCATCTAAAAAGTATATATGTTTAGTAGAAAAAGAAACTCAAAAAATGATTCTATTTGATACTAATGGAAATCAAAAGGATATAACTAAAAATGAATATGTATCTACTAGTGGGCAATCATTTACTAAAGATAATATATTAGAATCAAATCCAAATTATATATGGTGTGAAAATCCTATATTTTTAAATGATGATAATATAATATATATTTCTCAGCTACCCTGGTTTAATAAAGCGGATACTAAATATGTATGGAAATATACTATTAGTAACAATAACTATATTAATAATTTCGATTCTGTAGGAGAAATTTCAGGTAAAGATATTCAATATGGAAATCTTACTCAAGATGGATTAGAGATTACAGTAGATGGAGTAGAAAAAAAATTAACAATTTCAAAATAAAAATTTTGTGATATTAATATAAAACGCACTTAATTTTATTTTTAGTACCATATATAGTTTATTTAATAACTAAAATGGTGCTTTTATTTTTTAACTATGATAAAAATCCATTAAAAATAAGTCGTGTTTTTTATATAAAAGCAATGTTAAAAATTAATTAATTTACTAACAAAAGGAGTAAACGGATGATTTTGATGATAGATAATTACGATTCATTTACATATAATTTAGTCCAATACTTAAAATGTTTAAAAGAAGATGTGATAATTTATAGAAATGATTCTATTACTTTAGATGAGATAGAAAAATTGAATCCTGATATGATAGTGCTTTCTCCAGGTCCTTGTACACCTAAAGAATCTGGGATATGCAAAGATATTATAAAAACATTTAAAACAATTCCTATACTTGGGATATGCCTTGGACATCAAACCATAGGATATTGCTTTGGTGCTAATGTTGTTAAAGCTAAGGAACCTGTACATGGTAAAGTTTCGACCATAATTCATAAAAATACAGGAGTATTTAGAAATCTTCCAAATCCATTAAAAGTAACAAGATACCACTCTCTTATAATAGAAAGAGAATCGCTTCCGGATTTTTTGGAAGTGACTGCTGAAACAGCTGAAGGTGAAATTATGGGGATTAGACATAAAGATTGTCTAATAGAAGGGGTTCAATTTCATCCAGAATCTATATTAAGTGAATATGGAATGGATATGTTAAAAAATTTTTTGACGGAAGCAAAGGCTAAAGGTAAGAAGGTGAAAAAATGTTAATTAAGGGTATAAATACTAATTTAAATAGTTTTGAATTATATTCTCTTTTTAAAGATGAAGCCTACAGTTTTTTCTTAGACAGTGCAATGGATCATAATAAACTTGGACAATATTCTTTTATTGGATTTAATCCATTTTTAATATTTAAGAGTAAAGATGATAAAATAACTATTTTAGATAAAGGTGTTCTTTCGGTTTATAAGGGTAGTCCTTTTGATAAATTAAAAGAAATATTAGAGGTTTATAAAATGGAGTATGATATAGAAATTCCATTCATAGGAGGGGCTGTCGGTTATCTTGGATATGATTTGTGTCATCATATAGAAGATATTACTAGAACTGCAATAGATGATGTTAATATTCCAGATTGTTATTTTGGACTATATGATGGTGTAATAATTATAGACCATAAAAAGAATCAAGTATTTATTGCATCTTTAGGCATAAAAAATAAACCAGAAATTATTATAAAAAATATTGAAAGCAAAATTTATTTAGGTGAAAAAAAAGGGGTTAAAATAAATACATCAAAGAAAATCAATGTATCTAAGATAACATCTAATTTTACTAGAGAAGAGTACATAAATGCTATTGAAAAGATTAGAGAATATATTAAAGAGGGCGACATATATCAAGCGAATATGACGCAAAGATTTCAATGTAGTACAGATGAAGATCCATTTGATATTTATTCAAAACTTAGAGCAATAAGTCCGGCACCTTTTGGAGGTTTTATGAATTTGGGAGAAGGTTATATTGTCAGTAATTCGCCTGAAAGATTCATAAAAATAAAAAATAGATATATTGAAACAAGACCTATTAAGGGGACTTCACCAAGAGGAAAAAATCATGTAGAAGATTTAAAAAATAAAGAACAGTTATTAAATAGTGAAAAAGATAAGGCTGAGTTATTGATGATAGTAGATTTAGAGCGTAATGACATAGGAAAAATTTCTAAGCCTGGTACGATAAAAGTAACTGAACTTTTTAAGTTAGAAACATATTCAAATGTGCATCATTTGGTTTCTACGGTTACAGGAGAAATAGATGATGCGTATGATACTATTGATTGTATAAAAGAAATGTTTCCGGGAGGATCTATAACAGGAGCACCGAAAATAAGAGCAATGGAGATAATTGATGAACTAGAGCCTACTCAAAGAAATATATATACAGGTTCAATGGGATATATAGGGTTTAATGGTGATGTTGATTTAAATATAGTAATAAGAACTATAGTTTTTAAGGATAATAGGGCTTATTTTCAGGCAGGTGGAGGTATTACATGGGCTTCAGATGCCAATCTTGAATATGAAGAAACATTGCATAAAGCAAAAGCCATAATTAAGGTGCTTAAAAGTTAAATTTTTAGACTGGAGTGATATTATGGATGTTTCAATAAATGGAAAGATAATAAATTCAAAAAAACTTTACATAGATATTAATGGACAAGGACTTAATTATGGATACGGATTATTCGAAACATTAAAATTTGTAAATAAAAAAATATTTTTTTGGAATGAACATTTTGAAAGATTTGCTAAAGGGTGTACTGAATTAAATATGAATTTGATTTATGATAAGCATGAAATTGAGGAATATTTAAATAAGCTTATTGTTTTATCCCATACTTATTGTGGAGCATTAAAGATTCTATATGTTAAAAATAATAGTAAATATGATTTGATAATTATTGTAAAAGAAAATACCTACACAAAAGAGATGTATGAAGATGGATTTAAGATATGCTTTGCATCTTCAAGAAAAAATCCAGATTCTAAATTAACTTATATTAAGTCTAATAATTATTTGGAGAATGTTTTAGAGAAAGATATTGCACTTAAAAAAAATTATAATGAAGCTATTTTTTTAAATACTAATAATTATATTAGTGAAGGATCATATACAAATATATTTTTTATAAAAAACAATAAGTTATATACACCTGATATTTCTTGTGGACTTTTACCAGGAATTATGAGGGAAAAGGTTATTTCATTAATAAATAAATTATCATTTAAATTAGAAGTTAGTAGTTTTAATATGGAAGCTTTAATTAATGCAGATGAAGTTTTTTTAACCAATTCATTAATGGAAATTATGCCTGTATCAAAAATAGAAAGTAAAAGTTTTGATTTGAATAATAATAAAATAACTAAATTGTTAAGAAAAGAATTTCAAAAATTATATTATTAAAGGGTTATATGATAGATATTATTTATGAAAGGGGCTTAAAAAGTGATAGACTACGAGAAGATAAAGAAGGCAGTAATAATGATAATTGAAGCTATAGGGGAAGATCCTACTAGAGAAGGACTTAAAGAAACGCCGGATAGAATAGCTAGAATGTATGAAGAAATATTTGGGGGGCTTAAAGAAACACCGGAGAAACATTTAAGTAAGGTATTTAAAGTAAATAATGATGATGTGGTAATAGAAAAAGATATTCAATTTTATTCTATGTGTGAACATCATTTTCTCCCGTTTTTTGGAAAGGTACATATAGCGTATATTCCAAATGGACAAGTAGTTGGTCTTAGTAAACTAGCTAGAACTACGGAAGTCTTTGCTAAGAGACCTCAACTTCAAGAAAGATTAACATCACAAATAGCAGATTCCTTAATGAAATACTTAAAATGTAAAGGAGTGATGGTGGTAATAGAAGCTGAACACCTATGTATGAGTATGAGAGGTGTTAAAAAGTGGGGAGCTAAGACAACTACTATAGTTACTAGAGGAGATTTTAAAACAGATAATTCACTTAAGCAAGATGTTTTAAATATACTTAGATTTTAAAGAGGTGAGAAGATTGTGGAAAGGGTTAATAAAATTTTACACCATAGAAAGTATGTTGAATATATTGAGAAAATAAAAGAAATAGAAATGAATAGAGAATTATGTCATCATGATATGCGTCATTTTATAGATGTTTCTCGTATAATGTATATAATTAATCTAGAAAATAAATTATCTTTTAATAAGGAAATCATTTATGCTTCTGCTTTTCTTCATGATATAGGTAAATGGCAGCAATATGAGTATGATATTCCCCATGAAATAGCATCAGCTAATTTAGCAGAAGAAATTTTAGTGGAATGTGACTTTAACAAAAGAGAAATATGCGAAATTTTAAAAGCAATTAAGAATCATAGAAATAAAGAAAATGAAAAGGATTCTTTAAGTGAGCTTCTTTATAAAAGTGATAAATTATCTAGAGCGTGTTTTAGATGTTTAGCTCAACAACAGTGTTATTGGTCAGAAGATAAGAAAAATTTAAAAATAAAATATTAATTTATTTTAGTATTTTTAGGGGGTATTTTTATGCAAATAGGTAATAAAACATTTGAATTAGGAAAAGAAACTTATATAATGGGGATTTTAAATGTAACACCAGATTCATTTTCAGATGGGGGCAAATTTAACGATATAGAAAGAGCAATTAAGCATGCTAAAGAAATGATTAATGAAGGAGCTAGTATTATAGATATAGGGGGAGAATCTACAAGACCTAATCATATTCCAGTAGATGAAGAACAGGAAATAAAAAGAGTAGTTCCAATAATTAAAGCATTATCACAGGAGATAGAAGTTCCTATATCTATAGATACTTATAAAGGAAGAGTAGCTGAGCTTGCAATTAAGGCAGGTGCATCTCTTATAAATGATGTTTGGGGATTTAAGAAAGATAAAAATATAGCAAAAGTAGCTGCTAAATATGATGTTTCATGTTGTTTGATGCATAATAGGAACAATAAAAATTACAATAATTTTATGGAAGATGTTTTGTGTGATTTACAAGAAAGCATAGATATAGCTTTAAAGGCTGGAGTTAAAAAAGAAAATATAATGATAGATCCAGGGTTCGGATTCGCAAAAACACCAGAACATAATCTACAAATAATGAATGAACTTGAAAAGCTTCATAAGCTTGGATATCCTATACTTTTAGGTACTTCAAGAAAATCTACTATAGGACTAGTATTAGATTTGCCTGTAAATGAAAGAGTTGAAGGAACTATTGCAACTACGGTTGTAGGTATAATGAAAGGCTGTGATTTTGTTAGAGTACATGATGTCAAAGAAAACTTAAGAGCAGCGGTTATGACAGATGCAATTATAAGATGTAATAAATAATTTTAAAGTGGTGATGATTGTGGACAGAATATATATTGAAGATTTAGAGGTATTTGCCAACCATGGAGTATACAAAGAAGAAAAAAAGTTAGGACAAAAATTTTTGATATCTGCTGAGATTTTTATAGATTTACAGCAATCTGGCTTAAGTGATAATTTAAATGAAACAGTTAATTATGGATTATTGTGTTGTGAGATTGAAGAGTTATTTACAAAAGATAGTTATGATTTAATAGAGAAGGTAGCTGAACAAGTTGTAGATAATATTTTATTGAAGTATGAAGATATTCAAAGAATGAAATTAAAAGTAAAAAAGCCTTGGGCACCTATAGGAAAACCTATAAAATATGCTGCAGTACAAATAGATAGAACTAAACATACCGTTTATATTGGAATAGGATCAAATATAGGTGATAAGAATACAAATTTACAACAAGCTATAGAAAAATTAAACAATAATAATTTAACTAAAGTTACTAAAGTGTCTAAATTTTATATTACAAAGCCTTATGGATATTTAGAACAAGATGATTTTTTAAACTGTGCAATTGAAGTAGAGACACTTCTTACCCCAAGTAAACTCATGAAAGTTTTACTTGATATTGAAAAACAATTAAAAAGAAAACGTACAATTAAGTGGGGACCTAGAATTATAGATTTGGATATACTGTTATATGATGATTTAATTTTATCTAAAAATGAAACAATAATTCCTCATCCACTAATGCATGATAGAATGTTTGTATTAGAGCCTTTAAGTGAAATAGCTCCGTATGCATTTCATCCTGTACTTAATAAAAGAATATTTCAATTAAAAGAAGAGCTGAAAAATAAAGAGGGTTTATAAAGTTAAAAATGTGTTAAAATATAAATAAGGTAGGTTTTTGAAAAGTGGAGATAGGTATTTCGACAGCTTGTTTTTATCCTAATGTTGCTTTAGAAGATAGCATAGGACTTATGAAAAAACTTGGATTTGATAAAGGAGAAGTATTTTTTAATTGCCCTAGTGAGTTTAGTGATGAGTTTGTTAAAGTTATTAATGAAAAATGTAATGAAAATGACTTTAAAATAAATTCTGTTCATGCTTTTTCATCTGCATTTGAACCATATATTTTTGATACTTATAAAAGAAGAAGAAATGATATGATTAAATACTTTAAGCAGGTATGTAGAGCTGGAAAAGCACTAGGTGCTAAAAGCTATACTTTTCATGGTATGAGAAAAATGGATAGTAAATTTATAGACATAAATCATATTGTAGATGTATATAATGAACTTGTATATATATCTGAAGAATTGGGTATAACCTTGGCGCAAGAAAATGTATCATGGTGTATGGCAGGGGATTTACAATTTTTAAAGGCTATAAAAGAAAATAGTAAGTATCCAATACACTTTACGTTGGATTTAAAACAAGCATATAGGGCAGAAAAAGAGCCAGATGATTATATAGATATAATGAAGGAAAATATAGTTAACTTACACATAAATGATAGAAACGAAGAAAATACTTGTTTAGTTCCGGGAAAAGGCGATATAAACTATTCTAAACTCTTTAACAAATTAAGAGGGTTAAACTATAAAGGAATGGGTATAATAGAAGTCTATAGTAATAATTATTTACATTATGAGGAACTTAAAGAAGGTAGAAGATATTTAACTAAATTTTAAAACTGTATCTATAATGGAATATTGTTGTTATATATAAAATTTGGTATATTATATAGTATATAATTATTTATAGTAAAAAAATATTTATATGTTTGTAAAAAAAATATAATGTATGTTATAATATATCATGTCAAAATAAGTATTTACGGTGATTGGGAGGAAAAACTTAATGAACACTAAAATTGAAAGAGTAGAAAATAATGTTGTGAAACTAGAGATAACAGTAGAAAAAGAAAAGTTTAATGAAGCTATAAAAAAAGCATATAAGAAGAATGTAAAAAGATTTAATGTACCAGGATTTAGAAAAGGAAAAGCTCCAATGAATATAATTACAAGATATTATGGAGAAGGAGTATTCTACGAAGATGCTATAAACACTTGTTGTGAAGAAGCATATCCAAAGGCTGTAGAAGAACATAAATTACAACCTGTTGATTATCCTAAAATAGATATCGTTGAAATTGGATCAGGAAAAGACTTCGTATTCACTGCTGAAGTTGTAACTAGACCAGAAGTAAAACTTGAAAACTACAAAGGTGTAGAAGCTAAGAAAAATACATATGAAGTAACAGACGAAGATGTTGAAAAACAATTAAATGCTATGTTAGAAAAAAATGCAAGAATTATAACTAAAGAAGAAGGCGCTGCAATACAAAAGAACGATATAGCTATAATAGATTTTAAAGGATTTATAGATGGAAAGCCATTTGAAGGTGGAGAAGCAACTGATTATTCATTAGAAATTGGAACAGGTACATTTATAGATAACTTTGAAGATCAATTAGTTGGTTTAAAAGTTGGAGAAGAAAAAGAAATTAATGTTAACTTCCCAGAACAATACGGAAGAGAAGAATTAAACGGAAAACCAGCAAAATTTGAAGTTAAAATAAAAGAAATAAAAGTTAAAGAATTACCAGCATTAGATGATGAATTTGCTAAAGAAGTATCTGAATTTGATACAGTAGATGCATTAAAGGCTGATTTAAACAAAAAGTTAGAAGAAGCTAACAAGAACAGAGAAAAAATGGAATATGAAGAAGCTGTAATAGAAGAAGTTTGCAACAGAGCAGAAGTAGAAATTCCAGAAGTTATGATAGAAAAAGAAATAGATATGATGATTAAAGATTTAGAAATGAGATTAGGATATCAAGGATTAGATCTTGCATCTTACTATCAATATACAAACAGCTCAGAAGCAAAAGTAAGAGAATATATGAAAGAAACAGCTGAAAAGAAAGTTAAAACTGAATTAGTTCTTGAAAAAGTAGTTAAAGATGAAAATATAGAAGCTACTGAACAAGAAATAAAAGAAAGAGCTAAAGAAATGGCTCAACAATATGGTGGCGGACAAGATGCTGACAAATTAGTAGAAGCAATAGTTGGAGCACAAAGAGAAGTTTTAGCTAAACAATTAGCTAATGAAAAAGCTATAGACTTTTTAGTTGAAAACAGTAAAGAAATTGCTTAATTAGACGTAATATAAAAGATAGAGTTAATTGCCAGATGATTGCCAGAAAAATTTCTGGCAATTAATTTTACAATAAATTTTTAGGAAAATGAATATCATTACCAATATAGGTGATAATGTTAAAAGTAATATTTAAAATAGAGGTTTAATAAAAGGAGGAAAGTTTAATATGAGTTTAGTACCCGTAGTAGTTGAACAAACTAACAGAGGAGAAAGATCTTATGATATTTATTCAAGATTGTTAAAGGATAGAATAATATTTCTTGGAGAGGAAGTAAATGATGTTAGTGCTAGCTTAGTTGTAGCGCAATTGTTATTCTTAGAGGCAGAAGATCCAGATAAGGATATATATCTTTATATAAATAGTCCGGGTGGTTCAATTACAGCTGGAATGGCTATTTATGATACAATGCAATATATAAAACCAGATGTATCAACAATATGTATAGGTATGGCAGCTTCAATGGGAGCTTTCCTTTTAACAGCAGGAGCAAAAGGAAAAAGATTTGCTCTTCCGAATAGTGAAATAATGATACACCAACCTTTAGGGGGATTCCAAGGTCAAGCAACGGATATAGGAATACATGCTAATAGAATATTAAAAATTAAAGATAAATTAAATAAAATACTAAGTGAAAGAACAGGCAAGCCTTTAGAAGTAATTAAAAAAGATGTTGAAAGAGATAACTTTATGGAAGCAGAAGAAGCTAAAGAATATGGTTTAATTGATGATGTTATAACTAGTAGAAAGAAATAAACCTTAGAGAGGTGTAGGAATGTCAAAATATGATGATAAAAAACAATTAAAGTGTTCATTCTGTGGCAAAAGTCAAGAACAGGTAAAAAGATTAATTGCAGGACCTGGAGTTTATATATGTGACGAGTGTATAGATTTATGTTCTGAAATTATAACAGATGAATTTGAAGAGAACACTCAAGTTGATCTTAGTTCACTTCCAAAGCCAAGTGAAATAAAGAATTATCTTGATGATTATGTTATAGGTCAAGATTCTGCTAAAAAAGCCCTAGCTGTTGCAGTATATAATCATTATAAGAGAATAAACTCAGAGGTAGATGTGGATGATGTAGAACTTCAAAAAAGTAATATACTTCTTTTAGGTCCAACAGGTTCAGGAAAGACTCTACTTGCACAAACTTTGGCTAGACTTTTAAATGTTCCTTTTGCTATAGCAGATGCAACAACATTAACTGAAGCTGGGTATGTAGGTGAAGATGTAGAAAATATACTTTTAAAGTTAATTCAAAATGCAGATTATGATATAGAAAAAGCTGAAAGAGGTATAATCTATATAGATGAAATAGATAAAATTGCTAGAAAATCAGAAAATCCTTCAATTACAAGGGATGTATCTGGAGAAGGAGTTCAGCAAGCTTTATTAAAAATTCTTGAAGGAACGGTAGCTTCAGTTCCACCACAAGGTGGAAGAAAGCATCCACATCAAGAATTTATACAAATAAATACTTCTAATATATTATTTATTTGTGGTGGAGCATTTGATGGACTTGATAAAATAATAGAAAAGAGAACAAGAAAGAGTTCTCTTGGATTTGGTTCTGATGTTCAATCTAAAGATGAAAAGGATATTGGTGAATTATTAAAAGAAAGTGTTCCAGAAGATCTATTGAAATTTGGATTAATACCAGAATTTATAGGCAGATTACCTATAATGGTAACACTTCAGTCACTAGATAATGATGCACTTGTAAAAATCTTAAAAGAACCTAAAAATGCATTAGTAAAACAATACAAAAAACTTTTATTAATGGATAATGTTGAATTAGAGTTTGAAGATGAAGCTCTAAAGTCAATAGCAGATGAAGCCATTGAAAGAAAAACTGGAGCTAGAGGTCTTAGATCAATTATAGAAGAAACTATGAGAGATATAATGTTTGATATACCATCTCAGTTTAATATAAAAAAGGTTATAATAAACAAAGATACAATAAAGGATAAAAAACCTGAGTTAGTTTTAACTGAAGATGGAGAAGATAGACCAGAAATAGCTCAAACTAAACGTAAAAGAAAAAGTATTGATACAGAGACAGCTTAATTAGAATACAATTAATCTAAATAAAAAAGTTTAGAATTTTAGGAGTTTGTGTACTCAAATTAATAACCTAAATTTCTAAACTTTTTATTTTTATAATAATTAGTGGGATTTGGAATATATTATTTCCATTTGTACAAAATATAAAAAGGGGATAAATACCTAAAATATGCAAAATAAATGGAGGATAATATGTCGGGATCATTAATTAGTTTCATTAGTTTAGGTGTGACTATTATTATGGGAATATATTTTTTTAATGCTTTAAAGGATCAAAGTAGTAATAGATACATTATAAGTAAAGAAAATAAAAAAGAAGTTGAAAAGCTAAAAAAGATGAAGCAAATAAAACTAACTGAACCTTTGACAGAAAAAAGTAGACCAAAATCTTTTAAAGAAATAATAGGGCAGGAAAAGGGAATAAGGGCATTAGAAGCAGCAATATGTGGACCTAATCCACAACATGTAATAATTTATGGGCCACCAGGAGTGGGAAAAACAGCAGCGGCAAGAATTGTACTTGAAAATGCTAAAAAGAAGGAATTCTCACCATTTACCGAGGAGTCTAAATTTGTAGAAATAGATGCAACTACTGTAAGATTTGACGATAGGGGGATTGCAGATCCATTAATAGGATCAGTCCATGATCCTATATATCAAGGTGCAGGAGCATTAGGCACTGCTGGGATTCCTCAACCCAAACCGGGAGCTGTTACAAAGGCTCATGGAGGTATATTATTTATAGATGAAATTGGAGAGTTACATCCCGTTGAAACAAATAAATTATTAAAAGTTATGGAAGATAGAAAAGTATTTTTAGAAAGTGCTTATTATAATTCAGAAGATCCAAATGTACCCACTCATATTAAAGATATTTTTGATAATGGACTTCCAGCAGATTTTAGGCTCGTTGGAGCTACAACTAGAAGTCCAGATGAGATGTGTCCTGCAATAAGATCAAGATGTGTAGAAATATTTTTTAGGTCACTTAATGCTGAGGAAATAGAAAAAATAGCTGAAGATGCGGTTAAAAAAATAGGATTTACAATAGAAGATAAAGCAAAGGAACTTGTGGGCAAATACTCAAATAATGGAAGGGATGCTGTTAGTTTAATACAACTTAGCTCAGGAATTGCTTTGAATGAAGGCAGAAAAAACATTCAGGTAGAAGATATGGAGTGGATTATAGAAAACGGTCAGTATTCTAAAAGACCTGAAAAAAATATACCTAAAGTACCTAAAATAGGGTATGTAAATGGGCTTGCTGTATATGGAGCAAATATGGGAATACTAATGGAAATAGAGGCAACTGCTACAAAATCTTTATCAGGAAAAGGAAGTTTTAAGATAACTGGTATAGTGGAAGAAGAAGAAATGGATGGCAGGAATAAAAAATTAAAAAGAAAAAGCACTGCTTTGTCTTCAGGACAAAATGTAATTACAGTTTTAGAGAATATATTTAAAATAGATTGCAGTAAATATGACATACATTTAAATTTCCCAGGAGGTATGCCTGTAGATGGACCTTCTGCTGGAATAAGTATGGCTACAGCTATTTATAGTGCTATAAAAAGGATACCTGTTAGTAACAAAGTTGCCATGACAGGAGAAATATCTATTCATGGGTGTGTAAAGCCAATAGGAGGAGTCAATGCTAAGATAGCTGCTGCAAAAAAATCTGGAGCAAAAACTATAATAATTCCAAGGGAGAATTGGCAAGAAACATTTAAAAATGAAAAAAAAGTGAAGATAATACCAGTAACTGATATTAAAGAAGTTATAAGATTATCTATTATTTCAGAAGAAAATGAAAAAAATAGTGAGCATTCATTAGATGTTAACTCTAAGATTGATGTTCTTACTGCTGAATCCGCTATTAATTCGTAAAAGCTAAATTAATTGAAAAAAAACGATTTTATGGGTATAATAGCATAGTATAAATACTTTTATTGATAAAAATCGATATATATAAACATAAAAGAAATGGGGGGAAATTATGGAAAATAGTCAAAAAGTTCTTCCTTTAATTCCGTTAAGAGGTTTAACTATATTTCCTCATATGGTTTTACATTTTGATGTAGGTAGAGAAAAATCTCTTCTTGCAGTTGAAGAGGCTATGATAAACGGCCAAGAGATATTTTTAGCTTCACAAAAGGAAGCAAAAATAGAAGAACCAGATGAAAATGAAATTTATAATATAGGTGCAATTTGTAATATAAAACAAGTACTTAAATTACCTGGAGACACAGTTAGAGTATTAGTTGAAGGAATAAGTAGAGCAAAATTACTTGATTATATACAAAAAGAACCATTTTTCAAAACTAAAGTTAAGATTTTGGAAGATGTTTGTAGTGATGAAATGGAATGTGAAGCATTGGTACGTTCTGTAAAAGATGTTTTTGAAGAGTATATAAGATTGTCTAATAATCCATCTTCAGAGGTTCTAATAAATATAGAGGAATTAGATGACCCGGGAAGATTTGCAGATGTTGTAAGTTCATATTTAATATTAAAAGAAGCTACAAAGCAAGAATTAGTAGAAGCATATGACGTAAATGAAAGACTAGAAAAACTTTTAATTATAATAAAAAATGAAATTGAAATTCTAGATATAGAAAAAAAGATAGGATTAAAAGTAAAAGGGAAAATTGACAAATCTCAAAAGGAATATTTCTTAAAGGAGCAATTAAAAGCAATTCAGGAAGAACTCGGGGAAGAAGACGAAAATAAGAAGGAAATAGATGAATATACAAAAAAGATAAAGAAGTCTAAGCTTCCAAAGGAGGCAAAAGATAAAGCTTTATATGAATTAGATAGATTAAAAAATATAGGAAGTTATTCATCAGAAGGTGGAGTTATAAGAACTTATTTAGATTGGGTTTTAGATATTCCATGGAATAAAAAAACTAAAGACAATTTAAATATAAAAAGAGCTAGACAAATTTTAGAAGATGAGCATTATGGACTTGAAGATGTTAAAGACAGAATAATAGAATTTTTAGCTGTAAAAAGCATAAGCAATTCTTTAAAAGGACCTATACTTTGTTTAGTTGGACCTCCTGGGGTTGGAAAAACTTCTATAGCAAAATCTATTGCTCATGCACTTAATAGAAATTTTGTAAGAATGTCATTAGGTGGAGTTAGAGATGAGGCAGAAATAAGAGGACATAGAAAAACTTATGTAGGAGCAATACCAGGAAGAATAGTTTATTCTATGAAAGAAGCTAAATCAAAAAATCCATTATTTTTATTAGATGAAATTGATAAATTAAGTGGTGATTTTAGAGGAGATCCTGCTAGTGCATTACTTGAAGTTTTAGATGCAGAGCAAAATAAAACATTTAGAGATCATTATTTAGAGCTTGATTTAGATTTAAGTGAAGTTATGTTTATAACTACAGCAAATAGTTTAGATACTATTCCAAGACCTCTTTTAGATAGAATGGAAGTAATAGAGGTATCTGGATACACAACTGAAGAAAAGTTTCAAATAGCAAAAAGACATCTCATAAGAAAGCAAATAGAGGAACATGGCATAACAAGTAAAAAGATATCTTTTTCAGACGGAGCAATATATAAAATAATAGAAGATTACACTAGAGAATCAGGTGTAAGAAGTTTAAATCGAAAAATAGCTACAACAATAAGAAAGTCTATAGCAGAGATGTTAGAAAAGAATAAGGATTCAGTTAATATAACTGCTAATCAAATAAAAAAATATTTAGGACCAGAAATTTTTTCTTATGATAAGGCTGATAAAAAAGATAGAGTTGGAGTTGTAATGGGAATGGCATGGACAGCTTATGGTGGAGATACGCTTCCATTAGAAGTTACTGTTATGAAAGGTAAAGGAACATTACAATTAACAGGACAGCTAGGTGATGTTATGAAAGAGTCTGGTGAAGCTGGATATAGCTATGTAAGAAGTAATTGTGAAAAATACGGAATAGACTCCGATTTTTATAAGAATACAGATATACATATTCATGCTCCAGAAGGTGCTGTACCAAAAGATGGTCCTTCCGCGGGAGTTACAATGATAACAGCCATGGTATCTGCATTAAGTAATAAAAAAGTTAAGCATAATGTAGCTATGACAGGTGAGATAACACTTACTGGAAGAGTGCTTCCTATTGGTGGATTGAAAGAAAAAACTCTTGCAGCATTTAGAGCTGGAATAGATACTATAATAATTCCAAAGGAAAATGAAAAAGATTTAAAAAATATACCTAAATCTATTTTAAATAAAATACAAGTTATACCTGCGGAAACAATAGAAACTGTTTTAGAAAATGCACTTGTAGAGGAGTAAAAATATGATAATTAAAAATTCAGAATTCATAATATCAGCTGTTAGACCAGCGCAATATCCAGTTGACAACAGAGTAGAGATGGCCTTCGTGGGACGATCTAATGCTGGTAAATCTTCACTTATAAATGTTATAACTAACAGAAAAAAACTTGCTAAGACAAGTTCTACTCCAGGAAAAACGAGACTAATAAATTTCTTTTTAATAAATAATGAATTTTATTTTGTTGATTTACCTGGATATGGATTTGCAAAGGTATCTAAAAGTGAACAGCAAAAATGGGGTTCTATGATGGAACAATATCTTATAAATAGACCTCAATTAAAAAAGATAGTTCTATTAGTTGACTCAAGACATAAACCAAGTAAAGAAGACGTTCAAATGTATGAATGGATCAAGTACTATGGATATGAAACTATAATAGTTGCAACTAAAAGTGATAAATTAAGAAAAAATGATTTTCAAAAAAATAAAAAGATTATAAAGGAAACTCTCAATATAAGAGATGAGGATAAGTTTATGTTCTTCTCATCTTTAAATAAGAGTGGAAAAGAAGAGTTGTTAGAGATTTTATCAGAAGGAATATTAGAAGAAGATACAACTGAAGAGGTATAATCCAATATATTAAAAAAGTGATTTCAAAAAATGAAATCACTTTTTTATTTTTTTAGTGTCAAAAATGAATAAAAGTGAATAGTATATATTATCAACAAAAGATAAATGAGGATGGGCAGAAAGGGGGAGGTAAAGTGGATCTAAACAACTTGGAGGGCGTAAGCTCGATGATAAACAATCTAATGGGCGGATCTGGTATTGAGGGTCTCGGCAATATTGGAAATATTGGCAAAGTAGTTGGGCTTCTAGGAAATGCAAATAAAGGAGGAGGATTCCCTGGATTTGGAGGAAGATATATATTACTTCTATTTATATTCCTCATAGCCTTAATAGGCAATAATAGAAACAACAATAACTGTGCTAATACCAATAATAATTACCCACAATATTCATGTTATTGCTACAAAAATAAAGACCATAAAGACCATAAAGACCACAAGAAGAATTATTGTTGTTGTAGCTGTTACCCTAATAATAATAGCTGTAGCTGTAATTCCTATGGAAATGGCTACGGTAACTTTGGTGGATTTGGCAATATAATATTTATTGTGTTAATCCTATTATTAGTTCGTGGTGGCAGAAGAGCTTGCGATATAACAGAAGACACTTCAGACGATATCTTCAACTTTGATGCCAGAGATGTTAAAGTAACAGATGAGGAAGTTGAGTGTGTGGATGCTAATGAAGAAGAATAGATTACATTGAAACCATGGCCCAAGAAAGGGGGGTACGTCATGTCAAGAAAATGTAAATGCAATTGTGGTTGTAGTTGCAGATGTGCCTGTTTACCAGTAGCACCTCCAAAACCAGCCCCAATTCCAGTATCAGTGATAGGAGAATCAGGATGCGGATGTGGTGGATTTGATCCATGTAGATTAGCATTGTTCTTATTAATATTAAAGAGAGCATGCATAATCGACCACGAAACTGCAACAATCTTAATATTCTTATTCCTACTTTGCTGTTGCAAAGGCTTCGGATCACGCGGTATATGTGCGTAAGGAGTAAGTTTGCAAATTTAATTGGAGGGCTTTATAGCCCTCCTAATTTATAGAGAGGTGATAATGTGTCAAAACATAGAAGAAGTAAAAAGTATAGTGGAAGTTATGATGAAATAAATGAATACAATGATTATAGATATGATGATCAATATGGAAATCAATATAACAATGGTGAAGGCGATAGTGTATTTAATAAATTATCTTCTATACTAGGAAATATAGATATAAATCAAATAACCTCTCTTTTAAATGCATTAGGTGTTATAAGTAACTCTAGTGGTAAATCAGCTGAAGAAAGTGACGAAAAAAATAATAAGAAAGAGAGCAGTAATTCATATGATAGTGATATAAATATATTTGAATTAGTTAGCCAAGCTAAAGCTGTTAATGATATGATAATGAATGATAATGCAGAAATTTATAATGATGAAAACAATCAATCTGATAATGAAGAAGCAAATAATCAATATTTAGAATTAAAAGAAGAAGAAAATAATAAAAGAAATAAGCATGGAAAGAAGAAGTCACGTAAAAATGAAGAAAATAAAAAAGAAGAAGAAAGAGAAAAGATAAGTTATAATAATACTGAAAATATGCATGAAGAAGATTTAAAAGAGCATTCAAATGATCCTATAGTAGCATTATTAAGTGCTATGCAGTCACTGGTAATGGAAGATAAAGCGAAAATAATAAATAAAATATTAGAATTATATATTGATGGTAAAATATAAGTAAGTAAATTATATAAACTTCCATGTTACGGAAGTTTATATTTTTAGCATAAAACGTGAACGATACATAAATAAATGGAAAAAAATAAAAATAAATTAATATATATGAATAAATTTTAAGGGATAGGTTAGTATATATAATGTACAAAGGAGGAGTAACATTCTTTATGAGTTACCCTTCACTAGTGCTAAAACCCCCCATCCCCCTTTTGATTGGGACCGCTAAAGCGGTCCGTTTTTATTTGGAAAAAATTAGTTTGTTAATTGAAATGAAATAATTTTATAATAATATTTTTCTTTGCAATTTTTGCACCTCAATAGATTAAGCTTCAATGTATAATTTTTAAGTTTATTAGGATAATCAGTAGGATTTCCTTTAAAGTTTAAAGTCCATTCTATGTTTGTAGGTTCACCGGAATTATCTGATTTTGTATCCATAAAAAATGCATCTTGAAACACGTAGTTATGAGCATAACCAGCTAAATGAGGAAGAAGGTCAAGAGAACTTGAATCTATTCCTTGATAAAAGATATTTTCATTAGTTGGCATATATTTACCATTCATAGAAGTTATTATATTTACAAAGCATAAAATAGTATCTTTTCCCATGAATGTATCATTAATATCATTTGAGTATTTTTCAAGTTTATTATCTATAAACATATAATTTTCAAAATAAAAATTATCTCCATATATTTTTGCGGAAAGTATTTTAGGGGTTTTATTATTGCTACAATCAATAAATCCTAAAATATTATTATAGCTACAGAATATATCTTTAAATTCATTATCTTTATAAGTAAAGATATGTTGTATAGATACATTATCTTGAGAAGATTGAACAAATATTTCTGGAATACTATTGCGGGAAATATCTTTTAACTTTACTCGGATTGGCCAATAAGGATAATTACTTCCTAAAGTTGCAATTTCCTTATTTGGTTTAAGATTAAATGTATTCTTAAATGTATTTATTTGAAGATGGTATCTATTATTTTTGCTAGTTAATATGTAAAGAGTATCCTCTTTACCATCTCCATTAAGATCAGACTTAAGATTTTTAATATTAGAATCTGAATTAAAAGTTATATAAGATGACTTTCCACTAGATAATATAGAAAATGCACAGAATATTAGTACAATTAAAACAAAAAGAACATAATAAATATGTTTTCTTTTAAAGAAAAGAACTTTTAATTTCAAAATAATCACCTCCTTCTAATAATGTTTATGAGGAAAGTGATTAAATTATTTATAAAAAAGAAACGGATAATCGCCGTTTCTTTTTTATAAATAATTTAAAGTTTTTTGTGTATTACAGTATTAAGAGTTGTTTGCATTACAATTCTTACATATTCCATAAAAATAAATTTTATTTGACAGTACTTTATAGTCTGTATACTTTGATGCTAAGTCGTTTAAATTGTCAAAAGAAATTCCCATAATGTCATCTACACTACCACAACAAATACATTGAATGTGTGGATGAGAAGCGGCATTAGCATCATATCTAAAGTTACCTTCACCTACGTTTAATTCTTGTATTAATCCAACTTCTACTAAAGTTTTTAAAGTTTTATAAACAGTAGCTAAACTCATAGTAGGATAGGTTTCATGTAGTGCGTTATATATAGTCTCAGCGGATGGATGTTTTTTTGTAGAACACAAATACTTATAAACTGCAATTCTTTGAGGTGTCAATTTTAACTTTTTTTCTTTAAATATGGTTTTTATAGTATCCATAGATTCCACCCTTCTTACATTATAATTTAACTAATATTATATAATAAAAGTTATTAGTGGTCAATAATTCTTATGTTCACAATAATATATTTTAAATCAATAAAGTATTTTAAGCAACTTTTATACATATATAATCCTAAAAGCTAAATATAATTATAAAAAGAGGAGGGATTATACTTTGAAAAAAACATATGTTTTAGATACTAATGTAATTTTATATTCGCCGCGTTCAATATTATGTTTTGAAGATTCTAATGTAGTTATACCTGAAGTTGTTTTAGAAGAATTAGATGCATTAAAGAAAAAGCCAGGAGAACTTGGAGCAAATGCTAGAATGTCAGCACGAATACTTGATGAATTAAGAGTGAAAGGAAGCTTAATAAAAGGAATAAAATTGCCTAATGGTGGAAAGTTAAGGGTAGAAGTAAATCATCATAATATTGAAATACCATCTTATTGGGATAAAAGTAAAGCTGATAATAGAATTATTCAAGTTTGTAAAGGATTGAAAGAAAGAGGAGAAGATGTTTACTTAATTACAAAAGATATATTTGAAAGAATAAAAGCAGATACAATAGGTATAAATACAAATGATTATTATGAAAAAGTTGTACCAGAATATGATAATCAATATACTGGACGAATCTCAGTATATACATCCTCTGATAATATAGATTATTTTTATAAAAATAAATACTTAGATGTAAAAGAGTTAAAAATATATTTAGATAAATCGAAGGAATACAAAAATCCTGATTTATACGTAAATGAATTTATTATAATGCATTCTTATGAAAATTCTAAAAAAACTGCACTAGGTAAATATGACGGACAAAAAATAGTACCTTTAACTTATAAAGAGGTTATTCCTATGGGCATCTTTTCTAAAAATGTTGGACAGAGATTTATGCAAGAGGCATTAATGATAAGTGCCAAAGAAGTACCATTAGTTATTATAAAGGGACCGGCTGGTACTGCAAAAACATTATTTTCTTTAGCTGTTGGGCTTCATAAAATTTTAGAAGAAGATAGTAGTGAGTATAGGAGAATATTAGTTTGTAGACCTAATGTAACTATGGATGAGGAAATAGGATATTTACCAGGAACAGAACAGGAAAAGATAGCACCATATATGAGACCGGTTTTAGATAATCTAGAAATATTAATTGACTCTGATGAAAAAGAAAGATATAAAGATGAGAGTGAATTAAATGATAAGATTAGGGAATTGTTCGATAGAAGAATAATTACTACAGAAGCGGTAGCATTTTTAAGAGGAAGATCTATAGTTAAAAATTGGGTGATAATAGATGAAGCGCAAAATCTATCTCCAAAGCAAGTAAAAGCTATTATAACTAGAGTAGGAGAAGGTAGTAAACTTATACTAATTGGTGATCCAGAACAAATAGATCAACCATTTTTAGATTATAGGTCAAATGGATTGTGTTATGCTTCAGAAAGAATGAAAGGAAGTAAGCTATGTTGTCAAGTAACATTAAAATATGATGAATGTGAAAGATCAAAACTTGCTTATGATGCCTCAAAAAGATTATAAAAGAGATTAGTATACAAAATAGTTATTTACATTACTTGGAAAATAAATATATAATTATATTAATTATATGTATATGGGAAAGTGAAAAACGAAGTCATTATTATAGATATAGGGGTGAAATCATTGGCAAAGCATGAGAAAAAGAAAAACGGTAAAAAAGTTATATTAAGTATATTCGTGATTTTTATAATAATTGCTATGGGAGTGTGTGGGTATTTATACTGGGGATTTAGAAGTAACACTTATGTAAAAAATTATGGGAATGATGAAGATGGAAATTATGAAGAAGTAGATGGAATAAGTAATATTCTTTTAATTGGAAATGATGCTAGAAATTTAGATGAAAGATCAAGATCAGATGCTATATTGATTCTTTCAATTGATAATATAAATAAAAAATTAAAACTAGTTTCAATAATGAGAGATAGTTATGTTGATATTCCTGGATATGGTGAACAAAAAATAAATCATGCTTTTGCCTATGGTGGAGCAGAATTATTAAAAGATACTATAGAAAAGAATTTTAATTTAAAACTACATGATTATGGAATAATAAATTTTAATGGTTTTCAAGAATTAGTGAACTCTATAGGAGGATTGGACGTAGATGTGAGCGAAAAAGAACGTGTTGAGATGAATAAATTTATTCCAGAGGTTAATCCTAAAGATCCTCATTTAGTAAAAAAGGCTGGAATTCAGCATCTTGATGGACAGCAGGTATTAAGTTATTCACGAATAAGAAAAATTGGTAATGGTGACTATGATAGAACAGAAAGACAAAGGGAGGTAATATCCCTTATTATAGATAAATTAAAAGATACAAATGTTTTAAAATATCCAATGCTTGCATCAAAGCTATTTCCTTATGTGAAAACTAATATGGATATAACAGGCATATTAAATTATGCATATACAATATACAAAGTAGGAAATTATAAGCCGGAACAAATGTTAATACCAGTTCCAGAGATAACTTCTCCTAGAGTATTAGGAGATAAGGGTTGGGTTGTACTTATGGATGTAAAACAAAATGCACAAATCATGCATGACTTTATATTTGAAGATAAGATGTATATTAGTAGTAGTTTAGATTATGATTCATTTAAAAGGGCCATAGAGCAATATAAAAGTGATATTAATAATAGCACCAAACCTACTAATAACAAACAAGATATTTTTGTTAGAGAAGAGGAAAGAGATGCTTATGAAAGTAAAATAGATATAAATAATAAAGAAATAAAAAAACAGATAAATAAATATAAGTATAAAAATAATATAAATAAAAAAAATCACAATATATCAAAAAATAGTTCTGCAATAAATAATAAAAGTGATATCAAAAATAAAAAAATAAAAGTAAAGAATAAAAGTAAAAACGATATTAAAAACAATTTAAAAACTAAAGACGATGAAATTATTGATAACAACATAAAAAAAGAAGATATTTTAAAAAATAAAGACAATGAAAAGGATAAACATGATAAAAAGGAAGAATATGAAGAAAATGTTAAAATAAATAAGGATAATAACTAAAAATATGGATTATAGTAAAGAATAAAAGTTAAATATGTGTAAAGTTTTTATATTGTAAAAAATTTAAGTTTGAAAAACTTCAGATTTATTGTAAAATATAATTTAGGTCAATTAAAAGATAAATACTGAAGAAGGATGATTAATAGATGAAAACTGTAAAAAAACATAGCAATAAGAAGGGAAAAAGAAAATTTTCCTGGAAGCTGTTTGCAGCCTTTATTGTTTTTGAATTTATATTCACTGCAATAACAGGTCCTTTTATGCTTTATTATGGTCCATTTAAAAATGCAAGGGACACGATGGTAGGAGCAGCAATGACCACGATGACTCATCAATGGATAGCAACAACATTTTTATCAAATGAACGAATTCAAGAGATTTTAAACAAAAATAGAGTACAAGATATAAGCCAGGATGGTCTTGAAAATGATGAAATAAAAATAAATAATAGGCATGATAACACAATAGAGAGGTATGATATAGATGGAAACACTTATAAAGGATACCTTTTAGTGATTCATGATCCTAGACGTGTTAAAGTAGGGCATAGTAGTAAACTTCCTAGAGTGGGAGAAACTACGAGCAAAATAGCAAAAAATTATAAAGCTGTAGCGGCAGTAAATGCTGGTGGTTTTACTGATGAATCTGCAAATGGGCAACAATGGGCAGGAAATGGAGGACAACCACAAGGCATAATAATGTCTAATGGAAACACTATTTATGATGAATATAAAAGTGAAACAGAATTTAAGAAACATGATATTGTGGCTATGACTAAAGAGGGTATACTTTTAGTAGGAAAGCATACACTTGAAGAAGTTAAAGAAAAGAATGTTACAGATATGATTTCTTTTGGTCCAGCATTAATAGTTAATGGTAAAAAAACTATTAAAAATGGTGATGGCGGATGGGGTAAAGCACCTAGAACTGCTATTGGTCAGAAAAAGGATGGAAGTATAATATTATTGGTGCTTGATGGTAAACAGGTAAAACGATTGGCTGCTACGTTAAGAGATGTACAAGATGTTTTGTATGAGTATGGAGCAGTTAATGCAAGTAATTTGGATGGTGGATCATCAACTACTATGTATTATGAAGGTAAAGTTATAAACGAACCATCAAATGCATTAGGAGAACGTTCAATACCTTCAGTTATATATGTTGAACCGTAAAGGAGAGAAATTATGAAAGCGGTAAAAAGAATAATAGCATGGGTTTGTATATCTTTAGGAGTGCAAATAGCTGTATTATATTATGTTGATACATATTTATTTTCCACAGAAAATGTAAGTAGTAAAATTGTATCCACAAAAGTAGAAGATAATAAGAAAAATAGAAAAAGTAATATAAATATAGAAGTGCCAGAAAGTGCACAAAATAAGGCTTTGTCTGGTGATGGTCAGTATCTAGCTTATGTTGAAAATGAACGATTAAAAATAGTGGACACTTATAGTGGAGATGAAGAAAATATTGAATTACAAGACGGACTTCATATGTCATTTTATAAGTGGGCACCTGATAGAAATATATTGCTTATAGCAGCTAAGAAGAAATCTGATGAAAAAGCTAAGTTTATATTCTATTCTTATGATGCTGAAAAAGGTGAAAAGGAAAAATTACAAAATAAAAACGGAGAGGAAACATGCTTTACTGCACCACGTGGAACAGAAGTTAAAGATATAGAGTTATCTCCATTTACAAATATGATATATATAAAATCAGGATTAGCTGGTGGAAAGAGTAACATCCATAAGATAAATATTATGCAAAAACTAGATAAAGTAGATACAAAAGTGGATATAATAGGAGATATAAAAATAATACCTAATGATGATAGTATTGCTTATGAATCTGTTAATCAAAATAAGGTATATATTACGGGATGTGAAAACTGTATAAAAGTTGATGGAGTAAATAAAGCTTCCCTTATTGATGTCGACGACAATGATGTCATTTATGTGGGTGAAATTGAAGGAAGCTCAGAGCAAGGAACTTGCAAAATAAAGAATGTTTATCGTGGAGTGATGGATAAAAAACTTTTTGCAACTAAGCGTAAAGAGTCTGATAGAGACAGGGAAAAAAGCACAGAATCAAAACATAAAGTAAAAAAGAAAAATACTAGCACATTGAAAAATAAAGAATCAGTACGGGAAAGTAAACCTAAAACTAGAGAAAATATATCTTATAGATGGGATAGAATGCCTTTAGATAAAAGTGTGGACAAGAAGGACATATTTGTATCAAGAGATGGAAAGATATATATTAACGATAACTTAAAAGGTGTTGTTATAGAATTAGGTTCAAATACAGAAATTAAGTATAAGGGAACATTTCTTCAAATGTATGATGGAGGAATAGCATCCATCAGTGAAGGAAAGCTAGTAGAAACTTTATTAAAATAAATAATGATAAAAAATCTCCGAAATTTATAGTCGGAGATTTTTTAATATGTTGTTAATATAATTAATATTTTGATATAATAAGAAAATATTATAAAGATAGGAGAAATTGAATGTTTAGTGATCAAAATTTTTTACAATCAGTATTAGATACAATATTAATAATACCATCTATACTAATAGCTTTTACATTTCATGAATATGCTCATGCTTTAGTAGCGTATAAATTAGGAGATAAGACCCCAAAGTATCAAGGAAGACTTACATTAAATCCTCTGGTTCATATAGATATTATAGGGTTTTTAATGCTTTTATTTTTAAACTTTGGATGGGCAAAACCTGTTGAAACTAATCCTAGTGCATTTAAAAATTACTATAAGGACGATCTAAAGGTTTCAATAGCAGGGGTAATAGGAAACTTAATTGCTGCTTTATTAGGAGCTATTATTTTAGGAATAATATTTATATTTACAAGTAAACAATCCGATGCAATGGAAATAATAATTACTATGGTTGCCTACGTTGTTCAAACTAACTGTTTACTATTTGTCTTAAATTTATTACCTGTTCCGGGGTTTGATGGATTTCATGTATTAAGAGATATATTTCCTAAGTTTTTTTATGAAATTGAGGATACACTGTATAGATACAGATATGTAATTTTATTAGTGCTTTTAGTGCCTATTCCAGGGTTAGGAGGTTCTATTATAGACTTTATCTTAGATGTTCCTACTGAAATGCTTATGAATTTATTTATGAAAATAACACACTTAATTACAGGTTTAGTTTAGTGTAATGGAATAAACACCGTTTAAGGAGGAAGAATATGAGACTAAGAAAAAAGTGGTGGGCAAGACCAGAATTAGAAGCAAGTCCTATTTTTAAGTCTCTTGATGAAGCTAGAGAACTAAAGGGAAATTGGAAAAGTGAATTTAAAAATAACAATGATATATATTTAGAACTTGGATGTGGAAGAGGTGGATTTGCTGTACAAGTTGCAAACAAATTCAACGATAAAAATTTAATTTCTATAGATCTTAAAGATGAAGTTTTAGTATATGCTCTAAAAAACATAGAAAATGCAGAACTTACTAATGTAAGACTTATTGCTATGAACATAGGAATGATATCTGAAATTTTTGATGAAAATGAAATCAGTAGAATATACATAAACTTTTGTAATCCATGGCCAAAGGATAGACATAATAAAAGAAGACTTACTCACACAAGATTTTTAACTGAATATAAAAAGTTTATAAAATCAGGTACTGAAGTTCACTTTAAAACAGATGATTTAGACTTATTTAATGATTCTTTAGTTTATTTTGAAGAAAGTAATTTTGAATTATTATACAAAACATATGATTTACATAACAGTGATTATACTGATGAAAATTTAATGACTGAATATGAAAGTAAGTTTAAAGAAAAGGGAATCAAGAGTAAATTTTTAATAGCTAAGTTAAAATAATAAATATTTAGTCGTAAGTTAAGAATATAAATCTAAACTTACGACTTTTTTTCGTATATAATAGGAAAGTGGAGAAGAATATATTTTAATATTTGACTAAAATATATAATATATAGGAGAGTGTATATTGTGGAAGATAAAAAAGGATATATACAAGTTTACACTGGAAATGGGAAAGGAAAAACTACATGCGCATTGGGACTTTCGCTAAGAGCTATATGTGCAGGAAAGAAGGTTTTTTTTGGACAATTTGTAAAGGGAATGAAGTATAGTGAACTTGAAGCGGTTAAGTATTTGCCAGGATTTACGATGAAGCAATATGGTAGAGATTGTTTTATATTTAATAATCCTTCTAAAGAAGATATAGAAATAGCAAAGAATGGATTAAAGGAAATAGAAGATATATTAAGAAGTGGAGAATATGACATAGTTGTAATGGATGAATTAAATATAGCTCTTTATTATAATCTTGTATCATTAGGAGAAGTAATTGATATTTTAAAAAGCAAGAATGAAAAGATAGAGGTTATAATTACAGGAAGATATGCTCCAGAAGAATTAATAGATTTAGCAGATTTAGTTACGGAAATGAAAGAAGTAAAACACTATTATAAAAAAGGTGTAGAAGCTAGAGTTGGTATAGAAAAATGATACAAAATAATTAAAAAAAACTAAGGTGGGAATGTAATGAACTTTATAGGTAAAAGTGTTTTAATTACAGGAGGAAGTAGAGGAATTGGAAAAGCAATAGCTTTAGAATTTGCAAGAAAAGGTGCTTCTGTAATCATAAACTATAAAAATAACGATAAAGCAGCAGAACAAACTTTAAAAGAAATAAGTGAAAATGGTGGATATGGAGATTCTATAAAAGGTGATGTCAGTAGTTATAGTTTTTCCAGGGAAATGATAGAGTATGTTGTAAATAAATTTGGGAAAATAGATGTTTTAGTCAATAATGCTGGAATATCTAAAGTTGGATTATTCATGGATATGACAGAAGAAGATTTTGATTCTATGATAGATACAAATTTAAAAGGAGTGTTTAATACATGTCATAATGCTATAAAATACATGATTAAAGATAAAAGTGGAAGTATTATAAATATATCATCTATTTGGGGTGGAGTTGGGGCTTCTTGTGAAGTTATATATTCTGCATCAAAAGGTGGAATAAATTCTTTTACAAGAGCACTTGGTAAGGAAGTTGCATCATGTGGTATAAGAGTCAATGCAATAGAACCTGGAGTTATTGATACGGAAATGAATCAATGGATGTCTAAAGAAGAAAGAACGGCGTTAGAAGAGGAAATACCTATGATGAAGTTTGGCAGCGGAAGTGATATAGGAAAAATGGCTGTTTTTTTGGCTAGTGATGATTCTAAGTACATGACATCTCAAGTAGTAACTATAGATGGAGGGTACTTATAATATTGAATTATGTAACATTAGGAGGAAAAGGTATGAAGAAATTTAACAAAGGATTATTTCTAGGGATTATAGTTTCTATTATGATGCTATTTACAGCATGTAGTGGAAGTAGTAACACTGGAAATAATGCTTCAAAGGGTAACGTAACAAATGAATCAGCTAAAGATATAAAAGGTGATTTAAAAGTACACTTTATAAATGTTGGACAGGCTGATAGTATACTTATTACAGAAAAAAATCATAGTATGTTAATTGATGCTGGAAATAATGCCGATGGTACTATGGTAGTTGATTATCTAAAGAAAATGGGAATAAAAAAGTTAGATTATGTAGTTGGAACACATCCACATGAGGATCATATAGGTGGACTTGATAATGTAATAAATGCTTTTAATATAGGCAAAATATACATGCCAAGTAAGACAAACAATACAAAAACATATAAAGACGTAATAACAGCTATAAGAAATAAGGGTATGAAAATTACACTACCAAAACCGGGCGATACATTTAAATTAGGAGATGCATCTTGCAGTATAGTTGCTCCTAAGGCTAATAAAGATTATGAAAGTGTAAATGATTATTCAATTGTAATTAAATTAACTTATGGAAAAACAAGCTTCTTATTCACTGGAGATGCAGAAGGACTTTCAGAATCAGAAATATTACAAGGTGGATATGATATTAAAGCAGATGTATTAAAAATAGGACATCATGGAAGCAGAACATCTTCTACAGATGCATTTTTAGATAAAGTTTCTCCTAAATATGCAGTTATTTCTTGTGAAAAAGGAAATGATTATGGACATCCACATAAAGCTACAATGGATAAATTAAAATCAAGAAATATAAAAGTTTATAGAACAGATGAATGTGGAAATATAATTGCCACAAGCAATGGAAATGAGATAGGATTTAATGTTAAATCGGGTAGCTATAACTATAGTGACAATGCTAAAGGAAAATCATCTGTTCCAAAATCTAAAAGTATAAGTAATACTCCATCAAATAATATTGCAGGGGTTAATACAAGTAGTGCAGGTATGTATAAAAAAGATAACAGCACAAATAAAAACAACAATGGAAAGCATGTTACAGCTAAAGTAGCAAATAAAACTAATAATTATGAGAAAGTAACTGGAAATGGTAAAATAAAGGGTAATATAAATAGTAAAGGTGAAAAGATATATCATGTTCCAGGAGGGGCATTTTATAACAAAACAAATCCAGAAGCATGGTTCAATACAGAGGAAGAAGCACAAGTAGCTGGTTATAGAAGATCTAAAAGATAAAAATAATTAGTTGAATAATACATTGTAGTATGTTAGACTAATAAGATAAAATATAATAAAGCGATGGTGGTATCATGGACGTATTTTCGAATGAAATTTTGTTGAATCTATTGATGTGATAAAAAATCGCCATTTAAAAGAGGAGAGTTTGAAATGGAAGATAAGACTATAGTATGTAAAGATTGTGGAAGTGAATTTGTATTCACTAAAGGAGAACAAGAATTCTACAAAGAAAAAGGATTCGAAAATGATCCAGTAAGATGCCCAGAATGTAGACAAAAAAGAAAACAACAAAGAAATAATAGAAACTTCAATAGATAATATCGAAAGTAGAGTAAAAGGAGCTGATTTTCAGCTCCTTTTTTATAAATTTAATAAAATAATAGAAAAATTATTCAATAATGATGAATAATACCCTATAATAAATGGTAGGATATATTTTAATGCAAAGGAGAATAATTATGAAGTTTTTTAATTCAATAAAAAAGATAGTATTAAGACGACATGAAGATGAAGAAGATATAAAAAACTCACACAAAATAGATAATACAGAACTAGGGGTACTTACGAAAGCTGTAAATTTTACTTTAGATAATTATAGAAAATCTATTGATAAAATATCAAAACAAGTTACAAGTGCAGAATTTGAAAATGATTTCTATAATTATAATTTAAATATTAAGAAAATTGAAGATATTAATATAGACATAAAAGAAATCAATGAAGAGATAAGTAAAATTAATGAAAAAAATATAGAATTAGAAGAAAGTATAAAGATAATAAGTGAAGAAATATTATCAAAAGAAGTAGACTTACAAAAAATGCGTGATGAAGAAGCTAGATTAAAAGAAAAGGTAAGTTCTAGTGAACTTGATGATGATGAGAAAGAAGAACTTAGACAAGATATATTCAATGTAGTTGAATCTACAAAAAAACTAGAAGAAAAAATAATAAATCAGAAAGTAAAAGTAGATGTAAGTACCATGGATATAAGGGCTAATGAAGAATCAATTAGTAATAAAAATAAAGAAATTCAAAATAAGAAAAATGAAAAGTTATGTTTAATGACATTAAGTTATTCGTTAGATGAATGTTTAAAATTTGCAGAAGAAATTAAAGAAAAGACTTCATTTATTCAATACTGTTTTCAAGGATTAATTGATTATGCCAAAGGAGAACATAATAATGCTCTAAATAGTTTTGATAGTTATTTTAAAAGAGAAGATGAGCCATATGAAAATTACTACATAAGACAGATATACTCACAGCTTTTGATTGAGAATAAAAGATATGAAGAGGCTAAACAATATGCAATGGAAGCTTTGAAAGATAAACCTGAAGAAGTTGAAATTCATAAAATTTTATCTAAAGTTCATGAAGCATTAGGAGAAAATGAAGAACAAGCATTAGAAAATTCTATTGTTTCTATGTTACAAGGATAAGAAAAATATAAATGGAAAGGAGCAATAGATATGAATATAGAAGAAAATATGTATAAACACAAACTAGAAGATGAATGTTTGAAAAATATGAAGAAGGCTATATTTTGTGAAGATACATTTGCAAGTTATCATGAAAATTTCGTAGAAGAATCCATAAGACCAGATTTGGTTGGAAAAAATATAAAAGTTACAGAAAAACAATTACCTCATATTTATAAAATGGTACAAGAAATGAGTAGTGTATTAGGAATAAAAAAGCCAGATATATATGTATATGAAGGCACTAATTATGATGTTCATGTACAAGGAGTAAGTAAGTCATGGATAGAGATATCTGCAAAAACTGTTGAAAATTTTTCGGAAAATGAATTAAGATTTTTAATAGGATCTCAATTGGCACATATAAAAAGTAAGCATATATATTGGAAAATATTAATGGAACAATGCATTAAGGCACCTAAATTAATTGATAATGTATACAATGATGGAATGGCTGGAATTGCAAATGAAAGACAAATTCTGGAGATGGGATTAAAAATAATAATGTATAAATGGAGTAGAGTAGCAGAGTACTCTAGTGATGCTTGTGGATATTTACTCGTAGGTGATATTGAAGCTTGTATAAGTGCAATAAAAAAGGTTGTCTTTAATAATGATTTTTTATCAAAAAATCTTAATTTAGGAGAATATCTTAAACAAGCTGATTTATTAGAAAATTATAATAGTGTTATGGCGAGATATTCAAAATTAGACGAACAAATTCCGTATGGTCCACTTAGAATTAAAGAACTTTTAAGATTTGTATCTTCAAGTAAGTCTAAAGAAGTAAGAAAGAAAATAAATAGCGTTAGCTAAATGTAGATTTTAAAATAAAAAAAGAGGCAGGATATAGATAAAATATTATGAATACAAAAAAATATAGAAGATTTTAATATATTTAAATATCTTCTATATTTCAATAAAATTATTAATAATTATTTTCCGTAGTATTTTATTACCTTTTTAACATAATCTCTTGTTTCACGAGGAAGTCTGGAGATTCCACTTTCATCTTTAACTCCTCGTCTTCTTAAAGTACCACAGCCAGCGTTATAAGCAGCTAATGCCATTTTTTTGTTGTTGCCATATCTATTTAACATATCTTTTAAATGACGAGTTCCTCCATCGATGTTCTCTACTATATCATAAGGATTTTTTACATTTAATTCTTTGCAATTTATTGGCATTAATTGCATAAGACCCATTGCTCCAGCGTGAGATACGCATTTAGGATTAAAATCTGATTCTTGTTTTATAACGGCCATTATAAGATCCTTGTCGATTCCATATTTTCTTGAAGCATTTTCAACAGCTTTATTAATTGTCATATTTCCTGATTTCACAGAAGATTTTATGTCTTTGCGGATATTTTGTACTCTTTCTTTAGCAGCATAACCAAGAGAACTCATGCCTTCTTCATTAAGAGATAAATTATCTAAAAAATTAACCCCGTCACCACCATCTAAGCCAGCGTTTAATAAACTTTCCATTGCTACTTGAAATGCTGGGGAATCTCCGGCAGCTTGTTTAAGCATAGTAGTCATTAATTGAAACTTTAAAAATTCTTCTATTTTAGAATTATTTATTTCCATAATCTCACCAACCTTTTATTACATGAAATAAGATGCATTTATTTGTTATCGTAATAAATTGTGTTAATCTTTAGGAGATTTGGGAATAGTATAAGAATAATATTTAAAAGATTTAATATATATTACAATAATTGGACAATGTAAGTATATACAATATTAAAATAGTTTGATTTTTTTGATAAATTATAATTCTTATTTGAAGGAAAAGTTAAAAAAAGATCGAATTACTTATAGTACAGTATAAGTTTTAGTTTTGGTGAAATTTTATTAAAATTTATGTATTAGAGGAGTTGATTATTATGATTAAAGTAAAAAACAAAGAAATCGTTATAAAAAAAGGCGATATTACAAATGAATCCTCTGATGCCATAGTTAATCCGGCTAATGGTATGTTAAAGCATGGCGGTGGAGTTGCAGCTGCTATAGTAAAAAAAGGTGGACGTGAAGTACAGGAAGAAAGTAACAAGATAGTTAGGAAAGAAGGAATAATTCCCACAGGGGGAGCAGTTATAACTAAAGGATATAATTTACCTTGCGAATATATTATTCATGCTGTAGGACCTAGAATAGGTGAAGGAGATGAAGAGGTAAAGCTTGAAAATGCTGTTCTAAGTGCATTGTGTCTAGCAGAGCAACATAATTTAAAGTCAATATCAATACCAGCTATAAGTTCGGGAATATTTGGATTTCCCAAAGATAAATGTGCAAAAATTTTAATAAACACTTCAATAAAATTTTTCAAAACTAGTTCAAAGAGTCTTGAAAGAATAGTTATGTGTAATTTAGATGATGAAACATATGAAATATTTTTAAGAGAAGAGAATAAAGCATTAAAGGAAGATAATATGTTAGAAGAAAAGTAAATAAAATAAGAATAGAACTATAATTATAACTATAACAAAAAGCAGCACAGATAAGCTGCTTTTTAATATGAAAAACTACATATTAATATTTTAGTTATTCTATAAGAAAAACAAAGAAACATAAATATAATTTTGAATAATTAATAATTATTAATTTATAAAATATTAATTATTTTACAAATTATAAATATGTGATATAATATAGCTTGTCTATTACATAATGATTAAATATTTGGGTCTATAGCTCAGCTGGTTAGAGCGCACGCCTGATAAGCGTGAGGTCGATGGTTCGAGTCCATTTAGACCCACCAATTAAATATTACTATGCGGGTATGGTTCAATGGTAGAACGTCAGCCTTCCAAGCTGAACACAGGGGTTCGATTCCCCTTACCCGCTCCAAAAAAGCAACTTCAATAATATTGAAGTTGCTTTTTATTATCTTAATTAACTTTTTTAAATAATAAAAACGTAAATATTTAATGCTTAAATAAGTAATATATTAATCTAGTAAATGGTAAAATAAAAACTTGTTTTTGTTATAAGTATAGTTATATAGTTAAAAGTACAAGTACTTGTAGCCACGTGTGTCTATAATGATAATTTTAAGAAAATTAAAGGAATTTGCAGTATATTGTATATAAATTAATTATATAATAAAAATAGATATTATTAGCTAATGAAATTATGATAAGATATTCCTTGTCGTCACGAGAGACGGCAAAGAAACAGGGAAACAACTGATAAATAAATGATTTTAAGAAATTTAAAAAGTTAAAAAAAGTTGTTGACAAAGAAGAAACAAATTGATATACTGAATAAGCTGTCAAGATATGGCGAAAGAAAATGGTCTTTGAAAATTAAACAGAATATAGGTAATAAACCAGTCAATAAATTTGAGTAAGATTAAACTTTTAAATTGAGAGTTTGATCCTGGCTCAGGACGAACGCTGGCGGCGTGCCTAACACATGCAAGTCGAGCGATGAAACTTCCTTCGGGGAGTGGATTAGCGGCGGACGGGTGAGTAACACGTGGGTAACCTGCCTCAAAGAGTGGGATAGCCTTCCGAAAGGGAGATTAATACCGCATAACATTATCTTGTGGCATCACA
>NZ_FXLO01000002.1 GCF_900176615.1 Clostridium massiliodielmoense
AAAGAAGATCTGGTGATTATGGCTTGAAGGTAACACCCGTTCCCATACCGAACACGATGGTTAAGCTTCAAAGCGCCGATGGTACTGCACTGGAGACGGTGTGGAAGAGTAGGTCGTCGCCAGGTAACCTAGAACACTAAGCAATTAGCTTAGTGTTCTTTTATTTTTTATTAATATTTTTTAGTATATAAAAAAACACTATAGATTTATCTATAGTGTAAAAATATAAATATAAATTAGTAAATTCCTAAAATTTTAATTTCGTATTTTAGTTTTAGTGTACTTAGAGTTGTTAAAATGTTTTCTTTTTCCTTTATTTTTCCAGATAATTCAATAAAAAAATTATAACTACCTAATGCCTTTTTGGTTGGCTTTGACATTATAGAAATAAGATTAACATTATTTTCAGAAAAAACTTGTAAAATACTAAATAAAACTCCTGGTTTATGTGAGGCATTGAGGACGTATAGTGAAACTTTAATATTTTCTTTGGAAGCAATTGCAGTTTTACAGTTCTTAGATTTAGTTAATATCAAAAATCGTGTAATATTATTTAAGGAGTCAGTAACATTATGCAATCCAAAGTTGTGTTCGTTTGAAGAAAAGATATGTTTAGGAATAATAGCAGAATCGCCTATTTCTCCATTTACGTATCTATCATATGATTCCATATTACTTTCAGTAGTGATTATATGAGAATATTTTAATTCTTTTATTATGCTTGTGCATTGTTCTCTCGTTTTAAATTGCACAAATGTATTTTTAATTTCAGATATTTCTTTTACATTTGATATAAGAGAAAATTGAACAGGAATAAAAATTTCATCAATAATAGTAATTGATGTTTCTAATAATAAGTCTAATGTTTTTTGTACATATCCAGCTAAAGTGTTTTCAACTGGAACTATGCATATATCACATTTAGATTCTATAGCATATACAACATCATCTATAGTATCATAATATACTTTATTTATATGACTATTATTTTTAGATATATAACGAGTTGCTGCTTCATCACTAAAAGTTCCCTTAGGCCCCAAAACAGCTAAATTTTTCATAATAAGTTCCCCCCTATGTATATAGAAATTTCCAACTGCATTACGCGTATTTTATCATATATACATAAAAAAGTCGATAACATAAAAAAACCACCTGTTAAGGTGGCTTTTTTATGTTTGTAAGTTTGTAAGTTTGTATCAGGGGGATGATTCAAAATTATCCAATATGTTTTATTTGGCGAAAACACATTGTGTGACTTTTGATAATTCTTTAATCTAATAATATAATAATAAAAAAAGAATGTCAAGAAAAATAATAAAAAATGAATAAAAATGATCTAACAAACAATTAATCTAAAAATGGAGTTATATATCGAATTTTAGTGAAAAATATATAATAAAAACGCTATTTACTTTATCACTTTAGTATGCTAAAATAATAAAGTATAAAGAGATTAATAATGTGATTAATGAAAATGGGGGCATAAATATGATATTAACAAATCCAGTAGTAATTTCAGTGATAATAATGATAATATTAAGTCTTTTAAATTTAAATGTTATTTTATCAATATTAATTGCAGCAATAGCAGGAGGACTTTTTTCAGGGTTACCGTTAACTCATACTATGGGTACACTAATAGATGGTATGGGTGGAAATGCTGAAACAGCTTTAAGTTATATTTTATTAGGATTACTTGCAGTTGCCATAAGTCAGACAGGACTTGCTAGAATATTGTGTAATAAGATATCTAAAGCAGTTAAAGAAAGAAAGGTATTATTTATTTTGTTATTAGCGTTTTTTTCGTGCTTTTCGCAAAATCTTATACCAATTCATATAGCATTTATACCAATAATAATTCCTTCATTATTAGGACTTATGAATAAGTTAAAAATAGATAGAAGAGCAGCAGCATGTGCATTAACTTTTGGACTTGAGTTTCCATATGTAACTATACCAGTTGGATTTGGACTTGCATTTCATAATTTAATAAGAGATGAAATGACAGCGAATGGTGCTACAATAACAACTAATATGGTCTGGAAGGCATTGTGGATTCCTGGACTGTTTATGATATTAGGACTTTTGTTTGCAGTATTTATAAGCTATAGAAAGCCAAGAGAATATAAAGAAATAAATATAGATGATTTTGATAGTTCTAATGAAGACTTAAAGATGAATAGAACTCATTATCTTGCTTTAATTGGAGCTGTAATCGCATTTGCAGTACAAGTTATAACTAAGTCATTGCCTTTAGGAGCATTGTCAGGAATTATATTTATGATTATTACAGGTACTATAAAATGGAATAAAATAGATGAATTTATGAGTGAAAGTATAAAGATGATGGGACTAATTGCTTTTGTTATGCTTATTGCTAGTGGATATGGAAATGTTCTTAGACAAACTGGAGCAGTAGATTCATTAGTTCAATCAGTAACTATGGGAATTGGAGGAAGCAAGCTATTTGGAGCAGTATTAATGCTTTTAGTAGGCCTTTTAGTAACTTTGGGAATAGGAACCTCTTTTGGAACTATACCTATTTTAGCAGCTATATATGTGCCTTTAGCACAAAAGCTAGGTTTTAGTGCCCTTGGTATAATAGCATTAATAGGAGTTGCAGGGGCATTAGGGGATGCAGGTTCACCTGCGTCAGATAGTACCCTTGGACCAACGTCAGGACTAAATGCCGATGGACAACACAATCATATATGGGATACTTGTGTGCCTACATTCCTTCACTACAATATTGCACTAATTATTGGAGGAACAATAGCAGCATTGGTTTTATAGTAGTATATAATTAGTACACAGCCATGTGAATTATAAATAAATTTTAATTTATAATTCATGTGGCTTTTTATTTTGATTTTTTACTTAAAATTTGTTTATAATAGTAATTTGCTTAAGAGATATTTATAATAAGTAATTTTACTATAAATTTTTATTATTGAACTATGAAAAATTTTAATTGGATTTTATGTATTAATAGTAATATTATTAAAACATAGCTTTATTTAATGAGATGATTATAATTGGAGGGAAGGTTATGACTAAAATTAGTCAGAAAGAGATAGCACAATTAAAAGGACAAGGATTTATATTACAAAGAGATAAAGAACATTTTGCATGTAGGGTTATAACAGTTAATGGAACAATGACTCCAGAAAAAATTAGAAGAGTTTCAGATATAGCAGAAAAGTACGGAGAACGTAAGATGAGTTTTACTACTAGATTAACTATTGAGATACCTGGAATTAAATATGAAGATATAGAAAATGTAAAAAAAGAACTTAAAGAAAGTGGAATGTATGCAGGTGGTACTGGTAAAAGAGTAAGACCTGTTGTTTCATGCAAAGGAACTGTGTGTAACTATGGATTAATGGATACACAAGAATTAAATAGAAAAATTCACGATACATTTTATTTAGGGTGGTATGATGTATCACTACCACATAAATTCAAAATAGCAGTAGGGGGATGTCCTAATAACTGTGTAAAACCTAACTTAAATGATCTTGGAATTATGGCCCAAAGAAAACCAGAATTAAACTTGGACAAGTGTAGAAACTGTGGAAAGTGTGGAGTCATAGAAAAGTGTAGAATGAAAGCTGCATATAAAGAAGAAGATAAAGTAGTTATAGATAGAGAAAAATGTATTAACTGTGGAAAGTGTATAGAAAATTGCTATTTTAATGCTATGGAAACAAATGAGGAAGGAATGAAAATTTATTTAGGTGGAAGATGGGGAAAATACCCTAAAGCAGGATATTTAGTAGATAAAATATTTAATGAAGAAGAAGCTATGGAATTTATAGAAAAAGCAATATTATATTTTAAAGACAATGGAATTCTAGGAGAAAGATTTGGGATAATGATAGATCGAATAGGATTTGATAAAGTTGAAGAAGTTTTATTAAGTGACGAACTTATAAAAAGAAAAGAAGAAATATTAAACAAATAATATATAAATTAGTCGTATGGATAAAATCATACGACTTTAAATTTACGTTAAATAAGTAAATAATATTATATTGTGGTATAATACTAAAATTGAGTAGTAGAAAGGAGGGTATTATGAATTTAGCCGTAATTGGAATAAATTATAATAACACGCCTATAGATATAAGAGAAAAAGTGTCATTTTCAAAATCACAAAAATATAAGGCTTGTAGTTACTTAATTGAAAAAGGAATAAACGAAATTATAATAGTATCTACTTGTAATAGAAGTGAAATATATATATGTAGTGATAAAATAGATGATCATATAAATAGAGTAATAGATTTTTATGAAAGTTTTTTTCAAGTTCAAAGTGTAGCAGAGTATATTTTTATAAAAAAGGACAAAGAAGCTATTTCTCATATATATAATGTGACAGCAGGATTAGATTCAATGATACTTGGGGAAGATCAAATTTTAGGACAAGTAAAAGAAGCATTAAGCTATTCTATGGAAAATAAATTTAGTAGAAAAATACTTAATAAACTTTTTAGAGAGGCTATAACTTCGGCTAAAAAAATAAAAAGTAAGTTAAAAATTTCCGAAACTCCAATATCTATGGTTTATATTGCAGTAAAATTATTAGAAAAGAATATGGGAAGTTTAAAAGGAAAAAAAGCATGTATTATAGGAGCTGGAGAAATGGGAAGACTTGCTCTTAAACATTTAATAAATGAAGAATTAGATGAGATATTTGTTGCTAATAGAACTTATAATAATGTAATTGATTTACTACATGAATTTCCTAAAATAAAGCCTATAGAGTATGAAAAAAAATATGAAGTTTTAAATAAAGTAGATATACTGATTACAGCGACATCTGCACCACACTTGATTATTAAAAAAGAGCAATTAGAAAATATAAAACAAGAGTTATATATTATGGATTTAGCCCTTCCAAGAGATGTAGAAAAAACTGCTGGCGATATAGAAAATATTCATTTATATGATGTTGATGATTTTAAAAATATTTCAGAGAACAATAAGATTAAAAGAGAAGAACTATCTTTGATTGCTAAAGATAGTATTGATTTATATGTTAATGAGTTTAATCAGTGGATGAAGTCTTTAAAAGTAGATAATACTATAAGAGATTTGAATAATAGATGCAGTGATATAAAAGATGAATATTTAGGGTACATAACTAAAAAAATTGATTTAAATGAAAGAGATAAAGAAATATTAGAAAAAATGCTATTTGGAGCTTTGAAAAAGGTTGTTAAAGAGCCTATTTTAAATCTTAAAGAACTAAAAGATGAAGATGAAATAAATAAATGTATAAAAAGCGTAAATGAATTATTTAAATTTTAAAAGGGTGTTTAGATATGTATTATCCTTTAATGATAAATATAGATAATAAAAATATTGTTGTAATAGGTGGAGGGATGGTAGCCTTTAGAAAAGTTAAAAAACTACTAGAGTTTGGAGCATGTGTTACTGTTATTTCTCCCCATGTATTAGAAAATTTTAACAGTTTAAAAGTTAAATTTCATGATAAATTAAAAATAATAGAAGACTATTTTAAAAGTACATATATTGAAAATGCTTATTTAGTAATTGGAGCTACATCAGATAAGAATATAAATGAGGAAATAAGTAATTATTGTAGGAATAAAAAAATTCTTTGCAATATAGTTGATAATATAGAAGCATCGGATTTTATAGTGCCATCATCTATAAAACGTGGTGACCTTGTAATTTCTGTATCTACCATGGGAAAAAGTCCTATGTTATGTTCTAAAATAAGAAAAGAACTAGAAGATAGGTATACAGATATATATGAAGAATATATATTTTTACTAGGTGAGGCTAGGAATATTATATTACAAAAATTTAATGATGAAGAAAAAAGACAAATGTTAAAGTTAATAATAAATATGAATATAGATAAGCTTAAAAAGTTTATAGAAGATAATAAATAAAGTGTTAGAATATAAAAATTAATATTATGGAGGGTATTATGAAAATAGTAGTAGGTTCTAGGGGAAGCAAGCTTGCCCTTACTCAAACTAATTGGATAATTAATGAAATTAAACAGAATTATCCACAAATACAATTTGAAGTAAAGATAATATCCACAAAAGGGGATAGAATTCAACATATAGCTCTGGATAAAATTGGTGACAAGGGATTGTTCGTAAAGGAAATAGAGGAACAGTTAATAAGTGGTGACATTGATATGGCAGTTCATAGTATGAAAGATATGTCTACAGAGATGCCAGAGAAATTAAAATTTTCCTATGTTCCTAAAAGAGAAGACTATAGAGATGTGTTAATTTTGAATAAAAAATATAATTCTATAGATGAGTTACCTAGGAATGCAAAAATAGGGACAGGTAGTAAGAGAAGAAAGTATCAACTTTTGAGGTATAGAGATGATTTAAATATAGTGTCTATAAGAGGAAATGTTGAAACTAGAATAAACAAAATAGAAACCGAAAATTTACATGGGGTAGTTTTAGCGGTAGCAGGAATAAAAAGATTAAATATAGAAGAAAAATTAGATTATAATATTTTTTATTTGAATGAAAACATAATGTTACCTTCTCCAGCACAAGGAATATTAGCTTTAGAGATAAGAAAAGATAGAAAAGATTTAGAAGAAATTTTAAAGTCTATAGAAGATAAAAATTCAACCATTCAAGCTATTGCGGAGAGGGCATTTTTAAAAGGGGTAAATGGAGGATGTCATGTTCCAATTGGAGCAATATGCAATATAAATAAAGACAATGTACAACTTACAGGACTTTTAGGAAAAGAAGACGGATCTAAAATTGTAAAAAAGTCTTTAATTGGAGACATTAATGATGCAGAAAATATAGGATATAACCTTGCGGAAATTGTACTGAAGGAGATAAATTAATATGAGTGGAAAAGTATTTTTAGTTGGTGCTGGTCCTGGAGATTATAAGCTTATAACTTTAAAGGGAATGGAATGTATAAAAAAAGCTGATGTTATTGTATATGATAGATTAGCAAATGGTAGACTTTTAAAAAATGCTAAAGAAAATTGTGAATTTATATATGTGGGTAAGAAATCTAGTAATCATACAAAAACTCAAGATGAGATTAATGATATTATAGTGGATAAGGCTAAAGAAGGAAAAATTGTTACAAGATTAAAAGGTGGAGATCCTTATGTCTTTGGTAGAGGAGGAGAAGAAGGAGAATACCTAAAGAAAAATGGAGTTGATTTTGAGGTTGTACCGGGAATTACTTCAGCAATAGGTGGACTTTGCTATGCAGGAATACCAATAACTCATAGGGACTACGCATCTTCATTTCATGTTATAACCGGACATTTAAAAGAAAGTGATAAAGAACTTAATTGGAAATCCTTAGCTTCACTAGAAGGAACGTTAGTATTTTTAATGGGTATCTCTAATTTAAAAAGTATATGTAAGTCTTTAATTAAAGAAGGAAAAGATATAAATACTAAGGTTGCTATAATAAATTGGGCAAGTACAACAAAACAAAGAGTTGTAGTTGGAACTCTTGAAAATATATATGAAAAGGCAATAAGAGAAAAAATAGAATCTCCAAGTCTTATTGTTGTGGGTGAAGTTGTATCTTTACGAGAAAAACTTAACTTTTTTGAGAAAAAACCTTTGTTTGGAAAAAACATTGTTGTAACAAGAGCAAGAGCTCAAAGTAGTACACTTGTGGATAAAATAGATTCACTAGGAGGAAATCCAATAGAGATTCCTTCAATAAAAATAGAAGAAATACTTGAACGTGATGAACTTATAGAGGAAATAAAAAATATTGAAAAATATAGTTACTTAATTTTTACTAGTAGAAACGCGGTTAAAATATTTTTTAAGAATTTATTTAAGATAGGTTTTGATAGTAGAAAGCTTGGAAGTTTAAAAATTTTATCAATTGGAACGGGAACTTCTGAAGAACTTAAAAATAATGGAATTGTTGCAGATATTGTGCCAAAGAGGTTTGTGGCAGAATCTATAGTAGAATCCTTAAAGGATATTTTACTTAGGGATGATAAAATACTAATACCAAGAGCTAAGGAAACTAGAGAATACTTAGTTGATGAATTAAGCAAAGTTTGTAAGGTTAAAGAAGTTAAAATTTATGAAACTGTAAAAATGGAAAATAATAAAGAGTATGTCTTAAATCTTTTAGACAGCGATGCTATAGATTATATAACATTTACAAGCTCATCTACAGTAAAAAACTTTATAGATATTATAGGAAAAGAAAATATAGAGAAATTAAAAAGTACAAAATTGGTTTCAATAGGACCTATAACTTCAAGGACTATAGAAGATTTTAATCTTAAGGTTTATAATGAAGCAGAAGAATACACAATAGAAGGTATTTTAAAAGTACTTCAGAAATAAATAGTTATAAGAAAAACAATAGTTAAAAGTAAGGAGAGGTTTTATGGATATTGTAAAAAGACCTAGACGTCTTAGAAGTAATAGGGTAATAAGAGATTTAGTTAGAGAAACAACTTTAAGTACAGATGATTTCATATATCCTTTGTTTGTAGTTGAAGGAAATAACATAAAAAAAGAAATTTCATCATTAAAGGGACAATATCAACTTTCTGTAGATATGTTGGAAGGAGAAATAAAGGAACTTATAAGTCTTGGTATAAAATCTGTAATTTTATTTGGAATTCCAGATGTAAAGGATGAAGTTGGTTGTGGTGCTTATGATGATAATGGAATAGTGCAAAAGGCAACTAGAGAAATCAAAAGTAAATTTAAAGATATGTATGTGATAACTGACCTTTGCATGTGCGAATACACATCTCATGGTCATTGTGGAATATTAGATGAAGATGGATATGTAAATAATGATAAAACATTAAAATATCTTTCAAAAATTGCAGTAAGTCAAGCAAAAGCAGGAGCAGATATGATAGCACCTTCCGATATGATGGATGGAAGAGTTGCAGCTATAAGAGAAGCACTCGATAAAGAAGGATTTTGTAATATTCCAATAATGGCTTATAGTGCAAAATATGCATCAGCTTTTTATGGTCCATTTAGAGATGCAGCAGATTCAGCACCATCTTTCGGAGATAGAAAGTCATATCAAATGGATCCAGCTAATGTAAATGAAGGGTTAAGAGAAGTAGAGCTTGACATAGAAGAAGGAGCAGATATAGTTATGGTAAAACCTGCACTTCCATATTTAGATGTAATAAGAAAAGTGAAGGATAATTTTAATATGTCAATAGCAGCTTACAACGTTAGTGGAGAATATGCCATGGTTAGAAATGCTGTAGATGCAGGACTATTAAATGAAAGTGCTATTTTAGAATCATTAATATCTATAAAAAGAGCAGGAGCAGATATAATAATTACTTATTTTGCAAAAGATGCAGCGAAAATGCTTAGGGGGTAGTTAGGATGAAAGAGTTAAAACATACTAAATCAGAAGCTATATTTAAAGAAGCGGTAAAGTATATACCAGGTGGAGTTAATAGTCCAGTTAGAGCATTTGGTTCAGTTGGATTAAATCCTATATTTATAGATAAAGCTAAGGGTTCAAAAATATATGATGTTGATGGAAATGAGTACATAGACTATATATGTTCTTGGGGACCGCTTATACTAGGACATAGTAATGAAAAGTTATATGAAGGAATAGAAGAAACTTTAAGACGTGGAACAAGTTACGGAGTACCAACAGAAATAGAAGTTAAAATGGCAAAGTTAATTACTGAAGCATACCCATCAGTTGACATGGTAAGAATGGTTAACTCAGGTACAGAAGCTACAATGAGTGCATTAAGAGTTGCCAGAGGATATACGAGAAGAAACAAAATATTAAAATTTGAAGGATGTTATCATGGTCATTCTGATGCATTACTTGTAAAATCAGGTTCAGGGACTATAACATTTGGTGTTCCAACAAGTCCTGGAGTGCCAGAAGGAACAGTAAAAGATACTTTAGTTTGTAGATATAATGACATAGAAGCTGTGAAGAGAATATTTGAAGAACAAGGAAATGAAATAGCAGCAGTTATAGTTGAACCAGTATCAGGTAATATGGGAGTTGTGCCAGGAAAACAAGAATTCTTACAGTTTTTAAGAGATATAACTAATGAATATAAATCTGTTCTTATATTTGATGAAGTTATAACAGGCTTTAGACTTGCTTACGGTGGAGCCCAAGAAGTATACGGAATAGAAGCTGATATGACTTGCTTTGGGAAAATAATAGGAGCAGGGCTTCCCGTAGGAGCTTATGGTGGAAAGAGAGAAATAATGGAGTGTGTATCTCCAATGGGACCTGTATATCAAGCAGGAACATTATCGGGAAATCCACTTGCAATGCATATGGGATATAAAAATTTAACTATTCTTAAAGAAAATAAAGATGTATATGAAAGACTTGAAGAAAAGGCTAAAAAATTAGAAGAAGGATTTAATAAAAATATAAAAGAATTAGGAATAAAAGCTACAGTGGTTAGATTTAAGGCAATGCTATGTCTATTCTTTGCAGAAGGACCACTAGATAATTATGATGAAGTTTCAAAAGCGGATACAGAAATGTACGCTAAATATTTTGGTGAAATGTTAAAAAGGGGAGTACTTATAGCACCAGCACAATTTGAAGCATTATTTTTATCAGATGCACATACAGATGAAGATATTGAATATACAATTAAAGTAAACTACGAGGCTCTTAAACAATTGAAGTATAATTTATAATAGACATTAAAAAATATAGCCTTCAATTTTGAAGGCTATATTTTTATATTATTTTCTCATAAAGAAAGCAAATTTTTCTTTTTTAGGTGTTGTAGAATCTATATTTCTTTTATGATAAGTATTTCCGTATTCAGCAACTTGACTATCTGATACATATGCATAGTCAGTTTTACCTTGTTGAACCCATCCCATAAATACATAAGTATGAGCAGGAGGACCACTAGATTTTGCTGATGTTGTAAAACATATATCACCTTTTTGTAGTTGTTTATAATCAGACACAATCTTCCAACCATCTTTCTGTAATGCTCGTACAAGACTTGCTGTGTTGATTATAGAATTATCAATTTTATATCCATTGTCTCTTAAAACTTGAGCTATGTATATTGAAGCTAATCCCTTTTCACTTTTATTGTTTAATTGTTTTGCTCTATAGTATGAAGTTGCTCTTTTTTCAGATAATTTTAGATAATTAAATAATCTATCATTTAATTCATTAACTGAACTAGGAGCGGTAGGAACAGTTTCTTTAGCTTTCACATCAGTTTTTGTGTTAGCTTTGGGTAAATCCTTTTTCACATTAGCAATGTTACTAGGTTGTGTTTTAGAAGCTACCTGCTTGTTTTTAGATGAATGTATTGAAAATGAAATTATTTGTACTACTACAAATATTAATATAGCAGCAATTGGTATTCCAATTGCTATGAAAGACATAAAGCTTCGTTTTTCATGTTTTTCAGCTAAATCATACATTTCTTTTACATACTTTTTTGTATTCTCGGAACTTTCAAGATTACTAAATTTATTATTAAATTTATTTTTAGTCATTAATTATCATACTCCTATTTTTAATTTGTAACCGTATTGATACCACTAGATTTATTTTAACAGATATTTTGTTGGGAGTAAACTATTGTAATTTGAACAAAATGAAAACTTTTTACAATATAATTAAGTTAAATAACGTATCTGTTGCCAGGTGTATCTATAATCTTAAATTAGAGAAATAATAAAGAAAAAAGAGATATAAAGAATTAAATTCAAATTAAGCATTAAGGATTATCTATATAAAAATTTTTTTTGTGATACGATGTTACACGTCGTCACGAAAGACGAAAAGAAATTATAAAAACAACTAATTAACTAATTAAAGACAAAATGATTTAAAAAACCAAAAAGTTTGAAAAAAGTTGTTGACAAAGAAGAAACAAATTGATATACTGAATAAGCTGTCAAGAGATGGCGAAAGAAAATGGTCTTTGAAAATTAAACAGAATATAGGTAATAAACCAGTCAATAAATTTGAGTAAGATTAAACTTTTAAATTGAGAGTTTGATCCTGGCTCAGGACGAACGCTGGCGGCGTGCCTAACACATGCAAGTCGAGCGATGAAACTTCCTTCGGG
>NZ_FXLO01000003.1 GCF_900176615.1 Clostridium massiliodielmoense
CGCCAGCGTTCGTCCTGAGCCAGGATCAAACTCTCAATTTAAAAGTTTAATCTTACTCAAATTTATTGACTGGTTTATTACCTATATTCTGTTTAATTTTCAAAGACCATTTTCTTTCGCCATCTCTCGACGGCTTATTTAGTATATCAATTTTAAATCTCTTTGTCAACAACTTTTTTAAACTTTTTTAATTTCTTAAAATCATTTGTTTATCAGTTGTTTCCGTGTTTCTCTGCCGTCTCTCGTGACGACAAGGAATATCTTATCAAAATAAATCATATTATGTTTTTTATTTAGTTATCATTTTATAAGTTTATAACTATAATACTCTTATTTACTAACTATTATTGGTCTTTATTTATATTGATACTCCTGGCAAAGTATATGTTTTGTTTTTTACAATTAATATATTCCCACACTATAACAAAATTTATTCCTATAATTAAAGTTGCTAAAATTCCTGCTTCTGGTCCAAATTTTCCACCTGTTATTATATTTTTATTAATATATTTAATTGGATAGATTGGATAGAATTGATTCTGTCCACTAACAGAAAATCCAAATACATTTCCTTGAAAATAATTCCAAGTTGTATGATGCCCTATAGACATCCAAAGATTATTAGTTTTTATATACATATAAGAAAATAACATTCCTATTAAAAATATATTAACTAATCCCATGACTTTTACATTTGGATTTAATATATGCATTATTGAAAATAAACAAGATGATACTATAGATGCCCTTAAAGGTTTATGTTTAATATCCAGCATATTTAAAATATACCCTCTACATAAAACTTCCTCATTTATAGCAACCAGAATAAAGACGATAATTCCTAAAAAAACATTGTAATCTATCCTTGGATATTTCAATGAATTCTCAGTAATTATTTGTCCACTCCATATTAAAGTTAAGAATATTAACGTTATAGATAAAGCTCCTAAGCCTAAGCCAATTAACATGTTTTTAACTCTATTACTTCCTTGGAAGAACTTAATTTCTTTGATACTCTTGTTATCAAAAAGTCTAAGTAACAAAGTTAAAGTTAGAAATATTCCAATTGATTCTATTATTTTAAGATACAATGTACCTGCTTCTGTATTTAAAAGATACTCACTAACTTTAGGATAAATATCAAAATTATTTTTTATATGGAATACATATTTACCTAAAAAATTAATAAGAAGTTGTAATAACATATTAGCAACAATAAAATATATAATACCTAATGACACAATCTTAACTACAACATGTGATTTATTGTATTTCCTATTCAACACCTCATCCCCCTACAATTAATATATTACCATATGTATATTTTGCACAAAAAATTTTTATGTAAATAAAAAACTGCTGATAATCACCAGCAGTTTTACTAATATTAATTAAATTTTAAAGCTTATATATCCATTTTATTTTCTAGTAAATATCCTGTTCCAAAGAACATTCCTATATAAACAACCAACATATATATAGTTCTTGCAATATTTACTGTTATTTCTTTAGCTGTAACCGTAATTGTCCCATCTTTTATAATTCCATCTGATCCTATGGAATTAGCTACATCTAATGTAATGTGCATTTCATGAGGAAATATTTCTCCAACTTTATAAGATATATAATGTATTAAAATCATTAAAAGTATAAATACTACACATCCTATAAATCCACTCATTTTTTTGCCCTTATACGCAACCCTAGTTAATGCTATTGACAAATACATCATAAGCAATAGCATTACTAACGAAACTATTACATATACTATACCTATTAATATTAGTTGTTTCAAATCTACATGTTCCATAACAAGTTTCATTAAATCTTGACCACTTAATTCCTTTATCAAATACTTAAATGAAATAAAACTTATGACCCCTGAAATTATAAGCCATAAAACTCCAACCAAAATTTTTGAAGCTAGAACCTTATATCCACTTACCGGTAGAGTAAATGTTAAATATCCCCTGTCTTGATATATCTCGTTACTAAAAGATTTTTCAACAAATATTAATACTGTTATAAACATAGCCGTACTTACTAAACTCATTAATCCAATAATCGAAGGATCTGACCAATGACCAAGTCGTGTTAATAATAATCCATTAATTAATATAGCGAAAGCAAATATCCCAAAAAATATTTTATAATTTCCTTTTAATTCATACTTAATTAATCTCCCCATTACTGAAATACCTCCCTAAATAATTCATCAATGGATTTACCTTTTTCACATCTTAAATCCTCAGCATTTCCTTGAAGTACTATAGTTCCATCTTTTATAAATGCAACATCATCAAAGACTCTTTCTATATCATGTACCAGGTGTGTTGTTATAATCATAGAACTATCTTCATTATAATTTTTTATAATAGCATCTAATATTTGCTCCCTTGCCACTGGATCCACTGCTGCTAAAGGTTCATCTAATATATAAAGTTTAGCTTTTCTAGACAATACTAGAGTAAGATTTAATTTTTCAAGCATTCCCTTTGATAATGCTGTTACCTTTAAACTTTTATCAAGCTTCATAAACTCTAAAAGCTCATTACACTTATTCTCATCAAAATCCTTATAAAAATCCTTAAATAATTCTATTGCATCACTTATCTTCATCCATCTATATAAATAATTTTTGTCTGGAAGATAAGATACAATCTCTTTAGTTTTAACACTTGGCTTATTTCCACTTATAAGAATTTCTCCACTTGATTGTCTTAAAAGACCTGTCGCAATTTTTATAAATGTCGTCTTGCCACTTCCATTAGGTCCAAGCAATCCAAAAACTTTTCCTTTTTCTAATTTTAAATTAAAATCATTTAAAGCTTTTTTGTTAAAGTAATTTTTACATAGATTTTTAGTTTCTAATATAATATCCAACTTTACTTTTCCCCCTTTAAGCTCTTAATTACTAAATCTATTATTTCTTCATCTTTAAATCCTAAGTTTCTCATACTATCAATAAACTTTTTCATAATATCCTTTGCCGTATTTTTTTTTAAATTATTAATTATATCCACATTTTCAACTATAAAAGTCCCCATCCCTCGTTGGGTATATGCTAAATCTTCTCGTTCAAGCTCCTTATATGCTCTCTGTACTGTATTAGGATTTACTTGTAACTTCTCTGATAGCTCTCTTACCGATGATAATTTATCACCAGTTTTCAATTTACCTGAAATAATATCCTTCTTTATAATATCCATTACCTGAACATATATAGGAATTTTATCATCAAATTTTATACTCATACTTCTCCTCCAAAAGCTTTTGATATGTGTTCTGTTTGACTAGTGTACTAATATATTAATACACTAGTTGCTTTTAGTCAAGAGTCTTTAGAAACTTTATATAAAAAAGATATAGAGCAGAACCCTATATCCTAAATCAGTTATTAATTCTATTTTGTATACGCATTATATTAGTATTTCCTGTTGCAATTAACTTATTTTCTTTATTGTTCGCTTCTCCATACATATGAACTATAGTGTTCCCCATCTGTTTTATGTACACTGTAATTATAAGCTCATCACCTAAAAATATAGGTCTTTGATAGCTAGTACTAATATCTATGGTAGTTAATGCCTCTCCTTCACTTTCCATTATAAAAAATATACCAAAAGCATTGTCAAATGCAGCTGTTATAAATCCTCCTTGCATACATTTTAATGGATTTAAGTATTTCTCTAAAACAGGAAATGAAAGTGTTAAACTTTCTCCTTTCTTGTATTCAACAATTTTAGGTTCCATAATACTTACACAACTTGCTACTTTTAAATTTCCCTCATTATCTAATATATTCATCTGAACCCCCCTTTCTTTCCCCTCCTCATATTATACAATTTTAATCAATATTTTTTAAGAATACTTCTCCTAATTTACACTTTGTTTTAAATCCTAATGCTTCTAATGACTTTTCTAAAGCACTTAATAAGAATAATATTTTTTCTACTCTTGCATTTTCACCCATGTGTCCTATTCTTATTACTTTTCCTTTTAAATATCCAAAAGAACCTGTAATCATCAAATTAAATCTATCTCTTAAATGATTTAAAAGATCATATGAGTTAATTCCCTGTGGAACATTAATAACTGTTACAGTATTTGAAAACCCACTTTTAACGTAGGTTTCAAGTCCACCTTCTTTTAGGGCTTTTCTTGTAGCTATAGCTATTTTTTCGTGTCTTTTAATTACATTTTCTATACCTTCTTCTAAGATGTTATCAACTGCAACTCTAAGTCCTACAATATCACTTATTGGCATTGTGTATGGAAACCACTTATCTTTATAGTAATCCTTCCACACAAGTAAATTACAATAAAAACTTGCAATTGGAGTTTTTCTACTTTCCATACACTTAAACGCATCATTACTTATAGTTACTATAGTGAGTCCTGGAGAGGATGATATCGCCTTTTGAGATGCTCCAAGTGCTATATCAATGTCCCATTCATCAACCTTTACTTTTTCTCCAACCATAGCAGCTACTGTATCTACAACAGTGATTATCCCTTTGCTTTTTAAAAGTTTGCATATACTTTTTATATTATTTAAAACTCCCGATGGAGTATCACAATGGACAACTGTAGCATATTTAAAATCTGAATCTTTCTCTAAAAATTCCTTTAGTTTCTCAATATCTATTTCATTTTCTCTATCACCTTTAAAGTAGATAACTTCTCCACCATAAATCTTTATAAAATCTCCAAATCCTTCTCCAAATATTCCGTTATCAATAACAAGAACTCTATCACCTTTTTCAGTTAATGATGCACACGCAGCTTCAAGTCCTAATATTCCTTCTCCAGATAAAACTCTTACTTCATTTTTGGTACCTAATATGTATCCTATTTTTTCACAAGTTTCTTTATAAAAATCATAAAATGCTAAATCAATATCCGGGTTTGTAGTTTCCTTTGCCATTGCAAGTCTCACATTTTCCCTAACTTGCGTTGGTCCTGGAATTATAACACATGGCTTTTTCATAATATATCCACCGTCCTATAATTATTTTGTGTAATTTTAAAAATTATATCACTTCATATTGTTTTTATCTAATGTACGGGTACACTTGTATTATTATTTTCTCTTAAAACAGTGTATAATAACCATAATATTATTTTTTATAAAGGAGGTTTTCAAGATAAACGTTAATGATGAATTAAAAATTAGAATACAAAAAATAGTTGAAGAATATAACTCTGATGAAACTGGTGGCTTTATAACTGGAGATGGTCCTATACCAAGTGATATTTTGTTTGTTGGAGAAGCTCCTGGTAAAAATGAAGTGGAACAAGGGAAACCTTTTGTAGGAATGGCAGGAGAAACTTTTAGTAACTATCTAAAGTCTATTGGACTTGATCGAAGTAATATAAGAATAACTAACACTTGCTTTTTTCGTCCTATTAAAAGGAAAACAGGGAAAACTGGTAGAGTTACTGTAAGTAATAGACCTCCAAAGGTTTCTGAAGTTAATTTATTTCGTGAAGTTTTAGATGATGAGATAAATCTTGTAAATCCTAAAATAATCATTACTTTAGGTAATGTTCCATTAAAAAGACTTACGGAGTTTAAAAGCATAGGTGATTGCCACGGAAATCTTTATTATAATGAATCCTTAAAAAGACACGTATTTCCTATGTATCACCCATCTGCACTAACTTACAATAGAAATGTTGAATTTAAATCAATGTATGAAAATGATTGGTTAAAGTTAAAAGAAGCCTTAAAAACTTTATAGCTTTTAAGGCTTCTTTCTAATACTATTACAAAATTCTAATTTAATATATAATAATATCTTCTAATATAATATACATATTAATTTTATCTTTGCTCATTATTTAGTTATGATTTCTCCTAATAAATTAATAGACTCTTCTATATCTTTTAATGACATCATTTCACCTGAAGTATTCATATATCTACAAGGTAATGCTATCATTCCGGTTTTTATTCCTCCAACTTCTTTATGTATAAGTCCACCTTCATTTTGTCCCATACCTATACTATATTGAAATTTCATTCCTAATTTTTCTGCTGAACTCTCAATAAGTTCCTTAATCTTATGATGAATTACAAGGCTTCTATCAAAAACAGATAAAATAGGTCCATTTTCTAAAGATATTTTTAAATCTCCACCCTTATTATCATTAGACTCCATTGAATCTAAAACTATAGCAGTACTTGGTTTAATATTAATAACTGACGTTTTTGCTCCTTTGAATCCTAATTCCTTTTGTACAGAAAATACAAAACAAATTTCTTTATCCACTTTATAAATATCCATGTTTTCCATTACTTTAAGAAGTACATAACATGCTATTCTACTGTGAATATTAGGTGCTATTATTTTATTTTCAACCTCTATTTTTTGTCCTAAGATTTCAAGAGCTTCTCCTTCAACTATCTTAGATTTTGCAACTTCTTTATTTGAAACTCCAAAATCTACAAATAAGTTATCTTTAGATGAATCTTCCTTTAAAAATCCTATTCTTGCAACTTCTCCACCTTCAGTCTTAAAAAAACTTCCTGAAATATTCTTTAAATTTATATCTCCTATAGGAATTACCTTAACAAATCCTCTATCATCTATTTCAGTAGCCATAAGTCCTGTGTTGTCCATATGAGTGCATATCATAACTTTTTCCTTACCATTTCCCATTTTGGCAATTAAATTGCCCATCTCATCTTCTATTAAATCTATATTTACCTTTTTATTTTTTTCTATGAAATCTATTTGTTCCTTTATTATACTCTTTAGTTTATCTTCCTTAGTACTTACCCCAAATGAATCTATTAAACTTTCTATTAATTTATCCATAACCTAATCACCCTTTTCAATAATTATCTCTTTTTCATAGCACCCTTTAAAATAGCGAACATTAGGAAAGAAACAACTAAAACCACAGTAAACACTGAAAAAATCTTTCCTGTAGGATCACCTTTAGACTTTGCAATTATTGCTCCAACTATTGATAATATACCAACTAAAACATTATACACACCAACAGCTCTTGATAATCCTTTTTTTATTACCATAGTTATTCCTAATAATAATAAATAAATTCCACTACCTATCATAAAGTAAAACTGCCACTTTTCCAAAATAACTCCTCCAATTTAATTATAAAGATTTTAAATATCCCCTAATTAATTTTATGGTACTTTTTATATCATTAGTTGAAGAAACTGAAATTGCAGAATTCATGTATTTACATGGAACCGATATTGTAACAATTTTTGAACCATTTTCTACATAAGAATCTCCGCTATTTCCCCTATTTTTATTATTTTTTATTTCATACGGTATGCTTTCTTTTTCTCCAATACTTTTTATATCATTAATGATATCATTATCGCAAACAACGTTACCATCCATTCTTGATAATGAAGGTCCTTTATCTATTACATTATCATTATTTTTACTTAATCCATTTTCAACAATAATTGTAATATCACTTTTTTTATTATATGAGGATACAATAGCACCCCTACTTCCAACTTGCTTTTGAACAGAAAATATTGCATAAATGTCGGCATCATAATTTTCTTTTAAAAGTTCTATTAAAATATAGCAAGGAATCCTACTATCAAGTGCCTTTCCTTTAATAAACCTATTTCCCAATTTCCCAAATTCACTTGTAAATGATACATAATCTCCTACAGATACATATTTTTTAGCTTCCTCTTTTGATTTTGCTCCAATATCTATAGATAATTTTTCAATATCAATATTTTCTTCTCTTTCTTTTTTACTTTGAAGGTGAATTGCTTTAAATCCTATAACACCATTAATTCTTTTATCACCTATTATAACATCTTTACATGGAATAGATCTTTCATCTACATTTCCAAGTGGCGTGAATTTTAATGTTCCATCATCATTAAATGCTGTAATGATAAATCCCACCTCATCCATATAAGCATCTAATATTATAGTTTTGCCGTTACCTTTTTTATGAGCTACTACATTGCCCATTCTATCAACCTTTATTTCATCAACAAAATCTTTTATATCATTCTTTATTAAATTCCTAGCTTCATCTTCATAAGAAGGAAGTGCCACTGAATTACAAAGTTTTTCTAGAAGCATAATAATTCCTCCAAATCATCACTTTTTAAGTTTTCTATTAATTTTGCAATTATAGTTCCAGTATTTTTTATATCATCCATACTTACAAGTTCAACTGGAGTATGCATATGTTTTATAGGAATTGACACAAGCATGCTTGGTACTCCTTGTCTTGCAACTTGTATATCCCATGCATCTGTTCCTGTATTCCCAGGCTCAACTTCCACTCCATAAGGAATTTTATATTTATCTCCTATTTCTATAATCTTTTTATTTAATTTATGATGAAGATTTGGTCCATGACATATTACAGGTCCATTTCCTATTATATTTTCTCTATCATGTGTATCAAGTGCACCACTATCAAAAGTTGTATCTATTGCAATTCCAATGTCCGGATTTAGATTATAGGTTACCATTTTAGCTCCTCTATGTCCAACCTCTTCTTGACATGAACATACAAAATAAACATCTAAATCATGTTCTATATTTTGAAGTTCCTTTGCACACTGATACATGGAAACAATACTTCCTCTATTGTCTATAGTCTTACAGGCAATTTCATTGTTTAAAAGCTCTACAAATTTTCCCTTTATAGTTACAAAATCACCTATATGAACTATCTTTTCTAATGCCTCTTTTGAATATCCTGTTTCAATAACTAAATCATCTGCTGTTACTGCCTTATCTGTATCTTTAGTTACACTTATAATTCCAAGAATATCTTCTTTTCCATGTATTGTCACTTCTGTAGATACTATTGCTTTTGGATCAACTCCAACACCTTTGAATTTTAAAATACCATCTTCTAATATTTCATTTACAATTAGAAAAATCTCATCTGCATGAGCCATTATCATTATGCTACCTTTTTTTATGCCTTTTTTATGAATTATAATATTGTTCATATCATCTATTGTAACTTCTCCAAAATCACTAAAATTCTCTTTTATTAATGAATATAACTTATCTTCTCTACTACTTGGGGCATGAGCTAGAGTTAATTTTTTTAGTAGTTCTTTATTATCCACACTATCCCTCCTATTTAAATTTTATTTTTTCAAATATTTATTTTGTTTTAGTGTATATTTTTTTCGTAACTGTACATAATGTAAATAAACCCGAAATGAAAGAAACCGTGTAGATAACTCCCCCCTGAATTACTCACGGTTTCTTTTGCTTTATTTAAATATATAGCTAACTCCATTTGCTAGTGCCTTAGCAATCTTATCTTTATAAGAATCTGTACTTAATTTTTTATCTTCTTCTGGATTTGACAAAAATCCCATTTCAACTAATACAACAGGAACAGTGGACCAGTTAAATCCTGTTAAATCTTTTCTTTCTATAACCCCTCTATTTTTCATTCCAACTTCTCTTGTTAGTGTATCTATTAGCTTTTCCCCATAATTCCTACTTTCACTATATATAGATTTAGTACTTCCACTGTTAGATGGTATTAACATTGATGCTCCATTTGTAGATCTGCTTTCTGAAGAATCTGCATGAATTCTTATAACAAGTGCCGCATTTGCATTATTACCAACCTTTGCCCTTTCAATATTGCTCATAGTCTTATTATTATCTGTTTTCGTCATAATAACAGTAAAACCTTTTTGTTCTAAATATCTTTTTAGTTTTACTGCTACATCCATATTCACTTTATACTCTGGTGTTTTTGTCATAACTCCATCTGCTCCACTTGTTTGCCTTGCTTTTTTAACAGATGAACTTGGAGATACTGGTTCCTTATTTGAGTCACCTCTACTTGCATGACCTGGATCCAATACTATTACATTTTTTGAATTCTTTATTTTAGAACTTTTATCTTCATTACTGTTTTTAACTACTTCATTGTTCTTAATTTTATCTAATTTCTTATTCTTCTTATTATCCTTATCCTCTTGTAATTTATTCTTCTCTTTAGAAGCTTTATCTAATTTTTCAATATTCTCATTAGTTTTAGCTTTTTCTAAATTCTCCACAGCTGCATTTGTTTCTACCTTTTTAGAAACTGTTTCATTTTTATTATCTATACTTTTATTTTTACATGCTGAAAATATAAATAACACTAATAAAGATAATAAAATTACTTTTACTTTTTTCATATTATCCCCCCCGATTTTATGTATATCTATAATTTTACCATAAAACTACATTATCATTTAACAAAAGACTCATTTTATTAAAAAAAGCTTGATACAAATGCATCAAGCTTCTAAATTATTACTGCTATATTCTTATTTTTGTAATTTTTCTTTACTATATTCACTGTTTTCAGCAATATCATCCTTATTTTATTCATTACATTTGTTGATATCTTTTTCTTTCTTATTTCCCTTTACTAGAGGATTTTCAAAATACACACTAGTACTTGGAAATGCCATTGATGTTCCTGCATTTTTTACAATCTCTAATATTTTAAAATTCACATCTTCTTTTATCTTTAGATATTTTGCATAATCCGCTGTATTTGTAAGACAGTTGATAGCTATATTTAAACTACTATCTGCGAATTCGTGAAAGTTAACATATATATTATCATTTCTTATATTTTTATTCTGCTCAAGTAATTTTCTAATTTCAGTTAAACACTTTTGCATTTGCTCCCTAGTTGTACTATATGAAAGTCCTATTGTAAAATATATTTTTCTAGATTTCCTTCTGGTCAAATTAAAAATTGTACCATTTGCTATAGTAGAATTTGGTTCAATTATTATGCTTTTATCTAATGCTCTAACCTTTGTACTTCTAAAATTAATATCTTCAACAATACCTTCTACATTTGAGGTTCTTATGTAATCCCCAATAGAAAATGGTTTATCTAATATAATCATAAATCCTGCGATTATATTGGCAAGTGCATCCTTAGCGGCAAAAGCTATGGCAGCTCCACCAATTCCAACTCCGGTTAAAAATCCGTTTACGTTGTATCCCCACTCACTTAATATCATAATTATAGTAAAACTAATTATAATAAATTTCATTATTCTTGCTAAAAATGAAAATACTATTTTATCTAATTTAGAATTTAATTTTCCAGATAAACGATCATATAACCACGAGTATTCTGATGTTAAATTACAAAAACCCCAAGATATTAATATTATAACTAAAGAATTAAGTACTCTATTTAAAAGAATATTGTTATTTAAATTATAAGAAAATGCTTTTCCTAGATATAATATTGCAAAATATATTCCTATGACAATAAAAAATACACTTAGCGGCTCTTGAAAAGCCTCTGTTACTTTAACATTTATTTGTGTTTTTGTTTTTTTACTTATTTTCGTAGATACTTTCAATATAAGTTTTATTATTAGTTTTCTTAATACTAAAAACATTAAAAATATGCCTACTGCTATTCCTATATATATTAAAGTGTCTATACTAATCCTTTTTCCAAGTATAGTTATGGTTTTTACTGTATGTTCTAATACTTCTTGAGCTTCGTCCATTCTTTCCCTCCTATAATATAATAAGTAATATTATATTATATTTTTTTATATAAAAAAAGACGCATCTTTAATTTAGATGCGTCTTTTGGTGATCCACCGGGGAATCGAACCCCGGACAACATGATTAAAAGTCATGTGCTCTACCAACTGAGCTAGTGAATCATATTACCTGGCGATGACCTACTCTTCCACACCGTCTCCAGTGCAGTACCATCGGCGCTTTGAAGCTTAACCATCGTGTTCGGTATGGGAACGGGTGTTACCTTCAAGCCATAATCACCAGATCTTCTTTAATTGACAGTTG
>NZ_FXLO01000001.1 GCF_900176615.1 Clostridium massiliodielmoense
AAGAAGATCTGGTGATTATGGCTTGAAGGTAACACCCGTTCCCATACCGAACACGATGGTTAAGCTTCAAAGCGCCGATGGTACTGCACTGGAGACGGTGTGGAAGAGTAGGTCGTCGCCAGGTAATAAGGCTGGATAGCTCAGTCGGTAGAGCAGAGGACTGAAAATCCTCGTGTCCCTGGTTCGATTCCTGGTCTAGCCACCAAAACACTAGTATAGTTACTAGTGTTTTTTATTGTGTAAAAAAGTTATATTGTAAGATAACATGGAGTTAAATATAAAAATATCAAATAAATGTAGTGTAGATAAAAAAATTAAAAAAATATAAAAAAAATTAGATTTATTGTTGACATATCAGTAGAATCTTGATATAATTTGTACCTGTAGTAACAAAAAAACAAATCTGGTGATTATGGCTTGAAGGTAACACCCGTTCCCATACCGAACACGATGGTTAAGCTTCAAAGCGCCGATGGTACTGCATTGGAGACGATGTGGAAGAGTAGGTCGTCGCCAGGTAATAAGGCTGGATAGCTCAGTCGGTAGAGCAGAGGACTGAAAATCCTCGTGTCCCTGGTTCGATTCCTGGTCTAGCCACCAAAACACTAGTATAATTACTAGTGTTTTTTATTATTTACAATTAAAGAACTTTAACATTGAGTTAAAAGATTTAAAGTATATAGGATAAACTACTATAACAAAACAAATATGATTGTCATGAAACTAATGAAATCTCTATATTCTTAAGATAAAATTAAATTAATAAAAAAATCGTAAAAAATATGTTGACATATTTATATAACCTTGATATAATATCAATTGTGTTCGACAAGAACATATATGATTCACTAGCTCAGTCGGTAGAGCACATGACTTTTAATCATGTTGTCCGGGGTTCGATTCCCCGGTGGATCACCAAAACGCATCTTTTGTAAAAGATGCGTTTTTACTTTTTTGTATAGTAAAATCTAAAATGTACTGTTCAGACAAAATATATCAATAATCAGTAATTAAGTTACCTAATAAGTATAAATAGGTTATTTACAACATATGACCTATTTTTTTTATGCCACTATATGTTATTATAGAATAGTAGGTCAATAGGCTTAAATAAAATACTTAAGTAGAAGGAGTTTAACTATGGAAAATAAAGTTTTAGCTACAGTTAACGGAAAACAAATAACAGAAAATGATATTCAAGCTGCTATAAAAAGATTTCCACAAGAACAACAAGCTTATTTAGCAACTGAACAAGGAAAGAAACAGTTATTAGAACAATTAATATCTTTTGAAGTTTTCTATGATTATGGAAAAGAAATGGAATATGATAAGACAAAAGAATATACTACTGCTATTGAAATAATGGAGAGAGATGCTCTAACACAGTTATCAGTAAATAAGGTTATTTCACAAGTAGAGCTGACAGATAAAGAAGTTGAGGATTATTATAATGCTAATAAGGATAACTTTGTTGTTGGAGAGATGATTTCAGCAAAACATATACTTGTTGATACTGAAGAGTTAGCTAAAGAAGTTGCTGAAGAAATAAAAAATGGAATGACTTTTAGTGATGCTGCAACTAAATACTCAACTTGTCCTTCAAAAGCTCAAGGAGGAAATCTTGGGAAGTTTGGTAAGGGTCAAATGGTTCCTGAATTTGAAGAAGCTGCTTTTAACTTAGAAATAGGAAAAATAAGTGAACCTGTTAAAACTCAATTTGGATATCATTTAATAGAAGTTGAAGATAAACAAGAAGCTACTAAGAAATCTTTTGATGAAGTTAGGGATCTAATTAGAACTAATTTACTTCAAGAAAGACAAAAAGTAAAATATGCAACAACTGTAGAAGAATTAAAGAAAAAATATAATGTAGAAGTTAAGTAATAAGATACATTTATTTAATATATCTTATTTAGTGCTTATACTAAAAAAGGACTGATTTTTAATTTTATTAGAAATTGGTCCTTTTTAGTTTTGTAAAAATAATAATGCTATTTTAAAGTTTTAAGTTATTTAAAAAAAGCTTATTAAATAGAAGGTAAATAGGACTTTAAGAACTAATACTTTACCAGGAGTATCAATATACATAAGGAAAAGAAATACAGAGGAAAAAACAGTAATATAGAGTTAAATTAGTCTTAAGTACGTAGTTGTATTTTTATTAGTGTATAATATTTGATAAGATATTCCTTGTCGTCACGAGAGACGGCAGAGAAACACGGAAACAACTGATAAACAAATGATTTTAAGAAATTAAAAAAGTTTAAAAAAGTTGTTGACAAAGAGATTTAAAATTGATAT